>CAWCEP010000006.1:0-1121462 GCA_963794615.1 uncultured Acidimicrobiales bacterium | reverse complement strand
CTTGTCGCATTGGCGTTCCGCAATGGCCCCATCGAAGATGTCCACGCTGGGATAGAGTGCCCTACTTGCGCTGGAAAATCCGAATATTCGCATATAACGCAAGCCGAAATGAAGAACATGATGAAGCAAGCGGTCGACACGCTCTACAAGTTGCTCTGGCTGAAACAGAACGATCCCCAGAAGTACGAGGCGACACTTGAGTTGGGGAATCGATACACGCTGTCTTGGGATGACCCGAAAACGGACGTTGGCTAGCTGGAGGTCCGCTGATCTATCTGTAGAGGATCGCCGAAGAGAAACCAAAGTCGTGAACACGGCTAGCCTGTCGATGCGGCGCTTTCACGATATAAATAGGAGTAGGAGAGAGTGGGATTCGATAACCCAGAAACCTCCATCTATTGTCCTATCAAGGGGATCGCTTGTAACATATTGAATAAGATATGGTTAATCATCGTTGCTTCTTTTAGTCATCGTTGCATGCGTTGCTGCTGGGTGCTTGTTTTTCGGCATTTTAGGTATCACTGGTATCACCCCTGAACGCCCGATCCCATCCAAACTTCGCTGGAATATTCGAACTATTTCAGATGCGTCACTCTCATAAGGTTGGATATATCTATGCACTCACTGACATGGTGCCCTACCCGGAAGTCCTAGTGCTGTATCTGGAGCGCCCCCGAGCGAAGAACTGGGAGTTGAGACGCTGTGTAGGGCGCTTCAGATACAGCCTCCTGCGCCTCGCTCACATCCATTCCGCCATACTTCGCTTTCCAGGCGTAGATCGTGTGCTTCGACACCCCTACTTCCCGCGCTACGTCCTCCGCTTTGCGCCACGCCTCCAGTTGCTTCAGCGCTCCAATCATCTGCGCCTCGGTGTGATTGCTCCTCGACATACCCGCTTCCCCTTTCCTTCGCTGAAATCATACTCAGCTTTGTGCGGAAAATGGGGAGCAGATCACCGACGCGCGGATCCAAAGTGGCCTTTGGCCTGGATGACTGAAATTACATCGCGCCAATAGGCTTACGCAGAACTGAGCTTTCTTCGGATGCCTTGCGCGCAATCAATCCGAAGCCTTTGGAACTGGCTGACTTCTGCAAAGCACGTAACTCCATTTGGGCCTGCGAACCGTGCTTTGTTTTGTTCGCAAATTCTGCTAGCGCAAGGTCGTCCGCAAACTCGATACCGACGAATCCATACCGGTGTGCGTCATCCGCTACTCGCTGAAATAGTGGGCGTGACGCGTCCGGATGATCGGACGCCAGGAAGACTCGGCCCGAGGCCAACTCGAACTGTAAACGAAGAAAGCGGTTCTGGCTCTTCTTTCCAAGCGGTTGAGCTGCTTCCATTTCTTTTTGAGCTTCGCCTTGTTTGCCCTGAGTGAGTAACGCGTCGATCAGTACAATTCTGGCAGTGAGTTCATCGTCCGCCTGTTGCTCCTTTTGAAACTGTTCTATGGATGCACGCACCGGTGCTTCGGCGTCCGAAGCGTGACCTTCCTCAATGGCGAGTTTGGCTAATGAGACACGGCTCTCAGCTGCATTCTGCTTCTCCCCGGCTCGATTCCTAAGCGCAAGAGCTTCTTCGTATCGCTTGCTGGCCAAGGTAAGATCACCCCGATCCAGAGCTAGATCCCCCATTCCGCTTAGCACGATATGCAATTGCGTTCTTATCCTCAATTTTCCGCGCAATCACCTCCGCCTGCTGGTACGCTGCCTCCGCCTTGTCGAGTTCGCCATTCTGTCTCCAGATGTCTCCCAAGCTGTCAAGATTAAGGACCACGCCCTCTTTGTCATCTACGGCTTGATACTCTGGAATGGACTCCTGCAACAGTTTCTTCGCTTCCATCAGATCGCCTTGAGAAAGACGAGCGTCAGCAAAATTGCTGAGCGCGGTGGCGACTCCATCCCGGTTGCCAACCTGCTTAAATTTTTTCACTGCCTGCTGGAGCATTTCTGCAGATTGTGTGATGTCACCCCGCTGATAGTAGAGCGCAGCGAGATCGGTGCGCATCATGGCCTCGCCGTTCGGGTCTCTCGCGGCAATTGAGGCCTCAAGGGCATTGCGGCAGATATTGATGGCTTCAGTGGATGCGTCTATGGAGGGCTCTTGCTCACAGAGGATACCGTAGGTTCGACTGACAATGACCGGTGATCCTTGTGCCGTGGCTTTTTCGATCGCTAGCTTCGCTGCGGCATTAGCTTTGGTGAAGTCTCTATTGATCCATGCGGAAGCCTCTGTCATGTCAATTCGCGCGTCGTCGCCAAGAGGCGGTGGGAGCTGGCGCAGGACTGCTAACGTCTGGAGTGAGTCCGCGGCGCTGAGATGCATTTGCGCTGAGGCGAATAGGAGGCCATAGTCCAGATTGTCTGGGAAAAGCCGGAATAGAGAGCGATACGTCTCAACGGCTTTCGGCCATTCCTCAACGGTCCTCTGGTATTGTCCTTCCACCAGAAGCTGTTGTTCTTGTGAAAGATGATTCGAGAGTTCCAGCGCACGTCGAGCTTCTAGACGAGCTTTGGCGTCATAGCCCGTGTGCCACCACACCTCAGATAGAGCGGCGTGCGCGAGCGGGAAATCTGCGTCAGCAGCAATTGCTCCGTTCAGTAAATCGCGAGCCGCGAAGTAGTCGAATGACCACAATCTTGCTTTTCCCTCGGCGTAGAGGCGGGCCGCCTTTTCATTCGACGGAAGAGCTGCTCGTGTGACATTTTCAATTCCCTCCGAGGGTATAGCCACACCGAGACTTCGCCGCAGTTTGCCACCCAAATCCGAGACCAAGTTAAAGAGGTCGTTCTCGTCACCCGAGACGGAATCCTCCGCGATCGTTTCTCCACCAGCGGTGTCTTGAAGACGAACATCAAGGCGAATCCTACGCTGGGGGTCAGCCGGAACCATCGTGTATGAACCGACCACGACGACATCCGCGCCCGGATTGGTTCGCAGACGCTGCAAGGTAGATTTGCCAAGCGAATCTTCGTCGCTGAGTGGCAATTCGCTCTTGGCGTGTGCCACATCCTCTCCGGAAACCATTCGGAGCTCTCCGCCTGCGGCCAGTTCTGTATTCAACATTTCGCAGACAGCGGCGGAGAGCCAACTGTCCTCTGGTCGGCCAGGCAAATTGCGGAAGCCGAGCACTGCGACGGAACGACGCACGTGTATTCGAGGGATTGAGGTCCCCGCCTGGGCTGTCGAGCGCGGAGCCCCATGCCTCGCGTGGAGAACATAAAACGTCATGCCAACCAACAGCAATACGAGAGTGGCGATGATGAACCCGTGCTTTTTCGCGTACAGACTAAGGTGGAATACAGAGCCAGTTGGCGCCGCAGGAGTTGGACCGGTGGAATCACCAACGTTTGCCGTCTCGACCTTAACTGGTGCGATGAACCGGTAGCCACGTCGAGGAATGGTTTCAATAAACCTGGGGTTACCGGCATCATCCCCAAGCGCTTCACGAACCTTCAGTACCGCCACTCCTAAGCTCTTGTCGAATTCGACAAAGGTATTTTGCGGCCAGAGTCGGTTCCGAATCTCTTCCCTCGAAACAATCTGTCCGGCGTGTTCCACCAATAACAGCAATAGTTGGAAAGGCTGTTCTTGCACGCGCACGCGTACCGAATCGCGCGTCAGTGTGCCATCGCCCGGGTCAAGCACGTAAAGACCGAAACTGTAGCTTACTTCCGGGGCGGGAAAACTGTCTGTAGCAGATGCCTTCATACGCCAGGCGAGGTTTTGAGCGTCGAGTTTAGCACGAAAACGGGCTAAAACGAGTTAATCGGACTCTCCTAAATCATTAGAACAGAAAGAATTAGCAGTTAATGCACAATTTGCCCTCAGTTGGTTTGCGAATTCCGCCAGTCGCAAGCAAAGTTCCGGTCGTTGCGCAGCAAATTCAATCCTGAGGAGGGGAGAGATGAGCGCTTGCCAATCTTGTGGTACCGCGTTAGCCGCTGACACTCGCTTCTGTCAGTCGTGTGGGTCGCCGACAGAACTCAGGCCAGATGTCTCTATTTCTGCGATCGAGAGTCCGACTGGGGTCGCGGTCGTGCCTCCGCCCGGTGAGGCGGGACCGAAGACGATGGATACGAATCTCGTGGGAGCGCTCACCTACCTCGCCAGATTTCTGACCGGGATCATTTTTCTTGTCCTGGATCCGTACAAGTCGAACTCCTTCGTTCGCTTTCACGCTTTCCAGTCGATTTTCTTCAATGTCGCCTGGATCGCCTTTTGGATTGTCTGGATGATTCTGTCGGCTGTGCTAACTCCTTTGACGGCCGGAATCTTTGGCTTGATTGCTTTGCCGCTGATGTTGGTTTTCGCTGTTTGCGGCTTTGGAATCTGGATTTTCCTGATGGTTCAGGCTTATCAGCAAAAACTCTTCAGGCTGCCAATCGTGGGTAAATTCGCAGCGGAGCAAGCGGGCGTAAGACTTTGACGCGGTGATGTCTCGCAGGGGTAAAGAGGAAAAAATGACTCATTGTTTGAAACTGGCGGCCGTGTTCGTCCTTTTGTCACTCATTGCCTTCGGGCAATCACCTGGAAAGACCCGCACCTATTACATCGCTGCTGACGAAGTGGACTGGGACTACGGTCCCGACGGCGTTAACAAGATGATGGGCATGAATTTCGACGGCTATGCCGCCACCTTCATGCAGAGCGGGCCCCACAGCATCGGCAAGGTGTATCGGAAGGCGATTTATCGCGAGTACACCGATGCCTCCTTCACCCAACTCAAGCCTCGCGCTCCGGAGTGGGAACATCTCGGAATTCTCGGGCCTGTGCTGCGCGCGGAGGTCGGAGATACCATCCGTGTCGTTTTTCGCAACCATGCCACGCGGCCTTACAGCATCCATCCGCATGGAGTGTTTTACGAGAAGGCCTCGGAAGGCACGGTCTATCAGGACGGTTCTTCCGCCTCCGACAAGGCCAACAGCATTGTTCCGCCCGGCGAGACTCACACCTATAACTGGGAAGTCACCGAACGCGCCGGTCCCGGGCCCGCCGACGGCAGCTCAGTCGTGTGGCTCTATCACTCTCACGTGAACGAGCAGCGCGACGTAGCCAGCGGCCTGATCGGGCCTATCATCATTTCCGCGCGCGGCATGGCCGGCCCCAACGGCCGCCCCAAAGATGTGGACCGTGAATTCATCTGTCTTTTCCTGATCTTCGACGAGAACGCGAGCTGGTACCTCGACCACAACATCCAGACTTTCACCAAGGATCCCAAGGGCGTGAACAAGTATGAAGGCAAGCCCATGGACAGCGATGGAGTGTTCTCGTTCTTCGGAACCGGCTTTACCTCTCAGAACTTCCGCTCCACCATCAATGGTTACATGTACGGCAACGGTCCCATGATGACAATGAAAAAAGGAGAGCACGTGCGCTGGTACATGATGTCAATCGGCGGCATCATTCAGGGCCACACGCCCCACTGGCACGGGAACGTCGTTCTGGCCAAAGGACACCGCACGGATGTGGTCACCCTCGCGCAGGCGGAGATGATCACCGCCGACATGATTCCCGACAACCCCGGTATCTGGATGTACCACTGCCACGTCGACGAACACATGGTGACGGGCATGGTCACGCTGTACAAGGTCGAACCGTAACCCGAATTTGCAAGAGATTGTGCAACATCGCCCGATATCAAAGGAGAACCAAATGTCGCGCGACTTGGGACTACTCGCCAACCAGGAATTGATGGTCGCCAGCTCGTCGGCGTACTCAGTCTCTGGGGAAGCTCAGCGTTCGACTATCACTTGATTCACAAGTATGAGTTCGGTGCCGCGCCCGGCGGCCGAGAGTACTTTGACTACATTAAGGTCGATCCGGCAGCCCGCCGGGTGTATCTGTCGCACGGGACCGAAGTCCTCGTGGTCAACGCGGACACCGGTCCGTTGAAGGAAAAAACGTGTGTCGACGACGGATCATAAAGGATAGAATCAGCGTCCTTGGCAGCGTTGACGTCGCCGATCACCTTCAGGGTCTTTAGATCGAAGATCACGATTTTCCCCTGCTCGCCGTCGGTGATGAAACCGCGATTGAGATCAGGGACGACTGCCACACCATGGCTGAGTTGAAGGCCGGAAATTTTGCCCTCAAGCGCGCCCGGGTCCGCGTTGACCACAAGGACTTCCGTCCCGTGCGACAGATACACCCGGCGAGCTGCCGGATCGACCTTAATGTAGTCAAAGTACTCTCGGCCGCCGGGCGCCGCTCCGAACTCATACTTGTGAACCAAGTGATAGTCGAACGCTGAGCTTCCCCAGAGACTGAGTACACCGACGAGTACCGTGGCCACGCTGACCAAGGCGCGATTCCAGAACCGTAAGTTCATTGGGAGTCCTCCGTAACTATTCCGGATGCGGTAAGGATTGGCCGCCCGGGCCGACTTGGATTTCGGTGTGCTTGCCCGCCCGCCGGATCTGAGCTTCATAGGCCACTATCTTTCCGCGCTTGGTGAGCGACTCGATCTTTGTGATCTTGCCTGAACCCGCTTCTGCCTGCAGTGCGCCGCGCACGGATGCCGGCAGTTCTCCAATCTCAACTTGTTGTTCCACCTCGAGAACGGTTCCGTCGGGAGCGATGGTGACATCGCGGGAGTGGCCGTTGATCATGCTTTCCAGTTCGTATTCCCGTTTACCGTTCTCCACTTCAGTCGAATAGCCTCGAACCGTTGCTCCCTTGCTCTGGTCGTCCGCAGCTTTCTGAACCACGGGAGGCAGCTCAGATTTCCTGATATGGCGTTCCTGTGCCGCAGTGCTGATCACTAACAGCAAGACAGCGCAGAATGAAACATAGAAGCACCGCCCGTCGAATTTCATACTGCAACCTCCGAGCATCTTTCGTCATACTACCGCTGTTACATTAAAGCAACCTGAAGAATGGGCAGAAAGTTCAGCATCGACCCGAAGTTACGCTGCATCTGATCGACACCAACTACAATGTGGCCGATGAGTGAACAGGAGTTCGAGTGTTTGCTAACACCAGGGCAAACACGTCTGGGACAATGCTTGTCGGTTGATCTGGTCCCGCAGACATGGAATCTTGTCCCCGATTGGTCTTCTCGTTTTTATCAGGCAGTATGCTGCAGCTTCAGCCCGCGAAGCAACTGCGCGTTCGCGGCCACGATAAGTGTGGAGAGACTCATTGCGACTGCACCAACGCTCATGGGAACATCGAGTCCCCAGCGGACGAAAAGGCCGGCTGCGACCGGGATGGCGACCAGGTTATAGGCTGTTGCCCAAACCAGATTTTGGACCATCTTTCGGTAGGTCGCACGAGATAGTTCGATCGCGCCCACGACATCGCGGGGATCGCTGCGCACGAGCACGATTCCGGCCGACTCAATTGCCACATCAGTCCCCGCGCCAATCGCGATTCCCATATCCGCGGTCGCTAGCGCCGGCGCGTCGTTCACGCCGTCGCCAACCATTGCAACCCTCTTGCCGCCCGCCTGAAAGCGCTTCACCGCCGAAGCCTTGTCAGCGGGAAGGACCTCGGCTGCGACTTCGTCTATACCGATGCGTTTCGCAACCGAATCGGCCACCGTCCCGGAATCTCCGGTGATCATTGCGACCCGGATACCCAGCCGGTGAAGTTCCGTCACGGCTTCACGAGATTCGGGCCGAATCTCGTCTTCGACAGCGAACGCGCCGAGCAATCCCCCTTCGGCGACGACGTAGAGAACCGTCTTTCCCTCCGACGCCCAGGCGGCCGTCAACTCTTCTACCTCTGGCGGCACCGCTACTTTGCCCTCGGTCAACAGGCGCGGGCCGCCGATCATGACGGTCTTGCCGTTTACGCGCGCGTGTGCTCCTCGACCGGGCAGCGCCTCGAAGTCGGCAGCTTGCAATGTGGGGAGGTTTCGGCGCTTGGCTTCGGCCACGATTGCTTGTGCGAGCGGATGTTCGGAGTTGGCCTCGACGGCAGCGGCAAGGGCAAGCAAGTCACTTTCATTGCTGCCCGGCGCAGTCGCGACTCCTGAAAATGCGGGGGACCCGCGAGTGAGCGTCCCGGTCTTATCAAAGATCACCATCTGCAAATCGCGGGCACGTTCGAGCGCAAGCCTGTCCTTGACCAGGAGACCGTTCTTTGCCCCGAGCGATGTCGAGATTGCAATCACGAGTGGAATCGCCAGTCCCAGGGCGTGCGGGCAGGCAATGATGAGGACCGTTGCCGTTCTGATGAGGGCATGTTCTTTGTCGCCTGAAAGCCACCAGTAAGCTAGTGTGATTGCGCCAGACGCGATCGCCACGTAGAAAAGGATAGCGGCTGCACGGTCTGCAAGGGCTTGCGTGCGAGACCCGGAAGCTTGTGCAGCGGCAACCAACCGCATGATGCCGGACAGAGCAGTTTGCTCCCCAGTTGCTGTGATGCGAACGCGAAGGCTTCCTCCGCTTGCGACCGTTCCTGCAATGACCGCGCCACCCGGCCCCTTCAAAACTGCCCTGGACTCGCCTGTAATCATCGACTCGTCAACCTCGGCACTGCCCTCAACGACTGTGCCATCTGCCGGAACGCGGGTTCCCGGCCGGACCAAGACAACGTCGCCCACTCTTAACTCAGAGATTGGAACTGTTTGAGTCTCGGCGCCGCTGACGCGTTCGGCAGTATTCGGGAGCAGCGCGGCGAGCGCATTGAGCGCGCCGCGAGCCTGCGAAATGGCTCGCATTTCGAGCCAATGGCCGAGGACCATGATCGTGATCAGCGATGCGAGTTCCCACCAGACGTCAATCTCGAAGAGACCGAACGTTGCGGCCAGCGACGTGCCAAAGGCGACTATGATCGCCAGGCTGATGAGAGTCATCATGCCCGGCTTGTGATCGGCAAGTTCTCCCCATGCCCCGCGAATGAAGACTAGGCCACCATAAATGAAGACAACCGTTCCAAGAATGGCGGGAATGAACTTCGAGCCGGGGAAAGAAGGCGCTGTGTACCCAAGCCAGTGTTGGACATCCGTGGACCAGGCGACCACGGGAATCGTGAGAGCGAGGCTCAACCAAAACTTGTCACGAAACATAGCGACCGAGTGTCCGGCGTGACGATCGTGGCCTCCGTGAGCATTTGACATGTTGTGACCTGTATGTCGGTCCGCCTGGCCGGGGACCTGATGTGTCATGTGATCCATTTTGACCTCCCAACCCGAAACCAGACAGTGCCGGATTGCGTGCAAGACGTTGAGGAATCCATGGCGGTCCGGTCACTGCCAATGTTCACCCTTGCTCCGCTGCCGGTTGTTTTGTCAAAGTGCCACGCCGCAGCGCGCGGCGCTTCATTAAGAAGAAGAAGACCGGGACCAGGATCAACACGTGAATGGTCGAGGTAATCATTCCACCTACGATAGGGGCGGCGATCGGTTTCATGACGTCCGATCCAATTCCCGACTCCCACAAGATCGGCGCAAGACTCAGAATCACAGCCGTCACAGTCATCAGCTTGGGACGCAGCCTCTGAACCGCGCCTTCGATCGTAGCCTGCTCCACGTCACCATCGGTCATAGGCATTCCCATGGCAAGCCGGTGCTGCAGCGCTTCGTGCAAGTAAACCACCATCACGACCCCGGTTTCGACTGCAATACCGAATAGCGCGATGTATCCCACCCACACCGCGACGCTGAAGTTGTAGCCCAGCACCCATTGCAGGATGAGGCCACCGGACATGGCATAGACGGTCGGAAAGATCAGCACCGCGGCCTCGGCTGCGGACTTGAAGACCGTGTAGAGCAACAGAAAGATGACAAAGAACACGATCGGCAGAATGATTTTCAGACGTTCTTTCGCGTGCAGCTCGAACTCATACTCACCCGCCCAGCGATAGGTGTACCCCGCGGGCAGATCCAGCTTGCTCTTCAACAGCTTGTCCGCTTGATCCACGAATCCGCCGTAGTCTTTGGTTTTCAGATCGAGATAGACGTAGCCGGTAAGCGCTCCGTCTTCATCGCGAATCATTGCCGGCCCCCGCGAAAAGGAAAGCCGCGCCACCTCACTGATGGGGATCTGCGCTCCCGACGGCGTACCGACGAGAGCGCGGCCCAAGGCTTCGGGATCGTCGCGGAAATCACGCTCGTAGCGCACATTGATCGGAAATCGCTGGCGGCCCTCGATATTCTGAGCGACATTCGCACCCCCGACGGCGGACGTAATGACGCGCTGCACATCTCCCACGGTTAGCCCGTAGCGAGCAGCCTCGGGCCGATTGACTTCTACGTTCAGGTAAAACCCTTGCGACACTCGCTCTGCGAATACCGAACTGGTCTCAGGCAGGGTAGTAAGGAGCTGTTGCATACGTGCCCCGATATCCTGAATGTGAGCCAAGTCGGGCCCCTGGATCTTCAGACCGACGGGAGTCTTGATGCCCGTGAGTTCCATGTCGAGCCGGTTGCGCACCGGCATGGTCCAGGTGTTCGTCAGACCGGGGAATTGGAGCTTGGCATCCATTTCCGCGATCAGCTTTTCATAGGTCATGCCCGGCCCCCATTTTTCCTGGGGCTTCAACATGATGGTGGTGTCATACATGTCGAGCGGCGCATTGTCGGTGGCGCTGTCGGAACGCCCCACTGTGCCGAACACGCTTTCCACCTCCGAAAAGGAATGGATAATGCGGTCCTGCTCCTGCATCAGCAGCGTCGCCTGCTGAATGGAAATGCCGGGCAAGGCGGTTGGCATGTACAGGGCTGAGCCCTCATACAGGGCCGGCATGAATTGGCTGCCGAGTTTGAAGTACAGCGGAATGGTCACTGCCAAAAAAATCAGGTTGATCGCGATCAGCAATTTCCAGTGCCGCAAGCACAAGCGCAAGACGGGCAGATAAATTGCTTGCGTGACTCGCGCCGCGGGGTTCTGCGATTCCGGACGCAGCCGGCCCCGAATGAACAACGGCATGAGGACGGGGACCAAGGTGATCGAAAGCAGCGAGGAAAAGGCTAACGCCGACGTCTTGGTCCACGCCAGCGGGCGGAACATGCGGCCTTCTTGCGCCTCCAGCAAGAACACGGGAAGGAACGACACCAGAATGATAATCAGTGAGTGGAACAACGCAGGTCCAACCTGTTTGGCGGCTCGCACCAAAATAGTTCTTCGTTCTTGAGAACTGAGCTTCTCCGTATGCTCGCCGGCAGCAAGGCCGCTACGTTCCGCCAGATGCTTGTAGCCGTTCTCGACCATTACAATCGCGGCGTCGATCAACACCCCAATTGCCAATGCCAGTCCGCCCAAGGACATCACGTTGGAGCTGACGTTCAGCCAGTACATGGGGATGAAGGCAGCCAGCACCGCGATCGGCAGCGTAATAATTGGCACCAACGCGGAACGCAGATGGAACAGGAAGGCAATGCTTACGAAACTGACGATGATGGCTTCCAGGATCAAATCCCGTTTCAGAGTCTTGATGGATTCATTAATCAGCCATGACCGGTCGTAGCCGGTCACGATTTCCACTCCGGGAGGGAGTGAAGGCGCAATCTCTCTTAGCTTGGCTTTGACTCCGCTGATCACATCAAGCGCGTTCATGCCGAAACGCATGACCACAATGCCGCCAACGGCCTCTCCTTCGCCCTGCCAATCGGCGGCCCCGCGACGTACCTCCGGCCCGAAATCCACGCTGCCCAGATCGCGTAGCAGAACGGGCGTTCCATTTTTTGTCGCGACCGGAACGTTCTCCAGGTCGGCCACCGAGCGCAGGTAGCCCAGACCTCTCACCATGTATTCAGCGCCACTCATCTCCAGGACATTGCCGCCAACTTCGTTTGTGCTGTCGCGCACGCGCTCGATTACGGTAGAGACTGGAATGCCATACGAGAACAGCTTATTCGGATCGAGCTTGACCTGGTATTGCCGGACATAGCCACCAATGGTTGCAATCTCGGCCACGCCGGGGACGGTTTCGAGCTGATAGCGGAGATACCAGTCCTGCAAGGCCCGCAGATCGGCCAGGCTCTTCGTGTGAGTACGATCAATGACGGCGTACTCATATACCCAACCGGCACCAGTGGCATCGGGTCCGATGGCAGGATGAACGTCCGCCGGCAAGCGTCCCCCGATTTGCTGCAGGTACTCAGTCACCCGCGAACGCGCCCAGTAAAGATCCGTCCCATCTTCAAACACGACGAAAACGTAAGAGTCCCCGAACATTGTCTGAGCGCGCACCGACTTAACGTGAGGTGCTGCCAACAAGGTGGTGACGATGGGGTAAGTAACTTGGTCTTCGATCACATTGGGCGGTTCACCCGGCCATTCGGTGTGGATGACCACTTGCACATCGCTGATATCGGGGAGCGCATCCAGCGGGATGTGACGCAGGCTCCAAACACCCGCTATCGTTAGCAGCACGACCCCGGTAAAAACCAAGAAACGATTCCGTTCACACCACTCAATAATTCGGGAGATCATCACATGCCTCCCGCGACGCTCACAGTGAGCTGTTTGCTGGCAATGGTCTGGCCGCTGCGTTTCACCACTACTGTGACTTGCCAAGTCCCTCCGGATTCGAGGTCCAGCGGGCCTTCGTAAACCCCATCCCCTTTCTCGCGAAGTGTGGCCACGCTTCGCACAGCGGCCATCCCCATGGCCGGCATGGCTGCCATGAAGAAAGTAACGGTCACTCCTGCTCCAGCGACTGGTTTGCCGTCGGAGTTCGTGAGCTTCACTCGGACCAAGTTCGATCCTTTGTGCGGAGGGGATGGATCGGTGCTGACATCAATCGCAATTCGCTCGGCCGGTCCGTTCATCGACGCTGCCGCTCCTGCGCCCGGTGGCGGAGGCACGAACGATCCGATCGCTGCCTGCAACTGCGATTCTGAGTCCACCAGGAAATTAGCCGAGCTCACGATTCGCTCGCCTGGTTTCAAGCCCGTCAGGACTACGACGTGATCGTCCAATCGCGTGCCTACTTCAATCTCACGAGGTTCGAGATAGCCATTTCCATGGTCGATAAAAGCGATATCGCGTGTGCCGGAATGCAGCACACCGGAAGCAGGAATAACAAGCTGGTGACCCAGAGGAACCGCAATGCTGACGTTGACGTACATGCCGGGCTTGAGCACGATTCCCGGATTGTCGAAAACAAAGCGCACGGACACGGTGCGGGTCGTGATGTCGACCTGAGGCAGGACTTGATCAATGCGTCCTCTAAACGTGCGACCCGGATAGGTGTCAATCGTTATCGTGGCGGGCATTCCAGGTTTCAGGGCGCCGACGTCAGTCTGAAATACGTTGGCGTTTACCCAGACTGTGGAGAGATCGGCGATGGTGTAGAGCTTCGTGTCGGCCTGCACGTATTGATTGGGAAGGGCGTTGAATTCCGTGATGTAGCCGGACGCCGGGGAGTCGATGCTCACATCATGCTGCACTGTGCCGGTTTGCTCCAACCTCGAGATCTCACTCGGTGGCACCCCGAATTGGCGCAAGCGATCGGCAGCAGCCTGGAAAAGCCAGTCGCCCTCACGCGCAGCCGTCCCGTGCGCATCGGTCGCGAAGGTCTGCTGGTTTTGTTTGGCCAGTAGATATTCTTGCTCAGTACTGACCAACTCGGGGCTGTAGATCGCGAACACCGGCTGCCCCTTTCGTACGTACTGGTAGGTAGCGTTGGCAAACACCTTCTGGATCCAGCCTGGGAAACGTGTCTGCAAATACGCGAGCTGCCTCTGATTCATGTCCACATTGCCCGGCACGCGCAGCACGTTGCTGACATTTCGCATCTCAACCAGCGCAGTCTTCACGCCAATGGCTTGCATGCGCTGCGGAGACAGTTGCACTGGAGTGAGGGATGCAGACGCGCCGGACGAAGGGACGGTGCTGGCCGGCGGTTGCTCGGGGACGTCGGGGCCTTTGGCCACCACAGGACTGGCGTTGTCGGTCGCGGTCGCAAGGTAAGTGCGTCCCCAGATGACATATGCAAGCGTGCCTGCCAACGCAAGGCAAATTACCGCGCTGCTCACAAAGGCTCGCTTATAAGTGCGTTCGCTCATTTCGTCACCTCCGAGGTATTGGGTTGTGCTGTCCTGTCAATGGGCGCTCCGACGGCAAATTCCAAGTCGGCGAATCGCGTTTCGAAGTCCGCCATGGCCAGGAAGTAAGCAAGGTCGATATCCACGACCGTCATCTGGCTATCGAGCAGATTGAGGAAGTCAGTGCGGTCATTCTCGTAGGCGATGACCGTCGAGCGCAGAGTGGCCTCAGCTTGGGGCTGCAGCAAATTCTTATAAAGGTCCGCAAGCCTTTTCGCGGACCGCACCTGTGCCAGCGCTTCCTGAATTTGACCAAAAGCAGAGTTCCGCAAAGCGTCAAGCTCGGCGTCCTCCTCGCTGACCACAGCCTTGGCCTCAGAAATTTCGGCGTCATGCTTGCGCCGGTTGAACCAGGGCAGGTTGATCGAGCCTTCCACCATGTAGTTGTTGCGGTAATTCGAGCCGCTCGGCATGAGCATGTAACCCGCTGAAACGGTCAAATCGGGGGTGTAACTCTTGTCTGCCAGCGCTTGCTGCTGATGACTCTTCTCCAAAACCGCCTCCGCCTGGGCCAAGTCAGGTCGCGATGCAAGCGCCAACTTTTCCAGTGCTTCTGTCCCCGGCAAGTGCTGCGGAATGGCGTAGTCTCCGCGAACATTGATGGACGCGGCCGGGTCGTGCCCCAGGAGGGTGTTCAGGCGAGCGCGGGCGACTTCGGCGTCCTGCTCGAAATGAATTAGGTGTTCGGCCAGCCGGGTAAGTTCGACTTGCGCCTTCAGGATGTCCTGCTGGGGCACTTTCCCGACCGTGTATTTGATCCGGGCCGCTTCCACTGCCTGCCGGGCGATGGCAACGTGCCCGTCGTGGATGCGAAGCTCATCTTGCGTGCGCAGCAGATCATAGAATGCTTTGCGCACTCGCACCCTGACATCAAGCCTCGTGTTATCGAGAGCCGCCTTTGCTTCGGCTACATCGCTTCTGGCAAGGTCAGTGCGTAGCCCTCGTTTTCCAAACCCAGGAAGCGTCTGGCTCACCATGAACATGTTTTGGGCCGCGTTGTAATCCCAGGGCCGGCGCAAAGGCACACCCCAACCTCGATAACCAAGTATTGGGTCATCGAGCGCGCCGGCTGCGGGCACGTGGGCTTCAACGACAGCTAATCGCCGAACCGCCACCCGAATGTCCGGATTTCCGAGCAGTGCCATCTGCTCGATTTCGTCGATCGTGTAGGTCGGACCGGATGCGGCCGAATGCTGATGCTGTGGCAACAGCGCGTCAGCAGCAGGAAAAGGATCCTCGGCCGCAGCGCTCAGGACGCAGGCGCACACTAGGAACAGTGCGTACAGGACTCTCATAATTCTCTCCGTCAGTAGAAAGACACTTCGGGCTTACGCCCAAAAACAGACAAAGGGACGGAGATTTGCCTAGACTCTCAGGACAGTTGTGTCAGGTAGGTATTCGGTTGGGGGATGGTGGGGAGTGCTGTTGTGAAACCAGTCCGAACACAGTGGCGAGATTGGAACCGGGAGGGCCGCAACGATTTGTAATACCGGAGCAGACTGGTGGTTGTCTGTCGCCACCATAGTCGTGCCTGGTCGAACTTCGGTCTTGCAGCAGGAGTGCGACTGCGGCATGTTCGCCGAACCGCACATCTGGGCCATATGCTTGCAACATTCCCGCTCTGGGGCTGTCATCGCTCTGTCTGGGATCATGCACGCCAAGAGCGGCGCGGCAGTCCAGCAGATCACCAGTAACGCGACGGCAATGGCAGTGGAACGTCGCATAATGTGAGTCTAAGCTGGCAGTGTGTCGAGCGCAAGTGACCCCAATCACAGTGCTGAGTGAGCTTGGTCTCGCGACTCCTGACCTGCAAATCCGGTGTGCTCGCCGCCGTAGATGATCTCCAGGCCCGGTAGATCTCTATAGAACCGCACGGAGGTCGGCATACTGGCCACCCTAAGGGTAACTGGGGAAAGCTTTTCAATGGTCACTGTGTGCCTCCACTATGCCGCCATGTGCCGGTCACACGGCTCGGCCCTGCAGAGCTACCCTTGAGAACTCTTTAAGGACTCCCGAAAAAGAAGGGCACCGAAATGCAACCATTCGTGCACTGATGCTACAACATTTCAATTGCTCGCCGTTAGAGTTGACGAGAATCAATTCCTGGTTGGCGAGTAGTCCCAAGTCCTCCGTCTTGGAGAGTCCGCGCATTCATTTGGACCCCCGCCCTTCTTCACGGCTGCGGTGATAAAGACTCCGTCCCCAACCTCGCTTTAAGCCATTCGCGAGCATCTTCCTCTATGGCTCGTATGATGGGGAGGTCGCTTTCCTCACTCCGATGTCGACTGGGGATCAAAAGAACTTCTCTGTTCGGATGAGCCATGAGCCGGTCAGAAATTACAATCGGACTGTCTGTTTCTCTTTCGGGCAAGTTCCACCTGCAAGGGCAACGGGCCCTCCAGGGTGCCCGGCTCTGGCAGTCTTACATCAACGCTCAGGGTGGCATTGTCGTCCAGAATGGGAAGAAAAGGTCTGTCCGGCTGATTTGGTATGACGATCGCAGTCAGACCAGCTTTGCCCGGAAGAACGTATTCCAGCTTCTTCGAGACGATCAGATTGACATTCTCTTAGGACCGTATTCCAGCGGCTTGACGATGGCGGTAGTGGAGATTGCCGAAGAATACAAGAAAGTCCTATGGAACTATGGCGGCTCTTCCGATGAGATCTTCCGCCATGGTCGGCGGTATCTGGTGGGCATCGCGAGCCCGGCAAGTGAGTACCTGCGAGCGCTTCCGCACTGCCTGGCTGAAGAGTTCCCGGAGTTCGATCGAATATGTGTCTTGTATTCAGGGAGAGGAACTTTCGGATGGCACGTTGCGCGTGGGATTCTGGAATCGGCCCTTGGTGTGGCCCGCCACTCGGTGCATCTCGTCCCCATCAACGTTCCCTGGGAGAATCAGGACACCATCCTCGGTGTCCTGTTCGGCATCAGTCCGGAGATTGTTGTCCTAGTAGGGAGCTTTCAAGACGAGCTGGGCCTCATGCGAACACGCCATCGTTGGCCCACCACGGTGCGTGCGGTGGCGGCGGTTGCTGCCGGCCTCGGTGATTTTTCTGCTGAACTTGGACATATAGCGGACGGAGTCATCGGGCCGAGCCAGTGGGAACCGGGAATGACCTTCCCAAACATCGCAGGACCGGCGTCGGATTGGTTTCTGGGTGGTTTTCAAGAGCAGTTCGGCCAGCCACCCGACTACATCGCGGCCGGAAGTTTTGCGACCGGATTGGTTTTGACAGAATGCATTCGCCGGGCCGCTTCCTTGGATGACGAGCAGCTACGAAAGACAGCGTCTGACCTGGACTGCAATACGTTTTACGGACGATTTCGCATCAACTCTCGAACCGGAATACAGACGGGACATCGTGTGTTGCTCATCCGCTGGCAAGAAGGCCACAAAGTAGTGCTGCCTTCGTGACTGAGGTAGAGCGGAAAGTATGCCCACAGCATGCTCTGGACCGGCTTTTTGCGTTCAGTGCCCGGAGCTCTGATCACCAAATGGAGTGTCAACTCTCAATCTGGCTGGTGCTCACATTGAAAAGCGGCAGTGCCCTGGGTGGCCGCGCCGGCGACCGGGCGACTCGACACTGCTTCTTCCGACGAGAAGATTTCAAACACCGAATCCAAATTCGTGAGTTCAAACAACTCGCGTACGCGCGACGTCGGATTCATGAGCTTCAAGTCAACTTCGGTAGCGCGAGCCCACCCCCGCAAGAACACCAACACCCCCATTCCGCCACCATCGATGGCATCAACTCTCGTGAGATCAAGTACCACAGTTCGGCTGTTCACCTGCGACAGCACAGCTTTCCGCAGAATGTTGGCCTCATCACCGGCCACGATGCGCCCCACGCAACGCAGGACTGCCATATCTTCCGAATGTTGGAT
The DNA here is from genome assembly GCA_963794615.1 of uncultured Acidimicrobiales bacterium. Classification (GTDB taxonomy): domain Bacteria; phylum Actinomycetota; class Acidimicrobiia; order Acidimicrobiales; family UBA8190; genus Chersky-840. The sequence continues at coordinate 1,103,576 of CAWCEP010000006.1, read as the reverse complement.
AGTCACGTTCAACATCGTCGAGTTCCGCTGGCAGGTTCGAGCAACCTTCCCCATTAGATACGTGAAGCCCTCGCTGCAGGTTCAATTATTCGTGGGTGCCTTGTTGCTTACAGACGTTTGAGTGCGGCGAACGTGAGCTCTGGGAACCTGGCAGAAGACTGAGTTTGCGTACTTCCCACCCGAGCCTCATCTGTACGAATCCAGCTGTGGCGGTCGTGGGCCGGGTTTCGAAAACTGCAGGGAATAGAGGAAGTATTACGGAAACCGGCCGTCTCTAGCGTCAGTCTTCGAGCAACCAGCATACCGGTTGCTCGATGTCGACCGCTGGCCGTCATTGGGCTCTCACGAATCGACTTCCGGCATGCTTGACTTTCCCCGAGCTGTGGTACGAGCATCAGCAGTTGTGGGGATCGGCCGTCCAGTTCTTCGATCTCCGGTTGGAGTGAGCGGAAATGAATCGGGAGCGGTTGAAGCACTTTCAAAAACAACTCTCATCTTGGCAGGAGGAGATACAACGAAGGCTGCAGAATGCAGTGCAAGGAAGGCGTGACGACGAGGGGATCGAGGCAGACATTACAGATCGCGCCTCACGTTCGTCCGAAAAGGAACTGTCCTTTCTTACTTCGGCTCAACACCAGGAGCGTTTGCGGAAGGTCCAGCAAGCACTTCGCCGAGTCGGTTCGGGCGAGTATGGGCAGTGTCTGGGTTGTGGCGAAACAATCGACCTTAGGCGTCTGGAAGCGGTGCCATGGACACAATATTGCATCGAATGCCAGGAGAATCTGGAGCAAGGCTCGGTGGAACAGTTGCGATGACGTGTATCGCGGCTTGACGAAGGACGAGCGGGGAGCAAAGCACTTGTGCGACTCTGCCAGCATCGGGAGGATGTCCTAGCTTGCTCCTCAGAGCACAGATGGCCAGCCGCGACAACCCTGAGTCGGGTATCCTTGAGCTCGAGACTGTGGAAGAGCCAGACCCATGCCACCAGCAGCTTACATTTCAGAGATAGACCTTGAGCGGGTCTCCGGTCCACTGCGCATTGCCCATCTGCCCGGTGAGGCGAAGCCAGTGTATTTCAGCGTTCACGGAGCGGTTGCGTCACACTACGGCCTGCCGCCTGAGCAACTGAAGGAGTCCCACGCAACCACGCTGGACTACGTTGTCGCCGCTGCAGCCGGTTGACTGTTAGGCACATTCGCCGGCGCGCTGGCAGCGCGCAAGATTGATACCGACAACGGCAGGGCAAAAGCTCACGCGCGCGGTGAAATTGAAAACGATGAAGGCGTCCTCGTCATCAAGCGGATTCATGTAGAACTCACTGTGGCCGCCGATGAATCAGAGCGCACTACGATCGAACGAGTCCATAGCGTCTTCGCTGACAAATGTCCTGTGTATCGTTCTCTTAAGGGAGCCATTCAAATCACGACAGACTTCCAGTTGACGCCACCCTGAGTGAACGGGACGCCGGTGGTCTACCCTCATGGATGCGATGACCTCCATGACCGCTGTGTATTCCGCGCTGGCGGCCGGCGTTTTAAGCCTGCACGTACTCTTCATCCTGTGGGTGATTTTCGGGGGCCTGATCGCTCGCTCTCGTCCTCTGCTGCAGTGGGTACACATCACCTGCCTGATCTGGGGAATCCTGATAGAAGTCGTTCCGTGGCCATGCCCTTTGACGGTGCTGGAAAACTGGCTGGAGGGCCGGGCTGGCGTCGAGCCGTACCAGGGCGGCTTCTTGCTGCATTATCTGGACGCGTTGGTTTATCCGCATATGCCTCCCGTCCTGCTTACGGTTGCAGGCATCGTCATTTGTGGTTTGAATCTGGGCCTTTACGCCCACGCCTTCCTTGGGGGACACAACAGACCGCAGTAGCTCGAAGACGTCCCTACCAATAGTCTCCTTCATCGTACGTAAAGGTCTCGAGCTAGCGTGCATCTTTCGTGATGCTCTTTCAATCACTGACCAGCCAAGTTTCTATCAACGTTCTGTTTCAGTCTCCCTGGGGACTCTTCCGCGCCATTCTCAGGCGGGGCGGCAAGTGCACCTGTACTCGGGCTCGCCCGGGCGCACTGTGTGGGCGCAGTCACGGCCGACGAACCGCCCGTTCTTGTAGCCGATCATCAACCTGAAGTCGATTCCTGCCCTGCAATACGGGCAGTGAACGACCATGACCGTGTCTGTTACGCTGCCCATCTAGGCGGCTCCTGAGGACTTCGAGGCAAGGAACGCGAGGAGGTCGCGCAGGCTGATGCCAGAGTCGAGTAGCGAGATCATCTCCTCCGGAGTTACCCCAACTTGCTGGCGGAACCGCACGAGCTTCTCCGCTGCCCGTTCCAAGAGGAACGCGTCTTTCTCGTCGAAATCTTTGGACTGGCTGCCGTTTAGCGATTGTGGGGGTTGCGGCGTTGTCACGGGAAATCTCCGAGCCGCTTAAGGGGGAATTTCGTTTCGATTGTCTGCGTTAAACAGAAATATACCCCCGATCTCTGCCGCTTGCAATGTCGTCCCAAGTTTTCTCGGCTGAGCCGCTCCCGGCCGACGATGCGATGGCGAAAGGCTAGAATGTAGCAGGACTGCTGCCTGCAGAGGCTCTGCCATGGACATCGTTCTATCGCCGATCGGGTGGGTGCGCTCCAGCGAGAAAGGCCAGCGGGAGGACTACTGGGGCGAGGTCGTTTCTGAAATCGTCTTGGATCGCAACAGCTTTTCGCCCGAGGCGCTAGACGGCCTCTCTGACTTCTCCCATGTCGAGGTCTTGTTTCACTTTCACGGCGTCGAGGAAAGCTCGGTCATCACCGGACGCAGGCATCCCAGAGGCGATGTGCAATGGCCCGAAGTCGGCATTTTTGCTCAGAGGGCGAAGAGGCGACCCAACAGAATTGCCGCAACCATCTGCCGACTGCTCTGTCTTCAGGACTTGACGCTGACGGTGCAGGGTCTGGATGCTTTTGACGGCTCTCCCGTTTTGGACATCAAGCCTGTGTTTGCCGAATTCGTTCCCGAACGCTCTGCCATACAGCAACCCGAATGGTCTCACCGGATGATGGCGAAGTACTTTGCCTCGGATAAGCATGAGACTTGAGGGGATTGAGTGTAACGAAGTCGAAAGCCCAACTTTTGGAGGGACACGAGTACTTCGTCGCAACTCGCGAAACGTCGTCGTGGGGGCATGAGCGAAAGCATACACGCGGCGAACAGCCGATAAACACGGAAAGTTCGCGACGCTACGAATTCATCGTGGGGCGCTGTCCAGCAGACGCGCGACGACCTCGGGATCGCTGGTGGGCAGGTTGCAAACGTAATTTTGGCAGATATATGCAGTGGCTTTGCCGTTCCTTGGCCGCATAGGCGTGATGAAAGACAGGCTACGTGCTAACTCTTTTTGTCCTGCTCCCTGATCGGCAAGCATGACGATGCTGTTCGGCATATAACGCTGCCAGACTAGATCGAGCATCTGGCGAGTATCTGCGGCTTGGGGAGCCCCCGCAATCACGATCTGCCTTTGGACTGAGTTCAGCGCGTCATAAGCAGACATCATCGCAGGCATTGATTCCGGGGTGCCGTCCAGTTGGCCTCCGAAGACGCTGATCGTCTTCACCGCACGCTCCCGCGCTGTGTCATCCTCGGTCATCTGCCAGATTCGCAGCAGGTTCATCGCTGCTACGGAATTCGCCGAAGGTTCGGCTCCGTCATACGCCTCACGGTCTTTCCATAGAAGATGCTCATCCGATGCAGCCGCCGTGAAATAACCGCCCTGCTTGCTGTCCCAGAAGAGGCTATCTTGTGTTCTCTGAAGCCGGAGCGCCCAGTTCAGCCACCGCAAATCGAAGGACGCTTCGTAAAGGTCGAGTAGACCTTGGATCATGTTTGCGTAATCGGAAAGGAAACCGTCCCCCTCGGCTGTGCCGAGGCTATAGCACCGCTTCAGCCGACCAGTCCCAGAAGAATAGAGATGGGTCTCGATCATTAACGCATCCTGCTGGGCAGCCTCTAAATAGCGCGGTTCATGCAGCACCCGACTGGAGCCTGCCAGTGCAGAGATGATCATCCCGTTCCATGCGGTAATGACCTTCGTGTCCACGGGCGGATGGGGACGTTGCGTGCGTTTCAGCAGCAGTTGCTTTCGGTTCCGGTCAAGCTGTCGGCCCATCGCTGCTTCGGAGGTCTTGAAATACGAGGCTGTTGCGGCTAGCGAATGCTGCCGATATAGCACATTCATGCCTCTCATCTGTCCTTCGATGTCCTGCTGCTCGGGAATATTCCCGTCCGGCTGCACTCCATAGCGATACTGGAATGCTGGGGCATCGCTGCCTAGCAACTCTTTGACCTGCCGAGCAGACCAGACGTAGTACGCTCCCTCGCCACTTTGCTGGCTGTTGCCCGGCAACGGACTGTCGGCATCGAGGGCCGAATAGAAGCCGCCCGTCGGACTTCGCATTTCGCGCAAGACGAAATCCAGCGTATCCCGCGTCGTTGCTGCATAGGAGTCGTTGTGCGTGATCTGGAATGCGTGCAGATAGGCGAGTGCCAGTTGCGACTGGTCGTACAGCATCTTCTCGAAATGGGGCACGCGCCATACGGCGTCGGTCGCGTAGCGATGAAAGCCGCCACCAAGCTGATCGTGGATTCCGCCGTTTGCCATGGCGTCCAGCGTATGCAGCGTCATGTCCAGCGCATCTTTGTTGTTCTTCACTCGCAGCGAATAGCGCATCAGGTATTCCAATGCAACCGGCCGCGGATATTTCGGGGCGTCGCCAAAGCCTCCATTGGTTGCATCGTAGTCGCCGCGCATCTCGTTGTAAGCGTTCTGAAGGGCGGACAGCTCAACTGCTGCGACCACCTCGTTTGTGGAGGCACTCAGTTGCCGGGTGAGGTTGTTCGCCGTGTCCAATATTTGCGCGTGATGCTTTTGCCACGCTGCCGCGACTTTCGCCAACACGCTGGGAAGTCCCGGCAAGCCGTAGCGATCTGCGGGTGGAAAATAGGTCCCGCCGAAGAACGGTTTCAAATCCGGCGTCAGAAAGACATTCATCGGCCAGCCAGCGCCGCCTGTCGTCACCTCAAGAAAACGGATGTAGACTCCGTCCACATCGGGGCGCTCTTCCCGGTCTACCTTGATGGCAACAAAATCTCGATTCAGGATCGCGGCAATGTGCGGATTCGAATAGGACTCCCGCTCCATCACGTGGCACCAGTGGCAAGTGTAGTAACCGACCGATAGGAAGATCGGCTTGTTTTCTCGCCGCGCTTTCGCGAATGCTTCTTCTCCCCATGGGTACCAATCGACGGGGTTATGGGCGTGCAGCAGTAGATACGGACTCTTCTCGTGTATGAGATGGTTGGTGTACTTGAAGTTTGAAGGAGCGTTCTCCGTGCCAGTCGTAGAGCCTGCAAGGGCAAGGATCGCTATTGCCGCTGCTACTACGCAAGCGCAGTTAACGCCGTGTGCCCGGATTTGAACGGAGAAGTTCAACATCGGAGAAGCCTCTTGCGATCCCTCGCACTCCACACTAACCCACACTGCCTTACTGGTCGATAGCCAATGCCTCGTCCAGTTCTGGAACGTCAAATCCAACGATCAGCTTTTCCCCAATGACGGTCACTGGAGTGGTCATGAAGCCCAGTCTCTGCAACTCTGAGATACACTGATCTTGACCAAACTTCTACGACCGTATTTTCAACCTCCTCAACCGCCGATTGACCGCATCAGCATCAAACGCCTCAGGATCAAAATCTCGTCCGATCCACTCGACTGTGCTCGCGTGATCAGGGTCTCGTTCGTCGCGTAAAGCCTTCAGCATCTCGTGATACCCATGGGAACCACCACAGTCCTCTGGCGGGCAGTTGCGTTCGCCGCCGATGCAGAACGGGTAGAGCTTCCCCGGCTCAGGTGGCTGAGCCTTCTCGTTGCACACCTCGTGAATCCACCCGTCACCAAAGTCATACTCGTAGTAAAGGAACTGGGTGTCTTGTTCGCCAAGAAGAAGTCGCAACGTAACCTTGGACGCGTGGTGATGCTGATTGTCGAAAGCGTCGAATTTTCCGCGATGTCTCCGCCGATCGACGGTGAACCGATGGAGGTGGGAATTCTTCCAGCCCATCACTATTTGGAGAACCTTGTGTAGTTGGGCCAGGTCGACGGTGTCCTGCACCTGTATTCGACGCCAGATCAGCGGGCGTACGTCCATCAGGGTAATTTTCAGTTGATAAATGTCCATGTTGCGGAGAAGCATCTCATGGATTGAGCGTCACCATTGTGCATGAGCAGAATTCATTCAGCATGTCCCGACTCAGACCCTTCTGATCGGTCGGTAGCTGCCGATGTTTTCTTTCGAGAAGAGCCAGACGAAGAAGAAGACGATGAGGACGAACAGGGCGAAGACAAAGAGGAAGACGATGACGAGGGCTACTCGGAGTGAGTGCTGCTGGCAGCACGTAACCCATCGGCGAATCGTCACCGCATGGTCGAGCCTTGTTCACGCCCCGCTTATGGGAGCGCAGGCATTCCTAAGTCTGATCGCACGCGGAGAACTGGTTGGCGTGGCTGCCCTCATTGTCATCGGCGGAGCCCTGATCATTCTGACTCCAACAAAGCAACCTGCGGAAAGGGCATCTGCGGTAGGTGCCTAGGCTCGCCTCAGCGTGCACGGAGTGTTCAAGGGACAACGCACTCACAGAAGAGACTGGAATCATCTACCTCAGTAATGCGGGGTATAACTTCCAGACTGGCAGCAAGCCTCTCAAAGCTCGGCCTGTCCGCAGTTGTTGCGCGAAAACCGTTCTTGCAGACAATCATTCCGTTGCCGGTAGCTTGGTAATCGATCTCGCCGATCAGGTGGTGTGCGGACTGAATTTCAAACCATTCCAGTCGATGCTCCCAGAATTGAGGAGTGTAGCTCGAAAACATCACGAGCCCGCCTGATCTGGTCACCCGCATCGCCTCTCGGAAAAGCTGCTGCTGATCAACCGCGAAGGCACAGATGCCATTCTGAATGCAGATAGTCAAATCAAAGGCGCGATCGCGAAAGCCCATTTGAACGGAGTCCATGCAGGCAAGGCATAGTGACGGTTTGCGTCCCAGATACTCCAATGCCATGCGGAGGGTGGACGGCGACGTGTCGATTCCGGACGCCACGCGCACCCTGCGGAGAAGCCGCTCAAGAACCCGTCCATAGCCACAACCCAGTTCCAAGGCGAGCATGGAGAACGTCGTTTTAGCGAGGACGAACTCGATCTCCGCTTCAAAGGTACGCTTTGGTGCGAGGGGGAGCGAGATCATAGCAAGCGCGGAGACGTTCGGCAGCAAGCGTCTCAGTGTAGTAGCCGGGCATGGCTCGATCTCGCCATAATAAAAGAATGCCTCTCCTGCCAGCGAAAGCTACGCGAAGCTGCAATAGCCTCTTCATTAGCAGCTGTTGCGAGAGAGTGGCTTTTCCGCTGTCGGGGCGTAAGCCTCACAGAGTTGATACTCTAGTGCCTCTAACAAGACCTTCACACCCCCGGCAGCTTCGATGGCGCGTTTGTTCTCCCACCTTGCGCTCCTAACTCACGGAGTGCTCCCGGCGGGTCGATGAAGTTCCTGCGCGACTGAGGGCGGGAGATTCTCGAGGTGACTGAGAAGTGTGACTACTTGCCAGACCTCGCTGTCAGCCATGATGTTTCCCCAGGCTGGCATAGCTGTCCAGCGCACGCCATACTTAATGATGTAGAAGTTCTGGCTCTCAGGCAGACGAGGACGAGCCTTCATGAATTGCGGCACTCGCGGATAGAAGGAGCCGCCGTAATCACTCACTGGGTTATCGGGTCTGCCGTGACAGTCCGCACACTTGTCCCGATATAGCCGCGCGCCGTCAAGGAGGTTGGCTTCAGTCGACGCGATGGGGTTCTGTTGCCGAGGCGCGTGACGTGCTGCAGAGACATCCACGGCGGTGACGGCAAGGTCTGATTCGAGTCCGGAGGGGTCGGCATTAGCGCGCAGGTCTGCATAGCCGAAGCGTAGGAAGAACCAACCGGCGGAAGCGAGCACGATAATCGTAAAAAGAATTCCAACTGCGAAGTTTCTCATCTTGCGTCCTTTCGGCATGGGACTCCGGTATCGTCCATTTTGCGAAATCCAAGCGATCTCGGATCTAAGCCATTGATTCGGTGCTGCTTCAGCACAGAGATCCTGATGAAGAACTACGGGGCCAGTCCCATTCCTTGGTCCCAATCTTGTTGTACGCTCCTGGGGATGATTGACCCGGCTACACCACAGGTCGTGCAAGCAAGTCCACCCTCCCCTTCAGAATTTCGCTTGTAACGCCCCGGAGCCGAAATGCTTGATGGCATCATTCCCCTCTGTCTTGACCAGTCCGTCGGCAGTATGGGTTAGGAAAGCACGGATTTTTCGCGAGGTCCGGTCAGAGATATGTGTGGTTTCCAAGGGAAAAGGCGCGGGCGAGCGCGCCTTTTGCTGTTTGTGACGGTGATGTGTTCCTGCACTGCCGGGCTTACGCTGCCACAGCCAGCGGTTGGAGGTGTCTGAGCTGGGTCAAGAGTGTGTACTGGTCGTAGTAACAGCCTCCGGACACGATTCGCCCCTGTTTGTCGAAGTGGCAGATTTCACAGAAGGGCAGCGACATCTTGCGTCCGGTCGGCTTCATTGACCCGAGCGGCCCGTCGTTTGTGCCTTCCGCGGTGAACTGGGCGACCACAATATCTCCTGCGTCAATGTACTGGGGATTGGTAATGCGGCCGTCCGAGAAGGCCTTGGCCCACCCTTCAGTCCAGTCTCTAAACTTCTCCCGGTTGTTTAGTGTGATATTCCGGCCGTGATCGGTGTATGCAAGGCCTTCGGCGACGTTGCCGATGACGCCCGCGAAGTCGCGCTTGTTCCAGCTCTCGTGCGCGGCACGAAGCGTTTTCACGTTTTTCGCACTCATCGTAAGTGTCTCCTTTCTCAAAGAGCGCAAGGTCGGGCGGGCCACGTGTGGGCCCGCCCTTGTGCGCGGTAAGTTGTTTCAGGCGGCTTTATCTGCGGCGACTCTGTGGGCGGTGGAGGTGTGGACATCAAAGGTCCGAACCACAGGCGCAGTTTCGAGCAGGTGCTGTACCGTCTTCTGCACCGTGTCGAATTGTTCGCGCTCGTATCTTTGGGCATCCTCTCGCGTGTTCCAGAAACTGATCGCGAGGACGCGATTCGGTTCCGTGTCTGAGACCATTACCGCCTCGTCCACGAATCCGGCCTGCCTCTTCAAAATGGGCAGGATCTGGTCATCGATGGTATTGCAGAGCTCACGTGCCTTTCCCGACTTGCTGGTTATTTCTACAACTCTGGTAAACATGGGAAGCGCTCCTTTCGGTTGATGAGAAGGGTGAAAGGAACGCGCGCAGCTTGCGCGGCGAACACTACTTTCTTGGAATGCCCCCAACCTACGCCGGTTCGCTGGACAGTGTCAATTGCCCGGGATTGGTGCAACGGTCAGATGCTTATTGTCAGGCGCTCTTTGGGCGACTCTGCCGCAGAATACTCGCGCGGGTTGGCGTGTGCTTTGCGCCAGCCGGAGGCGCGGTGATATTTTCGGGCCCTACAGCAGTCTCAGTCGAGGTGCTGCGTACGAGTAATCCCGCATGCGGGAGTGGGCCAAGGGGGCTTGATTTCATACTCTGGAATCGACGCTCTTGGGCTCGAGGTGGCGAAAAGCCCCCTGTTCCTTCAGCCATGGGGCAACGTAAGGACTCCGACCGGATGCTTTTCCAAGTCTGGCCTGAGATAGGCCCGAGGGTGTACGATTCTCGTGTCTTCCTAGAAAGCGACTGAGTAAACGGCCTTATCGTTTTAGCCAACACTATCCTGCAACCCGGGAACCGATGCACATCTCTCTCGGGGCTGTGGCGCAGATAGAGAGGCACCTCGCCCTCCGCATTGGGTTTTCCGTGAGCAACGAGGAGGAGCCGTGCTACTCAGTCCGGAAATCTCCATCCTGCCACGCAAAGCCATCAGAGTACTTTTGTGCATCCTCTTATTTCTGCTCTTGTGTGTGACTCCGGGGCTCTCGCAAAGAGCGCAACCTGGTGACAGCAACCTGCCAAAGTATGACCTCCATACGGAGACCAAAACCAAAGGAGTAGTAGAGGAAGTAAATCTGCTCCCTTTGGGGACAAGGAAAGACTTCACCGAACTGATCATCACTAGCGGAGCTGACAAGGTCCACGTCTACGTGTGCCCCAAACCATTTCAGGAGGAGATGGGCATTAGTTTCAGCAAGGGAGACGAGATTGCCGTCACAGGTTCAAAGGTCAAGCAGCAAGGGTCGGAAGTGGTCCTTGCTCGAGAGGTCGTGAAGGGCACCGACACACTGTTGTTCCGCGACGACAAAGGCAACCCAGTGTGGGATTGGCGCACCGGCAAGTGACTGCTTGGTTTAGGGGGCCTGATGAAACTTTCCGACACGATTGGATTGGTGCTGAGTAGCAAAGACGACAATAGAGTCCTATCCGTGTCACCTGATCAGTCGGTCTATGAAGCGATTGAGAAGATGGCCGAGCACGGGATTGGCGCCTTGCTGGTCCTCTCCAACCATAAACTGGTTGGCATACTGTCGGAGCGGGACTACGCGCGCAAGGTAATCCTCATGGGCCGTTCTTCGAAGGAGACCCTGGTCCGACAAATCATGACCAGTCCGGTGGTCTTCGTGAGTCCGCAGCACACCGTGGCCAAAATGCAGAAATTGAATACGCCCCGCCCGCTGAGCTCATCGATCAGCTCAACTTGCCGCCGAACGGCACGTACAAATTTTTCCGCGGCGAGGGATGCGTCAGTTGCAACGGTGCCGGGTTCTCGGGCCGGATGGGCATTTTCGAATTCCTCGTTGTCTCCAAGGAAGTCCGCAAGCTCATCCTACGGTACCAGGCCTACGCTCGACATTCAGGAACAAGCCGAGCGCGAAGGCATGAAAACGCTCCGGCAGTACCTTCGCCGACCACACGCGTGGTCCATATCGCCCGTTCCACGGGCCCAACGCAGAAAGCAGGTAATCCAATGAGTATCGATCCCAACAGCGAACTCGATCGGCTCCTTCGCACCGGGGTCAGGTCGCTCGACATCTCCGAGGGCGAACACCGACTCGCCGTTGCGCGCTACGAGGCGGTCGGCCAATTCCTCGCCGACTACTGGGCAAGTTCAGATATTGGCGGAGAGGTCACGCCCCAGGGTTCGATGCGTCTCGGGACAGTAACGCGCAATATCCACCGCCACGATGAGATCGATATCGATCTCGTCGCTCGACGCGATCTTGCTAAGAGCTCCATCTCCCAGGCTGCGCTCAAAGAGGACACCGGGCATGGCGTGGACCTCTTCGTCAAGTCCAAGCCCGAGGGTCATCCCTCAAAGGAAGAGGGAAAGCGCTGCTGGACGCTGCTGTATTCCGGCTTCCATGTGGACATCTTGCCGGCCCTGCCCGACCTAGAGGCCGGGGGCACGGGCATCATCATCACCGACACCGAGGTGCGCACCTGGCTGCCCTCCAACCCCATCGGTTTTGCTGACTGGTTCCACGAGATCATGCGCACCGAGTGGACCGAGCAGCGCTCGGTCCTAGCAAAGTCGATGAACGTAGACCAGGTTCCCGATTGGTTGGTCAAGACGACCTTGCAGGAAACGGTGCAGGCGCTCAAGCGCCACCGCGACATTTTTTTCACCCACGACCTGGCAAACCGGCCCGCGTCGATTGTCCTGACGACTCTCGCCGTGCTCGCCTACCGAGGTGGCGGATCGCTTTACGACGTCCTGCTCGACGTCGTAGCCACCATGCCCGCCTTGGTTCAGCGTCACAACGGGCTCTACGTAGTTTCAAACCCGGTGCAACCCAAAGAAAACTTCGCCGACCGTTGGCGCGATCACCCGTATCGCGCCGAGAGGTTCTTCGTGTGGATGCAAGCATGCCACACCGATCTCGCTAACCTCGGTGCCGAGCGTGGCGTCGACACCGTTTTGGAAAAGATGGCCAAGGCCTTCGGGACCCGCGTGGCCGAGACGGCTGAGCGCGCCTCGGGCTCAGGACTGTTCGAGAGTCGGAGAGCCGGACAACTCTCGATGGCTGCAGGAACCGGTGGACTCGTGACAGGTGCTGGCCGCGCCGTTTGCCCGCACCAATTCCATGGTGATCCCCCGTCGCTGCCCCTAGGCTCTCGCTCGTCCTGCAGGCCCTCGGAATTCAACACGCTTTTCCCAGCACCTCCATCAGGATCAGGCGCGACACTCTGGAGTGGACGGGAGTGATCACTCCAACGGAGTTGTCGCGCTTCTACACAGTGCGCGTGACATACCGTGTCGGGGGCTATCCGAAAGTGGTGGTCGTTGATCCTCCCCTCCAGCCGAACGAGGAGGGAGAGCTCCCCCACTTCTACCGAGATGGCTGCGTCTGTCTACACGAGGCGCACGAGTGGGACGGCTCGATGCACATCGTGGACACGATCCTGCCCTGGACCGCTGAGTGGCTAGCGCACTACGAGCTCTGGCGGGCCAACGGCCATTGGTATGGAGATGGCGAACCCAGCCAGGGCGAGGGTCCATCCGATCCGACCGCGTCGCAGGAGGATCGACGGCCGACCCGTGCCGAACGGCGCCTGGATGCTCGAGCCGAGGCTCGACGGACGCGCCTAAAACAAGATACAACTGGCCGAGAGCCAGAACTGCGATAAATGCACGTTGTGGAGCTAGTTATAGGAGAGAATGGAAGGACCATGCCAAAGACGTCAGCTTTGAAACACCGATGATCCGCGATATCGCCGTCGAGCTCGGAGCCATGCTCAAAGCCCGACGTCGGTCCAAGCGGTTGACTCTGCGTGATCTTTCCGACGAGATTGACGTGTCACTCAATACGCTGTCACGCGTCGAACGTGGCCACCTTCCGGACCTCAAGAACTTCCAGCGAATCGTGGACTGGTTGGACATCCCCGCCGAGCGATTTCTCGAACCCGCCGGTGACGAGGTCACGACGCCAGAGAAAATCGCGCGGCATTTGCGTTCAGACGAACGCCTCACAAGGGAAGGCGCCGCCCAGATCGCACAACTGGTCGAGGAGATGTATCACAATCTCGTCGGTCAGCAACCGCGCGTCGCTGTTCACTTGCGCTCGGCGAGAACGTTTACGCCAGCCGCAGGAGTACTTCTGTCCGACATCCTTTCGGACATGCAATCCGCACTGCTTTCATCGCCTCCCGAGTGAGCAGTGCGTCGCGGATTTAAGTCTGAGGCCGAGCAACGCGCCGAGGCTGTCCGCGCTGCGATGGGTCTTCGTCCGACGGAACCTCTGGACAGCATCGAGCTCGCCAAACACGTAGGCGCCGAAGTTCGAAGTGCTGATCAACTGACGACCCTCGCAAAGCTCGAAACGCTCGAGGAGATCCAACCAGGAGCTTTCTCGGCCTGCACCTTCGACCTGGGCGGTCGCCATGTGATTGTCTACAGCCCTCTTGCCACCGTGGGGCGTCGCCAGAGCGACATCGCCCACGAGGCTTCTCACATTCTGCTCGGCCACAGCGTCAAGGAGGTCATCCAAGTAGCAGGGCTTTCATTTTTCACATGTGACCCCGACGAAGAGCAGGAGGCCAACTGGCTCGCAGGATGCCTTCTCCTTCCGCGGAAGCTCCTCTACAACGCGGCCAAGCGGGGTCTCGATGCCGCTCGAATCGTGGAACATTACAACGTCAGTGAGCCCATGGCCGCCTTTCGGCTCAGAACGACAGGGGTCGTCCGCCAAATCAACGCAGGCCGCTCCGCGCCATGATGTGGTGGCCGACTTCGCCAAACGGCGGGCGAAATTGGAGGACTGCCTCTCTAGTTACGCGCTTGGAAGTGCCGGGCAAGGTGCGGGATCTAGGTGGCGCTGAAATAGCAGGTGGGGACCTTTGACCCTGGCAACCGGTGTGAGATCGGCACAGCGCCACTAGGGGCCAAAAAGCGTCCCCGAATGTTCGCCCCGAACCTCGGCCCGCCCTGTCCCTGATCGCCGGCTCGGGGTGCGCCATAACGACGCCCAAATCGTCCGTAAAGGCGGCGACGGACCGGGCAAATAATCGGCGTTCTGTATCGCCAGACCGCAGCTCGCAAAGAGGTGTCCTGGCTTGGAGCGGCGACCGGATGGAGATAGCTCGAGTCATCGATTCGCAGTTCATCAACACGAGGCTGGCCTTGGAGATGCCTCCGGACGAGACGAAGAGATTCGTTGTCACGGTGTCGACAAGAAGTCCTGACCTCAGCACAGGCTGCAACATTCACGCCGGCGCAGTTCATAGTGTGGTCAAGGACCAAGACAACCCAAAGGGAGACACGTCACAAAGACGTCTTGGTCGGTCTCAGCAGCGGTTCGTGTCGGTTTATGTGTGCGAGCCAAGCATCTAGGGCCAGAGTCGGTAGGCGGGCGGACAAGCTGCGTGTGTGTCTTAGCTCTGGCCATTGGACCTCTCCGGGGACGGAGGTGCTCGGCCGAAGCCAGGTCGACCACGACCCACTCTGGCCAGTACTTGTCGACGGCGATGGCCTCGGCGGCATAGTCGAAGGGAAAGTGAGTCGCATCGGCGGGGTCGTAGGTGTAGGACCAGACGTTCGGGTCCCAGTCGGATTGCTGCGCATAGACCAAGCCGACGTCGACCTCTTCGTCGCCGTGGTAGATCACGCCGGGGTATCTGTATCGGATCACGTATTCGGGCATCGGTGCTCCAGGTGAAGCCTATCTTGAGGCCCGGTTTGGGTCACTTGTTCCAAGTATCCAGCAAGCTAACGGCTGTTGTTCACGGCCACCGTGAGGCGCACTGCAGCGGCGACTAGCGGAGCGCCAGCCGAGCCGTGGGCGCGGCTTCCACGGGGTAGATACCGAAGCGCGCCACCAGGTGGGCGACCGTAGTTGGGCCACCTTTCTCGTACGCCTTCACTCGCAACATCGAGGAGGCGGCGCTGCGACCGTTGTCCCTCGCACCAGACAGGGCCTGGAGGCGGGCCCGGGCCAGCTGACGGAGCGGCGTGGCTAAAGAGAACCGCCAAGGACGCCGATCTCTACTGGGAAGACTGCACCAGTTTCGGGGACCGACGGCAGACATCACCCTCTGGTGGCAACGGAGGGGTACCACAGTGCAACGGACCTCCACAATCAAAGACAGGGTCGAGATCATGGTTAAGGCCACGGTGACAATGTGACGGATAGCAACAGTACGGTCCGGAGGTTCTTGCTCTTCCAACGAGGACGGGAGACCAATCCCCTCTTGCACGCGGCTATGCCTCCCTCAGCCATTTACGGTCCCGTCCTGCAGCGGGTCTGCAACTCGCTGGCACGCAATGCCCGCCCGGCAGCCAGACCCTGCCTGCGTCTCCAAGAGCTGGGATCGGCACTGCTCGGTCGGCGAGTGGTCCGGACGGCTGTCTCATGAGCGAGAACCTTCAAACTTTAGAATCCTGGCTAGAACCCTGGCTGGGTGCCTCTTTTCTAGGAGGCGCTCGCCGGGTGTGCGACATTCCAGCAAGGACTGTCATCGCCGGGCTTGAAGCGGGTGGCGTGGAAGATACCGGCACCTTCGACGGACTGCCCTCAACAGCTCACCTCGCCCGCGCCGCCCTCGAGATAGACCCCGCTGCGGTCCTGCGCGGGCTCCTTCTGGACAACGACAGGGAGGACGCTCGGCTACACCTCGACACGATCTACGTGTCCGGTGATTTGGCAAGACACGAGCTTCGAGCCCACATCCTGCGGCTCTTTGAGCGGGGAGAGCGCCCGTCTGCCGTCACCAGGGCACCCGACGGGTCGTTGTGGGAGCTGTGGTGGGACTAGCCAGAACCAACGCCCCAACGCGCTCCGGAAAGCGAGAGCAGCGAGTGAGTCGTGTCGCCTGAACGCTCAGAGCGCTCCCGTAATTACCGGGCTCTGCGAACTCGGTCAGCGGCGCATGGGGTCGGCCTCAACCGGAGGTCCCGCAAGTCGGCGCAACGTGACGGCATCACGGCCCATCCTCTTCGTTCCTTGGGTGAGGCACGAAAGCACTAACGGTGCGCATCAACGTTCGCCACGCCAGGAGTACCCCAGATGGCCTCACCCCCCCGACAGAATTGGTTCGACAGGCGGACAGGCCTCTTGGTGGCCCCTGGGGTCGTGGCCAAGGTCAGAACACCGATGTGGCCGTACGAGGAGCCGTGGTGTGACCGTCAGGGCGGCCATTGCCATGTGCGTGTGGCTGCATGCCATGCCCTCACCGTGATTCCGCCTTCGCGGGCGGCAATGAGGAGGCGGATCTCGCAAAACTCCGCCATCAGGCGGTGACGGTGCGATAATGCTGCCGGGTGACCGCGACGCCGGGCCGGGTGGCCACGTGGAACCGGCTCGTCTGCGCATGGAGGTGCGATGACCGAGCCGACGGTTCCCCGGATCACCAAGACACAATACGA
Source organism: uncultured Acidimicrobiales bacterium (assembly GCA_963794615.1). GTDB lineage: Bacteria > Actinomycetota > Acidimicrobiia > Acidimicrobiales > UBA8190 > Chersky-840. Next base: position 1,087,161 of record CAWCEP010000006.1, on the reverse strand, counting down.
GGCGGTTCGGAAGGCCCACATCCTCCGGCCGGCCTACGACGATGCCCGCCTCTTTGGTGCGACCCACGGGGAAATCCTGGCCGCGCATGTCCCCCACATCGACGTCAGGAGCTACGGCTATGCACGAACGGCGGGCGCGACGCATGCGGAGCTCCTCGAAGCGCAGAGCGCTGGAGCCGAAATCTCGACTTACGTCGACGCGCGGCGTGCCGGCGCCACCCACTGGGACGTACTCGCTGTGTGCCGAGAAGGCGTCCCCCTCCACGACTACATGAAGGTCCGGAGGAAAGAAGCAACCCACGACGACGCAATAGGCGCCCACAGGGCCATGATCCCGCTCCGCGACTACGCCAACGCACGGTCGGCCGGCGCCACGCACGAGGAGATCATGACCGCGCACGCTGCCGGTGTGCCTCCTCGGACGTACAGCCTCCTTCGAAAGAGAGGGATGACGCACCGCGAGATCCTCGCTGTCCACGAGATCGCCATAAGTCTCCGAGCCAAGCCCGACGAAATAGTTGATGCGTTGAACAACGCGACTGTGGCCGAGCTGGTGGCCGCCTACCGGGCTGGGATCGACCCGGTCGGGTACAGCCGCGCTCGTGCTCGGGGTGAGAACCACAAGACAGCGATGGGTGTCGCGGCCACCATCGACAGAGATGGGGGTGCAGACTTTGACTGCTACATCGCTGCCCGTGAGACGGGCGACGACGCACGAGGAAGCTCTGCTCCTAAGTCCCCATCAAGAGATTCGCAGCTTGGAGTGGTGGCAGCGGGACCTGATACTTCAGGCCGTCCGATCGCTCGCCCCAGAGCAGCGGTCGCCAGCAGTGGTAGAAAATATCTGCGGGTTAGGCACGGACTGGGGCAGCAGCCCGCAGGATCTCGCAGATGCTGCCTGCAAGACCACCCAGTGACCGAGTAACCAAAGACGTCGGGCTGATGCCCCGAACAACCTGCGCCCTGGTGTGGCCCAAGAGAGAACGCAGCAAATAATCCTCTCCCCTGGTTGTCGGGTAAGCGGTACAAGGACGGCCGGGAGCCTCATTCACCTCTCCAGTGCTTGACGAAGCTGTCGACATCTTCCCCTTTGGCGTCGGCAAGCAAGAGGTCGGCGATCCAGGCGGACACCACTCTGAACTCCTCAATTGCCTCCGAGAGACACTCCACCTCGCAGGGATGGCTAACTCGGTTAGACATGGCGAGGACAGCTTCTTGGTCCCAGCGGATAAGTGCATCGTGGAGCTCCTCATGCAGTCTGCCGTAGCGCTCTATGCGCGCGTTGCACCACCTCATCTGCTAGGTACCGGTCATCGCGCTCCCCGAACACAGAGGCAAAGAGACTTGCCGAACAAGCGAGTCTCCATAATTGTCCACGCAGTTGTGCGTTCACGCTGCCTCCTCCCGAGTTCAAGTTGAGCTGGGGAGCCGCCTCGCTGGCTGGTCCAGACGGGAGCCGATGCTGATAGGCACGCTGTGAGGGTGGCGAGGGCGGGCGACCCGACACTCAGCAGCCCTTGTGCGAGTGAGGCGGGCGCCGAAGGTGGTCAACAATCCCCCGAGAAAGGAAAATAGTGTGGTCATCCAAGAACGAGAACGAGTGAACGCATGGGACGACCCGAACGATGACCGCCGAGATGCGATCGGACCCATGCTCAGAGCCTTTGAGCTCCTCGCTGCCCTAGCCCAGGAACTGAGCACAGAAGGTCCCGGCGCCGACCCGCGGGTCTGCGAACTGGGCAACGCCACCATCGACGGCGTCCTGAGTTGGATCGGGCGAGTACAGCCCGATCTCAAGTTCGACGATGTGCTTCGAAGCGACACGATGGAGCTCGATCAGGCCTTCGTTTCGATACGCACGGCGAATCTCCGCGGGTGGCTGTACGGCCGGCTGCACAACGAACAGCAGGCCCTTGAATCTGAGGACGGCACCGACGCTGTGACCGCACACCTTGGACGGCTCAAGGAACTGCAGACGCAGTTGACCGCCGTGGCCAACGAGCTGCAACTGGCGCACGAGCGCGGGGTCTCCGTTATTCCCGACGCCGTCTCTCTATACCATCGCCTGTGTGATCGGGTTATGGGGTTGCTCCAGGACGATCCGGTCATGGTGGCTGAAATCCAAGTGGCCGCCCCGGAACTTCACGACGACTCTCCCGTAGCCTGCGTGCGCGTCGCTGTGAGCCAGCTGGCCAGATGGCTGTTGGCGGCAATCGGCTGGACCGAGCGCAAGGAGAAAGACGCCCCGTGCAACGAGGTGGCACGTGGTGGCGGTAACTACCTTTGATTGAGCGGCCCTTCGGGGCCGCTCAATTCTCGTCACTCCACATGTGGCCAAGAGGCGGTGGCGACACTCATGCCGCAATGTTGGCGCACGTACCTCCCGATCGCCCGCATATGCGGTACCGGATAGAACTGCTACCCGCTGGAGGATGGCCGTTCGAGGACATTCAGGATGCGATCTGTATTCCCGGCCTCCAACCACCACACCAAGTCGACCGGTGATGACTCCAGCACCTTTCGTACCGTCTCACGTGTGGCATCGAGAGCACTCCATTCGACCATGACCATGATCACCCAGTGCGCGGCCCGCTCGGGTTCGAATGGCGCCGATACGGTCGGAAACGACCCTTCGTGTATTGATGGGTCCATGCCGGCGCCGATGAAGACAACACCTCTCACCCCTTCGGCATGGCTGACCTCCTGGCACAGCCGTCCACAGAGTGCCCCGAACGCCGGCGGCTCGTCGTAGATCCAACGTTCTGCGCCCTGGTCGTCACGGCATAGGCGGTAATTGTCTATGCGGATGGTCACTAGAGCAGGCGAGTATGGGTGGGCTCGACGTTCCCACGCACTCCTGGGACGGTGCTGGTCGATTTCAGTCATGTGCCTACGCCTTTGCTCTCAGGTTGGCGCTGCGGGCAAGTGCCCGTCGCGGACGATTATCGAACTCTCCACCCGTAGACCGTTCACCGAACAGCCGCGGGATACGCGCCGGGGTCGGGAGCTCACCGCGGTTGGTTGCCTCGATATTCGATTCTTGCCACAGTGGTCGCTACATTTGTACGCCGCACTTCACCTGGTTGGCGGTTCTAGTCATTAGTCGGAAATTCTTAGCCGCCGCATGACGAGTGGGCAGCGGCTCGATATTCTTGCCAACGGGTCCGCCCGATTTGCGCGCCGCCGAGACCCACGGGCGGACATCGCGGTCGACGGGGAGCGCGTCGACATGACCCTTGTCCGTCACCGTCTCGACAGTGATGAAGAGGCGGCGACGCAGCACCGAGCGCACTCATCAACCCGTTGTCGTCTTCGAGCCATTTCTTGGTGGCACTCAGGACGAGAATCAGTTCAGAGTCGTAAAGGTTCGAGAGCGATCGTTCAACGTTGTGATGGGTCAGACAATGGACCTAAACGAAGCGGCAACTGATCGGCTCGCAACGCGTATCCCGTTGCCATCGGACTCGGCGATCGGCCGACATTCCACCTCGGCGTGGAGCGAAGTCAAAATTAGCGACGGGAGGTCGGCATTGCGATTTTGCCAAGGCTGGTCGGTTGTCGCGCCTCGCTCCCTACGAACATATGTTCGTAGTTTGATGTAGAGCTGGACTATGTCAAGGACTATGCCGATGAATCAACATGCGCTGTAGGGTTCGGTGGCCTCGGGACAGCGTTACACCCCGACTCTACGATCGAGATATGCACGGCGATGGGTGGCCAGTCACCCCCACTTGGAGAACACAAGGTCGAGACGTATTCAGTCGCGGAGCCTCGTGATGTTTGTCGAGCCGAATCCGCGATACCGCGACCCATATGAGGTCGACGACGACACCGAGGTCGCCGGCGACGTGGTCCTGTTGGAGGATGGCGAGGGCGCTCTGGAGCCCCACGATCTTGACCCAGCCCTCCCCAAGGGGGCCCTCTACTTCGTCGACGGTGTTCGTCGCACTGACTTTCGGGCTCACGAAATCCTGGACGACGGTACCATGGCCAGGGGGCTCGCTGGCTCCTACGGCGCCGGTGCCGTGCTGTGCACCCCGAACAGTCGACCTGAGTTCGCTCGGACCGATCTTCACCGCGCATTGCTGTGGACCCATGGGCATGACGCGAAGTTGCCGGTGCTCGGTGGATGGGAATGGGAGGTCCAATCGCTTGCGACCACTGAAGCGGACGATCTGCTGCCCGCTCTGCAGCGCAGGATGCGTGACGCCGAAGCGGACATGGCCGACGAGCTTGCGACGGAGGGCGCCACCGTTGTGCGTGACGGGCCACTCAATCGTTTCTACGGCATCAACGCTGAGGTAGTGGGGTTGGTGAAGTCGCACCACAAGGCATACCTCCCCGCCGAGAAGCATCGCCAAGTACCAAGCGTGCTTGCTCGCCCAGGACAACGCACGAGCCTCTTCCGCCTACGCGACGAGGTCTGGGGCTGCTATCTCCGTCTACCGACCAGAGGTCGGGTCAGTCCATGGGCGGGCATCGTACGCGTCGATGTCCCGGCTGCCGGTGGTCTGGACTTGGCTCGCCGTGTCGCAGATCGGGTGTGCGCCCTTCTGCCTCGATACTCGGGCGTGCCCCACGTCGATCCCCGGGCACCAGCCAACCTGCAACCGATCGGGGCCCTTGAGACCCGGCTGCGTCACTGTCTCGGCGACCCGGCGGGCGCCGTGCGCGCAGCGTGTGACGCTGCGGCGATCTACGACCGTCCCTCCGAATCCGACGCAACAAGTGCCTGACCCTCCCAAGGAGATCCCGTGAGCAGTACTTCTCAAACACCTGACAACGGTGCCGAGGCCCGTCCTGCAGAAGACGAGCATCAGAGTGTCGAGACCGTTGGGGTGGTAGACGGGACACAGGAGTGCACGAGCGTTTTGTTCTCGGTGGTGATCCGTCCCGAGGCCAGCGTCGAGCTGGATGATCTCGTAGCAGTCGATCAGACCCTTCCCGACGGCGAACTGCTCACCCACTACGGGATGGTGGTGGGTCTCAACCGCGACGATCGAAGGTGCGAGCTGGTCGAGCGACACCGTGCGAGTCACCGAGCAGACCATGCCAGGTGAGACCGTGCGACGCGCCGAGGTGCGGGTCCTGCGGCCCTACCCCGAGCGCTGGGTCGCACCCGAGCCCGCCCAAGAGGTGCGCCGGGCCCAGGGCGACGAGCGGCACCGTGCACTCTTCATGGATCAGATGGAACACCGGCTGGCGGTCGGGCTCGACGCACGGGAGCAGCCGGTCTACGTCGACTTCGACTACATCAACGGCCGCAAGGGTGGACACGTCAACGTGTCGGGCATCTCGGGTGTGGCCACCAAGACCACGTCGCTGCTCGCCCTGCTCTACCTGCTCTTCGAGACGCCCGACGGCCGTCGCCTGCTCGGTCGGCATGTCGAGCAGACCCGTGCCCTCGTCTTGTCCGTGAAGAACGAGGACTTGCTCCACATCGACCGCCCGAATCGTCGCCTCGAAGAGGATGCACCGGCGACGCTGGGGGATCCTTGGTGTGGAGGACCCGGGCGGGTTCACCGATGTCGGGTTCTTTGTTCCGCCCCGGCCCGGCTCCGAGAATGTGGTGCCCCTGACCGAGACTCGGATCCAGCCCGGCGACGTGTCGGCATTCGGTTGGACCCCGCTCGAGTTCGTCTCCCAGGGACTGCTGGCGTACATCTTGGCCGATGCCGACGACGCCCTGAACCAGCTCAGTTTCGTCGAACAGCGGGTTCGGGCCGCGCTGCTGCGCTGGGCCTGGCCGGCTCAGGGTCGTGCCCGGCGCGGTGGTCTTGCGTGATCCGGACGACCACCCGCCACGTACCTTCGAGCGTGCCCAGCGCCACTTCTCCGGGCCGCGATCCCATTCCAGCCAGGCCCCGATGGCACCCTGATCTCGGATTTCGGCGAGCTCGTCGACTTCATCGAAGACGCGATTCGACGACAACAACCAGGACTTCATTGGCACTAACTCTCCTCAGACCATCTCGGCCTTCTCCCGGCGGATCGCCGCCATGGCCACCCGGTTGGGGCATCTCATCCGACTGGGCGTCACGACACCCGAGCTCACCCATCAGGTCACGGTCGTCGATATCCATGCACTGCACGACTCCGGCGCAACGTTTCGTTGTCGGCGCCCTTGTGAATCGGATCTTCGAGCAGAAGCAGGCCACCGGTCGCGAGCCGCTTCGTCTGATCATGCTCGACGAGCTCGATCAAATTCTGTCCGGACCACGGCCGGAGCCCGCTGCGTGACCTGCTGGTGGACATCGCCGAGCGCGGGAGATCGATGGGTGTCCTGCTATTCGGGGCCGAACAGTACGCTGGCAGCGTCCAGGCCACTGTGATCCGCAACGCCGCCGTCAAGTTGGTGGGGCGCCTTGACGCCGGCGACCTTGATGCGTACCGCTTCCTGCCGGCGGAGATGCGTGAGCGCGCCACGCTCTTCGTTCCCGGTTCGATGGTCTTGCACCAGCCGGTCATCCCCGCCCCGATCCCGATCCGGATCCCGTACCCGCCCTTCGCGACCTGCGCAGAGGAGGCGGTTGCTGCCGCCCCCGATCCCGGACGACATCGATCCGTTCAACTTGGCCGGGGCGGGCTGATGGCCTCCGGGAGCCGTCCCCGGGCGCTCCGGCTTGTGCACACGAGCGACTGGCACCTGGGCATCGAGCTCGGTACCCAGTCGCGTCGCGCCGACCACGAGGTCGCCATCGCTTCGCTGGTCGAGATCTGCCACCGAGTACCGGCCCGACGCCATCGTCCACACCGGCGACCTCTTCGACCATGCTCGACCCGGGGGCTGACGACCAGGCGCTGGCCGCCGACGCGCTAAGGCGGCTCTCGGACATCGCACCGACCGTGGTGGTCGGGGCGGGAACCACGACAATAACGTGATGCTCGACAAGGCGTGGGACCCGCTCGCCGGCCTGGCTGGTGCCGACCGGGTACGCTTCCGTGGGCTGCTGCGCCGGCCCGAGAATGGTGGGGTAGTGGCTATCCCGGTGGAGGGATCGCGACGGATCCTCGTCTGCGCCGTCCCGTTCGTCACCCCTCATAGCTTCGCCCGCTTCGACCGTCCCGGTGAGACTACGGCGGGGTTCACCGGCGGGATCAAGCGCGTCCACGACGCCTACAACACCTGGCTCGAGGCGAACTGGGATCTAGCGACGGACAAGGTCATCTGGGCCGCCCATCTCCTCGTGGACGGCGCCCGCCCCGCCGGTAGCGAGCGCAAGGTCGATCTCGCCGACGATTATGCAACCTCGATAAACCAGATACCGCCCGGTCTCCTATGCCGCCTTCGGCCACATCCACATGGCCCAGGAGCTACCCGGGTCTCGGGACCGGTCGCTATGCCGGTGGCATGCTGCCGTTCCGCTTCGGCGAGGCCCGCGACGAGGCCGGAGCCCAAAAGCGTCGTCTTGGTCGAGCTCCCGCCGACAGGAGCGGCCAAGATGGAGCTGGCGCGCCTCGCCACAGGGCGTCGCTTGGTCGAACTCACCGAGCGCCTTGACGACCTCCCCGCCAGAGCGAGAGCGTCGATGGGTGCTTTCGTGCGGGTCACCGTCCCCCTCGACGGCCCGGTGCCCAGCCTCGCCCGTCGTGTGGCCGATGCGTTGCCAGGAGCGATCGTTGTCGAGGTTCGGCCCGAGATCACGGGAAGTGGCAAAGCGAAGGCCAGGAAGTCCGGCGAGACCTCGACCCTTGGGGAGATGCTCGAACGGTGGTTGGGGGACAATCCCGTCACCGGTGCGGATCCCGACCGCACCGCAGCGACCGTTCGCTCAATGGTGGAGTCGGCGCTTCTGGCGCAGCGTCGCACTGCGCTCAACGGGGAGTCCCTCCTCGACGAGGACATCGCCATCGACTTGGCGGAGGATTTGGTGAGCACCATGGACTGGGTCGACCCCGAGGCCGAAGCGGCGGCGTCGAGCTCGTGGAAGCAGCGGTCCTTGCCGACGCCTCCAGCGACAAGGGAACCTCGTGAGGATCGAGCAGCTCGAGGTCTCCGGCCTACGGTCGCACCGGGGGAACCCGCCGACGGTCCTTGATCTGAGCAGGCAAGAGCCTTGTCGCCATCGTCGGCCACACGGGGGCCGGCAAATCGAGTCTGCTCGAAGCGATCACTTTCGCACTCTTCGGAGAGGCCACCTATGGGGGAAGGGCCTACGAGGAGCTTTCGACTGACGGTCGTTCCGACATGTACGTCAGGATGACCTTCACGGTTGATGATGACCGATACCAGTTGGTCCGGACGGTTGCCCAGGATAAGCACGGCGCCTTCGGTGCTAAGGAGACGTGGCTTCGCAAGATCGATGACGAGGGCAAAGTCCTCACGCACGTCGACCAGGTACGCAAAGTGGATGCTGCCGTGAGGGCTCTTTTGGGTGGCATGGACCGGGAGCAGTTCTGCCAAGCAGTTCTGCTCGCGCAGAACCGCTTCGCTGCCTTGCTCGAGGCTGACCCGCGGAAACGAGAGGCTCTCCTCGATACCCTCCTCGGGCTCACTGCTCTTCTGGACGCCCGAAAGGCGCTCCAGACGACAGCCAAGGCCGCTCAGCGCAATATCGATCGGCTCGAGGAACGTCGTGCCAACGTGCCCGAGGACCCCGCTTCCGAGGCGACAAAGGCCAATGCTCGGGCAAGGGCGATGGCCGAAGTGGAGCAGCGCGCCAGCGAAAGCGCCGAGCGCCTCACCGAACTGTCGGGGCAGGCCGAGGACCTGCACAAGCAGGCGACCGAGCTCGATGCCTCTGTGGCTCTTCGAGCGGGTGCAAGTGGTCCCGACGGGTTGACCCGACTTGCCGGAGTCCTGGGCGACCTCGAGGAACTCGAGTCAACGGAGTCTCGCCTCCAGGTGGCCGCCAAGGACGCGGCGGAAGGGCTCGAGAAAGCTAAGGGGCGTCGTGAGAAAGCCCTAGCAGCGCTGACAACGACCGAGGATGTACACGGTCAGGTTGGCACTCATGATGTCGTGGCCACGCAGCTCGGGCAACTTCAAGATCTTCTTTCGGAGCAACCTAGTCAGGAAGCCCAACTGGTAGAGGCCGCTTCTGAAGTGTCCAGACTGGAGCCCGCTCTGGAGGTGGCGATGATCGAGGCCGCGAAGGCCCAGTCTACTGCCGATGAGAAGCGCAAGACAGCACGTATCGCGAGAGAGGAGGCTCAGGCCAAAGCAGAAGCCCTTGCGAGACGCCAGGAGGTAGCAAAATCCGCCGGTGCGGCGTGTAAGAGGATGGCGACGCAGGACCGAGCGATGGGTTCGGCGGTCACGGAACTCAACGCATTGCAGAGGGCGATCAGCGACGCAGATGCGAAGCTCACTGAAGCGACAAAGCGCCGGGTGGTCGCCGCTCGCGATCTCGCCAATGCCCGGCAGGGCAATGCCGCTGCCGCCGCGGCGCACGGCGTTCATGTAGGCGAGCCTTGTCCGGTCTGTGATCGAACGCTTCCGGAGGGGTGGGTGCCTCCTGATGGCGGCGACCTGGACGTCGCCGACCAGGCATTCCGTGAAGTCGAGGAGGCCCTCGAGAAGGCGGCGGATGAACACCGAGCGGCATCACAGAATCGCGCTGCGGCGTTGAGCACACTCCGCGCAGCCCTCGCAGAGTTTGCGACGGCGCACCAAGACTTAGTGACGATCGCGTGTGAGAACGCGATGACGGCCGTTCCGGCCTCGCGAGTTCCTTTGGAACTCGCCGAAGACGACGCCGCGTCCAACTCGATTGTCGTCATCTCTGACGCCGTTAGCACTCTCGGCGAGGAGGTCGCGACATGGGGGGCCACCGTCATCGAATCGTTGTCCCCATTGAACGATGAAGCACAGGCTGCCGGGGAGCGGGCGAAGGCGACAGGGGAAGAGCTAGTCACCGTAGAGAGCGCGAGAGGGTGTCCGACGACCGGGTGAATGCGCTCATCACCGCCCTCGCCACCGCGAACATTCGGCGTGACGCTGCGCAGAGCACAGTCGCGGAAGCCCGACGTCGGGTACGGAAGGCATTCGAGGGGACCGACGAGCGCTGGCGGAAGCTGGTGGACCCGTCTGTTCCTCAGTCGCTGTTCGCCGCCAAAGACAGACTTGCCGAAGACAAGGCCAAAGTCACCCTCGCCTTGGAGGGGCAAAAGGCCGCTGAAGAAGAGGTCGCCGACCTTGAACGTCGGCAGCAGGCGCTGGCAAGGGAACGCACCCAGTCGGTGGAGACGCCGTTGGCCGTTGCCACCAGTGCGCTGACGAGCCTGGTCGAGCTCGTGAACGACCTGGCGGCCAGATCCGGTGTGCCTGCTGCGGCTCCACCTACCGTCGGGCGTTCTCCGAAGGAACTGGTCAAGGTGGCTGGAGAGGCACGGGCGACAGCGGAGAGCGCCATCGGTGCAGCTCGTGCCCGAGTCGAGGAATTGCAGCAACAGATCGCGGGGCTGATCGAGCCAGCAGGGGAGTTGGTGACGGCACTCGTCGCACTCATGGACGAAGCAGACTCCGGTGGCCTCGAGGTCGCACGGCGGCCTGACGCCGAGGATCCTCTAGGGACCGCCACACGGGACGTTGTCCAACAGATCGTCGGCGCCGCCAGGAAGGCGGCGTCAGACGCGCGATCAGCGGCGACCAAAGCCAAGGAGGACGTGAAGACGGCAAGAGATCTCGACAAACGCATTAGGGGCCTGAGGAGCTGGAAGACCGACCTCGACGGAGCAATCGAAGTCCTAAAGAAGGACAACTTCCCGACATGGGCCCGCAATCTCCGGACCGCTGACTTGGTCGACACGTCGTCGGAGCTGCTGTCGGAGATGACGGGAGGCCGGTTCCGTTTCGACCCAGGTCTTCGGATCGCCGATCAGGTTGCTGGCGTGTCACGCCCGGCGAGCACGCTGTCTGGAGGCGAGAAGTTTGAGGCATCGTTGTCGCTCGCGCTCGGCGTGGCGGAGATCGCCGGGCGATCGGGAATCCGTTTCGACACGCTCTTCCTGGATGAGGGATTCGCCGGCCTCGATCAGGCGCACCTCAACCGAGCGCTTGACGCCCTCGAGACCGAGGTCGCCGCCGGACGCTGCATTGTCCTTATAACTCACATCGGCTCCGTGGCAGATCGTATCCAGGATGTGCTTCTCATCGAGCCCGATGGGTATGGCGGTTCGAATGCGAGGTGGCTCAACGAAGAGGAGCGCTTCGAGCTGGGTGCAGATCTGGACCTGGCAGTGAGCTGAGGAGGCAGCGTTCTTGTTCGGACGCAAGCACGGCGATCGATCGCCCTGTTGCTGTTCCTCCGGGCTCCGCTTTCGGCTCTGGGGTGTGTGATGCCCCGTTGACTCTGCCTCAGTGGCAATCCCACGCTGATAGCCAGTCAGCGTGTAATGCCGTCCGTAGACTCTCTCGAATCCACCACCACCCCTTCACGAAGAGGACTCTCACATCGTGTTGGCCGGAGGAATGGAATGATATCGAAGTGAATGAGATTGATAGGCAGCTTATGACATAACGTCGTATCGACGTCTACGTTCGATTCGCGATCAGGGAGATCGGGTTGCCGACTATTAAGGGGAGCCCCTGGTGACTGTCACTGAGGACGTACGGGTGCCACAGCCCGGCCAGGCGGTGCTCGTGCGAGGCCGGCCAGGGGCTGTTCGAAATGTCATTGCGTACAACGCGCCTGACGGCTTGTTCCACCTCGTGGAGGTGGAGTACCTGGACGGATCGGAATTACCCCGCCGACGACCGGGTCCTCTGGGAGCGGGAATGGCGAGCGTCCGTGCTCACCGGTGTCGGATTTCCGCGAGTCGACGATCTGAGTGCACCACCAGACCCACCGGTTAGGTTTGCCGCCTTCATAGACGCCCTGCGCTGGACATCGGTCTCTCGGCTGCCCGGCCTCACGACCGAGGGTGACGGCTTCATTTCACCTTGGGAAGGTGCAGTCGCCATAGAGGACTACCAGCTCCTGCCCGTTCTCAAGGCTATCGAGATGCCGCGGGTGTCGCTTCTCCTCGCCGATGACGTGGGCCTCGGCAAGACCATCGAGGCAGGTCTTATCCTCACCGAGCTCATCGCCCGCCGGCGCATCCGGCGCGTGCTGGTCGTCTGCCCAGCCTCGCTTCAGCTGCAGTGGCGCGAAGAGATGGCCGACAAGTTCAGCCTGGACTTCTTGGTCCTTGACCGAGGGGCGATGGTCGAAATCCAGCGCGAGTACGGCATGGACGCCAATCCCTGGGCGGTCACGCCGAGGGCGATCACGTCGATGGACTTCCTGCGCCAGCCGGATGTTCTTTCGCAGTTCCTCGCCGCCGCCGGCACTCTCGAGCGTGGACACGCCCTCGCCTGGGATTTCCTTGTAGTCGACGAAGCCCACAACCTTGCTCCGCACTCGCTGGCCGAGCGCTCCGAACGATCGCGGATGCTCGGCGAGATCACTCCCCACTTCGAGCACCGGCTCTTCCTGACTGCCACGCCCCACAACGGCTTCACCTACTCATTCACGGGCCTCTTGGAGCAGCTCGACCCGGTCCGCTTCCGACAGACGTCGGAGCTCTACGAGCGCACGACGCCAGCAGCTCGACGTTGTGATGGTCCGGCGCATGAAGAGCGAGCTGAACCGCCGCAGCGAGAGCAACGGGAGACCCCAGCCCATTCACCGACCGCACTGTCGAAGGAGTCCCGTTCGAGTGGAGTCGCCGCCGAGCTGCAACCTGGTCGACGCGTTGACGACCTACCGACAGGCAGGCGCGACCCTGTTTGAGGGCATGGGAGGCCAAGAACGCCGGGTCGGGCGCTTCGTCTTTTCGCCTGCTCACCAAGAGGCTGCTATCGTGTCCGTACGCGCTTCGCGCCGCACGTGGTGGAAGCACGTCGAGGGATTTGACGATGCGATCACCGACCTGGCCGAGCTGGAGGTCGCGCGGCCGTCGAGCCGAGTCCCCACCTCGGACGACGACCGAGAAGGCCCGACGTGAGGAGGACGTCGTACGGCAGGGCGCCTGCTGGCTTGCCCGCCACGGGCACAGCTCTTCGCGACCCTAGGCGATCACGTGAGCAATGCGCTCGCCGACGCTTGGCTGGCGGCCGCGAAGTGGCGACGAGCCGCTCGATCTCACCTCAGGCGATCCGCCTACCCGAAGAGGCAAATGGGAGGCATTCACTGGCTGGCTCGACGAGCGGCTATCGCAAGGATGGACAGGGTTTTCGTCCCGACGAGCGGGTCGATCTGGTTCACCGAGTACAAAGATACGCTATGACTAGGTGCTGTTCGCGCGCGCGGCAGCGGGGCTGGACGTCCCGCTGTGCAGCTCCTCTTCGGCGGCTCCTCGCTAGCCGAGCGCGCCGACGTGAAGGCGCAGTTCAACGACGCCGAATGACCCGCCGCGTGCTGGTCGCGACAGACGTCGCATCCGAGGGCCTGAACCTCCAGACCTCGTGTCGCTATGTCTTTCACTGGGAGATCCCGTGGAACCCGATGCGCCTGGAGCAGCGAAATGGCCGAGTTGACCGGCATGGCCAAGCAAGGGACGTCGTCGCCTTCCACTTCACCTCCGACGAAGACGAGGACCTCAAGTTCCTCGACTATGTCGTCACAAGGTGGAACAGGTCCGCGGCGACCTGGGCAGCGTCAGCGACGTCATCGACTCCGCTCTCGACGAGCACTTTACTGTGCAGCCAATAGCTGTTGACCAGCTCGACGAACGTGTTACCCACACTCTTACCTTCGCTCCTGAGCGAGCCGATCTCGCCGGCCACGATGATGGCGAGACGTCGAGCGGTGCCACTCCGCTAGCGCGACTGACGGCCAGCGAGGCACGCTTACATCTCAACGCGAACGCACTTGCCCGTCTCCTCGGCAGCGCAGCGGAACTCGACGGTGGCCGCCTAGCCCCAGTCACGGAGGGGGAGTACCGGTTCGACGTGGTCCCACCGTCATGGCAGCGCCTCATCGACGACCACCTCCGCCTTCGAGGAGGCCGACAGGACCGCTCCATGCCTCGGATGACCTTTGATGCAGATGCATTCGTCGAGCGCATCAGCGGGCGCAAGGTATTCCGCCCACGGCCCGACCTCGTCCTGCTCCGTCTCGGGCATCCGGTGATGCGACGTGCTCTTGCCGGGCTTCGCCGTCGACTGTGGGATCCCCAAGGGAACCTGGCCAGATGGACCGTGTTTCAGCATACCGAGCTAGACACCGCCGTCGTGGTCATTTACGCATTGGCCGAAGCAACAAATGAGCTACGCGAGTCCGTGCACTCCGAATTGCTGGCCTACGCGTACACCCTTGAAGGGCTCAATCCCACCGAACCCCCTAAGGACGACGGCGAGCCGCTCACCGTTCAAGAACTCACTGAATGGAGGCGTCGCCTTGCCGCTGACTGGGACGACCTTCGGGCCGGCTTGTCCAAGCACCTTGCTCAGGAGCGCGACACACTGGAACAGAGGAGTGCGGTCCTGTTGGATCGAGCCCAGAAGGGAGAGCGCAAGCGGGAGCAGCAGCTTTATACAGACCGAATCGAGGAATTGAAGACTTGAGCGCGGTGAACGCCTTCTCGAGCGCCTTAGGCGGGAGCTAACGCTCGCTAAGCAGTGTGCCGACCAACTGACCTTTGACGCGGACGAGAATGAGGCCAACCTCCATGCCTTCGAGCGGGCGAGCCGACGGCTCGAAGACGCGCAGAAATTCGAGAGGCTGGAGTCACAACGGGAGCGCCTCCGACTGCGGCTCGAGACAGACCGTGTCCGCCTACTCGACGAAATCTTACCTCGCCGGTTCAGCTTGCAGCGATTCGAGTTGTCCCCGGTAGGTATCGCCGTTGCTCTTCCAGTTGCCGGGTCCCACTGATGGTCGAGACTCACGACTGGTGGTCCCAACTCCGCCACGGCGGGATGCTCGTCGCCCCCGCACTCCTGCCGGAGTTTTTCCCGGACACGGCGACGACACCGACCCGCCACTACGAGCGGTTGCGCTCGGAGTGGCTTCGGTTCGGAGCGACTCCCGCCACTACCGAAACGCGGCGAGCTTTCGTCGATGGTGTCCTCGAAGGATTCCTTGACCTCAGCGGTTGGCAGAAGGGCAACCAAGTCGAGGCCCGCTTCAAGGCCATCAGCCCGACCGGGGAAGCACTCCGCCCGCACCGCGTCTTGATCAAGGATGACGGAGCCCGTCTGGCCGTCGTCGTTGACGACATCGAACGGATCGGCGTCGGACGCGGCCGACGACCGCACGCGCGGCTTGTCGATCTTCTGCGGTCAACGGGAATGCCCCTCGGTCTCCTCACCAACGGCGTCCAATTCCGTGTCCTTCATGCTGGACCGGACTACGACGCTTGGGCCGAATGGGATGCAAATGCATGGTTCGACGTGGCCGAAGGCCGTGCTCAGCTTGCGGGTCTTCGGACCGTTCTCGGCGCCGAATCGCTTCTTGAAGCTAAGGGCTCGCAGCTCTCGTCCGCTGTTCAGGCCAGCCGGTATCGCCAGGGCGACCTGGCGCAGGTGCTCGGTGAACAGGTCCGTAACGCCATTGAACTCCTCCTCGGCTCACTCGACCATGAGTTGCGTCGGGATCCAGACCTCCTGAACCGGATCGCCAAGGATCCTGAAGACGGGGCACCGGCTTGACGATGAATCGGTCTTGCGCGCCTTGTACCAGGCTGGCACCCGCATAGTGATGCGGCTTGTCGTCCTGCTCTTCGCCGAAGCCCGCGATCTGCTGCCCTCCGCCACCGAGATCTACCATCAGTCCTATGGCGTGGAGGGCCTGTACCAGCAGCTCAGCGAAGCTGCACGGACTGACGGCGTCGGAGAGCTCGGCGACCGGCGGTCCTCGTGGCCTCGGCTGCTCGCCCTGTTCCGCATCGTCTGGGGTGGTTCACCTCACCAGGACCTTCCCATCCCGGCTTATGGCGGCAGCCTGTTTATGCCGGGTGACGCTGGCGACGCCGATACGGTCCTTCGCGCCCTCGCAGCCTTCGAGGACGTATCGGTCGACGACGCTAATGTCTGGAGGGTCCTGCGGCTCCTTAAGATCGGTCGCGTCCGAGTCCGGCGCGGGACCCAAAATGCGTGGGTGGCAGGGCCAGTTGACTTCTCTGATCTTCGGACTGAGTACATCGGAATCATCTACGAGGGCCTCCTCGACTACGGCCTCAAGCGAGCCGCTGAGGACGACGCCGTGGTCTTCCTCAACCTAGGACGCCAGCCAGCCCTTCCCCTGCGTCGCCTCGAGTCGCTTTCTGACGCCGACATCAAACGAATGATCGACGCGCTCCGCAAGGACCGCGGCGCGGGAAGCTGTCAAAGCCGACGGTGAGGGCGAGGAGCAAAGAGGAGGAGGAAGGCCCCGAGACGACAGAAGGATCCAACTCAGTCACCGAAGAAGCAAGCCAAGATGTCGGCGACGCTGGGCCAGAACCCCTCGTCGAGAGCGGGCTTTTGACCGACGAGGATCTCCTCCGCCAGGCGCAGTCCTGGGCTGAACACGCCGTTGAGGCCGGCGGGCTTGTTCGCCGCCCGAGAGGCCGAGAGGCAGATAGCGTCGCCTACGTTCGTCAAAGGGTTGCCGCTGCCCAACAGCTGATCGCCAACGTTGTGCCTGCAGGTGGTCTCTATCTAGCGGCCTGGGGCGGGCTGCGCAAGGGTAGCGGCACCTTCTATACACGTCCGGCGCTGGCTGTGCCGCTCGCTCATCGAACTCTAGAGCCGCTTTGTTACGAGCTGCCGGAGAGAGCCGACGAATACCGCGACAACCTGAGGAGATTCTCGCGATCAAAGTGTGCGACCCAGCCATGGGTTCTGGGTCGTTCCTCGTGGCTGCTCTTCGCTACCTCACCGAAGCACTAGCCACTTCGCTCGCCTTCCATAAGCGGATCACCGCTCACGGCGATCAGGCTGTTGTCAGCCTGCCCTTCGGCAGTACAGCCACCGGTGCCGCCCATGAGGAGCTCCTTCCGGTGCCTCCCGACCACGAACGCTTCGACAGCTTGCTGAGGGCCAGGCTGGCACGCCATGTGGTTGAACGATGCATCTACGGGGTCGACATCAATCCGATGGCGGTCGAGTTGGCACGACTGGCCCTGTGGGTCGAGACACTCGATCGCGAGCTTCCCTTCGAGTTTCTGGACCACAAGCTCAAGGTCGGCGACTCGCTAGTCGGGTGCTGGCTCCATCTGGTCGAGGACTACCCGGCACGGGGCTGGGACCGAGAAGCAGGCGACGGCCGCACCGGAACGCGGACCAAGTGGCTGAAGGAGGTCCTCACTGACCGGGTGAAGCCGAAATTGGCCGCATGGATTCGAGCAGCCAGCGGCCAGGGTCAACTGTTTGGAGAGACGGCCATCGGCCCAGCCCGGAAACGGCCGCCATACTCAGGGAGCGCTTCGCTGCGATCCACGAGATGCCGGCGGAGGTGCGTGAGACCGCGTACAGGAAACTTGTCGAGAGCGACGACTACACCGATCTGAAGCGGGCGATGAACCGGTGGTGTGCCGCCTGGTTCTGGCCAGCGCAGCAGGAGCCAGCGCTCACTCCATCGGTTTGGAGCTCGCCTACCCCTGCCGTGGATGAGATTGTCGACCAACTCCATGGGTCGCGGCTGTTCTTCCACTGGGAGATCGAGTTTCCCGATGTCTTCCGTCCTGACCGACGTGGTTTCGACGCGATGCTTGGCAATCCACCTTGGGAGATCTCCAAGCCCAACTCCAAGGAATTCTTTTCGAACGAGGATCCGCTGTACCGGACCTATGCCAAGCAGGAAGCACTGGCCATACAGCGCAGGCTCTTCGCCACCGATTCGTCCATCGAGGATGGTTGGGTTCGCTATCAGGCTGGATTCAAGGCGATGAGCAACTGGGTGAGTGCTTCGTCGGAGCCCTTCGCCGTCACGCCGGGACGAGGGCGTGAAGCCGACCTCCTTGCTAAATCATGGGTTGAACTGCGGAGGAGCCGAACGGGGACCGCCGATCCCGAGCAGCCGTTCCGCTACCAGGGATCGGCCGATCTCAACACGTACAAGTTGTTCCTGGAGGTGGCCCACCACCTGCTGGCGCCTGGTGGCAGGCTGGGGTTCGTCGTTCCATCGGGAATTTGGCGAGACGCCGGATCGGAGGAGCCTCCGGCGTCTGTTCCTAGATCACTGTCGCTGGGAGTGGTGTTACGGCTTCGAGAATGCGCACCGGATCTTCCCGATCCACCGTCAGTTTCGGTTTGCGCCCATTGTTGTCGAGCGCGGGGGAAAGTCAAGCACGGTGCTCACCGCCTTCATGCGACGCGACGTAGCCGAGTGGGAGCGCCTGAACCCTCCGGCGCTTCCAATCAGCGTTGCCGAGGTGCGCCGCTTCGCGCCAACGACGCTTTCCTTCATGGAGCTGAAGGATCACCGAGATCTCACCCTTGCGGACCAGATCTACGGCGACCACCCTCTTCTCGGCGATCTCATTGCTCAAATCGGTGCCACCTATTCTCGCGAGCTCGACATGACAAATGATTCGAAGCTCTTCACCTCTCGTCGCGAGCTTGAGCGTGATGGATTCCTCGATCCGTCCGACGACTCCCGAGATCCCAGGGTCAGGGCGCGACTTTGGGTTGAGGGTTTCATGGTCCTTTACGAGGGTAAGTCGTTCAATCTCGCAAATCCTTACTTCGCGGCTCCGACGCGATTCGTGTCGCACGAAGCAGCACTGAGCAAACTGGGTGACGTCTGGCAATCCGCGTGGATTACTTACAGGGCCGTGCAGAACGTGACCAATCAACGAACCTTGATCACCGCACTTATTCCGCCTTCTGTGCACGGGAATGCAGCGCCAACGCTTGATGGGGTAGGCGAGCTCGCGCCAGCGCTGACCGCCACCTTTGGCTCATTGGTCATGGATTATCTGATTCGTATGAAGGTGTCTGCAAACCTGAACTGGTTCCATATGGAGACCCTCCCCATTGCGCAAGCAGATGGTCGTAGTTCGTTCGCCCGTCGCGCCCCGGACCTCGTTTGGCGGCTCAATGCCTTAGGCGCGGACTTCGATGGTTCGGCCAAGGATCCGATCATTGATCCAGCCGACCGACTGGCGGCTCGTCTGTTGCTCGAGGCTCTCGTAGCCGAAGTCTACGGATTGATGCCCGATGACATGGCCCATATCGCCACCCGTTTTCCGATCAACGATAAGGGCGTGCCTGAGGAGCACCGGTATCCCAACCTTGCCGTTCAGGTGTGTCGGGTAATGCACGCCGAAGGGGCGGAACAGGCGGAGTGTGAGGCTGTGCGCCTCGCCGACCGTCGCAGGGCCCAGGGCCTTGGATTCGGGCTTGACGAGATCTATGTGCCGGCGGGCGGCTGGGAGAATGCCAACCGCGACGCCCGTCGTATCCTCAGGGAGGCTTGATGGCGCTCAACCCGATCTGGTTCGCGGGACAGGTCAATGAGCAGTTCCGCCGCTACCAGCTAACTGCTTTCCCGATTGCTGACCCTGATCTGGCCGCTCAAGCACGACTGCTTCTTGGCACGGGAGCGTTCGGGACTTCCCCGCTCGTGAAGGGTCCATACCTCTCGGTCGCGCGGGCGTTCGAGCTCGCCGACAGCCTCGCCGATCTTGCTGGCAGCAGGTCGAATCCATCCCGCTCTGGCCGGCATCGCCGAACATCCCATTTTGTTCCGCCACCAGCAGGACACACTTGAAGCAGTGGAGGCCGGCCGGCACGTTCTCCTTTCGACGGGAACCGGTTCGGGCAAGACAGAATCGTTCTTCTACCCAATCATCGATCACTGCCTGACGCTGCGGGACGATCCAGATTCACAGCCCGGCGTTACCGCTGTGCTTGTTTACCCAATGAACGCGCTGGCGTCCGATCAGCGAGACCGACTCCGGGGTCTCCTGGCCGGTACTGGCGTCACCTTCGGCCTTTACGTTGGCTCCACTCCTCGGCGGCGGGCGGATGCCAACATTGTTCAGTTGGCACAGGGCGTCGGTCGCGACGGGTATGAGCTTGAGCGTAGACGCCGACTCGAAGAAGGTGTCGCCGTCACCCCCTGGGAGGAGTGCATTAGCGAGGAAGACATCGTTGAACGACGGCCCCGGATGCTACTTACAAACGCTAACCAACTGGAGATCCTACTCACAAGAGGCCGTGATCTCGGCCTGTTCGCAGACGCTCCACTCCGGTTCCTCGTGCTCGATGAGGCCCACACGTATGGCGGGGCCACCGGCGCTGAGGTTGCTTGTCTTATGCGGCGTCTCCGAGCGTTCTGCGGCAAGACGGTGGACGAGGTCACCTGTGTGGCCACTTCCGCCACCATTGTCGACCCCGAACACAGCACCGAGGTAGGTCCGGCGTTCCTTTCCCGACTCTTCGGAGTTCCGCAGGATCTCGTTCAGCTCGTCAGCGAGCGATTCGTCGCCCCTACCCGTCCTGGGCGCCGCATTATCCCCGCACCACCGGCAGATCCGGCCAGCGTCCTCAATGACATCTTGACGGCACTTGGCACAGGAGTCGACGATGTGAATGAGCCAGCGCTCATCTCGGCTGTAGAACGCCTCACGGGCCAGGCGCCGAATGGCGTAGGGCCCCTGTCAGAGGTGCTTTACGAGGACCTCGCGGCGAACGAACTTAGCTGGGTACTCTCCGAGGAGCTTGTTCACCCGCACCATCTTGACGACGCAGTCGCCAAGGTCTGGAGCCGACTGGCGCGACACGGTACTCCTGGACCAAGCGCCGGCCTTGAGGTACTCGCCTACCTCGCCCTCGGCCCTTATGCCGAGGCTGACGGAGCCCCACTCCTCAGGCCCAAGATGCACATCTTTGTGCGAGGCCTGGAAGGAGCGGTCGTCGTCCTGGATGGCGATCCTGTGTCTCCTCGCCTCTACGGCTCGCCCGAGACCGCCCTAGACGCCGGGCCGGACCGTGTGCCAGGCGCCGTCTTCCCCTTGTGGGTCTGCCGCACCTGCGGCCAGCACTACTTTGAGACCTGGCTGAACGATTTTGGGTTGGACAACAGCGGTCCGATCGGGGGTGACGCCGTCGGCGAGGCAGCAGTGTGGACGCCGGTGGGCGAAGAGACCGGAACTCATGTCCGGTTCACGAACCGCTTCCTGGCCGAGGAGGGAGACGATGGCGATGACGCTTCGTCGCCTGCTACCCGCCGCCTCGATGCACGGCGAGTTGCCATGTACGTATGTCGGTGGTGCGGCGCGTTCCATACGAAGGCGGGAGGCGCCTGCAACAACCCTGCTTGTCAGCGGGTCGACTCACTAGCCCCGGTGTTTGTCGTTGTCGAAGGCGCCGGCTTCCGATGCCCAGGCTGCGGGGCTACGAGCCAACGGTTTGGAGGTAGACGAGTCGAGCCCATCCGACCGCTTAGGGCGGTGACCGTTTCCGACGTGCACATCCTCGCCCAGGAGATGATCAATGCTGCCGCCGCACGGACGCGGAGCGCCATCTGCTGTGTTCGCCGACAACCGCCAGGACGCTGCCTTCCAGGCTGGCTGGATGCGCGACCACGCCCGCCGCTATCGCCTGCGCCATCTTATGCTGCAAGCGGTCACAGAGAGCACCGGACCAGTGTCGATCGGCGATATCCATGCCGTGCTCAACCGTACGATTGCAAGACGATCGCGAGTTGGCTCGGGCGCGTAGCGCCCGAGGCATTTTCCAGCGAAGCCGACGAGGCATTCGGGAACGTTCAGCCGCCACAACCTCGCACGGTTCCTGCGGATCCAGATCCTCCGCGAACTCGCGACCGCTCTGAACCAGCGTGAGAGTCTCGAGCGATGGGGTCAAGCTGCGCGTCGGCTACGCCGAACGTAGAAGCCGGTGAGCCGGAGGTGCGCAACTTGCCGATGTTCTGGGCATGAGTCCTGCGGACCTGGCGACGGCACCGCAGCTCTGCTCGATACGTGGCGGCGAGCTCGCCTGTTCCCCGACCCCGACGAGCCGATCTTCGGTCGTTACTGGAAGTCCGGCGATGAAGAGATTCTCCGGGGTTTCATCCCTGCCGGCTTCGCCGACCTCCCGCCACGCGGCCTCAAGCTCGAACGCGAGGCGGGGGACAAGGATACCTACGTTCAGCACGTCGTTTCCAGTCGCGGCCGCACCGCCGCCGTCGACTTCGTCTCACGGTGGGGACTTGCCGACCCGCGCTCGGCGGTCGAAGCGATCTGGCAACTCCTCACCTCCAAGGGCCTTCTTGGGCTTGTCACCCTCACCGGCTCCGAACGGTAGACCGCTGTCTGGCGCCGCTGGCGTGCGCCAAGTGGCCGGGCCTCAACTCGGGCTGGTGCGCCAACACGAGCGGTGGCGGTGCACTACCTGTCGACGTGTCCACGCCCGGCCGACGCCGGGCTCGGTCTGTACCAAGCGCTTCTGCCGGGGGACGCTCATTCGAGAGGAGCCGCCGGCTGACGATTACAACGTGGCCCTCCTCGAGCGGCCCTTCAGTATGGTGCTGGCTGAAGAGCACACAGCTCAGGTTCCGCCCAAAGTACGCGAGGAGATCGAGCGCGAGTTCAAGCGGACGAATGGCCGAGTCAACACTCTCGTCGCTACGCCAACCCTAGAGCTCGGGGTGGACATCGGCGCGCTTGACCTAATCCTGCTCCGCAACGTGCCGCCGACGCCTACCAACTACTGGCAGCGGGTCGGGCGAGCCGGGCGGCGCAGGCGCATGGCCGTGCTCTATTCGTACTGCCGGCGAGCAATCCACGATACGTACTTCTTCCAAGACCCGGACCGTTTGCTCGGTGCTGCTGTTCGCCCTCCGCGTTTTAACCTCAAGAACGACGTTCTCGTCGCCAAACACGTCCGTTCGACGGTGCTCTCGGAACTCCTGCGGTTGCGGGCCAGCGGACGCCTTGACGCCACCGACACGGCGTCTCTCGACCGTGCCTTCCCCACCTACGTCCGCGACTACGTATTCGAGGGTCCGCGGCGTTACTACCGCTCTCGCCCTTCGGACGTACTCGGCCTTGGCCGCGTGATCGCTAGTCACCGCGCCCATCTTGTCTCCGCGGCAGAGCAGGTATTTGCCCGAGGGTGGCCTGAGGAGGCCGGACCGGAAGCAGCGCCAGAGCGGCTCGAAAAGCTCGTCGACAGCATGGCTGGCGACCTGCAGGAGGTTGTCAACCGTCTCCATGAGCGGATGATGTGGACCGTCCGTACCCGCCAACGCCTCAACCAGGAAGCGAATCTGCGGCAGCTCGAGCCAGAAGAGGAAGGCCAGCTCAGTCGCTGCAAGGACTTCCTGCGTCGTCTCGCCGACGAGCGATCCGACACCTACACGCTCACGGTGCTGGCCACTTTTGGCTTCCTTCCCGGCTACGGCATATACGAAGGCGGTGTGACGGCATTTCCCAGCTCGAGCGGGCCAGCGCGAGTTTGAATTGTCTCGCCCGGCGGCAATCGCAGTCCGCGAGTTCGTCCCCGGCAATCTCCTTTACGCCAACCGGCGCCGCTTCCGGGCTGCGCGTTATCACTTCCCCATAAGCGAGGACGAGGTGCTTACCGAGCGCTATGTCGTCGAACCCGCCGAGGGACGTGTTCGATTCGCGTCGTCTGTCGCAGCTGGCTATGCAGCGGCTGACGCCCTCAGTTTCGAGGCCCTCCCAATCAGCGATGCCGACCTTGCTCAGCTCGGACCGATCCGAGATGACGAGACTGAGCGGTTCCAGCTGCCGGTTGTGGTTCTAGGCATGCCACGCGGAGAACGGCGCGGCGGTGCCGCCTACACGAGCGGTGGCCGAGTGATCCAGCTGTTGTTTGGAGAGGGGTTGCGGCTGGTCAACGTAGGACCCGCGAGCCGCGTGCGTGAAGGAAAGCTTGGCTATCCCGTCTGTCGGGTCTGTGGAGCG
Source organism: uncultured Acidimicrobiales bacterium (assembly GCA_963794615.1). Classification (GTDB taxonomy): domain Bacteria; phylum Actinomycetota; class Acidimicrobiia; order Acidimicrobiales; family UBA8190; genus Chersky-840. The sequence continues at coordinate 1,063,374 of CAWCEP010000006.1, read as the reverse complement.
GCGCGTTCGCCGTACTCCTCTCAGGCCGAACTGGACAACTTCACACAGAGACACACGGAGCGGTGCGGCCGCCCACCCGCATGGCTCGGTTTCACGGCGGACGCTACCGTGGATGCACTGCACTTCCTCGGGCTCCCTGCACAAGGCGACGCTGCGAATCTGGGAGAGGCGCTCCGCATGGGTGCATCTCAGGTTCTCGAAATGGAGTCCGACGACCTCCAGACTCTTGTGCTCCCCGACGCCGACGGAGGGTGGTCGTTGTACCTCTACGACCCAATGCCGGGTGGGTCGGGGCTACTCGGCCAGATCGTCGAGCGCTGGCTCGAGATCGTCGACGTGCTGCGCACCCTCCTCGGGTCCTGCGCGAACGCCTGTGAGACATCGTGTTACCAATGCCTTCGCACTGGCCGCAACGTGTTTTGGCACCGAGTCCTCGACCGGCATGTTGCCCTTGGCCTCATCGAGGTTTATGCAGACATCCCGATTTTCGATTACGTGATCCCGCCCCAGGCCGGACCCGCCAGCCAGGGTCCGGTGGGTACGCATGGACCCGAGGATCGCCTTGGAGGGTTACTCGAACGGGCCGCCTTCGGGGGCTTCATAGGCCAGCATCAACTCGCTATCGGTCCGCCATACGGCTCGACTACCCCGGACTTTGTGCATGAGAGCGATGATGCGCCTGTGGCCATTTACCTCGACGGGCTTTCCGCGGGCTTACACGGCGACCCCAACCGTGCCAGAAGAGACGCCATCATCCGCGGACAGCTCGAGGACCGAGGCTGGACGGTCGTCGTGATCGCCGCTAGTCACCTCGACGATCCCGAGTTGCTGGTCCTGGACTTCAAGAAGATCGCACGGGCCCTCGGTAGACGAGAACTCGCCCGCGGGATCGACGAGGATCGTCGCTGGCTCGACGAGCCCGAGGCCACGGCGCGACCCCCGGACGAATACGCCGGGTCGGTCCTCGATCTCGTCGTGGGTAACGCCCGACCACTCATCGAAGAGGCAATAGCGCTCGGCGTGCCGACGCCTGAGATCGGCTATGAAGTCGGCGACGGGTGGCCCGTAGAGGCGGCGTGGGCGAACCCAAAGGTAGCCATTGTCATAGACGAGAATGAAGAGCGGGACAGATGGTTGGCCGCGGATGGGTGGGATGCTCGACTGCCAAACGTGTGGACGGGCGCCGCGTTGGCGAAGGCGACCGTCGAGACCTAATGCCTCGCCTCGTCCTCTCGAAGGACTTCTTCGGACAGTTCCCCGATCTACCCAAGAGCGTACAGAAGAGGGTCGGTGACACGCTGGAGAAATTCACTTTCGAAACGAAAGCCGGCATTCACCTCGAAAAGCCGAACGTCGCCGCTGACCCCCGAGCCCGGACTATCCGCATTGATCAGTCCTGGCGGGGCGTCGTTGTCGCTCCCGACGTGGGTGACACCTACGTCCTCGCTGCCGTGCTTCCTCACGACAAGGCCTATGAGTGGTGCGAACGCAACGTATTTGCCGTGAACTCAGCTACGGGCGCCTTCGAGATTCATGACCTCGGCGCCATAGAGACCGTTGCGACCAATGTGACAAGCCCTCCCGACGTAACTGGACTCTTTGATCATTTCAACAACAAAGACCTGATCGGCATCGGGATATCTGACGTCCTGCTTCCGTTGGTACGAAGCCTCGCGACTGAAGAGCAGCTTGAGGCACTCACCACGGTCTTGCCTTCTGCTCAAGCGGAGGCGTTGCAGATGCTAGCCGCGGGATACTCTGTGGAAGAGGCTTATGCCGAACTCGTGGCCGATGAGAAGCCCGGTCCGATTGATGTCGAGAATCTCGAGGCGGCCGTCGACCGTCTCGCATCGCGTTCGATGTTCTACGTTGTACAGAGTGCCGCCGACCTTATCGACGCGCTCGATAAGCCGCTCGATCTATGGCGAATCTTTCTCCATTCTTCCCAGCGGCGATTGGCCTACCGCAAGCGCTTCAATGGACCTGTCCGCGTCACCGGAGGCGCCGGGACGGGTAAGACGGTCGTAGCGCTTCACCGGGCCCGCTGTCTTGCGAACCAACTGACGCCGGGAACAGAACGTCGGGTGTTACTCACGACGTTTACGACAACTCTGGCGGACAACCTTCATGACTCCCTCATTTCTCTCGGTGGATCCGAGATGCTGGACCAAGTTGATGTCCAAACCGTCGACGCATTCGCCCATCGCGTCATTCGTGACAATGTAAGCGAACGAGTCAATGCGCTCGGTGGCGATCGAGAGGCAGAGCTCTGGAAGTCAGTGGCCGGTACCCTTCCCGGCTCGATTTCACCTTCCTTGGCGCACGAGGAGTGGACGCAGGTCATCCTGGCGCAAGGCATCAAAGCTTGCGACGACTACCTGAAGGCGCCGCGTGCGGGACGAGGCGTTCGCTTGAACCGAACACAGCGAACAGCCATCTGGAGCGCGGTGGAAGATGTCGTCCGACGCCTTGAGGAGCGCAATCAACGGACATTTCTTCAACTCGCCACGAAGGCCGCGGACCTCCTCTCGGTGTCCGACGAGAAGCCGTACGACCACGTCATCGTTGACGAAGCCCAGGACTTGCATCCAGCCCAGTGGCGAATGCTACGAGCAGCCGTCGCCAAGGCACCAAACGACCTGTTCATCTGTGGCGATGCTCACCAACGAATCTACGACAATCGCGTGACCCTCTCCGCCCTCGGCATCAACGTCCGGGGCCGCTCCTACCGGCTGCGGCTGAATTACCGAACCACCCACGAGATCTTGGTTTGGGCGCTCAGCTTGCTCGCCGGGCAGCGTTACGACGACCTCGATGCCGGCATCGAGACACTCGCTGGCTACCGTTCCGAGCTGCACGGGCCACCGCCAACGGTCGAGAGCTTCGCTACCTGGGCGTCCGAAGCGGATGCGCTGGTCTCAGCCGTTCAAGCTTGGCTGGACGCAGGCGTCGATCCGAGCGCCATCGCCGTCGCGGCCCGCACTTGGGCGCCATTGGACGGCGTCCGCAAGGCACTCGAAGGCGGTGGGATAGCGGCCAAACGCTTCGAACGCGGTGGCCGATCCCCCAACCACGTTGCACTGGGAACTATGCATCGCCTCAAAGGCCTCGAGTTTCGGTGCGTCGCCGTTGTGGATGCCAGCGCCGGCTCCGTCCCCCTGACGCAGGCCGTACGATCCGAAGGCGACGATCCTCTAGGCCATCAACAGGACCTCCAACGTGAACGTTGTCTGTTGTACGTGGCGTGCACGAGGGCTCGAGACGACCTGCGAGTGTCGTGGTCAGGGGAGGCAAGCCCATTCCTGCAATGGATCGGAAGCGCATGAGCGATTGCGATTCGATCTTGTCGCTGCGAGCCGAACGTGCTGGGACGGAGAGCGGGGAGAGCCTGTGACAGTGGGTCTGGGACGCCGCCCTAGCTGGCAGTTCGCCCGACGGTCACTCTGGGTCGTTCTCGATTAGCTCCCAGTAGTCGTCATCGACGGTGAACGAGATGATCTCGACATGGTCTCCCACCCGAGCTGCGTAGAACGCCATGGCCGGGAAGAACGTGCCGACGGTTGTATAGAAGTGAACCCCAGCAGCCGCCTCTGGGGAATCGTCGTACTGACGTTCGAAGTACGCGATCGCCCCCGCTAGTGGGCCACTCTCAAACAGACCAAAGCGGGGAGTCCCATCGGCAGAACCTCCGGGCGGATACCGCCGCCGAGCCTCACTCAGCAGTTCGTCCGAAACTGTTACGCGTTCACGTGAGCGATGGGCTACCACCGCAGGCCAAATTAGCCGCTGGCCCCTCCTTAAATTACCTGCTAGTTCCCAGTTTCTCGGCGAGCTGCTGGGCGTGCTTGCGAATTGCGTCCGTCGCAACGGCCTTCTTCGCAAGGAAGGCGGATGGGAGTGGGATGTCCTCTCCCTCCTCAACCATCTTCCATCCCATCTCCTGGTGAGACATTTCCGATACCTCACCTGCGGTTTTGCCCCAAAGAGCCGTGACAACCTGATCAACAATTTGCGGATTTCGTCCACGCTGAAGTAGCTCAGGTTGGGACCTCGCAGAGGCACGAGCCGATGTAGTGGTCTCCCGAAGTAGTCGTCGATCCGTAGTTCGGCATCCCCTTGCTCAAGCAGCCTGTCTCGAATCGGCACGAGATGTCTCGGCGCTGGGCCTTGCGGCAGCTTCTGATAAGCGGCGCCAGTGATCGGGACGCCGTGCGCACGCATGTGGGAGAACTCGGCGAAGAACAGGATCTTGTTGATCTTGGTGGCACCGCCGGGGGGGTCGGTCAGGATCTTGTCGGCGACGTACAGGATCAGCTCTGCGAGCTTGTCCTCGTCGGGCTCTACAGGGTCCACTGGAAGGCTCCGTTTGCAATCGAACATACGTTCGATGTTATCTACAGGTTGTGCCACCCTATCCGGGACCCTGGCCCGGTATACCTAAGCGCATCAAGGCGCATGCGAGGGAGGAAACGTGTCGGTTTCCGCTCGCACTATCCGCCACATTCGCTCACCACCTACCTAGGGTGCAAGCGTGGGACGTCCGAAGCTGCACGAGGAGCGGCGGGTGAGCACTCAGGTCCGGCTCCCTGAGAGCCTCCACGAACGTCTCAGGCTGGCCGCTCAGGACCGAGATGTGTCCGTAAATTTCGGTCGTGACCAGGGCCTTGGTGGAATATCTGGACCGCCTGGCTCCCGCGGAGGTGGTGCTGGCGACCGTCAGCCCAGACGCCTACCGGCAGGAGGTCGGGTAGAGCCCCAACGGCACCAGAACGGACCGGAACGCGGAAGTGCCCCGGCTCTCACCGGGGCACTGTTCTTACGGCGGAGCGCCCGTCGTTACGTCGGTCGTATCACCAGCCACCCGTGCCCAGGACAATTCCGGGTGGGGCAGACGGGGATTCCCATGGAGTCGTCAATACCAAGGTGGATCTGGTCAAGGGTGAATGCCTCGCCGCACTCTGCACACTGCCAAGTGGACGGGACCTCCTCGCCGAAGATCCCATGTCCCCGACCCTGCGCCTCGAAGGCGTCTCGGACCGCTTCTCTGGCCTCGGTGAACGGCTCCCACGGGATGACGATGTAACTAGTTGCGTACTGCATGTATTCTCCTCAATCTCTACCGGGCGCCAGGATCTAGGCACCCACCGAGATGATGACACGCCTGTAGTTCGCATGTGGCGGCCCGAGGACGGGAGGCGGACTCTAGATCGTCAGAGGACCGGCTGTGTGCCCGCCTGAGCGGTCCTGGCGGCGTGCTGCTCCGGTCCCCACGGCTCCTACGAGGCCAGGACCTCTACGCCGGTCGCCTGGCCTTCAGGGGACGGGCGGCACCTTGGCAGGACCTCCCGGGCAAGGGTCCCTCGAGAGCGCGTCACCTAGGCCTTTCCTGGTCGGCCCACCAGAAGCCCACGAGTCCGGGCCTTATCCCGGCCGCCGGCCTCTGAGGAGGTACCAGAAATGGTTCCAGGAACCCCTCATTCCTGGAACCCAGGCCATCATGCCCGGTTCCGCTTCTAACCCGGATCCGGGACAAATGGCCTGGTAGACTAGGGGATGTGGACCCCCGAGACGGCCCGGGCGATGATCAGCCGCTGGATCTCCGAGGTGCCCTCGAAGATGGTGTAGATCTTCGAGTCCCGGTGCCAGCGCTCGACGGGGTGGTCACGGATGTAGCCGTAGCCGCCCATGATCTGGATGGCCTGCTCGGTCACCCAGACCGCCGTCTCCCCGGCGTAGAGCTTCGACATCGAGCCCTCGCCGGCGGTGAAGGGCTTGTGGTTGGCCCCCATCCAGGCCGCCCGCCAGACGAGCAGGCGGGAGGCGTCGATGCGGGTCTTCATGTCGGCGAACTTGAAGGCGATGCCCTGGTTCTCGATGATGAGCCGGCCGAAGGCCTTGCGCTGGGTGGCGTAGTCGAGCGAGTACTCGTAGGCGGCCCGGGCGATCCCGAGGGCCTGGGCGCCGACGGCCGGCCGGGTGGCCTCGAAGGTGGCCATGGCCGCCTGGGACTTGGATTTCTTGCCCTCACGGGCGCGGGCCAGCTTCTCGTCGAGCTTGTCCTTGCCGCCGAGGAGGCAGCGGCCGGGCACGCGGACGTCGTCGAAGACCACCTCACCGGTGTGCGACGCCCGGATGCCCATCTTCTGGAATTTCTGACCGGCCGAGAGGCCGGGCGTGCCGGGGGGCACCACGAAGCTCGCCTGGCCCCGCGAGCCGAACTCGGGCTCCACCGAGGCCACGACGACGTTGACGTCGGCGATGCCGCCGTTGGTGATCCAGGTCTTGGTGCCGTTGATCACCCACTCGTCCTTGGCCTCGTCGTAGACCGCCCGGGTCCGAAGCGAGCTGACGTCGGAGCCGGCGTCGGCCTCCGAGACGCAGAAGGCGGCCGTCTGGAGCTTCTCCGGCGTCCCGAAGCACTGGGGGCCCCACTCCATGAGCTGCTCGGGGGTGCCGTTGGCGGCGATCCCGGCCAGACCGAGCGAGCTGCCGAAGATGGCCAGGGTGATCCCGGCGTCCCCCCAGGCCAGCTCCTCGCTGGCCACCGGCAGGGTGAGCCCGGTGGGGTCCAGGAAGGACTGGGTGAAGAAGTCGAACGAGTAGAGGCCGATCTTGGCCGCCTCCTCGATGACGGGCCAGGGGGTCTCCTCGCGCTCGTCCCATTCGTGGGCCACGGGCCGGACCACGTCCTCGGCGAAGTCGTGGACCCATTTCTGGAGCTGGACCTGGTCCTCGTTGAGTTCGAGCGAGAAGTCGGGCATCGTCTTTCCCCTTGTCTCGTCGCCGCCGCAGGGGAGCCTGACGTGAAACACTCCGGGAGCGGGGGCTGTCGGGGCCGCCCCGACCTTCTCGGTGCCGGGCGGCTCGGCCTCAATCCGTTGTTACCCAACGGTAACCTACGGAGGGGACGGTTTTCCAGCGCATCGGGCCGGCACCCGCCGGCCGGACATCGCCGGGAGGGACCGAAGGACCCCGTTCAGCGGTGGAGCTCGGCCGCCCTCCGGTCCGTCCTCCACCGACCCAGCCCTCGGCCTCGAGCTCGGCCGGCGGATGGCGTCGGCCCGGGCCAAGTCCCGGCCGGCCCGGGCCGCGTCGCGCTGCGGCCACCTTGGCCTGGTGGCCTCGTCGAGGGCCTGGCGGCCCGTGGAGGGAGAGCCCGAGGGCGGCGCAGAGGACGGCCACGGTCAGGGCCAGCCGGCGGCCCTCGGCCTGCGTCGCCGCGCGTCGGCGGCCACGTTGGCCCGGCGGGCCAGTTCGAAGATCCCGGCCACCGCCGCCGGGGTGCCGAGGTCGTCGTCCATGGTGGCCACGAAGGCGGCGCAGCGGCGTCGGCGTCGGCCCCGAGGGCCAGGGCCTCGGTCGCGGTGGCGGCGGACGGCGAGCGTCGCTCGAGATCGAAGCGGCGGACGAGGGCGTCGAGGCCGACGAGGGCCTCCTCGGCGTCGGCCACCGTGTCCGGGGTCACCTCCACCTGGGACCGGTAGTGGCTGCGCAGGAGCAGCAGGCGGTAGGCGCGGCCGTCGGTGCGTTCCAGGAGGTCGGCGAGGGAGGTGAAGTTCCCGAGGGACTTGGACATCTTCTCGCCCGCCGGTGACGAGGTGCCCGTTGTGGGCCCAGTGGCGGGCGAAGGTCCGGCCCGTGGCCACGGCCTGGGCCCGCTCGTTCTCGTGATGGGGGAAGGCGAGGTCGATGCCGCCGCCGTGGAGGTCGAAGCCGTCGCCCAGGAGATCGAGCGACATGACCACGCACTCGGTGTGCCATCCCGGCCGGCCCGGGCCCCAGGGCGAGGGCCAGGTCGGCTCGCCCGGGCTTGGCCTTCTTCCAGAGGACGAAGTCGAGGGGCGAGCGCTTCTCCTCGCCCGGCTCCACCCGGGCCCCGGACCGCAGCGAATCGAGGCTCTGGCGGGCCAGCAGGCCGTAGCCGTCGACCGCGGTCGACCGACAGGTAGACGCCGTCGGAGGTCTCGTAGGCGGTGCCCCGTCCGACCAGGTCGGCGACGAGGGCCACCATGTGGTCGACGTACTCGGTGGCCCGGGGGGAGACGGTGGGGCGCTTGACGCCCAGGCCGTCGATGGCCGCCCACCAGGCCGCCTCGAACTCCCGGGCCACGTCGGTGAGGCGTCCGGCCCTCCTCGTTGGCCCGGGCGATGATCTTGTCGTCGATGTCGGTGACGTTGGAGACGTAGCGGACCTCGAGACCGGAGAACTCGAGGTACCGGCGCAGGATGTCGAAGGCCAGGGCGAAGCGGCCGTGGCCGATGTGGGGGAGGTCGTAGACGGTGGGCCCGCAGACGTACATCGAGACGTGGCCGGGTTCGCGGAGGACGAGCGGCTCGACGGTGCCCGTGGCTGTGTCGTGGAGGCGCAGCACTCCGGTACGGTAACGCGACCATGGACGAGACGCGACGACCGGAGGCGCCGCCGCCGCCGACCGCGCCAGCCGCTCGAGCGCCCGGGCCCGCCGGTCGTGCCCGAACGCCCGTCCCTCGAGGGCCTCGAGGCCAAGTGGTCGGCGCGGTGGGAGCGAGGCGGGGACCTACGCCTTCGACCGCTCGGCCCCGCGGTCGGCGCGTCTTCGCCATCGACACCCCGCCGCCCACGGTGTCGGGGGAGCTGCACGTCGGGCACGTCTTCTCCTACACCCACACCGACACCGTGGCCCGCTACCGGCGGATGCGGGGCTACGAGGTCTTCTATCCGATGGGATTCGACGACAACGGGCTGCCGACCGAGCGGCGGGTCCAGAACTACTACGGCGTGCTCTGCGATCCGAGCCTTGCGCAAGCGACCCGTCGTTCGTCGCCCCGCCGACAGCCGGAGAAGCCGCCCGGTGGCCATCTCGCGTCCCGACTTCATCGAGTTGTGCGCCCGGCTGGCGGCCGAGGACGAGAAGGCCTTCGAGAACCTGTGGCGGACCCTCGGGCTGTCGGTCGACTGGAACCACACCTACGCCACCATCGACGACCGGGGCCCGGCGGGTGTCGCAGCGCGGGTTCCTCCACCTGCTCGACCAGGGCCACGCCTACAGCGCCGAGGCCCCCACCCAGTGGGACGTCGATTTCCAGACGGCGGTGTCCCAGGCCGAGATGGAGGACAGGGAGCTTCCCGGTGCCTATCACCGGCTGCGCTTCGCCCGGTGTCGACGGCGGCGGGCGCGGTGGAGATCGAGACGACGCGGCCCGAGCTGCTGGCCGCCTGCGTGGCGCTCGTGGCCCATCCCGACGACGCGCCGCTACCGGCCGCTGTTCGGCACCGAGGTGATCACGCCGCTGTTCGGGGTGGCGGTCCCGGTGCTGGCCCACGAGCTGGCCGATCCCGAGAAGGGATCGGGGGTGGCCATGATCTGCACCTTCGGCGACATCACCGACGTCACCTGGTGGCGCGACCTCGGCTCTGCCCACCCGGACGATCGTCGGGCGCAACGGTCGGCTCCAACCGGTCGCCTGGGGTGAGCCGGGCTGGGAGAGCACCGATGCGGCCGGCGGCCACCGCCGCCTACGGGGAGATCGCCGGGCAAGAGCGTCACCGCAGGCCCGGGCCCGGATCGTCGAGCTGCTGCGGCGTATCGGGAGAGCATGGTGGGCGAGCCCAAGCCCATCGTCCACCCGGTCAAGTTCTACGAGCGCGGCGACCGGCCCCTCGAGATCGTCTCCAGCCGTCAGTGGTACGTCCGGACGCTGCCCCTGCGGGAGCGGCTGCTCGAGCGGGGGCGACAGCTGCAGCTGGCACCCGCCCCACATGGTCCACCGCTACGAGGCGTGGGTGGAGGGGCTGAACGGCGACTGGAACATCAGCCGGCAGCGTTTCTTCGGCGTGCCCTTCCCGGTCTGGTACCGGGTGGGCGAGCGACGGCGAGATCGACCACGACCACCCGATGGTGGCCGACGAGAGCCGGCTGCCGGTCGACCCGTCGAGCGACGTCCCCGACGGCTACAGCGAGGAGCCAGCGCGGCGGTGCCGGGCGGATTCGTGGGCGACCCCGACGTCATGGACACGTGGGCCACGTCGTCGCTCACGCCCCAGATCGCCGGCCGGTGGAGCCGACGACCCCGAGCTGTTCGCCCGGGTCTTCCCCATGGACCTGCGCCCCCAGAGCCACGAGATCATCCGGACGTGGCTGTTCTCCACCATCGTGCGGTCCGAGCTCGAGCACGGGAGCCTGCCCTGGACGACCGCCGCCATCTCGGGGTGGGTGCTCGATCCCAACCGGAAGAAGATGTCGAAGTCCAAGGGGAACGTGGTGACCCCGCTGCCGCTGCTCGAGACCCACGGGTCCGACGGCGTGCGCTACTGGGCGGCCAGCGGCCGGCCCGGGGTGGACACGGCCGTGGACGAGGGCCAGATGAAGGTGGGCCGGCGACTGGCCATCAAGATCCTGAACGCGTCGCGCTTCGCCCTGTCGCGCGATCGCGGGCGGCGAGCTCCCGGGTCCCGAGGCCGTCAGCGCCCCCATCGACCTGGCCATGCTCGGCGATCTGGCCCGGGTGGTGGAGGAGGCCACCGCCGCCTTCGAGGGCTACGACTACGCCCGGGCCCTCGAGCGGACCGAGGCCTTCTTCTGGTCCTTCTGCGACGACTACCTGGAACTCGTGAAGGGCCGCGCCTACGAGGAGGCCGTCGGGGCCGGGGCCGGCCTCGGCGCGCGCGTGCACTGGGGCTGGCCCTGTCGGTGCTCCTGCGGTTGCTCGCCCCCTTCCTTCCCTTCGTCAGCGAGGAGGTGTGGTCGTGGTGGCACGAGGGCTCCGTGCACCGCTCCCCGTGGCCCGCGGCCGACGAGTTCCCCTCGCCGGCCGGTCGGGGGCGGCGACGCCGGCCGGCCGACACGGTGCTGTCGGTCGTCGTCCGATGTCCTCGGGACCGTGCGGCGGGCCAAGACGACGGCCAAGCGTTCGATGCGGGCGCCGGTGGCCACGTCTGACCGTCATCGACGATCCGGCCCGGCTGGCCCTGCTGATGCAGGCCGAGAGCGACCTGCGCGACGCCGGCGGCATCGTCGAGCTGGTGACGCGGCCGGGGCCGCCCGACGTGATCGTCGCGCTGGGCGAGGAAGGGCCCGGCTGAAGCCGCGGGCGGCGCCGGTGTCGACGAGTCAGAGCTTCAGGACCCTCAAGGCGTTGTCGCGGAGGAACTTGGGCCAGACGTGGTCGCGGAAGGGGCACGTCGGCCAGCTCGGAGAAGATGCGCTCGAGGGTCAGGGCCATGGGGAAGTAGCCGGCGTACATGATCTTGTCGGCACCCCGGGTGTTGGCGTAGTCGATGATGGCCTTCGGGTAGTACTTCGGGGCGAAGGCACTGGTCATGTAGTAGAGTCCCGGCCACTTGAGCATGAGCTTCACGGCCAGCTCCTCCCACGGCTCGGCCCCGTGGCGCATGACGATGCGGAGATCGGGGAAGTCGTAGCAGACCTGGTCGAAATGCATGACGTCCTGGCAGGCGGAGGGGACGCGGGGTCCGGCGATGCCGGCGTTGACGAGGATGGGGAGGTCGAGGTCGACGCAGGTCTGGTAGATCGGGTAGTAGCGCCGGTCGCTCACCGGCACCTGGGGATTGCAGCCGGCGGGAAAGGTCGTGACCGCCTTGATGTCGTACTCGGCATGGGCCCGGCGGATACGGCGGACGGTGCCGGTGATCTTGTTGGGGTCGATCTCCAGGCTGGCCTTGAACCGGTCGGGATGCTCACCGAGGGCGCGGTCGGTGACCTCACCGGCCAGGCCGACGAGGCCGACGGCCACCCCGTGGCGGTCCATCTCGCCCAGGGTGATGGCCACCGGATCAAGGTCCTCCTCGATGAGGCCCGGGTTGTCCCTGAACATGTAGGCGATGGGGGTCGCCATGGTGGCGCTCTCCTCGTCGCGCAGCTGGGGCTTGAGGAAGTCGAAGCGCTGTTGGCGGTGGCGCTCGGAAAGCCGATCATCAGATCGACGGCCCCGACATCGCTCGGCATGGCCACGATGGAAAGTTGGACCTATCCCTCGGGGGCGCCCATGTACGCGCTCATGAGGTCGTCGCCCACCTCGGCCGGTGTCCCGGCGCGGACGATACGGCCCGTCACCATGACCGCCACCTGGTCGGCCACGGTCAGGGCCGTCTGGGCGAACTGCTCGACGAGGACGACGGTGATGTCCTCGGACGCCACCAGCTGGCCGACCAGCTCGTAGAGCTCGGCCACCACGAGCGGGGCCAGACCCATGGAGATCTCGTCGAGGAGGAGCAACCGGGGGTCGGTGTAGAGGGCCCGGGCGATGGCCAGCATCTGCTGCTCGCCGCCCGAGAGCCGGCCCGCCAGCTGACGGCGACGCTGGCCGAGGACGGGGAAGCGGGCGTAGCTCTTCTCCTCGAGGTCGGTGAGCTTCACGACCGGCCCCGGAACGTGTACATGAGCAGGTTCTCGGCCACCGTCAGGTTGGGGAAGACCGCACGCCCTTCGGGAATGGCGCAGATGCCGCGGCGGGCGAGTTGTTCCGAGCTGGCCTTCCCGATCTCCTCACCGCTCAGCTGGACCGATCCCCCCGAGGGGGCGAGCCGGCCGCTCATGACCTTCAGAAGCGTCGACTTCCCCGCCCCGTTGGGGCCGAGGAGGGCGAGGCAGGATCCGGCGGGGAGCCGCAGGGAGACGCCGTGGACGACCTCGATGCGGCCGTAGGCGGCACGGACGTCGGTCAGCTCCAGCAGGGGCGAGACCACGGCGGGGGTGTCGCGGGCGACCGGGGACGGTGACGAGGGGGTCTCCGACGGACGCGACGCCCGGGGTGCGGGGGCCCGCAGGGGCGGTGGCTGCTGGTGCCCGGAGGGGGCCGTCCGCTGGATGTCCTCCGTCCCCAGATAGGCGGCCTGGACGGCAGGGTCGGCCCGGACCGAGGTCGGGTCGCCGGTGGTGATGATCTCGCCGTAGTGGAGGACGGTCACCTCGTCGCAGATGGACATGACGAGGCTCATGTCGTGTTCCACCAGCAGGACGGCCATGCCCTCCGACGCCAGGCGGACGAGGATCTTGTCCGAGGGCCGCGGTCTCGTCCTGGTTGAGCCCGGCACTGGGCTCGTCGAGGAGGAGGACCGACGGGGTGGTGGCCATGGCCCGGGCCAGCTCCACCAGCCGGGCCAGGCCGGTGGGCAGGGAGTCGGTGGGTTCGTCGGCCAGGTCGAGGATCCCCACCTGGGCCAGGAGGCGCTCGGTGACGCCGGCCGGGGACATCCCGGCCGGCAAGCGGCGACGCTGGGTCTCGGCCGCCATCTGGACGTTCTCGCGCGCCGTCAGGGTGTCGAACAGCTCGAGGCGCTGGAAGGTGCGGGCCATACCCTTGCGGGCCCGGACGTGGGGAGAGGCCTTGGTGATGTCGCGCGCCGTCGAACCGGACCCGGCCCCGGGTGGGGGGCTGGAGGCCGGTGATGACATTGAACAGTGTGGTCTTGCCGGCCCCGTTGGGCCCGATGAGCCCGTGGACGGTGCCGGCCCCGACGGCCACGTCCACCTCGTTCAGGGCCTGGATGCCGCCGAAGCGGACGGTGATCTCCTCGCGCCACGAGGTCAGCCAACGGAGCTGACCTCGGCCTCGATGGCCCCGCTCGGGGCGGGACGGCGGGTCGTGGCCGACAGGGGGGCCGGCGGCCGCGGCGCGCTGCTTGCGGTAGTCCGCCACCACGACGTAGAGCTTCCCGATCCCGATGGGGTTGCGTCCGACGGCCACGATGCCCGCGCCGATCAGGAGCTGAGGGAAGTTCAGCAGACCGATGTGGGCGGCGATGACGGGGAGGACGGCGACGAATATCCCGGTGGTGACGGCCCCGGTGAGCACGCTCATGCCTCCGAGGGTCACCCCGGCGAAGATCAGGATGCTGAGAGGAACTGGAACTGCGAGGCGCCGACCGAGGTGCTGAGCCCTCCGTAGAGGGCGCCGGCCAGGCCGGCCAAGGCCGGCCGACAGGGCGAAGACGGCCAGTTTGGTGACGGTCAGGCTCAGACCCACCGTGCTGCAGGCCGCGGGCGAGTCGCTCATGGCCACCAGCCGTCGCCCGAAGGGACCGCGCCGCAGGGCCCCCACGCCGATCAGGCAGAGGGCGAGCGCCACGGCGATGAGGATGTCGAAGGACCGGTTGGTGGCGAAGCGGAGGCCGAAGATGTCGGGGCGCCCGACCGTGACCGCACCGGAGCTCCCGAAGACCGAGTTCGAGGTGAAGAAGACGTCGTCCATGACGACGGCGAAGGCCAAGGTGGCCAGGGCCAGGTAGATGCCCCGGAGACGGAGGACGGGGAGAGCGAGGACGGCTCCCACGGCGGCGCAGAGTCCGACGGCCAGGAGCACACCGAGGACCGACGACCCACCGTCGACCCAGTGCATGGAGAGGGCGCCGAGACCGAGGAAGGTGTACTGGCAGAGCGAGATCTGCCCGCCGTAGCCCGACAACAACGTGAGGGAGAGGGCCAGCATGGCCAGGGTCAACGCCCGTTCCCAGGGTGAGGAGATCGCTGCCGTTGAGGACGGCCGAGAGGACGACGACGGCCACGACCACGAGACCTCCGCCCACCAGGTTGGTGGTGGCGCTGGCCACGCGGCGGCGCGCGGACGCGGACCACCCGGCCCACCGTCAGCCGCACCTCGGGGATGAGGAGGAGGACGACGAAGAGCATGACCATGGGCAGCGCCGCCTGGATGTCGGAGACGTCGCTCGGGGGCCCGTACCCGACGACCATGGAGTTGCCGATGCCGAGGATCATGGCCCCGAGGAAGGTGAGGGGGATGCTGCGCAACCGGCCCACGACGGCCGCCGCGTAGCCGAAGATGACCAGCTCGATGAGCGGGAGGATGGACATGTTGGTCGACGGGGCGATGAGGATCCCCGCCACGCCGGCGAACATGACGCCGATCATCCAGGCGTAGGACGCGATCCGCCCCGAGGGTGCCCCGGCCAGGGAGGCCAGAGTCGGGATCGTCGACGACGGCGCGCATGGCCACACCGGTGCGGGTGCGCTTGAAGAACAGGCGCAGGAAGAGCGCGGCGGCCACGGCCACGCCGATGGTGATGAGTTGTTCGTAGGAGAGGTTGACGCCACCGATCGAGACCTGATGGCCGCTGAAGAACTCGGGCATGATGTAGACGTTCGACTGGCTCCAGATGCTGGCCGGCGCCCGCCACCAGGAGCAGGAGGAGGCCGAGGGTCACGGCCAGGCGGATGTTGGTCGACACCCCGTAGAGAGGGCGCATAACCAGGCGCTCGATGACGGCGCCCAGACAGGGGCGCCGCCACCAGGAGGGTCACGAGCCAGGGCCAGGACCGGCGGGCCAGTGCCAGCCCTGCCAGAGCTGCCAGAACAGATAGGCCAGGACCATGCCCACGGCGCCGTGGGCGAAGTTGAAGATGCCGGTGGTGTTGTAGGTCACCACCAGTCCGCTGGCACTGACGGCGTAGATCGACCCGGTGACGATCCCGGCGATCACCAGGCTGATGAACAGGCTCACGACGTGGTGCCCCCTCGGTCACCGGCGGGCGGCGGGCCGACGCCGACCGCCGTCATGCCCGCACCCTACGACGAGGGGGCCGGCCGGACCTCCGGCTTGAAGCCGGGCGCCGGCAGGTAGCCGCCTGGACTGCAGATGAACCCGGTCTGCGGCGTGGGGGCGACCCGGACGATCTGACCGTTCTTGACCTGGGCCGAGCACGACGCAGCCGCCCGGCACGTTGGCGGACGGGTTCGACGTCGGGAGCAGCCCGCCGGCATTGAAGCTCGTGACCTTGTCCAGCGCCGCCTCGAGACCGGCCCGGGTGGGTGGGTTCCCGGCGTGCTTCAAGCCCTGGACGAAGAGCTGGGCGGCGGCCCAGCCGTAGAGGGACTGGAGCTCGAAGTTGGCGTTGGAGTCGGCGATCTTCATCCACTTGGTGAAGAGCTTCACGGCCGGCAGGTTCGGAGTCCGCCCCCAGGTAGAGGACGTAGCCGAGCTCGATGTACATGCCGTTCACCGCCGAGCCGCCGTCCTTGACCAGGTTGGACGAGTAGGCGTCACCCTGGACGACGATGGGATTGAAGTTCTGCTGCTGCATCTCCTCGGCCACGCGTGGCCGCGTAGGAGTCGGGCATCTGCGGTGGTGAAGAACATCTGGACGCCGTCGGACTTCATGGTCAGGACGTTGGGCAGGAAGGTCGTCTGCGCCGGGGTGAAGCCGGCGTCGTAGACGATGTTGAAGCCCTCGGACTTGGCGGCCCGCTCGAAGGCCTTCTCGGACGACGCCGTGGACGGGGTGGCGTTGGCCCAGAGGATGCCCATGTGCTTGATCTGGCGTGCGGGAACTTCTGCCTTCAGGATCTTGAAGATCGTGAGGGGGTAGTCGTTGGCGGTGTTGGGCAGCGGGGCTGTAGGACGTGGGGAGGTTCGCCCAGGTCGGGGTCCAGGGGATAGGCGACGTCGGGCATGGCGGCGGCCTGGACGAGGGGCTCCTCGGCCGAGTCGTCGAGGGAGAAGCCGCCGACGAGGGCGAAGTCGTTCTTGATCTGGGCCGGGTGGCGTTGGCCACCGTGCCCGTGCTGTAGGCGCTGTCCTGGGCGTCGAGCTTGATCATGCGCCCGTTCACCCCGCCCTGGCTGTTGATGTAGTCGAAGTAGGCCTGGGTGCCGTCCTCGGCCCCTTTGAACAGGCCCGGGCAGCGGCGCGGTGAGGTCGTCGACCTGACCCACGGTGACCGTCGTGGCCGTGACCCCGGGCGAGGCGGCCCCGGCCGGGGTCGTGCTCGAGCTCGCTCCCGAGTCGTGGTGGTGGTGGCGCCGTGGTGGCCTGGCCGGGGACGAGGAGCAGGCGCTGGCCACCAGGGCGACGACGGCCACGGCCACGAGGCACCAGGTGGACCCTCGCCGGCTCGTCCGGCGATGCCGTGCCGGGCAGCGATCGATCGGGTGCGTCTCCAAGGCGTCCACAATTCCCCCTTTGGTCTCACCTGTCACCGGTCCCTCCCCGCAGGTCCGTCAGCTTGTCACACCGCCTCCGTCTCCCGCAGGCGGCGGGGCTCCCCGGAACCGGGCCAGAACAGGTTCTAGCCCGAGCTGATGCTACGTCAGGAAACCGGTGGTCGCCTGGTCCGGCCCGTCCCGACGGCGGCCGCGGGGCGGAGCCGGGCGGCCCCGGCCGGGAGTCCGGGCCTGGCGGCGGACACCCTCGAGGAAACGGACGACGGCGGCGACGGCATGGGCGCTGCGGACCGAGGGCAGGACGTCGAAGGCGTGCTGGGTGTAGGGGAGCTCGGCGTAGAGGACGGGGGCCTCGGACACGGCCCGGAGGGCGTCGACGAAGCGGCGGGCCTCGGCCACGGGGACGAGGGTGTCGTGGGTGCCGTGGACGACGAAGAAAGGGGGCGCGTCGCGGTGCACCCGGCGCAGCGGTGAGGCGTCCTCGAAGACCTGGGGGTCGTCGTCGAAGCGGCGCTTGAAGACCCGGCGCTCGAGCAGGGTCATCAGGCCCTTGTCGTAGTGGCTCGTCCCCCGGCCGCTGGTCATGTCGTAGACGCCGTAGAAGGGGACGCAGGCGTCGACCGGCGGTGGGGCTCCTCGAAGCCGGGCTGGAAGGCCGGGTCGCCGGGCGTCAGGGCCACCATCGCGCAGAGATGGCCGCCGGCCGATCCCCCGCTCACGGCGATGAAGCCGGGGTCCCCGCCGTACTCGGCGATGTGCTCTCGCACCCAGGCCAGGGCCCGCTTGCAGTCGACGAGGTGGTCGGGCCAGGTGGCCCGGGGGCTCAGGCGGTAGTTGATGGTCACGGTCACCCAGCCCCGCCGGGCCAGCTCGTGGAGCAGGGGGAGCCCCTGCTCCCGCTTGTCGCCGATGACCCAGGCACCGCCGTGGATGTAGACGAGGACGGGCCCGGCCGTGGGCGGATCGAGCCGGCGGCGGATGATGTCGAGTCGGTGACGCTCGAAGCGCCGTCGCCGGCGTAGTCGATGTTGCGGACGACGCTGCACCGACCGGGCCGGCCGGGGCAGCGGGTAGATGAGCCGGGGGAAGCGCCACATGGTGTCGCGTCCGGTGGCGGGCACGACGACGCTCGTCGGTCCGACGGCAGCAGACGCCGGGTCCTCGATGGCGTCGAAGACCCGGCCGGCCCGGTGGCCGATGACGGCCAGGACGCCGAGTCCGATCCACGAGGCCACGGCCACGGCCAGGCCCGCCCATCCGGGCCAGGAGCCGAAGGCGCCGGCCAGCGGCGAAGACGGCGGTGGCGGCCACCTGCCAGACGATGTGCCAGACGGGCATCTCCCCCGTGTACCAACCGGCGAAGAAGCTGGGGACGAGCAGGTACTCGTGGCGGGGGGGCCGGAAGGCGTTCAGGACGAAGGCCGCACCCAGAAGACTCGACGCCGAGGTACGCCCACGCCCATGCCATGGCACCATCTTCGCCCACGCGAGGGCGGCGCCGAGGCCGGCGGGTGACGAGGCCCGGCGACGGCGGGGCCCGGCGGCGTCCGGCGCAGGAGCGGCGGCCGTCGTTCGTGGTCGAGGAGCCGCTGCTTGAGCTCCAGGCCGCCGCCGTAGCCGGTGAGGTTCCCGTTGGCCCCGATGACCCGGTGGCAGGGGAGGACGAGGGGGATGGGGTTGCGGCCGTTGGCCAGGCCGACCGCCCGGCAGGCCTTGGGGTTGCCCACCCGGGCGGCGAGCTCCCCGTAGCTCTCGGTCTCCCCGTAGGGGATGTCGGCCAGGGCCAACCAGACCCGGCGTTGGAACTCGGTCCCGGCCGGATCGAGCGGGAGGGAGAACGTCGTCAGGGTCGCCGGCGAAGTAGGCGTCGATCTGTTCGACGGCGGCGCGGACGGCGGCCGGGCGCCCGGCCGCTCCGGGTCGAAGGTGCCGGCGGCCGAACGAGCCGGGCAGGTGGACGAAGTGCACGGCGTCGTCGTCCCCGATCACCATCATCTCGCCGACGGGCGTGGCGACCACGGTCCACTGGTCGGTGGTCCCCAGCGTGGGCGTCACGGTCACGGTCATGTCGTCTCCTTCGTCAGGTGGACCTGTGTCGGGTGGCGGTCGGTGGACCAGGCGGGTGGACGTCAGTCCCGACCACAGGTATTGGAGGGCGTAGGCCCGGTACGGGACGCCAGCGTTCGGCCAGGGCCAGGCGCGGAACGTTCCCCGCCCGGCAGCCCGAGGCCGTTCGAGGGCCCGGCGCACGCCGAGATCGCCGGCCAGGAAGGCGTCGGGGTCCCCCAGGGCGCGCATCCTCACGTAGGCCACGGTCCAGGGGCCGATGCCGGGGACGTCGAGCAGTCTGGCACTCACCTCGTCGCGGTCGGCACCGGGATCGAGGACGATGTCGCCGATGGCCAGGAGCTCGGTGATGCGCAGGAGGGCCCGCGGCCCGCCCGCTCGGGCATGGGCAGATCGGACGGGCGACAGGCCGGCCATGGCGGCGCGCCGTGGGGAACGTCCGGGTCACGCGTCCCGACCGGCCGCCGGGAGGGGCCGCCCGTGGGCGGCGGCCAGGCGACCGGCGATGGTCCTGGCCCCCGCCACGCTCACCTGCTGGCCGAGAACGGCCCGCACGAGGAGCTCGTCGCCGTCGACGTGGCCCGGGATCCGCAGCCCGGGGACGGCGGCCACGGCGGGCCCGAGGAGGGGGTCGGCACCGAGGACCTCGGCCACGGCGGCGGGATCGGCGTCGAGGTCGAAGAGGTGGCGCAGACGCTTGGCCGCCATGGTGAGGTCGCGGAGGTCCTCGAGCTGCAGGACACAGCGCATCGACCCGTCGCCGGCGTCCGACACGGTGGCCACCGCCGTCCCGTGGGGCAGGGAGAGGGCCCGGCGGTAGTGGTCGCCGTCGCCCTCCTCCACCCCGGGCACGGCCCGGGCGGCCAGGAACTCGAACAGCCGCGACGAGGGGAAGGGCCGGCGGTAGGCGAGGCGCAGGGTCACCGACGCCGGTCCCGCCGAGGTCGCCGGGCGCGGCGCGCGTCGGAGGACCGCCGAGCCCCGACGGGCCGACGCGCAGGGCCCGGGCCCGCATGGCCGTGGGGGCCTCGCCGAAGACGGATCCGGACGGTGTCGTTGAACTGGCGGACACTGCCGAACCCGGCGGCGAAGGCCACGTCGGCCGCCCGGAGATCGGTGGTCTCGAGGAGGATGCGGGCCGTCTCGGCCCTCTGGGCCCGGGCCAGCTCGAGGGGCCCGGCGCCGACCTCGGTGACGAGGAGCCGCTGCAGTTGGCGCGGGCTGTAGCCGAGGCGGCGGGCCAGACCGGCGACACCTTCGCGGTCGACGACCCCGTCGGTGATCGACCGCATGGCCCGGCCGACGACGTCGCCGCGACGGTTCCACTCGGGGGAGCCGGGGGCGGTGTCGGGCCGGCACCGTTTGCAGGCCCGGAAACCTCCGCGCTGGGCCGCCGCCGACGTCGGATAGAAGCGGACGTGGTCCCGGCGGGGCATGACCGAGGGACAGCTGGGCCGGCAGTAGATGCGGGTCGAGGTGACGGCCACGAAGAACCAGCCGTCGAAGCGGACGTCTCGGGCCTGCATGGCCCGGTAGCGGGGGTCGTCGTCCCCGGCCACCTCGTCGCCGGCGGGCATCGGGAGGGTCGTCACCGTCACCCGAGCAGTATCCCAGGGGGCCGGTCGCCACTTCTGGCGGGTTTCGGACACGCGGATCGCGCCGACTCAGCGGACCCCGCAGACCTCGGCGGCGGCGGCGTACATCAGCCGCTTGTGTTCGGCGACAACGGTGCGGTTCTTGTCGGCCAGCGGCGTCGCCAGCTCGACGGCCCGGTCGACCACGGCGTCTGCGGGAACGGTCTGATGGACGATGCCGGCGGCCAGGGCGTCGGCGGCCGTGTAGCGACGACCGGTGAGGATCGCGTCGTGGAGGGCGGCGTGGGGCAGCTTGGCCGCCAGGACGGCGTACATGGCCGGCGTCAAGGGCAGGCCCAGATCGACCTCGGGGATGCACCAATAGCCGCGGTCCTCCCGCATGACGACGAAGTCGTGGGCGGAGGCGAACATGGCGCCGGCGGCGAAGGCATGGCCGTTGACGGCGGCCACGGTGAGAGCGGGGAATCGAAGCAGCCGGCCGAACAGGCGATGGACGTCCCCGAGCATGGGCCCGGCGTCGTCTCCCGCCTGCGCCATCCAGTCGAGATCGAGACCGTTGGAATAGAACTTCCCCGCACCGGTGGTGACGACGGCGAGCGGGCCGGGTCGGCGCTCGATCTCGTCCAGGGCTTCGTGGAGGGCGTCGACGGAGTTCCGATCGAACCTGTTCTCGCCGTCGCCCATCCGGACGACCGAGACCGCCCCGGTTCTCTCGATCTCGATCATGGTCCCTCTCGTCGGCGGCGGCGTCGGCTGGGTGATTCCTATACCTTCGTCCGATGGCACCTCGGACGAGGGGACCCGGCAGCGCTGCCGGTGGCTTTTCCATCCCGATGAACCGCATCGCGCCGCGCGGCGGTGGCGCCGTGAGATGGCCGGGTCCGGACGGCTACTGGGTGAGCGACGACCGCTCGCTGGTCGACGTGGCGCGGGTGCACCGGTGGCTCAGTGCCCAAGAGCTACTGGGCCCGGGGGCGGTCGTACGACGTCGTGGCCCGCTCGGTGCGGGAGTCACTCACCCTGGGTCTCTACGGACCCGACGGCGGCCAGGTCGGGGTGTGCCGCTGGGTGACCGACTACGCGACCTTCGCCTGGCTGTGCGACGTCTTCGTCGATGGCGGCCCGTGGGGAGGGGTCTGGGCACGTTCCTGGTGGGCACGGCCGCGGCCCATCCCGACGTGCGGGATCTGCCCCTCCAGGTCCTCGGCACCCGCGACGCCCATGATCTGTACCGACGTGGGTTTCGAGACCGTGGCCGCGCCCGAACGCTGGATGGAACGCCGGCGCTGACCGGCTGAGCGGCGGCGGCGGAGACGGCACCGTGAGCCGGGCGTAGGAGTGGGCGGCGACGGCGTGGCCGAGTCGGGCCACGGCGGGCGAGACGGCGATCCCGTCGACGCAGGTCGTCGGCATCCATCCGGAGCGGCGAAGTGGGGCTGATCGGCACCTGGCCGGCCCAGATGGGCAGGGCGAGGTCCTCGACTTCGTCGGCCGGCCCGCCGACGCGGATCTTGGCCGAGGCCTCGTCGATGGGCATCCGCAACACCGCCGTCTGGCGCAGTTCGGGCTCGTTCGGAGGCCGGGCCTCGTCCCACCGCCCGGGCGTGATGTGGTCGACGATGGCGCGCAGGCCGCGCAGCTTGTCGTCGCCGTCGACGGGCGATGCCGTCCCCACGATCACCACCGAGCGGTAGTTCATCGAGTGATGGAAGGCCGACCGGGCGAAGACGAGACCGTCGATCAAGGTGGCCGTGAAGCAGACGTCGATGCCGCCGGCCAGGCCGCGCGAGTAGCTGGCTGGCCACCGAGCCGTGGAGATAGAGGTCGTCATCCACGCGACCGAAGAGCATCGGGATCACCACCGGTCGGCCGTCGCGCAGGACACCGACGTGGCCGATCATGGCGGCGTCGAGGATGGCGTGGACGGTGGCCGCGTCGTAGGCGGCGCGGGCCGGGAGGCGGCGGACGCGGGAGAACTCGGAGGGCGGGCCGAGCGACGCTGTCCATGGCCCGATCATACGCGGGAAGTGGATCAGAACTATGGTCCATTTTGATGGATTTCGACAGGTCCACTTTCGGGGGCCGCGACCTTCACCTCGACCTCGACGGCCCCGGCGGGCGGCGGTCGTCGCTGGAGGAGGCGCTGCGCGAGGCCATCCGGTCGGGGCGGCTGGCGGGCCGGGACCCGGTTGCCGTCGACCCGGGCCCTGGCCGCCGATCTGGGCCTGGCCCGGGGGACCGTCACCGACGCCTACGACCAGCTGGTCGCCGAGGGATGGCTGGTCGCCCGGCAGGGCTCGGGGACCGAGGTGGCGTCCGGCGCCGGTGCCCGGCGGAGACGACCCCGCTCCCCGGTCGCTCGCCGAACCCGCCGACCGCCACCGGCCCCGCGTCACGACTTCCGTCCGGGACGGGGCGATCTGTCGAACTTCCCCCGGCGCCAGTGGGTGGCGGCGCTACGCCGGGCGTTGCGCGAGGCGCCGGACGCCGCTCTCGACTACGGCGATCCCCGGGGCTTGGCCGTGCTCCGCCAGGCTCTAGCCGGCTACATCGGCCGCGCCCGGGGCCTACCCGTCGATCCCGATCGCCTCGTGGTGTGCAACGGCTGGGTCCAGGGGTTCGCGCTTGATAGCCGAGGCACTGCGCGACGCCGGCGTCACGCCGGGTGGCCGTCGAGGACCCGTCGATGGCCCGCAACCCGGCCACCCTTCGTCGTTTCGGGCTTGGGGTGGTGTCCGTTCCCGTCGACGGCCACGGCGCCGACCCGGCCGCCTTGGCTGCGTCGGGGGTCGGTAGCCGCCGTGCTGCTGACCCCGGCGCATCAATACCCGACCGGGGCGACTCTGTCGGCCGATCGGCGGGCAGCCTGGATCAGCTGGGCCCGCCGGCCACGACGCCGTGCTCATCGAAGACGACTACGACGGAGAATTCCGCTACGACCGTCAACCGGTGGGCGCGCTGGCCGCCCTCGACCCCGAACGCGTCATCTACGGGGGGACGACGTCGAAGACGCTGGCCCCGGGCCTGCGGCTGGGCTGGCTGGTCCTTCCCCGGCGTTGGCTCGAGCCGGTGGTGGAGCTCCGGCCCGATCGTCGACCGCCACACCAGCGCGCTCGATCAGCTGGCCCTGGCCGAGATGATCACCTCGGGCGCCTACGACCGCCATGTCCGCCACGCCCGGATGCGCTACCGGCGCCGGCGCGACCTGCTGCTCGAGCTGCTGGCCGATCAGGTGCCGGCGGTGACACGCCCACGGCATCGCCGCCGGACTCCACACCGTGATCGACCTACCGGCCGACGGCCCCACCGAGAACGAGGTGGTCGATCATCTGGCCCGGGCACGACGTGGCCGTCCACGGTCTGGCTGGCTACCGCCACCGCCGCCGGACCGGGTCGCCGCCGGCTCTGGTGGTGGGATTCGCCACCCCGCCGGAGCACGCCTTCGCCGTCGGCGGCCCGGGCGCTGGCCGCCTCGCTGGCCGGCCTCTACCGGTGACGGGCGCCCGTGTCACTGGCTGGCCATGCCGACCCGATCCTCGGTCGGTGGGGTCCGCTGGGGCTCGGCGGAGGTCTCGATCACCACACGGCGCAGGGCGCCGGGGGTGACGGCGCGACGACCGGCGAATCCCGGATCGATGGCCGAGCCCCGCTGGTAGCCGACGGTGAAGCCGTGGACGCCGACGGTGACGAGGGTGGTGCGGGGGATGTGGCCCTGCCCCACGGGCACGTCGCCGTAGAAGAGGTCGACATCGCCGGCATGGTCCCCGGTCGGGGTGAACTCGATGCGGGCCTCGACCGGCCCGGCGGGCAGGACGACCTCGGCCGCCACGGTGGTCAGGGTCGTGCCCAGGTGGTTGTAGGTGAAATGCAGCCGGCCGTGGCGGAGAAAGACCACGTAACCACCGGCATGGCTCCCGTGGCAGACGAGGGCACCGTCGGCACCGGCCTCGGGCACGACCAGCTCGGCACGCGATGCGACCAGGCCCGGTTGCTGATGTTCGGGGCGACCAGCTGCGGGATCGTGCCGATGCCCGGGTAGAAGACGTAGCGCCTGCCGGCGATAGCGGGGATCGGTGCCCATGATCGGGCATGTTGGTCACGGGGAGCACGTTGTAGCGCTCCGCCTCGCGCCACCAGATGTCGACGAGCTCGGCCAGCTTCTCGGGATGCGTCGGCGGCCAGGTCGCGCGTCTCGGAGAAGTCCTCGGCCACGTGGTAGAGCTCCCAGTCGTCGTCTTCGAACGAACGGAAGGGATCGTCGTCCGCGGTGTAGCGGACGAAGGCGAGGGGACGGAACACGACCGCCTTCCATCCGTCGTGGTAGAGCGCCCGTGATCCGAGCATCTCGTAGTACTGGGTGGTGTGGCGGCCCGGGTCCTGCGGATCGCCGAGGGTCGGGGCGAAGCTGACACCCTCGATCGGGCGCTGGCGGACTCCGTTGATCTCCGGCGGCGGGTCGATGCCGATCAGCTCGAGCAGGGTGGGCATGACGTCGATGGCGTGGACGTACTGCTGGCGGGTCTCCCCCGGTCGGCCCGAGCCTGCCGGGCCAGTGCGCGATCAGGGGGTCGCAGACCCCTCCTTCGTGGGTCTCGCGCTTCCAGCGCTTGAGCGGCGTGTTCCCGGCCCAGGCCCAGCCCCAGGGATAGTGGTTGTAGGCCTCGGGTCCGCCCAGTTGATCGATCCGGGCCAGGTTCTCCTGCCAGGTTCTCGGGCTCGAAGTTGAAGAAGTACAGCTCGTTGAACGACCCCCGGGGACCGCCTTCGGCCGCTGGCCCCGTTGTCGCTCATCACCAGGACGACGGTGTCATCGAGCTCACCGAGGTCTTCGATGAAGTCGAGAAGACGTCCGACCTGGGCGTCGGTGTGGGTCAGGAAGCCGGCGTAGACCTCCATCATGCGCGCGTACAGCCGCTTCTCGTCGGCGTTCAGCGAGTCCCAGGCCGGGACCCAGCTCGGGCGCTCGCTCAGTCGCGGTGCCCGGCGGGAGCAGCGACGAGAGACCTGGCGGGCGAAGACCTCGTCGCGCCAGGCGTCCCAGCCGAGGTCGAACTGGCCGCGGTAGCGATCGATGAACTCGGCCGGAGCGTGGTGGGGGGCGTGGCACGCCCCCGGGGTGAACCACAGGAAGAAGGGCTTGGTCGGGGCCACGGCCCGCAGATCCTTGATGAACAGCGTCGCCTGGTCGACCAGATCCTCGGTCAGGTGATAGCCCTCGCTCGGGGCTGCGGGGAGGGTCGATCTGGTGGTTGTCGTAGACGAGGTCGGGATGGAACTGGTCGGTCTCGCCGCCCAGGAAGCCGTAGAAGCGCTCGAAGCCGCGACCGAGCGGCCATTTGTCCTTCGGGCCGCCCATGGCCATCTCCCCGGCCGGGGCCAGATGCCACTTGCCGACGGCGAACGTCGCGTAGCCGTTGCGCAGGAGGATCTCCGAGAGGAACCCGCTGTCCTTCGGGACGGTGGCGTCGTAGCCGGGGAAGCCGGTCGCCGTCTCGACGATGCGGCCCATGCCGTTGGTGTGATGGTTGCGGCCGGTCAAGCAGCGCGGCCCGGGTCGGGGAGCACAGGGCGGTGGTGTGGAAGTTCGAGTACCGCAGCCCGTCGGCGGCCAGCCGGTCGAACGTGGGGGTGGCGATATCCGAGCCGTAGCAACCGAACTGGGCGTACCCGACGTCGTCGAGCAGGACGACCACCACGTTGGGGGCACCGTCGGGGGCGGTCGGGCAGGGGCGGCCACCATGGCGTGGACGTCTCCAGGGTGCGACCGATGACGCCTTCGAATGGCTGGTCAGTGGGCATGGGATGCTCCCGTTGCCGTGCTAGTGGATGGCGTCGGCGCGCGCAGGTCGACCGACGCGCCCGGTGCCGTGAGGTCGGGCGGCCGGTCGAAGGCGGCGATCAGGAGCCGCTCGAGAATGGCGACGGCCCGGTCGACCGCCGAGCGCCTCACGTTCGATCTGATCGGCCAGACCGAACACGGCGTTCACGATGGCCCACACGATGGCGCGCGCCTCGAGATCGTCATGTCCGGCGTCGCCGGACGAAACCGGTCCACCGTCTCGAGAATGCGCTCCCGGAGTTCCGACTCGATGCCGGCCAATTCGGGACGGTTCCAGCCGGCCCCGTCGACGAGAGCGCGCAGGATCCGGCGGTCGGCGGGAACGAGAGCGAACACCTGCTCGGGCCGCGAACGTCGGCCAACTCGGTCACGCGACATCGTGACCTTGGCCGCGTCGATGTCGGCGTCGAGAGCGGCGAAGCGGTCCAGGATGAGGGCCCGGTAGAGGTCGTCGAGGTCGGAGAAGTGCTCGTAGACCCACTGCCGGCTGACACCGGCCTCGGCCGCCACGCCGGCGACGGTGAGGCTCCCGAGTCCCGTCCCGGCCGATGACGGCGGCGGCGGCGTCGAGGAGTTGGGCCCGCCGCTCACCGGCCCGCAGGTACGGCCGGGGTTCGGCATGGTGGCGCGCATGGACCCGGAGGCTAGAGAAGATATTTACTCAGCGTCAACTTCCTACTACCGTGGCCCTGCTGGCGCGTGCGACGCCGCGACGGATCGAGGAGCGATCGATGCACAGAGGCCGAGCCAGTCGCGGGGTGGACTTCCACTTCGACATCATGTGCCCCTACGCCTACCAGACGTCGATCTGGATGCGGGAGGTGCGGGACCTGGCCGGGGTCGATGTCCGCTGGCGGTTCTTCAGCCTGGAGGAGATCAACCGCGCCGAGGGCAAGAAGCACCCCTGGGAGCGGGACTGGTCCTATGGCTGGTCGATGATGCGCATCGGGGCATATCTGCGACGCATCGACATGGACCTGCTCGACCGGTGGTATTGGGCGGCGGGGACGGCGCTGCATGTCGAAGGGAGGAAACCTCACCGCCCCGAGGTGGCCAGGGAGCTGCTCGGGGAGCTCGGCCTCGACCCGGAGATCGTCACGCTGGCCCTCGACGACCCGACGACGGGGGACGAGGTTCGACGCGAGCATGACGTCGTGGTGGACAAGGGTGCCTTCGGGGTCCCGACCCTCGTGTTCGACGACGGACAGGCGCTCTTCGGTCCCGTGCTGATCTACCCCCCCGGGGTGCGGCCGGCACTGCGACTGTGGGACCTCGTGACCGGCTGGCTCGAGTTCCCCGCCGTCTACGAACTCCAGCGCCCGAAGCAGACCGTCGGACCTCGCGGCGATCGCCGGGGCGTTCGCCCCCTACCTGGCCGCTCGGGACTGGCAGAGCGTGCAGAGGCCGCCAGGCCCCGTAGTGCCCGACATCGACCCACGAGTCCTCACAAGGAGGACCCATGACAGCCCCGACCCACGTGACACGGACGCTCCAGGACATCCGTGGCCAACGATACGGCGAGATCCTCCTGGTCAAGAGCGGGCGACGAGGGCCTCTTTGCCGAGGTCTACAACACCTATACGCTCAACGACTGCCCGCAGGAGCTGTGGGACAGTCCTCGACCTCGCCGGCATCGCCGCAGCCGAGGGGGCGCTGGCGGCCGTGGCCAACGGGCCGCGCTACTGGCTGGTCGATACCATCGAGAAGTCGCGGCCCGCCGACCCCCGACGTCCACGACTTCGGCGGCATCCTGATGGCACGGGCCGCCGTCTTCAACCTGGGCAGCGCCGGGTTCGACCCCTCCCCGTACAACGAGCGGCGGGTGGCACGGACCGCCATGTTCTCGTTCGCCGCCGACTCCACGGTCTACGAGCTCATCGGCCCCGACGGTGCCGTCTACGTGATGCAGTCCTGGTGCACCTCGGTCGACGCCGGGATTGAACGAACCCGATCTGGTGACCCTGGGGGACCGACTCGACCTGCCCGATGGCTGGACGTACCGGAGCCGGCGGCTCGGCGAACCTCTGCACGTCATGACCGCCACCGAGGATGCCGTGGTCCTGCAGGACGAGCTGAAGAACTCCTACTGCCTGGTCACCTGAACGTACCGGCGGCCCGATCCGTAGTCCTTAGCTCGAGCATGGCGACTCATGGCCCCTGACTTCGAGTGGCCTCGCCCAGGAGCGAGACCGGCGTGGGCGCCCGGCGGCGTTCTGTCCCCTCCCTGGTCATAGCGGCGGCCACGGGAGGTCTCGTGTGGGTGGGAGCAACCACGCTGGCCCGAGCCGGACGACTGGACACGACCCTGGCCCGCGGGTGGGTCGAGCTCGCCGGACCCGCCTTCATCGCCGTGGTGCTGGTGGCGGTGGTCAGTGAGCGGATCTGGCCCGCTCAGCCCCGGCGCCTGCTCGCCCCCGGTCACGTTCACGACGCCTGCTTCTTCCTCCTCTACGCCAGCTTCGTCGTTCCCGTCATGACCCTTCTGGGGGTGGCCTTCGCGGCCGTGCTTGGGGACCCACGCCGGGTGGATCGAAGCCCCCTGGACCGCCTCGTGGCCGTTAGGGGCCGTCGTGCCCCTCACTCTCATCGCCATGGATGCGGCCAACTGGCTGGCCCACTGGGCCGATCACCGCGTCACGGCCCTCTGGCGGTTCCATGCCGTCCACCATTCGCAGGAGGAGCTGAGCGTCCTCACCTCGTTCCGCGCCCACCCATTCGTCCACACCACAGGCTTCTTCCTGGCCACCATCCCGGTCCTGCTGATCCTGGGCGACCGGCCTCTGGCACCGGTGCTCATCACCGCCTACGTCTGCATGGGAACCCTCCCGCACGCCAATGTCCGGTGGTCGTTCGGCCCGCTCGGCAAGGTGGTCGTGAGCCCGGCCTACCACCGGATCCATCACGCCATCGACGCCCCGGACGGTGCCGACCTCGGCATCGTGTTGACCATCTGGGACGTATTGGCCGCCCGTGCCATCTTTCCTACGCCCGGCTCTGCGGTGTCGGAGACCGGCCTGGCCGGTCGGCCCTTGGCCGTCGAGCAGTCCGACCCTCGGTCGCCCCCATGGATGTTGGTCGGGCAACTTCTCGAGCCGTTCACGGCCCCAAGCCGGCGCCCATAGGCGTCCACCTCTTCGATCGGCACGTCAGAAGTGACCGGCCCGATCGAGTCGGACGGAGACGGTACGCTTTTCGGGGTGTTGACCGTCTCTTCCGAACGCTTCGAGGAGCTTGTCGACAATGCCTTGGCCGAATTGCCACCGGAGTTCGCTCAGGCCATGGAGAACGTGGCCGTCATCGTGGAGGACCACGCCGAGGGCCGGAATCTGTACGGTCTCTACGAGGGGATCCCTCTGACGCGACGCGGTCCGATGAGCTACGGCGGCGTCATGCCCGATCGCATCACGCTCTATCAGGACACCATTTCGGCCCATTGCCACAACGAGGCCGAGCTGATCGCCCAGATCCGCAAGACGGTGATCCACGAGATAGCTCACCACTTCGGCATTGGGGACCCCCGGCTGAAGGAACTGGGTTGGTCGTGAGGGTCGACCTCAGCTGGGCGGGGAACTCGGCGTTGGGACAACGGTCCGGCCACGCTCGAATGACGAGCACCCGTTGGGCGCCCGTTCGGACCTACCGGGTCACACATTGGCGACGTCGACAGGCCGGAGCCTGACCACGGGCATCGGCCCCCCGAAGATCGATGGTACCGGGAGACCACTCGGGGCCTACGATGGCGTTATGCGGAGAGCCAGACGGACGGCCGTGGTCGTGGCCATCGTCGTGACCGGCGCGATGTCCGCCCTCCCGGTCGGGGCATCGGCCACCTCGGCCCGTGCCGCGCACGCGTCCATGGTTCTTAGCCCGCGCCGAACGACGGGTCATTGCCATCGCGTTCGCAAACCGTGCTCCCACGCCACCTCGAGCGTCTCGGGAACAGACGGAGGACTTACCGTCACCTTCACGTCCTCGGAGTCGGGATCCGTCGTGACCTTCGACATCACGTGGAGCGAGTCAGCGGCCTATGGAGCCGTGGGGCCCGAGGTGCTGTCATTCGGTGACGGGACAAGCCAGGCATTCGCGACGCCGGAGTACTGCCTGGCCGATCCGATGGCCGCCAGCGGCGACCGCACGGTCTCCTACACGTACGAGGCCACCGGGAGCTACATCGCATCGGTGACGGTCGGCGCCAACTGCACGCCCGATCGCCTGACCCTGACGTTGCCGGTCAGCATCGGCTAGTCCGGCCGTGATGCCCGGCCTCCGCCTGAGCTTCCGCTCACTGGGCCGAGATGACTTCGGCCTTCTCTCGAAGTGGCTGGCGGCCCCTCACGTACGAACATGGTGGCGTGAGGAGCACGCGCCGGAGGTGGTCGAAGCGCGCTACGGACCGGTTGTCGACGGAACCGACGTGACTGAGTGCTTCATCGTCGAGCTCGACGATGTCCCGGTGGGCTTCATCCAGCGGTACCGGCTCGATGACAACCCCCAATGGCAGAAGACATTGTCCGTGGCGGGGACCCCGGATGTCGCTGCGGGCATCGACTACTTCCTCGGTTCGGAGGCTTCGATCGGGCACGGGCTCGGACCCGAGATCATCGACCGCTTCGTGGCGGATACGTGGGAGCGGTATCCCGACATCGAAGGAATCGTGGTGGACGTGTCTTCGGACAACCGTCGGTCGTGGCGGGCCCTCGAGAAAGCCGGCTTCGACCGGGTGTGGTCGGGCGAGCTGGTCTCCGATGATCCGAGTGATGCCGGAGTGAGCCACGTCTACATACGCCGCCGCGTCACCGGTACCGTGCCGACCGAATGAGCCCCAGGACCAGCCCCGACAGGCAGGCTCCGTCACGGCAGCGTCGATGTCCACTCCACCCGGGTGTCGGACACCGCCCGAGGAGAACCCGGAACCCACGGTGGGTTGGCCGATGGCGGCGGCCGTGAAGCGGACGAGATCGTTGCCCATGTTGTCAGGGTGTAGCGACCCGGAAGTGAGCGGCGAACAGCCCTGACCGCGGAGGTCGACGGCGAAGGCCTGGACGTATTGGGCCCAGGCGAGGAGAGCGGTGTTCGGGAAAGCGGCGTACTGGATAGCCACGGGGCAGATGGGCCGCCTCGGTGTGACCGGGGCCGAAGGCGTGGGCGTAGCAGCCCATCAGATGCACCGGTTCCGGATCCTCCCGATGCCTTCGATCCAACTCTCGAGCATGTTCCCCGGTCGAAGCGCCCGCGGAGGTTGCCGGGTAAAGCCGACGCCGGCCGGGGTGCCGGTGAAAATGACGTCGCCGGGAAACAGGCAAAGGACAGAGGAAAGCTCGGCGATGAGTCGGGGAACGTTGAAGACGAGGTCGGAGGTCCGCGCGTCCTGGACGACCTCGCCGTCCACCGAACAACCGAGAACGAGGTCGTCGGGCTCGGCCAGTTCGTCAGGAGTGACGACAAAGGGACCCATGGGGCCGTAGCCCCGACGCGACTTTCCCAGAGAGAACTGGGCGCCAGCCGCGAACTGGAGCGTCCGGTCCGAGACGTCCTGGCCCACGGTGAGCCCGGCCACGCGGGACCAGGCCTCCGCTTCGGGAACGCGGTCCGCGATCCGTCCGATCACCACCACCAGCTCGACCTCCCAGTCGACGGCGTCACCGACGATCTCGATGTCATCGAAGGGACCCGACAGCGAGGCGGGGAACTTGGTGAAAGTGGCGGGGACATCGGGAACCGCCATGCCCGATTCCTCGGCATGGCTTCGGTAGTTGAGACCGATGGCGAAGACCTGCCGGGGATGGGGGACCGGGCAACGCAGCTCGCTTTCGACCAGCGGTCCCGTGGCCGACGTCACCGTGGCCGCGAAGTCGACGAGTTCGTTCCACCTGTCGTACGCATGGGTGGGGATACAGTCGAAACGACCGTCGGAGATCTTCTCGAGGTCGGCCACCTCGTCACCGACGACGAGGGCGGCCCGACCCTGAACGTTGGCTAGCTTCATCAGACATTCTCCCTGCCGGTGGGCGGTCTCTGTTGTCCTATGTCCCGTTGATCGAGACCCGTGCCGGGTCGTCGTTCTCGACAGCCTCGTCCATCGACGCCGAATCCCGCAACGCCGAGGTCCGAGGTGTGCGGTCGGTCGAGCAGCACCTGGCCGGGCGCGGACGCAGGCGGACAGGCTGGGCGGCCGGCGGACCGGGGCTTCGCCGGGCGATGCCGTCACCCCGAAGAGGCGGAGCCGACCGCAGATGGCTCGCCCTCCCCCATGGCTCTCACCACCGCCTGGCGGGCCGCCACCGACTCGCAGGCGTCAGGGTGCGGTGAGCACCAATGACCGTCCCCGCGTAATCACGACGGTGTGCTCGTATTGCGCCACGAGGCTGCCGTCGGAGGTGCGCAAGGTCCATCCATCGGGATCGTCAACAACCCTGTCCGCACCCGTCGAGAGAAACGGCTCGATGGCCAGGACGAGGCCCTCCCAGAGGACGAGATGGCGGCCATCATCGAAACTCGGCACGGAGGGTGCCTCGTGCAGGGCTCGACCGATACCGTGGCCGAAGAGGTTCCTGATGACCGAGAAGCCACAGCGCCGGGCCCGGGCCTGGACAGCTCGTCCCACGTGGCCCAGAGTGGACCCGGCACGGGCCGCATCCAGGGCGTCGGAGTGGGCCAGTGCCGTGGCCGTGAGCAGTTCCGACGCCAGGGCGGACACCTCCCCAACAGGTGCGCTAGCGCCGGTGTCGGACCAATATCCGTCGAGCTCGGCTGAGACGTCGAGATTCACCAGGTCGCCGGGCCGAAGCCTCCTGGCGATCGAGGGGATCCCGTGTGCCGCCTCATCGTTCACACTTATGCAGGTCTCGCCGGGGAAGTTGTATGTCACCCGCGGTGCCGAGCGCGCGCCGTAGCGACGCAAGACATCGCGTCCGACGGCGTCGAGTTCAGCCGTCGTGACTCCGGGGACCACTGAGCTAAGCATGGCGTCACGGGCTTCGGAGACGACCCGACCAGCACGCGCAAGACCTAAGAGATCTTCCTCGCTGTCGACGGTCACCGGCCCAAGGGTATCAACGAGGATCACTCCTGGTGAAGATGCACTCGGCCCCGAGTGGCTGGAAGTCGGCTCGAAGAAGGCAACGCAACGACCAGCGCGTTGCCGGGTGCCACGCCAGCAAAAACGACTTCGTCAGCAGGGATGCGGGCCACCGCAGCGAGAACGAGGCGGGTCCCCAGGCCCTGGCCCCGGTCGCACTCCTCTCCGACCTCCATCGACAGTTCATGCCGCCCGGCCAGACCGACGCCAAGGGTAACAACCGAGCTTCGGTCGGGTGGCGAGAGAAAGGAGACGTCTGAACGCAGCTGTCTAGCGCGACGGACTCGTTCGTTGTCCGGCGGGTCCCCAACAGGCCGGAGCCAGTCATCGCCGAGACCGGAACCGAAGCGGGACAGGGTGACATCGATGTGGCCCACTCGCGCCTTCACACGATGGCCGAGCCAGGTGAGAAAGACGGGGTTGAACGGTGCGGCAGTATCGTGCCGATCAAGATGGCTCCGGATCTGATCCTCATCGATATCAGCGGCCACGATGTGATGGCCCGTGAAGGCGAGTACCGCTGCGACCAGACGCTGAGGACGAGGAAGGCACTCGAGCCTCCAGGTGGCCGGGGGAAAGGTACCCCGGGCCGCCGCCTCGCAGATCTCGCGCAGCCTCGAATCTCCGGTGCCCGCCGTCACCCTCTCATGTTGCCCCATCGCCGGTCATGGAAGCGATGCCAGGGAGTAGCGCCGTTGTGCGAGACCCTCCGGTGAGCGAAGGGTGCGATCCGGCTCGTCGGCGCCCTCACTTGGACGGTGAACTCGTTCGGCCTACGATCACGTGACCATGATCACGGGAGGCATTGATCTCTCATCTCAGCCAGCCCACACGGCCTCCTGCGTGATCGAGTGGTCGGGCCGACGAGCGAACGTCACCAACCTGGATGTCGGAGTCGACGACGATGCCATCGTGAGACTCATATCGTCAGTCGACAAGCTAGGCGTCGACGTTCCTCTTGGATGGCCGATCGCCTTTACGAATGCTGTGGCGCAGCATTCCCGGGATGGTTCGTGGCCGGCTGACTATGTTCATGCGGATACGTCTACCTATCGCTTGCGACGTACTGACGTGTGGGTGTGGCGGAATGTCGGTACATCTCCACCTCTTTCCGTGGCCACTGATCGTATTGCCCTTCCGGCAATGCGCGCCGCCGCACTGTTGTCGAGGCTCCCTGATCGAGCCTCGCTCGATGGATCCGGCGTAGTTGTCGAGGTCTACCCGGCAGCAGCCCTACGCCGATGGGTCTTCCCTCACGGCGATACAAGAGAAAGGAGAACAGCGACGCCCGACGTAAGTTGGTAACGTGCCTCGTGGCGCAGACCACAACATGGCTCGATATCGGTACCCCCGAGGTCGACCTTTGTATCCTTAGCGACGATGCATTCGATGCTGTGATCGCTGCGTTGGTGGCCCGAGCCGCTTCGGTGGCGCTGGTTGAACCCATTTCGTCTGAAGATCACGCCGCTGCGGTCCGCGAAGGGTGGATAGCGGTACCGATCACCGGGTCGTTGGAACTGCTGGCGCAGACGTAGCGGTGCATCCGGCCCTGGATGTTCGGCATGATTCCACCTAAGAGCGACTGCCTTGCCCCGGACGTCGGCTTCGGCCACCGTGGCGTTGCACCGGCTAAATCCGCGAGGATGAGTCTTCTGAGCACAATGTGGGGAGACCCTGATGGCACCACGTCCACCTGTTGTAGATTGGGCCACGGATTTCGACGTGATGGATCCGACCTACATCGAGGATCCGTTCTCGATCTGGGATGACCTTCGGAAGTCCTGTCCGGTCGCCCACACGGATCGCCGGGGTGGTGCCTGGCTGCTCACCACCTATGCGGACGTCACCGAGGCCGCTCACGACATCGAAAGGTTCAGTTCCCTCGAGATCGGGGTCATTGCCTCCGAGGAGGAGCCGGAAGAACAACTTCTCCCCTATGGCCTTCCGCCCATCTCGTCCGACCCGCCCCTGCACACCTGGACCAGGCGCCTCCTGCTGCCTTGGTTCTCCCACTCAAGGGTCGCTGGCTACGAGGAGATGACCCGCGACCTCTGCCGACGCTTGATCGACGGCTTCATCGGCGCCGGCCGGGTCGACGCGGCCGCCGACTATGCGCAGCAGATTCCTGTGCGTGTCATTGCCAAGATCCTGGGCGTGCCGGAAGATCTGTCCGATACCTTCACCGGCTGGGTCCGTGACGTCCTCGAGTTCGCCGACGAGCCCGAACGTGTGAAGAGAGGTGGTGACGGCATCCTCACCTTTCTCATCGAGCAGCTTCAACGCCGCAAGGACGACCCACACGAGGACCTCATCAGCGAGCTGGTCCACACCAGCCATGACGGCCAGCCCATCGAGGACAGCCTCGTCCTCGGGATCGCCGGCCTCGTTCTGATCGCCGGCATCGATACGACGTGGAGCGCCATCGGATCGACCCTCTGGCACCTGGCCCGTAACCCCGACGACACAGCCCGTCTGGTAGCCCAGCCCGAGCTGATGGCTTCGGCGATCGAAGAGTTCCTGCGGGCTTACTCGCCAGTGACGATGGCCCGAGTTGTGACGAAGGATTCCGAGTTCAAAGGATGTCCCATGGAGGCGGGGGACAAGGTCCTCATGAATTTCCCTGCCGCCAACCGCGACCCGGCGGCATTCGAAAACCCCGATGAAGTAGTGCTCGATCGCGCCCACAATCGGCATGTCGCATTCGGTACCGGCATTCACCGTTGCGCCGGTTCGAATCTGGCCCGCATGGAGCTCCGCGTCGCGATCGAGGAGTGGTTGATGAGGATTCCAACTTTCCGACTCGGCGACGGTGCGCACGTCACCTGGGCGGGCGGCCAAGTCCGCGGGCCCCGATCGATACCGGTTCTATTCCCATGAAGATCGTCGTGGACGCAGAAAAATGCCAGGGCCATGCCCGTTGTTACGCGCTAGCACCGGATCTTTTCGCCGTTGACGACTACGGCCAATCCTCGGTGGTCGGCGACGGTATCGTCCCTGCGGGTAGAGAAGAGGCCGCCCGGTTGGCGATCGCCAACTGTCCGGAACTTGCCATTTCTGAGGTCGATGGGTAGGCCCTCGGGGTCGCCTCGGTAAGCCGGGTGTGACAGGTTCTAACTCCGCCGCCGCCAGCGCCACACCGGCACGTGCTCCGATTCATCGCTCGGCCGGCACCGGGTGTTCAAGAACCTGATCTTCCAAACGCCTGACCGACCGCGGCAATTCCCGCCATGTCGGCGAAGGGGAGGCTGAAGATGACTTCGGCCGCACCCGCTTCAATATGACCGGCCACGAGCTCGGGAATCTCATGAGGCTGTCCGACGGTGAACCCGGCGACCTCTTCAGCGGACCCACTCGCTGTCAGGATGCTGCGCATCTCGGCCGTATTCTCTTCCGAAGTCGTCAGGATCAGCGGGGTCATCCACGTTATGTCCACCTCAACGGGGTCGCGGCCAACCTCCGCGCAGTGACGATGGAGCACATCAACCTTGCGGGAGAGTGTGGTCACGTCACCCGTAACGTTGCACTTGTCCGCGTAGAGGGCCACCAGCCGCAGGGTTCGCTTCTCGCCGCCGCCACCGATCATGATTTTCGGCCCTCCGGCCTGCACGGGCCGCGGCAGATTGCGGGCGTGGTCCAGCCGGTAGTGCTTTCCCGTGAAGCTGACGTCATCACCGGTGAACATGGCCCGGCACACCTGAACCGCCTCTTCGAGCATGTCCAGACGCACCCGATCGCTCGGGTACTCGATGCCGAGGCCATTGTGTTCTACGTCGTACCACGCACCTCCGATTCCGAGGATGGCTCGGCCCTGCGACACGATGTCCAGCGTCGTTACGATCTTGGCCAGGATCCCCGGGTTGCGGTAGGTCACGCCGGTAACTAGCGTTCCCAACTGCACCCGCCTGGTCCGCGCCGCCAAGGCGCCGAGCAGCGTGTAGGCCTCCAACATGGGTTGGTCTGGCCCACCGAGTGGTGGCAGTTGGAAGTAATGATCCATGACCCACACCGAGTCGAAACCGGAATTCTCCGCCGTCGTCGCCAGACCAGCGATGTGATCGAACAAGTCGCCGGAATCGAATCCGGAGAAGTTGGGCAACTGAACACCGATTCTCGTCATCGGACCACGGTAGCGCTTAGAACGGGAAGTTGGTTCCGTGCTGACAGGATCGCCAGGAGCCAAGCGCGCCGGACATCTGTGCCTACCCGCGGGGTGACGACCAGCGCACCTTCGCCAGACCTGGGATGCGAGGAATAAGTCATGCCGCCCAGGCAGAACTGGCACGACAGGATGGGACGTGGGACGCCCCGGAGAAGCGTCCAGGTCGACCTCGGGGAGCAGCCCCACGTCAAGAATTCGATCGGCATGCCTCTCACAGGCGAGGCCGATGCGACCGTGTCCACCTTCGGCTTGTGGGCGAATTCCATGGTGGAAGCGAAGCTCGAGTTGCAGCGCTGGGGATCGGCGCCGGGAGAGACACCGGCGGAAGGCACGGCCACCCCGTCTGACGGGTTTCCCACTGTGACCGTCTTGCCCTGGTGCTATGTCGTCGAGTGGCCGGGGGTTCGTCCATTGCGACCTCAACTTTCGACAAAGGGTTCGGCGCCGGGTCAGCCGTAACCGCCGCTCGGAATGTACGGGGCCGGCGGCCCACTCAAGCCGCGCACCATCATCGGGCCAGAAGGGTGAAGCTCCACACCGGCATCAACGAGGGTCCGGATGGCCCACTGTTGTCCCGCAGTGAGCCAGTTGACTTGAACGACCGCGCCCTCACCCATCTCTGCCAGAGCCGTCTTGAGCAGCGCCGTCGCCGCGTCTTCGTCGCGGGCACCGAGTGTCACGATCCGGTCGTCCTTCGCCACGGCATAGCCCTGGTCATCGATGAGAAGAAGACGGTTGCCCGGTTCGTTCAACATCGCCCTGATGTCCACCGCGCGGGCGGAACCCCGGAGGAGACGGTCGACCATGTCGACAACCTCGAGGCCCCGTTCATCAGAGTGGCGTACCCGAGGATCGACGCGAACCGTGCCCGGGCGGATGGTGCCCCAACCGATGACCGCAGGATGACGAGAGAACCCGACCGACGCATACAATGTCATTGCCGATGGATCCCGGGAGCATTGGATGCAGCCAGGACTATGGGAGTCAGTGTTGGTCATGGCTCGTACGAGCAGATCGCGTCCCACACCACGTCGCTGAAACTCCGGCACAGTAGCCAGCAACGACAAGACCCAATAGCCCTCGCGCACGAAAGATTGGGACAGACCGGCAATCGTTCCGGCATCGTCGGCCACCCACGACCCAGCAGGGTCGGTGGCGAGGAAGTGGCGGATGCGATTCTGAAGTCTGAGTTCGTCCGCCCGGATCACGTGGAGAACCGGGAGTCCGTACGTGGCGCGCATGGCCTGAAAAGCGAGGTCCCAGGCTCTAGCGACATCCGGGATATCGGAATCAGTCATGGAACGCAGGACCACCATGTGCCGATATTGCCAGAATTATTGACGCACGTCCGAGACAGGTACGACGCCTCGGCCAGAAGGGTGACGATGATGATCGTCGCGCAACGCAGAAGCATCATCCGCCATGTGCCGGCCACGCTCTGACGGGATCGGTGCCTGGGCTTGGCTGAGGCGATACCGTGGGCACGAAGATTGGCTGCAGACGACTGCCGTAAACGAGGAGGAGCGACAATGCTCAAAGGATTCAAGAACTTCCTAATGCAGGGTGACCTGATCGTCATCGCTGTCGGCCTGGTCGTCGCACTCGCCTTCAGTACGCTGATCAAGGCGTTTACCGACAACATCGTTACGCCACTTGTCAATTCAGTTGGTGGCAAGAGTTCCAACGGACTCGGCTGGACGATCAACGGTCAAACAATCAACGTCGGCGCGTTCATCTCCGCAATCATCTACTTCGTCATATTCATGGCCGTGGTCTACTTCGCCCTCGTGGTGCCGTACCGGACCTATATGATGAAGCGCGGTACGGCGGTCTTTGGCGATCCAGCACCGACCAAAGCTTGCCCCAAGTGCCTGTCAGACGATCTCCCGTTGGCTGCGACGACCTGCAAACACTGCTCCAGCGAGGTAGGTGTGGCTTCCTAGATCCGACCTTTCCGAAGAACCGCGACGCCGACCGGAAAGGGCGCCTACGTTTCTGATCTGGTCGGGCAGTCGAGCAGCTTTGAGTCGAACACGGCGAGAGCCAGCGGGACCGACGCCTCGATGGCGGTGCACCAACACGGTCTTTTCGACCCGCCCGGCATCACCGCATCGCTCTAATATTCAGGATCGTTCGCTGCCGAGTGTGGGAGAGATCATCATGGCAACTGTTCGCGAGGGTAGCAGCGGGGTCTTGCTCGTAGTCGACGTACAAGTCGGCGTAATGGACGGATCGTGGGATCCTGCGCGGATCATCAAAAACGTGGCGCGCGCCGTTGAACGGGCACGAGCCGAAGACGTGCCCGTCGTGTGGGTGCAGCACTCGGACGAGGAACTGCCTTACGGGAGCCCGCAGTGGCAGTGGGTGCCGGAACTGGTACCCGCCGAGGGAGAGCCGCTGATCCATAAGAATTTCAACTCGTCGTTCGAGCGGACCGAACTGGAGGAGCTATTCGCCAAGCTGGGGGCGACACACGTCGCACTGGCCGGCGCATCGACCAACTGGTGCATCCGCGCCACGGCCTACGGCGCCCTCGCCCTGGGCTATGACGTGACACTCATCGAAGATGCCCACACAACCTCAACCATGGAGCTCGACAACGGGGCGAAGATCGAAGCCTCGAACGTGATCGACGAACTCAATATCTGCATGACCTGGGTCAGCTACCCGGGCCGCACGAACGGGACGGCCACGGCAGAGGAGGTCGACTTCTCCAACCCCGGCGGCAACAAGAGCCACAGATAACAGCACGATGACCGGCGTTTCGCTGTCTCACCACCGGTAGCTCTAGAGTTTCGACACCTGTGAGCCCCGGGGGCCGGTGCCGTTCCCGGCAGGCGATTCGGTCACCTAGGTCGCCAGACTGCCGCGGGTCGTCCTTAGGCCTGTCCGAGCCTGCCGAACGTTCCCGTGCACGGGCCGTTTCGCGTTCCCGGTGGAAGCGGTGACGCACCTTCGGGTTGACGGACACCTCAACGCCCTGTAGTCGTTCGGGATGTCGGGATCGCCGGCTCCTTGGCTCCCGGATCCTCGAGACGGAGTCCTCGATCTCCCTTGAGATCGCGAACGCGTGAATTCCACGCACACGGCTCCGATGCTTTCATCCGGGCGCTGCGGCCCGCCACCTCCCGGAGCTCCGAGCCTCGAGGTCGGTAACCAGACCTGACCTAGTATTGCCACATGAGTGGGTTGGATCCAACGGCCGCGAGCTACGACCCCGAGTCAGTCCGCGCCAGGTATCTCGCCGAGCGCGACAAGAGGCTGGTACCCGGCCGCGCTGACATCCGCGACCTGGGAACCGACGAGCTTTTCTCCCGCTACCGTGACGACCCCTTTACACCGTTCACCGAGCGCGGCCCAATCGCCGACGATGTCGATGTTGTGATCGTCGGTGGCGGGATCGCCGGGGTCCTTGCCGGAGCGCAGCTCCGCAGGGCCGGGCTCGAGCGGATCCGCGTCGTCGACCAGGCGGGGGGCATCGGTGGCACCTGGTACTGGAACCGATACCCGGGCGTGATGTGCGACATCGAGTCGTACATCTACCTCCCGATGCTCGAAGAGCTCGGATATGTCCCCACCCGCCGCTACGCTTTCGGCGAGGAGATCCTGCGCCATCTCGAGGCGATCGCCGACCGCTTCGACCTCGTGGCCGACGCCTTGTTCCACACCGGGGTGACCCGCGCCGCCTGGGACGAGGACGCGGCGCGGTGGCGCATCCGCACCGACCGCGGCGACGTGGTCACCAGCCGATGGTACGTGCTGGCCGTCGGGATCCTCAACCTCCTGAAGCTGCCCGTGATCCCGGGCATGGAGGACTTCGCCGGTCCCTCGTTCCATACGGCGCGGTGGGACTACGAGTACACCGGCGGCGGGCCGCACGAGCGCCTCACCGGACTGGCGGGCAAGGCCGTCGCCCTCCTCGGCACCGGGGCGACTGGCATCCAGTGCCTGCCGCCGCTGGCTGAGTCGGCGAGGAAGGTCTACGTGTTCCAGCGCACGCCGTCCGCCATCGGCGAGCGGGGTAACCGACCCACCGATGCCGCCTTCGCCCACGGGCTCGAGCCAGGCTGGCAGCGGGCCCGAATGGACAACTTCCAGGCGATCATGCTGGGTCGGCCCGTCGAAGTCGACCAGGTGGATGACGGGTGGACGCACCACTACGCCGCTGTCCACCACCCCCCGCGGGGCGAGGGTATGACGACGGCTGAGTTCCTGCGCAGCGCAGAGGAGCTCGACTTCCGGATCATGGAGGAGCACCGGCGTCGGGTCGAGGAGCTGGTGGCCGACCCGACCACGGCCGCGATCCTCAAGCCGTACTACCGGTACCTGTGCAAGCGGCCGTGTTTCCACGACGAATACCTGTCGGCATTCAACAATCCCAACGTCACGCTGATCGACTGCCCGGCCGGGATCGAGCGGATCACCGAACAGGGCCCGGTCGTTGGCGGGCAGCAGTACGAGGTCGACTGCATTATCTACGGTACCGGCTTCGAGGCCGAGCTCACCCCGCTGTTTCGTCGGACCGGCCACGAGATTGTCGGTCGCGGCGATGTCACCCTGGCCGAGAAGTGGGCCGACGGTGCCACCAGCTTGTTCGGGATGATGAGCCGTGGCTTCCCGAACATGTTCGTCATGCCGGCACCGGGACAGCAGGCGGTGGTGACCGTCAACTACACGCAGCTGGCCGTGCTCGGGGCGGAGTTCATCGGCGGCGCCGTCAGGCTGCTGAAACAGCGGGGCGTCGAAGTGTTCGACGTGAGCGCCGAAGCCGAGGAAGCGTGGACGCAGAAGATCGTCGACTCCTTCGTCGACGGCAGCGCCGTCATGTCCGCCTGCACGCCGTCGCGCATCAACAACGAGGGCCACCCGGAAATGCTGAACCCCCGAAACGGCAACTACGGCCGCGGAATGGGCGACTGGTTCGGTTACCGCGAGCTGCTCGAGCAGTGGCTCGAGGCCGGCACCTTCGAAGGCCTGGAGCTCGAGGTTCGGTCGACGGCATCGTGAGCGCGCGTCAGCGGGTCGTCGTCGTGACTGGCGGCGGAGGCGGGATCGGTGCGGCGATCGCCGAGGAGCTCGGCCGTGGCGGATGGTTCGTCGTCACCGTCGACCCCCTCGTCACTCTCGACGGCTCCGAGCGGCTCCCGGAACCGGAGGAAACGACTGCCGGTCGTATCGTGGCGGCGGGTGGCTCGGCCCGGGCCTCGTCGGTGTCTGTGACCGACGGCGATGCTGTCCGCGGCCTGTTCCAGGAGCTGGTCGACGACAAGGGCGGACTCGACGCTGTCGTCAACGTCGCGGGCATCACCCGGCCGACCTTCTTCGCCGAGGGCACCGAGGAAGACTGGCTGGCGGTGCTCTCCGTGCATCTCGGGGGCTACCTCAACGTGCTCGAGGCGGCGCTGCCGCTCATGGCCGCCGCCGGGCACGGCCGTGTCCTCGGCGTCACCTCGGGCTCGGGATGGCGGGCCGCAGACGCCGGCGCCTACAGCTGCGCCAAGCGGGCCGTCGCCGCCCTCACGTGGCAGCTGGGCCGGCAGGCGCCGCTCGGCGTGAGTATCAACGCCATGTCGCCCATCGCCGCCACCCGCATGGTTGCCGCTGCCCTCGAGCGCGCTCGTCAGGCGGGCCGGACCTCAGGCGGCGGCGGAATCTCCTTCATCTCCATGGCGGGCCCCGAGGACCTCGGGCCCTTTGGCGCATATCTCGTCGGTGACGAATTCGGATGGTGCACAGGCCAAGTGCTCTTCGCCGGCGGCTCAGAGGTGGCGGTAGTCGACGAGCCCCGTCTTCTCGAGGTGGTGGGGAGCCAGAAGGCGGTCTCCCTCGCCCGGGTGCTCGAGGCGACCGTCCCAAGCGCTTTCGCCACGGCGGAAACCAGCCAGACGAGCGGTGGCGGCGGCAACCCCCGGTTCGGCCCGATCTTCGACGAGCCGGCCCCCGCCAAGGTCGCATGGTCGCAGGTGCGCTCCTGTGTCATCGTCACCGACCGCCCGCGATTGGCCGCGTCTCTGACAGCCGCACTCGAGGCCCGGTCCGTCACCTGCCACCGCGTCGGCGTCGCTCACGGCTTTTCCGCCGCCGCCTATGCGCTGGATACAGCCGTCGAAGCCGCCGGGGCGATCGACGCCATCGTCGTCGCCCCCGCCGGTCGAGATACCACGACCTTCCCGACGGATAGTTGGGAGGGGGTGCTGACCGAGCACCACGGGATCGTCGAGCGCATTCATACCGACGCCGGATGGTCCCGGGCGGCCGCCGACTACAGCGCCAGCGCCGCCCGTCCGGTCCAGCTGGTCACCCTCACCGACGCCGTCACCACAGGAGGACGCAGCCAAGCCCAGGCCTCGGCGCAGCTGGCACGAGCGGCCGCCGGAGCGAC
The DNA here is from genome assembly GCA_963794615.1 of uncultured Acidimicrobiales bacterium. GTDB lineage: Bacteria > Actinomycetota > Acidimicrobiia > Acidimicrobiales > UBA8190 > Chersky-840. The sequence goes on along the minus strand of CAWCEP010000006.1, from coordinate 1,019,358 downwards.
AAAAGGGCGCATCTCGGCCTACACGGTGAGCATCGAGGCCTCGGAGGACGAAGCCGTCCAACCGGTCGGAGAGCTCGTCGCGCACCTGCTCGGCGACTCCGAGGCAACGGCTCTCGCCGGTGCGGAACTAGTGATAGGCGCCGGCTGGCTCGGCCTTCGCAGTCACCCCCGAACAATCGGCAGCATCACTTACGGCGGTCCCGCCGTCCCCGATTGGCTCGACGGCACGCTACGGGAGATCGTCGCTGCCACCGGTCACCGACCATCCATGGGGGTTTCATGACCGCCCAGCCCGCCCGCGTCGTCGACGCTCATGTCCACCTCTGGGACCCCGCCCGCACCGACTGGTACCCGTACCTATCGCGTCCTCAGGCGCACGGCGCCGGTGATGCCTCGAGGATGTTCCGCCGCTTCGATGTCGAAACGTACAGGGCAGAGACGGCCCGATGGAACGTTGACAAGTTCATCAACGTCGCGGCCGCGACCGGTCCGCACTCGATCGACGAAACGATCGAGCTCGATACCAACGCTCATGCTAACGGAGGTCCCGACGCAATCATCGGCGGTCTCCCGCCGACCGACTCGGTGGCCGAGACCATCGAGCTCCTGGACCGGCAGATGAGTGCTTCACGCTTCCGTGGGGTTCGTCCGATGGGGGCCAACATGGGCCCTCTCCCCGAGCCCGAAGTGCTCCACGCCCTGCGGGAGAGGAACCTGCTGTTCGAGCTGATGACTCATCCCGATCAACTTGGATCGGCGGCGACACAGCTCGTCGGCTTCGACGGTCTGATCGTTGTCGTCGAGCACACCGGATGGCCCCGGTCGAATACCGAAGACGAGCGCGCCCTATGGCGGGCCGGCATCGACGCGCTGGCCAGCCTCGGCGACAACGTCGTGTGCAAGCTCTCCGGCTTGGCGATGCCCTTGCAGTCCCTGCGCGTCGATGTCTTGGCACCATGGCTCGAATACGCCATCGATGCCTTCGGCATCGACCGCTGCATGTTCGCGAGTAACTTTCCCGTTGACGCGATGTACGGCACTTTCGACGAGCTCTACGCCACGTTCAGCGCCGTGACGGCCGGCCTCGACAGCGAAGCCCGGGAGAAGGTCTTTGCCAGCAATGCGGAGCGCGTCTACCGCTGCTAGGTGGGTCTCACCCGTCCACCGCAAGGGCCAGTCCGATGATCGATCTCGACCACGGCCTGGACGATCCCGCTCGCGTACCCGGGCAGGGCCACACGAGTCGAGATGAGACGTTCGAATCGCGCTCTTGCGGCACGCAGCAAACATCCGCGCTGCTACTGCGACGTCGAGCACCCTAGGGTACTCGGCTCACTACCGAAAAACAGACAACGAAGGGAGAGCACCACGTCCCCCGAGGAGGTCCTCTGCCGAGCCGCCCGGATCGACGCGCCCTGCGAGTCCCGTTTCGCACATCTAACCCAACTGCGTCAGCACGTTTCGGGTGATCTGTTCAATCTGCGGGTCTCGCCCCGCCAACCCGTGAGCCCAGTCGGTCGACCCCGACGTCATCACCGTCGCCCCCGCCTCATTCGTGTACGCACCAAGTACTGCATGGCCGTGACGGATGCGTTCCATCGCCTCGGGGTCACGCGTCCCGAACACGCGTGACGCAATGTACTCCAACTCGCTCGGCTCGCCCGGCTTGGGTGGACGTGGCGCCGTCTCGCGCGTGAAGTGCTGCGTCGGACACGTGCCGAGGATCTCGAAGGTTGAGGGGGTGCCGTCCTCGCCGGTCGGATACGGCAGCCCGTCACGGTAGGTGAACACGCACCCGTCGCACTCATATCCGACGACGGTCGCTCCCGCACCAAGCACGTCGCCGTACCCGAGCCCGGTGCCGTCGAAGATCCAGTGACCGGGGCGATGCACGATGTAGCCACCGAGGCCGGCGGTCACATTGCGACCTATACGGTGATAGCCGCCCCGGGTGAATGAGACGCCGGTCATGTGGTTCTCGGGACGGCCGACGACCACGTCGGACCAGAACGTCGTCACCTCTGCCTCGCTACCGGTTCCCATCAGCGGATCATTCTTGAAGAAGCCCTTATACCCGACCATCACGTCGTGATCGTCACCCTCGATACGTACCTGCCACAGCGAAGTGTTGCCCGAGAAGAACGCCGCATTTCCACCGCTCGCGATGAATGATTCGACCGTGTCGCGCATTCCACGAGACCAGTACTCATCGTGTCCGACGGAGAGATACAAATGGGCGCCGTCCAACACCTCAGGGTGTTCATCGAGATCAGCATTCGCACACACACCGATCTCGAACCCCTCGTGTTCGGCCCACTCGATGAACGGGAGCTCCCAATCGGGCCAACCTGCCGAACCGGCATAGCCCGACAAGTGGTTGATCTGGACATAGCCGACGTGAGCCGCGTTCTGAGGGTCGGGCTCGCCCGTACCTGTCACGCGACGGCCCTTGCCCGGCGGCTTGTAAAGGTAACCCGCCGACATCGGCCGCTGCATGCCAACCTGGGTGCCGCCTGTATACAGATTCTGTCCGCCAAAATCGTTATAGGCGTGCCACGTATTGGTCGCCAGTGCGACCACGATGCGTACGCCGGAAGGCGGACGAACGACGAAGAACGCATAGTCGCGTCTCGCCTTGCCGCCGACCTCGATCTCCATGACAACCTCGTAGTAGCCCGACCGCCATCTCGGGCCGACGTCCAGTGTGAGAGCAATAGGCCAACCGCACCCCTTCGAGGAGGCGTCCTTCGGCGTTTCGTGCTCGTCGACCGCGACTGCGTCGGCACCGAACACGACCTCCCGTCGGGCGCCGACCCGTGCCACCTCGACTCGCACCTGCCGCCCATCCGACGACGACATGTGCAGACCAACCTGCCCGCCCGGGGCGACTGATTGCGGCCAGCAGTACCCCGTCACTACTTCGCGACTCATCTCCCGACCCTAACCGGGTCAGATCGCTCGCACTGCCGAAGATTCGTTCAGCCCTTCACCGATAACGGAGTCGACCAGCACTCTCGACCATGAAAACAGCTGGGTGGGTTACCCGGCCCAGGTTCGCTATCGCGGCATGCCAGCGGCTGGATGATCACGCCGAAGCACGTCCCGTGCCGAGGTCTGCCCGACGGGAGTTCGGCCGAGATGATGGCAAGACCAGGGTCTGCGTCTGATGGGTCACCGCAAAGCCGGCACCCATGGCGTTGGATGGTCCCGCTCATTTTGGCTCGGCTGCTCGGCGCCGGTTGTAGAGGCGGGTGGCCCAGAGGTAGGCCGCGAGGGCGATACCGACGCTCCACGCAGTGGCGGCGAAAGCGTGGTCGCCAATGGCGGCGTTGGTGAGCAGTCCGCGCACGGTGTCGGCGACGGGGGTGAAGGGCTGGTACTCGGCGAACTGGCGTAGCCCGGCCGGCATCGTGTTGGGTGGGCACGAACCCGCTGCCGAGGAACGGCAGCAGCGTCAGGATCATCGGGGTGTTGCTGGCGGTCTCGACGCTCTTGGCGGCCAAGCCCGAGCGCGACCGCCAGCCAGATCAGCGCGAAGGCGAACAGGGCCAGTATCCCGATGGCGGCGAGCCACTCGAGCGGCCCGGCGCTCGAGTGGAACCCGAGACCGAAGGCGACGCCGATCAGGATGGCGAGGCCGGCCAGGGTTTGGATCAGGCTGCCGAGCACGTGCCCGGTGAGGACCGAGGCGCGGGCGATGGCCATAGTGCGGAACCGGTCGATGATGCCGCCGGTCATGTCCATGGCGACCATGATCGAGGTGCCTTGCACGGCTGAGGCCACGGTGATCAGCAGCACCCCGGGCACCACGTAGTCGAGGTAGGCGGCGCGGCCGTCGTGCGCGCCGAGGCCAGCACCGAGCTGACCGCCGAAGACGTAGACGAACAGCAGGAGGAACACGATGGGCAGGCCGACGAGCATCAGAGTCATCGAGGGGTAGCGGAGCTGGTGCTTGAGGTTGCGGCGCAGCATGACCCGCGAGTCGCTGAGCGTGTAGGCGAGCGTGGTCATCGTTGCGCTACTCCTTGCGGTGTGGAGTCCTCGTCGGGCCGGCCGGTGACATGACTGCCGGTGACGGCGAGGAACACGTCATCGAGGTCCGGGGTGTGGATCGACAGCCGCTCGACGGCGATACGGGCCTCGTGCAACTCGTCGAGCAGCTCACGGAGAGAGTCCACGGTGCCATCTGCGGGGACCTGCAGGACCAACTGGTCCTGGTCAGGAGCAGCCGCCGGGAGTAGCCCGACCGCCGAGCGCAGCAGGTCGGGACCAGCGAAGTGGAGTCGGACGTGCCCGCCGGGGATCCGGCTCTTCAGCTCAGCCGGGGTTCCTTCGGCGACGATCCGGCCCTGGTCGAGCACCGCGATCCGGTCGGCCAGCTGGTCCGCCTCGTCGAGGTACTGGGTGGTGAGCAGTATGGTGACTCCGGCTGAGGCGAGCTCGCGGACGATCTCCCACATGGTGAGGCGGCTGCGCGGGTCCAAGCCGGTGGTGGGCTCGTCCAGGAAGATCACCCGGGGCTCGCCGACGAGGGTCATGGCGAGGTCGAGTCGCCGTCGCATCCCGCCCGAGTAGGTCGACAGTGGCTTGTCGGCGGCGTCGGTGAGGTCGAACTGCTCCAACAGCTCGGTCACCCGCCGTTGCCCGGCGCCGCGGCCGAGGTGGCGAAGGTCGGCCATCAACCGCAGGTTCTCGGCCCCGGTGAGCAAGTTGTCCACGGCCGAGAACTGGCCGGTGACCCCGATGAGCGCCGCGCACCCCATCGGGGTCGGTGACCACGTCGTGACCGGCGATGTGCATGGAGCCGGAATCGGACGAGATCAGGGTCGAGAGAATGCGGACCATCGTGGTCTTGCCGGCCCCGTTCGGACCCAGCAGCGCGAGGATCGAGCCCTCATCCGCGGTCAGGTTCACCTTGTCGAGCACCAGATGGCTGCCGAACGACTTGCACACGTCCCTGGCCACGATCCCCGGCGCGCTGGTCTGGCCTGTCATCGCGCTCTGCCCTCTCGATGGGGACCCGGGACCTCAGGGAGCTCGCCGGCGGCTCGCAGCTTCTCCCGCCGCTCCTTCCACTCCTGCTCCAGCACGGGAAGCCGCTCCACCAGGAAATCGGCGAACGCCGCCCACTCCAACAAGATCGCTCGCCGTTCAGGCGGGGCGTCCCCGAGGCGGCGAAGACCCTCTCGGGCCAGCTCGCCCTGCTCCTGGTACTCGGAGAGGTCGAAGCCCAGTCGCCCGGGGCGACGACAGGTCGATGAACACCCGGTCCATCCGCTCGCCCGCCGCCCGGGATCGTCGGATGAGCCCGAGGCTCTCCAGCGTGTTGACCGCGCCGGCGATGGCGCTTCGGCTTGCCAGCAGGGCCGTCGGCCAGTTCCGCGATGCTCTGCTCCCGTGGATCGCAGACCGCCAGGTATCCGAGTAGGCGGCCCACCATCGGGGCCATCCCGTAGCGGCGGGCATAGAACCGGCCGGCATGGTCGGCAAAAGTGATCTCACCGTCACTCGGCACGCCGGTCACTCTACACAACTTCCTGAGATAACACAAATCTGTGTTATAACAGGCCAACAACCTCCACACATACGCCGACAACGAGCCGGGGGGTCCTCCCGCCGACTCGCTCCAGACCGGCAGTCTTCGAACTTCCGACCCCGGGATGGCCAGGCGACGCCATCCAAGAGGCCCATGGCCGAGGCATCACGTCGAATAGCGCAACCGCACAGGGCACAACCTGTGCGGCCTCATGCACCGCCACCTCGACCGAGACTCGACCGCGAAACCGCAAGGTATGGCCGCGGGCGAGGGCGCCACCGTGCATAGGGCAGGTCAGGGTGAGCAGGCGGCAGCCTCCAGGCTGTAACGGGCGATGTCAAGGACGGCGTCGAGGATGCCCTCGGCCTCGCTCGGGCGGCGGCCAACCGATGCCGTCACGAACATCTCGGCCCGCCGCTCGGGAGTGGGAACGCGGGCCTCGACCGCCGCCTTGCGCTGCGGCCAGCTGGCGAAGCGCAGCTCACGGGCGATGACCAGCTGAGCGGCGGCCAGCGGGAAGGGCCCTGAGGGTGCACTCGGGTGGTGACGGGCGAACCGTTCGACCGCGCTGGATTCGCCGTTACGGGAGGCGTCGCGCAGCTCCTTGGCCTGGCGACGAGCTGGTCGAGATTGAGGCGCTCGGGATTCGACGTAGACATGGCGTCTCCCTCCTACGCCTGCGGTCCGCATCTCAGGCCGAGGAAGAGGCCACCGCTATGACGGGAATGGCTTCGGAGGTGGACTCAGTCCTTCCCGCGGAGGACCCGGCGGCGCCCTCCTACGCAAGACATCATGGTACCCATCGTCGACCCGCATCTCTTTGAAACCGTCTCCCGCGAATGGGCGGCGTAAGAGCAGCACGCGACGCGCCCGGCCTGTATAGGACAGCGAGGGCAGAGGCTGAGTAGGGCCCGAGAAAAAGCCCCGATAAACCCGATCTCCGCCTACTCCCCCGGGCGAGAAACCGCTGGTCAGGCGCCTGCGCCCTAGGCACGGGGTACCCGTGAGTTGGCCCGCCGTTCGGTGTGCACGTCGTCGGTTCCGGTGCCGATGCGCGAGACTATTGACGAGAGCGTCGCGGACGGTGCGCCGGTGATCCTTCGCTTTGCCAACTGCGAGCTGGACGTCGCCCGGGTCACCCTTCGCCGCGACGGTCGGGAGGTGAAGCTCGAGCCGCAAGCGTTCGACGTGCTCTGCTACCTCGTCGAGCACCGGGGTGAGGTCGTCCGCAAGGAGCAGCTCCTCGACGACGTCTGGGGCGACCGTTTCGTGAGCGAGTCGGCGCTCACGACGCGCATCAAGTCGGTGCGCCAGGCGGTCGGGGATGACGGCAGCCGCCAGGCGATCATCCGGACCGTCCACGGCAAGGGGCTACGAGTTCATCGCCACCGTGGAGACGCTCGAGCGGCCCGCTCTCGAACACGAGGCGCCAGTGCCACCGGCAGAACCGACGCTCCCCGCCGCGATGCAAACGCTCATCGGCCGCGAGTCGCTCCTCGAGCGCCTCGCCGCAGCCCTCCGGGAGCACCGCCTCATCACCCTCGTCGGTCCGGGGGGGGTCGGCAAAACGTCGGTGGGCTTGGAGCTGGCGCGCCGCATCGCCGACCGCTACCCCGACGGGGTGAAGCTGGTCGAGCTCGTAGCCGTCGGCGACGAGGACGCCACACTCGAGGCCGTCGCGACGGCGATCGACGTCCACTTCCGGCGTGGCAGCTCCATTGGGGACGCAATCATCGAGACGCTGCGGCTGCGATGTTCACTCGTCGTGCTCGACAACTGCGAGCACCTCGTCGAGCCGGTGGCGTCCCTCGCCGGCCGAATCGTCCGGGAGGCGCCGGCCGTCTCCATCGTGGCGACCTCCCGCGAGCCGCTCGGGCTCCCCGGTGAACAAGTGTGGTCGGTCGATCCACTGTCGACGGGAGACGCCGGCGCCGGGGCCCTCGCCGGGGGTGGCCTCGACAGCGCCCCGGCGGTGGCGCTCTTCGTTGAGCGAGCAGGCGCGTCCGATCCGGGATTCGAGCTCAGCGAGCAGAACGCGAGTTCGGTCGTCGAGATCTGCCGGCGCCTCGATGGGATCCCGCTCGCGATCGAACTCGCAGCGGCACGGGCCCGGACGATCGACCTCGCAGAGATCGCGGCGCGCCTCGATGAACGTTTCGGTCTGCTGAAGGCCTCCCGCCGTGGGGGCGACCCCCGCCACCGGACGATGGAGGACGCCATCAGCTGGTCCTACGACCTCCTCGCGCCCGAGGAGCAGGAGCTGTTCAGCGCCCTCGCCGTCTTCGCCGGGCCCTTCGACCTCGCGTCGGCCGAGTCGACGTGCCGCTCGGGCGACGCGCTCGACTTGCTCACGCGCCTCGTCGAGCGCTCCATGGTGTCGGTTCGCCGCCCCACCGGCGGCGGCACCCGTTACGAGCTGCTCGAGACGCTTCGTGAGTACGGCCGGAGCCGCATGAGCTACGACCGTCGCGCCGAGGTCTTCGGGTCGCATGCAGCGCGCTTCGCTGCGCTGGCGCGCTTCGTCGAGGAGGAGATTCGTACGCCGGGCGAGCCGCAGGCGATCGAAGTAGCGGACGCGTCGTTCGCGGACCTGCGCGCCGCGCAGCGCTTCGCCCTCGAGACTGGGGACCTCGACACGGCGATCGGGCTCATCGTGTCGTCACGGGAGTTCGCCATGCGGGCCATGCGCTATGAACTCTTCGCCTGGGCGGATGCCGCTTGCCGGGCGGAGGATGCACTCGAGCACCCCCTCGCGCCGCTGCTCACGGGAGTCCGTGCCTACGGCGCGTGGGTCCGGGGCGAGTTCGAGCTCGCGGTCGCCCTGGCCCACGAGACTCGCGCCTTGGAAGACGCGTCTCGGCGTCGAGCCGAGCGGGCTCGCGGAGCGGGCACTCGGGAACACGCTGCTCGTGCTGAACGACGACGTCGGCGCATTTCACGCCTCGGAACGCCAGGTGGAGTTGGCGGAGGCGTCCGGCGTCGCGTCGCGGATCGTGCACGCGTGCTACATGGGGGCGGTCGGGATGAGCGCCAACGACGATCTCGAAGGCGCCGCCAACTACATCGCCCGCGCCCGCGGGCTCGCCGCCGTGACCGGCAGCCCGACCGACCTCGCCTCGGTCGCTGTCGCCGAAGGCTTCGCCAGTCGCAGCGACGAGGGAGCGCTGGCGGCCTTCCTCAGGGCGGACGAACTCGCACGGATGGCGGGGAACCGGTGGATGGGCGCGTTCGCGCTGACCGAGGCGTGCGGGTTCCTCGTCCACCTCGGCGATCTCGAGCGCGGTTGCGCGGGGTTAGCGGAGACCGTCGACCTTTGGTACCGCTCCGGCGAGTGGGCTCAGCAGTGGCACACGCTGTCGCGCTGCGTCATCGCGCTGCACCGCATCGGCCAAGCGGAGCTGGCGGTGGAACTGATCGGAGCGATCGAGGCGCACTTCATGTTCGGCGTCACGCCGATGTCGGCAAGGTTGCGCGACGTGGCACTCGCCACGCGTGACGAGCTCGAGAGCGGGCTCGGCGGGGCCCGCGCCGCTGAACTCGCGGCGATCGGGTCGTCACGCCCCGTCGATGCGGTGGTCCATCGGGTCCGCAACGCGCTGCTCGCCCGCCCCCTCGATGACTGAGCGGCAGGATCGGCGTTCGACCCGGGGGGGACCTGCGCCGTGGAGGTAGGCAAGTAGGTGCGGGAGCAACTCGGCCGCGTCGTCCCCCACCCCCGCGATCAGGTTCGAGCGTCGTCGCCGGAGGAATGGGAGCCCGAGAACATAGAGTCCCGGGACCGGGGAGACGCCACCGTCGTGCGCGACCCGGCCGCGGCGATCGAAGGCAGCCGGGTCCAGCCACGGATACGAGGGGCGGTACCCGGTTGCCCAAACCACGGTGGTGAACCGCTCGAGGTCGACCTCCGTGGGTACCGCACCGAGGCGGGTCGGCGCCGGCCGGTCGGGCCCGGGGACCTCGCCCGAGAGCCCGTGCTCGGTGACGAAGTCGTCGATGCGCTGGAGGAGGCGCGCCTGCTTCAGATCCGCGTTCGCCGTCAGGCTCGGCAAGCGCGCCGGAGCACTGCGCCACCGCGCCGGACACCCGCATGAGCCGGCCGACGAGGTCGACGCCGGCGGCGGAGAGCGCGTTGAGGTCGAGCGGCATCCGGGTCGGGTTGCCGACGAGTTGCACCGAGGCGTGGCGGCGCGCCCGCTCGATGTCTTCGACCTCGTCGTAGCGCTCATCGAGCTGGCCGATCGCCGCCAGCCAGCAGTAGATGTCGCGGCCTCGGTAGGTGCGCGGGAGCCGGACGTGCTCGCCGACCGCAAGGGTAACGCAACGTCCTGAGCGTCGGAGCTCGTCCGCGATCTGGACGCCCGAGGCCGACGCACCGACCACGAGCACGTCGCCCGTGGCGTCGAGTTGTGCAGGGCTCCGGTAGCGCATGGCGGTCACCTGGTTGATCCGGCGGGGCAGCTCGGCCGCGACCGCGGGGACCCGCGGCGTCGCTCGACGCACCCGCCGCGACGACGACGGCCGCGGCGAGGTAGCAGCCGTCGTCGGTCGCGACCTCGAAGCCGCCGGCCGTCCGCCGCACCTGCAGCACCGTGACCCGCGTGCGGACCGGGGCGCCGGTGCGGCAGGCGTAGGCCTCGAGCCAGCCGGCGGTCTCCGCCGCCGTCTGGTAGCCGTCGCGGTCCGGCCCCTCGTACTGGTACCCCGGCAGACGGCACATCCAGTTCGGGGTGAGCAGCCTGAGCGAGTCCCAGCGCTCGGTGCGCCACGACGATGCCACCTCGCCGCGTTCGAGCACGACGTGGTCGAGCCCCGCGACGGCAAGGTGACGGCTCATCGCCAGACCGGCCTGCCCGGCGCCAACGACGACGACCGTCACACGCATCGCTCGCATCGTCGTGGCAGCTCGGTGCTCGGGATCCGGTCCGCAGCCCGCTCAGGCGAGGGAGACCCGGACGGTGGTCGGGTTGGTGATGATGTCGAAGACGGCCGAGCGCTTCTGGGACTGGGCGAGGATCGCCTCGAGGTCCGCCCGACTGGCGTCCGCGTCGATGTCGTAGGTCACGGTGACCTGGTCGAAGCCGTTGCGCACATCACCGTCGATGCCGAGGATGCCTTGCAGGTCCATCCCGGCCGTGACGGTCGCCTTCACGGAATGGAGCTGGACGCCGCGGTTCGACGCCACCGTCGCGACACCGGCCGTGAGACACGATGCCAGCGCGGCGAGCGCGATCTCGGGCGGGGTGGGACCGTTGTCCTCGGAGGCGAAGACCTCTGGGTGGTCGGCGTCGACCGTGTAGGCCTGACGGTGCACGTGCTCCGCGCCGAGGCCGGAGAAGTCGGTGATCGTGGTGCGGCTGTGGGTCCCTCGCACCCACTCGCAGCTCGCCCGCCACTGGAAGCTGGCGGCCTCGGGGTGGTTCGTGAGCGCCTCGCGGGCGCCGCGCAGCGCCTCGACGTTCACGCCGTTGTCGACGGTCGGGGTATCGGTGGTGGTCATCGCCACTCCTCCTTTGTGATTGCGGCGGGCGCTCGCCCGGCCACAGCGATCACTTTCCGCCGACGCGGCGCCGGAGTCTTGGAGCCGGGATGGAGATCAGCTGACGAACGGCAGTCGCGCCATCTTCAACCAATCTTCAGGACTTCTGGCGCCGCCTGGTGCACGATGCGGTCCATGGCGATGCGAGCAGCAACCCCAACGGACCGGCGAAGCAGCCGAGACCAACGACGGCGCTGAGCCCGGTGACGGGCACGATTGGCGGGCGGCCGGCGAAGCATGGGGCCACCGAGCGGCCGACTGGGCCTGTCTGTACGAGCACTATGCAATCGACGTGCTCGTCGCGATCTTCGGCCGGGTGGGCGTCGGGCCCGGGACCAGCCTGCTCGACGTCGCCTGCGGGTCCGGCCTCGCCGTGCGCCTCGCGGCTGGCATGGGGGCGACGGTCTCGGGCGTCGATGCCTCGGCCGAGCTCCTCGCCGTGGCGACCGCCCGTACGCCCGACGCCGATCTGCGGCTCGGCTCCATGTTCGAGCTGCCGTGGCCGGATGCCTCGTTCGACGCCGCGATCTCGATCAACGGCATCTGGGGCGGATGCGAGGAAGCGCTGGACGAGGCGTTCCGGGTCCTCAAGCCCGGCGCGCCGCTGGGCATCAGCTTCTGGGGCGAGGGGCCGCCGCTCGACATCCGCGGCATCTTCCGCCCGCTCGCCCGCCATTCACCCGAGGCGCACCACGGGTCGATGAAGCGGCTGAACGACATCGCCATACCGGGCGTCGCCGAGGCGATGCTCGAGGCAGCCGGCTTCGTCGTCACTGAGCGGGGCGCTCGGGTTTCGGTCATCGAGTGGCCCGACGCGGATGTTGCCTGGCGGGCCGTCTCGAGCATCGGACCTTCGGTGCCGGCGCTCCGAGGTCCTGACGCCGACGTGGTTCGGCGCGAGATCATGGATGCCCTCGAGGCTGGCCGCGACGAGCGCGGCATCTACCGCGTGCGCAGCGACCACCAGTTCGTGATCGCCCGGAAACGTTGACGGAGATCCGGCGGCGTTGCCCCAGCCCCAGCAGGGTCACTGCCATCCTTGGCCTTGAGATCAGATAGCCGCCTCGCCCCTCGCCTCGTCACCGGCCTTGATTACCACCCTGGCGCGGCCTGAGCCGGGTTCAGCGGAGTCTTCCTCCCGATTCCGGACTTGAACGAGTCGTGCTACCCGAGGCACCGGTCGAGGCCAACTGACCAGTCGTCGCCAATTGACCAGTCGTCGCCTCGCCGGTCGGATGGCACGCTGTAAAGGCCGCTCATAGTCGGCGAGGGTCGTCAGTCTGACCGACCGATTGGTATCAACACAGTCGCCGGGCAGAATGTGGCCTCGAGGGGTACGCGCACGTGCCGGTGTCGGTGGGCCGGCCCGGAATTCTTCCGGCTGGATGATACGGCTCAGGTGGCCCTAGCCGGATGAGCAACACCGAAGGCACGTTTGTCGGGAGATGAAAGTCCTCAGTGCGTGGTGGGTGATCCCCGAATATGGTGGGGAAATCAGCTCACAAGGAGACCTCATGCCCAAGTATCTGCTTGAAGTCAGCTACACCCTCGACGGGATCAAAGGAGTCAAGTCCGAAGGGGGCTCGGCCCGGGTCGCCGCGGCCACCGAGGCGATCGAGGGTCTCGGCGGGAAGGTCGAGTCGTTCTACTTCGCCTTCGGTGACACCGATGTCTACGTCGTCGCGGACTACCCCGACAACGTCTCAGTTGCGGCAGCGGCGCTGGCTGTGAGCGCCGGGGGTGGGGCCAAGGTGCAGACGGTGGTGCTCCTTACGCCAGCCGAAGTGGATGCCGCCGCTGCCAAGAAGACCACGTATCGTCCACCGGGAGGCTAATGGAGCTTGCTGCGACCGGATCGCGTCGATTGAGGCGGTCTCGTCTCAGGGCTGGGCGGATAGATCGGCACGTCGCGCCCGAGGTCCGCTTAGATAGAAGCTGCGCGTTACTCAGTGGGTTCAGGCATCACAGCGCTTAACTGAACTTGGTTTGCGCCCGTTCCTGCAGCGCGCCGTCGACGTAGAGGTCTACCTTCTCGTTGTAAAACGCGGCCAAGCCGGCGATCTTCTGGCTCTCCTGCAGCGGCGCCCGGTAGATCCACACGTAGTCATCGTAGTGATGACCCTTGACATCGAGATGCCAGTAGGTCGCTGTGCCCTTGTAAGGGCAGTGCGTCTGCGTCTGCGATGGCGTCAAAAGGTCCAACCGCACGTCAGGCAGGGGCAGATAGTAGCGCGGTGGGAGTCCCGTCTCGAACAGGATTCGGGGCTGATGCGAGTCAGCGACGGTTTCGCCGTCGACGACGACCTGGACGTGCCGGGAGCTGGCCAGGATGTCCACTCGAGTGTACGGGTCGCGAGGATGCACGTAGACGGGCTCGTCCTCCTCCAGCCATTCGTCCATGGCGTTCCATACGAGGTGGACAGCGTCACGAATCTCCTCGATCGGCGAGGCCGGATACCGCCGGGCCGCGCCCCGAACGGTGACCCGGGCCACCTTCACGTCGTAGACGTCGGCATCGCCCCGGCTCGGGGAGTGGTCGATCTCGGCCGTGGGAACAAGCTCGGCACGCACGTCCGATGACGGGATGTAGTAGGACGGGTAGTAGGGAACCTCCCAGACGAGGAGGGGATGTGTCGTGTCGGCTACCAGTTCCTGACCCAGGTACGCCCTGACCCGTTTGTGGGAGAGCTCGACCCGTACCCGCCCTCGTGAATGCTCGGTCTCCATGCCAATTGCAACCGTGGAGTGCCCGCAGAGCTTCCCGAGCCGGTCACAAATCGGCTAGACGCCGAGTCGGCAACCGCGAGACCAGCACCTTGTGCTTCGCAGGAGCAGCTGATCGTCATATCGCCCCAGCTCCGCTCGGGGATGAGGTCGCTGTCGCGCCGCGTCTCTGCGATGGTCAGAAGTCCAGGCGAACGGAGGATACGCCGAACTTGTCGATGCATGAGTCCTTGTCCGAGCCCTCGCCGAGCATCGTCGCGAGGAAGACAGCGTCGAGCTGCGCGGTCCGTATGGGGGGAGCCCACACGTCACGTTGCAACTGGGCCCCCAGAGTTCTGAGCGCATCGCTAAGGTTCGTTGGTCCACCCTCGAGAGTAAGCTCTTGACGAGTGCGTCTCGGGGTTGGGACCGGAGCGGCTCTGGGTGACGTCGCCAACAGTTCGATACGGAGGCCCTGGATACGTGGATCCCTACATCGTCTTGGGAAGCGCCGTCATCGGGTTCCTGGTTGGGGTGACTGGTGCTGGCGGGGGTGCACTCATGACACCCATGCTGATCCTCCTGTTCTCCGTGAAACCCTCCACAGCCATCTCGAGCGACCTGGTGGCAGCGGTCGTGATGCGTCCCATCGGAGCCGCCGTGCACCTGCGCCAAGGGACGGTCAATCTGCGTCTCGTCGGATGGTTGACGTTGGGATCGGCCCCGATGGCTTTCCTCGGTGCCTATCTCCTTCATCTGATCGGTCACGCCAAGTCGGCCGAGGACCACGTGCAAATCGCCCTCGGCGCAGCCCTACTGGTCGGCGCCTGCGCCATGATCCTTCGCTATGCCCTCGACCGTCGCCGCGGCCACACTCGGCCAAGGTGTCGTCCACAACCTTGCGATCCGTCCGATCTCAACCGTCACGATCGGGATGATAGGGGGCCTCATCGTGGGAATCACCTCCGTGGGATCGGGGTCCCTGATGATCGTGTTCCTCCTGTTCCTCTATCCGATGCTCGGGGCCAACCAACTGGTCGGTACCGACCTCACCCAGGCTGTTCCGTTAACGGCGGCGGCGGCCCTCGGGGCGCTGGCCTTCGGCCACGTGGAGTTGTCGGTCACCACATCGCTCATCGTGGGAAGTGTGCCTGCCGTCTTTGTCGGTTCACTGCTCTCCTCCAGAGCACCTGACCGCTACATCCGACCAGCCATCACTTTCGTGATTTTTGCCTCGGGACTCAAATATGTCGGAGTCGGGACGACCGCCCTTGGTTGGGTCCTCTGCTCCGTCCTGCTTCTCGCCGCCGTCATGTGGCTGGTCTACGCCCGACCCTGGAGCAAGGAACCTCTTCGAACGCAGGGCGTCCACGGCGACGAAGAGTCATCCGCGATTATTTCACCGGGTCCGGACTAGCTGTTGTGCCCAGCCAGGTTGGTGACACGAGCCCCCTCGGTCCCGAGGGAGATCGACCTCTTCGGCGGAGAACGGCCCCTTTTCCAAGCCGCCGCGCGAGGTCGCCGAGCCGTACTTTCGGGCTGACGGACTGGAGCACTAGGTGGTTGGCGCTCCCTCTGCCCACCTGCACGATCGACACGAGTCTCAGGTGTCAACCGGGCACCACTCGGGCGAGAGGCTTGGGAATCACTCAATCGGTTGACGGGCGATACCCGACGGCCTGCGCCCGGCAAGCAACCAGCCTGCCGCAGCGGCAAGAAGTGGGAGCCCGAGAAGGATCAACAAGAGATTTGCCACGGGCACGTTTCCGAGCGCGGCGATCCCGCCCTTGGCGGAGTTACCTCGCAACCAGCCGATGACGCCAATGTAGGCGGCGAACGTGCCGAGGACGCCTCCGAGGAGGCCGAGCGCGCCCGCCGTCGCGGCGGTCAGCTTCCGGCGGGTATAGCTGCTCGCTCCGGTGGCAGCGAGAGTCCGTAGGTCGCTGGCGGTCTCGCTTCGGATCAGGCCGACGCTCATGATCAAGATGCAGAGCGCCATCGCGATGCCGAAGACCGTGGCCCAGTTGACAATGGTTGCAGATGTTGGTTCGTCGTTGCGGGTCTCGATGGTCAGGCCCGCCGCTGCCGCGATTGCTTGAGCATTGTGGATCTGATCGGTGGTGAACGGCTTGGCGGCGTTGGCGAACCACCCGATCGGCGTCCCGATCGACCGACGAGGACATTCTGAGACTCATGGACCGCGTGTTCCGTGAGCAACATGTCGGGTGCGTGAATCCCACTTGGCAGAGCGGCGAGGTACTGGATCACCGGGTGTGTCAGCCCTCCATGCTTGACGCAGTTGGACGTCTGAATGGCACCTCCGTTCAGCTCGCCGGTAGGGACGGACTTCTCGCAAAAGGTGAACTCCAAACCCGAGGCACCGGCGAAGCCCGGCAGCGAGGTCACAACGTCAGCATCTGGCGCGATCTGTGATTGGCGGATGCCGAGGACTCTCAGCAGCTGGGGAGTAGCGACAGTGAGCGACTGGTTGGTGGACTCCGATCCGGTGCTGTTCTGAAGGTTGCCGACCAAATAGAGCGCGGCGACCTGTTGCGCGCCGAGCGCTTCGCCGACACGAGCAGCAGCACGTGCCCATGACTTCACCTGCTGCGGAGAAGGGTTCGGCGGCGGTCCTGTCTCGATGTTCGCCTGGTTCGAGGCGAGGTTCGGGCCGGCCGGGTCCCAGATGTCGGAGTAGCGGGCCTGGGCCATGGATGGCGATGATGACCGCGATCATCACGCCGAGGGCGATCGCAGCGAGTGCCGAGGCAGAGCGAGCCCGGTAGCGGGCGAGGTCACGTAGGGCGATCCGGACGGCAACCGGGGCGTGCCGGGCGAGTCGCCCGAGCCCGACGAGGAAGAACGGCGCCAACAAGATGATGGCAGGAATGAGGGCGACGATCCCGAGGACGAGCTCGGGGGTGCCCTTGCTAACCATTTCCTGCTCCCGTGCTGCCCGAGTAGCCAAGGAGGATGAATGCGATGACGAGAAAGACGATCCCGGGCAGCGCAGATCGGTGGACCTGTTTCGGTGGGGCGGGACGACCGGACAGGGCAGCCATGACAGAGAGCCTCGTGATCGAGCGGGCGGGCCGCGAGGCGGCCAAGTAAGTCGCGACGATGGCGAGCACGATCGCCGCGGCGATGACGGCCCAGGGCAGGGCGAGGACACCGATCAGGTGATGGGCACTCTGCTCGAGGCTCGGTCGATAGGCGACCCAGGCGACGAAACCCAAGACGGTCCCGATCACCGCCCCGAAGACGCCCACGATGAGTCCGTTCGCCCGCACGACAAGGGAGAGGTTCTTATTGGTGGCGCCGATCGATGCGAGCATGCCGAGCGAGCGCTGCCGGCGCTGGGCGAGCACGGTGAAGCCGCCCACCGCCACGAGCGCGATGAGGAGCATGCCGATCGTGAGCACGACAAGGGAGAGCGTCTCGGGGTTGATCGCATTGCTCTGTGCCACAGAGGCCGGGGTGCTCACATTGGAGCCGCGGCTGCCGAAGGGACCGCAGGAGGCGCACGGCTCGCCGATCGAGCTCGGTGCCACCCCCGGTGCGTCGAAGAGCACCGTGACCTCGTTCGGAGACTTCACCTGCCCAGGCAGAACGAGGGCGAACTCGTCGAGGAGGCTTGTGGGTTCTCGACGATGCCAACCACATGCCGGACTTCGCCTCCGACGTTCCAGGTGTCGCCGACGGTCAGGTTGAAGTCCGATGCGACTCCCGCCGTTACGGCGACCTGGTCTGCCGCGCTTGGGTAGTGGCCCGAGACGAGGGACAGCATCGGTTGGCCGTAGGGACCGTTCGGGTTCTGGGCTCGTAGTTCGTAGGTATCGACCGAGCCGGGGACCTTCAAGCGTCTTGTTCTCGATGATGTCGACCTTGCCGAAGCGGTGCTCCAGGGTCGGCGATCTCGGTGACGAGACGGGGATCGTTCCCGGCAAAAGTGGCGGCGTCCTGAGCAGTCCCGAACCCTGAGTTCGCCGGCGCGGGCGTGTTGGTCGCCACCGCTGAGCCGATGACCGTTGCAGTGACGGCCACGATGATCAAGCGCGAGGACAAGAAGCTGTTGACGCCACTCGCGGCGGAACAAGCGCCATGCCCAACGAATCACCGCGCGCCGCGACGGCGTGATGCCATGGGCCGGACGAACCTCGCCGGGCGGTGCTGCGACAGAGGCAGTCATGAGGTCGGTGCCGGAGCGAGGAGCGACTCGGCGCTTGGAGGAGGCACCGTCTGGTCGACGATGCGACCGTCTTTGAGGAAGACGACGCGGTCGGCCCATGATGCAAGATGGGCATCGTGGGTGACGATGACCGCAGCGATGCCTTGCTTACAGGCTCCACGGATCATCTTCATCACCGCCTCTCCGTTCGCCGAGTCGAGCGCGCCCGAAGGCTCGTCGGCGAGCAGGAGGTGGCGCTCGCCGACGACGGCGCGGGCGATCGCGACCCGTTGGCGTTCTCCTCCCGAGAGCTCGTCGGGGAAGTGCCCGGCCCGCTCGGCGATCCCGACGTTCTCGAGCGCAGCCATCGCGAGCGTCCGTGCCTTTCTCGCCGAAAGGTCATCGAGCTCGAGCGGAAGTGAGACGTTCTCGAGCGCGGTGAGCCCGGCGAGCAGGTTGAAGTCCTGGAAGACGTAGCCGATCGTGCGGCGGCGAAGTCGTGCCTTGTCGTTGTGGGACATCGACGCGAGCGACTTGCCGTCGATCAGCACCTCACCGCTGGTCGGCTCTTCGAGGCTGCCGGCGATCGTGAGGAGGCTCGACTTCCCCGACCCGGACGGTCCCATCACCGCGACGAGGCTGCCGCGATCGACCGAGAGCGAGGCATCGACGAGGGCGTGAACGAGAGTCGAGCCCTCGCCGTAGGACTTCGAGACGTTCCGGAGTTCGAGAAAGCTCATCGCCGTGCCACCAGCCTTCGCCGCAAGCGCGGCATCGTCGAGGGAACCGCGGGTTCAAGTTCGGCTCGCTTCAGCCGCCCTTCGGCCTGGTCGAGCCAGCGGATGACCGAGTCGCCGCCCGAGCGCCGTTTCGTTGTGGTTCATTTCACTCGAATTCTCCTGGTTGGAACCTGTCAAGAGCAGTTGTACGAAATGGAAGGTGACAGCACGGTGCCAAAATTTGTGACCTCGCTGGCACCTACGACCTGGCATCGTGGGAACCCGAACGGAAGAGAGAACAATGAGGGTCCTGGTAGCAGAAGACGACGAGGTCCTGGCCGAGGCCGTGGCGCTCGGGCTACGGCGAGAGGGGATGGCAGTTGACGTCGTTCTCGATGGCGACGATGTCCTCCCTCGGGTGCGGATCAACAGCTACGACGTGGTGGTGTTGGACCGGGATCTGCCCGGCACCCATGGCGACGAGATCTGCCGCGCCCTGGTCACCGAGGGTTCCTCCAGCCGGGTACTCATGCTGACAGCGGCCAGCTCACTCAAAGATCGCGTTGACGGGTTGGAGTTGGGCGCCGACGACTACTTGTCCAAGCCGTTCGAATTCGCCGAGTTGGTGGCGCGCCGTCCGTGCTGTAGCTCGGCGCCCTGCCGCCCCGGCGCCCCGGCTGGAATACGGCGATCTGAGTGTGGATCCATCGGCGCGAACGGCAATCCGGGCTGGACGACGGCTGGCGCTCACCCCCAAGGAGCTAGCCGTGCTCGAGCGGCTCCTGGCCGCCCGGGGAACGCCCATTTCGGCCGAACAACTGCTCGAGGAGGTGTGGGACGAGGCCACCGATCCGTTCACCACCACTGTCAAGACCACCATCGGCCGGTTGCGGCTGAAGCTGGGCGATCCTCCATTGATCGAGACCGTCCGTGAGGCCGGCTACCGAATAGGAGAATCGTGACACCCCTGCCTCGATTGCGCCACACGCCCCTTCGGTGGCTCCGCAAGCACCGCCACACCGCCCGACTCAGGCTGACCGCGCTTTATGGCGGGCTCTTTCTCCTTTCCGGAGCGGCCCTACTGGCCATTACGTATTTGCTCGCCCGGGCCACCGACAAGCCAAGCTACATTGAACTCAGCGGCAACGCTCTTCGGACGATTCCGGAGTCAGCCGTTGGCCACTTGCACCAGTTCCAAGTCGCAGTGGCTCGCTATCAGAGCGGTCGCGACCTCAGTCATGAGCTGATTGAATCAGGCATCGCATTGGTGATCATGGCCGTGGTGGCCGTCGTACTCGGCTGGATCGTGTCTGGCCGGGCGCTGCGTCCTGTGAGCACCATCACCGCCACGGCCCGCCGGATCTCGGCCACCAATCTGCAGGAACGACTCACGCTGGACGCCTCCGATAAGGAGTTCCAACAGTTGGGCGACACGCTCGACAGCCTCTTTGAACGCCTTGAGGCATCCTTTACGGCGCAACGACATTTCATCGCCAATGCCTCACACGAGCTGCGTACCCCCCTTACCCGAGAGCGAACACTGCTGCAGGTCGCGCTCGCCGATCCATCTACCTCGGAAATGTGGCATGCAACCGGCCAAGAACTCCTCGCTTCCAACCGAGAACAAGAGTCCATGATTGAAGCCCTCCTCGCCCTGGCCAGCAGCGAATGGGAGGAGATCCACCACAACGCCCGCCGTCAGGCGGCATGATCAACACAAGCAGGTTGTCCGTCAAACCGGGTCAAGTCCAACCGAGACTCCGAGACCGGTGAGCGACCCCGTGAA
Source organism: uncultured Acidimicrobiales bacterium (assembly GCA_963794615.1). Taxonomy (GTDB): domain Bacteria; phylum Actinomycetota; class Acidimicrobiia; order Acidimicrobiales; family UBA8190; genus Chersky-840. Next base: position 998,910 of record CAWCEP010000006.1, on the reverse strand, counting down.
TGCAAGATGGTCGAGAAACCTCGAGGGTCGATGTCGAAGGACCGCCTTCCCGTTCGACGTACGTGCGAGAAGGTACCTCTGAGAAACCACAAGGAGAGTGATTGAGATGCCGCGTTTCATGGGATTCGTGCGGATGGAAGAGGGCGTCGGGACGCCACCGCAGGCGCTGTTCGACGCAATGGACGAGTACATCGGCGAGCGGGCCGCCAAGGGCGTGTTCCTCGATGGGGGCGGTCTGTACGGGACTGAGGACGCCGTGAACTACGTCGTCCGTCAAGGCGAGGTCACCCGCGTCGACGGGCCGTACGCCGAAGCCAAAGAGGTCGTCGGCGGCTGGGCCATTATGGAGTACCCCAGTCTCGAGGAGGCCGCGGCAGACCAGCAGTCGTTCGCCCAACTTCACGCGAAGTACTGGCCCGAGGTCACCGTGATCTCCACCCTGCGCCAGATCTCGACCGGCCCCGAGGCGCCCGGCGAGTGATCCTGAAACCGGGCTCACTATGCTGGCGTGGTGCCGGCAGAGACCCGTTCCGGTGATCCGAACTTGGCCATCTACGCCGCCTGGCGGGCCGAGTCGGCGCGCCTGGTCGGTGCCCTCACCCGGATGACCCGCGATGTGAGCCTCGCCGAGGACTCGGCGCAGGACGCCCTCCTCGCCGCGCTCGAGCAGTGGCCTGCCACGGGTGTCCCGGACAACCCGGTCGCATGGCTGATGACCACCGCGAAGCGGCGCGCCATCGATCACTTCCGGCGTGCCGACAACTTCCGCCGCAAGGTCGCGGAGCTCGAATATCCCCGAGGGAGAGTGGAGGAGGCGATGCCCGATGTCGAGAGCCAGATCGACTACATCGAGGACGACGTACTCCGGCTCATCTTCCTGTCCTGCCACCCGACTCTGACGCCCGAGTCCCGGGCCGCACTCACGCTGCGACTGGTGGGCGGGCTCACCACCGCCGAGATCGCCCGGGGATTCCTAACCACCGAGTCCACGATGGGCCAACGGATCTCGCGAGCGAAGAAGACCCTGGCCGAGGCGCACGCCGAGTTCGAGCTTCCCGTAGGGGCGGAGCGGACCAAGCGGCTCGACGACGTCATGGCTGTGATCTACCTGATCTTCAACGAGGGCTACACCGCCACCGCCGGCGAGGAGTGGATGCGCCCCGACCTGGCGAACGAGGCGATCCGGCTCGCGCGCATGCTGGCCGCTCTCGCTCCCGACGAGCCCGAGGTGCTCGGCCTGCAGGCGCTGCTCGAGATCCAAGGCTCGCGGATGCCGGCCCGGCTCGATGAGGACGGAGCTCCGGTCCTGCTGGAAGCACAAGACCGGAACCTCTGGGACCAGCTGCTGATCCGGCGTGGCATGGCCGCCCTGGAGAAGGCGGGACAGCTAACCGCCCGCGGGACCCCGGTCGGGAGGTACTTCCTGCAGGCCTCGATTGCCGCGCAGCACGCCCGTGCGGTACGCGCCGAGGACACGGACTGGCGCCGGATCGCGGTGTTGTACGACGTCCTGGCCCGCGCCGCGCCCGGCCCGGTCGTCGAGGTGAACAGGGCGGTCGCGCACGGGCGGGCGTACGGCCCTGGCGCCGGGCTCGCCGTGCTGGAGGAGATGGGCGGCGATTCACTCAGCGACTCACCGCTGGTTCCGAGCGTGCGCGGGGACCTGCTCGAACGGGCCGGGCTGCACGCGCAGGCGCGCGAGGCGTTCACCGAGGCAACCTCGCGTACCGCGAATGCGGCCGAACGTACCGCCCTCCAGCGCCGAGCCGACAGGAACCGGTCGCGTGGGTCGGACTAGCCGCCCCAGCCGACGAGAGCTTGATCAGATCAGACCAGCCTTCAAGTACGCGGGCCTGCTTCCTCCGACGGAGGGCCACGGGTGCCTATATGTCCGCGAGCGAGCTCACGGTTCGACATGCCTCAGTGCCCGCTGCGGGCCTGGAATGCCCAGCAACTGCAGGAGTTCTTGGCGACGGCTCGATCGCACCGGCTCTTTCCGGCCCTCTGGCTGGCCGCCAACACCGGTATGCGCCGCAGCGAGCTCCTCGGCCTCCGCTGGGACGACGTCAACCTTGAGTCGTCTCGACTCGGCGTCAGTCGGGCCCTGGTCTCAATGGCCTACGAGTTACACGACTCCCCCGGTAGGACCCGCTCCTCGCGCTTCGGTGATGTCGGGTTATCCCGGCACTCGGTCAGGATGCTGTGGATTGTGCGCCTAGGACCGAGAGGCAGCGATGAGCCCTCTCCGCAACGAGGTCAACCAGCTTCACCGGTAGCGGGCGATCAAGTGTGAGCACGTCAGGCGTCTTGGCCGAGTCAGCGAAGGCCTGCGGTGCAACCATGAGAAGCTCCTGGACGCGAAGGCGCAACGCCTCCTCATCAAGTCCGAGTTCCCGGGCGGCCAAAGGCCACGGGTTCTTGTAGGGATACACCCGATAATCGCCGCCGATCTTCATGGCAAGGCGCAACTTCTTCTCATGCATATCGTACGGAAGTGCCGACGCGACGTCATACAGAGGAGCGAGACGAACTTGGCTGCCTGAAATCAGCAGGGAGTAGTTCTTTGCGTGCGCATCGGTTCCGGCGATGATCCAGTTCCAGATCAACGCGTCGGCGAAACGCTGGACGGAGCCATTCACGACGCGAGGGGATAGAACTTGGCGAAGAAGATCTGCGATGTCTTGTGGTCCAGGCCCACCTTCGTTTTGGTACTTCTTCCACGGCGGAATCCCCAAGGCTTGACACGTGTCTTCTTGATGAACGCGAGTGATCGTGTCTCCACGGATTTGCCGGTCATAGCGATCAACCACGATCGCACTTTCGTTTGCGAAACGGGAGACGCGGGTTCGAGCTGCGAGAAGGCCTGCGCGTCGCGCGGCATCAAGACAGAGATGTTCGTTGAGATCGTGATCGTCGAAGCCCATGACGGCAGGCTTGAGGATGTGCGTGGTGGGGGTCGCTCCGGAGGGGACCCCCCAGCGTCCGTTGTCGTACAGGAGAGCGGTCTTTGCCTGGGCTCCGGCAAGACTGAACTGGCCGGTAAAGGACTTGCCAAGCCAGGCGGTCGAATCCTCGCGGAGATCGCGGAGTCGTCCAGCAACCTCGTCATCCGTCAGCCAGGTGACGTCGCCACCCCAGCGCAGAATCTGGTCGAGGCGATCTGGCGGCGCGAAGCGCACTGCACCGGGACAGTCCTCGCCAATCGGGGTCGATAGGAGTGAGAACGGCGACGATCGGGAGACGTGAAATTCGTGTGCCCATCGATCGATGACCGCCGGGTTATCGGGTAGGAGGTTCCACAACCACGGCGTGATGACGTGGTCCGGGTGGGACCCGACCTCGACGGGCATCGACACGGAGAGCGGAGTAGCACTCGGGCGATTGCGATAAGCGTCGTCGTAATCGAACCGCAGGCGGCCGTGGGCGACACGAGTCACGGTTCCGGCAACAGAGTCGTCCAGGACGACGACCAGAGTGTCTGTCATCGGTTGTTGTACTCGTCGAGGTGGGCGTCGAGGTCGGTTGTGGAATCGTCCGCCCGCGGTGGTCGGTCGGTCACTTCGAGCTGGAGCCCGAGGGCGTCGAGCAGGCGGATGACCAGCCCGATGTTGGCGGTCGGTTTGCCTGCCTCTATCTGGCTCAGCCAGGGCCGGGAGACGCCCACCCTGGAGGCGACGTCTGCCTGGGTCAGGCCCAGGGCGAAGCGGCGACCCCGGATCGCCGAAGCCAGATCTCGTGTCGTGATGATTTTCGTGTCCATATTTGGTAAACGTCCGTTTACATGAGGTTCCTGTAGTCGTTCGTTTACGACTGTACCATGTAGTTGATCGTTTACAAGCGTATTATGTCAGCGATCGGCTACATCCGTCCAAAGGTTAGCCTGAACAGGACTTTCGGGCTGGACGGTGCCGGCCCATAGGGATCGTCGAGGCGCTCGCCTCACGACGCAATGAATCCGAGTCTATGGGATCCCCCCGGGACCAAAAGGAAAGAGCCGGCCCGAAGACCGGCTCTGACCTGGGGTTTCGAGGTTCTTCGGAATCTGGCGGGGTCTGCGACCTCACCGGACGACGATCGAACCGAGCACGCGCCAGTTCGGCTTGCCGGCGTAGAGCAGCGCGCGGATCCGGTAGTTCTCGAAGTTGCGGAACCCGAAGCCGATCCGTTTGATGCGCTTGATCAGGTTGTTGAGCGCTTCGGTCGGTCCGTTGGACACACGGGCCAGGTGGTAGTTGGCGATCTTTTCGAACCAGGCCAGGAGAGTTCGTCCGAGCCTCTGGATCTCGGGCGGCATGGTGCGACGGCGGCAGTGTTGCTTCGAGCTCTCTGAGCATCTGACGGGCTTCGCCAGGGTCGCGTGTTCGATAGAACTCGCGTAAGCGCTCTTTGACCCGGTAGGCGATGGCGACTTCGGCCCCGGGATCACCCAAGGCGAGCAGTGACCATAAGCGCTCGGCGGCTCCAGAGTCGAGCTTCTCCTCGCCGCGCAGCAGGACGCGCCGGGCCCGATAGAGCGGGTCGTCCCGCCGGCCCCGGTGGCCGGTCTGTTCGGTCTGGACCCGTCGACGGACCGCATCGAGGCTGCGATTGGCGAGCGAGATGACGTGGAAGGGGTCGACCACCTGGTCCGCTTGGGGCAACATGACCGTGTAGACGGCGGCATAGGTGGCCGACATGTCGAGGGCCCCGAAGCGGATCCGCTCCTTCCAGGGCTTGGGTTGTTTGTCGATCCAGCCCGCCACATCGGTGTATTTGCGGGTGGGGAGGATCTCGATGATCTGGTGGTTCTCCACGTCGGCCACCGTGGTGGCGTAATCGGTGTGGTTCCGGCTCGAGAGCTTGACGAAGGATGTCTCGTCGAGGCCGATGGCCGTGGTCTTGTTCAAGCGCTTGCGGTCGGCGGCCAAGAGGGCCTCGCCATAGGTGATCACCGCCTCATTGACCGTGTGCCAGTCACAAGAGAGCTCGGCCGCCACTTCTGAGACGGTGCGGCCCCCGCCGACTTGGACCGTCGCCCACTTGGCCGCCCACGTCGTGAGTAAGCAGTTCTTGGCTGCGATGCGGTGGTCAGAAAGAACCCAGCTCATCTTCGAGCACCTTGGGTTCACGCAACGCATCCGGTGCTTCTTCCAGGCCAGGCTCATCGGTAGCCCATAGACGGGCAGGTCCACGTAGTGCACGACCGGACGTTCTTTGACCTGGGCCCGCCCAGCACAACCGGGGCACCGCACGTCGCCAACGACCTGCTCGATCATCAGCTCGACGTCGGGTCCCCGGCGCTCGAGGCACACGATCACGACGTCTTTGAGACCCACCAGGGCTTGGAGGATCTCACTAGGGTGGAACAGGGCGAAGGTGCTTCTTGGTTGTTGGCTCACACCACAAGCCTGAAGCGCCTTCGCCTATTTCTGGGTGACCTCGGTGACCAGGGACTCCCCGTTGAAATCCGAAGAGCCGCAATGAATCCGAGTCTATGGGATCCCCCCGGGACCAAAAGGAAAGAGCCGGCCCGAAGACCGGCTCTGACCTGGGGTTTCGATGGTGGCGGGGGGAGGATTTGAACCTCCGACCTTCGGGTTATGAGCCCGACGAGCTACCAGACTGCTCCACCCCGCGTCGTTCCCCACAGATTAGCACCCGGCCCGGAGCCGGTTCCGGCCGCTTCGGCCCTACGTGCCCCCGTGGAGCTGCCGCAGGGCCACACCGTTGGGCGCGGTCGTACTGCTCGACGTGGTCGACGACGACGTCGATGACTTCGAGGTCGAGGGCTTGGAGGAGCTCGAACTGCTCGAGGTGGCCTGCTGGAGCTGCTGGAGCACGCCCTGGAGGTTGGTGATGTCGGTGCCGTAGGCGGCGAAGTTGCCGCTCTTGAGATCGGTCTGGGCCTGCTGGAAGTCCGTGTTGGCCTGCGAGATCAGGCTCTGGACATGCTGGTTCACCGTGGCCGACCCCGTGGGCGCGGTGCTCGACCCGGTTCCTGGGGTGGGCAAGGACACCGAGAACAGGTCCTGGAGCGCCAGCGGGAGCGTCGCATCGAAGGCGACCTGGCTTTGGCCCGTGGGGCCGCTGTAGACGACGATGAAGTACTGGAGCTTCGGGAACGGGTTGCGCGACGATTCGACGTAGAAGGGGCGGAAGTACAACATCGAGTCCCCGACGGGCACGACCTGGAGGTTGCCGAGTTGGACGCTCGAGCCCTCTTGGTTGAGCAGGCTGATCTGTGACGAGATCTTGGCGATGGCGGAGATGTCGGCGTCCACCAGGGCGGGGCCGTCGATGGGTGGCGTGGCGAACACCGTGAGCTTTCCGTACTGGCCCGGATCCGACCCGGCCGTGATGAACCCCGACATGGTCTGGATCTGATCGCCCTTGGACACGGGCACGAACGCGTCGACCAGGTTGAACGATTGCGTGGTCTGCCCTGGCACCTGGAAGAGCTCGTAGATCGGTGACATCCGCTGCACCTGGCCGGTGGAGACGATGTTGCCCTGCGCATTGGTCGTGAGCGTCGAGGGCAGGGCCTGATCGGGCGACCCTGATCCTGCGCTCTGGGAGACGTTCCATGCATTGTTGGCGTTGTAGAAGGCGAGGGGCTGGGTGAGGTGGTACCGCCCGTACGTCGCCGCTTGGACCGAGAGGAGATCTTCGGGGTAGCGGAGATGCGCCTCGAGGGCCTTGGGCATCTTCGACACGGGGGTGAACATGCCGGGGAAGACCTTCTCCCACGTCTGGAGAATGGGATCCTTCGAATGGGTGAGCGCGGTCACGTCGTAGAAGGTCATCTGGCCCGAGTACGCGTTGACGACCACCTTGACCGAGTTCCGCACGTAGTTGAGGTTCTGGTTGAGGCCGCTGTTCGACGGCAGTGACGATGTGTCGACGTTCTGTGAGTACGGGTAATTGTCACTGGTGGTATAGGCGTCGAGCACCCAGTAGATCTGCCCTCCCGACAGCACCGGGTACGGGTCCGAGTCATAGCTCAGGAACGGTGCTGCTTTCTGCGCCATCTGCGTGATGTCGCGTACGAACATGAGCCGGGATTGCGACGTGACGAGGTCGGAGACGAGCAGGTTGAAGTCCCCGAAGCGCACCGCAAAGGCCGCCTTCACGAGGAAGTTCTTGAGCTGGACGCCACCGGTCCCCTTGTAGGTGCTCTGCACCGGGTTCCCCGAGGTCGACGCGGCCGGGTAGTCGATCTCGGCCTGGCGCGTGTCCCCCAGGACGTAGTTGACGTCGCCCCCGTTGGGATTGTTCAGCCCGAAGTACACCCGGGGCTGGTTGATCTGGGGAGCGCCCGGCGACGACACCGGTGGGACCTGGGAGATCGCAAAGGCGGGCTGCTGGTCGTTGCTCTGGTTGGAGGGCGCCAGGATCATGGCGTAGCCGTGGGTGTACTGCAGGTGCGTGTTCACCCATCCCTGGGAGGGCAGGTCGTTGTCGTTGACCTGGCGGACTCCGACCACCATGGGCACGAGACTGCCGTTCACCTTGTAGCGATCGACGGCGAGGGTGTTGAACGAGTAGTAGGACTTCGTCGCCTGGAGCTTGGTGTAGGTCTGGCCCGTAAGCGTGGGGTCCCACAGCTGCACGTTGTTGAGGGTGGCGCTGTTGGCCTGGACCTGCGTGGGTGTCAGCGTCTGGGTGCCCTTGAACGTCGACCGCCGCACGTTGTTGATGCCGATGGCGGCCCGGGTGGCGTCGATGTTGCGGGCGATGTAGGGCTGCTCCAGGGAGTTCTGGGCGGGCGTGACCTTCACGGCCTGGACGATCGCCGGGTAGATGGCGCCGACCACCACCGCCACGAACGTCCACAATCCCACGCCGAGCACGGGCAGGGCCCAGCCCCGGCGCCGGATGTTGATGAGCAGGATCACCGCCGCGAGCAACGAGATCCAGATGAGCAGTTCGAGGGCGGGGAGGCGGGCGTGGACGTCGGTGTAGCCCGCACCCTGCACGTAGCCGTTCTGGGACAGGTCGAGGTTGTAGCGGGCCAGCACGTACCCGGCCGCCTTCACTAGCGCCATGCAGGCCAGGATCACCGAGATGTGCGCCTTGACCTGAGGGGCGACGCTGGGTGTCCCCGACTGCACCCTGATCCCGCCGTTGAGGTAGTGAGCGATGATCGTGAAGACCGCGATCACCACCAGCGCGACGAAAGCCCAACTCACGATGAACGACAGGAAGGGAAGCTCGAAGACGAAGAAGCCGACGTTCTTGTGGAACTGGGGATCAGTGGCGTCGAACGACCCGCCGTTGGTGAAGAGCAGGTAGTTGCGCCACTGGCCCAGGGCGCCGGTGGCCGCGATCAACGCGATGACCACGGACACGATGGTGCGGACGAGCACGGCACGAGGAGCCACCCGCTGCTGGTAGCGCCGGACCAGTTCGTCCTCGGGCCCGAGAGCGAGCTCGCTCGGGGCCAGGCGGTCCACCACGGCCAGGTTGATCCACATGGCCACGAAGAAGATCGCCGCGAAGCCGAAGAACAACTCGGCCTTCACTTCGAACAGTCGTCGCCACACCCCACTGAGATGGACGGATCCGAACCAGAGATAGTCGGTGTAGAAGGTGGCCAAGGTGCGCAGGGATGCCAGGATGACGACCAGGACGATGATGGCGACGACCAGCCACAATCTCCCCCGTCGTACGGCGCGACGCGTTCGACGCGGCAGGTCCTGCGGGGTTCGCACGGGGCGGCAGCTTAGGCGTTCGCAGGCACGAGCAAGCAGCGGCAGCCGGCGTGTGCCGGCGGGTGTGCGTGCCCGGTGGGGAAGTCCTCACGCGACGGGACCGGTCCCGCCAATGCGTTGTCGTCGCAGTCGGGGCACTCGGCCACATCGTCGTCGACGACCCAGCGCAGCACCGTGCCTGGCGGCACCGCCGCCAGCGCGGCCCGCGCGAAGGCGAAGACGGTCTGGTCGCCGGCGAGACGTTCGGTGCGCGCCCCTTTCCACTCCCGAAAGGCGGCGCCGACGAGCTCCACCAGTGCGGACTCGTCGCCTTCGTCGACCGACGGCCCCGCCTGCTCGAGGCGCCGACGTAGCGGCGCCACGATCTCCGCCGCCATCGAGGCGGCGACGTCCTCCACCCCGGGGGCTTCGTCGGCCTTCCCACCGGCGAACGTGGCTCCGGCACGAGCCGCTTCCATCAGCTGGTCGGCGACGGCATGGACATAGCGGCGGGCGTGGTCGTCCTCGGACAGCAACACGCCCGGTGCCCAACCGCCTTTGGCCCGCAACCGGTCCAGGATGTCGTTCTGGTCATCCTGGAGGGCTCGCTTGAGGCGGCGGGCCAGCGTCGCCACGAGGGGATCGAGCACTTCGTCGCGCTGAGCCACGAGCGGGTCGACACCCGGTTCGTCGCCATCGTCGGCACTCGCTCCGGCGCTGTCGGGGGCGCCGTCACCCGAGGCGGAGATGCCCGACCCGGCCGTGCCGGGAACACCCGATGGGGCCGTCGCGTCCCGCGTCGGGGGCTCGGCGGGACGGCTCGGTGGCGCCGACGTCGATCCCCGTGCCGCCTTGTCGGGGGCGGGCTTGGGCCGCGACGGCGGTGCCGCCGATGCCGGTGATGCGGCTGGGGCTGGTGCCGCGGGCAGGATACGGACGCTTTCGAGCGGCTCGTCGGAGACCGGGACCACCGAGGCCGGTATCTCGGGTGCCGGTGCGCCGGAAGCCGGTGCCGCAGAGACGGGCTCGCCCGAGACGGGCTCGACCGCGGTGGTGTCGAGGGTGGATCCCGCCGCCGTCTCGGCCCGAAGCCGGGCGAACAGCTCCTCCACCGTCTGTCTCGTGTCGGACTCGCCCGATGGCGCCGACGCACCCGGACCATCGGCGTCGGACGTCGCCTCGAGGGCACCGTCGGAGAGCTCACCTTGCGCGGCCTGGCGTCCCGCCGCCTCTGCCGCCAGGCGCGCCTGGTCCTCAGCCTGGAAGAGCTCGTCGGTGATGTGGTCGACGGCGCTGCGGACGTCGCCGATCGTCTCCGCCAGCCGTTCGCGCCCGGCGCGCAATTGTTCGATCTGGCTGTGCAGCACCCGGCGGCGCCGCCCCAGGTCGGCGAGGACGCGCGCCCGCAGCTCCTGGGCCTCTTGCACCATGGCCCGACACTCGGCCCGGGTCTGGGTGACGAGGGCCTCGGCTTCGAGCTTGGCCCCCTCCACTCTCGAGGTCGCCTCCTCGTGAGCGCGCCGTCGGAGCTCGGTGGCCACGGCCTCGGCTTCGGCCGTGCGGTCGTGCGCGCTCTGTTCGGTGTGGCGCTGGAGCTGCTCGGTCTCTTCTTGCGCTTGGGCGCGCATGCGGGCCGCGTCGTTCTCGGCCCGCCCCACCAGCTCGGCGGCCGCCTCGTGGGCCGATCGCAGGACCCGTGCGGTCTCGAGGCCGAGCGCGGCGGTGAGCGTGGACTCGTCGAGCACGGGATTGGCGGCGCGGTTCTCGGCCTCGGACAGGGCCCGGCGCAGCTCCTGTTCCCGATCGGCACTGGCTACGAGCTCGCGTGCCACGTGCTCGAGGAAGGAGCGGACCTCGGCGGGGTCGAACCCGCGCCGCTGGGTGCCGAAAGTGTGGCGGGCGACCTCGTCGGGATGGACACGCGCGGAGGACGAGATCGTGAGCCGCTCGTCTGGCATGGGCGAGAGCCTACGACGCTGCGTACGGCGGGTGTGCAAAAACCACGCCGTGCCGGCGCCCGGTCAGCTCCAGGGCGATTCCTGCCAGTCGGTGGGCACGCTGTGGCCATCGGGGCCCGCCGGCGGCCCCTGGGCGGCCGGGCCCAGCGTCCCGCCCAGGTGCTGGAGATCGGCGAGGGCCTGAGCGAGTGTCTGGACGGCGAAGACCGTCAGGTGCGGTCCCGCCATCGCCTTCGCCACCGCGAGCTCGGGGCCGGGAACGAAGAAGACGGTGGCCCCCGCTCGGTTGACGGCGACGGTCTTCTGCTGGACGCCCCCGACGTCGCCGACGGACCCGTCGGGACGGATCGTCCCCGTGGCGGCCACGATGCGGCCGCCCGTGAGGTCACCGCCCGACAACGTGTTCAGGATCCCGAGTGTCCACGCCAACCCGGCCGAGGGGCCGCCGATGCCGTCGCTGTTGATGCTCACCGAGAAGGGGAAGTCGTACGCGGGCTGGGTGCCCATCCCCGCCACCGGGACATCGGGATCACCGATCCCCAGGAACGCCACCTTCTTGTGGTTCGACGCGATGGAACCGAGACGGACCGAGACGTCGTGGCCGGGCGTCGGGTGCGCGATGGATCCCACCCGAATGGTCACCGTGTCGCCGGGTCGATGGGAGCGCACGGCGTTCTCCAACGCCACGGGACTGGTGGTCGGTACCCCGTCGATGGAGGTCACGACGTTCCCGACCTGCAACCTGTCCCACGCCGGCGACGACGGGTCGATGACGTAGATCGTGACGCCGACGTCGTGCATGGGCACCCGGTACCCCATCTGTCGCAGCGCCACGGACTGCGCCGTCAGCTGCGACTCGGCCATGTCCACGGTGCCCTGGGCGTCGAACTCGCTCTGCGGGAGGTTGTAGGTCACCTCGCCGGTGGGCACGATGGTGTTGTTAGGGTCCGAGAAGATCGACTCCCAGTAGTACTCCAGGTACTTGAGGGTCTGCACCCCCACGTCGGTGAGCAGGACCTGTCCCTTGATCGGGTGGGCCCGCCCGTGGGGCACTGTGATCAGGGTGGACACGGGCTGGGCGTCGCCGGGGACGAGCTCGGTGTAGGGCGCCGAGATGAGTGCGGTGGCGATGACGAAGCCGGCCACCAGGATCAGGAAGGCGACGAGGACCACCGGCCAACGCCGACGGCGCCCGCGGGTGGGATCGGTGGTCGGCGGTAGCGTGGATTGGGAGGTCGACATGGGGAAGGGTGCTTCGGGAGATCACCAGCCTGCCACGGTTCGCTCCTCACCCTTCGGCGCCCCCGTGCGTGACGCGGTGGTCGCCGGCCACACCGGGGATCTCGAGACGGCCCTGCGACTCGTCGGTGCCGACGATCCCGCCGTGCGCGGCGCGGCGCTGGGAGCGCTCGACCGGATGGGCGCGCTCGAGGGCGAGCGACTCATCGACGCGCTGGCCGACCCCGACCCGGCGGTGCGTCGCCGTGCCTGTGCGCTCGCCGGTCGGGGCCTCGCCGCCGGCGACGCGAGGGTGGCACCCGAGGCGCTCCTGGGGGCGCTGGAGTCGGATCGCGACGCCTCGGTGGTGGAGGGCGCGGCGTGGGCGCTGGGCGAGGCCGGCTCGAGGTGCGGGCGCCGGGAGGTCGATGCGCTCGAGCTCGTGGTGAGAACCCACGCCGACCCCCTGTGCCGGGAGGCGGCGGTCGCCGCGCTCGGTGCCGTCGGCGAAGCCCGTGCCCTGGACACCGTCCTCGTCGCCCTGGCGGACAAGCCCGCGGTGCGACGTCGGGCCGCCATCGCGCTGGCCGCCTTCGACGACCCCCGCGTCGATGTCGCGCTGCGCGCCTGCCTGGAGGACCGGGATTGGCAGGTACGCCAGGCGGCCGAGGACCTGCTGGGCCGGCCCTGACCCGGACCGGTCGCGCTCAGGCGTCGGCGGCGACGAAGAGCTGGCGCAGCTTGTCGAACGATTCGAGGCACTGCCCCGCACCCAGGGCCACGCACTCGAGCGGCGTGTCGACGAGATGCACGGGCACAGCCGTCTCGTTGGCGAGGCGCCGCGCCATGCCCCGCAGCAGCGCCCCGCCCCCGACGAGATGGATGCCCTGGAAGATGATGTCCTGGGCCAGCTCGGGGGGTGCGCCGCCGAGACAGTTCACCGCCGCGGTGATGATCTGGCGCACCTGGTCCTCGACCGCGCCCCGCAGCTCCCCCGGTGACAACACAACCGTCTTCGGCATCCCCGTCATCAACTCGCGGCCCCGCACCTCGGCCTTCACCTCGCCGCTGTAGGGCGCCGCCGAGCCGATGGCGAGCTTGATCTCCTCGGCGGTGCGCTCACCGATGGCTACACCGTGCTCGCGCCGGACATAGGTCTGGATGGCGGCGTCGATGTCGAAGCCGCCGCAGCGGATCGCCTCGGACGCCACCACCCCGCCGAGCGAGATGACGGCCGTCTCGGACGTGCCGCCGCCCACGTCGACCACCATGTTGCCGATGGGCTCGTGGATGGAGAGCCCGGCGCCGATGGCGGCCGCCATGGGCTGCTCGATGAGGTACGCCGCCGACGCGCCGGCGCGATGCGTGGCCTCTTTCACGGCCCGGCGTTCCACGCTCGTGATCGCCGAGGGGACGCAGATGAGCACGCGTGGACGGTTGAGACGCGACACGCCGCACCGCTGGAGCAGCAGACGGATCATGCGTTCGGTGATGTCGAAGTCGGTGATGGCACCTTGTCGGAGGGGTCGCACCGCCACGATGTATCCGGGGGTACGGCCGATCATCTGCCAGGCGTCTTGCCCCATGGCCAGGACTTCATGGGTGCGCGTGTTGAGTGCGATGACGGTCGGCTCGTTGAGCACGATGCCCTTGCCCCTCGCGTACACGAGGGTGTTGGCGGTGCCGAGATCGATGGCGAGGTCCCTAGCCACGTCGCCCCGCTCGCACGGAACCATGCTACGGGGAACCACTCAGACCCGCCTCAGCCGGTGCCCGGTGGCGTGGGCGCGACGTCCCTGGCGAGGAACCCGACGGTAACCTCGGGACCTGATGGAACGAGGGGGCCCGTTCGCCAGCGGCGAAAATCCTGACGATCCCGAAGGCGCCGGCGACGATGCGGGTGCGGCTCAGCGCGGCTGGTTGTCGCCCGAGGATCGCCTGTGGCGCCACCCCTCGGAGGTCTCGGGCCTGGGCCTGCCCCGTTCAGCATCCTCGTACTTCAGCCCCGGTCTCGACGCGAACCACCATCGCCGGGTCCGGGGAGCGGCCTTGGCGGCGGGCGTCGTCGGTGCGGCCGCCCTCGCCACCACCCTCGCCGTCGTCCTCGCTTTCGTCGACTCCAAGGGAACGACCACCGCCGCGACCGTCGAACGCGGGGCCGGCGTGAGCACCATCTCGGCGTCGACGACGTCGCTCACGTCCATGCCCGTCGTGGGCCACGACGTCACGCAGCTCGTCGCCTCGGTTCGCCCGTCCCTGGTCGGGCTCGAGCCCGTCAACGCCCGCGGTCCGGCGCGCATGACCGGTGTCGTGCTCCCCGGCGGCGAGCTCATCGTGACCGCCGCATCGGCAGTGGCGGGCGCATCGCAGCTCGACGTCGTCACCGCCTCGGGGAGAAAGATGCGGGGGCAGGTGATGGGATCGGACGCGCACGCCGGCGTGGCCGTCATCAGCACCGGCGGCGGGCTCGCGCCGGCCACCTTCGCCGATGAGGACGTCAAACCCGACGACCTCGACATCGTCGCCTGCCTGTGCACGGCGTCGGTGTCCCCGTCTTCGTCGTCGTCCGCGGCACCGGCCGCCGCCGCCATCGGCATGGTCGAGCACGTCGGGACCGGGATCACGCTCGACGGCGGCCTCAACCTCGTCAACACCATCGAGGCGGAGATGCCGCTCGGCCCCACGTCATGGGGCGGCGTGCTCCTCGACAGCCACGGGCGCGTCCTCGGCATCCTCGACGGTCAGATGAGCCTCGGCAACGACACCATCGGGATGTTCGTGCCGGCCCCGCTGGCCGAAGGCGTCGCCTTGGAGCTCGCCAAGACACACCGCGTCGACCACGGTTGGCTCGGCGTCAGGTGCACCGATCTCGGGGCATCGGGCGTCGGTCAGCCCAACCAGGGTGCCGAGGTGACGACCATCCTGCCGGGAAGCCCGGCGTTGAAAGCCGGCCTCGAGCCCGGTGACGTGGTGGTCGGCGTCGACACCCATCGCGTGGGTTCGGTGGCCGACCTCCAAGAGCGCCTGTACACCGTGGCCCCCGGCACGTCGGTGCAGCTCCGGGTGGAGCGCGGCACGGGTGAGAACGTCGTCACCGTGACGTTGGCCGACTCCCCCGGAGGCTGACCCGCCGCATCCGGCGCGGACCGGACGGCACGATCCCCCGCCTACGATGCCAGGAGTGGCATTCCCCGGCCCGGGCGCGGGCGGCAACTTCCTGGAGCAGATCCTCGGTGATCTGCTCCAGCTCATGGGTGGCTCGTCGCCGGGTGGCGCCCGTATCGACCTGGCGCGGACGCTGGCCCAGGGGGTGGCCAGCGGCGGTGAGCCCGAGGGCAACGTCGACCCCGCCGACCGGATGCGGTTCGAGGAGCTGGCCCACGTGGCCGAGCTCCACGTGGCCGAGCTCACCGGCCTTCCCATCACCGCCACGGGCGCCCCGATCGAGATCGCGGCGGTGGCGCCCGGGGCGTGGGCATGGCAGACGGTCGAGGACTGGCGATTCCTTCTCGAGGCCATGGGCGAGGCCCCTTCGTCCCCTGATGCCGGGGGCGCCGGAGGCGGCCCGGCCCAGGCCACCGGTGACGGGGGCACCCCGGCCAAGGGCACCCTCGGCTACGTCGACACCTCAGGCCCCACGGGCTCGGCGCTCGACTTCGATCCCGACGTCGTCCCGGGGTCCGACGCCGGGCCGGCCGACCTGCTGGCACGTTGGATGGCGACGATGGGCCCGATGTTGGCCGCCATGCAGTTGGGGTCGGCGGTCGGCCACCTGGCGCGATCCACGTTGGGCCCCTACGAGCTCCCCATCCCCCGCGGCGCCCCCCGCCTCCTCGTCGTGCCGGCCAATGTGGCGCGCTTCGCCGACGACTGGAGCCTCGATCCCGACGAGGTGCGCCTCTGGGTGTGCCTGCGCGAGGTGACGGCGCACGCCGTGCTGTCGCGACCGCACGTGGCCACGCGCATGCGCGAGCTCCTGGTGCGCGTGGTCCAGGGAATGGCCGAGGACACTGCCGGTCTCGTCGACAACATCCAGGGCATCGACCTCACCCAACCCGAGGCGTTGCAGAGCCTGCTCGGCGATCCCACCGCGTTGATGAGCCTCGAGCCTTCCCCGGCGCGGCGCCGGGCCGCCGACGATCTCCTTGCCGTCGTGGCCGCCCTGCTCGGCTACGTCGAACACGTCCTCGACCTGGCCGCCGTCCGACTGCTCGGAGGTCGGGGGGCGATCGCCGAGGCGTGGCGGCGGCGCCAGGTCGACCGGGAGAGCGCCGAGCGCGCCGCCGAGCTCATGCTCGGACTCGACCTGGGGCCGACGCAGATCGATCGGGGTGCGGACTTCGTCCGGGGCGTGTTCGAGCGGGCCGGCGACGAGGGCCTGGCCCGGCTGTGGTCGGGCCCCCACACCCTCCCCACCCCGTCCGAGGTCGACGCCCCCGGACTGTGGCTGGAGCGGATCGACCTCACCGAGCCCGGTACCTGACGGCTCGGGGGGCGGCTTCAGGCCGTCGCGGCCTCAGGCGGTGGCGGCGGCTTCGGGCTCGGGCGGTGTCTCTTCCTCGGGGATGCCGAGGTCCCACTCGAGCTCGAGGTTCTCGCGCTCGGCATCGCGCACGACGCGCTCGCGGTTGCGCCGGAATTGGGGGTCGTGCGGAGGCAGCAGGGTGAGGCGGGCGAGCGAGCGGTCCCGGAAGGGGTCGATCACCGATGCCTCTCCGTAGGTCGATTGCACCTCCCAGTGGGGCGCCACCGGCCCGAGGTACACCACCCGGACGTGGCCACGCGGCGGTTGGGGCTCTTCCTGCTCTTCGATCTCGTCGACCACCGCGCCTCCTCGTGTCCGCCGCCCAGACTAACGGGTGACGGATCCGGCCCCGCCCTCCGTATACAGGGTCGCAAAGCGCCACCCGCACCCGCGTCCCCGGGCAAATCCCCTCAGGCCACCGGTCGTGCCAGCACCATGACCGGTGGCCGCCGGGGATGCGAAGTATCCAGGGCCACCCACCGGTTGGTCACCAGGACCCGCTGGTATTGTGACGGTGGCATCGGAGGTGCCATGGACAACGAATGGATGGCCCAGGGCAAATGCCGGGACATGGACCCTGCCCTGTTCTTCCCGAGCGACGGCATCGGCGTCCAGGCAGCCCAGAAGGTCTGTTCCGACTGCCCGGCCAAGGCACCGTGCCTCGAGTACGCCCTCGAGAACCGGGTGGACCACGGCGTGTGGGGCGGCACCTCCGAACGCGAGCGTCGCCGGATCCTGCGTCGGCGCCGGATCTCGAGCCTGCAGGCCAGCCGAAACTGACCCCGGCGGCACCCCGGGGGTGCCGGTTATGACGTCCGTCGGGTCCCCGCCCCTACTCGAGTGCGTCGTCAACGTGAGCGAGGGCCGTGACGCCGTCGTGGTGGGCGCCATCGCCGCGGCCGGGGGCGACGCCCTTCTGGACGTGCACACCGACCCCGACCACCATCGGTCGGTCCTCACCCTGGCCGGTCCGGGCCCATGGCTCGAGGAGGCCGTGCGGGCGGTGGCCCGGGCCGCCGTGGAGCACATCGACCTCGGGTTCCACCGCGGCGTGCATCCCCGGTTGGGGGTGCTCGACGTCGTGCCCTTCGTGCCCCTGGAGCCCTCGGGACCGGGCGGCCGCCTGGGCCGGGGTGGTCCCGACCTCGCCCCGGCGCTCGGTGCGCGCCATCGCTTCGCGGCCTGGGCGGGCGAGGAGCTCGAGCTCCCGTGCTTCTACTACGGCCCCGAACGCACCCTGCCCGAGGTCCGGCGCGACGCCTTCGGCCCGCTCGCCCCCGACACCGGACCGGCCGAGCCCCATCCCCGTGCCGGGGCGTGCGCAGTCGGGGCCCGTCCCCTTCTGGTGGCCTACAACGTGTGGCTCACCACGTCCGACCTGGCCGTAGCCCGGGGCGTGGCCAGTGCTGTCCGGGGACCGGGGGTGCGTGCCCTGGGCCTGGCCACGGGCGGGGCCACCCAGGTGTCGTGCAATCTCGTCGACCCCTTCGTGGTCGGCCCCGCTCAGGTCTACGACGCCGTAGGGCGCCTGGCCGAGCAGGCCGGCACCGGCGTGGCGCGAGCCGAACTGGTCGGCCTGGCACCGGAGGGTGTCGTCGACGCGGTTCCCCCGGCGCGTCGAACGGCGTTGGATCTCGATCCGCAGCGCACCATCGAGGCGCGCCTGTCACGACCCGGTTCCTCCTGAGGGCGTCCGCCCTCCCGCCCCAGGAGGCCGAGGCTTTACGAAGCCGACGCGGTTGCCGCGGCGCGGCGGCTCATGGCACGAGCTCGACGAAGCCGTCGACGCTCGCGTTCAGAGAGCCCTCCCCAGATCCCGAACTTCTCACCGTTGGCGAGCGCGTACTCGAGACAGTCCTCGCGTACCACGCAGCCTCGGCAGACTTCCTTGGCTTCGCGTGTCGACGCTCCCCGTTCCGGGAAGAACAGGTCGGGATCTACTCCCATGCAGTTGGCCCTCGACTGCCAGTCGCGGTCCTGGCGGCCGTACAACAGTGAAACTGCGTCCACCGGTACGCCTCCCCTCACCATCTAAGTGGCATCTTTGTAATTACAGCTGTGTGAATTACAGCTGTGTCATCATGGTTGATCGTCCCTGGAGGCGCAAGGGGCAAATGTCAGAACCGCACGGGGTCGGGGCCGGCCCGGTGTCCACGCAGCGTGACCGGCCCATCCTCACACGATGGCGAAACGGTCGACGTAGCGTGATTCCATCACCGCGTGACGCCGAAAACGGCCCAAAATGCTGCGTTATCCACAGGCAAGGAGCCGTGGGGGACGCCCGAACGTTACGAGGCGAGGGCTATGCGCCGCGGCGAGTGGCCGAACGTACGGTCCGGCGATGCTCCAGGAAATCGACGAGGACGTAGTCGCCCAGTGTCTCGGGCGTGGTGAAGAACGCCCGTCCCCGGTTGAGTTTCGTCATCTGCTCGACGAATCCCTGCAATGAGCGGTTGGCGTCGAGCATGAAGGTGTTGATGGTGATGCTGGCGCGGGTGCAGCGCACCACCTCGGTGAGCGTCACGCGCACGGTCTCCGCCGTGGGCGGGTAGTTGAAGTCGACCGTGAAGCTGCCGGCGCCGTCGGGCACGATGTGGGCGGTCGGCTCGCCGTCGGTGATCATGATGATCTGCTTGGTGCCGCTGCGGTGGGCCAGCATGCGGCGGGCCAGCATGAGCCCGTGTTGCATGTTCGTGCCGTAGACGAAGTCCCACGACACCTCGGGAAGGTCCTGGGGCTTGATCTCGCGTGCCACCTCGGAGAAGCCCACCAGTCCGAGGAAGTCACGCGGGAACTTCGTCGAGATCAACGTGTACAACGCGATGGCCACCTTCTTGGCGGCGAGGAAGTTGTCGCGCATCGGCATCGACAGCGACAGGTCGACCATGAGCACCGTCGACGCCTGGGTCATGTGCTCGGTGCGCGAGATCTCGAAGTCGTCGGGCACGAGGTGCACCGGCGTGCCCGCGCCCGAACGCGTCACCGCGTTGTGCATGGTGCGTTGGATGTCGAGGGTGAAGGGGTCGCCGAACTCGTAGGGCTTGGTCTGGCCCTCGGGCTCGTGGCCGGTGCCGACGTAGGTGTTGCGGTGCCCGCCGAGGCGGTCCTTGGCGAGCTTGGAGAAGAGGTCGGTCAGGGCCTGCTGGCCGATGCGCCGGATCCCGAGGGCGGTCAGCTCGTAGCGGCCCTCGCGCTGCTCGATCAGCCCCGCCTCCTCGAGCTGCTTGGCCAGACGGCGCCAGGGCCTCGAGGGAGCGGGCCCCGTCCTCGCCCAGGTACTTCGACACCTCGTCCAGGTCGACCTCGGCCAGCGCCCCGGGCGAGGTCGCCGAGCGCAGGAACTGCTCGAGCTGGTCCATCTCCCCCAGCCGCCGGGCCGAGGCGGCCGCGTCGGCCAGCCCCATGGGGTCGGTCCCGCTGAACTGGTAGCGCCGGCCCCAGCCCGCCCCCGGCACCGCCTGGCGCAGGTTCTCGGCCAGGCGGTCCATCTGCCAGCGCAGGTCCATGTCCTCGAACAACGACGCGGCGAGGGCCTGGAGCTGGGCCCGCTGCTCGGGCGACATCGAGTCGAGCGCGGCCTGCACCGCCGCCATCTGCGCCGCGAACTGCTCGAGCAGCTCGTCGAGGGTCTGGGGGTTCCCGGGGAAGAAGTCCCCGAACGACTCCATGAACGACTCGAAGGAGGGGTCGAGGTCCTCGCCCGGCCTGGCGCTGCTCCATCATGCGGTTGAGGGCGTCGAGCATCTGCCGGACCCGCTCGAGCTGCTCGGGGTCGGGGTTCGTCATGGCCTCGGACATCTGGTCGAAGAAGCTCTTGGCGATCTCCTCGCGCAGCTTCTCGAGCAGCTGCTCGAAGTGCTCGCGCGCCTCGGAGGAGACGAAGTCGTAGTTCTGGAGCCCGCGCACCCGGCCGGCGAGGTCGGGGGGAAGCAGGTCGAGCTCGACGCTCCGTTCCGCCACGACGTCCTCGGTGACCTCCTGGCGACGCTCGTCGCCGGACTGGCGGGCGTCCTCGGCCAGGGACTCGAGCCCGGCCCGCTCCTCGGCCACCACCTCGTCGAGCTCCTGGGCGATCTCGTGGAACGCCCCGCCGAGGTCGCCGCTGTCGAGCTCCTCCTGGCGACGCTGGCGCAGGCGCTCCATGAGCTCGCGCAGGCCCTGGACCTGCTCGCCGTCGGGGCGGCGGAACCCCGAGGTGAGCAGGCGGCGCAGCGCCGCGTCGGGGTCGCCGTGGTAGAGCAGGTCGTCGGCGAGCTCGGAGAACAGCGCGTCGACCTCGTCCTCGAACCCGGTCTGCGATCCGTCCCAGCGCCGGTAGTCCCAGCGACTCATGCCGGACCGGGCCCCGCCGCCACCCCTGGCCGGGGGTTGCTCATCCCCGGCCCCGGTAGGTGGCCTTGGCCCCCGCCGCCTCTTTGTTGAGGCGCTTGGTCAGGTGCAGCCCCTCGAGGATGAACTCGGCGGCCGAGGCCACCGCCCCGGGGGTCTCGCCCCCGGCCAGGGCCAGCACCGGGCCTTCGAGGGCGGGCACCTGGGCCAGCACCTCGGCGTAGGCGGCGGACGGGCAGGTCGTCGCCGGCGTGGACCACCCTGGCCTCGTCGAAGGCGGTCACGACGGGGCCGAGCTGCTCGGTGGGGCAGCGGCGGCGGAACACCGACAGGACCGAGGCCGACAGCAGGCCCTGGAGGATGCGCTCCTCGCGGCCCTCCTCGAGCGCCTCGATCTCGATCTTGCCCTGGGTGGAGGCGACGAGCGCGCCGAGGTCGCTGATCCGCGGCACGGCGTCGGGCTCGCCCGAGGCGCAGGGACCGGCGCACGGCGTTGGCGGCCAGGGTCTCGTAGTTCGAGATGCTGAGGC
This sequence comes from uncultured Acidimicrobiales bacterium, assembly GCA_963794615.1. GTDB lineage: Bacteria > Actinomycetota > Acidimicrobiia > Acidimicrobiales > UBA8190 > Chersky-840. The sequence continues at coordinate 977,681 of CAWCEP010000006.1, read as the reverse complement.
GGACCGACACCCCCGAGCGCTGGTTGACGTGCGGGCTCTGGCGGGCCAGCTGCGACAGCTCGGCCACGATCTCGGCCATGAAGTCGGGGACCTCCACCCGGGGACCGCCCGCCGCGCTCATGGGGGGCGGGCCTCCTGGTGGACGATGGCGAGCTCGGTCTCGGTGTCCTCGGGGTAGTGGGTGCGGATCTGGGCGCCGAAGCGGTCCTTGAGGGGCGTGATGATGCGGCCCCGGTTGGTGTAGTCCTCGGGGTTGGCCGTCGCCACCAGCACGACGTCGAGGGGCAGCCGCACCGTGAAGCCCCGGATCTGCACGTCGCGCTCCTCGAGCACGTTGAGCAGGCCCACCTGGATCCGCTCGGCCAGGTCGGGGAGCTCGTTGATGGCGAAGATCCCCCGGTTCGACCTGCGGCACGAGCCCGTAGTGCAGGGTCAGCTCGTCCGACAGGTACCGGCCCTCGGCGATCTTGATGGGGTCGACCTCGCCGATGAGGTCGGCGATCGAGGTGTCGGGCGTGGCGAGCTTCTCCGAGAAGCGCATGTCCGCGGTGCACCCAGGCCATCGGGGTGGCGTCACCCTTGTCGGCCACGAGGTCGCGCGCCGTGGCGCGACACCGGGAAGTACGGGTCGTCGCGGATCTCCGATCCCGCCACCACCGGCAGCCACTCGTCGAGCAGCGCCGTCAGCGACCGCACGATGCGGGTCTTGGCCTGGCCCCGCTCGCCCAGGAGGATGATGTCGTGCCCGGCCAGCAGGGCGTTCTCGAGCTGGGGCAGCACCGTGTCGTCGAACCCGAGGACGCCGTCCACGAGCGCCTGCCCCTCGGCGATGCGGGCGGCGGCGTTGCGGCGGAGCTCCTCGTGGACGGGCGTCGACTCCCAGCCCGAGGCCCGGAGCTCGCCGAGCGTGGAGGGGAGGTCGGACGGGGGGTCGGGAGGGAGGGTCGCGCTCATGGGGGCGAGCCTAGGCCTGTGCGACACGCCCTTCGGCAGCGGCCATCGGGCCCCCGACGGGGCCCGCGGCCACGCCATCGGCGAGCCGGAAGGCGGTGGTTCTGGTGCCACGCCCCTCCGAAGTGGAAAGATGAGCAGCCGTCAGAGCCCGGGAGCGTCGCACCGTCCGACCGGACCGCGACCGCGGACCGGGCCGGTGCGAAGTGTCAGGGGTGGCCGCGCGCGCCGTCGACAGGTAGTCGGCAGACGGATGGAGGACGACCAGCGCGTGAGTACGACACTCCAGGATCTCAAGCCGGTGCCGGTCGAGCTGGGCGGGGTGCGGGGCGGGCCCGACGTCCGCACGCTGCGGCGCGACCGCTGGTGGCGTAGCCCGGCCGCCACGGTGGCGTTCCTGACCGTCGTGGTCGTCTACGCCACCTGGGCGGTGTTCCAGAACTCGCACTACTACGTGGGCGCGGCCACGCACCGCGACCTCATCTCCCCGCTGTACTCCCCGTGCCTCACCGGCAGCTGCGTGCCCGGTGCGGGCGGGAGCTTCGCCCTCAACTGGTGGAAGATCTCGCCGGGGCTGCTGGCCCTCATCATCCCGGGCGGGTTCCGGGCCACCTGTTACTACTACCGCAAGGCCTACTACCGGGGCTTCTGGCAGTCACCGCCGGGGTGCGCGGTGGCCGACGGCCACGGCCGCTACACGGGCGAGACGCGGTTCCCGCTCATCCTGCAGAACCTGCACCGCTACTTCTTCGTGCTCGCCCTGATCTTGAACGTGATCCTGACCATCGACGCCGTCATGGCCTTCCGCCTTCCCGGTGACGGCGGGATCGGCGTGAGCGTGGGCACGCTCGTGCTGGTGGCCAACGCCACCTTGCTGTGGCTGTACTCGGCGTCGTGCCACGCCTGTCGGCATCTGTGCGGCGGCCAGGTCGACGAGTTCTCCAAGCACCCCGTCCGCTACCGGCTGTGGAAGCTCGCCACCCCGCTCAACGCCCGGCACATGCAGATCGCATGGGCAAGCCTGGCCTTGGTGGCCCTGGCCGACCTGTACGTGCGGCTCGTGGCGAGCGGCGTGTTCACCGACCCCAAGATCTTCTGAGCTCCGGTGCCCGGCGACACCAGTCACGATCCCGAGAGCCACGACTACGACGTCGTCGTCATCGGCGCCGGCGGCGCCGGACTGCGGGCCGCCATCGAGGCGCGCGAGCTCGGCCAGCGCACGGCGCTCGTGTGCAAGTCGCTCCTCGGCAAGGCCCACACCGTCATGGCCGAAGGCGGCGCCGCCGCGGCCATGGGGAACGTGTGGCCCGAGGACAACTGGAAGGTGCACTTCCGCGACACCATGCGGGGCGGCAAGATGCTCAACAACTGGCGCATGGCCCAGTTGCACGCCCAGGAGGCACCCGACCGCATCTACGAGCTCGAGCGGTGGGGGGCGCTGTTCGACCGGACCAAGGACGGCCGCATCCTCCAGCGTGACTTCGGCGGCCACCGCTACGCCCGGCTCGCCCATGTGGGTGACCGCACCGGGCTCGAGCTCATCCGGACCCTCCAGCAACGCGCCATCGCGCTCGACATCGACGTGTTCATGGAGTGCAAGATCCTCCGCCTGCTTGAAGGGGCCCGACGGGTCGGTGACCACCGCCGTCGGGTACTGGCGCCCCAGCGGCGAGATCGTCAGCTTCACGGGCAAGGCGTTCGTGCTGGCGACGGGCAGCATCGGCAAGTCGTGGCTCTACACGTCGAACTCGTGGGAGTCCACCGGCGACGGCCACGCCATGGCGGCGTGGGTCGGCGCCGACATGATCGACATGGAGTGCGTGCAGTTCCACCCCACCGGGATGGTGTGGCCGCTGTCGGTGCGCGGCATCCTGGTGACCGAGGGGGTGCGCGGCGACGGCGGGGTGCTTCGCAACTCCGAGGGCCGGCGCTTCATGTTCGACTACATCCCCCCCATGTTCGCGGCCGAGACGGCCGACACCGAGGAGGAAGGGGACCGCTGGTACGAGGACCACATCAACAACCGCCGTCCCCCCGAGCTCCTGCCGCGCGACGAGGTGGCCCGCTCGATCAACTCCGAGGTGAAGGCGGGCCGGGGCACGCCCCACGGCGGGGTGTTCCTCGACATCGCCACCCGGCGCAGCGCCGAGGAGATCCGTCGTCGGCTCCCGTCGATGTACCACCAGTTCATGGAGCTGGCCGGCGTCGACATCACGTCCCAGCCCATGGAAGTGGGCCCCACCTGCCACTACATGATGGGGGGCGTCCGCGTCGACGCCGAGACCGAGCAGACGACGGTGCCGGGCCTGTTCGCGGCGGGCGAGGTGGCGGGCGGCATGCACGGCGCCAACCGGCTCGGGGGGAACTCGCTGTCGGACCTCCTCGTCTTCGGACGGCGCGCCGGCATGGCCGCCGCCGAGTTCGCCCAGGGGCGTGCCGGGACCCCGGGCGCCGACGCCACCGAGGTCGCCGCCGTGGTGGCCGAGGCCGAGGCGCCGCTCGGGCGCGACGGCGGTGAGAGCCCCTATGACCTGCACCACGACCTCCAGCAGATGATGCAGGAGCTGGTGGGCATCATCCGCACCGAGAGCGAGCTCGTCCGGGCCCTCGACGAGCTCGATGTGCTGAGCGAGCGGGCCCAGAAACTCGCGGTGTCGGGCGGGCGCGCCTACAACCCGGGATGGAACCTCGCCACCGACCTTCCCGCCATGCTCACCACGTCCCGGTTGGTGGCCAAGGGTGCGCTCGAGCGACGCGAGAGCAGGGGCGGCCACACCCGCGAGGACTACCCCCTGCCCGACCCCGAGTTCGGCCAGGTCAACCTGGTGCAACGCATCGACGCCGAAGGGTGCTACTCGCTCGACCCCGAGCCGCTGCTCGAGATGCCGGCGGAGCTGAAGGAGCTCTTCGAGGAGGAGCCTCACTGATGGCCGACGTGACGATGCGAGTGTGGCGGGGCGACGACACGGGGGGCGCGTTCACCGAGTACGTGATGCCCTCCGTCGAGGGCGAGGTGGTCCTGGACGTGATCCACCGCATCCAGGCCGGGCCCGCCCCCGACCTGGCGTGCCGGTGGAACTGCAAGGCGGGCAAGTGCGGCTCGTGCTCGGCCGAGATCAACGGCCTGCCCAAACTGATGTGCATGACCCGGATGGACGTGCTGCCCGAGGGCGAGCCCGTCGTGGTGGCGCCCATGCGCACCTTCCCCATCGTCCGCGATCTCGTCACCGACGTGTCGTTCAACTACACGATGGCGAGACAGGTGCCGCCGTTGAAGCCCCGGGAGCCGGAGGCGGACGGCACCTACCGCATGCAGCAAATCGACATCGAGCGGGGCCAGGAGTTCCGCAAGTGCATCGAGTGCTTCATGTGCCAGGACGTGTGCCATGTCATCCGGGACCACGAGGAGAACAAGGCCACCTACGCCGGGCCGCGCCTGTTCATTCGGTTCATGGAGCTCGAGTCGCATCCCCTCGACACCGACGACCGGCGCGAGCTGCTGCGTCAGCGCATGGGCCTCGGCATGTGCAACATCACCAAGTGCTGCACCGAGGTGTGCCCCGAGCACATCAAGATCACCGACAACGCCATCATCCCGTTGAAGGAACGGGTCGTCGATGCCTCCTACGACCCGGTGGCGTGGCTGGGCCGCAAGATCCTGAAGCGGACCAAGCGCTCCGCCCTCGACGCCGCGCTCGAGGCGCCCGGCCAGTACGCGCCGACCCGCCAGGAACAACCCATCCCGGCCGGCGCCGACCACGACCCCTCCTGAGTGACCGGGACTGCGTGACCGCGGCGACGGGCGCGGCACCACCGTGACGCAATTTCTCGGCCCGCGCTGGATCGACGCCTTCAACGACGCGCTGGCCGACGTAGCCGTCGCCGCGCCGGGGCCCGACGCCGGGCTGGCCGTGCGCGACGGGCGTTTCAGCATGGGCCAGGTCGTGACGGGCGGCCCCGACGGCGATGTGGAGACGACCCTGCGGGTGGTCGAGGGACGGGTCACGATGACGGCCGGAGCAGCCCTGGACGCGGTCGTGACCATCCGCCTGACCTGGGAGGACGCCGTGGCGATGGCGGCCGGGGCGCTCGCGCCCGGCGAAGCCATCGCGGCGGGCCGGGTGCGGGTCCGAGGCGACCTGTCGGTGCTGGCCGAGGCGCAGGCGGTGCTCGCCGAGGTCCAGCCGCACCTCCAACGTCTGCGCGACGACACCAGGTACACCGGACCCGACGGGGGTATTGTGCAGAGTTGAGGAACGGCCCCCGACACGAGGGCCGACGAGGGGAGGTTCCATGACCGTGCCCGGCGTACTGGACGACCAGGCCCTCCGTCGCTACCGCGAATTGCTCGACGCGGAGGATGCTGCATTCGACGAGTTGGAGCACGCCTATGAAGAGGGCGACCGGGCCCACTTCGAAGCCGACCTGTCGGCCTGGGGTCAGTCCCTGGCACGGAAGCTCGCCTTCCTCCAGCGCATGGGGATCGACATCCCGCAACCGGCGGTGTCCCTGACCGTCTGAGTCACCGGGTGGTCCACCGGCGCGCCCGCGGGGGCGGCGTGCCGGACGGTCGGTCGCGATCAGCCCAGCAGGTCGCGCACCGCGACGCGTTCGGACTCGAGCTCGTCGGTCGTGACGCGGATGCGGTCCTCGGCGAACTCGCTGTGGGCAAGCCCTTCCACCACGTGCCACGTGGTGCCGTCGGAACGGACCGGGAACCCGAACACGAGGCCCTCGGGCGCGCCGTATTCCCCGTGTGACACCACCGCCAGCGACACGCAGTCGTCGGCTGCGGTCGGTGTGACGATGCTGCGAACCGAGTCGATGACGGCACTGGCCGCCGACGCCGCCGACGACGCGCCCCGGGCCTCGATGATCTGGGCGCCCCGTTGCTGCACCGTCTTGATGAACTCCCCCTGGAGCCACGCCGTGTCGTCGACGGCGGCGGGGACGGGCTGGGTGCCGATGCGGGCGTTCTCGAAGTCGGGGAACTGGGTAGCGGAGTGGTTGCCCCAGATGGCCAGGTTTGTCACCGAGGTGACGGGCACGCCCGCCTTGTGGGCGAGGAGGCTCTGGGCCCGGTTCTGGTCGAGACGGGTCATGGCGAAGAATCGGTCGTCGGGGATCTCGGGGGCATGGGCCCGGGCGATGAGACAATTGGTGTTGCACGGGTTGCCGACGACGAGCACCCGCACGTCAGAGGCGGCGTGGTCGGCGATGGCTTGGCCCTGGGGGCCGAAGATGCCGCCGTTGATCGTCAGCAGGTCGTTGCGCTCCATGCCCGCCTTGCGGGGGATCGATCCCACCAGCAGCGCCCACGACGTGCCGTCGAACGCGGTCTTGGCATCGGAGGTGGGTTCGATGCCGGCCAGGAGCGGAAAGGCACAGTCATCGAGCTCCATCACCACGCCGGCCAGCGCGCCCATGGCCGGCTCGATCTCGAGTAGGCGCAGCACGACGGGCTGGCTCGGGCCGAACATCTCGCCCGACGCGATCCGGAACAACAGCGAATAGCCGATCTGCCCGGCGGCGCCGGTGACGGTGACGTGGACGGGAACCTTCGACGGGGACATGGGCGCCGAGGCTACCGGCTCTCAGAGGCGGTCGACGATCGCCGCCGCGAACTCCGAGCACTTCACCTCGGTGGCACCCTCCATCAGGCGGGCGAAGTCGTAGGTGACGATCTTCTGCTCGATGGTCGCCTCGAGGGCGGCCACGATGTCAGTGGCGACGTCGGTCCACCCGAGGTGTTCGAACATGAGGACACCGGACAGGATCACGGACCCGGGATTGACTTTGTCCAGCCCCGCGTACTTGGGCGCGGTGCCGTGGGTCGCCTCGAACACGCCGTGGCCGGTGACGTAGTTGATGTTCCCGCCCGGCGCGATGCCGATCCCACCTACCTGGGCGGCCAGCGCGTCGGACAGGTAGTCACCGTTGAGGTTGGTGGTGGCGATGACGTCGAAGTCCTCGGGGCGGGTGAGCACCTGCTGCAGGGTGATGTCGGCGATGGTGTCCTTGACGAGCACCTTGTCGCCGGGCTTGCCGTCGCAGTCGTCCCAGCCCACGGCGACATCCGCGTACTCCTCGCGCACGAGCTCGTAGCCCCAGTTGCGGAACGCCCCTTCGGTGAACTTCTGGATGTTGCCCTTGTGGACGAGCGTCACGCTGTCGCGGCCGTGGCTCAGCGCGTACTCGAGGGCGGCGCGCACGAGACGCTTGGACCCGAGCTCAGAGATGGGCTTGATGCCGATGCCCGACTGGGGCCGGATCTCCCAACCCAGCTCGTCACGGAGGAACGCGGACAGGCGGTCGGCCTCGGGGGTGCCGGCCTGGACCTCGAGCCCGGCGTAGACGTCCTCGGTGTTCTCCCGGAAGATGACCATGTCGACCTTTTCGGGATGACGCACCGGCGAGGGGACCCCGGGGAACCAGCGCACGGGCCGGAGGCACACGTAGAGATCGAGGATCTGACGCAGCGCCACGTTGAGCGAGCGGATCCCGCCTCCGATGGGGGTCGTGAGGGGGCCCTTGATGCCGATGAGATGCTCGCGGAAGGCCTCGACGGTCTTGTCGGGGAGCCAGTCACCGGTCTCTTTGAACGCCTTCTCGCCCGCCAGGACCTCCTTCCAGGCGATGGCGCGGCCGTGCTTGGCCGCCGCCGCGTCGAACACCAGACGCGAGGCGGGCCAGATGTCGACGCCGGTCCCGTCACCCTCGATGAAGGGGATGATGGGCTCGTCCGGGACCTGCAGGGCCCCATCGGGGCTCATGGTGATGCGCTGTGCCATGTCCAGCGAGCCTAAGCGTTCGCCGACAGCCCCAGTGCGGCGTAGATCTCGCGGGTCGCGTTGGAGCGGTTGAGCGTGTAGAAGTGGAGCCCCGGGGCGCCGGCCTCGAGCAGCTTCTCGCACAGCTCGGTCGCCAAGGCGATGCCGGCCTGGCGCACCGCTTCGTCGCCGCCCCGTGCCGAGGCCTCCTCGAGGCGGGCCACGGCCCAGCCCGGCAGGGCCGCGCCCATCTCGGCCATCCGGGGCACCGACCGCAAGGCGGTCACCGGCATGATCCCGGGCAGGACCGGGGTGTGCACGCCCCGCTCGGCCAGGTCCCGGATCAGTCCGACGTACTCCTCGACCTCGAAGAAGAATTGCGTGACGCCGAAGTCCGCCTGCCGGAGCTTGACCGCCAGCAGGTCGCGGTCCGACCGCATGTCCGGAGACGACGGGTGCCCGGCGGGATGGGCGGCGACGCCGATCGAGAAGCCGCCGATGCACCGGGCCAGCTCGACGAGCTCTACGGCGTGGAGCAGCTCCCCGGGCCCGGCGGTGGGATCGGTGGGGGGGTCGCCACCCAGGGCCATCAGGTTCTCCACGCCCGCCTTGCGGAACGACACCAGGATCTCGGCGAGCTCCAGCCGGGTATGGGCCACGCACACGAGATGGGCCATGGGGGTGAGGGCGGTTGTCCGCAACATGCCCGCCACCAGGTCGTGGGTGCGCTGGCGGGACTCCCGGCCCCCCCGGTAGGTCACCGACACGAACGACGGCCCCAGGGGCTCGAGGTCGCGCAGGGTCCGCACCAAGGTGGCCTGCTCGGCGTCGTTCTTGGGCGGGAAGAACTCGAAGGAGTAGGTGGCGCCTCGCTCGAGCATCTCGGAGATCAAGGCCATGACCAGGTCATTGTAGTGCCAGGCCGGTTCCTCGGCCCGGGCCGGGCTCTCGGCGCGACCCGGTCAGGCGCTGCGCTCGGCGGCGCGCACGGCGTTGCGCAGGAGCATGGCGCGTGTCATGGGGCCGACGCCGCCGATGCGGGGGGTGATCCATCCCGCCACCTCGGCCACGGACTCCTCCACATCGGAGAGGACCTTGCGGCCCTCCCAGGTCGTGCCCGCACCCACGACGGCGGCACCGGGCTTGACCATGTCGGGGGTGACGAGCCCGGCCGAGCCGGCCGCGGCCACGACGATGTCGGCGCGCCGGACGTACTCGGCGAGATCGCGCACGCCGGTGTGGACGACGGTGACGGCCGCGTTGCACCCCGGTCGTTTGAGCGCGAGGAGCAGGGCCAGGGGTCGGCCGATGGTGATCCCCCGCCCGATCACCACCGCGTGGCGCCCCTCCACGGGGACGTCGTAGGCGTGGAGGAGCTCGACGATGCCCGCCGGCGTGCACGGGAGCGGGCCCGGGGTGCCCATGACGAGGCGCCCCAGGTTGACGGGGTGCAGACCGTCGACGTCCTTGGCGTCGTCCACGCTCAGCAGGGCAGCCTCCTCGTCGAGGCCCTTGGGCAACGGGAGCTGGACGAGAAAGGCGTGCACGCCAGGGTCGGCGTTGAACCGGCGGATCACGGCTTGGAGCGCGTCCTGGGACGTCTCCGCGGGGAGGTGCTCGTGCACCGAGGCGATGCCCACCTCCAGGCAGTCGGCGTGCTTCAGCGCCACGTAGCGCTCACTGGCGGTGTCGTCGCCTACGAGGATCGTCCCCAGTCCCGGTTGGATGCCCTCGGACCGCAGCTGCGCCACCCGGTCGGTGACCTCGGCGCGCACCCGTGCCGCCAGGGCGGCGCCGTCGAGGATCCGAGCCGTCATCGACGCATCAGTGCCGGAAGTGACGCTCGCCGGTGAGCACCATGGCGATGCCGTGCTCGTCGGCGGCGGCCACCAGCTCACCGTCTCGCACCGAACCCCCAGGTTGGACCACGGCCACGACGCCCGCCGCGGCGAGGACGTCGAGCCCGTCGCGAAACGGGAAGAAGGCGTCGCTGGCGGCGGCTCCCCCTCGGGCCCGTTCCCCCGCCTTGCCCACCGCGATCTGGGCCGCCTCCACCCGGCTCTGCTGGCCGGCACCCACCCCGAGGGCCTGGCCGTGGTTGACCACGACGATGGCGTTGGAGGAGGTGCGGGCGCACACCCGCCACGCCAGCTCGATGTCGCGCCACTGGTCGTCGGTCGGGGCCGCCTTGGTGGGGACCTGCCAGTCCGAGCGGGTCGTGACCAGAAGGTCCGCGTCCTGGACCAGGAAGCCCCCGCCCAGGCTGCGCAGTTCGAGCACGGCTCCGGTGTGCGGCGGTGCCTCGAGGAGCCGCGTCGCCTTGCGCCGCGCCGTCAGGGCCAAGACGGCGTCGGGGTCGAACGACGGCGCCACGATCACGTCGGCCTGAGGGCCCTCGGCCACGGCCCGGGCCACCTCCGCCGTGCACGGGCCACCCAGGGCGACGACGCCCCCGAAGGCGGAGACGGGGTCGCATTCGAGGGCCCGCCGGTAGGCGTCGGCGAGGCTCGAGCCCAGCGCAGCGCCGCACGGGTTGGCGTGCTTGATGATGGCCACCGCCGCCTCGCGACCCGAGCTGAGCTCGGTCACGAGGCGCCAAGCCGCGTCGGTGTCGAACAGGTTCAGATAGGACAGGGCCGTGCCGCCGTGCTGGACCACGCCGTCCCACCACGTGGACCGGTTCCGGTCGCGGTACCGGGCGCCGCGCTGGTGGGGATTCTCGCCGTAGCGAAGCTCCTGGGCGCGCTCGAGCGCCAGGTGCAACGTGGGGGGCAGGAGGACGGGCTCGCCGCCGGGACCGCCGGCGTCGAACCACGCCACGATGGCGGCGTCGTACGCCGCGCTGTGCGCAAAGGCGGCGCGGGCCAGGCGACGACGCGTGTCGGACGACAGCGATCCCGAGGCGCGCAGCTCCTCGAGGACGACGTCGTAGTCGACGGGGTCGACGACCACCCCCACATGGGCGTGGTTCTTGGCCGCGGCGCGCACCATGGTCGGGCCGCCCACGTCGATCAGCTCGATGGACGGGTCCGACGAGAACGGATAGAGGTTGCACACGACCAGGTCGACGGGCTCGACACCCTGGGCTTCGAGGTCGGCGACGTGCGACGGGTCGGAGCGGTCGGCCAGGATGCCGCCGTGCACCTTGGGGTGCAGGGTCTTGACCCGGCCGCCGAGCATCTCCGGGGCCCCGGTGACCTGGGCCACCTCGGTCACGGCGATCCCGGCGTCGGCCAGCGCGGCCGCGGTCTTCCCGCTGGCGATGAGCTCCCACCCGAGATCGGCGAGCCCCCCCGCCAGGTCCACCAGACCCGTCTTGTCGTACACCGACAGCAACGCCCTCATCGCCGTGCCTCTCGCTCCGTCGGGCCACCCGCCGCCGCGCCCTCGAGTTCATCGATCATCTTCTTCACGGTGGCAGGGTAGAGCCGCCGCTCCACCTGCTTGATCCGTTCGTGCAGGGACGAGACGGTGTCACCGGCGAGGACGGGGACCTCCTCCTGGGCGAGGGCGGGACCGGCGTCGGTCTCCACGGTGGCGAGGTGCACCGTGCAGCCGGTGACCGCCACCCCCGCCGCCAGCGCGTCCTCCACGGCGTGCCATCCCGGGAAGGCGGGGAGGAGAGCGGGATGGGTGTTGAGGATCCGGCCCGGGAAGGCGTCGAACAGGGGCCGGGCGAACACCGTGCCGAAGCCGGCCATGGCGACGAGGTCGACGTCGTGGGCGGCCAACACGTCGGTCACACGGCGGGTATAGCTCCACCGGTCGAAGGCCGCCCCGAAGCCGCCGTAGGCCATGCGGTCGACGAGCTCGGCGTCGACGCCCGCCGCCGCCGCGACGTCGAGGGCGCGACACGGCCGGTCGGCGAGCACGAGTGCGACCGGTACGGCATCGGCGAGCATGGCGTCGAGGATGCTCCCCGTACCCGAGACGAGCACCGCCACACGCACACGGCCACGCTACCAGCGGTGCCCGTGGGCACCGTCGGGCTAGTCGAGGGACTTGACGATCTCCACCATGCGCTCACCGGCCTCGGTGGGGTTCAGCGCCACGATGGCGCCGGCCTCGGCCAGCGCCGCCATCTTGGCCTGGGCCGTGCCCTGGGAGCCCGAGATGATGGCCCCGGCGTGGCCCATCTTGCGACCCGGCGGCGCCGTGACCCCGGCGATGTAACAGACGACGGGCTTGGACATGTTGTCCTTGATGAATTGCGCCGCCTCTTCTTCTGCCGAACCGCCGATCTCCCCGATCATCATCACGGCGCGGGTGTCGCCGTCCTCCTCGAACGCGGCCAGGCAGTCGATGAAGCTCGTGCCGGGCACGGGGTCCCCGCCGATGCCGACGCACGTGGTCTGACCCACCTTCTGCTGGGACAGCTCGTGCAGCGCCTGGTAGGTGAGGGTCCCCGAACGGCTCACGATGCCGACGGGGCCGCCCGGGAGGGCAATGTCGCCGGAGGTGATGCCGATGTTGCACTTCCCCGGCGAGATGACCCCGGGGCAATTGGGGCCGAGCAGGCGCACCCCGGGGTGGTCGCGCCGCAGGATGTTGAAGAAGAGGGCCTCGTCCTGGGCGGGGATGCCCTCGGTGATGCACACGATGAAGCGCACCCCGCCCTCGGCCGCCTCCAGGATGGCGGCCGAGGCACCTTTGGGCGGCACCACCACGAACGAGGCGTCGGCCCCCGTGGCGCGCACGGCCTCGGCGACGCTGTCGTAGACGGGGACGCCCTCGACGTCGGTACCACCCTTGCCCGGGGTCACCCCCGCCACCACCTGGGTGCCGTAGTCCCGGTTGCGCAAGCCGTGGAACCGGCCTTGGCTGCCGGTCAGGCCCTGCACGATCACTTTGGTGTTCTCGTCGACGAAGATGCTCACGTGTCCCCTCCCGCCAGCGCCACGGCGCGTCGGGCTGCGCCCAACATGGTCTCGTCCACGACCAGGCGGTCCGAGATGTGGGGGGCGAGGATGGCGTGGCCGGCCTCGGCGTTGGTCCCGTCGAGGCGGAGCACGATGGGCGACCGGAGGTCGACACGGCCCAGGGCCTCCACGATGCCGTTGGCCACCTCGTCGCAGCGGGTGATGCCTCCGAAGATGTTGACGAAGATGGAGCGCACGGCGTCGTCGGTGTTGATGACCTCGAGGGCCGCCGCCATCACGTCGGCGTTGGCGCCCCCGCCGATGTCGAGGAAGTTCGCGGCGGAGCCACCGGCTTGGGTGACGACGTCCAGGGTGCTCATGGCCAGCCCGGCCCCGTTGGCGATGATGCCGACCGAGCCCGACAGGCCGATGTAATTGAGGCCCTTCTCCTTGGCCAGCAGCTCACGCTCGTCGGTGGTGTCGGTGCCGGCGAACTCCTCCCACTCGGGATGGCGGAAGGCGGCGTTGTCGTCCAGCGTGACCTTGGCGTCGAGGGCGTGGACACGGCCGTCGGTGGTGAGGATGAGGGGGTTGATCTCGGCCAGGTCGCAGTCGCCCTCGACGTAGCAGCGGTACAAGGCCACGAGGAGCTCGGCGGCGGGTGCTCTCGCTTCGTCGTCGAGTCCCGCCTCGGCCACGAGGGCGGCGGCGGCGGTGACCGAAAGGCCGTCGACGGGGTCGACGTGGAGCTTGGCGATGGCGTCGGGGTCGGTGGCGGCGACCTCCTCGATCTCCACGCCCCCCTTGGCCGACACCATGCAGAGGTGGAGCTTGGCGCCGCGGTCGAGGGTGAAGCTGGCGTAGTACTCGCGGGCGATGTCCGAGGCGTGCTCGACCCACAGGCGCCGGACCACGTGGCCGTGGATGTCCATCCCGAGGATGGCCGCGGCGTGGGTACGCACCTCGTCGGCGTCATTGGCCAGCTTGATGCCCCCGGCCTTGCCGCGCCCTCCCACCTTCACCTGGGCCTTCACCACGACCGGGTACCCGGCCGCGTCGGCCTGCGCCACGGCCTCGTCCACCGTGTCGGCGACGCCGCCCGGCGACGTGGGGATGCCGTAGCGGGCGAAGTACTGCTTGCCCTGGTACTCGTAGAGATCCACCGCTGCTCCTGCTCCTCTCCGCCGCCTCCGTGGCCGGCGCCCGTCTCGTGCGTCACTGCTCCATCGGTGGTCCACCTTCTTCCCGGTGGTCCGCCGTCACCGTCGGTCAGCTCCCGGCCGCGGCCTCCTCGCGCCCGTCGAGGGCGTCGGCGAGCCAGTGCACCATGGTGTCGAGTGACGCCCCGGGGGTGAACACGGCGGCCACACCGAGGTCCTTGAGCGCGGGGATGTCGCCTTCGGGAATGATCCCGCCGACGATCACGAGCACGTCGTCGAGGCCTTGGGCGCGGAGCCCGTCGATGACGCGGGGGACGAGGGTGAGATGGGCGCCCGACAACAGCGACAGTCCGACGGCGTCGGCGTCCTCCTGGACCACGGCCTGGACGACCTGCTCGGGGGTCTGGTGCAGGCCGGTGTAGATCACCTCGAACCCGGCGTCCCGAAAGGCGCGGGCGATGACCTTGGCACCTCGATCGTGGCCATCGAGCCCGGGCTTGGCCACCACGACCCGGTAAGGACGCTTCATCGGGCACCGAGTGTAGGCACCCCGGCCTGAGAGGGCGCCAGACGGCGCCCTCTGCCCAAAGATAAGGCGGAGGCGCATGGTAGCGTCGGGATCGGCCACTAGCGGGTGGCAGCCCGTGTGCTCTCGGCCCGTTGGCCCGACAACTATGGTCCGCGCCGTCACCAGCCAACGGGAGGGACAGCCCGAGCGGTCCCGTCCCGGAGCGCCATCCTCGACGCGGTGGTCGGGGCTGGTGCGCATCGCCAGGCCGCGCCATTGGGTGAAGAACCTTCTCGTCTTCGCCGCGCCCGCCGCCGCCGGCGTCCTCTCGCACGGCACCGTGGCCGCCCACGCCGCCGGGGCGTTCGGGGTCTTCTGCCTGGCCGCGTCGGGGACCTACTTCGTCAACGACACCCTCGACCTGGAGGCAGACCGGCATCACCCGGTCAAGCGCCTCCGCCCCGTGGCGGCCGGAATCGTGCCCGGACCCCTCGCCGCCGCCGTCGGCGTGGTCCTCATGGCCCTGGCCATCGGCCTGGCCTGGTGGCTGGCGGGGAGCCACCTGGCACTGGTCATCGCCATCTACGTGGCCGTGACCACCGCGTACTCGGTCCGGCTCAAGCACGAGCCCGTGATCGACCTCGCCTGTGTCTCCTCGGGGTTCGTGCTGCGGGCCATCGCCGGGGGCGTCGCCACCGGCGTCCCGTTGTCGGACTGGTTCATCATCGTGTCGTCGTTCGGGTCGTTGCTCATCGTGACGGGCAAGCGCAGCGCCGAGCACGGCGAGCTCGGCGAGTTGCGGGGAGCGCACCGCCCCACGCTCAATGCCTACCCCGAGACCTTCCTGCGCTCCGTACGGCTGCTGGCGGCGGCGGTGACGGTGAGCGCGTACTGCCTGTGGGCCTTCGAACGCTCGGCCCAGGTGGGACGGGGCCACCACCCCATCTGGTTCGAGTTGTCCATCGTCCCCTTCGTGATCGCCATCTTGCACGTCGAATTGCGTTTTGCGAGCGGCCAGGGGGGCGCACCCGAGGAGATGGCGCTTCGAGACCGCATGCTGCAACTCCTCGGCATCGTCTGGGTGGCACTCGTGGCGGTCGGCATCTACTCGTGACGAGCGCACCCACCACGCCCGACGCCGTCGGTGGCACCCGCCGTTCCCTGACGGGGTGGGGTCGTACCGCGCCCAGCGCGTGCGACGTCGTGGCGGTGCGCGGCGCCGAGGACGTCGATCGGGCTCTGTCCGCCGCCGCGGCAGCGGGGCGCACCGTCGTGGCCCGAGGCCTGGCCCGCTCCTACGGCGACGCCGCGCAGTGCGCGGGGGGCATCGTCGTCGACGTCACCGGGCTCGACACCGTGCTCGAATCCGATCTCGATGCCGGCCTGGTCCGGGTGGGGGCGGGGGTGAGCCTCGACGCGCTCGATGCGCGCCTTCGTGCCGAGGGGCTGGTTCGTCCCGGTCACCCCCGGGACGCGCTACGTCACGGTGGGGGGCGCCATCGCCGCCGACATCCACGGGAAGAACCACCACCGGGACGGGTCGTTCTGCTCCTACGTGACGCGCCTGTCCCTCGCCACCCCGTCGGGGCGCCTCGAGGTCTCTCCCGAGAGCGACCCCGACCTGTTCTGGGCCACGGCCGGAGGGATGGGCCTGACCGGGATCGTGGTCGACGCCACCCTGCAGATGATCCCGGTCGAGACGGCTGTGATGCGGGTCGACACCGAGCGGGCGCGGGATCTCGACGATTGCATCGGACGCATGGCCGACCGTGACGGCGAGTACCGGTACTCGGTGGCCTGGATCGACACGTCTGTCGCGCGGGGCCCGCATGGGTCGCGCCGTGCTGACCCGCGCCGATCACGCCCGGCTCGACGAGCTCCCCGAGGCCCGACGCCGAGACGCGCTTCGCTTCGACCCCGCCGTGCGCGTCCGGGTGCCGGCCACCCCGCCGTCGGGGCTGTTCAACCCCGTGACGGTGGCGGCGTTCAACGAGGTGTGGTTCCGAAAGGCCCCCCGGGCCCGGACCGGCCAGCTCCAATCGATCTCGACCTACTTCCACCCCCTCGACGGGGTGGGTGACTGGAACCGCATGTACGGGCCGCGGGGATTCATCCAGTACCAGTTCGTGATCCCCTTCGGCGCCGAGGACGCCTTGCGCCGCGTGCTCACCCGCGTGAGCGAAGGTCGCTTGGCGTCGTTCCTGGCGGTGCTGAAGGGATTCGGTCCCGCCGACCCCGGACCGCTCTCGTTCCCGACGGCGGGATGGACCCTCGCCATCGACCTCCCCGTCGGCCCGCCGGCCCTGGGCCCGATCCTCGACGCGCTCGACGAGACGGTCGCCGGCGCCGGGGGCCGCGTGTATCTCGCCAAGGACGCTCGCCTGCGTCCCGAACTGCTCGAGGCCATGTACCCGCGCCTGGCGGAATGGCGCGCCATCCGGGACCGGGTGGACCCCCACGGCACCCTGGTCTCGGATCTGTCCCGGCGCCTGGGCCTGGTGTCGTCCCCCCGACCCCGCCGGGCGACGCGAACGAGTCGGGCCCGGACATCGCCCAACGCCAAACCGAGCGCGACCCGAACGGCGCGCCACCCGATGAACGACGCCATGGGGATGCCCCAGAGCGCGGTGGTCGTGGGCGGGACGTCGGATATCGCCCGGGCCGTGCTGCGCGCCCTGGTGGCGCGCCGTCTGCGCTCGGATCGTGCTCGTGGGACGCGACGAGATCGGCCTGGCCGCCGCGGCCAAGGAGCTCCAGACCCTGGGCCCGATCGAGGTCGACACGATGACCTTCGACGTCACCGACCTCGGGCGCGTCGGCGCCGTCGTCGCCGACGCTTCGGCGCGCCTGGGCCAGGTGGACCTCGTGCTCGTCGCCGCCGGGGTGCTCGGTGACCAGGCCATGGTGGAGGACGATCCCGACGCCGTGGCCGGCATCTTCACCGCCAACACGACGGGGCCGGCTGCCGTCATGACGGCCTTCGCCACCGTGCTGCGCAAGCAGGGCCACGGCCGCGATCGTGGTGCTGACGTCGGTGGCGGGCGTGCGGGTGCGCCGGGCGAATTACGTCTACGGCGCGTCCAAAGCCGGGCTCGACGCCTTCGCCCAGGGGATGGCCGAGGCCCTGCGGGGCTCGGGAGCGTCCCTCATGATCGTCCGGCCCGGGTGGGTGGCCACCCGCATGACCGAAGGGCGCGACCCCGCCCCCTTGGCCACCACGCCGGACGCGGTGGCGGCCGATGTCGTGGCGGGCATGGAGCGCTCGGCGTCGGTGGTGTGGTCGCCGGGCCTGCTCCGGCTCGTGTTCGCGGTCATGAAAGTGGTGCCTGCCGCCCTGTGGCGGCGGCTCCCGGGCTGAGCCGGCTCCCGTCCCGGGTCAGGCGCGCCGTCGGGCGCTGATGTTGAGCCGCACGTAGTCGATGACGGGCTCGGGCATGGCCGCCGCCACCTCCTCGAGGAACCGGGCCTTCTCCTCGGGCGTCATCCCGGCCACATGGGTCCGGAGGCACACCGTCTCGAGATAGGTCTCGAGCTCGGGCCCTTCCTCGAGCCGGGTGGGCTCGGGATGGGTCCACACCTCGACGGCATCGAAGCCCGCCGCCGCCAGCCGGGCCCGCGTCTCCTCCGGTGTGGCGTAGAGCCACCGGCCCGAACGGCGGTTCCCGGTCGACGCCACCGCGTCGATCAGGCCGGCGATGTTGCCCGCCGCGCCGCACTGCGCCTCGAGCACCGCCCCCGGGCGCATCACGGCGGCCAGGTTGGCGAAGAGCCGGTCGTGGTCGAGCACCCAGTGGAACGTGGCCGTCGACAGCACGGCGTCGACCGGCGCGTCGGTGCCGAGGTCGGATGCGGACAGCTCGAGCAGATCCCCCTCGACGAAGCGCACCGCGGCCCCGAAGCGGGCCAGGCGCCGGCGCGCCTCGGCGAGCATCGAGGGCGCGGCGTCGAGGGCGACGACGCGGCCCGCCGGCAGGCGCTCGAGCAGCATCTCGGTGACCCGACCGCTTCCCGCCCCGGCGTCGAGGACGGTCTCGTCCCCGCCCAGATCGAGGCGGGCGAGCACGGCCGCGCCCCAGCGGGTCATGGGATCGGCGATCCGGTCGTAGGTCGCCGCGTCCCAGTCGCGCCCGGCGGCGGGGCCGGGCGAGGTGTGCTCGGCCCCCTCGGTCACGTCCGGGGCGTGGTGCCGTTGCGCCACTGCGCCATCTTGGGCAGCCGGCTCTTGCGCCCCGGCGCCCCGGCGCCGGTCGCGCTGGGCGCGGCGCGCCGAACCGACGGGGCGGCGGGAGCCGGACGGGCCGGCGCGGGTGCGGCGGGCTCGGCGTCGCCCCACGGATCGGGGTCGTGGAAGTCCTGGGCGAAATCACCGCCGTCGGGTTCGTCGACGCCCTCCCACTCCTCGGGGGCCGGACCCCGCATGCCGGCCCGCCGGCGCGACCACGACGGGGCCCGCAGTGGGTCGGGACGCTTGTTCCACGACGAGCCGACGTCACGCACCAGGTCGGCGGGAAGCTCGGACAGGAACCGACTGGGGATGGCGTGGTTCGTCGAACCCCACAACGTGCGGCTCCAGGCGTGGGTGAGGTACAGCTGTCTCCGGGCCCGGGTGATCCCGACGTAGCAGAGGCGACGCTCCTCTTCGAGCTGGAGGGGATCTTCGAGGGCACGCAGATGCGGGAAGACCCCGTCCTCGAGGCCGACCAGGAACACGGCGGGGAACTCCAGGCCCTTGGCGGTGTGCAGGGTCATGAGCGACACCCGGCTGTCGGCGCCATCGAGCTCGTCACTGTCGGCCACCAACGCCACGGACTCCAGGAACTCGTCGAGGCTCTCGTACTCCTCTGCCGCCCCCGCCAGCTCGGCGATGTTCTCCATGCGGCTGTGCGCTTCGATGGTGTCCTCGGCCTCGAGGGCGGCGCGATACCCGGTGCGCTCGGCGACGGTCTCCACGATCACACCGGGACCGGCCCCGCGCTCGACCATCTGGCGCAGCTCGTCGAGCAGGGCGGCGAGCTCCGCCGCTCCCTTGACGGCCTTACCCGTCACGCCCGCCTCGCTCACATGGTCGAGCGCGTCCACGAACGAGGTGTGATGGTCGCGTGCCCACTGGGCCAGGCGATCCACCGACGCTTCCCCGATGCCCCGACGCGGCACGTTCACGATGCGCCGGGCCGACACCTCGTCGGACGGGTTGCCGAGCAGGCGCACGTAGGCGAGGAGGTCCTTCACCTCGCGCCGGTCGTAGAAGCGGGTGCCCCCCACCACCTTGTAGGCGATGGCGGCTCGCACCAGCTCCTCCTCCAACGCCCGGCTCTGGGCGTTGGTGCGGTAGAACACGGCCACGTCGCCGTAGCCGATGCCGTCGAACTCCTTCAGCCGGCCGATCTCGGTGGCGACCCAGGCCGCCTCGTCGTACTCGTCCTCGGCCCGGTAGCGGACGATGGGGCCGCCCGCCTCGCCCTCGGTCCACAGTTCCTTGGGCACCCGGGTGACGTTGTTGGCGATGACGGCGTTGGCGGCGTCGAGGATCGTCTTCGTCGAGCGGTAGTTCTGCTCCAGGGGGATCACCGCCGCGTCGGGGAATGCCTCTTCGAATTCGAAGATGTTGCGGATGTCGGCGCCGCGCCAACCGAAGATCGACTGGTCGCTGTCTCCCACCACGCACACGCTGTGGTGCTCGGCGGCCAGCATGAGCACGATCTCGTTCTGGGCCCGATTGGTGTCTTGGAACTCGTCCACCAGGATGTGCTTGAAACGCGTCCGGTAGGCGGCGAGGACATCGGGGGCGCTCTGGAACAGCTTGACGGTGAGGAGCAGCAGGTCGTCGAAGTCCATGGCCGAGGCGGCGAAGAGCCGCTGCTCGTATTCCTGATAGACGTCGGCGATGCGGCGCTCGAATACCGATCGGGCCCCCTGCGCGTAGGCGGCCGCCCCGGCCAGCTCGGCCTTGGCCCCGGAGATGGCGGCTTGGACGCCCCGGGCGGGGAGCTTCTTGGCATCGATGTTCAGGTCCCGCAGGATGTGCTCGACCAGTCGCCGGGAGTCGGTGTC
The DNA here is from genome assembly GCA_963794615.1 of uncultured Acidimicrobiales bacterium. Lineage (GTDB taxonomy): Bacteria > Actinomycetota > Acidimicrobiia > Acidimicrobiales > UBA8190 > Chersky-840. The sequence goes on along the minus strand of CAWCEP010000006.1, from coordinate 957,382 downwards.
GTCGTAGATCGTGAAGGACTTTCGGTACCCGAGTCGGTCGGCGTGGGCTCGCAGGATGCGCACACAGGCGGCGTGGAACGTCGACACCCACATGCGGTTGGCGACGGGGCCGATGAGGCCGGCCAGGCGCTCACGCATCTCGTCGGCGGCCTTGTTGGTGAAGGTGATGGCGAGGATCTCCCACGGGGTGGCGTCGCCGGTGGCGATGAGATGGGCGATGCGGTGGGTGAGCACCCGCGTCTTGCCCGACCCTGCCCCCGCCACCACCAGCAACGGGGTGCCCCGGTGGATGACGGCACGGCGCTGGGGGCCGTTGAGCCCCTCCAACAGTGCATCGGGCTTCGGGAGGGAGTCGGTCCAGCGCGGCCGTCGCGGCGCCGGGGTAGGCGAGTCGGCGCCGGTGGGATCGACCGGGAAGTCCTCGAACTCGTCGACACCGTCGAAGGAACCGAGCCCACCGAGACGGGGTAAGGGGGCGGCGGCCACGCTCACTCCCATTCAATGGTGCCGGGTGGTTTCGACGTGATGTCGAGGGCCACCCGGTTGACGCCGTCCACCTCGTTGATGATGCGCGAGGACAGGCGCTCGAGCAATTCGTAGGGCAGTCGGGCCCAATCGGCGGTCATGGCGTCGTCGGAGGTGACGGCGCGGATGACGATGGGGTAGGCGTAGGTGCGCTCGTCGCCCATGACCCCCACGGTGCGGACGGCGGGGAGCACGGCAAAGCTCTGCCACAGCTGCCGGTACAACCCGGCGCGACGGATCTCGTCGGTGACGATGGCATCCGCGGCGCGCAGGATCTCGGCGCGCTCGGGCGTGACCTCGCCGATGATGCGCACCGCCAGGCCCGGCCCGGGGAAGGGCTGGCGCCAGACGATCTCCTCGGGCAGGCCGAGCTCCTCCCCCACGGCCCGCACCTCGTCCTTGAACAGCGGGCGCAGGGGCTCCACCAGCGCGAAGGCCATGTCCTCGGGCAGTCCGCCCACGTTGTGGTGCGACTTGATGGTCGCCGCATCGCGCGTGCCCGACTCGATGATGTCGGGATAGAGCGTGCCTTGCACGAGAAAGCGGGCGTCCTCGACATCGGTCGCCACCTCTTCGAAGACGCGGATGAACGTCTCCCCGATGGCCTTGCGCTTGGCTTCGGGATCGGTGACGCCGGCGAGCACGGCGAAGAACCGGTCGGCCGCTTTGACGTGGATCAGGTCCATGTGGAACTGGCTCCGAAACGTCTCCTCCACCTGGTCGGCCTCGCCGATGCGCATGAGGCCGGTGTCGACGAACACACAGGTGAGCTGGTTGCCGATGGCCCGGTGCACGAGGGCGGCCGCCACCGCCGAGTCCACCCCGCCCGACAAGGCGCACAGGACGCGGGCGTCGGCGACCTGGGCGCGCACCGCCTGGACCGCGGATTCGATGATGTTGGTGTGCGTCCACAGGGGACGGGCGCCACACACGTCGAAGAGGAACCGTTCGAGCAGCTCCTGTCCCCGCTCGGTGTGGACCACCTCGGGATGGAACTGGACCCCGTAGATGTGGCGCTGTGCGTCGCTCAGGGCCGCCACGGGCGCTTCGGGCGTCGACGCGTTGGCGACGAAGCCGAGGGGCACCTCGGTGATCGAGTCGGCATGGCTCATCCACACGTCGGCGGGGCCCTGGGGGGGCCAGTCCGCGAACAGCGGGGACGTGGCGCTGCGGGTGAGGGTGGTGCGTCCGTACTCGCCGCGCCCGGTGCGCGCCACGGTGCCGCCGAGCTGCTGGGTGAGCAGCTGGGCGCCGTAACAGATGCCGAGGATGGGGACGCCCGACTCGTACACGGCAGGGTCGACGGCGGGCGCCCAGTCGGCGTAGACGGATTTGGGTCCCCCCGACAGGATGATCCCCTTGGGGCGCCGGGCCAACAGCTCCGACGCCGGGGTGTCGAAGCGGACGATCTCCGAATAGACCCGGGCTTCGCGCACCCGGCGCGCGATCAGCTGGGCGTACTGGGCGCCGAAGTCGACGACGAGGACGGTGTCCGGGGCGTCAGGCACTGCGAACGGCGATGTCGGGGGTGAAGGAGGGGGACCGGCTGCCGCTCAGTGCCCCATCCCCACTCCCTGGGAGCGTTGCAGCGCCTTGCCCTCGGTCTGCAACGCGGGGGCCACCATGACTTCGGCCTTCTGGAATTCCTTGACCGTCTCGTAGCCGCACGTAGCCATGGCGGTACGCAGGGCACCGAAGAGATTCATGCGACCGTCGTTCTCGTGGGCGGGCCCGAGGAGGATCTCGTGCAGCGACCCCCGCACCGTCGTGCGCACGCGCGCCCCTCGGGGGAGCGTGGGATGGAAGGTGGCCATGCCCCAGTGAAACCCGCGGGCCGGAGCTTCTTCGGCCGACGACAGGGGCGAGCCGAGCATCACTGCGTCGGCACCACAGGCGATGGCCTTGGCGATGTCACCACCGCGGCTCATGCCGCCGTCGGCGATGACGTGGACGTAGACACCAGTCTCGTCGAGGTGCCGCATGCGGGCGCCGGCCACGTCCGCGATCGCGGTGGCCTGGGGCACCCCCAGTCCGAGGACGCCCCGGGTGGTGCACGCGTTCCCCGGGCCCACCCCGACCAGCACCCCCACCGCGCCGGTGCGCATGAGGTGGAGGGCGGCCTGGTACGAGGCGCAGCCCCCCACGATCACGGGCAGGTCGAAGGCACGGATGAACTTCTTCAGGTTGAGCGGCTCGACGGTCTTCGAGACGTGCTCGGCCGACACCACGGTCCCTTGGATGACGAGCATGTCGAGCTCCCCGGCCAGGATCGCCGGCGCCAGGCCCGTGGTGCGCTGGGGCGTGACCGACGCGCACGACACCACGCCCGCCGACTTGATCTCGCGGATCCGCTCGGTGACCAGGTCGGGATGGATGGGCTCGAGGTACATCTGCTGCATCCGGGCCGTGGCCTTGTCGTCGTCGAGCTTCGAGATCTCCTCGAGCAGGGGCTCGGGATCCTCGTAGCGGGTCCACAACCCTTCGAGGTTGAGCACGGCCAGGCCCCCCAGGCGGCCGATCTCGATGGCCGTCTTCGGGCTCACGACGCCGTCCATGGCGGCCGCCATGAGCGGCAAGTCGAAGCGGAAGGCGTCGATCTCCCAGGAGATGTCCACGTCCTCGGGATCGCGCGTCCGGCGACTGGGCACGATGGCGATGTCATCGAAGCCATAGGCACGGCGTCCCGATTTGTAGATGCCGATCTCGATCTCAGCCACCTGCCGCCTCCTGCACGTCGGTCGTCGCACCCGCCTCGCCCGCGGCGTTCCTCCACGATACCGTCCACCACCCTCGGCCCCGCGCCGGGAGCGGCCCCGCCGGCCCGGCGCGCCGCGGTGGCCGGTGGCGCCCCGAACGGCCTGGTGGGACGGGCCCGGGCCGGGCTCAGACGTCGAGGACGAGGCGCAGCAGCTCGACGAGCATGCGTGCGGTGGCGCCCCACACGGTGTCGTGGGGAAGCTCGAAGAACCACACCGGGAACGAACCGTCTGTGCCCGCGTCCACAACCGGCATGGGACGGCCGGGCACGACCCAGCGCTCCTCGCGGAACACGTCGTCGGCGGCCAGCGCGGCGAGGGACACGTCGAAGACGTGTTCCACCTCGTGGGGATTGGCGACCAGACGCGGCGCCCCCCCGAGCACACCCACCACCGGCGTGATGCGGGCGCTCGACGAGAAGGTCACGAGCGGGGTGAGACGGCCCACCACCTCCACCGCCGAGGTGTCCAGCCCGACCTCCTCGGCCGCCTCGCGCAGCGCCCCGGCTTCGGGGGTCTCCCCGGCGTCGAGTCGGCCCCCCGGGAAGCTGACCTCACCGGTGTGGGTGCGCAGGTGGGCGGCGCGCCGGGTGAGCACCACCGTGGCCTCGCCGTCGCGCTCGAAGAGCGCCACCAAGACGGCGGAGGGAGCACCGGGGTCGGGAAAACCGTCGAACGTCACCCGCTCCGCCGAGTCGAGTCCCTGGTGGTGCGCCTCGACGGCGGCGCGCACGGCGCTGAGCCCGATGCCGCGCCGTCTCGCCGGGCTCAGGCCTGCCCACGGAGCCGGGACCCCGGCGTAGGCCCGGGCCGGACGCGGGATCACCTGGCGACCCGACGCGGGGAACACCTCGGGGGACCGGTCGTCGGCCTCGGCGGATTCCTGCATCGACGAGCACGCTATCGGTGCCGCCACGACGACGAACGGCCGGGCCCAGGGCCCGGCCGTTCGTTCGAGTTGGCGCCCGTCCGACCGGCGGGCCCGTCTGACTACATCATCCCCATGCCACCCATGCCACCCATGCCGCCGCCCATGCCGCCCATGGCGGCCGCGGCCGCGGCCGCGTCGACCTTCTCGGGCTTGTCGGCCACCACCGCTTCGGTGGTGAGCAGGAGGGCGGCCACCGACGCTGCGTTCTGCAGCGCGGAGCGGGTGACCTTGGCGGGATCGATGACGCCGGCCTTGACGAGGTCCTCGAAGTTCCCCGTGGCCGCGTTCAGGCCGATGGCCCCGGTCTCGCTCTCGACCTGGCGGACCACGACCGCACCTTCGAGCCCCGCGTTGATGGCGATCCACTTGAGCGGCTCGTCGAGGGCGTGGGCCACGATACGGGCCCCGGTCGCCTCGTCGCCGTCGAGGCTCTTGGCGAGCTTCTCGACCGCGGCCCGACTCCGGACGAGGGCGACGCCGCCTCCGGCCACGATGCCTTCTTCGATGGCGGCCCGGGTGGCCGACAGTGCGTCCTCGATCCGGTGCTTCTTCTCCTTGAGCTCCACCTCGGTGGCAGCGCCCACCCGGACCACGGCCACGCCTCCGGCCAGCTTGGCCAGGCGCTCCTGGAGCTTCTCGCGGTCCCAGTCGGAGTCGGTGTCCTCGATCTCGCGCTTGATCTGCGCGATCCGGCCCTTCACCTCGTCCTCGGCCCCGCCGCCGTCGACGATCGTGGTGTCGTCCTTGGTGGCGATCACGCGCCGGGCCGTGCCCAGCAGGTCGATGGTGGCGTTCTCGAGCTTGAGCCCGATCTCCTCGGAGATGACCTGGGCACCGGTGAGCACGGCCAGGTCCTGGAGCATGGCCTTGCGGCGATCACCGAACCCCGGCGCCTTCACGGCGAGGGACGTGAAGGTCCCCCGGATCTTGTTCACCACGAGGGTGGCGAGCGCCTCGCCTTCCACGTCCTCGGCGATGAGGAGCAGGGGCTTGCCCGTCTGCATGACCTTCTCGAGCACGGGCACGAGATCGTGGACGGCACTGATCTTCTGGTTGGCGATCAGGATGAGGGGATCGTCGAGGATCGCCTCCTGGCGCTCGGGGTCGGTCACGAAGTACGGGGACAGATATCCCTTGTCGAACTGCATGCCCTCGGTGAACTCGAGCTCGAGCCCGAAGGTGTTCGACTCCTCGACCGTGACGGTGCCGTCCTTGCCCACCTTGTCGATGGCTTCGGCCAGCACCTCGCCGATCGACGCGTCGGCGGCCGAGATGGACGCCACCTGCGCGATCTCGTGGCGGGAGTCGATCTCCTTGGCCTGCTTCTTGATGGCACCGACGGCGGCCTCGACGGCCTTCTCGATGCCACGCTTCAACGACATGGGGCTGGCCCCGGCGGCCACGTTGCGCAAGCCCTCGTGGATGAGGGCTTGGGCGAGGACCGTGGCGGTGGTGGTGCCGTCACCGGCGACGTCGTTGGTCTTGGTGGCGACCTCCTTCACCAGCTGGGCGCCCATGTTCTCGAACGGGTCCTCCAGCTCGACCTCACGGGCGATGGTCACACCGTCGTTGGTGATGGTGGGGGCGCCGAACTTCTTGTCGATGACGACGTTGCGACCCTTCGGTCCGAGCGTCACCTTCACGGTGTCGGCGAGCTTGGCGACACCGGCTTCGAGGCCACGGCGCGCTGCTTCGTCGAACTTCAGCATCTTCGACATCGGTGGCCGCCCTTACTTCTTGCTGATCTTGGCGAGCACGTCACGGCTGGAGAGGATGAGGAGGTCCTCGCCTTCGAAGGTGATCTCCGTGCCGCCGTACTTCGAGTAGACGACGGTGTCGCCGGCGGCGACGTCGACGGGCACGAGCTCGCCGGTGTTCTCGGCACGGCGGCCGGGACCGACGGCGATCACCTCGCCTTGCTGTGGCTTTTCTTTTGCGGTGTCAGGGATCACGAGCCCGGAGGCGGTGGTCTCTTCCGATTCGCCGGGGCGGACAACGATCCGGTCCTCGAGGGGGTGGAGCTTCATGGCAGGTGAGCCTCCTGTAGGCACTTAGCACTCGAACCTTGCGAGTGCTAACGATAGCGGGCGCCGGGGCGCCGGGCAACCGGGGCCCCCACCCGGGGCGGGCGCCTCAGGCCAGCAGGGGCAGGCGGAGATTGGGGTCGGCGCCGGCGTCGAGGGGGGTGGGCCCCACGTGCTCGAGCTGCCACCAACCGGCGGCGGCGATCATGGCCGCGTTGTCGGTGCAGGTGGCCATGCTCGGGAGGTAGGCGGGGAGGCCGAGCTCGGCGCAGCCGTCGGCGATCGCCCGGCGTAGGACGCCGTTGGCGGCGACCCCTCCGGCCAGGCAGACGCCCCGGGCCCCCACCGCCACGGCCGCCTCGAGCGCCTTGGCCACGAGCACGTCCACCACGGCCTGCTGGAACGAGGCGGCGACATCGGGGTCCGAGGCGTCGGGTCGGGCCCGCACGGCCCGGACGACCGCCGTCTTGAGCCCGCTGAAGGAGAAGTCGAGGCCGTCGCCGAGCAGGGGGCGGGGAAAGGCGAAGGCGGCCCCGTCCCCGGCCGCGCCCGCCCGCTCGATGGCCGGCCCGCCCGGGTACCCGAGTCCCAGGAACCGGGCCACCTTGTCGAAGGCCTCCCCGGCGGCATCGTCGAGGGTCTGGCCCAGGAGCCGGTAGCGGCCCGGGCCCTCCATGGAGACGAGGAGGGTATGGCCGCCCGACACGAGGAGCACGGCCACGGGCCATTGGATGCCGGGATGGTCGAGGAGGGCGGCGAAGAGATGGCCCTCGAGGTGGTTGACGCCCACGAAGGGCACACCCCACGCCAGCGACAGCGCCTTGGCCTCGCTCACGCCCACGAGCAGCGAGCCGATCAGACCGGGCCCGATGGTCGCGGCGACGGCGTGCAGGTCCTTCCCCTCCGCCGCGGCCCGCCCCAGGGCCTCGCCGATCACCGGGGTCAGGAGCTCGAGATGGGCCCGGCCGGCGAGCTCGGGCACCACCCCTCCGTAGAGGGCGTGCACGTCGACCTGGCTCGACACCACCGACGACAGCACCTCGGTGCCGGCCCGCACCACCGCCGCGGCGGTGTCGTCGCACGAGGTCTCGATGCCGAGCACGAGGGCACCGGCGCCGGTCACGGTTCGGCCGCCAGGCGAGCGTCGATGTCGGCCAGGCGTTGCGCGTACTGGGGGCTGTCGACGTCGCGCGCCCACATGACGATGGCGTCCTCACCGGTCTCGGGGTAGTAGTTGCGCCGGACCCCGACGGGCGCGAAGCCGAAACGCTGGTACAGCATCTGCGCCGACGCGTTCGACTCCCGCACCTCGAGGGTGAGATGCCGCACGCCGAGCGCAGGGGCGGCGCGCGCCTGGTCGAGGAGCAGCACCGTCCCGATGCCACGACGGTGCCAGGCCGGATCCACGGTGAGGGTGGTGATGTGGCCGTCCTCGGCCACCACCATGAGGCCGCTGTAGCCGACCACGAGGGGACCGATGGTGGCCACGGTGTAGCGCCGCGACCGCCGTTGGGCGAGCTCGGACAGAAAGACCGTCGACGACCACGGCCGGGGGTAGTTGGCCTCTTCGATTTGGACCACGGTGCGGAGGTGGCGCCGGCGCAGCGGCACGATCCGAACCGCGCCCACCACCCGTTCGGGCATCGCCTCGGGGGCGTCGTCGGGAGGGGCGGGCCCCTCGTCGTCCCAGGCCGGGGGCACTCAGCCCTCCACACCGGCGCGTCGTGACCGCGTCTCCCACCTGATACGGGTGTCGGCGTCGCGTAGGTACCGGGGCAGCACGGTGCGGGCATCGCCGGGCGCCCCCGCCGCGGCCCTGGCGAGCACCAGGGTGGCCAGGACCCCGGGGGGAGGGAAGTCGAGGGCATCGCCACAGAACACCGCACCGGGCACGGCGCTCAGTATCGCCCGGTAGCGGCGCGCCCCGTTCCCCGCCATCACGACGGGCTCGCCGAGGACAGCGAGCTCGGCGCCGAGCGCCTCGGGGGTCCGGCGCACCTCGGTCTGCTCCCACGAGAGGCCGTCGCCGGTCGTGCGCACGCGAGCGGCGAAGACCTCACCGCGTCGAGCGTCGACGACGGGGACCACGAGCGTGCCCGGGGCGATGCCCGCGGCCCCCACCGCGTGCGCCAGGACGTCGAGGCTGCCCACGGCGACGAGGGGCCGGCCCAGGGCGAACGCCAGCGCCTTGGCCGTTCCCACCCCGACGCGCAGGCCGGTGAAGAGCCCGGGGCCCACGTCGACACCGACGACATCGACCGAGGAAAGGCCCACCCCGGTCCTCCGGCACAGGAACTCGATGGCGGGCGCGATCGATTCGGCGTGGTGGCGGCCGCGCGACACGGTGACGGTGGCGAGCACCCCGGCCTCGTCGGCCAGCGCCACCCCGGCCAGTTCGGTCGAGGACTCCACGGCCAGCCCCATCACGGCGTGGCCCACCCCGAGAGGAGACGCCCGAGCTCGTCGCGCCGGGGGCCCGACGACCCGGGGACGCTGATGGTCACGCACCGCTCGTCCTCGCTCGTCCCTTCGGCGAGGCGCACCGAGATGGCGTCGACACCGAGCACGGGGTCGGCCACGTCCCCCCACTCCACGACGGCCACGGCGTCGTCCTCCACCATCTCGGCGATGGCGAGGTCGACGACCTCGGCCAGGTTCTCGAGGCGGTAGAGATCGGCGTGCAGGAAGGTCCGTACCCCCGCCGCGCCACCCCCACCGAGCCCGGGGACCGGTTCGTCGGGGATCGGGCACGGATAGGACCGGACGAGGGTGAACGTCGGGCTCGTCACGTGGTCGACGACCCCGAGGCCCACCCCGATGCCCTGGGCCAGCGTGGTCTTACCGGCCCCGAGGTCGCCGGCCAGCAGCACCACGTCGCCGGGATGCAGGCCTTTCGCCAGCGCCGCCCCCAGCGCACGGGTGTCGTCGGCCGATCTGGTCCGCAACCGCACCGGAGCGGGGGCCCCGGCGGCTCGGCTCACGGTCGATCGGCGGGCAGGAGCAGCTTGGCCCGGACGAAATCGGCGCGCATCTCCGCCACCACCTCGGCACCACCTCGCAGTCCCGCGGCGGGGTGGTACGTCGGGACGAGCTGCCCGCCCCGGAAGGGATAGGCGCGGCCGCGCAGGCGACGGATGCCCTCGCCGGTGTCGAGCAGGAGCCGGGTGGCGAAGTTCCCGAGCGTGACCACGACACGAGGCGAGATGAGCTCGATCTGGGCCTCGAGGTAGGGACGGCACGAGGCGATCTCGTCGGGGAGCGGGTCGCGGTTCCCCGGAGGGCGGCACTTCACCACGTTGGCGATGTAGCACTGGCGCCGCTCCAGACCGATCTCCTGGTGCAGGAGCTTGTCGAGCAGCTTGCCCGACCGGCCGACGAAGGGCTCCCCGGCCAGGTCCTCGTCCCGCCCCGGCCCCTCACCGACGAACATGAGCGAGGCGTCGGGGTCGCCGACGCCGAACACCACCTGGGTCCGGCCCGACGCCAGCGCGCAGCGCGTGCAGGCCAGGGCCTCGGTCTCGAGCTCGGCCAAGGTGCCCACCGGCCGCATGGTATCGCCGGGGGCGGGCGGAGCCGCCCGCCGTCACCCGATCTTGACGGCGAACTCCTCGATCAGTCGGGTGAACTCGCGGCGACGCTCGATCATGGGCATGTGCCCGCACCGGGGGAGCTCCACCAGCTCCGAATGGGGCAGGGCCGCCGCCGTGCGCAGGGCATGGCGGGGAGGCGTGAGACGGTCGTTGGAACCGACGACGACGAGCACGGGGAGATCGAGGGACCCGAGCCATCTCGACAGGTCGAACAACGCGAGGGCGGGCAGCAATTCGGCGACGGTGCTCGGCGACGTCGCCAGGTGGAGCCCCTCGACGAAACGGACCTGGGCCGGAGGGGCATCGGCCCCGAACCCGACACGGGTGAGCCACCACCGCACGTCCTGTGACGCCACGGTGCGGACCCCCCACCGGTCGGCCAGTCCCATGGCCCGGGCCGAGACCGGGCCGGCCAGGCGCGCCATGCCCCCGAAGCCGGGCAGCCGTGCGAAGGGGCCCCCCGTCGTCGACACCAACGCCATCGCCCCCACCCGGCGGCGCAGGGCGTCGGCCGGCGTGTCGTGGGCGAGCTGGAGGGCCACCATCCCGCCCATGGAGTGCCCCACCACCAGGGCGTGCTCGACGTCGAGTGCCTCGAGCACGCTGCGCACGTCCATGGCCATGCGGCGCACGGCCGGCGAGCCCTGTTGGGACTTCGCCATGCGGACCTCGGCGCGCAGCTCGTCCACCACGCCGGCGGTGTCGACCATGGAGAAGCCCGCCTCCCCGGGCCGCGACGAGCCGTGACCCCGCAGGTCCGGTGCGATGACACGGTGGTGCCCGGCGAGGTCGCGCAGCTGGTGCGCCCACAGGGCGCTGCTCAACATGAACCCGTGGAGCAACACCACCGGTGGGCCCGCCCCGCGCTCGATGACGTGGAGCCGGGCGCCGTCGTCGGCGTCGACGACATGGTGCGTGCAGTCGTCGGGAACGGTGAGACCCTCCGCCGCGATGTCGTCGGGAGTCGATCGGGTCCGGGCCACGATCCGGTGCTGGGCCGCCCACCCCGCGGCCAGCGCCGCGCCGGTGCCGGCGGCCACGCCCTGGACGACCCGGCTCCGGTAGAGCGGTCGCTTCTCACGCATCGGCGTCCTCCCCGTCGACGACCACACGCGGCACCCGGGGCCCGATGCCGCAGAACACCTCGTGGGCGATGGTCCCGAGCACCCCGGCCCAGTCCCCGGCCGTCATCGACTCGTCCCCTTGCTCGCCGATGAGGACCACGTCGTCACCGACGGCCACGTCTTGTTCCGGGCCGCAGTCCACCACGATCTGGTCCATCGTGACCATCCCGGCCAGCCGGCGACGCCTCCCCCCGATGAGGACGGCTCCGCCGTTGGTGAAATAGCGCCGGGGCACGCCGTCGGCGTAGCCGAGCGGGACGGTGGCCACCGTCGAGGCGGCGTCGAGGCCGTAGAGGCGGCCGTAGGAGGGCCGTTCGTCGGCGTCGAGCCGGCGTGCGAGGGTCACCTTGGCGCGCCACGACAACACCGGCCGCAGCGCAGCTGCCCCGGTGTCGGCCATCACCGCGGCGAAGACGGCGTCGAGGACCGGGAACGGCGATACCCCGTACAACGCGATGCCGCACCGGACCATGTCGAGTCGCGACGCTGCGTACGCCACCGCCCCGGCCGAATTGGCGGCGTGGACCATGGGGGGCCGATACCCGGCGCGCGCCAGGAGGTCACGGGACGCCTCGAGGCGTCGGAGCTGCGTCTCGGTGAAGGACCGGTCTTCGCTCCCGATGCCGTCGGCCACCGGGAAGTGGGTCCACAGGGCGGCGAAGCGAAGATACGGCTCCGCCGCCACCGCCGTCACGATCTCGAGCACCTCGTCGGGCGCGGCGCCCACCCGGTGCATCCCGGTGTCGACCTTCACATGGACGTCGGTGACGACGCCGGCGCGCGCCGCGGCCGCTCCCGCGGCCCGCACCCCGGAGCGCGAATACAGCGTCAAGGTGAGCCCGTGCCCCACGACGTCCGCCATCGACTCGGCGGGGGGCTCCGACAGCACGAGCACGGGCGCCTCGATGCCGGCATCGAGCAGGGCCACGCCCTCTTCGGGCGTCGCCACCGCCAACCATGTCGCGCCCCCTTCGAGCGCGGCCCGGGCGACGGGGAGCGCCCCGTGCCCGTAGGCGTCGGCTTTGACCACGGCGCACAAGGCGGCCGGCGCCGCCACCCGCTGCAGTAGCGACGCATTGTGGCGCACCGCACCGAGGTCGATCTCCGCCCACGCCGGGCGCGACCCCACCGGTGTCGTCCTCGTGCCGGCGATGGCATTGACCTCGGCCCGGCTCATCGGCGGATCTCCGACAGCCATCGGCCCAGGAGATCGGCGAGATCGCCCGCCACCAGGCCCTCGGCGGGGCCGAGGTCGGCGGCGCGACCGTGCACGTGGGCGGCCAGCGCGGCGGCGTGGTGCGGATCCACGCCGCGGGCGATGAACGCCCCGATCGCCCCCGACAGCACGTCGCCGGTGCCGGCCGTGGCCAACCGGGGTGAGCCGGCCATGGCCAACAACACCCGGCCACCGGGCTCGACCACCACCGTCGTGGGCCCCTTCAGCAAGACGACCGCGTCGCAGGCGCGGGCCAGGCCCCCGGCCGCCGCGATCCGGTCGGCTCCCGGGGGGGCACCGGCCAGGCGGGCGAACTCCCCGTCGTGGGGGGTGAGGACCGTCGCCGGGCCGGGACCGGCACGCACCACGGCACCGATCTCGTCCCCGGTGCCGAGGGCATAGAGGCCGTCGGCGTCCACGACCATGGGGGTGGTGGCCCCGGCGACGACGGCGCGCACATCGCTCACGGTGGAGTCGGCTCGACCGAGCCCGGGGCCGACGACGAGGGCCCGGCACCGTTGCGACATGGCGAGCGCGTCGGCGGCCCACCCGTGTTGCGGGAGCGACGCGCCGACGGCCTCGCTCACGGGGAGGTCGGCAGGATCTCCCCCCGGGATGCCGAGCCGGACCATGCCCGCCCCGGCGCGGTAGGCGGCGCGCGTGCACAGACCGGCCGCGCCCGTCATGCCCGGCGATCCCGCCACCACGGCCACCGCCGAGCGCCACTTGTGGGCATCGCGCCCACGCGGCGCCAGCAACCGGGCCACGTCCGCGTCCTCGATGACCCACATGGCCGCCCCGCTCACGTCGAGGCCGATGTCCGCCACCACGACGTGACCGGCCAGCAGGGCGCCGTCACCTTGGACGAGACCGGTCTTGAGCGCGGCGAACGTGACCGTCACATCGGCGCGCAAGGGCTCGCCGCACGCTTCGCCGCTGTCGCCGTCCACCCCGGACGGAATGTCGACGGCGAGCACGGGCACGCCGGCGGCCACCGCGGGAGCACGGTAGGTGCCCCGGAACCCCGTGCCGTAGGCGGCGTCGATCACGAGGTCGACGGTCCCGTCCGGCCCGATGCGGTCGGGGGCGTCATGGGCGTCGACGACCCTGACGCGGGCGCCGCGCCGCCGGAGCCGGGCCGCGGCCACCTTGCCGTCCGCTCCGTTGTTGCCCTTGCCGGCCACCACCACGACGTGGCGGCCGTAGGTGCCCCCGAGCATGCGCACCGCCCATGTCGCCACCGCCGCCCCGGCCCGCTCGACCAGGGTCTGCTCCGAGACCTCCTTGAGCGCGGCGGCGTCGACGGCGCGCATCTCGACGACTCGCAGCACAGGCCTCATGGCGCGGGCCTCATGGGACGGGCCCGTCACCCAGGGGCAGGGGGCCTTCGGCCACCACGGTGGCGACGGCGACGGTATCGGTGTGGGTCAGCGACACGTGCCAGCGCCGTACCCCCCGTCCGACGCTCAACGCCTCGGCCCGGCCCGACAGCACCAGGCCCGGTGCGCCGTTGTCGGCTCGGGTCACCTCGACGTCGCGGAAGCCGGCCGCCCCGACGCCCACCCCGAGCGCCTTGAGCACCGCCTCCTTGGCGGCGAAGCGCACGGCCAGGCGGGGCCCGGGATCGCGGCTCGTCTCGGCGTAGGCGCGCTCGGTGTCGGTGAAGAGGCGGTGCACGATACCGGGACGGCGCGCCATGACACGACGGAATCGGGCCACGTCGACGGCGTCGACGCCGATGCCGGCGACACCCCCCACGCCGAGGTCGCCGCGGGGTGGGCTCACTCCACCGTGACGGTCTTGGCCAGGTTGCGGGGCCGGTCGACGTTGTGACCGTGCAACCGGGCGATGTGGTACGCGAAGAGTTGGAGGGGCACGACGTCGACCACGGGGGCGAAGAGCGGGTGGGTCTCGGGGACCCATAGGACCTCGTCGGCCTGCGACGCGGTGTCCTTGTCGCCCTCGTTGGCGACGAGCACGACGGTGGCGCCCCGGGCGCGCACCTCGGCGATGTTGCCCATCATCTTGTCCCACAGGTGCGTGCGGGTGGCCACCCCGACGACGACGGTGCCGGGCTCGATCAGGGCGATGGGGCCGTGCTTGAGCTCCCCGGCCGGGTAGCCCTCGGCCCGGACGTAGGAGATCTCCTTGAGCTTCAGCGCGCCCTCGAGCGCGACGGGGAACCCGACGTGGCGGCCCAGGAAGAAGAAGTCACGGGTGTCGATGAACTTGGCCGCGATCTCGGCCACCTCGGAGTCGCGCTCGTCCGACAGCGACCGCTGGACGAGCTCGGGCAGCTTGGCCAGGTCGGCGAACAAGACGCGGGCGTCGGCGGGCTCCACGAGTCCCGCGCAGCTGGGCCAGGTACAGCGCCAGGAGCTCGAGCGCCACCACCTGGGTCAGGTGCGTCTTGGTGGCGGCGACCCCCACCTCGGGGCCGGCGCGCGTGTAGAGGACGCCGTCGGCCTCGCGCGCCATGGACGAGTCCACCACGTTGGAGATGACCATGATCTTGGCGTCCCACTGCCGGGCCTCGCGCATGGCCTGGAGGGTGTCGATCGTCTCTCCCGACTGGCTGACCCCGACGACCAGGGTGCGTGCGTCGAGGACGGGATCGCGGTACCGGAACTCCGACGCGATGTCGATCTCGGTGGGCAGCCGGGCCAGGCGCTCGATGGCGTACTTGGCCACCATGCCGGCGTGGTAGCTCGAACCGCACGCGACCACGAACACCTTGTCGACCTGGCGCAGCTCGTCGTCGGTGATGCGGAACTCGTCGAGCTCCACCGTGCCGTCGGGCCGGAGCCGCCCGAGGAGGGTGTCGGCGATGGCGCGGGGTTGCTCGTGGATCTCCTTGCCCATGAAGTCGGGGTAGCCGCCCTTCTCGGCGGCCTCGAGATCCCACTCGACGTGGAGCTCTTTGGGCTCGACCTCCTTGCCCTGCAGGGTGGTGACGCGCATCGAACCGGGACGCAGCTCCACGACCTGATCGTCATCGAGGACCCAGAACCGTCGCGTGCGGCCGAGCAGCGCCGGGATGTCCGAGGCGAGCAGGCCCTCGCCCGACCCACCCTCGCCGTCGCCCTCTCCCATGCCGATGATCAGCGGTGAGACCCGGCGCCCGGCCACGATGGTGCCGGGCTCGCCGGCGCACATGACGGCCAGGGCGAACGCGCCCCGCACCTCGCGCAGCGTGGCCCGCAAGGCGTCGGCGAGCGATGCCCCGCCCGAGAGCTCCCGCTCGACGAGATGGGCGATGACCTCGGTGTCGGTGGCGGACACGAAGGTGTGTCCCTCGACACGCAGCTGCTCGGCCAGCTCCCGCCAGTTCTCGATGATGCCGTTGTGCACCACGGCGACGTCACCGGTGCAGTCGAGGATGGGATGGGCATTGGACTCGGTGGGATGTCCGTGGGTGGCCCACCGGGTGTGGCCGATCCCCGCCGCCACCGCACCGGGGCCTTCCTCGACGACCTTGCGGAGGTCGTCGAGTGAACACGTCCCGGTGGCGGCCCGGGCCCGCCACAGGACGCCATCGGACTGCAGGGCCACGCCCGCCGAGTCATAGCCCCGGTATTCGAGGCGTTCGAGGCCCTGGAGCAGGACACCTAGGACCTCGCCCCCGCCGGTGGCTCCGATGATGCCGCACATGGGTTCCCAGGCTACGGGGTCGCCGGGCTCGGGCGGGTACGGCTCGGGCGCCCGGGCGCCATCGTTGACCGCTCGTCGTGCCCAGCTCTCCTGCCCAGGGGCTCCCTACTCGGAGGACGAGGACGCGACGAGTGTCTTCTCCACGACCGCACACAGGCGTCGCGCCGCGGCGTGGGCGGCCGCCTCGTCCTCGGCCTCCACCATGACCCGGACGAGGGGCTCGGTGCCGCTGGCCCGCAACAGCACGCGCCCGCGCCCGGCGAGCTCGATCTCCACGGCGGCGACTTCGGCCTGGACCGCAGGCGCGGCCACGGTCTGGTCGGGTCGGGGCGCGGCCACGTTGAGCAGCACTTGGGGAAGCCGTTGCATCGAGTCGTGCGCCAACTCCGCCAGGGGCGTCCCCGCCCGCTTGACGAGGTCGAGCAACAACACGCCGGTGAGCACCCCGTCGCCCGTCGTGGCCAGTTCCGGAAACACGATGTGGCCCGACTGCTCGCCGCCCAGGCTCAGCCCCTCGGCGTTGAGCGCCTCGAGCACGTACCGGTCGCCCACCTGGGTCTCTCGCACCGCAATGCCCCGCTCGGCCATGGCCAGGCGGAAGCCGAGGTTGGTCATGACGGTGACGACGACGGTGTTCCCGGCGAGCTTGCCCCGGCCGGCCAGGTCGGTGGCGAACAACGACACCAGCTCGTCCCCCGTGGTGAGCGCCCCGGTGTGGTCCACGGCCAGCAACCGGTCGGCGTCTCCGTCGAGCGCGAGGCCGAGATGCGCGCCGCGCGAGAGGACCTCGGCCGCCAGCGATTCGGGGTGCGTCGAACCGCAGCCGTCGTTGATGTTGGCGCCGTCGGGCTCGTTGGCGATGGCGTGCACGTCGGCGCCCAGGCGCACGAGGACCTCGGGCGCCACGGCGGAGGCAGCGCCGTTGGCGCAGTCGACGACGACCCGCATGCCGGTGAGGTCACGCCCTTCGAGCACGGCGACGAGGTGGTCGACATAGCCGTGGCGCGCCTCGGGCTCTGCCACCAGCTTCCCCACCCCGTGGGCGACCGGGGGGCGCGACGGTGGGCCTCCCGAGGCCAGCACCCGCACGAGCTCGTCCTCGATGGCAGCCTCGGTGGGATCGGGCAGCTTGACCCCGCCGGCGCGCGAAGAGCTTGATGCCGTTGTCGGGAAAGGGATTGTGCGAGGCCGAGACGACGGCGGCCGGGTAGCCGCGCTGCGCCGACAACCACGCCACGCCGGGCGTGGGCAGCACGCCCACGTCGACGACGTCGGCTCCTTCGCTCGCCATCCCGGCCGACAGCGCCGCCTGGAGCAGAGGGCCCGAGCGCCTCGTGTCGCGTCCCACCAGGAAACAGAAGGCGGGGAGGGCCCGGGCCGCGGCGCGCCCCAGCGCCATGACCAGCTCGGCACCCAACTCTGCGTTGGCGACGCCGCGGATGCCGTCCGTGCCGAACCGCAGCCCCACGACCGGCTACCGCTTGGAGTACTGCGGTGCCTTGCGGGCCTTCTTGAGGCCGTACTTCTTGCTCTCCTTCTCGCGGGCGTCGCGAGTGAGGAGGCCGGCCTTCTTGAGGATGGCACGCAGCTCGGGATTGAGCTCGACGAGCGAACGGGAGATCCCGAGGCGCATGGCGCCGGCCTGTCCCGACACACCACCGCCGGCGATGGTGGCGTCGATGTCGTAACCCTCGGCCAGGTTGGTGACCCGCAGCGGCTCGGTCACGACCATGCGATGGGTGGCGGAGCTGAAGTAGTCGTCGAAGGCGCGACGGTTGATGGTGATCTTGCCCTGGCCCGGTCGGATCCTGACGCGGGCCACCGCCCCCTTGCGCCGGCCGGTGTTCTGGCACAGCGGCGTGCCCAGCTTGACCTTCGTCGTCACGTTCTCGGTTCCTGTCTCTCGGACTCGGGGCACACGGCCCCGACCGTGCGGGTCATGACGGTGCCCGGGCGCCGGGCACGTCGAGGGGCTCGGGCTGCTGGGCCTGGTGGGGATGGTCGGGCCCGGCGTACACCTTCAACTTGAGCAGCTGCTGGCGACCCAGGCGGGTGCGGGGCAGCATGCCCCGGACGGCCCGGCGCACGACCTCTTCGGGGCGCTCCGACAGCAGGTCTCCGTACTTCTTCTTGGTGAGCCCACCGGGATACCCGCTGTGGTGGTAGACGAACTTCTTCTCGGACTTGTCCGAGGTGAGCACGACCTTCGCCGCGTTCACGACCACGATGTGGTCACCGGTGTCGATGTGGGGTGCGAAGATCGGCTTGTGCTTGCCCCGCAGGCGCGAGGCCACCTCGGTGGCCAGTCGCCCCAGCACCATGCCCTTGGCGTCGATGACGTGCCAGGACCGGGTGATGTCGTCAGCTTTAGGGGAAAAGGTGCGCACGCAGGATCCTCGTCTTGTGTCCCGGGCTCCGACAGGCGTCACGACACCTCCCGGCTCGGGTGCCGGCCGCCGGGCCACCCGTGCAAACGGGCAGCTCCTGCACGAAGCCAGCGGACAACGTTAGGCGCTGGGGGAGGCCCGGGCAAACGGCGTTGCCGCCGTCGGCCCGAGGATCACCGGTCGTAGTCCACGCCGACCAGGCACAACCCGTGGGGCGGGGCGATGACGCCACCGACCCGGGACCGGTCGCCGCTCTGGAGGAGCCAGTTGACGTCGGAAGCCCGGCGGCGCCCCCGACCCACCTCGACCAGCGTCCCCACCACCGAACGCACCATCTGGTGGCAGAACGACGTGGCTTCGATGTCGAAGCGCAGCAGCCGGGCGTCGGGGCCGAACTCGCCGGCACGGAGCGGGACCTCGCCGAATCGGGCGTCGAGCACCCGCCGCCGGATGGGGGTGCCCGCCTCGGTCCCGGGCACGCGCCGGCAGAAGGCCCGGAAGTCGTGCTCTCCCAACAGGGCGTCGGCCGCGCTCGCCATGGCTCGGAGGTCGAGGGGACCGGGCACGTGCCACGACAGCGGCGCCAGCAGGGGATCCCCGGTCGGGTCCTCGAGGATCAGGTACCGGTAGCGCCGGGCCCGGGCCGAGCGGCGGGCGTCGAACCCGGGTGGGGCCACCTCGACCGACCGCACCACGACGGCGGGCTTGAGGAGGGTGTTCACCGAACGCAGAAGGCGGCTGTGGTCCACGTCCTCCCGCACGTCGACATGGACCACCTGGCCCCGGGCGTGCACCCCGGCATCGGTGCGGCCGGCGCACACGAGCTCGACCCGGTGGCCGACGACGACGGCGATGGCGTCGCCGAGGGCGCCCGACACCGTGCGCTGGCCGGGCTGGACGGCGAAGCCGCGGAATCCGGCCCCGTCGTAGGAGATCGTCAACCGCAGGCGGGTGGTCGTGACGGGGATGTCGTCTCGGGGCGCCCGCTCGGCCGGCGCCGGCCGGGCGGACACGGGCGGGGCGGACTCAGGCGGGGCCGGCTCGGGTCCGGTGGGGGCCGGCGACCCCGGTCCGACCATCGTCGACCCCTCCTCGGCGGCCACCCCGGGAGAGGCCGTGAGGTCGGGATCGAACAGGGTCAAACCAGTTCGATGCGCGCCATGGGCGCGCTGTCGCCCTGGCGCGGGCCCAACTTCAGGATGCGGGTGTACCCGCCGGGCCGGTCCTCGTAGCGCGGGGCGATCTCCGCGAACAGCTTGTGGGCCATGTCCTTGTCCCGGATCAGCGCGACCACGTTGCGGTGGCGGTGGATCCCACCCTTCACCGCGGCGGTGATGCACTTCTCCGCTACCGGGCGCAGCGCCTTGGCCTTGGCCTCGGTGGTCACGAGCGACTCCGCCGCGATGAGCGACGCCACCAGGTTGCCGAGCATGGCCTTCTCGTGGGCGGCGTCACCACCCATGCGTCGTCCCCTCCGGGGTGTGCCGCGCACGGCCGGCTCAGTCCTTGATGCGGAGCGCCAGGCCCCGCTCATCGAGACGCTGGATCACCTCGTCGAGGGACTTCTGGCCGAAGTTGGTGATGGCCAGGAGATCGTCGGCGGTCCGCTCCACGAGCTCGCCGATGGTGTTGACCTGGGCGCGCTTGAGGCAGTTGCGGGGCCGCTCGGAAAGGTCGAGGTCCTCGATGGCGAGGTCGAGGTCGGGCGATCCGCTGGTGGAGGTCCCCACCTCCCCCAGCTCGAGGCCCTGGGGCTCGTCCTCGAGGTCGGCGACCAGTCCCACCAGCGAGCGCAGGGTGTCTCCGGCCGAGGCGAGCGCTTCGCGCGGGGTGAGCGACCCGTCGGTCTCGATGTCGATGACGAGGCGGTCGAAGTCGGTCGACTGCTCGACCCGGACGGGCTCGACGGAGAAGGCGACCCGCCGCACGGGCGAGAAGATCGAGTCGACCGGGATGACGCCGATGGTGGTGGAGCGCTTGTTGCGCTCGGCCGAGGCATACCCACGACCCCGCTCCACCGTGACGTCGATGGCCAGGCGGCCCTTGCCGTTGAGCGTGGCGATGTGGAGATCGGGGTTGAGGACTTCGACGTCGGCGGTGAGCTGCAGGTCTCCGGCGGTGACGTCTCCGGGCCCACGCTTGTCGCAGCGCAGGGTGACGCCTTCATCGGCATGGACCCGCAGGACGATGTCCTTCAGGTTCAAGATGATGTCGGTGACGTCCTCCTTGACGCCGGGAAGCGTCGTGAACTCGTGGAGGGCGTCGTCGAAACGGACCTGGGTCACCGCCGCGCCGGGAATGGACGACAACAGGGTTCGGCGGATCGAGTTCCCGAGCGTGTGGCCGAAGCCGGGCTCGAGAGGGCTGACGGCGAACCGCTGGCGGTTGGCTTCTTCCTCGCCGATGGCCTCGACGGTGGGGCGCTGGATGATGAGCATGCGACTGGCTCCTGGGGTGTCGTGGGGGGCTGAGTGACGGGGGCTCGGAGGTGGGACTCGGCGCTACTTGGAGTAGAGCTCGACGATGAGCGATTCACGCACGGGCTCGTCGATGTGGTCGCGCTCGGGGAGCGTCGTGACGCGTACCTGGGTGCGGGCCTCACCGGATTCCAACCACAGGGGAAAGGGGCGGTCGAGGGTGTCGAGGTTGCGCCGCACGAAGTAGAGCTCTCGCGACGACGGCTTGAGCGAGACGACGTCGCCCTGGCGGACCCGGTAGCTCGGGATCGTGACCCGCTTCCCGTTGACCAAGATGTGCCCGTGCCGGACGAGCTGGCGGGCCTGGGCCCGGCTCGCACCCCACGTGGCCCGGAAGGTGACGTTGTCGAGGCGCAGCTCCAGAAGGCGCAGCAGGTTCTCACCGGTGATCCCGGGCTGGCGACTGGCCTCGGCGTAGAGGTTGCGGAACTGCTTCTCGAGCAGCCCGTAGATCCGGCGGGCCTTCTGCTTCTCCCGGAGCTGGGCGAGGTACTCCGAGCCCTGGCGCATCCGGTCACGGCCGTGCTCCCCGGGAGGGTAGGCGCGGCTGTGCCGGTCGGTGACGGCTTCGCTGACAGGGCACTTGAGCGAGTAGCAACGCTCGCCCTTCAAGAACAATTTGGTCCGCTCACGCCGACACAACCGGCAGACGGGACCCGTGTAACGCGCCATTGCGGTGGGGCTCCTTCCGTTCCCGCTAGACCCGGCGCCGCTTCTTGGGGCGGCAGCCGTTGTGCGGGATGGGGGTGACGTCTTTGATGCCGGCGACCTCGATGCCGACGGCCGCGAGCGAGCGGATGGCGGTCTCTCGGCCCGAGCCGGGACCCCGCACCAGCACGTCCACCTTGCGGACCCCGTGCTCCATGGCCCGCCGGGCCGCCTGCTCGGCGGCGAGCTGGGCGGCGAAGGGCGTGGACTTCCGTGATCCCTTGAAGCCGACGTTGCCGGCCGAGGCCCAGGCGAGGACGTTCCCCTCGTGGTCCGAGATCGAGATGATGGTGTTGTTGAACGAGCTCTTGATGTGGGCCACGCCGTAGGCGACGTTCTTGCGCTCGCGCTTACGGGGTCGGCGGACGGCCGCCGCCTTGGTCGTGGTCTTGGCTGCCTTGGATGCCTTGGCGGTCTTTGCCATCAGTGCTTCCGAACCTTCTTCTTGCCGGCGACGGTCTTCTTGGGGCCCTTGCGGGTGCGGGCGTTGGTGTGGGTCCGCTGGCCGTGGACGGGGAGGCCCTTGCGGTGGCGGATGCCCTGGTAGCAGCCGATCTCCATCTTGCGCTTGATGTCCTGGGCGATGTCCCGGCGGAGGTCACCCTCGACCTTGAAGTTGGCATCGATGTAGTTGCGGAGGCGGACGACTTCGTCGTCGGTGAGGTCGCGCACCCGGGTGTCGGCGTTGAGGTCGGTCCCGGCGATGGTCTGCTGCGCCCGGGTCCGGCCGATGCCGAAGATGTAGGTGAGGGAGATCTCCAACCGCTTCTCGCGGGGGATGTCCACACCGGAGATCCGTGCCACTTGTGTTGCCGCTCCTCTCGTCCTGGTCAGTCGCTCAGCCGGGGACTCAGCCCTGGCGCTGCTTGTGCCGAGGGTTGTCGCAGATCACCATCACCCTGCCGTTGCGGCGGATGACCTTGCACTTCTCGCAGATCGCCTTGACACTCGGTCGAACTTTCATCGCTGTCTTCCCTGCCTCGAACCGTGGCCTCCCGGGCCCGTCCTCGCGGTACCGGCTGTGCCTACTACTTGTACCGGTAAGTGATCCGCCCGCGGCTCAGGTCGTAGGGCGTGATCTCGACCTGCACCCGGTCGCCGGGGAGGATCCGGATCCGGTGCATGCGCATCTTGCCCGAGCTGTGCGCCAGCACCTTGTGGCCGTTCTCGAGCTCGACACGGAACATGGCGTTCGGGAGCGGCTCGACGACCGTCCCCTCGAGCACGATCGCATCCTCTTTGGGCTTGGGCAGGTGACTCCTCCTCGTACTTGTCGAATGGCACGCCGCGCACCGGGACACCATGGGCCGGGACGACGCCCGACCGGACCCGAGGACCCGTGGCTGCGACGGTGTTTCGGCCCACCGCCAACCGAGCCGGAGGGGGGCCTCTGCTCGGCGAGCCGACCTACCAGCATAGCGTCCGCAGCGCATGGCGGCCAGGGCGTCCTGGCTGCCCAGGGCCGTCGAGGCACCGCCCCCGGGGGCGGGGGACGGCTCAGGGGAGGGTGAGGACCTCGGGCCCGTCGTCGGTCACGGCGATGGAGTGCTCGAAATGGGCCGAGAGCCGGCCGTCGGCGGTCACCACACTCCACCCGTCCTCGAGGAGGCGGGTGCCGGGGCCCCCGGCGTTGACCATGGGCTCCACCGCGAACACCATCCCGGACTTGAGCATGGGCCCGCCCTGGCCGGGCCAGTAGTTGGGCACCTGGGGCTCCTCGTGCATGGCCGTCCCGATGGCGTGGCCGACGTACTCCCGCACCACCGAGAACCCCGCCCCCTCGGCCACAGTCCTGGACGGCCCTGCCCACCTCGTGGAGGCGGTTCCCGCTGCGCAACTGCTCGATCCCGGCCCACAGGCTGCGTTCGGTCGTCTCGATCAGCCGGGCCGCCTCGGCCGACACCTCGCCGATGGCCATGGTGAAGGCGGCGTCGCCGTGGTACCCCTCGATGATGGCGCCGCAGTCGATCGAGAGGATGTCGCCCTCCTCCAGGGTGTAGGCCCCCGGGATGCCGTGGACGATCATGTCGTTGGGCGACGTGCAGATCACCGCCGGGTACCCCCGGTAGTGCAGGAAGTTGGACTTGGCGTCGCGTCGGTCGAGGACGTCGCGGGCCACGGCGTCGAGCTCGGCGGTGGTCACACCCGCCTTGGCCGCCTCCCGGGTGGCTTCGTGCATCTCGGCCACGACCCGGCCGGCCCGGCGCATCTTGGCGATCTCTTCGGCACTTCGTCTCATCGGCTCTTGCCTCGGCCCCGCCGTTCCTCCACGCCCCTGATGATCCGGCGCAGCACGGCGTCGGGCGAACCTACTCCGCTGACCTTAGCGAGCTGCCCCGCGACTCGTACCACTCGATGAGCGGGGTGGTCTGGCGCTCGTAGAGCTCGAGCCGGCGGCGGATGGCGTCCTCGGTGTCGTCCTGGCGCTGGATGACCTCACCACCGCACACGTCGCACATCCAGTTGACCTTGGGTGGGCTCGACACCGAGTAATTGGCCCCGCAGTCGGTGCACACCCGGCGGCTGGCCAGGCGCCGCAGGGCCTGGGCGGTGGGCACCTCGATGTCGACGGTGAGGTCGAGGGTGCCCGGGGTCAACAGGGCGGCGACGGACTCGGCCTGCTGCGTCGTGCGAGGACAGCCGTCGAGGATGAAGCCGCGGGCCCGGGCGTCGGGCTCGGCCAGGCGCTCGGCGACCATCTCGATGATGAGGTCGTCGCCGAGCAGCTCGCCGTTCTCCATGGTCTCTCTGACCTTGAGACCGAGTGACGACCCCGTCTTCACCGCGGCGCGCAGCATGTCCCCCGTGGAGATGTGCGGGACCACGTAGTGGTGCGAGAGGCGCACACACTGAGTTCCTTTGCCGGCCCCCTGCTTCCCGAGGACCACGAGCCTGACGCCGGGTACCACCGTCAGCTACTTGAGGAAGCCCTCGTAGTTCCGCATCATGAGCTGACTGTCGATCTGCCGCATGGTCTCGAGCGAGACGCCCACGGCGATCAGCAACGTCGTTCCGTAGAACGGGTAGCCCTGGATGTTCCACAGCGCCATCAGCAGCGATGGCAGCACGGCCACCACGGCCAGGTAGAGGCCTCCGGGAACGGTGATGCGGTTCAAGATGCGAGCCAGATAGCGCTCAGTGGGCGGGCCGGGCCGAATACCCGGGATGTAGCCGCCCTGCTTGCGGATGATGTCGGCCTGCTGGTGCGGGTCGAACGCCACGTAGACGTAGAAGAAGGTGAAGGCGAAGATCAAGATGCCGTACGAGACCACGTACAAGAGACTGGTCGGCGTGATGTGGTTGTTCACGAAGGTCCGGAACCCGGTCCAGGGGATGATGTTGGCCAGCAGCACGGGGATGTAGAGCAGCGAGTTGGCGAAGATGATCGGGATCACACCGGACTGGTTGACCTTGAGCGGGATATAGGTCGAGGACCCCCCGTACATCCGCCGACCCACCACGCGCTTGGCGAAGGTGACGGGAATGCGTCGCTGTCCCTGCTCCATGAAGACCACGACCACGAGGAGCACGAGGGTGACCGCCACGATCACCCCGAATTTCATGCTGCCGCCCTGGGTGAGCACGGCCGTGCCCCCGGCCGGGATTCCGGCCGTGACGTTGGCGAAGATGATGATGGACATGCCGTTGCCGATGCCGCGCTGGGTGATGAGCTCACCGAGCCACATGACGAACGCCGTCCCGGCGGTGAGGGTCAGGCAGATGAAGCCGGCCTTCCACAACGTGAAGTTGGGGATGAGGTCCACGTTCTTCGTGCCGAGCAGCCCGCCCCCGCCGTTGTGGAACACGTAGACGAGACCGGCCGACTGCAGCAGGGCCAGGCCGATGGTGAGGTAGCGCGTCGTCTGGGTGAGCTTCTTCTGCCCCACCGCGCCCTGGTCACGCCATTCCTCGAGTTTGGGGATCACCGTGGAGAGCAACTGGATGATGATCGAGCTCGTGATGTAGGGCATGATCCCGAGCCCGAACAGCGCCATCCGGAGCAGGCCGCCGCCCGAGAACAGGTTGAGGAATCCCAGGATGCCGGCCTGCTTGGCCGATGCCTCGAGCGCCTGGACCTGCTTGATGGAGATGAACGGGACGATGAGGTTGGCGCCGAGCTGGTAGAGCCCGATGATCACCAGGGTGAAGAGGACCTTGTTGCGCAGGTCAGGGACCTTGAAGATGTTCTTCAGGCTCGAGAGCAACGCCCCTCCTCCTCGCTGCGCACTTCCCGGGAGTACGAAGGCTACCGGTTGGTGAGCGCGTTGCCCCGCGCGGGCGGACGCCCGTGGCCGAAGGGCATGGGCAGGATCTCGACGCTGCCGCCGGCGGCCTCGATGGCGGTGCGGGCCGAGGCGGAGACGGCGTGGACCTTGACCTGCAGGGCCCGGTGCACCTCGCCGCGTCCGAGCACCTTGACCAGCGCTCCCTTGCGGACGCGCCCGGCGGCACTGAGCGTGGCCGGTGTCGCCTCGTCACCGGGGAAGGCGTCGAGGGTGTCGAGGTTCACCACCGCGTACTCGACGCGGAACGGGTTGTGGAAGCCCTTCAGCTTGGGGATCCGCTGGGCCAGCTGGAGCTGGCCCCCCTCGAAGCCGGGCGGCACGCTGCCGCGGGCGCCGGTGCCCTTGGTGCCGCGCCCCGCCGTCTTGCCACCTTTGCCGGCGATGCCGCGTCCCACCCGTCGCTTGGGTCGATTGGCGCCCGCCGGTGGACGCAGGTCGTGCAGTTTCATGCGAGCTCCTTGGTGGCGCGCCGTGCCTTCTTCGCCGGCGCCGGTGCCGGGGGCGCGCTCTCCACGCCCTGCGAGACGCGTCGGGCCCGGCGTGCCGCGGCGGCTCGCTCGCGCTGGTCGGTCGCGGCCGCCTCGTCGGCGGGCTCCACGGTGATGAGGTGGGGCACTCGAGCCAACATGCCCCGGATGTCGGGACGGTCGGGGAGGACGCGGCTCCGACCGACGCCGCGCAGCCCCAACGCCCGCAGCGTGCCACGGTGCTTGGGCTTGGTGCTGATGCCCGAGCGAATCTGGGTCACCCGCAGATGGCCCTCGGGGGAGGCGGCCGCCGAAGAGGCCTTGGCCGCGCTCACGTCGGCACCTCCTGGAACACGTCCGAAGCACGCTGGCGCTCGCGATAGGCACGCAGCACCCCGCGGGGCACGCACTGGTCGGCCGGCAGGCCGCGCAGACGGGCCACGTCCTCGGGCCGCTTGAGCGACTTGAGACCGGCGATGGTGGCGTGGGCGACGTTGATGCCGTTGGACGACCCGAGCGACTTGCACAAGATGTCGTGGATGCCGGCCATCTCGAGAATGGCGCGTGCCGCGCCGCCGGCGATGACGCCGGTCCCGGGCGAGGCGGGCTTCAACATGACGCGGCCCGCTCCGGCCACGCCGATCACCGGATGGGTGATCGTCGAACCGGCGAGCGGAACGTCGAACATGTTCTTGCGCGCTTCCTCGATGCCCTTCTGCACCGCCAGGCCCGCCTCCTTGGCCTTGCCGTAGCCGAGGCCGACGCGGCCGTTGCCGTCTCCGACGACCATGAGGGCGGTGAACGAGAAACGACGGCCGCCCTGGACCACCTTGGCGACCCGGTTGACCTTGATGGTGCGCTCTTCGAATTGTCCGTCGAGCATCAGAACTCCAGTCCTCCCTGGCGGGCTGCTTCGGCCAATGCCGCCACTCGCCCGTGGTACCGGAAGCCCCCGCGGTCGAACACGACGCGGGTCACCCCCGCCGATTTCGCCCGGTCGGCCACCAACGTGCCGACGGCGGTGGCGGCGGCCACGTTGCCCCCGGTGGCGCCGCGCAACGCCGCCTCCACCGTGCTCGCCGCGGCCAGGGTACGGCCGGCGGTGTCGTCGATGACCTGGGCGGAGATGTGGCGCCCGGAACGGAACACGGCCAGCCTCGGGCGGGCCGTGGTGCCGGCCACGTGCTTGCGCACCCGGGCATGACGGCGGATGCGGAGGGTCCGCTTGCGCGCGGCGGCAGTGGCCATGGCTACTTGGCCGCCTTGCCGGCCTTGCGAATCACGCGTTCGCCGGCATACCGGATGCCCTTGCCCTTGTAGGGCTCGGGCTTGCGGAGCTTTCTGATGTCTGCAGCCACCTGGCCGACCTTTTCCTTGTCGATCCCCTTCACGACGATCCGGGTCGGCGTGGGGACCTCGAAGATTACGCCCTCGGGCGCCTCCACCGTCACGGGGTGGGAGAAGCCCAGGGCGAGCTCGAGGGCGGAGGGCCCCCGGGCGATGGCTCGGTAGCCCACCCCCACGATCTCGAGGTCCTTCGAGAACCCGGCCGTCACCCCCGTCACCATGTTGGCGACGAGGGAACGGGTGAGGCCGTGCAGGGCGCGGTTCTGACGCTGGTCGTCGGGGCGCTCGACCAGCAGGGCCGAGTCCTCCTGGCGCACGGTGATCGCTCCCGGGAGCGAACGCGTCAGGGTGCCCTGGGGACCGGCCACGGTGACGACCCGCTCGTCGAGGGTCACGGTGACGCCGCCGGGGACGGTGATGGGGGAACGGCCGACACGGGACATCAGCGCACCGCCCCACGTACGTCGCCGCGCGGGCTCTCACCACACATAACAGAGGACCTCCCCGCCCACCCGCTTCTGACGGGCCTCGCGATCGGTCATGAGACCGTGGCTGGTGGACACCACGGCCACGCCCATGCCACCGAGCACCCGAGGCAGCCCGTCGGCGCGGGCGTAGATGCGCAGGCCGGGCCGCGACACCCGCTTGAGGCCGGCGATGGTGCGGGTTCGGTCCGAGGCGTACTTGAGCTGGATCTCGAGCACGTTGCCAGGGCCCGTACCCGACTGGGCAACGTCGAACCCGGCGATGTACCCCTCACGCTGGAGGATGACGGCGAGAGATTCCTTGAGCTTCGAGCTCGGCATCTTGACGCTGTCGTGCATGGCGGTGTTGGCATTGCGGATCCGGGTCAGCATGTCGGCCACGGGGTCGGTCATCGTCATGAGCGCGTTCCTCCCCTCACCAGCTCGCCTTGGTGACGCCGGGGATCTCCCCCGAGTGCACCATGACGCGCAGGCAGATGCGACAGAGGCCGAACTTGCGCAACACGGCCCGGGGCCGGCCACAGCGCCGGCACCTCGTGTACGCCCGGACCTTGAACTTGGGCGTCCGCTGTTGCTTCTCGATCAATGCCTTCTTGGCCATGGTGCTAGACGATCTCCTGCTTGAAAGGGAAGCCGAAGGCGACGAGGAAGGCGCGGCCCTCTTCGTCGTTCTGGGCGCTGATGCAGATGGTGATGTCCATGCCGCGGATGTTGTCGATGCGGTCGTAGTCCACCTCGGGGAAGATCAGCTGCTCGGTCACCCCGAAGGTGTAGTTGCCCCGGCCGTCGAAGGAGCTCGGCGACAGACCCCGGAAGTCCCGGATCCGGGGGATGGCGATTGAGATCAGCCGGTCGAGGAATTCCCAGGCCCGGTCGCCCCGCAGCGTCACCTTCGCCCCGATGGGCATGCCCTCGCGGAGCTTGAAGGCGGCGATGGACTGTCGGGCCCGGGTCACCACCGGCTTCTGCCCGGTGATCACCTCCAGGTCGCGCACCGCTCCCTCGATGAGCGAGGGCTGCTGGGTGGCCTTGCCCACCCCCATGTTGATCACGACCTTCTCGAGGCGCGGGACCTGCATGATGTTGGCCAGGCCCAGGTGCTGCTGGAGCTCGGCCCGCAGCGTCTGGTCGTAGCGCTCCTTGAGACGGGGACGGCTACGGGTGGGGGCCATGGTCATGACAGGTCCGTCCCGCACTTGCGACACACGCGGACCTTGCGGCCCGTCTCGTCGATCCGCATGCCGATGCGCGAGGGCCCGCACGCCGGGCACACGATGGCGACGGCGGACACCGGCAACGGCATGTCCTTGTCGATGATCCCGCCCTGCATGGTCGAGCCCCGGGGCTTGGTGTGGCGCTTGGCCATGTTGGCGCCGTCGACGATCACCTTGCCCTGCTCGGGCAGGGCCACCATCACCTGGCCGCGCTTGCCCCGGTGCTTGCCCGAGAGCACCTGCACCGTGTCACCCTTGCGAATTCGCATTACAACACCTCCGGAGCAAGCGACACGATCCGCATGAACCTCTTGTCACGCAGTTCGCGCCCCACGGGCCCGAAGATCCGGGTGCCGCGTGGTTGCTGCTGGTCGTTGATGAGAACAGCGGCGTTCTCGTCGAATCGGATGTAGCTGCCGTCGGGGCGCCGGGTCTCCTTGGCGGTGCGCACCACCACACACTTGACGACCTCCCCCTTTTTCACAGCCGCCCCGGGGATGGCGTCCTTGACGGTCGCCACGAAGACGTCGCCGATGCCGGCGTAGCGACGGCGTGAGCCCCCGAGCACCTTGATGCACAGCACGACGCGTGCTCCGGAGTTGTCCGCCACCTTGAGGCGAGACTCCTGTTGGATCACCGGGCACGCTCCAGGACTTCGGTCACGCGCCACCGCTTGAGCTTCGACAGCGGACGCGTCTCGACGACCCGGACCCGGTCACCGATCTTGGCGTCGTTCTCGGTGTCGTGGGCATAGAGCTTGCGGGTGCGTTGCACGGTCTTGCCGTACCGGGCGTGACGGACCCGCTCGGTCACCGCCACCACCACGGTGGCCTCCATCTTGTCGGAGACGACGAGACCCTCGCGCGTCTTGCGGCTGCGACGCGGCGCCTGGGCAGCTGCTTCTTCCTCGGCCATCACTCGTCCTCCTCGTCGGCATCAGCGTCGCCGCCCGGAATCTCTGTTTCCTCGTCGTCGGCGAGCGCGGTGACCTCGTCGTCGGCGAGCGCCGCGCTCTCGTCGACGCTCTGGGCCCGAGCGCGCCGGGGGCGGCGGGCCGGGGCCGGCTCAGCCTCGAGCTCGACGTCCTCGGTGGCGCGCCGCCGGGCCGGGCGCGTCGACACCACGGGACCGGCGTCGCGACCTTCGGCCAGGGCGATCTCCCGATCGCGCAGGATGGTGAGGACCCGGGCGACGTCCTTGCGGACCACCGACAGGCGGACGATGTTGTCGAGCTGACCGGTGGCCAGCTGGAAGCGGAGGTTCAGCATCTCGCGGCGGTACTCGGTCAGGCGGTTCTCGAGCTCCTCGTCATCGAGCTCACGCAGTTCCGAAGCGTTGGGCATGGCTCGCCTACACCTCCACCTCGGGCGCGCCGTGCGTGCCCGGGCGAACGACGAATCGAGCCTTGAAGGGGAGCTTCTGGATGGCCCGTTCCATGGCCTCGCGGGCCAGGTCGCGATCCACCCCGGCCAGCTCGAACAGGATCCGGCCCGGCCGGACCACGGCCACCCAGTGCTCGGGGTTCCCCTTGCCCGACCCCATGCGGGTCTCGGCCGGCTTCTGCGTCACGGGCTTGTCGGGGAACACGCGGATCCACACCTTGCCGCCTCGCTTGACGTGGCGGGTCATGGCGATTCGAGCGGCTTCGATCTGGCGCTGGGTGATCCACGCCGGCTCGAGCGCCTGGATCCCGAAGTCGCCGAAATTGATCGTCGACGCGCCCTTGGCCAAACCGTTGAGGCGCCCGCGGTGCTGCTTGCGGTGCTTGACCTTGCGGGGCATGAGCATCAGTCGGACTCCTTGCGGAAGTGCGGCGTCTCGTGATGCTCGTTCCGGGTGCGGCGCTCGATCTCTTCTTCCTCGGCCAGGAGACGCTCGAAGTCGTCCCCGGCCGGCGCGGCGCCGGGCAGGGGTGCCGCCGCCGTCTCGGCCCCGCCGTCGCCGGGGGCCCCGCCCTCGCCCGGGGACGCGGCGCTGTCGGCGTCGGTCGATTCCGGGGCGGTGAGCACGCTGCCGGGCTCACCCTGCTCGGCGCGACGACGTCCCCCCCGGCGGTGACGAGGCGACGCGGGCCCGACTGGCCCGAGGTCTCGCCGGCGGCCATGGCCGCTTCACGCGAGATCTTGTCCTCGGACGACAGCTTGTAGGGCAGGATGTCGCCCTTGTAGATCCATACCTTCACCCCGATGCGGCCGAAGGTCGTCTTGGCCTCTCGGAACCCGTAGTCGATGTCGGCGCGCAAGGTGTGGAGAGGGACCCGACCCTCCCGATAGCCCTCACGACGGGCCATCTCCGAACCCCCCAGGCGTCCCGCGCACTGGACGCGGACCCCGAGGGCCCCGGCTTTGGTCACGGTCTGCATGGCCCGCTTCATGGCCCGGCGGAAGGCGACGCGCCGGGTCAGTTGGTCGGCGATGCTCTGCGCGATCAGGGCGGCGTCGAGCTCGGGCTGCTTGATCTCCTGGATGTTGAGCTGGATGCGGTTGCGCAGGCCGGTGATGTCCTCGAGCTTCTTCTTGAGGCGGTCGGCTTCCGAGCCGCGCCGCCCGATGACGATGCCGGGCCGGGCCGTGTGGATGTCGACCCGCAACCGGTCACGCGTCCGCTCGATCTCGATACGGCTCACGGCCGCCGATTCGAGCTGGGACATGAGGTAGTCGCGGATCTTCCAGTCCTCGATGACGAAGTCCTGGTAGTTGCGCTCCTCGAACCAGCGCGACTTCCAGTCGGTGGTCACGCCGAGGCGGAACCCGTACGGATTGACCTTCTGGCCCATGGCTCAGTCCTTCTCTTCTTCGCCCGGTGCGCCGGCGTCGCCCTCGTCGGCGGCGTCGGCCTTGGTCGTGCGCTTCCGGGCGCCGCGGGTGCGGCGGGGCTTGGGCGCCGGGGGCGCTTCTTCCTCGGCCTCGGTTTCCGTGTCGGTGTCGGTCTCGGCGACCTCGTCGTTCAACCAGGCCGGCTCTTCGAATTCGCCGTCGTCGTCCGCCGCCACCTCGGCTTCGGTTTCGACCACGGTGCCGGCCTCGCCATCGACCTCGTCGACCTCGTCGACCTGCTCGGCGTCGACCGCGTCACCGTCCTCGACGACGTCGGTCGAGGTGGCATCGAGATCGTCGACCTCGACCTCGACCTCGGCATCGCGCTCGGACGGGGCGGTGGCGGGGCCGGCGTCGCCCTCTCCTCGCCTCGATGCAGCCACCCGGCGCGACCGCAGTCCCGCCGTCTCGGCGGCGTTGCGGGCACGGCGCCGCTCGAGCTTGTCCTCGGGCAGCCGGCTCACGATGACGGTGATGTGACACGTGCGCTTGCGGATCCGGGTGGCACGGCCCCGGGCCCGGGGGCGCCACCGCTTGAGCGTGGTCCCTTCGTCGGCGTAACAGGCCGACACGAAGAGCTCGTCGGGGTCGAGCTGATCGTTGTTGCGGGCATTGGCGACGGCCGAGGCCAGCACCTTGGCGACCACCCGGGCCGCTTCGCGCGACGTGGTGTTGAGGATCTCCTCGGCCCGATCCGCGTCGCGGCCCCGGATGAGGTCGAGAACCTGGCGCGCCTTGTAGGCCGACATGCGGTAGTGACGAAGCACCGCCCGCGTACCGGGCACTTCGTTGGTCTTTACACCCGGCACGTCATCGCCTCGCTTGCCGTTCCTGACCGGCGTGGTACCGGAAGGTGCGCGTCATGGCGAATTCGCCGAGCTTGTGGCCCACCATCGACTCGGTGATGTACACGGGCACGTGCTTGCGCCCGTCGTGGACGGCGATGGTGTGGCCCACCATGTCGGGGATGATCGTGGACCGTCGTGACCAGGTCTTGATCACGCGCTTCTCGTTGGTGGCGTTGAGGGCGTCCACCTTCTTGAGCAGGTGGTCGTCCACGAAGGGCCCCTTCTTGAGGCTACGCGGCATGCGGCAGTGCTCCTTCGACTCCGGTCATCGCCGCGCCCCACGACTGCGGCGGCGGCGCACGATCATCTGATCCGACCGCTTGTGACGCGACCGGGTCCGGCCCTCGGGCTTTCCCCACGGCGACACCGGGTGCCGGCCTCCCGACGACTTGCCCTCGCCACCACCGAGGGGGTGGTCGACGGGGTTCATGGCGACGCCCCGGGTCTGGGGACGGACGCCCTTCCACCGGTTCCGGCCCGCCTTGCCGATCGAGATCAGTTCGGCCTCGGCGTTGCCGACTTCGCCGAGGGTCCCCCTGCAGTCGATGGGCACACGGCGCATCTCGGTGGAGGGGAGGCGCAGGGTGGCGAACTGACCCTCTTTGGCCACCAGCTGCGCACTCATCCCCGCGCCCCGGGCCAGCTTGCCGCCTTGTCCGGGACGCAGCTCGACGTTGTGCACCGTCGACCCCACCGGGATGTAGCGCAGCGGGAGCGCGTTGCCGGGCCGGATCTCCGAGCCCTGACCACTGGCCAGCACGTCTCCCACCTGGACCTGGGCGGGGGCGAGGATGTACCGCTTCTCGCCGTCGTAGTAGTGCAGGAGAGCGATACGGGCGTTGCGGTTGGGGTCGTACTCGATGGCCGCCACCTTGGCGGGCACGCCATCCTTGTCCCGCTTGAAGTCCACCAGGCGGTACTGCTGCTTGTGGCCACTGCCGCGGTGGCGCGCCGTCTTGCGCCCGTAGCTGTTGCGGCCGCCGGTGCCGGGCTTGGGCACGACGAGCGAGCGCTCGGGCTTGGACCGGGTGATCTCGGAGAAGTCGGAGGCGGTTTGGAAGCGGCGACCGGCACTGGTCGGCTTGCGTTTACGCAGGGCCATCGGAGGAGACCTCTCAGCTCTTCTCGAACAGGTCGATCTTGTCGCCACCGGCGAGCGTGACCACGGCGCGCTTGGTGTCGGAACGCGTCCCGACCGTGTTGGTCTTGCGGTTGCGGCGCTTCTTCCCCTTGCGGTTCAGGGTGTTCACGCTCTTCACCCGCACACCGAACACCTGCTCGACGGCGTGACGGACGTCGATCTTGGTGGCGTCCGGCGCCACCACGAAGACATAGGCGCCGTCTTCCATGAGGGCGTAGGACTTCTCCGACACGACGGGCCGCACCAGGACCTGCTCGGCGTTCTTCATGCGTCACTCCCGTCGGCGTCGGCGTCAGGCCCGTCGTCGGCGTCGGCGACGGCGGTGGACTGGGTCTCGACCTCGGCGGTCCCGTCGACGGCACGCTCGACGCCGCTCTCGTCGGCAGCGGCGGCGTCGTCGGCAGCGGCAGCGGGCTTGCGCTGGGGGGCGCGCCGAGGCTTGCGAGTGGCGGCGGGCTTGGTCGCCGCCGGGGTCGTCTCCCCCGGCAGGGTGGCGTCGGTGAACACCACCCAGTCGCTCTTGAGCACGTCGTAGGCGTTGAGCTCGCTGACCTGCATGGTCTGGACCTCACGCAGGTTGGCGAACGAACGATCGGGGATCCCGTCTTGAGGGTCGAGCACGACGAGCACCCGGCCAGTCAGCTCGAGCGCGGCCAGGGCCGCCACGGCGTCCTTGGTCCTCGGGGCCGGGAACGACCACTCGTCGACGACCACGACCTTGTTCTCCGACGCCCGGTCCGAGAGGGCCGAGTACAGGGCGAGGCGGATCATCTTCTTGGGGGTGCGCTGGTGGTAGGAGCGGGGCTTGGGCCCCAGCGCCACCCCACCACCCGACCACTGCGGAGACCGGGTCGAGCCCTGCCGGGCGCGGCCCGTGCCCTTTTGGCGGAAGGGCTTGGCGCCACCACCGGAGACCTCGGCCCGGGTGCGGGTCGACTGGGTGCCGGCCCGGGCGGCCGCGAGCTGGGCGGTGATCACCTGGTGGAGCACGGCCTTGTTGGGCTCGAGGCCGAAGATCTGCGGGTCGAGGGTGACGGTGTCGATCACGGTGCCGTCGATCCGCCGGCGCTCGACGGTGCGGTGCTCGGGCTCGGGCCGCACCCGACGACGCTGCCCACTGGGGGAGTCGAGGGTGGCGGTCGTCATGAGACGCTCACCCCGTTCGTGCCCTTGACGGTGTTGCGCAGGACGACCATGCCGCCTCGGGGGCCGGGGACGGCGCCGCGTACGAGGATCAGCTCGCGCTCGGCGTCGGCCTGGACCACCTCGAGGTTGAGCGTGGTGACCTGGTGCCCACCCATCCGCCCCGCCATGCGGGTCCCCTTGAAGACCCGGGAGGGCGTGGCACAGGCCCCGATCGATCCCGGGGAGCGGTGCTTCTTGTGGTTGCCGTGCCCCGCGCCCTGGCCCTTGAAGTTGTGCCGTTTCATGGCGCCGGCGAATCCCTTGCCCTTGGAGACGGCGATGGCGTCGACGCGCTCGCCCGCGCTCATGAGGTCGGCGGTGAGCTGCTGGCCGACCTCGTACCCGCTGGCGTCATCGAGGCGGAGCTCCACCAGATGCCGGCCCGGCTCCACCCCGGCCGCGCTGAAGTGGCCCTGCTCGGGCTTGTTGAGCGAGGACGAGCGCTGCACACCCCACGTCACCTGGAGGGCGGCGTACCCCTCGCGCTCGGGCGTCTTGACCTGCACCACGCGCAGGGGCGCGATCTTGAGCACCGTCACCGGGATGGCGCGGTTGTGCTCGTCCCAGACCTGGGTCATGCCGACCTTCTCGCCGACGATCGCCTTGGTCGCCACGGTGGATGGGGTCCCTTCCGTCCTCATGCTGGAGCGGCCGCCAACGCGCGGCACGCCTGGTTCGGTTCTTCGGCACCGTCACCGGCGCCCGGTTCGCATGCCAACGCTCCGCCCGGGAAGCCCGGAGCGGAGCGCTCGCCAGGTTCTGCCCCGAGGTCCCTACCTGAAATGCCGGCAGGCGCTCGGAGACGTCGATTCGGCCTACAGGGCCGAAATCGGCCCGACCTGCGACGTTACACCATGGGTTCGGGGCCTGCCACCCGCATTGCACCCCGGGCCACGGGGTGCGGCGGGCTCAGACGTTCTGGATCTTGATGTAATCAGCGCCAAAGCTGCACGCTGCGATCCAGCCGTCGTCATCAGGGCTCCTTTCGATGAGCGCCTCGGCGTCTCGACGTCGAGGCCTGACAGCATGCCGCACGGCCCCGGCGTGACGTCAAGGGCAGGGGGGAGCGGCCGGCCGGATCCCCGAAATTACCCCTGCTTGCGCAGCCCTTGACGAGCGACATGGGGGCGTGCCAACCGCCGCCCCCCCACCCGGTCTCAGGCGGACGAACGTCCCAGGAGGTCGAGGTGCTCGTCGGCATGGCCGGGCAGGACCCGCAGGAGCACCACCCCGTTCGCTTTGACCTCGACCACTTGGGCCACAGCGGGATCAGCGTCCTCGTCACCCACGGTCACATAGCGGCCCGGCTCGATGGTCGCCCCCTCTGTGGCGTCCTTCAGGCTGGCATGGGTCAGGCCGTCCGCGTCGACGCGGTGGAAGTCGACCCAGAGGTCCCACCGGCGATCCTCTGTCACGCCTCTCATTCTCCCACCGCCGGGGTGCTCACGTCACCGGCCCGGATTGGCTGTCGGAGGACCGGAGGCCGCCCTGAGGTGGCCGAGCGTCGTATCGGCGAGATCGGGGAGCGCGATGTCGAAATGCGGCGTGCGCCCGGTGGACAAGAGGGTGAACCCGGCCTGGCGGAGCCGGCCCACGGTGGAGAGCCGTACCTGTCCGTAGCGGCGGACCTCGTCCACTTGGGCGCACAGACGCGCCACGGCCCCGTCCAGGGCCACGAACACCGACACCCCGTGGAACCCGTAGTCCTCGAAGGTGCGCTCCGCAGTCCGCCGGAGCACGTCGTCGTCGAGCCCGTGCTCCCCGCCCCGGACGACCACAGCCGCGTCGTCAGGTGGATCCTCTCCGCGGAGCACGAGCAGTGACGCCATGACGGCGCGGACGGTACCGACGACCTGTGACGGTCGGAGACGATTCCCGGCGCCCCTGGACGGTGCGAGCCTCGTGCGCCGGTTCCGACCCGTTCCGGCCCGGGCCGAGCGCCGTCAAGGCGTCGAGGCCCGGGCCTCGGAGATCAGACTCGAAAAGAAATTCTGAAACCTCCCGAATTGTCCAGTGGTGTCCACTGCGGTCCATTGGCGTCCGCCCCTGCCCTATGCCGCCGCCAACACGGTCGAGATGCGGCCCTTCGAGCGTCACACCCGCGTCCGAGGGTGGCACCGTGGAGATCGAACCCCCCCCGCGAGGGCGCTGGCGTGCGCCGGCACGTGGTCGTGGCCACACCGGGCGGCATGAAGCTCGCTTCGAGGTGGCAGGGTTCGGCGCCGCGCGACGGTGGCAGGATCGGACGTCCCACTGGACGCAAGGGAAGTCTGGTGACGGGCTTTACAGCCAAAGCTCGGCGCCAGATGCGCTGGACGTGGAACGCGTTGCCCTGGGCCGAGATCGAGCGCCCCATGATGATCACGCTCACCTACCCGGCGGATTGGCGCACGTGGTGTCCCGACGGCATGACACTCAAACGACATCTCCGGGCATTTCGCGAGCGGTGGCGACGCCGGTGGGGACAACCTCGAGGGGTCTGGGTCCTCGAGTTCCAGCCGCGAAGCCACCGGCCTATGCGACAGCGGTTCGCCCCCCACTTCCATCTCTACATCGGGTTACCGTCTGACGCCGAGCTCTGGCACGACCCCGGCACGCGCAGTCCTGTCTGGTACTGGGCACGCGACGCGTGGTGGGAGATCGTCAGGTCGGGTGACCTTCACCACCGGCGCCGAGGTGTCCACATCCGGCCCTGCTTCTACGACGCCTACAAGGAGGACGAGCGAGATGCGAAACGGGTGGGTGACTATTTCTGGCGTGAGTCGGGCAAGCTGGGGCAGAAGCTCGCACCGAATGGCTTCGAAGGAGTCAAGTGGTGGGACGTGTGGGGAATCGATCCCATCGAGATCCGCAGCGAGCTGTCCGAGGCTGAATTCGTCAAGATGCGCCGGGTGCTCCGTCGAAAACGGGACGACGTGGCCGGGGTGAAGGTGCGGATCCGAGACCAGTCCGGAAGACTCGTGCCCCGCCGACGCGAGCTGTCGCTCGATGGCATCACAGTCACCAGCCTCGCTGACGGATTCGCTTTCTCCGAGAAGCTCCGGACCTGGGCTGAGGACGACGCCGGTTGAGCCCGCCATGAGTGGTCATCCGCTGAAGTGGTCGGACGACACCCGATGCCCTGGCAAGAGATACCGGCGTGGGATACCCCCCGCACGGAATTGTCACGGGCTGGAATTTCCGTGCACGATCAACGGAGCCAGCCGAGGCCGAAAGGTATGCGGCATCGATCGAGAACCCCGAATATGGGCGGGTAGCCTGTGACAGTGAGGCGTTTTCTTGCCGGCATGAAAGCTCGCCAGCGACTCATCCCATTTGCAGTCACTGCGGTGCTAGCCCTCATCCTCGTGCAGTTGGGATCGCCCTTGGCGTCCGCAACCACGTATCCACAGGTGGCGGAGATATCAGAGAATGGCACCATTCAGGCTGGACTTGCACCACCCGGAGTACCTAATTGGTCTCCCTCGCACCTCGCGGCCCCACTGGTAGGTATCGCTGCGACCCCCGATGAGGGCGGCGCCTGGGAAGCAGCCAAGGATGGAGGCGTCTTTGCCTTCGGTGACGCCCAGTTCTACGGATCACTACCGGGGTTTCACGTCAGCCCGGCGGAGCCGATTGTCGGCATCTCTGCAACGCACGACGGTGGCGGTTATTGGCTCGTCGGAGCTGACGGGGGTGTGTTTGCCTTTGGTGATGCCCGCTACTACGGGGCTTTGCCCGGCCTCGGCGTGACCCCGAAACGCCCGATCGTCGGGATGACTGGCAACTCCGACGGTGGCGGTTACTGGCTCGTCGGGGCTGATGGGGGCGTGTTTGCCTTCGGTGATGCCCGCTACTACGGGGCTTTGCCCGGCCTCGGCGTGAGGCCTGTCCAACCGATCATCGGGATCGATTCGCCCGACGGTGGCGGTTACTGGCTTGCGGGAGAAGACGGAGGGGTATTTGCCTTCGGAGACGCCACCTTTATGGGAAGTGGAAGTGCACCCGCGCCCGCCCCAGTCGTGGCCATCGTTTCTTGGCCGGGGACGGCGAACTACACCCTGATTCAGTCGAACGAGCTGATGTCGACCTTTGGACCTGAGGAACCGCCATCATCGCCACCGACCGTTTGTCCGGCGGTTCTAAAAGTCATCCAAAACCCCGGCCCCACCCTGACGGCAGTAGGTGGCGCTGTGATAGGGCTTGCGGCCCCAACCCCATGCTCCTACCCGTAGACGTTCTTCCCGAACTACACCTGCCCGGCACGGTTCCGGGTAACGCATAACACCCTGATGATGGAGGGAAGTGCATCGGCTCGGGCCGAACCCGGTCGGTATCACGCCGAAATCGAGGCGCCGCTCGTGTGGAGCGCTACTGATCAATCGAGGAATGCGGATGCACGCTCCTTCGTGTCGGTGTCGAGTGGGTCGAGGTACGAGCGCTGGGTGGTGGCCGGGTCCACGTGGTCGAGCACCTGCTGGATGTCCCTGAGGTCGAAGAGGTGCCCGCCGTCGGCACTCTTCGCCCGATGGAGGATGCCCGCGGCGGTGCGGCGGAGGTCGTGGGGCGAGACGTGCCCGAGACCCGCCGCGTGCGCCCGGTCCAGGACGATGTCGCGCACCGAGCAGGTCTGGACGATCGCCCGCCCCCACCACACCTGACCCGACCCGGACCCCGCCTTGCCCCGGCAGATCACCGGATCCCCCGAGGAGAGCGGGCGTCCGGTCCCCGCCTCGTAGGCCGTCAGGTAGCGCCCGAGGAGGGCCCCGAGGTCACGCCCCACGACGATGCGCCGGGAGCGGCGGGCCTTGCCGATCCAGCGGATCTGGGGCGGGCTGTCGCCCAGATGGAGGTGGCCGATCTCGAGGGCGATGATCTCGGCCGCCCGGAGCCCGGCCAGGCCCAGGCGCAGCACCAGCTCGTCCCGGAGGCCGACCTCCCCAGCCCCTGCGCAGGTGCCGAGCAGCGCCCCGAAGGCCTCGTCGTGGGTGAGCCAGCGGGCCGGATGCTTGGACTGGACCTTGCCGTAGAGGCGGGGGACCCGGCGCAGGGGATTGTCCCGGTCGGTCAGGGCGTCGAGGACTCCCGGACCGGTATGGCCTTCCCGGACGCACCAGCGCAGGAAGGTGGCGGCCAGGGACAGACGGTTACGGACCGTGTTGTTGGCCGCCGGGCGCCGCAGGCCCGCACACCAAGCCAGGACGTCGGTCTCGGTGAGCTCGGCGGGATGGCGACGGCCGGTGCCGGTGAACAGCTCCCGGAGCTCGGACCCGTAGTGCTGTCGGGTCTTGGCGTTGGCGTAGCGGTCGGTGAAGCCGAGGATCAGATCCTGGGCGTTGGTGAGCCGGGTGACCGACGCATCACGCTCGGTGTTACACGTTCTGTATCTTGATCTCGATGTCGACGCCGGCAGGCAGGTCGAGGCGCTGCAGGGAGTCGACGGTCTTGGGGGTGTGCTCCACGATGTCGACCAGGCGCTTGTGGACCTGCATCTCGAAGTGCTCGCGGCTGTCCTTGTACTTGTGGGGGGAGCGGATGACGGTGTAGCGGTGCCGCTCGGTGGGCAACGGGACCGGGCCCTGGACCTTGGCCTGGGTGCGCAGGACCGTCTGCACGATCTTCTCGGTCGACTGATCGAGGATCTCGTGGTCGTAGGCCTTCAACCGAATACGGATCTTCTGGCGCGATGCGTCTGCCATCCTGGGTCTCCGATCCTTCCCGCCGCCGCGCCCTGATCCCTTACTTGAGGATCTTCGTGACCCGGCCGGAGCCCACCGTGCGCCCACCCTCACGGATGGCGAACAGCAGACCCTCGTCCATGGCGATGGGCTTCTGGAGCTCGACCGTCATCTCGGTGTTGTCCCCGGGCATGACCATCTCGGTCCCCTCGGGGAGCGTGATGGAGCCGGTGACGTCGGTGGTCCGGAAGTAGAACTGGGGCCGGTAGTTGTTGAAGAACGGCTTGTGGCGACCGCCCTCCTCCTTGGTCAGCACGTACACGTTGGCCTCGAAGTTGGTGTGGGGCGTGATCGACCCGGGCTTGGCGAGCACCTGGCCCCGCTCGACGTCCTCCTTCTTCGTGCCTCGCAGGAGGGCGCCGATGTTGTCGCCGGCCCTGCCCTCGTCGAGGAGCTTGCGGAACATCTCCACGCCGGTGACGACGGTCTTCTGGGTCGTGCGGAGCCCGACGATCTCGACCTCCTCACCCACCTTGACCTGGCCCTGCTCCACCTTGCCGGTCACGACGGTGCCACGACCGGTGATGGACATGACGTCCTCGATGGGCATGAGGAAGGGCCGGTCGATGGGGCGCTCGGGCTCGGGGATGAACTCGTCCACGGCGTCCATGAGCTCGATGATCTTGGGGGTCCACTCGGCGTCACCCTCGAGCGCCTTGAGGGCGCTCACGCGGATCACCGGGACGTCGTCGCCGGGGAAGCTGTACTGGGTGAGCAGCTCGCGTACCTCGAGCTCGACCAGGTCGAGGAGC
This sequence comes from uncultured Acidimicrobiales bacterium, assembly GCA_963794615.1. Taxonomy (GTDB): domain Bacteria; phylum Actinomycetota; class Acidimicrobiia; order Acidimicrobiales; family UBA8190; genus Chersky-840. The sequence goes on along the minus strand of CAWCEP010000006.1, from coordinate 915,735 downwards.
TCCTCGTCGTCGACCATGTCCGCCTTGTTGAGCGCGACGACGATGGATGGCACACCCACCTGGCGGGCGAGCAGGACGTGCTCACGGGTCTGGGGCATGGGGCCGTCGGCGGCCGAGACGACCAGGATGGCGCCGTCGACCTGGGCCGCGCCGGTGATCATGTTCTTGATGTAGTCGGCGTGGCCGGGCATGTCGACGTGCGCGTAGTGGCGCTTGTCGGTCTCGTACTCGACGTGGGCGATCGAGATGGTGATGCCGCGCTGCTTCTCCTCGGGGGCCTTGTCGATCTGGTCGAACGGGGTGAACGAGACGTTCGGGTTCTTCTCCGACAGGACCTTGGTGATGGCCGCCGTGAGCGTGGTCTTGCCGTGGTCGATGTGACCCATCGTCCCGACGTTGACGTGAGGCTTCGAGCGCTCGAACTTCTTCTTGGCCATGACTGTTGCTCCGGCTCCCTATCTCCGGCGGCTCCCCCTCGGGGGCCGCCTCGCTTTCCTGTGTCTTTGGTCCTGCATGGTGCGTGGCGCACCGGGTTGCTGTGCTGCGCGGCGGTCCTTGGTACGAAGGCCTCTACTCGCCGCGTGCCCGAGCCACGATCTCGCGTGCAATCGAGTCCGGGACCTCGTGATATGCGCTGAATTGCATGGTGTACGTGGCCCGGCCCTGGGTCCGCGAACGCAGGTCGGTAGCGTAGCCGAACATGTCGCCCAGCGGCACCAGAGCCCGCACGACGTGGCTGGTGCCCCGCTGTTCCATGCCCTCGACCTTGCCCCGGCGGCGAGGACAGGTCCCCGATGACCTCGCCCATGTAGTCCTCGGGGGTCACGACCTCGACGGCCATGACGGGCTCGAGCAGGACGGGGCTCGCCCTGCGGGCGGCCTCTTTCACGGCCATGGACCCGGCGATCTTGAAGGCCATCTCCGAGGAGTCCACGTCGTGGTAGGAGCCGTAGGTGAGCAGGACCCGTACGTCGACCATGGGGTAGCCGGCCAGGACGCCGTTGGTCAGGGCTTCTTGGATCCCGGCGTCGACGGCGGGGATGTACTCCTTCGGGATCACCCCGCCCGTGATCTTGTCGACGAACTCGTAGCCCCCGCCCGGACCGGTGGGCTCGAGGCTGATCACCACGTGGCCGTACTGGCCCCGGCCGCCGGTCTGGCGGATGTAACGCCCCTCCACCTTCTCGACCGTCTTGCGGATGGTCTCGCGGTAGGCCACCTGGGGCTTGCCCACGTTGGCGTCCACCGAGAACTCCCGCAGCATCCGGTCGACGAGGACCTCGAGGTGGAGCTCGCCCATGCCCGAGATCACGGTCTGGTTGGTCTCCTCGTCGGTACGGACGCGGAACGTCGGGTCCTCCTCACTCAGCGCGAAGAGGGCCTTGCCCAGCTTGTCCTGGTCGGCCTTGGTCTTGGGCTCGACGGCCACGTGGATCACGGGCTCGGGGAATTCGAGCGTCTCGAGCAGGATGGGGTGGCCCGGGTCGGTCAGGGTGTCACCCGTCGTGGTGTCCTTGAGCCCCACCGCGGCCACGATGTCGCCGGTGAAGATGGCGTCCTTGTCCTCGCGGTGGTTGGCGTGCATCTGCAGGATCCGGCCCACGCGCTCCTTGCGGCCACCCTTGGTGGAATTGATGATGGTGGCGCCCTTGGCCAGGGTGCCGGAGTAGACCCGCAGATAGGTCAGCTTGCCCACGTAGGGGTCGGTCATGATCTTGAAGGCGAGGGCCGCGAACGGCTCGGCGTCGTCGGCCTTGCGCTCGATCGGCTCGCCCTTGGTGGTGGTCCCGATGGCCGGGGGGACGTCGAGGGGGCTGGGGAGGTAGTCCACGACGGCGTCGAGCAGGGGCTGGACGGCCTTGTTCTTGAAGGCCGACCCGCACAGCACCGGCACCACCTGGCTGGCGATGGTGGCGCGCCGCAGCCCCCGGCGCAGGTCGTCGTCGGTGATCTGCTCGTCGCCGACGTACTTCTCCATGATGGTGTCGTCGTAGTTCGACAGGACGTCGACGAGCTGGTGGCGCGCCGCGTCGGCCTCGTCGGCCAGCTCGGCCGGGATGGGCTCGGTCCGCCACTTCTCGCCCATGTCGTCGTTCCACACCAGCGCCTCCATGGCGAGGAGGTCGACGACGCCCTGGTAGCCGCCCTCCACCCCGATGGGGAGCTGGATCACGGCCGGCACCGCGTCGAGGCGGTCCCGGATCATCTCCACGGCCCGGTTGAAGTCGGCGCCGATGCGGTCCATCTTGTTGATGAAGCAGATGCGGGGGACCGAGTACTTGTTGGCCTGGCGCCACACCGTCTCGGTCTGGGGCTCCACGCCGGCCACGGCGTCGAACACGGCCACGGCGCCGTCGAGCACGCGCAGGGACCGCTCCACCTCGACGGTGAAGTCCACGTGGCCAGGGGTGTCGATGATGTTGATCCAGCAGTCCCGCCATTTGCAGGTGGTGGCCGCGGAGGTGATGGTGATGCCGCGCTCTTGCTCCTGGACCATCCAGTCCATGGTGGCGGCGCCCTCGTGGACCTCACCGATCTTGTAGTTCTTGCCGGTGTAGTAGAGGATGCGCTCGGTCGTGGTGGTCTTGCCCGCGTCGATGTGGGCCATGATCCCGATGTTGCGGGTCCGGGCGAGGGGGAACTCTCGGATGGGGCGTGCTTCGGCCATGATGCTGAGCTTTCAGGTTGTTCGTGGGTGGGCCCGGCCGCCGCGGTGGCGCCCGCCGGGCGCCTTCCCCGCTACCAGCGGTAGTGGGCGAAGGCCTTGTTGGATTCGGCCATCTTGTGCATGTCCTCCCGGCGCTTGACCGCAGCACCGGTGGCGTTGGCGGCGTCGAGGACCTCGTTCGCCAGCCGTTCGGCCATCGTCTTCTCGCGCCGCTGCCGGGAGAACCCCACCAGCCACCGGATGGCCAGGGTGGTGGCCCGACGGGGACGCACCTCGACGGGCACCTGGTAGGTGGCACCACCGACCCGACGGCTCTTGACCTCGAGCTCGGGCCTCGTGTTCTCGACGGCCCGCTTGAGGATGGTCACGGGGTCACCGCCGGTCTTGTCCCGCACGACCTCGAGCGCGTCGTAGACGAGTCGTTCCGCCAGCGTCCGCTTGCCGCGCGACAGCACCTTGTTGACCACCTGGGTCACGAGGACCGACCGGAAGACCGGGTCGGGGACGAGCTCGCGCCGGGTGGCGGGGCCTTTGCGGGGCATGTCAGGACTCCTTCTTGGCGCCGTAGCGCGAGCGCGCCTGGTTGCGCTCCCGCACCCCAGCGGCGTCGAGGGCCCCGCGGATCACCTTGTAGCGGACCCCGGGGAGGTCCTTCACCCGGCCCCCACGGACGAGCACGATGGAGTGCTCCTGGAGGTTGTGGCCCACCCCGGGGATGTAGGCGCTCACCTCGACCCCACTGGTGAGCCGCACCCGGGCCACCTTGCGCAGCGCCGAGTTCGGCTTCTTGGGGGTCGTCGTGAAGACGCGCGTGCACACACCCCGACGCTGGGGCGCGCCTCGGAGCGCCGGCGTCTTGGTCTTGGACTGCTTGGACGCACGTCCTTTGCGGACGAGCTGTTCGATCGTGGGCACGCGTGACCTCTGGGGGATTTTCGGGACTTGCTCGCGGGAACTGCTGGGCGCGGGGTCCACGGAGACCACGCTACGCGAACAATCAATCTTAGATCTTATGGCGTCGGGGGAGCAATCGCGCCGGCGCCGGCGGAGACGCCCCCGGTCACGCCCCGGCCTCGAGTTGGCCGTTGCCGTCGACCCCGTGGTCGGTGCCCTCACCGTTCGACGACACCGCGAAGGGGTCGGCCGTCCCCGCGTCGAGCGCACCCCACCCGGCGGAGCTGCCCCCGGGCTCGGGGGCGAAGCCCGCGTCGCCGAGGTCGGCCTCGCCGAAACCGGCGTCGCCGCTCCCGGTGGGCCCACCCACGTCACGGAGCCACGCTGCGAGGTCCTCGGTCTCCTCGTCGAACCCGTAGGTCCGCAGCGACACCCCGGCGGCATCGGGCAGGTCGACCTCGATGTCGCGGTACCGGCCCATGCCGGTCCCGGCCGGGATCAGCTTGCCGATGATGATGTTCTCCTTGAGCCCGAAGAGCTGGTCCGACTTGCCCTCGATGGCCGCCTCGGTGAGGACCCGGGTGGTCTCTTGGAACGACGCGGCCGACAACCACGAGTCGGTGGCGAGCGACGCCTTGGTGATCCCCATGAGCTCGGGGCGTCCCTCGGCGGGGCGCTTGCCCTCCTGAACGAGGCTGCGGTTGACCTCGGCGTAGATCTGGTTGTCCACGCGCTCGCCGGGGAGGAACGGGGCGTCGCCGGGCTCGGCCACGAGCACCCGGCGCAGCATCTGCCGGACGATCAGCTCGATGTGCTTGTCGTGGATGGACACCCCCTGGTCCCGGTAGACCTTCTGGACCTCTTCCACCAGGTACTGCTGGGTCTCGCGGATGCCCTTGACCTCGAGGAGCTCCTTGGGGTCCTTGGGGCCTTCGACCAGCGCATCGCCGGCGGCGACCTCCTGGCCCGCGGTCACCTCGAGGTGGGCCCGGGCGGAGACGAGCACCGACTCCTCGGTGCCGTCGTCGGCCACGACGGTGATGCGCCGGCCACCTTCCTCGTCCTCGATGCGGACCACGCCCGAGTAGTGGGCGAGGACCGCCGCTCCCTTGGGCGTGCGGGCCTCGAAGAGCTCGACGACGCGGGGCAGGCCGTGGGTGATGTCCTCACCGACGACCCCACCGGTGTGGAAGGTACGCATGGTCAGCTGGGTGCCGGGCTCCCCGATCGACTGGGCCGCGATGACCCCGACCGCCTCGCCCAGCTCGATCAGCCGCCCGGTGGCGAGGGACTGGCCGTAGCAGGTGACGCACACGCCGTGCTCGGACTCACACGTCAACACCGAACGCACCCGGACCCGGTCGACGCGCTCGTCGTCGCGGATGCGGGCGACGAGGTCGTCGTCGAGCATCGTCCCGGCCGCGATGACCCCGGAGGCCAGGTTGACGTCCTCGGCGAGGACCCGCCCGTAGGCGCGCGTCTCGAGGTAGGAACGGCGGCTGGCCTCGTCGGGCACCATGCCGTCGAGCCAGATGCCCCGCGACGTGCCGCAGTCGTCGATCCGGATGATGAGCTCCTGGGCCACGTCGACCAGACGCCGCGTCAGGTACCCCGAGTCGGCGGTCCGCAGGGCGGTGTCGGCCAGGCCCTTGCGGGCGCCGTGGGTGGAGATGAAGTACTCGAGCACCGACAGGCCCTCACGGAACGAGGACTTGATGGGCCGGGGGATCATCTCGCCCCGGGGGTTCGACACCAGGCCCTTCATGCCCGCGATCTGGCGGATCTGCTGGGAGTTCCCCCTGGCCCCGGAGTCGACCATCATGTCGAGGGGGTTGAAGGCGATCGCCGACAGGGTCTTCTCCATGGCCCGCCCGACCTCGGACGTCGCCGAGGTCCAGATCTCGATCTCCTTCTGGCGCCGCTCGTCGTCGGTGATGATGCCCCGCTTGAACTGGGCCTCGGCCTTCTCCGCCTCGCGCTCGTAGCGGTCGAGGATGGCCCGCTTCTCGGGCGGCGTGCGCACGTCGTCGATGGAAATGGTGAGCCCGGACTGGGCCGCGTAGCGGAAGCCGAGCGCCTTGATGCGGTCGAGGCTCTCGGCCACGACGTTCTTGGGCTCGGTGGCCGACACCTCTTCGACGATGCCGCCGATGGGGGTGGAGCGCTTGCCGACGACGTCGTTCACGTAGCGGAAGCCCTTCGGCAGCGCGCTGTTGAAGAAGACACGTCCCGCCGTGGTGACGATGGAGAGGAAGTCGTCTTCACCGGGGACGGCGTCGAGGGCCTTGGTGAGCGCGGTGTGCATCGACGAGCCCGGGTTCGTCCGCAGCACGATCTTGGCGTGCAGGTCGATCTCGTTCTCCTCGAAGGCGCGCTCCACCTCGTAGGCGTGCCGGAACACGTTCCCCTCGCCCTTGGCCCCGTCGACCTCGAGGGTGAGGTAGTAGGCGCCGAACACCATGTCCTGGGTGGGGACGGTGATCGGTCGCCCCGTGGCGGGGGACAGGATGTTGTTGGCCGACAGCATGAGCACGCGCGCCTCGGCCTGGGCCTCGGCCGACAGCGGCAGGTGGACGGCCATCTGGTCACCGTCGAAGTCGGCATTGAAGGCGGTGCACACGAGCGGGTGGACCTGGATGGCCTTGCCCTCGACCAGCACCGGCTCGAAGGCCTGGATGCCGAGACGGTGCAGGGTCGGCGCCCGGTTGAGCAGCACGGGGTGCTCCTTGATGACGCCTTCGAGGACGTCCCACACCTGGGGCCGACGGCGCTCGACCATGCGCTTGGCCGACTTGATGTTCTGGGCCAGCTCGAGGTCGACGAGGCGCTTCATGACGAAGGGCTTGAACAGCTCGAGGGCCATGAGCTTGGGCAGCCCGCACTGGTGCAATTGCAGTGTGGGCCCGATCACGATGACCGACCGGCCCGAGTAGTCGACGCGCTTGCCCAGCAGGTTCTGGCGGAAACGCCCCTGCTTGCCCTTCAACATGTCCGACAGGCTCTTGAGGGGGCGGTTTCCCGGGCCCGTCACGGGCCGGCCCCGGCGGCCGTTGTCGAACAGGGCGTCGACGGCCTCCTGGAGCATGCGCTTCTCGTTGTTGATGATGATCTCGGGGGCGCCCAGGTCGAGGAGTCGCTTCAACCGGTTGTTGCGGTTGATGACGCGGCGGTAGAGGTCGTTGAGGTCCGAGGTGGCGAAGCGGCCACCGTCGAGCTGCACCATGGGCCGCAGGTCGGGCGGGATCACGGGGACGACCTCGAGGATCATGGCCCGGGGGTCGTTGGCACGACGGCCGTGGTCGTCACGGCGGTTGAAGGCGGTGACGATCTTCAGACGCTTGATCGCCTTCTGCCGGCGCTGGGCCGACAGGGGACGACGACCGTCGGTGGCGTCGATGGCCTCGCGCAGCTTGACCTCTTCGACGTCGAAGTCGATGCGGTCGATGAGCCGGGCGATGGCCTCGGCCCCCATGCCGCCCTCGAAGTAGTCGTCGTAGCGGATCTTGAGCTCGCGCCACAGCAATTCGTCTTCGATGATCTTGCGGGGGAAGAGGTCGCGGAACTCGTCGAAGGCGCGCTTGGCGAGGTCGATGTCGCCCTCGGCCCGCTCGCGGACCGAGCCGATCTCCTTCTCCGACAGGCGCTGACGGGCCTTGATCTCGGCATCCTTGGCGCCCGCGGACTCGAGCTCGGCCAGCTCCTTCTCGAGCTCCTTGAAGCGACGGTCGATCTCGAGGTCGCGCTGGCGCTCGAGCTGGGTAACCTCCTCGGCGAGCTCGCCCTCGAGCGCAGCCAGGTCCTCGTGACGACGCTCGTCGTCGACCCAGGTGACGAGGTTGGCGGCGAAGTAGATGACCTTCTCGAGCTGCTTGGCCTTCAGCTCCTCGCGGGCTTCGGTCCCCATGAGGAGGTACGCCAGCCAGCTGCGGGTACCGCGTAGGTACCAGATGTGGACCACGGGAGCGGCGAGCTCGATGTGGCCCATGCGCTCGCGCCGCACCTTCGAGCGGGTGACCTCGACGCCACAACGCTCGCAGATGATGCCGCGGAAGCGGACGCGCTTGTACTTCCCGCAGTAGCACTCCCAGTCCTTGGTCGGACCGAAGATCTTCTCGCAGAAGAGGCCGTCCTTTTCGGGGCGCAGCGTCCGGTAGTTGATGGTCTCCGGCTTCTTGACCTCTCCGTTCGACCACGAGCGGATGGACTCCGCAGTGGCCAGCCCGATACGGAGCTGGTCGAAATTGTTGACGTCCAGCACGGCTAGAAGCTCCTCTCGGCGGCGCGACGCTCGTCTTCTTCGTCCGACCCACGCTCGGGCCGGCTGATGTCGATGCCGAGCTCCTCGGCCGTCCGGAAGACGTCCTCGTCGAGCTCTCGCATCTCGATCTCCTCACCGGTCGTCGACAGCACCTCGACGTTGAGGCACAACGACTGCATCTCCTTGATGAGCACCTTGAAGCTCTCGGGGATGCCCGGCTCGGGGATGTTCTCGCCCTTCACGATGGCCTCGTAGACCTTGACCCGGCCGAGGACGTCGTCGGACTTGATGGTGAGCAGCTCCTGCAACGCGTACGCCGCTCCGTACGCCTCGAGGGCCCACACTTCCATCTCTCCGAAGCGCTGCCCGCCGAACTGGGCCTTTCCGCCCAAGGGCTGCTGGGTGATCATCGAGTACGGCCCCGTCGAGCGGGCGTGGATCTTGTCGTCGACGAGGTGGGCGAGCTTCAGGATGTAGACGTAGCCCACCGAGATGGGGTTGTCGTACTGCTCGCCGGTGCGGCCGTTGAACAGGATGGCCTTGCCGTCGGGACCGATGAGCCGGGTGCCGTCGGCGGAGTCGGTGTGCAACAGCTCGAACAGCCGCTTGATGGTGGGGTGCCGCCCGGCGTCGTCCTCCTCGTCCCAGTGCGCTCCGTCGAAGGCGGGGGTCGACACCCACACCGCGGGGTCGGTGCGGGGCCGGGTCTTGGCCTCGGGTGCGTCGGGTGTCGTCTGATTGGCTTCTGACCCGTCCCAGCCCCAGCGAGCCGCGTATCCGAGGTGCGACTCGAGCACCTGGCCCACGTTCATCCGGCTGGGCACGCCCAGGGGGTTCAGGATGATGTCGACGTGGGTGCCGTCGGAAAGGAACGGCATGTCCTCCACGGGCAGGATCTTGGAGATGACGCCCTTGTTGCCGTGGCGTCCGGCGAGCTTGTCGCCCTCGGAGATCTTGCGCTTCTGGGCGACGTAGACCCGCACGAGCTGGTTGACCCCGGGGGGCAGCTCGTGGGAGTCCTCACGGGAGAAGACGCGGACGTCGATGACCTTGCCCGACTCCCCGTGGGGCACCTTGAGCGAGGTGTCGCGCACCTCGCGGGCCTTCTCCCCGAAGATGGCCCGCAGGAGCCGCTCCTCGGGAGTCTGCTCGGTCTCACCCTTGGGCGTGACCTTGCCCACGAGCACGTCGCCGGGGCCGACCTCGGCCCCGATGCGGATGATGCCGCGCTCGTCGAGGTCGGCCAGGATCTCCTCGGACAGGTTGGGGATGTCCCGGGTGATCTCCTCGGCCCCCAGCTTGGTGTCGCGGGCGTCGACCTCGTGCTCTTCGATGTGGATCGAGGTGAGCACGTCGTCGCGCACGAGGCGCTCGGAGAGGATGATGGCGTCCTCGAAGTTGTAGCCCTCCCACGGCATGAAGGCGACGAGGAGGTTCTTCCCGAGCGCCAGCTCCCCGTTGTGGGTGGCCGACCCGTCGGCCAGGACGTCGTTGGCCCCGACCTGCTGGCCCTCGTCGACGATGACCTTCTGGTTGATCGAGGTGTTCTGGTTCGAGCGGCGGAACTTGGCCAGGGTGTAGCGCCGGCGGCCGAGCTCGTGACCGAGGCGGTCACGCTGGCCCGACTTGTACTCCACCACGATGTGGTCGCCCGACACCTCGGCCACGGTGCCCTCGCCCTCGGACAGCAGCACGTCGCCGGCGTCCTGGGCGGCGCGCGCCTCGACCCCGGTGCCGATGTAGGGAGCCTCGGGCACCACGAGCGGGACGGCCTGCTTCTGCATGTTGGCGCCCATCAGGGCGCGGTTGGCGTCGTCGTGCTCGACGAAGGGGATCAGCGCGGTGGACACCGACACGATCTGCTTCGGCGACACGTCCATGAGGTCCACCTCGGCGGGCGGGACGTAGTCGATCTCGCTGGTCGTGCCGTAGGAGGTGGTGGTGGCTCCGACCCGCACCCCGGCCCCCTGGGGCCCGCGCCGGACGAGGACGCGCTCGTCGACGAACCGGCCCCGCTCGTCGAGCTTGGCGTTGGCCTGGGCGATGACGTGCTCTTCCTCTTCGTCCGCGGCCAGGTAGACGATCTCGTCGCTGACGCGACCGTCGACCACCTTGCGGTACGGGGTCTCGATGAACCCGTACTCGTTGACCCGGGCATAGGTGGCCAGCGCACCGATCAGGCCGATGTTGGGGCCCTCGGGTGTCTCGATGGGACACATCCGCCCGTAGTGGGAGCTGTGGACGTCACGGACCTCGAAGCCGGCCCGCTCCCGCGACAGGCCGCCGGGCCCGAGGGCGGAGAGGCGCCGCTTGTGGGCCAGGCCCGACAGCGGGTTGTTCTGGTCCATGAACTGACTGAGCTGGCTGGTCCCGAAGAACTCCTTGATGGCGGCCACGACGGGGCGGATGTTGATCAGCGTCTGGGGGGTGATCGCCTCGACGTCCTGCGTCGTCATGCGCTCGCGCACCACCCGCTCCATCCGGGACAGGCCGACGCGCACCTGGTTCTGGATGAGCTCGCCCACCGACCGGATGCGGCGGTTGGCGAAGTGGTCCTGGTCGTCGATGCGGTACCCGGACTCGCCGTCGGCCAGGTGGAGCATGTACGTGGCGGTGGCGAGGATCTCCGACGGGCTCAACACGCCCTGGGTCGGCGACGGCCGCTCCAAGTCGATGTCGAGGACGTTCGAGATCCGCTCGATCTCGGGGCCGAGCTTCCGGTTCAACTTGTAGCGCCCGACCCGGGTCAGGTCGTAGCGCTTGGGGTTGAAGAAGGCGTTCTCGAAATAGGCGCGGGCCGCGTCGGCCGACAACGGCTCCCCGGGGCGGGCCCGCTTGTAGATCTCCAGGAGGGCGTCCTCGCGAGTGGGGGCGAGGTCGCGCTCCTTCTCCCACTGCCCTTCGAGGAAGTCGAAGTGCCGGACGAACCGGTTCAGGAACCCCTCGTCCTCGTAGCCGAGCGCGCGGAGCAGGACGAACAGCGACAACCGGCGCTTGCGGGCCACGCGGGCACCGGCGGTGACGTCCTTGGAGGGCTTCGCCTCGACGTCGAACTCGATCCACTCCCCGCGGTAGGGATGGACGGTGCCGGTCACGATCGTCTTGGCGTCACGACCGGGCTGGAAGATCACACCCGGGGAACGCACCAGCTGGCTCACCACGACCCGCTCGGTGCCGTTGATGATGAAGGTGCCCTTGTCCGTCATCATCGGGAAGTCCCCCATGAAGACGGTCTGCTCCTTGATCTCCCCGGTCTGCGCGTTCATGAACCGTGCCCGGACGAACACCGGGGCGGCATAGGTCATGTCCTTCTCCTTGCACTCCTCCTCGGGGAACTTGGGAGGTGGGCGCAGGTCGGGGTCGGACGGGTCGTACTCGAGCTCGAGGCTCAGTTGGCCGGTGAAGTCCTCGATCGGGCTGATGTCTGCGAACGCTTCGGCCAGACCCTTGTCCAAGAACCAGCGGAACGAGTCCCGCTGGATGGCGATGAGATCAGGCAGGCGGAGGACCTCATCGAGGTTGGCGAACGAAAAACGCTCCGGGCTTTTGGACCGTGAAGGCAACGGTCGACTCCTCCCAGGTGGGTGGCGGGCAATGAACGAGACGGCGGGACGGTGACGGGTGGAGTGTCCCCGGGGGGGCCGGGGACGGGGTGGCTAGGGGGTGCTACACGGGGGACGGGCGGGGACACGAGAAAACGGTGACGATTGCGCCTGCGCCGCGGGCACAGCGGCGCGCGTCAGCCAGCCGGATACGGCAAGGGTGGCGCGAAGAAAGGGGCACGGCAACCGCACAGCATACGCGGGAGCGCGGCAAATGGCAACCCCTTCTTACTGCCACCGACAGGCTACGGACGCGCCGGGGTGTCGTCAAGCACTCGCGCCCCCGGGGCGCCCGGGCTATTTGACCTCGACGGTCGCCCCGGCCTCCTCGAGCTGGGCCTTGGCCTTGTCGGCGTCCTCCTTCGACACCCGCTCCAGCACGGGCTTGGGAGCGGAGTCCACCAGGTCCTTGGCCTCTTTCAGTCCCAGGCTGGTGAGCGTCCGGACTTCCTTGATGACCTGGATCTTCTTGTCGCCAGCGGCATTGAGGATGACGTCGAACTCGGTCTTCTCGTCCTCACCGCCACCGGCGTCCCCGCCTCCGGCGGCCGGGGCGGCGGCGACCGCCACGGGGGCGGCGGCGGTGACCCCGAACTTCTCCTCGAAGTCCTTGAGGAGCTCGGAGAGCTCGAGGACCGAGAGGTTGGCGATCCCCTCGAGAATGTCGTCTTTGCTGATCTTGGTGGCCATGGTGGCTCTGCTCCTTTGAATTGCTCGATGGTCTGAATTGCTAGATGGTCGACGATGTGGCGGTCCGGGACCCGCCTCAGCCCTGCCCGGATTCGCCCTCGGGCGCTGCCTCGGGCTCGGCGTCCGACGCCGCCTCTGCGCTGGCGGCGGGATCGGCAACGTCCTCGGCGGGAGCTTCGGTCTCTGTGGCCGCGGTCTCGGCGGGGGCAGGGGTATCCGTCGCAACGTCCTCGGCGGGGGCGGCCGCGGCAGGAGCGCCGCCGCGCTCGTCCAGCAGGGCCGACAACCCGTAGGCGAGATTTCGGGGAAGCGCCTGGAGGAGGCCGGCGAACTGTCGCAGCGGGGCTGCGATCGCCCCCGCCAGCTGGGCCAGGAGCACGTCGCGGGGTGGCAGGTCGGCCAGGGCGGCGAGGTCCTGGCTCGTCAGGAAACCGTCGCCGTGGAGGCCGCCCTTGATCACCAGGCTCGGATAGGCCCGGGCGTAATCACGGAGGGCCTTGGCCGCCGCGCTCACCTCGCCCGACACGAAGGCGATGGCCGTCGGGCCCTCGAGCAGGGGCGCCAACGACTCGTGGCGCCCGCCGGATATGGCGAGCTTGACCAGGGTGTTCTTGTAGACCTTGTAGTCCCCGCCGGCCGCCCGCAAGACGTTGCGCAATGCGGCCAGCTCGGCGACGGTCAGCCCCCGGTACTCCGTCAGGATGGCGGCCTGGGCGGCGTCGAGGCGCTCACGCACCTCTGTCACGACGGCCACCTTCTGCGGCCTGGGGTTTTCCATCATCGACTCCCGTGCTCGGAACGGTTGCGGCACCGCTCGTGTCGTGCCGCCACCGCATCCACCGAGCAGGGCCGATACCCCGCCGAGTGTCACGATCGTCACCTGGTCAGGCGGGCTCTGGAGCCCCTTCGACGCCCGAGGGCGTTACCGGAGGTCTACGGCGACGGCGAATACTCGATCTGTGGTCCTCGACCTCCGGGGAGGTCGCCGGTCGAATCTACTACTTCCCCGGGACGGCTCTTCCCGAAGGACGGCTTCTCTACGCCGAGGCGGCCAGCTCCTCGTCGAGCTCCCGGGCCCGGGCGGGATCGATGTGGACCCCGGGCCCCATCGTGGACGACAGCGTCACGCCCCGGAGGTACCGGCCCTTGGCGGCAGGGGGCTTTGCCCGCATGAGCTCCTCGATGACGGCGTGCACGTTCTGCAGCAGCTGTTCGCGTGTGAACGACACCTTGCCCACCCGGACGTGGATGTTGCCGACCTTGTCGGTGCGGTACTCGACGCGGCCGCCCTTGAACTCGGTCACGGCCTTGCCGACGTCGGTGGTCACGGTCCCGGTCTTGGGGTTGGGCATGAGCCCCCGAGGACCGAGGACACGCCCCAGCTTGCCGACCTGGCCCATCATGTCCGGGGTGGCGATGGCCACGTCGAAGTCGAGGAAGCCCCCCTCGACCTTGGCCACGAGGTCATCGGCCCCGACGTCGTCCGCGCCGGCGGCCCGGCCTTCGGCGGCGGCGTCGCCCTGGGCGAAGACCACGACCCGGGCCGTCCGCCCCGTGCCGGCGGGAAGGCTGAGCGTCCCCCGCACGATCTGGTCGGCCTTGCGCGGGTCTACCCCGAGACGGACGGCCAGCTCAACGGTCTCGTCGAACTTCGCCGGGGCGAGCTCCTTGACGAGGTCCACCGCTTCACTCGGTGAGTACAGGTGCCGCCGGTCGAAGTGCTCGAGCGCGGCTCGGTATTTCTTGCCTTTGTGCACGTGGGGTTCCTCTTCTTGGTCAGGCGGTGCGGCGCCGTCAGCCTTCGACGGCGATGCCCATCGAGCGCGCCGTGCCGGCCACCTGGCGCTTGGCGGCGTCGATGTCGTCGGTATTGAGGTCGGGCAGCTTCACCGTGGCGATCTGGGTGACCTGGGCGTCGGTGATCGATCCCGCCCGCTCCCGGCCCGCCGCGGCGGCGCCCTTGTCGATGCCGAGCGCCTCACGGATGAGGGCGGGCGTGGGCGGCGTCTTGAGCACGAACGTGAACGAGCGGTCCTCGTAGATCGTGATCTCGACGGGCACGATGGTGCCCCGCTGGCTTTCGGTGGCGGCGTTGTACTGCTTGCAGAACTCCATGGTCTGCACGCCGTGGGGCCCGAGCGCCGTGCCGACCGGCGGCGCCGGCGTGGCGCTCCCGGCCGGGAGCTGGATCTTCACCACGGCGAGGACCTTCTTCTTGGGGGGCATGACGGAGAGCCTCCTGGGGCTAGAGCTTGGCGACCTGGCTGAATTCGAGCTCGACGGGAGTCTCGCGGCCGAAGATGTTGACGAGCACCTTCAGCTTCAGCTGGTCTTCGTTGATCTCGTCGATCTGTCCCGAGAAGTCGGCGAAGGGCCCTTCTCGGACTCGGACGGTCTCGCCGACCTCGTACTCGAGACGAGGCCGCGTCTTCTTGATGGGCTCGGCGCCCCCCTCGACCTTGACCTGGAGGATGCTCTCCACCTCGCGCCGCGATAGGGGCGTCGGCTTGGTCCCGGGACCCACGAACCCGGTCACGCCGGGGGTGTTGCGGATCACCGACCACGAGTCGTCGTCGAGGTCGCAGCGGGTGAGCAGATAGCCGGGGAACACCTTCTTCTGGACGACGACCTTCTTGCCGTTCTTGAACTCGACGACGTCCTCCATGGGGATCACGACCTCGAAGATCCGGTCCTCCATGTTCATCGAGACGATCCGGCTCTCGAGGTTGGACTTCACCTTGTTCTCGTAGCCGGCGTAGGTGTGGACCACGAACCAGCGTCCGGGCCGGTCGTAGGGGCTCTCCACGACGGCGGGGGGCTCGTCCTCGTCGTCGTCGTTGTCCCAGCCCGGGCCCTCGATCACCGCCGCTTCGACGGCGGCCTCCTCGACGGCCTCGGCCACCGCCGGCGCTTCGAACGCCGGCTCTTCGACGACGGGCTCCTCGGCGACAGGCTCTTCAACGACGGACTCTTCGGCGACAGGGCCCGAGACGTGTCCGTTCTCCTCGGCCTCCCCCGACAGGCCGCCGTCCCCGTCGACGGCGTCGACAACGGCCCCGTCTTCCACCGGCGAGTCGACGTCGGCCGACCCGATGGTGGGCGCCGTGGCGTCGCCCAGGTCTTCGCCCTGCTCGAGATCGGGATCGCTCATGACTTGAACAGGAAGATGACGGCGTGCGAGAAGGCGTAGTTGAGCAAGAAGATGAGGCTCACCAGCAGCACGAGGACCAGAAAGACGATGGTGGCGGAGTTGACGACTTCCTTGCGGGTGGGCCAGGCCACCTGGCGGAGCTCGGAGCGCACCTCGCGGAAGAATTCGGCGATGCGACCGAAGAAGGAGGTCTCGGGCTGGACCACCGGACGGGAGCGGGGCGGGGGTGTGCGTCGGGTCGCGGGAGAGCCGTCAGCCTCGATCTGACCTTGGCGCTGCATCATGCGCTTCATCTCACGGTTCACGGCTTCGCACGCCTTTCGACGGCCAGATGGCAGGGCAGGAGGGACTCGAACCCCCAACCGCCGGTTTTGGAGACCGGTGCTCTACCAATTGAGCTACTGCCCTTCGGCGGCCAGGACACCGGTCACCGCCCGGGCGGCCAAGGGGGCCGGTCAGTGAGGTTATCACCGGCCACGCCCGGTCTCCCGACGGTCAGCGGGTCTCTTTGTGGAGGGTGTGCTGGCGGTCCCAGCGGCAGAATTTGGTGAGCTCAATCCGCTCCCGGTCGTTCTGCTTGTTCTTCATGGTGATGTAGTTGCGGCGCTTGCAGACTTCGCAGGCCAGGGTGACCTGCACCCTCTTCTCGTTCTTGGCCATGACTGTGCTCCTTCTCGGGCTCCCCGCTCGAAGCGGGGGGCCGTTCCCTCAGGCTGGTAGCGGCGGCGGGACTCGAACCCGCGACAACACGATTATGAGCCGTGTGCTCTGACCAACTGAGCTACGCCGCCAGGGGCGAGCCCCCTGTCGGAATCGAACCGACGACACCAGCCTTACCATGGCTGTGCTCTGCCGACTGAGCTAAGGGGGCGGACACGGCAACTGCGCGCCGGACGAGCATAGTCGCCACGTGCCCGTTCTCCGGTGGGCCGAAGGGGCGCCGGAGCGTCCCGGCAAGGGGGAATGCGGCGCCGGTACGATCGCCCGATGGAGGTCCGGCTGGCACGCCAGGAGGACACCGAGGCGATCCGGGCCATCTACAACGCGGAGGTCACGGGCTCGACGGTCACTTTCGACATCAAACCCCGGACGGCCGAGGAACAGCGCGCCTGGATCGCCCGCCACCAGGGGGCCCACCCAGCCGTGGTGGCCGTGGCCGGGCCCACCGTCGTCGGGTTCGGGTCCCTGTCGCCGTTCCGGGACCGTGCCGCCTATGCGACGACGGTCGAGGACTCGCTCTACGTCGACGCCGGGTGGCGGGGCAAAGGGGTGGGCCGCCTCCTGCTCGACGAGCTCGTGGCCCTCGCCGTCACCCGGGGGTTCCACACCGTCATCGCCCGCATCTCGGGCGCCAACGAGCCGTCGATCGCACTACACCGGCGATGTGGCTTCGCGCCGGTGGGCGTCGAGCGGGAGGTGGGTCGGAAGTTCGGCCAGTGGATCGACGTGGCCGTCATGCAACGCATGCTGTGAATGGCAACCCGAAGCCGCCCTGCCGCCGGTCTCGACCAAGCCGGTGAGCCCGGGCCCCGACGGAGGCCCGGGGGCGGCTCAGGCCTCGGCGTAGCCGAGCGACACCGCCGGCGCTTCGAGCTCGGGCGGCGGGTCCCCGTCGCCGCGTCGGCGCCACCGCGACAGGAGGCGCTCACGGTCGAAGGGCGACAGCGGCAGGGTCAGGATCGCCAGGCAGGCGAGCAGGGCCACGGCCACGGCCAACGGGTCGGCCTGGAACAGGCCCGACACGAGCTGGCGCCCGGCGGGTAGGCCGATGAAGGCGGCCACGATCGACGAACCCACGATGAGGGTCCTCACCCTGCCGGTCGCCACCGGGGCCAGCACCACGAGCCCCCACGACAGGTACCAGGGCTGGACCACCGGGCCGAGGGCCACGATGATGAGCATCGACATCCCCATGGCGCGCAGGGCCCCGATCCGGTCCGAGCGCAGCAACAGCAGCACGCCGGCGACACAGGCCACGATGACGCCGAGCCCGCGCGTCAGCGACAGGGTGGTGTGCAGCGACACCCCGATCCCCACCAGGTGGGCCAGGTCGGTGACGAAGATCCCCGCCCCGGTGGCGGGGGCGACCCAAGACCGGACCGTCCCCGGGGTGGACAGGTTCAGCACCCAGCTCCATCCGAGACCGGTGACGATCGACAACCCGCCCATCACCGCCGACGCGATCAGGCCGGCGGTGACCACGGGACGTATTCGGGCGCGCACGGGCAGCCCGGTGCCCAACCAATCCCAGCCGATGTAGATGACGCCGAGCGCGGCCGGAACCTTCACCGCCGCGGCCAGCGCGCAGAGCACGATGCCTGCCACCGGTCTCCCTCGACGCGCCACGGCCAGGCCGGCCATGAGCAGGCCGAGCATGAGGGCATCGTTGTGGGCACCCCCCACCAGATGCAGGATCGTGACCGGATTGAGCACGGCCATGGTGAACGCGTAGGACGGATCTCGTCCCAGGCTCCGCGCCAGCGAGGGGATGGACATTGCCATGAGCCCGACGCCCGACCAGGGCCAGCAGCCGCAACAGGACGAGGTCGACGAGCTCGTTGTGGCCCGACGCGCTGGTGAGGAAGCCGTCGGTCTCCATGAACAGCGGGCCCGTAGGGCACCGGGGTGTTGAGCCACAGATGGTCGACCAACGACACCGACGGGGCGGCGCCGAGGACGCCGGGGCCGTAGTGGTACGGGCTGATGTGGTGGCTCATCATCTCGCCCTGCGCCGCGTAGCTGTAGATGTCGCGGCTGAACAGCGGCGGCGCCAGCAGCAAGCGGGACGATCCAGAGACGCAGCACCATCACGAGCTTGCGGACCGGCACCCCCTTCACCTGCGAGAGGGTGCGGATCAAGCCGTACCAGACGCGCATGAACAGCACGAGACCGCCGTACATGGCGATGAGCCCGAGGAAGTTGAGCGGTGCCGGGGTGGTCGTCGCCCGCGGCGGGGACGCCGAAGAACCAGGCGCCGGGGAGCTTCAGCACGAAGGGCGAGCCCTGGGGGATCGAGCCGAACATGATGGCCGACACGGCGATGAACCCGAGAATGGCGGGCCGGACGAGAAGGCGGCCCCCGTCGCCCTCGACGGCGCCGGGCTCGAGGTCGGGCCCGACCGAGCGCGCTGAAGGGCCAGCGGCGGCGGACGCGCCTCGTCCCACATCGTCAGGCGGTCGAGCGTGCGGCCCAACGACGGGGACCGCCGAAGGATCGAAGCCGCGTACGGATGCGGCGGTCCTTCCCATTACACCCATCGTTCGGCCCTCGCCCCGAACGTGCTCGTACCCGCTCGAGCTCGTCTGCACCTGACCGTGCCTGTCGATCCGCCGCCGCCCCCCGTCCGCCCGGCTCGGGAGGATACGGATCGGACACATTCGTAACGCGCATTGTAATGAACGGCGCTCATCCCGGCAAGTGCAGTCCCCGAACCCGGGAGCCGCAATCCTGGGCGGGTACCTCAGCCGTGGTCGAGTGGGAACGTGTGGGCCGGGAAGGATTCGAACCTTCGTAGGCTGTGCCGGCAGATTTACAGTCTGCTCCCTTTGGCCGCTCGGGCACCGACCCGCGAGGCGAAGACCCTATCGCGGGGCTTCTGTGGATCGCGAGGCCTGGGCAGCCCCCACTTGGCAGTCGCGACGGCGTGGCCAAACGGCGGGCGCAGGACACCGACCGGCCCGCCGGGCCCAGCACTATCGTGTCGGCCATGCCGACGTTCGACGTGGTCTCGCAGGTCGACATGCAAGAGGTCCGCAATGCCGTCGACCAAGCCAACCGCGAGGCCGGCACCCGCTTCGACTTCAAGGGAACCGACTCGAGCATCGAGCTCGGTGAGGACGACATGGTGCTGCGGTCCTCGACCGAGGACCGGCTGCGTGCGCTGCACCAGGTGCTCCAGGAGAAGATCGTCCGTCGCGAGGTGTCGCTCAAGGCTCTCGACGACGGCAAGATCGAGGAGGCCACCAAGGGCACGGTCCGCCAGCGCATCGCCATCAAGGCCGGCATCTCCGCCGACCACGCCAAACGCCTCAACAAGTTCATCAAGGACATGAACCTGAAGGGCGTGTCGTCACAGGCCCAGGGCGACCAGCTGCGGGTCAACGGGAAGAAGCGCGACGACCTGCAGGCCGTCATCAAGGCGCTCAAGGAGCAGGACTTCGGCATCCCCCTGCAGTTCCAGAACTTCCGGGACTGACCAGGGTCAGGGCTCGGCCCCCTCCACCTCGACCACCGACTCCATGAACAGCTCGGCGTCCGCCTCGGCGACCGGGTCCACGTGGAACAGACGGTTGAACACGAGGAACTTCACGATCCACAGCAGGGCGAAGGCAGCGGTGTTGGCTCCCTCGACCACCACGGTCCGGCCGAAGTGGTGGAGGTTGTAGACGTTGCTGAGGTGGTGGGCCAGCGACGCCGTCCCGATCGACATCGTGATCCCGATGGCGGTCATGCGTCCAGAAAGGGACGACCTCCTTGAACACGTGCGACCGGCCCGCTCTTGCCCCATGACCAGGTGCGGTTGAGGTAGTAGGCCGGCACGCTCGCCACCAGGTTGGCGAAGACGGTGCTCGGCACCTCCGTCCACACCCGGAACACGCCGAAGACGAGCCCGAGCACGCTGAAGGACACGGTGGTGGAGATGACCGACACCGTGGCGTACCGGAACATCTTCTTCCCGGTGGGGGTGTGGTACAGGCGCCACAGGCGCTTCAGGGTGGCGGCCATCCGGGCGAATTTAGCCTGCACGGGCCTGGTTGTACCCAGCCGGGCGCCGGCCGGCACGCCTCGCTCAGGGCAGGCGTTGGCCCGCGCCACGTCCCCGAACCACCGGGCGCTGGGCTTGGGACGGCGCTCGAAGGTGGCGTGGTCGACCTCGACCAGACCGAACGTGGGCCCGTAGCCGAGCACCCATTCGAAGTTGTCGAGGAGGCTCCAGTAGAAGTAGCCCCGGACGTCGATCCCGTCGCCCAGACAGCGCTGCACCCCGGCCAGGGCCTCGGACACATAGGCGATGCGCTGGGCGTCGTCGGCGGTGCCGATCCCGTTCTCGGTCACCACGACGGGGATGCCGCCGGTGACCTCCCAGGCCCGGCGCACCGTGGCCTCGAGGGCCCGGGGATAGAACTCGTAGCCCATCTGGGTCGTGGCCACGCCCTCCTCGGCCCCGAGGACCCCGTCGGGCCCGACCCGCATCCGGGTGTAGCACTGCACGCCCACGAAGTCGTCGCCCGGTGGTGGCGTCGAGGAACACGTCCTCGGTCGGGCCGCGCATCCGTTCGCAGCCGGTCCTCGCCGCCCGGGACCAGCCTGCCAGTCGTGTCATCGACAGGGTGAGCCCGACGGGGAAGACCCGGGGCCGCCGCGAAGGGCCTCGACGCCGAGGACATGGGCCCGGCACAGGGCGTCGTTCACGGCGTGGCGCCGGCCCGAGTCCCGGACGCCGGGAGGGAACACCTCGAGTCAGATACCCCATGGTGGCCACCACGTTGGGCTCGTTCAGCGTGCAGGCCCAGCCGACGAGGTCGCCCGAGGTGCTGGCCCACGCGTTCGCAGAACCGGGCGAAGCGCTCGGGGGCGTCGGCGGCCTCCCACCCGCCTCGCTCGGCCAGCCAGCGGGGGATGGTGAAGTGGTTCAGGGTCACCACCGGCGACGAGGCCGAGCTCGTGGCACCGGGCGCACTGGCGCCGGTAGTGCTCGAGGGCGGCGAGCGACCACTCCCCCTCGGCGGGCTCGATCCGGCTCCATTCCACCGAGAACCGGTAGGCCCCGAGCCCGAGGCCGGCCACGAGGTCGAGGTCCTCGGGCCACAGCCGCCACGAGTCACACGCGTCGCCGCTCGACTCGAGGCACGGCGTCCCCGGCGCGTGCTCGAAGGCCCACCAGTCGTTGTTGGTGTTGCCCCCCTCGATCTGGTGGGCGGCGGTGGCGGTCCCCCACAGGAACCCGTCGGGGAAGTCGGCGGTCGGCACAGCGACACCGTAGCGGCGGGGCCTGCCAGGATGTGGTGGTGAGCGACGCGTTGGACTTCCTCGTCAAGCTGCTCGACATCGAGCCCATCGAGGTCAACATCTTCCGGGGCGTGAGCCCCGACGAGCACCGTCAGCGCGGTCTTCGGCGGCCAGGTGGCGGCCCAGGCCCTCATGGCGGCGGGGCGCACGGTCGAGCGCGGCCGGGTGCACTCGTTGCACGCCTACTTCCTGCGCCCCGGGGACCCCAACGTGCCCATCCTGTACGAGGTCGACCGGATCCGCGACGGCCGCTCCTTCACCACCCGGCGCGTGGTGGCCATCCAGCACGGCCAGGCCATCTTCAACGTCGCCGCGTCGTTCCACGTCTACGAGGAGGGCGCCTTCGACCATCAGGCGCCCATGCCCGAGGTGCCCGACCCCGAGACGCTGCCGTCGCTGCACGACCGGCTCGAGCCCTTGCGCGACGAGCTGGCCGACTGGTTCGCCCGTCCCCATCCCATCGACCAGCGTCACGTGGGCGAGCTGCCGTGGATGCAGCACGAGGCCCGCGACCCCGTCCAGCGGGTGTGGATCCGCGCCGACGGCACCCTGCCCGACGATCCCCTGCTGCACGCGTGCGTGGCGGCCTACGCGTCGGACATGTCGCTGTTCGACACCATGCTCGCCCCCCACGAGGCCCGCTGGGACGACGCCGAGTTCATGGGGGCGAGCCTGGACCACTGCATGTGGTTCCACCGGCCCTTCCGGGCCGACGAATGGCTCCTCTACGACATGGACAGCCCCAACGCCTACGGCGCCCGGGGCCTGGCCCGTGGCTTTCTGTTCTCACGCGACGGGACCCTGGTCGTGTCGATGGTCCAGGAGGGCCTCATGCGCCTGGTCCCCAAGGCCACGCCCTGACCGGTCCGGAGCCGTGGCGCCGCGGACGCGGCGACGGCTAGCGCTCGGCGATGGGGACGTAGTGGCGGGGCTCCTCGCCGATGTAGAGCTGGCGGGGCCGGGCGATCTTGGAGTCCTGGTCGAGCATCTCCTGCCAGTGCGCCAGCCACCCGGCGGTGCGGGGGATGGCGAAGAGCACGGGGAACATCTCGAGCGGGAATCCCATGGCCTGGTAGATGAGGCCCGAGTAGAAGTCGACGTTGGGATACAGCCGCCGGGACGTGAAGTACTCGTCGGAGAGGGCGATCTCCTCGAGCTTGAGGGCGATGTCGAGCAGCGGGTTCTTGCCGGTGATGGCGAACACCTCGTCCGCGGTCTGCTTGATGATCCGGGCCCGGGGGTCGTAGTTCTTGTAGACGCGGTGGCCGAAGCCCTGGAGCCGGCCCCCCGTCGCCCTGCTTGACCGAATCGATGAAGGCGGGCACGTTCTCGATCGAGCCGATCTCGGTGAGCATGCGGATGACCATCTCGTTGGCTCCGCCGTGGCGGGGCCCGTACAGCGCGGCGCAGGCCGCCGCACAGCACGAGTAGGGATCGGCGTGCGACGACCCCACGACGCGCATGGCGGTGGTCGAGCAGTTCTGCTCGTGGTCGGCGTGGAGGATGAACAGGATGTCGAGCGCCCGGGCCAGGGTGGGGTTGGCGTCGAACCGGGGCTCGGCCACCTTCCACATCATCGACAGGAAATTCCCGGCGAAGTCGAGGGAGTTGTCGGGATAGACGAAGGGCATCCCGACCGAGAACCGGTGGGCGGCGGCGGCCAGTGTGGGCATCTTGGCGATGAGCCGGATGATCTGGCGGCGACGGGACTCGGGGTCGAAGATCTCCTTGGCGTCGAGGTAGAAGGTCGACAGCGCCGCGACCGCCGAGACGAGCATCCCCATGGGATGGGCGTCGTAGTGGAACCCCTCGAGGAACCGCTTGCGGACGTTCTCGTGGATGTAGGTGTGGTACGTGATCTCGTGGCGCCATCCGTCGAATTCGCGCCGCGGTGGGCAGCTTCCCGTGCAGGAGGAGGTAGGCGACCTCGAGGTAATTGGAGTGCTCGGCCAGCTCGGCGATCTCGTAGCCGCGGTAGCGCAGGATCCCGGCATCACCGTCGACGAAGGACACCGAGCTCTCGCACGCCGGCGGTGGCGGTGAACCCCGGGTCGTAGAACCAGATGCCGGGGAGGAGCTTGCTCCACTCGCCCGCCTCGACCCCGCCGTTGCGGATGGGGATCTCGAGCTGATTGCCCGTCCGGTTGTCGGTGATGGTGATGCTCTCTGCCACGACGCTCGGACCCTCCTCTGACGTCCCACCCCGATCCTAAGGCGCCGCCGTCGCTCGGTCACCTCATCGGCGCCGGCGGCCCGGTCGGTCAGTTGTCCACCTTGAGGGTGATGGCGGGCGACAGCGACCCCGCGTCGCGCGCGTCGCCCGAGTACGCGGCGGTGATGGAGTGCGCCGAGGCCGCGGGGTAGGTCACCGAGCACGTGGCCTGTCCCTTGTGCAGCGGCCGGGCCCCGCAACCCGAGATGGTGGTGCCGTCGTCCTGGAAGGCCACGGTCCCCGTGGGGGCCCCGGCCGCGGGCAACGACGACGTCGACATCGGCGATGAGGGTCACGGCCTGGCCCCGCACCGCGATCAGCGGCGTGGACGTCACCGCCGTCAACGTGGCGGTCGGTTGGACCTGGACCTCGACCGAGCGCGACGTGAGCGACCCGGTGCCCGGGGCATGGGGCGACTCCGCCACGACCTGCAGCGTGTAGGAGGAGCCGGGCTCGACCTTGAGCGCCGGGAGCAGCATCGTCGTGGACCGCCCCGCGCCCAGGTCGATGGTGCGCTGCACTACGACCGGGCTCGCCGTCGTCCCCGACAGGGTCATCTCCCCGCCGAGCTCGACACCCTCCTCGTCCACGTTGCCCTGGTTGGCCAGCACGACGTGGGCGACGACACTCGTGGCGGCCGGCGTCACGAGTGTCGACCCGCTCGCCACCGCGGCTCGGGGTCGGTGACGACGGCGAGCACGACGATCTGGTGCACCGGCGCGAGCGAGCGCGATCCCACGAGGCCGGCCACGAGGCTCCCGGCCCCGGCGAACAGGGCGGGGTCCCGGACCCACGTCGATGTGGGGACGAGCGCCGACCCCGGGGCGCGCCGCAGGGCGCGCCGGCACGCCGCCCATGACGCGTCGGCGGACTGCAGGTCGGTGCCCACCGCCCCCACCGACGCACTGGCGTCGGCCTCGTCGACGGCGACGAGCCCGGTCCTGCCACCGAGGACGCGCTCCAAGGCGGCGCGCAGGGTCGAGACGGCCGCGGCCCGCTCGGCGATGGCGGTGGCGCACCTCGTCGCCGATGACGGATCGGGCGGGGTGATGGCGTCGTACTGGCGTTGCAACGACGACGCGTCGGACGCGAAGGAGTCGAGGTCGGAGAAGAAGGTGAGACGACCGAGCGTGCCGGCGTGGTGCAGGAACGCGGACAGCGCCGTCCCCGAGGCGTTGCTCTGCGCCACGAGCGGGCCTGCCAGTGCGGCGTAGCCGCGGTCCACGGTCCGCCGGTACGGGCCCGACGTGCGGCCGATCTGCGCCACCGAGCTCACGGCCAGGATCACCACGACGGCGGACAGCACCATGGGGACGGCCAGCCGTACCAAGGCTCTCGCCCGCGCTCGCCGTCGCCCGAGTCGACGTCGATCCCCGGGCACCGGTCGACGTCGATCCCCGACCATCGGGTGCGACCCTATCGGTCCCGGGCACCGGTCCACCGGGCCCGATGCCGTGGTGGGGAGCCATCCGACGGCGCCGGGGCGCCGCGAAGGCGCCCGCGGCGGGCGCAGCATGACGAAATCCGGCGGTACCCCACCACTACACTCGCCTCCCGTGCCTGAAAGCACCCCCCCGGCACCGCCGCCCGTATTCGGTCGCGCCGATATCCGCAAGAAGAGCCGCAGTCGGCGTCACCAAGCGCCTCCTGCGAGTGGGCATCGTGGTGGCGGCCGTGATCGTGGTCATCGCCGGGGCCGCCATCGGCTACGCCGAGTACCGGACCCATCAGATCCATCGCATCGTCGTGGGAGATCTCGTGGCCCTGCCCCCGTCAGGGGTGGAGAACATCGTGCTCGTGGGGTCCACGTCGCGGTGCGCCCTCAAAAAGCAGAACAAGGCGTTCGGGCTGTGCTCCGAGGGGGTGACCGGGGTCAACAGCGACGTGGTGATGATCCTCCACGTCAACCCGGCCACGAAGACCGCCGCCATCCTGTCGATCCCCCGCGACCTGTTCGTCCCCAACGCCCGTGCCGACGGCGCCAACAAGATCGACGCCGCCCTGGCCGAAGGCCCCAAGCAACTGGTGAGCGCCATCGAGGAGGACTTCGGGATTCCCATCCACCACTACGTCGAGCTCAACTTCGACAGCTTCCAGGGCGTGGTCAACGCCTTGGGCGGGATCAAGATGTACTTTCCCGAACCTGTCTTCGACGCCTATTCCGGGCTCAACGTGCCCACGGCGGGGTGCCGGTCGCTCAACGGGTTCCAGGCGCTCGAGGTGGTGCGGGCCCGGCACCTCGTCTACAAGGGCCCCGGGGTCAAGACCAACAATCACGCCGAGTGGACCCCGGACCCCGAAAGCGACCTGAGCCGGATCCGGCGCGACCACGAATTCCTGCGGGTGCTGGCGACGGCGGTGGACAAGAAGGGACTGGGCAACCCCATCACCGACAACGACCTGCTCGGTGCGGTGGCGCCGCAGCTCCAGGTCGACTCGGGCTTGTCGCTCTCGGCGATGTTCGGCCTCGTGACCACGTTCCACGGGATCAACGTCAACAAGACGCCGCAACAGACCCTGCCCGTTATCGTCTTGTCGAGCCTGCACTACCTCTACCAGGGCTACGACTACGGGAACGTGGAGCTCACGAGCCAGCCCAACGATCTGCACGCCATCACCGGGTTCCTCGGGATCGGTGCCGACGACTACACCATGACGGGCAAACCGCTGCCCTCTCCCGGGAAGGTCACCGTGTCGGTCCTGAACGGCACCGGCCAGTCCGGCCAGGCGGGCCAGACCGCCGCCGCGCTCCAGGCCGAGGGCTTCAACACCGTCGGCCAGGGCGACTCCACGCCCAGCGGCTCGCTGTCGGAGACCTACGTCTACTACTCGTCCCCGGCCCATCTGGCCCAGGCCGAACAGGTGCTGCACTCGCTGTCCGGGGCGGTCACCCTGGCCAAGGGCCCCACCAGCAACGGAGCCGACGTCACCGTCGTCACGGGCACCAATTTCTCGGTCAACGCACCGTCGCAGGCATCGTCGAGCCCCTCGGCCTCGGCCACCTCGGCGCCGGCTTCGACCTCGTCGTCGCTCCAACCGCCCACGCCACCCACTCAGGCACTGGCGTCGTTCGACCCTCGGTCCTGCACCCCCTCGGGCGGCGAAGGACCCTGACCACAGGGGGGCGGGCCCCTGAGGCGCGCCCGACCGGTCGGTCAGTCCTTGCTGAGCCCCGCCGAGGTGGGCAGGGTGCTGGCCGTCTTGCGCCACTGCACGGTGGGGTCGATGGCCCGGAGGTCGACCCGGTCGCGGTGGCGGTCGACGACGGCCAGCAGCGAGCGGATGGTGGCGGGCCCGAGCAGATGGGGCACGAGGCCGAGGTCGAGGAGCTTGGTGTGGGCGGCCCGGTAGTAGTGCTCCTCCTTCTCCACCCTGGGGTCCTCGACGTGGTCGATGCGGGTGGCACCGGGATAGGCGTCGGCCACCATGCTCGGCCATCTGGAGCACCGAGAAGGACTCGGTGAACTGGTTGAAGACCCGGTACTCGCCCTCCGCCGGCGGGGTTGAGCAAAGCGAGCTCCACACAGGCCAGGGTGTCTCGGATGTCGAGCATGCCCCGGGTCTGGCCCCCCTTGCCGTACACCGAGAGGGGGTGGCCCACCACGGCCTGGACGCAGAAGCGGTTGAGCACGGTCCCGAACACGGCGTCGTAGTCGAAGCGCGTGGCCAGGTCGGGGTGCATGGTGGTCTCGTCGGTCTCCTGGCCGTAGACCACGCCCTGGTTGAGGTCCGTGGCCCGCAGGCCCCAGATGCGACAGGCGAAGTGCATGTTGTGGCTGTCGTGCACCTTGGACAGGTGGTAGAAGGACCCGGGCTGCTTGGGATAGGGCAGCACGTCGGTGCGGCCCTTGTGGGTGATCTCGATGAAGCCCTCTTCGATGTCGATGTTGGGGGTGCCGTACTCCCCCATGGTCCCGAGCTTCACGAGGTGGATCGACGGGTCACGCTCGGCGATGGCGTAGAGCAGGTTGAGCGTGCCCACCACGTTGTTGACCTGGGTGTAGACGGCATGGGCCCGGTCGATCATGGAGTAGGGCGCGCTGCGCTGCTCGGCGAAGTGGACGATGGCCTCGGGCTCGAAGCGCTCGAGCAGGGTCTCGCAGAAGCGGTGGTCGGTGAGATCGCCCACGAAGGCCTCGACGCTCAGCCCCGACACCTCGGCCCAGCGCCGCACCCGGTGCTGGAGATGGGCGATGGGGACGAGGCTGTCCACCCCCATCTCGAAGTCGTACTGGCGCCGGCAGAAGTTGTCGACCACGCCCACGTCATGGCCCCGCCGAGACAGATGCAGCGCCGTCGGCCACCCCAGGTACCCGTCGCCCCCCAGCACGAGGATCCTCAAGCCCCGCCACCTCCTTTTTCGTCCTGCGCATGTGCATCAGGCACCCCAAGGATCCCCGATGAACCTGGGAGGAGGCTGGGATGACCTGCAGAAAGGTCTGTGAAGCCGTGAAGAGATGGTGAGGTTACCCGTCCCCACTTCCCCGTTCCCACACCCGCGGCGGCGGTACGATCGTCGCCGTGCCCGGCGCCCATCCTGTGCTGCTGGCCACCCACGCCGCCCCTGTGCACCTCCACCTGTCGCTGGTTCCAGACGGTGGTGCTCGGCATCCTCCAGGGGGTCAGCGAGCTGTTCCCGGTCTCGAGCCTGGGCCACATCGTGCTCCTGCCCGTCGCTCTTCGGCTGGCACCAGGTCGTGGCCGCGCAGTCCGACCCCGAGTCGTCGTGGCTGGCGTTCGTGGTCATGCTCCACGTCGGCAGCGCCCTCGCCCTGCTCGTCTACTTCTGGCGGGACTGGGTGGCCATCATCACGGCCTGGTTCCACACCCTCGCGACCAGGCGGATCGAGACCGCCTACGAGCGGCTGGCCTGGTTGATCATCGTGGGCACCATCCCCGCCGGCATCATCGGTCTCGCGCTTCGAACACCAGCTGCGGGTGGCGCTGGCCAAGCCCGAGGCGGCGGCGGTGTTCCTGATCGTGAACGGGGGGATCCTCCTGGGCGCCGAGCGGCTGCGGCGGCGCTCCGAGGTCGCTGCGCTGGCCGTTCGGGAGGGTGCCAAGGCCGACGGCGGGCGCCGGCTCGAGTCCCTGGATTACCGCGAGGCCGGTGTCGTGGGACTGGCCCAGTCGACCGCGCTCGATCGCCGGCATCAGCCGGGAGGGGGTGTGCATGACGGCCGGCCTGGCCGCGGGGCCTCGACCACGAGGACTCGGCCCGCTTCGCCTTCCTCCTCGCCACGCCGATCATCCTGGCGGCGGGGCTGTTCAAGCTCTCCGACCTGACCGGGCCCCTCGGCAACGGCCTCCGGGCCCAGGCGCGTCGTGGCCATGGTCATCACCGGGATCACGGCGCTCCTCTCGGTGCGGTTCCTCATGCGCTATTTCAAGACGCGGACGCTCACCCCGTTCGGGATCTACTGCCTCGCCTTCGGGACCTTCATGGCCATCTACATCGCGCGTGCAATGAAGCCTCGCCGGTGTCGAGCACCTGCCGGTGCGGGGGGTCGGGACCGGGACGCGCCAAAGTTGGCCCGGGCACCCCGGTAAAATGCCGAGTGCCGACACCTGCTGGTGAGTGGGGGTGTCCAGGCGCGGGAGGGGGGGGAGTGGCGCGACAGCATCCCGGAGCCGGGCTCCGTGACTCGCGCACGCCGGCGGTGCCGTTGAGCCTCGTGGAACCCGTCACCTTCCCGCCTCCGGTGCTCGACCTCACCGTCGTCGTGCCCTACTACAACCCCGGCCCGGCGCTGCGGGCCACGGTGGAGCGCGCCGTGGAGGTCCTCCGCGGGACCGGGATCTCCTTCGAGATCGTGACCGTCTCCGACGGCTCGACCGACGGGAGCGACGCCTCGCTCGAGGGACTCCCCGCCGATGTGGTGGTCCAGGTCGTGTTGCCCCATGCCGGCAAGGGCAAAGCGGTCCGGGCCGGGCTGGCCCGGGGACGGGGTCGTTACCTGGGGTTCATCGACGGGGACGGCGACGTGCCACCCGAGCTCCTGGCCGAGTTCGTCGAGGTGGTCCAGCAGCGTCATCCCGACGTCGTCCTCGGCAGCAAGCGCCATCCCGACTCGCAGGTCGTCTACCCCGTAGCCCGTCGCCTCTACTCGTGGGGGTACCAACAGCTCGTCCGCACGCTGTTCCACCTCGACGTGCGCGACACCCAGGCGGGCATCAAGCTCGTGCGCCGAGAGGTGCTGGCCGAGGTCCTGCCGCTCATGGTCGAGGAGGGCTATGCCTTCGACCTCGAGATGCTCGTGATCGCCCGGCGACCTCGGCCACCGTGACCTGGTCGAAGCCCCGGTCCGCATCGGCATCCGCTTCTCGAGCACCGTGTCGCGCCGTGTCGTCGTGGCGATGCTG
Organism: uncultured Acidimicrobiales bacterium; assembly: GCA_963794615.1. GTDB lineage: Bacteria > Actinomycetota > Acidimicrobiia > Acidimicrobiales > UBA8190 > Chersky-840. Next base: position 885,886 of record CAWCEP010000006.1, on the reverse strand, counting down.
CGCGACACCTTCGCCATCTGGTGGCGACTTCGTTCGGGCGACGCCTACGGAGCCAAGCGCTCGGCCTGACCTCCCCGAGCACTGAGACATCGGGGTCGTAGCATGCCGCGATCGACAGCGCGCGCGCCGGTCCCCGATCGAACGCGCCGAGGTCTCCGCAGACCCCGTCGTACGCGCCCTGGGGGCGGCGGTGCTCGGGGCCAAGGGGTCCGACCCCCTCGCGCCCGTGACGGTGGTGGCCCCCTCGGCCTACGCGGCCCTGTTCGCGCGCCGGGCCCTCGGAGCGGGCGCCGGCCCGGAGGGGCGGCGGGGTGTCGCCAACGTCAATTGCACGACGGTCGACAAGTTGCTCCGCCAGCTGGGCATCCCCGTGCTGGGGGCACGGGGGCAGCGCCCGGCTCCACCGCACGTCGACCTCGAGGCGATCCGGACCACGGCGCTGGCGTCCCGGCGGTGGCTCGCCGACCTGGCCGGGCACCCCCGGGGCTTGGCGGCGATCCGCGCCGCACTGGCAGAGCTCCGACGCTGCCCCGATCCCACCCTGGCCGTGCTGCGAAGACGCCGAGACCGCGTGGGGGACCTGTGTCGCCTTTCGGACGACGTCCGGGTCCACCTCCACGGGCGGGGCTTCGCCGACACCATCGATCTCGCCGAGGCTGCCCAGACCACGGCGCGACACGGGGCCCTCGGATCGCTGGGCCCGGTGCTCGTCCTCGACCCCGGCGCCATGGCCCCTTCGGAGCGGAACGTCGTCGAGGCCGTCGTGGCCCGGTCCGGCGCCGGCACTCCGGGCCGCGCCAGCATCGGGGGCGGGACCAGGACCGCCGGCGTCGGACCGACGCTGACGGAGGTGCGCGCCTGTGCCGACCCCGACGAAGAGGTGCGGGCCGCGGTCCGGGACGTGGTCGCCTCCGTCGACGGGGGGGTCCCCTCGTGGAGGCAGGCCGTCTTCCATCCGGCCGGCCCCCGCTACGCCCGCGCCCTGCACCAGGAGCTCGCCGCCGCCGGGGTCGCCGCCAACGGGCCCGAGACACAGCACCTGCACCGGTCGGTGGCGGGGACGGCACTGCTCGGCCTGCTCGAGCTGGCCGCGTCGGACTGGGCGCGCGACGAGGTCATGGCGTGGCTCTCGACGGCGCCGATCGTGTCGGGCCCGGGCCGTCCCCGCGTGCCCACCAGCCGGTGGGACGCGCTGTCGGCGGAGGCCGGCGTGGTGCGCGGGAGCGCCCAGTGGGCCGAGCGCTTGCAGAACCTGGCCGGACGCCGACCCGAACAGGCACAGCAGGTCGAAGCCCTGGCCGCCTTCGTCGCCGGCCTCGTGACGAGCGCGGTCGCACCCCGCGGGACGTGGCAGGACCACGCCACCTGGGCCGTCGACCTCCTGGACCGGTACCTCGACACCGACCCGGCGGCGTGGCCCGGGCCCGAGCTCGCCGCCATCGAGCAGGTGCGCGGTGCGGTGCTCGCGCTGGGAGATCTCGACGCGGTATCGGACCGGACCGATCACGGGGCGTTTCTGCGGGCGGTGCGGACCGTGCTCGAAGAGACGAGTCTCGACACCTCGGAGCTGCCCGGCGGCGGTTTCGGCGACGGCGTGTTCGTGGCCTCCTTCGCCCGCGCCCGCGGCCTGCGGTTCGAATCGGTCGTGCTCGTCGGCATGGCCGACGCCGTGGTCCCCGGGGGCATCGGCGACGACGCCCTGCTGCCTGAGGACGTCCGCCGCCTCGACACCTCCGGCGGCCTGCGCACGCGCGCGGCGCGCCTCGACGAGCTGCGCGACGACGTCGTGGCCGCTATCGGATCGGGGTCGGCCCGGCGGGTCGCCACCTATCCGCGCGTCGACCCCCGGACCGGACGCGAGCAGGTGGCGTCGCGCTGGATGGCCACACTCACCGGCATCGGGACGAGGCATCGACCGGTGGACTCCTTCGCGGCCGGGGTCTCGTCGGCACGCCCGCCGCTGTCGGTGCGCGAGCTCGAGCTCCATGACATGGCGCGCTGGGCGACGGAGGGACGCGACCCGGCACGGTCCCCGCTGGCGTTGTCCTCGACCCGATTGCGAATCGGGGTCGGGGCGGCGCACGACCGGTTGGGACCGGGCTTCACGCGGTTCGACGGGAACGTCGGGGTGGGCCTGGTGTCCCCGTTCCTGGCCGAAGCCCCGGTGTCCGCCACGCGTCTCGAGGCCTATGCCAAGTGCCCGCGCCGGTTCCTCTACGACCGGGTGCTGCAGGTCTCGAGGCGCACCCTCCCCGAGGAGATCTGGCAGATGGAACCGCCCGAGCGCGGCACCCTGGTGCATTCGATCCTCGAGGAGTACCTCCTCGAGCGCCTGGCCGGCGCGCCGCCGCGCCTTGGCCCGCCTCCTCGCCATCGCCGAGGCGCAATTCTCGGCCGCCGAGGGGCGCGGCCTGGTAGGGAAGCCGCTGCTGTGGCGAATGGACAAGGCAGCCATGCGCCGTGATCTCGAGCGCTTCCACGACGAGGAGGGCGACCTCGAGCCGCTGGCGGCCGAGCTCGAGTTCGGTTCCGGGGTCGAGGGCGCGGACCCCGCCGTCACCGTCACCCTCGAGAGCGGGCTCGAGGTCCGCTTCAAGGGCAAGGCCGACCGCGTCGACCGGGCCCGGTCGGGCGAGCTCGTCGTGTCGGACTACAAGACGGGTCGCCAGACCATGCTGACGGCGCTGAAGAAGGACCCCGTGGCCGGGGGCAGGCTCCTCCAGCTGCCGATCTACGCCCTGGCGGCCCAGGCGCGCTTCGGCGATTGGGGACGAGGCGTGCGGGCCCGGTACTGGCTCTTGTCGCAATTGCGCGTGGCCCCGTGTTTCAGCCTCACCATCACCGAGGAGGTGCGCGCCCGGTTCCTCGCCGTCCTCACCCTGATCACCGGCGCCATCGAGGCCGGTGCGTTTCCGGGCGCCCCCATCGAGAGGCCCGGGGACCGCCAATTCGACGCCTGCCGCACCTGCGACTTCGACACCCTGTGTCCGGTGACGCGCGAGCGCCAATGGGCCCGCAAGAGCGGAGCCCCCGCGCTCGCCCCGGTGCTGGCCCTGATGCACGCCGAGGTCCCCGACGACCTCGTGGGGGCGGTCGTCGACGGCTTCGGCGACGATGCCGGGACGGGGGCGTGACTGTGGGACGCGTCGACGACGGGGCCCGGGAGGCCATCGGGCTCGAGCTCGATGCCACCTTGGTGGTGGTGGCCGGGGCGGGCACCGGGAAGACCACCGCGCTCGTCAACCGGATCGTGGAGCTCGTGAGAAGCGGACGCGCCTCGCTGCGCGACATCGCGGCGATCACGTTCACCGAAGCCGCCGCCGCCGAGCTGCGCCAGCGCATCCGGGACCGCTTCGACGAGGCGGCCCTCGCCCACCCCGACGACCCCCGCCTCGTCGCGGCGCGCCAGGAGGTCGACGAGGCCGCCCTCTCGACGCTGCACGCCTTCGCGCAGCGCATCCTCGTCGAGCACTGCGTCGCGGCGGGCATCCCGCCCGGGTTCGAGGTCCTCGACGAGACGGCCGAACGCGCCGACTTCGAGGCCCGGTTCGAGCGTTTCGCCGACACCCTGCTGGCCGATCCCGAGGCCGAACCCGCCCTCGTCCAGGGGTTCTCGATCGGGTTGGGCCACGACGACCTCGTCGAGATCGCCCGGGGCCTGCACCGGCACTGGGACCGGCTCGAAGACGGGGGGCGGGCCGCGCTCGAGCGCATGCGGCCCCCTCCCGGCGCATGGCCTGCCGCCGGGGTCGGACCGGTGCTCGACGCCATCGACGCCGCGCTGGCCCAGGACCGGTGGTGCACCGACGGCAACGACAAGTTGTCCGAGCATCTCGCCGGACTGCGCGTCACCGGCGCGGCATTGGCATCGTTGGAGGACGAGTCGTCGATCCTGCGGTTCCTCGATGGTCTGAAGTCCCTGCGCTGCACCTACGGCCAGCAGGCAAATTGGAGCGGGCACGTCGACGAGGTGCGGGCGGCCTGCGCGGCCGCCGAGCAGGCGCGCCTCGACCTCCAGCGGGCCAGCTCCCACGCCATCCTCGGCGACCTGGGCGCACGGCTGGCGACGTTCGTCTTGGACGTCGCCGACGAGCGCCGGGCCGAGGGCCGGCTCGGCTTCCACGACCTGTTGGTCCATGCCCGGCGGCTGCTGCGCAACGACCCCGGCACGACGCGGGCCCTGCATAGGCGGTACCGGCGCCTGCTCGTCGACGAGTTCCAGGACACCGATCCCATCCAGGTCGAGCTGGCCGCCCGCATCGTGGCCGCCGTGGACGGCTCGGCGGAGCTGGGCGACGCCGAGCCGGGAGGGCTCTTCGTGGTGGGAGACCCCAAGCAGTCGATCTACCGGTTCCGGCGCGCCGATATCGACCTGTTCGCACGGGTGGGGCGCGAGCTCGGGGAAGAGATCGTGCTCGTCACCAACTTCCGGTCGGTGCCGGGCATCCTCGAGTTCGTCAACACCGTCTTCGGGGAGCTCTTCGGCATCGAGCCGATCGAAGGCCAGGCCGCCCATCACGAGCTCGTCGGCGAGCGCGCCGCGGTGCCCCTTCGGTACCGGGGCGCGTCGACGGGCCGGGGTCCGCGGTCGGCGGCCGCGTCGCCAGCGCGGCCCGGGGTCGGGGCCGTGCAGCTTTCACTCGACGGGTTGGGGACCACCGTCGACGAGGGGCATGGAGCCGCGCCGTCGCCGCCGGCGCGGACGGGGAGCTCGATGCCCCCCGTCGTCTTACTGGGCGGCCCCATGAACACGAGCATCGCCCAGGTCCGCCGGGCCGCTGCCCACGACGTGGCGCTCGCCATCGACGACATCGTCGACGCCCGCTGGGCCGTCGTCGACGAGGAAGACGATGCCGTCCGGGCGGCGCGCTGGCGCGACGTGGCCGTGCTCCTCCCGGCCCGCACCGCATTGGCGGCCCTCGAGGAGGCCCTCGAGGAGGCCCGCATCCCCTACCGGCTCGAAGGTGTCGCGCTGTTGTGGGGCGCCGACGAGGTGCGCGACGTCCTCGCCGTCCTGCACGCCGCCGACGATCCGGTCGACCGCGTCGCCGTGCTCGGCGCGCTACGGAGCCCGGGGCTCGCCTGTGGCGACGACGACCTCGTCACCTGGCACCAGGCCCAGGGGAGCTGGGATCCGCGCCAGCCCGCGCCCGAAGGCCTCGAGGGCCATCCCGTGGCCGGCGGCATGGCCGTGCTGGCGCGGTTGCACGACGAGCGCTGGTGGCGCGAGCCCTCGGCCATGGTGGGGCGGGCCTTCGAAGAGCTGCGCAGCTTCGAGCTCTGCCTCGCCTACCACCGGCCCCGCGACCACTGGCAGCGCCTGCGCTGGCTCATGGACCAGGCGCGGCTCTTCGACGAGACGGTGGGCGGCCCCCTCCGGTCGTTCCTGCGTTGGGCCGACCTCCAGGCCGAGGACGACCGGCGCAGCGGCGGTGTGGGCCCACCCGACCCCGATGACGATGCGGTGCGCGTCTTGACCATCCACGGATCGAAGGGCCTCGAGTTCCCGATCGTCGTCCTGGCCGGGCTCGAACGCGACGTGGCGTCCGGGCAGCGACCGCCGGCGGTGCTGTGGCGCGAGGACGGCACGCCCGAGCTGCGGGCCAGCGGGGGGCTGCGCTCACTGGGTTTCGACGAGGCCAACACGCGCGAGCGTGCGCTCGAGGCACTCGAGCAGCACCGGGTGCTGTACGTGGGCGTGACCAGGGCACGCGACCACCTGCTCGTCTGTCTGCATCACAAGGAGCTCAAGGAGGGCGCCACCACCACGCCGTCGGAAGCGGCCCGCCTCCTCGACATCTGCCTGCGCTCGCCCCAGCTGTGGCGGCGCCTGCCCATCGCCGCGCTCACGACGGAAGCCGTCTCCGACGAGGGCGACGCCAGCGAGGCGCTGTCGAAGGTACGAGCCGGTTTCGGGCTGGACGGGGCGCGGCGGCGGCCGAGGCGGCGCAGCGGTCCGACGACACCGACGTGGCGGCATGGCGCCGGGGCGTCGACGTCTTCGCGGCCCGGCGCGCCGCGGCGCTGGCCTCGACCCGACGGGCCCCGGTCACGACGGCCACGGCGGTCGCTTCGGCGGTCGCCGAGGGCGACGCCGCCGTGATCGGTGCCCCCGCGGCGCGGCGCGGCCCGACGGGGCTGCCTGATCCGGGATCGCCGGACGCGGTGGGGGCGCGGTGGCGCGACGCCGACACGGCGCTGCAGATCGGGCGGGCCGTGCACTCGGCCTTGGCCGTCATCGACCTGGCCACGGGCACCGACGACGCCGGGCGCCCCGCACCCGAGGTGGCCCGGGCCCGGGCCACCGCCCACGGCGTGGGCGCCCACCGCGATGCCGTCGCGTCGATGGTGGGCGCGGCCCTCGTCTCGCCCACCGTGGCGGGGGGCGCGACCCGCCGGCATTGGCGCGAGCTCTTCGTCGCCGTCCCCGTCGGCGACGGTGTCCTCGAGGGATACGTCGACCTCGTCGTCGAGGAGGACGACGGGTTGGTGGTGGTGGACTACAAGACCGACCGCATCCCCGACGGGCGGGCCGGTCTCGACGCCGCCGCGCTGCGGTACCGGCCTCAGGTGGCGAGCTACGCGCTGGCGCTCGAGGAGTCCACGGGGCGCCCGGTTCGTCGTGCCGTGCTCGTGTTCGTGGGTGACGGTGCGCCGATGGAAGTCGTCCTGGAAGAGAACGAGCTGGCCGAGGCGTGCGACCGGGCCCGGCGGGCCGCCGAGGCACTGCTCACCGTCGGCACCGCGGCCTCCGACCTCAGGTGACCGCGGCCCCGGGAAGGTCGAGGTCGTCACGGCGCGATCCCTCGATGAGCTCGAGCCCCGACTCTCCCGGCACGAGGCGCGGCACACCGACGAACTCGGGTGCCTCGAGGCCACGCGCCGTGGCGTCGATGTGGTCGAGCTCGGCCATCTCCTTGTCGGCACCACCCACCACGCCGAGCTCGTGGAAGCGCCGAGCCTGAGGGAGGACGCTGCGCTCGAGCGAACCCACCGCCTTGTTGTAGGCGTCGACGGCGCCGCCCAGGCTGCGGCCGGTGCGCGCCATGTGCTCGCCGAAGGTGGCGAGCCGCTTGTAGAGCTCGCGTCCCATGTCCTGGACTTCGCGGGCGTTCTCGGCCAGCGCCTCTTGCTGCCATCCGTTGGCGACGGTGAGGAGCAGGGCGATCAACGTCGTCGGCGTCGCCAACAGGACCCGGTGGGACACGGCGTGCTCGAGGAGCGAGGAGTCGTGCTCGAGCGCGGCGGCCAACAGGGCGTCGCCAGGGACGAAGGCGACCACGTACTCGGGTGAGTCGCCGAACTGCTCCCAGTACGCCTTCTTCGCCAACGAGTCGACATGCGCCCGCAACTGGCGGGCATGGGCGACGAGGTGGTCCCGTCGCGCCGCCTCGTCGGTGGCGTCGTTGGCGTCGAGGAACGCCTGGAGCGGCACCTTGGCGTCGACCACCACGTTCCTGGCGCCCGACAGATGCACGACCATGTCGGGGCGCACCCGGCCGTCGGCGCCGTCCGTGGTCACCTGCTGCTCGAAGTCGCAGTGCTCGACCATCCCTGCCATCTCGACGACACGACGGAGCTGCATCTCTCCCCAACGACCGCGCGTGGCCGGCGACCGCAGCGCGGTGACCAGGTTGCGGGTCTCGGACTGCAGCTTGTCCTGGGACTCGGTGAGCGTCCGCACCTGCTCGCTGAGCCCGGTGTAGGCCTTCTGACGCTCGAGCTCGAGGAGCCGCAGGCCCTGCTCGTACCGGCCGAGCTGCTCGCGCAGCGGATTGAGGAGCTGTTCGAAGGCGTGGGTGCGCTGGTCGAGATCGCCGCGCGCCGACTGCTGGGCGTGACCCATGCGGACGTCGGCCAACTCCAGGAACTGGGTGTTGTTGTGCTCGAGGGCTTGGCGCGACAGCGTGGCGAACTCGCCGACGAGCTGGCGCCGCACCTCCTCGGTCGCCGCCTGTCGCTCCTCGGCTGCCGTGCGCTCGTGCTCGAGCAGGGTCTGCAGCGACACCACCTCGGCGCGGGCCGAGCCCAACGCCTCGGCGTTGCCCTCACGCTCGGTGGCGGACCGGGCCGAGGCACGGGCCGCGGCCAGGGTCCAGGCGACGGCGGCTCCACCCCCGCCGCCGATGACGATGCCGATCACGAGGCCAACGATCATGGGGTCTCCCTGATCCGAGGGTGCACGCGGCCGAGCGTAACGCCGGGGTGTAACTCTCATGATGGAGGGGTCCCCGGCTCAGGGGTTGGATCTGACTCCAAACGTGTAACTGGCCTGGTGCCTTGCTGGTGAGCTGTTGATCCAATCCCTGGTCAGGGACGAGCACCAGCCGGTCGGGCGGACGTGACCTGATAGGAGCCTTGTCCGCGTCCTGAGAGTTCTGTCCGCCGTCCCGGCCGGTGGTGCCATCCCATCGGCGAGACAGGAAGGCGGATCCAGCATGGCAAGCGAACAGCGGGTTGTCACCGGCGGGGTGGACACCCACAAAGACCTCCACATGGCGGCAGCCATCGACGAGCGGGGAAAGATCCTCGACACGGCGCCGTTCGGGACGACGTCAGCTGAGTGTGATCGCCTGATCGCCTGGTTGCGATCCTTCGGTGAGCTCGCCCGGGTCGGGGTCGAGGGCACAGGCGCTTATGGGGTGGGCGTGACCCGCCGTCTGGCCGACGCGGGCGTCGATGTCGTGGAGGTGAACCGGCCGAATCGACAGATGCGTCGTCGGCGGGGCAAGTCCGACACCGTCGACGCGCAAGCAGCGGCCCGGTCGGCGCTCAACGAGGAGGCCACGGTGACCCCCAAGTCCCACGATGGGATCGTCGAGTCCATTCGGGCGTTGCGGGTGACATTCACCTCGGCCCGCAGCTCGCGCACCAGGGTGGCCAATCAGATCCGGGACCTGGTCATCACCGCTCCGGACCAACTACGAGAGGTCCTTGGGCCCTTGTCGACAGCCGCAAAGGTGGCCCGCTGTGCTCGGTTTCGTCTCGGCGACGACCTGGCGGAGCCGGTCGAAGGCATGAAGATGGCCCTGCGAACCTTGGCTCGGCGTTACCAGGACTTGACCACCGAGATGGCCCAGCTCGACGCCACCCTCGACGAGTTGACCGCCCGGGCCAATCCGGCCCTGCGAGGAGCGTGCGGGGTCGGCCCCGATACCGCCTCCATCTTGCTCGTGGCCGCCGGCGACAACCCCGGACGGCTGACCAACGACGCAGCCTTCGCGGCAATGTGCGGGGTATCGCCGGTCGAAGCGTCGTCAGGCAAGATCGTCCGACACCGGCTCAACCGTTCAGGGAACCGCCAGGCCAATCACGCCCTGTGGCGCATTGTCATGGTCCGACTCAACTGTGATCCGGCGTCGAAGGACTATCTCGCCCGGCGCACAGCCGAAAGCAAGACCAAGCGCGACGTCGTCCGCTGTCTGAAGCGCCACGTGGCCAGAGAAGTGTTCCGCCTGCTCACCCACCCGGTCGCTGTCCCTGTCGGAGGCGACCTGCGCACAGCTCGACAAGCGGCTGGGCTCAGCCTCAACGCAGCGGCCGAAGCACTCGGATCATGGCCCACCCGCATCTCCGAGCTCGAGCGTGCCTTGAGGCACGACACAAAGCTTGCCTGCCGATATCGAGACTGGCTGAACGCCCAGGTTGCGGCTTGACAGCCATAGGAGCTTCGGCGCCGGGGAACCTCGCCGGGCCACCGGTTCGAACCGGCCGGCAGGTAGCGTCGATCGCGGTGCGCAAGAGCACAGAGGGACCAAGCGCCGGCGTGAAGGCCCAGGCCCGTTCCACGGGCACGGGCCGACGGCCCGGGAGCGGCAACGGCACCTCGCAGGTTTCCCGAGGGGCACTGCGGAGCTTCCCGGCGACGGAGCTGGTCGAGGACTTCCGCCTGGCCTGTCTGTCCCGGGCCCTCGACGACCGGGAGATCCTGCTGCAGAAGCAGAGCCGGGTGTTCTTCCAGATCTCGGGGGCCGGCCACGAGATCCTGCTCCTGGCCCTGGCCCGGTCGTTGCGACCTGCCTACGACTGGTTCTTTCCGTACTACCGCGACCGGGCCCTCGTGCTGGCCCTGGGGGTGACGCCGCTCGACCTCATGCTCCAGGCGGTGGGGTCGTCCCTCGACCCCGCCTCCGGGGGGCGGCAGATGCCGTGCCACTGGGGGGCGGTGGCGTACAACATCGTGACCCAGTCGAGCCCGACGGGCAGCCAGTGCCTCCCGGCGGTGGGGTGCGCGGAGGCGGGGCGCTACATCGCCCGTCGCCCGGGGCTGGTGGGATGTCGGGCCCATGGTGACGAGATCACCTACGTGTCGTTGGGAGAGGGTGCGACTTCAGAAGGAGAGTTCTGGGAGAGCCTCAACACGGCGTGTCGCCTCCACCTGCCGACGCTGTTCGTGGTGGCCGACAACGGCTACGCCATCTCGGTGCGCGCCGCCGACCAGTCGCCGGCGCCCGTCGCCGAGCTGGTGCGGGGGTTCCGCGGTCTGGCGGTGACCCAGATGGACGGCTGGGACTACGCGTCGTGTCGCAACAAGGGCGGTCGCGCCATCGCCCGGGTGCGCGCCGGTGAAGGACCGGGATTGATCCACGCCCACGTGACGCGCCCGTACTCGCATTCGTCGGCGGACTCCCAGTCCAAGTACCGCGACGCCGGAGAGCTGGCCGAGGAACAGGCCCACGACCCCATCGACACCCTCGAACGGGAACTCGTCGCCGCCGGCGTCCTCACCGAGGACGAGGCGGCCGCGGTGCGGGCCGAGGCGCGCGACACCGCCGCCGCCGCCGCCGAAGAAGCCCTGGCCGCGGCGCGTCCTGATCCCTCGACCGTCACCGACAACGTGGTCCGACTGCCGGCGCTCGCCGACCCCGAGCCCGACCCCGTGCCGGCGGCGGCCGACGCCGAACCGGTGGTCATGGCCGAAGCGATCCGGCTCACCCTCCACGAGCTCCTGGCCGCGGACGAGCGCATCCGGGTGTTCGGCGAGGATGTCGCCGACGCCGACGACGATGTGCTCGACCACGTCGAGGGAAAAGGTGGCGTGTTCGGCGTGACGCGCGGGCTCCAGCGCCGCTTCGGGTCGTCACGCTGTTACAACACGCCCCTGGCGGAATCGAACATCATCGGCCGCGGCGTGGGACAGGCCCTGCGGGGCCTGCGACCGTGCGCCGAGATCCAGTTCTTCGACTACATCTGGCCCGCCATGCAGCAACTGCACAGCGAGGCCGCCACCATCCGATGGCGGTCCAACGGCGACTTCACCTGTCCGTTGGTGGTGCGCGTCGCCATCGGGGGGTACTTGACGGGTGGGGCGCTGTGGCATTCACAGAGCGGCGAGTCGATCTTCGCCCACATCCCGGGCCTGCTCATCGCCTTCCCGTCCCGGGCGCGCGACGCCGTGGGCCTGCTGCGGGGCGCCTTCGCGGCCGAGGACCCCGTGCTGTTCCTGGAGCACAAGCACCTCTACCGCCAGCGCTACGCGGCCGATCCCATCCCGCGCCCGGGGTGGGTGTTGCCCTTCGGTCGCGGCGCGGTGGCCCGAGCGGGGCGCGACCTAACCGTCGCCACCTGGGGCGCGACGGTGCAGAAGTCGCTCGTGGCCGCCGAGGAGCTCTCGGCCGAAGGCTGCTCGGTGGAGGTCGTCGACCTGCGCACCATCTCGCCGTGGGACCACGACATCGTGTGCGAGTCGGTGCAGCGGACGGGCCGCCTCGTCGTCGTCCACGAGGACACCCTCACGGCGGGGTTCGGCGCCGAGGTGGCGTCCTGGGTGGCACAGCACTGCTTCTGGGACCTCGACGCTCCTGTCGTGCGGGTGGCGGCCAAGAACACGTTCGTGGGATACGAGCCGTCCCTCGAGCACGCCATCCTCCCCCAGGTCGAGGACATCGTCGCCGCGGCACGCACCCTGGCCCGGACCTGACCCTCGCCGACACCGCCCGTACCGACATCGGCGGTGACGGCGCCGGCGGGGCGTGCCATCCTGAGGACGTGGACCGAGTGGTGGTGATCGGGGCCGGATTCGCGGGGCTCAGCGCGGTGCGGCATCTGCGAGGCCGACCGGTGGAGGTGACCATCGTCGACCGCCACAATTTCCACACCTTCCAACCCCTCCTCTACCAGGTGGCCACGGCCGGGCTCGACCCCGCCGACATCGCCTATCCCGTTCGCACCATCTTCGGCCGCGAGCCCAACGTGGTGTTCCGCCACGGCCGGGCCGTGTCGGTCGACGTCGACGCACGACGGGTGGGAATCGCCGACGGCACGGCCCTCGACTACGACCGGCTCGTCGTCGCCACGGGCGCCACCACCGGCTTCCTGTCGGTGCCCGGTGCCCCGGAGCACGCGCTCCCCCTCTACACCCTGGCCGACGCCCGCCATCTGCGGAACCACGTCCTGAGTCGCCTCGAGGCCGCCGACGCGCGTCCCGAGGACTTCGACGGCGGGGCTCCCACCTTCGTCGTGGTCGGCGGCGGTGCCACCGGTGTGGAGATCTCGGGAGCGTTGCTGGAGCTGCTCGACGTGGCGGTCCGCCGCGACCGTCTCCGCATCGACCCCCAGCGCTCCAAGGTCATCCTGCTCGAGGCGGGCGAACGGCTCCTCGCCGGATTCAAGGAAGAGGCCAGCCGCTACGCGCTGGAGACGCTGTGCTCCCGGGGCGTCGACGTCCGCCTCCGCACCCCGGTCGCCGAGGTGACCGGCGACGCCGTCCGGCTCGGTGACGGGGGGTGGCTCAAGGCGGCCGCGGTGATCTGGGCCGGGGGCGTGACCGTCGACGGCACCCTGGCGGCCTCGCTCCCCACCGCCCACGGCCGGGGAGGGCGGGTGACGCTCGAGCCCGACCTGTCCGTGACCGGGCATCCCGAGGTCTTCGTCGTCGGTGACGCCGGCGCCGTGCCGTGGGGACCGGCGCGCCCTGAGGCCTGTCCGCAGGTGGCGCAGGTGGCCATCCAGTCCGGGAAGCACGCGGCGCTTCAGATCGCGCGGCACTTGCGCAACGAGCCCACGACGCCGTTCCGATACCACGACAAAGGGCTCATGGCCACGATCGGGCGCCACGCCGCGGTCGCGCAACTTCGCCACGGCCCCATCTTGCGGGGAACGCTGGGCTGGTTGGCGTGGCTGGGTCTGCACCTCGTCTACCTGGTGGGCTTTCGCAACCGGGTGGTGGTCCTCATCAACTGGTCGTGGCGCTATCTGGACTGGCCGTCGGGACCGAGGCTCATCGTCGCCGACGTCGACGCCGACCTCTGACGCAGCCACGTCGGGCCCGACCGGCGCGTGGGTGCCGTCGCCGGCTCGGGCCGCGGGGTGGATCGATTTCTCGTCGTCGCTGCTGAGAGCGGTCGTCCCGGGCGGAGGGGAGATCGTTCGGGGATGGCGCTACGGTGACGACGGTGGCGAAACGCGTCGTAGTCGAGATGGGCAACACCGATGGGGTCGTCGAGAGCCTGGAGCACATCAACCGCGAAGTGATCAAGCTCTTCGCGCTGGTCGGCGAGGGCGTGGCCGGCGCGACGCACTGTCTGCTCGACGGTGATCGCGAGGCGGCTCGTGTGCTCGCCGAGAGCGATGACACCATCGACGCGCTCTACCGCGACGTCGAGCAGCTGGCCACGAGCCAGCTCCTCGAGCGCGAAACCGGGCCCGACGAACTGCGCTACCTCGTGGCCGTGCTGCGCATGCTGCCCGAGCTCGAGCGCAGTGGCGATCTCGCCGAGCACGTGTCGCGCCGGGCCGTGCGCGGCCTCGGGGTCGAGCTGTCACCCCGGGCGCGCGGTCTCGTCGAGCAGATGGGCGAGGTGGCGTCGGAGATGTGGCGGGCCACCGCCGACGCCTACGCCGATCGGGCCCCCGTTGCCGACGAGGTGGAGGAGCTCGACGACGAGCTCGACGAGCTCCATGTCACGCTGACGGCCGAGATCGCGAGCGGGTCCATGGCCCTGCCGGTGGCCATCGAGGCGGCGCTCGTCGCCCGCTTCTACGAGCGTTTCGGCGACCACGCCGTCAACTTGGCGCGCCGCATCGCCGTGATGGTGGGCCGGGCCCGCACGGGCGCGACCGAACGGTACCGGCCGACCCCGAGGTAGCCGTCAGGAAGCCCGGCGGGCGAGGAGCGCCTCGGCGATCTGCACCGCGTTGAGGGCCGCACCCTTGCGGAGGTTGTCGCCGGAGAGAAACAGCACGAGGCCGTGGGCCACGGTGTCGTCGCGACGCAATCGGCCCACCAGGACGGGATCGGTTCCGGTGGCGGCCAGCGGCGTGGGCACGTCGACGTAGCGCACGCCCGGGGCCCGCTCCAACAGGGCGCGGGCCCGCTCCACCGTGATGGGCCGTTCGAACTCGGCATTGACCGACATGCTGTGGCCGGTGAACACCGGCACCCGCACGCAGGTGCCCGACACGGCCAGGTCGGGGAGGCCGAGGATCTTTCGGCTCTCGTCGCGCAGTTTCTGCTCCTCGTTGGTCTCCCCGGTCCCGTCGTCGACGAACCGGCCGGCGTGGGGCAGGACGTTGTAGGCGACCGGTCCGGGGAACACCGCCGGTGTCGGGAAGTCGACGGCGGCGCCGTCGAAGGTGAGCCTCGGCGCCGTCTCGACGGTCTTGGCGAACTGTTCCTCGAGCTCGCGTGCACCGGCCAGCCCGGCACCCGACACCGCCTGATAGGTCGAGACCACGAGACGTCGCAGTCCCGCCTCGCGATGCAACGGGGCGAGCACCGGCATGGCCACCATGGTGGTGCAGTTGGGGTTGGCGACGATGCCCCTGTCCATGTGGTCCAGCGCGTCGGGGTTGACCTCGGCGACCACGAGCGGCACGGCGGGGTCCATCCTCCACGCCGAGGAGTTGTCGATCACCAGCGCGCCGGCCGCCGCGATCCGGGGTGAGATCTGGCGCGACGCGTCGGCCCCCACCGACATGAGCGCGATGTCGACACCCCGGTAGTCGGCGCTCTCGGCGACCTCGACCTCCACCTCGCCCCCCCGCCACGCCAGCCGGGACCCGGCCGAACGCGCCGAGGCGAGGAAACGGATGTCGTCGACGGAAAACGAGCGCTCGGCGAGCACCGTTCGCATGACCGTGCCGACCTGGCCGGTGGCCCCGACGACGGCGACGCGCATAGATCGATCCTACTGCGCCGTCGTCATCCGCCTGACAGCTCGAAGGCCTGGTGCAAGAGGCGCACCGCCTCCTCGACCCGGTCGGCCCGTACCACGCACGACAAGCGGATCGACGACGTCGAGATCATCTCGATGTTGATGCCCGCGGTGGCGAGGACCTCGAACATCGTCGCCGACACGCCGGGGTGGCTGCGCATCCCCGCCCCCACGAGCGAGACCTTGGCGATGCCGTCGTCGGCCATGGCCTCGCCCGCACCGATGTCGGGGGCGAGGTCCCGGGCCACTTCGAGGCTGACGGCGAGGTCGGTCTTGGGGACCGTGAAGGAGATGTCGGTCGTCCCGTGCAACGAGGTGTTCTGCACGATGGTGTCCACGTTCACGGCCCTGTCGGCCAGCGCCCGGAACAAGCGCGCCGCGATCCCGGGCTTGTCGGGGACACCGGTGACGGTCACCTTGGCCTCGGACGTGTCGTGGGTAACGGCGGTGACGACGGCCTGCTCCATGGACGGATCCTCCTCGACCACCCAGGTACCCGGCTCCCAGGTGAAGCTCGAACGGACGTGCAGCGGCACGTGATGGTTGCGGGCGAACTCGACCGATCGCAGGGCCAGGACGCGCCCGCCACTGGCGGCGATGTCGAGCATCTCCTCGAAGCTCATCCGGGCCAGGCGGCGCGCCTCGGGGACGATGCGGGGGTCGGCGCTGAAGACCCCCGACACGTCGGTGTAGATCTCGCACACCTCGGCACCCAGGGCCGCTGCCAGCGCCACGGCGGTGGTGTCGGAACCGCCCCGACCGAGCGTCGTCACGTCGCGCTCGAGTGAGACCCCCTGGAACCCCGCTACCACAGGGACGCGTCCCGCCTCGAGGGCCGAGCGCAGCCGGTCGCCTTTGACCTCGACGATCTTGGCCTTGAGATGGGTGGTGTCGGTGATGATGCCCGCCTGGCTCCCCGTGAAGGACACGGCGTCGACACCGAGCTCGGCGAGGGCCATGCACAACAGCGCCATCGACACCCGCTCGCCCGAGGTCAACAGCATGTCGAGCTCGCGAGGCGGCAGGACGGTGCTCACGTCGCCCGCCAGCCGAAGCAGATCGTCGGTGGTCTTGCCCATGGCACTGACCACCACCACCACGTCGTCGCCCTGGCGCCGGGTCCGGGCCACGTGGTCGGCGACGGCGCGCACCCGCTCGGCGTCACTCACCGAGGTTCCACCGTATTTCTGCACCACCAGCGCCACGACGTCGAAGCTACCGGGCGTGCGGACCCCCCACCGGCACAGCACGGGCAGCCCTCCCGGGCGTGGTGCCTGGACGGACGGCCGAGCGATCTGCCACGGCGGCGGCCGATAGGGTGGCAGGCCGTGCCTACCGAGAAACGAGCCCGCAAGCGCTCGGCGCGCGAAGCGAAGATGGCGGCCTTGGAGCGCCAGCGCCGCCGGCGTGCCCGGGTACGGCGCGTCGTCACCATCGTGGTGGTGGCCGCGGTCGTCGTCGGCGTCTACTTCCTCCTCAAGCCGGGCAAGAAGGTCGTGACCGCCCAGGACAGGGCCGACGCCGCCGCCGTGGCGGGAGGCTGCGCGTCGAACCCCAAGACGGTGTTGCACAAGCCCTCGTGGAAGAGCCCTCCGGCCATGACCATCGACACGGCCAAGACCTACAAGGCCACGGTGAAGACCGACGTCGGCACCTTCGTCATCACCCTCGACGCCAAGCAGGCGCCGATCACGGTGAACAACTTCGTGTTCCTGGCCGAGAAGAAGTTCTTCAACTGCGTGACCTTCCACCGGGTGGTGCCCACGTTCATGGACCAGACCGGTGACCCCACCGGGACCGGCACGGGCGGGCCCGGGTACTCGTTCAAGGACGAGCTCCCCGCCAAGGCGAGCCCGCAGTACCCCGTCGGCGCCGTGGCCATGGCCAACTCGGGCCCGAACACCAATGGCAGCCAGTTCTTCGTCGTCACCGGGTCCGAGGGAGCCACCCTGGCACCGAGCTACTCGCTCTTCGGGACCGTGACGTCGGGGATCGACGTCGCCATGAAGATCAACGCGGACGGCAACGCCAACCCGTCGGCCAGCGGCGTCCCCCCCAAGGTGATCCACCGCATGCTCTCGGTGACGA
This sequence comes from uncultured Acidimicrobiales bacterium, assembly GCA_963794615.1. Classification (GTDB taxonomy): domain Bacteria; phylum Actinomycetota; class Acidimicrobiia; order Acidimicrobiales; family UBA8190; genus Chersky-840. The sequence continues at coordinate 868,643 of CAWCEP010000006.1, read as the reverse complement.
TCTCGTCCTCGTAGCCGGCCACCCCTCACAGAACGGCAGGTCGGCACGCCCGGTTCGGGGCCGTGGCGTTCCCGGGTACCGTTCCCGAACCACCCCCGACAGGAGGACCACCATGTCCGTCGAACTGCCCGCCGCCGACGGCTCGAGCCCCCAGCGCCGATCCTTCAAGGGCGAGCCTCCCATGGCCATCGACACGGCCAAGCGCTACACCGCCACCATGGTCACCTCGAAGGGGTCCATGACGATCGCGCTGGACCCCCAGGCCGCGCCCCGGACGGTGAACAGCTTCGTGTTCCTGGCCCGCTACCACTACTTCGACGGCATCGTCTTCCACCGTGTCATCCCGGGGTTCGTGCTCCAGGGCGGGGACCCCACCGGCACCGGCACGGGCGGGCCCGGGTACAAGTTCGCCGACGAGCTCCCCGCGGCGGGACGCTACGAGTTGGGCTCGCTGGCGATGGCCAACGCCGGGCCGAACACGAACGGGAGCCAGTTCTTCGTCATCTCGGGCCCCGACGGCATGCGCCTGCCCCCCAGCTACTCGCTGTTCGGCAAGGTCGTCGCCGGTCTCGACGTCGTCGCCGCCATCGACGCCATCGGATCGAGCTCGGGCAAGCCCAAGGAGCAGGTCACCATCGAGTCGGTGACGATCACCGAGGCCGACTGACCCGGCCCCTCAGTGCGGCAGGGCGTCGAGCCCGGCGGGCTGGCCGCTCACGAACACCTGGGCGTCGCCCTGCCCCGCTTGGCTCCACCCGCCGTCGGGGTCGCGAATGAGCGCAGTGCGCTCGGGAAGGCCCACGACGGGGAGCCCCGGCGCCGCCAGGGCGATCGACCGATGGACCTTCTCGGCGTTCTCGTCGCCGAAGTGAGGGATCACGGCCAGTTCCTGCACCATGCCCAGCCCGACCGTCAGCGCCCCGCCCCGGGGGTCGACCATGGGATCGGTCAGGACCATCGCACCCGCTGAGGAGCCGGCCACTACCGCCCCCCGGCGCCAGGCGTCGAGCAACGCCTCCCACACCGGCGAGGCCTTCAGGACCGACCGCAGGTGCATGGGTGATCCGCCGCCCAGATAGACGAAACGACTGGCCCGGACCTGCTCGGCGTTGGCCTCGTCCTCGGCGTCGCCCCGCCCGAGCACCATGAGGCCCCGGGCCCGACCCCCGAGCCGGGCGAACCACGCCTGGGCCGTCGCCACCGCCTTGTCGGGGTGTTCGTAGGCGGCCGCCGTCGGCAGCACGAGCACCTCGTCCCCGCCCGAGGCGGCCAGGAGGTCAACGTCGAAATCGCACCCGTCGGTCCATTCGCCCCCACCGACGAGGGCCAACGGACCGCACCGCCCGGTCGTCGCAGCCATGGGCGTCACTGTAGGGGTGGGCGACGCCGCACCCGGGACCGCACCGGCACCGACCCGTGGTCCGACGTCGGGGCCGGGCCTAGGCTCACCCCGTGTCGGTCGGCATCCATTTCCAAGGGCGTGTGGCCATCGTCACCGGGGCGGCCTCGGGCATCGGCAAGGCGGTGTCGGGCGCGCTGGTGCGCCGCGGCGCCACCGTGGTCCTGGCCGACATCGACGAGGCCGGCGTCAAGGAGGCCGCCGACGCACTGGCGGCGGGCCCGCCCGGCCGGGTATCGGGGGTCGCCCTCGACGTGACCGACCCCGGGGCCGTCGCCGCCCTCGTGACGCGCACTGCGGACGACCACGGTCATCTCGACTTCATGTTCAACAACGCCGGGGTCGCCGTCGCCGGTCCGGTGACCGAGCTCACCCTCGCCCACTGGAACCGCGTCATCGACGTCAACCTGCGCGGTGTGGTGCACGGCGTCGTGGCCGCCTACCCCGTCATGGTGCGCCAGGGCCGTGGCCACATCGTGAACACGGCGTCGCTGGCAGGCCTGCTCCCGTCCCCGATGCTGACGCCCTACGGCATGACCAAGCACGGCGTGGTCGGCCTCAGCGTGAGCCTGCGCATGGAGGCGGTCCAGCACGGCGTCCGGGTCAGCGTGGTCTGCCCCGGAGTGATCGACACGCCCCTGCTCGACAAGGGCAACCCTCCCGACCTCCCCGCCATCGTCCAGGCCCCCAACGCCCGGAGGCTCCTCACGACGATGATCGGTGGTGCCTATCCCGCCGCATCGCTGGCCGAGGATGTCCTCGACGGGGTGGCGCGCAACCGGCCCATCGTCGTGGCCCCGCGCCACGCCCGCATCCCGTGGCGGCTGTACCGGATGTCGCCCCGCCTCATGATCGAGACCGGGCCCCGCTTCATGCGCCGGGCGCTGCGCACGGCAGGCGGCTGAGCCAACCCCTTCGTCAGGCCCGGCTCGTCGGACGGGCCGTGCAGGTAACCGGCCGGTAACATGCGGCCCATGGCTATCAAGCGAGTGGGAATCGTCGGCTCGGGGATCATGGGCTCGGGCATCGCCGAGACCATGGCCGTGCACGGCATCGAGGTCGTCCTGCGCTCCCGGGCCCAGAGCACGGCCGACGCCATGGTCGCCGCCATGGAGAAGTCCCTGGCGCGCCAGGTGGAGAAGGGCAAGCTCCCCGAGGCCGACCGGGACGGAGCGCTGTCGCGGGTCACCGCCGTGTCCGACCTGGGCGAGCTGGCGGGCTGCGACCTCGTGATCGAGTCCGTCGTCGAAGACCTCGGGGTGAAGAAGCACCTCTTCTCCGAGCTCGACCGCATCTGCCCGGAGCACACCATCCTGGCCACCAACACGTCGACCCTCCCGGTGGTGGAGATGGCGATGGAGACGGGGCGCCCTGACCGGGTGTGCGGCATCCACTTCTTCAACCCCGCGCCGGTGATGAGCCTCGTCGAGGTGGTTCGGCCCATCACCGCCTCCGACGCGACGGTGGCCGCGGCCAAGGCGGTGGCCGAGGCGTGCGGCAAGACGCCGGTGGAGGTGAAGGACCAGGCCGGCTTCATCGTGAACGCCCTCCTGTTCCCCTACCTCAACAATGCCGTCCGCTTGCTCGAGAACGGCGTGGCCAGCCGCGACGACATCGACACCGCCATGAAGGGAGGGTGTGGGTTCCCGATGGGCCCCTTCGCCCTGCTCGACCTGGTGGGCCTGGACACGAGCCTCGCCATCCTCGACGCCCTCTATGGCGAGTTCCGTGACCCCAACTACGCGGCCGTGCCGCTGCTGCGGCGCATGGTGGCCGCCGAGCTCTTCGGCCGGAAGTCGGGTCGGGGCTTCTTCGACTACCGCAAGTAATCGTCCCTGCTGGAGGCGGTGCCCGTCGCGCTCGGGGCCGGCCCTCGGGGGCGGCGGGTGAGTACGGACGGGAGCGGGGGGAGAATGGGGAGGTGAGCGACGTGGCGCCTCGGGATCGTGGCCGGGACAAGCCCTGGATGATGCGCACCTACTCGGGCCACACCTCGGCCCGGGCGTCGAACCAGCTCTACCGCACCAACCTGGCCAAGGGCCAGACCGGGCTCTCGATCGCCTTCGACCTGCCCACCCAGACCGGGTACGACCCCGACGCGCCCGAGGCCGACGGGCGAGGTGGGCAAGGTGGGGGTCCCTGTCGTCCACCTCGGTCACATGGCCGAGCTCTTCGAGGGCATCCCCCTCGGGGACATGAACACGTCGATGACCATCAACGCCACCGCGGCGTGGCTGCTCGGGCTCTACATCGCCTACGCCGAGGACACCGGGGTGGACCGCCGCCGCTCCAGGGCACCACCCAGAACGACATCGTCAAGGAGTACCTGTCGCGCGGCACCTACATCTTCCCGCCGGGGCCCAGTCGCCGCTTGATCGTCGACATGATCGCCTACACGGTGCGCGAGGTCCCGAAGTGGAACCCGATCAACGTGTGCAGCTACCACCTGCAAGAGGCCGGGGCCACACCGGTCCAGGAGGTCGCCTACGCGCTGGCGACGGCCATCGGCGTGCTCGACGCGGTGCGCGACTCGGGGAAGATCGAGCCCTCGGAGCTCCCCGCCGTGGTGGGGCGCATCTCGTTCTTCGTCAACGCCGGCATCCGCTTCGTCGAGGAGACGTGCAAGGTCCGGGCCCTCACGCGCCTGTGGGACCGCATCTGCCTCGAGCGCTACGGCGTCGAGGACCCCAAGCTGCGCCGCTTCCGCTACGGCGTCCAGGTCAACTCGCTCGGCCTCACCGAGGCCCAGCCCGAGAACAACGTCCCCCGCATCGTGCTCGAGGCCCTCGGCGTCACCTTGTCGCGCGACGCCCGGGCCCGGGCCATCCAGCTGCCGGCGTGGAACGAGGCCCTCGGCCTGCCCCGACCGTGGGACCAGCAGTGGTCGCTGCGGATCCAGCAGATCCTGGCCTATCGAGACCGACCTGCTCGAGTACGACGACATCTTCGAGGGCTCCACGGTGATCGAGGCGAAGACGGCCGAGCTCGCCGAGGCGGCGGGGCTGGAGCTCGAGGAGGTCCTCGAGCTCGGCGGCGCCTTCGAAGCCGTCGAGGAGTTGAAGCGTCGCCTGGTGCGCAGCCAGGCCGAGCGGGTGCGGCGCATCGAGACGGGCGAGCTCGTCGTGGTGGGGGTCAACTCCTTCACCGAGACCGAGCCCTCCCCGCTCGAGACCGCCGACGACGGCGCTGACCACGATCCTGAAGGTCGACCCCGCCGAAGAGGCCCAGCTGCGCGCCGACGTCGCGGCGTGGCGGGCACGGCGCGACGACGACGCGGTGCGAAGGGCACTCGACGAGCTGCGCCGGGCGGCGGCCGACGAGAACGAGAACCTCATGCCCGCCACCATCGCCCTCGCCCACGCCGGGGGCACCACCGGGGAATGGGCGGGGGCACTGCGGGCCGTGTTCGGCGAGTACCGGGCCCCGACCGGTGTCAGCGGCGGGGTCGGGCACCGCGGCACCGAGCTCTCCGACGCCCGCCGGCGCGCCCGGCTCCTGGCCGAGCGCACGGGAGGGCCTCCTCGCCTGCTCGTGGCCAAGCCGGGTCTCGACGGGCACTCCAACGGGGCCGAGCAGATCGCGGTGGCGGCCCGCGACGCAGGCTTCGAGGTCATCTATCAGGGCATCCGCCTCAGTCCCCGAGCAGATCGCGGTGGCGGCGCGCGACGAGGACGTCGACGTCGTCGGCATCTCGATCCTGTCGGGGAGCCATCTCGAGCTCGTCCCGGAGGTGCTCGACCGCCTCCGAGGAGCGGGCGTCGACGCCCCGGTCGTGGTGGGCGGCATCATCCCCCCCGAGGACGCCGAGGTGCTGCGGGGCAAGGGTGTGGCCGCCGTCTTCACGCCCAAGGACTTCCAGCTCGCTCGCATCGTCGACGAGTTGCTCAGCCTCGTCGAGCGCCATCGCGACGGGACCGCGCCCCGCTAGCCCGCTGAGGCGCGTCGGGGGCGCGGCCTGCGCTCAGCGAGCCGATCGAGGACGTTGGCGGCGCGACGCGGCGGGCTGCGTCCACCACCGACCGCTGAAGCGCCAGGCGGAAAGGTCCGGGCCGCCGGCACCGTCACCATCGGTCGGGGGGCGGGGCCAGGCCTCTTCGATTGCGGCGGCGATGGCGGCCAGCACGGCGGGCTCGGGCTCGGGTCGGACCGAGACCACGACGGGCGCCCCCGCCTTGACGGCCCCACGCAGGGTGGCCTCGGTCACCGCGCCCTCGCTCACAACGGCACGTTCCCGTGCTTGCGGCGGGGCAGCTCCTCGCGCTTCGACGCCAGCAGCCGCAGGCTCCGCACGAGGACCCGGCGGGTCTCGGTGGGGTCGATCACGTCGTCGACGTAGCCGCGCTCGGCCGCCACATAAGGATTCGCGTAGCGCTCGGTGTACTCCTCGACGAGCTCCGCCCGTCGCGCCCCGGGATCGGCGGCCTCGGCGAGCTCGCGCCGGTACACGATCTCGACGGCTCCCTGGGGCCCCATGACCGCCAGCTCGGCCGACGGCCAGGCGAAGGCGAGATCGGCGCCGATCGATTTGGAGTTCATGACGACGTAGGCGCCCCCGTAGGCCTTGCGGGTGATGATCTGGATGCGCGGGACGGTCGCCTCGCAGTAGGCGTAGAGCAGCTTGGCGCCGTGGCGGATGATGCCCCCGTACTCCTGGTCGGTCCCCGGCATGAAGCCCGGCACGTCGACGAAGGTCACCAACGGGATGTTGAAGGCGTCGCAGGTGCGAACGAAGCGGGCCGCCTTCTCCGACGAGTCGATGTCGAGGACACCGGCGAGGACGGCGGGCTGGTTGCCCACGATCCCCACCACTCGACGGTCGATACGGGCGAAGCCGCACGTGATGTTCATGGCCCAATGGGGATGGACCTCGAAGTAGTCGCCTTCGTCGACGACCGAGGTGATGACGCGCTTCATGTCGTAGGGCTGGGTGGGGAGGTTGGGCATCAGGTCGACGAGCTCGGGCGTGCCCCGGTCCGGATCGTCGTCGGTGTCGAGAAGGGGTGGCTCCTCGAGGTTGTTCGACGGCAGGAAGGAGAGGAGATACCGCACCTCGTCCAGGCACGTCTTCTCGTCGGGAGCGACGAAGGTGGCCACGCCGGACTTGGTGGCGTGGCTCATAGCCCCCCCGAGCTCCTCGAGGGTGACGTCCTCGCCCGTGACCGTCTTCACGACATCGGGCCCGGTGATGAACATGTGGCTCGACTGGTTGACCATGAAGATGAAGTCGGTCATGGCGGGCGAGTACACCGCACCCCCCGCGCACGGGCCCATGATCACGCTGATCTGCGGGATGACCCCCGAGGCGCGGACGTTGCGGTGGAAGATCCCCCCGTAGGAGTGCAGCGACACGACGCCTTCTTGGATGCGGGCCCCGGCGCCGTCGTTGAGGCCGATCATGGGCACGCCGATGGACTCGGCAAGGTCCATGACCTTGTGGATCTTCTCGGCGAACACCTCTCCCAGGGCGCCCCCGAAGACGGTGAAGTCCTGACTGAAGACGCATACCCGCCGGGCGTCGATCGTGCCGAAGCCCGTGATGACGCCGTCGGTGTACGGGCGCTTCTCCTCGAGGCCCATGCCGTGAGCCCGATGCCGGGCCAGCATGTCGAGCTCCTGGAACGAACCATCGTCGAGGAGGTACTCGATCCGCTCGCGAGCGGTCATCTTCCCCTTGGCGTGCTGGCGCTCCACGGCGTGGGGCGAGCCCGCGTGCAGGGCCTCCTCCTTGCGGGCCTTGAGCTCGGCCAGCCGTTGTGACATGGGATGGTCCATGGGACCCGAGGCTATCTGAGGTCCGTCGGCGCTTGACGCGTCGCGCCGGCCCCGTCGACGTCGCAGGGCGGGGCGCGACGATCACCCCGCGCGGGGCGCGGCGAGACCAGGATGGAGTGGTGACCCCGACGGGGAATCAGCTCCAACGCCAGCCCCCCACCGCCGATCGACCGGCGCCCGACACGTCCCCGCTCCCGGACCGGCGCCCACCGGCGCGGGCCCGCTCGCCGCAGGACACGCTCCGAACGCTCGAGGACGACGGGCCGGGCCGGCCCCGGCCCGGTGCACGACCGCCGACCCACATGAAGCTGTCGCGGCGCGGCCGCGGCGTCGTGCTCACCCTCGGCCTGGCCCTCGTCATCGGGATGGCGACGTCGATCCACGTCCTCACGTCGCCATCGGCGCCCGGTGCGGACGGCCCGCCCCCGGCCGTCGCGCAGGTGGTGGTGCACAGCGAGGCGGCGTCGGTGACATTCGACTCGACGGGCGGGTGGCTCGTCGACGACCACGCCGCCACCCTCCGGCACTTCAACGCGGCCACAGGAGCCGCCATCGGGCATCCCCTTTCGCTCGGGGGCAGGCCGATCTCGGTGGTCTCGGGCTTCGGTCGGATCTGGGTGGCCGACATCTCCGGGAGCGTGGTGTGGGAGATCAACCCGAAGACCGCCGCCGTGGTCGGCTCCCCGATCCCGGTGGCCGAAGGGCCCGTGTCGCTGGCCGCCGGCGACGGCGGGGTGTGGGTGGCGAGCCTGGTGGCCGGGAGCGTGAGCCTCATCGATCCCCACACCCGCAGTGTGGTGGCGGCGGCGGCGCTCCCCGACGGTGCCGTGCGCCTCACTATCGGCCCCGACGGCGTGTGGGTGAGCGGCCAGACCGACTCGCTCACCCGCGTCGACGCCCGACCGTTCAACGGCTCCCTGCAGTGGCGCACCGTCGACGTCGGACAGGGCCCCTTCGGTGTCGCCGTGGGCGACGGGGCGGTGTGGGTGGCCAACGTGAAGTCCGGATCGGTGTCACGGGTCGACCCCGCGTCGATGCGCGTGACCGCCACCTATGCCGTGGGCGGTGCCGGTGGGGGGGTTCCGGCCAATCCCGAGATGGTGGCGCTGTGGCACAACCGCTTGTGGGTGGCCGACGGGCAACAGGGCGTCGTGGTCGCGTTGGAACCCACCACCGGACAGCAGACCGGGATGCCGGTGGCGGTGCCGGGCGTGATCCGTCAGCTGGTCATCGACGACGGGGCCCTGTGGGGGACCACCGCCAACCCGGGCACCGTGGTTCGATTCGGCACCTGAGCCTCCTCGACAGCGGCTCGGTCAGGCGGGTTCCTCGACGAGCTCGATGAGGGTGCCGAAGGCGCCCTTGGGGTGGACGAAGGCCACCGTCGTGCCCCGTGAGCCCGGGCGCGGCGCGTCGTCGATGAGGGACCCGCCCCCGGCTCGGACGGCGGAAAGTGCGACGGCGCAGTTCTTCACGCGGTAGCCGACGTGGTGCAGCCCTTCGCCCCGCCGCTCGAGGAACCGGGCCACCGGGGAGTCCGGCCGCGTCGGGCACAGGAGCTGGATGTAGGAGTCGGCGACGGCGATGAGGGCCTCCTCCACCCCGTCGAGGTCGATGTGCTCGCGGTGGCTTACGGTCGCCCCGAAGACGTCGCGGTAGTACGCGATGGCGGCGTCGAGATCGCGTACCGCGATCCCGACGTGGTCGATCTCGGTCAGCAGGGGGTGTCCCCCGTGGGGTCCGGCGCCGCCGGTCATGCCCCGTGCCTCCGGAACAGGGTGATCCGGTCCTCGCCCACTGCGGCCCGCAGCTCGGGGTCTTCGATGCCGAGGCCTTCCTCGGGAGCCAGGCACAGCACCCCGATCTTCCCCTCGTGCAGGTTGTGGTGGACCTGGTAGGCGGCGTCCCCGACGTCGGCGAGGGGGTACAGCGCGGAGAGCGGGGGGACGACCTTGCCGTCGCAGACAAGCTGGTTGGCGTCCCACGCCTCGCGGTAGTTGGCGAAATGCGAGCCCTTGATGGTCTTGAGCTTCATCCACAGGTGGCGGTTGTCGTACTCGATCATGTAGCCCGACGTCGCCGCGCAGGTGACGACGATTCCGGCCCGCTTGCAGACGAACACCGACGCCCCCATGGTCTGACGACCGGGATGCTCGAACACGATGTCGGGCTCCGCCCCCACGAGCGCCCGCACGTCCTTGCCGAAGCGGCGCCATTCCGACTCGTCCTGAGTGTACTCGTCCTTCCAGAACCGGTAGCCGGCGGCGGCGCGGTCGATGACCGCCTCGACACCGAGCTGGTGGAGGAGGTCCACCTTGTCGGGCGACGACACCACCGCCACCGGGGTGCCACCCCCGTTCATGACGTGCTGGACGGCGTAGCTCCCGAGCCCGCCACTGCCGCCCCACACGAGGACGCGGTCGCCCTGCTTCATCGTCGCCCCGTTGTGCGACACGAGCATCCGGTAGGCGGTCGAGTTGCACAACGCGTTGATGGCGGCCTCCTCCCAACTGAGGTGGCGCGCCTTGGGCATGAGCTGGTTGGCCTTCACGACGGCCAGATCGGCCAGGCCCCCGAAGTTGGACTCGAAGCCCCAGATGCGCTGGTTGGCGGCCAACATGGAATCGTCGTGGGCCGAGGGGTCCTGGTCGTCGACGTAATTGCAGTGCACCGACGACCTTGTCACCCGGCCGCCAGTTCCGTACCGCCGAGCCGACCCGGAGCACGACGCCCGAGGCGTCGGATCCGACCACGTGGTAGTCGAGGGCGTGGCGCGCCCCCCAGGCGCTCTCCTTGCCCAGGCGGTCCAGGAACCCGAAGGTGGGGAGGGGCTCGAAGATCGAGGTCCACACGGTATTGAAGTTGATGGAGGACGCCATGACGGCCACGTAGGCCTCGTCGGGCGCCAGTTCCGGGACCGGGACCTCGGACACGTGGAGCGACTTCCGGGGGTCCTTGTCGACCGAGTCCACCCCGGCGAACATGTCGACCTCGTCCCGCCGGACGTGGGCGGCGCGGTAGGAGGCGGGCAGCGGGATCCCGGCCAGCTCCTCGCCGGTCGCTCCCGCCACAATGGCATCACGGATTGCCTGCATGGGCACGCACCCTACCCGCCTCCCCGGACCGGTTCCCAGGCTGCGCGGCGGCCCCGTTCGACTCGGCGGGGGACCGTGTTCCTCCCGTAGAATGAGGCTCCGCCCACCGTCCGGCCCCGTTCGGCCGAGACGGTCCGATCGGAGGTCACGTCCATGCCCGGTTCCGTCATCCTCTCGGGGGCCCGTACCCCCATCGGCAAGCTGTCGGGTGCCCTGGCCGGGTTCAGCGCCATGGACCTCGGTGGCTGCGCCATCGCGGCCGCCCTCGAGCGGGCCGGGGTGGCCCCCGAGGACGTCGACTACGTCTTCATGGGCCAGGTGCTCCAGGCCGGACAGGGCCAGATCACGGCCCGCCAGGCCGCCACCAAGGGAGGGATCCCCATGTCGGTCCCCGCCACCACCATCAACAAGGTGTGTCTGTCGGGGCTCAACAGCATCTACCTGGCCGACATGCTCATCGCCGCCGGCGAGGCCGACGTGGTGGTGGCCGGGGGCATGGAGTCGATGACCCAGGCCCCGTACCTGCTCCCCGGCGCCCGGGCGGGCTACCGGGCCGGCGACGCGCACGCTCGTCGACTCCATGATGTACGACGGCCTCTACTGCCAGTTCGACCACTGCGCCATGGGGCTCGGGACCGAGCAGTACAACCGGGTCGCCCAGATCTCCCGCGCCGCCCAGGACAGCGTCGCGGCGCTCTCGCACGAGCGGGCCGCCACCGCCATCAAGGACGGTCGTTTCGCCGACGAGATCGTCCCCGTGTCGGTGCCCCAGCGCAAGGGCGACCCCATCGTCGTCGATACCGACGAGGGGGTGCGCCCCGGCACCACGGCCGAGTCCCTCGGCGCCCTGAAGCCCGCCTTCGACAAGGAGGGGACCATCACCGCCGGCAACGCCAGCCAGATCTCCGACGGTGGTGCGGCGGTGGTGGTGACGTCGAAGGCCCGAGCCGAGGCCCTCGGGGTGACGCCCCTGGGGGAGGTCCTGAGCTACGGCCAGGTGGCGGGGCCCGACGCCTCGCTGCTGCTCCAGCCGGCCAACGCCACGGTCCAGGCCCTCGCCAAGATCGGGCAAGACACCCTCGGACGTCGTCGCTGTTCGAGATCAACGAGGCGTTCGCCGTCGTCGGCCTGGCATCGATGGCCGAGCTCGACATCACCGACGAAGTCACCAACGTCAACGGCGGGGCCATCGCCCTGGGCCACCCCATCGGCATGTCGGGCACCCGCCTGGCGCTGACGATCCTCTACGAGCTGCGCCGGCGCGGGGGCGGCCTCGGGGCGGCGAGCCTGTGCGGTGGCGGCGGCCAGGGCGACGCCCTCGTGGTGCGTTCGATCGCCTGACCGGGCGCCCCTCCGGAGGCCCTGGCGCTGCTGCGCGCGGTCCGCTGCCGGACCGTCACACCTCGGTACTATCAATACATCGCATGAGGGGTCGTCTCGTCTCCGCCTGCGCACATCGGGAGCCATGCCAGTGAGCCGTCGCCGCAGGCCCACATCGACCTCTTCCTTCGGCGTGGGCCGCCGCGAGAGCCACGACGCCAGCGGCTTCTACGACCGGTTCACCGCCCCCGTGCTCTCGCAGCACGACACCGTCAACAGCTCCCCCATCAAGGACAAGATCGTGACCGGGGACGCGCGCCACATGGGCGAGGTCGAGGACGCGTCGGTGGCACTGGTGGTCACGTCGCCCCCGTACTTCGCCGGCAAGGAATACGAAGAGGCGCTCGGCGAGGGCCATATCCCCGCGAGCTATCTCGACTATCTGGACATGCTCACCGAGGTGTTCGCCGAATGCGTCCGCACGCTCGAGCCCGGTGGCCGCATCGCCGTGAACGTCGCCAACCTGGGACGCAAGCCGTACCGGTCGCTGTCGGCAGACGTGATCACCATCCTCCAGGATCGCCTCGGCCTGCTGCTGCGGGGCGAGGTCATCTGGCACAAGGCGCGCGGCGCCAGCGGCTCGTGCGCGTGGGGCTCGTTCCGCAGTCCGGCCAACCCGGTCCTTCGTGATCTCACCGAGCGTGTGGTCATCGCCAGCAAGGGCCGCTTCGACCGGGCGATGTCGCGTCCCGATCGCCAGGAGCGCGGCCTGCCGTCGGCGATCTCCCTCACCAAGGAGGAGTTCATCGAAGCCACCACCGACGTGTGGGAGCTTCCCAGTGAGCGCGCCACGCGCGTCGGCCACCCGGCCCCGTTCCCCGTCGAGCTGCCGTTGCGCCTGATCGAGCTCTACACCTACGAGGGCGACCTCGTCCTCGACCCGTTCATCGGATCGGGCACGACGGCCGCCGCCGCGCTGCGAACCCGCCGTCACTACGTCGGCTATGACACCGAGTCGGAGTACGTCCGCATCGCCGAGCAGCGGGTGAGCGAGGAGCGCGACCGGCTCATCGAAGGCGGTGGTGACCCACTCGAGCAGGCCCGGCGTGACGGCGCCGGCGCCCGCGAGGTAGCCGGGGCGATGCTCGCCCGGTGCGGCTTCTTCGACGTCGCCCCGGCCAAGCGGGCCGTGGCCGGGGTCGACGTCGCCTACACGGCTCGGGACCGCACGGGACGGCAGTGGCTCTTCGACTTCGCCGGCGCCTTCACCACCACGAGCACGGGGCTGCGGCGGGCCGACACCCTGTGGAAGACGCTCGGCAAGGCCGCCGTCATCCATGCGGCGTGGCCCGAGGTCCCGTTCGTGGTCCTCACCACCGCGGCCCCGGTGCGCGGCAGTGCCGGAGAGCGAGCCTGGCGCTCGCTCGGCGAGGCGGCGGCGCCCGGTGAGATCGGAGCGGTGTACGACGTGATCGAGCTCGGCTCTGCAGAGGACGAGGTCCGCCTGTGCCGCCACGCCTCGCAGGGACCCGCCGCGCCCCAACCCACCCGTCGGCGTCCCGAGACAGCCGCCAAGAGTCGGCGCCGCGCTCCCCGTGCCCGATGACCGTACGACCGTCACCGAGCTCGCCACCGCCCTCGGCACACTCGGCCTAGGAGACCTGCCCTCCACCCTGGCGCGACGTCCACACCAGCTCGACGTGGCGGAGCCCGTGTGGGAGCACCTCGACGCCCTGCACGTTTCGGGGAGGTTCGACGCCGAGTTCGCCACCGCCTTCGCCAACGGTCGTGCCTTCCTCGACGCCGAAGACGCGCTGCGGGGCCGGCGCCCACGACTGATCGAGTGGACGGGCGGGCGCCGCCCACCGGGGGACGAGGTGGCGCCCGTCGACCTCCGGATCGACCACGTCTACCTCGTCAGTTGCAAGTACCTGTCGCGCAACATCGCCAACCCGTCGCCGGCGCGGCTCTTCGACGGGCTCCTCGCCACATCGGGCACGTGGGAGCAGACCGACTGGTACGAAGTGGTGGCACCCGACGAACTACGCGCCCTGTACGACGCGTGCCGGCACGCCACCGGGCTCACCGATCTCCCCGACGACCTCGGCGCGCTCGCCTCCGAGGACCGCCAGCGCCTCCGGCGCGCCCTTCCAGGCCGGTCCTATCCGCCCGAGCGCCCGCCAGGCCTACCAGCGGCTCTGTGCGCGGGTGAGCGAGGCGTCGGCGCAACGTTGGCTCGCCAACGTGGGGCGCGGTGGTGCGGCCGAAAAGCTCGTGTGGCGATTGCTGCGCGTGGGCAACGCCGCCTACTTCCTGCTCGGAGCCGACCCCCGTCGGTCGCTGCGCCTGCGGGTGGCGAGCTCCTGGGACTGGCGCCAGGCCTATCGGTTCGTGGGCCTCGACATCGTCGCCGCGACCTCGGGGCAGCCCCAGGTGAACTGGTCCATCACGTATGTCGAGCGCGCCACCATGCGCCGGCGGTCGGTGCAGGGACACGTGGAGGTGCGTTGGAGCCATGGCCGCTTCGCGCAGCCACCCGAGGCCAAGGTGTACCTCGACACGCCGTCGCACGAGCTCCCCGGCTATTTCCCACTGGAGCGGGGCGCGGACCAGCCCGAGTTGTGGGACTGACGCCAGGCGTCGGTCAGGCGTCGACTTCGCGCCGACCCTCGAGCGCTCGACCGAGCGTGAGCTCGTCCGCGTACTCGAGGTCCCCACCGACCGGGAGCCCACTGGCGATCCGGGTGACGCTGAGCCCCATCGGCTTCAGAAGCCGGGCCAGGTACATGGCGGTGGCCTCACCTTCGAGGTTGGGGTTGGTGCACAGGATGATCTCGGTGATCGACTCGTCGTCGAGGCGTCCGAGCAGTTCCTTGACGCGCAGCTGGTCGGGTCCGATCCCCTCGATCGGGTTGAGGGCGCCGTGCAGGACGTGGTACCGGCCTCGGAATTCCTGGGTCTTCTCCACCGCCACGATGTCACGGGGGTCCTCCACCACGCACAGGACCGTGCCGTCACGCCGCTCGTCGCCGCAGATCGCACACAGATCACCCTCGGCGACGTTGAAGCACCGGGGGCACAAGGTGATGCGTTCCTTCACGGCCACGATCGACTCGGCGAGGCGCATGGCGTCCTCGGGGGCCACTTTCAGGAGATGGAAGGCGATGCGCTGCGCCGACTTGGGCCCGACTCCGGGGAGGCGGCCGAGCTCGTCGACCAGGGCCTGCAACGGGCCGGCGAACACGCCTACACCTCCTGCGCGCCGGGGAAGGCCTGCTTCAGCCGTTCTTCGGGACTGAGCCCAGCGCCGGCAGGCTCGGTCTCGGCTGCCAAGACGGCGGGGTCGAGGAGGTCGGGGGCGTCGTCGTTGCCGAGGGCCGCGGACTGCGGCGCCGGCGCCGGCGCGGGGGCGGCCGGTCGTGGCGATCCCCCGGTGCGGGGACCGGCGGGCGTCACCGCCGGCGTTGCCTCGGGGGGCAGGCGGGCGGGACGAGGGGGGCCGGGCTCGTCGAGGTCTTCCACGTCGACGACGAGGCGGATGGGAACCGGGGTCCCGAAGCGCGACGCCAGCGCCGCCTCCACGTCGAGACGGACCTCCTCGCAGTACGAACGGTGCGTCTCGTTGGGCAACGCGAAGACCGCCTCGGACCCGTCGACGGCGAGGAACCTTCCCACCCGGAACCGGGCCCTGGCCCGGTTCGGGAGCTGGGCGAGCAGGCCATCGCCCCAGACCTGGACGAGCTCGTCCCGTGACGGCAGGGTGGCAACGGCCCCGGCCGCAACCGGGGGCGACGGCGAAGCCGAGCCCGCGTCGGGGTCCGATGGGACCACCACCGCGTCCGCTCCACCGGACTGGCCCCGAGGCCGGTCGCCCGGTCCGTCGCTGCGGGGGGCGCGCCGGCTCGAACCGCTCTGACGCCGGACCGCCCCGAGCGTGCGCCGAGCCAGGTCGGGGCCGCTCTCGAGCACCAGACCTCCGCGGTGGCCTCGGAGCCACCTGCCGGCGAAGGCGAGCCTCCGGGGTCGACGACGCCCTCCGACGAGGTGGTGTCGGGCCCCGTTGCTCTCGAGCTCGCCGCCCGGGTCGGCGGCGGTCCACCGGCGGGGGCCGGCGCAGGCTCGAGCGGGCGCGCCGGCGCGGAAACCGGGGACGGAGGAACGCCGGCGCCGGTGCCACCTTCGGCCAGGGCGCGCTCGAGTCGCTCGACGCGCTCCAACAACGCGATGGTCGAATCGTCGGCCTGTGGGTGTGTCAGCTTGATCAGCGCCACCTCGAGATGCACCCTCTGGTCGGGGATGTCGCGCATGTCGACCTGGGCCCGACCCAGCTCCTCCAGGGCGCGCACCAGGGCAGGGAGCCCAAGTCGACGAGCGGTGTCTTCGACCCGGACACGGTCCGAGCCGGACAGGCTCACCAGCTCGGCCGCCACGATGGCCAGGAACCCCTGGCGAAGGTACTCGGCGAGGTCGGCGGCGAGGCGCTGCGGGTCGCGTCCCGCTTCCGATGCGTGGGCTACCGCGACGAGAGCCCGGGCCGGCGGCGCTCGGCCAGGGACTCGGCCAGCTCCGCCAGCACCTCGATGTCGTCGTCGACGACGCCGCCCGCGGCGACCTGGTCCAGAGCCGACAGGCGCGTCGCGGGCTGATCCCCGGCCCCGGCGCACCGCCGCGTCGAGCGCCTCGTCGGGAAGGGCCAGACCCGCTGCGCGTCACGCACCTGGTGGAGCAGTGCCGACAGCGTCTCGGACCCGAGAAGCCGGAACTCGAAGTGCTGGGTCCGGCTCCGGATGGTGGGAAGCACCTTCTGGGCGTCGGTGGTGGCCAGCACGAACACGACATGGCCGGGCGGCTCTTCGAGAGTCTTCAGCAACGCGTTCGACGCCGCCGTCGAGAGCATGTGCACCTCGTCGACGATGTAGACCTTCCACCGACCCGGGCGTGCCCAGGGCGGCATGCGACACCAGATCGCGCATGGCGTCCACACCGTTGTTCGATGCCGCGTCGAGCTCGTGCACGTCGAGCGAGGCACCCGCGAGCGATCTCCACGCAGGAGTCGCAGCGCCCGCACGGCTCGCCATCCTCGAGCGCGGCGCAATTCAACGCCTTGGCCAGGATGCGGGCCGTCGACGTCTTGCCGGTCCCGCGCGGGCCGCTGAAGAGATAAGCGTGGCCGACCCGACCGTCGCGCACCGCGTTTCTCAACGCCAGGCTCACGTGCTCCTGTCCGAGCACCTCTTCGAAGCGCTGCGGGCGGAAACGACGGTAGAGAGACTGGTAGGGAGCGGGATCCTTGTCGCCGGCGGCGGCCACGGCCGCAGCCTACCGGGGGGACCGGGCGCTCCCGACGGCCTGGTCAGGGCGCCTGTTCGACGTTGCCGCGACTGTCGGGCCGGTGGCGAGCGGGTGCCGGTGATCGGTGCGACGGCCAGGTTTGCTACGGCACACGACCTGACCCGCTGAGAGCTGCTGCCTTCCGGCCCTGACTCGGTTCACGGGAGACCGTTGCGCAGGACCCGGCCGTCGCACGGACCACCGGGCAATGCATCGGCAGACGATAGCCTCCCTGCTGCTGCGCACCGGCAGCTCGGGAGGAGTGCGAGAGCGGCCGAATCGGCACGACTGGAAATCGTGTGTGGGGAAACTCACCGTGGGTTCAAATCCCACCTCCTCCGCGTGAAGGGTCGGCGGCGAGGCGGGGAACTCCCGCCCAGCCGTCTGCCCTACCGTTGGTCCATGGCCGAGACCGCGACCGAACGGGGGGGACGCCTGGACGATGACGGCGGCCATGCGTCTCGCCCTGGCCGAGGCCGCCCGGGCCGCCACCCACGGCGACGTCCCGGTGGGTGCCGTCGCCGTCGTGGACGGGCACGTCGTCTCGGCTCGCCACAACGAGCGGGAGCTGCGGCTCGACCCCACTGCCCACGCCGAGATCCTGGCCCTGCGCGACGCAGCCGCGGCCCTCGGTACCTGGAGACTGGCAGACGTCACCCTCGTCGTCACTCTCGAGCCCTGTGCCATGTGCGCGGGCGCCCTGGTGGCGGCGCGCCTGGGACGGCTCGTCTTCGGGGCGGTCGACCTGAAGGCGGGGGCGTGTGGCTCGCTCTACCAGCTGTGTGCCGACCCCCGCCTCAACCACGAGGTGCCGGTGACCGGTGCGGTCCTGGCCCAGGAGTGCGGATCGGTGTTGGAGGATTTCTTCGCCGGCCGGCGCTGACCGGAGATCTCATCGACCTTCGCCGGGCGCGACCCACCTTCTCCGTGGACCGAAGTCGCGATAGACCATCCGCCGACCTTTCATACCGTGGTTCCCATTTCGTTGCGTGGCGTTCAACTGCGCCCCGTAGCGTGCGAGACGTGGTCATCGAACACCAACCCACCCGGTTGCGCGTGGTCGGAGGCGGCACGGGCGTGCGGACGCACGCTTCCCGCAAGGCCAGCCGAAGGTACCCGCTAGGCCAGGTCCCCCGGCGCGCCGTTCTCTACATCGGCGGCGATCAGGAGTGTCAGATCGTCCTGTCCCGAATCGTGCGACGCATGGACAACACGCAACTGGTGGTAGACGGAAGTGGGCGCGAAGGTCGACTCTCGGCTTTCACGCGTGCTCCGAGCCTCATCGTGTTGGACTCGCAGCTCCCCGACTGTGCCGCCCAGGACCTCATGCGGTATTTCGGTCGCGCCGCCCTCCGAGCCACGGTGCCGATCGCGGTCGTATCGGCAGACGACGAAGAGCGGTCGCGGTTCATCCGAGCGGGAGCGGCGGCTTGGATGACGAAGCCACTTCGAATCGACGACGTCGAGCGTTCCGTGTCGAGGTTGCTCGACCTCTTCTCGCCGAGCTGACCGCGCAGACGGTCGAGTATCACCCGGCGCGGGCCACCCAGAATCCGGGCGCCCTCTCACGCCAATCGACAGGCTGGGCCGCCATGTCCTCCACGACACGCGTCGCATCCTGCAGCGATCGACAGTCGAGGGTGAACTCGTTGCCCACGACCGTGCAACTCTCGTCGACGCACTCGATGACGATGGCGACGACTCCCTCGTGCGCGGTCGCCAGCCTCCTCGCCATGCGGACATTCCGAGGGAGGCGTCGCGAGATCGAGGCAGTCGAACGTCCCATAGAGGCATCGTCGGCACCGACCATCGGGGAACTTGAATCCCATCACCCGTGGTGGGTGGATCCGCGGCGGTCGGTGGTTACGTGGACCGGGCTCCGTCCCTATCAGACACGCAACTGTCACACGACGTTCACAAGGGGACCCGGGGTCGATGGCACGGGGCAAACCGTGTCTCAGCGCGTGTCGGTGCGCCAAGGCTCGAGTACGAACACCACGTCGGCATGGTGTTGGTGCTTCTTCGGGGTCATTGACGCCCAACGAGGCAACGCCGGCTCGCTCCGAACCCGTTACCTCCCGCCGTTCGGACAGGCGGGACGCCACCGGCCACGCACAGGGCCGGGGCCGGCACGGAGGCACCCACGTGACCCGGGGACCTGGCAGAGCGGGCGTGAAGACGGCGGTGGAGCCCTAAGTTCCACAAAGTTGACGATGGCAACAAGTTCTGGGCGTCGGTAGCGTGAGGCAATCACCGTCACAAAATCGAGGCACTGAACCGTGAGTGACGTATCGCAGGGACCCGGCTGGTGGTTCGCAACCGACGGCAGGTGGTACGCGCCGGAGCTGCACCCGGACCGGGCCGCGTCACCGCCCCCGGGGTGGTGGGAGGCGTCGGACGGGAATTGGTACGCGCCTGAACTGCACCCCGATCACGTCCCCGCCGGCACCGGGTCGGAAGGCATGGAACGGCCACCCGGCCTGGCTCCGAGTCCGTCGGCGGGACCTGGTGCAACCACCGAGCCCACAGACAGTCCGAACGCGGAGTGGCGTCCCGATCCCGTGGGTCGATACGAGTGGCGGCGATTCTTCCTCGGCCGACCCACGTCACTGGTAAAGCGCGGCGAGGTCATCGGCTACGACCCCATCGACGAGTCGGCCCTGGCGTCCACGGATGAGCGTGCCGCCCCGCAGATCGCCTCGGCCACTCCCGCCCAAGGTTCCTTGGGCGCGATCGGACAAGAACCCCACCGCGAGGCTCAGACCACTCCCCGCCAGATCAGGAGTCCTGCCATCACATCGCGGCCGCCCTTCCGCCGCGATGTGCGCCTGTACATGGGGGGCGCCGCCATTCTGATCTTGATCGGTGGGCTGTTGGCCCTGGTCTTCGGACTCTCTTCCTCGACGCCCCTCGCCGGCCGCACGTCGACGACTACGACGACACCGAGATCGGGGACGGCAACGTCGTCAGAACCCACGAGCGCGACGACGGCTCCCGATACAGCCACGGTCATGTCCCGTCTCCGCCAGATGGTCCTCGCGTCTCAAGCGGGTCAAGTGACGATCTCGGCCAACCCGAGTTCGACGCCGACAACGACAGGAGCGAAGGCGACATCCGGAACCAAGGTGGCAGCGCCGAAGCGGACGGCGAAGCGATCATCGACGCCGACCAAGTCGAAGGGAACGGTGAGGGCAACGTCATCCTCGCCGGTCTCCACGGCGACGAGCACGGCGACGACGACGGGAACGGCGGGGTCGAGTTCGACGACCCCGCCCACGACCACGACGACACCGACGACCACGACGACACCGACGACCACGACGACGAGCACGACGACGACGACGACAACGACAACGACGACGACGACGACAACGACGACAACCACGACGACGATCCCGACCACGACGACCACGACGTCGCCACCTCCGACGACGACCACGACCGCACCTGCCCCCACGACGACCACGACCGCACCTGCCCCCACCACCACCACGACACCCGCCACGACCACGACCACGACATAAGGGTGAGCGCGGCGGCGACCGCGGCTCGTTGATTCGATCGTCCGGTATCGCCGTCGTCGAGGACTACCGGGGTTGAGGTCACGACCCGTTCGGGACGGAAAGTTTCACTTCGGGAATGGGCGAGAATCCGACCGACGACACGACGACCGGGTGAGGCCACACGAGCACCTGGTAGGTACCGACCCGATAGGTACGGGCGACGGGACCGAACGTCGCGGACGCTGTGGCGGTGTCGACGCCGCCCCAGGGTCGGGCTCTGTTGAACACGAGGAACGCGAACGGTTGGTGTTCGTACCAACTCGCCGTCGACTGCCTCCCGTAGCGCACGATCTTCCCCTGAGGGGTCGTGATCACGGGACGGAGCGTCACCGAGCCCCGGGTTTCCACCGTGGTGATCGAGGCGGTCCAGTAGTCGCCGATCCCGTGGTGCAGGTGGTGGGCCTCGAGGAATTGCCCGAGTTGCGTAAAGGACCGACTCGGCGCCGGGGCCGTCACGTTGAATCCGAGCCCCACCGCCAGAGCGGCGATCACCGCGACACCGGCCACGCCGGCGACACGACGGTGGGGCGCCGACTGGGTGACGGCGACGAGCCGACCCGACAACCTCCCCGCGAGGATGGCTCCGAAGATGGTGGCGGCGGTCAGGTAATGCATGAACTGCGGATCGTTGCCGCTCGTCAGGACGACGAACACCACGAGGTCGGCCACAAAGGCGCAGATCAGAAGATCGTCGATTCGCCACCCCGTTGCGGACGGCGCTGCCCGCGAGCTCCCCGCGATCGCTCCCCGCACGAGGGAAAGGGCTGCTGCCCCAACCCCGGCGACGACGGCAGCCAGACCGAGGACGTGCACCGCCTGGAGTGGTGCGGGCACGCCTCCGTTCGCAAACCCGCCGTTGCCGACGCCGAGCATGGCGGCTCCCCAGGTCGCCACGCGCCCCACGTTGGTCACCATGCCAGGAAGCGAGGCCGTCGGGTGGCTGGTGGCAACCGTGAAGGTTCCTATGGCCGAGGCAAGCAGACGAAGGATCCCGGCGGCAATGAGGCTCACGAGGCCTGCGCTCACGATGGGAATTCCGGTCCGCCAGCTCCTCGTCCGAAGCGTGACCACGATCCCCGCGATGCAGACGGGGACGATGCCGAGGGCAACCGTCTGGAAATCGCCAAGGGTGCCCGCCGCGAGCACTCCGACCGCGACAGCCCAACCCCATCCGAAACGCCCCGACCGCAATCCCGCAAAGGCGATGAGACACCACAGTGTCGTGCCGACATGGAGCGGACCCTGCAGCAGGAACATCGACAGGACGTGGGACGGGAAGCCGAGTAGGGCCACAACCATGAGGCCGGCAACGAGTCCGGGCGCTCCCCGTCGACCATCGCGAGCCAACCATGCCCCGACGACGATGGTCACCGCGGCGATGACGGCGGGGACGAGATTGATCAGAATCTCACGCATCCCCGTGACGAATTCGACGAGCATGTAGAAGAGTGCGTCGATCGTCCAGAACGAGTCCAAGGAGAGTGCCCACCCATGGAGCATGACGTTTCCGCCCGTCATCGACTGGCCTTCCAGGATCACTGTCGCCCCGTCTGAGTTGCCGGCAACGTTGTGAAGGGAAACGGTGTAAAGGAGCGCGACCAATGTCGCAAAGCCGGAGAGAGCCGCCGCCCAAATCAGGAAGCCGGCCACCCGGCCCTTCGTCCGGCCGCCCTCGATAGGGGTCCGTCGGTGCAGCGGCAGATCCCTGACCGCAATCGACGTCACGTCACCGATGATCTGCAGCGCCCACGGGCGCGCTGGATCCACGGGTCATGCGGCCACGGTACCTAGTGCTTCAGACGGGCGCCCGGTCGCGGCGGGATCTCCTCGACGTCATCGGTCTTCTGGCTGGACCCAGTTGTCGGAGCTGGCCGCTCCTCGGGCCCCGAGGTGCCAGGCCGTTGCCGTCTCGGGCCCGGATGCGTGAAACGGAGCACATCGGTCCTACGTCGGACTCTCCGTGGACCCGGCACCGCACGACGCCGGGGTGCCTCACCAACCTCAGGTCGGCATACTAAACGGGTGCTGACCACCCGAGAGGACATCCCAGAGGGGCGTCTCCCCACCCTGGATGTCACCACCGCCCCGTCCTCGCCACGCGATGCGCCGGGCCGAGACATGCTCGAGCGTTCGGGGTGGAGTCTCGTTTGGCTGGCCGTGCTCACCGGGGGGATCAACACATGGGGCTTTTGGTGGTCATCACCTTTTATCGGCGCCCTCGCCCCGCTCATGATCCTGAGCGGACTCATCGGCACGGCCGCGTGTTGGCTCACCGAGAGTCCTCGCTCCCGTGTATTCCAACGGGTGACGTTTGGTGCGGTCATGGTCACGGTCGTGTTCCCACAGGCGTTGGAGATCCACACCCGCAAGTTCTACACCACCGACTCGGCCGCGTTCGATCACGTTGCCGCAAACGCACTGGTGCACGGCGTGGATCCCTACGCGGTCTCGATGGCGCCCGCCGCTCACCTTCTGCGCGTGCCGGACCTCTTCTGGACCTACACGGTGAATGGCGGCCACGTATCCCATTTCTCATATCCTGCGGGATCGTTCCTTCTCGATGTTCCTGCTATGGCCCTCGGTTTTCATCACGCTGTGGTCGACTGGATGGACCTGTTCGCCTGGCTGGTGTCAGGAGTTCTTCTGTTCCTGCTTCTGCCGACATCGCTCCGCTGGCTGTCCGCCCTGGTCGTCCTGACGCCGGCCCTGTTGGGGTCCTTCAGCTCCGGTGAGACCGACGCCATCTTCCTGCCTTTCCTCATCTTGGCCGTCTGGCGGTGGGACAGGTTCGGACAGAACCGTGCGGCGGGACTGGCGCGCTGGCTCGGACCAGTCGCACTTGGCCTGGCTTGCGCCTTCAAGCAGACCCCGTGGTTCTGTGTGCCGATTCTGGTGACTGGCGTCTTCCTCGAAGCCCGCCTGGCGGGGAGACCCGCTTCTCGCCTCGCCATTCGATACGTGCTCATCGTGGTCGCGGTGTTCGGTGTGGTGAATCTTCCGTTCGTCGCCTGGCACGCGTCGGCATGGCTCCACGGCACGCTCATCCCCATCGTCGGTGGGCTCGTGGCGGGCGGTCAAGGTCTGGTCAGCCTGGCCACGCATGGGATTACGGGCGGCGTCGACCTGATCATGCTCAGCGTGGCCGCCGCCTTGGCCCTGGTGACGGTGGTGGCCGCCTTCGCGGTCTGGTACCCCGAGCTCAAGCGAATCTGGCTCTTGCTGGTACCGATCCCACTTTTCTTCTCTCCTCGAAGCCTGTCCAGCTATCTCATCGATCTCTTTCCTGCCGCTGTCGTCGCTGCCCTCTCGGTTCGTGGCGTTGCCCGCCCCTCTCGTACCCGGTCCACCAGGTGGACGCGCCCTAGGACGCTGCCTGTTCTGGTGGTGGGTCTTCCTGCGTTGGGGGTGGTCGTTGCCTCCGCTCTCGCCTTCGTCGGAGCACCCCTCCAACTGACCGTGCGCGACGTTGCGCTGTCGCACGCCAACAGAGTCGTAGACGCTGTGACGATTTCAGTGCACAATCGAACCGGTGCCGCTCTGATCCCTCACTTTATGGTTAATACGGGTAACGACCCCCATGGCTTCTGGACACCATTGGATCACCGACCCGTGGTCGTGAGCGCCGGAGGATCGGAGACCATGACCCTCTACCCGCCGGTGTTCACCCCTGCACCGCAAAAGGGCGCGTACTGGCTCGTGGAGGCGTATACAAACGGTCCCTCTTGGCTCACCACATCGGCATTGGAGGCGTTCCCACTACCGCGGTGAGTCGTGCGTTCTCCGCATCAATCTGTGCTCCCCTGCTTGGTGGAGCACCAGAGTCGAAGACGAGCCTGAGAAATCAGTACCCCTCGTCGTGGACAACGGTCGTGCGGCCGTGAAGGTCGGTCAATTTCCGGTAATGCGGCCGATCCTGACGACCAGCGCTACGTCGACACATGTCGAAGACGACGATCGAGACGATCAGCCCGATCGTGCCGACCACCATGAGGATGACTCCCATCGTGGCAAGCCGGATTCCGTGAGTCTCGCTCGTCACCGCCCAACACATGACGGCACCGGCGGTCATGGCGATAATGCTGAAGACCATTCCTGTCAGACCCACCTCGTAGCGCACGAATCAGGTATCGGCACGCTTTTCGGTGGACCTGAGACGTTGTGATTCCGTAACGTTTCCTGGCCAGGACCCGCGATCTCCATGCTCTTGGTGGTGCCCAGGACGTCGAGGTATCCAGCCGACCTGGCCAAATCGCGTCGTAGCCCGCTCCGGGCTATGGCGTCGACGTCCGCTCCGCCTCAGGATGGTGCTTCGGGATCGCAGCTCCTGGTCCCCGGACCGCAACCCCGTCTCGTCCGGCTCCTTTGATCTGGTACAACGCAAAATCGGCGGCATCGAGCATGTGTTCCGACGTGGGGGTGGAGGGGTCGAGCCCGGTGACACCGACACTCAGGGTCGTCGGCACCTCGAGGGCCACGGCGACTTCCTGCCGGATCCGCTCGGCAAAGGCCGCGGCCTCAGCCGGCTCGGTGTCGGGCATGAGCACCCCGAACTCGTCCCCTCCCAACCGACCCACCATGTCGAAACTCCGGGCGTTGGCCCGCAGCATGGCACCGATGCCGGCCAGGACGTGGTCTCCCACGACGTGCCCGTAGGTGTCGTTCACCGCCTTGAAGCGGTCCACGTCAATCAGCAGGAGACTGAGGCGATGGTCATGCCGTACCGAGCGGGCGATCTCCTCTTCCAAGCGCTCATGAAACACCCGATGCACCGCGCAACCTGTGAGCCCATCGGTCGCGGCCAACCGGTGCACCTCTTGCATAAGTTGGCGTTCGTGTTGTTCCCGGTGGGTCCGGTTGACCGATGCCGTGACGGAGAGCACAGAGGCTCCCGCCAAGACTCCGAACAAGACGACGACGCCCTGTTGCGAGTAGCTGACGTCCGAGTCGGTCAACACCACGAAGCCAGCGGAAACAAGGGTGGCGAGACCGCACAGACTCGAGACAACAGGGGCAAACGCCAGCGCCGAGTAGGCAACGGGAAGGAAGAACAGAAAGAGGACGGGGCTGTCGAACCCTGTGTCGAGATAGGCGACCACGCCTACGGCGAAGGCGGCGACGATAGTCCAGATGGCCGATAGGAGGGACCGCCATTGCTTGCGGGCAAAGAACGGCGCGAGCAGGAGATTCCCGAGTCCGACTGCGAACCAGATGCCCACCACGACCCACAGGACGCCTCTGTGTGGGCCACGAGGAGTGAAGCCCAGGTACACCATGACAAGAATCGTCTCGGCCAAGAAGACGCCGAATCCGATCCGAAGATGGCTGAGCCAGAAGCCTTGCTGGATGTCCAGCGTCAGATCCACCCCCGGTCGGCCTTCGGGACGCTGGCCACCGCTCATGAATCAGACCGTCGACAGGGAGTCCCGCTCGGACACGACGAGACCCTTTCCAGCCAGCTCCAGACAGGCGTCGACGACCCGGGGGTCGAACAACGATCCTCGCCCCCGTCTGATCTCGGCGAGGGCAGCATCGAGGCCCAGGGCGGGGCGGTACGGTCGGTGGGACGACATAGCTTCAACAGTGTCGGCGACGGCGATCACACGAGCTCCGAGAAGGATCTCCTCACCGTGGAGGCCATCTGGGTACCCGCTGCCGTCGCAGCGTTCGTGGTGCTGCAGGACCATCTCCGCTACCGGCTGGGGGAATGCGATGTCGGCGACGATTTCGTACCCGGCCCGGGAATGACCCTTGATCATTTCCCAGTCGGAAGGGCGCAATTGGCCCGGACGGACGAGGACCTCGATGGGGACGCTTACCTTCCCGACGTCGTGAATGGTAGCTGCGATGCGGATTCCCTCCACCTCGTCGGCGTCGAGTCCGAGGACAGTGGCGATGGCAACAGCGATGTCTGCCACGCGGCGCTGATGACCAGCGGTGTAGGGGTCGCGTGCTTCGGCGGTCGCGGCGATGGCGTCAACGGCGCCCCGAGTCAGTTCGTCGCGCAGACGTTCGGCGTGCTTGCGTTCAGTGATGTCGACCACCACAAGCCCTATTCCGATGACCTCGGCGTCCAGACGTACCGGGTAGTAATTGGTGAGCCAATAGTGGAGCTGCCCCGGTTCGGCGGCGAGGGACCCCGACACCTCGACGTTGACGACGGCTTCGCCGGTATCGAGAACTCGCCGGTAGATACCTTCGATCTGGGGCCAGATCGTGGGAACGACCTCGGCTACGGTCCGACCGATCTGATCCTGCACCGAAGAACCGTTGACGGCGGCGAGCATTGCGTTGAGGCGAACGAGTCGAAACTCGCGGTCCACGAATCCGAGGCCGACCGGAGCGGTCGCCTGAAGCGTCTCGAGCAGGCTCAGGGTCTCGGCGGCAAGCCGGTCCGATCTACGCCGTTCCTCGACGTTGCGGACGTGCTCGGCCAGGTCGTGGGCGTTGGTAGAGACGCCGACGACCTTGCCATCGGGTCCGCACACGGGGGAGACCGTGACCGACACCATCATCCGGGTGCCGTCCTTCCGGACTCGCTCCGTATGCACATTTTGGACCGTCTCGCCGTTCCGAGCACGGTCGAGCCACGCCGAGAGCTCGTGGGACCGGTCGGGTGGTACCAAGACGTCGATCGTGTTGCCGAGCATCTCGGCCGCGTTGTAGCCATAAAGGCGTTCAGCAGCGACGTTCCAGAACACCACCAGTCCAGCTGGAGTCTGGCCGATGATCGCGTCATCTGACGCGTTGACGAGCGCCGCCAGGAACGGTTCAGCTCCTAGCCTGTGCTCGCTCAGGAGGGCGACTTGGTCCACCCCCTCCTGATCGGCATTCTCGGGCGCGATCCAAAGGGACCATTGGTCACGACGCACCAACAACTGGGCGCTCTCATATCGTGCCTGTACGATTGTCGGTTCGTGTGCCCAGCGCCCCTTCGGCGAACTCGGACGGAACATCAGGGGCGCCGGGTGGTGGAACACACGAAAGTCCAGGTTGGAGGAGTGCGAGAGTGGACGAATCGGACGGTCTCGAAAACCGTTGTGGTCGCAAGGTCACCGTGGGTTCGAATCCCACCTCCTCCGCTCCCAAGCGGTCCGTGCGAAGAGTCCGCCGGCGGGCGGGCCTCGGAACCCGGAACGCCTGGTTCTGCGTACCAACGCCATCCGGCGAGACGGCAAGGCGGGTGCCCGCTTGACGCCTGGACACGGTCGGTGTCCGGGACTGGTTCAGCGCGAGGTTCCCCTCATTCGATCGCCTGGTGCGCCATCGCCGCAGGCTCGCGGCCGGCGAAGAGCCAACCGACGATCGCCGCGAACAGGGGCATGCCGAAGAGAATGAGAAGGAGATCGGCGACGGGGACGTTCCCGAGCGCGGCGATCCCCCCGTTGAGCGAGTTGCTGCGGAGCCAACCGACCATGCCGACGTAGCCACCAACGACCCCGAGAAGAGCCCCGAGAAACCCGAGGGCGCCGGCCGTCACGGCAGTGAGGGTACGTCGGGTGGCACTCGTCGCACCGGTCGCAGTGAGCGTGCGGAGGTCACTCGCCGTCTCGCTGCGGACCAGCCCGACCGACATTCCGAGCACAGCCAGGGCGATGACGATGCCGAAGATCGTCGCCGAGCCGACGACGGCGGACGAGGTCGGCTGGTCGTTCTTGGCTTCGACCGAGAGCTGGGTCGTCGACGCGGCGAGCTCTGCGCCGCTGATCTGGGCAGCAGTAAAGGGCTGCGATCCCTTGATCAGCCAGTCGTTCGTGCTCGCTTGGATGTGGAACTCGCGCATGGCGTGCTCGGTGATCACCGTGTTCGGCGCCGACGTCCCGCTTGGTAGCGCTCCAACCTCTTGGACCGTTGGATGCACCCGACAGCCCGAGGCGGCCGTACACGTGCCACCCGATGAGTAGTCGAGGAAGAGACCCGAGACGCCGGAAAGACCAGGACGCGAGCTCAAGATATCCGCGTTCGGGTCGATCTGGGAGGACGAGATCCCGAACGCCCGCAGCAACTGCGGTGTCGCCACGTAGACCGCTCCATTCCACTGCCGACCCAGGTTGTTCCCTTCCACCGAAGCATTCGGCGTCTCGAGGTCGATGATCTGAGCGCCGAGCCCCCTCGCGATCGATGCGGCGCTCGCCGCCAGCTGTGTCGGCGTCGCCACGTTCGTCGTGGGGGGCGCGACGCTTTGATTGCCGCCGGAGTCCTTCACGATTGCCCCCGGCGGGGGTGGGGTGTTGGCATGGAGCGCGAGCTGGTCGGATGACAGGTTCGGACCTGCATAGTCGAGGACGTTCCCGTACCGTGATGCCGCGGCCAGCATCACGATCACCGCGACGAGTACGCCGACGCTGATCGCCGCGAGCGCCGACCCCGAGCGTGCCCGATACCGGGCCAGATCGCGAAGCGCCAGGCGGCTCGAGATCGGTGTCCGACGTCCGAGGCGCGCCGTCAAGGACAAGAAGAACGGAGCGAGCAGGATGAGCCCGGGGATGAGCAGGACGATCCCGAAGAGGAGCTCCGGTGCCCCACCGCTCCCGTTGCCGTGATTCGTGCCACCGGCGTACCCGAGCAACAAGAACGCGAGGCCGAGGAAGATGATGCCCGGGAGCGCCGAACGGTGGACCTGGCGAGGAGGGACGGGGCGGCCGGACAACGCCTGGACGATCGGCACCTTCGTCATCGCACGCGCCGGACGGGACGCCGCGAAGAACGTTGCGACGACCGCGAGCACCATGGCGGCGATCACCACGGTCCACGAGAGGGCGAGCACTCCGATGACGTGGTGCGAGCTCTGCTCGAGGCTCGGTCGGTACGCGAGCCAGACGACGAGACCGAGCACGAAGCCGACGACGGCACCGACCAGGCCGACCACGGTGCCGTTGGCGCTGACGACGAGACGGACGTGTCGATCGGTCGCGCCGGTCGCCTCGAGCATCCCGATTGATCGAAGGCGGCGCTGCGCGAGCACCGTGAAGCCCCCGACCGAGACGAGTGCAATGAGCAGCATGCCGAGGACCAGAGCGACGAGCGAGATGGTCTCGGGGTTGAGCGGGTTCGATTGTGCGACCGAGGCGGGGGTCTGGGCGTGGTTGCCGATCGAGCCCAATGGCACCCCGGGGGCATCGAACAGTGCTGTGACTCCGGTGGGATTGGTCACCTGGCCGGGCGCGACCAACACGAATGCATCGAGGAGGCTCTGCGGGTTCTCCACGATGCCCACCACCTGGCGCTCGACGCCGGCGACTCGCCACGTGGCCCCCACCCTCAGGTGGAACGCCGACGCGACGCCGCTCGTCACGGCCACTTGATCGACGCCCGACGGGAAGTGTCCGGACACCAGGGAGAGCATCGGACCGCTGAACGGTCCGTGCGGCTCTTGCGCACGAATCTGATACGTGTTGATCGATCCCGGGATCGACTGCGTCTGGTTCTCGATCAGCTCGACCCGGCCGAAGCGGTGCTCCAGGCCCGCCACGACGCTCGCCGCGTGGGCGTCGTAGGTCGTGAAGGACACCGAGTCCTGCGCCGTGCCGAAGCCGGAGTCCTTCGCCGGCGGGTTGTTGATGGCGACGGCCGAGCCGACGATCGTGGCGGCCACGGCGACCACGATGAGAGCGAGGATCAAGAGCTGCTGACGCCACTCCCGGCGAAAGAGGCGCCACGCCCAGCGGACGACTGCCCGTCGAGCGGGCGCCCCGCCGCTGGCGGGCCGCGCGTCGGTGATGGGGTCGAGGTGGGTGGTGCTCATCGGGCCGGAGTGGGCTCGAGGAGCGACTCGGCGCTCGGGGGAATGGACTCGTCCACGATCTGGCCGTCGCGGAGGAAGACGACGCGGTCCGCCCAGGAGGCGAGGTGCGCGTCGTGGGTCACGATGACGGCCGCAACGCCCTGCTTGCAGGCCTCGCGGATCATCCGCATCACCGCCTCACCGTTGGTCGAATCGAGCGCGCCCGAGGGCTCGTCGGCGAGGAGGAGGCGGCGTTCGCCGACGACGGCGCGGGCGATGGCGACGCGCTGGCGCTCACCACCGGAGAGCTCGTCCGGATAGTGCCCGGCTCGCTCGGCGAGCCCGACCTTCTCGAGCGCGGCCATCCCCGCCGTCCGGGCCCGTCGCGATCCGGTGCCGTCGAGCTCCAAGGGGAGCGAGACATTCTCGATGGCGGTGAGACCGGCGAGCAGGTTGAAGTCCTGAAAGACGTAGCCGATCGTACGGCGCCGAAGGCGCGCCTTGTCGTTGCGCGACATGGCCGAGAGCGACGTGCCGTCGATCAGCACCTCACCGCTCGTCGGGTCCTCCAGGCTCCCGGCGATCGTGAGCAAGGTGGACTTGCCCGAGCCCGACGGCCCCATCACCGCCACGAGATGGCCGGGATCGATCGACAGGTCGATGTCGGAGAGCGCCTGAACGAGGGCCGAACCTTCGCCGTAGCACTTCGAGACCCTGTGGAGTTCGAGGAAGCTCATTGGTTTCGACCGTCCTTCGTCGCGTGCACGACCCGATTTGGTAGAGCACCTAACATCATACTCAGTATCCTACCGTTAATCAGACTCCCGTCAAGGGGTGTCTTGCACGGGGATGCCCAGAGATCGATCAGCGACGGGGGCGGGCGCTCTCTTCGAGCAGCACCTCGGGGCTCGGCGGCGCCACGGTCTGATCGACGACGCGCCCGTCGCGAATGAAGACCACCCGGTCGGCCCACGACGCCAGCTGGGCGTCGTGGGTGACCACGACGGCAGCGGCACCCCGCTTACAGGCGGTGAGGATCATGCGCATCACCGCCTCGCCGTTCGTCGAGTCGAGCGCGCCCGAGGGCTCGTCAGCAAGGAGGAGATGGCGGTCGCCGACCACGGCGCGGGCGATGGCGACGCGTTGGCGCTCGCCACCGGAGAGCTCGTCCGGAAAATGCGACGCTCGCTCGGCGATCCCGACCTCCTCGAGCGTCGCCATGCCCGCCGCGCGCGCCTTCTTCGCCGAGCACCCGTCGAGCTCGAGGGGCAGGGCCACGTTCTCGACGGCGGTCAGCCCCGCGAGGAGGTTGAAATCCTGGAAGACGTAGCCGATGGTGCGGCGCCGAAGGCGCGCCTTGTCGTTGCGCGACATCGATCGGAGCGACGCGCCGTCGATCAGCACGTCGCCGCGAGTCGGCTCTTCGAGACTGCCGGCGATCGTGAGCAGGGTCGACTTCCCCGAGCCCGATGGCCCCATCACCGCCACCAGCGAGCCCCGCTCGACGAAAAGGTCGATGTCGGAGAGCGCGTGGACCTCGGCGGTACCGGCCCCATAGCTCTTCGAGACCTGGCGCAGCTCCAGATAGCTCATCGCCGAGCGACCAACCTCCGGCGGATGCGCGGACCGGGCTTCGCCGACGGCGTTTCGAGCGCGGCCCGCTTCAACCGACCGTCGGCGGTGTCGAGCCAGCGGACGACGGAGTCGAGCCGGAAGAGCTCAGCGTCGACGACCAGGGCGAAGGTGAGGTCGAAGTCCGCTTCGTCCTCCTTGAGCCTCGTCCACTGCTGCATCAGCTCGACGAGATACCGGCGATGGACCTGGATCACATCGTGGACCGAGACGCCCGGGACGCGCAGGGCAGCCAGCACCTTGATCACGAGCTCGTCGCGGGGCGGCTCGGTCATGTCCGACGGCGTGCTCAGCCAGGTGTCGAGCTCCTTCCGGCCGGCCTCGGTGATGCGGAACGCCTTCTGGGGCCCGGCTTCCTCGCCGCGGTCGTCGGACTCGATCAGCTCGTCGCGCTCGAGGCGCTGGAGTGTCGTGTAGACCTGTCCGACGTTGAGGGGCCACACCTCGCCGGTGTTCTCCTCGAACTCCTGGCGCAGCTGCAACCCGTACTTGGGGCCCTCGCTCAAAAAGGCGAGGAGCGCATGGCGGACGCTCATCGCACCGCGCTCGTACAACCCGGTCGTACCATACGCAGTATTCTACGGCAGCCGAGCCGGGAGGTCAACGGCCCGCCGCGACCCCGACGAGGCGTCAGGGGCTAGGGACGGCCAGCGCTGAAATGCGGGGGCCAACCGCCCCGTCGGTCACAAGATAGGTCGCCGTGAGGCGGCCGATCTCGCTGCCATCACTCCCGAGACGCGAGAACGTCCCCCGGTAGAGGGCCGACGTGGCGTTCAAGACGGTGACCTCGGAGCCGAGAATCTCGGTGCGGTCGTAGCCAGCCGAGCGCATCCCATCGATCTGCTGCTGCACCGCCGCGACGACCTGGCCATCGCCGGGGAGTGCGACGAACCCGCCGTCTGTCGTGAGCAACAATGGAACGCCGTAGAAGGCAAGCAGGGACGGTGTGTCGTTCTCGCCCCGGCCACAGGCGGCAAAGACGTCGAGGTACTCACCGAACCACCGACTCACGTCACCGCTATCCACGGCCCCACCCTACGAGGGGAACGACACCATCTCGGCCAGCCCCAGGAGCTCGGCGCGGTCGGACCCGAGCAGGAATCCGGCCGAGATGGCCGCCTCCAGGCTGCGACGGTAGGCGGCGAGGTATCCGGCCTTGTTCCGGTAGAGGGTGACGAGGGTGGACTCGTCGAATCGCACCGTCGACCCGAACAACCCGCACAGCCTGCTCGCGCCGGGCGGGGCTTCTCCGCTGAGCGTCGAGACCGGGACGTCGACGGCCGGGGTCCGCACTCCACCGAGGGCGTTGCCGAGCCGGTCGCGGGCGAGCTCGGGCGGAGCCGTCTTCGACAGCTCGAGGGGCGGTGCCGACGGAGCGGGCACGCCGTCGGCGATCCACCGGTTGAGGGCGACCAAAGCGGCCTGAGCCACGAAGTGCTGAGGACCCTCGTTGACGACGAAATCGCATCCCAGCGCACTGGCGAAGGGCCCGACCACGTACGCGTCGGCGTGGGCGGTCCCGGCCACCTCCCAGGTTCGGATCCACTCCGCATCGGGCTGACGGGCCGGCCCGTAGTCGAGCAACGGCCCGAGATCGGTCTCGGTTTCGAAGATCAGGACGGGCACGTCGGTGTCGTTGCGGATCTTGAGCCCGTGCGGCACGTCGGGACTGGCGATGGGCGTGCCCGCCAGGGCGGCACCACTTCCGCCCCGACTGTGCACGAAGAACCCGTCGAAGACCTGCGCCGTCGGTTGCACGACGTTGATGTACGTGGTCAGAAAGAAGGCGGACTGCGACTCGCCCACGGCGATGACTCGTTCCGGTCGCAGCGGCCCGAACGCGGACACCGAATCCGGGCCTCGAAGGGCCCGGCCGATCTGCGACAGCATGTCGAAGGCGAACCGGTCTCCGGGGTGGCGCAGCGATCCGTAGCGCTCGGGCCCCGACGCCACCAACCCGCTGCGTTGCGCCAGGCCCGGCACGCCGAGGAGGGCGTGACCGCCGTCTACCCCGAATGCCTGGGCCGACACCCCCACATAGCCGTAGCCGTCACGGACGATCTCGGGCCCCAGATACGTCCAGTCGGGACTGGCCTCCAATCCACCCGACACGTTGAACCATTCGACGAGGACGGTGCCGTTGAAGCGCGCCGGATCCGACGGCCGGCGCACCACGACCCTGGTCCGGTACTCGGCGGTGTCGTGTGGCGTCGCCGACCACCTGCCGTCTTGGCCCAGCGGCCCTGAGGCCGAGTACGCCATGGCCGTCCCGGCCGCGAAGAACTCCGCACGGACGTAGCCGTGGTCGGCCAGGTCGATCGGGACCGTGAAGGCCGGCCCGATGAAACGGCCGGTGGTGACCGGACCCGACAGCGCGGACCGAGGCCCGGTCGGCCTCGGTGTCATCGGCGTCCTGGCATCATCGTTGTCTAGCGCGTCGCTGGGGATCCCGGCATCCCGCCCTGGCATCGACCCCATCGGAGTGATGCGACGAGGGTGACCAGTACAGTCGGAGCGTGACGGAACGGGCTCAGATCGATGGTGCCGTCACCGTTGCGCCCGATGCGAGACGGATTCCAGCGAGGCAATCGGTGCCCCCTGACGCGCGCCGCGCCCGGCCTGTTGCCCGACAAAGCACCGAGGACAGAGCGGGTCTGGTCCGAATGTTCCCGGGGACCACATCATCGGCGGCGGCGTGCTGACCGTCTACGGCGTGACCGTCCTCACGTTCATGATGGTGATGTACGCCGTCGAAGGAAGAGGGAGGTGGTTCGTCCTCGCCTTCGCGCTCGGCTGCGCCCTGTCGAGCAGTTACGGGTTCGCCAGCGGGGCGTGGCCCTTCGGGGTCATCGAGGCCATCTGGTGTCTCATCGCCCTCCAGCGCTTCGCAGGGAAGTACCACCACGGGCCGGCTACCCCCGGTGCGGCATGATCGCGACGCGCTCGGCCGGCTCGTCCCGGTTGCCGGGGCGGAGGTAGACAGAGACCGATGACCACAGGGGGAACCACCGAGACCAGCCCGTCCCCACGCATCGAACCGAACTTGACGCGTTCACCGTCGCGGACTGACACGACGCAGGCGGCCAGCCTGCCCGAGACACTCAGCTACCGCGTGAAGCGGGTCCTGCTGGGGCCCCCGCTCGTGAGCGAGCAGCTGGGGGGACAGCGCCTCGGCAAGCCCACGGCGCTGGCCGTCTTGTCCTCCGACGTCATGTCGTCCTCCGCGTATGCCACCGAGCAGATGTTGCGGACCCTCGTCCTCGTGGGCGGCCTGGCCGCCTTCTCGTTGATCACGCCGCTCACGGCGGCCATCCTGGGCGTCCTGGCGGTGGTGACGATCTGTTACCGGGACGTGGTCCGCTCCTATCCCAAGGCGGGCGGCTCCTACGTCGTCAGTCGGGACAACTTCGGTCCCAACATCGCCCAGATCGCGGGGGCGGCCCTGCTCATCAGCTACACCATCACCGTGGCGGTGTCGGTGGCGGCCGGAGCCGACGCAATCGGATCGGCGGTGCCTGTCCTCAAGCACGCCGTGGTCCCCATGTCGATCGGCTTCGTTGTGCTCCTCGCCTTCGGCAACCTCCGGGGGATCCGCGAGGCGGGGCGCGTCTTTGCCGTCCCGACCTACTTCTTCATCGTCAACATGGCGGTCCTCATCGTCACGGGCCTCGTGCGCGAGATCGTGGGCAATCTGGGGCACGTGCCCCGCCACACAGGCACCTTGAGCCTCGGGCACGCCGGGGGTGGCTTGCTCCTCGGCATCTCGGCCTTCTACATGCTGCGAGCCTTCGCCAACGGGAGCTCGGCCATGACGGGCACCGAAGCGATCTCCAACGCGGTGAGCATCTTCCGCGATCCCCAAGCCAAGAACGCCCGCACGACGCTCGTGCTCATGAGCAGCATCCTCGGAGCGATGTTCCTGGGTGTGTCGGTGCTCGCCTCCTTCAGCCACCCCGTCCCGTACATGTCGGGGGTCCCCACCGTCCTGTCCGAGATCGGTCGCCTCGTGTACGGGTCGAGCCCAGGGGGCGAGGTGCTCTTCTACGCGCTGCAGGCGGCCACGGCCCTGATCCTCATCCTGGCCGCCAACACCAGCTTCACCGGCTTCCCGTTCCTGGTCAGCTTCGTGGCCGAGGACTCCTTCCTCCCCCGCATGCTCACGGTCCGGGGCCACCGACTGGTGTTCTCCAACGGCATCCTCGTGCTGGCGGCGGCGTCGATCGCCCTGCTTGTCGCCACCAAGGCGAAGGTGAACAACCTCATCCCCATGTACGCCATCGCCGTGTTCACCGGGTTCACGATGGCCGGCGCGGGGATGGCCAAGCACCACTGGACCCACCGCGACGTCCACTGGCGCAAGAGCGTGGCCGTGAACGGGTTCGCGGCGGTCGTCTGCCTCGTCGTGGTGATCGTGTTCGCCGTGGCCGAGTTCACCCAGGGTGCCTGGGTGGTCGTGGTGGTCATGCCCCTCCTCGTGTACTCACTGACTCGCACCAACCGCCAGTACCGGGTCGAGGACGTCATTCTCGAGGAGGGTGTGGCCGTGGAGGCCTGCGAGGCCAAGGTGTTGCGCCGTCACGTCGTGGTCATCCTCATCGACCGCATCGACCTGGCCGCGGCCCGCGCCATCCAGTACGCCCGCACGCTCATGCCTGACGATCTCCGAGCCGTGCACTTCAACATCGACAACCAACGGGCCGAGCGGCTCATGGAGCGGTGGCAGCGCGTGGGGCTGACTCGACTGCCGCTCGACGTCATCGACTGCCCCGACCGTCGGCTGGGACGCGCTGCCCTCGAGCTGGCCGCCGAGTTGGCCGACGGCGAGACCGAGGTCAGCATCCTCCTCCCTCGCCGCTCCTACGGCAGGGCGTGGCGCCGGATCCTCCACGACCAGACCGCCGACCGCATCGTCGACATCGTGAGCCAGCTGTCGCACGTCAACGCGACCATCGTCCCCTTCCTGGTGGCACCCGGGATCGAGGAGCGGCGACCGCTCACCCTTCCGACCCGGCACCACACGCCCCGGGCCGGCGCTCCCGCCACGCCCGAGGCCGAGCGCAGTGCCTTTTCGATGGTGCCCGGGGTCACTCCGATCTCGCTGCTCCAATGGCGCACCCCCGCCCGCGTGGCGGGACGGGTCAAGACTCTGCGCGTCCAACCCTGGGGCGATGTGCCGACCCTCGAGTGCGTCCTCGTCGATGGCAGTGGAGAGGCCATCACGCTCGTGTTCCTGGGGCGCCGCTCCATCCCCGGTATCCGCAACGGGACGAAGCTCGTGGCCGAGGCCATGATCGGCAAGCACCAGGGAAAGCTCGCCATGATCAACCCCGTCTACGAGCTGCACTCGGTCTCCGAGTCGTCGGGATCGCCGCGATGAGCGAGGCCGCACCTCAGCGCGGGCGCCTCCCGTCGCGCTGGAGCCGACAGGTCCACCGCCTGATCTGGCTCGCGGCCATCGCCGGGCCCGTGACGGTGGCGGCCGTCCTCGTTCCCGGTCGCGGCCATCTGAGTGCCGCTGACGATGCGCTGATCCTCGTCGTGGTGACCGTGGCCGTGGCGTCCTCGGGACGGCGGGCGGCCGCGGCGTTGGCCGCCCTCGTCTCGGCCGCGTCGTTCGACTTCTTTCTCACCCGCCCCTACCAGTCGTTCCGGATCAGCCGGCAGGCGGACCTGACCACCGAGCTGCTCTTCGTCGTGGTCGGCCTCCTCGTCGGCGAGATGGCGGCCCGGGGGCAACGACACCGGCGCGCCGCGGCCGAGGGCCGGCTCGATCTCAGCCGCATCCACGACTTGGCCGAGCGCATCGCCGGGGGGGAGGAGCCCGACTTCGTCCTGATGGCGGTGGCGTCAGAGCTCCGCGACCTTCTCGCCCTCCAGGACTGCCGCTTCGTCTGGGACCCTCCGTCGGGAAAAGGAGCCTGGATCGATCCCGATGGCACCGTTCGACTCAACCCCCTGACGTGGCCCACCACGTCGGCTGGCCTGCCCACCAAGCAGGTCGAGCTCCCGGTCCGCGGCGCAGGACAAACCCTCGGCACGTTCATCCTCACGCCCACGCCGGCCCTACCCATTTCGCACGAACGGTGTGTCGTGGCCGTTGCGCTGGCCGACCAGCTCGGCTCGGCCCTGTCGGCGCGCTCCGGGCTGCGCTGACACCGGCACACGACCGGGGAGAGCTCAGAGGACGAAGAAGGTCGTTCCGTCCGATACCGTCCCCGCCGGCGTCGTCACCGCGATGGGTCCGGCGCTGGCGCCGTTGGGGACCACCACCACGAGCTTGCCTCCCGTGGTGACCACGATGGCAGCGGGCACCCCGTTGAAGGTGACCTGGACCGCGCCGATCAGATGTCGGCCCAAGATCTGCACCCGTGATCCCACCGGTGCCGCCCGGGGGGTGACGTGGAAGATCTTCGGGGCCTTGTTGGCGCCATGGTGCGAATGGCGCCCTGTCCGAGTGACCGCCGCCTGCCCCGTGGTCGTGGTGGTGGGCGCACCGGCGGCCGTCGTGGTCGTCGAAGCCCCGGCCGACAGTGTCCCCGGTGGGACCGTGGTCGGGGTCGTTCGCACCGGCGGGGCGACCGGGGCGGCCTGGGGGCCCGGTTGCACGGCGGTGGCGGCGATCTTCCAATCACCCTTGGCCTTCCCCGAGATCACCAGCTCCACAGGAGTGTCCGCCAGCGCGACGCTGAACACGTCACATCCGGTCGCGGACTGTCCCGGCCCCAATGTCGAGAACGGGGGGTAAGCCACACATCCGGCCACCACGAACCTGGTGGTGCTCTTGCCCACGTCCGCAACCTTCTTGGAGTCGATGAGCTTCGAGTTGTGGTAGATCGAGGCGAATTTGGCGGCCGAGGTGGCCGGACTGTGGACGGTCAGGACCACCGCCACCAGCTTCTGGCCGGGAACGGGAATGGCGGACCCGGGTTCGACCGGTGCGGGGGACAGGACCTTGTCGAGCGTCACCGTCCCGTTGAGGGCCGACAACGTGGATCCCACTTCGCCGGTGGGACCAGAGGAGCAGGCCGCCGCCAGCAGCGTCACCGCCGCCAGCACAGGCACGCAGCGCAGGACGGTGCCCCGGCGCAGCCGAGGACGCCGGCCCCGGGCGGAAGACCGGACTCGACCCGCCGGCGCGTGGACACAGCGCTCCTCGAGATCGCCTCCCCGCACTCCCGCACCACCCCCCACTTGGCGTTGGACCATTGTCTCACCCCCGACCTGTCCTTGGAAACCGCTGGTCATCGAAGATTTCGACACCTGGGCGGGGATGTGGTCAGCTTCGGCCCGATGGGGGGGCGTACACGAGGGACACGCTGGACCTTCGCCCTCCTGGTGGTGGCCATCGTGGCCGGGGCGTGCTCCTCGCCCCGGACCGCCGTCCCGACCACGACTCGCGCCCCGGCCAGGAGCACAGGAGCGGCCGCCAGGGCCGCGGGCGCCCCGGTGCCGTCACCGGGTTGCTCGGCCTCGAGGCCGGGGGCGGCGCCGGCCCCCGTCACCCTGGCCCGCCAGGACATCACCGTCGACGGCGTGGCTCGCTGGTACTTGCTCACCACTCCCCCGACCTACAACGGCGCCAGGCCGCTTCCCCTCGTCGTCGACATCCATGGCCTCGGCGAGGGTGCGTCGATCGAAGCCGCCACGACCCAATTCAGCCCCGAGGCACAGGCCGACGATTTCATGGCCGTGTTCCCCGAGGGGACGGGATCGCCCGTGGGATGGGACATCGCGCCGTCGACCAGTGCGCACCCCAATCACGACATCGACTACATGAACGCGCTGCTGGACGCCATGGAGAAGAGCCAGTGCGTCGACGAGTCGCGCCTCTACTCCACCGGGCTGTCCGACGGCGCGCTGTTGACATCGCTGCTGGCGTGCACCATGGCCAACCGGTTCGCGGCGTTCGCCCCGGTGGCCGGGGCCGTCATGCCGTCGCCCTGCAACCCGGGTCGAAAGGTCCCCCTCCTCGCCTTCCACGGGACCGCCGACCCGATCCTGTACTTCAACGGCGGCGTCGGGACCGCCACCCTGAACAACGCCCTGAGCGGCAGCACGGCACCGGTCCCCCCGTTGCCGCCGATCGACCTGCACGGCAAGGGCTACCCGGCCAGCGTGCGGGCGTGGGCGGCCAAGGACGGGTGCAACCCCCGATCGACCGACAGACATGTGAACACGCACGTCCTCCTGCGGACCTACCGGTGCCCGCCGGGGGTCGCGGTCGAGTTCTACATCGTTCTGGGCGGCGGCCACGCCTGGCCGGGCAGCAAGATCAGCGCCGCGCTCAAATCGATCACCGGGCCCTCGACCTTCGAGATCAACGCCACCGACATCATCTGGAAATTCTTCCAGCACTACCGGCTCGGCTCGTAACGTGTCGATCAGCGGCCCTGCCACTGCGGCGGTCGGCGCTCGGCGGCGGCCCGCAGGCCTTCGGACGCGTCGGCCGTGGCTCCCACGACGCGGCGCATCGTCTCGGCGAACCGGAGGGCGTCGAGCGACGAGAGGTCCCGGGCTCGGGAGGCCACCTCCTTCATGGCCCGCTGGGCCAGAGGAGCCCCGGCCACCAGACGGTCGGCCAGCGCCCTCGCCTCGTCGAGGAGGTCGTCGTGGCCGACGACGCGCCACACCAGCCCCATCTGGTGCGCCCGCTGTGCATCGACGGACTCGCCGGTGAGCAGGAGCTCCATGGCGTCGGCCCACGCGATCTCGCGCGGCAGCCGGATGGCGCCCACGATGGCGGGGATGCCGAGACGGACCTCGGGATAGCCGAACGTGGCCCGGTCGCTGGCCAGCACGAAGTCGCACCATGTCACGAGGGTGAGCCCATAGCCCAGGCAGTGCCCGTTCACGGCCGCGATGACGGGCTTGTGGATCTCCCACCCGCTCTCGAAGGAGTTGAGCGTGGGCTTCTCCCAGAAGGTGCCGGGGAACTCGCCCGTCGATCCCCCGCCGTCGCGGAGATCGGCGCCGGCACAGAAGGCGCGCCCCGCTCCCGTGACGATGCCCACCCAAGCCTCCTCCTCGTCCCGGAAGCGGGCGAACGCGGCGTTGAGGTCCCGACGAAGCGCTCCGTTCACCGCGTTGAGGGCCTCGGGGCGGTTGTAGGTGATCGTGGCCACGTGGCCATTTCGCTGGTAGAGGACGGTGTCGGCCATCGCCGCACGGTACCGGGCCGAGACGGCGCGGTCCTCGCCCTACGGCTCGTCGCGCCCCAGGGACCGACGGGGATGGCGACCGTCGACATACCCCATGAACGGGGGGCGGATGTTGTACCCGAGCAGTTCCTGCAGCGCCTCGGGGAGTTCCCGGGCCACGGCGCGGGGCACGGCCAGGAAGTGGTTCTCCTGGGGCCGGAGCCACGACGCCACGTACTCGAGGATGACGCCGAGCCGGGCTCGCTCGGTGGTGTTCGCCCCGCCGCCGTGCCACACGCTGCCGAGATAGAACAGCACCGATCCCGCCGGCATCTCCGCTGCCACCGTGGGGGTGTGCCCGTCGGGTTGCTCCTCGGTCCACCCATGGCTCCCGGGGACGATGCGCGTCGCCCCGTTGGCCTCGGTGAAGTCGTCGAGCGCCCACATCGTGTTGAGCACCACTTCGGCATGGGGTCGGGGGAGCGGGTAGATGGCGTCGTCGTGATGCAGGATCTGGGCCACTTCGCCGGGTCCGATCTCGATGCCGGTAGGCGCACTCAGCTGGCAGTGGCCGAGCACGCGATCGAGCACGCCGAGCACGAGGGGGTGGGTGGCGGGCCCGTCGAAGGCCCGGGTCTTGGCGAACAGGGCGTACACCCGTTTGGTGTGCGCGCCCTCGAACGGGTTGCGGCCCCCCGGCGTCCCCGCCAGCACCCGTCGCATGTCGTGGCGGGCCATGGCCAGCTCGAGGGCGGGAAGGAGGTCCGCCACCACCGCGTAACCGTCACGCTCGAGGGCGGCCACGACGAGGTCGACCGATGTCGTGCTGGTGCCCATGCGACCGCAGTCTCCCAGAAGGGCCGGGCTCGGGCTACGAGGGCGGGGCGCTCTCGACCCGGGTGTCGAGCCAACGCCGGAACCCGGCCGCGTTGGAGTGCACGCCGTTGAGAGTGTCGAGCTTCTCGCGATGCATGTCGTCGACACCCGCCACGTCGGCCGCGAAAGCGGCGTCGAGGGCCGCCGCGATGTCGGCGCCGTCGCGCCACGCCTGTTCGGCGACACTCGCCCACCGCCGCAGGGTCTCCTCGGCCTCGGCGAGCACCGCGTCGGGATCGGGCAGCAGCCCGTAGTGGGCCAGGGCGAGGCCGCTGGGGCGGCGGGCCGCGAATCGGTGCAGCGAATGCACGGCGAGATCGAGGTCGAAGTCCGGAGGCGGGGTCGAGGGGCGCAACACCCCGGCGTCGGGCAGCCGGACGCCGACGGCGTCGCCGGCGAACAGGACGCCGCTCACCGAGTCGTGCAGGGCGAGATGGTGCTTGGCGTGTCCGGGTGAGTCGACGGTGGTGAGCACCCGGTCGGGCGACACCCGGATCTCCTCGCCGTCGGCCAGCACGTGGATCCGCTCGGCGGGGGTGGCGTCGAGGCGCCCGTAGAGCGAGTCGAGGAGCGGCCCGTAGACCCGTGACGCCGAGTCGATGAGGCGCGTGGGGTCGACGAGATGGCGCGCCCCCTTTTCGTGGACGTACACCGTGGCGGCCGGAAAGGCCCGGGCCACGTCACCCACGCCGCCGGCGTGGTCGAGGTGGATGTGGGTCACGGCCACACCCGCCAGCGCCTCCGGGCTCACGCCGAGCCCGTCGAGGGCGTCGAGCAGCACCCGCACCGAGCTCTGACTGCCCGTCTCCACGAGGACGGGTGCGTCACCGTGCACCAGGTAGCCCGCCGTCACCTTGTCCCAGCCGCCGAGGAGCGTGTCGATCTCGACGATGCCGGGTGCGATCTCCGAGGTCGTCACGTGCCGACCTCGATCACCACCTTGACGTCGTCGGGCTGTCGGGCCAGCGCGTCCTGCCAGTGCTCGAGCGGCACACGCCTCGTGACGAGCTTGGAGATCCAGGCGTGGTCGGCGTTCATGAGCGCCTCGGCGGCTGCTTCGTAGTGGCGGTGGTTGGCATTGACCGAGCCCACCACGGCCTGGTTCTCGAGGACCATGGACCGGTTGAGCATCGAGGCGTCCACCTTGAGGGCGTGCCTGCCGCTCGAGACCCCGGTGAGACAGGCCACCCCACCCGCGGCGAGGTGCTCCATGGCGTCGAAGACGAGTGACGCCACGCCGGTGCACTCGATGACGATGTCGGGGTGCGGGCACGAGTGCTCGATCCGGCCGGTGTGGTACGTGGCGCCCAGCGCCTGGACGAGGTCGGGCTTGGTCCCCGTCATCACCTGGTCGAAGACATGGACGTCGAGGCCCCGCTGCACCCCGATCATCGCCGCGAGCAAGCCGATGGGCCCCGCGCCGGTGACCACCACGGTCTGGGGATCCCAATGGGCGCGTCCCCCGATGCGGTCGACCTGCTCCCATGCCTTGGCGACGACGCTGGTGGGCTCCATGAGCACCCCGAGGGCATCGAGGCCGGGGGCGATCTTCACCGCGTATTCCGGATGAAGGCGGTAGCGCTCCGAGCAGTACCCGTCGTGGCTCTTGATGCCGTGTTCGGTGTAGAGGCCGTTGTGGCAGAAATCCCATTCCCCCACCGCGCAGTTCCCACATGGCACGGGGTCGGGGAGCCGGACGATGCCGACCACGAGGTCTCCGACGGCCACCGGCGCTCCCGCCGGGGCCTCGAGCACGCGGCCCAGTGACTCGTGGCCGAGCACGAGGCGGTCTCGTCCGGGAGGCGCCCACCCGTAGGCGCCCGACACGATCTCCATGTCGGTGCCGCACACGCCGACGGCGAGCCCCTGCACGAGAACCGCACCGTCGGAGTCGGGCGGCTCGCCGACGTCTTCGAGACGGGCCGAGCCCGCTGTGAGCGGCTGCACCGTAAGCGCCTTCATCGCGCCCGCCTCCCCTTCGTCGTCCTGGTTCCCGTCCCCACGGGCGGCGGGTCC
The DNA here is from genome assembly GCA_963794615.1 of uncultured Acidimicrobiales bacterium. GTDB lineage: Bacteria > Actinomycetota > Acidimicrobiia > Acidimicrobiales > UBA8190 > Chersky-840. The sequence continues at coordinate 824,781 of CAWCEP010000006.1, read as the reverse complement.
GCCGATCTCGCGGCCCAGGCCCGAGCCCGGCGCGACGGGGCGAGCCCGCTCATCGACCCGGCCCGGCCCCAGCGCCGGCCCGCGCTCCTGAGCAGGTGCTCGTCCGCCACCACCTGGCTGCTCATGTCGGGATGGCCCGACAGGTTGTACGCCGCGTTGACGAGCGACACGTGCGAGAAGGCCTGGGGGAAGTTGCCCACCAGACGTCTGTCGCGCACGTCGTACTCCTCGGCGAGGAGCCCGAGGTCGTTGCTCAAGCCGATGAGCCGGTCGAGCGCGGCGTGGGCGTCGTCGTAACGCCCGATGAGGTGAAGACAGTCGGCCATCCAGAACGAGCACGCCAGGAAGGCCCCCTCGTGGCCGGTGAGCCCATCCACCCCTCCGCTGTCGTCGGTGCGGTAGCGGAGCACGAAGCCGTCCTCGGTGAGCCCGCGCTCGATCGCTTCGATGGTGGAACGCACCCGCTCGTCGGTGGCGGGGAGGAAGCCCACCAGTGGGATCATGAGGAGGCTGGCGTCGAGCGCGTCGGACCCGTAGTACTGCGTGAAGGCGCCGACCGTCTCGTTGTAGCCCTTGGTGCACACTTCGTCGTGGATGCGGTCGCGCAGCTCACGCCACTCATCGACCGGGCCGTGCATCCCGAACTCCTCGATGGTCCGCACGGCGCGGTCGACGGCCACCCACGCCATGACCTTGGAGTGGGTGAAGTGCCGGCGCGGGCCGCGCACCTCCCAGATGCCCTCGTCGGGCTCCTGCCAGTTCTCCGCCACGAACTCCACCAGCGCAACCTGCAGGTCCCACGCTGTCGCGCTCAGGGCCGTCCCCACCCCGCACGACTCGTACAGGGCCGAGAGCACCTCGCCGTAGACGTCGAGCTGGAACTGGCCCGAGGCCGCGTTACCCACCCGCACCGGCCTCGATCCCTCGTAGCCACCGAGCCAGTCGACCTCCCACTCGTCGAGGCGACGCTCCCCCGAGGGCCCGTACATGATCTGCAGTTCCTTGACGTCACCGGCCACAGCCCGCAACAACCAGTCGCGCCACGCCAGCGCCTCCTCGTGGTACCCGCCACGCATGAGCGACTCAAGGGTCAGCGTGGCGTCGCGCAGCCAGCAGAAGCGGTAGTCCCAGTTGCGCTCGCCGCCCAGCGTCTCGGGAAGCGAGGTGGTGGGGGCGGCGACGATCCCACCCGTTGGGAGATAGGTGAGGGCCTTCAGGGTGATGAGCGAGCGCATGACGGGGTCGCGCCATTCGCCTTCGAAGGTGCACGTGGCCGACCAGTCCTCCCACCACATCTGGGTGTCGTGCACGGCGTAGCTGGCGTCGACCGGACGGGGCGGGGTCTCGTGCGAGGGGTACCAGGTGAGGACGAAGGGGATGTGCTCGGTCGCGGAGACGGTGAACTCCGCCACCGTTGTCATGTCCTCGCCCTGCGTATCGATGGGCGTCCACAGCGCCAGTGCGTCGGGCCCGGCGACGGCACACAACAGGCCGTCGGCGCGCCGCACCCAGGGCACTGTGGACCCGTAGCCGAAACGGATGACGAGGTCCATGCGCATGGCGACCTCGCCCCGGACGGCTTCGACCATCCGCACCACCTGGGGGTGCGCCTCGCGGATGGGCATGCAGTCGATGACCTTGGCGATGCCGTCGGCGGTCTCGAATTCCGTCTCGAGAACCAGCGTGTCGCCCCGGTAGCGTCGCCGCACCTCGAAGTCCTTCGCCGCCGGCGCGATCCGCCAATAGCCGTTCTTGTCGGTACCGAGCAGCTGGGCGAAGCACGCGTCGGAGTCGAACCGAGGCAGGCACAGCCAGTCGATCGACCCGTTGCGGCCGACCAGGGCGGCGGTATGGGTGTCCCCGATGAGCCCGTACTCCTCGATCCGCAGCGGCACGAGGTCATTCTTACCGCCCGGCCCGCGACGGCGGGGCCAGGGCATCGGAGATACCGCAGGGCGGAGAAAATGCTCCTAGGAACGCGGCGATCCGTTCTTAGGAGATACAGCTGCCGGTACCCACCGTCTGCGTCGAGGCCTGGGCTCGACCCACGTCGGTTTGGACGGCGGGCATGGCGAGCGCATAGCCCACGTCGGGGTTCGACGTCGAGCGCGCGAACACGATGCCGATGACCGTGCCGTCGGCGATGCCGGGATCACCCGACGCCACCAGGGGCCCGCCCGAGTTGCCGGGCTGCACCACGGCGTCGAGCTGGTAGATCTCGCGCGTCGTCTGTGAGCTCCCGTAGATGTCGAGCCCGACCGCTTGGAAGGCGGCGGCCACGCCTGCCTTGCGGGGCGTGAGGGGGCCACCCCCGGGATACCCGAGGACCACACCCGTCGTGCCGCGCGCGACGACGGCGGCATCGACGGGGAGCACGGGGTCGGTGAGCCCGTGCACACGGAGCACGGCGATGTCGAGCCTGGGATCGAACAACGCCACCGACGTGGCGTGACGTCCGGTGGAGTCGATGACATAGGGCGACGCGATCCCGGCGACGACGTGCGCATTGGTCACCACCAGGCCCGGCGCGGCCACGAAGCCCGAGCCCTCCTGGATGACGCCGCACCCCGCCCCGGCCACCTGGACCGTGGATCCCTCGGCCCGGAGCACCGCCGCGCGCGCCGAGGCGTCGTTCGGCAGGTTCACCGGTGCGGCGGTCTGGGGCGGCAGCCCGGTGAACACGATGGGGAAGCCGTTCTGGGCCAGGAACCGCTCCATGCCGGCGAAGACGGTGGGGATGGGAGGAAGCACGCCGTCGAGGGCACGCACGATCCGCGACTGCTGCAACGACCGGTCGAGGGCGGTGTACTGGCTGTCCTGCAACAGGATCGCCACCACCCACGTGACGATGAGCGCCACCACCACGGCCACCGCCACCCCGAACACCGAGTCGACGGGCCCGAGCCGGAGCCGCTGCAGCAGCCGGCCCGAGTGCGCCCCCAGCAAGCGGCCGAGACCTCCCACGATGGTGGCCACGCCGATCAGGACGATCAGTGCGATGAGCGTCTGGGCCGACCGGCCGTGGGCCACCTTGGCGACCGAGGGAGCGACGAGCGCGCCGAGGACCAGACCGAGCAGGAGGCCACCGAAGGTGAGCACCTGCATCGCAGCACCGAGCCGCAGGCCGTGGATGCCCGACAACGCCACGATGACGAGCAGCACGTAGTCGACCCAGTTCATCGACGTAGATCCTTCCCCACATGCGACACCCCGCCCGCGCACCCGTCCGGGCCCTGCTCACGGCGTCGTGCCGCCCTGGGGAAACGGTGCCCGAGGTACCTCGTGCGGCGGCGCCGGCAGTGTCGCTCCCCACGGCGTTCTAGGGTGACGCCAGGACGAGCGGGAGGCATGCGTGGCCGAGATCGTCGAGTTGCTCGCCGACGTCGTGGGCGCCGGCAACGTCCTCGCCGGGGACGACGTCTCTGTCGACTACGGCCACGACGAGGCCCTCACCGCCCCGCCGAGCATCCCCCTGGCGGTGGTGCGTCCGGGGTGCACGGCAGAGGTGGCCGCCGTGCTCACGGTGGCCGACGAGCTCCACGTCCCGGTCACGGCCCGGGGCAGCGGAACCGGTCTCTCGGGCGGGGCCATCTCGCCCGAGGACGGGATCCTGCTCTCGTTCGAGCGGATGGACGCCATCCTCGAGATCGACCTCGACAACCACGTGGCGGTGGTCCAGCCCGGCGTCACCCTCGAGGAGCTCAACGGCGCCTTGGCCGAGCACGGGCTCATCTACCCGGTGTTCCCCGGTGAGTCGAGCGCCTCGCTCGGGGGCAACGTGGCCACCAACGCAGGCGGGATGCGCGCCATCAAGTACGGCGTGACCCGGCACCACGTGCTCGGTCTCGAAGCGGTGCTCGCCAACGGCGACGTGATCCGCACGGGCGGCAAGTTCGTGAAGACCTCGACCGGGTACGACCTCACCCAATTGCTGGTTGGGTCCGAGGGCACGCTCGCCCTCGTCACCGAGGCCACGCTCAAGCTGCACCCCCGGCTGCCGCACGCGGCCACGGTGCTGGCCCCGTTCACCACGCTCGACGAGGTCACCGCGGCCGTGCCTCGCATCGTCGCCAGCGGGATCGGCCCGCTCATCCTCGAGTACGTGGACATGATCACCATGGCGGCCATCACCGCCAACGTGGGCCTGGACCTCGGGATCCCCGAGTCGGTGCGCGACGCGGCCCTCGCCTATCTCGTCATCGTGCTCGAGAGCACCCACGACGCCCGACTCGACGACGATGTGTCGTCGCTCGGTGGCTTGCTGGTGGAGCTCGGTGCCATGGAGGTCTACGTCCTGCCGCCCCAGGCGGCCACCCAGCTCATCAGCGCCCGGGAGAAGGCGTTCTTCGTGGCCAAGGCGTACGGGGCGGACGACATCGTGGACCTGGTCGTGCCCCGGGCGGCGATCCCGCAGTACATGCGGGCCGTGGCGGAGATCGCCAAGCAGCACGGCGCGCTCGATCACGGGATGTGGTCACGTGGGCGACGGCAACGTCCATCTGTCGGTGTTCCAGCCCGACCCCGGCGCCCGCACCGAAGTGCTGCGGGCCGTGTTCCGGGCCGGCACCGCCCTGGGTGGGGCCATCTCGGGCGAGCACGGCATCGGCACCGAGAAGAAGAAGTACTTCCTCGAGCTCGAGGACCCGGTGAAGCTCGAGCTCATGCGGGCCATCAAGCGCGCCTTCGACCCCCACGGGATCCTCGGCCCCGGCAATCTCCTCGACTGACCTGATGAACGGCTCAGCATGAACGGCGCCCAGGCACTCATCAGGACTTTGGTCGGCAGCGGGGTCGACGTCTGCTTCGCCAACCCCGGAACCTCGGAGATGCATTTCGTCGCCGCGCTCGACGACGTCCCCGAGATGCGGGCCGTGCTCGGGCTCTTCGAAGGGGTGGTGACCGGCGCCGCCGACGGCTACGGCCGCATGGCGCAGCGCCCGGCGGCCACCTTGCTGCACCTGGGGCCGGGACTGGGCAACGGCATCGCCAATCTCCACAACGCCCGGCGGGCCCGGACCCCCGTCGTCAACGTCGTCGGCGACCACGCCACCACCCATCTCGCCTTCGACCCTCCCCTCGCCTCGGACATCGAGAGCCTGGCCCGCCCCGTGTCGCGATGGTTCCGGTCGTCGTCGGCGCGCCGACGCGCTCGTCGCCGACGCCGTGCAGGCCGTTCAGGGAGCCTTCGGTCCGCCCGGCGGCGTCGCCACCCTCGTCGTCCCGGCCGACCTGTCGTGGCAGGAGGCCGGGGACCCCACCACCAGTCACCCGGAAGCGGTCCTGACCATCGTGGACGACGACGCGGTGGTCGGCGCGGCCAAGGCGCTGCGCTCGGGCGAGCCTGCCGTGCTCCTCGTGGGCGGGAACGCGGGACGCGAGCGAGGCCTCGTCGCGGCCAGCCGCGTCGCCAACGCCACGGGAGCCCGGCTCCTGTGCGAGACGTTCCCGGCTCGACTCGAGCGCGGCGCCGGGCTCCCCGCCGTGGAACGGCTCGGCTACCTGGCCGAGTTCACCGTCGCCCAGCTCCAGGGGGCGAAGCACCTGGTTCTCGCTGACGCCCTCGCCCCGGTGTCGTTCTTCGCCTACCCGGGTGTGCCGGGATACCTGGTGCCCGACGGCTGTGAGGTCCACACCCTCGCCACCGGGTCCGACGACGTTGCCGGCGCCCTCGAAGCGCTCGCCGAGGCGGTGGGGGCACCGACCCTTGCCGCCACCCTCGAAGCGCCGTCGCGCCCCGATCGTCCCACCGGGGCGCTCAACGCCCAGACCGTGGCGGCCGCCATCGGAGCGCTGCTCCCCGAGGGTGCGGTGGTGAGCGACGAAGGCAACACGTCGGGGATCTTCGTGTCGGGCGCCACCGCGGGGGCACCGCGCCACGACTGGTTGTGTCTCACCGGTGGCGCCATCGGCCAGGGCCTCCCGGTCGCCACGGGGGCGGCGGTGGCCTGCCCGGACCGCCGGGTGTTGGCCCTGGAGGCGGACGGCAGCGCCATGTACACCCTCCAGTCGCTGTGGACCCAGGTCCGGGAGGGTCTCGACGTGACGACGGTGCTCCTCAACAACGGCTCCTACGCCATCCTCGAGCTCGAGCTCAGTCGGGTGGGCGCCGGTGATCCCGGACCCCGGGCCCGGGGGATGCTGGACCTCAAGCACCCCGAGCTCGACTTCGTGGCGCTGGCCTCGGGCATGGGCGTCCCCGCCACCAGCGCCACCACCGCCGAGGAGTTCACGACACAGCTCGAGCGGTCACTCTCGACTCCCGGCCCGGCCCTCGTCGAGGCCGTCCTCCGCTGAGCGGCGACCTCGTTCGGGGGTCGGCGTCACCGGGTGGGACCCCGGGGTCGATCGACCTGAACGCCGACGTCGGCGAGGGCGCCGGGAGTGACGAGGTCCTCCTCGGGCTCGTGACGAGTGCGAGCGTCGCGTGCGGTGTGCACGCCGGGGACACCGACACCATGCGTCGCACCGTGCAGGGCGCGGCTCGGCACGGGGTCGTGGTCGGTGCACATCCCTCGTACCCGGACCGGGCCGGATTCGGGCGACGCCCCATGGACTTCGCCCCGGCCCTGATCACCGTCGAGGTCCTGGCCCAGGTGACCGCGCTCGACAGCGTGGCGCGCCAGTGCGGGACCAGGGTGCGCTTCGTCAAACCCCACGGCGCGCTCTATCTGCGGATGGCCGACGACGAGGCGTGTGCCCGCGCCGTCGCCGCCGCGGTCGGGGAGGCCGGCAACCTCGTCCTGCTGGCCCCGGCGGGTACCCCGTGCGTCGAGGTGGCGGAGTCGATGGGGGTGGCGGTGGCGACCGAGGCCTTCGCCGATCGGGCCTATCGGAGCGACGGGCGCCTCGCTGCCCGCACCGAGCCGGGCGCGGTGCTCGACGATCCCGCCGAGGTCATTCGCCGCGCCGTCGCCATCGCCGTCGACCATGCCGTGCCCGCCATCGGCGGGACCACCCTCCGGTTGGTGGCATCGTCGATCTGCGTGCACGGCGACACCCCCGGCGCCGCCCAGATGGCGTCCGGGGTGCGGGGCGCACTCGTGCACGCCGGGGTGACCCTCGGGCCGTTCGTGTCGTGAACGTGCGTCGGCACGTGCGCCGGTTCGGGGACGGCGCCCTGGTCGCCGACACGGTGTCGGTGACCGAGGCCCGCGGGTTGGCATCGGCGCTACGGCGCCATAGGCCCGGGGACGGGATCGAGGATGTCGTGGTGGGGTACCGCTCCGTGGTGGTCGTCGCCGATCCCTCGCTGGCGGACCTGGCCGCCATCGCCGACGAGCTCACCCGGATGCCCGCGGACCTCCCCGACCCGACCTCGACGCAGCGGGTCGACATCCCGGTGGCATTCGACGGTCCCGACCTCGACGACGTGGCGGCTGGGGCCGGACTGACCCCGGCCGCGCTGATCGAGCTCCTGCTCGAGTGCGATCTGTCTGTCGCCTTCATGGGCTTCCTCCCCGGATTCGCCTACCTCGAGGGACTCCCGCCCGCGCTGGCGGCCATCAGCCGCCGGTCGTCGCCGCGCACCTCCGTGGCGGCCGGATCGCTGGCGATCGCAGGGGGGTTTGCCGGCATCTATCCCTTGGCCTCCCCCGGGGGCTGGCACATCCTCGGTCGCACCGGCTTCCCGCTCTTCGATCCCGACACCCCGCCGTTCGCGGCGCTGCGCCCCGGCGACACGGTCCGCCTCCACGCCGTGGAGGACCCCGGATCGGCGGCGACGACGCCGCGGGCGCCGCTGCGTTCCGACGCCGTGCACACGGTGGAGGTCGAAGCACCGGGTCTGCTGTCGATGGTGCAGGACCGGGGGAGGATCGGCGTGGCGGCCTTGGGGGTACCCCGGGCGGGAGCGGCCGACCCCTTCGCGCTGCGCGCCGCCAACCGTCTCGTGGGCAATGACGACGGTGCCGCCGCCATCGAGGTGACGGCCCTGGGGCCTCGCCTTCGCTTCGCCGGGCCGGCCTACGTGGCCGTGGTGGGGGGCGGCGAGGTACGGGTGGACGGTGGGCCTGTGCCGGTCGACACCGTGTTCCCGGTGGCGCCGGGTCAACAGGTCTCGATCGGCGCCACTGTCGACGGTCTGCGCTCCTACGTCGCCGTCGGAGGTGGGATCGAGGTGGACCCCGTCCTCGGCAGCCGATCATCGGACGTGCTCAGCGGTCTGGGGCCCGGCGCGTTGCGAGCCGGCGACGTCCTCGGCATCGGGCCACCGACGCGACCACGGGGTCGGATGGTGCGCGGCGGCAAAACGCACGGTGACGGCGTGCAGCGCGGCGCGCGCCCGTCCTGCGCGTGATCCCGGGGCCCGACGGGCTCGGGACCGACGCGCTGCGCGGGCTCGTCGCCCGGACGTGGGAGGTAGGCGGCTCCAGCGACCGCATGGGCGTCCGCCTGTTCGGCAACGAGCCGCTCGGCACGGCGATACCGGGCATCGCGTCGCGGGGGATGGTCACCGGCGCGGTGCAGGTCCCACCGGACGGCCGGCCCGTGGTGCTGTTGTGCGACCACGCCACGGTGGGGGGTTATCCGGTGGCGGCCACGGTGGTGCACGCCGATCTCGGCGTGCTCGGACAACTCCGCTCCGGCGACGAGGTGCGCTTCGAGGCGGTGAGCCTGGCTGAGGCCGACCGGGCCCGCGTCCACGCGGCCCGGGCCCTCGAACAGTCCGTGGTGGGATGGTTCCCTGTTCGCAGCGACTGAGCTCTCGGATGCAAGGATGGACGCTCTGTGCCGTCACCGGCGGACCGAGGAGGTGGACATGTCTTCGAAGACGGACCGGCCCGTGGGCTCGAGCGGGACCTTCATGCTCGGCGACCTGCCCGTGCACCGCCTGGCCTTCGGCGCCATGCAGATCACCGGCCCGGGGATCTGGGGACCTCCCGAGGACCACGACGAATGCGTCCGCGTCCTGCGCCGAGCGATCGAGCTCGGTGTCGACTTCATCGACACGGCCGACTCCTACGGTCCGTACGTGTCGGAAGAGCTCATCTGCGAGGCGCTGCACCCCTATCCCGAGGGCCTCGTCATCGGCACCAAAGCGGGGCTGACCCGCATCGGCCCCGACCCGGCCGATTGGCCCCCGGTGGGCCGGCCCGAGTACCTGCGCCAGGAGTGCCTCATGAGCCTGCGCCGCCTCCGCCTCGACTGCATCGACCTCTTCCAGCTACACCGCATCGACACCAAGGTCCCCGCCGCCGAGCAATTCGGCGTCCTGAAGGAGCTGCGCGACGAGGGCAAGGTGCGCCACATCGGCCTGTCCGAGGTCACCGTGGCCCAGATCGAAGCGGCGCGCCAGGTCGTGCCCATCGTCTCGGTCCAGAACCTCTACAACCTGGCCAACCGTCGTTCCGAGGAGATCCTCGAACACTGCGAGGAAGAGGGCATCGGGTTCATCCCGTGGTTCCCCATCGCCGACGGGACGCTGTCGGCCCGGCGCGGGACCCTCGCCAAGGTCGCCGAGGCCGTCGGCGCGACCCCGGCCCAGGTGGCCCTGGCCTGGCTGCTGCGCCGGTCACCGGTCATGCTGCCCATCCCGGGCACGTCGAAGGTCGCACATCTCGAGGAGAACTGCGCGGCGTCGGCCGTTGTGCTCTCCGACGAGCAGTTCGACGCGCTCAGCCGCGGCGGCGCGTGACACCCAGAGGGCGCGTCCGCATCGAGCTCGTGGCGGGGGGGCTCCTCCTGCTCGTCGTGGTCGTGGGCGGCCTGTACTTCAGGGTCCGCCCCGGCCCGACCGTGCTCGACCGGTGGGCGTTCGCGGCGATCCGGCCCGTGCACCATTCGGGCCTGCTGGTCGCGTTCGACACGTATCGGATCGCCGTTCGTGGTGGTGGCGGCGGCCGTGGCCGGCTTCCTGGCGACGGTCCGGCGCAACCGGCCCCGGGCCATGGCGCTGCTCGTCGGGCCCGTCGTGGCCGTGGCGGGGTGCGACTGGGTGACCAAGCCCGTGGTGGGCCGGACGTTCGCCGACGTCGTGAGCTTCCCGTCGGGAACGGTGACCGTGGTCGCCGCCATCGCCGCGGTGGCGCTCCTGGCCACACCCGACCCGTGGCGGTCGGTGGTCGCGGCGGTGGGCGGCACGGTCACCGTGCTGGAGTGCTTGGCGGTGGTGGCCCTGCGTTGGCACTATCCGACCGATGCCGCCGCCGGGCTCGCCTTGGGCGTGGGCGTCGTCCTGGTCACCGACTGCGCGGCGCGTGGGGCGGCGTCGCGGTTCGCCCGCGACCCCGTCGGTCGGGACCCGCTCCCGGAGGTGGCTCCCACCCGATCGGATGCGGAGCGGACCACCACGCACTAGAACCGATCCATGGCGATGACCGACGTGGACGTGGTGGTGGTGGGAGCCGGGTTCGCCGGGCTGGCGGCGGCACGGGACCTGGTCGGGGCGGGACGGTCGGTGGCCGTGGTCGAAGCGCGCGACCGGGTGGGAGGACGGGTCCGCAACGAGCCCATCGGCGCCGGCAAGATCGTCGAGGTCGGCGGCCAATGGGTCGGGCCCACCCAGAACAAACTGCTCGGTCTCGCCAAGGACCTCGGGGTGGAGACGTTCCCCACCTACGACACCGGCGCGCGGGTGCTGCACTTCGGGGGGCGACGCGGCACGTACAAGGGCACCATCCCGCGCATCAACCCCTTCGTGATCGCCGATGTCGGCCGCGCCCAGGCGCGCCTCGAGTCGCTCGCCAAGAAGGTGCCTCTGGAGGCGCCGTGGACCGCAGCCCGCGCCGAGGCATGGGACGCCATCACCTTCGAGAGCTGGCTGCGACGCAACACCCTCACCCGGGCGGGGAGGATGTTGCTCGCCTTGGGCATCGAGGCGGTCTTCGCCTGCGAGCCCGGGGACGTGTCGCTGCTCCACGTGCTCTTCTACGCCCACTCAGCGGGGTCGTTCCAGATGGCCATCGACACGGGCGGCGGCGCCCAGCAGGACCGCTTCGTGGGTGGGTCCCAACTCGTGTGCGACAAGATGGCCGAGGCCCTCGGCCCCGACGTCGTCCGACTCGACGCCGCGGTGCGCCGTATCGACACCGCCGGCGAGAACACCACCGTGGTGTCCGACAACGGGACGTGGACGTGCCGGCGCGTCATCGTGTCGGTGCCCCCGATGTTGGCGGGCCGGATCGACTACTACCCGCTGCTCCCGCCGTGGCGGAACCAGCTCACCCAACGCACGCCGATGGGATCGGTCATCAAGTGCAATGCCATCTACGACGAACCGTTCTGGCGCGCCGAGGGCCTGAGTGGCCAAGCCACCGGTGACGGCGAGGGGGCCCGTGTCGTGTTCGACAATTCGCCGCCCGATGCCACGCCGGGAATCCTGCTCGGGTTTCTCGAAGGAGACGAGGCCCGGCGTCTGGGGCGAGCCGACCCCGCCGACCGGCGCAATGCCGTGCTCGACTCCTTCGTGCGCTACTTCGGCCCCAAGGCGGCTCGCCCCCTCGACTTCGTGGAGCTCGACTGGCAGGCCGAGCCGTGGACGGGGGGTTGTTACGGGACGCTGTTCGGGCCCAACGTGTGGACGCGGTACGGCCCGGCCCTGCGGGAACCGGTCGGGCCCATCCACTGGGCGGGCACCGAGACCGCCCGTGTGTGGTCGGGCTACATGGACGGTGCGGTGTCCTCGGGTCAGCGCGCCGCCACCGAGGTCCTCACCGCCTTGGGGTGACCGGACGGGGCGAGAGACTTCACAACGCAACCTCAACTCGCAGGCCCAGTCCGTTGGCCCGAGGGCCGGGGCGCCGATGAGACCGTGTGCAGACCATCGGACGCGACGAGCCCGGGACCGGGACCCTCACGACGCATCTGGTGGGACGTCTGTCGGCCGCGTTGTGGATCGGCGCCGGGATGCTCGTGGCCGTGGCCGGGGCGGTGCTCCAGTTCCGACCCGGCTTCTCACGGGCGGGCATGGTGGGGCTCGGGGTGGGGTGTGTCGCCATCGGTGCCGTCGTGTACCGGATGCCGTGGGCACGGTGGCGGCGGTCGGCCACGTTGTGGCTCGTTCCGGTGGCGCTGGGCATGATCACGCTCTACAACTGGTCCACGGGTGACGACGCCTTCGTCTACACCACGTTCTTCCTCGTCGTCTTCGTGTGGCTGGGCCTCGGCCACCCCCGCTGGACCTGTGTCCGCTTCGCCCCCCTCCTGGCCGCCGCGTACGCGCTCCCGTTGTTCGAGATCAGCCCGGCGCGACGGGCCATGGGGTTGAGCTCGGCGCTCTTCGTCGTGCCGTGCTGCGTGCTCGTGGGGGAGATCGTGGCCTGGATAGGCGGCTTGTTGCGGCATTCGGAGTCCGCCATCTTCGAGGCCGAGGCCCGCTTCCGCAGCGCCTTCGAGAACGCTCCCATCGGGATGGGCCTCGCCTTGCCGGACGGGCACCTGGTGCGGGTCAACCGTGCCTATGCGGCCATCATCGGCTGCGATCCCGACGAGCTCGTCGGCAAGACCATCAAGGAGGTCACCCATCCCGACGACTGGGAGGCCAACGCCGTGCAGTTCGACGCCCTCGTCGCCGGCACCATCGACCGCTACACCATGGAGAAGCGCTACATCGACATCGACGGCCACGAAGTGTGGGTCACCGTGAGCACCAGTTGCGTGCGCGACGACACCGGGCAACCCCTGTACCTCATCGGCCAGATCGAGGACATCACCGAACGACGCGAGATGCGCGAGCGTCTGGCCCACGCCGCGGTCCACGACCAGCTCACCGGGCTCCCCAACCGCGTCCTGTTCATGGACCGGTTGGAGCTGGCGCTCAGCCGGGCCCAGCGCGACCACAACTGCGTGGCGCTCATGTTCCTCGACCTCGACCGCTTCAAGCTCATCAACGACAGCCTCGGCCACGAGGTGGGCGACCGGCTCCTCGAGCGCGTCGCGCACCGACTCGGGGGGGCACTGCGGGCCGTCGACACCCTGGCGCGCTTCGGGGGGGACGAGTTCACCGTACTGTGCGAGGTCACCGACAAGGCCGAAGCACTCGAGATCGCCGACCGGCTGGTCCTGGCGATGCAACAGCCTCTGGCCCTGGCCGACAGCGAATTGTTCGTGTCGGTGAGCGTGGGGGTGGCGCTCTCGGTCAACGGGACCGAGTCGGGTGCCGACCTACTGCGCAACGCCGACGTGGCGATGTACCGCGCCAAGGAGATCGGGCCGTCGCGCACCGAGGTCTACCGGCCCGACGACGAGACCGGGACCATCCGTCGCCTCCGGACCTCCAACGAGTTGCACCGTGCCCTCGAGCGCGACGAGCTCGAGCTCTACTACCAGCCCATGGTCGACCTCCACACCGAGTCCATGGTCGGCATGGAGGCCCTCGTCCGCTGGCACCACCCCACCCGCGGTCTGCTCCTGCCGGGTGAGTTCATCGGTCTGGCCGAGGACTCCGGCCTCATCGTGCCGCTCGGCGCCTGGGTGTTGCGTGAGGCGTGTCGCCAGGGCGCGCTGTGGGACGAACGCCGGACCGCGGCGGGCCAGAACCCCGGGCTTCTCAACATCTCGGTCAACGTGTCGGCCCAGCAGCTGGCCGACCCGACATTCCCCCGTCAGGTGGCCTCGGCGCTCGGCGAGTCGGGCCTCAACCCCGACAAGTTGTGGCTCGAGATCACCGAGAGCACGATCATGCACACCGGTGATGCCAGCGTGGGGGCGTTGTCGGCGCTGCGGGCCCTCGGGGCACACCTGGAGATCGACGACTTCGGCACCGGATACTCGTCGCTGAGTTACCTGAAGCGGCTCCCGGTCGAGACGCTCAAGGTGGACCAGAGCTTCGTCGACGAGCTGGACTCCGACGCCGACGACGTCGCCATCGTGCGGGCCATCGTCGGCCTCGGTGACTCGTTGGGCCTGGCGATCGTGGCCGAAGGGGTCGAGCGCCGCAGCCAGGCCACCGCGCTCATGGCTCTCGGATGTGCGATCGCCCAGGGATATCTCTTCGGCTATCCCCGGCCGGCGAGCACCCTCGAGCCGTACCCCGCCGACGACCTGAGCAGCTGGGCCCCCATGTCCCAGATCCGCACCAGCGCCTGAGGCACCAGCGCCTGAACCTCGACCCGGCTTACCATGTCCGGGCCCCCGATGATGCTCACGCCAGCGTGACCGGCGCGCCCCCGGCCGCCGACGACCGGTAGGCGGCGTCGACGAGACGGTGGGCGACGACGGCGTCGGCGAAGCTCGGGGCCGGGGCGCGGCCCGCCGCCATGGCGTCGAGAAAGGCGCGATCGGCCTCGACGTAGGCGCTGATGGCCAGGCCGATGTCGTCGTCACCGAGGGCCAGGTCCCGCACCCAGCCCGGGGGTGGGCACGGACGGACCTCGGTCCCGCCCGTGGTCTGCACATGGAGCGGCCCCAGAAAGTCGTTGTCGAGCCACGCCATACCCCGGCGGCAGAACACCTCCACCCGCCGCGTCGAACCCCGGCTCAAGATGTCGTGCCAAACGCTCACGAGCTCGGCGCTGGCCCCGGACGCGAACCGGAGCGACACCGTGGCCAGGTCCTCGACCCCCTCGTGTCCGGAGAAGTTGGCGGTGTGGCCGGTGACACCGGTGACCTCGCCCAGGCAGAACCGGAGGATGTCGAGATCGTGGATCGAGTGCTCGATGAGGCATCCGCCTCCTGCCACCTCGACGTCGCCGCGCCACGTCGAGCCGTAGACACCTTGGACCGGGAAGTACTGGTCGTCACGAAAGATCGCCGTCATGGGGGCACCGAGCTCGCCCGAGGCGATCAGGTCGCGCAGGGCCCGGAACACCGGCGCAAAACGCAGCACCAGGCCGACCTGGGTCGGGACCCCCGACGCGGCCACCGCCGCGGCCAGCCCCTCGGCCCCGCCCAGGTCGGGGGCGAGGGGCTTCTCACAGAACACCGCGCAGCCCAGGGCGACCGCGGCCTCGACGACGGCGCGGTGGGCGGCAGTGGGCGTGCACACCCACACCGCATCGACGCGCTCGAGCACGTCGGCGGCGCTGGCGGCGACCTCGGCCCCGTTCACGGCTGCGAACCCGGCGGCCCGCTCGGCGTCGAGGTCGTGCACCGCCACCACGGACGCGTCGACCACATCGGCCCGGATCATGGCCTGGATCCCGATGGCATGGGCCCAGGCGATCACCCCCGTGCCCACGAATCCGATTCTCACCACGGTCCTGCAAACTACGTTGCCCATGATGGACCGCGACGAATTGCTGGCCGCCGGCGACCACAACCTGGCCTCGACCATGCGCCTGTATGCCTCGACTGCCCCCGGCGCCGAGCTCGAGGAAGACGGCGGCGTGCTGCTGTACTCCACCTCCAAGAGCTGGCCCGGCCCGTACCACAACGGGGCCATGCGCCTGGACCGGTCCGTGGACCCCGACGCGCTGCTGCGGCGCGCTGCCACGTTCTTCTCCGATCGCCCCGGGTACTGCGTGTGGGTCGCCGCCCACGCCGATGTCGACCTCGAACGCCGAGCGCTCGAGTGCGGCTACGCCTCGATCTCCTCGTTGGGAGCTCCCCGCCTGGCCCTCGACCACCCCCTCGACGCCGGCGTCGTGCCGCCGGATGTCACCCTCGACGAGGTCACCGACGACGACGGCAGGCTCGACTACCTGGCGGTGACGGTCGACGCCTATGCCGACTCGTTCCTGCCCCGCGACGCCGCTGAAGCCCAGCTCGCGTCCGTGGAGGCGGTGCGTGGGCCCGACGTCCGCGCCGTCGTGGCACGTCAGCAGGGGCGGCCCGTGGCGACCGCCATGGTCGTGGCGAGCGGGGCCGTGGCCGGGATCCAGCTGGTGGGAACGATCCCCGCCGCCCGGGGCCGGGGCCTCGGTGAGCTGTGCACGCGCTGGGCGGTGAGGGCGGGATTCGCGCTCGGGGCCCGGGCCATCGTGCTCGAGGCGTCGGAGGCGGGCGAGCCGCTCTACCTGCGTCTGGGATTCGTCGAGGTGTCGCGCTACCGGTGGTGCTTCGGCCCGCCGGCGACCGGGTCGCCTTCGTGACCGCGCCGGGCGCGCCACCCGCCCACCACCACCACAGCTCCGGGGAGCGACGATGAGCGAGACCGACGCAGGCCGAGTGGCGAAAGACGTCAAAGTGCCCGGCCTCGAGCCCACCTTCCGTCATACCGATGACCCCGACGTCACCTGGCAACAGGTCAAGGCGATCCGCAACGCCGACGGGTCGGTCTCGTCGGTATGGGAGAAGTGGTTGGCGTTCTCCCCCGATCCCCAGTACCTCTCGCTCTACGCCAAATGGGACCCGGGGGTCGTGGTCCGCCGTCACGGCCACTACAGCCCGCACGTCCTGTTCGTCATCGAGGGCGACATGTGGTGCGGCGACCGGCACTGCCCCGCCGGCACCCACATCGAATTGCCCTTCGGCGCCGCCTTCGGCCCCTTCGTCGCCGGGAGTGGGGGCACCCTCCTGCTCGAAGTGATGATGGGAGACCCCCGGTCCTGGGGTGACGATCCCGACGCCTTTCACCATGCCCTGGCCGAGCGTGGCGCGCAGGCACTGCCCGACCCCGAGATCGAGTTGCCACAATGGCTCGCCGACCTGCGGTCGCGCTGGGTGGTCGACGGAGAGGTCCGCGATGGCTGACGACCGCCACCGGAGCGGCGCTCCCCCTCGATGACGGAGTCGGTGCCCGGCGGGCCGACCGTTGCCGTCGTGGGCGGCGACAGCGCGGCCGGTAGCGAGCTCGTGGCCGGGCTCGAGGATCTGGGCGCGTCGGTGACACCGGTGGCGGTGGCCACCTTGGCGAGCCGTGACGAACTCCGCGCCACGCTCGAAGCCGCGCTTCGGCACCGGGGATCGCTCGACGGTGTCGTCATGGCGTCGGTGGGCGATGACCCTGCCCGGGCCGCCGCTGTCGCCGATCTCGACACCGACGGGTGGAGGACCCGGGTCGAGATCCCGTTGCACCGGACCCTGGTGTGCTTTCAGGGCGTGTTCGATGCGTTGCCCGACGCCGGGGGCACCCTGATCTTGGTGGTGCCCACGTTGTCGCTCGTCGGCGCGGCCGGTTTCGGGCCCTGGTCGGCGGTGACCGAGGGCCAGCGTGCCCTGGCCAAGGCGGCGGCGCGGGCCTGGGGACGCCGGGCCGTCACCGTGAACTGCGTGGCGGTGCCGGCGACGTTGCTCGCTCCGGGATGGGACCACGACACGCCTCCGGATCGACCCGGACAGCCTGTCCCCGCCCTCGCGCCACCCGACTTGCGTCGGAGCGTGGCCTCGGTGGTCCGGACAATGCTGTCGCCCTCCTGGCGGTCGGTCACCGGCGCCACCGTCGGCGTGGACGGCGGCGTGTGGATGGCACCGTGAGGCGACCGCCGGCAGAACCGGGGCCGCGAACCGTCGAGGGGCCGCTCGAGGGGCACGTCGTCCTCGTCACGGGGGGCGGGGCTGGGATCGGAAGATCCATCAGCGCGGCGTGCGCGCAGGCCGGCGCCGCCGTCGTCGTGGCCGGCCCCGGCGACAACGGGGCGGAGACCGCCGACCTGATCGAACGAGGCGGCGGTCGCGGCGTCTTCGTTCGCACCGACGTCGCCGTGGCCGAGCAGGTCGAGGCGGCGGTGCAGACGGCGGTGCGGCGTTTCGGTGGGCTCGACGCCGTGGTCCACAACGCCACCAGCCGCCGTTCGAGCGAAGCTGTCGCCCTCGACGCCATCGACGACGAGACCTGGGACGACCATGTGGCGGTGTCACTCCGAGGCGCGTACCACTGTGCGCGCTTCGCTCTGCCTCACCTCCGGGCGCGTCGAGGACGATTCGTTCTCATGACGTCCCCCGCCGCGATGGAGGGAAGCGTCGCGCTCCCCGCCTACGCGGCGGTGAAGGGCGCGGTGCGGGGCCTGGCCCGGAGCCTGGCGGTGGAATGGGGCCCCCTCGGGGTCGGTGTGGTGTGCCTGTCGCCGCTGGCCCACACCGTGGCGCTGGAGAGGGCATACGTCGAGAACCCCGACCTCGGGGACCGCCTGGCCCGGGTCGTCCCGCTGGGCCGGGTCGGCGATCCCGACACCGACATCGCCCCGGTCGTCGTGTTCCTCCTGGGTCCAGGAGCTCGCTACGTCACCGGGCAGACCATCGTCGTCGACGGCGGACGCTTCACGACGCTGTGACAGGATCACCCGGTGGAGCGGCGTCCCCCGATGGGCCTTGGATCGATCTCGCTCCGCCTCTACCCCCACGTCGAGCTCAGCGCCGAGGAGACGGTGCGCGAACTGCGCGACCAGGCGGTGCTCGGCGTGGAGCGCGGATTCGACGGCGTGATGACGAGCGAGCACCACGGTGGGTTCGCGGGCTACATGCCCAATCCCCTCCAGGCGGCGGGATGGCTGCTCGAGGCGATGCCGGCGGGGTGGGCGGCACCGTGCCCGCTCCTGCTGCCGCTGCGCCCTCCCGCCTTGGTGGCCGAAGAGGTGGCGTGGCTGGCGGCGCGCTTCCCGGGGCGGGTCGGCGTCGGTCTCGCAGCCGGCTCGCTCCAAGCGGACTTCGACGTCATGGGGCTCACCATGCAGGACCTCACCGGTCGGTTCGCGCAGGGCCTGGCCCTGGTTGCCGGCGCGTTGGGCGGCACCGACCTCGGGCTCCTGGGAGGTGACCCCGCCATCGCTCGGTGCGCCCAGGACCCGGTGCCGGTGGTGAGCGCGGCGATGAGCACCGTGGCGGTGCGCCGGGCCGCCCACCTCGGCGTCGGCCTGCTCTTCGACTCCCTGTCGACACCGGAGAGGATCCGCGCCCTCGCCGACGCGTACCGCGGGGCCGGAGGGAACCGCCCCTGTGTGCTCGTACGGCGGGTGTGGCTGGGGACTCCCCCCCGGGATCAGGTCGACCGCCAGGTCGAGCGCTATCGGAGCTACGCCCCGACCGGCGCCCAGGTGCACTGGCAGGGTGAACAGCTGGTGGCCGCCGGGGACGTCGCCACGCTGGCCGGCGATCTGGCCGCGGTGACGGACCGGGCCGGTGTCGATGCCCTCAACCTGCGCGTCCACGTCGCCGGTGTGACCCCCGCCATGGCACGCCATCAGATCGCCGCCCTGGGCGACGTCGTGGACGTACTGCGCCGTTCACCCCGCTTCGAAGCGCCCCACCCCGGTTGACCACGCCGACGTGCTGAGGTGGAAACGTGTCCCGAACGCAACAGGGACACGTCCGGATCATTGGCGGAGCTGCGCGTATTCGATCACCCGGTTGAGGGTGACCTCGTCGGACTTCGCCACCGAGCCGGTGTCGTACGGCGGGTCGGGGTCGTACTCGATCATCAGCTGAGCGGCCTGCGCCGCGGTGCGGTCCACCACGAGCTCGACGACGCGCAGCGCCATGTCGATGCCACTCGACACCCCCGCCGCGGTGATGATGCGCTCGTCCAGGTGCTCCACCACGCGCTCCGCCGTGGGCACCGCCCCGTGCGCTTCGAGCCCCGCGTAGCACGACCAGTGCGTGGTGGCGGTGAGACCGTCGAGCAGGCCGGCCGCACCGAGGACCAGCGATCCGGTGCAGACCGATGTGGTCAGGCGGGTCGTCAAATGAGCATGGCGTACCCACCCGAGCACGCGGTCATCGTGCTCGAGGGTGCGGGTGCCCACCCCGCCCGGGAACACGATGACGTCGGGCGCGGGCACCTCCTCGAAGGTGGCATCGACGGTGATCCCGAGCATCCCGTTGTCGCTTCTCACCTCGCCCCGACGGTGACCGATGAACGTGACCTCGATCGAAGGGATCCGTTGCAGCACCTCGTACGGTCCCACCCCGTCGAGGGCGGTGAACCTCGGGAAGAGGGGGATGACGACGTGCACGGTGTCGCTCACGCAGAGGTCCTTTCGCTGGTCACGACGCGGAAGCGTCGACGGTAGAAGTCGGGTGCCACGCTGAGTCGACGTTGGAAGACCCGGCGCAGCGTCTCAGCGGTGCCGAACCCACAGCGAGCCGCCACCACGTCCAGGGTGTCGTCAGTGCTCTCCAGCTCACGCCGGGCCGCCTCCACCCGCACTCGCTCCACGAACTTGCCGGGCGTCTCGCCCACCTCGGCGCCGAAGACCCGGGCGAAATGGCGCACGCTCATCGCCGCCGCGGCGGCGAGGACAGGGAGGCGGTGGTCCCCACCCGGAGCCGCTTCGACCAAGCTCTGCACGGCGCGTACGGCGGAACGCTCGGCGCGCGGCACCCACACGGGCGAGGCGAACTGGGTCTGACCTCCCGGTCGGTGCAGGAACATGACGAGGTGCCGGGCCACGGTCTGCGCCACGTCGACACCGAAGTCGTCCTGCACCAGGGCCAGGCTCAGGTCGATGCCGGCGGTGACCCCGGCGCTGGTCCAGCATTTGCCGTCGCGGACGTAGATCGGATCGGCGTCGACGTCGAGCGCGGGGAACTCGGTGGCCAACTGCTCGGCCCGGGCCCAGTGCGTCGTGACGCGCCGCCCATCGAGCAGACCGGCCTCCGCGGCCAGAAAGGCTCCCGTGCACACCGCGGCGACGCGACGGCAGCGGGGTGCCACGGTCGAGATCCACGAGATGAGGCCTTCGTCGCGGCGTGCCGCTTGCGCGCCGTTCCCGCCGGCCAGCACCAAGGTGTCGATCCGTGCACCGGGATCGGGCAGCACGTCGGTGCCCAGGCTCAGCCCGCTCTCGGCCCTGACCCACGGCCCGCTCGCCGAGGCCAGCACCACGCCGTAGCCGCCGGTCCGGCCCGAGGCCTCGAGGGCGCGTGTGGCCCCCGCGAAGACCTCGAATGGCCCGACGGCGTCGAGGGGCTGGACCCCGGGAAAGGCGACGATCACGACGGCGCGTTGCTGCATGGTGCCAGCCTGTATGGTCCCGGGCGTAGCGTCAATGACACGCCTCCCACGATTTCGGCCATCGGACGGAGTCGCAGGTGGACGGACGGCGTTGCTGATCTGATTGGCGAGGGAACCCTCTTCACCACGCCGCACTACGACGGCTACAGAGCGGTGCCGGTCCGCCTGTCCGCCCTCGGTCGTGACGACCTCGGTCATGACCGAGGTCGGCGGCTATCTCGAGGAGACGCCTCTCAGACCTTCACCAGATCGTGCGGTCCGCCGCCGGGCTCACCTTCGACCGCGCTGTCGGCCTGGGGTGCTTCGGGGTGCTCGAGCCCGATATGGGGCAGCACCCGGTCCAGTGACGCGGGGAACCACCAGTTCGCCTTGCCGATGAGAAGCATGACCGAGGGGACCACGGCCATTCGGATCACGACCGCGTCCACCAGGATCCCACCGGCCAGTCCCAACCCGAATTCCTTGATCACCCGCTCGCCTCCCAGGATGAAGGCGCCGAAGACGAGGATCATGATCAGGGCGGCGGCGGTGATGGTCTTGCCCGTGGCGGCCAGAGCGTTTCGCACCGCGAGTTGGTTGTCGCCGGTGCGAAGCCACTCCTCGTGGATACGCGTGACGAGAAAGACCTGGTAGTCCATGGACAGGCCAAAGAGGATGGCGAAGAGCATGACCGGCAGGAACGCTTCGACCGGCCCGGCCCGGTTGACGCCGATGATCGAGCCGAGCCAGCCCCATTGGAACACGGCGACGAGGATCCCGAAGGCGGCGCCGATCGAGAGCACGTTCATGGCCGCCGACACGAGCGGAATGACGATGCTTCGAAACACCATCGACAGCAGCAAGAACGAGAGCAGGACCACGAGACCGATGAAGAGCGGGAGCTTGGCTGACAGCACGTGAGCGAAGTCGATGAAGATGGCGGTCGTCCCCCCCACGAGCACGGTCAGACCCGATCCTGAGATCGCGGCCGGGATGGTGACCTGGCGGAGGTGGTAGACGAGGCTCGTCGTGGCCGCGTCCTGCGGTGCGCTGGTCGGATACACGTTGATCAATGCCACGTCGGAGCCGTGCCGGGACGGGATCAGCACCGGGGGCGCCACCCGGGCCACACCGGGCTGGGCTCCCACCGCGGTGACGACCCGGTTGAGTGCACCGTCTTGGGCCGTGTCGGGCACGACGGCCACGAGCTCGAGTGGCCCGTTGAAACCCGGACCGAAGCCCTGCGCCAACATGTCGTAGGCCTGGCGCGTCGTGGACCCCACCGGATCGTTCCCCTGGTCGGCCGACCCCAGGCGCAGCGAGAAGAAGGGCAGGGCGATGATCACGATGAGCACCAGCGCGATGCCCGCCGGCAGCGCGGGGCGGCGCCGGACGATGTCGGCCCAGCGTGGCCAGAATCCCTTCGTGCCGGTGCCCACGATGCGGGGGCCGTTCTTCGCCAAGTGGGCCTTCTGTCGGCGCGACAGGACCCGAGGACCGATGAACCCGAGGAGGGCCGGCAACAGGGTCAGGGCGGCGATCATCGTGAGGGCGACACCGAGTGCGGCCGCCACGGCCAAGCCGTACAGGAACGACACTCCAAGCGCGAACATGCCCAGAAGCGCGATACAGACGATGATCCCGGCGAACAGGACAGCGCGGCCCGATGTGTTGACCGCCGTGACGATCGATGACTCAACATCACGTCCCGCGATGAGCCCCTGGCGGTGGCGAGTCACGATGAACAGGGCGTAGTCGATGCCCACCCCCAGCCCGATCAGGAGCACCAGCGTGGTCGAGAACTCCGGCATCTTCATGACGTGGCTCAGCAGTCCGATCAACCCCACGGCGGTGCCGAGCGAGGCCAGGGCCGAGATGAGGGGCAGGGCCATGGCAAAGAGGGACCCGAAGACGAGCAGGAGCACAACGGCGGCCAGGAGCACACCGATCCCCGTCCCTCCGATCGCCGGCCGGGTCGCTTCCTCGGCGAGTTGCCCCGACACTGCTACCTGGAGGCCGGCGGTATCGGCCGACTGGGCCGTCGTGACGAGGTCCTTGGCGATGGCGGTCGAGAGATTCTGCGCCTGTTTGTCGAACGTCACGGTGGCGAAGGCGACCTTTCCGTCCTTGCTCACATGGGTCGCCCCTTGAGGCCCGTAGGGAGACACGATGTTCGAGACGTGGGGCACCTTCGCCTCTCGGGCCAACATCGAGTTGATGCGGTCGACGACGGCGGGGTTGCGCACACCCGAGCCCGAGGCGGTGAAGACGATCTGATCGACATCGCCCGACACCGTGGGAGACGCCGCCTCGAGCAGGTTGATGGCATCGGCGGACTCGGTCTTCGGCAACGAGAAGCTGTTCGAGTAGTCCGAACCTGCCGCTCTGGAAATCAGGCTGACCACGACCAGGACGCCGACCCAGAACAGGACCACCAACCGGCGGTGCCGGACACACCATGTAGCGAGACGACGCATTGCCGAAACTCCTCAACGTTGCGAAGACTGGACTTTCCAGCCGATCTGAGATGCCGTGTGTTCAACGATCATGACGACGGGGCCACTCCGCGCCGCACCACGCACCCTCAACTTCCCGGCGGAGATGGGGGCGCCGTCCGGGGCGGGCCCGACGGAGCTGTGGCCAAAGGCAGGATGACGTCGTGCATCACTTGCTCGACGAACTGAGCTTCCGGGAACTCCCCGAAGATCAGGACGTGATGAATGACGAGAGCGGGGAAGAGCGACACGAGAAGGTCGAGGTTGCGATCCGCCGGAACCTCGCCGCGCCCCACAGCCCGTTCGAACACCTGCTTCAGCCGCGCGGCGTGAGGATCGATCAATCGCTCTCGAAAGGCGAGGCGGAGCTCGGCGTCGCGAGCCAGCGCGGTGATGAGACCGATCGTGAGTTGCGCGTCGAATCGGTTGTCGGTGCTCGCCGCGCTCCTCGCGATCGCCTCGAGGTCCCCTCGAAGCGAGCCGGTGTCGGGGACCGGTGCAGTTGCCCTCAGGCCGTTGAGCGCGTCGACGACCAATTCGGCCTTGCCCGTCCAACGTCGATAGATCGTCGTCTTGCTCGCCCGGGCCCGAGACGCCACCGCCTCGATCGTCAGCCGGTCGTAGCCGATTTCGGTCAGGAGCTCCAGGGCCGCCTCCCGCAGGGCGATGTCACGCGAGGCGTCGAGGGGTCGACCGGCGTGGTGCTCAGCTTCGGAGATCTTTGCGGTGCTCATGGTCCGTCGCCCGTCATGTCGGGAGTGCGCTCCTCGAGGATTTAGAAACGATACCGTATCGTACGGTAGGTGGCGTAACCGTGGCGCAACCGCATGGCCGCCATTCGACCCCGAGCACATGGCGAAACGCCGCTCCCCAGACAGCGAGCGAGGGGAAGCGACCGGGACAGTCTCTCGCGCCGGGAGGCCGCGTGGGCCGCGGGGCGTCCTCGTTCCCGTCCTTTCGTCCCGACGTTCCTCCCCGGCCTCACGGCCGAGGGCAGGATGGGGGCATGGCTGACACCAGCGTCTACGACAGAGCGCTTCTCCACCTCCAAGAAGAGCTGGTGAAGATGCAGCGCTGGGTTCGGGACGAGGGGAAGCGGGTGGTCATCGTCGTCGAAGGCCGCGACGCGGCGGGGAAAGGGGGAGTGATCAAGCGGATCACCGAGTACCTCAACCCTCGCTGGTGTCGCGTCGCGGCGCTGCCCGTGCCCAGTGATCGCGAGAAAACCGAGTGGTACTTCCAGCGCTACATCGTCCACCTGCCCGCCGGTGGCGAGATCGTCCTGTTCGACCGCAGTTGGTACAACCGGGCCGGTGTCGAGCGCGTCATGGGACTGTGCACCGACGAGGAGTACCACCGGTTCCTCCGGCAGTGCCCGGCCTTCGAGCGCATGCTCATCGACGACGGCATCATCTTGGTGAAGTACTGGTTCTCGGTGAGCGACGAGGAGCAGGAGCGGAGGTTCAAGGAGCGCCTGCACGCCCCGTTGAAGCGGTGGAAGCTGAGCGAGATGGACATCGAGGGCCGCAACCGCTGGGTGGAGTACTCCAAGGCCAAGGACGAGATGTTCGCGCACTGCGATCTGCCCGACTCACCTTGGTACGAGGTCGAGGCCGACGACAAGAAACGGGCCCGGCTCAACTGCATGGCCCATCTGCTCTCCGTCGTTCCCTACCAGAGTCGCAAGACGGCGAAGATCAAGCTTCCTCCGCGCCCCGCCGCCGGCGATTACAAGCGACCGCCCCGGGATCGGTACCGCCACGTTCCGGACTACGCGGCGACGATCCTGTAATCGCCCCGTCGCCGTCGCCGTCACCATGGCGCCGGTCAGTCGAAGAGCGGGCCCGATGCGTAACGATCGATGGTGGGCCCCGCCCACCGAGCGACCTCCGCTCGACTGGCCGACGCCATGGGCTCCATGCGCATGACATAGCGGTTCCAGGCGATGCCGAGAAGTTGCGACGACACGAGGGACCGCCGCATCTCCTTGGTCGCCCCGTCATCGCCGGGAGCGCCGTGCAGTCCGATGCGCTCGGCGACGAACTGGCGGATGTTGTCCGCGACGTCAGGGGAGGCGACCATGGCCTGGGCCAGACCGACGAACTGGAGGGAGCCCGATTCCCCGTCCCGCTCCCACCGGGCCAGAAAGCGCTCGATGAGGCGCTCGCCACTGAAGCCCCTGGCCTCCACGTCTGTCTGTATCTCTCGGGGATCGACGGGCAGGGCCATGGTCTCGACGAAGAGGGCCGCCTTGTCAGAGAAGTAGTGGTGGACCAGGGCGGGGTCCACCCGGGCGCGGCGGGCGATGCCACGCATGCTCGCCTCGGCGTATCCCTCCTCGGCGAAGGCCGCTCGAGCGGCGGCGACGATCTCGGCCCGGGTATCGACGTTGCCCGGGCGCCGGCCCCGACCCACCATCACCGGGGCCCCGGGGATTGGAACGCTCTTCCATGACGGGCCCAAGCCGTGCTATAACTCATCAGTGATGAATTATAGCAATCCCACCTCCCGGACTGCCGCCTCTTCGCCCTCACGACCGCGGACGGCCGAGCACTCCGCCTTGGGGCGCCTGGCGGGCTGGTGCTACGACCACCGCCGCCGGGTGCTGCTCCTGTGGATCGGGGCGATCATCGTCATCACCGTCGTGGCCCAGTCCATGGGCAGCCGATTCCAAGACTCGTTCGGCTCGGGCAACTCGGCGTCGCAGCAGGTGCAGAACCTGTTGACCGCCCGTTTCCCGAAGACGGCGGGCACGAGCGCCGATGTGGTCATCTCGACCACCGGCTCCATCGAGGCACCGGCCGACCGGTCCGTGACGACGACCATGGTCGACCGGTTGGCCCACCTGCCCCATGTCTCGGTCGTGCGCAGTCCGTTCGATCCCACCAGTCATCAGATCTCGTCGAACCAGCGCATCGCCTTTGCCGTCGTGCAGTTCAACCAGGACGTGTCCAAGGTGCCGAATGCTGCGGTCAAGAAGGTCATCTCGGTCGCCGAATCATTCGACCGGCCCGGCTATCACATCGCCCTGGGCGGTGGCCCCATCGGCAACGTGATCACCGCCGCGCCGGGACCGAGCGAAGGGGCCGGGATCCTCGGGGCGATGATCGTCATGCTCATCGCGTTCGGTTCGGTGGTGGCGATGGGCCTGCCGATCCTGACGGCGCTGTTCGGGATCGCCATCGGCTTCGCGCTGGAGGATCTCCTCAGCCACATCTTGAACGTCCCGATCTTCGCTCCCGAGATGTTGGCCATGATTGGGCTGGGCGTGGGAATCGACTACGCCTTGTTCATCGTCACCCGGTATCGACAGGGACTATTCGAGGGTCGCGACCCGCGCCACGCGGTGGCGACCGCGCTGGCCACCTCGGGACGAGCCGTCCTGTTTGCCGGATCGACGGTGGTCATCTCGCTCCTGGGCCTCTTTCTCTTGCAGTTGCCGTTCCTCCAGGGTCTTGCCGTCGGGACCATCGCCGCCGTCCTCCTGGTGATGGCGGGCGCGCTCACCCTGCTACCCGCCATGTTGGGGTTCGCGGGACGCGCCATCGACCGCATGCACCTGCCCCGGCTGCTGCAAACCGGTGCCACCCCGGCGCCCGACAGCTTCTGGTACCGCTGGAGCCGGGCGATCCAGCGGCGTCCGTGGACCTTCGCCATCCTCGCCCTGATGGCGTTGGTGGCTCTGGCGATCCCGTTGTTCTCGATGCGCCTGGCCTTCACCGACGCCGGCAACGACCCGACCACCTTGACGACGCGCCAGGCCTACGACCTGTTGGCCCAGGGCTTCGGTCCCGGCTTCAACGGTCCTCTCGTCGTCGCTGCCCCCCTGTCGACCGAGCAGGACGCAACCACGATGCAAAAGGTGGACGTCGCCTTGCGGACCACACCGGGCATCGCCTTCGCGGCACCGGTGGAGGTCAGCGCCGACCACAACGCGGCGGTGATCATCGCCTACCCGACCACGGCACCGCAGGCAGCGCAGACCTCGCAACTCGTCGCCACGCTCCGGACGACGGTCATCCCCCACGCCACCGCCGGCACCGGGTTACGGGTGCTCGTCGGCGGGGAGACGGCGGCGGGTGTCGACGCGTCGAACTACCTGGCCCACCGACTTCCCTGGGTGATCGCGGCGGTGATCGTGCTGGCGTTGTTGTTGCTCATGGCGGTCTTCCGTTCGGTGGTGATCCCGGTGAAAGCAGCCATCATGAACCTCCTGTCGGTCGGGGCTGCCTACGGGGTCATCGTGGCCGTCTTCCAATGGGGTTGGGGGGGTTCGGTCATCGGGATCGGCCATACCGGGCCCATCGACCCATGGATCCCCCTGATGATGTTCACCATCCTCTTCGGCCTCTCGATGGACTACGAGGTCTTCCTGCTGAGTCGGATGCGCGAGGAGTGGCGACTGACAGGGGACAACTCCTCGGCCGTTGCCGACGGCTTGGCCAAGACGGCACGGGTCATCACCTCGGCGGCCGCGATCATGATCTGTGTCTTCGGCTCCTTCGTGATCGGTGACCCGCTCCGGATCCTGAAGGTCTTCGGGCTCGGTCTGGCCGCGTCGATCCTGATCGATGCCAGTCTCGTCCGCCTCGTGCTCGTCCCGTCGGTGATGGAGCTGCTCGGACACGCCAATTGGTACATGCCCCGGTGGCTCGAGAGAGTCGTCCCGACGCTCGGGGTCGAGGTCGATGTCCACGACCTCGATCGACCCGCCGACAGCATCGTCCCCATCGCATCGACCGATGGCGCGCCGTCACCGTCGCGGACGGTCCAGAGCGTGCCCTAGCCGATCACACCACCCCAGGTCTTCACCGAGTGCCCCAATCATCAATCTTGGGGAGGTTGATCCTCTGAACGCTCTGTAAGGCTTCGGTCTTGTCCATCGTCGAGCGAGTGTGAACGGGCGGGCGCGTTTGCTCCGGGCTCGCAACACCAGGCGGGCACTGCTCGTCGGCGGTCTGGTGTCGGTGCTGGCCACCGCCGCGGTGGCATTCGTGATCACCGGAGCAGGAGCCACGGTCTCAGCCCGCGTCACCGCTCGTACCGATCCCGCCTCCAACCTTCCCTACTCGTACCCGAATTTCCTCGATGCGGTGAACGCGGGGCGCGCCCTCGAAGGTCTGGCGCCGATCAGCGACGTCGGACGCGGGCAGTTCTCCGTGACGCAGGAGATGTTCGTGGTCATCAATCTCGAGCGCATCGCCCGCGGACTGCCTGCCTTCGAGGAGATGACCGCTTCGCTCGACACTCTGGCCCAGACGGGGGCGAACGACCGGGAAGATCCTCCGCTCCCCACCGCGCCCGGTGCCCCGGCCGCCACCGGCACGCTGTGGGCGGGGACGGCCGACCCGCTGTTCGCAGACTTCGCGTGGATGTACGAAGACGGCTGTACTCCGGTCGCGCAGCAGGCGGCCTTCAACACGGGTTGCTCGGCGGTGCCACCCGATCCTTGGGAACACCGCCACAACATCCTGGAGGACTTCTCCGCCTTGGGCGCGGGATGCAACCTGTTGATGGGGGTGGCCGACAATCAGAATTCCATCGGAGTGCTGACCGAGGGCTACTGCGGGGCCTCGGCGCCCGACGATGTCGTCTTCACCTGGGCGCAGGCCGAGGCCACGCTGGCAATCCCGCCCTCGACGACCGCTCCCGTCGCCGCCGCGACGGTAGGCTCGCCGTGCTCGGCACCGGCCGCGACGCTCGGCTACCGGATCGTCGGGTCCGATGGAGGGGTCTTCGACTTCGGCGACTATCCCTTTTGTGGTTCGACGGGAGACATCGCCCTCACCCAGCCGGTCGTGGGCATGGCTTCGACCGCCGATAAAGGTGGCTACTGGCTGGCCGCCGCCGACGGTGGGGTGTTCGCCTTCGGCGATGCCCCGTTCTACGGGTCCATGGGCGGGACCGATCTGCATGCACCGATCGTGGGCATCGCCGGCGCTCCCTTCGGCAACGGCTACTGGCTCGTCGCCTCCGACGGTGGGGTCTTCGCCTTTGGCGCGTCCAAATTCTACGGCTCGATGGGTGCGACGCAGCTGGACCAGCCGATCGTGGGGATGGCGGTGGCCCCGTTCGGGCTGGGGTACTGGCTCGTCGCCGCGGACGGCGGGGTCTTCGCCTTCGGAGGCGCACGGTTCTACGGATCGATGGGCGGTAGCTTTCTCAGCCAACCAGTCGTCGGCATGACGCCCAGTCCCTTTGGTGTCGGCTACTGGCTCGTCTCCGCCGACGGGGGCGTCTTCGCCTTCGGCGACGCCAGGTTCTATGGATCCATGGGAGGGACGGGGCTGAGCCGGCCCATCGTTGGCATCGCGGCGGCACCGCTCGGGCTGGGCTACTGGCTCGTCGCCGCTGACGGTGGGGTCTTCGGGTTCGGGGACGGTACCTTCCACGGCTCGGCGGGCGGCATCAGCCTCGACCGGCCCATCGTCGGCATCGCGGCCTGACCGAGGCGGCGGCGGGCGGGCCAGGGGTCGACGGCGATCATATCGCTCCCTCTCGTTGACTCCCGGGCCGGCCACCCGCCCCCAGCACCATCCGGACCTGACGGGCGATCTCGAGATCCTCACGCGCCCGGACCACGACCACGGCAGGCGTGGCACCCACTCGTGACACCAATCGGTCGACCAGCTCATGGCCGGCCTCGTTGCGGGGCTCGTCGAGATCGATGCCCAAGAACCCGAGGCCGGCACAGGTCTCCTGTCGCAGCCGCGCCGACCCTTCACCGGCGCCGCCGGTGAACACGAGCCCGTCGATCCCTCCCATGGCGGCCACCATGGCGGCGACAAGGGCGCGCAGCCGGTGGACGTAGACACCGAACGCGAGCTTGGACCGTTCGTCGCCCTGGTCCCCAGCGACCAGGACTTCGCGCAGGTCGCCCGACACCCCCGACAGGCCCAACAGCCCGGAGCGGCGATCGAGGGCGTCTTCGAGCTCGTCGACGGTGATCTGCTCGTGACGCAAGAGCCACAGCAAGAGCCCGGGGTCGACGCTGCCCGAACGTGTCGCCATGACCAGGCCTTCGAGAGGGGTGAAGCCCATCGTCGTGTCGACGGACCGACCGCCGCAGACGGCTGCCAGCGACGCCCCGGAGCCGATGTGGGCGGTGACGAGACGCAGATCCTCGACCGGGGCCCCGATGAGCTCGGCGGCGCGCCGGCTGGCCCAGGCATGACTGAGACCATGGAAGCCGAATCGCCGCAACCCCAAGTCACGCCACCGGTCGGGCAGGGCATAGGTTGAGGCGTCAGGCGGGATGGTGACGTGAAAGGCGGTGTCGAAGCACGCCACCTGGGGAAGCTCCGGCCACCGGGACTGCAGGCTGAGGATGGCGGCGATGGCAGGTGGGTTTTGGAGCGGGGCCAACTCGGCGAGCGTCTCGAGACGGCTCTCGGCGCCGGCGTCCAGGAGCAGCGGGCTCGTGAACTCGGGGCCTCCGTGCACCACGCGGTGCCCGACGACGTCGAAGGCGGGGGCGCCCTCGAGGGCGCGACCGAGGAGCTCGCCGATCGCGCCCGGATCGGGCATCGCCACGCCACGGGCCATGAGCTCAGCGTCATCGTCCCCGAGGATGCTGAGCTTCAGACTGCTCGACCCGGCGTTGACCACCAGCACTCGCACGACTCCACCATGCCAAGGAGGGACCATCGATGCACGATCCGGACCGGCCGCCGTACCCGGCGGGCTCGGGGCAGGTCAATCCCGCCCCGGCTGAGGACCTCGCCTCGCTGCACGCCTATTGGCGGGCCGCCAACTATCTGGCCGTCGGCCAGATCTACCTGCTCGACAACGCCCTGCTGCGCGAGCCCCTACGAGCCGAGCACATCAAACCGCGGCTTCTCGGCCATTGGGGGACCAGCCCGGGGTTGAATTTCGTCTATGCGCACCTGAACCGGGTGATCAACCAGCGAGGCACGAACGTCCTCTATGTGTGCGGGCCCGGTCACGGTGGCCCCGCCATGGTCGCCAACGCGTGGTTGGAGGGGACCTACAGCGAGCTGTACTCCCACATCACGCGCGACGGCACGGGCATGGACCGGTTGTTCCGCCAGTTCTCGTTCCCCGGCGGCATCCCGAGCCACGCCGCCCCCGAGACTCCCGGGTCGATCAACGAGGGCGGTGAGCTCGGCTACTCGCTCGCGCATGCCTACGGGGCGGCCTTCGACAACCCCGAGCTGGTCGTCGCCTGTGTGGTGGGAGACGGGGAGGCCGAGACCGGTGCCCTCGCCACCAGCTGGCACAGCAACAAATTCCTCGACCCCGTGAGTGACGGTGCCGTGCTCCCGATCCTGCACCTCAACGGCTACAAGATCGCCAACCCGACCATCCTCGCCCGGATCCCCGAAGACGAGTTGTCGGCACTGTTCACCGGATACGGCTACCGGCCCTGGATCGTCAGCGGGGGCTCCGAGGGCGAGGACCCTATGCTCGTGCACCACCGCATGGCCACCGCCCTCGACGGCGCCTTCGATGAGATCGCCCGGATCTGGGACGGGGCGCGGTCGGGGGGAGTTCGGGACCGACCGGCGTGGCCCATGATCATCTTGCGCACCCCCAAGGGCTGGACGGGCCCGAAGTTCGTCGACGGCGTCCCCGTCGAGGGGACGTGGCGGGCCCATCAGGTGCCGCTGGGAGAAGTCCGTACCAATCCGGCGCACCTGGCGCAGCTCGAAGCATGGATGCGCGGTTACCGGCCCGAGGAGCTCTTCGACGAGGAGGGCGCCCTGGTACCCGAGCTGGTGGCACTAGCTCCCGCCGGTGACCACCGCATGAGCGCGTCGCCCCACGCCAATGGAGGCGTTCTGTTCCGCGACCTCGAGCTCCCCGACTGGTCGACGTACACGGTGCAGGTCGATGCGCCTGGCAGCGACGCGGCGCGAGCCGACGAAGGTGCTCGGCACATTTCTCCGTGACGTCATCCGGAACAACCCGAAGAACTTCCGTCTCCTGGGACCCGACGAGACGGCGTCGAACCGCCTCCAGGACGTCTTCGAGGTGACCGACCGCGCTTGGGAAGCGCAGAGGCTCGAGGGAGACGACCACCTCGCCCCGGGAGGGCGGGTCATGGAGGTCCTCTCCGAACACCTCTGCCAGGGGTGGCTCGAGGGATACCTCCTGACCGGCCGCCACGGCCTGTTCAACTGCTACGAGGCGTTCATCCACATCGTGGACTCGATGTTCAACCAGCACGCCAAGTGGCTCGAGTCGGCACACCACATTCCGTGGCGGCGCTCGGTGGCATCACTCACCTACCTGCTGTCGAGCCACGTATGGCGCCAGGACCACAATGGGTTCTCCCACCAGGATCCCGGGTTCATCGACGTCGTGGTCAACAAGCAGGCCTCGGTGATCCGCGTCTACCTGCCACCCGACGCCAACTGCCTTCTCTCCGTCGCCGACCACTGCCTGCGCAGCCGCGACTACGTGAACGTGATCGTGGCCGGCAAGCAGCCTCAGCACGACTGGCTGTCGCCCGACGAGGCCTTGGTGCACTGCACCCGGGGCCTCGGGGTGTGGGACTTCGCGTCGAACGACGCGGGGACCGTCCCCGACGTCGTCATGGCGTGCTGCGGCGACGTGCCCACCCTCGAGACCATGGCCGCGGTCGACATGCTCCGCCGCCATCTTCCCGAGCTGCGGGTACGGGTCGTCAACGTGGTGGACCTCATGCGGCTCCAGCCCGCATCCGAGCATCCCCATGGGATGACCGATGCCGAGTTCGACACCATCTTCACGACCGACCGTACCGTGATCTTCGCCTTCCACGGCTATCCGACGCTCATCCACCGCCTGACCTACCGCCGTACCAACCATGCCAACATCCATGTGCGCGGCTACAAGGAACAGGGCACGACCACCACCCCGTTCGACATGGTCATGCTCAACGATCTCGATCGGTTCCACCTCGTCATGGACGTCATCGATCGGGTCCCCGGCCTCGAGGTGCCGTCGGCGGCCCTGCGCCAGCAGATGGTCGACTCCCGTCTCGAAGCCCGGCGCTACACCCGGGAGCACGGCGAGGACGCGCCCGAGATCACCGACTGGTGCTGGCCGGGTTGAGCGGGTCGCAGGAGACCGCGCCTGCAATATTGCGTCGCACACGGGCTAGTCCCGAAGCCGCTCATTCGTTCGGTTGGAGACAGCCATTTGTTTCGGTTGGGGACAGAACGCGGAGGTCACACCTGATGGAGTCCATGGCAATTCGAACCGAGGGTTTGACCAAGCGCTACGGCGACGTCGACGCCCTCGACGACCTCACGCTCGACATCCCCCGAGGTCAGGTGGTGGGATATCTCGGGCCGAACGGAGCCGGCAAGACGACCACCATCCGGTTGCTGCTCGGGCTCATCCGACCCACCGCCGGCCGTGGGGAGATCTTCGGGCTCGACTGCCAGCAACGACCGGTCGAAGCCCACCGACGACTGGCGTACGTCGCCGGTGAGGCGAACCTGTGGCCTTCGCTCACGGGGGAGGAGACGCTCCACCTCCTGGGGCGGGTGCAAGGCCGGGTCGACGAGGACTACCGCCGGGAGCTCATCACCCGGTTCGACCTCGACCCCTCCAAGAAGGTGCGGGCATACTCCAAAGGGAATCGACAGAAGATCATCTTGATCGCCGCCCTCATGACCCGGGCCGACCTTCTCGTGCTCGACGAACCGACGAGCGGGCTCGACCCCCTCATGGAGCAGGCGTTTCGGTCCTGCATCCACGAGGCAAGAGGACGCGGCCAGACCGTGTTCCTCTCCTCCCACATCATGAGTGAGGTCGAGGCGCTGTGCGACCGGGTGGGAATCCTGCGCGACGGCCGTCTCATCGAGATCGGGACCTTGGCCGAGATGCGGCACCTCTCTGCCCTCACGGTCGAGGTGACGTTCGACGACGCCATCCCGGATCTCACCGGCGTTCCCGGTGTCAGTGCGGTCCATCAGGACGGGAACGGGGTCCGCATGCAGGTGCGCGGCGCCATCGAACCGCTCTTGAAGGTTCTGGCCGCCTCCCACGTCAAGAGCGTGCTGAGCCGGGAGCCTTCCCTCGAGGAGCTCTTCCTCGCCATCTACGGCGGGGACGGGCCGTCGACGGAACCTGTGATCCATGACGACTGATCTCACGCTCGGGGCGCCGGCACGGGTCCGGCGGTCGCCGGCCAAGGTGATCGGCACCCTGACGGCACGAAAGGCGGTCCGCTCGGGCGTCCTGTGGGGATACGTCTTCGGGGTCGTGGTGGCGTCGTCGGCCCTGAGCTACGTGTCGATCTACAAGACACCCGCGCAAAGGCGGCAGCTGGAGACGGCCTTCGGGTCCAACAACGCGACGACCGCCCTGTTCGGTCCCGCCAGCCGTCTGCAGACGGTTGCCGGGTTCACCGTGTTCAAGACGTCCATGACCCTCATGATCCTGGGCGCGGTGTGGGGCCTGCTGGCCAGCACCAGGCTCCTGCGCGGCGAGGAGGGCTCGGGGCGGTGGGAGATCCTGCTGTCGGGCCAGACCACGAGAAGAGGCGCCGCCGCCCAGGCGCTGTGCGGCCTGGCATCGGGCGTCACCACCCTGTGGGTCGTCACCGCCCTCATCACCATCGTGGCCGGACACTCGTCGAAGGTCGGCATCGCTCCGGGGCCGGCCCTGTTCTTCGCGTTGGCCCTCGTGTCGAGCGCGGTCATGTTCCTGGGAGTCGGGGCACTCACGAGCCAGTTGGCGCCCACCCGCCGCCAGGCGGCCGCCTACGCGGCAGCCGTTCTCGGGGTGAGCTACGCGCTGCGCATGACGGCGGATTCCGGCATCGGTCTGCACTGGCTGCGCTGGATGTCGCCCCTCGGGTGGGTCGAGGAGCTCCAGCCCTTGACCGCTCCTCGTCCCCTCGCCCTGCTCCCCATCTTCGCCCTCACGACGATCTGCGCCTGGGCCGCGGTCCAGCTGGCCGGAACCCGTGACCTGGGAGCGAGCACGCTGCCCGACCGGACCACCGAGAGACCACGTCTGCGACTGCTCTTCGGGCCTACCGGACTGGCCATTCGTCTGATCCGGCCGACCGTTGTCGGGTGGGGGACCGCCATCGCCGTCACCGGCCTGCTCCTGGGTCTCGTGGCCCGAGCTGCCGGTGCGACCATCTCGGGTTCGTCGTTGAAGCAGGTCTTCACGCGACTCGGAGCTCCCGGCACCGGCGCCGACGCCTACCTGGGCGTGGCGTTCCTGATCGTGGCACTCCTGGTCGCGTTCAGCGGAGCCGCTCTAGTCACTGCAGCGAGGGCCGAAGAAGCCGGAGGCCGCCTGGAGCACCTCCTCGTCCGGCCCGTGTCCCGAACGGCATGGTTCTTCGGACGCGTCGTGGTGGCGACCTCGGTCCTAGCGGTCAGCGGCGTACTCGCCGGCGTCTTCACCTGGCTCGGGACAGCGAGCCAGCACGCGCGAGGTCGGGTTCACGACCTCACTCGACGCCGGCCTGAACATCATCCCCCCCGCGTTGTGCATCCTGGGGATCGGGGCCCTCGCCATGGGCTTGTGGCCACGAGCCACGTCGGTGGTGACCTACGGCGTGCTCACGTGGTCCCTGCTCGTCGAGATCGTGGGCGGGATCGGCGCTCTGAGCCATTGGGTCCTCGACACCTCGGTCTTCCACCAGATGGCGGCGGCCCCCGCCGTGGCGCCGGACTGGAGGGTCGACGGGACCTTGATCGCCGTCGGAGCCGTGGGCGCTGTCGTGGGTGCGATCGGGTTCGCCCGGCGTGATCTCCAGGGCGACTGAGCAGACCGGGCCGGCGCGCCCGGGCGGCGAGACCAGCGGTCTGAGAGCGGCAGACGCCTCGAACCCTGGGCCGGGGTACCGCCTTCGGAAGTAGCGTGAGAGCGTCACCGCCGCCTGCGCTCGAGGGACACCTCCGCCCTCTGTGGTAGCGAGCCGACCGAACCCCGTCACCCATCGAGAGCCGCCAATGACCTCCGAGACGATGCAGGCATGGGCTGTCGACTCGCCCGGACCCATCGACGGCAAACCCCTGACGCAGATCAGCCGGCCCGTCCCTGTCCCGAATCGCAAACAGATCCGTGTCCAGGTGCGGGTGTGCGGGGTGTGTCGCACCGACCTCCATCTCGCCGAGGGGGACCTCGACCCCAAACGTCACCTCGTGATCCCGGGACACGAAGTCGTCGGAACCGTCGAGGGCATGGGGTCCGACTGTGTCCGTTTCGGGGAAGGTGACCGGGTCGGCATCCCGTGGCTGGCGCACACGTGCGGGATGTGCCGGTTCTGCACAACAGGGCGAGAGAACCTCTGTGCCTCCCCACTGTTCACCGGCTGGGATCTCGACGGCGGCTACGCCGAGTACGTGGTCGCGGACGAACGCTACGCCTACCTGATCCCGGCCGCGTTCACCGACGAGGAGGCCGCTCCGCTTCTTTGTGCGGGCATCATCGGGTACCGGGCACTGCGCCAGTCCCGCCTCCCTCCCGGAGGCCGGCTCGGGATCTACGGATTCGGGGGATCGGCCCACCTGACGGCCCAGGTCGCCATCGCCGAAGGGGCCCGCGTGCACGTGCTCACCCGTTCGGCCGCCGCACGCCAGCTCGCCCTGCAGCTGGGCGCGTCCAGCGCGGGGGGTGCTGACGACGCCCCACCCGAGCCCCTTGATTCCTCCATCCTGTTCGCCCCCGTGGGCACCCTCGTTCCACCCGCCCTGGCGGCTCTCGATCGGGGGGGGACCCTGGCCATCGCCGGCATCTACCTGACAGACATCCCGACTCTCAACTACGAACGCCATCTCTTCGAGGAACGGACACTGTGCAGCGTGACCGCCAACACCCGTCACGACGGCGACGAGTTCCTCGAGGTCGCGGCTCGCGTCGGTTTGAGGGTGTCGACCACCCCCTATCCCTTCGACCGCGCCGATCAGGCGCTGGCGGACCTCGCCCACGACGACGTGAACGGGGCTGCCGTCCTCACGCTTGCACGCGAGTAAACGGAGACCCATGGACATCACCATCATCGGCACAGGCTTCATGGGCACCACCCTTGGTCGAGCCCTGGCGCTCGCCGGTCACCACGTGACCTTCGGCTCCCGACAACCCGGTGACGATAACGTGGCCGTTCCCTATGCCACTGTGGTCTCGCTCGAAGAGGCCGTCTCTCGAGCCGACGTGATCATCCTCGCGGTTCCGGGCGCGGCGGTTGCCGACATCGCTGCTGCCTTGGAATCCGGTCTTGCCGGCAAGCTCGTCATCGATGCCACCAACAGAATGGGTGAGGCGGTCTCGAATGCTCGAGCCGCGTTGCCCTCCTCTGTTCGTTATGCACGCGCCTTCAACACCCTCGGTGGCGAGAACGTGGCCGACCCGGTGTTCGCCGATGGGCGGGCAGACATGTTCTTCTCTGCTCCCGAAGGCGACCGTGCCATGGTCGAAACGGTCATCGAGGGTGTCGGACTGTGCCCCGTGTATGTCGGTGAGGACCAAGAGGCGATTATCGATGCGCTGTTCCAACTCTGGATTGCCCTGGCCGTCAAGCAGGGGCGCGGCCGGCGCTTGGCGCTCCGCCTCCTCGAACGGTAGCGCGCCTCCGAGGAACCACAAGGGCGCCCGACGACGTCACCTAATGGTGGACCGAAGACACAAGGAGCGAGAGGTCGAAGAGGGCGAACGCCGTCGTCGCCACGATGACGGAGCGGACGATCCATGCGCTCAAGCGACTGCCACTCGTGCTTCCCACCGGTCGCGATGAGCCACATGCCAACCTCGATGAAGGATGCATGCCGACCGATGGCGAAAGAAGCGACACCGTCCGTCCGCTCGATCGACCAGAACCGTACGGGCCGGTCATGTCGAGTGATCCAACAGGGCATCGGAATCCAGTGACGGCGCCCGGCGCGTCGTGGGGCCCGCGGTGGGAGCCCGGAGACGGGTCACGGTCGCCTGGTCCCACAAGCGCAGCCCTTCGCGGCCGAGGACCAGCGCGATGAGCGCCAACGCCATGAACCAACCGACCGGCTCGATGTGTCGACCGCGCAGGAGCTGAATTGACGTCACGGCCAACACCACGAGGACGGGTACGTACGGTGCCACCAAGGACACGGTCGATACTTCCGCCACTTCGACCCGGCGAGGGGGGGATACGGTCGCCCACAGGGCCCCGAGACCGATCAGGAGGTACCCGGCGACCCATCCTGTGTCGAGAACGTTGCCGTTGCCGTAATTGTTGACCTCAGTGAGATACGAGAAGGAGCTGTCGGCGACGGCGAAGGCGACCACCCCTGCCATCACCAAGCCCAAGCTCATCCACGCCCGCTGCCCGGCACGTGAGATCAGGATCACCACCAGAGACACCATGACGACGTCGCTGGCCGGATAGGCCAATGAGATCACTTGCTTGAGAGCGTCACCCTGGTGGGAACGGTACAGGGGTCCGAGCACGGTCGCCCAGCTCGCGAAGAGCAGAGCGGTGGCGATGATGCACGCGTCGAGAAGGTTCTGCACGCGATACGCGGCCCGTCGGTGGGACCCGGGGAAGAGCAGGAGCCCGGCACACGCCAAAGGAACGGCGGAGAGAAATCCCACGTCGGCCAGGGAGGGAAACGGCACCTGGATGCCTCTGATGAGGTCGTAATAGCTCCACAAGGCCTCCCCCACGGCCCAAGCGCCGCTCGATGCCGCCAGGAGTGCCCAACCGGCCCTGCCCGCCGATGCCCGACGGCCCGCCCACCCGCAGGCCAGGGCGGCACAGATGGCGGCCAGGAGTTCGCCGAGGTCGTCGACCGCATCCGTCACCCGAGCACCGCCGATTCCGAAGACGATCCACAGGAGAAAGACGGCGGCGATCAACCCGGCCAGAGCCGACCAGACGAAGAAGCGTCCTCTCGGGTTGCGATCTGCGGACAAACCGTCGCCTGGGTGAGCCACCTCACCTCGATCGGCGCGTCTTTTCCCTCTGGATCAGGGCCGAAAGACCCTTCTTGCCATACCACCCGAGGCGACGGGGCTCTCCATGTTCTGGTGGCGGAGTGGTCTCGGGCCGCCGGCCCGGGGCCCGGGGCCCGGGGGACGCTCGATCCTCGGGCTTCGACTCCGCGACCTCTGTGTCTGCTTCAGCGAAGCGCCTGGACGGCCGCCGCCAAGGTGACCTCCTGGGCCCAGTTGTTCTGAAAATGGCGGTTGGGCTCGATCATCTGGTTGTAGTACCACCAGAACAGGTAGATCCCGAGCGAGAACACGGTGGCCACGATCCGGCCCGCGTAATTGTTCTGGGCCTTCACCCGAGCCTGGTTGGGCTCGGTCACGGTCTGGCCCAGGCGACCGAATATCAGTGAGAGCTCGTACTCCACGCCGACCTCAGAACGGTCGTGCTTGACGAGGTCCTGATCCAGGAGAACGAAGGCGATGAGCTCGACGATCCCTCGGGCCACGATGGACAGGACCAGCCAGATGACGGGGTCCCGGAAATCTGTTGTCATGCGGCGGAGCACCGACATGTGGGCCTCGGCCCGCTGGAACGACGGAGTCAGCTCCTGCTGCAATCCTCGCCGCCCGGCCTCTTCCCAACTGAATGCGAGGGCAGCATCGAGCAGCTCCACGCGCCGCATGTTGTGGTCCCGCATGCGGCGAACCAGTTGATAGAAGACATAGAGGCCGTAGATCCCGAGGGTGAGGATCGTCCAACCCAGGGCCGTCCAGTAGTCGAAGATGTAGTCAGTGTCACCACGTCGTTGCCAGGCGGCGAACACCCGGTCGGCCGAGGAGATCGGTGGCGGCCCGGGCATCATGCCGGCGCCAAGGGGAGCCGGGGACGGCGGGTAGGAGAGAGGGGGACTCGGGGCGAGTCCTCCTCCGCCCTCGGGACTCGGGGGGGTCGTCTGGCTGTCCTGCTCCCCGTCGACCATGGCTGTCCTCCACCTCGAAGAATGCGATCCTACGGAACTCTGGATCGCTGTGCTGGCCTGACCCGGTGACGCGGTCACGTGCCCTCGGGTGTCCGGTCCGAGCCATGGACCGGCGCCGAACGATGACTCCCCGTCGCCGCCGCGCCCACCGCTGGTCCGACCGGACGACGACCGGGTCATGGAAGGACCAAAGACCCTGGGTGCGAGGGGGAAGTGGCGCGACCCTGTTGCTATGTGGACCGATGAACGTGGGTCAGAATTGCTCCCCTTCGGCGATTGTGCCCGGTTGCTCGCCACGGCCGCCAAGAAGGGATTGACAGGACGATTGGGCATCTCGACTCCGCAGGCGCCCGCTGTCCAGCCCGTGAACTTCGCCTTTGTCGACCATCGCATCGTGGTGCGTCTCGGACCCGGCCGCTTGGTCGACCTCATGGCCGGCGCGGTCGTGGCCTTCGAGGTCGACCATGTGGACCCGGAGTCCCGACAGGCGTGGAGCGTGCTGGTGCGGGGCACGGCGGAGCTCCTGTCGGACGACGAGCGCCAGGCCTTGGCCAGAGCGGATCCGAAACCCCTGGTCCCCCGGCCCGGTGACATGATCTTCACCGTGAGCCTCGATGTCGTCACCGGCCGTCGATTCAAGCTGGACAAGATCTCGCCGGATTCCGGCGTCGACGCGCGCCCACCGTCAATGGCGGCGGATGGCTGAGGCCGCTGCTTCTGGTGGTGGAGAACGTAGGTGATCGGTCCTGACTTTGGGTGCCAGACTTTCGCAGATACATTCTCGGCGGGACGTCTCGTGTCGTCGACAGAGAGGATCGACCATGGACCACAGGGGCAAGATCGAGGAACTCGAGCCTGACGAGTGTCTGACCCGAATGGCAACACAACGCCTCGGTCGACTCGGTGTGGTGGTGGACGGAGTCCCTCTGGTATTGCCCATGCGGTTCGCGATGGACGGCGAAACGGTCGTTCTTCAAACGAACAAGGGGGCCAAGGTCTT
Organism: uncultured Acidimicrobiales bacterium; assembly: GCA_963794615.1. GTDB lineage: Bacteria > Actinomycetota > Acidimicrobiia > Acidimicrobiales > UBA8190 > Chersky-840. The sequence continues at coordinate 783,681 of CAWCEP010000006.1, read as the reverse complement.
TCATGCGCCGATGACCGCGGTGAGTTTCGAGGTCGACCATGTCGACTGGGAGAAGGGCGTGGGATGGAGCGTGCTGATCCAGGGGATCGGTGAGGACATCTCCTCGTCGATCGACGAGCGCTCGGAGGCGCTGCGAGCGCTGACGGTGCACTCGTGGGCACCTCCGCCGGCGGACCGCTGGCTCAAGATCATTCCCCGAACGGTGACGGGCCGGATCATTCACGCCAGCCCCCCCGACCCCTAGACGCTGACAAGGATCGGTCGGCGCGCCTTCAGCGCGCCTTCAGCGCGCCTTCAGCCGCTCCATGAGCGTGCCGTAGTGGATGAGGTGCTCGTCACCCACGTAACTCTCCAAGACGTGGCGTCGCGCATTCTTTCCCAGGCGCATGGCTTCCTCGGGGCGATCGAGCAGCAAGGCCAACGCGTCACCGAACGCTTCGAGGTCACCGGGATCGTCGAGCAGCACGCCTGTCCCTGGGACCACCTGGTCGACGATGCCCCCTACGGCAGATGCCACGATGGCCTTGGTCTTCCACATGCCCTCGGCGACGGTCAGCCCGAAGCCTTCGGCCAGGCTCTTCTGGACGATGATGGTGGCATGACGTTGTAGGGCGTTGACCATGGCGGCATTCTCGTCTCCGTCGTCCATCGGCAGGGTCACGAGGTGGATGTGGCGGCGCTGGAGCAGGGGCAGGGCGCTCCACCTGTCGATGCACTGCTCGAGCACCTGGTGACCTTCGGGGTCATCGGTGACGTCATCGACGGCGGGGCCCACCAGGGCCAGCTGCGCGCCACCTCGTCCCGCCACCCGCGATGCGAAGCCTGCCATCACCCCGGCCATGTCCTTCAGGTGGTCCCACCGCGACACCTGGACCACCAGAGGAGCCGAGACATCTAACGGCCCTTCCCCCACGACCGTGGGCCGCCGGGTGACAAGACCTACCGATCCGTCCCGGCGGGTGAACGTGGCCTTCCCGGCATCGGTGGGGTCGACGAGGCCCATCGCCACCATGATTCGCACCGTCTCGGGCGGGGATTGCTCCTGGTTCTTGGGTGAGAACGGGTCGATCGAAGGGGGGATGATCGACACCCGGTCCGTTGGAACCCAGGTCGGCACGTACTGCCGGCGAGTGAACACGAAGCCGTCACAGGTCGCCAGATGCGGGCGCAGGAAGTCCCACGCGTCCTCCGTCCACTCGTTGAGCACGTCGGCGCCGACATGACATCGCCACACCACGATGGCGCCGGCGGCCTGCAATGGCGCTACCAGCCCAGCCGTCTGAGGATCGTGCAGGATGACCACGTCGGCGGGGCGGATCTGCGGCCCGATGGCGCTGGCGTTGGCCGACGTCACGGCCTCGTAGACGCCCGCCTCCGCCTTGCCCAGCCCACCGCCATCACCGGGAAGGCCGTGAAGTCGGTTGTGGAGACGTTTGGTGACGGTGAAGAACGCCGGGTCTCCGGCGATGACGAGCCAGCGCACGGCTACTCCGACGCCGAGGATGTACCCGACGAGCACCTGCAGCATCTCGGCCACTCCCCCGCCCATGGCGGTCGAGTTGACGTTCCACACCGTGCTGCCTCGGAGCGCGACCCGGGTCCGAGCCGCCTCACCGACGAGGGCGCTGTAGCGCTGCTCTCCTATGAGCGGTAGCAAACGGGCCAGATCCACAACGGGGACGTCGACCTCGCGAGGCGGGGGGAGGTTCACCACATCCCGAACGTCGTAGGCCGGTCGCCGCCGGGTAATTGCCCTCGATCCGTCCCCAAACCGTCACAAGGTCTCGGCATACATGTCTTCGATGAGATCACGGTTGGTCTCGCACACTACCGCCCGCCTGACCTTGAGCGTCGGGGTGAGCTCACCGGCCGCGACGGTCAGCTCGTGAGCCAGTACCCGGTGCTTGCGGATCCCTTCCACCCGGGAGCGTCGAGCATTCACCTCGGCCACGAGGGTGTCGATCTCCTCCCGGACATCGGGATCCCCCGCCAGGTTCTCGTAGTCGGCCACCTTGCCCCGCTCATGGGCCCACTCCCCGAGCGCTTCGGCGTCGAGCGTCAGCAGCGCGCGTCAGGTAGCGTCGTCCCTCGCCGACGACGACAGCCTCGGCGACGAGCGGGTGGCTCTTCAGTTCCATCTCGATGTCCTGCGGGGCGATGTTCTGCCCGGCGGCGGTGATGATGAGGTCCTTCTTCCGACCCGTGAGGCGGAGATATCCGTCGGGGTCGAGTGTCCCGAGGTCTCCCGAGTGCATCCAACCCTCGTCGTCGATGAGCGCCTTTGTGCCCTTGGGGTCGTTGAAATACCCGGCACACACGTTGCCCCCCTGGACGAGGATCTCCCCGTCGTCGGCGACGCGCACCCGCACCCCGGGAAGGGCCCGCCCGACGGTACCCACCCGGTTGTCCTCTGGGGGGTTGCACGTGGTGGGCCCGCACACCTCGGTCTGGCCGTAGAGCTCGATGACAGGAAGCCCGATGGCGTGCAACCAGCGAACCAGGTCGGGGTGAATCGGGGCGGCCGCAGTGATCAGGATGTGGGCCCGGTCGAGACCGATCTCCTGGCGGATCCTCGCCCCCACCGCCGCGTCGAGCAGCTCGCGAGGCAGCATCTCCCATGTCGCGGGGCGTCTCCCCGCCTCCCGCTCGGCCTCGAGGTGCCGGCCCAACTTGACGTAGGTCCCGACCACCTGTCTGGTGAGCCACGGCCTGTTCTCCAGCTTGGCCAGCACCGCCATCTGAAGCTTTTCCCACACCCTGGGCACGGCGAAGAATACGGTCGGCCGGCAGTCGAGCAGGTCCTCGGCCACCGTCGCCAGGCTGCGGGCGAACCATGTTTCACCGCCGACGGTGATGGGAGCGAATTCGCTCATGCCGCGCTCGGCAACGTGGCTCAGAGGCAGGAACGACAAGAAGCGTTCGCCGGGCGACAGGTGGACCAGCGATGCGGCGCTTCGAATCGTCCACATGATGTTGGCGTGCGTCAACATCGCCGCCTTGGGAGGGCCCGTGGTGCCGCTCGTATAGACGAACGTCGCCGTTTGTTCGGGAACGACACCCGAGGCCCGCTCCTCGGCGATCCCCGGCTCCCGTTGCAGGCGGGCCGCTCCCACGGCTCGCAATTCGGCGAAGCCCACGAGGAACGGGTCGTCGAGACGTGCTCCGTCGTCGAAGACCACCACCCGATCGAGCTTGGGAAGGCTGTCGCGCACCTCGAGCACCTTGGCCAGCAGCTCATCGTTCTCCACGAAGCACAAGCGGGCCCCGCAGTGGTTGAGGATGTACCCCACTTGCTCGGCGGAGCTCGTGGGGTAGATCGGGACCGTCACTGCCCCGTTGGCGAGCGCGCCGACGTCGGCCAGATGCCACTCGACCCGGTTTCCCGAAAGAATGGCGACCCGCTCGCCGGGGCCCATGCCGAAATCCGCCAGGCCGGCGGTGACCTCGTCGACCCCCTGTCCGTAGTCCGCCCACGTCAAGGTCTCCCACCCGACATGCGCACGGCGGCGCAGGGCAGGGCGCCCCGGGATCGTCCGGACATTGGCACGGAAAGCGTCGATGACGGTGGCGCCTTCGATCACGAGGGGCGGTGTGTCGTTCATGACCCTCTCCCTATCTCCCTGATCGACGTGAGACGAGCTGAGCTGTCACCGGTGCGCCGGCCTGGTGCACCCATAGCCCACCGTCCTCGGTGCCGGTGGGTGCCAACACCGGGACCGGCATCGGTTCGACAGGCTGGGACTTGCCTTCCCGCAGCTTGGCGAGCTCGGCCGCCACGAGCATCTCGTGCTGGTCGAAGTCGGCCTTGGCGGCCCGTGGGCTCCACCGTCCCCGCATGAAGAACACGAGCACGAGGAACACGAGCTGCCCGGCGACGCACACCCACCACCACCGCTTCCACTCATTGCTCGACGCCTTCTGGGCCGGGATCACCTTCTTCTCGACGCTGAGCAGCGTGGCGAGCTGCGGCGAGCTGGCGTGCACCGCCGCCACCTGGGCGGCCGAGACCGGGCGCCCGTTTTGGATGTCGGTGGCTAGGGGCGAGAAGGCCAGCAGACCCTGAACCTGGATCTTGAGCGAGGCGGGCACGGCCGCCATCCCCGCCATGACGTCGTGGGTCTTCCCGTATGTCTGGAGGAGCGCCGCCAACGCCTGCCCAGGACCGTAGGGTTGCATCGCCTTGAGCGCCGTGATGACGCTTGCCGGCGCGGCCGACGGGTGGAGATTGCCGGTGGCGGGGACATAGGGCTGAGCGAGCTCGAAGGTCTGGAGGTTCGTCGCCGCGTTCTGGTTGTCCACCAGGGTGGTGGAGGTGGTGATGACCCGGGGGAGGACGATGAACGACAGGGCGACCACGATCCGCAGGATCCAGCCCCACACCGCCAGTCCGGTGGCGGACAGGGCCGGGTTGTGGGCCTCGACGGCCTCGGTGTAGCCGGCCATCCACGGGGTGTAGGTCATGCCGATGAACAGGCCGAGCAGCACGACCACGAAGACGTTGGAGTAGTAGCCCGTGGTGGGATGGTCGATCTGACGCAGCAGCACGATGGTCATGACGATCGTTCCGGCCGCTCCGACCAGCATGAACGGCTTGCGCACCCTCAACCGGTCCGAGAAGACGCCGAATGCCACGAGCATGAGTGACATGCACGCCCAGTACCACATGTTGATGCCGTTGGCATCGGCGGTGGTGCGGTTGAAGATCACCACCCAGTACAGCGTGAGCACGCTGACCGATGCGAAGTAGATGAGCAGGAACACCGAGATCCCCAGGGACGAGGCGATGAGGTCCAGACGCAGCATCGACCTCATCGGGTGCCGTGTGGCCTTCTCCACATCGATGCCTTTGGCGCGGGCATCGACGAGGGCGCGCTCGTTTTCCGACACCATGAGTTGGTCGCGGAGTTGGGGAGAGAGCTCGCGCAGGGCGACAAACGCAATGACGACCACCACCATGCAGACGAGACCGGAGATGACGAACTGGTCCTGCCACGGGTGGAGGTGCATCAGGGTGCGGGTGGCGACGACACTGGCCAACAGGCTGCCCACCGTCGGGCCCAATGCCCAGAACCCCATGGCCGCTCCCCGGCCCATCTGCGGCGAGAAGTCACGCATGAGCGCCGGTGTGGAGACGAGGATGATCCCCTCCACGAACCCGATCACGCAGTAGGCCAGAGCGAAACCGAACTCGCTGTGGATGTGGGGCACCGCCACGAGTTGGACGAGCCCCACGGTGAGCGTGCCGTAGATGGTCAGGTTGGCCCGGCCGATCCTGTCGGAGAGGCCGCCGATGATGGCGGTGAACGCGCCGATGGCGTTCGACACGACCAACAGGTAGAGGAAGTACAGGAACGACATGTGGTAGTAGGGCAGCAGCAACGGCGTGATGGCCCCCTCCACGTAGTAGAGGTAGTAGAGGACGATCGTCGTGAGCACCACGATGCCGAGGTAGCCCATGCGTGCGGGCGTGCTCGGGTAGCGGGTGAGCTGGCGCTTCCAGAGGGCGTCGTACAGCCGACCGTGGCTGCGACCCCGAACCGGCATGGTGATGATGGACATTGCGACCTCCCCCGTGACTTTGGATGGCTCGAAACAACCGCTCTTTGCCGATGCTGGCGCAGGGCGCACCTCGATACCAGGGCCGAATGCCCATAGCTTCCGGGGACAATTGCCGCCCGGCCCTCAGCGACCGTGCCCCTCCGGGCGCACCGGTGGGGCGGCGTCGGGTCGAGATCTCAGGTTCGGCGTCCGGCTCGGGACGTTTGACCCTGGTGCGCGGCGCGCCATCTGGCGTAGAGCAACTTGCAGTGGTCCAATTCCGAGGAGGATCGTGTCCGGTCACGTCGATGCGTTCATGCGGGAGAGCGATGCCTTCTCCTGGTACATGGAGAGCGATCCCGCCCTGAGGGCGACGATCGTGGCGGTCGCATGGCTGGATCGGTCACCGGACTGGGCCGTCCTCGTCGATCGGCTCGAGCGGGCCACCCGACTGGTACCGATCTTCCGTCAACGGCCCGTGGAACCCCCCGGTCGCCTGGCGACACCACGATGGACCCTCGACCCCGAGTTCGACCTGACCCGGCACTTGCAACGGGTGGGAACCCCTGCACCCCATACGCCCGACACCGTGATCGACATGGCCCGCCGGGCGGCGATGGCGAGCTTCGACACGGCCCATCCGCTGTGGGAGTTCACCCTCGTCGAGGGACTGACGGGCGGAGGGGCAGCCCTGGTGATGAAGCTCCACCATTCCCTGACCGACGGGATCGGAGGCATGCAACTGCTGCTGTCGCTCTTCGACACCAGCTCCGATCCACCGCGCCAGGGTGCGCTGCCTGAAGCGCCCGATGAGACAACCGGCGGGACCTCGGAGCTCGTCTCGGCCTCGGCGCTCCACCAGAGCCGGATGATCGGTGGATTCGTCCGGCGCCGGGCGACAACCGCCCTCCCCTCGCTATGGCGAAGCGGGCGACATCCGGTGCGCAGCGCACGGGACGTGATCGAGACGATGTGTTCGGTTGCTCGAACCGTCGCGCCGGTCTCCCACACGCTCTCTCCGATCATGACCGGACGCGGCCTGGGACGACGCCTCGCCATGCTCGAGGTGGACCTGGACGACCTGAAACGGGCATCGGCGGTGGGGGGCGGGTCCGTGAACGACGGGTTTATGGCGGCCATCACCGCCGGGTTTCGGCGGTACCACGAGCATCACGGCCAAAGCGTCGACGAGCTCCGCGTCACGCTGCCTATCAGCGTCCGCAGGCCCGACGACCCGGCGGCCGGAAATCGGATCACCCTGGCCCGCTTCACGGTGCCCGTCGGCCTCGCCGATCCGATGGCCCGGATCAAGGCGATCGGGGAGCGTTGCAGGCGGGCGCGACACGAGCGCTCTGTCTCGTCCGCCAACACCATCGCGGGGGCGCTCAATCTGCTTCCCCCTCAGGTGGTCGGGAGCATGCTGAAACATGTCGACTTCCTGGCGAGCAACGTCCCGGGCATCGCGTTCCCCGTGTATCTGGCGGGCGCTCGCATGACCGCGTATGTGCCGTTCGGTCCCACCCTCGGAGCCTCAGCCAATATCACCCTGCTGTCCTACGACGGTACCTGCGGAATCGGGGTCACCGTCGACACTGCCGCGGTGCCCGACGTCGGGGTCTTCATGGCCTGTCTGGCTGAGGGGTTCGAGGAGGTGCTCAGCCTGGCCCCACCGGCCACGGGCGGGCCGTGAGGGCATCCCGTGACACCGAGCACTCACTCCTGTGACCTTTGGCTCTGGCTGCCCAGGGACGTCGGCGCGCACTCTGAAGATGACACCATGACGCAAAGGACAATCAGACAGGAGTTGAGAGCATGTCCATCTACGCGCGGCTCCTGAGCGACGCACTCAGCCAGCGCCACTCAGATGGTGAAAGCTCGACGACCGCGGATACCCTGGCTCAACTCGTGAAAGCTCGGGATCGATTGAACATCAACAGGTCGTCATACACCGAGTCGGATTGGGCCCCGGCCGCGGTCGCCGACCAGCTTGCGTACGACGTTGCCCTGATCGAGCTGGCAAGGCAGCTTGGGATCGAGGTCAGTCTCGTCAGGTACAGCCGCCCTCAACCCGAGCGGACTCGGCTCGAGCGAGCCGTGGTGTCTCGGGGAATCCCTCTCGGCGAGATCGAAGAGCCGACTGGGGAGCGCGAACGGGCCCAGCTGAAATGGGGTCACCGATAAGGCCGGACCCTCACGTGCCCGAAGCGTCGTCTCGCAATCCCTTCTGGGTACGTTCGTCCAACCTGGCGGCATAGGTCGCGGCCTGCGTACGTCGCTCCATGCCCAATTTGGCCAGCACATTGGACACGTAGTTCTTCACGGTCTTCTCGGCGAGGTACATCGACGCCGCGATCTGGCGGTTCGTCTGGCCGTCGGCGATGAGATCCAAGATCCGACGCTCCTGATGGGTGAGGCTGGCGAGCCGAGAATCCACCTGAGGGCCCTCGCGCAGGCGCTCGAGCACTCGCTCGGTGAGAACGGGGTCGAGGAGCGACTGGCCTGCTGCGACCCGGCGAACGGCATCGACGAGATCAGTATTCTCGACTTGCTTCAGCACGTAGCCGGCGGCACCGGCCATGATGGCGGCGAAGAGCGCTTCATCGTCGGCGTACGACGTGAGCATCACGCACGCCACCTCGGGCAGATGGGACCGAATCTCCCGGCACACCTCCACACCACTGCCGTCAGGGAGCCGGACGTCGAGGATGGCCACATCGGGGCGTGTCGGAGGGATCCGGGCCAGCGCTTCAGCCACCGTCGCCGCTTCCCCCACCACCTCGATGTCCTTGCTCGCTTCGAGCAGCGCCCGAAGGCCGGTCCGGACCAGCTCGTGATCATCGAGGAGAAACACGCGCACAGTCACCTTGCAATCCTCCCAATTGCCCATCACGAAGGCAACCCACCTTATGGTGGGCGGTCTCGTGAACAACCGATTGACCCCCACCGAGCGGCTCTCTATTGCCTGAAAGGGCCGCCGATCGAATGGGGGGACCTCCAGTAGACTCGTTTTGGTGCCGTTTCGCTCGATCGAGGACCCCGTCAAGCTTCGCAGGGTGCTGGAGGCGACCCTGCTCCTCGAAGCAGATCTCGAGCTCCCCGTCCTTCTGCACCATTTCATCGAGGAGGCGTGCTCGATGACAGCGGCTCGGTATGGCGCTCTCGGCGTCTTGAACGACGACCGCACCGCTCTGGCCGAGTTCCTTACCGTTGGCCTCGACCCCGACCAAGAGAAGCAGATCGGGGCTCGGCCCACGGGGCGAGGGGTGCTCGGTCTCCTTATCACCGACCCCCGTCCTCTGCGATTGAGCAACCTGGGCTCGCACGACGAGAGCTTCGGCTTCCCCCCCAACCACCCTCCAATGGCGTCGTTTCTCGGTGTTCCGATCAAAGTGCGCGACGAGGTCTACGGGAACCTCTATCTCACCGACAAGATCGGATGGTCGGAGTTCACGCATGACGACGAGGCGCTGGTGGCAGCTCTCGCCCTGGCGGCAGGGATCGCCATCGAGAACGCTCGTCTCCATCGAGCGCGTCCAAGAGGTTGCGGTCTACGAAGATCGCGACCGCGTCGCTCGAGATCTGCACGACACGGTGATTCAACGGATCTTCGCCGTCACCCTCTCGCTCCAGAGCATGGCGGGAGCAGCCGAGGCCGCCGGGTTGGCCGACCGGCTCAAAGAGGCGGTCTCGAATCTCGACGCCACCATTCGCCAGGTACGGTCGACCATCTACGAGCTCGGGTCGTCGGACATCGAACAGGGGGTCCGAGCAACTCTCCTGGCGCTGGTACGGGACCTCAACGGGGTGGTGGGCTTCGAGGTCTCGACAGCGATCGACGGGCCCGTGGACGCGGCGATCTCGGAAGAGATCGCCGAGCATCTCCTTGCCACGGTACGGGAGGCACTGACCAACGTCGGTCGCCATGCCGACGCGTCCGAGGCGAGCGTGCATCTCACCGTGAGCGGCGGACTGTGTACCCTCCAGGTCTGTGACAACGGCCGGGGACTCGGCACGAGCGAGACGGGCGAAGGTGGCCTCGGACTCGTGAACCTGCGCCGCCGGGCCGAGAAGCTCCACGGACAACTGGTGGTCGAGAACCTCGACACCGGCGGGACATCACTCACGTGGCGGGTGCCGATCCCCTAGCGCCGTCCTCGACAGGAGGCATCTTGGGACCTTTGCCACTGTCGGCGTCGTTCCCCCCTGGATAATTGGGGAGTGGGTTCGATCGACAAAGACCACTCTGGCGACGAGCGTCGCAAGTCCAGCGGGCGAGACACCCTCATGGCGCGCCTCGGAGGCCTCGACGGCGCGTTCCTCTACTGCGAGACGCCTGCGACGCACCTGCATGTCTGTGGACTTCTCATCCTTGATCCGTCGACGATGCCGTCGGGGTACTCCTATGACCGTGTCCGGTCGATGTTGTCCGAACGGTTGCCGACCATGCGCGCTGTGCATCAGAAGCTCGTCGCCGCCCCCCTGCACCTGGGCCGACCGTTCTGGGGGCACGATCCCGATTTGGACCTCGACCACCACCTCCGCCATCTCGTCCTCGATCCTCCGGGCGATGACCGGGCCCTGGCGGACTGCGTAGGCGCCATCGCCAGCCGGCAGCTGCGCCGGGACCGACCCCTGTGGGAGATCTCGGTGATCGAAGGGCTGGCAGGGGGACGCATCGCCGTGGTCGTGAAGATGCATCATTCGATCATCGACGGCGTCTCGGCTGCCAACATCATGGGACGCCTGCTCGATCTCGAGCCAATGCCCGCACCCCGGGCTCCTTCGTCGAGGCACAGGGGTCAGACCAGCAAGACACCGAACCCGATGCAGCTGCTCGGACGCAGCCTGGCGGGTCGGCTGGCCCAGCCTCTGACGCTCGCCCGCCTGGTACCGGAGACGACCCTTCGACTGACCACCACGCTGTGGCATCTCAATCGTCACCCCCAACGTGACGCTCCGACGGCAAGGCCCTTCGACGCACCCCGCACTTCGTTCAACGCCACGATCACTGCCCGCCGGTCCGTGGCCTTTGTCGACGTCACGCTGGCTGACATCAAGGAAGTGAAACGCGCATTCGGTGTGACCGTCAACGACGTGATCACGGCCGTGCTGGGTGGGGCCCTTCGCCACTATCTCGAAGATCGGGGGGAGCTGCCGGACCGGCCGCTTCTGGCGGCTGTTCCGGTGTCGGTGCACGACCAGACCATCGACCGGGCGGGAACGACCAAGCTCTCGGTGATGTTCTCGACACTTGGCACCGACGAGAAGGACCCCGTCAAGCGGCTCCAGAGAGTTGCCCTGACCAATACCCGGGCCAAGGAGATCCACACGATCGTCGGCGCCGATACCCTCATGCGCTGGGCGGAGCTCTGCTCGCTGAACGCCCTCGGTGTGGGGGCCCGGCTCTATTCGACCCTTCGCCTCGCCGATCATCATCCCGTGATCCACAACCTGATTCTCTCGAACGTCCCTGGGCCCCCCGTCCCCCTCTACATGGCGGGGGCACGCGTGGTGGGCTTCTACCCCTTCGGGCCCATCACCGACGGAGCAGCGCTCAATGTCACCGTTCTCTCCCAGGACGACCGCGTGGGCTTCGGCATCATCACCTGTCCGGATCTCGTGCCCAGAGCATGGGACCTCGCCGGGGCCATCCCGAGCGCGCTCGGCGAGCTCGTGGACGCCGCCGCCTCGCGTGATGACGCTGAACCGGCGGCCGATCCGAGGACGACGCCACTGCGGTCGAGACCCACCGTCGGACTTGCGGTAGCCGGCCCCCGGAGGGCCGCTTCGGAGACTCCGGCCTCCGGGGTGGGGAAGGCGGAACAAAGCTAAGGACCTTTGCCCCTAGAGACCTGCTCCGGCGTGGGCGACCATGGGATCGGAAGACGATCGGGGGGTTTTATGCGGGCGCTCATCTATCACGGACCTGGTGAGAAGAGTTGGGACGAGGTTCCCGATCCCAAGATGGAGGCGGACACCGATGCCATCGTGCAGATCGACTCGGTGACCATCTGTGGCACGGATCTCCATATCTTGAAGGGCGACGTCCCTGCTGTGACGCCAGGCCGGGTACTCGGTCACGAGGCGGTGGGCACGGTGATCGAGCGTGGCACCGGCGTCCACACCCGTCGCGAGGGGGACCGGGTCCTGTTGTCGTGCATCTCGGCATGTGGGCACTGCCGCTTTTGTCGGGAGGGCCGGTTCGGCCAGTGCCTCGGGGGCGGCGGCTGGATCTTCGGGCATCTGATCGACGGAGTCCAGGCCGAATACGCCCGGGTTCCCTTCGTCGACAACTCGACCTACCCGGTTCCCGAGGGGGCGAGCGACGAGCAGGTGCTCTACCTCGCCGACATCCTGCCTACCGCATATGAAGTGGGCGTGCTCGCGGGGGGTGTCCGACCCGGCGACGTCGTGGCGATCGTCGGCTGCGGGCCCATAGGCCTCTCCGCGCTGGTGGCCGCCTCGTTGTTCTCGCCTGCTGCGGTCGTGGCCATCGATTCCGTGGCGAGTCGTCGCGACCTGGCGCTCGAATTCGGGGCCGACCGGGCGGTGCCACCGGAAGAGGCCGCCGACACCATCGGGGAGTTGACCGCGGGACTCGGGGCCGACGTGACGATCGAGGCCGTAGGCGTACCCGAGACGTTCGAGCTGTGCACCGAGCTCGTGCGCCCCTGCGGGCACGTCGCCAACGTGGGTGTCCACGGCAAGCCGGTCTCGCTGCACCTCGAGTCGTTGTGGATCAAGGACGTGACCATCACCACCGGTCTCGTCGACACCTCGAGCATCCCGACGCTACTTCGGCTGATCAGCGCGGGGCGCATCGATCCCACCCGGTTCACGACACACCGGTTCGGCCTCGGCCAGGCCATGGACGCCTATGACACCTTCGCTCGTGCCGGCGAGACCGGTGCGCTCAAGGTCTTCATGCAACGCACCGCCTGACAATTCGAGGGAACAACGGGGCACTTCTCGAGCGTCGGGTTGTCCATCCCGATTTGCATGGAGGCCTGACGCCGAGGGTCATCACAATGATGTCGATAATTCGCGCAGCCGGACGGAGAGGCACGTCACACAGCCCTCGAGCTTCTGGAACTCACCGATGTCGACGGTGACCACCTGGTAGCCGAGGTCGGCGAACATCTCATGGCTCCTGGGGCAGTCCGCCGCCATCAGGATCTTGTTGTCGCCCAGGTCGACGACATGGGCGCCCGATTCCTCGGGCACGGCCAGGAATTGGGGGAAGAACGACGGATCGTCGACGAGCGGCGGGTATCCGATGACAGTCCCGTCCGGGAGTGCGGTGACCGCCGACTTGAGGTGGAGCACCTTGCGAAGCGGCCCCGGCACGGCGATCACCCGGGCGCCCAGGGGGCCGAGGATGCTGTCGAGTTGGCGAAGACCGTCAGCGTTGGTCCGGCCGCTGCTCCCGACGTAAATGGTGTCGCCGATCTTGAGCACGTCTCCGCCGTCGAGAGTCCCCGGCGAGCGGATCCGGTTGATGGAGCAACCCAGTTCCACCACCGTCTGCTCGACTCCGGGCACCTCGGCCCGGCGGGTGTCGGCGCCGGGACGTGCGAGCACGGCGACATTGCGAAACGCCACCACGGCGTCCTCGACGAAGACCCCGTCGGGGCAGTCGTCGGCCGGGGGAACCTCGAGGATCTCCCACCCGCTGCGTTCCAGCGCCTCGACGTAGCCCTCCCATTGTTTGAGAGCCAGGTGGTAGTCGAGCGGCCGGCGCTCGATATGCGTCACGGTACCCTCGGCCAGCCGAGGACTGGCCGGCCGCACCAGGGCCTTCTTCGATGCCATGACGACTCCTTCTTCATTGTGGGCGGTGGTCTAGGCGATCGCCATTTGACTCACCTGCTTCGCAGAGCCCTGGGGGCGAGCGGGCATGTGTGATCATCATCCGACGTAGGCCCGAGGCCAAACAGGGTCAAAGGTCCCGGTCACGGCCCGACGTTGGTCAGGGGTTGGCGCTCGGCGGGGCACCCGGACGAGCGACCTACTCCGTCGCCGAGGATCCGTCGGCGACCATAGGTCGATCGGCCCTAGGCATCATCGCCAGGCGCCGAGCATGCTGGGGGAACCGGCCCCGCTGAGGACCCAGGTCAGCTTGGTTAGGCCCAATCCAAAGGAAACCAACGATGACGATTCGAGTGGGGATCAACGGGTTCGGTCGGACCGGACCAGCGCTGAAGTTCGGGTTCGGAGAGCACCGCGCATGAAACTTTTCGGTTCGTCGGCCCGGGCGAGCGTCAACCCTCGGGCGCGCCGCGGCTCATGACGGCACCGGTTCGCATCGTCGTCGGCGTCGATGGGTCTGAGGACTCCGGGCGCGCCCTGACATGGGCCGCCGCTCTGGTCGAGGGCACCAGCGGAGAGATCGTCGCCGTGCACGCCCTGGGCCTGCTCGCGCATCTCGGCGATGAGTCGATCGTGCCGCCGGTGGAGTATCGAGATCGGGTGGTCGCTCTGCTCGAGCAGCAATGGTGCCGGCCGCTCGCCGCGGCCGCAGTGACCTACCGCTGTGTGGTGATCGACGGCGACCCGGTGACGGCCCTGCTGAGAGCCGCACGCGAGGAGGCCGCCGACCTCGTCGTGGTGGGACGTCGCGGCGCGGGTGGCCATCCCGGGCTCGTGCTCGGCAGCACCAGCCAGCAGGTCGTGTCCCATGCTGACCGACCCGTCGCCGTCGTCCCTTCTCAGGCACCGAGCCCGTAGGACACGGCCACTGTTCAGGGTGAGGGACTGCCGACCCCTGGGGATCGGGAACTGCCGGCGCCCTCCCTGGCGGCGCGCAGGACCGCATCCAGGACGTCGAGGGCAGACGCCAGCGCCACCGGAGCAACCCCGTCGACCACGGCGACGATCTCGAGCCGGGACGCGGCCATCTCCTCGCCCACCACCGCCGGATGTTGCCGGCAGCTCACGATCCGAGGTGGCGGCCGGGCGACCTCGCCGGCCCACACCGTGTCGGGGTCGGCGCCACCGGCGATTGCTTCGATGACGTCGTTGGCGCTCACGAGCCCGACCGGGCCCAGGGGGCTTTCCACCAGGACCGCCCCCACCCCCGACTCCAGCATGCGTTGCGTCACGACGCGCAGGCTGGCGAGGCTGTCCACCCGAGCCGGGACCCGGGCGGGAATTCGCTGAACCTCCTTCTGATCAGGGTCTTCGCCCTCGTCGGTCGTCACGGCGCGTGCACTCGAGGAGGCGTTTCCCACGCGATACGGCGTCCCGAGACGACCGTCGAGGGGACACGTACGAAGAACGGGTGGGCCCCGGGGGCCCACGGCTGTATGGGCATGTGGCGGGCCCGATCGATGTCGCTCGGATCAGTGAGCAGCTCGGCGATCCCGGTGACGAGGACACTCCAGCCCGTGTGGTAGATGCGGTCGAAGCCGTCGACCTCGACGCTCACGACCATGCCCAGAAAGGCGGCGTCGAATTTGGAGCCCTTGTCGGTGGCAAAGACGACGTCGCCGTCGAGCGTGGAGACGTTGACGGGGAGGGCGACCGGGATGCACTTGACGCTCAGGACGACCCGCCCTATCCCCGCGTTGTGCAAGAGCTCCAGACACTCCGCCCGGTCTAGCTCGACCAGAGAGAAATTCGCTTCGTGGGATGCCAATGGGGCCATATCGCACCTTGCGCGCACCGTCTCGGGTCAGTCCAGGGCCCAACGGCCTTTTCCGTGTCAGGACGGGCCATTCCAACTCTCGGGGCATTCGCCACTTGTGGAGACCCGATCCCACGGCGATGCTGGACATGATGGACGTCGAGGTTTCGCCACCGGGGGTCGATGTGTTGTTGACCGACGGCACGACTGCGCACGTCCGCGTCATCACACCCGAAGACGCCCCGGCGGTCGGTGCCTTCTATGCGCGCCTCAGCCACGAGACCATCGTGATGCGGTACTTCGGCCCTCATCCCCAGATGTCCCCGAAGGAGATCGAGGAGCTCACCCACCCCGACGGGGTCGACGTCGTCGTCCTCATCGCCGAGGTCCACGACAGGATCGTCGCCGTCGCCCAGTACTACCGCGAGCCGGGGCGGGACGACGCCGAAGTGGCGTTTCTGGTCGACGACGGCTACCAGGGCCACGGCATCGGGACGATCCTGCTCGAACATCTGGCCAGTGAAGCCCGGCGCCATGGCATACGGCAGTTCGCGGCGGACACCCTGTCGGAGAATCACAAGATGCTCAATGTCTTCGCCGAAGCGGGATTCGTCCGTCAGTACCAACGCAGTGCCGAAGTGATGAGGGTCGTGCTCGATATCGAGGCCACTCCCGAAGCCCGTGCCGCCGCCGACGCCCGGGACCGCACGGCGGTCATCCGGTCCATCGGTCGGCTCCTCGAGCCCCACGCCATCGCGGTGATCGGCGCAGGGCGTCAGCGCGGAACGATCGGCCACGAACTGCTGCGCAACCTGCTTGCCGGTGGGTTCGAAGGCCCCGTCTATCCGGTAAATCCCGCCGCCTCCCATGTCGCCAGTGTTCCGTGCTGGCCAAGCGTGGGGGCCATCCCCGACGACGTCGACCTGGCCGTGATCGCCGTGCCGGAGCCCGCCGTTGCCCAGGCCATCGCGGAATGCGGGGCGAAGGGTGTGTCGTCGTTGGTCGTCATCACCGCCGGCTTCGCGGAACGGGGTGCGCAGGGAGCCGATGCCCAGCATGCACTGGCAGCACTGGCCCACAGCCACGGCATGCGCATGGTGGGCCCCAACTGCTTCGGGATCATCAACACGAGCCCGAGCGTGTCGATGAACGCCACCTTCGCACCCGAGACACCGCTGTTCGGTGATGCTGGGTTCGCGTCGCAGTCCGGAGGGCTCGGTATCGCCATCCTGGGTGAGGCGGTCGCCCGGGACCTCGGCTTGTCCAGCTTCGTGTCGATGGGCAACAAGGCCGACGTCAGCGGCAACGACCTGTTGCAATGGTGGGAGCAGGACGACGCCACCAACGTGATCCTGCTCTACCTGGAGTCGTTCGGGAACCCGCGCAAGTTCAGCCGGATCGCTCGGCACGTCGGTCGAAGCAAGCCCATCGTGGCGCTCAAGAGCGGGCGCACCCAAGCGGGGACGCGAGCAGCCTCGTCGCATACTGCCGCGTTGGCCTCATCGGACCAGGCGGTCGACGCACTGTTCCGCCAGACGGGCGTGGTGCGGGTCGAGACCATCGAGGAGCTCTTCGACGTGGGAGAGATCTTGGCCCACCAACCCGTGCCCGCCGGGCGGCGGGCGACGATCGTGGGGAACGCAGGCGGCCCCGGGGTCCTCGCCGCTGACGCCTGCATCAGTCACGGTTTGGAGGTGCCCGAGCTCTCCACCGAGCTCCAGGGGGTCCTCGCCGGCCTTCTGCCCCCGGGGGCCAGCGTGCGCAATCCGATCGACCTGGCCGCATCGGCGACCGCCGACGGGTATGCGCGGGCGCTCGGCGCCCTCCTCGCCAGCGACGAGATCGATGTCGTCATCGTGATCTTCACACCGCCCCTCGTGACCCGGGCTGACGATGTCGCCCGCGCCGTGGTGGGGGCGGTCGACGCGGCCACCGTCGAAGGTCACAACAAGCCGGTGGTGGCGAGCTTCCTGGGCGTCAGCGCGATCCGCCCGATCCTGCACGGAGCATCTCGGCCCATACCGTGCTTCGCGTACCCCGAGAACGCGGCCCGGGCGCTGGCCCATGCCGCCACATACGGTGCATGGCGTGCCCGTCCCCTCGGCGTCGTCCCCGTCCTCGACAACACGAGCCCGAACGACGCCAGGCGCATGGTCGCGGCCGGTTGTCCGAGTGGATCGGGTTGGCTCACCGGGGCCGACGCCCAGGCCATCCTCGCCGCCTACGGGATCGGCGTCGTCTCGACCACCTTTGTCCCGGACGCCGAGGCGGCGGAAACCGAGGCGCGCCGGCTCGGCTGTCCCGTCGCCCTCAAGGCCTGGGGCCCCGAGATCGTCCACAAGAGTGACCTCGGCGGCGTTCGACTCGGCGTGGACGGCCCCGATGCGGTGAAGACGGCATTCTCGGCGATGGCGGCCGCCCTCGGCGGTGCCATGGAAGGAGCGGTCATCCAGCCCATGGTGCACGGCGGGGTCGAGACCATCGTCGGTTTCGTCCAGAACGCGGAATTCGGGCCCCAAGTGGTCTTCGGACTGGGGGGTACCGCCGTCGAGCTCCTGGGGGACGTGGTGACACGCCTGGCACCGCTCACCGACCTCGACGCCCGTGACATGGTGCTCGGCCTGCGCGCCACGCCGCTGCTCCGGGGTTATCGGGGCAGCCCGCCCGTTGACATCGATGCGCTGACGGATGTGGTCTTGCGTCTCGGACAGCTCGCCGAGGATCTCCCCGAGATCGCCGAGGTCGACTGCAACCCGGTGATCGCCAGCTCGAGCGGCGCCCTCGTGGTGGACGCCCGGATGCGCATCTCGGTGGACGCCGTCGCACGAGCCGACGACGTCCGCCACCTCCGCTAGCAACCGGGCGGGCATCCTTTCTTCCGGCGACGACGGGATTCTCGGCACCGGTCGGGCGGGTGGCGATGAGCGCCGCATCCGCGCCCCGGCTGGGGATGCAGGACCTCGGTGCTCTGGGTTTCTGGGTCGATCAGCCCGCCTGACCAGGGACCTTCGACCCTGCCCGCCACCGTGGCCGTCAGGCATCGTGAAAGGAGCGGCTCGGCAAAGACGCCGAGCCATGGCAGATAACAGAGGAGACGGACATGCGACGCAAGACCTTCGACATGATCCTGAGCGCTGGCGGGGCGGTCCTAGTCGTCGTCCTGCTCGTCGCCGGGGTTCTCGGGCTCTGGGGCTACAACTTCGCCAACAGCAACGTCCACAGCCAGCTCGCCCAGCAGCAGATCACGTTCCCGCCCGCAGCGGCCTTCGCGCATGCCAAGGTCGGCACCGAGATCACGCCTTCGATGATCGGGACCGTGAGCAAGTACGCGGGACAACCGTTGGTCACGGGCCAGCAGGCCGAGGTGTACGCCAATGACTTCATCGCCGTGCACCTCCAGGAGATCGGCGGCGGCAAGACCTACGCCCAGCTGAGCGCGGCGTCCCTGGCCGACCCGACCAACGCCAAGCTGGCGGGCCAGGTGGCCACGGTCTTCAAGGGCACCACCTTGCGGGGCCTGCTCCTCGAGGCCTATGCCTTCTCGACGTTCGGGGAGATCGCGCTGGTGGCGTCGATCATCTCCTTCGTGCTGGCGGGCGTCATGCTCCTGCTGACGCTGCTCGGGGTGTTCCACCTGCGCCGGGTTCCCGAGGACCAGGAGTTCCCCCAGGTGCACCAGGTCGACAAGGTGCTCGAGACGGTCTGACACCGGGATAGCAGGCGGGCACACGTGCCCGGCCCCGCAGTCCGGGGGCCGGGCACGTCCGCGTCGTGGTGGCGGTCCGTTGGCATCGACCAATTCGGGAGACGGCCCCCTGATGGGTGCGTCGGTCGCTGGCAGTCCCCATGACGTCGGCCGAGTTGACATTCGGCCCTGGTCCGTTCGGGGTCGTCGTGAGAATCTGGAACGAGAAGCCGGAATACGGAGGAATCTTGGAGGTGGTCCCATGCGAGCGCTCATCGTCTACGAATCGATGTTCGGTAGCACGCGCCAGGTCGCCGAGGCGATCGGGAACGGG
Organism: uncultured Acidimicrobiales bacterium; assembly: GCA_963794615.1. Classification (GTDB taxonomy): domain Bacteria; phylum Actinomycetota; class Acidimicrobiia; order Acidimicrobiales; family UBA8190; genus Chersky-840. The sequence continues at coordinate 764,499 of CAWCEP010000006.1, read as the reverse complement.
CTGGGCCCAGACGCGCTCGTCGTCGGGGTGGACGCAGCTCCTGCTGTGCTCGATGACTTCGACCTTGTCGTGGTAGGCGGGCCGACACACGCATGGGGCATGTCGTGGCCGTCGACCCGTCGCAGTGCGCCGGTGCGCGTCGCCAAGCCGGAGAATGACCTGGTGCTCGAGCCCGGTGCCGATACGGGTCCCGGAGTGCGCGAGTGGCTCAAGACGGTCGGTGACAGCCATGCCAAAGCGGCGGCCTTCGACACCCGCATCAACTCCCGGGTCCTCTTCACAGGCCGGGCGTCCAAGGCGGTGGCGCGACAACTCTCGCGCCATGGTCTTTCGGTCGTGGTGCCACCCGAGAGCTTCCTGGTGAACAGCAAGAGCCATCTTCTGCCCGGCGAGATCGAGCGGGCCCGCCGGTGGGGCGAGCAACTGACGACGGTGGTCGACCACACTCGAACCGGTGGGTGCTAGCCAGCAAGGAGATCGTCGGTCGGCGGGGATTGCCTCGGATTTCGTGCCTCCGTCAGCCGCGCTTGGAGGGACTCGAATGCCCAACCTTTCGATCCGTAGCGGGATGAAGGTTTGGTCATCGCATGCGATCACGTCTCACGCATCGCATCACTGTTACTCAATGTGCGCAGACGCTCGTAGGTTACGTCGATCACCATGTCGGCCATGACCTTGTACGCCGAACGGGCTGCTTCTCGATCGCTGGGGTCGATACGCGAGAGGACGTCGATACCCGCAAGGTCTCTCGCCGGTGAGCCGAACAGGGCGGCGGCGCCGTCGTTTACGGCGATGAACGTGTGGGTGCGGAGTTCGGTCAAGATCGCCGCTACCGGCAGCCCCTCGAGTGAGCTGATGAGTGCCTCTAGTTCTCCGAGGGCCATGTGGACTCTCCCAAGCGCGATCAAGATCGCCGCCACCGGCAGTCCCTCAGGTGAACTGATGAGTGCGTCTAATTCCCCCGGCGGCCACGTGGTCTCTCCCTAGCGCGGTGCTATGAGCGATGGGTGCATAAACGCCCGTGGACCTTAGCCCAGTCCCGATGAATGCTTTGTCGTGAGCGCGGATCTTCACCTCGACCCGGACTCCCATTTTCATCAGTTACAACCCTCAGTTCGCACTGCGATGAATAGACCGCTGCGAAGACCTCAGTACTTCAACTCCAACCAAGTCCGGACAAGACAAAGTGATATTTGTCTAGGCGGACAGGGCAGTTGCCTAGCACACGCCGACGCGAAGTGTCGTTAGCCTTCTACGAGCAAGGCGAGACCTCGAGTCGGAGGAATGGTGTTGCGAGCGTCCCGTCTCGGCGCTCCGATCCAGACTCATCGTCTCCCAGAAGGCGTGAGGAACATGGAACTTCGCAGGCGCGTCCCTCGGGTCGCCGCCAGTGGCTGGCTCGGCACCTTCATCATCGAAGGTGACTCTCAACCGGGGTGGGGCGATTGCGCGGTGATCGACTTCTCAGTCCTGGGCGTGGGACTCGAGCTCTTTGGCAACTTGCGAGACGACCTGGTCGGACACCGGATTGTCGTCCAAGTCCACGCGCCGGTTGGGAAATCCGTAAGTCTCCGTCTGGTCGGGGAAATCAGGAACAACGTCCTGGGACCGCAAGGCGAGAATCGAGTGGGGATGGAATTCGTCGATCTCTCTGAGACCGAACGAGCGATCATCGCGGTGATCGAGGAGATGAGGGTTGTTTGGTAGCGAGGTCAGGTTCCCGAACTCGTAGCAGGACAAACGAAGACGAGAAGATGTCCGACCCACCTGGGGACTGGAAGTCGTGAAGGCCCGTTTTGTCAATCTCTTCGCGGCATCAGACCGGATGCCAGATGTCACTCGCCGCATAAACGAAGAGGTGCTTGCCCCGCTTCTCGGCGATCGACGCATTTCTGGGATTCATAATCCTTCCGAGGAAAGTCGACCGGAGTTCATCGCCATCTCCTTCGGGGACCATGGACTCGATGGTTCGGAAGCGATCTCAGAGGAGTTTCGAGACGAGATGGAGCGAGTGACGGGAGCCGCACTAGCTTTCTAAGAGTTCAGCATCGTCAAAATGTGATGCGCGGCTCAAACGGAGCGATTGTTCTGGATTGGCCCCCGAGCGACGAAGTCTGAATTCGGACACGATGGGCGGCGCATATGAAGCGGGATTGGTGATCGCCTCGGCTCTCACTGGCGGGCGGGAGGGGCCGGGTTGGCCCACGCGTCCCGATGACTCGTTGGCGGTGTCATGGCTGGAACGGGCCTGCTGCTCAGCTGACGCGTTCTCGACCCCGACATCGGAGCTCTCGATGCTCGGGATAGACGCTGGGATCGGCCGGGACCGGCGTCGGCATCGCGATCGCCCCGGTCACCTCCTCGCCCCTGTTGGCGATCCCTCCTGAGCATTCCGGGATGGCGGCTTCAGCCACAACACACGTCGCGAACTCGGCGCGGGGGTAGGGGGTGGCGCTCGGATCCGTCATGAGCGGTCGGCTCACGAACAATCTCGTACGGCAGCTGGCGGCCATCGGCATCCGCTGCTCAGTACCGATCAGACGTCGTGACCGCGGTGACGACTGGAATCGTCAGCGGTCCGGCGACAACAGCAAGCAAGAACCCTGCCGTCGCCTCGATCGTCCACCGGTGGTCGAAGCTGCCTACAGCGAGTTCTCCTACAGGATGGATCTGTCCTTGATGGCTGCGGCCGCCCTCATGGTGCTCGGAGCGGTGCCGCCGCTTCAGCCATGCCCCGTAGCGGAAAGCATGGTGGCGACCGCTCTCCTGCCACCATGGCGAAAGGGCCTCAACGTGCGTAGGCTGCATACCGTCATCGATGTCCGTCAAGGGTCTCTGAGTGCGGATGTTCCGGGATGCTGGGCGCGAAATTCGCGGACGGCGCTCGACGGGAGGTGGTTGCGATGACAAGCGGGCGAACGCCGTCTGTAATCGCTGGGGCCCTGCGCCAAAGCCGTTACCCACTCATAGCCTTCGACCTCGATGACCTGATCATTCTGGAGGCGAACGAGGCTGCTTGCGAGCTCCTCGGTCGGACCCCCAATTCGTTGGACGGTGTCCCCGTCTTTGAGATTCTGAGCCCGGTCGACCAGCCCGAAGTGGAAGCAGCGCGGGCGATGCTCGCATCGGGTGCGATACAGGGATACAGGGCGGTCCGTCACTTTCGCAAGGCTGACGGCACGGAGTTCGAGGCGAATGCGTGGGTGCGACTCACGACCACGGATGCTGGCAGATTCGGTCTTGCCATCATCGAGTGTGGCGCGGCGGCAGTTCCTTGGCCGCTCTTTGACGCCAGCATCACAATCGCGGGCATCGTGACCGACCATGACTGGACGATTGAGCTGGTCAGTAGCGACATCGAACGAATACTCGGGCGCAGCCCTGAGGACTTCAAGGGTTCTTCCCTCTTGGGCCTGTTTCAAGCCGCCGACGTCCAGAATTTCCTTTCGGCTGTCGCCAGAGTCGCAGCCGATGAAAGCAAAGCAACGCTGCAGATGCACGTTCGTGATGGCGATGCCAATTGGCGAGATGTTTGGTGCATGGTCGTGGCGATGTGTCAACACTCGCCCCCTCGTCTTGGTCTGGCGATCGCCGCCTTGTCTGAGTTCGGCCTTGAGCTGACCTCGGAGCTTCACCGGCAACTCGCTGTTCTCGGTGGGGATGTGCTTGACGGTATGGACCAGCTTCGGGCGCACATGCCGTTCGGGAATTTCTCAACGCGGCAGTGGGAGATTCTCACGCGGCTCGTACGCGGGAAGCGAGTGGCAGAAATTGCGGCCGACCTTTACCTGAGCCCCAGCACAGTGCGGAACCACCTCGCCGCCATCTATAAGAAATTCGGTGTTCACTCCCAAACTGAACTCCTGGCGAGGCTCCTCAGGGCTCCCGACTGACTCACCTAGATATTCGTCTAGACAATCGGACCGTTTGTCTAGGCCAAACGGCTCTACCGACTGGCTATTTTTCGCCTCATGACGTCCCGGCGAGTGAGCGAGGCCAGATGAGCGAGGGTCACCCTGACGTGACACCACCGTGGGACCTCATCGCGGAGTGGATTCCCCATGTCGTGTGGGTGACCGATGCTGGGGGCTCTACCGAGTACTTCAATCGTCGTGGCTATGACCTCGTCGGCCTGACACCCGAAGAGACATCGGGTTGGGGTTGGCTGCGCGTCGTCCACCCCGATGACGTCTCCCGGGCCCGGGTCGCCTGGCAGAGCGCCCTTCGCCACGACACTCCCTTCGAGTTGGAATACCGAGTGCGGACCATTGGTGGTGACTACCGCTGGATGGTCGCCCGGGCCCTTCCGGTACTCGGACTTGACGACAAGGTTGTCAGGTGGGCTGGCACCTGGACCGATATCGACGACATCAAGCACCTTCAGGACAAACTCGGTGGCCGCTTAGGGGGAGTGGCCGCGTCGTTGGCAATCTTGGACGCGCTGCAAGCGACGGCCCCCATTGGCATCGGATTCGTCGACCGCGAATTCCGAATCGTGCATGTGAACGAGCTGATGGCAGGACTCAATGGGACCACGCCGGAGGAGGCCCAGGGTCGGACTCTCGCCGAGGTGTTGGGGTCGGTATGGCCGCGGGTCCGAGCTCATTACCAGCAGGTGCTGAACTCGGGCAAGGCAATCGCGAACATCGAGGTAGCGCGGCCGGGTGCTGACGGATTGCCGAGTCACTGGTTGACCAGCTTCTACCCCGTCCTCGTGGAAAATGAGGTTCAGGGCGTCGGGGTGGTCACGGCGGATGTCAGCGAGCACAAGCGCAACGAAGAGTTCCGCTCTGTCGTCATGGAGAACATGGCCGAGGGCCTTTACGCTCTCGATGTGAATGGGCGGGTGACGTACGTCAATGCGGCCGCCTCAAGAATGCTTCGCTGGGCCCCCGAGGAACTGCTGGGCAAGCTGATGCATGAGACAATCCATTTCCAAAAGGAAGACGGCACGCCGGTGCCTGCTTCCGAATGCCCGCTGCTCAAGGTGAACTCCACTGGACAGTCAGTCCGAGTGACCTCCGATGCATTTACCCGCAAGGACGGGTCGATCTTCCCTACCGCCTACTCGTCGGCCCCATTATGCAACGACGCCAGCGTCGAAGGTGTAGTCGTGGTCTTCCGCGATATTACCGAAGAGCACAATGAGCTCGGCCGGACACAGCGTGATCTAGCGGCGCTCAGCTGGCTAGGACGCATCCGCGATGCCCTCGATGAAGACCGTATGGTCCTGTACTCGCAGCCCGTCATCCCAGCCGACGAGGGCGTACCGAGCGAAGAACTCTTGCTCCGCATGATCAGCCGGACAGGGGAGGTCATCCCGCCAGGTGCCTTCCTCCCAGTCGCCGAGAAATACGGGCTCATTGCGGAAATCGACCGTTGGGTCGTGGTACAAGCCATTCGTCTCGCCGCTAGGGGGCGGCGGGTGGAAGCGAATCTCTCGGCCGCAACCGTTGGCAGCCTCGATATCCTTCCCTTGATCGAGGACGAACTCATTGCCGCTGGTGCCGATCCGGCCAATCTGACCTTCGAGATCACCGAAACGTCACTCATGCGCGACATCGAAGCGGGCGAACATTTCACCAAGGCCTTGGCTGATCTGGGGTGCGGCGTTGCGCTAGACGACTTTGGCACTGGCTACGGCAGCTTCACCTACCTCAAGAGGCTCTCGATTCGCTACCTAAAGATCGACATCGACTTCGTACGCGAACTTCTTACGAGCGAGGCCAATCAAGCTCTTGTACGCGCTATTGTCGGCATGGCCAAAGCCTTCAACCTCCAGACCGTCGCCGAAGGTGTGGAAGACAAAGAGACCTGGGATTTTCTCCGCCAAGAAGGAGTCGACTTCGGACAAGGGTTTCATTTCGGCAGGCCCGCACCGATCGAATGATCAGAAATGAATGGGGGATGCGCTCCACGGGATCTGAATAGGTCATCGTCAATTCCTCCGTGATCGCTCGATTTGAATTGATCGACGCAGGTCCACGTCTCACGCGGAGGCGAGATCGTCAAGGCTCTGGCGCGCTCGGCGGCTGTCGGGTATATCGCCCTTGGCTTCGAAGAGTTCGAGCGCCCGCAGGAGCGAGGTTCGGCCGTCGTCCGGCCGGCCCGCCATGAGCTGGACCTCAGCCTGCCCCCGGTATGTGTCCGCGATCCATTGCAGTTGATCGCTGCGCTCCATCCATTCCACGGCCTCGGCGGCCAGTGAGAGGGCACGGCCGAAATGCCCCACCCGGGCCGCGACTTTGGCCTCCATGAGGCGCCAAAGAGACTGAGAGACCACGTCTTCTTCGTGAGTCAGACTCCGCCCCATGGCCGTCAGCTCTTTCGCCACCTCCATGTCGCCCTGGCGCAGTCGGATATCCGCGAGCATGGGCGCCACGGTTGAGAGATAAGACCGTTCGCCCCTGCGCTCGAGCTCGTCGAACATGAACACGAGGTGTTGCTCCGTCGCTTCGTCGTCCCCCAGGATGAGCTCGGCGTTGGCGGAGCAGGAAGCAAGATGAAAAAGATGCATGTCGCTGTGGATCTCCTCGAATGCGGTCCGAGCCTCGGCTAGCGCTGCACGCGCTTCGCCGGGCTGGTCGTCGAGGGCGAGGAGCACGCCTTCGACCATGCGGCGAGTACCGTATGCGATTCGGGTGGACTCACCCGACAGCGCGTCCTTACGAAGAAGTTGAAGACTTTCATTGGACGGACGAGGCCCGTAATACATCGCCGCGTAGCGAAAGGCTCGGGCTTCCTCGACCAGATGGTGATCGCCACAATGTGACGCGTGGTAAATGATCTTCTCGCAGATCTCCATCATCGGTTGCCAACGGGCCTCCATGTTCAGTCGTTGACGCCGGGCGACGTACGCATGCGCCAATCCTTCGTCGTCACCCGTGGATTCGAAATAATCCAAGGCCTCAGCTACGGCGCCGTCGATATCAGCCATGGCGAGGTCGCCTTCGGTGTGTGCGGCCACTTCCAGCCATGCCAGCCGCGCCCGCAGGAATAATCCTCGATCGCCACACCGCTCCGCCTCGCCGAGCACCGCGTCGAGGATGACGCGGGCGCGTCCGAACTCTTGAGCCCGGAAGAGGGCCACACCGTGACGGCATTTCAGATCCAATCCAGCCACGGTGCCCGGGACTAGATCAGCGGCCCGGGCGTAGAGAGCGGACGCGGAGCTGAGGTCTGTAGCCATAAGGCGCCAGGCCACCGCAGCCAGGCGCCTCGCCGCCTCGTGGGCAAGGGCACCGTCATCGATCTCCCCTACGCCGCGACGCAGCGCCACGGCCTCGGCCAGGTGGTGACCCACGAATTCGTCGGCCTCGCCGGCAAGGACGTCACTACGCTTGTCCAGCCAACGGGCCAGTCGCTCATGGAGATCGGCTCGGCGCAGCTTGGATAGGGCTTGGTAGGCCGAGTCGCGCACCAGGATGTGCGTAAAAGCGAACCCGTCCTCGCCGGGGATGTCACTGCGCTCCGAACGGACCATTTCCTTCCGAGCCAGTGACCGCAGATGACCGGCCACGGCCTGCGGTTCGAGCGCCGTCAACTCGACCACCGCCCCCGCGTAGAAGACCTGCCCGACCACGGCAGCGGCGTCGAGTACCTGGCGCTCACCAGCCGTCAGGCGCTCCAGACGTGCCGCCAGCAATGCGCCGATGGTCGGGGGAACGGTCACAGTGCCCAGGTCGCCCGACACCTGCCACCCATCGGTTCCGAACACCAGGAAGCCGTCGTCGACCAGCATGGCCAGCAGTTGTTCGACGAACAAGGGGGTGCCCCCTGCGCCCGATACCACCCGGTCGAGTGCCTCTGCCGGTAGGCCCGCCCCGCCGAGGAACTCTTCGACGAGTTGCGTGGACTCTGTGGCCGACAGGGGCTTGAGCAACACGTTGGTCACGTTCAGCTTCCCGCCACCCCAGGTGGGGTGGTCGTCGAGGAACTCTGGACGAGCCACGCACAACACGACGAGCGATGCATCGCGGGCCCAGTCGACAACGTCCTCGAGGACGGCCAGGAAGGCGGGCTCGGCCCAGTGGAGGTCATCGACTACCCAGATGACCGAGTCCGAGCCCGCCAGGGCTTCGAGGTAGCGTCGGACTGCCCACTGGATCTCCTCGATGGCCGCCGGCGTTCCCCCGAGGCCGGCCAAAGGGGCCAGGAGTTCCGTGATCTGTGCCGTCCTCGTGTCGTCCCCGAACACGCCGGCAAGGCGCCGCCGCCCCTCGTCCTCGCCCTCGGTCCCACTGAACCCGGCGGACGCCCGCAACATCTCGAGAAGGGGCCACAGCGACGTGCCGTCTCCGTACGACAAGCATCGGCTCCGAACCACGCGAGCCTTCGGCGCTCGGGTGGCCAGGAACTCGTCGGTGAGTCGGGTCTTACCCACCCCAGCCACGCCGAACAGGGTGAACAACTGGCAGCTGCGGTCGGCCTCGGCGCGCTCGAGGCACTGGCCCAGCATCCCCAGCTCCCGATCTCGGCCCACGAGCCGCGCCCGCAGAGTGGCGTCGGAGTGGCGAGCCTCGGTGACACCCGCCACTGACCGCACACGCCATGCCGGCACAGCCTCTTGTTTCCCCTTGAGTTCGAGCGGTGCCACCGGCTCTGCGTCGGCCCACTCCCGCACCAGACGCCAGGTTTCCGCGCCGACGAGCACCTCGCCCGCCCCGGCGGTCTGTTCGAGCCGGGCGGCTACGTTCACGGCATCGCCCACCGTGTGCTCGGCTGTGCCGCTCACCAGAACTTCGCCCGTGTTAACCCCGATGCGCACCGCTAGCTCTACGCCCCAACGTTCAGCCAGCTCCGGATTGAGCTCGGCCAGGTCTCGTTGCATGTCAAAGGCGGCCCGCACCGCCCGCAGGGCATCATCCTCCCGTGTCACGGGCACGCCGAAAAAGGCGACGACGGCATCACCGATGAATTTCTCGACCGTCCCGCCGTGGCGCTCGAGGGCCGCTCGCATCGCCGCGAAATAGCGCTCCAAGAGAGCCCGCAGGCTCTCGGGGTCGGTGCGCTCGCCGAGACTGGTCGACCCCACCAGGTCACAGAACAGGGCCGTGACCGTCTTGCGGACGTCGTCCGTGCTCTCACCGGGCACCTTGGCGCCGCACTGCGCGCAGAATTTCGCCTGCTCCCCGATCAGCGACCCACACCCTCCACAGACCACCGTCATCCCCGGAATGCTACGCCGCCGCTTGGATATGGCACCTGGCTCCTGTCAGATTGATGCCGATCCACCAAGGGCGGGCATCGCAAGATCGACTCCCTTTGAACGGCTTTCTCGGCACCAAATGGGGCCGGAGGGTCATATTCACCCACCGTTCAGCACCGGTCGAGTACATCGGGAACGTCTTCGTTATCAATCGCCGTCGCGTGCGAATAGTGGCGAAGGTGATTGTCGGGTCGCCGTGGCCGAGCCGAGCGTGTGCTTTGAGAAGCTTCCCTCGACTCGACAAGATACGTGGCGGAGACGGTGCAAGGCAGGATTCGAGACGTCAACGGAGATGGCGAGGCGACGGAATTTGTGGACAGGGTGTCAGCCGTCATGAAGCTGGCTCTCATGGACGTGGGTGCAAACAGTCAGTCGGACTCCGGGCAAACGCCTCGCTCGACCCAGGCCGAGTGCCGGGAACAGACGAGTGACGTGCGGCGAGACCTCCACATCCCCATATCGAATGCCCGTCCCCACAGCTGTGGAATTTCCTGTAGGGACGGGCGTCCGCCGCTGCCCTGCCATTGGGGTCCCGGTAAGGCTGCTACCAGGACCTTGGCTCAGCGCGCTTGGAGGGACTCGAACCCCCAACCTTCTGATCCGTAGTCAGATGCTCTATCCAATTGAGCTACAAGCGCCGGCGACCACCCAGAACCGGACCAGAGGCCCGCTTCGGGGACGGCCGGTCATTCTACCCCGACCCGGATGCCCCGCCCGTTGCGTCAGGAGCCGGTGCCGAATCGCTCCAGCGCGGCCAGGTTGGCCGCCGAGCCCAGGAGCTCGACGAAGGCGGTGTCCTCGCGGTCGCGCGCCGCGGTCACCTGGGCCCGGCGCGTCGCCAGCAACAGCCGTTTGCTCGCCATCACCGCTTCGACCGGGGCCGCCGCGATGGCAGCGGCGACGGCCAGGGTCTCCTCCAGCAACGATGCACCGGGGAAGTGGGCCAGCGCGATGCCGGCGTCCACCGCGTCGGGCGCGCCCATCCAGGCGCCCGTGAACAGCACGTGAGCGGCCCGCTGCCATCCCATGGTGACGGGGAACAGATAGCTGCTGGCCGCCTCGGGGGGCACACCCAGCTCGGCGAAGGGCACGCGCAGGCGGGCGTCGTCGGCCATGAAGACGAGATCGCAGTGCGCCAGGAGTGTGAACCCGAGCCCCACCCCGACGCCGTTCACCGCCGCGAGCAACGGCTTCTCGAAGCTCTGCACGGCGTCGAGCAACCCCCGGAACCCGGTGGCCGCCTCGGGTGTCGCATCCCCGGTGACGAGCTGGGCCATCTCCTTCAGGTCCTGGCCGGCGCTGAAGGCGGAGCCGGTGCCGGTGAGCACGACCACGTGCACCTCGGTCGACACCGCCGCCTCGGTGATGGCGTCGGTCACGGCATCGTAGAGCGCGAAGTTGAAGGCGTTGCGCGCCTCGGGGCGGTTGAAGCGGACGACGCGCACCGCTCCCTGCGCGGCGTGCTCGATCTCCACCACCGGTGGCGTGCGGCCCGCCCCCGCGGTCACGGGCGCATGACCTGGCCGCCGTCGACGCTGAAGATGTGCCCGGTCACCCACCGGGCGTCGTCCGACAGCAGGAACATGCACATCCCGACCAGGTCGTCGGGAGTCCCCTGGCGCTTGAGCGCCAGCGAGCCCACCAGCTCTCGCATGTACTGGTCGGGCACCACCGAACGCGCCGCCTCGGTGTCGGTGGGCCCCGGCGCGATGGCGTTGACCCGGATGGCCATCCCGCCGAGCTCGTGGGCGAGCTGCTGGGTGAGCGAGTTGACACCCGCCTTGGCCCAGCCGTAGTAGCCGGCGTAGAGATAGGCGGCACTCGACGACTGGTTGACGACCGCTCCCCCTCCCCGCGCCGCCATCGACCGGTAGCAGGCCCGCGTGCACACCAGGGCGCCGAGCAGGTTCACCTCGAGGAAACGCTGCAGGTAGGCCCAGTCCACGGTGAGGAGGAAGTCGAGCTTCATGCCCCCGAAGATCGCCGCGTTGTTGACGAGGTAGTCGATGCCCCCGAACCGCTGCGTGGCCGTCTCGGCCATGGTGGCCACCGAGTCGTGATCGGCGATGTCGACGCGCACCGCGGCCGCGGATCCACCCCCCGCCATCACGGCGTCGGCGGTCTCCTTGGCCCCGCCCTCGTCGATGTCGGCCACGAGCACGGCCGCGCCCGCAGAGCCGAGCGCCTCGGCGTAGGCGCGGCCGATGCCGCGCCCCGCCCCGGTGACGACGGCCACCTTGCCCGAGAAGTCGTAGCCGGTCACGAGCCCTTGCCCGGCGTCTCGGAGTCTGACGGCTTGGGACGGCGCCGGGCGATGACCCGTTCGGCGGCCTCGCTGACCCCCGTGGCCAGGGGCCAGCCCACGTAGTGGGTGAGGTGGACGACCAGCTCGCGCACCTGATCCTCATTCAGCTCGCCGTTGTCGAGGGCGCTCTGGAACTGCACGTCGAGGAGGTCGGTCTTCCCGAGGGCGGCGAGCACCCCCACGGTGACGAGCCGCCGCTCGAACACCCCGAGCGCGGGGCGGCACCACACGTCGCCGAAGAGATGGTCCACGGTGTAGGCCACGAAGTCCCCGGGCACGTCGTCGGGGTCGACGGTGAAGTTGTAGACCTCCTGCATCTTGGCCATGCCCTTGGCCCGGTCCGGCGCCGGCGGCCGCCGCTCGGAACCGGAGTCGCGCCCGCTCATGCCGGCTCCGCCACAACCTTGGTCTCGAGGTACTCCTCGAATCCCATGACGCCCATCTCGCGCCCGATCCCCGACTGCTTGTAGCCCCCGAAGGGGACGTCGGGGCTGTACCAGACGCCGCCGTTGACCCCCACCGTCCCGGTGCGGATGCCGCGGGCCACGGCCATGGCCCGGTCCCCATCCCCCGACCACACCGATCCCGACAACCCGTACGGGGAGTCGTTGGCGATGGAAATGGCGTCGGCGTCCCCGTCGTGGGGGAGGACGACGAGCACGGGGCCGAAGATCTCTTCTCGTGCCACGGGGGAATCGTTGCCGATCCCGGTGATGAGTGTCGGCTCCAGGAAGAACCCCCTGGTCCGATCGACGGGCCGACCCCCGCCCACCACGATCGTCCCACCGCCCTCGCGCGCCGCGGAGATATAGCGCTCCACGCGGTCGCGCTGGCGGGCGTTGATGAGCGGGCCGCAGACGGTGCCGGGGTCGGTCGGGTCCCCGGCGGGCAGCGTCGCCAGCGCCGCGACGGCGCCGTCCACGGCCTCGTCGAAGTGCGCTCGGGGGACGACGAGACGGGTCGTGATGGCGCACCCCTGCCCGGCGTGCACGCACACCGTGAAGGCGGCCACCCCGCACGCGCCGCGCAGGTCAGCGTCGTCGAGGACCACGAACGCCGACTTGCCGCCGAGCTCCAGGAACACGCGTTTGAGCGTGCCCGCCGCGTCGGCCATCACCGTGCGTCCGGTGGCGGTCGAGCCCGTGAAGCTCACCTGGTCCACCCGGGGGTCGGTGACCAGGCGCGCCCCGAAGGCGGGGTCCGAGGAGGACAGGACGTTCACGACACCGGCGGGGACGTCGGTCTCCTCGGCGATGAGCCGGCCGAGCACCGTGGCACACCACGGCGTGTCGGGGGCGGGCTTGAGGATCACGGTGTTGCCCGCCGCCAACGCCGGCCCGAGCTTGGCCAGGTTGATCTGATGGGGAACATTCCACGGCGTGATGGCGGCCACCACCCCGGCGGGCTCGCGGCAGATCCAGCGCCGGGCCGGCATCCCCAAGGGCTCGGCCCGGCCCAGGTCGGTCGTCCACTCGTAGCCTTCGGCGAGATCGGCCACCCAGCCCAACGACTCCACCGGGTCGTCGAGCTGGGCCGAGCGCGTCATGAACAACGGCGACCCCGTCTCGGCAATGGTCATGGCCCGGAGCTCCTCGGCATGGGCCCGCATGGCCGCCTGCAATTGGCGCAGGCACCGCACCCGCAGCGCGACATCGGTCGACCACGAGGTCGTGTCGAAGGCACGCCGGGCCGCCGCCAGGGCGCGCTCGGCGTCCTCCCCCGACGCGTCGGCGGCGACCCCGAGGACCTCCTCGGTGGCGGGGTCGACGGTGTCGAACACGGCGCCGGTCGAGGCCCGCACCAGCGACCCGTCGACGAGCATGCGCTCTTCGCCGAACGACGTCGTCACGGCTCCTCCCCCGGGCCGGCGCGGCCTTCGAGGCCGAAGACCGCATCGCAGCGTTCGTCGGTCATCGCGGCCAGCGGCAGCGCCACGTCGAGGGCCCGGCCCAGGGCGAGGGCGGCCCGGAGGTCCTTGTGGGCGAGGGCGGCCCCGTTGGCCATGGCCGTCACGATGCCGGGGTGGGTGTCGGGTGCGAGGGGGGCGACGGTGTCGCGGAACATGAGGCGTGACGACCCACCGATCAATTTGTCGCTCGCCCTGATGACCTCGGCCAGTTTGGCCAGCTCGATCCCGGCCGCCTCGGCGAGCACCTGGGCTTCGTAGGCGGCGAGCCATGACCCGTACTGCACGAGGTTGCGGGCCAGCTTCGCCTTGAGACCGGCACCGAGGGGCCCCATGTGCACGACCAGGGAGGTGAAACTGTCGAGGACGGGCCGGACCCGGTCGATCGCCGCGGCGTCACCGCCGACCATCGCCACCAGGGTGCCCTCGGCGGCCGCGCCCGGGCCGCCGCTAACGCCGCAGTCGACCACGTCGACGTCCCGGGCCGTCGCCGAGCCGGCCACCGACGCGATGGTGTCGGGCGACACCGTGCTGAGCACGACGACCGTCGACCCCGGCGCCATCCCGGCCAGCGCACCGTGGGTCCCGTCCACCACGGCGAGGACCTGGCGGTCGTCCACCACGGCCACGATGACGACGTCACTGCGCTCGCCCAGGAGCGCGGGGGTCGCCGCGATGTGCGCCGACGCCGCGTAGGGAGCGGTGGCGTCGGCCCGGAGGTCGCAGACGGTCAGGTTCAGGCCGGCCCGGCCCACGGCGTCGGCCACGCCGCGGCCGATGTCACCGAGCCCGATGACCCCCACGGTGGTCACGGCCGCCCCCCTCCCCACGTCCCCATCGATGCCCCGATTCCCCTCTAGTCAGACAGGTGTCTGGAATGTAGTCTGACGCCATGGTCGACCGCAATGACTACTCGGGGCCCTTCGACCCCGACTTCCGCTACGAGGACCTGTCCAAGGAGGCCCTCGTCCGGTTGGTGCGCGAGTACGCCCTCATCGTGCACCTCCTGGACCGGTCCATGTGCGCCGCCATCGGCATCCGGTTCGGCGCCGACATGGTCAACGAGCTCGCCATCGAGGAATGGCGGGGGGCGAGCCCCATCTACGGCGACCGCCTGCGCGAGATCATGGCGGTCGAGGGCGACGGGATCGAGGCCATCTTCAAGGTCCTGCAACTCGACCCCGGCTTCCCCCACCACTACATGGACGTCCACTACGAGGTGGTCGACGACCACCACGGCTATTTCGAACTGCACAGCTGCGGCGCCCTCATGGACGTCGAGCCGTGGGGCGACCGCATGGTGACGGGCATGTGCCACACCATCGAGGACGGCACCTTCGACGTCACCGCCCAGGCCGTCAACCCCAAGGCCCGGGTGCGCGCCGTCCACCGTCCGCCCCGATTGCCCTCCGACCGCGTGCCGCACTGCCGGTGGGAGGTCGTGATCGACGAGGACACCGAGACCCTCCCCGACGCGGAGATCACCACCATGACCCGCATGACGGGCGCGGCCACGTTCCGCTTCCCGGCCATGCGCGACGGGACCCCGCACGTCCCGCCCGGCGAGGTCCCCGTGGCGCTGCGGGCACGGCCGTGACCGACGCGGCGGTGGCCGGCGTCGCCGCCGAGGCGTCGCGCCGGCGTCTCACCGTGCGCCAGGTCGCCGTGGTCGAGCAACTTCTCGAGGCGGCCGCCGACGAAGCGCGGGAGATGGGGTACGAGGGGCTGACCGTGCGCAACGTGGCCCGACGGGCCGGGGTGGCACCCGCCACCGCGTACACCTATTTCGCGTCGAAGGACCACCTCCTCGCCGAGGTGCTGTGGCGCCGCCTCCAGGCGCTGCCCGAGCCCGAGTCGACGGGCCGAAACGGTACGGCCGCGTCGGCGGTGGACCGCGTCGTCGCCGAGCTGCGGGTGCTGGGCCTGTTCGTGGCGGGCGACCCCATGCTGGCCGCGGCGTGCACGACCGCACTGCTCGGGAGCGGGCCCGAGGTCCGGGCCCTGCGTGTGCTGTTCGGCACGGCCATGCACGAGCGCATCGCCAACGCCCTCGGTGACGACGCCGACGAGGCGGTGGTGCGCAGCCTCGACCTCGCCTACAGCGGGGCCATGTTGTGGGCGGGCATGGGCCACATCCGGTACGAGGACGTGCCCGACGCGCTGGCCGATGCGGCCCGCCTCGTGCTGGCGGGCGCGCCGTGACCGGCTCCGACACCGTCGTCGACCCCGGGGCCGGGACCGGCACCCCGGTCCACTACAGCCCCTACGACTACGAGATTCACGAGGATCCCTACCCGACCTACGCGCGGTTGCGGGCCGAGGCCCCGCTGTACCGCAACGACGAGTTCGACTTCTGGGCCCTGTCGCGCCACGCCGATGTGCTGGCCGCCTTCCGCGACCCGGGCCACCTTTCCAATCGCTACGGCGTGACCCTCGACCCCGCCGCCTACGGGCCCCAGGCCCACAAGTCGATGTCGTTCCTGGCCATGGACCCGCCCCGCCACACCCGAATGCGGTCACTGGTGTCCAAGGCCTTCACGCCCCGCCGGGTGGCCGGGCTCGAGCCCGACATCCGCGCCCTGGCCGTGCGCTACCTCGACGCCGCGGTGGAGGCGGGCAGCTTCGACATGGTCGCCGACGTGGCCGGGAAGCTGCCCATGGACGTGATCTCGCAGATGATCGGTGTCCCCGAGGCCGACCGGGCCGAGGTGCGGCGCCTCGCCGACCTGCTCGTGCACCGCGACGAGGGCGTCTTCGACGTGCCCCGAGAGGGGATGGAGGCGGCGCTCGTCCTAGCCGGGTACTTCTCCGACATGGTGACCGAGCGGCGCCGGGCCCGGCGCCACGACCTCACGTCGGGACTCCTCGACGTCGAGGGCGACGGCGACCGGCTCAGTGACGACGAGATCATCGCCTTCCTCTTCCTCATCGTGGTGGCGGGCAACGAGACCACTACCAAGCTCCTCGCCAACGCCTGGTACTGGGCGTGGCGGTTCCCCGACCAGAAGGCCAAGGCCCTGGCCGAGCCGGGGCGGGCCCCGGCGTGGGTGGAGGAGACGCTTCGTTTCGACACCTCGTCCCAGATGCTGCTGCGGGTCGTCACCGGGGACGTGGAGCTCCTCGGCACGACCGTGCCCGACGGCGAGCGCGTCTTGCTGCTGGTGGGCTCGGCCAACCGCGACCCCGACGCCTTCTCCGACCCCGACCGCTACGACCTGGACCGTGACACCACCAGGCTCATCAGCTTCGGCGGGGGACGCCACTTCTGCCTGGGTGCCCCCCTGGCCCGGCTCGAGGCGCGCATCATGCTCGAGGAGCTGGTCGGTCGCGTGGGCGACTACGACATCGACGCCGCCGGGGCCCGACGGGTCCATTCCATCAACGTGCGGGGCTTCGCCCGCCTCCCCACCACCGTCACGGCGCGCCGCCGGGCGAACTGAGCCAGGATCGCCTCCGTGCCCTCCGTTCAGTTCGTCCCCCATCCACAGCGTCGTGGCTCGGTCGTGTCGGGGGCGTCGTCGGGGATGGGCGCCGCCGCCGCGGTGGCGCTGGCCGCGGCCGGCCATCCCGTGGTGCTCGGGGCCCGGCGCGTCGAGCGGTGCGAGGAGGTCGCGGCGGGCATCCGGGCCGCGGGCGGCGAAGCCCACGTGCACCGCCTCGACCTGGCCGAAGCCGACTCGGTGGAGGAATTCGCCCGGGCCGCCGAGGAGGCGGTGGGCCCGGTCGACATCCTGGTGTCGAGCGCCGGGCACGCCGCGCCCGGCACCGCCCTGGCCACGTCCCCGAAGGACTTCGCCCACACCATCGAGGTGAACCTCCTCGGTGCCCACCGGCTCGTGGTCGCGCTCGGCGCCCGCCATGGCGCGCCGGCACCACGGTGACCTCGTCTTCGTGAGCTCCGACATCATCCGCGCCCCCCGCCCCCTCATGGCCGCCTACATGGCGTCGAAGTGGGGGCTCGAGGGCCTCGTGCGCGCCCTGCAACTCGAGCTCGAGGGCACCGGGGTGCGGGCCACCATCATCCAACCGGGCCAGACCCTCACCGAGATGGGGACCGACTGGGGGCCCGACACCACCGCGGCCGTCCTCGGCGAATGGGTGCGGTTCGGCGCGGCCCGCCACAGCCACTTCCTGCGCCCCCCGGCGGTGGCCGCGGCCGTGATGGCGGCGGTGACCACCCCACCGGGCACCCATCTCCCCTTGATCGAGGTCCAGCCCGAAGGGCCGGTGCCGTTCCACGACCACACAGAAGGAGACGCACCATGACCGTCGACGTCGGACGGCGCGAACCGCCCCAGGTCTCGGGCGGGGAGGGCGAGCACGGACACCTCGACGAGTTGCGCGTCGATCCCATCGGGCTCATGCGACGGGTGCGCACCGAGTGCGGCGACGTGGGGCAGTTCCGCCTGGCCGACCGTGACGTGGTGCTGCTCACCGGGGCCGAGGCCAACGAGATGTTCTTCCGTGCCCCCGAAGAGGTGCTCGACCAGGCCGAGGCCTATCCCTTCATGACGCCGATCTTCGGAGAGGGGGTGGTCTTCGACGCACCCCCCGAACGCCGGCGCGAGATGCTGCACAACCAGGCGCTGCGCGACAAGTTCATGCGGGGCCACGCCGCGACGATCGCCGACGAGGTGGAGGGAATGGTGAGCACGTGGTCCGGGGGCGGGACCATCGACCTCCTCGACTTCTTCGCCGAGCTCACCATCTACACGTCTTCGGCCTGTCTCATCGGGCGCAGGTTCCGCCACGAGCTCGACCGCCGTTTCGCCGAGCTCTACCACGACCTCGAGCAGGGCACCGACGCCATCGCCTACGTCGACCCCTACGCGCCCATCGACAGCTTCCGGCGCCGCGACGAGGCCCGGCTCGGGCTCGTGGAGCTGGTGCAGGGGATCATGGACCGGCGCAGCGCAGGGCCGGCCCCCACCGACGACGACCGCGACCTGCTCGACGTCCTCATGTCGATCCGAGAGGAGGACGGCACGCCCAAGTTCTCGACCGACATCGTCACCGGCATGTTCATCTCGATGATGTTCGCCGGCCACCACACCACCTCCGGCACCGCAGCGTGGACGCTCATCGAGCTGTTGCGCCACCCCGGCGAGCTCGACGCGGTGCGGGCCGAGCTCGACGAGCTCTACGCCCATGGTGAAGAGGTGAGCTACCAGGCGCTGCGGGCCATGCCCCGGCTCGAGTCGGCCATCAAGGAGGCCCTGCGCCTCCATCCCCCGCTCATCCTGGTGCTGCGGGTGGTGAAGGAGGAGGTCGAGGTGGAGGGGTTCCGCATCGCCCCCGGCAAGCTGGTGGGAGCGAGCCCGGCGGTGTCGAACCGCATCGCCGAGGACTTCCCGGCTCCCGACGAGTTCGTGCCCGAGCGCTATCTCGAGCCCCGGGCCGAGGACCGTGCCAACCCGTGGACGTGGATCCCCTTCGGGGCCGGCCGCCACCGCTGCGTGGGAGCGCCCTTCGCCATGATGCAGCTGAAGGCCATCTTCTCCGTCCTGTTGCGGCACTGGGAGTTCGAGCTGGCCCAGCCGTCGGACACCTACCGCAACGACCACTCCAAGATGGTGGTGCAGCTGGCCCAGCCGTGCGCGGCCACGTTCCGGCCCCGGGCCGTCCCCGGCGCGACGGCACCGGCCTCCGACCCGGTCAGCGCTCGGTGAGGATCGTCGTCGACCGCGACCTGTGCCAGGGTCACGGGGTGTGTGAGTCCGAGGCCGGGGCGGTGTTCACGGTGTCGAAGAACGCCGTCGTCGTCCTCGACGAGTCGCCCCCCGAGGCGCGGCGCGCCGAGGTGGAGGCGGCCGTGCAATTCTGTCCCACCCACGCATTGCGAATCGAGGAGGACTGACGTGCCGGCGTTCGAGTACGACGAGCTCGAGGAGATGGTGCAGCGGTGGCTCGAGACCAACCGCCGGGCTCAGGAGGCCGGTGACTGGCGCCCCATGGCGGAGATGTACACCGAGGACGCCACCTACGGCTGGAACATCGGCCCCCACGAGGAATTCATGGCGGTGGGACGCGAAGAGATCCGGACCATCGCCCTCGGTCTCGAGATGGGCGGCCTCGACGGGTGGACGTACCCGTACCAGAAGGTGCTCATCGACCCCCACCAGGGCGAGGTGATCGGCCTGTGGAAGCAGATCGCGGACAGCACCCGCCCCGACGGCTCGCCGTATGTGATCGCCGGGCTCGGCGGGAGCTGGTTCCGCTACGCCGGGAACTGGAAGTGGTCGTGGCAACGCGACTTCTTCGATGTCGGCAACGCCACCGCGCTGTTCATCGAGATGATCAAGGCCGACGCGCTGTCCGCCGGGATGAAACGTCGCATGGAGCGGGCCGCGTCGGGAGAGATGCTCCCCGGCCACTACCCCCTGGGCCAGGCACCCGCCGACCTCTGGGACTGACCCGGGCGGGGGCCCCGGCCGTCGAGCTACTCGGGGGGCGGGAGGCCGATGGGGTTGGGCACCGGGACCGAACCGGCCGCCGCGATGGCACGGGCGAGAGGTGTGAGCACGGCCCGCAGTGCTTCGGTATCGCTTTCTCCGAGGCGTTCCCACGGCTCGGCGGCCAGAAGGTCGGTCAGGTCCTCGATCTCACGGCGGGCCTCGGCCCCCGACGTGGTCTGGGCGCCGTCCTCGTCGAGCCAGCCCCGTTCGATGAGGGCGCCCGCGGCCGCGTCCCACGCCTCGTCGTCCCAACCGCGGGCGGCTTGGAGCATCGCCCTCGGCACGGCGCCGGTCGCCGCCATCGTCACGAGCGCCTGGCGACCGTCCAACCCCGCCGCCACCAGGGCGGCCACGTGCCCGTCGCCGCGGTGCTCGCGCAGCACGGTGGTGGCGTGGAACAAGGCCAGATGAGGTTCCTCGGGCCACGGGAGCGCCACGTTCGCCGCGGCCAGGGGGCGACCGTCGACAGGCAACGCCTCCAGCGCGGTCCGGGCCAGCTCGGCGGCGCGGGCCATGGCACCCTCGGCGAGGCCGGCGCCGGCGCCGTCGGTCCCGAAGAGCCGGCCGTAGGCGCGCTCGATGCCGGCCCGGCGGGCGTCGAGGACGCGGTCGGGGGCCGCGAACGACCACGCGTCGGGGAGGGCCCGGTTGACCCGGTCGGGATTGAAGCTGAAGAAGGTGGCCTCGACGACGCCGGGTGTCACCGCGCCCATGGGCGCGGCCCGACCGGCGAAGTAACCCATCCAGAAGCCCTTGAGCCCCGCCGCGCTGTATTCCGCGAGGCACTCGTCGGCGAAGTAGGTCACGGCGTGCAACGGCTCGAAGAGCTTCCACATGGTACGGGCGGTGCGGGGGGCATCCATGGCGCCATGTTGCCACCCGCCGTCGCGCCGGGCGTCGCTCACACCACGAGGTTCACCCTCGAGACCGTGACGGCTTGTCCGCTGAGCACGACGCGCCCCGGCTTCCGGGTCATGCGCACCACGCCGCCGCGCGCCGACGCCTGTTCCCCCACCAGGGTGTCGCGGCCGAGGCGCTCGCCCCAGTACTCCGCCAGCGCACAGTGCGCCGAGCCGGTGACGGGGTCCTCGGCGATCCCCGCGTTCGGCGCGAACACGCGACTGACGCAGTCGATGCCGGGGCGGTCGCCGGCGGCGGTGACGATGACACAGCGCGACTGGAGCGCGGCCACCGCACCGAGGTCGGGACGCAAGGCCCGGACGAGGTCGGCCCCGGCCAGCTCCACCAGGACGTCGGCGCGGGTACGGGTGAAGGCGCGCACCGCCGAGCTCTGGTCGGGCACTGCGCCCGATCCGGCGTCGGCTCCGGCCACGAGGCCGAGCGTGGCCGCGATCGTCGGCGGCGCCGGCTCGGTGACGGGGGTGTCGGCGGGGAAGTCCATCTCGATCCAACCGTCGCCCCCCGGCGTGCACATCAACTCGCCGCTCTTGGTGTGGAACGTCCCCGTCCCGCCGAGGACGTGGGCGGCGGCCAGCGTGGCGTGCCCGCACAGGTCCACCTCCACCTCGGGCGTGAACCACCGCAGGTCGTAGGACCCGTCGGCGCGGGGCACGACGAACGCCGTCTCCGACAGGTTCATCTCGCGCGCGATGGACTGCATGCGGGCCTCGTCGGGAAAGCCGTCCACCACGGCGATCGCCGCGGGGTTGCCGGCGAAGGGTTGGTGGGTGAACGAGTCGACGACGGTGAGGTCCATGGCGGGGTCACGATCTTGGAACGTCAGGGCACACGATCCCGGTTTTGTTGGTCGAACCATGCAATTTAGGCGGCGGCGGGATAGGGCCCGAACGCAGCCCGAGGCCCGGATCTGACGGAGCGTTAGACTGGCTCGATGGACAGCACCAAGACCCGCGTCCCGGCCGTGGAGGGCTGGTTCACCACCGGTGGCGACGCCCCCGCCCTGCTCGGGAGCCGGTGCCAGGCCTGTGGCACCTACGCCTTTCCCCGCCAGAACGTCTTCTGCGCCAACCCCGGGTGCGACGGCACCACGTTCGACGAGGTGTCGCTCAGTCGCCGGGGCAAGGTGTGGTCGTACACCGATGCGCGCTACACGCCCCCGGCGCCGTATGTCGCCGCCGATCCGTATGTGCCGTTCTGCATCGCCGCGGTGGAGCTCGCCGAGGAGAAGATGGTCGTCATGGGCCAGGTCGTGCCCGAGGTCACGGTGGACGACCTCACGGTGGGGACCGAGGTCGAGCTCGTCGTCGAGGTGCTCTACGAGGACGACGACCACCAGTACCTGGTGTGGAAATGGCGGCCGGTGACGGCCGGATCGGGAGGCGCCGGTGCCTGACGACCGCAGCGTGGCCGTCCTCGGGGTGGGCATGCACCCCTGGGGCAAGTGGGGCCGCAACTTCGTCGAGTACGGGCTGGCCGCGGCGCGCCACGCCCTCGCCGACGCCAGCGTGGCGTGGACCGACGTCCAGTTCGTCTCGGGCGCCGACACCATCCGCAACGGCTATCCCGGGTTCATCTCCGGCGCCACCTTCGCCCAGGCGCTGGGCTGGTCCGGGGCGCGTGTGTCGAGTGCCTACGCGGCGTGCGCATCGGGTGCCACCGCCATCGCCGCGGCCCGCGCCCAGATCCTGGCCGGCCTGTGCGACGTCGCCCTCGTGGTCGGAGCCGACACCACCCCCAAGGGGTTCTTCGCTCCCGTCGGGGGCGAGCGCCGGGACGACCCCGACTGGCTTCGCTTCCATCTGATGGGGGCCACCAACCCCACGTACTTCGCCCTCTACGCCGCGCCGTCGCATGGAGCTCTTCGGAGCCACCGAGGACGACTTCGCAGCCATCAAGGTGAAGAACGCACGGGCCGGGGCGGCCAACCCCAATGCCCGGTACCGCAAAGAGGTGACCGCCGACGAGGTGCTGGCCTCGCCGATGGTCGCCGATCCTCTGCGGCTCATGGAGATCTGTGCCACCTCGGACGGCGGCGCGGCGATCGTGTTGTCGAGCATGGACTTCGCCCGGCGCCATGGCGGCGGCTCCCCGGCGGTGACGATCCCCGCCGTGTCGACGGTGACGCCGCGCTTTCCCCAGAGCGTGATCGAAATGCCCAACTTCGCGACCGACTCCGCCGTCGCCGTGGGTGCGCTCGACGGCCCCGCCTTCCGCCGTTCCATCGCCTTCGCCGCCTACGAGGAGGCCGGCATCGGCCCCGAGGACGTGGACGTGGCCGAGGTCTACGACCTGTCGACGGCCCTGGAGCTCGACTGGTACGAGGACGTCGGCCTGTGCAAGGAGGGCGAGGCGGAACGCCTCCTGCGCGACGGTGACACCGCCATCGGCGGCCGCATCCCGGTCAACCCCAGCGGGGGGTTGTCGAGCTTCGGCGAGGCCATCCCCGCCCAGGCCATCGCCCAAGTGTGCGAGCTGGTGTGGCAGTTGCGGGGCCAGGCCTCGGGTCGCCAGGTGGAAGGGGCCCGGGTGGGCGTCACCGCCAACCAGGGACTGTTCGGGCACGGGTCGAGCGTCATCGTCACCACCTGACGACCAACCCGCCGACCGACGCTCCACGAACCCCATCGTCCGGATCACCCCCAGCCGCCACCGTGTCCGAGCCCGCCGTCGCGCTCCTCGAGGTAGCCGATCGCGTCGCCATCGTCACGCTCAACCGCCCCGAGGCGCGCAACGCCTTGTCGACCGAGCTCATCAGCGCGCTCAGGCGCATCGTGGGAGAGGTCGACGGGCGCGATGACGTGGACGTGCTCATCCTCACCGGTGCTGATCCCGCCTTCTGCGCCGGGCTCGACCTGAAGGAGCTCGGGCGCGACGGTGGTCCGCTCAAGCGATCACCCCGAGCCGACGACGACGAGCCCGGTGTCGGTGGTGCCGACGCCGGGCACCGTCCGGGCCGGCGACGGGGGTCGACGCTTCCCACGTCGAAACCGATCATCGGTGCGGTCAACGGTGTGGCCGTGACCGGTGGCCTCGAGCTGGCGCTCAACTGCGACTTCTTGGTGGCGTCGGAGCGGGCGCGCTTCGCCGACACCCACGCCCGGGTGGGCGTGCACCCGCTGTGGGGTCTTACCGTGCTGCTACCCCAGGCGATCGGCATCCGGCGGGCCCGCGAGATGAGCGCGACGGGGAACTTCGTCGACGCACCGACCGCACTCGAGTGGGGGCTCGTGAACCACGTCGTCGCCCATGACGATCTCCTCCCCACGGCGCGCCGGCTCGCCGCCGACATCGTCTCGAACGACCGGCACGCCCTGGGCGCCATCCTCGACACCTACGAGGCGGCGAGCCGCGTTCCCGGTGGCGAAGCATGGGACGTCGAAGCCCGCGGCGCGGTGGCATTCCAACGAGGCGGCGTCGACCCCGGCGAGATCGAGCGTCGCCGACGCGGCGTCGTCGAGCGGGGTCGCTCCCAGGCTTGACGCCGCGGCGTCGGTCCCCTGTCGGATCCCGGCGCGTTGGACCGACCCGGCGGCAGGGTGGAGACTCCACGGCGGAGACGTCGGGGTGGCACGGGCCTCAACCCACGGGTGTCGGGTTGCGAATGGGCGCCTCTGCTGGAGTGCGTGATGAGGGTGGAGACGGGGGGCACGACCAGCCTGTGGTCGTCGGTGGTCGAAGCGCGTTGCCGGCGCCTCGACGCCGGGGGTCGGCGGCACGGGCCGGTCACCTTCGACGGTCGGGGGACCGAGGGACTCCTCGCCGAGGACGGCCACAAGGTCGTCACGTTCGCGTCCGACGACTACTTGGGCCTGTCCCGGCATCCGGCCGTGGTGGCGGCCGCCCACGAGGCGATCGACCGATGGGGCACTGGCTCGGGAGGAAGCCGCCTCGTCTCGGGCAGCCGCCCCGTGCACGATGAGCTCGAAGACGCCCTGGCCACGTGGACGGGAACCGAGCGGGCGGCCGCCTTCCCGACGGGATACGCGGCAACCCTCGGGGTGTTGAGCGTCTTCGGCGACACCGGGGTGCGCATCTGCTCCGACGGGCACAACCACGCGTCGATCATCGACGGGGGGCGCTTGGCGCGGGCCGAGGTCGCCGTCTACCGCCACCGCGACGTGGATCACCTCGAGCACCTTCTCGGCCAGGCGATGGGCCCGGCCATCGTGGTCAGCGACGTGGTGTTCCCCTGGAACGGAGACGTGGCGCCGCTCGAGGACATCGCCGCGGCGTGCCGGCGCCACGGGGCGCTCCTCGTGCTCGACGAAGGGCGTGCCGTCGTCGGCCCCGCCTTCGGGGCCGGGATCGGCGCTGCGCTCGGCGACGTGGACGTCCTGCGGGTGGGCACCTTGTCGAAAGCATTGGGATCGTTGGGGGGATTCGTGGCCGGCCCACGCGCCTTCATCGATCTCCTCGTCCGACGCGCCCGCTCCTACGTCTTCACGACCGCCCCGACACCCCCCGACAGCGCCGCCGCTCTCGCCGCGCTCCGCCTGCTCTCCACGGCGGAGGGGGACCGTCTTCGCACCCGGCTCGCCCACCACGTCGCGCTGGTGGCCCCGGGGCACCCGAGCCAGATCATTCCCATCGTGCTCGGGAGCGACGAGCTCGTCGTGGCCGCCTCGGCGGCCCTCCAGGAACACGGCGTGTGGGTGCCCGCCATCCGGCCGCCCACCGGTACCGCCCAGCTGCGCGTCACGCTCTCGGCCGCGCACAGCTCTGAGCACATCGCCTTGCTCCTCGACGCACTGGCGTCGGTGCCTTCCTCCTTGCTCGTCGTGTCCGACGTCGCTCCCGGGCCGGGGCCGGCGCCGATCCCCTGAGGGTCAGGACCGGGGCGGCACGAGCACGATCTTGCCGAGCTTGCCGCCCTGGCCGAATCGCTCGTATGCCTCGGTGGCGCGGTCCATGGGGAAGGTCGCCTCCAGGAGCACGCGCACCCGACGAACGCGAAGCAGCGGCAGGACGTGATGTTCCACCGCCTCGGCCACGACGGCCTTGTCGACCACGTTTCGGGACCGCAACGTCGAACCACTGATGCGCAGTCGACCGTGCATGATCGCCAGCAGGTCGATGTCGGCTCGCGCCCCGCCGCCCACACCGATGACGGCGACACGTCCGGTCGGGGCCATGGCCCCCAGGACCCCGGTGATGCTCGGCGCTCCCACGAGCTCGAGGGCCACGTCGAAGGGGCCCATGCCCAGCGCGTCGTCGGGATCCGCGGCCCGGGCTCCCAGCGTCGCCACCGCGTCGCGCAGTTGGGCGTGACGAACCGATGCCACGCACTGGGCGCCGGTCGCCGATACAAGCTGGACCGCGGCGCTCCCGACCCCGCCCGCCGCCCCCGTGACGAGGGCGCGCTCTCCGACGGCGAGCTCGCACTGGGTGAACAGGGCGTCGTAGGCGGTGGAGAAGGCCTCGGGGAACCCACCCGCCTCGGGCCAGGCCAGGTCGGGGGGCACCGGCATGGCGGTGCGCTCGTCCACCACGGCGAGCTCGGCCTGCGCCCCTCCACCCACCAACGCCATGACGCGATCGCCGACCGAGAAACGGGTGGTGCGGCGGCCCGTGGCGACGACCTCTCCGGCGAGCTCCATTCCCGGGATGTCGGGGGGCGAGCCGGGCGGAGCGGGGTAGAAGCCGAGCCGCTGCATGAGATCGGCGTTGTTGATCCCCGCCCCCCGCACGGCCACGACCAGTTCGGTGTCCCCGGGTACGGGGTCGGGATGCTCGAGGTAGCGAAGATCCCCGTCGACGATGGTCACGGCGCGCACGGGTTACCGGCCCTCGCGGCGCGCCGCCTTCTCGGCCTTGCGGCGCCGGCGCATCTTCCTGCGCTCGGGCACGCCCAGCACGTACCCGAACACGATCCCGGCCACCAGACACGAGAGCACCACCCAGATGAGGCGGGCCCGGTGGGTGAAGAACCAGAAGTGCACCGTGACGAGCTGCGAGTTCTGGATCACGAAGGCGAAGACGAGGACGATCAGGGCCAGGGTCAGGATGCCCCGGATGGCGCGGCGGCGGCGACGGCGCAGGACGTGGTCGATCTCGCCGTGTTCGGGTGCGGGACCCGGGAACTCAGTCACGGCACGTCACCGCTCGCCCTCCCCCCGCCGGTCCCGAGACCGGCGCGCTACACCGCGATGTGCGACTCGTCCCACAGCCTGATCCCGCCCAGGATGCCGGCGGTGTTGTCCACCATCGACACATCGGCCCCGAGATTCCCATGGATCTTCTTGGCGTTGCCTCCTCCGATGTAGCAGTGGTCGAAGAACGCCAGGGCCCGGAACGTGGCGATCGCCTTGCGCACCCTCTTGTTCCAACGCTGGTTGCCGACGGCCTTGCGGGCCGCGTCGCCCAGTTGCTCGTTGTAAGTCTCGCCCTTCAAGAAGGGATGGTGCGAGAATTCGAGGTGGGGGAGGAGCCGGCCGTCGTAGAAAAAAGCCGTCCCCACCCCGGTGCCGAGGGTGATGACGAGTTCGAGGCCTTTGCCCTGGACCACCGCCATTCCCTGAATGTCGGCGTCGTTGGCGACGCGCGTGGGCTTGCGCAGTCGTTTGGTGAGGGCGCCGGCGAGGTCGAAGCCCGCCCACTGCTTCAGGAGATCGGGATCGACGGCGGTTCCCGGGCCGTGGACGGTCACGAAATGTGGAGCCGAGAGCACGATCCCGCTGCGGAGCATCCCCGGGAATCCGGCCGACACCCGGTCGGCGGGTGGGAGCGGTGCCACCAGTCCGGCGAGATCGTCCAGCATCATCGCCGGTGAGCACGGATACGTGGTCTTCACGGCGACGCGGTCGGCCACCATGGCCCCCGCGGCGTCGAGCACCGACGCTTTGAGGCCCGTGCCGCCGATGTCGATGGCCAAGGTGAACGGGGCCTGGGGTGTGTGGCCCGGCGCCGGTGCGCCCGGCTCGGGTGCGGCGCTCGGTGCCGGCGTGACCGCTTTGGGCGGGACGGCCTTCGGGGCGGGTGCTCCGACGGTGGAATCGGCATCACTCACGGTTCGAACCTTTCCGAAGCAGGGGCGCCGGTGCCCACCGCCGGGCCCACGGCTCGGCTGGCGGCGGCGACGTTGATCACCTCGGGATCACGGCGATCCCAATGGTCGAGATGGAGTGCGGCCTCGAGCGGCAACCGGGTGCGCCATCCGGCGCGCTCGAGATCCGGCGTCTCTTGCAGCTTTCCGACCGGACCGACGCACAGCCACGCCACGGGCCGGATGCCATCGGGAATGCCGAGCAGCTCGCGCAGGAACGACTCCCGGTAGAACGACACCCAGCCCATGCCCCATCCCTCCGCGGTGCAGGCCAGCCACATGTTCTCGATGGCCAGGCACACCGAGTAGAGCCCGGCATCGGCAATGGCGTGCCGGCCCAGGACGCCGGGGGCGCCCCGGGCGGGGTCGTAGGTGACCACCACCGACAAGCTCGCTTCGAGGATGCCGTCGATCTTGATCCCGGCGAAGCGCTCGGCCCGCTCGCCTTCGAGCGAGGC
Organism: uncultured Acidimicrobiales bacterium; assembly: GCA_963794615.1. Classification (GTDB taxonomy): domain Bacteria; phylum Actinomycetota; class Acidimicrobiia; order Acidimicrobiales; family UBA8190; genus Chersky-840. Next base: position 736,204 of record CAWCEP010000006.1, on the reverse strand, counting down.
GGCGAATTCGCGCCGCTCTGTCTGGACATGGGTCCAAAAGGCGCGGCGGACGGTCTCGTCGGCGACGAGGACGAAGTCCCACGGTTGGGACAGGCCCACGCTCGGCGCGCTGTGGGCGGCATCGAGGACGCGTGTGAGCACCTCCTCGTCGACGGGCTCTCCGCTGAATTCGGCCCTGACGTCGCGCCGTCGGTGGATCACGTCGTAGAAGCCCGGGAGCACGATCGAACCTTACAAGCGCAGGAGCGGCGCCCCCACCGGCCTCGACTCAGGCGGGAAGGATCGTGCCGAGTCCGATCGTGCCCGGAGCCGGGGCACCGGGCGGCACTAGCCTCCGGTCTGATGACCGACCGAGCCTGGACCGGCGACGCCTGCTCACTGGTCGACGCCTTCCGCAAGGGCGAGATCACGCCGCCCGAAGCCCTCGAGCTCTCCCTGGCTGCCATCGACGGGTCGGCACTCAACGCCTTCAGCCATGTCGACGCCGAGGCGGCGCGGCACGCGGCACGCCACGCGGATGTGGCCCTCCCCTTCGGAGGCGTCCCGGTGGGGATCAAGGAGCTCGAGCCGGTCGACGGTTGGCCGTTCACCGAGGCGTCGCTCGTCTTCGCCGACCGGGTCGCGACCTACTCCTCGACCCACGTGGACCGCCTTCGCGCTGCCGGCGCCGTCCTGGCGGCACAGACGACGGCCAGCGAATTCGGCGGCATCAACGTCACGTACACGCGTCTCCACGGCGCGACGCGCAATCCCTGGAACCTCGAGCGCACGCCGGGTGGGTCGTCGGGAGGGACGGCGGCGGCGGTGGCGGGAGGCCTGCTCCCCATTGCATCGGGGGGGGACGGTGGCGGCTCGATCCGGATCCCGGCCGGCTTCACCGGCATGTTCGGCCTCAAGGCGAACTACGGGCGAATCCCTCGGGGGCCGTTCGTGCACCAGACCCCCCATACCGTCACCGTCGGCTGCATCAGCAGGTCGGTGCGCGACACGGCGCGCTGGTACGACGTGTGCAACGGGTATGACCCCCACGACACCCTGAGCCTGCCGCGTGTCACGGGATGGGAGGCGGGTCTCGGCCGTCACCGCCATGACCTTCGAGGCAAACGGGCCGTCATCGCCGTCGACCTCGGCGTGGCGGTGGTGCATCCCGAGGTGGCCACCCTCGTGAGCGCGGCGGCGCAGTCGCTCATCGCCGACGCCGGGCTGGAGCGCGTCGAGATGGCGGTGCGCTTTCCCCCGCGCTCTTCGAATGGGCCATGGCAAACCTCGTCACGCTCGCCTCCGACCTCGGCGACACGTACCCGGCGTGCGAGCAGGACCTGACGCCCGAGATCATGCTCGGCCTCAACATCGCCTCCCATCACTACGACCTCACCATGGCGGCGACCGCCGAGCGGTTTCGAGTCGAAGCGCACGAAGTCATGGCGAAGACGCTCGACGAGGTGGACTTCATCTTCTGCTCCACCAATCCCGACGTGGCGTTCGGCGCCGAGGGTCCCATCCCCACCAAGGTGGGTGCCATCGACCTCATGGAGCGGTTCGGTGACGTCATGCGGGTGGGCGCCAATCAGGGAAACCTCACCTTCCCCGCCAACTTCGCCGGGAACCCGGCCGTGTCGATCCCGTCCGGGACCTTCGACGGTCTCCCCGTCGGCATGCAGATCATCGGCCGGCATCACCAGGAGGAGCTCCTGCTCGATCTCGCCCTGATGGCGGAGCGCGAGCGACCTTGGCCGCTCGTGGCACCGGGCGCGCCCCACTGATGCGGCGCCCGCCGCGACGCTGCCGTGCGGCCCTGGATCGCGCCGCCGGCCCGGGCCCGGGTCGTCGCCGATGATGAACGAGCGGGGGGGCGAGCACGACGGCGCCGTCCGCCGGCCCGGCGCCGAAGGTCGGGACCGACCCCGGTTCTTCTCCCGCCACCGCTTCCTCCGCAATGCGTTGATCGCCATCGTGGTGGTCGTGGGCCTCGTGGTCGGGCTCGTGGGCCACACCACGGTGAAGACCGCACAGCGCCAGAGGTCTCTCGCACCCTTCTACGACACCTCGGGGCTCCGCACGTCGGGCCCTCTCGGCCAGGTCGTCCGCCGCGAGCCGCTCGGGTTCCGTGTGGACCACGGGACGGCGCTGCGGATCCTCTACCGCAGCCAGCGATCGGACGGGTCGAGGACCTTCAGCTCGGGCATGGTGTTCATCCCGGACAACGACGCGGCGGGCACCCCGCGGCCCGTGGTGGCGTGGGCCCACGGCACAGTGGGACTCGGGCCCGCCTGCGCGCCGTCGCGCTCGGCCCATCCCGTCGGGGACATCGCATGGGTGTCCTCGATGCTGGCGAGGGGATGGGTCGTGACCGCCACCGACTATGCCGGGCTCGGCACGACGGGCACCTCGGGGTACCTGGTGGGCGACGAGGAGGCGAACGACGTGCTCAACAGCGTCCGGGCGCTTCGGTACATCCCGTCGGCGCACGCGGGCTCGTCCTTCGCGGTGTGGGGCCACTCCCAAGGCGGGAACTCGGCGCTGTTCACCGCGGCGCGGGCCCACTCCTACGCGCCCGAGCTCCACCTGGTGGCGACGGTGGCGTCCGCCCCCGCCGCCGAGCTCATTCCCCTGTTGAACGAGACGTACCACTCGACGCTGTCCTGGGTGATCGGCCCCGAGGTCCTCACCTCGTGGCCCGCCACCTATCGGGGGCTCCCGGTGCGTTCCATCCTCACCGGCGCCGGGTACGACAACTACCGGCGCGTGGCGCAACAGTGCATCACCTCGGCGGCCGTGGAAGGCATCATCCGCACCGCCATCCATCAGCGGTTCTTCAACGGGAACCCGGTGAGCTCGCCGCGCTGGGAGGCGGTCGCCCAACAACAGACGGCACCGGTGCTGACGCCGTCCCAGCCGCTGCTCGTGGCCGAGAGCCTCACCGACCAGGTGGTGCTCCCGAACACGACGGCGCTCTACATCCAGCGCGCCTGCGCGGCGGGGTCGGATCTGACGTCGTTGTGGCTCACCGACGTCGGGCACATCCAGCTCTCCTCCACCATCGCGCCCGACGTCGTGAACTGGTTGGGTGACCGGTTCGCGGGCCGGCCGACGGTCCCGACCTGCCACCAGCGCCTGCCGATCGGCGCCGCCTCCCCGTAGCCGGCTCAGGCCGACACGCGTACCGGGAGGGCTTCGAGCCCTCGGAGCACGATGTTCTCCTTGTAGGAGAGCTCGTCGGTGGTGCGCTCGAGACGGCGGGCCCGCCGGAACAGGGCCGGCAGCGCGATCTGGGCCTCGAGTCGGGCCAGCGGCGCGCCGAGGCAGTGGTGGATGCCGAAGCCGAAGCCCAGGTGGTTGTTGTCGGTCCTCGTCACGTCGAAGGTCTCCGGGTCGACGAAGGCGGCGGGGTCACGGTTGGCCGAGCCGATGAGCAGCATCGAGAACTCGCCCTTGGCGAGGGCGGCCCCGCCCACCTCCATGTCCTCGAGCGCGACCCGTCCGGTGAGCTGCACGGGGCACACGAAACGCAGCATCTCCTCGACGGCACCTCGCACGACGCCGGGGTCGTCGCGCACGAGCGCCAGCTGGCCGGGACGCTCCATGAGGGCGAGCGCTCCGCCCGAGATCAGGTTCACCGTCGTTTCGTGGCCGGCCACGAGCAGCAGGATGCAGGTCGACAGCAGCTCGGCCTGGGTGAGCACATCGCCCTGCTCCTCGGCCAGGATCAACCGGGTGAGCAGGTCGTCGCCCGGCTTCTGGCGTCGCTCTTCGATCAGCGACGCGAAGTACTGGACGAACGACAAGATGGCACCCAACCGTTGCTGGACGGCATCGGGGGGCAACAGGAAGTCAGGGTCGAGCCCCCGGGCCAGTGCGTGGGACCACACCCGGAACTGCTCGTGGTCCTCGGCCGGCACGCCGAGCATCTCCACGATGATCTGCACCGGCAACGGGTAGGCGTAGTCAGCCACGAGGTCGACCTCACCGCGCTCCAGGGCGTCGTCGAGGAGTCCGTGGCAGATCTCCTCGAGGCGGGGGCGCAGGCCTTCGACGACCTTCGGGGTGAAGGCCTTCTGGACCAGTCCCCGCAGACGCGTGTGATCGGGCGGGTCTCGAAACAGAAACGGCGCCATCTCGGCCAGCATGGCCTCAGGACCCTGCTGGGCCGCCACGTCGGCGGCGCGCACCTGGCGAAAGGTGGTCTCGTCGACGTTGCGGCCGTCGCTGCTCGAGCGCCGGTCGCGCAGCACCGCCAGACAGTCGGCATGGCGGGTGAAGACCCAGAAGCCCAGGGCGTTTCGGTGCACCGGATTGTTCTGTCGCAGTTGCGCGTAGACGGCATAGGGGTCCTCGACCCAGGCGGGGTCGTAGGGGTCCCACACGAGCGTCCCCGCCGCCGCGGCCCGGTCGCGCACGGCGCGCGCCGCCTCGCTGTACTCGGCGGTCCGCTGAGCCACGAACTCGGCGATATCGGGATCGGGTCGGGCCGGCTCCGAGCTCGTCATGTTCCCACCGTAGTGACGGACCGGGGTTCGCCCACCATCGGGTCACGGTTGGGTCGGCGTTGTCTCGGCGCGGGCCCGCAGGAACTGGTCGTCCTGCCACGGGCGGAGCCGGATCCGGATCGGGGGGAGATGGCCCGACACCACCACGGCGTCGCCGGGCGGCACGCGACGCAGGGCGTCGGCCGGGGCCAGACGGCGCAACGACGGAGTGTCGGTGCGCGACATGGCCCCCGAGCCGTCGACGGTCGTCGCCGACGTCCGCAGCTCCGTCTCGCCGATGAGCGAGCTGGCGTGTTCGAGGGTGCCCGGGTCGGCGATCCCCGACAGGAAGACCTTCACGCGGTGGTTGTTCACGACACTTCCCGCCCGGGTCCCGTAGCGGGCCTGGAGCTGGGCGAGGTCCTGCCACACCGTGACCAGCTGCACTCCGTGACCCGCCGCCGTCGACGCCAGGACGTCGAGCTCGGCCACCGGCGCCACGTTGGCGGCCTCGTCGAGCACCACGAGCAGCGGGGGATCGAGCGGAACGCCCCGTCGTCCGGCCCGCTCGTAGGCGGCCTCGACTACCTGGGCCACGAGCGTGGCGAACAAAGGTCGCAGGCGGCGCTGGTCGTGGGCGGGTGCACACAGGTACAGCGTGTCTCGAGCGTCGAGCAAGCGGGCGGGATCGATGCACCCCCCGCCGTCCACGCCCGGGGGCGCCGACTCGCTGGCCGCCACCGAGGGATCGGCGAAGACCTCGACGATCGTCTCGGTGGTGGTGTAGACGGCGCTGCGTTGGCGCTCGTCGCGGCCCCAGGCGGCGCGCACCGCCTGCAGTGCGGATTGCTCTCCCCATGCGCTGAGGGCGTCGAATACCTCGTCGACCTCCTGGGTGTCCACCCACCGGACGACGTCGGTCATGGTCCCGCCCGACGCGGCGGCCGCCAACAACAGCGGGGCCAGCAACTTAGCGGCCGTGGCGTACCAGAAATCGCCGTCGGCGAGCGCACCCGGTGCGGAGCGGGCCACCTCGGTGAGCGACGCCGCCATGCGACGCGCGCCCTCCCATGTCACCGACGCCTGGAGCGGCGACCACGACGCCGGGGCGAGGCCCGTCGAGGCGGTGGGGTCGTAGACCCACACCTGCCCCTGACCCCGTCGCCACGCCATGGTGTGGCGGGCCAGGTCCGACTTGACCGAGGCGGCGACCACGGGCCCGTCCCACTCGAGGATGACGGGGATCGCGAAGCCACTGGTCTTGCGGCTCTGTGTCGGCCCCACCACCAGGACGGAGTGGCCTCGCTCGGCCGCCACCAAGCGGCGATGGGCCGCGCCGAGGGTCACCCGGCCGGCGCGGGGCCCGTCGACGACGAGTCCCCGCACGTCGCGCCGGGTGGCCCACCGAGCCGGCTCGATCCCTCCGGCCCGACGATCGCCGAGAAGGGCCCATCGACGGAGGCGAGCCGTGAGCGAAGCACCCGAGCGCGCTCGCGGAGGCACCGTCGGGGAAGCGAGGGGGCCGCTTCCTCGGGCGGGGCGGTGCCCCGCCGTCGTGCCGAGCAGGCGCCACCCGGCGACGAACACGCCGGCCACGCCCACCTCGATGAGCCCGTTCACGCCCGGCCGTCCATCAACGCGTCGGTGTCGACGATCACCCGCTCGTACGGCGACAGCCGGTGCTGGACGAGGAACGAGCGGGTGCCGACCTTCCACAGGGCCACGCCCCGTCGGAGATGCGGCACCAGCTCCGCCTCGGTGCTCGACAGACCCAACCGCGGCGCGGCCCGTTCCACCTCCCCCGGCGGTTGGGCGTAGACGACCCTGGTCTCGGAGTCCGCCAACAGCCCCCGGGCCAAGCCGACTTGTTCGGATCCGGTCGCGCCCGTCGTGTCGAGATCCGACAGCCGGTGCAGCACGGCGACGTTGGAGACCCCCCGGGCCCGCGACAACTTCCACGACGACTGCAGCCAGCGCGCCACGCTCAGGTCGGCGAGGATGGCCCAGGCTTCGTCGACCACGACGACCACGCCGTCGGCCCCGGCCCCACCGAGTCCGGCCTGCAGCCACGCGGCGGCACAGGTCATGAGGATCCCCAACGCCGCCGAGTGGTACACCGCCGAGAGGTCGAGGACCACGAGCGGCGCGTCGAGCCTGATCCCCCTGGAGGTGGGACCGTCGAACATGCCGCGCAGGTCACCGGCCACCAGCCGGCGGAGCTCGAGTGCAACGTTCCGGCCGTCGGCGGCCACGCCCGCGACGTCGGTGCCCAGCGCCCGTGCCGAGTGCTCCTCGGGGTACAGGAGCGCGTCGACGACGGTCGGGAGGGTGGGACCGGAGGGAGATCCCGGGTCGCCCCGGGTCGGGGCCGGGGCGAGTGACGACGCCGCCGCCACGGCCACATCGAGGGCACTGTGCTCGGTGGGGAGCAGGGCGCGTCCCAGGCTCGCGGCGGCCAGCGACGCCAGCAACTCGCATCGCTGTCGGGCCACGTCCTCACGATCGGTCCCGGCAGCCGACGCCGACGGGACGGCGTCGAGCGGGTTCAGTCTGACCGACCCCCCGGGGCGCAGGGCCACGGGCTCCACCCCCCAGGCGCGCGCCAGCTCGCCGTACTCGCCTTTGGGGTCGACCACCCACGCCCGGCGCCCCGACACGGCCAGACGCCACAGGTAGGTCTTCACGAACGCGCTCTTGCCGCGGCCGATCTGGCCGATCACCACCATGTTGGGGTTGGTGAGATGTCCGCTCCGGTAGAGCTCGAAGGGGTCGTACGTGAAAGCGCCCCCCAACAGGTCGCGTCCGATCAGGACACCACGCCCACCGAGTCCCGCTTCGGACGCGAACGGATAGGCAGCACCGAGGTGGCGGGTGGTGGATTGGTGTGCGGGAACGCCCACCGACGAAGCATGAACGGCTCACCTTGCCGCGCTCCTGGCCATGAACCTCTCATCACCGCGTTTCCTGCCGAATTACTCACCTTCGAGATCGACGGCCGGATTCCATGCTGCGTCCCAATCTTCGACGCCCAGGACGCGAAGGGTTCGGTTCGCGATGCGCCACCCTTCGGGCTGGCGCACGACGGTGTCGTGGTAATAGCCCCACAGTTGGGGAGTCCCTCCGTCAGACCGCTTGTGCCAGGCGTAGACGGACGTGCGTACCGCGGCCTGATCGGCGTCGTCGAACGTCACCAAGACGTTGGCGTTGTGATGGCTGGTGGCCGCAAATCCCCCTCCCGGGTGTCCGAACATTCGCCGGAGATCGGCCCGAGAATGCACCGGGGGCGCGACTCCGTAGTCGACCGTGCAGTCCTCGGTGAACAGGGCGACGACGTCGTCGTAGCGTCCGTGATCGACGAAGTAGGAGTACGCATGGACGAGGTCGATGATCTCGTCCTTGTCGATCAGCCGTGCAATCGCGGCGGCGTGGTCACTGTTCATCGGTCCTCCTGAGCACGGCTCCCATGTCCAACATAGATTGCTGCGAGATCTGTCTTCACGGAGGCGAATGACATGACACACGCAGTTCTGATCCAAGTGAAGCTCGACCCGAGCTCGGACATCGCACACCGGCACGCCATCCTGAACGACTTCGTGGTTCCGGAGGTGAAAGCCCTGTCGGGGTTCCAGAGGGGAATGTGGATGCACGACGACGCAGGAACCGGTACCTGCGTGGTCGCGTTCGACTCCGAGGCCAATGCCCGAGCAGCCGTCGGCGCGCTCACCCCCGTCGGTGGCCCCCCGGTCCTGAGCACCACGGTCTGCCGAGTGGAGATCGAGGTCTAGAGGATCTCGCCTCGTCCGAGCTCAGGCCAGGCCGCGGCCGAGGGGAAGCGTGCACATGAAGGTGTTGGCCTGGTCTCCGTAGCACCGACGGAGCTCGAGCCCGGCCTGTCCAGCGGCCTGCTCCACGCGACCACAGGCCTCCTCGAGTGCACCGGGGTCCGACGCAGTCACCGTCACGTACCCCGAGAAGCGGTACTGGGCGTGACCGTCGGCGAGCTCGACCTCGCGGTGGACGACGATCTCCTCTTCGCGTCGTCGTCTCGCCGTGGCCAGGAATCCCCCCCGTCGGCGGAGCTCGGCATCGGCGATGTCGGCGGTGCGGGCCTGTTGCACCTGGCGCGACGCCTCGATCGGCCCCAGCGGTTCCATGACGACCGACACGGCCCGGCGGATCTCCGACGGCAGCAGAAGGGACCCGAGGAAGTCGGGCCCGACGTCGGTGCGCGGCCATTCCGCGATCCAGTACGTGGTGTGCCACGTGCCGTCGACACGGAGCCGGCTCCATTCCGGGGCCACACCCATGGGCCACGGCCAAGGCTCGTCCGTCGACCCGGACGACACCGCCGCTCGTCGTGGGAGAACCAGCCCCCTGGGATGGTCCGTGCCGTCGGCCCCGTAGGCCTCGCGCAGCGCGGCCGTGAGCATCCGGGGCGACAACACGGCCCCCACGTCGATGGAAGCGTCGGCCAGCCGCCGACGCAGCGCGGCCACCTCGCGTAGCAACACGACGCACGCCCCTGACTCGCCACCACCGGCGCTTTTCACGGCCCGCGCCGAATGACCGGCATGGACGCTCACGGCCAGGAGCACCTCGTGGTGCAACGCGTCGGCCGAGGCGTCCACCAACGCTGCATACGAGGCACGGGCGGCGTCGAGCCCCGTCCCACTCCCGGGGCCGTCGGTGTCTCTGTCGGCTTCGCCGCCGATCCCGACATCCGGCCCGGTTCGGACGGCCCACGGGACGACGACGACCGGCACGACCCGCTCCACCCACTGCAGCCGGTGGAGCGCCGATCCCTGGCGGGCCAACGAGGCCAGCACTCCCGACCAGGCGCCGACCCGGCGCACCTTGTCGGCCTCGCTCAGGAGCACGAAGCCCGACGCCGAGGCGCCGAGCACCGCCGTGAACGTCCGGCGGGAGCGATCGTGGAGGACCCCGATTCCGCCTAGGCCCGTGCCGGCGGACCCGGCCTGCCCCGACGCACTGGGGTCCACGGAGATGAGTCGCACGCCGGCAAACGGGCCCGGTCCACGGCGGGACCGCCGTCGCAGCGCCACCGCGTGACGCGCTGCGTCGGGCACCCACTCCTCGGGCGTTCGTCCGCCGATGGGCCAGGTGGCGACACCCACCCCGATGGCGAGGGCGGCCACCGCCACCACCACCCCGACCGGCGAGGCCGACGCTCGCAGGACCCCGACCCCGACGACCAGCGCGACGGCCACCGCACCGATCTGTCCTCCCCGCCAGCCCGCCACCAGACCACGCCGCTCGAGGGGGCCGAACCGGTACCGGGTCGGTGACCCCTCAGGCACCGGCACGCCCCGTCGTCTCGTCGTCGACGGAACCCCCGACGCCGCTGCCGTCCGTCGTTCCCGGCGCCCGACCCCCGGCCCCGGCGACGTCTCGCTGCTGCCCGTCGTGCCGCTCGGAAGCACCGGCTCTCGGAAAATCAGGGTTGGCCGACGGGCCCGGCCCCGAGCCAGGCCCGGCCCCGGGGGCACGACGATCGGCGCGCCGGCGCTGAAGCGCCGATGCCGCGTCGGGATCGCCGGCCACCATGGCGACCGCATGTCCCGCGCCGACCGCACCTCCGGATCCGACCGTGGCCAGCGTCCCGACCGACCTGGCTTCGTCTCCTTCCGACGCCGTCCCCGCATTCTTCGCCAGGTCGAGGGCAAGGTTCCTGCCGTTTGCGAGCGGGGAGACGGTCGCGCTCTTGAGTCGGTGCCGTGTCGATTCGAGGTGGGCGACGGCACCGGCTTCGACGGCCGGGACCAGTCGCAGCAGCGTGAACGGGGACAGGATGGCGATCATGAGCAGGGCGATCCCCGTGACCACGGCCGCAAACCCTCCGCCGTTGCCGCTCGACGACACACCCAGACCGCCCGCCGTCGCACCGGCGGCGAGGGCAAGCACCGCCGCCACGACGAACTTCGACAGCACCAGGGCCACGATGGTGTCGGCGAGCCGCCTGCACCAGTGCGCCACCGACGGCCACACGAGGGCCGCCAACGCCAAGGGGAGGAAGAGCACGGCCACCGATACCGCCGCGGCGCGTACCACCAGCTCCAGCCAGAGCACGAGCGCGGCAGCGGCCACGACGAGCCCGCCGAGGAAGACGACGAAACCGGGGACGGGAGACACCGAGGCGGCCGGGATCAGGAACGTGAACAGGCCGCTCAACAGGTTCGTGGTGTCGACCCCGGCGCTCGACAACACCGCCGCCGACATGGCGTCGGTCAAGGCCAGTGCCATCCGCACGAGCGTCACGGCCACGCCCGTGAGCAACAGGGACAACGGGAGATGCACGAGAAAGGTGCGCAGGAGCGTCGACGCGCTCTGGCGGTAGACGGCCTGGATCGCGGCGCAGCACGCCATGGGGAGCACGACCGCCGCCGCCAGGCTCGCCATCACGGCCTCGTGCGCACCGAACCATGGCGCGTTGAGGTCGATCGACGTCGTGCCCGACATGGCGCCTCCCACCTGGGCGATCAGCCACACCGCGCCCGACGCCACCCATCGTCCCGCCTCGGAGAAGATGGTGTTGATGCCGGCGCCGGCGATCGACCCCCCGACGCTTCCCGCTGCACCTGACACCGAGGTGCACACACCGGCAACGGGAAGAGATCCGAGACACACCGGCAACGGGTCGAGCACGTCAGTGCACCCCCTGCCCGGCGTGGAAGAAGAAGTTGACGATGGCCGGAGCGGCCCCGATCAACAGCGCCGCCAATGCCGAGACGAGGACGGTCTTCTTCCCGTTGAAGGACTGGTGGTAGTTCTGCGAATGCGCCCCGAGCGCCCACGCCGCGGCCCCGATGACGAGGCCGACCAGCGCCATGATGAGCGCCCAGCCTCCGAGCCCGTCGGTGAGCTGCTGGAGCAGGGCGCCGCCGGGGAGGTTGCCGGCATTCGGGTCGAGGGTCACGGTCGACACCGCCTCACGCACTGCCCACAGCACCATGACGAACCTTCTCCGCTGTCGTGCCCACCGGCGTCCCATGCCGGTGTGGCCGTGCCCAACGAGGGTAGGGCCGGCTACACGGTGTTTCAAGCTATTTCATGCTTTTTTATATCTTTCCCTCCGAACCCGTATTGGGGAGGAGGCGGGCCGCCAAGAAGCGGTCCGCTCGCGGCTCGCCTGTCATGCTGGTGACCGTGCTCGGCACCTCCAGCGTTTCGTCGAACGTCGTCGTCGCCGGGTTCGCCGCACTGGGCGCGGTAGCGATCATCGGCGTCATCGTGGCGACGGTCCTCGGACGACGGTCGGGCCGACGGTCCCTCGAACAGCGCTTGTCGGCGCTGGCGTCGCGACTCGGGGTCGACGCGCCCGCCGAAGACCACGGCATGGGGATCGAGCCGGCCTTGCACCACCTCGAACTCGTCACCGATCGCGCCGCCGAGGCGGTGGCCGAGTCCTCGTCGGACGCCATCCGGTTGCGACGCGCCCTCGACACGCTCCCCCAGGGTGTCATCGTCTGCGACGAGAACGGCACGGTCGTGTTCAGAAACGCACGCGCCGTAGGCCTCATGGGTGGGCGACACGGTGACGCCCTCGCCGCCCAAGCCGTCGTCGACCTGCTCGCCGATGCATGGAAGCAGGGCTCGGCGCACAAGACCCTCGACCTCTACGGGCCGCCTCGGCGTACCCTGGCGGTGTCCACGCAGCTGATCGACGACGGTCGTCGCACCTTGGGGGTGATCGCGGCGATCGACGACGTGTCCGAGCGGCGACGCCTCGAAGAGATTCGACGTGACTTCGTCGCCAACGTGAGCCACGAGCTCAAGACGCCGATGGGTGCCATCGGGCTGCTGGCGGAGACGTTGGCCGCCGAGAAGGACCCCACCGTGGCCCAGCGGCTGGCCAGCCGCATCCACACCGAGGCCTTCCGGATCAGCAGGATCATCGACGACCTGCTCGACCTGTCCCGTATCGAGGCCGAAGAGGCGCCGCCGCGCGAGCCCGTGCTCGTCAACCTGATCATGGCCGAGGCCGTCGAACGCATGCGCGCCGCCGCCGACCAACGCGACGTGAAGATCGACCTCGAGGAGCCCTCCCCTCCGGTGACCGTGCTCGGCGACCGGCGCCAGCTCGTCTCCGCCCTCTACAACCTCCTCGAGAATGCGGTGAAGTTCTCCTATGACGGGACGGCGGTACGCTTCGTCGGCCAGGTCGCCGACGGCCAGGTGCGTCTCGACATCGAGGACCAGGGCGTGGGCATCCCGGCCCGCGATCTCGACCGCATCTTCGAACGCTTCTACCGGGTCGACCAGGGTCGGAGTCGCAACAGCGGAGGGACCGGTCTCGGCTTGTCCATCGTCCGCCATGTGGCCGCCAACCACCAGGGGCACGTCGAGGTCGATTCGCGCGAAGGTGAGGGGTCGACGTTCCGCCTCATCCTCCCGACACATTCCGAGGTCGTCTGAATCGTGAGCAGCACCCGGGGCTCTGCGGGGCCAGAGTCGTGAGCAACACCGCGGGCGCTCACTCCACCCACGCCCCGCGCTCGTCGCAACGCGGCGGGAAGGGCGAACGTTCGGGGGAAGCCTCCGAGCGCGGCCGCGACGGTGGCCGGCCCGTGACGGTCCTCGTCGCCGAGGACGAGGAGTCCTTCGTCGACGCCCTCGTGATCGGACTGGGACGCGAGGGCTTCGACGTCACGGTGGCCCGCGACGGCCCCGAAGCCCTGGCCCTGTTCGACGCCATCGACCCCGACCTCGTCCTGCTCGACATCATGCTTCCCAAGATGTCGGGCGTCGACGTCTGTCGCGCCATCCGGGCCCGCTCCCACGTCCCCATCATCATGGTCACCGCCAAGGGGACCGAGATCGACACGGTTGTCGGCCTCGAAGTCGGGGCCGACGACTACGTCACGAAGCCGTACCGTCTGCGTGAGCTCGTGGCCCGGATGCGCGCCGTCTTGCGCCGCTCCCCGCTGGCCGCCCCCGGCTCGCCCCACGCCAGCGACGAGGCCACCGAGCGAGGCGCGGTCCTCGAGGTGGGAGGGGTCCGGGTCGATCCCGACCGGCACCGGGTCTTCGTCCGGGAGCAGGAGGTCCACCTGCGACGCAAGGAATTCGAGCTGCTCGTGCTGCTCGTCGAGAACGCCGGGCGCGTCCTCACCAGGGACACGCTCATCGACCGCGTGTGGGGCGCCGACTACGTAGGTGACACGAAGACCCTCGACGTCCACATCAAGCGCCTCCGCACCCACGTCGAGGCCGATCCCTCCTCGCCCGCCATCATCACGACGGTGCGAGGCGTGGGGTACCGATTCGAGATCCCCCCCGAGGCGTGACCGTCGACGGGCGGCTCGCGGCCCCGAAGCCCGGTCCCGCGCCATTCGAGTCCGCTCGACTCGGCCCGGTCACGCTCCGGAACCGGTTCATCAAGGCGGCGACGTTCGAAGGATCGTCACCGAAGGGACAGGTCACCGACGCCCTCGTCGAGTTCCACCGCGCCGTGGGCGCAGGCGGTGCGGCCATGACCACCGTGGCCTACCTGGCCGTGTCTCCCGAGGGACGCACCGACCGGCACTGCCTCTACGTCCACGATGACGTGCTGCCCGGCCTGCGGCGGCTCACCGACGCCGTGCACGACACGGGTGCGGCCGTCGCCGCCCAACTCGGCCACGCCGGGCCGGTCGCCAATGCCAGGTCCAACCGGGCCCCGTCGCTGGCCCCCTCCCGCTACATGAGCCCGTTGGGGACCTTCAGCCGGGAGATCACGGCGACGGACATCGCCCGCGTCACGGCCGACTACGGCGAGGCGGCCCGCAGCGTCGTCGACGCCGGCTTCGACAGCATCGAGATCCATCTGGGCCACAACTATCTGCTGAGCGCCTTCTTGAGCCCGAAGCTCAACCGTCGCCACGACCAGTGGGGCGGCAGCGTCGAGAACCGGGCCCGCTTCGCCCGCCGGGTCGTGGGGGCCGTGCGCGACGCTGTGGGCGATCGCGCTGCGGTGACGGCCAAGTTGAACATGGCCGACGGGGTGGCGGGAGGTCTCTGGCTCGAAGACAGCGTGGAGGTCGCCCGGTTGCTCGAGGCCGACGGCGCCCTGGACGCGCTCACGCTCACCGGGGGCAGCTCCCTGGCCAATCCCATGTACCTGTTCCGGGGCGAGGCCCCCCGGGCGGAGTTCGCCGCCACCCTCCCCCGTGCCCTTCGCCTCGGGTTCAAGGTGATGGGCCGGCGGTTCATGCCCGACTACCCCTTCGAAGAGGCGTTCTTCCTCCCCTACGCCCGACAGTTCCGCGCCGCGCTCGACATGCCGTTGGTCCTGCTGGGTGGGATCACCGAGCTCGCCACCGTCGAGCAGGCCCTGTCGGAGGGGTTCTCCTTCGTCGCCATGGCGAGGGCGCTGCTCCGTGAGCCCGACCTCGTCTCGAAGATGGGAGCCGGGACCTCGCGCGCCTCGCTGTGCATCCACTGCAACAAGTGCGTGCCCACCATCTACAGCGGCACGCGGTGCGTCCTCGTCGACCGGGACGACACGACCGGGCACGACCGGAAAGCACCGTAGGGTCCGAACTACGGTCCGGGCATGCCCCTCCACGAGCACGAGACGGCTGGTGCGGACGAGCAGCTGCAGGTCCGCCCTCAATTCGCCCAGCTGGGCGAGATCGAGGAGATTCCCAAACTCCGGTTGGCCCCCAAGGGGATGCCCGAAGGCACCGCCTACGAGATCGTCCACGACGAGCTGCTGCTCGACGGCAATGCCCGGCTCAACCTGGCCACCTTCGTCACCACCTGGATGGAGCGTCACGCCGAGGTGCTGATGGCGGAATGCTCGGCCAAGAACATGATCGACAAGGACGAGTACCCGCAGACCGCCGAGCTCGAGCGGCGCTGTGTCAACATCCTCGCGGGGCTGTGGCACGCCCCTGAAGACGGGGGGGCCACCGGATGCTCGACGACCGGATCGAGCGAAGCCTGCATGCTCGGTGGCCTGGCGCTCAAGTGGCGCTGGCGCCAACGTCGCCAGGCGGCGGGGAAGGCCGTCGATCGACCCAACCTCGTGATGGGCGCCAACGTGCAGGTGTGCTGGGAGAAGTTCTGCCGGTACTGGGATGTCGAAGCTCGCCTCGTCCCCGTCGGGCCCGAGGCCACCTGCCTGACCCCCGAGGGTGCGGTCTCGCACTGCGACGAGAACACCATCGGCGTGGTGGCGGTCCTGGGATCGACCTACGACGGCGTCTACGAACCCGTCGCCGCCATCGCGGCCGCCCTCGACGAGCTCGCCGAATCCAGTGGCGTGGACGTGCCCATCCACGTCGACGCCGCCTCGGGCGGGTTCATCGCCCCCTTCCTCGATCCCAAGCTGGAGTGGGACTTCCGTCTGGCCCGCGTCCATTCCATCAACACGTCGGGACACAAGTACGGGCTCGTGTACCCCGGGGTCGGATGGGTCATCTGGCGCCACCACACGGCGCTGCCCGACGAACTCGTGTTCAACGTGAATTACCTCGGTGGCAACATGCCGACCTTCGCCCTCAACTTCTCCCGACCAGGCGCGCAGGTCGTCGCCCAGTACTACAACTTCCTACGCCTCGGGACCGACGGCTACCGCCAGGTGCAGCAGGCGAGCCGGGACACCGCGCGGTGGCTGGCGCACGAGATCTCGGGCTTGGCACCTTACGAGCTGGTCTCCCAGGGAGACGGGATCCCGGCTTTCGCCTTCCGCATCACCGATGCGCCCTACACCGTCTACGACGTCTCCGACACGCTGCGGGTGCGGGGCTGGCTCGTCCCCGCCTACACCATGCCCCCCGCCCTCGACCACGTCGCCGTGCTCCGCATCGTGGTGCGCAACGGCTTCAGCCGTGACCTGGCCTCCCTGTTGATCGACGACCTGGGCCGGGTCGACGAGCGCCTCCGCAGCCCCCATCTGGCCCGTCCGACCGACGTCGGCTTCCACCACTGACCCCGGCCGACGGGCGTCCAGTGGTTCAACGACGCCGGTAGCGCACCGGGCACGCGTCGGCCGCCCGAGCCACACCACCGATCTGCGTGCGCACCGGGTGGGGACGGGCGGCCCAGCCCGGCGCCATGTCGAAGGCGCCCAAGAGCCGGGTGGCCGCCGCGGTCATCGTCGACAGCGAGAAGGGTTGCGCCGGACAGGTGTGGCGACCGTGGCCGAAGACGGTGACCAATTCCACCGCGGCCAACGCCGATGGATCGGCCAGACGGCGCCGGTTCCATCGACCGGGATCCCACCACCCGAGCCCGGGAGCGGCGCTCGTATTGGTGAGGGGGAGGAGAGTGGCGACCGTCGCACCGGGGCCGACCTCGTAGACGGCGTCGCCGACGTCCATCGTCACGGCCTTGACGACATAGCGGGCCATGATCGAGCGCTGGGCGAGTCGCGTCGACTCGAGGGCACACACCTCGGCCCGGGCGCGATCTCCGGCCCGTATCCGGTCCAGCTCGTCGGGGTGGGCGAGGAGGTCGATGAGCATCCACCCCAGCGCGGCGAAGAGATTGGACATCGACGCCACGTGGATCAGGGCCACATCCGACGCCACCCCCACGGCGCGGTCGGCGGCGGGGGCGTCCGACCACGCCGCGGCTACACGCGCGAACAGCGCATGGTCCGCCTCGCGGCCGGGAAGCTCCTCCACGGCCAGGCCGAATTCCTCGACGACGACGGCGAGGGCGGCTCGCTCCGCCGACTTCCCGGTGGCGGCCACCGCCGCCATGGCGTCGGGGTGCACGAAGGACTCGGAACCGTCGAGCACGTCGAAGGCGGCGGCCAGCCGCTCGAAGCGCTCGCCGCCGGCGCAGCCGGGGCCGCCCCATGACGCCAGCCCGACCCGGTGCCCGATGCGCCGGGTCAGGTCGAACACATCGACGGTACCGGACGTGCCCAGCTCGTCGACGGTGGTGTCGAGGGCGCGCTCGACGTTGGTGAGATAGGCGGCCACGTCGTCGCGCCCGAACAACTGGTGCGGGAGCGTGCGCCGGCCGACGAAGATGTCGTCGGGGAGCTTGCGCCGGAGCATCCTCCAGTCGGCGACGCCTTTGCTGGCGCGCTCCTCGGGCAACCCGTAGAACGACGCCACGCCGACGGGAGAGAACGTGAAGAGATAGCGGTCATCACCGCTGTCGACCACGAACGTGTCGCCCAGACGGTCACGAGCCGCGGCCAGGACCGCCACCGGATCGGTGACGGCCACGTCCCAGGGAAGCCCGGCCCTCGACGCCACCGGCGGCGGAGGGGAGATGGTCGGACCGTCCGTGGATGGCATCCTCGCCCTCTCGTGCCGGGAGGCTGGTCGAAGCCTCTGGGGTCGATGGAACCTTTTCCTGGCCTTGTGCGTCATGTCAATGTGGACCGAGTGGCCGACGAGGAGGCACCGCACATGGCCTCGCGCCACGGGACGTCGGGCCCCGGGGCGTCCCCCCACGATGGGCCTCCTTCGGATCTCGCCACGCTCTACCTCCGCCAGCGTGAGGCGATGGTTCGATTCGCCCGGTTGCTCACCGGGTCCACGGCGGTGGCCGAAGAGGTCGTCCAAGAGGCCTTCCTCCGGTTGCACCAACAGCGCACGCAACCGGACAACCCGGCCGGCTATCTCCGGACCACGGTGGCCAACATGGCGCGGAGCCAGATGCGGCGGCTCCGACTGGAGCGACGCCCCGTTTCGCCGGGGCGCGTCACCGTCGACGACCCGGTGATCGACGAAACGTGGGCGGCGGTACTCCGTCTGCCTTTCCGCCAGCGCGCCGTCCTGGCCCTGCGCTTCTACGAGGACCTGCCCGAGGCCGAGATCGCCCGGCTGCTCGGCTGTCGGCTCGGGACCGTGAAGTCGAGCCTGCACCGGGGGCTGGCCAAGCTGCGAGGCGAGCTGACATGACTGACATCGATCCCATCGAGCACCGACTGCGACGCACGTTCCGGGCCGTCGCCGAGCAACCCGTCGCCCCCCTCGGCGACCCCGAGCCGTGGCGTCATGCCCGGGCAGGACGAGCGCGCCGGCGTGGGCGGGTCATGGCGGGCGGCCTCGCCGTCGTCGTGGTGGTCGCGCTCGTCGCCCTCGGCGTCACCTACGGACCGCGCAGCTCGCGCCTCACCCCCACGACCCGGCCCGGCCTGAGTGGTACGGAGGGCGGCACGCTGCGCGCCGTCTTCACTCCCGCCACACCCATTTCCACGGCGATGCTCGAGGAGGCGGCCGCCACGATGGCGGCGCGGCTCCACGCCGTGGGAGACACCGACGCCCGCGCCACCGTCGACGGTGGTTCCATCGACATCGCCAGCCCGAAGTTCGCCGGGGTCCAGATGCAACTGATCGGGTCCATGGGATCGTTCTCGGTCCGGCCCGTCGCGTGCGGGGCTCCGGCGGCGACCGCCCCCACCCAACCGACTACGACCGACACGGCGGGAACGACTCCTCCCGCAGACTTCTCACCGGCGTGCGAGGCGCAGTACGAGACGTCGGCGTCCAACCTCGACGTGAACACGACCACAGGCCAACCCGCCCACGTGATCGGTCCAGACCCCGTCTTCGCCTCGACCCCGTCGACACCGGCTCAGGACGACGAGCCCGCTCACTCCGTGTTGCTCCCCGCCGATCCCGTGGCCGGGCCCCAGCAGTACCCGCGCTTCGTCCTCGGAGCAGCCCAGCTCGGCAACGTCGACATCGCCAGCGTCCGGGCCCAGCTGGACCCGAGCATCGACCAGTGGGCGATCGATATCACGCTCACAACAATGGGTAGCACCGACTGGGACGCCGTGGCGTTCCAGAATTTCCACGCCTATGTGGCGCTCGACCTCGACGGGCAAGTGGTCTCGGCCCCTTTGATCCAACCGAACCAAGCCGCGTTCGCATCCTTCGAGGGCCGGATGGAGATCTCGGGCAGCTTCTCGGCCGCGACGGCCAAGACGATGGCGGCGGTGCTCGGCAACGGGCCGCTGCCGGTCCCCTTCACGCTGCAGTCGCAGGAGACCACTCCGTAGCGAGACGTCACCGGGCTGATTCCTCCGTCGGCAGTAGGGACTACCCTGAGGCGCGAGGAGTGTGACATGGGAAAAGACAACGAGCTCGACGCACACCATCGGGCCACGGTGGAGAAGATCTTCAACCATCCCGTCAGCCACAACATCCAATGGCATGACGTGTTGTCGCTCCTGCAGAAGGTGGCGACGGTCAAAGAGGAGCACGACGGCAGGTTCGCGGTGACCCTGGGGTCCGAGACCCAGACGTTCGACGCGCCCCGTCGTCACGACATCGACGAGCAGCAGGTGATCGACCTGCGCCGCATGCTCAAGGGCGCAGGGATCACGCCGGAGTCGGCCTAACGGGCAGAGCGCTACGCCGTCGGTGGTTCGATGACGGTACGGCCCCCGAGGTACGGCGCCAGCGCGGCGGGCAAGACCACCGAGCCGTCGGTTTGGCGGCCCGTCTCCACCAACGCCGCCCACACCCGGGCCCAGGCGATGGCCGAGCCGTTGAGGGTGTGGACGAACACCGGTTGGCCACCACCACCGGCGCGGGAGCGGATGTTGGCCCGACGCGCCTGGTAGTCGGTGCACCAGCTCACCGAGGACACCTCGAGCCACATGTCGCATCCCGGCGCGTACACCTCGATGTCGAAGGTGCGTGCCGCGGCGTTGCCGAGATCCCCCGTGCACAGGTCGAGGACGCGGTACTCGAGGCCGAGCTCCTGCAGCAGCGCCTCGGCCCGCCCCACCATGTCGCTGTGCTCGGTGGGCGACTGCGCGGCGGTGGCATAGGCGAACAGCTCCACCTTGTCGAACTCGTGCACGCGCAACAGGCCCCGGGTGTCGCGACCCGCCGATCCCGCCTCGCGCCGGAAACAGGCCGTGCCCGCCGTCAAGCGCAATGGCAAGGCGGCCTCGTCGAGGATCTCGTCGCGGAACATCGACGTGAGTGGGACCTCGGCCGTCGGGATGGCCCACAGGTCGTCGCGTTCGAGGTGATAGGCGTCGTCGGCGAACTTGGGCAGGTGCCCGGTCGACACCATGGTCTCGGTGCGCACCAGCGTGGGGGGGCGGATCTCCTCGTAGCGCTCGGTGTGGTGGTCCAGCGCGAAGGCTGTGAGCGCCCGGATGAGCCGGGCCCCCAACCCGCGGTAGAGCGGGAACATCGATCCCGACAACTTCGCACCCCGTTCGAGGTCGAGGATCCCGAGGGCGCCACCGACGTCCCAGTGGGGCACCCGTTGGTGCTCGGCGTAGGCGCGGGGCTCGTCGGGCCACCGCCGTACCTCGACGTTGTCCTCGGGGCCGGCCCCGTCGGGCGCCTCGGGGGCGGGCAGGTTGGGCAACCACAGGAGGAGCTCGCGCACCTCGACCGAGGCGGCGGTGGCCTCGGCCTCGAGGGCGGCCTCCTCCTCGCCGACGGCCCGGCTCAGGTCGGCCGTGTCGGCGGCGAGCGCGGTGTCGCCGGTACGGCGGGCCTCGCCCACCTGACGCGACAGCTCCTTGACCCGGCTGCGCAGCTCGTCGCGTGCGCCCGCGGCGTGGCGCGCCCGTGCATCGGCGTCGAGGAGCCGATCGACCTCGGCGGGGTCGACCCCCCGGCGAGCCAGGGCGGCCTTCACGGCGTCGGGGTTCTCCCTGGCCAGACGGATGTCGATCATGGGGCGCAACGGTAGCCTCGCCGCGATGTCCGTCCCGCCTGGCCACGACGGCCCCGCCGTCGACTGTCGTGACCTCGTGGTCCGCTACGGCGCCACCGTGGCGGTGGACGGTCTGTCACTGTCGGCCGAGCGCGGCCAGGTCGTCGCGCTGCTGGGTCCGAACGGGGCGGGCAAGACCTCCACGGTCGAAACCCTCGAGGGCTACCGGCGCGCCACCGCCGGGTCGGTGCGGGTGCTCGGGCTCGACCCGGTGTCGGACCACCGCCGGGTCGTGGCCCGCACGGGCGTCATGCTCCAGCGCGGCGGGGTGTACCCCGTCATGGGCCCGCGCCGCGTCCTGGCGTTGTTCGCGGCGTACTACGAGGACCCTGAGGACCCCGAGGAGCTGCTCGACCTGGTGGGCCTGCGCGCCGTGGCCCGCACACCGTGGCGCCGGCTGTCGGGGGGCGAGCAGCAACGCCTGTCCCTGGCCCTCGCCATCGTGGGCCGGCCCGAGGTGGTGTTCCTCGACGAGCCCACCGCCGGCGTCGACCCCGAGGGCCGTATCGCGGTGCGGCAGGTGATCACCGGGCTGCGCGACCGGGGGGCGTGCGTCCTGCTCACCACGCACGAGCTCCCCGAGGCCGAGCGCGTCGCCGACGACGTGGTGATCATGGCCCGGGGCCGCGCTGTGGCGCACGGCACCGTCGCCGAGTTGGCCGAGGCCGGCGGCGAAGGCGGCATCCGCTTCGAGGGCCCCGTGTCGCTCGACCTGGCCGGGCTGAGCACCGCGCTCGGGGGCGGGGCGGGCACCGTGACCGAGGAACGCCCCGGCCAGTACCGGGTGGAGGGCCCCGCCACCGCCACCCGGTTGGCGATGCTGGCGGGGTGGATGCAAGAGCGGGACCTGCCCCTCACCGAGCTGCGCGCCGGCCGGCGTTCGCTCGAGGAGATCTACCTGCGCGTGACGAAGGGGGACGACGACCGATGAGCGCGGCCTCCGACCAGCTGCTCTCCCCGGCGGCCCCGAGCCCCGGGGCCCGTCCGGCGCTCCGCCGGCTGCTCGCCCAGTGCTCGGCGGAAGTGGGCATGACGCTGCGGCGGGGCGAGTCGCTGCTTCTCACCATCGGCATCCCCGTCATCCTCCTCGTCTTCTTCTCCGAGGTGCACCTGCTCCCCACCGGCACCGCCCGCCCCGTGTCGTTCCTGGCGCCCGGCATCCTGGCCCTGGCCGTCATGGGCACGGCCATGGTCAACCTCAGCATCGCCACCGGGTTCGAGCGCGGCTACGGCGTGTTGAAGCGCCTCGGCGCCACCCCCCTGGGCCGGCCCTCGTTGCTGGGCGCCAAGATCGTCGCCATCCTCGTGGTCGAGGTGGTCCAGGCCGCCGTCCTCGTCCCCGTGGCGCTCGGGCTGGGCTGGCACCCGACCGTCGGCGGCGCGGGGCGCGCCGTCGTCGTGGTGGTCCTCGCCACGGCCGGGTTCGGGGGCATCGGCTTGCTGCTGGCGGGCGTACTGCGGGCCGAGGTCAACCTGGCCGCCGCCAACGGGCTGTGGCTCCTGCTCCTCCTCGTGAGCGGGATGCTGGCCCCGCTGTCCAAGTTGCCGGGTTGGCTCCAGGCCGTGGCCAAGGCACTCCCCGCCGCCGCCCTCGCCGATGCACTGCACCGCGCCCTGGGCCTGGGCCTGGCGGTGCCGGGATGGGCCTGGATCGTGCTCGTGGTGTGGGCGGTGGCCGCCCCCGTCGCCGCGGCGGCCACGTTCCGATGGGAGTGACCCGGCTCTACATCGCCGTGATCGGTGGCGGTGGTGCGGTGTCGCCGGCGCACGCCGCGGCTGGCCGAGCAGGTGGGACACGCCGTCGCCGACGTCGGGGCGGTCCTGGTGTGCGGCGGGCTCGACGGCGTCATGGAGGCCGCCTGTGGCGGCGCCCAGCGCGCCGGCGGGACCACCGTCGGGATCCTGCCCGGCCCCGACCGCGCCGCCGCCAACCCGCACGTCGACATCGCCATCCCCACCGGGTTGGGTGAGGCCCGTAATGCCTTGGTGGTGGGCGCCGCCGACGCCGTGGTGGCGGTGGGCGGCGAGTACGGCACGTTGTCGGAGATCGCGTTGGCCCTCAGGGCCGGGATCCCGGTGGTGGGCCTCGACACCTGGGAGCTGGCCCGCACCGGCGAGTCCGGCGACGCCATCGTGCGCACCGGCGATCCGACCCGGGCGGTCGAACTGGCCGTCGACCTGGCCCGCTCGGCACACCACCGGCGCTGACGCCATGATGGGCGCGATGCGCCGACGCCACGCCATGGCTCACCGGGGAGCGGGCGCGCCGATCGGCACCGTGCTCGTGACGGCAGTGCTCCTGACGGCCGTGCTCGTGACGGCCGTGGTCGTGGTGGCCGTGCTCGTCACCTCCACCCCCCAGCGCACCGTTCGTCATCACCGACCCCGTCCGGACCACGCGACGACCACCGCATCCCAGCCCGTCAGCGGCGCGCCCGTCGTCGACGTCGCCGCCGACCACACCACCGGGGGGTATTGGCTCGTCGCCTCGAACGGGGCGGTGTTCAACTTCGACGCCCCGGCGCTGGGATCGGCGGGGAGCCTTCCCCTCACCTCGCCCGTGGTGGGGATGGCCGCCACGCCCGACGACGGGGGGTACTGGCTCACCGCCGCCGACGGCGGGGTGTTCGCCTACGGCGACGCCCGCTTCGCGGGCTCGATGGGGGCGGTCCACCTGACCCGGCCCGTGGTGGGCATGGCCCTCGACCGCGCCACCGGGGGCTACTGGTTGGTGGCGTCGGACGGCGGCGTGTTCGCCTTCGGCGCGCCCTTCGAGGGATCGGCCGGCGCACTGAAGCTGGCCGCCCCGGTGGTGGGGATGGCGGCCACCCCCGACGGCGGGGGCTACTGGTTGGTGGCGTCGGACGGCGGGGTCTTCGCCTACGGCGACGCCCGTTTCGCGGGCTCGATGGGGGCGGTCCGTCTGACCCGGCCCGTGGTGGGCATGGCGGCCACCCCGAGCGGCGCGGGCTACTGGCTCGTCGCCGGCGACGGCGGCATCTTCTCCTTCGAGGCGCCCTACGAGGGATCGACCGGCGCCCTCGTGCTCGACCGGGCCGTGGTGGGGATGGCGGCGACGGCCGACGGCGGCGGGTACTGGCTCGTCGGCGCCGACGGCGGGGTGTACGGGCAGGGCGACGCCCTTTACCAGGGATCGGTGTCGGTCCTCCCCCTGGCCGGGCTGACCGTGGTCATCGACCCCGGCCACGACGGCGGCAACGGGGCCGGCGCCGCGTCCATCGACCGCCCCATCGACGGCGGCGGGTTCACCGAGCCCTGTGACACCACCGGCACCGAGACCGACAACGGCTACACCGAGCACGCCTTCAACTACGACGTGGCGCTCCGGGCCCAGGCCCTCCTCCAGGCGGACGGGGCGCGCGTCGTCCTCACCCGCACCACCGACGCCGGGGTCGGGCCCTGTGTCAACGTCCGCGCCGCCATCGCCAACGCCCTCGACGCCGATGCGGCCGTGTCGATCCACGCCGACGGCGGCCCGGCGGGCGGGAGCGGGTTCGCCGTGGACACCCCGGTGCCGGTGGTGAGCTCGATCTCGGACAACCGCGCCATCGTGGCGCCGTCGGACGCGCTCTCGCTCGACATGCGCAACGCCTTTGAGGCCGCCACCGGTGAGCCCCCCTCGAACTACACGGGCCAGGACGGCATCGTCTACCGGGGGGACCTGGGCGGCCTCGACCTGTCGACGGTGCCCAAGGTGCTCATCGAGTGCGCCAACATGCGCAATGCAACGGACGCCGCCGCGGTCCAGAACCCGGAGTGGCGCCAGAACGCGGCCCAGGGCATCGCCAACGGCATCGAGCAGTTCCTCGAGGCCGCGGCGCGCGCCTGATCGGCGGGGCTACACCGCCGTGGGCCTACTCCTTGGGAGATCGCGAGGTGGCGTTGCGAAGCATGGCCGCCATCCCCTTGATGAAAGGGTCGGGATCGGCGGTCTTCGACTCCACGATGGCGCGCATGTCGGGCACGTAGTGCTCGAAGGACTCGCTCTCCATGGCGCCCACGATGCCCCGTGCCATCTCCTCGGGGCTGATCTTGGGCCCGGTGTAGAGGGGGTCGTCGTTGTCGGGCAGGTCCCAGATCTCGGTGTCGATGGGGCCGGGGTTGACGAGCCGTATCTGGATGCCCGAGTCGTAGAGGTCGACGGCGATGGCCTCGCTCCAGCCGCACAGCGCGAACTTGCTGGCCGAGTAGGCGGCCTCGTTGGCGTTGCCGAGCCGGCCCGCCACGCTGGAGACGTTGACGATCATGCCCTCACCCCGGGCTTCCATCCGGGGCACGAGCACCATGCCCATCTGCGCCGGGGCGAAGAAGTTCACCCGCATGACCCACTCCAGCGTGGCGAGGTCGAGCTGGTCGGCGTGCCGGCGCATGGGCACGCCGGCGTTGTTGACGAGACAGTCGAGATGGCCGAACTCGTCCCACGCCTCGAGCGCGACCCGCCCGGCCCGCTCCACATCGGCGAGGTCGGCCACCCACAGCCGCGACTCGGGGGAGTCCACCTGGCAATCGGCGAGGACCTCGGCGAGGCGCTCCCGGCGCCGCGCCACCAGCCCCACGACGGCGCCGCGCCGGGCCAGGATCCGGGCCAGGGCGGCGCCGATCCCCGACGACGCCCCGGTCACGAGGACGCGTGATCCTTCGATCTTCATGGGAGCCTCCTGCGGTCGGGGCCAGTACAGCACGGGGAGTAGAACACGACCATGGCCATCCTCGACGAGATCAGACGTTTCTGGGACGACGACGCCGCCACCTACGACAACGCCTCGGGCCACCGTCCCACCAGCCCGGCCGTGCAGGCGGCGTGGACCGGGGCCCTCGAGAGCCTGCTGCCCCCCGCCCCGGCCCGTGTCCTCGACTGCGGGGCGGGGACGGGGTTCCTGAGCCTGATCGCAGCCCGCCTCGGGCACCGCGTCACCGCCCTCGACCTGTCGCCGGCCATGCTGGCGGTCCTCCGTGCCGCGGCGGGCGCCGAAGGCCTCGACATCGACGTCGTGGTGGCCCCCGCCCACGAACCGCCCCGGATATCGGGGGCCGGCTTCGACGCCGTCATCGAGCGGCACCTGGTGTGGACCCTCCCCGACCCCGGCGCCGCCCTGCGCGCCTGGCGGGCGGCGGCACCGGGCGGCCGACTGGTGGCCATCGAGTCGTTGTGGGGCCGGACCGACCCCCTCGAGGCGCTGCGCGGCCGCGCCTGGCGATTCGTCGACCGCCGGCGCGGGACCGCCCCCGATCACCACGGGCCCTATCCCGATTCGGTCCGCCGCGCCTTGCCGCTCGGCACGGGCACCCGTCCCCGCGACGTCGCCGAGCTCGTGGCCGGGGCGGGATGGGTGGCGCCGCGCCTGGTGCGACTGCGCGACGTCGAGTGGGCCGCGGCGATGGAGCACCGCCTCCCGGAACGGCTCCTCGGGGTGACCCCCCGCTTCGCCGTGGTCGCCACCTGAGGCTGCTCCCATTGCGGGTCCCAGTGCGGGCCGGCGGCGGCGCCGCTTCCGTCGGCGCCCCCGTGATTCAGCGGCGCGTCACGGGTGGGACAGGCGGGTGAGGTAGGTCTCGAGGGTGGCGTGGCTCACGGGACCGTGCACGGTCTTCACGATCGTCCCCGTGGCGTCGATGAACACCGTGCCGGGGTACCCGACCAGGGTGAACTTCGGCGCCAGGGCGCTGTCGGCGTTGGCACCCACCACGAACGTCACGCCGCTGTGGCGGGCGAAGGACAGGCCGCTGGCGGGATTGTCGTTGCCGTCGACACCCACGAACACCACGCCGTCACCGGCGGCCTGGGCCTGGCGGGCCACCCGGGCCACCATGGGCAGCTCGGCCCGACACGGTGGGCACCACGACGCGAAGAACGTGAGCACCACCGGCTTGTGGGCCTCGGCTCCCGTGAGCGGGTACGACACGGGCTCGCCGCCACCGAGCCGGGGGAGCGAGAAGGCGGGAGCGTGCTGCGCACCGCCCCCGGTGCCGACGGTCAGCCCTACCACCAGGCCCGCGGCGACGACGAGCCCGAGGCCGATCGACACCAGCCGACGGCGCCCGGGAGCCGGGGGGCGCCCACCCGTCGAGCCGGCGTCGTCGGCTGGGCCGGGCGCGACGGGCGCGTCGGTCAATGGAACCGGATGAGCACGTCCCCGGCCATGGCGACGAAGAGCAACGTCAGGTACGTGATCGAGTAGCGGAACAGGGCCATCGCGGCGCGCGGGCTCTGCTCCCGTCGGAGCCGCAGGGCGAACACGACGAAGAGGGCGCCGAGCACGAGGGCGCCGGCGAGGTACGTCGCCCCCATGTGGCCCACCCACGCGAACAGCACGGTCACGGCCACGAGCAGCACGGTGTAGAGAAGGATCTGGCGGGCCGTCCGGCGCAGGGTGGCCACGACGGGGAGCATGGGCACGTTGGCCGCGGCGTAGTCGTCGCGGTAGCGGATGGCGAGGGCCCAGAAGTGAGGGGGCGTCCAGATCACGATGACGGCGAACAGCACCAGCGGCGCCCACCCCAGCCGATCGGTGACCGCCGACCACCCCACCAGGACCGGCACCGCCCCCGCCGCGCCCCCGATGACGATGTTCTGGGTGGAGGTGCGCTTGAGCCACAGCGTGTAGACCACGATGTAGAAGGCGGTGGCGGCCACGGCGAGCACCGCCGAGAGCAGATTGACCCACGCCCACAGCTCGGCGAAGGCGGCCACCTCGAGCACGACGGCGAACACCGTGGCGGCACGGGGCGTGACCTCGCCCGTGACCAGGGGCCGGTGCCGGGTCCGGTGCATGACCTTGTCGATGTCCCGGTCGAGCACCATGTTGAGGGCGTTGGCGCCGCCCGCCGCCAGCGACCCGCCCAGGAGCACGAGGCCCATGAGCCCCACCGACGGGACGCCGCGCTTCGCCACCAACATGGTGGGAAGCGTCGTCACGAGCAGCAGCTCGATGATGCGGGGCTTCGTCAAGGCCAGGTAGATGCGGGCTCTGCCTCCCGTGGCGCGGAGGGCGCGGGGAAACGCGGGCGAGAGCGAGGACATCGGGGCGGAGCCTACGGCGGCGCACCGCGCCAGACAACGTTGGGCTCGGCGGGCGCCCCGGAGGGTGTCTCGGCGCCCCGGTACGATGATCCCCCGGTGCAGCTCCCCGGCGTCACCCCTCGGGCCTTCCTGCGCATCACCCAGGTCACGGTGGTGATCGTGGTGCTCAACATCGTCACGGGCGCAGCCGTGCGCCTGAGCGACTCCGGGCTCGGCTGTCCCGACTGGCCGACGTGCTCCCAGCACCGGCTCACGCCCCCGCTGTCGCTGCACCCCGCCATCGAGTTCGGGAACCGCCTGGTGGTCGTCGTGCTGTGCATCGCCGCGGCCATGGCGTTGGTCGCGGCGCTCGGCGTGGACCCCGTCGTCGGGACCTGGTGTGGCTCTCGGCCGGCCTTCTCGGGGGGGTGCTCGGCGAAGCCGTGCTGGGCGCGGTCGTCGTCTACACCAAGCTCAACCCCTACGCGGTGATGACCCACTTCATGGTGGGGATCGCCCTGTTGACCGACGCCTTCGTGCTGGCCCTGCGGGCCGGCCGCGCCGACCGCGTGCGTGGCGCGGGGCGCGCCGACGTCGGTGCGGCGGTCTCGAAGGTCGGCCCCCGGGAGCGGCGCATCAGCCAGCTCATGCTCGGCCTGCTGGTCGTGGTGGTCGCGGCGGGCACCGCCACGACCGGGGCCGGTCCCCACGCCGGCGGGCCCGGGGCCAAGCGCCTGCCCATCGCGCTCGAGGACATGGCCCGCATCCACTCCGGCATCGTGCTCTTCCTCGTCGCCCTCACCGTCGCCCTCCTCTACCTCCTCGACCACACCTCGGCGCCGACGTCGGTGCTCGACCGGGCCCGCCTCCTCCTGGGGGCGATGGTCGTCCAGGGTGCGATCGGCTACGGGCAGTACTTCACCCACCTGCCCGCGCTGCTGGTGGCCGTCCACGTCTTCGGGGCCACCGTGGTGTGGATGGCGATGGTGTGGTTCTACGACGGCCTCACCCACCACGGCGCCGAGCCCCGTGGTGAGCGCGACGCCCGAGAGAACAGAGACGCCCGGGACACCGGGCACCACGGGGCCGGTCCGTCGGTGCACGCCGGGGCCACGCCCGACCGGGCCGATGTCGGAGCCGGCGTCGTCGCCGACGCGGCGACCCCCGTCACCCCATGACGGGACCGGGCACCGAGGTCCAGCCCGTCGAGGTCGACGAGCCCACCGGCGGGGAGGACGTGCGCCCCGACCGCCCCTGGCTCGTGATCGTGTGGAACGACCCCATCAACTTGATGTCGTACGTCACCTTCGTGTTCCAGAAGCTGTTCGGCTTCAGCCGCGACAAGGCCACCAAGCTCATGCTCGACGTGCACCACAAAGGCCGGGCCGTGGTGAGCTCGGGCCCCCGGGAACGGGCCGAGCTCGACGTCTTCCGGCTCCACGAGCACGGGCTGTGGGCGACGATGGAGCAGGCGGGGTGAGCAGCCGGCGCCGCTTCGCCCGCGATCGGCACGGCCGCATCCGGCCCGGGCTCGAGGCCCCCGAACGCGACCTGCTGCGGATGCTGCCCCAACAGGCCCGGGAGCTCGTCGACCACGACGACCCCACCTCCCAACGCCTCTTCCCCGTCGCCTATCCCGACGACCCCGCCGCGCAGTCCGACTACCGCCAGATGATGGGAGGCTCGCTGCTCGAGCACCACCACCATGCCCTCGACACCTTGGTGTCGACGGTCGACGAGACCACCATCGACGCCGACGAGCTCAACGGGTGGCTGGGGGCCGTCGAGGTGCTGCGCCTGCTGCTCGGGACCCAGCTCGACGTCAGCGAGGACTTCACCGAGATCGACCCCGGTGACCCACGCGCCGACCAGTTCACCGTCTACCAGTACCTGAGCATGCTCCAGAACGAGATCGTGGACACCCTCGCCGCCGCCCTGCCCCGGGACGGAACGGTGCTGTGACGCCGCGGCTGCTCACGATCATGGGATCGGGCGAGACGGCCCCGACCATGGTCAAGGTGCACCGGTCCGTGGTGGAGCGGCTCGGGCCCGGCGCCGCCCCCGGGCTGCTCCTCGACACGCCCTTCGGTTTCCAGACCAACGCCGCGGAGATCGCGTCGCGAGCCGTGACGTACTTCCGCGACAGTGTGGGCTCGGCCATCGAGGTGGCCGGGCTGCGCCGGGCCGTCGACCTCGACGGTCCGGGCGGTGACGCCACCATCGCCAAGCTCGCCGCCACCCCGCTGGTCTTCGCCGGTCCCGGGAGCCCCACCTACGCGTTGCGCCAGTGGCAGGACACCCTGGTGCCCGGGCTGCTGGCCGAGAAGCTCGCCCTCGGCGGCGCGCTCACCTTCGCGTCGGCGGCGGCGCTCACCCTGGGGTGCTCGACGGTACCGGTGTACGAGATCTACAAGGTGGGCGAGGACCCCCGCTGGGTGCCGGGGCTCGATCTCACGGCCGCCCTCGGCCTCCGGGTGGCGCTCATCCCCCACTACGACAACGCCGAGGGGGGCACCCACGACACCCGGTTCTGCTACCTCGGCGAGCAGCGCCTGGCCCAGCTCGAGCACGAGCTCCCCGACGGCGCCTTCGTCCTCGGGGTCGACGAGCACACCGCCCTGTGCATCGACCTCGACGCCGAGCGGGCCGAGGTGGCCGGCCACGGGGGGGTCACGGTCCGGGCGGGGGGCCGCTCGATCCGGATCGAGTCGGGAGAGGCGGTCCCCCTGGGCCGCCTCGCCGAGCTCGCCGCCGAGTTGGCCGCCGGGTCGGCTCCCGCCGGCGAGACGGTGGCGGGAGGCGCCCCGGGAACGGGGGCGGTCCGGCCCGGCGCGCCCGACGGCGGCGCCGCGCCTTCGGCGCGCCGCGACGACGGGCCCCCGCTGCTGGGCTCCATCCGTCGACTCGAGGAGCGGTTCCGCGCCGGGCGGGACGCTTCCGATGTCGCCGCCATGGTCGAGGCCATCCTCGCCCTCGACGACGAGCTGTGGGCGTGGAGCGCAGACACACTCCAGTCCGACGCCCTCGACCGCGGTCGCGCCAGCCTGCGGGCCATGGTGGCCGGGCTCGGGGAGCTGGCCGCGCTCGGGGCCCGGGACCCCGCCGTCGTCGTCGCGCCGTTCGTCGAGCTCGCCCTGGCGCAACGCGACTCGGCGCGCCGTGAACGCCGCTTCGGCGACGCCGACGCGCTGCGGGACGGGCTCGTCGCCCTCGGGGTCGAGATCAACGACACCCCCGACGGCTCGGCCTGGCATCTTCCCGACCGCCTGAGCGCCGCGGGTGACCCTGGTAACCTGCCAAAGCCCTGATCGGTCCAGCCCCCATCGTCTAGTGGCCGAGGACGCCGCCCTTTCAAGGCGGTAACACGGGTTCGAATCCCGTTGGGGGTGCAGCGAAGTGGGGCGACGCTGACCGGGGTCCTGTGGTGCAGTCTGGAGTGCACGCCGGCCTGTCAAGCCGGAGGTCGCGGGTTCAAATCCCGTCAGGACCGCCGCCCGGGACTACCGTCCCTGGTTCTGCGGTCGGGTAGCTCAGTTGGTAGAGCGCGCGCCTGAAAAGCGTGAGGTCACCGGATCGACGCCGGTCCCGACCACGAGATGAGGGCCGGGCGGCGCGCCTGGGCCCGGCGGTGCGGTGTCTGGTGGTGGACGTGCTCTCGTTCACGGCACGGTGGGGCGACCCGCGCTCGTCGTGGCCGCCGGAGAGCGATGGCCCGCCGGCTCCTTACGTCCCGCCCTCGAAGACGCCCTCGGTGGCGGCGCCGTGCTCGGTCACCTGAGGAGGGCGGGCCGCCGCTTGTCGGTGGAGGCGGCCGCCACGGCCGAGATGTTCGAGGCCACCGAGGCCGTCGAGGCCGTCCTCTGGTCGTGCGGCTCCGCCCACCAGCTCGTCGACGCCGGGTACGACGCCGACGTCGATGTGGCCACGAAGCTCGACGCCGACCACTCGGTCCCCGTGCGGCGCGACGGAGCGTTCGCTTCGTCATAGGGCGCATCATTGGGTCATAGCGCATCATTGGGTCGCTCATTTGACCGGCTCCTTGACCCGGCTCACGGCCGGGGCTGGGGATGCGAGCGGGCGGCGACGTCGTCCGCCGATGGAGGGCGCCCGGCACGGCGAGGCGGTCCGATTGAAAGTCCAGCCCAGCACCGGTATCGTGCCGCCACCGCGCCAACCCCCCGTAGTGGGTTCGCCGGGGGGGTGGGGACGATGGAGCGACTCCAGCTTCGACCTCGGACCGGCATGGACGCGCCGTCAACGAGCCGGGTCCCCCGCTACCGGCTCATTGGCCAAGTGGTTGGGGCCATGGTGATCGCGGTGGGAGCCGGCATGCTCGCCACCACGCTGGCGGGGGCGGCCTCGACGGGGTGGCAGGTGAGCGCGTCCTACACGGCCCCGGTCGGATTGCTCGACGGCGTGTCGTGCCCGGACGCCACCGACTGCGTCGCCGTCGGGGGCACCGACGTGGGTACGGGCGCCCAGATCGTGAAGAGCACCGACGGGGGCGCGACGTGGACCACCCAGAGCCCCCCGGCGACGGCGGGGCCGCTCTCCGCGGTCAGCTGCCCCACCACCACCTTCTGCGTGGCGGTGGGCGGCGACCCCAGCTTCACCACCGCGGTCATCGCCACCTCCGCCGACGGGGGCACGACGTGGGTGAACCAGACCGCCCCGGCGGTGGCGGGGCCCCTGTTCGGCGTGAGCTGTCCCACCGCCACCGCGTGCGTGGCGGTGGGCGGCGACCAGCAGGAGCAGGACGGCGTCGTCCTCACCAGCCACGACGGGGGCACGACGTGGGTGGACCAGACGGTGCCCGACGACACCGGGGTCATCGAGGCGGTGTCGTGCTCGAGCGCCACGTCGTGCATCGGGGTGGGCACCGACGTGGCGGGGGACACGGCCACGATCATCGCCACCGCCGACGGCGGGGTCGCATGGACCAGCCCCAACACGCCCAACAGCGCCGGGGACCTGTCGGGGGTGTCGTGCCCGACGACGACGTTCTGCGTGGCGGTGGGATCCAACGCGGACAGCAGCGCGGCCGAGATCGTCTCCTCCGCCAACGGTGGCAAGACCTGGAAGGCCGACACCGCTCCGGGCTCGGCCGGCTACCTCGTCGGCGTCAGCTGTGGCACCGCCACCACCTGCACCTCGGTCGGCGTCGGGGCAGATTTCGTGACCGCCGTGGCGCTGGGCACCACCAACGGCACCACCTGGACCGCCCGCACCGTCCCGTCGAGCGCCGCTGAGCTCGACGCCATCGACTGTTCCTCGGCCACGGCATGCGTCACGACCGGGGCCAACGACTTCGGGTTGGGCGACGTCCTGACCACCACCAACGGGGGCTCGACGTGGACGGCGGGCCGCCTGCCGGCGGGCACGGGGCCGTTCGGCGACGTCAGCTGCCCGACAGCCTCGAATTGCTTCGCATTGGGCATCGAGTCCGACGGCCCCGTGATCGAAGCCAGCGCCGACGGGGGTGCCACGTGGACGGCGAAGGCGGCGCCTCCGGGTCTCAGCATCCTCGAGAGCCTGGAGTGCACCTCGGCGACGGCCTGCTACGCCGCGGGGGCGACCGTCAACGCCGCCCAGTCCGCCCTCGACGGTGCCATCCTCGCCACCACCGACGGGGGGACGACGTGGACG
This sequence comes from uncultured Acidimicrobiales bacterium, assembly GCA_963794615.1. GTDB lineage: Bacteria > Actinomycetota > Acidimicrobiia > Acidimicrobiales > UBA8190 > Chersky-840. The sequence goes on along the minus strand of CAWCEP010000006.1, from coordinate 702,418 downwards.
CCGCAGACCATCCCGGCCGGGACGGGGCCGGTCTTCGGGCTGGACTGCCCCACGGCGACGTCGTGCGTCGCCGTGGGGGCCGACCCCGACACCGCATCGGGCGTCGCCCTCAGCACCAGCAACGGGGGTGCCACCTGGACCGCCGACGCCATCCCCTCCAACACCGGGATCCTCACGTCGGTGTCGTGCCCCACCACCGGCGTCTGCGTGGCGGTCGGCATCGGCAATTTGCTGACGGTGCAATCCCAGTCCGCCGTGATCCTCACCACCGGCAACGGCGGCACGACGTGGGTGTCCCAGGTCGTGCCGGCGCAGGCGACCGAACTCGACGCCGTGACCTGCCGCTCCGCCACCTCGTGCCTGGCGGTCGGCGTCGGGCTCTCCGGCATCGGCCCGGTGGCGCTCTCCAGCGCGGACGGGGGCGCCACCTGGCGACCGGTCGGCTTTCCGTCGAGCGCCGGGCCCCTCGACAGCGTCGCCTGCGTCCCCACCACCACGATCTGCTTCGCGTCGGGCCAGCCCCCCTTCTCCCCGGGTGGGGGAGGCTCGGGTGTGGTCATCACCGGGTTCGCCACCTCGGCAATCTCCTCCCCGGGGCACCCGCCGGCGTCGGGTCCGAGCAAGCACAACGCCGCGGCCCGTCGCGCCGGCACCATCGCCGTCGGGGCCCAGCGCCGGGCCGGATTCGCCACCGAGCTCCGGGGCGCGACCGCCCCCGATTCCGTCACCGGGGCGAGTGTCGGCGGCACGCTCCGCGACGCAGCGACGTCGACGCCGACCCCGGGCGGGGGCGAGATCTTCGGCTCCGGGGACGGGGGCACGACCTGGACTCCCCAGGTGGTCCCGGCGGTGACGGCGACGGTGGCGGACATGACGTGCCCCTCCACCGCGGCGTGCTTCGCGGTGGGGTCGGACGGGTCGGGCGCCGGCCTGATCCTGTCCCTGTCGGACCCGACCACCACCACCACGACGACATCCTCGGCGTCGACCTCCACGTCGACGACGGTGGGATCGGTCACCACCACCACCGCCACGGTGCCGCCCACCACGACGACCGCACCCACCACGACGACCGCACCCACCACGACGACGACGACAATTGCGTCCACAACCACGACCAGCGCAGCATCGACGACGACAACGAGCGCGGCCACCACCACCACGACCCGTCCCCCCACCACGACGACGAGCGCCAACGTGGCCACGGGCGCGGGGTCGGGAGGCACATCCGGTTCGGGGGGAACCTCAACGCCTAGGGTCTCGAGCGGCGAGCTGGCCTTCACGGGCCCGGGCGGGGGCATCACGGGAACGGCTCTGATCGGCGCGCTGCTCGTGGTTCTCGGTGTGGTGCTCCTGGTGCTCGTGAGCACGCCGCGCCGCGTGCTCGTCACGGTGGCCCGGGCCGGGGTGGGATGGCGACTGCGGCGTGCCCTCACTGGCGACGGTGCAGGCGGCGACGCGTCGACACAAGCGGCACATGCGGCGGCGCGACCACGCCACACCGGCACCCATTTTGCGGTGTTCGGCGCCGCGATGGTGAAGCACGCGACACGCACAGGCCGATGGATCTTGGGGCGCTGAGTCGAAAAAAACTCAAAAAAACCGGGCTTCGCTTGGCGCGTTGCCCTGCGCGTCGACCACAATAGGCCCCCATGAACAAACGAGAGCTTGCCAAAGCGGTGGCCGTGCACGCGGATGTGGACCTCAAGACGGTATCCACAGTCCTCGAAGGCTTCACCGACGTCGTGACCGCAGTCGTGTCTCAGGGGGAGCCGGTGGCGATCACCGGTTTCGCCAAGTTCGTCAAGGTCAATCGCCCCGCCCGTATGGGCCGCAACCCAGCCACAGGGGAAGCGATCCGTATCAAGGCGTCCAAGAAGGCGCGCATCACTCCGGTGAAGGCGTTCAAGGACGCGGTGATGGCCCCGGCGACTGCACCGCGACTGAAGCGTGGTGCGTTCCCCACCAGTGACGACGCCGTGCGCGCCGCAGGCAAGACCGTTGCCGCTGCCGCCCCGCGTGCCACACGGGCAGCGCCGGCGCGCAAGACCGCCAAGAAGCGGGCTCCCGCCCGCAAGGCCGTCACGCGTCGTGCCCCGGCCAAGAAGGCGCCGGCTCGTCGCACCACTGCCAAGAAGACGCCGGTCCGTCGCACCGCCAAGAAGGCGACCGCCCGCAAGCGGTAGCGGTCCACGAGCTCGTCGAGGGCTCGTGCACGACATGGCACCTCCACGTCACGAACGGCACCGGCCCGGCGGCGGGCCATGAGAATCGACGGCGCGCACATCCTCGTGACGGGGGCGTCGTCGGGGATCGGCCGAGCGCTGGCTCCCCTGTTGGCGGCGCGCGGCGCCACCGTCGGCATCGCGGCACGCCGGGCGGATCGTCTCGAGGAGACGCTGGCGCGGTGTCGCGAGCACGCGCCCGGGTCGCGTCTGTGGGTCGTCGACCTGTCCGACGTCGATGCCGCGGTGCACCTCGTCCACGCTGCGTGGGACGCCTTCGGTGGGCTCGACTGCCTGGTGAACAACGCGGCCCTCGGCAAACGCAAGGTGGTGACGGATCACACCGCCGAGGACCTCGAGGTGGTGATGCGAACCAACTTCATGTCGCCCATCCGCATGAACCTGGCGGTGCTGCCGCTGATGCTCGAGCGCGGCTCGGGGACGATCGTCAACGTCGCCAGCGGCGGGGGACGGTTCGGGATCGTGCACGAGTCGGCGTACTGCGCAGCGAAGTTCGCCATGACGGGCTGGACCGAGGTCGCGGCGATGGACCTCGCCGACACCCCCATCGAGGTGAAGCTCATCCAGCCCGGTGCCATCGCCACCGAGATCTGGGTCCCCCAGCCCGGTGAGCTCCCGGGCCTGCCCGGTGCCGAGTTCGCCACCGCCGAGGAGTGCGCGGCGGGCATCGTCGACGCGCTCGAGACCGACGGCGTCGAGTTCTTCGTCCCCGCCGAGCTGAAAGCGCACGTGGACATCAAGAACGGCGACCTGCAGGGCTGGATCGACCTGATGGTGAGCCTCGGTCACGCCAAGGAGACGGCGACTCCCTAGGCGGCGGGGCCGAAACGCCGGCCCGACACGATGGCGGGCAGGATCGAGATCACATGGGCACCGACGTCGGGCTCCCACCGGTTGGGGACCGGATCGAGCGCCAGGGCGATGGCGGTGTCGTCCCGGAGCTCGCGGGCCACCCCCACCACCAGCACGCTCCATCCCGATGTCCACGCCGGGTTCACCTCGTCGACCTCGAAGGCCACGACGGTGTTCGCCGACGCCGTGTGGAGCTTGGTTCCGTCGCCCGTGCTGAAGACGATCTGACCCTCGAGCAGGCGGTAGTGGACCGGGAAGATGGCGGGGACGGCCCCGATGGTGACCGCGATCCGGCCCAGATTCGACCGCGCCAGCAGCGCCAGGCACTGTTCCGCGACGAGGACCTCGAGCCCCTCCGCGTCCGTCAGCACAGCTGTCAATTGTGCCCCGTACCCCGAACGGCGCCTAGAGGCGAACGGCCCTGGTCACGTGCCGGTCGGACCTGGCCGTCCCCCGCCCGCCACGGCGACGGACGGTAGGTTCGATGCGTGGAACGGTCGCAGGTCGACGTGGTGGTCCTCGGGCTGGGGCCCGGCGGCGAGGAGGTCGCCGGACGCCTGGCCGAGGCCGGGCTCGACGTGGTGGGGATCGAGGGCAATCTCCTCGGTGGCGAGTGCCCGTACTGGGGGTGCGTCCCGTCGAAGATGATGATCCGGGCCGCCAACCTGCTCGCCGAGGCGCGGCGCGTCCCCGGCATGGCCGGGTCGTCGACGGTCACCCCCGACTGGGCACCGGTGGCGCGGCGCATCCGCGACGAGGCCACCGACAATTGGGACGACACGGTGGCCGTCGACCGGTTCGTCGGCAAGGGCGGGCGGTTCGTGCGCGGCTGGGGGCGTCTCGACGGCCCCCGGCGTGTGGTGGTGGGCGACGTCGCCTACGAGGCGAGGCGCGCCGTCGTCGTCGCCACGGGCGCCAAGGCGTGGGCGCCGCCGATCCCGGGACTGGCCGCGCTCGCGGACCGGTACTGGACCAACCGCCACGCCGTCGAGACCGAGACCGTCCCCGCGTCCCTCGTGGTGCTCGGGGGCGGCTCCGTCGGCGTCGAGCTGGGTCAGGTGTTCGCCCGTTTCGGCACCGCGGTGTCGATCGTCGAGGGTGCTCCCCGGCTCCTGGCGCTCGAGGAGCCCGAGTCGAGCGCGCTGGTCGCCGAGACGCTCGGTCGCGACGGCGTGGCCGTCCACACCTCGGCCCGTACCGCGGCGGTCCGACACGACGGCGACCGGTTCGTGCTCGAGCTCGACGGGGCCGGGCCCGTCACCGGCGAGCGGCTGCTCGTCGCCACCGGTCGGCACCCCGACCTCGCCGCCATCAACGCGACGAGCATCGGTGTCGACGACAGGGCGACGGGCCTGGCCGTCGACGACCACCTGCGCGTCACCGACGGCGTGTGGGCCGTCGGCGACGTCACCGGGGTGGGGGCGTTCACCCACGTCTCGATGTACCAGGCCGCCATCTGCGTCGAGGACATCCTCGGCCACGATCCCGCCCCCGCCGACTACCGGGCCCTGCCCCGGGTGACCTTCACCGATCCCGAGATCGGCTCGGTGGGCATGAGCGAGGCCGCGGCGCGCCACGAGGGCCTCGACGTGCGCGTCGGGTACTACCCCGTCCCGCGCTCGACGCGGGGATGGATCCACAAGGCCGGGAACGACGGGTTCATCAAGCTCGTGGAGGACACCGGCCGGGGCGTGCTGGTGGGGGCGACCTCGGCCGGGCCCACCGGCGGTGAGGTGCTCGGCCTCCTCACCCTCGCCATCCACGCCGAGGTCCCGGTGGCGCAGCTCCGGCGCATGATCTACGCCTACCCGACGTTCCACCGGGCGGTGGAGGCCGCCCTCACGGATCTCGTGTCGTGATGGCGTGCGCACCCCGGCGGACGCCGGACCGGGGAGCCACCACACCCTCTCCCTCTGCGCCGGCGGGGCGCCAGCGCAGGGACCGGAGGTCGAAGAAGCGGTCGACCGCCACTGCGGCCAGGATCACGAGCACCACGTCGAGCGGGGTCCGGTAACGGGTCTGGCCGAAGATGGCCGCGCTCACGACGACGACCTCACCCAGGATCACGGCGAAGGGTAGGAGCGGCAACCGCCGGCCCCGCAGGACCACGGCCCCGGCCACGCCCAGCACGACGAGAAGGTAGTAGCAGCCCAGGCCGATGATGGCGGGAAGCTGGGGCCGCCCCAGGATCAACCATTCGAAGTCGATCTCCTGCCCGGGGCGGAACGCACCCAGAGCCCGCCCCACGCGGGCCGCCACCACCACCGGCACGCGTCCGGCGTGGTGCGCCACGTACCGCAGCGCGTCGCGACGCAGATCGTCGTCGCGCTCCGACGCGTCCTTGGCCTTGGGGGTGAGGATGGCGACCTCGCACCGTTCGTCCCAGTAGCCGAGGAGCTTCCCGCCGTAGGTCGAGCCGCAGTTGGCGGCGGCGAGGGTCACACCGAGCTGGTCCGACAACAGTTCCGGATGACTGAAGCGCGGCACCGTATAGGCCCACCACGGCGCGAAGACACCCAGGGCCCCGACAAGCGCCACCGCGCCCATGGCCAGGCGCCGGCGCCACGAGCGGGCCCGGCCCACGATCCCGGCCGGAAGGGCCAGGAACACGACCAGGAGGACGAGCTCGGACCGGGTCAACGCGCTCAAGGCGCACAACGCGCCCAGCAGCGCGGCGCGCGGGAGCGAAGGCCGCTTCCAGAACCGGTAGAAGGCCCACACCACGAGCGCCACGAGGGGCACCACCAACGTCTCGGCCAGCAGCGACCCGTCGTCGATGAGGAAGACGGGGTACAGCGCGGCGACACCCGCCGCCACGAGCCCGGCGCGCGGCCCGGCCACCTCGCGCCCGGCCATGGCCACCACCACCACCGAGGCGGCGCCGATCACGCAGCTCTAGAGGAGCTGCCCGAAGAAGGTCTTGATGCCGATCACCGCGGCCAGGGCCAGGACCAGGGTCCACAGCGGAGGGTGGGTGGCGCCGGGGACGACCCGCTGGGCCCAGAACAACGAGTAGGGGTCGATGAACCCCTTGCCCGTGGCCAGCAGGTCGGCCTGGTAGTGGTAGTAGAAGGCGTCGCCGCTGGGCGTGACGTGGCGTCGGTAGGCGAAGACGTAGCCGACCCGCACGGCCAGGCCGACCGCCGCCACCAGCACGAGGCGCAGACGCCACGTCACGATGGGTCGATTCGCGGCGTCACCGTGCGACCATCATGCGCCCCGTCGGGTCGTTGCGTCCGCGACTCAGGGCCCGTCGTAGTCGAAGCCGAGCTCGGGCGCGCCGAGCAGGGCGCGGAAGGCGACGCCTTCGGCCCCGAGCAGGTCCTCGGCGGTGCCGCCCCGGTCGACGACGGCGAGCGCCAACACGACCTCGGCCCCGCAGGCGCGCACGACATTGACGGCTTCGAGCAGGGAGGTGCCGCGCGACACGGTGTCCTCGGTCACGACCACCTTGTCGCCGGCATCGAGCGCACCGGCCACGCGACCACCGGCACCGTGGTCCTTGGTCTCCTTGCGCACGCTGAACGCCTTCAGGGCCCGGCCCCGGGTGGCGGCCACCCCGGCCGCCATGAAGGCCACGGGGTCGGCGCCCATGGTGAGCCCACCGATGGCGGTGGCATCGGCGGGGATGGCGTCGAGCACGGCGTCGGCGACGAGCAGCATGCCGTCGGGCCGGCACACCGTCTGCTTCGAGTCGATGAACCACTTCGACTTGCGTCCCGACTTGAGGGTGAAGTCGCCGGTCTTGACCGAGTGATCGAGAATGTGCTGACGCAGTGCCTCGAGCGTCACGTGTTCCCTCCGTGGCCGGACGTCGTGGGCGGCTCGGTTCCGGGCGTCACGGGCGCAGTGCGGTCCCGGTGAGCTGGACGCGCCCGGCGCCTTCGGTCACGACACCGATCACCACCGCGTCGCGCCCGGCGGCACCGAGGTCGCCCACCACGTCGGCGGCGGCGGCGGCGGCGACGACGAGCACCATGCCGATGCCGAGGTTGAACACACGCGCCATCTCCTGCTCGTCGACGTCGCCGAGACGGCGGATCTCACCGAACACCGGTGGCTCCGGCCACGCCCCCCGGTCGACCACGGCGTCGGCACCGGGAGGGAGCACGCGTTCGAGGTTGCCGGGCAGCCCGCCGCCGGTGATGTGGGCGATGGCATGCACGGCGTTGCCGTCGAGGGCGGCGCGCACGGCCGGGGCGTAGACCACCGACGGCCGCAGGAGCTCGTCGGCCACGCTGTGGTCGGCACCGGCCCAGGCGGGGTCGTCGAGGCCGAGCCCGGCCCGTTCGAGCAGGACGTGGCGTGCCAGGGTGTAGCCGTTGCACCGCAGCCCGGGGGACAGCAGTCCGACGAGGGTGTCACCGACCTCGACCCGCTCGGCTCCCAACATGGCGTCGCGTTCGACCACACCCACGGTGAACCCGGCCAGGTCGAATTCGCCGGGGGGGAGGGCATGGGGGTGCTCCGCCATCTCGCCGCCGAGCAGGGCGCAGCCCGCCTCCCGGCACCCGGCCGCCACACCGGCGACGAGCTGCTCCATCTGGTCGGGGTCGACCTTGCCCGTCGTGATGTAGTCGAGCAGGAACAGCGGCTCCGCCCCCACGCACACGATGTCGTCGACGCACATGGCCACGAGGTCGATCCCGATGGTGTCGTAGCGACCGGCCGCGGCGGCCACGTACGACTTGGTGCCCACCCCGTCGGTGGAGGACACGAGCACGGGCTGGTGGTAGCGGGTGGGATCGAAGGCGAAGCTCCCCCCGAAGCCGCCGATGCCACCGAGCACCTCGGGCCGGGCCGTGGACGCCACCAGGTCACGGATGCGGGCCACGGCGGTGTCGCCGGCCGCGATGTCGACGCCGGCGCCGGCGTAGGTGGCGCCTTTGCGCTCCGGGCTCACCGGCCCACCTCAGGCGGAGGTGGGTGTGGGCTCGTCCCGCCCCGCCCCCGCCGCGGCGAGGCGCACCGGGACCGGGACCGGGTACTCCCCGGTGAGACAGGCCGTGCAGAACCCGGCGCCGGGGGCGTCGATGGCGGTCACGAGGTTGTCGAGCGACAGGTACTCGAGCGAGTCGACGTTCAGGAACTCGGCGATCTCGGGCACGGTGTGCTGGGCGGCGGCGAGCTGGTCGCGATCGGGGATGTCGATGCCGTAGAAGCACGGCCACGCCAGGGGCGGCGACGAGATGCGCAGGTGCACCTCGAGCGCGCCGGCCTCGCGCAGCATGCGTACCACGGCCCGCTGGGTGGTGCCCCGCACGATGGAGTCGTCGACGACGATGATCCGTCTGCCCACGATGTTCTCGCGCAGCGGATTGAGCTTGCGGCGCACCCCGGCGTCACGGGCGTCCTGCCCGGGTGTGATGAACGTGCGGCCGATGTACCGGTTCTTCACCAACGCCTGGCCATGCGGGATCCCGCTGGCGCGGCGCGTAGCCTTCGGCGGCGGGCACACCCGACTCGGGCACGCCCATGACGAGGTCGGCCTCGACGGGGGCCTGGGACGCCAGCAACTCCCCCATCCGCCGCCGGGCGCTGTGCACCTCGCGCCCGTACAGTCGACTGTCGGGCCGGGCGAAGTACACGAACTCGAAGATGCACAGGTGGGGGTCGACGCGATCGGCGGCGAAGAGCTGCTCGGTGCGCACCCCCTTGGCGTCGACGACGACCATCTCCCCGGGCTCGATCTCGCGCACGAAGGTCGCCCCCACGATGTCGAGGGCGGGGGTCTCGGACCCGAGCACCCAGCCCTCGGGGGCCTCGGCGGGCCCCAGCCGACCCAGGCACAGCGGCCGCAGCCCGGCGGGGTCACGCACACCGACCAGGTGGGTGGCGTCGACGAGCACGAAGGAGAAGGCCCCCTCGAGCATGGGGAGGACCTCGCGCAGGGCGTCCTCCAGGGCGTCGTCAGGGGCGTCGAGCCCCGCACCGATGCCGGCGGCGACGTCGAGGCCCCCCTCGCCGTCGCTGTCCTCCGACCCGGTGGCGGCCTCCCACGGGGTGGCGGCCGGGAAGCGCAGCGACAGGAGCTCGGCCACGAGATCGCTGTCGGAGGCGACCACGCCGGGCAGCATGCCGGCCTGCTCCGCCAGGGTGGCGGTATTGGTCAGGTTGCCGTTGTGGCCGAGCGCGAAGCCGGCCCGCCCCACGGCCCGGAACACGGGCTGGGCGTTGCGCCACTCCGACGCCCCGGTGGTCGAGTAGCGGGTGTGGCCGATGGCGAGCGCGCCGGGCAGGCAGGAGATGGTGCGCTCGTCGAAGACGGTGGTGACCAGGCCCATGTCGCGCACGACGGTGATGGTCTCGCCGTCGCTGACCGCCATGCCGGCCGACTCCTGGCCCCGGTGCTGCAGGGCGAACATGCCGTCGAAGGTCAGCTGCGCGACGGCCTTGCCCGGTGCGTACACACCGAAGACACCGCAGGCTTCTTTCACTGGGCCCTCATCGCGTTGCCCTCACTGCGCCGGACGTTCACGGGGGTCCCGTTCCCCCGGCGCATCCTCTCGCCCCGCACTGACGAGCCTACCTTCCCACATCGGCGTGACGGTTCCCTGCATCGTGCCTGGAGCACGCATCGGCCCTCGTGGAGGGTCCGTTTGGCCGGCCGGACGGGCTCGAGGCCCGGATAGCCTCCGGTGGTGATCGACCTCCACACGCACTCCCGGGTGTCCGACGGCTCGGAGACCCCGGGGCGTGTCGTCGAGCTGGCGGCGGAGGCGGGTTGCTCGGCGATCGCACTCACCGACCACGACAGCCTGGCCGGCCTGGACGAGGCGGGCCGGGTGGCGGCCGGGCTCGGGGTGCGCCTGGTGCCGGGGTGCGAGGTGTCGTGCCGGAAACCGGCGCCGCGCGGCGGGGGCTCCCCGGATCGACGGCTCGGTCCACGTGCTCGTGTACTTCGTCGAGCCCGGGGACGGCCCGCTCCAGAACGAGCTCGTCAAGCTCCGGGGGGATCGGGCGGTGCGCAACCGAGAGCTCGCGGCGCGTCTCGAGGAGCTGGGGACGGGGGTCACCTACGAGGACGTCCTCGCCGAGGCGGGTGACGAAGGGGGCATGGGCCGTCCCCACTTCGCCCGGGCTCTGGTGAAGGCGGGTGCCGTCGAGGACATCGACGACGCCTTCGACCGCTACCTGGCCGACGGCCGGCCCGGCTACGTCCCGAAGGCCCGGCTCGACCCTCCCGACGTGGCCCGCCTGGCGCACGAGTCGGGGGGCGTGGCCGTCCTCGCCCATCCCCTCTCGACCGGGCTCAACCCGCAGCACCTCGAGCGGCTGGTGGCCGAGCTGGCCGACGGTGGTCTCGACGGGATCGAGGCGGTCTACTCCTCCTACACCCCCGACCAGCGCGCTGTGCTACGAGGGATCGCCAAGCGCACCGGGCTCGTGTCGACAGGCGGTTCGGACTTCCACGGCTCGTTCAAGCCCGGCCTCTTCGTCGGGACCGGGCGCGGCGATCTGCGTGTGCCCGATGATCTCCTCGACGCGTTGGAGGCCCGTCGAGCCTAAACCGTTGACGGATTTCTGGTCGTCACGAGACATGTCCCTGGCGTGGCTCAGTGTGCGCTAATGTCTCTAGATGGCACGAGCGACCGCCATTTACGCCCGGATCTCGTCGGATCCGGACGACACCCGCCTCGGCGTGGAGCGTCAGCTAGCCGACTGCCGTGCCCTGGCGGCTCGCAAATGCTGGACCGTGGTCGGGGAATACGTAGACAACGACATCAGCGCCTCTGGGGCCAAGCGCCGACCTCAATACCGCCAGATGCTCGAGGACATCAAGACCGGAGACCTTGACGCCGTGATCGTCTGGGCTGACGACCGGCTCCACCGCCAGCCCAAGGAGCTTGAGGAGTTCTTCGAGATCATCGACGCCGCCGGGATCAAGGATCTCGCCACCGTCAGCGGAGATATGGATCTCTCAACCGACGACGGCAAGCTCAAGGCCCGTATCCTCGGCGCTGTGGCTGCCAATGAGAGCGCCAAGCTCACACGACGCATCCGCCGCAAGCACGAAGAACTGGCGGAGAAAGGCAAGCTGTCGGGGGGTGGACACCGTCCCTACGGGTTCGAGGAAGACCGGCTCACCATCCGACCGGACGAGGCTCACATCGTCAAAGAACTTGCGAGCCGGGTCCTCTCCGGAGACAGTCTCCGTTCGATGTGCAGGGACCTTGATGATCGTGGCCTGAGCACAGTCACCGGAGCGCCGTGGACGCCGCACGTCCTTCGACGCATGCTCATGTCTGGCCGCATCAGTGGCCAGCGACAGCACCTGGGTGAGATCGTTGGCCCTGCCGAGTGGCAGGGGATCATTACGCCGGCCGATACGGCCCGACTCCGGTCCGTGCTCGGCGATCCCCGCCGTCGCACGAACCGGAGTCCACGTCGCTATCTGCTCGCCGGGATGCTCCGCTGCTCACTGTGCGGAGCCACCCTCGTTGCTCGCCCCAAGATGGACGGCCGCCGTGCCTATGTTTGTGCCAAGGGTCCCGGCTTTACCGGGTGCGGAGGGATCTCGACCCTTGCCGACGATCTGGAATCTCTCATCGTCGAAGCCGTTCTCTACCGTCTCGATACTCCGGCACTCGCCAATCGACTCACCAAACGAGCAAAACAAACCAACGAAGCGAGCGCCACCGCCGACTCTTTGGCAGCCGATCAGGCCCGTTTGGACGAGCTCGCTGAGCTCTTTGCCGACGGGGAGATTCGCAAGGCCGAATGGCTAAAGGCTCGACGCCGCATCGACGAACGGGTCACAGCCAACAAGAAGAAGCTCAGCCGCATGACCTATACGAGTGCCCTCGACGGATTCGTCGGGAACAGCGAGGCACTGCGCAAGATGTGGAGCCATCTGGCTCTCGCCCGCCAACAGGCCGTCGTAGCCGCCGTGATCGATCACGTCGTCGCCAGCCCTGCGCTCAAAGGCAGGAACCGATTCGACCCCAAGCGTTTTACGCCTGTGTGGCGGCGATAGTCGAGTCCCGACCCGCCGACAACAGAACTGCAACCTTCTCCACAACGTCGGGATCAACCAGCTTGGCATCGAGCCCTTGGACCGCACACGACTCCTCCACCCACTCCTGGGCTATCTCCACCAACGTCCGTCGTTCCGTCAGCCGGGCCATGACGCCCACACCGCCGGCGGACCTTCCCACCGCTCCTCGTCCCCAGATTGCCAGACGTGCTCCGGCTTGCATCCGAAGATCCCTGACGCCTTCGATAACGCCGACTCGACCGAGCGGCCCCACACCGTCATCTTCTTGGGCTGGAATCCCTGAGCCACTTCGTATCGATGCAAGCCCGACCCCGCTGCCGGCGCCTTGCTCACGTACTTAGCCAGGTACCGCCCGGTCTGTCGTGCCTCGGCCCACCCCCCTGACCCGACACGCAAGTCTCCAATCAGCTTGATGTGGACGAACCCGTGGCCCCATGCCTCGTCGATGATCCCCCGGCGCACGTAGCGACCAACCGCAAAATGACCGTGCAACCCGTGGCCCTTCGGGTGCCACTCCGGCGCCCACAGGTAGGCCATCCGGTCAACACCGACCTCCTGCCGAAGACGCCGAATGAAAAGTGCGACGTCTCGACGGAAGGCATAGGGATCGTGACAACCCTCACCCCGATACGTCAGGGTCCCGAGACGATTCAGCCGGTTCGAGGCACAGAACCGGCGAACCTGTCCTCGGGCTCGGCGTGCCGCCTCCCTCTGTGAGCGGCCCGGCTCCTCCTCGTAGGGGTCTAACCGACCCTTGCCTCGGCGACCGGAATACCGGAAGACTCCGCCAGCCTCGCCGGCCGTCGGGTACACGGTGAGCCACCAGCCCGGCCCTGAAACAGCCCGAGCGAGTTTCGTTGTTGTATCAAGTTGAGTGCCGGTGCTCCGCACCGGCTCTGGCGACTGATCCGACATCGCATCCGACCTCCAGGAAGAGCCAACAGGGCTCCGATTCCTGGGACGTCGGGCACCGAGCAACCCAGGAATCGGGTTACCCGCCGCTCCCTTCGACGTCGGGCGCTCCTGAGGCCCTCATCCTGCAAGGACCCAACACAGGAAAACTTTGTGGGATCAGCACCACCCGGGGGTCTGGATGGCTCCGTACCATTGTCCGGCCGGGCTTCTATTCGTCGGGACTGCACCCCATGTGGTCCCTGCGGCACGGGACACCCTTAGTCCGGCGCACCGGACCCGCACTAACCAGTGAATCACATGGTCGTAAGTCTTTACAAGGGCGCTTTCAAGAGCCGGCGACGCCGGCTCGACCCCCATGATCCAGACGACAACGCCCGGCCCGTCAAGACTCCCCTCCGGGCGGCCTGTGGCCGGCCTTGACCGGCCTTCGACTGGTAGCAAAGTCGGATACCGATCTTTGCCCCTGATAGTCATTCAAACTTCAAACTACGTACAAATGGTCAGAGTCCTACTTTGGATAAATTCGGCCCTCCTCCCGGTGGGCTTACATCCGCTCTCTCATGAGATCTTCTGGCAAGACTCAGAATAGCGGCGACCCACATGTCCCGAGAGCCCTTTGGTCCCAAGCAACCTCGAAGAGCACTCGCCTACCTAATACCTCAGTGCTCTGGCATCGGGCTAACCCACTGCATGAAGCGCTGCGAGACCTGCCGCAAAGAAGAAGAGCACTAGCGCAAGAATCGACGCTTGAATCGCCCGAGAGAGGCCGCTAAGTCCTTTTGCTAACTCCGCCAGCCCCTTGACAAAATCGGCCGCCCCGACGATTGCAGCTTGTTGTTGAGCGGTTCCTCCGATCCCGGCAGCCGGCGAAACAGGCTTATCAAGTTGATCCGTTGCCTTTTCCAGTGCCGACTTTGTTGCGTCTCGCAAGGCCTCCCTCGGATCCTTCACCACAAATCCGAGAACAATCAGGAGCACTCCAGCAGCCACGCAAGCCCAAGCGATCTCATCAATAAGCGTCGTCACTGTTCCACAAGCTGATGTTGCGGAGTCGGCACCACCTTCAAAGCGATGTGTATCCCGGCAATCTCCTCCGGAAAGGAATCAGAAATTGCCAATTCCGATATAAGCAGGAGTGCTTCGCCATCCGCCATCGGAGCCCAGCCGAACACGTCACCTTGCTCGCGCATCCGCTGCAGCACGTACTGAGAAACCGCTTCATGTGCCCGGTCGTTGATGTGTCGCCTCATTAGAAGGTGCGAAGCGAAGTTCGAGACACAGCCAGCTGGCAGTTGATGTCCTGGACGTAAGTTGCAATCCCAGGCGACCCACCGATGACGTGGCCGATCAAGTAGCCGTAATCGTCCAACACGGGGTCTGGCATCAGCACAGGTGCGCCCGAGTCGCCGGCCTGCGATGCGTCCTGCGCCGTCATCCAAACGTTCATCGCTAAGCCACCTTGGATATTCACGTAGACGCAGCGACAGAACACTGTTGTAGTAACAGGATTCCGCCCGTATGCCGTCACGACCGCATTCGGCTCTGGGCTGGCAGCCCCAATAATCAATGGGGTGCGGAGATAGTCCCCTTTAAATTCCAGGGTGGAAATGACGGCAACATCGACACTCAGTGTCATCAACCCGTCTTGCGCCGGATTCTCGCTAAAGATAACCACGCCAAGCTGCGTCGCACCGCTCGTCACCGGCGCTCCGATCGGCCCGGCGACATGCCCAGCAGTCAAAATGCCTGGGCTCCCAAATCGGGTTGTCACGTAAGCACCGAGTGTCCCCGTTCGACCCATACATTCGACCGGGTCCCCAGGACAGGGCTGACCCTGAATCTGATCAAACCCCGTGAGGATTTCTGGCTCGGTTACCCCAAGGACCATGACATCTTTCTCAAATTCAAACTCTGGTAGGTCGTCCTGCATGATTCTTGGAAGGTCTGTATTCCAAATGGATGTCGGTTCAATAGATGACGAGAGGTCCTGGGCAACCAGCAGAAGTGCGTACGGGTTTGGCGTCTCGGTCGAAACCCCAATTCCCACTCCAAACACACCCTTCCCAAGGGGTCCGGCCGAAAGCCGGGGGAAATGGAGCAAACGATCGGCGATTCGGTAAGCCTGGGTTGCGGCATTGCCGCTCTCGAACGGTCTCAGTTCCACCGCTACCTCCTCACCACGACTACCACGATTTCACCCTACACCTGCTCCCCTCCCTCCCAGAGCACCTACGACTGATGACGCCGGGGGACGTTCTAGAGACATTGACGCACGCTGGCGTGCGGAACGTCGATGTACCTGGAGACTGCCGTGCGCCAGGGTCCGTCGCAGGCCACAGTCGCCTCGATCACATTTCCGGATTGCACCAATGGGTGGTGCCGTCCCCTCACCGGTGTCATTCTGGCCAGGTGGCGTTGCTCCCCGATGTCTTGCCCGCCGGACCGGTCGAACTACGCCGGTGGCGCCCTGGGTTGGTGGACGCCCTTGTTCCAGCTATAGCCGACAGCTTCGAGGAGCTTGAGCGATGGATGGATTGGGCCCATGCGATGCCCACGCCCGAGGAGTTGCTCGCCGTCCTGGTCGCAGGTGAGGCCGCTTTCGACGCCGATCAAGAGTGGGACTACACGGTCTACGAACTCGTTAGCGAGTCTTTAGTGGGTGGCGCCGGACTTCACCGACGAGGCGGGCCGAACGTACTGGACATCGGATATTGGATCAGCTCCCAACGGACAGGACTTGGCTACGCCACCGCCGCAGCGAAAACGCTGTCAGAGGCTGCGTTCACGCTCGTTCCTGACGTCGAGCGGATCGAGATCCATATGGATAGGGCGAACAAGGCGAGCGCCGCCATACCCCGGAGGCTGGGTTACCGACTCGATCATGAGGAGATCCGCCAAATCGAGGCGTCAGGACACACAGGTATCGGCTTCGTGTGGGTCCTCGACCGACCGGCCCAGCCCATTGGCCCCTCACGGCAGGGCACCCGGTGATCCCAAGAGCCTTCAAAGCTCAAGAGACATTTACGAACGCTGGCGTGAGCCGGCCGAATCTTGCCGGACCGAGAGCGGCACGCTGCGAGCGGGTGTGGGGGGTCGCTGACGGCGTCCCTTACTGGCTCCTCAGATGTGGAGCTCCAACCACGCTGCCATCTCCCGGTATCGAGTGACGGGAATCAGGTGCACACCGTCGAATGCCCCTGAATCGCGAATCGCAGTGATCAAGTCGCAGGCAATCTCGACGCCGGCCATCCGGTCTCGCTCGATGCGGTCGATGACGGAGGCGGGCACAGCGAGTTGGGCGATCTCCGCCGACAATCTCCTGGCCATCGGGGCGCTGGCGATCACCATCACTCCGGCATAAACGGGGCCGTCGAATCGAACCGATGCGCGCCAATCCAAGAGGTCGTCAATTGAGAACGACACCTGGGTAAGCAGAAAGTCGGCCTCTGCCTTCCATGCGGGAAGGCGTTTGAGTCCCGAGGCCACGCCCAACCGGACCGAGCCCGCCGCAGCTCCACGATCCTGGGAGAATCGGCGTGCCTCGGCCAACATCGACCGGACCGTGAGGTCATCCGATCGAGCGCCAGTCTCGGGGCGGTCCCCGTACACGAAAAGGAATTCGCTGACCCCGTAGGCAGCTGCCGTGAGCAGGTCCCTGCGAAACCCCAAGACGTTTCGGTCACGAGCGTTGAGACAGGCGATGGACCGACCTCCCATGAGAGCCACCTCGTGGGCGACGGCGATGCTCGACACCGTCGCCCGACCGATGTGGTTGTCGGGGATCAGATAGGCCGAAGCGATCCGGCTCATCACCCCGATCTGGTGCCGCACGTGCATGAGGTCTGGCCGGGTAGCCGGCTCAACCTCGCAGATCAGCTCGAAGTTGGGTACCGCCATGGAGGAACACCATACGGTGAGCCCAAAGAATCTGAGTCGTGCCGGCACGTCTGCTAGCTAGGAGCTAACAGTCAGCAACTTCCGGGTCCGCGCAGATGCGACCTCTTCAGAGACATCGCCGCACGCTGGCGTGACCTACGGCCGCCTCTCGTGATTTCCGACGTGCCACCCTTGAAGCCATGAAATGGATACGTGGTCTCAGCAATGGCCAGCGGGTCGTGTTGGTCGTGGCACTTGGGGTCGGCCTGGGATGCCTTGGCTCATATCTAGTTACCTTGGGTTCCCCATCGTCGGGGTGGGTCGCCTACGCCCCCCTGACGCAGAACACCGGCGTCCCGGGCACAGGGCTTCATCCGTGGGCACGCCTCCTCATCTGGTTGGCCTTGACAGTCGTGTGGGCGACCTGCTCCCTGGCGCTCCTTCGCCCTTCATCGTCGACCGAGTAGGGGAAGCTGCCTCCGTCTAGACCGACTCGGGCCTTCAGCCAGACTCCTCAAGAGCCGATGTCTCTTCGGTGGAGCAGGTACTGACCCAGCTAACTCGGGACTTGGCCGAACAACGATTTGAGGCCCTCGTACAGCACTCGTCAGACATCCTCGCCGATTCCAGCTAGGCATGGAACCGATTTTGGCGGAGATCAATTCAGATGGTGTCGCACTCTCAGCACTCTCAGCACTCGCTGCGGCTGCTGAGGCTCGAGATCCCTCGGCAGCGGGCCACCAGCACCGCGTTGCCGAGATTGCGGTGGCAATCGCCCTCGAACTCGACCTCGACGAGAGCACTGTGGCCGGTATCCGAATGGCGGGACAGCTCCACGACATCGGCAAGGTCTCAATTCCTGCCGATATTCTGAGTCAGACGGGTCCAATGGACTTCTCAGACTGGGAACTCATAAAGACCCACTGCCAAGCCGGGTACGAGATCGTTGCCGGCGTATCCTTCGAATGGCCGGTGGCCGAGATGGTCCTCCAGCATCACGAACGCTTGGATGGCAGCGGCTACCCGGCAGGCCTCCGAGGTGAAGAGATCCTCCTCGGAGCCCGAATCATCGCCGTAGCTGACACCGTCGAGGACGAGATGTCGCTTGGCTCCGATAATCCCCAGACGGCGGTGGATGCAGCACTCGAGAAGATCACGGCGGGCCGGGGAAAGCTATTCGATCTACACGTCGTCGATGCGTGCCGACACCTGTTTCGAGAGAATACCGAATTCGGGCGATAGACGACTCTCACATCCCAGGGTGCATCGAGTCTGGGCACCAGGGTCCTTGGCCAGGTCCGATCTCCCTCTGACTGTTCCATGACCCCGATGGGCACGGCCCGGGAACCAGCCTTCGGGCGTTGCGAACCCCGACTCCCGATACCAGACTCAAGTCGTGTCTGACCTGTGGCGAGGAGCCACGCAGCGCTCCGCAGAGTTCGATGCGAGAGCCCTCGACTACGACCGGTACCGACCTCGATATCCAGAGGGTCTTTGATGACATCCTCGAGCTCGGCGCAATCCAGCCTGGCGCCACCGCCATCGAGATCGGAGCGGGAACCGGCATTGCCACCGAACCACTTGCTGATAAGGGTTTGCAAGTCATCGCCACCGAACCCGCCTCGGCGATGGCCGCACTGGCAGGCAAGAAGTTAGGCAGCCGGGCTCGATTTGTCGTCGGCCGCTTCGAAGACTGGTCTCCGGTCGAGCACGTCCAATTGGTGGTTGCCTGCAACGCGTGGCACTGGATCGAGCCACATGCCGGTGTGCAGCTCGTTGCGGAATTGCTCCCCTCGGGCGGAACCCTGGCTCTTGTCTGGACCGAGATCGTGTCATGGGGCCAGGAGCCATTCGAGGACCGCTTGGCGGCGGAGTTCGGAGCACTTTGGGAGAAGAATTTTGATCACGTACTCAGCTCTTTGCGATCAGTAGCGCGGGACCAGCGCTTCGACGACTTCCAAGTGCGACGTCACCGATTCGAGCGAACCCTTGATGCCTCGAGCTTCCTCGCCGTAAGCAGAACCTATGGGACCAGCTTCGGGGCTGACCACGACCGGATCGTTCAACGCATCATCGACGACGAACTCGGGGGCACTGTGACAAAGATCGAGGAAGCCGTCCTCTATCTGGCAAGGCGTCGATAGGCGACGGCCAGATCGGGATCGTGCCCGACCGGGAGCCACTACGAGAGCGCCGCTTCCTATGACAGCATGGCAGGGTCCGGGTCTCCGGGCGGAGAGGGAGAGGTATCAATGACAGTCTTAAAGCAGCATCACGCGCCCGGCATGTCCGCCGAAGCGTACGACCAAGTCGCCGCGGGAGCCATGCCATCTCAGAGGAAGGCTGACGGCTTTGTTGCCCACTACGCCATCGTGGAGGACGGCGGCATCACGGTGATCGAGATCTGGGACTCGATCGGTCAGCACGACGCCTGGTTCAATGAAGTCGTCAAGCCGCACCTCCCTCCCGACACGCCTGAACCGAGATTCGCGGAACTGCACAACAGCAACACCCAGTAGCAGAGCGGCTCGACGAACCTGGCGGCTTGGACGTGTGACTCCGAGCCGCCGGGGGTCGGCTGTTCAGGGCGCCGCAGACCGTCCCTGGGTAGCGCAGTACGGGAGTGACACTCTTCTCATTTCGCACCGTTCACTCTTCGACCCACATGGCCCCGCCCCATCGCCGCCGTTTCGTCCACGCCTCGCCGTCCCAATACGCCTGCTCGCTGACACTGCCGCCGACCGAGTACCAGCCGGGATCCTGGGCCTTGGTTGCCGTCGGAAATGCTTCAGCTTCCGTTTCCCGGACGTAGTCCTGGGCGATTCGCTGCCGCATCCCATAGGGAACGGGGTACCCGGCGTGTTGCGTTCGGAGCTGTCGCTGGATCGGCCACTCCGCAAAGGCAAACACCAAGAAAAACACCCAAGAGAGCAGACCGCAAAGACCATCGAGAACCCAGAGTGCGGCCAGACTCGTCGTGTTGAAATCGGAAACACCCCCGGTCAACGAAGTCCTCACCTCATAGATGAAGACGGCGAAGGTGATGACGCACATCACGATCGGTGACAGCGGCACCAGGATCCACCAGGCCGAGTACCCCGCCTTGGTGATGATCTTTATGGTGGCGACCAGATTGAGGACGGCCAGACCGATGAACACCAACACTTCCAGGACCCCGGGGAGTCCGAACGAGCCCGCAAGAATTCCCACCACTCAACCTTCCTGGGCCATTGGTTCCCATCAGCCTTACGACGAGCGACGCACGACCGGCTTGTAACCAGGCGCCTTCTGGAACCCGGGATTCCCGCAGTAGAAACCGGTGGGTGGGGTGGGGGCAACCCGCTTGATCACCCCGTGCTGGACCTGGGCCAGGAGAAAGCAGCCCGAGGGCACGCCGACGGCGGGGTCGCTCGGTGGGATCAGTCCCCCGGCGTCGAACAAGGTCACCTTGTTGAGCGCCCCCAGAAGCCCGGCCCGGGTGGGAGGATTGCCCGCCTGGGCGAGGGCCTGGACGAAGAGCTCTGCTGCAGCCCAGCCGAAAACCGACTCGATTTCGAAGTTGGGGTCAGAGGAGACCTTCCTCATCCACGTGTCGAACAGTGCCACGGCGGGAACGGTCTTGGCATCCTGCCCGAGGTAGAGGGCGTCGCCCTGCTCGATGTAGATGTTGTTGGCGGAGCTCCCCGCCAGCTTCAGGAACTGCGCCGAGTAGGCGGCGGCCTCGATGTTGATCGCCTTGAAACTCTGCTGCTGGAACTGCTTGGCCAGCGTCGCCGCGTAGTTGTCGGGCAGCTCGGTCGAGAAGAACAACTTCACACCCTTGCTCTTCATGGAGATGATGTCAGGGAGGAAGTTAGTGTCGAAAGGGCCGACGCCGTGGTCGTAGACGATCTTCCAGCCCGCCGCCTTCATGCCCGATTCCACCGCGTCTTCATTCGCCTTGGTGGACGCGGTGGCGTTCTCCCAGATGATGCCGACCTTCTTCACCGCCTGCGGGTTCTTGCTGGCGAAGTACTTGAAGAAATTCAGAGGGTAATTGCCGATCGGGCTGGGAACAGGGCTGTAGAGATTGGGGTCGGTGACCAGCCCGGGGTTGAGCGAGATACCAATGTCGGGCATGTGAGCCAGATCGATGATGGGCTGCTCGGCCTGGTCCAGCAAGGAGAACCCACCCACCAAGGCGAAGTCACTCTTGGTCTGAGCAGCCGTCGCCGTCGCCACCTGGCCGCCCTGGAAGGTGCTGTCCTGGGCGTCGAGGTGGATCTTCCTGCCGTTTACACCGCCTTTGGAGTTGATGTAGGCGAAGTACGCATCGGTCCCGTCCTCGGCACCCTTGAAGAGCCCCGGGATCGGGGATGACAGATCGTCGACCTGGCCCACCGTGACCGAGTTGGCCGTGACCCCGGGCGAGGGCCCGGTGCCACCCGACCCGTTCGGGGACGACGGGGCAGGAGCCGCTGCGCCGGTGCCCGCGGACGTGGGTGGCGAAGTCGGCTTGGAGGAGCACGACGCCAGCACGATGGTGAAAGCGCACAACCCGGCCACGAGTGCATCCCGTGACGCATTCCTCAGGACCGGTCCATAAGTAGCGCCCGAGCGGGTGAGCCCTCGGTTCACAGCTCCACCCCTCCCAGTGCTCCCGTCCTCGAGCGACCGCGCCCCTCCCCGGAATCTCCAGCTTGCCATGTCCGCGTGCGGTGGGACGGTGGGTCTCCCATCACCGGATCTGGGGTCCGTTACACCTTCGAGTTGTCGACGATCTGAGCGATCTCCACAAAATCGATCCGAGGGCTGACGCCGTAGAGGCCGGTCACTCGCTCACGCAGCTCCTCCGAGAAGAACGCGTCGGCCGCATCTCTGGACTCCCAGACGTAGAAGTTCGTGGCACGGTGCTGGTTCTCATCGAAGGTGAAGAACTTGAATCGCAAGCCGGGCATGCCCTCGAACATGGCTCGGGCTTTATCGGCCACATTGATGACCCGATCGCGATCAAGGTCGCCGTCGAAGTCGAACGTCACGTTTACTCCGATCAAAGCCGCTCCCTTCGTTCTGGGACGTGACCGTTCCGAACGTCCAGCCTCTGGCCGGCCTCGCTCCTGTTTGGAGCAGGGTCTACCAGCTCTCGATCACCCTTGCTCGCGGGTCTCGGGCTGTTCGTGCGAGTCGGCACCACCCCGCTGGAGGCATCACGGGCAGGTCGAATCCGAGGCCTGGCCGATGTCGGGCTTGTAACCAATGGCCTCCGTGGGACTGATCCCTTCCAGACGAGCGCCACGCCCACACCCACTCGAGCCGGCCCGTGACCCAGCCGCATCGCTACAGCCTGCCCGACGGCGCGGCGCAGATCCGATCGAGCCCGGATCCAAGACGTCTCCTCGACGACGGGCGGGGTCCTCTCAGCTCGATCGGTCGGAAATCGGGCCAGCCCTCGAAGGTGGCGAGACGATCGTCGTGGCGATGCCGATCACCGACCTTGCTGCAATCGCACCAAAGAAACGCGAATCCTCGGAGTCTCCCCGGTTGTCCCCCAGCACGAAGTAGTGGCCGGCTGGGATCACCTGCGTGGCGATGGGACCTTCCAGTGGCTGCCCAGGGGAGAGGTAGGGCTCCGACAGTGGCTTGCCGTTGATGAACACGGTGTTGTCGGACGAGGAGATGGTCTCCCCCGGGAGACCGATGATCCGCTTGATGAGCGGACCCACAGGGGGACCCCGGTAGGCGCCGGCGGGGGGATTGAAGACAACGACGGCTCCCCTGTGCAGCGCTGCATACCGGGTGACCGCACTGATCCGATCGTCGGGGTGAAGCGTCGGTTCCATGGCGGCCGAGTGCTCTATAAAGAAGCGGACGCCACTGCCGTACGCAGAACCGGCGGGTGGTGGCGCGTTCGCCACCGCCGGATTGTGGTTGAAGAGGGTGCGACCTCCGACGACGGCCCCGACCGTCAGCACGACGACGGCAACGATGGTGACGACCAGCCACCGGCGCCGCCGCTGACGCCGACGCGCCTCCTTGAAAATTGCTTCAGCCTCGATCCCCGTGAAGGGGGGACTCGCCGACGGGGCGGGCCCGGCGGCGAACTCGAGCCGCGTTGGTGAGCCCACCTCCATGGCACTACTATGACTAGGACCATGCTCCTTGTCAACGTCGATCGGTCGGAGCCCATGCCTCTCCACGACCAGGTGGCGGCCGAGATTCGAAGGGCCATCGCCGACGGAGAGGCTGCTCCCGGCGAACGCCTCCCACTCGTCAAGGACATCGCCGCGGTGTTGGGGGTGAACAAGAACACGGTGTTGCGAGCGATGCACATCCTGCGGGAGGAGGGACTCCTTGAATTCCGCCGGGGCCGCGGCATCACCGTGGTCGGCGCTCCGGAGCAAGGCGCCCTCCTCACCCAGGTGCGTGAGCTCCTCGAGCGCGCACGACACCTCGGGTACCGCCGAGAGGACGTGATCCAAATGATCGAAGATCTTCCGTAGAAGGGAACGGTCGAGACCAAAGCACTCGCCGAATCGTCAAGCGTATCTTGACGACCAGGCTGGCGCGCAAGCCGCGAAGGGACCACGAGCCCCTAAGAGAGATGGAGCGTCAACGTCCGGGTCGCGCTTCGTCTGGGGTTGTCCTTGGACCTATGAGACGTCGCCTGCACGACGAGTGCGTAGTTGGCCGGCGCGTCATGCGTCTTGGGAGTACCGGACAACAAGCCATTCGAGTGCAGCCGGAGTCCCCGGGGAAGCCTCCCCGACCCCGGAGCAAGCTTCCATCGGTACGGGGTGGCACCTCCGGACGCTCCGAGTTGCACGCTGTACCCCACCCCCCGTACGGCGTTGGGCAGTGACGCGGTCGTGACGTGGAAACCCGGGGGAGGTAGACCCGCCGGCCCGACGAAGGCGTGGACCTGGTTGGCAGACGGTGCCAGAAGCAAGCCGTCGGCGACGGCGGGGGTCGGGAAGTGGTTGGCTTCGGAGCCGATGGTGAAGGACTGCGACGCGTTGCCGGTCGAGGAGTTGAGTCCGTAGAGCTTTCCGGTGCCGGGGTTGATCGTCCAGACCAAGCCTCCCGCCACGATGGGCGGGCCACCCGCTCCTGTCGAGGTCTGCCACACCGAGGCGATGGTGGGGGGGCTCCCCGGAGTGATCTGCGTCCTGACCACTCCGTGCTGGCAGGGCGTATAGATGACGTTGCCCACCACCGCACTGCCGCCGTCGACGTTGGCTCCACAGTACGAGCCGGCCGCGGTGAGCTGCCCGCCGATCCCCCCGAGCGACGAGCTCGACATGACATAAGCGGTCTTTGACTTTCCGGCTTGGAAGGCCAGGCCGCTACTTAGCAACACCGGTGCGGAGGAACCGAGATCGAAGTCCGACCCGTTGTCGCTGTACCAGGTCGAAGGGGTGAAGAATTGTTGTCTGACCAGCCCGGAGTTGAGCTCGACGACGCCGTCACTGTTGTCATAGGTGTCACTCGATGATGTGAAGGCGCTGTTGCCGGTGGCAAACCAAATGTTGCCCGACGAGTCCACGACGGGCGCAGCTCCGCCCATCCAGACCGCACCCTGGCTGTCGCCGGGCGCCGAGGCCACTTGGAAGGTCAGCTCGGGCCCACCGCCCTCAGGAATGGAGACGATCCAGCCGTGGTAGTTCCCGCAGTCACCGGCGTTGCCTCCAAAGCCTTCCACCACGTTGCCGCCGTCGAGGGTGAGGGCGGTGCGCTGCAGCTGGGCGAGCTGGTCCGATCCGGAAAGTGCAATGGCCTGGTGCAGGAGGACGGCACCGGTGTAGAGGCTCACGCCGACGAGATAATGCTGCGCCGAGGACCCCGCCAGCTCGTCGGTGACGGCGAACACCTCGCCACTGGTCGGATCGATGACGGGCGTGCCCGTGATGCCGACGGTGGGCGAGATGTCGGTGCACGGGAGGTCGCCCGACGGCACGGCCGTTCCGACATGGGTCGACCAGATCACCGCACCGGAGTCGGGATCCAGCGCATAGATGGTGTCGTTCTCCGTGGCGACGACCACGCGTCCCGCCTCCACGAGGGGTTCGCCGTAGATCTGGCCATCGAGCGCGGGTGAGGTCCAGGCGACCGTCGCCGGCGTGAGGTCGGTTCCCGCCGGGTCCGTCCCACTACCCAGATCGTCTTGGTGATAGACGGGCCAGTCCGAGCTGAAGACGTTGGGGGCAGCCTGCGCGACGTGACTCGGTATCGCCACCACCGCTCCCGCCGCCATCACCATGCCGGCCACAGCCAGAGCCCGTACACCTCGCCTCACGGAGCACACCCTATGTCGCACTCGGAGGTCTGTCTCCTGCCCGGAGACCCGACCGCCCACCTGCTGGTGGTCTGTCTTCGTCCTAGACGCGATCGGGTGAGGGATCGTCCCACTTCCGCCGGATGGCTCCCCACGGGTCGGCGTAGACGCCGGGGGAATGGCGATACGGCGATCTCGACGCAAGGTATGCGTGCACGACGGGAGCGGCCGCCCGGAGCGGCCATCGGCGCCAACCGACTCTGTCCCGAGTCTCGGAGAACACGTCCGGTAGCGAGTGCCGTTGAAACGACAGCAACTGCTGGGCGCGAGAAGTGTCCATCCAGTCGGTCGTGAACCAATCAGGGTCGTTGGCGGGGTCACCCGGCCTTCCGGGCGGCAAGGCGCCGACCAATCCCATGGCTTCGGTCATGGCGGAGCCGAGCGCTCCCTGGGTCACCCGATGAGATTCGTCTCCACCGATGAGGAGGACCTCGCCGACGACGTCGCCGGTGATGGCTCGACCCAAGGCGAGCGCGACGTCGCGGACGTCAACGGTCTGGATCCGCCCGTCGACGGGTAAGAGCCCTTCGAAAAACACCAGGTCCAGTCCCACGTCTGACTGGGGCACCGAGGTCATCACGCCACCCAGGCGCAAGATCACCCAGTCGAGGGTAGACGCCCGCACCGCCCGTTCCGCCTCCACTTTGTGCCATCCGTAGATGTCGCGAGGGTCGACCGGGGTCGTTGCCGTCACCAGCGCAGAGCTGCGGTGCGGGTTGCGGGCGCCGTAGACGGCGACGCTGGAGGCCAGGACGAACCGCGGCGGTGACGGCAGTGCGGACGCGGCACGGACGAGGGATCTCGTCGCATCCACGTTCACGGTGCGTGCCAGAGCCCGCATTGCGTAGCACAGCGGGGGTATCACCGCAGCGAGGTGCACGATCGCACCAGGCTCCGTTCCCGTGACGAGATCGTCCACGGCGCCGGCCTCGGTCAGATCCGCCCATCGGACCTCCACGCGGCTCGAAACCGCGTTGCTCGCCTTCTTGCGGTTGTGCGGAGTGTCCACATCCGTGGCCACCACGTGGCGACCATCTTCGACCATTTGGTTGACGACGGCCGTCCCGACGAGGCCGAATGCTCCGGTAACGAGGATCGTCTCGGTGGTCACTGCTCACCCGAAACGTCTCGACGTTGGGCCACTGGGCGTCCTCCTGGTCGGTCCCACCGACCTTACGGCACCTCGATGGCTCGATCCGTTGTCAGTCCTCGGCGGCGAAGGGTTGCCTGGGGATGCCATGAAGGGCATCGTTCATGAGGCTCTCGGAATAGAGCGACTTGCCCGAGCCTCCAACCGTGGGTCGCACCGAGACCCTGACCGCCCACCGGGACAGCCCGCCGACGATGAGGACGACAGCGGCGAGCCATGCCACGAACGCACCCCATGCGGGCCTGACCGAGAGCACCGCCCAGATGCGATAGTACGGATCGGAATTGTGAACGTTCGCAAGGTGCGCGGCGACGAATGCTCCCACCGCATTGAGGACGACGGTCATGGCCCCCAGGAACAGACCAATGCGCTTGATCTTCGACAGAAGGACCATGGCAGCACCGCCGGACCCAATGGCGACGACCAACTCCGTGAAGGGGAACACCTTCCAGCTGTCCACCGCAAAAAACGTGTAGGTAAACCCGGAGATCCTGCACCAGGGAAGGAACACGGAGATACAGATGGCTGCGGAGCCGAGGAGGACGACGACCCGAAACCTCTTGGCCGCACGGGTGGGTTCGGATGGACCTCCCATGGACTCTTCTATCGGCACGAAATGGGGATCAGTTGAGCCGGAATTGTGTTTCAGTACGTCGTGTCGAGGTCCGGCTCATCGGCAAAACGGTGCCGACGATAGGGTTGCCTCCGATGCACGCCGCTGTGGTTCGCGAGTTCGACCATCCCCCTCGATACGAGAATTTCGCCCTCCCTGTCCCTTCGGGCGAGCACGAGGAGACGATCGATGTCCTCGCGTCCGGACTGCACCCTCGCGTGTGATCACAGGTGAACGGATCCCATTACACCTCGACCGTTGAGCTACCCCTCATTCCCGGCATCGACGGCGTCGGTCGCCGATTCGATGGATCGCTCGTGTACTTCGTTCTTCCCGACACCGCATACGGATCGATGGCTGACCACACCGTCATCGACCTCGGAATGCCCCGAATTCTGGACCGACGCAACGAGTCGTGTTGAGGACCCAACGCCGATGGGGCGAACGTGCCCACTCGTACCGTGCGGCGTGGTGGACGGGCACAATGGGGTATGGGAGAGGTTCACTTCCGCCGCGATCTATACAGGGGAACGGCGCAGGACTACGACCGTTTCCGGCCACCGTATCCGCCGGACCTCTTCGTGGATCTCCTCCGACGAACCCAGGTCGAACACGGCGGACGCCTGCTCGATCTGGCCTGTGGCACCGGGCAGATCGCCTTTGCCCTCCACCAGCAATTCGACGAGGTCTGGGCCGTCGACCAAGAAGGTGACGCCATCACCTTCGCCGACCACAAGGCGGCGCGACTCGGCGTCACCAACATCCGTTGGGTCGCCGAGCGGGCCGAGGACCTCAGTGTGGGGACGGCGTCTTTCGACCTCATCGCCATCGGGAACGCCTTCCACCGCTTGCCCCGGCGTGCCGTGGCCCAGAAGGTGCTCAACTGGCTGAGGCCCGGCTCTCACCTGGCGCTGCTTTGGAGTGACTCGCCCTGGGTCGGCCAAAGTGAGTGGCAGCGTGTCCTGTCCGAGGTGATCCGAGCGTGGACGACCAAGATGAACGCCACGTCCCGTGTGCCCGAGCACCTGCAGAGAGTCCTCAATGAAGAGGCCAACCAAGCCGTGTTGACAAGCGTCGGGTTCGACATCATTGGCCGTTTCGAATTCACCGCACTGCACCGGTGGACCGTCGCATCATTGGCCGGATTCGTCTTTTCGACCTCGGTGCTCTCGCGCCACGTCCTCGGAGATCTCGCGCCCGACTTCGCGGCCGATCTCAGGGGCCGGCTGCTAGCCGTCGAGCCCACCGGACAATTCGATCAGACCATTTCCTCGGCATACGAGTTGGCCCGCCGCCCCGGCGATCGTTGACCATGCGCCGCTGGGCACCGAGTCCGCAGTCGTTCGGCGTCCGAGCGACGCAGCGCATGGGAGTCCTCGGAGTGTTGTTCGTCCTCGCCACCGCGTGTGCGGTGGGACCGACACCGCCCCCACACACCGGTGATCCCGGGAACCAGTCGTTGAAGGCGCTCGAGGCAGAGCGCTTCATCACCGTCCTTCCTCCCGGCGCCACCCTCTCGGGACCGATCGAATGGTTCCCTGCCACCTTCGACTCGACCACCGGGCAATGGAAGGGTCCCACGTTTACCGTCGTCTTCGACGACAACCAAGACCCGCGACGCGTCCTGGCTTTCTACGACGACCGGGCTCGGGCGCTCGGGTGGACCAGCGCGCCCAGCACGAACGTGAACGGCGTCGGAGGGAGCTGGGAGAAGCGGTATCGGAACGGTGACGCCTCGGCCGTTCTTCAAAACGGGTACAACCTCGTCACCAGGACGAGTTCGCCACAGGCCTTCACCCTCTACGGGATCGGCCCCGTGATCCTGGCGTCCAAGCCCTAGCGGCGCACCGCCGCCGACGCAGCTCGGACCGGACACCGCCAACCGACGGTGATCGCTAGGCAAGGTCCGGGTAGGTGGCCAGAATCGATTCGGCCCACTTGGTCTTGGGGTCATCGGCTCCCAGCAGCCGCGTCCGTCGCTCGAGAAGGGTCACGAGAAGCGCCCTCGCTTCGACGAACTCGCCGCACCGGCCGAGACAGATGATCAAGCTCCCCATGGCGTCCAGCGTGGACGGGTCCTCCCCGCCGAAGGTCTGCGTACAGCTGGCGACGACAGCGCGGCACACTCCCAGCGCGCTCTCGTAGTCGCCGAGCTTCCTGAGGGTTCCTCCGACCCAGCTCATGGCGCCGATGGTCCGCTTATCGCCTTCCCCGAATCTCTTCAGGAAATAGTCGGCGACGCGCCGCAGGACGGGGAGAGCGTCGTCGGGCCGGTCGAGATCTCTGTAGAGGCGGCCGATCGAGAATTCGATGTGCCAGCGCGTCTCGGAGTCGGCCTCCCGTCGACGAGTGATGCTCTCCAGCGCGTCCTGCCAGACGGCGAGGGCCTCGGCCCAGTAGCCGTGCCGGTCGCAATACTGGGCCAATTGGATCTTGGCGTTCACGGTGATCTTGTGATCCTCACCGAACAAGCGCCGTGATCTTCGGAGCTGGCGCTCGAGGGTATTGCGCATCCGGCCCGGAGACGCCATCCACGTCTCCATGGCCTCTTGATCGATATCGATCTGCCAGGGCCGCTCGCCCCTCGACAGGATTGACCAAAAGTGCGTTCGGCGGCGAGCCACGGCCAAAGGTACGGCCGCCGGGAACCATTCGGCAACATCTTGAAGCGGACGAACACCGAACCTAGATTGCCGGCAAGGCTGTTCGGCCCCGGGGTGCTGGTTGGGTGCCCCCGGACGGCCGTGAAGGGAGTCCCTATGTTCAGTACAATCGTCGTTGGCACAGATGGTTCGGCACGTGCCGGGATCGCGGTGAGAGAGGCCTTTGCCCTGGCCAAGTTGACCGGAGCCAAAGTCCATGCCGTCCATGCGGTTCATCCCGTCGCCAGCACGGGATTCTCCGATGTGCCGGGATCGGCGCAGTCAGCCAGTGCGGGCTTGCGTGACCATGCCGACCAGGTCGAGACGCAGCTCCTGGCCGAGGCGGCACGCCAAGGGGTGCCCACCGAAGTGCACAATCCCGACGGTGACCCTGCCGACGCCCTCATCAGCATCGCTCAGGCCGTTGCTGCCGATCTCGTCGTCGTGGGGAACCGGGGCATGGCGGGTGTGAAGCGTTTCGTGCTCGGAAGCGTTCCGAACAAGGTGTCGCATCAATGTCCCTGCAGTCTGCTGATCATCGACACCGATCGCTCCTGACGACTGGACATTCCTGACGACTGACCGTTACGGGAGCGTGTAGCGCAACTCGAACTCCGCCTTGGGCCCATGAGGAGCCCCAAAGGTGCCGGTCCCGGCCAACCCGGTCAGCTCGTCGGTGCCCGAGCCGGTAACGACCGACGCTGTCCACGTCGCCGTCGTCCCGTCGAAGTCCCCGGTGGTCTCGAGGACGAAGACGCCGTTGCGGTCTCCGACGGCGCCCCGGATGCGCTGCAGTCCGACGAAATGCGCGGTGCCGTCGGTGCGGTAGACCATGAGCCACTCGACGGCCCCGTCACCCTCGATGTCGCCTTCGAATCGCTGGGTGACCGACGCTCTCGTCAATTTGGCGCCGGCGCCCAGGTCGTCGTACGTCTCTTCGTTCCACGAGGCCAACTCGAAGGAGCCGCGTGCCGTTGTCATGCCCATACCTCCTCACGGTGCCCCTATGGCTATACCCATCGAGACCACATCCGACAACATGCGCCGTCGGGACTCGAGTGGCGGGCCGCTCACTCACCACGGCGATGCCGAACTTCGATGAGCGCGATCGTGTTGCCCTCGGGGTCGACGACCGGAGCCTTCCGTGTGCCTTCGCCGACCGTCTCGATGGCCGGAGGGCTCAGTCCCCGACTCACCATGTCGGCCACGGCCTGATCCAGATCGGACACGGCCATCGCGACCAGCGCATGCCCGGCTCGGCTCGGGTCCCGGACGAGGTAGAGCCAGCCTCCATCGCAGATCTTCCACATCACTTCGTCATCGTTGACGACGATCTCAGGCGGTCGCCCCAACAAGGCGCGGTACCAGGTCGTCGCGGCCTCGAGATCGGCGGTGGGAACACCGGCAAAGAGCACATCGGTCGGCATCGCCCCAGGTTGCCAGACGGGACGAGGGCGAGAGCACTTCCCGCCGGGTACTCCGGATTTGGCCGGTCCAACGTCGCAGCACCGCACCCGTGTCGAAGGGAGACCGGTCAGCTATGCGGGCTGGCGGGGGTCGGGTCCGAAAAGGGGGAGTCCGTGATGCGCCATCGTCACCTGGGACCGGTCGGTGCTGTTTGCTTCCTGGTGCTGTGCGCATCGGTGTTCATGCCCGGAGTCTCGGGCGTGGCCTCGGCCGGCACCCCCATCCCGGCGCCCCCGGGACTTCCGTCGTTCTACAGCGTTCCCCAGCCCCTTCCGCCCGGAAAGGCCGGCACGCTCATCAAGTCCGAGGTCGTCTCCGACCCGAACTTGGTCGGCGCCACCTTGTACGTGGTGATGTACAAGTCGAAGGGGCCCCGCAACAAACTCGTCCCCGTGACCGGGATGGTCGCCGTACCCGACGGCACGCCGCCCGCGGGCGGGTGGCCGGTGGTGAGCTGGGGTCACGGGACCAACGGCATGGCCGACGTCTGCGCCCCGAGCTTGCAGGGCTCGTCGCAGGTCCCCGGGATGAACGAGCTCGTGGCGGCCGGCTACGCCGTTACGGCCAGCGACTACCAGGGCGAGGGGACCCCGGGGCGGATGCCCTACATCGTCGGCGCGTCGGCGGCCGAGGACACGGTGATGATCGTGCAGGCGGCGCATTCGCTGCCGGGGGTCTCGCTGAGCCCAAGCTACGTCGTGTGGGGACACTCCGAGGGTGGCCAGACCGCAATGTTCTCGATCTACGACCACAAGTACGCGCCCCATCTGGATCTGCGCGGCGTGGTGGCCGGGGCGCCGCCCTCACAGTTCTCGTTCCTCTACGACTTCCTGGTGACCAGCCCCTTCGACTACTACCTCATGATGGTGGCGGGCTCCTACAACAGCTACTACGGGAGCAAGAAAGCGCCGCTGGCGGCGATCATGACGTCGCAGGCCGAGGCGCTGATCCCCCAGCTCAACAACGGGTGCTCGAGCTACGTCCAGGGCGTCGTCGATACCGCCGTGGCCGCCACGCCCGACCACTCCTTCGCCGATCTCATCCCCCAGAACCCGTTCACGGTCAAGTCATGGGCCAAGCTCTTCTCGGCCAACGACCCCGAGTCGTTCAAGAAGAAGACGAAGACCCCGTTGCTCATCATCCAGGGTGGCGACGACGAGCAGATCCCGGTGGTCTCCACCCAGATCCTCCAAAGCCACCTGTGTGGGATCGGTCAGCCCACCGAACGCTGGGTCTACTCGGGACAGAGCCATGCCGGGGTGATCGAGCCGAGCTTCGACGACATGGTCCACTGGATCGGCGATCGGTTCACGTCGACATCGACCGTCGACCCCTACGTCCCGACCGCCGATGGGAACAACACCATCACGATCAGCCAGAAGACCTGCGGCTGACCGGTCGCGAGGCCGACGGTCAGGCGGGAAGGGCGGCGGCGAACTCGGCGGCGAGCGTCCGGGCCGTGTCCCGCAGCCGGGAGACGTCGGGGCCGTCGCACAGCAGTGACCGGGACGCGCTGGGGATGACGCGATCCGGACATGGCGCGAAGATCCGGGCCACATCGGCGGCGGTGGCGCCTTGCGCACCGACACCAGGGGCCAGGAACAGGCCTTGCACGGCCCGGAGGTCGAGCGCCGGTTCCACATGGGTTGGACCGAGCACGGCACCGACGGGCCCGATCCCACCGGGCACCAGCGCGGCGTTGCGGTCGCCGATCTCGACGAGGATCTGTTCCTCGGTACTGCGGCCCGAACCATGGCGCGCCGACTGGACCGCTCGTCCCTCGGGATTCGACGAGCGGGTCACCACCAAGAGGCAACTCCCCGCTTCGTGGGCGCGGGCGACGAAGGTCCCCATGGCCCCCACGCCGAGGTAGGGATGCACGGTGAGGGCATCAGCCCCCAGGGGCGCGTCCTTGCCCAGGAAGGCCTCGGCATAGGCGTCATTGGTGGTCCCGACGTCGCCGCGCTTGGCGTCGACGATGACGAGCAACCCGGCACCGCGGGCGTCGGCGATCAGGCGCTGGAGCGTGCGGAACCCGCGCCACCCGTGCCGTTCGTAGAACGCGGCTTGGACCTTGACGAGGCCGACGGTGCCCGCCGCAGCACTCAGCGCGATCTCGGCGAACCGGTCCAAGCCTTCGGGGGTGTCCCCGACTCCCCACGCGTCGAGGATCGCCCCGGAGGGATCCAGTCCCCACGAGAGTGGCCCGTACTCGGATCGCACCGACGCGAAGCGCGAGGCAAAGGTCTCGACCACTGCCTCATTGTCGCTCCTGCAAGGGTGCGAGGCCAGTCTTCCCGAGCGCTCAGCTCGCGACCGTCGCCCCGTCGGTG
This sequence comes from uncultured Acidimicrobiales bacterium, assembly GCA_963794615.1. Lineage (GTDB taxonomy): Bacteria > Actinomycetota > Acidimicrobiia > Acidimicrobiales > UBA8190 > Chersky-840. The sequence continues at coordinate 669,015 of CAWCEP010000006.1, read as the reverse complement.
AGCCGGGCCGCGAACCTCTGCAGCCCGCCGTTCCATCCTCCGGGCGAGCCGACGGCGCCGTGGATCTGCTCCCAACCGTCGCCGTGGCGGTGGATGTTGCGGTGCTCGAGCTCGACACGGGTCTGGAACGAGGACTCGGAGATGAACCGAACCTCGATCTCGCTCGTCTTGGCAGGATCGGTCTCGAGCTTCCACTGGACGTCGATGTCCCACGAGATCACCACCCGGCGGGGCGGCTCGTAGGCGAGGACCCGGGCCCAACGACATTCACTCCCGTCGACGCCGCGGTCGTAGACGTTGCCCCCTACCCGGGGCTCGAAGACCATGGCGTCGAGCTTCGCCTCGAGGATGTGGTGCTCGGGCGGCCACCAACTGCCGATGTCCTCGGTGAACACGGTGAACGCTCGATCGATCGGCGCGTCGACGACGACCGACGACCGAACCGGCGGGCTCTCCTCATGCATCGGGCTCTTCCTCTCTCTGCTCGCCATTGCTGTGCTCCCGAACGCGCTTCTCGACCACGGCCTTGAAGCTGGTCAGGGCGTTGTCCCAGAACCGGTCGAGATAGGCCCTCAGCGCCGCGATCCCATCGGGGTCCAACCGATAGATCCGCCGGCTGCCGTCACGGTGGCTGGTGACCAGTCCCGCGTCCTTCAGCACCTTGAGGTGCTGCGACACGGCCGGTCGGCTCACGGGAAGGAGCTCGGCCAGGTCACCCACGGCCGACGGATGGTCGTGGAGCTGCTCGAAGATCGCCCGTCTCGTGGGGTCTCCCAGCGCCCCCAGCGCGTTAGTTTCCACTTACGGTAAGTTACGTCTTACCACCTTGGCCGTCAATAGGCCGCATCGGGTGGCATGGGCAGATCAACCCCAGGTGAAACTCAGGCTCCGCTAGCGTGCTCCCCGCCGCCGTCCCGTGTTCCCCTCGGAGACGGCTGCCAAAGCACGGAGGCATCACTCCCAGTCTCGGCCCGGACCCCGCCGAGTGCCTCCACTCACGGTCCTCCCGGCGTCAGCACGCGCGCCGGGCGACGGTGATCGTCACCGACGAGCCCTCCTCGGCCGCGCGGCCCGATGCAGGACGCTGAGCAATGACCGTCCCGTCTGGACCTGGCGTCGACGCGACCCCACATTCGGCGTCGGCGCTCAGCCCGAGCGCGACCAGCATTGCCGTCGCCGCCGCGACGGTCTCGCCCACTACATCTGGGACCACCACGGCCGCGTCGTCTCCCGACACCAACAGGCTGATCTCCGACCCGCGAGCCACCACCCTCCCCGCCCCGGGATCGGACGCGACGACGTCGTGCAGGGGGACGTCGTTACTGGGCACCATCTCGTCGGGACCGCAGACCAGGCCGAGGGACGCGAGCACCGTGCACGCACGATTCGCACCGTCGCCGGCGACTTCGGGGATCCTGACCCGCGCCGCGGGCATCGTGGGCAGCGGCTCCCGCCGCACGGCGTGCCCGGACCCACCGCACGAGCCCAGCCCCGCGGCGATCAACACTGCGCCCAGCGCGCACCGCCCAGACCGCATGTCCCAAGTCAACACCGCCCGGCATCCCGCTTCCGCGCCCGGCTTACGTCCCCACGGCGGTTCCGGCCCGCGACGACACAACCGTGGGTGATCTTCACAGACAGCGCACAAGAATCTCCAAGAATTTCCCAACCATCGAGGCCCACCATGACCTTCGGTGGCCAGCCTCCGGGGGGTGCAAGCGGGCTCGGCAGCAGGAGTCACGCTCGCGGGGCTGGTCACCACCGACGCCGACGGGCTCGGCCCGCGGTGGCGACAGGCACCGACCGCCTGGCGATGGGTAGATTCGGCGCCGAGCCCATGACCCGAGAAGCGAGGTTGACCCCGTGACCAGTCCGATTTGGATCGTGTGGTGGCTCACCCTCGTGGGCTTCGTCGGCTGGGTGGCGTGGCTCGGCAAGCGCTGGGCGGACCAGCTCTCGCAGGACGACTGACCCCGGGACACGCTCGGCCCTGGAAGACCGCCGCGAGGAACCCCATCGGCCAGATTTCCATTGACCAATCTATATAGATAAGCCTATGCTTATGCCCAGGTGGATGGTCATGATGAGCTCGGTGAGGTGTTGTTCGCACTGGCGGCGCAGGCGGTGCGCGACCGGGGTCGCGAGCTGAGCCTGACCGCGGCGTCGACGCTGTCGACCTTGGAACGGACTGGGCCCCGGCGGCTCACGGACCTGGCCGTGAACGAAGGCGTGACCCAACCGTCGATGACGGCGGTGGTGAGCCAACTCGAGCACCTCGGCTTCGCCGAGCGCCGGCGCGATCCCGGTGACGGCCGGGTCGTGCTCGTGGCGGTCACCGACCCCGGCCGCGCCCACATGCGCGAGATGCGCCGCGACGGCGCGTCGGTGTTCACGGTCTTGATCGACAAGCTGCCCGCCGACGAATTGACGTCACTCGACGCGGCGCGGCCCGCACTCCACCACCTGTTGGACCTCGCCACGCAGGGTAGCGGCGGTTCGAGCACCGCGACCGCCCGCAGGGAGGGAACGACATGACCAAGACCCCGAGTGCACTGCACCTGGTGGATCCTTCGACCGAGGCCGGCGACCGATCTACGGCGCCGGTGATCGTGGTGGGCCTCGACGGTTCACCGACGAGCTGGGACGCCTTCGACTGGGCCGCGGGCGAAGCGGGCCGTACCCACGGCCGCCTGATCGGGGTCTACGTCGCACCGGCCGTCGAGCCCGGAGCCGAGTACGGCGCACCGATCGACTTCGCCGCCGCCGAGGAGGCGAGGGACGAGATCGTCGAGCAGCTCAGGACGGCGGTGCAAGAGCTTTCCCGCCATCTCGACGTCCCGGTCGGATTCGCCCGGGAGCTCGGCGACTCGGCCGCTGCCCTCACCCGCGTGGCCCGTTCGGTCCACGCCGATCTCATCGTGGTCGGCAGGTCGTCGAAGGCGCTCCACCGATTGGCGGGGTCACTGGGCCGACGGCTCGTCTCCCGTCACGACACGCCGGCCGTCGTCGTCGTTCCCTGACGGTCTCAGGCCTGCTCCGAGAGCTCGATCAGTTGTCGTCGAGGTCGTAGCACCGGTCCGACCGTCCCCAGGGCTGAGCCTTTGGGAGTCACAATGGCCCTCGTGGACGACGCCCGGGCGGATCGCGACGCGAGAGACGACGACCCCGGGGGCGATGGCACCTTGGCGTGGGATTTCCTCCCGTCGTCGTACGACGCGGTGGCGACCACATACGAGTCGCGCTTCGAAGACGAGTTGGACGACAAGCCCCGTGACCGCGAGCTCCTCGAGGCGTTGGCGCGGACGGCAGGAGACCCGGTCGCCGACATCGGATGCGGACCGGGCCAGGTCGGGGCCTTCGTGCGGCAACGAGGCCGCCGCGTGGTCGGGCTCGATCTGAGCCCCGAGATGGCCCGACTGGCGAAGCTCCGGCTCGACGCCGCGCTCGTCGCCGACATGCGGGCTCTGCCGCTCGCCACCGACAGCATGGGCGGCCTCGTGGCGTTCTACGCCGTGATCCACCTCCGTCGGGCCGAGTTGGGGACCGCCCTTCGGGAATTCCGACGCGTGCTCCGGCCCAGCGGGCACGTCCTGCTCAGCGCACACGAAGGCACCGGCGTCGTCGAGCTCGACGAGTTCCTCCAAGAGCCCGTGCCCTTCGCGGCGACACTCTTCGGGCTCGACGAGCTCGTCGCAGCAACCCACCAGGCGGGCTTGGAGGTGACCGTCGCCGTGCGACGCCAGCCCTACGCCACCGAGGGAGAGACCGTCCGGCTCTATGTCGAGGCCCGCAAACCCTGACACCACAGCCGGACCCGGGCCAACGCGGTGGGACTAGCTTGACCGCGTGGCGATCGCCCCCTACATCCGCCGGCTGCGAGAGCTGGTGGGGACCGAGCTGCTCGTCCTCCCGTCGGCGGCCGTCCTGCCGCGCGACGAGGCGGGCCGGATCCTCCTCGTCCGCATCATCGACACCGGGCAGTGGGCGGCCATCGGCGGGGCGATCGACCCCGACGAGTCGCCCCACGACGCGGCGCCGGCGCGAGGCGGAGGAAGAAGCGGGCGTCACCGTCGAGCTGGGCCCGATCCTCGGCGTCCTCGGTGGTCCCGAATTCCGCATCACCTACCCGAACGGGGACCAGACCTCGTACGTCTCGACGGTCTTCACCGCCACGGTCACCGGCGGCTCCCCCCGGCCCGACGACGACGAGACCTCGGAGGTGGCGTGGTTCGACCTCGATCGCCTCCCCTACGGCGAGATGAGCGCCTTCACCCTGGCGCTGCTCGGCGCTGTCGGTCTCGGGCCCGCCGACACGGCCGGCCCGACGGCGGGGTGATCCTCGAGACCTGACCCGTCAGACGCCGTGGACCACCAGCCGGAGCGCGCCCTCGAAGACCGGTTGGTGGCGCAGGTGCCCATAGCGCTCGTCCCAGGCGCCGGTGTCGAGATCGGCGCGCAGTTGTGCCACGAACCGCTCCTCCACCCCTTCGTCGACGAACCCCCACGCCGACTGCGAGCGACGCGTGGCATCCTCGAGGAACGCCTCGGGCCGGGCGAAGTAGGCCTCGGTGAAGCCGTCGAGGCAGTCGCGTGCCACCGGCACCTCCGTGATGGTGGCGCCCCCGCCGAGGAGGCCGTCGATGAACCGGAGGGCGGGATAGCGCCGACGCTCGGCCTCGATGAGCTCGGGGACGTAGTCCGCCAACCAGAACCGGTCGAGGGCGTCGCCGTCGAAGGTGAGCACGACCACCGGCCCGCGCGTCACACGCCGCATCTCGCGCAGGCCGGCCTCCATGTCGGGCCACTGATGGACGGTCAGGATGGCCATGGACGCGTCGAAGGATCGGTCGTCGAAGGGGAGGTGCTCGGCCACGCCCACCAAGGCGGGCACGGCGTGGCCGGGACGTTGCGCCCGCATGGTCGCGGACGGCTCGAGCGCCACCACGTACCGGTCGGTCGGCTCGTACGAACCGGCCCCGGCGCCCACGTTGAGGACGGTCCGGGCCGACCCCAGCGCGGCGTGGACAGAGGTCTCGATGCGGGGATCGGTCCGCCGCACCGTGGCGTAGAGCTTCCCGCCGCGCTCGTAATCGAAGTCGCCGGCGATCGCCCCGCTCACCGTCCGCCGCTCACGTCGAGCAGGGCGCCGGTCACATACGACGCCTCGGCCGAGCACAACCACACGATGGCGTTGGCGACCTCCTCGGGACGCCCGCCGCGCTGGACCGGGATCTCGTGCTGGAGGCGCCGCACCCGGTCGGGCTCACCGCCGCTGCCGTGGATCTCGGTGTGAATCAGACCGGGCCGCACCGCATTGACCCGGATCCCTTCCTGCGCCACCTCCCGGGCGAGCCCGAGGGTCATCGTGTCGATGGCCCCCTTGGACGCGGCGTAGTCGACGTACTGCCCCGGGCTCCCGAGGCGCGACGCCGCCGACGAGACGTTGACGATCGATCCCCCGGTGCCGCCGTGGCGGGTGGACATGCGCCGCACCGCCTCCCCCGCACACAGGAAGGGGCCGACGGTGTTGACGGTGAACATCCGTTGCAGGCGCTCGGCCGTCATCTCGTCCACGCGGCTGCGTCGATCGACGATCCCGGCGTTGTTGACGAGGGCCCCGATCGGGCCCAGCTGCTCGGCGGCGACGAAGAACGACGCCACCGAGGGCGCCGAGCTCACGTCCACGAAGGCGGCCAGGGCGGTGGCACCGAGCGCTTGGCACTCCTTGACGACACGTTGGGCAGCGTCGGTCTCGGACCGGTAGCCGATGCACACCGACCAGCCCTGGCGCGCCAGCGACGTCGCGGTGGCGGCGCCGATGCCCCGGCTCCCGCCCGTGATCACCGCCACCTCGGTCATCCCGTCAACCTACCGACCCTCGGGCGCGGTCGGACCTGAAGCGCGCCCGGAGTAGGTGAGCGTGATGGCGTTGCCGTCCCCGAGCCGGCGCCACTGCTCGGCGAGATCGGCCAGTCGCCGGCGCACCGAGGCGACCTGCTCGTCGGTGACCCCGGCCGGAAGGTCGAACCCGGTGCCGGACCTGAGCGCAGCGCCGTCGGGCGCGCCGGTGGACGCGGCGTCGAACCGTGCCACCGCCAGCGAGCCGACCGCGTCGACGTGCATGCCGGTCGGGCCCAGGAGCGCCACCGCCTCCTCGGCCCGCACCAGGTCGGAGAAGTCGACGCCGGCCTGCTCCATGAGGGGCTTGCCGGCGCGCATCAAGGTCGCCTGGTTGTCGACGAGCTTCACCTCGACGCCCCCGGCGACGAGACCCCAGAATCCCGCCCCGAGGCCGAGCGCCTCCTCGACGACGAGGTGGCACAGGTCGTGGGGGAGCCGGTCGCCATAGGTCGGGAAGTCCCACGCCGTCGACGAGCCGTCGCCTCGGGTGACATGGACGCGGTCACGACGCCCCCGATGGCGCACGAACGAGACCTGCATACCCATGTACCTGATTCTCCCGCACCCCGGCCCCGGGTCGGCACGGTGCCGCCAGCCAATTCACGCCGTGGTCGACACCGACCCGGTGGGGAGCGGGGTCGACGATCCCGTGACGGATGACGATGCGGACCGAGGGGTGTCGGTGAGCTCGTCGATCCAGGCGATGACGGCCTTCTCGTAGGCGACACCGAAGGCGACGACGGCGCTCGTGTGGCGGTCGGTGGCGGGAATGCTCTCGTAGTAACGGAGCCGCTCGGTGTGGACGTCGCGATTCGACGCGAGGATCGCCGCCAAGGTGTCGTCGTCGACGTGGCGTCCGAACCACAGGGTGATGAGCAGCGGGTTGCGGATCTGCTCGGGACCGGGCTCCTGGGCGATCCAGTGCTTGAACGCCTTCCTCCCGGCCGCGGTGATCGTGAACGGGCGACGGTCGCGCACCCCGGTGCGGCCGGCGCTGACGAGCTTGCGGTCCTGGAGGGTGCGGAGCTCGCGGTAGACGTGGCTGGGGGTGACGTTCCAGAAGCGGGCCAGGCCCCGGTCGATCTCCTGGAGCAGGTCCCACCCCGTCATGGGCCCGTCGTAGAGGAACCCGAGCAGTGATCCCTGCGTGGCGTTCACCTCGACCGGCATCTTGACATTCCCTTGTGGAGGGTGGACCATGGCCAGCATATTCCCTTAGGGGGGGTCCGTGGGAGCCACCGGGGTCGACAGGGCGGAACAAGAGCAGCGCGCCGGGGCCGCGGCGACCGGGGGCGACGCACCGGCCGTCGACGCCGTCGTGGCCGCACTGGACGCCGACGGCTACGTCACCCTCCCCGACGCCATCACCGACGACGAGGTGCAGGCGGCCCGGCGCGCCCTCGAGGAGATCCTTGAGCGGACGCCGTCGGGACGCGACGACTTCGAAGGCCGCAACACCCGACGCGTCTACGCCCTGTTCGCCAAGACGCGCGCCCTCGACGTCATGGCGACCCACCCCGCGGTGCTGGCGGTGCTCGACCGCGTCCTCGGGCACTATCAATTCGAGCGCGCCGGCGGCCATCTCCATCGGCGCCGGGGAAGTCGCCCAGCCGCTGCATCCCGACGACGCCATCTACCCCCTGGCCCGTCCCCACCAGGAGCTGGTCGTCAACGTCATGTGGCCCCTCGAGGAGTTCACCGAGGCGAACGGCGCCACTCGCATCGTGGCGGGGAGCCATCGGTGGACCTCCGAACAACCCGACCCGACCACCCCGACGCGGACGATCGAGATGCCCGCTCGCACCGCCCTGCTGTACCTGGGGAGCGTGTGGCACGGCGGCGGGGCCAACCGCACCGACCGCACCCGGCTCGGTGTCGTCCTCCACTACGCGTCGGCATGGCTGCGCCCCGTAGAGAACCACGTGCTGGCCGTGCCGCCCGACATGGCCCGCACCCTGTCCCCGCGCCTGCAGGAACTGCTCGGCTACAACATCTACCCGCCCTTCATCGGCTACGTCGACGGTCGCCACCCGCGCCGGCTGCTGAGCCCCACGGGGGCGCCGTGACCGTACGCGTCACCACCGACGGCCCGGTCACCGTCGTCACCATCGACCGTCCCGAGGTGGCCAACGCCATCGACCGGCCCACCGCCACCGCGCTCGCCGACGCCTTCCGGGACTTCGACGACGATGCCGGCCAAGCCGTCGCGGTGCTGACCGGCGCGGGTGGCACCTTCTGCGCCGGCGCCGATCTCAAAGCGATGAGCGAACCGGGCCTGGCCCGGGTCAGTCGCGTCGAGCCCGACGGCGACGGCCCGGTCGGACCGACCCGCATGCTGTTGTCGAAGCCCGTCATCGCCGCGGTGGAGGGCCACGCCGTGGCGGGAGGGCTGGAGCTGGCCGCCTGGTGCGACCTGCGGGTGGCGGCGGAGGACGCCGTCTTCGGCGTCTACTGCCGGCGATGGGGGATCCCGCTCATGGACGGCGGCACCTTCCGGCTGGCGCGGCTCCTCGGTCACGGTCACGCCCTCGACCTCATCCTCACGGGCCGGGGGGTGAGCGGGGACGAGGCGCTGCGCATGGGTCTGGCCAACCGCATCGTGGCCACGGGCGCATCGCTCGAGCACGCCACCCGTCTGGCGCACGAGATCGCCGGCCGACCCCAGGCGGCACTGCGCAGCGACCGGACGGCGTCCTACCAGCAGTGGTCGCTGGCGGTCGACGAGGCCATCGTCAACGAGTACGAGCTCGGGTTGGCCACCTTGCACACGGGGCAGCTCGACGAGGGCCTGGATCGCTATCGCAGCGGCGCATGGCGAGAATCGTGACCTCGGCTCAACATGTGAGGTCGACGGTGACCGCGACGCCGGTGGTGCATCACAGCGCGGCCAGGGCGAGGCCGAGCGCGGCGGCGCCGGCACAGACGATCAGCGATCCGAGGGCGTTGCGCATCGCCTGACCGACGGCGCCCTCTTCGACCAGGCGCACCGTCTCGAAGCTGAACGTCGAGAAGGTGGTGTAGGAGCCGCAGAACCCGGTGCCCAGGATCACCTTGGGGGTATGCGGGAAGGCGTGATAGAGGGCGACGCCGGTGAGGACGCCGAACACCAGGGATCCGCTGGCGTTGACGACGAAGGTGCCCCAGGGAAAAGACCCCTCGACGCGGTCGCCGATATAGCCGTCGACGAGGTATCGCAATGGTGCACCGACGGCCGCCGCCGCCACGAACCCAACCCAGGCCAGAGGGCTCACGGCTCCCCTTTGGGGGCGCGCCCGACGTACTTCACCACGTGGACGTCCTCGACGATGACCAGTCCCTCGGTGATGAGCTCGTCGAGGTCGGTGAGGAAGGCTTGGATGCGCTCGTCGGTGTCGACGATGACGATGGCGATGGGCAGGTCGTCCGACAGCGACAGGATGCGGGTCGTGTGGATGTGGTTGGAGGCGCCGTAGCCTTCCACGCCCCGAAAGACGCTGGCTCCGGCCAGGCCGGCACTGTGGGCACGGTGGACGATCTCGGTCGCCAGAGGCGTGTGATGGTGGTGGTCGGCCTCACCGATGAAGATGGTGAGGCGCTTCTGGTTCCCTTCGAGCTTCACGGTGTTCCTCCTCGGTGTGGCAACGGAACGGTGCGGGCGACCCAGATTCCCGACCACACGGCGAAGAATCCGGTCACCAGGCTTGCGGCCGCGTAGGCGACGGCGATGGCGGCGTGGCCCTGCTTGACGAGCAGGTCGCTCTCGACCGCGAACGTCGAGTACGTGGTATACGCCCCGAGGAACCCGGTTGCGACGAAGGGACGCAGGTAGCGCGAGGGCGGGAAGCGCTCCAGGATCAGCGCCATGACCAGCCCGAGCGCGAAGCTCCCCGAGACGTTGGTCACGAAGGTCGCCCACGGGAAGCTGCCGGACGCCACGTGGATCACCTGGGCGATGCCGTAGCGGGCGGGGGCCCCCAGGGCCGCCCCGAGGGCGATCGCCACGAGCACCGACCACCGAACCCGCCGCGTGCGCACGGCACGGCGGGCTACCGGGGCATCGACCCCGGACGGTTGGGCGGAGTCGGCCGGCGCCAGGTCGGGGTCGAGGGGCAGTTCGTCACCGGTCGGGTCGTGCCTGCTCGCCAACGGTTCTCCCGGACCGCGCGGTGACCGGGCGTACGCACCGCTCGCGGCTCACGCGGCAGCGTAGCCAAACCCCTCCCGGGACCGACCCACCGGGCTGGGAGAATGCCCTATGGACCAGCGACTCAGCCTGATCACCCTCGGCGTGCGCGATCTCCACCGGGCCCGCACCTTCTACCAGGCGCTCGGTTGGCGCAGCGGCGCCGGCGCTGATGACGATGTCGTGTTCTTCCAGATGCCGGGAATGATCGTCGCCCTGTGGGACCGCGGCCGGCTCGCCGATGACTCCGGCGTCGAGGACGCGGGTGGCTGGGGTGGCGTGACCTTGGCCTTCAACACCAGGGACCAGGCCGAGGTCGATGCCGTCATGGGCCAAGCGCGCGCCGCCGGGGCGTCTATCGCCAGGGCACCGGGTACGACGTTCTGGGGTGGGTACTCCGGGGTCTTCGTCGATCTCGACGGCCATCCCTGGGAAGTGGCCCACAATCCCGGTTGGCACATCGACGACGACGGTCACGTGAGCCTCGGGACACCGTGAACCCGTCACCGCATCGTGGTGGTGCTCGGACGCACCGGAAACCGTCATCGTCACCTGTGCTAGCAATGGACCGCGCTTCCGCGCAGTCACCCCCATGAAGGGACGGTAGACCCGTGTTTGTGACAGTCATCCACCGAATTCACGACCCCGAAGGCTTTCAGGCTGCCGAGGCCAAGGCACTCGAAGCCGGCCTTCCTTCCCACGTTGCGTTGCCGATCCATGCAGCTACCGACGATCACGGTCTCGGCATCTGCATCTGGGAAGGCGAATCGATCGACGCTGTGCGTGAGGTCGTTGAAGGCGCGGTAGGACCGTGGGCGAAGAACGAGTACTACGAGATGCACGTGGACGGACTGACGCCGCAGCTCGGAAAGTAACCGCTAGTACCCGGATCTGCCGTTCGGCGGGGACCGCAGGCAGGACCCCGCCGCGTCGGTGATCGGGTCGCGGCAAAGGAGCGCACACCGTTGGCGCTCCGGCGTCGCCCTGTATCTCCTCCCTGAGCACTGGTGGCAGGGACCGGCACACAACGTCCGCCTTGCGGGCACAGCCCTCCGGTCCTCCGGCCCTCCGGCCCTCCGGCCCTCCGACCCCTCTGGCGACGGAGACCGGATAGTTCCACCGGTTCATTGGGACGTTCTCCCCTGGACGCACAGCATTGGAGAGAGCACGCTGAGTGGTAAGGCCCCGTAGCAACGAGGCCGACGAAGCGTGACTCACCGATTGCAGCGAAGGAGGAGCGCGATGAGAAAGAAGTTCCTCGTCTTGGGCCTACTCCTGGCCGCGACGACCTTGGGGGTGGCCGCGGTCTCGGCCACGGCATACGCCGATTCGACCTGCTACACGGGGTGCACGACGCCGACCATAAGCAGCTCGACGACGCCCGTGACGGGGGCGGTAGCGCCGGCGACCAGTCCTCCCATCGAGCCCAGGGCGGCGACGACCTCGGGCGGCTTGGCCCTCACCGGCGCGGACATCGGAGGCATGGTGACCATCGGTGCCGGCGCCCTGGTCGTCGGCGGCCTCATGGTTCGCCGTAGCCGGCGGCACCGGGCCGCGGTCTAGTCGGCACCCTCCAACGCAACCCGCAGACCGAAAAGCACCTCAGAACCATGTCCATCGGACAGAGCTACCAATCCCCGGTCGACACGAGTTGCCCTGACGTCAAGGTGCAGGGCGTTCCCTTGCGGGCCACCGCCCCCGCCAGCGTGGCGATGGCGGTCGTATCGCTTCTCGACGTCATTCTCCTCGTCGTCGTGGTAGCGGCGGCAGGCCTACCCTTCACGGCCTGGTGGTCGTGGGCTGCCGTGGTCACCCCTGTCGGCGCGTTGGCGCTCACCGGCCATTATCGCCCGCGCATCACGCTGAGCGTCGCCCAAGAAGCTGATGCGCTCGCGGCCTGCGCGTCGCTTCCGTTTCTGATCCTGGCGCTGGCCAGGGTGAACGGACCTTCTCCTGCCGAGCTCGTCATGATCGCAGGGATCGTGGCGGTGTCCGTGATCATCTCCCGGTGCGCCGAGTACTGGCTCGTACGTGTCCTGAGGATGCGGGGCTGGTTCGCCGAGCGGACCCTCATCGTGGGTGCCGGTGACGTCAGCGCCAAGCTGGCATCGACACTCGACGGACACCCCGAATACGGGCTGCGGCCGGTGGGGTTCTTGGACGAGGTCGACAGCGCCGGTCTCCCTCTGCCGCTCTTCGGAGGGGTGGACATGCTCCGCATGGTGTTGATGGTGGAGCGAATCGACCGAGTCATCGTGGGTTTCGGCGTTACCCGCGAGGCGGAAATGGTCGACGTCTTCCGAGCATGCGAGATCGCCTCGGTCGAGATGCACGTCCTTCCTCGATTCTTCGAGCTTGGCACGGTGATGAACAACCGAAACGTGGACGACGTGTGGGGGTTCCCACTCCTGCACCTGCGCCGGTCTCTGTTGCGTCGCGACGCCCGCGCCGTGAAGCGGGTCTTCGACGCCTCGATGGCATCCATCGCACTGGTCGTCGTATCCCCCCTCTACGCCGCGATCGCAGCGGCCGTGAAGCTCACGAGCCCGGGCCCGGTCCACTTCCGCCAACAGCGAGTTGGGGCTCGTGGCGCCATCGTGGATGTCCTCAAGTTTCGTTCGATGTACGTCAACGCACGCTCCGACGTCGAATGGAACCCCCGGGGCAACGGCGTGACAAGAATCGGTCGCGTCCTGCGAGTGACGGGGTTGGACGAGCTCCCGCAGCTGTGGAACATCTTGAAGGGCGACATGTCCCTTGTTGGTCCGCGCCCCGAACGCCCGTACTTCGTCGAGCAGTTCAAGGCCGAGGTGCCGCGCTACGATGCCCGCCACCGGGTGCCGGTCGGACTCACGGGCCTGGCCCAGGTCCACGGACTGCGCGGCGACACGCCGATTGACGAGCGGGCCAGGCTGGACAACCAGTACATCGAGAATTGGTCCCTCTGGAACGATTTCGTGATCCTGTTCCAGACGGCCTCCGCCGTGATCCGCAACACGTTCGAGTCCTCCCGGCGTGTGAAGCGACTCCACGACGCCGCCGGACCCATCACAGCCACGAACGGACCACAAGAGCCGGGCGGTGGCGACGAGGGCCCGACTGAGGGCCTGACGGGTCGCCCCGTGAACGCCCGATCTCCACGAACCACGATCGATGGGCGCACCCACGAACAATCGAAGCGAGTTGCGGACGACGCCGCTTCACCTCATGGCCCCGGGGGCATCCGAGCACGAACGCACGGGATCGATCCGGCGGAGCGATGGTGCGCGGCGATCAGCCTCGCCCCGTCAGAAACAGGGTCTACCGGTTCCTCGGGGGGCGTTGACCGTGGTCGAGGGCGTCGATACCGGGATCAGCGCTTTGCACCGACACGCGCCCCCGCCTGCATCAGGCGGTGACGGGCTCGCCCAGCGCATCGGGAAGGGCGGCGTGCCACGCCTCGGCCGCATCGGCCACGGACAGGTCGAGGAGATCGGCGACGGAGATGCGGTCCCCACCCGTCGACCCGATGGCGCGCGCCGGCACCCCGGCCGCGGCGGCCAGTTCCAGGACCTCGTCGGGTCGCGTCGTCCCGAGTACGACCCGCGACGAGGACTCCGAGAACAACTCGGCCACGTCGAGCACCGCGTCGACGGTGCAGCCCACCCCCGAACGCAGCGCGCTCTCGGCCAACGCCAGCGCCAGTCCTCCCCCCGAGACGTCGTGGACGGAGCTGACCCAGCCCTCGGCGGCGACGATGCGCTCCACCAAGGCGAGCAGGCGGGCGTGGGCGGCCAGGTCGAGGGCGGGGAGCGTCCCGCCCCGCTGGCCGTGGCGCTCGACGGCCCAGCGCGAGCCGGCCAGCGACGGGTCGGTGGCGCCGAGCAGCACCAGGGACGAATCCGGTGCGAAGCCCATCCCCGGCGGGCGGCGGACGAGGTCGTCGATCACCCCGAGGACCGCCACCACCGGGGTGGGGTCGATGTCGGTCCCGGCGCTGGCGTTGTAGAGGCTCACGTTGCCGCCGATGACCGGGGTCTGCAGCGCCCGGCACGCCTCGGCCATGCCGTCGATGGACTCCGACAGCTGCCACATCACCTCGGGGTGCTCGGGGTTGCCGAAGTTGAGGCAGTTCACGAGGGCCACGGGCCGGGCCCCCGCGCAGGCCACGTTGAGCGCCGACTCGGCGACGGTCATGGCCGTGCCCCGGCGGGGGTCGACGGCACACCAACGCGGGTTGGAGTCGGTGGAGATGGCCAGGCCGCGCCGGCTGGGCGGCAGTCCCGGGGCGGCGAGGCGCAGGACCGCGGCGTCCTCTCCCGGCCCGACGACGGTGTTGAGGAAGAGCTGGTGGTCGTACTGGCGGTAGACCCACGACGCGTCGGCGAGCATCGCCACCACGTCGGCGGCGGCGCTCGTCGGGGTGGCGCTCGCGGTCGCGGCTCGACCGGGATCGTCACGGCGCCGCGCCTCGAGGCCGGCGGGAGCCGCGCAGAGGCGGTCGTAGAGGGGGGCGTCGTCGGAGAGCGAGTGGGCGGGGACGTCGGCGAGGACGGTGTCGTCGGCGTCGAGGATGCGCAGGCGGCCGCCGGCGGTGACGGTGCCGATGACCGAGGCCCGCACCTCCCAGCGCCGGCACACCTCCTCGACGGCATCACGGTCGGCGGGCATGACGATGGCGAGCATGCGCTCCTGGCTCTCCGACGTCATGACCTCGAAGGGCTCCATGGCCGGCTCGCGCCGGGGGACGGCGTCGACGTGCACGTCCATGCCCATGGCGCCGCGCGCCGCGGTCTCCGAGGTGGCACAGGTGAGCCCGGCACCGCCGAGGTCCTGGATCCCCACCACGAGACGGCGGTCGAGCAATTCGAGACAAGCCTCGATGAGCCGCTTCTCCTCGAAGGGATCGCCCACCTGCACGCTGGGGCGCTTGGCGTCGTCGCCGTCTCCCTCCCCGCCGAAGGCGGCCGAGGCGAGCACGCTCACACCGCCGATCCCGTCGCGTCCCGTGGTCGAGCCCAGGAGCACGGCCAGGTTGCCCTCGCCCGTCGCCGCGCTGAGCACGAGGCGCTCCTTGGGCATGACCCCCAGGCACAGCACGTTCACGAGGGGGTTGCGGGCGTAGCCCGCCTCGAAGGTGAGCTCGCCCCCCACGGTGGGCACGCCCACCGAGTTGCCGTAGCCGGAGATGCCGGCCACCACCCCTTCGGTCAGCCACCGGGTGCGGGCATCGTCGAGGGTGCCGAAGAACAGCGGGTCCATGAGCGCGATGGGCCTGGCCCCCATGGTGAAGATGTCGCGCAGGATCCCGCCCACGCCGGTGGCGGCCCCCTGATAGGGCTCCACGGCGGAAGGGTGGTTGTGGCTCTCGATCCGAAGGGCCACGGCGATGCCGTCGCCGGCGTCGATGACCCCGGCGTTCTCCCCCGGACCGACCAGGACGTGGGGCCCCTCGGTCGGGAGCCTCCGCAGGTGCAGCCGCGACGACTTGTAGGAGCAGTGCTCGCTCCACATCACGGCGTACATGGCCAGCTCGAGATGATTGGGAGGGCGCCCCAGGATCTCGTCGATGCGCGCCGCCTCATCGTCACTGAGGCCGAGCGCCCGGTGCAGCTCCATCGCCGTCACCGTACCCGGCCGCGGGAACCGACCCGGTCGTGGTGGGGTCGGCCCCGAGCAAGCGGACCGTCAATGACGGAGGCGGTCTTTTCCAAATGGGCGGGCGCCGGAAAAGGTTGCACCGGCGTCACCGCCATACCCATAATCCGAGCGATGGCAGGCCCCGAGACGCGACCCGAGCGCCAACCCATGTCGAGCACCCACAAGGCGGCCCTGGCCCGGGGCGCGACGAGGGGCGGGCCGTGCGCCGCTACCTCGAGGCCCTCGAGCACGACCGGCCCAAACGGGGGCGCAAGCGCACCCCCGAATCGGTCCGGTCGCGCCTCGACGTCGTGCACGAGCAGCTGACGTCGGCCGAACCGTTGGCCCGGCTCCATCTCCTCCAGGAGCGGGCCGATCTCCAGGCCGAGCTGGACCGGGCCACGACGTCGAACGAGCTGGCCACCCTCGAAGCGGCCTTCGTCAAGGTGGCCCGGGCCTACGGGGAGCGCAAGGGCATCGAGTACCCCGCCTGGCGTGCCGCCGGGGTGAGCGCGGCCGTGCTCCAGCGCGCCGAGATCACCCGCACCACCGCTGACAACGGCACCACCAAGGCCCCCCGGTCGGCCCCGAAGAAGTGAAGGGGGCGGCCCGCGCCGCTCAGACCGGAACCTCGGCGCGCCGGGTGGCGGCCACCACCAGCGACTCGAGCAGCCCCATGCCGTCGGTGGACGCCGTCATGGCGTCACAGGCGCGCTCGGGGTGGGGCATGAGGCCCACCACGTTGCCCTCCTCGTTGCACACGCCGGCGATGTCGTCGAGCGAGCCGTTGGGGTTGGCGGTGTAGCGCAGGACGATGCGGTCCTCGGCCCGCAGCCGCTCGAGGGTGGCGGGGTCGCACGTGAAGTTGCCCTCGAAGTGGTTGATGGGGAGCGCGAGGTGCGCCCCTCGCTCGGTCCGGCCCGTGAGCACGGTGCGCGTCGTGCACACCTCCACCCCGACGGTGGTGCACAGGAAGCGCAGCCCCCGGTTCTTCTGGAGGGCGCCGGGGAGGAGCCCGGCCTCGGTCAGCACCTGGAAGCCGTTGCAGATCCCCACCACGGGACCCCCGTCGGCCGCGTACGTGGACAGCGCGTCCATCACCGGTGAGAAGCGGGCCAGCGCACCGGGACGCAGGTAGTCGCCGTGGGCGAAGCCGCCGGGGAGGACGATGGCGTCGTAGCCGGCCAGGGAGCGCTCCCCGTGCCACACGAGGCCGGCGTCGACGCGCCAGGAACCGAACAACCCTAGGGCCTTCACCACGTCGTGCTCGCAGTTGCTGCCCGGGAACACGACGACGCCGATCTTGGCCGCCATCACCGGGCTCCGTTGCGTGTCGAGGTGGCCGCGGAGACGGCCTCGACGGTGCCGACCACGGTGACGGTGGAGTCCTCGATCACGGGGTTGGCCAGCAGACGCTGCGCCATCTCGGTGGCCCGGACGTGGGCAGCGGGCTCGTCCGACGCCTCGATCGACAGCCGGAAGGCCTTGCCCACGTGCACGTCGGCGACGCCGTCGAACCCGAGGGCCGGCAGCGCCCGCTCGATGGTGGCGCCCTGCGGATCGGCGATCCCGGGGCGCAGCCGTACCTCCACGAGCACCTCGTACTTCACGCGCCCCTCACCCGCTCGCACCGTACCAGTCGGCCAGTCGGCGCCCGCTGATCCGCTCGTAGGCCTCGATGTAGCGGGCGCTCGTCTCGGCCACCACCTCGGGCGACAGCGCCGGGGGCGGCGGCGTCTTGTCCCAGCCGCTCGCCTCGAGCAGGTCGCGCACGGGCTGCTTGTCGAAGGCGGGCGGGTTGGTGCCGGGCTTCCACTGGTCCGCGGGCCAGAACCGCGACGAGTCGGGGGTGAGCACCTCGTCGCACAGGGCCAGCTCGCCGTCGATGATGCCGAGCTCGAACTTGGTGTCGGCCACGATGATGCCGTTGCGCTCGGCCGCCGCGGCGCCGCGGCGGTAGGCCTCGACGCACAGGTCGCGCGCCTGCTCGGCCAGCTCCTTGCCGATGAGCTCGGCGGCCTCGTCGAACGAGATGTTGAGGTCGTGGCCCTCGGTGGCCTTGGTCGAGGGCGTGAACATGGGCTCGGGGAGCCGGCCGGCGTGCTCGATGCCGGCCGGGAGGGGCGTGCCGTGCAGGGTCTGGGTGGCCGAGTACTCCTTCCAGCCCGATCCGGCCAGGTAGCCACGCACGATGCACTCGATGGGGAGCATCTCGGCTCGGTGCACGAGCACGGCACGTCCCGCGATGGCGTCGATGCCGGCGTCGCCGCCGAGCTCGGCGGCGTCCTTGGGCAGCAGGGCGGGGTCGGCGGTGATGAGGTGGCTGGGGGCGAGGTCGGCCAGCTCGGCCAGGAAATGGACCGTCATGGCCGTGAGCACCCGGCCCTTGTCGGGGATGGGCTCCTCCAGGATGACGTCGAAGGCCGACAGGCGATCGGACGCCACCATGAGCAGACGCCCCTCACCGGCGTCGTAGAGCTCTCGCACCTTGCCGCGGTGCACCATCGTCAGGCTCACTCCTCGACCTCCTCAATTGCTCGTCGGAACTTCGAGACATGCTGCAACGCCCGGTCCAGGCTGAAGGCTCGGTCGAGGGCGGCGCCGTCCAGGGTGACCTCGGGGTCGGCCTCGAGCACGGTGCGGAAGGGACGCCGCTCCTCCCACGCGGCGCGGGCGTCGCGCTGGACGATCCGGTAGGCGGCGTCGCGTTCGAGCCCCGATTCCACCAGGGCCAAGCAGCACGGGTTGGCTGAAGACGAGCCCGAACGACCCCTCGACGACGTTGGCCCGCATGCGGTCGGTGTGGACGAGGAGGTTCTGGACCAGCCCCGCCCCCCGTCGCAACACGTAGTAGGTGAGGAGGCTGGCGTCGGGGAGGATGACTCGCTCCACCGAGCTGTGGGAGATGTCGCGCTCGTGCCACAGGGCCACGTCCTCGAGCCCGGCGGAGAGGTAGCCCCGCAGCACGCGGGCCAGCCCGCTGAGCCGCTCGGACAGGATCGGGTTGCGCTTGTGGGGCATCGACGAGCTGCCCTTCTGTCCCGCGCCGAACGCCTCTTCGACCTCACCTACCTCGGTCCGGGCCAGGTGGCGGATCTCGGTGCCGATCATCTCGATGGTGGCGCCGACCGACGCGCACGCCCACAGGAGCTCGGCGTGGCGGTCGCGGGCGATCACCTGGGTGGCGGGCACAGGGGTGAGCCCGAGGGCGGCGCACACATGGGCCTCGACCCGGGGGTCGATGTTCGAGTACGTCCCCACCGCCCCCGACAGCTTGCCCACGGCGATCGAGGCGCGCGCGGCGCGCAGGCGCGCCCGGTCGCGGTCGGCCTGCAGGCACCACAGCGCCAGTTTGGCCCCGAAGGTGGTGGGCTCGGCGTGCATCCCGTGGGTGCGGCCCGGCATGGGGGCGTCCATGAACTCGAGGGCGCGCCCCTTGAGCACCGACACGAAGGCGTCGGATGCGTCGAGGAGCAGGTCGACGGCGCGGGCCAGCGTGGCGCACAACGCGGTGTCGACGACGTCGGACGAGGTGAGCCCGTAGTGCACCCACGACCCTTCGGGCGCGCCGATGGCGTCCTGCACGACGTCGACGAACGCGGCCACGTCGTGGTCGGTGACGCGCTCGCGGTCGGCGACCGCCGCGACCAGCTCCGGGGTCACCTTGGGCGCCCGGGCCCGCACCGCGGCGGCCGCGTCGCGGGGGATCACGCCCACCTCGGCCCATCCCTCGACGGCCAACAGCTCGACCTCGAGCCACATCTCGAGACGGGCCTCGTCGGTGAACAGCGCGGCGATCTCCGGCAGCGAGTAGCGCGGGATCACGCCGCCCCCGCCGATCCCGCCCCGGCACCCGCCGTGCCCACACCGGCCGTGACGGCGGCGGCGGCATCGGCGGCGATGTCGGTCCGGTACTGCATCCCGTCCCAGCCGATGCGGTCCACGGCCGCGTAGGCGCGGGCCCGCGCCTCGGCGATGGTCGGGCCCAGCGCGCTCACGCCGAGCACCCGACCGCCGGCGGTGACGAACTGGCCCTCGTCGTCGAGGGCGGTGCCGGCGTGGAAGATGCTGACCCCGTCGATGACGGCGGCTTCCTCGAGCCCGTCGATGCGGTCGCCGGTACGGGGCGGGTCCGGGTAGTGCTCCGAGGCCAGCACCACGCACACCGACGCGTCGGGGGAGAAGCGGGGCTCGGTGCGCAGCCGGCCCCCGGCCGCCTCGGCCAGCAGCCCGGTGAGGTCCTCGGTGAGCCGGGGCAGCACCACCTGGGTCTCGGGGTCGCCGAAGCGGACGTTGTACTCGAGGACGCGCGGGCCCTCGGCGGTGAGGATGAGCCCGGCGTAGAGGACGCCCCGGTAGTCGATGCCGCGCCGGCGCAGCGCCCCCACCAGTGGTTCGACGGCCTGGTCGAGGACGCGGTCGATGAGCCGGTCGTCGACGAGGGGCACGGGCGAGTACGCCCCCATGCCACCGGTGTTCGGCCCCTCGTCGCCGTCGTTGACGCGCTTGAAGTCGTGAGCCGGTGCCAGCGCCGCGATGCGAGCCCCATCACACAGCACGAGCAGCGAACACTCGGGGCCCACCAATCCTTCTTCGACCACGATGCGGCGCCCGGCGTCTCCGAAGCTCTCCCCCGACAACTTGGAAACGATGTCGGCGTCGGCCTCCTCGAGGGAATCGGTGACGAGCACCCCCTTGCCCGCCGCGAGGCCGTCGGTCTTCACCACCCAGGGCCCGGGCAGGTCGCGCAGGAAGGCCTGGGCGGATCGGGCGTCGTCGAAGGCGCCGTAGCGGGCCGTGGGCACGCCCGCTTCGGCCAGGACCATCTTCATGAACGCCTTGGACCCCTCGAGCCGAGCCCCGTCGGCACCGGGCCCGAAGACGAGGCGGCGGTCGGCGCGCAGCTTGTCGGCGAGACCGTCCACGAGGGGCTGCTCGGGGCCGATCACGAAGAGGTCGGCGTCGATGTCCTCGGGATCGTCGGTCGTGACCGAGAGCGGCCGGCCCGACCCGACGAAGGTGAAGTGGGCCGTGTCGGCCGCCTCGGGCGACCGCGGCGCCATGCCGGGATTGCCGGGGGCGACGACGACCTCGGCGGTGCGGGCCAACGACAGGGCCAGGGCGTGCTCGCGGCCGCCCGACCCGACGACGCAGACCTTCATGACACAGCCTTCATGACACAGCCTTCATGACACAGCCTTCATGCCGCGAACCGGACGAACTGCTCGCGACCCGGTCCCACCCCCACCAGCTTGATGGGCACGCCGATCTGCTCGGCCAGGAAGGCCACGTAGTCGCGCGCCGCGGGGGCAAGGTCGTCGAGCTCGGTCGCACCGGACAGATCGGCGCGCCATCCCGGCAGCTCCTCGTAGACCGCGTCCACCTGGTGCAACACGGACTGGTGATAGGGGGGATAGGCGAAGCGCTCGCGTCCCGAGGCGTACGCCACGCACACCTTGACGGTGTCGAAGGTGTCGAGCACGTCCATCTTGGTGAGCGCCACCTCCGACAACGAGTTGAGGCGGACGGCCTGGCGGGCCATGACGGCGTCGAACCACCCGCAGCGCCGGCGCCGGCCCGTGTTGGTGCCGAACTCGTGGCCGCGCTCGACCAGCACGTCGCCCACCTCGTCGAGGCACTCGGTCGGGAAGGGGCCCGCCCCCACCCGGGTGACGTACGCCTTGGCGATGCCGATGACCTCGCCGATCATGCGCGGCCCCACCCCCGTGCCGGTGCAGGCGCCCCCCGCCACCGGGTTCGACGACGTCACGAAGGGATAGGTGCCGTGGTCGAGATCGAGGAAGGTGGCCTGGGCCCCCTCGAGCAGGACGTTGCGGCCGGCGTCGAGGGCGTCGTGGACGAGGCCGACGGTGTCGCCCACCATGGGGCCGATCCTCGGCGCGTACTGCTCGAGGTACTCGTCGCAGATGGCCCCGGCGTCGAGGGGGAGCCGGTTGTACACCTTGGCCAGGATGGCGTTCTTCTCCTTCAACACCACCTCGAGCTTCTGGCGGAAGATCTTGGCGTCGAGGAGGTCCTGGACCCGCAGCCCCACCCGGGCCGCCTTGTCCGCGTAGGCGGGGCCGATGCCCCGGCGCGTCGTGCCCAGGGCGTTCTTGCCGAGGTAGCGCTCGGTGACCCGGTCGATCTCCTGGTGGTACGGCATGATCAGATGGGCGTTGCCGCTCACGACCATGCGGCTGGTGTCGATCCCCTTGGCGGCCAGCGTGTCCAGCTCGGCCAGGAGCACGCCCGGGTCCACCACCACGCCGTTGCCGATCACCGGGGTGATGTGGGGATAGAGCACGCCACTCGGCACGAGCTGGAGGGCGAAGGACACGCCGTCGACCACCACGGTGTGCCCGGCGTTGTGGCCGCCCTGGTAGCGCACCACCATGTCCATGTCCCGGGCCAGGAGGTCGGTGAGCTTGCCCTTCCCCTCGTCGCCCCATTGCGTCCCGACGACCACGGTTGCGGGCACGACGCTCCTCCGTAGAACGGCTCCGGATTACGCCGCATTGTAGCCCGGGCCTGTGACCACCCTTCCGGGCCCGGCCGGCCGCCGACGGGCACCGCCGCGGCGCCATAGCCATCGCCTGGCACCTACCATCGAGACCATGGCCACCGTTGCCCTCATCCTCATCAGATCGGGCTACAACCTGGCCATCTTCGGCATCATCTTCGCGGCGCTCTCCTACATGAGGACGAGCCGGTTCAAGCGGGCCACGGGCGTCGACCCCTGGCACATCCCGCCCGTGGTGTGGGCGATCGTGAGCTTCTTCATCGCCCTCCTGGGCACGGTGCTGTCGTTGATCGCCTGCGCCACCACCAACGTGCCCGGCCACGGCCGGGGCGGGTACTACGGACGGCGCGGCGGCGGGACCGGCTACCCGCCCCCCGGCTACGGGCCGCCTCCCGGCTCCCCCGGCTACGGGCCGGCTCCCGGCTACGGGCCTCCGGGCCAGATCCCCCCACCGGGGGGATCCGCGACACCGGGCTCTCCGACGGCCGGCCCGACTCCCGGCTCGGGCCCGGCGCCGGAGTTCGGCGCCTCGGGCACCGCCCCCGGCCCGACCTCGATGGGCGGGGCCCATCCTTCGGCCTATCCCGTCGCTCCCCCTCCGCCCGAGGCGGCCAGCGGGCCCCCGGCCTGGCACGCGGACCCGACCCGGCGCCATCAGCACCGCTACTGGGATGGGTCGACCTGGACCGAGCACGTCTCGGACAACGGCACGGCTGCCACCGACCCTGTCTGACCCCGACCGTCGACGTGGGGCCGAGGCGGCTCAGCGCAGCGCGATCGACCCGTCGGCGACGTCGACGGTCACGGTGTCGCCGTCGGTGTAGCGCCCTTCCAGCAGGGCCAGGGCGAGCGGGTCCTCCACCGAGTGCTGGATCACCCGGCGCAGCGGGCGCGCCCCGAGGTCGGGGTCGTAGCCGGCGCGGGCCAGCCAGTCCCGGGCGTCGTCGGTGACCACCAGCGTCAACCGGCGCTGGGCCACCCGGGCCGCCAGCGTGGCGACCTGGATGTCGACGATGCGGCGGATGTCGGCCTCCGACAGGTGGCGGAAGCGGACCACCTCGTCGATGCGGTTGAAGAACTCGGGCTTGAAGAAGTCCTGGGGATCGCCGGGCAGGTTGGACGTCATGATGAGGACGGTGTTGGTGAAGTCGACGGTGCGGCCCTGGCCGTCGGTGAGCCGTCCGTCCTCGAGCACCTGGAGCAGGACGTTGAACACGTCGGGGTGCGCCTTCTCGATCTCGTCGAGCAGCACCACCGCGTAGGGGCGGCGGCGCACCGCCTCGGAGAGCTGACCGCCCTCCTCGTAGCCGACGTAGCCGGGCGGCGCCCCCACCAGGCGGCTCACGGTGTGCTTCTCCTGGTACTCGCCCATGTCGATGCGGACCATGGCCCGGTCGTCGTCGAAGAGGAAGTCGGCCAGCGCCCGGGCCAGCTCGGTCTTGCCCACCCCGGTGGGGCCGAGGAACAGGAACGACCCGATGGGCCGGTTGGGGTCCGACAGGCCGGCCCGGCTGCGGCGGATGGCGTTGGCCACCGCCACGACGGCCTCGTCCTGGCCCACCACGCGGGCGTGGAGGGCCTCCTCCATGCGCACCAGCTTGGCCAGCTCGGCCTCCATGAGCCGGGTGACGGGCACCCCGGTCCAGCGGCTCACCACCTCGGCCACGTCCTCGGCGTCGACCTCTTCCTTGAGCATCGCCCCCGAGGCCTGGAGCTCGGCCAGGGCCTTGGTGGCGTCCTCGATGCGGCGCTCGATGTCGGGGATGACGCCGTAGCGGATCTCCGAGGCGCGCGTGAGGTCGCCGTCGCGCGCATAGCGCTCGGCCTCGCCCTTGCGCGTCTCGAGCTCCTCCTTGAGGCTGCGGATGGCGGTGATGGCGTCCTTCTCGGCCTGCCACCGCACCGTCATGGCGTCGGCCGTCTCGGTCAGGTTGGCGAGCTCCTCCTCCAGGCGGGCCAGGCGTTCCTTCGACGCGTCGTCGGTCTCCTTGGCCAGCGCCACGCGCTCGATCTCGAGCTGGCGCATGCGGCGGGTGACGACGTCGATCTCGGTGGGCATGGAGTCGATCTCGATGCGCAGCCGGCTGGCGGCCTCGTCGACGAGGTCGATGGCCTTGTCGGGGAGGAAGCGCCCCGTCACGTAGCGGTCCGACAGCACCGCCGCCGCGACCAGGGCGGCGTCCTGGATGCGCACGCCGTGGTGCACCTCGTAGCGCTCCTTGAGGCCGCGCAGGATGGCGATGGTGTCCTCCACCGAGGGCTGGCCCACGAACACGGGCTGGAAGCGCCGTTCGAGCGCGGCGTCCTTCTCGATGTGGCGGCGGTACTCGTCGAGCGTCGTCGCCCCCACCAGTCGGAGCTCGCCGCGCGCCAGCATGGGCTTGATCATGTTGCCGGCGTCCATGGCCCCTTCGGCCCCGCCCGCGCCCACGATGGTGTGGAGCTCGTCGATGAAGGTGATGATCTCGCCCTCGGAGTCGGTGATCTCCTTGAGCACCGCCTTCAGGCGCTCCTCGAACTCGCCCCGGTACTTGGCCCCGGCCACCATGGCGGAGAGGTCGAGGGCCACGACGCGCTTGTCGCGCAGGCCCTCGGGCACGTCGCCCTCGACGATGCGGTTGGCGAGGCCCTCCACGATGGCGGTCTTCCCCACGCCGGGCTCGCCGATGAGCACGGGGTTGTTCTTGGTGCGGCGGCTGAGGACCTGGATGACGCGGCGGATCTCCTCGTCGCGCCCGATGACGGGGTCGAGCTTGCCCCGCCGGGCCGCCTCGGTGAGGTCGCGCCCGTACTTCTCGAGCGCCTGGTACTGCTCCTCGGGGTTCTGGGACGTGACGCGGTGGCTGCCCCGCACGGCCCGCAGCGCGCCGAGGAGCTCGTCGCGCTTCACCCCGATGACGTCGGACAGCGCCAGGAGGAGGTGCTCGACCGAGACGTACTCGTCACCCATGTCCCCGCGCAGGCTGTCGGCCGCCTCGAGCAGGTCCCGGGCCGGGCGCGACAGGGTGACATCGCTGCCGCCGTAGGCCTTGGGGAGCGAGGCCAGGCGCTCCTCGACACGGTTGGTGAGCGAGGTGGGCTCCACCCCCGCCTTGGCCAGCAGCGGCAGCGCCAGGCCCTCGGGCTGGCCGAGCAGGGCGGCCAGGATGTGGTCCGGGGTGACCTCGGGGTTGTTCTGGGCGTGGGCGCGCTCCACCGCGTTGCGCAAGGCTTCTTGGACCTTGAGGGTCCAGCGTTCCTGGTCGATGGCCATGGGGTTACCTCCCTGTCCGGCGCGGCGCGTCCCCGTGCCCGGCGCGGCGGAACACGAGGGCCTGGTGCAGCGGCACCAGGTCGCGCCGGTACTGGCGATGCGTCTGCTCCACCTTGTCACGCGCCTCGTCGCGCACCTGTTCGAGCTCGGCGGTGAGCCGCTCCACCTCGGCCTCGAGCTCGAGGACGTGGCGGACCCCTTCGAGGTTCAGCCCCGAGGCCGTGAGCGACCCGATGTGGCGGAGGCGTTCGATGTCGAGCTGGCTGTAGCGGCGGTTGCCGCCCCCGGTGCGCGACGGGTCGACGAGGCCCTTGCGCTCGTAGAAGCGAAGCGTCTGGGGGTGCACGCCGGCCAGCTCGGCCGCCACCGAGATCACGTACACGGCGCGGGCCGCGCTGTCGCCGCCGAGCATCGACGGGCGGGGGGGGGCGCTGCGTCGGCCCCGGGGCTCGGGGCCGTCGATCGTCACGGCGCGGCGGCGCCATCGCTGTTCACCTCCAGATGTCCCGCGGCTCGTCGTCGGAGACGCGGGCGAACTCCTCGACGGCGGCCCGCTGCTCGTCGGTCAGCTTCTTGGGCACGGTCACGTCCACGGTGACGAGAAGGTCACCGGCCGGGGTCCGCCCGTGGCCGGGCACGCCCCGGCCCTTGACGCGGAAGGTCTTGCCCGACGACGTCCCGGCCGGGACGCGCAAGGTCACGGGCTCGTCGAGGGTGGGCACCTTCACCGTCGACCCCAGCGCCGCCTCGGGGAAGGTCACCGGCACGCTGAGGGTGAGGTTGCGGCCCCGCCGGCCGAAGAGGGGATGGTTGCCCACCCGCACCGTGACGTACAGGTCGCCGGCGGGCCCGTTGGCTCGGCCCGGCGCGCCACGTCCCTTGACCCGGATGCGCTGGCCGTCTTCGACCCCGGCGGGGATGCGCACCTTCACCTGGCGGGTGCGGCGCACCACGCCCGAGCCGCGACAGGTCTTGCACGGCGTCTCGATGATGGTGCCGCGCCCCGAGCACTGCGGGCACACCCGGCTGAGGGAGAACAGCCCCTGGTTGTCGTCGAGGGCCCCCCGGCCGTGACAAGTGGGACACGTCACCGGGGACGTGCCCGGGGCCGCGCCCGTGCCGTGGCACGTCTCGCAGCGCGCCTCGCCGGCCACGTTCACCGACGTGGTGACGCCGCGCACGGCGTCCTCGAAGGACAGGTAGAGCTCGGCGTCGACATCGGCGCCGCGGCGCGGCCCGGCGTTGCGGGCCCGTCGGCCTCCGCCGAAGGCACCGCCCAGCCCGCCGAACAGGTCCCCGAGGTCGCCGAGGTCCTCGACCCGGAAGGTCGTGCTCCCCGCTCCCCCCGGCCCGCCCGGTCCCCCGAAGCCGCCGAAGCTGGCCGGGCCCAGGCGACGGACCTCGTCGTACTCCTTGCGCTTGGCCGCGTCGCCGATGACGTCGTGGGCGGCGGAGATCTCCTTGAAGCGGTCCTCGGCCCCGGGGTTGGCATCGGGATGGAACTGCTTGGCGAGCTTGCGATAGGCGCGCGTGATCTCTTTGTCGGTGGCCGTGGGGGACACGCCCAGGACCTGGTAGTAGTCCTTGTCGAGCCACTCCCGCTGGGCGACCATTACCCCCGCACCCGGACCATGGCCGGGCGGATCACCCGTCCCTTCCACCGGTAGCCGGCCCGCAGCACCTCGTCGATGACGGGGCCGTCGGGCGCGCTGTCCGCCGGAGCGGCACTGTCGTCGGCGCTGACACGGTCCACCGCCTCGTGGACGGTGGGGTCGAAGGGCTCGCCGGCCGCGCCGATGCGCTCGAGCCCCTCGCGGCTCAAGATGTCGGCCAGCAGGGTCGAGCCGGCCACGAGGGCCTTGCCCTCGGGCGACGTGTCGTCACCCTCGCCGAGATGGGCGCGGGCCAGGTCGAAGGCGTCGAGCACGGGCAGCACCTTGGTCACGAGGTCCTCGGCGGCGCGCTCGAAGTTGTCGGTCTGCTGACGCAGCATGCGCTTCTTGTAATTCTCGAAGTCGGCCTGGACCCGGCGCGACAATTCCAGGTACTCGTCCCGCTCGCGCCGCGCCGTGAAGAGGAGGTCGTCGAGGTCGTCGACGACGGTCTCGTTGGGCGCTTCGACCGCGGGATCCATGAGCTCGGCCTCGTCCATGTCGTCGACGACGGGCTCGACCCGGGGGACGGTCGGCTCGGGGCGCGGGCGCGCCGGGGAAACCGGGACGCGGTCCTCCCGCGTCCCGGTCACCGCCGGGCTGACCTGACATCGGGGTCATGCCCCGGGCTCGTCGACGATCTCGGCGTCCACCACCTCGTCGTCCGAGGCGGAGGAACCGTTGTCTGAGGCGGGCCCGCCGCCGGGAGCCGACGCCGCCCCGCTCTCTTGCGAGGCCTGCTCGTACAGGCGCTGGGTGAAGGCATGGCTGGCGTTGACGAGCGCCTCGGTGGCGTCCTTGATCTTCTCCATCTCGGTGCCGCCGAGGGCGTCCTTCACGGCCTTGAGCGCGCTCTCGACCTTGTCCTTCTCGTCGCCCTCGAACTTCTCGCCCTGCTCGCGCAGCACCTTCTCGGTCTGGTAGACGAGCGTGTCGGCGTTGTTGCGGATCTCCGCCTCCTCGCGCCGGCGCTTGTCGTCCTCGGCATGGGCCTCGGCGTCGCGCACCATGCGGTCGATCTCCTCCTTGGCGAGCGATGACTCGCCGGTGATGGTCATCGACTGCTCCTTGCCCGTGGCCGTGTCGCGGGCCGACACGTGCACGATGCCGTTGGCGTCGATGTCGAAGGTGACCTCGATCTGGGGCACGCCCCGGGGGGCGGGGGGCAGGTCCACGAGCTGGAACTTGCCCAGCGTCTTGTTGTACATCGCCATCTCGCGCTCGCCCTGGAGGACGTGGATCTCCACCGACGGCTGGTTGTCCTCGGCCGTGGTGAACACCTCGGAGCGCTTGGTGGGGATGGTGGTGTTGCGCTCGATGAGCCGGTGCATGACGCTGCCCTTGGTCTCGATGCCGAGCGACAGCGGGGTGACGTCGAGGAGCAGGACGTCCTTCACCTCGCCCTTCAACACGCCGGCCTGGACGGCGGCGCCGATGGCCACGACCTCGTCGGGGTTCACGCCCTTGTGGGGCTCCTTGCCCGTCAGGCTCTGGACGAGGTCCTGGATGGCGGGCATGCGCGTGGAACCACCCACGAGCACGACGTGGTGGATGTCGGACTTGGAGAGCCCGGCGTCGGTGACGGCCTGCTCGAAGGGGCCCTTGCAGGCGTCGACCAGGTCGGCGGTGATCTCGTTGAACTTGGCCCGGGTGAGCTTGAGGTCGAGGTGCTTGGGGCCATCGGCGGTGGCGGTGATGAAGGGCAGGTTGATCTGGGTCTCCTGCACCGACGACAGCTCGATCTTGGCCTTCTCGGCCGCTTCCTTCAGGCGCTGGACGGCCATCTTGTCGGCGGACAGGTCCACGCCCTCGGTGTTCTTGAACTCGGTGACCAGCCAGTCGATGACGCGCTGGTCCCAGTCGTCACCACCGAGGTGGGTGTTGCCCGAGGTGGACTTCACCTCGAAGACGCCTTCACCGATCTCGAGGATCGAGACGTCGAAGGTGCCCCCGCCGAGGTCGAACACGAGCACGGTCTGCTCCTTGTTCTCCTTGTCCAACCCGTAGGCCAGGGCCGCCGCGGTGGGCTCGTTGATGATGCGCAGTACCTCGAGGCCGGCGATCTGACCCGCCTCCTTGGTGGCGGTGCGCTGGGCGTCGTCGAAGTAGGCGGGCACGGTGATGACGGCCTGGTTGACGGTGTCGCCGAGGTAGCCCTCGGCGTCCCTCTTCAGCTTCTGGAGGATGCGGGCCGAGATCTCCTGGGCGTTGTACTTCTTGCCGTCGATGTCGATCGACCACGACGTGCCCATGTGGCGCTTGACCGAACGGATGGTCCGGTCGGGGTTGGTGATGGCCTGGCGCTTGGCGACCTCGCCCACGAGGACCTCGCCCGACTTCGAGAACCCGACGACCGACGGCGTGGTCCGACCCCCTTCGGCGTTGGGGATCACGACCGGCTCGCCGGCCTCCAAGACGCTCACGACCGAGTTGGTGGTGCCGAGGTCGATTCCGACGGCCTTGGGCATTGCGTTGCCTCCGTATACTCTGCTGTCCCGGTGGCTCTCACCAGGGAATTCGTGTCTGCTGCGGCTACTTGACTGTTAGCAGTATAGCAATCTTGAGTGGATACCTGTCAATCTTTCTGCAAGAGAAATTCGTCTCCCACCCCGGTTGGCCCTGGCGACCACGTTCGCGCCCCCGGTCGAGCCGGTACATAGGTGGAAACCACCGGCACGCCAGGTGGAACCCCGCTGGGCCCCCGCCTCCGTCGGTCCTACCGTGGCCCTCAAGCGGCTGCGGGAACACCCATTTCCCAACCTGACACGGCCGCTCACCGGGGGGTGCGGCGGGGCGTTGGCACATTTCCGGTCCAACGCCCCGCCGTCCAACCGGAGGACGCCGAGGTGGCCGAGCGTGAGGTCGTGGCCGTGGTGTGGCACCCGCACACCCACTCCGTCGACGTCGTCTACGTCGACGGCCACCCCGACACCTTGATGGGAACCCGGAAGATGGCCGCCCAGATGGCCGAGGGCCTCGGGCTCGAGCTCGTCCCCGCCTCGTCCGACACCGTCCTGTGGGCCAAGGACGCCGCTCCCTAGCCGCGCCCCTTCGTCGTCAGCCAGTGGCCTGAGTACGCTGGAAGGCGTGCCTGACCTGGTCCTCATCCGCCACGGCGAGTCCACCTGGAACGCCCAGAACCTGTTCACGGGGTGGACCGACGTCGATCTCACGCCCAAGGGCGAGGCCGAGGCCCGCTCGGCGGGCGCGCTCCTGGCGGCGGAGCAACGCACCGGGCTCGACCTCCAGGTGGTCCACACCTCGGTCCTGACCCGGGCCGTGCGCACCGCCAACCTGGCCCTCGACGAGCTGGGCCGGAGCTGGCTCCCGGTGCGGCGCCACTGGCGCCTGAACGAGCGCCACTACGGGGCGCTCCAGGGGCTCGACAAGAAGCAGACCGTGGCAGAGTTCGGCGAGGCCCAGGTCAAGCTGTGGCGCCGGAGCTACGACGTCCCCCCGCCACCCCTGCTCCCCGACGACGAGCGCCACCCCTCCCACGACGACCGCTACAGGGCCCTCCCACCTGGTGCCCTGCCCGACACCGAGTGCCTGGCCGACGTGGTCCTCCGCATGGTGCCGTACTGGGAGGACGCCATCGCTTCGGATCTGCGCGCCTTTTCGGGCGTACTCGTCGTCGCCCACGGCAACTCGATCCGGGCGCTGGTCAAGTACCTGAAGGACATCCCCGACGACGACATCGTCGGCCTCGAGGTACCCACCGGCGTGCCGTGGTGGTTCCGTTTCGACTCCGACCTCGAGCTCGTCGACGACCGACAGCTGGGGGACCCCGAGGCCATCCGGGCCGCCACCGAAGCGGTGGCCCGCCAGGCCGGCTGATCCCTCCGACCGGCCGGCGCGCCCGGGGGGAGGCGAGCCGAGCCGGTCAGAGGGCCAGACCTTTCAGGGATCAGAGGGCGTCGCGACCTCGCTCCCCGGTGCGCACCCGCACCACCGACTCCACCGGGATGACCCACACCTTGCCGTCACCGATCTTGCCGGTGGCGGCCGTGGTCACGATGGCGTCGACCACCTCGTCGGCCTGGGTGTCGTCGACGAGGACCTCGACGCGGATCTTGGGGACGAAGTCCACCTCGTATTCCGCACCTCGGTAGACCTCCGTGTGGCCCCGTTGGCGGCCGAAACCCTGCGCCTCGGTGAGGGTCATGCCCTGGACGCCCAGTGTCTTCAGGGCCTCCTTGACCTCGTCGAGTTTGAAGGGCTTGAGGACTGCCACGACCAGCTTCATTGTGCGCTCCCTTTCGTCGAGCTCGGCCGGGTCAACGTTCGCCTGCCGGAGGGGGTTCCGACCCTAACGGCGGAGGCTTCGACCCGGTGAGGCCGGCCAACTCGAAGGCGCTGGCGGAGCTGGTCCGCTGGGCGAAGGTCTCGTCGGGGAAGGCCTCCTCGTCGTGGATGGCGAGGTCACCGATCTCGAGGATGTCGTCGCTGTAGCGGGCCCCACGGAGGACCAGCCCGATGATCTTCATGAGGATGAAGGTCACGAGCGCCGACCAACAGATGACCCAGATGGCGGCTCGGAACTGTTCCCAGAGCTGGTGGGCGGAGCCCGTGTACATCAGGCCGCCCACCCCGAAGGGCGTACAGCCCCCGTGCGCCGTCGTGTACTGCGACTGGGACTGCGCCAGGGAGTTCGCCGTGTTGACGATCTGCCCCGTGGCGGGGTTGATCTTCCCGCACCCCAGCTCCAGCGTGTTGGGGTCACCGAAGATGCCCAGCAGCATGCCCCCGAAGAACCCGGCGATGCCGTGGGTGTAGATGACCCCGAGCGCATCGTCCACCTTCGAGAAGGGCCGCACCTTGGACAGGAAGTTCCAGGCGAACCAGACCACGGCCGTGCAGATGACGCCGACGTAGATCGCGCCCCGGCCGTTGACGAAGCCGGCGCAGGGGGTGATGCCGACCAGGCCGCAGATCATGCCGTTCACCCCACCCAGGAAGGTGGGCTTCTTGGACTTGGTGAAGAGGGCGTCCATCGCCATCCACACCACCACGCCACAGGCGGTGGCCACGTTGGTGTTGACCACCGCGGCGGCGGCGTCGGCCCCCGCGTAGTAGGGGTCACCACCGTTGAAGCCGTTCCAGCCGAGCCAGAGGATGCCGGCTCCCACGGCAGCCATGACGAGGTTGTTGGGGACGGCATGTTGTCGATCTCGAGCCAGCCGGGGTCCTAGGACCCAGGCCGCGACGAACCCCGACACACCGGCCGACATGTGGATGACGTACCCACCCGAGAAGTCGAGGGCTCCTTCCTGGGCGAAGTAGCCGCCGCCCCACAGCAGGAAGGCGTCGACGGCGTAGACGAAGGTCGACCACAGCGGCACCAGGAGGCACCAGGCGCTGAACTTGATCCGGCCCAGGACGCTTCCCAGGAACAGCAACGGCGTGATGGCCGCGAACACGAACTGGAAGTAGGCCAGCGTGGTGGTGGGGAAGTGGAAGGGCACCGCCGTGTTGGCGGCGGAGACCGCCTGGCTCTGTTCGTCGGCGGCCCCGGTGATGCCGCCCGGTTTCCCGACGAAGTTCTCGAAGAAGTGCTTCACCCATCCGACGCCGGTGAGCTGGGTCTGGACACCGTTCCTCACCCCCCCGCCCAGCGAGGTGGCGCCGAAGCCCATCTTGTAGGACCACAGCACCCAGGCGATCAACACCAGGGAGAACCCGGCGAACATCATGGCCAGCACGTTCACCGCCCACTTCTTCTGGACGATCGACGCGTAGAGAACCGCCAGTCCGGGCAGGCTCATCAGGCCGACGAAGGTGGCGGCCACCAGCTGCCACGTGTTGTCGCCGGTATTGAGCCAACTCGGATACGGAACGAGTTGCGATGCTGCTGCTAGCACGGCTCGAGTGCTCCTCTCGTGCGGTCATGAACCCCGGCGCGCCTCGAGCCATGAGCGTGGCGACACACAGCACCGGGTGCGCCAAGGCCATGGCAGGCGGTTCGCCCTGCCGCCGACAGGATGCAGGTCGAGGATTTCGCCTCTGTCACGCCCGTGTTACCAGCGCGTGAACTGGACGAGCCCGGGATCCGGCCGCCGTCCCCGCCGGGACGGGGCGTGGTCAGCCCGCTCTTTGCTCGTTCTCGGGCTTGCGCGGGGACCGCTTGGGCGGTGCCGTGCGGGGCGTATAGCGCTTGTTGGGCTGGGCGCGCGTCGTTCCCCGGGCGGGTCCGGCCCGGCCTCGTCCCGGCCGGTCCCCGGTCGCCTCCCGCAGGTCGCGCTGGAGGCGGTAGGCGGTCACGAGCAGCCAGGCGCCCACCATGAGGAACGGGACCCCGAAGCCCCAGTAGTGGAGGTTGAAGACCGACAGCCCGTACAGGGCCATGGCGATGCCCAGGTAGAAGCGCTTCCGGAAGTACGCCGTCACGAGCATCACCACGGCCAGGGCCAGGAGGACGTAGGTGAGGGTGTGATAGGTGGCCACGCTCACGTGGCGGGGATTGACGGCCCCGCTCTTCAGGTACTGCGAGGGGTCGTTGTTGATGAGGGTGCCAATGATGATGAGCCCGAGCGCGGCTGCCACCGGCGCCAGAAGCAGGCCCGTGAGCCGCTCCTTGTCGTTGGCATACTTGACGGCGTCCTCGAGCTCCTCCACCGAACGGGGCCCGTCCGCCTTCTTGAAGGGGGCGGCGCCGGGGGGCGCCGGCTTGACCAGCGCGTCCCGGATGCGCTCGCCGAGGGGCCCTTTGTCTCGGTTGCGCTGCAGGCGCGGCAGCGACAGGAGGATGCGGTGCCCGAGGCTCATCCGGGGCGGAGCTTCGCCCGGATCGTCGGTGTCGTGGCCGCCGGACATCGGAAAAGGGTAGCCCGCCCTTTTGCCATCAGCGAAGCGGCTCCGGGCGGCGGGTGGGCGACGCGTCGATTCAAGCCGACGGAGGTGGCGGCGGCGCGACGGTGGCGTGGCCGCGCCGTGCGTTCGCACCCACGCGTCGGCGCCTGACGAGCAGGCCGCCGACGAGCACCACCAGGAGCACGAGCAGGATGGCGGGCACGACGAACACGCTCGCCGACGCGTGCTCGGTGGCGACGGCGCGGCGCGTGTCCAGGAGCGGAGGATCCCCCGCCACGGCCACGGCCGGCACCTTCGTTCCCGGGTTGCGAAGGGTGTTGCCGGGGATGTCCTCGCGGTAGCGGTGGCTGCCGAGTGTGAACGTGCCCGTGCAGGCGTAGCCGGCCTGATTGCTGCCGCTGCCCCCCAACAGGCCCAGACAGCCCGTGACCGTCACGTCGACGTCGACGCCGTGGTGGCGCAGGTCGTTGATCTGCGCGTTCTTGTGGACGGCGGCCACCAGGAGCACGACGGCGACCACGGCCAGAGCCACGAGACCGAGGGCGGCCACGACTCGACCGGCCCGGCGGACGTCCACCTGCACCCCGGCCCCACGCAACGTCGTGAGCGCCGCACCCGAGGCGTCGGTCGGTGGCGGCGTCGCAGTCATCGGTCAGTCCACCCTCGGTCGCCCGGTTGCACGCTCATCGGGTTGCTGCTGCACGGCGACCGGGAAATGGTAGCGGTGAGGGCGAACCTCCGGTCTCGGCACCGGGCCGCACCCGCCGATAGCCTTCCCGCCATGTCGCGAAAGCCTGAACTCGACCTGAGCAAGATCTGGATGTTCTCGGCCTGCTCCGGGGCGCAACTCCGCACCATCCGCAGAGCCGTCGAAGAGGTGATCGTGCCCGCCGGGCGGGTCCTGTGTGAAGAGGGCACGGTGGGCCGTGAGTTCTTCTTCGTCGTGGACGGCACCGCCTCGGTGCGCCGCAACGGCCGGAGGATCACCACCCTCGGCCCTGGCAAGTGGTTCGGCGAGCTCTCGCTCCTCGACCGCAAGCCCCGTTCGGCCAGCATCGTGTCGGAGACGCCCATGACGCTGCTCGTCCTCGAACAGCGACGCTTCAACGGGCTGCTCGACGAGATGCCGGCGCTGTCGCGCAAACTGCTCGTGGCCATGTCCGAGCGCCTGCGCGAGGCCGACGCCAAAGCGCTCAACTAGTCGAGCGACGCCTCGACGACCTGGGAGAGATCCAACACCCGGACGTCGTCCTCGCGGGCCCGGGCCCGCACGGCATCGTCGAGCATGATCAGACAGTAGGGACAGGCCGTCGACACGACATCGGCGCCGGTGCCGAGGGCCTCGTCGGTGCGCTCGAGGTTGACCCGCTTGCCGAGGCTCTCCTCCATCCACATGCGGGCGCCGCCCGCGCCGCAGCAGAAGCTCTTCTCCCGGCACCGCTTCATCTCGATCTGCTCGACACCCGTGATGGAGTCGAGGACCGAGCGGGGCTCGTCGAAGACGCGGTTGTGGCGCCCGAGATAGCAGGGGTCGTGATAGGTGACCTTGGCGTCCATGTTCCCCGGCGTGAGCTTTCCCGACTCGACCAGATGGCTCAGCAGCTGGGAGTGGTGGATGACCTGGAAGTTCCCGCCCAGGTCGGGGTACTCCCGGGACAATGAATTGAAACAGTGTGGGCACGAGGCGATGACCTTCTTCGCCCCCACCTCGTCCAGGGTGGCGATGTTGGCCTTCCCCATCTCCTGGTAGAGGTACTCGTTGCCCAGGCGGCGGGCCGGGTCGCCGGTGCACGACTCGCGCGGGCCCAGGATGCCGAAGGTCACCCCGGCCCGGTGCAGGAGGCGGGCCGTCGCCTGCGTAGCCTTGCGAGCCCGCTCGTCGAGGGCGCCCGCGCACCCCACCCAGTACAGGTACTCGATCTCGTCCGGGATGGTGCCGGTGATGACGGGGACCTCGAAGTCGAGCGTTTCGGTCCACTCGGTGCGCTTGGCGCCGCCCAGTCCCCACGGGTCGCCCTGGTTCTCGATGTTGCGCAGCATCAGGCCGGCCTCGGTGGGGAAGCGCGACTCCATGAGGACCTCGTAGCGGCGCATCTCCAGGATGGTGTCGACGTGCTCGATGTCGACGGGGCACTCCTCCACGCACGCCCCGCACGTGAGACACGACCACAACACGTCATCGTCGATGGTGCCGGGGACGAGGGTGGGGGCCTCGGCCTTCTGGGCCGCCGCCCACGCCACGGCGTCGACGGGGGACCCGTCCTCCGACGGTGGAGGTGAGCCGAACAGTCGAGGGGCGGACTCGAAAAGATTGTCGCGCAGCCCCATGATCAGGAGCTTCGGGGACAGGGGCTTGTCGGTGTTCCACGCCGGGCACACCGCCTGGCAACGCCCGCACTCGGTACAGGTCAGCGTGTCGAGCAGGTGCTTCCAGGACAGGTCCTCGATGTGACCGGCGCCGAAGACGGTGTCCTCGGAGACGTTCTCCATGTCCATATCGGGTGTGTCGTAGAGCGGTCCCAGGGCCCGGGGCCGACGGGAGGTCGCCACGTTGATGGGGGCCAGGGCGATGTGGAGGTGCTTCGAGTAGGAGAGGAAGACGGCGAAGCCCACGATCACGGCGATGTTGAGGATGAGGAAGACGGTCTCGAGGTCGGAGTTCACGCCCTTCCCGAAATGATTGAAGAGCAGCGACACGGCGTGCGAGGCGAAGGGCCACCACGACTTGCCGTAGGGGAAATTGCCGGTGTTCACCTGGGCGGCGCGGTAGCCGATGAGCGTGATCATGACCGAGGCGATCATCACGAGGACGAGCCAGGCCGCCCCGGTGTGGGAACCGAAGAAGCGAGACAGCCGGCCCCTGCGTTTGGGTGAGTTGACGTAGCGGATGCCGGTGAAGACGCACAGCGACACCAGCACGGCTACGGCGAAGAAGTCCTCGATGAACCCGAGGGCCCGGCCGCGGCCGATCAGGGGCACGAAGAAGTCCCGGTCGAACAGGGCCCCGTAGGCCTCGAGGATCGTGAACATCAGAATGGTGAAGCCCCAGAAGGTGAAGGCGTGCGCGAGGCCTGGGACCGTCCACCGCAGCAGCTTGCGCTGGCCCCCCACCTCGGAGAGCTCGGCCCAGGCCCGCTCCCGGAAATGGGTGAAGCGCTTGGGGTCGGGTTGGCCCTTTCCGACGAGGCGGAAGAGGTAGGCGAAGCGCCGACCGGCAATGGCGAACGCGATCACGGTCGCGCCCAAGCCGAGGATGATCCTGATGAGCAACGTCTCCTCCTGGAGGGTCAGGGACGGAAGTTCTCGAAGTACCGGCTCGGGGTGGGTCCCCGCTGGCCCTGGTACTTCGAACCCAGGCCCGCCGTGCCGTAGGGCTTGTCGGCGGGCGTGGTCATGCGCAGGAAGCTGATCTGCCCGATCTTCATGCCGGGGTAGACGGTGATCGGGAGGTTGGCCACGTTCGAGAGCTCGAGCGTGAGGTGCCCGTCCCAGCCGGCGTCGACGAACCCGGCCGTGGAGTGGATGAGGAGTCCCAGGCGCCCCAGCGAGGACTTGCCCTCGAGGCGGGCGACCAGGTCATCGGGTATGCCCACCCGCTCCAGGGTCGAACCCAGGATGAACTCGCCGGGGTGGAGGATCAGGGGCTCGCCGTCGGGGATCTCGACCAGCTCGGTGAGATCCTCGAGGTCCTCCCGGACGTCGATCACGCGCATGGAGTGGTTACGAAACAGCCGAAAGTAGCGGTCGACATGGAGGTCCACCGAGGAGGGTTGGATGCACTCGGCCCCGAGCGGGTCGATGACAATTCTCTTGGCATCGAGCTCTTCGCGGATCGTCCGATCGGAAAGGACCACGGGGCAGCACGATAGTGTGATGCCTCCTCGCGGGCGTAGTTCAGCGGCAGAACATCAGCTTCCCAAGCTGAGAACGAGGGTTCGATTCCCTTCGCCCGCTCTCTCGCTTTTCCCTGGTCAGAGAGTCCTGACTCGCCATGCCCTCTGGCTCGCCCCTGTCCATCAGAGTCGCGCTTCGCCCGGTTTGTCGTCGAGCACGATCGTCATGCCTTCGTATGCGAGGCGAACGCGCCCTTCCATGCCAGGCCACTTACTTTGGGCTTCGACCAGGAGCGCGTCGAGCTCGGAGTCGGTGTGATAAGGATCGTGATGAAAGAGGACGACTTCGCCGACACCGGCCTTGTCGGCAAATGCCATCGTGGCGGCGATACTCGAGTGGCCCCAGCCGACATGGGCGCCATATTCGTGGTCGCGATATTGCGCGTCGTGCAATAGCACATCGGCACCACGCGCAATCTCGTGCCCGCTCATCCACTCCGCGGGTACGTTGGCGAGGTCCGTCCCAAGCGAGGGCTCGTGATCGGGAAGGTAGACCAAGACTCGCCCGGCTTCTTCGATGCGATAGCCGACGGTCGGGCCCTGATGAGTGACCTTGGCCGCTCGGATCGTTCCCGAACCGATTGTCACGGCTTCCTCGGACGCGTCGTGGAAGATCAGTTCTGACGGGACGTCATCGAGTCGGATAGGAAACAAGGGGGGCGACAGGTACATCGCGATCCGCTCGGACAAGTGTTGCACGGGGGACGTTGGACCCCAGATATGGATCTTCAGCCCGGGCGAGAAGAGGGGACGAAAGAACCCAAGACCTTGCAGGTGGTCGAGATGAAGATGGGTGAGCAAGATATGCAGCTCTACGGGCAGGTCATCGTGCATCACCACACCAAGCGGGCGTATGCCGGTACCGGCATCGAGAACGAGGGCGTGACCGCTCGACAGGCGAACTTCGACACAAGAGGTATTCCCGCCATAGCGCACCGTGTCTGCTCCAGGTGCGGCTACAGAACCGCGGCATCCCCACACTCGGGCTCGCATCAGGGGTCGCGTGCTTCGGACGCTTCCCAGAACACGGCGACCACGCCATGCATTTCGCCGGTTGCGCCGAACAACGGGTATGCGGTTGCTTCATACTGACGCCGCGCGCCTTGGAATGTTGTCGCCAGAAGGGTCTGGTGGGCGG
Source organism: uncultured Acidimicrobiales bacterium (assembly GCA_963794615.1). Taxonomy (GTDB): domain Bacteria; phylum Actinomycetota; class Acidimicrobiia; order Acidimicrobiales; family UBA8190; genus Chersky-840. The sequence goes on along the minus strand of CAWCEP010000006.1, from coordinate 630,064 downwards.
GTCGACGCTCAAAATAGGCAATGCCGGCCGGCGAATCGCGCCGGCGAATGGGAATGCCGTCCGGAGTAGCCAGATGCAGGGCCTCGCCGAACTCACCGGATGGGATCTCGCCCAGTTCGGCAAACGATTTCCCGAGGAGCAATGCCGCCGCATCGTTGTAGAAGACCAGCATTCCCCCGACGTCGAGCAAGAACATCGGCGTGGCCAGATTTGATGCGAGCTCACGGGCGAGTATCAAGGGCAAGCTCTTCGGCGAACCCGGAGTGCCTAGAGGCTCACTCACCATGTCACCCACCACTCCTTTCGCGCACACTCGCCATCGTTGCCGCTCGAGGAGGCTGCTGCCAAGTGCTTTTGGCTGCCCGGATGGTGTACGACGGGAGGATCGGTCACCAACGTCGCCAGCGTGGGCCCGATCCGGCCCAACGTTCGCCATCCTCCCGCGAATGAGTTTTGCGTGGGGTACCCTGCCGCCGGTGGAGTGGGCACCGCCAGCACGAGCACCTTGGGTCGAGAACGTTGTCGCGTACGGACGCGGCCTGGGCGACAATGGACGGTCGATCGTCTCGCTCAAGGCCCACGATCTCCTCGACGCGGCGCGATCGGCCACAGGCCTCGACGACGCCGGTGACTCCTGGTTCCGCGATCCGCTCGAGCGGTTGTGCACAGCGCTCGACGACGAGGCCGAGCTCCACCTCGCCGGCCGCCTGCGGGCTCGGGCCGAGCTTCAGCTCATCCTGCACAACCGTCTTCGACTGGTCGACCTGTGGAAGCGCGAGCCTTCCATCGGACAGGAGCAGGTCAAGAGCCCCATCATCGTGACCGGCCTCGGCCGTTCTGGCACCACCCTCCTCCACGAGCTCCTCGCCTGCGACCCCGACAACCGGCCTCCGCTCCTGTGGGAGTTGGTGCACACCGTGCCCGGTGCCGTGCAGGCACCCGAAGGGCGAGTTTCGTCGGCGGGGACGGATTGGGCTGCGCTCATGGACGGCGAGATCAGGTTGATGGATGCCATGGTGCCCGCCTTCACCGCCATGCACGAGAACGGTGGCAATCTGCCGACCGAGTGCATCTTCCTCTTCGCCCATCAGTTCTCGAGCGACATGTTCACCGGCATCTACAACGTGCCGAGCTACACAATCTGGAAGAGTGGCGTCGATCAGACCCCCGCGTACGAGTGGCACCGGCGAATGCTCCAGACGCTGCAATGGTCGCCCGCATCCGATGGCAGCGTGACGCCGTCGTGGGTGGTCAAGGCTCCGTCGCATCTGGGATCGCTCGACCTGGTGTTCGCGACCTATCCCGATGCCCGGGTCGTCATGACGCACCGGGACCCACTGCGCGTGATCGGGTCGTTGGCCGACACGATGGCGACCCTGCACTGGATGCACTCGGACCGGGTCGCCCATGCCGCGCTCGTCGAGTTCCTCTGCATGGGCGTGGAGATCCAGATGAACGAGGTCACCGCAATACGGGACTCCGGGAGTCTCCCTACCGGCCAAATCAGCGACGTGGTCTACAAGGACCTGGTCGCCGATCCGATCGGCACCATTACCCGCATCTACGGCACATGGGGACGCACGCTGTCCGACGAAGCGCTCGAGCGGCTCCAGGCCTACGTCGCGGCCCGTCACCTGAACCGGGGAGTTGGCACCCACGACTACCGCTTCGAGGACACCGGCCTCGACCTCTCCGAGCACCGAGCGCTCGTGACCGACTACCAGCAGCGCTTCTCGGTTCCGTCCGAGGTCTGAGGGGACCCGGGTCGATCAGCTCCCTTTGAGACTCGCGATCGTCACCAGTTCGCAGGTGGGATGGGGCGGGCCATCGGCCAGCACCCAGCGGACGATCATGTAGCCCTCGCGACGTCCCTGGGTATCCAACCAGTTCGGAACGCCAGGGTCATTCGGTGCGATGACCAACCGCCAGTTCCCGTCGGCTGCTCGCCGCGCCGTGTGGTTGTTCAAGTTAGTGGTCGTGTAACGGTAATCGAGGCTCTCCATCCACGCCGTGGACGTGGTCAAACCCCAATAGAGGAACTCCGTCGGCGGGTCATGGATGGTCACCACGAGCGCTTCTCCCTCACCCAACACCCAGCGACCGCCGTGATATGTCATCTCGGCGTTGCTGTGAGACCGGACCTCGTCGTCCTGAGCGGCGACGTGGACCGCACCGGCGGTGCCTCCGAATCTGTTCACGTTGTCCGCCGTGTCGTGCCACATGTTCACGGCTGTCGCCGCCACGAACTGGACGAATATCCCCGCGAACTCGAGCTTGCTGGCGAGCTCCTCGACGCCCAACACCGGTGGCGGCTCGCCGTCCACCAACTCGACGCGCAGGTCTGCGGGCCGGTCGACGCGACGATCGAAGAAGGTCTCTCGGACGGCCAACTGGCCGGTGCCCAGTGCCATCTCGACACGGTTCTTGTGGCTCGTCGAATGATCGCCCTCAGGGACGATGAGGATGTCCACCTCGCCGTTGGGCCCGAGCTCGAACTGGTCGATGTGCGCCTGGACGGTCGTGCCCGTCTTGCCATCGACAGGACCTTTTCCAACCGGCGTGCCGAACGTGAGGCCGATATAGGCAGCCTCTCCCCTCGTGCCCACGAGTCGGTAGGTCCGCGTTTCGTCGAGTGTGCAGAACCCGTAGCGGACGTCGGGATTGTCGACGAGGAGCTTGCGGTACTCGGTCTGCGACTGAAACAGCTGTGGGTGCAAGGGATCCGACTTCTCGATGAACCACTCCTGGGCCAGAGAGACCAACCGTGTGATCCACCGGTAGCCCTCGGCCTCGTCGAGTGTGGTGCGGGGGACGCCCTGGGCCGTCCGGACCGTTTCGATCGCCGCCTTCTGCGAGTCGATCCACACCTTCCACGCGGCATCGAGTCGCGCCCGATTGGCTTCGTCCCCGGTCGCCTGGTCCGGTGCCTCGTCCACGGCGGCAAACGCTAGGGTCCCGGGCCATGACCACGCCAGAGCGGTGGTCCGTGCTCGTCACCGGGGCCACAGGTCGGATCGGCTTCCCCATCGCCCGGGCCCTGGCCCGGGATCACGATGTCTACGGACTGGCGCGGTGTTCCCAACCGGGAGACGAGGCGCGCCTGCGGAACGTCGGCATCGTGCCCATCGTGAGTGAAGTGGCCACGTTCGACCTCTCGTCGATCACAGACGGCGGCGGCCGACCCTTGACCCACGTCTTCCACGCCGCGGCGCGCATCGGCGCCGACGCGAGGACCGATTGGCAACGCACCTTCGAAGTGAACGCCCAGGTACCGGGGCGGTTGATCGCCGAATGCTCGCGCCGATTCCGGTCCACATTTCGGGGATTGGTCTTTTGCTCCTCAGGCTCGACGTACGAGTACCAGGGTCGGCGTCCCCTGCGCGAGGACGACCCGCCCGGCGTCCACCTCGGGCTCTACAGCTTGTCGAAGATTGCCGGGGAATCTGTCGCCCGGTTCAGCGCGGCCGAGCATGGCGTGCCCCTCACCGTGATCCGGATCTTTTCAACCTACGGGCCTCTGGGCGGGGCTCCGGCCGACCGACTCGACCGCATCCTCGCCGACAGGGACGTCGTCCTGCACCCGGACAGGCCGAACAATTACAACCCCATCTACGAAGACGACTACGTCCGGCTCGGCATCCGAGCGCTCGAGGTGGCCGCTGAGCCGGCAGTGACCGTCAATTGGGCTGGAAGCGAGACCGTGAGCGCCGAGGAGTACTGCCAATTCCTCGCCACCCTCGTCGGTCGGGAGGTCCGCTTTCGTTATGAGGACACCGCCCCCTGGCCGCTGTGGCCCGACGTGACAACCATGCACGATGTGTTGGGTCGAACAAAGGTGCCGTGGCAGGTCGGCATGCGCAGGATGGTGGAGGCGCGTCATCCCGAGTCCCTCGTCCTATAGGGGCACTGTCAATTGAGGTGATCACACGCCGTTCCGCTGCATGGCACCGGGTCCGAGCCGCGTTCGAAGCTCGGCTTCGTACTCGCGGATGGCAACACCAGCATGCTGGTCCTTGAGAGTCGTGAGATTCGGGTAGCCGGCATCTCGTTCCGCGTCCCACTCGTCGGCAAACCGACCGCTCTCGATGTCATCGGCTAGGGAGCGCATCGTCGAGAGCAGGTCAAGATGGTCGTAACGGCCGCGCCGGGTGAGCTGGCCATATTGACTGGTCGGCGAGTGGTATTCCGACTGGACGGCGTAGCCCACTTCACGAAGCAGTCGATACGTCCGCTCGACCTCACCCGACAACACCAATTCGGTGATGACCGCTTCGATGGGAATCCCTCGTTCCACCATCGTCTGGACGAATGCGGTGCTCACCGCCGTGAGCGCTGGTGAGAGCACCTGCTCCACGCCAAGATCGAGTACTGCCTCCTGCATCGGCGTGAGCTCGATGCCTCCCTGCCGCAAACCGCCAATGGCCCCGGCCACGGCGAGCACACAAGCAAGAGCACTGCCGGTCACATCGCGGTGGACGCCGAGAGCAGAAATGAACCCCACGCCTTCTTCGTAACAAAGCCTCACTTCGGGGCCGAGCATGCGTGGCGCCACCATGCCTGCGTCGCCGGCAGGGGCGAGACGACCGAACGCGAGGGTGTAGCCGGAGGCCACGATCACACACGACCGTGGGCCCGGCACGAGTCCCAACATTGGGATGACGTCGTCGGGCACGAGGATGCAGATGACATCGGCCCCGTTGGCGGTTCGAAGGTCATGCGTCTCGAAACCATCCAAGCCGGCCTGCTCACGAGTTCGATCGTGCCGGACGCAGACGAGGGGTTCACACCCACTGTCCCTCAGGTTGAGCGCCCAGGATCGGCCTTGATTGCCGTACCCGACCACTGCGACCGTCTTCCCGGCCAGGGCTCGGAGATCGGCATCGTCCTCGTAGTAGATCGTCGTCATGTCGTGATTATGTACCCCCGGACAGAGTCGGCATCTGGTCGCGACTCGGGATCTGCGGCACAAGGTGCGGTCGGGGGCCCTCCCCCGAGGCCGCCCGTGCAAGCGCGGGTTGCGACCACCTCGTCGGGGCCAACGGCGACGGCGGGACGTGGACCATGACCCTCACATGGAGCCCGGTTTCGAAGGGACCTGGGCTCAGCTTCGCGGCGGGCCGAGACGACACCTGACACGGGCGTCAGGGTGGGGGTAATCTCGGTGTATGACGCAGCCCAAGATCGTAAGTGTGGACGACCATGTCGTTGAGCCTCCCCATGTGTGGCAAACCTGGCTGCCGGAGCAGTACCGGGAGAGGGGCCCCCGGGTCGAGCGCAAACGGTGGGGCAGCTTCAAGCACCTGTCAGGCGCCAAATACGACATGGTCGAGGACCCGGAAGGGGATTGGGGTGACGCCTGGTACTACGACGATGAGTTGATCTACGTGCAGAAGAAGTTCGTGGCCATTCCCCAGGCATCGACCACGATCGACGCTCAGGGCAACATCGTGTTTGACCGAACCCAGATGACGATGACGGCCACGACCTTCGACGAGATGCGCAAAGGGTGCTGGGACCGCGACGAGCGCGTCAAGGACCTCGCCCTCAACCACACCGATGGGTCCCTCCCGTTTCCGACCTTCCCTCGATTCTGCGGGCAGACATTTCACGAGGGGAAGGACAAGGAGCTCGGCCTGGCCTGCGTCAAGGCGAACAACGACTGGATGGTGGAAGAGTGGTGCGGACCGTCGGGTGGGGTCAACATCCCTCTGTGTCTCATCCCTCTGTGGGACGCAGATCTCGCCGCGGCTGAAACCAAGCGCAATGCCGAGCGAGGAGTCCGGGCCATTGCGTTCAGTGAGATGCCCACTCGTCTGAAGCTGCCCAGCATCAACACGGACTATTGGGACCCGTTGTGGGAGGTGTGCAACGACTACGGCGTGACCGTGTGCATGCACGTTGGATCGAGCAGTTCGAACCCGGTCGCATCGCCTGACTCGAACAAGGCCGTGGGAGTCGCTCTGGGATTCAACAACGCCATTGCGTCTCTGGCCGATTGGCTGTTTTCCGGCAATCTGCTCAAGTTCCCCAAGTTGAAGCTGGCCTACTCCGAGGGCCAAATCGGGTGGATCCCCTACATCCTGGAGCGTGCCGACACCGTGTGGGAGATGCACGACGCGTGGACGAACGCCAAGGAGCGGATCCCGGTACGCCCTTCCACGCAGTACTACGGGCGCATCTTCGGTTGCTTCACGGCCGACCGGCACGGCCTCCGCTCACTGGACGAAGTCGGTGAGGACAACATCTGCTTCGAGACGGACTATCCGCACACCGACACCACCTGGCCGCATTCGGAGGCCTACGTCGAAAAGCTGTGCGCCGGTCTGGACGACGACGTCGCCTACAAGATCCTGCGAGGCAATGCCATCAAGATGTTGGAGCTCGACCGCGTATAGAGGGGGACCCGGGGTCAGCAGTCGCACAAACGGGGGGCTTCGGCGTGAGAGCGTGGACGCGCCGGGACGCCTCCACCGAGGTTGGGGGCCGGCCGCCTCGTTGCTAGGCTCCGGATGGCCACAAGGCGTGACGACCACACTCACGGAGGTGGAAAGGTGCGGCTCGGTCTCCGACGCAGCGACCCCGGAGTTCGATGAGAGGGATCCGGAGCTACGCCGCCTATATCCCCTATCGCCGGCTCGAGCGCAAGGACGTCGCCTCGATCTTCGGGGGTACCCCGGGCCGGGGCCAGCGGACCGTGGCCTCGTTCGACGAGGACACCACCACCATGGGGTTCGAGGCTGCCCGCCTGGCCCTGCGGTCGGTGGGTGGGGCGTCGCCCGACGCGCTGTGGTTCGCGACCGCGGAGCCCGCCTACGCCGAGAAGACCAACGCCACCGCCATCCACGCCGCGCTTCGCCTCGATGCCTCGGTCGCCGTCATGGACGTCAACGGCGCCTTCCGGTCAGGGGTCGGCGCCTTCCTGGCCGCCTCTCGTGGCGTCGACGAGGTACTTGTCACCATGGCCGGGATGCGGGGCGGTTTGCCGATGAGCGCCGACGAAGCCGAAGGGGGCGACGGTGGTGCCGCCCTCCTCGTGGGCGACGACAGCCACGGTGCGGTGATCGCCGAGTACCTGGGCGGTGCGTCGGAGACAGAGGAGTTCGTCGATCACTGGCGGACCCCGGGCTCGCCGAGACCGCGCCGGTGGGAGGAGCGCTTCGGTGAGACGGTCTACGTGCCCATGGCCGAGCGGGCCTGGAACGCGGCGCTCAAGGCGTGCGACCTGAATCCCGACCAGGTCGACGTCGCCGTCGTCACCGGCAACCACGCCCGGGCGGTGCGGGCGGCCACGGCCAGGCTCGGCGCCAAGGCGGTCGCCGACAACCTCGATGCTGCCGTGGGCAACACGGGCGCCGCCCACTTCGGCGTCGTGCTCGCCGACGTGCTCGACAAGGCCGAGCCGGCCACGACCATCGCGGTGGTGGTCCTGGCCGATGGTGTGGACGTCCTGCTGTTCCGGACGACCGACGCCGTTGCTTCATTTTCCCCCGCCAAGTCGGTCGCCGACCAGATCGGGCGGGGGGCGCCGGTCCCCTACGGCAAGTTCTTGACGTGGCGGAACATGGTCGATGTCGAACCACCCAACCGTCCCATGCCCAACCGGCCGTCTTCTTCCGCGGCGGCCCGCTCCACGGATTGGAAATTCGGGTTCGTCGGCTCTCGCGACCGGCACACTGACATCGTCCACCTGCCGCCCCAGCGGGTCGGGATCTACGGGGGCACCACCGACGACATGGAGCAGGTGCCCGAGTCCGAGACGTTGGCGACCGTCGCCACCTACACGGTCGACCGGCTCATCTACTCGGAAAGCCCGCCGGTGATCTTCGCGGTGCTCGACTTCGACGGCGGTGGCCGCTTCCCGTGTCAGCTGACCGATTGCGACGTCGACGACATCGAGGTGGGCACGCGTGTGGAGATGACGTTTCGCCGGCTGTTCACCGCCGACGAGATCCACAATTACTTCTGGAAGGCCCGTCCGGTCGCAGCGAAGGAGGCACCGTGAGCTCGAACGGCATCAAGGACCGTGTCGCCATTGTCGGCATGTCGTGCACCCCGTTCCGGGAGCACTTCGACCGTGGGCGCGATGACCTCCTGATCGACGCGGCCGACCAGGTGCTGGCATCGGTAGGCGTGACGAAGCAGGACATCGACGCCTACTGGATGGGCATGGCGATCTCGGGGAGCTCGGGCATCGTGCTCGCCTCGGCCCTCAAGCTTCAAGGAAAGCCGGTGACCCGCGTCGAGAATTACTGTGCCACCGGCTCGGAGGCCCTGCGCCAGGCGGCGTACGCGGTCGCCAGCGGCGCCTACGACATCGCCATGGCGATCGGTTGCGACAAGTTCAAGGACACCGGATTCGCCGGCACCAACGCCAGCCTTCCCCCCAACGACGGCACGGCCCGCACCCTGACGGCGGCGGCGATGTATTCGATGATCCTGCCGGCTTATGCCAAGAAGTACGGTGTCGACCCGGTCGAGCTGCGGCTCGCGACCGCCAAGATCGCCGAGAAGAACCACTTCAACGGTGCCCGCAACCCGCTGGCGCAGTTCCGCAAGGAGATGCCGGCGGAGAACATCCTCAAGATGGCCGCTGTCGCCGGACAGCTCTCGGTATTCGATTGCGCCGGCGTAGCCGACGGCGCCGCCGCCGCCATCGTCGTTCGGGCTGAGGACGCCCACCGCTATACCGACAAGCCCCTCTTCATCAAGGGCATGTCGGTGGTCGCCGGTGACGGCTCCGGCCTCGTCGACCCGAACTACGACTTCACCACGTTCCCCGAGGTGGTCCTCGCCGCCGAGGACGCCTACCGACAGGCCGGTGTCGACGACCCCCGCTCCCAGGTCGCTATGGCTGAGGTCCACGACTGCTTCACCCCTACCGAGCTCGTGCTGATGGAGGACCTCTCCTTCACCGAGCGAGGGACGGCGTGGAAGGAGGTCCTGGCCGGGACGTTCGCACTCGACGGCAGCCTTCCCGTCAACACCGATGGTGGCCTGAAGAGCTTCGGGCATCCTGTCGGCGCCTCCGGCTTGCGCATGCACTACGAGTGCTGGCTCCAGCTGCGAGGCGAGGCGCCCGAGAACCGGCGTATCGACAACGACCGCAAGCTCGCCGTGGTGCACAATCTCGGGGGCTACCCCGGCGAGATGGTCTCGTTCGTGTCGGTCCTGGGCACCGAGCTGGGCTGACCGCGCGATACGGTCCGCCGGCAGCATCTGCCCTCTCGCCGGCACCCCACCGAACGGGTGTGTCCGGCGCCACCTCCGTGTCGCCCAGACGTGCGATCTCACATCGGCTGGCCGCGGCTGTTGAGCCGCGGGGATCGCTGATGGTCTCGTACGGCACTGCCTGAGGTGTCGCGTACTGTAAGCCCATGCAAGTCCGGACCGCCCCGTAAGACGGGGATGGCATCGAAGGAAAGCGATCGGTGGGGGCTGCGCGTGATCCCGCCGGTGCTCACGGATGGCTACGTGGACTCGGGTTGGTGGCGAGATGACACCGTGGGCCAGATGGTCGTCGGCGCCATCCGGGCCCGGCCCGAGCTCACGGTCAAGATCCGCTCGTCGGTGCGACCGTGGGCCGGAACGTTCGCCGATGTGCTCGACGCCGCAGGCCGAATGGCCGGTGGTCTGCGGGCAGCCGGGGTGGGGGCCGGAGACGTGGTGGCCTTTCAGCTGCCCAACTGGATCGAGGCGGCGGTGACGTTTTGGGCGGCCGCCCTCCTCGGGGCCGTGGTGACACCCATCGTCCACTTCTACGGTCCCAAGGAGGTCGCCTACATCCTCCGCCGCACGGCGGTTCGGGCTCTGATCACCGCAGATCGCTTCGGACATCAGGACTACGTCGCCGCCCTCGAGGGGTTCAGAGCCGGGGTGCCCTCCCTCGAGCTCGTGGCCGTCGTCGGCGATGGACCCGTCCCACCATGGGCGATCCCCTTCGACCGGCTGCTCGACGGCGAGCCGATGACCGCACCGACCGTGGTCGACCCTTCCTCGCCAGCCTTGATCGCATACACATCGGGCACGACGGCGGACCCGAAGGGGGTCGTGCACTCCCATCGCACGATCGGTTTCGAGATCCGTCAGCTCGCGGCGATGCAGACCGGCAATCCCCCCCTGCTGGTGGGAGCGCCCGTGGGCCACGCCATCGGCATGCTGAGTGGGCTCCTTCTCCCCGTGTGGAAGGGCGAGCCCATCAATCTCATCGACGTGTGGAACCCGGGTGCGGTGCTGGCCGCCATGCTCGAGGACGGCGTGGCGTCGGGAAGTGGCGCCACCTTCTTCCTCACCAGCCTGCTGGACCACCCAGATTGCACACCCGACCACCTCAAGTTGATGAGCCGGATCGGCCTTGGCGGATCACCGGTGCCGGGTGCGGTCACCGAGCGGATGGCATCGCTCGGGATCTCGGCCATCCGGTCCTACGGGTCGACCGAGCACCCTTCCACCACCGGGAGCCGACACGAGGAGCCGCAGTCCAAGCGTCACTACACCGACGGTCGGCCCCTGCTCGGCGTCGAGCTTCGCCTCGTGGACGAGGCCGGTCGCGACGTGGCGCCCGGGGAACGGGGAGAGATCTGGAGCCGCGGCCCCGATTGCTGCATCGGCTACACCGACCCCGCCCTGACGGCGTCGAATTTCGATCCCGAGGGGTGGTTTGCCACCGGCGACGTCGGGGTGCTCGACGAGGACGGCTACCTGACCATCGTGGACCGCAAGAAGGACATCATCATCCGAGGGGGTGAGAACATCAGCGCGCTCGAAGTCGAGGAGATGCTCATGCGCATCCCCGGTGTCGCCGAAGCGGCGGTGGTGGCGGCCCCCGACGAGCGCCTCGGCGAACACGTGTGTGCGTTCGTGCGGCTCACCGAAGGGTCGGCGCCGGTCGACCTGGCTGACGTGCGGGCCCAGCTCCAAGGCGCTGGCATGGCTCGGCAGAAGTGGCCCGAGGAGCTGAGGATGGTCCCGGAGCTTCCCCGAACCCCGTCGGGCAAGGTCAAGAAGTTCGTGTTGCGGGACCAACTTCGCTCCGGGCAACAGCTCCGGTCGTGAACGCACCGCAGCGTCGTTTCGAGCGCCCATCGACCAAGCTGGGGTGAAGGTAGACTCGCCTTGCATGGCCCGCCTCAGCGTCGAGGGTGACGAGCTGGTGCTCAATCTCTCCGGCATGGAGAAGGTCGAGGGGCTCCACGGGGACATTCGAGTACCGGTCTCGACGGTGCGCGAGGTGCGCTCGACCGATGATCCACGGTCGGAGCGGCGCGGTATCCGCGCCCCGGGAACCGGCATCCCCGGGGTCATCGCCGTCGGGACCCGGCGGGGGGGCGCCATCAAGGACTTCGCCGCCATCCACGGCCACGGTCCGGCCGTGGTCGTGGAGCTCGAGGGTGCCGAGTACGGGCGCCTGGTGGTCACCGAGGAGAATGCGGAGTCGGCCGCCGCCGATCTGAAGCGCCTCGTCGGACTCCCTTGACCGGCAGAGAGTGGGGTGACTACGACGCTGCCGAGTCAGCCCATTGGCTCCACGAGCTCAGATCGTCGGTAGGGAACGACCCCAGGGCTCGGGCCGGCAGTGGTCGGCCGAAGAGATAGCCCTGGGCCAAGTGGCAGCCAAGACTCTGCAATCTCGTCACTTGCGCCCGACGCTCGACACCCTCAGCCACGATCGACAGCCCGAGAGAGTCGCCGAGACCGACGATGGCCCTGACGATGGCGGCGTTGTCCGAGCGCTGATCCAGGTTTTCAACGAAGCTGCGATCAATCTTGAGGGTTTCAACGGGGAACCGTTGCAGGTAGCTGAGCGAGGAGTAGCCGGTCCCGAAATCGTCGATCTCCACATGAAGACCGAGCGCTCGAAAGGCTTGGAGCACCACGACGGCTTCATCGGCATCGCGCATCAGGGTGCTCTCGGTGATCTCCAGCCAAAGGTGGTCGGGATCGATCCCTGAGTCATCTATGGCCTCGGCGACCTGACGCGGGAAACCAGGATCGGCCAGTTGCACAGCAGAGACATTCACCGAGATGTTGAGTCGGGCGTTGTCTTGACCCCTTCCGGATCGATCTGCCTGCCACGCCACCGTTTGACGGCAGGCCTCCTTCAGAACCCACGCTCCCAAGGGGACGATCAATCCGCTGTCTTCGGCCAACGGGATGAACTCATAGGGGAGCAGGACGCCACGGGTGGGATGTTGCCATCTCACCAACGCCTCCATCCCGACGAGCGTCTCGGTGTGAAGATCGACGAGCGGTTGGTAGTGCAGTTCCAGCTCATGGCGCTCGAGGGCTCGGTGCAATTCATTGGAGGTCCGCAGGCGACTGACGACATTCTGCTCGTCATCGACCCGGTACACCTCCATACGGGACGGGCCCCGCTCCTTCGCCCGGTACATGGCAACGTCGGCATTCCGCAACATGGCAGCACCCGACTGGCCGGCTCCGGAAAGGGCGATACCCGCGCTCATGGAGACGAAGACCTCGCCGCTCTCCAGAACGAGCGGTTGACTCATCGCCATGACGAGCCTCTGCGCCACCTCGAGGGCATCTCCTTCATTGGCGACGTCCTCGCACAGAACCGTGAACTCGTCCCCTCCGAATCGGGCCAACGTGTCGCTCGTTCGCATCACGCCACCCAGCCGATCGGCTACCGCGCGCAAGACCTGGTCGCCGACGTCGTGGCCGAGGCTGTCATTGATGAGCTTGAAACGATCCAGATCGAGAAAGATCACCCCCGCATGATGTCCACCCCGGGCGGCTCGACGGAGTGCGACCTCAACGCGGTCCATGAACAGCTCGCGGTTGGGGAGACCGGTAAGAGGATCATGGATGGCCGCATGGGCCAGGCGCTCGCGCAGCTCACGGCGCTCGGTGATGTCTTCGGCTTGGCCGATCAAGTACAGAGGCCGTTTCTCGTCGTCCCGCACGCACGAGATGCTCAGCGACGCCCATACGACGTGTCCGTCACTGTGGATGTACCGTTTCTCCGACTGGTAGGTTTCGGAACCACCCGAGATGAAATCGCGCATCTCGATGGCACTCCATTCGCGGTCTTCTGGGTGGGTGAGATCGCCGATGCTCATCCCCACGAGGTCCTCCGGGCAACGGCCGAGGATCTTGCCAAAGGCGGCGTTGGTCTGCATGATCCTGCCCTCGAGGTCACTCATTCCCATGCCGATGGGAGCGTGCTCAAAGGCGGAGCGGAACCGCTCATGCGCTTCGCGCAGCTCCGTGATGTCGTGGAGGTTGCCGACGATGCCATTGACGTCGGGATCGTCCAGGTGGTTGGTGACCGTGGTCTCAAAGTGCCTCCACCGGCCATGGACGTCTTGACCGCGCAGCACGGTATGCAACACGCGGGCGGGCTCGGCGAGAAGCGGTGGGAACTCTTCGGCCATCCGGGTCAGGTCGTCGGGGTGTACAAAGGTTCCCAATGAGTCATCTTTGTACGAATCGCCCGAGCGGCCCAAAATGCGATCAAAGGCGGGGCTCACATACTGCACCATTCCGGCCTGGTCGGTCACGACGATGATGTCGGCGGCGTTCGATACGAGCGCCTTGAAGCGACGCTCGGACTTCCGCAACTCGAGTTCAACGGTCTCGCGTCCCGCGCAGGCTCGCCCCAGCAATTCGATGACCAAGAGCGCGCCGAGCAGACCAAGGGTGGCGACACCGTGCACAACCGGCTCGTGGATCAAGCTCGGTGCAAGGTGCAACGCAATCGCTACCTGGCCGAGCACGACGGCGATGGCCGTCGCGATCAGGCAGGGTCGGGTTGCTCCTGATCCGAACTGATCGAAGGCGGCCGCCGCACCGAAGAGAAAGCCGATCGACAGGATCGGTCCCCACCCCGTGCTGTAGGCAACCACAGCGATCACAGCCGTATTGGCCGCCACATGAGCGCCTCGGTGCCACCGACGGCGGGATTCGGCCCACAGCACGGACGACACCACACTGGTGGCGCCCCCTCCCACCACGACCGCGATGTACACCCAGTAGGGCTCGGGGGCGATCAGATGGAGCCAGCGGAACAAGCAGAAGATGGCCACCACCGGAGGGTTCGCCAGCAGCGTGCGATCCAGGGCGCTGGACCGCAATCGCGCCAGGACCGGCACGGGGGCGCCCGAGTCCTCTGCTTCTGGGCGCGCCGGGTCCACGGGCGAAATATCGACAGCTGCATGACATGCCTTGACCGCGGGTGACGTTCGGGGTCCGAATATCTCATTCAGGGCGCCAACGTGCCCGTTTCTCTGGGTGATTTCGTCCCCACGGACGTGGGAAGACCGAGCCGAAAGGGTGGCACACGGCTGAAGAGAAGGCGTTTCGGCCTTCCCCGCCGGTGGCAGGTCGTCTCCACGATTCGCCCCGCTCCCCACTCGAAGCCTGCCCGCGGGTGTGGGATGCTGACCGAGACGAACCACCGGGGCCATCGCGATCAGCGGCTGTTGGTCCCTGCTCCAGTTCCTCAGGGGGTGCCGTGTCCGAGCGCTACGTGATCATCTCTGCCGACGGCCACTGTGGCCTCCCGCTGGCCGACTACCGGCCGTATCTGGAGGCCCGTTTCCACCCTGCCTTCGACGACTGGGTCGCCGGCAAGGAGGCCGAGCGTGCCGCCCGGCTCGAGACGAACTTCGAGTACATCATGGGCTGGGAGACGTCGAACGAGGAGGGTCTGCGCGGCGCCTATGACCCGACCGTGCGCGACAGAGAGCTCGATGCCGATGGTGTGTCCGCCGATGTGTTGTTCGCCGACGCCGACGCGGTCACCGGGATGGGCTCACCGCCGTTCGGCGCCGGCCTGGGGGCCGGGGAGATCGAGGATCCCGACCTCGCTTTCGCCGGCGCCCAAGCCCATAACCGATTCCTGGCCGAGTTGTGCTCGACGAGCCCGGAGCGCCGAGCCGGCATCGCGCTCGTCCCGTTGTGCCACGACCCGTCCCGGGCGGTCAAAGAGGCGGAGTGGGCGGCCGCCCAACCCGGCATCCGGGGGGTGATGATCCCGACCATGTGGCGGGACCGAGCGCCTTACAGCAGCGAGGTCTACGAGCCGTTCTGGGCGACGTGTGCCGCCGCCCACCTGCCGGTGCACACGCACTCCGGCGAAGCACCGCAAGAGGACTACAACGGCCACATCGGCATCTACCTCGCCGAGGTGGTGTGGTG
The DNA here is from genome assembly GCA_963794615.1 of uncultured Acidimicrobiales bacterium. Lineage (GTDB taxonomy): Bacteria > Actinomycetota > Acidimicrobiia > Acidimicrobiales > UBA8190 > Chersky-840. Next base: position 614,908 of record CAWCEP010000006.1, on the reverse strand, counting down.
GGCGGCACGACCATCGTGGCACCTGCTGTTCTCGGGAGCCTTCGAACGCCATGGGGATCTCATGTTCGTGGTCACCGAGGCGGCCGCCTATTGGATCGCTGATTACAAATGGAAATGGGATCAGTACATGGGCGGAGGCCACACGACCAAGAAGATGGCAGCCCAGCTGGCCGGGAAGATCTCAAAGCTGCCCTCCGAGTATTTCGGCACCAATCTGTTCGTCGGGGCATCGACGATGTCGAAGGAAGAAATTCGCCGCCGTCACGTCCTGGGCCTCGACGCCGTGATGTGGGGGACCGACTACCCGCACCCCGAGGGATCGTGGCCCAACACGCCGGCCAAGCTCAAGGCCGACTTCTGTGATGTCCCGGTGGAGGAGACCAGGCAGCTCCTGGGTGGGACCGCCGCCAAGGTCTACGGCTTCGACCTCGATGTGCTCCAGCTCGTTGCCGACCGCATCGGCCCGAGGCCGGACGACCTGGGCCAAGACCCGGACCAACCGGCCGACCCCGGTGCGCCCGCCGCCGCGAAGTGGTGGCTCGCCGAGTACGGCATCATCTCCACGCGCTGATCACCAGGCTCTGAGCACCTGCGTGGTGTCGAAGGCGTTCGACGTCGACGCCGGGGGGTAATCATCGAGAGCCAGGGGCTCGGCCACCTCGTCGACGAGGGGACCGAAGCGGGCCGCCAGGGGCGCCAGGGCGTCGAGGTCGAAGCCGTACAGCTGCGCGGCGTTGGCACCGACGCAGCGCTGCACCACGTCGGTGGCTTCACCGGCGAAGGCGACACGCAGCGCCTCGCGGCTGAAGGGCCAGGTCCCTTCGGAATGTGGGTAGTCGTCGCCCCACATGATGCGGTCACCGCCGAAGCCGGGTCGCAGCGCGGACTCCGACGACCGAAGGAACGACGCCCCCACCCAGACGTTGCGGGCGAAGTACTCTGACGGCTTCATCGACATGCCTTGGGCGGCCGCCCCGAAGTACAGGGCCTCGGCCGCACCCCCGTGGACCATGCGGCCGTAGAACCAGTCCAGGGTCTCGAGCCCCCGCGGGAGCCACGCCACCCCCTGCTCGGTGAGCGCCACTTTGAGATTCGGGAACCGCTCCAACACCCCGCCGAAGATGAGATGCCACAGCGGACGGTGGCTGAACCACGGTAACTCCACCAGCATGATGGCGCGGGCGATGTCGAGCTCGCCGTAGTCGGGAAGGCCCGAGCCGGCATGCACGTTGACTACCGCACCGACCTCTTCGCACCGTCTCCACAACGGGTCGTAGCAAGGGTCGTAGAGCGGTGGCAACGGAGATCCCGGCGGAGCGGACGGCATCAGGATCCCGCCGAAGATGGCGACGTGCTGCGCTGCCCATGAGATCTCCGCCAGCGCATCGTCGAGATGGTTCACGAAGACCTGGACGACGCCGGCCCGCCGGCCCGGGGCGGCGGCACAGAAGTCCGCCAACCAACGGTTGTGGGCCTGGACACCGGCCCACCGGCGCTCGTAGTCGGCCTCGCTGGGCGGCAGGGCGACGAGATTGCCCTCCTCGAAAAACGGCGGGACGGTGTTGGGGAACAGGACCTCGGCCACGATGCCGTCGCTCTCGTGCTCGGCCATGCGTCGATCGGAGTCCCAACTGCGATACGCGGTAGGAGCGCGCAGATCGGCGAACGGGACTTCGTAGGTGGCGGCCCAGGCGTCGAAGTCGTCGTGGAACTTCGAGGCCAGATAGGGGCGGTAGTCGACGACGTCGGCTCCGCAGTGGGTGTCGGCCGAGATGACGGTGTAGCGACGCTCCATGGCCACGTCTCCTTCAGTGCAGCAGGGTGGGGGGCAGGTCCCCGTGGGCGATGGCGTCGGCCCGGGCATGGAGCAGGCTCCCGAAGCGATCGGCGTCGGGGCCCAGGATGTAGCGTCCGTCGTCGAGGTCGTCGAGGACCTTGGCGCCGAGCCGATCGAGGTCCACGACCGTGGTCGGGAGCCCGGCCGCTTCGAGCTGGGCCTTGAACTCGGCGAACGTCGTCCCCGGCGCAGCCGGGCGGGGTCGGATCCGCTCGAGCTCGGCGGGCCGGTTGCGGGCTGCGGTCCACAGTCCGGTGTCGAGGAGCCCACCGCCGGGGTAGAAGACATGGGCGTGCACGAGAGCGCCGACGGCGCCGAGCTGGTGGGCGACGGCTTCGATGAAGCAGCTGACCGCCGCCTTCGAGGCCGCGTACACGCTCGCGTACGGCACCGGCGCCACGCCGCCATCACCGGACGAGGTGGCGATGATCTCGCCCGGTGCTGCCGCCTCGAGCATCCTCGGCAGGAAGGTGAGCACGGTGGAGGCGACGCCGAAGACGTTCACCGAGAAGCACCACCGCCAGTCGTTGATCTCCTGCTCCCAGGGCAGCCCGCCACCGCCCGAGGTCACGCCGGCGTTGGCGAAGAGGAGGTCGCAGCGGCCTTCGGCACCGTAGACGTCGTCGGCGAGGGCCGTCACCGAGTCGGGATCGGCGACGTCGGTGCGCACCCCGCGCACCGCCCCCCGGGACTCGCACTCGTCGACGGCGGCCTCGAGGGCGGGGCCTTCTACGTCGGCGACCACGACCCGAGCGCCTCGGGCCAGCAGGGCATGGACGATCCCACGCCCGATGCCACCGGCGCCTCCCGTGACGACCGCTACCTTGCCCTCATAGCCCATCGCCGAGCGCTCAGTCGCCGAGCGGGGACAGGTCGTCGTAGCGCTGGTGCATGAAGGGCACGATCCATTGGGCCGGGACGGTCGAGTGGATGCGTCCTCGTTGGATGGACTTGCGCTCACCGACGGTCACCTCGACCAGCGAGCGCACGGGGAGATCCGCCACCGGGTCAAACCGTGAATCGCGCAGCACGAGCTCGCCGTCGCAGCGCTTGACCCATCGCACCGTCTCCTCCCGGGTGCAGTAGACGAGGCTGGGGTCGGTGTCGAGGCCCTTGCCGTCGGGAGCCGGCAACGCCTTGAAGTAGAAGTCCGTCCGCGTCTCCGGCGCCGGGACGTCGAGCGCTTCGGTGACGTCCCCGGTGAACTCGGCGAAGGTGACCCCCATCCGGGTCATCCTCCCCCGGACGGCGTCGCCATCGATCTCCACGGTGACCTGGCCGATCTTCTTGGGCTCACCAAAGGTCTCGCGGCCCCCGATGACCGACTGCTCGGTGCTCATCGGCATGACGAGGCAGTAGAAGCCCACGGTGCCGTCGTGGATGCACTGCACCGAGAAGCTCCCCGCCCCGAACGTGGGCAACCCGGGGATATCGACACGCGCAAAGGTGGCCTTGGCGAGTGGCCGCGACGACGGTTCGAGGGGCTTGGGGAGCACCGAAGCCAGACGGTCGGGATCCGTCTCGAACGTCGCCACGAGCACCGTCGACCACGCACCGACCGAGGTCTTCTCGATCTCTCGACTGCGGAGCTGATCCGGCCCCTTGGCCGCGTAGCGCACGGTCATGCCCGCCCCCTTCGACGCCCGACGTCGTCTCGGTTCACCTGGTGGGCATCGTCGCAGTGCCCGGTCGTTTGCGTCAATTGTCCCTCACGGGTCGGCGCCATGTTGCCTACGTCGGCCTCCGGTGCCGGTACAGGTGGATGGCCCAGCAGTACGAGACGGCGGCGAGGCCGACGCTCCAGGCGACCGCGGCGATGGCGTTGGCGCCGATGGGAGTACCGGTGAGCAGTCCACGCACCGTCTCGGTCACCGGTGTCAGCGGCTGGTAGCGGGCGAACTGCGCCAGCCCGGCCGGCATCGTGGAGGGAGGCACGAATCCGCTGCCGAGGAACACGAGCAGGGTGAGGAACATCGGTGTGTTGCTGGCCGTCTCGACGCTCTTGGCCGCCAGCCCGAGCGCGGTGGCGAGCCACACCAGGGCGAAGCAGAACAGTCCGAGCATCCCAATGGCGGCCAGCCACGGGACGAGACCGGCACTGGGTCGGAAGCCGAGGGCAATGGCGACGACCATGACGATGGCGAGACTGGCCAAGCTCTGAATCAGGCTGGCCAGCACGTGGCCGGTGAGGACGGCGGAGCGGGCGATGGCCATGGTGCGGAACCGGTCGATGATGCCACCGGTCATGTCCATCGCCACCACGATGGCAGTGCCTTGGACCGCCGCGACCACGGACAGGATCAGGATCCCGGGCGTGACGTAGTTGAGGTAACCGGCTCGTCCAACGCGCCCGGCGGCGAGCGTCCCACCGAGACCATGGCCGAGCTGGCCTCCGAAGACGTAGACGAACAGCACCAGGAAGACGATCGGCATGCCGACGAGAAGGACGGTCATCGACGGATAGCGCAGCAGACGCCGCAGGTTGCGGCGCGTCATCGTGGCCGAATCGCTGACGACGTAGGTCATCGCCGTCATGGCACGTGAGCCTCCTCGGTGGGGTGGCCGGTGACGGCGAAGAACACGTCATCGAGGTCAGGGGTGTGGATCGACAGGTGCTCGATCTCGATGCCGGCGTCGTCGAGCACTCCGAGCAGGTGACGCAGCGAGGGAACCGTCCCGTCGGTGGGGACGCGAACCTGTAGCTGCTCCTCGTGGGGCGAAGCTCCTTCGAGGAGATGGACCGCTGCCCCCAGCGCGCTGGGGGTGGCGACCGTCAGGCGGACATGGCCTCCGGGGATGCGTCGCTTGAGCTCCTCCGGGGTCCCTTGCACCACGATCCGGCCGTGGTCGAGCACGGCGATCTCGTCGGCGAGCTCATCGGCCTCATCGAGGTACTGCGTGGTGAGGAAGATCGTGACCCCGTCCGCAACGAGCTCCCGGATGCTGGCCCACATCCCCCGGCGGCTGGCAGGGTCCAGCCCGGTGGTGGGCTCGTCGAGGAAGATCACCCGCGGGGAGCCGACGAGCGTCATCGCCAAGTCGAGCCGGCGACGCATACCGCCGGAGTAGGTGGACACCGGTTTGGGCGCAGCCTCGGCAAGACCGAACCGGTCGAGCAATTCGCCGACCCGCTCCCTCCCTGTGTTGCGGCCCAGGTGGTTCAGGTCGGCCATCAGAAGCATGTTCTCCATTCCGGTCAGCAATTGGTCGAGGGCGGAGAACTGCCCGGTGACCCCGATCGCGGCCCGCACCTCGTCCGCGTCGTTCACCACGTCGTGGCCGGCCACGCACAGCCGGCCTGCGTCGGGGGGGATCAAGGTTGAGAGGATCCGGATCATCGTGGTCTTTCCGGCGCCGTTGGGGCCGAGAAGGGCGAAGACCGATGCCTCGGCAACCGTCAGGTCGACGCCATCGAGCACCACGGTCTCACCGAAGGACTTGCGCACACCGGACGCGACGATCGCCGGTTGGCGGGTACCACTCACTGGGGCCTCCCCGGAGGTTGCTCGGGCAGGTCCCCCGAGGCCACGAGTGCAGCGCGACGCACCCGCCACTCCTGTTCGAATCGCACGATCTGCTCCAGCAGGAAGTCGGCGAATGCGCTCATCTCCAAGAGGACCGCCCGCCGTCCCGCCGGAGCGTCGCGCAGCACCTCGAGGCCTTCGCGCGCCAACTGACCCAGCTCCTCGTACTCGGAGGTGTCCATCCCCATCGACTCGGGCGAGCCGAGGTCGATGCGCACCCGGTCCATCCTCTCGCCCGCGGACCGGGACCGACGGATGGCGTGCGTCACCTCCAGGACCTTCACCGCACCGGTGATCGCGCTCCGACTGGCCAGGAGGGCTTCCGCCAGCTCGCCGATGGTCTGCTCGGGCGGATCGCAGACGGCGAGGTAGCCGAGCAGGCGGCCGGCCATGGGCGGAAACGCGTATCGCCGGGCGTAGAACCTGCCCATGTGGTCGGCGAAGGTGATCTCAGCGTCGGTGGGCACGCCCACAATATACATGGATATCTGAGATACCGCAAATCTGTGTTATCTCAGATATCCACCGCTCAGCCCGTGATGCCGCAGTACGCCTTGATACGGTCGGCGCCGGCGGCGGCGGTCGCCGGCGTGTTCGCCAGGGCGGCGTTGCTCTGGGCGACTGCTGCGTTCGCCCCGGTCAGGAAGGTCTCCACATCTCGCTTGACGGCCCGAGGGGCCTCGGCCCCGAGGCCTTCGACCGTGGTCTCGTGGGTGATGAGAAAGGAGACCTCCGAGGAGGAGCCGCGGGAGCGGATACCTGCGGCTACCGACACGACGTCGCGGCAAAAGGCGGTGCCAGGTCCGGGGGCGGGCGTCCCGCACGCCCCCGCCATCGTGCCCACGCCCACGAGAATCACCGTCCACGCCGATCGCGCCCGCACCCGACCCATGACAGGGCGGCGGTGGAAATTGACCATCGGGGACGACCCCGACACCGGTGGTTGGGGGATGACTCGAGGGACGACGGCGCAGGCTCCGACGAGCGCCCGTTTACCGCGACTAACTCGCCGATCGGGTGTTCGCAATGGACGACAGGCCGTTGCCCGACCTCACGATGCCATCGGCCCGTGCCAGGTAGTCGTGGGTCTGGGCACCGGTCATCGCCGGCGAGAAGAGGAAGCCCTGCACGTGGGCGCATCCCAAGGCGGCGAGCGCATCGCGCTGCTCCGGATGCTCCACGCCTTCGGCGGTGGTTTCCAGATGGAGTGTCTGGGCGAGCTGCATGATGGCGTTGACGAATCCCCGGCCCTGCTCGTCGTACACGAGGTGGTCGATGAAGCGCTTGTCGATCTTGAGGATGTCGATCGGGAGCTCCGCCAGGGCAGCGAACGAGGAGTAGCCCGTGCCGAAGTCGTCGATGGCGACGCGAACGCCGGTCCGGCGGAGTTCGTCGAGGGTGGCGATGACGTGGCGAGACTCCGAGGCCAGAATCGACTCGGTGACCTCGATGATGAGCGAGGATGGGTCGAGATCGGCGAGCGCAAGGGCGTCAGCCACGTGTTCGAGAAAGCTGGGGCTGGCGAGCTGGAGGCGTGACGCATTGACCGAGATGCTGGGGCGTCGATCATGGGACGCCGTGTGCCATTGCTGCGCCTGTCGGCATGCCTCGAGCAGCACGGTCCGGCCGAGCTCGATGATGAGACCCGATTCCTCGGCGAGCGGAATGAAGGTGTCGGGGGGCACGAAGCCCCTCGTCGGATGCTGCCATCGGGCCAGTGCCTCGAAAGATGAGATCCGACCGGTGCCCGTTTCCATGATGGGCTGGTAGAAGACAGTCAAGGCACCGTCTCGTATGGCGCCCCGCAGGTCTTGCTCGAGACTCATGCGCTCCACGGCCGCCGTGTGCATGGCGGCTTCGAACACCCGATAACAACCCTTGCCCTCTCGTTTCGCTCGATACATCGCGGCGTCGGCGTCGGCGACAAGACGGTCGGCTTTGGCACCGGTCTTGTTGGTCAGCGAGACGCCGACACTCGCTCCGATCGCAACCTCTCGTCCGGGCAGCGGCAGGGGAGTGACGAGGGCGTCGAGGACTCGTTGCGCGACTCGGCCGGCCTGATCCGCTTCCTCGAGGTCATCGAACAAGAGGGCGAACTCATCACCACCGAGGCGCGCAATGGTGTCGAATCCCCGCAGCCGGGCCTCGAAGCGCTTGGCGACGGCGATCAACAATTCGTCGCCGGTGAGATGGCCGAGGCTGTCGTTCACGTTCTTGAAGCCGTCGAGATCGACGATCATGACCGCGACGTATCCGACGTCCCGAGCGTGTCGGCTCAATGCATGTTCGAGGCGGTCGTTGAACAGCGCGCGATTGGGAAGGCCCGTCAGTGGGTCGTGCATGGCTTGATGACGGATGGCGTCTTCGGCGCCGAAACGCACGGTCGACGAAAGGACGATGCCCGCGACCATCTCAACGAACAGTTCGTCGTCCCGCGTCGTCGGCATGTCCTTGAAGACCTCGATGTAGGCAAGCGGCTCGTCAGGATCTCCCACCGGTACCCGCAGCGTTGGTGGATCGCCTGGTTCGGCCAACCCCGTGCCGAGGCTGGCCGGGTCGACTTCCGCGCCTCCCCGCCGGTTGGCACTCACGCGTGCACTGACGCTGACGATCCGACAGGTGCTGGCGTGCACGATGCGGACGATCACCTCGGCGGCGCACTCCACGGATTCCTCGAACGTCGTGGCCCGCAATACTTCTCGGCCCAGATCGGAGATCGCCGCTTGGCGCTCCAAGCGTGCTCGGCGTGCAGTGACGTCGCGAGCGTTGATGACCATCCCTGCCACGGCCGGATCATCGAGCAGGTTCGTGGCGAGCCCCTCGAGCCAGCGCCACATTCCGTCGAGGTGACGGACACGGAAGGAGAACTCGGTCGACCCCCCGGGAACTCCCAGCGTGCGGCGGAGGGTGACGCGGAGATTCTCGATGTCATCCTCGTGCACGAGCACACCCGCCTCAGAGCCCAAGAGCACTCTGGGCTCGTATCCGAGCACTTTCGTACACGACGGGCTCGCATAGGTCACCACGGTCGTCACGTCGACCACGAAAACCAGGTCTGAGGAGCTCTGCACGAGCGCCCGGAACCGCCTCTCGCGACTCTCGGTCAAGGCGGCTGACTGCTCTCGGTCGATCAGGGCCGAACGCAAAGACCGGTACGAGAACACGATGCCGATCCCCGTCAAGATGGCCAGACCGTGCACCTCGGGGATGGGCAGCAACGAGGGGACCCAACGGAGCGCGATCAGTCCTTCACCGGCAGCCAGACAGGCCAGCGTCCATCCCAGGACCACGCGCTGCGAGGACGAGCCCGTCACCGCCAACGCGTCCTGACCGACCAGGACCAGGCCGATGCCGAGCGCTGGTCCCCAACCGGTCGCATAGATGACCGAGGTCACGAGGATCATTTGCGACGCGATGAGGACGTGGAGCTGAAGGCGGCCGTGGGACCGGTCCCACCAAAGACCAGTCGCGATCGTGAGGAGCTGTCCGCCGACGAGAATCAGTGGAATCAACCAGATCGGCGTTCGAGCAACGAGATGCAGCTCCCGCAACGCCAAGATGGCGACCGCGGCGAGCGGCCCCATGCACAGCATGGCCGCGAAATGTGCTCCTCTCGCCTCGCCTGACACGAGGCGACGCAGCCGACCATTCGCCATGACAGGGGATCGACCAGGTCAGAGGCATTCTTGAGGCCCCACCCTGGGCGCCACAGCCTTCACCACGGCTGCCTCGCCGACGCGTCTCATCCGGCCCCGTCCTCGTGCTTACTCTCGCGAGCACTGCTGGCGGCGGCGGTTGCAATCCGTTCGGCGGGCTGCGACCGTCGAGATCCTCGGAGCGCCGGGGGAGCGGGTGGCGCCTCACGATCACGGGAGGCAGGCCATGAGCAAGGTCATTGCCGGGATCACGGTGTCGGTCGACGGCTACATCACCGGGCCCGATGACGGTCCCGGCTGCGGACTCGGGGTAGGGGGCGAGCGACTGCACAACTGGGTCTTCGGCGGTCCGTGGAGCTACGACTCGGGTGCCCGCGGCGAACCGACCGGGGAGGACAAGGCCTGGTTGGACGAAGCCATAGGTGCAACCGGGGCCGTCATCGGCGGACGGGGTACGTACGAGGCGGCCGGGCACTGGGGCGATACCAATCCGTGGAACCTGCCGTTCTTCATCGTCACCCACCACACCGAGGACCAGCCGCCAGGCGACGATTTCATATTCGTGGGCGGCATCGCCGACGCCGTCGAGCGGGCCAAGGCCGCCGCCGACGACAAGGAGGTCCACGTCATGGGGGGTGCCGACATCATCCGCCAAGCCCTCGTCGGCGGGTATGTCGACGAAATCACCCTCATCGTCGCGCCGGTCGTCCTCGGTGCCGGCAAGCGCCTCTTCGACGGATTCACCTTGTCCTTCGATCTCGATCACCTCGGCGTCCGCCAGTCACCGTTCGCCACATTCATCGACTACCGGGTGAGGAAGTAACCGGAGCAGAATCGGCCGACAAGAACGGTGACAAACGTGATTGACTTCCCGTTCGTGAAGACGGCCTTGACCTCCGCCGAGTGCCACGTTGCAAGGGCATCATGACGGCTGAAACGCTTTCGGTTGACGATCTCGCGGACCAAGCATCTCAGGCGACGGGCCTGGATGACTTCGGCGACGTGACGTGGCGTGAGGGGGCCGACCGCCTGGTCGAAGCGCTGAATCACGGCGCCAAGCTGAACGAGCTCGGTTCGGTCATTGCCGGCTCCGAGATCGCGAGCTACCTGAGCAACCGGTTGCGCGTGGTCGACTGGGTGCAGCGCAACCCCGAGATCGCAGAGGGCGACGTCCGCCCGCCCATCGTCGTCCTCGGGCAACCTCGGACGGGCACGACCATCCTGTTCGACCTCCTTGCCCAGGACCCGGCCAATCGAGTCCCCCTCACCTGGGAGGTCGACCAACCGTGGCCGCCACCGGAGACCGCCACCTACGAGTCCGACCCACGGATCGACGAGGTGCAGGCCAATCTGGCCAATGCCGAGCTCCTCATCCCGGGGTTTCTGGGCATGCACGACATGGGGGCGCGACTGGGCCAGGAGTGCGTGCGGATCACGGCTGGGGATTTTCGCAGCATGATCTTCGCCACCCAGTACCGGGTCCCCGAGTACCAGACGTGGCTGCTCCACCAGGCCGACATGGCACCCGCCTACCGGTACCACCGGTTGTTCCTCCAGTACCTGCAATCGGCCCACCCTGCCGAACGCTGGGTGATCAAGTCCCCAGCGCATCTGTGGGCGCTCGGGCCGATGATGCGGGAATATCCCGGGGCCCTGATCGTCCACACCCACCGAGATCCTCTCCGCGTCGTGTGCTCGCTGGCGTCCTTGGTGGACCTCCTTCGTCGCCTGGCCAGCGACGACGTCGCGATCGATGCGGTTGCTTCCGAGTGGGTCGATGACATCATCCTCGGTCTCGACCGGGCCGTGGCGGCTCGGCGCGACGGTACCGTCCCCCCCGAGCAGGCTGTGGACGTGTTCTTCGGTGAGTTCCTGGCCGATCCAATGGCAGTGGTGCACATGATCTACGAGCGCCTCGGGATCGAGCTCACAGTCGAGGCCGACGGGGCCATGCGCCGATTCCTGGCCGAGAACCCGAAAGAAAAGCACGGCGGCCACAGCTACTCCTTCGCCGACACCGGTCTCGATGCCGGTGCTCTGCGGGAGCGAACCCGCTCGTACCAGGAATTCTTCGATGTCCCGGACGAGGCCCTCCCGTAGTCTCGGGGCGGCCGCACATCCCGGCACCGGTGGGACGCAAAGGGGGAACGGACAGGACCATGGCAAGACGTGACGGTGTGATGCGAGCGTGGCGAACGCACACCTACGGGCCGCCGTTGGACGTGCTGAAGCTCGACGAGGTGGCGATCCCTGAGCCCGACCCCGGCGAGATGCGCATCAAGGTCCACGCCATCCCCCTCAATCTCAACGACCTCGAACGGATCACGGGCGGCAACATGATGGTTCGGCCCGAGCTGCCCTACAGCCCGGGAATGGAAGTCATGGGCGTCGTCGATTCGTGCGGAACGGGCACCGAGCACTGGCTGCACCGAGCGCGTCGTCGCCATTCCCAAAGCAGCGCACGGTGGCTACGCCGAATACGCGTTGTGCCCGGCCGCCTCGACCTTTGCCATGCCCGAGTCAATTCCTCTGCCCGATGCGGCGGCGTTGTACTTCCCGTTCCACCTGGCATGGTTGGGCCTCGTCGACCGCGCCGATCTTCGAGCCGGGGAGACGGTGCTCATTCATGCCGGAGCCGGCGGATCGGGCTCAGCGGCGATTCAACTGGCGGCCCACGCCGGGGCGCGGGTCTTCGCCACCGCCGGTACCGACGAAAAGGTGCGCCTCTGCCTGGAGCTCGGTGCCCAGGTGGCCATCAATTACTCGACGACCGACTTCGCCGGGGTGGTGCTCGCTCAGACGGACAACCAGGGTGTCGACGTCGTCTTCGACAATGTCGGCGAGGCCGTCATGGAGAAGTCGTTGCAGTGCACGAAGTACAACGGGCGTTATCTGATGATGGGCTTTGCCTCTGACAAGGCGGTCGCCGACGAGAAGTTCCTCGTACCGCGCCGGATCGCTCTGGGCAATCTCAAGCTGTGTGGCGTCTTGCTTTCCTATCAGGAACCCGATGCGTTGACATTCCTGAAGACCGGCATGGGCTGGAACTTTCTCCCGTACGAGCTGGGCGAGCGCATCATGGGCGAGATCATCACGCTCGTCCTGGCCCAGAAGATCAAGCCGGTGGTCGGTCGGGTCATCGGCTTCGATGAGATTCCGGCGGCGATCGATGCGATGGCGCGCCGAGAGACCGTGGGTCGGACGGTGGCGATCCTCGGATCGTGAGGCCTTCGATCGCTCCGACTACCCCCTGCGCCCCGTGACGGTGAATCTCGCCCTCGCCTGGTCGCCCGAGGCGTCCCTGGCCACGATGGTATGCACCCCTTTCTTGCCGCCATGGCGGCCCCGGGGGATCGTCGACGTACACCTGAATCCCCCCAAGGTGTCCGTCGTGGTCTGGCACAGGACGGTGTCCTTCGTCTGGGACAGGTACTTCACGGTGACGACCTGATTGGGCGCGAAGTTCGCGCCCTGGAGCGTGAGGGCTGACCGCTTTCTCCCTCTTCCCGGACTCGTGGTGAGCGAGGGCGACGGAGGCGGCGGCACGGCTGGGGTCACCGTCAGCGCGGCGGTCCCGGCGATGAGCCCGGACGTGGCCGTGATGGTGGTGGCTCCGGTGCCGACCCCGGTGGCGAGGCCGGTGCTCGAGACGGTGGCGGCCGAGGTCAGCGACGACGACCACGTCACCGAGTTGGTGAGATTCGCCGTGCTCAGGTCGGAGTAGGTGCCGGTGGCCGTGAATTGTTGGGTGTGGCCCGCCGTGATCGACGCCGTGAGCGGGGAGACGCTGATGCTCACCAGCACGGCCGGCGTGACCGTCAGCGCGGCGGTCCCGGCGATGAGCCCGGACGTGGCCGTGATGGTGGTGGCGCCGGTGCCGACCCCGGTGGCGAGGCCGGTGCTCGAGACGGTGGCGGCCGAGGTCAGCGACGACGACCACGTCACCGAGTTGGTGAGATTCGCCGTGCTCAGGTCGGAGTAGGTGCCGGTGGCCGTGAATTGTTGGGTGTGGCCCGCCGTGATCGACGCCGTGAGCGGGGACACGCTGATGCTCACCAGCACGGCCGGCGTGACCGTCAGCGCGGCGGTCCCGGCGATGAGCCCGGACGTGGCGGTGATGGTGGTGGCGCCGGTGCCGACCCCGGTGGCGAGGCCGGTGCTCGAGACGGTGGCGGCCGAGGTCAGCGACGACGACCACGTCACCGAGTTGGTGAGATTCGCCGTGCTCAGGTCGGAGTAGGTGCCGGTGGCCGTGAATTGTTGGGTGTGGCCCGCCGTGATCGACGCCGTGAGCGGGGCCACGCTGATGCTCACCAGCACGGCCGGCGTGACCGTCAGCGCGGCGGTCCCGGCGATGAGCCCGGACGTGGCGGTGATGGTGGTGGCGCCGGTGCCGACCCCGGTGGCGAGGCCGGTGCTCGAGACGGTGGCGGCCGAGGTCAGCGACGACGACCACGTCACCGAGTTGGTGAGATTCGCCGTGCTCAGGTCGGAGTAGGTGCCGGTGGCCGTGAATTGTCGGGTGTGGCCCGCCGTGATCGACGCCGTGAGCGGGGACACGCTGATGCTCACCAGCGCGGCCGGCGTGACCGTCAGCGCGGCGGTCCCGGCGATGAGCCCGGACGTGGCGGTGATGGTGGTGGCGCCGGTGCCGACCCCGGTGGCGAGCCCGGTGCTCGAGACCGTGGCGGTGCCCGTCAGCGACGAGGACCATGTCACCGAGTTGGTGATATCAGCGGTGCTTCCACCCAGGTAGTGCCCGGTTGCGGTGAATTGCTCGGTGTTCCCCGCCGCGATCGACGCCGTGAGCGGGGCCACGCTGATCGTCAACAGGGTGAGGGCCGCCGAGGGCTGACTCGTCAGTTCCTCGACGCCGCCGATCGCGGCGGCGGTGACGACCAAGGTCGTCAGGGCGGCGCGAGCCACCCGGTTGATGGCCCGTCCATCTCGTCTAAACATCGAGTCCCCATTTCCCCACCTGCGACGCGGACCGCTCGAGAGCAGTTAGCAATCAGCAGATCCCGCGGCAGCCTCCGAACTTCTGAGCACCCTCACTCACTTCCGGTCGCATGCGACCCAGGCGTGGCACCCCACGGCAACCCCTCAAATCGGGCCCCCAATCGCCTCGCGCATCGCCCGCAATCAACCTGCCCCTATTCAGCACCTCCGAGGTTCCACCCGAAACGGTGCAATTACCCGGTCAGGCCCAGGTGATTTCACCTAGGTCGATCGGCTCGGACCCAGGCCATCCGGTCTTTCCTGCCGGCGCCCCGTGGTCGGCGGTTCAGACCGGAGGAGACGGGCTCTCTTCAACCGCTGCAGCGCCACGGTGGCCGATGATCTCGCTCGGTCAGCTCACTGCGACGTGGATTCTTCCTCGGGCGGCCGCGCTTTCGGAGTGGATTGGCAGAAGGGCTGCGTCCGGCATCGGCCAAGGCGCTTCGAAGGAGATCGGGTCAGCGGTGTCCGAGTGGCCCGTGGAGCCCCCGGTCGGTCAGCGGTCGGCGACTTCCCGTGCCGATCGTTGGTCATGGACGGCGCGCCGAAGGAGCGCCGTCAAGACGTCGGCGGTCAGGATCCCGATCTGTTCAGGGGTCTGGTCGAAGTCGATCATGAGCGCGTGGGTCGTGAACGCCGAGAGATTGAGGGCGAACGCCATGACGAGATCCTCAGGAGGTTCGCCCGTCCCGCCCGCCGTCCGCCACGCCAGGTTCACGAGGTAGCTCATTCCTCGCAGCCGGTAATCGCGTCGGAGGGCAGCCATGTCCGTGAGGACCTCGGATTCGTGGCCCTTGGGAGGGGAGTAGATGCTCCAGAAGGCGGCGCCGACGATGGAGGCGGTCCTGGTGTGGAACGTCACGGCGATGAATCGGATCCACTCGTCGAGGTCGTCACTGGGGCCTGGCACGCTCTCGACCCAGCGGTCGAAGTCAACGCTGCGCCGGGGGAGGCCGCACGCCTCGAACATGTCCGTGACCGTTTCGGCGATCAAGTGGTCATGGTTCACGTAGTGGCGGATGACGGTGCGCCCGCTCACACCGGACACTTCGGCGATCTCCGCGATTGTTGCAGTGAAGCCTCGTCGAGCGACGACCTCCATTGCGGCTTGCCTAATGCGGGACCTAGTGAGGTTTCGTTGTTCCTGAGCCAGCGGCAGTGTCTCGTTCTCAAGTGATCTCTCCACAAGACTCCCACTCCCGGAAACGGCGAGGGCCGTCGTCGAGAGACGACATCCGGCCGCCAAACCGGGTTGCTCTGCGAGGACGCCCGCGATCGCGGAATCTGGCGGGCGCAACCTCGCCTAAGTCTTGAGCTACGAAGCAGGGAGCGACAGCGGGGTATCACGGCCCACCACCCAGGTGGTTCCACGTGATGGGTCGGGGTCGTCAGCGTGGGCCGCGCGTCAGGGAGGCAGAAGCCGCCCCCGGAGTGGACTCGCCTTCGTGGACCGGAGTCGGGTGCGTCGGAGGGACCCGCGTGGGCCACCAGAAGCGGGTCCCCAGGTCGGCGACGAGCATGGGGAGCAGAATCGTTCTGACCAGGAATGTGTCGGCCAGGACGCCGATGGCGACGACGATGCCGATCTCTCTCGACGCCACGATGGGCAAGATGGCCAGCACCGAGAACGTTCCGGCCAAGATGATGCCGGCGGAGGTGAGGACGCCACCGGTGCTGGCGACACCGTTGCGCACGCCGACGGTGATCCCGTCACGCTTCACCTCCTCGCGCACCCTCGTCAGCAGGAAGATGTTGTAGTCGACTCCCAGAGCCACGAGGAAGACGAAGGTGAGCAGCGGCACGGTCGGATCGACTCCCGGGAGACCGAGGAGGGGGACGAAGATCGCCGATGCGAGGCCGAGCGCCGCCGCGAACGTCACCACCACCGTGGCCACCACGACCAATGGGCCCAGCACCGCCCTGAGCACCAGCCACAGCACGATCAACACGACGGCCAGCGCGGCGGGGACGATGAACAGCGTGTCGTGGTGCGAGGCGACGGCCGTGTCGTAGTCCTCGGCGGTCTGGCCCCCGATCAACACGTGCGTACCCGCGACCGCGTCGGCGGCGCCCCGAAGCTCACGAATGGCCGCGAACCCCGCGTTCCCGGTGGGCTTGACGGACAAGATCAGGTCGAAGCGCGCCATGCCCGCCGCGTGCTCGGCCGGGCCCACCGCAGCGGTGACGGGAAGGCGGGACAGAACGTGGCGAACGGCGGGGACGTAGGTCGCATCGGTCACGATCACGTCGACCGGAGACACCTCTCCGGCGGGGAAATGGCCCTCGAGAAGGGCGTACCCCTGCACCGAGGCGGCCGACGAGGAGAGCTCGCTCAGCGACGAGACGTTGGTGTCGACCGTGATCAGCGCGATCGCCGCGCCCCCCAGGAGCACGAACCCGGCCACCCACACGGGCCGACGACCACGGCTCACCAGCCGTCCGAGCCTCACCCACGGGCCCCGCTGGACGAACTCGGGGGCGAGGCGCGGCACGGCAGGCCAGAAGATCCCCCGCCCCATGACGAGGAGCAGCGCCGGGTAGGCGCCGAGGACGACGACCGCGGCGCAGAGCACGCCGACGATGCCGACCACACCGAAGTCCGCGGTGAGGCTCAAGTTGGCCGGCAACAGACAGGCCAGGGTGGCAGCCACGGTGAGCGCCGAGGCCGCGATGGCCCCCGCCGCCCGCCGCCACGCAACCATCATGGCCACACGGTGCTCGCGGTGGCGCCGCAGCTCCTCCCGATAGCGAGCCGTCAGCAACAGGGCGTAGTCGGTACCGGCACCGAAGACGATCACGGTGACGAGCGCCGTGCTTTGCCCGTTGATCGTGACCCCGGAGCGTCCCAGTGCATAGATGACGGCCTGGGCCAGGGCTTCGGCGATGCCCACACAGGCGATGGGGACGACCCACAGCACGGGGCTGCGGTACGTGGCCGCCAAGAGGAGCACGACCAGCCCGGCCGTGGCCACCAGGAGCAGGGTGCTCGCTCCCGAGAACGCACCGAGCAGGTCCGCCTGGATGGCCGCCTCCCCGGTGACACGGATCTCGAGGCCGCCGGTACCGTCGCCGAGGACGGACCTCATCTGCCTCAGGGTGCGCTCGATGGCGACCTCGTTGCCGGGGACGGGCACGGTGATCACCCCCACCTTGCCGTCCGGGGCCGGGATGACCCCCGAGGGGTGCCCGACGGCACCTCGGAGCCGGGACACGAGGCGCACCCTGTCGCCGTTGGCGTGAGCCAGGTCGGTAGCCGTCAGCCCCGATCTCCGGAAGTAGACCACCTCCGCATCGAGCGCTCGACCGGAGGGGAACCGTTGGTCGAGCTCCAACGCTCGGGTGGACTGCGCACCGGACGGGAGGAACTCGGTCAGCCTGCTCGTCTCCACCGAGCCGAGCTTGGCCGCAAACGGTATGGCCGCCGCCACCACCGCCAACCAGAAGGTGACCCCGAGCCAGCTCGCCAAGGGCCCGGTGACGAGCATGGCCAGACGGTGGACCCGGCCAGGGCCGGCCGGCTCGGCGATCGGTGCCACCGGTCGAGCATTACACGGCCGCGACGAAGCTCACCATCGACCGTGGCTTCACTGTTCGGCCAGGATGGCGGCAACCTCCAAGACGGGATCTCGGACGACCGGACCGGTCGTCGTCACCTCGGCCCGCACGATGGTCCCGTTGAACGGGAAGGGAGCCGTGTAGCCCTCTCCCACCGCCGGACCCCATTCGTACCCGCACGTGACGCCGACCCCGACGCCGTTGAAACCGGCCGGCGTGAAGCGGTCGATGGTGCCCTCCGCCACCACGTCTCCGTCGTAGAGCAGCGTGGCGGGTCCGCCCAGGCCTTCGTCCTTCTCGAACGTGAACCCCACCGTGTGGCGACCCGAGCCGAGGGCGGCGCCGGCGTGCAGGACATGGCGGGTCTTGCCGTACAGGTTGTGGACGTAGCGCAGGTGCCCGTCGACGAGATGGAGAGACCAGCCGCCGAGGGCGGAGCCCAGGGCGAGGAGCACCCCGTTGGGGACCGTTCCCGCCGGAACCTCGATCGTGACGGTGATGGCGTGGGACCGGTTGCGCACGTTGACCGCCACCGGCTCGGGGACCTGGGCGCCACCGGGGAAATACCGGAACGTGTCACGGGGGCGGCGGTGATCGGGCTTGGGGTGGGCGATGGCTTCGAGGACGCGGTTGTCGAGCGGGAGCACATCGTTGCGACGCGCCTCGTCCCACCACCGTTCGACCAGCTCGGCCACCTTCTCCGGGTGCTCGGCGGCGAGGTCGTGGACTTCGGAGTGGTCCTCGGCCACGTGGTACAGCTCCCACACGTCCTCGTCGAACGGTGCGTTCACTTTGAGCCCGTCGTCGTAGAGGGGTCCGACGGGATGAAAGGTCACCGCCTTCCACCCATCGTGATAGATGGCGCGCGAACCCAGCATCTCGAAGTGTTGGGTGATGTGGCGGCCGGGCTGGTCCTCGTGGCCGGCACCGAGGAGGTAGGCGAAGCTGGTGCCGTCGAGGTGGGACTGGACGATGCCGTCGATCTCTTCGGGTGCGCTCACGCCCACCAGTTCGAGCACGGTGGGTAGGACGTCGACGGCGTGGGCGTACTGATAGCGGACACCCCCGGGTGCGACCCGGCGGCCGCCGGGAAGCGCCACGATGCAGGGGTCGGCCACGCCGCCTTCGTGGACCTCTCGCTTCCAACGCTTGAAGGGGGTGTTGCCGGCCATGGTCCAGCCCCACGGGTAGTTGTTATGGCTGAGGGGCCCGCCGATCTCGTCGATGCGCCGGTACATCTCCGACACCCCGGCGGGGTCGAAGTTGGAGAGGCGGATGTCGTTGATCGACCCCTCCTTCCCACCCTCGGAGCTGGCCCCGTTGTCCGACACCACCATGACGACGGTGTTGTCCGAGTCACCCAGGTCATCGATGAAATCGACCAGCCGGCCGATCTGAGCGTCGGTGTAGGACAGATAGGCGGCGAAGCACTCCATGAACCGCTCCGCCAGCTCCCGTTGGCGCGGTTCCAGCGTGTCCCAGGCCGGGACCCACGGGGGGCGGGGCGACAGTTCGGTACCGGGGGGGATGATCCCCATCTCGAGCTGGCGGGCGTAGGTCGGCTTCGCGCCACCGGTCCCATCCGCCCGCGAAGTGGCCGCGGTAGCGCGCGATCCAGTCGGGCGGCGCGTGGTGCGGCGAGTGGCACGCCCCCGTGCAGAAGTACAAGAAGAACGGTTGGTCGGCGTCGACGGCGCGCAGGTCGCCCAGGAACTCGATGGCGTGATCGGCGAGATCCGCACTCAGGTGATAGCCCTCCTCGACGGACCGAGGGGGCCGGACGACGTGGTTGTCGTGGAACAGGGCCGGCATGAATTGGTGCGTCTCACCCCCGTGGAAGCCGTACCACCGGTCGAAGCCCCGGCCCAGCGGCCATGTGGCGCGCGACCCCGCCATGTTGGTCTCGTCCTCAGGCGTGAGGTGCCATTTGCCCACCGCGTAGGTGGCGTAGCCATGGGCGCGCAGGATCTCCGACAGGTAGCCGTTCTCTCGGGGCGGCTTGCCCCAGTAGCCCGGGAAGCCGATGGCCAGGTCGGCGACCCGCCCCATGGCGCTGCGGTGATGGTTCCGTCCCGTGAGCAGGCACGCCCGGGTGGGCGAGCACAGGGCGGTGGTGTGGAAGTTCGACAGCCGCACCCCGCGGCCGGCGAGCCCGTCGAGCACGGGGGTGTCCATGTCGGATCCGTAGCAGCCGAGTTGGGCGAAGCCGACGTCGTCGAGCACCACGAGGACGACGTTGGGTGCTCCCTCGGGCGGCTTCGCCACGGGGGGCCACCATGGCTCCGAGTCCCGCCAATCGCGTCCGATCCGGCCCCCGAACTCGACTCGTGCCATCTCGCTCCCTCCCCGCTCCCTGCGACGGGCGCCAGCATGCCAGTCGGTGACGACGACGGGCCTGTCGAAGGTCGGATCGACCGGGGAACGAGGGGCGACCCCGTGCCCCTAGTGTCGTGTGGAAATTCCGTCGAGCGAGACTGAAGGTCGGGTGCCGGCATGGACGAGGTCGGGGAGAAGGACGGGAGCGAGCCGGCCGCGGCGGCGTCCACGACGCCGAGCGACGAGGCTGACCGGTCTCCGTCGACGCCAGAGGCTCGGCTCGAGCGGCTTCTTCGGACGCTCGTATGGGTGGGAGACGGCGGCGTCGCCCCCACACTTCGAAGCCTTTCGGACAGTGACCTCAAAGAACAGTCGACGGTGATCCGGACTGCCGTGCACGCGCTCCGGCGCAAGCAGAATCCGACGGCGTTTCTCACCCAGTCCCAGTACCGAGCCGCCGTCCCCCTCGTCGCCGATGCCGTCTCCCAGGAGTGTCAGGACGCGGTCGTCTCCGCCCTCGGCGACGCCGCCGACGACCCCGACCGCGTCCAGGTCCTCGCCGCGCTCGAGGAGGTCGGAGACCGGTTCCCCGACAGTGTCGTGGCGCTCGCGCTCGCCTACGTCTCGGTCACCGACATGCCGGCGGCTGACATCTGCGACGAGATCCTCGAGTCCGAGGAGCGATTCAAGGTTCCCGTCTCGAGCTCGACGCCCGCGCCCGGGGCGCTCACAACCCGGCCACGAGCTCCGTCATGGCTTGCAACTGCTCGATGTAGTGGCTCCGGGAATGGTGCCGGAACCGGAGGCTCAAGCCCGTCGCTCCCAGCTCGGCAAATCCCCGCACGACCTCGGCGGCCGCATCGGGCGCACCGGCGGGATCGACGGGCGGGTCGGGCGGGAAGATCAGACTGAAGGGCCGGTCCCGGGCCGCGATCGCATCCTTGACCCGGGGTCGTCGAGAATCGGTTTGAGATCTTGGACCTTCAACCGGAAGGGGATCCAGCCGTCGCCCAGTTCGATGGCGCGCCGCAGCGAACGCCGGGTGCGGCCTCCCACCCAGATGTCCAGGGGGCGGGGCAGTCCCGATGGGTCCACCACGAATCCCGAGTACTCGAAATGGGTGCCACGGTAGACGGGCTCGCGTACGCCCCAGCTGGCCCGGATGGCCCGCAGGGCATCGTCCGATCGTTCCCCTCGCCCCTCGAACTGATGGCCGAGGAGCTCGAACTCGGGCTCGAGAGAGCCGACGCCAACACCGAGGATCACCCGCCCGTGACTGGCGACGTCGAGTGTGCCCCACCGCTTGATCAACTCCAAGGGGTGGTGATATGCCGAGCACCACGACATGGCTGAGGAGGGAGATGCGCTCGGTGTTGGCGGCCACGAACGCGAGCGTGGTGGTGGGGTCCCAGTAGCGGGGCCCCCGCACGTCCGTCGCCGATTGGGGAATGGCGATGTGCTCCGAGCACGCCACCCACGTCGTAGCCGAAGCGCTCGGCGGCCTTCGCCACGGCGATGATGTCGTCGATGGTTCCGGTCGACTCCCAGCTGGGCGGGTCGAAGCGGGGGTTGATGTGGACGACGGGCGTCACGATTCCCAAGCGGAGCTGCACGGACTCGTCCCTTCAGGATTCGACCGGGGTGCCACCCACCGAGCGACGCATCGCCGCGTGCAGACGGTTGGGCGAGAGCACGCCGAGATAGCGCTCGTCCTCGTCGACCACGGGGATCCAGCGGACGTCGTGCTGGAGCATCTCGCCCAACGCGGCGCGCAACGTCGTGCCCAGTGGCACCTGGGCCGCGAACTTCTCGGTGTGGGCGCCGACGGTCCCCTCGGGGCCCGGCTCGAGCGAGACCCACCCCACCAACCGGCCGTTGTCGTCGAGCACCACCGCCGTCTTGGCCTCGGTGCCGTCGGCGAGGGCTCGGGCCTCGTCCATGGTGGCGGTCGGAGCGATGACGGGCGGATGCGCCAGGTCCTCGGGCTCGATCCGTACCACCGCCAGACGCCGCACACCGCGGTCGGCCCCCACGAAGTCCGCCACGAAGGGCGTGGCGGGCCGTCCCAGGATCTCGGCCGGCGTGTCGTACTGCTCGAGCACACCACCCTTGGAGAGCACGGCGATGCGGTCGCCGAGCTTGGCGGCCTCCTCGATGTCGTGGGTGACGAAGACGATCGTCTTCTTGAGCGCCTCCTGCAGATCGAGGAATTGGTTCTGGAGGCGTTGGCGGGTCACGGGGTCCACCGCGGCGAAGGGCTCGTCCATGAGGAGCACGGGGGGATCGGCGCCGAGGGCCCGGGCCACGCCCACGCGTTGGCGCTCACCGCCCGAGAGCTCGTGTGGAAAACGCCGGCCGTAGTTCTTGGGATCGAGGCCGACCAGCTCGAGCAACTCGTTGACGCGGCGCTCCACCCGAGCGCTGTCCCATCCAAGGAGACGGGGTACGACGGCCACGTTGTCGAAGACGCGGCGGTGGGGGAAGAGCCCACCCTGTTGGATCACGTACCCGATACCCCTCCGCATCGTCACCGGGTTCTTGGTGAGCACGTTCTCGCCGGCGATGAGGATACGACCAGCGGTCGGCTCGATGAGCCGGTTGATCATGCGCAAGGTCGTCGTCTTGCCGCACCCGGACGGACCGACGAGGACGGTGAGCTCTCCGTCGCCGACCTCGAAGCTCAGGTCCTTGACTGCCACGTTGTCGGGCCCGTAACGCTTGGAGACATGCTCCAGGGTGATCACGGGTTGCTACGTTACGCCCACGGTTACAGTCTCGGCCTATGGGGACGGCACAGCCCTTCTTCCAGTGGAGCTACGTCACGGGTCAGTGGAGCCAGATCAGCTCTGACCTGTTGCAGCACATCTCGCTCAGCCTGATCGCCGTCGGCATCGGCTTGTGCCTGTCGGTTCCCCTGGCCCTGTTGGCATGGCGCTACCGGGTCCTGCGCCCCACGATCGTTCGGGTTCGCCAGCACCTTGTACATCATCCCGTCGTTGGCGCTCTTCGCCATCCTCGGGCCGATCACCGGCTACGTGGCCTCGTACCCGACGGCGGAGATCGCCCTCGTCGGCTACACGTTGCTGATCCTCATCTGGAACACCGTGGCCGGTCTCGACGCCGTGCCCGACGAAGCCCGGGAGGCGGCGGTGGCCATGGGCTACACCCCGCGGGCCGCCCTCGTGCGCGTCGATCTGCCTCTGGCGCTTCCCTACGTGTTCGCAGGATTGCGCGTCGCCACGGCGACGGTCATCGGCCTCGTCACGGTGACGGCGTTGATCGGGCTGGGTGGACTGGGCCAGCAGATCACCTACGGGTTCAACATCGGGTACTACACCCCCATCATCGTCGGCCTGGTGCTTTCGGTGGTCCTCGCCGCGGTGTTCGACCTGATCCTCGTGGGCGTGCAACGACTGGTCGTCCCCTGGTCGCGCTCGGGGCGCCGGGCCCGGGCGGTGTGACGTGGCGATCTGGGACCACTTCCGGCACTTCGTAGCCAGCGTGGCGGCCTGGTTCACCACCGCCGCGAACTGGAAGGGACCGAGCGGCATCCCCGAGCTCTTGTGGCGCCAGGCGGAGCTGTCGATGGCGGTCGTGATCGGCGCCCTCGTCATCGGAGGGGGCATCGGCCTGGTCCTCGGGCACAGCGGTCGGGGTGGGTTGGTGGCGGTGAACGCCGCCAACGCGGCGCGGGCGGTGCCGAGCCTGGCGCTGCTGACCCTGTTCGCCATCGTGCCGTGGATCTCGCTGCGGTGGGGTGGGTTCCTGTGCGCCTTCCTGGCGCTCGTGGTCCTCGCCATCCCCCCCATCCTCACCAACACCTACGTCGGCATGCGCGAGGTCGACGCCGACGTACGCGACGCGGCCCGAGCCATGGGGCTGACCGGTGGCCAGGTACTGCGCACGGTCGAGCTGCCCCTCGCCACGCCGTTCCTCATGGCCGGGGTCCGCACCGCGTCCATCGAGGTGGTGGCGACCTCCACGCTGGCTGCCTACGTGAGTTACACCGATCTCGGGACCCCGGTCATCTCCGGGCTCAACACCAACAACACGGTCGAAGCGTTCGCCGGCGCGCTGCTGGTGGCGCTGCTGGCGGCGGTGGTGGCGGTTGGTCTCGGGGTCCTGCAGCGGATCCTCACCCCGCTTCCCCTGCGGCGGCAGCTGCCGAGGGGGCTCGGTGCCGCCACGCGGGCGCAGGCACCGGCCGTGGCCTGAGCTCCGAAAAAACTTGACTATTTCAATCGGCTTAGGAACACTACGGCCCACGCTTCTCCACCCCGTCCTGGTCTGAAGACCTCGGGACAGGCGCCCGCCCCCCCAGCACAGGAAGGCCTCCCCCATGTCGCTCCGACGTGCACTGATGACGATCGCTGCTGTGGGCACGACGGCCCTTGTCTTGGCCGGTTGCAGTAGTACGAAGGCGCCCGCGGCGGCCAAGCCGACCATCAAGATCGGGGCCACCAACTTCGAAGAGCAGGAGATCGTGGCCAACCTCTACGGCGACGTCCTCACCCACGCCGGCTACAAGGTCACGGTGGAGCCCGCCCTCGGGACCCGGGCCGTCGTCGTCCCCGCCCTCGAGCACGGCCAGATCGACCTCGAGCCTGACTACGCGGCGTCGCTCCTGGGCTATCTCCACGGCGGCAAGCCCCAGCCCGCCGGCACCCAGATCGCCACCGCCATCGCCGCCGACAAGTCGGCGCTCTCCTCGTTCGGGGTCACCGTGCTGCCCGCCTCGAGCGCGCTCGACACCAACGTGTTCGCCGTCACCCAGGCCACCGCCTCCAAGGACCACCTGACCACCATCTCGAGCCTGGCACCGTACGCCTCGAAGATGATCCTGGGTGGACCGCCCGAGTGCCCCACCTTCGCCGGGTGCCAGCCCGGGCTCGAGTCGGTGTACGGACTGCACTTCGCCAGCTTCAAGTCCCTCGACGAAGCGGGGCCGCTCAGCGTGGCCGCCCTCAAGAACGGCGAGGTCCAGGTGGTCGAGCTGTTCTCCAGCGACGGCAACGTCGTGAGCAACAACTTCGTGGCGCTCACCGACGACAAGCACCTCGAGGGCGCGGACTACATCGTCCCTGTGATCCGGAAGTCGGTGAACAGCACGGCGGTGGCCGCGGCGCTGAGCTCACTGGACCAGAAGTTGACGACGACGGCGATCTCGCAGCTCAACCTCGACGTGACCGCCCAGAAGGAGCAGCCCGCCGCGGTGGCGAGGACGTGGCTGGCATCGGTCGGGTTGGGCTGAGCCACGCCGGCACCGACGTTCCTTCCTGAAGGAACGTCTCGTGCCCGGCCGAGGGGAACGTCGATGCGCCGGGAAGGCGGCGGGACGGGTCCCCCCAGGAACCGCTCAGTACCGAGACGGCCCCGTCCCGCGCATCCCCCAATATCGCCTACGGTGGACAAGCCGCCGACGACGGTAGAACGATACGCCTGACCACTGGCCGTGTCTAGGGGTCACTTGGCGTGGTGAGATCCAGGGGAGGCACGTTCCGATGGCAGACGCCGGGGCCCCACGCATCGACCTCATGGACGGCGAGTTCTATGCCGGGAACCCGTTCCCGGCCTTCGCCTGGATGCGCCGCCACGCCCCCGCCTACTACGACGAGGCCAACGACATCTGGGGCATCGCCCGCTACGAGGACGTGCGGGCCATCGGCCAGGACCCCCAACGCTTCTCGAGCACGGGCGGGTCGCGTCCCAACACCCCGCTGCCGTACATGATCGACATGGACGCCCCCGAGCACCGGCGCCGGCGCCGCATCGTCAGCGCCGGGTTCACCCCCCAGGCGGTGCGCGACCGCGAGCCCCGCATCCGCCAGGTGTGCGACGAGATCATCGACCGGGTGTGCGAGAAGGGTGCGTGCGACCTGGTGGCCGACATCGCCGCACCCCTCCCCCTGGTCCTCATCGCCGACATGCTGGGCTTCGATCCGAAGGACTGGGAGCGACTGCTCGAATGGTCCGACACCTTGCTCATGTCCCAGGGATCGAAGGACCCCGACGCCATGACCAAGGCCGGGGCCGCCTTCATGGAATGGGACAGCTTCGTGCGCGAGCTCATCGACCAACGGCGCCGGAGCATGTCCGCCGACGACCTGTTGGGCGTGCTCGTCCAGGGCGAGGTCGACGGCGAGCGCATCGACGACGATTCCCTCGTCTACGAGTCGCTCCTGCTGCTCATCGGTGGGGACGAGACCAGCCGTCACGTCATCAGCGGCGGCATGGAGGCGCTCCTGCACCACCAGGACCAGTTCGACGACCTCCGTGGCGACCGGGAGCTGCTCCCCGGCACCGTCGAGGAAATGCTGCGCTGGGTGACGCCCATCAAGAACTTCAACCGCCGTGCCGTGGTCGACGTCGAGCTGCACGGCCAGACCATCGGCGCCGGCCAGAACGTGCTGCTGCTCTATCCGTCGGCCAACCGCGACGAGACGGTGTTCGACGACCCCGAGACCTTCGACATCCGCCGCCAGCCCAACGACCACGTCGCCTTCGGGTTCGGGGCACACCTGTGCCTCGGGCACCGCTTGGCCCGGGCCGAGATCGTGGGCATGGTGGACCGCATCCTCGACCGGCTGCCCGACATCCACCTGGCCGACGACGACACCCACCCCTTGCGGGTGTCGAACTTCATCGTCGGCTTCGAGACGCTCCCGGTGGCGTTCACGCCCAGCGCCCCGGTGGAAACGTAGCCGGGGCTGCGCAGGACGCCTAGACCGAGGATTCCTCGGCGACCTGATCGGCGAAGCGCTGGGCCACCTCGGCGTACTCGGTCATCATCTCCAGCACCACCTGGCGGGCGGGTCGGATGCGGTCCATCTGCCCCACCACCTGGCCCACGAAGTAGTTGGCCAGCTTGTTGGCGCCCGATCCCTCGGTGGTGGCGGCCCGGCTGATGCGGTGCTGGGCCTCGGCCACGAGCGCGCTCTGCAGGGGCATGGGCAGCGCGCCGGGAGAGTCGGCCCCTTCCCACTCGTCGGTCCAGGCGCTGCGCAACATGCGGGCCGGCTTGCCCGTGAGCGAGCGCGACCGGATGGTGTCGCGCGACGTGGCGGTGAGGAACTTCTGTTTCACCGCCGGATGGGTCTCGGCTTCCTCGGTGGTGAGCCACACCGACCCGCACCACACCCCTTCGGCCCCGAGGGCCAGGGCGGCCGCGATCTGGCGGCCGTTGCCGATACCGCCCGCCGCCAGCACCGGCGTGGGTGCCACGGCGTCGACGACCTCGGGCACGAGCACCATGGTGGAGATCTCGCCGGTGTGGCCGCCCGCCTCGGTCCCCTGGGCCACGATGACGTCGACCCCGGCTGCGTTGTGCCGCTCGGCGTGGGTGAGGTTGCCGGCCAGGGCGGCCACGACCACCCCGGCGTCGTGGGCCCGAGTCAGCAGCGACGGCGGGGGTGCCCCCAGCGCGCTCGCCACCAGGGCGATGTCGTGGGCGAAGGCCACGTCGAGCAGCGGCTCGTAGCCCTTCGACGCCACGTTGGCGAGCACGTTGCGCTCCGATCCCGTCCTCAGGTCGTCGGGGAGCTCGGGCACGCCGTAGCGGCGCAGGATCTCGTCGACGAATTCCTGTTGCGGGGCCGGGAGCAGGTGCCGGACGGCCTCCGCGTCGATCCCGCCCTCCTCGGCGCCGGCGTACTTGGCCGGGAGCAGGAGATCGACCCCGTAGCGCCCGCCCCGGGTCTGCTCCTCGATCCAGGCGAGGTCCACGTCGAGTTGCTCCGGCGTGTGCGCCACCGCCCCGAGGACCCCGAATCCGCCCGCCTTCGTGACCGCGGCGACCACGTCGCGGCAGTGGCTGAAGGCCAGGATGGGGAACTCCACCCCGAGCATGTCGGTGACCTTGGTCCTCACGGTGCCTCCTCGTCGTGCGCCCTGCGAGCGTAGGGGTCCGGTTTCCTGGTAGCCAGGGAGCCCGTGACGCGCCGGTTGCAGGTCCTGTTGGGCGCGATCGTCCTCGGCGTCATGGCGGCGGCGTGCGGAGGGGCCGGGCCCACCCCGAGGCCGGCGTCGGGGCCGACCATCACCATCGGGTCCCTCGACACCACGGCGTCGGTCATCACCGCCACCCTGTACGCCGATGTCCTCACCCGTGCCGGGGCCAGGGTCACCTTGCGCACCGGCCCGAGAAGCGGGTCGGGCCTGCGCCCCGCGGTCGAGGCCGCCGTGGCGTCGGGGCAGCTCGACCTCTACCCCGACGACGCCGGCGCGCTCCTGCGCTTCCTCGACGCCGGCGCCACCGCCGCCGCCACCACGACCTCCACGGCGGTACCGGCGCTGCGGCGACTGCTCGCCCCAGCCCGGGTGACGGTGCTCGACCCCGCCCCCGCCCTCGACACCGAGGTGTTCGCCGTGACGCGCGCCACCGCGGCCGCCGACCACCTCACCACCTTGTCGAGCCTCCGACCGGTGGCGGCCAAGCTGGTGCTGGGCGGGCCCCCCGGATGCCCCGGCGCCGCCCAGTGCCAAATGGGCCTGGAGACCACCTACGGGCTGCACTTCAAGTCCTTCACGTCCCTCGACGACGCCGGCCCCATCACCGTGGCCGCCCTCCAAGGCGGGGAGGTCCAGGTCGCGCCGCTGTCCTCCGACGACGGATCGGTCCTGGGCGACGGCTTCGTGGCCCTCGTCGACGACAAGCATCTCCTCGACGCCGACAACCTGATCCCGGTGATCCGCACCGCCGTGGCCACGCGCCCGGTGCGCGGCGGCGCTCGATCGCCTCTCGGCGCAGCTCACCACCGATCAGATGTCCGAGCTCTCCATCGAGGTGAACCGGGACCACGAGGCTCCCGCCTCGGTGGCGCGGCGGTGGCTGGTGCAACACCACCTCATCTGAGCCAAGATCGGGGCGGAAACGGGGGTGACCCATGGCATACGACGTGGCAGGGAAACGGGTGCTCGTGACGGGGGCGTCGTCGGGCATCGGGGCGGGCCTGGCCGAGGCCCTGGCCCGGGCGGGGGCGACGGTGGGCATCGTGGCGCGTCGCACCGACCGACTGGCCGAGGTGCTCGAGCGCTGCCGCCGGCACTCGCCGTCGTCGCGGATGTGGGTGGCCGACCTGGCCGACCCGGCCGCGGTCGACGCCCTGGCGGTGGCGGTCATGAGCGAGTTCGGTGGGGTCGACGTGCTCGTCAACAACGCCGGGATCCCCAAGCGCCGCCACGTCACCGCCCTCGACGCCGCGACCGTCGACGCCGTGATGAACATCAACTACTCGAGCCCGGTGCGCCTCACCCTGGCCCTGCTCCCCCAGATGCTCGAGCGGGGCGAGGGTCGCATCGTCAACGTGTCCTCGGTGGCGGCCACCCTGAGCCCCCCGGGCGAGGCCGCCTACGCCGCCACCAAGGCGGCGATCACCGTGTTCTCCGAGTCCATGGCCATCGACCTGTGGGACACCGGGGTCAAGGTGACGGTGATCTACCCCGGCGTGGTCGACACCGAGCTCTTCACCCTCCCCGACAACGACCCCTTCACGGCCCAGGTGGAATCGATCACCGTCGAGGAGGCCGTGACCACCATCCTGGCGGGGGTGGCGGCCGACGCGGCGCAGGTCTACGTGCCGGCGTGGTTCGGCGATGTCGCCTCGAGCAAGGCCGCCGACGTGGAGAAGTTCCTCGCCGGCACGGCCGAGTACATGCGCCAGCAGGGGACGAACAGCTAGGTCGTGGAGCCGGCGGCCAGGTGGCCTCGCCCGACGATCAGCCCCAACGGATGTCGGCGACGGCGGCGATGATGAGGCCGAGCACGAGCAGTGAACCGGCCCGGCGGGTGTGGACGAAGGCGACGGCCGCGAACCACAGCGGCCACACCGGGAACCCCGCCGGGGGTGCGTCGGGCTTGGGCACGCTGAACGCCTTCCAGGCCTGGACCAGCTTGGGGACGGCCCCGAAGCTCACCAGGGCGGGCCAGGGCAGGGCCCGCACCGCCACGCACACCGCCACGGTCACGTAGAACGCCACCATCATGCCGATGGTGACGGCGCGCGCCCGGCGCTCGCCGAGGGCGACGGGAAGGGTGCGGATGCCGAGGGGCGCGTCGAAGGGAGCCTTGTCGATGTGCTTGCCCATGAGCACGGCCGTGCACAACAGGCCGTAGGGGATCGACGCCACGATGACCTGCCACGGCAGGTGCCCGACCGCCGCGTAGTAGGTGCCCCCCACCATGAGCGGTCCCCACACCAGGAACACGTCGGGCTCGCCCAGGCCGCGCTTCTTGAGGCGCAACGGCGGTGCCGTGTAGGCGACCGAGAGCAGGAACCCGCCCAGGGCGAAGCCCACCACGGGCCAGCCCCGGTAGACGGCCAGCACCACCAGGATGGCGAGGTCGAGCACGTTCACCAAGAGGGCGGCGCGCGCCAGCTTCCCGCGCGACACCATCCCCGACAACACCGGGTGCGGCGCGTACAGGGCGCGCGGATACGAAGCCGTGTCGGCGCCCACCTCGGCGTCGAAGAGATCGTTCATGAGGTTGTTGGCACAGTGGGCCAGGATCAGCCCGGCGAAGGCCAGGAGGAGCAGGCCGGTGTTGAAGCCGTGGCGTCGCACCGCCAGCAGGGTCGCCACCGCTCCCGCCACGAGGGTCATGGGGAGCACGGCGGCCCTCGTGAGCACGAGCCAGCGCGACACGGGGTCGAGGGGACGGCCCTTGGGGGGGTTGGTGGTGCGCAGCACCTCGACCCACGCCGAGAACCGTCCCTGGGTGGGTCGGGACGTCGGCGCGACGGCGTCGGCAGGCTGGGGCAGCACGTCGCTCACCTCGGCATGGTACCGAGCGGTGCCCGGCACCGACGAGTCAGCGCGGTCGATGCGCTCGGGGGGAGCGGTGCGGCCCCGGCCCTAAGGTGAGCGCCCCAGCTCCCGATCGGGTCCCGAGATCGCAGTGCTCGAAGGAGGCCCTCCATGGCACCAGACACCACCGACAAGGCCCTGGCCGGTCGCACCGCCGTCGTCACGGGGGCCTCGAGCGGGATCGGGCGGGCCATCGCCCAGTCCCTCGGTGGAGCCGGCGCTTACGTGGTGCTCGGAGGCCGCACCAAAGAGGCCATGGACGAGTCGGTCACGCGCATCACCGCCGCGGGCGGCACGGCCGAAGCCCACGTCCACGACGTGCGCAACGTGGACGGGGCCCGCGCCCTCGTCGACCAGGCGATGACATCGACGGGACGGCTCGACGTCATGGTCAACAACGCCGGGGTGAGCTATCCCGAGCCCATCGTCGAAGGCGATCCCGAACACTGGCGCATCATGCTGGAGACCAACATCCTCGCCCTCCTGGTGGGATCGCAGGCGGCCGTGCACGCCATGCGCGCCTGTCACGCCGAGGGTCACATCGTGAACATCTCGTCGGTGGCGTCGCTCAATCCCGCCTCCGGTGTCTACGGCGCCACCAAGCACGCCGTGAACTGCATCAACGAGTCATTGCGCCGCGAGCTCTTCGACGACCCCATCAAGGTGGTGACGATCATGCCCGGCGCCATCGCCACGAGCTTCGCCCGCAACTTCGACCCCGCCGTGCTCGAGCTCATGGTCAGCTCGATGGGTGGCGACACCGAGCCCGCTCAGTTCACCCCGGGCAGCCGGCTCTCCGACGAGGTGCTCGAGCACGCCCAGCAGTCGATGGCCGAGCATCTGTGCACACCCGAGGACGTGGCCGAGGCGGTGCTGTGGGCCATCACCCGTCCTGCCGGGGTGCATCTGGCCTCGCTGGTGGTGCGTCCCAACAAGGACCTGACGCTGTAGTCGACCTCACGCCGCCGGCGGCCGACCGGCGTCAGACGAGGAGGCGGAACACCGGGCTGTCGGGCGGCATGAGCTGCACGTCGAGTCCCGAGGTGGCGATGCGCTGCAGCAGGGAGATCAGGTCGTCGCGCTCGGCGAGCTGGACACCCACGACGGCGGGGCCGAACTCCCGGTCGTTCTTCTTGATGTACTCGAAGAGCACGATGTCGTCGCTGGGCCCCAGGCACTCGTCGAGGAACTGGCGCAGCGCCCCGGGGCGCTGGGGAAAGTCCACGATGAAGTAGTGCTTGAGCCCCTGGTGCACGAGGCTGCGCTCGATGATCTCGTCGTAGCGAGCCACGTCGTTGTTGCCACCGCTCAGCACGCACACGACGCTCTTGCCGACGATCTCCTCGGCGATGGCGTCGAGGGCGGCGGTGGCGAGTGCACCGGCGGGCTCGGCCACGATGCCGTCCACCTGGTAGAGGTCGAGCTGTTCGGTGCACACCCGTCCCTCTTCGACCACCTCGAGGTGCTTCACGAGGTCGCGCACGATGGCGAAGGTGAGCTCCCCCGGCGTGCGGACCACGGCCCCGTCGACGAAGTCGTCCTCGATCTCGATGGTGACGCGCCGGCCCGCCTCGAGCGACCGCACCATGGCCGGCGCCCCGGCGGGCTGGACCCCCACCACCTCGGTGGCCGCGCCGAGGCCGTCGAGCACGATGGCCATGCCCGAGACGAGCCCACCCCCGCCCACGGGGACGACGGCGACGTCGGGCACGACGTCGAGCTGCTCCACGATCTCGAGGGCGACGGTGCCCTGGCCGGCGATGGTGGCGGGGTGGTCGAAGGTGGGGACGACCGTCGCCCCCGTCCTCGCCGCATAGGCGGCCGCTGCGGCCAGGGCGTCGTCGAAGCTCTCACCGGCGAAGTGGAGGTCGACGAGGTCGCCGGCCAACGCCTGGATGCGGGCCACCTTCTGGCGCGGCGTGCGCATGGGCAGGAACACCGCGCCACGCACCCCGAGGTGGCGACAGCTCCACGCCACCCCCTGGGCGTGGTTGCCGGCACTGGCACACACCACGCCCACGGCCAGGGCGTCGGGCGAGAGCAGGGCGATGAAGTTGTAGGCGCCGCGGATCTTGTAGGACCGGACCACCTGGAGGTCCTCGCGCTTGACCCACACGGCGGCGTCGTAGCGCTGCGACAGCCGCTCGCTGCGCTGGAGGGGCGTCACGACGTCCAGAGGGGCGAGTCGCCGCGCGGCGGCACGGACGTCGTCGATGCCGACCTGGTCGCGCCACACACGTCAGACACTACGGGCCACATCGACCGGCGCCGGTGCCCGACGTCCCCCGAACGCCGCACAGCGGGCTACCCCAGGGCGTCGACCAGGAGGGGCACCACGTCGTGCCAGTCGCCCACGATGGCGACGTCGGCCCAGTCCACGATGAGCGCGGCGGGGTCGTTGTTGATGGCGACGATGGTGCCCGCCCCGCGCGCCCCCACGATGTGGTTGAACTTGCCCGACACGCCGATGGCCACGTAGAGGGCGGGGGCGATGCTGTGCCCGGTGATGCCGACCTGGCGGGCCCGGGGCAACCACCCCTTGTCGGTGACCTTGCGCGACGCACCGAGCTCGGCACCGAGGACCTTGCACAGCCGGTCGAGCTCGCCGTACTCCTCGGGCGCCACACCCGAGCCCACCGCCACCACGGTCCGGGCCGCCAGCAGGGACTCGACGTCGTCGTCGCGGCCGGCGTCGACGAGCTGCACCCTGCCCCGGGTGGTCCCCACCACGGTGTCGAGCGGCATCACCGATCCGACGGGGCGAGGGGCGCGCAACGACAGGACGCCGGGTCGGACCGTCGCCATCTGCACCTCGGATCGACACGTGATCGCGGCGACGAGGCGGCCGCCGAAGGCGGGCTTCCACGCCACCAGGCGGCCGTCCTCCACCCCGAACCCGACGGCGTCCCCGGTGAGCCCGGCGCCGAGGCGCGCCGCGACGCGGGCCGCCACCTCGCGGCCCCACAGCGTGCCGGGCACGAGGACGGCCCACGGGGGCGACGCCACGCACCAGTCCGTGACCGCCCGTGCCACGTCCTCCTCGACGGTCGTGCCCGTGACGGCCACGACGCGATCCGCCCCCCACGCCGCGAGCTCGAGGGGGTCGGACAACCCAAGCCCGATGGCCACCACCGCGCCCGACACGGAGCGGGCGAGGTGGACGGCCTCGCCGAGGAGCTCGCGCGCCACGCGGGGTCGGTCGGGCTCGATCACCACCGCCACCATCGGCGCCGCCGCCGAGCCGGCCCCGGGGTGCGGCGCGGGCACGGCATCGACGTCGGGCTCGGCGCTGCCGTCCGCGTCGGGCGCGGTGCCCGACCCGTGACGGTGGTGCCCGGCATCGACCGCACCCCACGCCCGCAGCAGCTCGACGGCCCGGTCCACCTGGACGGCGACGTCTCCCGACAGCAACACGCGACGGCGGGCCACATCGAGGGTGCGAACGTCCCCCACGGCCGTCGGGCTCCCGGCGTCGCCCCAGGGACCGGGACCGAGATCGGACGCCGTCAGTCGACGGATGCGGGTCACGTCGACGGCGGCGCGCCCGGCGGGGTCCACCTTGCACGGCTCGGTCAGGCGCTCGGCCGTGGACAGCACCGCCGGGAAGGCGACCACGACGTCGCGCCACCCGTCGTCGAGCTCGCAGCGCACGGCCGCGCCCTGCTCGGTCAGGGTCAGCGCCTTGATCCCACCCGCGAAGGGGAGATCGAGGAGCTCGGCGACCTCGGGGCCGACCTGGCCGGTATCGGCGTCGATCGAGTTGCGCCCGACGAGGACGAGATCGAAGGGACCCTCTCGCTCGAGGGCGGCGGCCAGGGCCGACGCCGTGGCCAGGGTGTCGGATCCGGCGAAGGCGGGGTCGGTGACGAGGACCCCTTCGTCGGCACCCCACGCCACCGCCTCGCGCAGGGAGTCCTCGGCCACGGGCGGGCCCAGGGTGAACACGGTGCACGTGCCGCCGTCGTCGCGGGCGATCTCCACGCCCTTGCTCACCGCCCGGCGGCAGTAGGCGTTCATCTCGAGCTCGATACCGTCGCGCTTGAGGCGCCCGCCGGGGAGCAGCTCCATCGCCTCGGCGCGCGGGACCTGCTTCACGAGCACGGCGATCCTCATCGCGTCGTAGCGTATCGGCGGCTCATTCGGGCGAGACGAGGCCGAGGCGAGCCGCCACCTCGGCCATCTCGTCCCGGGCCGCGTCGAGTTCGGCGTGCCCGCACGTCACCACCATGCGGTCGACCCCCAGTGCTTCGAGCTTGGCCACGGTGTCGGGCGTCGCCTGTGTCGACATGGCGCTGATGGTGAGCTCGAGCGCCTCGGGGTCGCGGCCGGCCGCCTCGGTCTCCTCGTGCAGCCGGTCGAGCGCTCGGGCGAGCTCGTCCCCCCACAACCCGAGCGGTTGCCAGCCGTCGCCCCGTCGGGCGGCGCGCCTGATCGACGGTGGGCTGTGCCCGCCGATGTGGATGGGCACGCCCTCGGCCCGGTAGGGCTTGGGGTGGGTGTGGGCGTGCGAGAACCCGAAGAACTCGCCTTGGAACGAGGCGCCCTCGGGCTCGGTATCGGCCCACAGGGCGCGCATGACGTCGATGCATTCGTCGGTGCGCCGTCCCCGGCTGGCGAAGTCGATCCCGCACGCTTCGAGCTCCTCGCGCATCCAGCCCACCCCGATGCACAGCCGCACCCGGCCCTTCGACAGCCGGTCCACGGTGGCGAGGCGCTTGGCCATGACCACGGGGTGGTGGGCGGGCAGCACGACCACGCCGGTGGCGAGCCCGAGCGTCGAGGTCACCCCGGCCAGGTAGGCCAGGAGGTCGATGGGGTCGGGGACGGCACAGTCGTCGGGCAGGGGCATGCGCCCCGACGGCGCGTAGGGGTAGCGACTCGTGTAGTCCCCGATCACGAGGGGGTGCTCGACGACCACGACGGACTCGAAGCCCAGCGCCTCGATGTGCGCGCAGAAACCCGCCATCCAGTCGGGATCGGCGCACACGCCCGACCGCACCGGGGGGAGCGCCGCCACCTTCAATCTCGTCACGTCCTTCGGACCTCCTCGTCGAGCCGGTGTGGCGCGCTGCGCCCGTTCAACCGTCGGCGACGGGACGGTTGTCGCGCCAGTCCAGGCGGAGCTGGCGCGCCGCGAATCGCCACGTGCCGGACTGACAGACGAAGGTGTCGTCGTAGCGCACCGCCATCACGAGCAGACGCCGCTCCCCGTCTCGCTCGTAGACGTGGTGGGCCAGGCACACCGTCTCGCCGGCGGCGCGGTCCCCGTCGATCTCCACGACCTGGCCTCCCACCACATGGGTGGTCCCGAGGTAGCGCTCCAGTCCCGCCACCAACGCCGCCCTGATCTCGGCGCGGCCGCTCCGCACCGGGACCGTCCCGTCGGGGGCCGTGTAGAAGTGGGCCACGAGCGTGCCGTCCTCGGCGAAGAGGTCGGCCACGGCGTCGGTGTCGGCTCGGTCGACGTGGTGGGCGTAGGTGTCGACGAGGAGCCGCAGCGCCACCCGGGTGGCGACGTCTCGCTCGGCCTCCTCCACCGGGCGCATGGTAGGCGCGGCCGGGGGCGACGACCTCCGAGCGCGCCGTCCACCATCCCGGTCGCCGGGGGGCCGGCTCGTAGCATGGACGACGGTGGGACCGGAGCCGCTCGACGGGTTGAGGATCGCCCCCCAGGGTGGCTACCTGGCCAAGCAGTGCCCCGAGGCGGTGCAGCTCGAGGTCCTGCGACCGGTCGAGCCGATGGCCCGCTCCGAGTTCATGGCCCGGCTGGCGGGGGCGGGGATCTCCTTCGAGGCCGAGGTGTTCGACACCCTGCGGTCGTCGGTGGCAGGGGCCGTCGACGTGGACCGCGCCCTCGAGCGCGACCGCCGCGACGCGCGCACGGCCCGGGCCATGGGCGACGGGGCCCCGCTCGTGATCGGGGGCCGGTTGCCCGTCGACACCGCCGGGCTCCGGGTGGGCGAGCCCGACCTCCTCGTCCGGGTCGGGGACGGCCCCAAGCGCGACGGGCGATGGGCGTACGTGGCCGTCGACGTGAAGCACCACATCGTCCGCGACGGGGTCGACGAGTCGACGGCCGGCGCGGCGGCATCGCTCTCGGTCGCACCCTGGGTGGAAACAGGCGGTGCCGACACCAGCGCGTCGGCGCGCTGCAACCAGGGCGACCTCCTCCAGCTCGCCCACTACCAACGCCTGCTCGAGGCGTGCGGGCACCACGCCGATGAGGGCCGGTGGGGCGGGATCGTGGGCGTCGGGCAGCGCCTGGCCTGGTACGACCTCGACGCGCCCCGCTGGGACTGGTCGGAGTACCTCGAGGAGCGGGTGGAGGGCCCGCTGTCGACGATGGAGACCTACGACGGCGCCTTCGCCCACCGGCTGGCGGTGATCGACGCCGCCCAGCGCCACCGGCGGGACCCCACCGTCGCCCTGGTGGCCGAGCCGGTGTCCATCTCGGCCTGCCCCGAGTGCGGCTGGCGGGTGTGGTGCACCCCGGTCCTGGAGGAGGTGGCCGACCTGAGCCTCCTGCCCGGCATGAGCATGCGCAAGCGCCGGCTCCACCACGACCGCGGCGTCACCGACCTCGAGGCCCTGGCCCGCCTCGACGACCGCACGGCCCGCATCCTCACCGGGTCCGTCAACCTCGACGACCTCCTGGTCCGGGCGGCCGGGCTCGACGGGGCGACGCCGATCGCCGAGATTATCCCCCGCCGGCGGCGCCAGATCGCCGACCTGGCCCGCGAGTCGGTCCGCGTCGCCGCCGACCTCGACGGGCTCCTCGGGGTCACCTTCCGCTACCGCGACGCGGCCATGGGCGACCTCCCCTCGCAGATCGACCGGGCCCGGGCCCGGCTCGGCCCGCTGCCCGCCTACCGCGACCGGGCGATCGACGAGCTCGACGTGCCCCGGGGCGACGTCGAGGTCGACGTGGACATGGAGAACGGCGAGCTGGGCACCTACCTGTGGGGGGTGCTCCACACCACCGGCGAGGAACACGACCGCACCGAGGCGTACCTGCCCTTCGTGTCGTGGGACCCCGCCACCCTGGCCGGTGAGCTCGACGCCTTCGGCCGTTTCTGGGCCTGGTTGCGCGCCCGGCGGGCCGAGGCGGCCGAGGCGGGCCGGTCCCTGCGGGTCTACTGCTACAACAAGGGCGCCGAGGGTACCCACATGCGGCGCATTGCCGCCCGGCTGGGACTCGAGGACGAGGTCGAGGCGTTCCTGTCCTCCGACGACTGGATCGATCTCTTCGCCGTGGTGCGCGACCAGCTCGTCACCGGCGCCGCCATGGGCCTCAAGACCGTGGCCAAGCTGGCCGGGTTCGAGTGGCGGGGCGAGGACGGCGGGGGTGGCCTCGCCATCGTCCGCTACGCCGAGGCGGTCGGTGACCCCGATCCCGAGGTCCGGGCCGCGGCCCGGCGCTGGATCCTCGAGTACAACGAGGACGACGTGCGCGCCACCGCCGCCCTGCGCCGGTGGCTGGACACCGACGCCAGATTGCTCCCGTCGGTGGCCGACATCGCTCCCTGACGTTTTCGACCCAGGTTTCGCCCCGTGTCGCGAAGAACCCCTTGCTCTCCACAGGCGAACAGGTGTTCGATTGATGCCACCACCAACCACCACCACGCAAGGGAGCGACCATGGGCACCATGAGAATTCTCGACCAGTCGGGCGACACGGCGGTCATCTGGGACCTCGACGACGAGGCGACGCTGCGCGCCGCCGAGGAGATCTTCGAACGCGAGGCCGCCCAGGCCAAGATGGCCTTCGCCCGCCCGTTGGGCGCCCCCGTCGAGCAGGCCGAGCGGATCAGGAGCTTCGACCCCACGGCCGAGGAGATCATCTGGGTCCGGCCCATCCAGGGTGGGTGATCCCCTCTCTCCGACTCGTCGAAGACATCCCCGAGTGGGGGGCTCTCGTCGAGGTGGTGGGGGGTGAGCACCACGGCGCCCGCACGCTGCTCGTGCCGGCCGACCGGGTCCTGCCCCACGCCACGACGGGGACGCGCCGACTCGTCCCGCCCGTCCGGCGCCCCCTCCGACTGGTCGACGACCGGACGGTCGGCTCGGCGGCCTCGGGGCGGGCCGAGGCCGACCGACGGGCCGAGGCGCTGCTCGAGTCGCTCCTCGACGACGGCCAGCGGGCGGAGTGGCGGGTACGGCGGCGCTTCTGGGTGCCGACCCCGTTCGGCCCCGTCGAGCTGGGCCGGGTGAGTGACCTCCGCTTCGACCGCCACGACGGTCGTCGCCTGGTGCTGTGCGTCGTGCCCCGGCGGTTCGGCGACCTCCCCGACGCCGACATCTGGACCAACCTCCTGCTCGTCCTGCGGGGTGAGCCCCGGCGGTTCTTCGACGTCGCCAACTACCGGCTCCCCGGCGGTCCGTGGCAGACCGGGCCGGTGCCGCTCCCCCGGGTCGCCGCGGTCAGCGGTTGATTGATCGTCACGAGAAGTGGGCAAGACCCTCCCGGCGGGAAGGCGGCGTCTCGGCACCTTCAGCGGAGGGCGCCCGGGGCCGATGGGTGACGCAGAGGGGAGGGGTGGCTCCATGGGACTCGGAGAGCGCTGCGACGAGATCGTCCGACTGATCGACGAGACGCTGGCGGCCTTCGGGGCCGACCGCGTCGGTGCCGCCGCGGACACGGTCCCGGCCGACCCGGCACCTGGTGCCGGCCGTGGCGCGGGGGCGGCGGTGACCCCCTTCCCAGCCCCGACGCCCCGGCCCGAACGGGCGGCCTCGGGCTTCTGAGGGACACGTCTGAGGGCCTGGTCCGGGACGAACCCCGGGATCGGCTAGCTCACAGAAATCTCACAGGATCAGGGGTCAAGCTGGTGGGGTCCTATGGCCGAGCCCTCGCGCATCCTCGTCGTCGACGACGAGCCCAGCATCACCGACCTGCTGTCCATGGCCCTGCGGTACGAGGGCATGGAGGTCGAGGTGTCGCACCTGGGCCGAGACGCCCTCGAGGCCATGACGAAGTTCCGCCCCCACCTCGTCGTCCTCGACGTCATGCTGCCCGATCTGAGTGGGTTCGAGGTCCTCGAGCGCATGGGCCGGGACCGGATCGGCGGCCGGCTCCCGGTCCTCTTCCTCACCGCCCGCGACACCCTCGACGACAAGCTGCGGGGCTTCACCCTGGGCGGTGACGACTACATGACGAAGCCCTTCAGCGTCGAGGAGCTCATCGTCCGGGTGCGGGCCATCCTGCGCCGGGCCCACGGCGACGGCGACGACGGGCGCCTCAGCGTGAGCGACCTGCGCATGGACGAGGAGAGCCATGAGGTCCACCGCGGCTCGACGTCGATCGAGCTCACCCCGACCGAGTTCAAACTGCTCCACTACCTGATGCTCAACAGCGGGCGGGTGGTGTCGAAGTCCCAGATCCTCGACCGGGTCTGGAACTACGACTTCGACGGCAACGCCAACGTGGTGGAGATCTACATCAGCTACCTGCGCAAGAAGATCGACGCCCTCGGCCCCCGGTTGATCCACACCGTGCGCGGCGTGGGCTACTCCTTGCGCCCGACGCCGGAGTAGTCCCGTGACGCTGCGGCTGCGACTGCTGCTCGTCCTCGTCGGCATCGTGACGGTGGGTCTGGTGGCGGCGGACGTGGCCACCTACGCGTCGCTGCGGTCGTATCTGTTCTCGCAGGTCGACTCCCAGCTCCAGGCCGAGGTGGGGCCCGCCACCGAGGCCGTCATCTGCCTCACCGAGCCCTTCTGCGCCCGGCGATCGGTGGGCGCCATCCCGCCCGTGGGCACCTGGGTGCAGGTGCGCGACCTGAGCGGCACCGTCATCGGCGGGACGAACCCGAGCTTCGACCCCTTGCCCGCGCCCACCCTGCCCACCCAGCTCACGGGATCGGGGGCGGGCGGTGGCGCCGCCGCGCTGTTCGACGCCTCGGGGAGCAGCGGGAGCACCACCGTGAGCTACCGCGTCTTCGTCGCCACCACCACGGTCGACGGCGTGCCCTACACGGGGATCGTCGCCATCCCCCTCAACGACCTGCACCACACCTTGGGACGCCTGCTGCTCATCGAGCTCCTCGTGTCGGTCGGGGTGTTGCTGGGGCTCGGTCTCCTGGCGTGGTGGATCGTGCGACGCAACCTGCGTCCTCTCGACGAGATGGCCGCCACCGCGGGCGCCATCGCGGCGGGCGACCTGTCGCGCCGGGTGGAGTCCACCGATGGGCGCACCGAGGTGGGCCAGCTCGGCAACGCATTGAACACGATGCTCACCGGCATCGAGGGCGCCTTCGCGGCGCGGGCCGCGTCGGAGGAGCGTCTGCGCCGGTTCCTCGCCGACGCGTCGCACGAGCTGCGCACGCCGCTGACGTCGATCCGCGGCTACTCCGAGCTCTTCGACCGCGCCCGTGACCGGCCCGAGGACCTCGCCACGTCGATGCGCCACATCCGCGAGGAAGCCAACCGCATGAGCGTGCTCGTCGACGACCTGCTGCTGCTGGCCCGGCTCGACCACGAGCGCCCCGTCGAGCTCGAAGAGGTCGACTTCACCGCCGTCGTGACCGCCGCGGTCGACGCGGCCCGCCTGCGGGCCCCGGCGCGGGTGATCAGTGTGGAGGCGCCCGGCCCCGTCGCCGTCAGGGGCGACGCCGATCGTCTCCGCCAGGTCGTCGACAACCTCCTCTCAAATGCCGTGCAGCACACCCCGGAGGGCTCGCCCATCGACGTGCGCGTCAGCACCGAGAGGGTGACGGCCTGCCTCGAGGTCGCCGACCACGGTCCCGGCATCGACGTCGACGAGCAGGCCCACATCTTCGAACCCTTCCACCGGGCCGACCTCACCCGGGCGCGCGCCACGGGCGGGGTCGGGCTGGGCCTGAGCATCGTCTCGGCCATCGCCCATGCCCATGGCGGCACGGTCGGGGTGGTGTCGGACCCCGGGTCCGACGAGCGCGACCGGTGGTGCCACCTTCTGGGTCCGCGTGCCGTTGGCGAGCGCCCACGCCGGCGCGCCCCTGTCGGCGACCGTGGCGCCGATCGGCTCCGTCCACCCCGCACCCCTCGACGGAACGGCACCCCACGACGACAGCGCGCCCCTCGACTCGGTGGAGCGCTAAGCGCTGAGCGCCGCAGTCGTAGGCGAGCGGGGGCTCAGACCCGGGCGATGCCGGCGAAGCGCGGTGAAGCGGTCCACGAAGGCGAGCTGGGTCACGCCGGTGGGCCCGTTGCGGTGCTTGGCGATGATGATCTCGGCCGTGCCGCGGTCGGGTGAGTCGGGGTTGTAGATCTCGTCGCGGTAGATGAACAGCACCACGTCCGCGTCCTGCTCGATGGACCCCGACTCACGCAGGTCGGCCAGGACGGGCCGCTTGTCCTGGCGCATCTCGAGGTTTCGGGACAGCTGCGACAGCGCCACCACCGGGATGTCGAGCTCGCGGGCCAGGACCTTCAGCCCCCGGCTGATCTCCGACACCTCGACCTGGCGGTTCTCGGCCCGGCTCTTGGTGTGCCCGCTCATGAGCTGGAGGTAGTCGACGACGACGAGGCCGAGGCCCTCGCGCGCCTTGAGGCGACGGGCTTTGGCCCTGATCTCCATGACGGTGAGGTTGGGGTTGTCGTCGATATAGATGGGAGCGTCCCCGAGACGTCCGATGGCGTCGGAGATCTTGGGCCAGTCCGACTCGAGCAGGCGGCCGTTGCGCATGCGGGTGGCGTCGACGTGGGCTTCGGAGCACAGCAGTCGCTGGGTGAGCTCGAGGTGGCTCATCTCGAGGGAGAACACGAGGACGGGGACGCGAGCGTGCACCGCGGCGTGTTGGGCGATGCCGAGGGCGAAGCTCGTCTTGCCCATGGCGGGACGGGCCCCGACGATCACGAGGTTCGACTTCTGCAGGCCGGCCAGACGCTCGTCGAGATCGCCGTAGCCGGTGGGGACGCCGGTGATGGTGTCGCCGCGCTCGAAGAGGTTCTCGAGATGGTCGAGACTCGCGGCGAGCAGTTCGCGCAACGGGGCCATGGTGTCGACGACGCGGCGTTGCGCCACCTCGAAGACCATGGCCTCGGCACGGTCGATCACCTCCGACACGTCCTCGGGGAGGCTGAAGCCGAGCTCGGCGATCTCGCCCGACACCACGATGAGACGACGTAACAGCGCGTGCTCCTCGACGATGTGCGCGTAGTGCGACGCGTTCGCCGTCGACGGCGTGTTGATCTGCAGCGAGATCAGCACCGAGGCGTCACCGACGGCGTCGAGCAGCCCCGACCGGCGCAGCTCGTCGGCGACGGTGACGGGGTCGGCGGGCTCCCCGCGCGTGTAGAGAGCGGTGACGGCGGCGAAGACGTGGCCGTGGGCGGGCTTGTAGAAGTCCTCGGCCACGCAGCACTCGAGGGCGGCGGCGATGGCGTCGCGCGACAGGAGCATGGCCCCGAGCAGCGATTCCTCGGCGTCGAGGTTGTGGGGTGGGACGCGGCCTCCGACGGGGTGGAGCCGGCGGACGGGTGCTTCTTCGTAGGGCTGCGCCATGGTCCTCTCACCCTGGCCTAGACGGCCTGTGGGGAACGAGAGGCCAACCCTGCGAATTCAACGTGGACAACCGCCCCGATGCGGTGGACAACGGTGTGGACGACAGGCGGATCGTGACGGACCGCCTGGGGATAACCGAGGGACCCGGTCCCCTGCGGACATCGTCGCACCCGGCCCAGCGTCGCGAACGGGTGTGACACCACCGGCGCCGGGTGGCGCCGGGTCGCTCAGGTGCCGGCCACGACCTCGACGGTCAGCTCGGCGTCCACATCGGCGTGGAGCCGGACGATCACGACGTGAGTGCCCACCGACTTGAGCGGCTCGGCGAGCTGGATCTTGCGACGGTCGAGCACGGCGCCGGTCTGCGCCTCGACGGCCTCGGCGATGTCGGTGGTCGTCACCGATCCGAACAGCCGCCCCTCGGCGCCGGCGCGGGCCGTGACGGTGACGGGTTTTGCGCTCAGGGCGTCGGCGACGGTCTGCGCCTCTTCCTTGTCCTGGGCGTCGCGCAGCGCGCGCGACTTGCGCATCGCCGCGGCCTGGGACTCGATGCCGTCGCCGGCGACGAGGGCGCTGCCCGTCGGGAACAGGTAGTTGCGGGCGAAGCCCTTCGCCACGTCGACGATGTCGCCCTTCTTCCCCACACCGGAGATGTCACTGCGAAGCAGGACCTTCATGACCGACCACCTCTGGTTGCGCCCGCCATCTCGACGGGCTCCGACGTTGTTGGTTCCTTCGACCGGTCACGACCGTGACGCACCGAGGCGGTCTTCTTGTCGCCACGCGGCAGGAGCACGAGCTCGCGCGCTGTCTTGATGGCCACCGAGACCTCACCCTGGTGCCGGACGCACGTGCCGGTGGCGGTGCGGGCGCGGATCTTGCCCCGGTCGCTCAGATAGCTGCGCAGCAGGGTGACGTTCTTGTAGTCGACCCACACCACCTTGGCCCGGCACAGCGCGCACGGTTCGGGCGCGGGGCGCGCGGTGCGCTGGGCCGGGGGCTTGGGATGATGGCGGGACGATCGGTCGGGACTACCGGCCATCGCTCAGAACGGCTCCTCGTCGAAGCCGTAGCCGGCGCCACCGCCGGCGCCCTGGTTGGCAGGCTGGCGGTCGGAGCCGCCCCCACCGCTGCGGGGCGGGGCGCCCTCACCGGGGCCGCGCCGCTCGTTCTTGGTCACCTGGGCCGTCGCCCAGCGCAGGCTGGGGCCGATCTCGTCGGCCACGATCTCGACCTTGGAGCGCTTGTCGCCGTCCTGGGTCTCCCACGAGCGCTGCTCGAGGCGGCCGGTGACGATCACCCGGGAGCCGCGGGCCAGGCTCTCCGAGGCGTTCTCGGCCATCTCTCGCCAGCACACCACGTCGAAGAAGGACGTGGCCTCCTCCCACTCCTGGGTCTGGCGGTTCTGCCAG
Organism: uncultured Acidimicrobiales bacterium; assembly: GCA_963794615.1. Lineage (GTDB taxonomy): Bacteria > Actinomycetota > Acidimicrobiia > Acidimicrobiales > UBA8190 > Chersky-840. Next base: position 570,324 of record CAWCEP010000006.1, on the reverse strand, counting down.
CGCCGGTTCACGGCCACCCCGAAGGTGGCCGTGGCCTGCCCGGTGGGGGTGAAGCGAAGCTCGGGGTCGCGGGTGATGTTGCCCACGATCGAGATGTTGTTGCCGTTGGCCATGTCTCTTCCTCCTCCGCTGCCGGCTCAGCCGGCGCTGCGGGCCGCGTCCCCGGCCGGCACCTTGGCCGGGGACGGAGCCTTGGACCGTGCCCTGCCGGCCACCTTGTCCGGCACCCGGATGATCTTGTGGCGCATGACCTCGTCGGCCAGCACCAGGAACCGGTCGAGCTCGGCCGACGCCTTGGGCTCGGCGGTGAACTCCGCCACCACGTAATAGCCCTCACGCTTCTTGTTCATCTCGTAGGCGAGGGTGCGGCGTCCCCAGCGGTCGACGGTCCCCGTCGTGCCTCCGTTGGTGCGCACCACCTCGAGCGCCTTGTCCAGGGCCCCCTGGATCGCCGCCTCTTCGACCTCCGGGTCGAAGATGATCATCGTTTCGTACGGCCGCACGCGCGGCTCACCTCCCTCTGGACCCGAGCCACTCGGCGTACGGGGCTCCGCCCCCCGGCGGAGCAGGGTTCTGTCGGTCGGCCCGTCCCGGGTGGAGACCCGGTCCGTGACCAGCGGCCATGGTACCTGACGGGTGGGTCAGTGCCCCCCGGGGCCCGGGTCGGCGGGCTGGTGGTAGGTCTCGGCGTCGGAGGGGAACGCCCCGGACCGGACGTCGTCGGCCCAGGCCGAGATCGACTCCACGGCGAGAGAGGCCAGGTCGGCGTACCTGCGGACGAATTTGGGCACCTTGCCCACGCCTAGGCCGAGCAGGTCGTGGAAGACCAGGACCTGGCCGTCGCACCCCGCCCCGGCGCCGATCCCGATGATCGGCACGTCGACCTCGGCCGTGAGCCGGGACCCCACCACGTCGGGCACCCCCTCGAGGACGATGGCGAAGACCCCCGCGGCGACGATGGCCTTGGCCTCGTCGACCAGGGCCTCGACGGCGGCAGCCTCCTTGGCCTGGACCTTGAAGCCGCCCATGGTGTGGACGGACTGGGGCGTGAGCCCCAGGTGGCCCATGACCGGGATCTCGGCGGCGACCAGGGCTTCGATCATTGGCACCCGGGCCCGTCCCCCTTCCAGCTTCACGGCCTCGGCGCCGGCGCGCACCAGGGTGGCGGCGTTGCGGACGGTGTCCTCGACCGACACGTGGTAGCTGAGCCAGGGCATGTCCCCGATCACCAGGGCCCGGGTCGAGGCCCGTCCCACCGCGGCGACGTGATGGGCCATGACCCCGATGTCCACCTGCAGGGTGTCGGCCAGGCCCAGCACGGCGTTGGCCACCGAGTCGCCCACCAGGATCATGTCCACCCCGGCGGCGTCGGCGATGCGGGCCCCGGGGGTGTCGTAGGCGGTCAGCATGACCAGGGCCGGGGCGCCGCGACCCCGCTTGCGCGAACGGACCTCGGGGACCGTGACCTTGGGTGCCATGGGAGGCCTCCTTGCCGTCCAGCGCACGATGGCTGCCGGCGGCGTCGGGACCGGGTAGGACCTCCCAGTGTACCGTTCCGCGGTGGCTAGGAACGGGTCGTCACCAGGGGCGACGTGCGAAAGCTGCGGCGAGGCCGACGGCCCCTTCGAGGCGGTGCACCGCGTCTATCTCGAGGCCGACGAGGACGGCGGGCTGCGCCCCACCGAGCCCGTGGCCGAGGTCGAGATGTGGTGCCCGGCGTGCCGCGCCGTCTACCCCAACGAGCCGGCCCGGGACTGACCCGGTGGCCCGGTCGACCTCGGTCTTCGATTACCGCGGCCGCTTCGGCTTCGACGTCCCTCCCGACGCCGTCTGGAGCTCGATCGAGCACGCCGAGCGATTCGAGTCCTGGTGGGCGTGGTTGCGGGAGTTCCGCCTCGAGGGGCCCGGCCTGGTGGAGGGGTCGGTGCTCTCGGGCGTGGTGTCGCCCCCCGTCCCCTACACCATGCGGATCCGGGTCGTGCTCGGGGACTGCGCGCGCCCCGAGCACATCGACGCCACCGTCCACGGCGACCTCGAAGGCGAGGCCCGCCTCGTCCTCGTGGCGACCGATCCCGGCACCGTGGCCGAGGTGTCGTGGACCGTCGAGATGAAACAGCGACCCATGCGGCTCGCGGCGCGGGTGGGGTATCCCCTCTTGCGATGGGGTCACGATCGCGTCGTTGACGCCACCGTCTCGGGCTACCGCCGGCATCTCGACGCCGAGTACGGAGGCGGGGGAGAGCCGCACCGTGACACCCCGCACCCTGACAGGTTCGACAACGAGTTCGACGACAACGAAGTTCGACAACAAGGAGGACACCATGACCGAACGACTCGATGGCACCGTGGCCCTCGTGACGGGGGCCTCGAGCGGCATCGGCGCCGCCGCGGCGGCGTCACTGGCCGCCCAGGGGGCGGCCGTGGCGCTGGTGGCACGGCGCAAGGATCGGCTCGACGCCCTCGCCGCCGACATCAGCGCCGGCGGGGGCAAGGCCGTGGTGATCGAGGCCGACGTCACCGACGAGCATCAGGCCACCAGCACCGTGGAGCAGACCGTGGCCGAGCTCGGTCGCCTCGACACGCTCGTCAACAACGCCGGGGTCATGCTCCTGGGCCCGGCGGTGGACGCGCCGCTGACGGAGTGGCAGCGGATGGTGGAGCTCAACGTGCTGGGGCTCGTCTACTGCCGCGCACGCCGCCCTGCCCCATCTGCTCGGCGCGGCGGAGGACAGCCCGCGCCGCGTGGCCGACATGGTGAACGTCAGCTCGGTGGCAGGGCGCGTGGCGCGCTCGGGCAGTGCCGTCTACAACCTCACCAAACACGGCGTCGGCGCCTTCAGCGAGGGGCTGCGCCAGGAGGTCACCGAGCGGCACGTGCGCGTCTCGTTGGTCGAACCGGGCGCGACCGCGACCGAGCTCGCCTCGCACAACCGTCCCGAGATCCTCGAGTCGTTTCGGCCCCGGTTCGCCGGAGTGGAGCGGTTGGAGGCCGACGACATCGCCGACGCCATCACCTACATCGTGACGCGGCCCCGGCGCGTGGCGGTGAACGAGATCCTCATCCGCCCCACAGAGCAGGCGCAGTAGGGCCCCCGGCGACGGCCCGGTTTGTCGGGGCCGACCCGGGCGAGGGCGTCAGCCCTTGATGACGTTGTGGACGGTGGCCGCCATGGGGTCGTTCAGGGTGACGCCGGCTTCGGAGAGGATCGGGATGAGGGTCTCGCCGAAGGCTTCGAAGTCCTTCTGGGAATCCCAGATGTCGAAGACCTGGATCTCGCCGTCGGACTCGAGGGCCACGTGGAGGGTGCGGCCCTTGGGGGATCCGGCCCCGGCGGCCTCGAGCTTCTTGATGACCGAGTCGTATTTGTCCGGCGTGAACCCACCGTGCACGAAGTAGAAGCCGAGTGCCATGACACCAACCCTTTCTTGTCGTGCGACAGATTCGCCCGAGGCGGGCGACGGTATCCGACTCAGGTCAGCCGGGCCAGGGCCAATCCGGTGGCCAACGTGACGAGCCCCCAGGACATGGCCCGGAGGGCACGCTCGAGGGGGACGAGGAGGAATTTGTCGTCGAGATGACGAACCGTCCCGTCGGCGAGGGTCAGGGTGCCGTCCACGCCCCGCACCGAGCGGCGCAGGAGGCGGGCCGGGGTGGACAGGCTGCGCTGCGCCCACGACAGGGCGAAGGCACCGGCGGCCACGAGGACGGGCGCCGGTCGCAGCGTGCCCGCCTGGGCCACGTAGGCGGTGAGGACGGGAAACGCCCCCCAGGCCGCCGCGAACCCGGCGTCGGTGTGGACGGCGCCGCCGAAGAGCTCGGCGTTGTAAGCCATGACCAGGAGCGGGCCCACCACGATGAAGGGGACGAGGACCACGCCCACGGTCACCACGCCGATCACGCCGATGGCCACCGCGCCCGCCAGCGACACCACCGTGGCGGCCACCAGGGCGCGTCCCGGGATGAGCGTGCGGAGGGGACGGCCGTGGAGCTCGTCGAGGCAGTGCGCCGCGATCCCCACCGCCAGGAAGAAGGCGAGGACCGTGCCCACGAGGCGATCGACGCGGACGTGGGGTGCGATCGTCGCCCCGATGACCACGTAGGAGAGGTGCCACGCCGTGTAGGGCGGGTGGAGGATCGTCCACCAGTCGCGCCATCCGCCCCGTTGGGCGGCGTAGAAGGCGGGGCGCTGCGTCTCAGGCACGGGCCCGGCTGCCCCACATCACGAGCCCGCCCCCGAGGCTCATCGTCGTGACCCCGACGTCGTCGATCCCCGCCTCGCGCCAGGCCTGCACCGTCCACGACAGCGGGTAGCGGCGGTAGTGCCCCGAGATGTTGGGCCCGAGGAACCGCCCCACCCCGAACCATGCGCGCCCGCCCGTGATGGCGCCGCCCACGGGCAGCACCAGCCGGGTGTAGCCCCACCACCAGAAGCGCCAGAACGGGCTGGAGGGCACGAGGAACTCGAGGTTCGCCACCGTGCCCCCGGGCCGCACCACGCGGGCCAGTTCGCGCAGCGTCGCTTGGGGGTCCTCGACGTACCGCAAGAGGTAGGTGAAGGTGAGGGCGTCGAAGGTGGCGTCGGCGAAGGGGAGCTGCTCGCCTCGGCCCAGCACGACCTGGACCTGCTTCTCGGCTCCGGCGCGCGCCACGTTGGCCTTGCCTGCACGCAGCATCGTCTCGGTGAGGTCCACCCCGACCACCTGCCCGCCCGTGCGCTGCGCCAGCTGCAGGGCCACCCCCGCCGGTCCCGTGGCCACGTCGAGAATGAGCCGCGGCTCGCCCGGCACGACGTGGTCGATCATGGCTCGGCGCCAGCGGCCGTTCTGGCCGAGTGACAGCAGCTCCGCCAGCCGGTCGTAGCGTGCGGGGAGGCCGTTGAACAGGCGGCGGGCGAAACGGCTGTTGCGGGCGCCCGTGGTGAATGTCTCTCGGCGCACGGTGCGACAATCCCACAGAACGCACCGCCGATGTCGGAGGTCTTGTGGTCCAGGAGCACTTCGACGTGGCGGTGGTGGGCTCGGGTCCCGGCGGTGCCGTCGCCGCCCTCGTGCTGGCGCGCGGCGGCGCCCGGGTGGCGCTCGTGGACAAAGCCAGCTTCCCCCGTGACAAGGCGTGCGGTGACGCCGTCGGGCCCCGGGGCGTCGCCGTGCTCCACGATCTGGGCCTGGCCCCCGAGCTCGAGGGCGCGCCCCTCGGGGACATGGTGGTGGTGGGCCCGTCCGGACGGCGGCTGCGGTTGCCGTGCTTCGCCGGGATCGACTACCCCGGCTACGGCGTGGCCGTGCCCCGGCGGGGATTCGACGGCTGGCTGACGGCGGCGGCGCTCGAAGCCGGGGCATGTCCCGTCACCGGTCGCGTCGAGCACGTCGGGATCGGCGACGCCCCCGTCCTCGAGGTCGACGGCGGGAGGCGGTTGGGCGCCGACGTGGTGATCGGTGCCGACGGGGCCACGAGCCGTGTCGGCGAGGCGGCCGGGTTGGTCGACGCCCGCCACGTGCTGTGGGGGTTCGCGGTGCGGGTGTACCTCGACGAGCCCGTGGCGCTGCCGCACATCGTGTTGTGGGAACGCGAGCCCCGACCGCGTCTTCCCCGGCTACGGCTGGTTGTTCCCGGGGCCCGACGGGCGCGCCAATGCCGGGCTCGGCATCGGCACCCTGGCGGACCGCCGGGCCGGGGTCGGGGCGGTGCGGCTCCTGCCCGCCTTCCTCGAGCACCTCCGGCACACCGGGCTCATCGAGCGACCCGGGGACGGGTCGGGACCGGGGCGGCTGGGGGGCTGGCTCAAGATGGGCATGGTGGGCACCACGCCGGCGGCCGGGCGGGTGCTGCTCGTCGGGGACGCGGCCGGGCTCGTGAACCCGCTCCAGGGCGAGGGCATCGCCCACGCCATGACCAGCGGTCGCCTCGCCGCCGAGGCCGTCCTGGCCGGACCGGGCCGCGCCGCGGCGCGCTATCGAGCCGCCCTCGCCGAGGACCATCTCGACTACCACCGGGTCGCGTCGGCCGCCCACGGCGCGCTGGTGGGGAGGCCGGCCCTCGTGGCCGCGGTGGGCCGGCTCCTCACCCACCCCCTCGTGGGCCGGCCCCTGGCGGGCGGATGGTCGGTCTTCTGGAACGAGCTCCTCGACGGCACCCCGCCCGGCCCGGCCCGCACGGTGGCGGCGGCGGCCTCGGCGATCGGCCGCGCCGTCACCCGTCGCACCGCCACGGGGCGGTGGTTCGACGACGTGTGGCCGTCGTCACGACGCAGCGTCGACCCTTGACGCTGTCGTGCTGGCGCTGCCGTTCGGACGGCGACGGGCGCGCCGCCTACGACGCGTCGCGCACCGCCACCGGGGTGCAGTGGGTGCAGGGTCGGTACCCGGCCCCGAGGGCGGCGGCCTCGGTGGGGAAGTGCACCTCGTGCGGGGCGCGGATCCGGCGGGCGTGCGCGCACGAGGGGACACAGAACACGCCGGCGGTGGCGCTGCCGACGTAGCGCACCCCCGCGTCGGCGAGGCGCTCGAGGCGCTCGAGGTCGACACCCTCGGCACTCAGCAGGGCGCGCTTCATGGGGACCCCCAGGCCGTAGTTGCCGATCTGCCCGTCACTGCGCACGACGCGGTGACACGGGATGAGCACCGGTACGGGATTGCGGCCCAACGCCGATCCCACGGCCCGCACCGCTTTGGGACGGCCGATCTCGCGCGCCACCCACCCGTAGGGGCGCACCTCCCCCGACGGGATCTCGAGGGTCTTGGTGAGCACGGCCCGCTCGAACGGGGTCAGGCCGGACAGGTCGTAGCGCAGGTGCCGGGCGCGGCCGCTGCGCACCGCCGCGGCCAGGCCGGCCGGGGGGCGGGTGCCGGCCACGAGCGGTCGCCCCGTCTCCCGGCGGTGGTGGGCGGCGAATTGGTCGGGATCGCCGTCGAACAACGCGGCCGGCATCACCGCGCTGATGCCGTCGTCGTTGAAGGCCACGAAGAGGTCCCCGGCCGGGCTCTGCACCGTGACGAGGTGGTCGGCGTCGTGCAGGCCCAGGCTGTCCATCACGACGGCGACGAACCCGTCCGGCGCGTCGACGCGCAGGGCGCGCAGGGCGGCGGCATCGACGGCGAGAGACGAGCGGCGAGTGGAGGCGGTGGCGGCGGTCATGATGACTCCCTCTTGCGTGGCGTGGATGTGCGTGACGTGGTGTTGTGTGGCGTGGATGTGCGTGACGTGATGTTGCGTGGGGCCGGGGCGGCACCCGCGACGGCAGCGGCGTTGGCGCGCAGCCGGTCGAGTCCGCGCGCCACGTTGGCTTTGACCGTGCCCACGGGACAGTCGAGCACCGTCGCGATCTCGGCGTAGGACAGACCCACCACGTGACGCAGGACCACCGGCACGCGGTGGTGCTCGGGCAGCTCGCGCAGGAGCCCGACGAGGAGCGCCGAGTCGGCGCTGTCCTCGGCGGCCGCCTCGGGTCCGGGGCGGCGGTCGGCGACGTCGGGGTGGGATGGACCGGTCTGCCGCGGCCGCCGCGACGCACGCCGCAGGGTGTTGCGCCACAGGTTCACGGTGATGGTGAGGAGCCACGGCCTCGACTCGAGGAGGAGCATTCGCTCGGCGTCGAAACGACGCAGCGCCTGGTAGGCGCGGATGAAGGTCTCCTGGGCCAGGTCGTCGGCTTCGGTGCGGGACCCGCTCAGGCGCAGTGCCGTGGTGTAGACGGCGGTCGAGTGGGTTCGGACGAAGGCGCCGAACCCGGCATCGAGGTCGTCGGCCAGCCCGTCGAGCACGGCCGCCTCACTGTGCAGTGCCATCACACCTCTTCAACCCCGCCGGGCCCGATCCGGTTGCACCGGAGCGGTTGGTGATCAGGCTTCGTTGCTCTGGACCCACTCCCGGTAGCGGATCGCCCGCGGCGACATGAGCGGGAACGACACCACCACCAGGACGAACAACAGGAACGTCGTCACGTGCACCCCGGTGCACCACAGGCAGATGGCCTTGATGCTGAAGAGCTCGGCCGCCAGCAGATAGAGGACGAAGCAGATCCCGCTCACGGCCAGGGCCAGGCGGGCCACCGCCAACCACTGGGCCCGGGCCCGCCACAGGGGAGGGAAGTTGATGCCCACCATGGCGGTGAAGAAGAGCAGCCCGAGCAGCGACACCGGGATCTTCAGGATGTAGGAGTAGGTGCTCTCGGTCACGAGCTTGCAGTTGACGAAGCCCTGGGAGGAGCAGATTGGGGCCACCCCCTGGAAGTGGTCGATGGTCAGGTACATCGAGATGCCGAACCCGATGATCGACAGCGCGAAGGCCGCCCACGGCCGCCAGCGCGGCAGCGCCGGCAGCTCGTAGTCCTGCTCGACGTCGACCTCGGTCATGGCGATCCGTCAGCTCAATTTCATGGAGACCGCCGCCTTGTGCGTCCCCGGCGCCGTGCACACCGCCACGGGCTTGTTCCCGGTCAGGGCGCAGATGGAGGCGGTGAGGTAGTTGGCCGTGCCCACGATGCGCTGGGTCACGACGTCATCGGTTTTGGAGAGCTTGGCCGCGATCTCCTGCTGGTTGAGCCCGGCCAGGGCGTCGGGGACGTAGCTCGGTCCGAGGACGAAGACCTTGTTGCCGAAGTCGAGGAAGGGGTACCCGGTCTGTTCACCGAACTGCGTCGAATACTTCTGCCACAGGTTGCTCTGGGCGGTGGTGAGGGGTTGGAACAACTTGCGGGTGCCCTGGCCGTTGTTGTCATTGGTCTCGTGCTCCACCGCCACGAATTTGAGGTACTGGCTCGTGTAGGTGGCGTCGCGGAAAGTGAACGTGGCCGTGTCCGGATAGGCGTCCCACGGCGACGAGGTGGTCTCCATGAGGCCCGACCAGGTGCCGAAACGGCTCAGCGCGTTCACCATCGCCCACCGTTCGGCCGCGCAGTACGGGCAGAACTCCGCCCCGATGAACAGGAACTCCGGCTTGCCGCCGTCGGTGAGCGGGGGTTGGCCCTTGAGGACCTGCGGCGCGGTGACCCCGGACCCGATCCCCACCGTGTTGGCCACCGCGGGGGTGACGCCGGTCACGTCGGACACCACCTGGGCCGATGCCGGCGTCGGCGGCGGGAGGACAGCGGTCTTGCTCGGGGTGTTGCCGCCGCTCGTGACCTTCACCACCACGAAGACGAGGATGATCACCACGACCACGGCGATCGAGGCGAAGGCCAGCGTCGAAGGCGAGAAGCGCCGGGGCGGCGGGGCCGTGATCTGCATGTTGGGCCGCGGCGTCCGGCCCTTGGCGCCGGGCGGGCGGCCTTTGCCGGCCCCGGATCCCGGCGGACGGCCGCCCCCGGTCGGAGGCCGCCCCTTCTGGTCGGTCACGGGGCGGTTCTGGCCCCCGGTCGGATTGCGGGTCTTACCCGAGGTGGGGGGGCGGCCCTTGCCGTCACCGGGTACGGGGCCGCCTTTGGGAGCCACCTTCGCCGGGGGTCGCTTGGCCGGTGAGCCCTTCCGCGCCTGAGAACCGGGGCTCCGCCTCGTTCCGTCGTCGCCTGGTGAGACCTGGCTCATGTGTGTGGGTCCCCTCGCCTTTTCCCCGGTGGTCCGATCAATGGTGCACTACGGCACGGCACAAGTGGGCGCGCCGCACGAGCACAGTGTCGCCCTGGATGCGGTCAGCCGTTGCCCCGACGGGCGCGCGCCGCGGTGGCACGGTGACGCCCCCCGGCCGGGTACATCCGGGCGAGGTGGTTCCACGAACACTTGGGGCACACCTCGACCACGTACACCACCACCTCGTCGGCGCGACGGCACAGACGGGCGAGCTCGGTCGGATTGGTGGGGCAGCGACCGTTCTTCGGCAGCCGGGAGCCGAAGACATAGGTCACGTGCACGACTTCGATCTCTTCGCAGATGGGGCAGCTCTCGGTCAGGGCCACCCCGACGTTGCGCGCCGCCCGCAGGAGCTCGGGGTGCGCATCGCACACGTCGAGCCGTGACAGACGGCCCTTTTTGAATTCGCTCACCACGGCGTTGCGGGCGAGCCGGTACTCCACGCGCCCACCGGCGCCCGAGACGGGAAACCCCTGCAAGGCCGACGGCCCGAAACTCATCGTCACAAGGGTACCGTCGGCGCCACTCGAACCACCCGTGAATTCATTTGTCACTCGAGTCGGGCCGTCCCGACCGTCCCCCACCACCGGTGGTGGGCCCCGGAGGCCGGCCGCGCTGTCCCGGTTCGTCTCCCGCCCCCCGGGTGACCGGCGCGGGTGGCGTCCGGGCCCGACCCCTCCTGACCCCGGCACGGGCTCGGGCCGGATGGCGTCACAGTCACGACTTGAAAGAATGCCGATGTATCGATACGATACATCTAACGATGCATCTGACCTCGACGTCCGTGCCTGGAGCAGGCTGCCGGCGACCCCCCCGGGGGGTCCGCTGATGCTGGAGCTCGCCATCCTGGGACTGCTCGAGGGCCAGGCCATGCACGGCTACGAGATCCGCAAGCGCCTGCGCGACGAGCTGGGCCAGCTCTCCAACGTGTCGTTCGGGTCGCTGTACCCGGCCCTGTCCCGACTCGAGCGGTCGGGGGCGGTGCGGGCCACCGAGGACGAGGGACGCAGCGCGTCGGTGCCGGTGCCCATGACGGGGTCGTTGAGCGGCGAGCGAGCCGCCCTCCGGGCCCGGCGCTCGGGCGCGGGCCTCGGGCGCCGGAGCCGCAAGGTGTACGAGATCACCGACGAGGGGCGCCGTCAGTTCGCCGAGCTCCTCCACAGCGACCAGGCCGGCGGCAACGACGACGCCCGCAACTTCAGCCTGCGCCTGGCCTTCGCCCGCTACCTCCCCCCCCACGCCCGCCTGCGGCTCCTCGAGCGTCGTCGGGGCCAGCTCTTCCAGCGCCTGGCCGAGGCACGGGCCGCGGCCCGTGCCGCCGAGGGGCGTCTCGATACCTACGCCCGTTCGCTCATGGAGCACACCACTGAGTCCACCGAGCGTGACATCGCCTGGCTCGACCGGCTCATCGAAGCCGAGCGCGCCCGCGACGGCGCCGCACCGGGGACAGCGGGACCGGCGCTGGTCGGCAAGACCGTTCACACCGTTTCGGAAGAGGGAGACACCACATGAGCACGGTACGGGTCGCGATCGCGGGCGTGGGCAACTGCGCCAGCTCGCTCGTCCAGGGCGTCGAGTACTACCGCGACGCCAACCCCGAGGACATCGTGCCCGGGCTGATGCACGTCACCTTGGGCGGCTACCACGTAGGCGACGTCGAGTTCGTCGCCGCCTTCGACGTCGACGCCGCCAAGGTGGGCGTGGACCTGTCCAAGGCGATCCTCGGTGGCCACAACAACACCATCAAGTTCGCCACGGTGGGCCATCTCGACGTGACCGTGCAGCGGGGCCCGACCTTCGACGGCCTCGGGACCTACTACCGCGACATCGTCGACGAGTCACCGGCCGAGGCCGTCGACGTGGCCGCGGCGCTACGCGAGGCGCGGGCCGACGTCCTCGTCAGCTACCTGCCCGTCGGGTCCGAGGAGGCCCAGCGCCACTACGCCCAGGCCTGTCTCGACGCCGGCGTCGCCTTCGTGAACGCCATCCCGGTGTTCATCGCCAGCGACCCGACGTGGGCGCGCAAGTTCCGCGACGCGGGCGTGCCCATCATCGGTGACGACATCAAGAGCCAGGTCGGCTCCACCATCGTGCACCGAGTGCTGACCCGGTTGTTCGAGGACCGGGGCCTCGCCCTCGACCGCACCTACCAGCTCAACTTCGGCGGCAACATGGACTTCAAGAACATGCTCGAACGCCAGCGCCTCGAGTCCAAGAAGATCTCCAAGACCCAGGCCGTCACGAGCCAGGTCGAGAACTTCGTCCTCGACGCCGACGACGTCCACATCGGGCCCTCGGACCACGTGCCCTGGCTCAACGACCGCAAGTGGGCGTACATCCGGATGGAGGGCCGCAACTTCGGCGACGTCCCCATCAACCTGGAGCTCAAGCTCGAGGTATGGGACTCGCCCAACTCGGCCGGCGTGATCATCGACGCCGTGCGCTGCGCCAAGGTCGCCCTCGACCGCGGCGTGGGCGGACCGCTCGTGGGGCCCTCGGCGTACTTCATGAAGTCACCGCCGGTGCAGTACCACGACGACGAGGCCTACCGTCTCGTCGAGGCCTTCGCGGCCGGCGAGGACAGCCCCGTCTACCCCGAGGACTGAGGGGCCCGGGGCGCGGGCCCGGTTGACGGCTCGGCCCGCGCGCGCCTCTCCCACCAAGCGTCGAGGCGCCGATAGGCCTCGTCCTCGCCCACGGGCCCCTCGTCGAGGCGCAGTTCCATCAGGAAGTCGAGGGCCTGGCCCACTACGGGGCCCGGGGGCACGCCGAGGTGCTCCATGACCTGACGGCCGTCGAGCTCGGGGCGCAGGGCCTGGAGCTCCTCCTGCTCGGCCAACTCGACGATGCGCCGTTCGAGCTCGTCCATGCGCCGTTCGAGGGCGCGGGCCCGGGCCGCGTTGCGGGTGGTGCAGTCCGAGCGGGTGAGCTCGTTCAGGCGGTCGAGCAACGGTCCGGCGTCGCGCACGTAGCGGCGCACGGCGCGATCGGTCCACCCCAGCCGGTAGGTGTGGAAGCGCAGGTGCAGCTCGACGAGCTTGGTGACGATCTGGATGTCCTCGTGCGGGTAGCGCAGGGCGGTGAGCCGGTCCCGGGTCATCCGGGCCCCCACCACCTCGTGATGATGGAACGTCACCCCACCGGGGCCGAAGGCCCGCGTGCGGGGCTTGCCGATGTCGTGGAGCAGCGCGGCGAGGCGCAGGAGCCGGTCGGGGCTCGTCTTGTCCACCACCGCCAAGGTGTGGGCGAGGACGTCCTTGTGGCGATGGATGGGGTCCTGCTCGAGGGCCAGGCCGGGCAGCTCGGGCAGGAACTCGCCCGCCAGTCCGGTCTCGACGATGAACCACAGGCCCGGCGACGGTTTGTCGATCACCACCAGCTTGTCGAGCTCGTCGCGGATGCGCTCCGCCGAGACGATCGACAGGCGGTCGTGCATGGCCTTGATGGCGAGAGGGATCTCGGGAACGGGCTCGAGGCCGAAGCCCGCCATGAAGCGCGCCGCCCGCAACATCCGCAGCGGGTCGTCGCCGAAGGAGACCTCGGGTCGCAACGGCGTGCGCAGGCGGTGCGCGGCGAGATCGGCGAGCCCCTCGTAGGGGTCCACGAGCTCGAGATCGGGGAGACGCAGGGCCATGGCGTTCACGGTGAAGTCGCGACGCGACAGGTCGACCTCGATGGAGGTGCCGAAGGACACCTCGGGCTTGCGCGAGTCGGGCACGTACACCTCGGCGCGGTGGGTGGTGATCTCGTAGACCTGGTCGCCCCGGCGGAGCCCGATGGTCCCGAAGCGCTTGCCCTGGAGCCACACCGCGTCGGCCCAGCCCTTCACGAGCTGCTCCACCTCATCCGGGAGCGCGTCGGTGGTCAGGTCGAGGTCGCTGCGACCCGCTGGGGCGCTGTCACCGGCGAAGGCGTCGCGCACCGGCCCCCCCACGACGTAGAGACGTCGATCGGCCTCGTCGAACCGGCGTGCCAACTCGGTGGTGGCCTGGACCAGGGGCTGGAAGCGCTCGGGGATCACCGGCGTCGAGGGTAGTGCGGCGTTGACCGCGCTCCGGTGTGGTCGTAGCGTCCGGCGCAATGGCCACGCTCGCCCCCCAGCAAGCCGAACGGGCCGCGCTGTGTGATCTCTTCGAAAAGGTGGGCCCCGACGCCCCCACGTTGTGCGAAGGCTGGGCCACCTACGACCTCGCCGCTCATCTCGTCATCCGCGAGCGCAAGCCGTTGTCGGGGCCGGGTCTCGTCATGGGCGGCGCGCCGGCGCGCCTGACGGCGCGGATCCTGGCGCGCGCCAAACAGACCCACTCCTATCCCGAGCTCGTGGCCCTGGTGCGGCGCGGACCACCCCCGGTCCTCCGGCCCTTCGACAACGTGATGAACCTGACCGAGTACTTCGTGCATCACGAGGACGTCCGACGCGGCGGCGGGGACACCACCGAGCGCACCGGGCCCGAGGCCGACCGGATCGAGGACGCGCTGTGGCGCATGCTGCACCGGTCGGCCAAGTTCATGACCCGGCCCGTCAAGACGGTCGGCATCGATCTCGTACGGCCCGACGGCGAGGTGGTCCACGCCCGCCCCGGATCTTCGGTCGCCACGCTGACGGGTGCCGCCACCGAGATCGTCCTCTTCCTGTCCGGGCGCGGCGACGCCGCCCATGTGGCGTTGGGGGGCGATCCCGAGGCCGTCGCCGTGGTGCGGGCCGCCGGTTTCGGGATCTAGCGCGGGCGCGACCCGGCGCGCCCATCTCCGTCGACGGGAACCTTGGTGGGTGCGGCCGCTGCCCTAGGCTGCGACGCCGAGGTGGACCGGACCGAGGCGAGCATCGCCCCCGCACGCGGCGGTGACCGCACTCCCGACACGTGCGATCCCGACTCCTCGCGCCTGATATCACGGCGGGTGGCCGTAATCCTGCTCAGCGCAGGAATATCAATCCTCTCCGCCGTCACCGTTCTCCCCGCCTTGTTGACTCCCGGGGCGGCGAGCGCGGCGCCACGGTCATCGGACCACATCACCCTCGTGAGCCAGTCGCCGTGGGTGGGCGCCGCCGCTTCCAATCAGGACCTGACCATGGGGCTGCGGATCCGCAGCAGCGCACCCCGGGGCGACCTGAAGCTCTCGTTCACCGTGTACCACCCCCTCACGACCCGCTCGGGGTTCGACGAGACGCTCAGCGGCCGCGACCTGGGCTCGGTGACGGCGCGATCGCCATCGATCCCGCTCACCGGGTTCAGCACCACCGCCCAAGGCGTGACGACCGTGACCATCCCCGTCGACGGCGACACCACACCGACGGGAACCGGCAACTGGACGGCGGATCTGGGGTGTCAGCTCGGGAGTTGCGCCAACGTGTACCCCGTCAAGGTCACCCTCACCGACTCGGGCTCGGGCACGTCGGGGGCGCAGCTCATCACCTATCTCGTCTACGACGACCCGGCGTCGACCAGCGCACCGCTGCGGTTGGCGCTCGTCGTGCCGCTGGGGCTGGCCCCACCCGTCGCCGAGGCAGTGCGGGCCGTGTCCCCGCCGCGAGCCCGGCCGCGCTGAGCACCCTCGAGGGGATGATCGGTGCCGTCGGGACCGCACCGGCCGTGCCGGTCACCCTGGCGCCCGACCCCGCCACGCTCGGCCAGCCTGGCCGACTCGGGCCACGGCCACACCGTCGCGGAGGTCGCCACCCTGGCGGCGTCCTCGGTCCGCCAGACCCTGTCGGGGCCCTTCGTGCCCGTCGACGCCGGCGCCCTCGTGGCGGCGGGCTGGCCGGGGAGCTCGGCGCGCAGCTCCGGCGGGGCATCGGCGGTCCTGGCGTCGGCCACCGTCGGCGTCCACGCCACCAAGGGCACGTGGGTGGCCACCGACCGCCGCTCGACCAGGCGGCCGTCGACGAGCTGGCGCCGGACTACGGGCACTTGGTCGTGCCCCCGGGCTCGGTGTCGGGACCGACGGGCCCGCTCACCGTGACCCAGCCCTTCACCCTGTCGCCCGCCCCCGGGACGGCGGCGCCGACGACCGGGTCGGCGCCACCGACGGCGATGGTGTCCGACGCCGGGCTCGGCGCCCGCCTGGTCGCGGGCAAGGGCGTCGGACGCGGCGCTCGCCGCCGTCCAGCTGTCGGCCGAGGCGTCGCTCATCTACTACGAAGTGCCCAATCTCCTGGGCCCGGGGGGCACGCCCGCGCCGCGGGGCGTGGTGGCCGTCGCGCCGGCGGCGTGGGCCCCCGAGCCCCGCCTTCGTCTCCACCCTCCTGTCGGGCCTCGCAGGGAGACCCCATCATCCAGCCGGTCACCCTCGACCAGCTCTTCGCGCAGGTGCCCGTCGGCGCCGACAACGAAGCCACGTCGCGCCACGTCGTGACGACCACCGCCGTCGACGTCGGTGCCCGTGCCCGCGCCGTGCGGCGCGGCGCGCGGGCCCGCCAGATCGGGTTCGCCAGCGCGGTGGCGGGCAGCCCGGCGGAGGCACCGCAGTGGCCCAGTCCACCGGCGACCTCCTCCTGGCGGCGGAGTCGAGCCTGTTGTCGACCCGCCAACAGCAGGCGGCGTTGGCCGGGTTCGAGGCCGCCCTCGAACGCCCATCTGCGGGGCCTGTCGGTGCGCTCCGACACCATCCGGCTCACCGCCGGCACCGCCAGCGTGCCCATCACGCTGCTGCGCAACACGTCGTATCCCGTGACCGTGGTGGTGCGGCTCACGAGCGACAAGCTCCGGTTCCCCATGGCCCGTACCCCAGGTGGCCGGGGCCATCTGCCAGGCCCCGGAGGTGCAGAGCTCGGCAGGGCGGTCCAGCTTCTCGGCGCTGTGCACGCTCGACCACGCCACCAATGCCGTCTACGTCGACATGTCGGTCGCGGGCCTCGGGGGACTTCCAGATCGCGCGTGGCGCTGCGAGAGCCCGCACGGGAACCTCGTCCTGGCCGGCGGCCAGCTCACGGTGCGATCGCTGTCGACCTCGGCCGTGGCCATCGCGCTCTCGGTCGGCGCCGTCCTCGTCCTGTTGCTTCTGGTGGGGACGGACGCTGTGGCGCGGCAAGAGCCGCCGGGGCGCCCACACCGTGACCCGCGCCAAGGGAACGGCGGCGTGACCGGGCCCGCCGACGACCGGCCCGCCGAGGACGCTCCCGCCGAGGAGCGAGAGCCCGAGCTTCTCCGAGCCCGAGGACCGGCGACGTCGACGAGGCCGGCCCCGAAGCCGCGCACCGGAGCGACGTCGAGGGAGCCGACGGGCCCGATGCCCGACGAGACCCGGCGATGCCGGCCCCGACGGCTGCGCACGAGGACGGGAACACTGCGACGATCCCGGCGCTCGACAGCCGTGGCCCCGGGCACCGACACCGCAAGAAGCCGAGGTGGTCGTGGCGCACCGTCGTCGGCCGGGGAGGGGACCGGGCTGCGCCGGGCCACGGCCGTCATGGCGGTGGGGACGACGTTGTCGCGCGCCACCGGCGTGCTGCGCATCTTCGCCCTCACCTACGCGCTGGGCACGTTGAGCCTGGCCGACTCCTACAACCTCGCCAACACGATGCCCAACATCGTCCACGACATCGTGCTCGGGGGGATCCTGTCGGCCACGTTCGTCCCCGTGTTCGTGCAGCGGCTCACCGCCCGGGCCGACGACGAGGCCTGGGACGCCATCTCCGCCGTGGTGAGCGTGACCATGATCGTGATCGCGGCGGCGTCGATCGCTGTTCCTGGTGGCGGTCCCGTTCATCGTCGACGCCACCACCTCGCTCAACCACGGCGCCCAGGCGGCCCAGAGCCGGGCGGTGGCGAAGGACCTCCTGTTCCTGTTCGTGCCGCAGCTGACCTGTTACGGGTTCATCAGCGTGGGCACGGCGCTGCTCAACGCCCGGCGCAAGTTCGGGGCGCCCATGTTCACCCCCATCGCCAACAACGTGGTGCTCATCGCCGTGCTGCTCGTCTTCGGCACCACGGTGCGCCACGCCTCGCTGGCCGGGGTGGCCGCCGCACCGGGGCCAGTTGCTGCTCCTCGGCCTGGGCACCACGGCCGGCGTCGTGGCCCAGGCCGGGCTCATGATCCCGAGCCTGCGCCGGGCCGGGCTGCGGCTGCACTGGAAGCCGGACTTCCGCCACGAGGCGGTGCGCACCATCCTCCGCCTGTCGGGGTGGACCTTCGGGCTGGTCGCTGGCCAACCAGCTCGCCCTGGTGGTGGTCCTGGCCCTGTCCGAGAAGGTGGGCGCCGGGGCGGTGTCGCGCCTACACCTACGCCTACATCTTCTTCCAGCTGCCCTACGGCGTCGTGGCCGTGTCGATCATGAGCGCGACGGCGCCCGAGCTCACGGCCCGCTGGGCCCAGGGCGACCTCGTGGCGTTCCGGCGCCGCATGGGGACGGGGCTGCGGGCCATGCTCGCCATCGTCATCCCCGCCGCCGCCGGCGAGCTCATCCTGGCCCGGCCGCTCGTGGCCCTCGTGGCCGGCCACGGCGCCGCCCACAACACCACCGCCACCGCCGAGTCCCTGGCCATGCTGGCGCTCGGGCTGCCCGGGTTCTGCGTCTTCCTCTACGCCGTGCGCGTCCTGCAGAGCGTGCAGGACCTGCGCTCGGCGTTCTGGCTCTACGCCTTCGAGAACGGCGTCAACATCGTCCTGGCCGTGGCCCTGGCCGGGCACTTCGGGGTGCGGGGCATCGCGCTGTCGATCAGCATCGCCTACACCGTGGCCGCGCCGTGGTCTCGCTCGGCTACCTGCGGGCCCGCTTCCAGGGCCTCGGCCGGCGACGTGCTCGGGCCGACCGCTCGGGCACGTCCTGATGGCGACGGCCGCGCTCGTGGTGGGAGCCGTCCTGGGCAGCAACGTGTCGGGATCCGAGTCCACGCCCGTCCTCCTGGGCCGGGTGGCTCTCGGCTCGGTCGCCGGCGCCGGCGCCTACGTGCTCGCCGGGGGCGGCCTGGCCGAGCTGGCCCGGCGGCGGCGGCGGGCCGCGCGCCACGGGGCGAGCACCCGCCGGCGTCGCGACCCGACCCGGTCGGCGCCGCCTCCCGGTCCGTCCCGGGGTCCGCGTCCCTCCCAGGGACAGCGCCTTCCCAGGGACAGCGCCCGCCCCGGGACGGCCACCAGCCCGAGGACCGCCACCAGCCCGAGGACCGCCGCCAGCCCGAGGCGCGGCCGCACCTCCGACCCGTCGTGGTGCGCCCCGAAGGGCGCGTCGCGGCGTCGGTCGGGAGCACCGCCACCCCCGGCTCCGCTCCCACCGGCGGGGCGCCCCCCGCTGCGGCCGGGCCGTCTCGGTCCCACCCGCGCCCCCGAGCCGGGCGGGTCGCCTCACGGCGAGCCCGGGCTGTAGCAGACTCGTCGGTACCGGGAAGCCGACGCCGAGCGGCTGCAGGCGGTCACCGCCGGCACCGCCGGCGAACGAGGAGGACTGATGGCGAGCATCCAGGTCGTCACCGACAGCGCCTGCGACCTGTCGACGACGACGACCGAAGAGCGCGACGTGCGGGTCGTCCCGCTCACGATCCGCTTCGGCTCCGAAGAGCTCGTCGACCGCGACGAGCTGTCGGGCAAGGAATTCTGGGACCGCGTCATCACCGGGCCCCGACATGCCCGCCACCGCCGCGCCGTCGCCGGGCGCGTTCCAACAGGCGTTCCTCGACGCGCGCGACGCCGGGCGCAGCGGCGTGGTGTGCGTCACGCATCTCCTCGGGTCTGTCCGCCACCTACCAGTCGGCCTGACGGCGGCCGAGGCCGTGGCCGACCGCATCCCGGTGCGCGTCGTCGACACCCTGAGCGTCACCGGGGGCCAGGGCCTGCTGGCGCTGGCCGCCGCCGACCTGGCGTCGAGCGGCGCCGCCCTCGACGACGTGGCGGCCGCGCTCGAGGACATGAAGAGCCGCACGCACGTCTACGGCGTGGTCGACAGCCTCGACTACCTGCGACGCGGGGGGCGCATCGGCGGTGCGGCCAAGCTGTCGGGCTCGCTGCTGTCGATCAAGCCCGTGATCGAGGTGCGCGACGGCGTGGTGGAGGTCGAGTCCAAGCAGCGGACGCGGTCGCGGTCGCTGCAGTACCTGGCCAACAAGGCCATCGAGGCGGGCCCGCTCGACCGCCTGGCCGCCACCAGCGGGGTGGCCCCGGATTTCGACGATCGTCCTCGACATGCTGCGCAAGGCGCAGCACCGAGCACGAGCTCGTCACCGGCGAGCTCGGGCCCGTCGTGGGCAGCCACACCGGGCCGGGGTCGGTCGGGGTGTGCTTCATCACCAAGGCGCGCTGACGCCGGCCCCTACAGGCTTCACGCGCCAAACGGGGCCGCGGGCCTCGGCGACTAATCTCCCCCCCATGGAAGACCAGGCCACGAACCAGTCTGCGCCCGCCGCCTCGTCGGCCGGCGCAGGTCGGCGCCTCGGAGGCCCGGCGCTCTCGCAGGCCGACTGGCCCGCCAAGGTGGCCGACACCATCGAGGACGTGGTCGAGGCCGTCCAGGACCGCGTGGTCCGCCCCCTCGATCCTCGTGGCCCGGGGCATCGTGTTCGGGATCATCATCGCCGTCATGGCGCTCGTGCTGGGCGTCGTGCTGGCCATCGCCGTGGTGCGGCTGCTCGACGTCTACGCCTTCGGGGGCCGGGTGTGGGCCTCGGACGCCGCTGCTCGGCGCGCTCCTGGTCGCTCGGGGGCGGCCTTCGCGTGGTCGAAGCGCAGCCGCCCGCGGGCGCCGAGGAAGCCTGAGCGTGCCCGAGCACGCCACCAGGTCGTCATCCTCGGGTCGGGCCCGGCCGGGCTCACCGCGGCGATCTACACGGCGCGGGCCAACCTGCTCGCCCTTCGTGGTCGAGGGCGAGCCGTCGTCCACGAGCGACCAGCCCGGCGGCCAGCTCATGCTCACCACCGAGGTCGAGAACTACCCCGGCTTCGTCGACGGCGTCCTCGGCCCCGACCTGATGACGCGCTTTCGGGACCAGGCGGCGCGCTTCGGGGCGCAGTTCCTGACCCGCAAGGCGCTGCGCGTCGACTTCTCGTCGCGGCCCGTTCCGGGTGTGGACCCAGTCGACCGAGGGCGAGCCCGACATCCTGGCCGAGGTGCTGATCGTGGCCACCGGGGCCCGGGCGCTCATGCTGGACGTCCCGGGCGAGGCGCGCCTGCTCGGCCACGGCGTGTCGACGTGCGCGACGTGTGACGGGTTCTTCTTCCGGAACCAGAAGATCGTGGTGGTGGGCGGGGGTGACTCGGCCCTCGAAGAGGCGTCGTTCCTGACCCGCTTCGGCGAGAGCGTGACCGTCGTCCACCGGCGCAAGGAGCTGCGGGCGTCGAAGATCATGCAGGACCGCGCCTTCGCCAACGACAAGATCGACTTCCTGTGGGACACCGTGGTCACCGAGGTGCTCGGGGACGGCAAGGTCAGCGGGGTGGCCCTCACCAACACCGTCACCGGCGAGCAGTCCACGCCTCGACGCCAGCGGCGTGTTCGTGGCCATCGGGCACGTGCCCAACACGGCGGTGTTCGCCGGGCGAGCTCGACATGGACGAGAACGGCTACATCAAGACCACCGACGGCACCCGCACCAGCGTCGACGGCGTGTTCGCGTGCGGCGACGTCCAGGACCACGTCTACCGCCAGGCCATCACCGCGGCGGGGTCGGGTTGCATGGCCGCCATCGACGCCGAGCGGTGGCTCGAGGCCCGGGGCGAAGCCTGACCTCTTGCGGGATGCGGCCCCGGGAATGCGGGGCCGAGCCGGCGGTGTTTCCACTACGTTCGATGAACGCGCACCTGACCAGGTGCTGAAGGAGGACCGTTTCATGAGCGAGGGGATCACCGCGTTGAGCGACGCTACGTTTGACGAGCATGTCAAGGCCGCCGACACCCCGGTGCTGGTGGACTTCTGGGCCGAGTGGTGTGGCCCGTGCAAGATGATCGCCCCCGTCCTCGAGGAGATCTCGGCGGAGCACAAGGGGAAGATCCAGATCGCCAAGCTCAACATCGACGAGAACCTGGACGTGACGCGCCGGTACGAGGTGATGAGCATCCCGACCCTGATGCTGTTCAAGGACGGGGAGCCCGTGGAGCGCATCATCGGCGCCCGGGGCAAGGCGCAGCTCCTCCAGGAGCTGCAGGCGTACCTGTAGAGACCCGGCGACAGCCTGCCCCTCGCCTCGGGCGACAAGGGCGAGGCCGTCGCTGACCTGCAACGACGGCTGACGCTCGTCTGAGCTTGCCCGACCGCGCCCGACGCCGAGGGGGTCTTCGGGGTCGGGCACCAAGGCCGCCGTGGAGGGCTTCCAGTACCGCCGGGGCCTGCGCGTCGACGGCGTGTGCGGGCCCCAGACCTGGGGGGCCCTGGTCGAGGCCGGGCTGCGCCTGGGAGACCGGTTCCTCTATCTGCGACGGCCCATGCTGCGCGGCGACGACGTCGCTGACCTGCAACGACGCCTGTCCGCCCTCGGATTCGACACCGGTCGGGTCGACGGCATCTTCGGTGAGCTCAGCTCCCAGGCGCTGGCCGACTTCCAGCGCAACACCGGCCTCCCCGTCGACGGCATCCTGGGGGCCTCGACGTTCCGGGAGCTGCGCCGGGTGGCGCCCCGCCACGGCGACCCCGAGCTCGTGAGCACGGTCCGCGACCGCGACCGGCTGCGCCGGGCGCCGCGCACGCTGCTCGGCCGACGCATCGCCATCGGCGAGGAGGGTGGCCTCGACGCCCTGGTCGCGGCGGTGCGCCGGCCGCTGGTGGCCACCGGGGCCCAGGTCATCCCTCTGCTTCACCCTGACGGTTCGACCCGGGCCGCCGCCGCCAACGCCGCCGCCGCCGACGTCTACCTCGGCCTCCGCCTCGATCCTTGACCGCACAGGGTGCACGACTGCCTACTATTCGGGGTATCAATACGAGTCGGCGGGGGGACGGCGACTGGCCGAGCTCGTCCACGCCCTGGCTGCGGCGGCCCTGGGCGTCCCCGCCGACGGGGTCCAGGGCATGACCCTGGCCGTGCTGCGGGAGACGCGCATGCCCGCCGTGGTGTGCGAGGTGGGACCGCCCGCCATCGTCGTGCGCCACGCCGGCGCCCTGGCCGAGGCTCTGGTCAGGGCCCTCGTGGCCTGGGCGGCCACCCCCGTCGACTGAGATCCGGGGCAACGCTCGACGTCCTGTCGAGCCGAACCCGCCCTCCCACAGTCGACTCTCAGCCTCACCTGCTCGGGGAGGATTTCCACAGCCTCATGCACAGGTTGTGGATGGGCTGGACATCCCATCGAGGGTTAGGAGATCACCCTCCGTGAGAACGCCCTGGTAGGTAGCGGCCCTTTCCCGGATTCCACCACACCTGGTGGGATCAAGCGGGGTCGGGGACGGGACCTAGAGGGTGACACCCCCGACCATGAGCTTGTAGATGCGCTCGAGGTCCTCCAGGGTGGCGAAATCGATCACGACCCGCCCCCGCTTGGCTCCCATCTCGACCTTGACCCTGGTGTTCAGGTGGTTGGAGAGCAGGTCCTCGAGCTCGAGCACGCCGGGGGCGGGAAGCCGGCGGCGCACGGCGGGAGTCCCGGGCCCCGTCTGCACGGCGTCCGCCGGAGGCGACAACGGGGTAACGAGGCTGCCGTTCTCGGCCGGCACCGTCCCGGGTTCGACGCCCGAGCCGTGGTGGCGGACCCCTTCCTCGACGGCCCGGACCGTGAGGCCCTCGGCCACGATTCGCTTGGCCAGCTCTTCCTGGAAGCTGCGGTCGGGGGTGCCGAGTAGGGCGCGAGCGTGGCCGGCCGAGATGGCGCCATCGGCCAGGGCCCGTTGCACCCCGGCCGGAAGCTGCAGGAGCCGGAGCGTGTTGGTGACCGCAGTCCGGCTCTTGCCGACGCGGGACGCGACCTGTTCGTGGGTGTAGCCGAACTCGTCGACAAGTTGTTGGAAGGCGCCGGCTTCCTCGAGTGGGTTCAGATCCTCACGATGGAGGTTCTCCACAAGGGCCTGCTCGAGACTGTGGACGTCCGACACACTCTGGACCAGCACCGGCATGGTCTGCAGCCCAGCGCGCCGGGCCGCCCTCCACCGGCGCTCCCCGGCGATGAGCTCGTACTCGTCCTCGTCGATCTCCCGCACCAGGATGGGCTGGAGGACCCCCACCTCGCGGATCGAGGACGCCAGGCTCGACATGGCTTCCTCGTCGAACCGGGTCCGGGGCTGGAGGGGGTTGGGCTTGATGCTGGTCATCGGGACCACCCGCAGCGCCGAGTCCCGATCCCGGGCCTCGGTCGGGATCAGCGCCCCCAGACCCTTGCCCAGTCCGCTACGTCGCGCCACCGCTGACCTCCTTGGCTAGCTCCCGGTACGCGATCGCCCCACGCGAGGTGGGATCGAACGTCGTGATGGGTTGACCGAATGACGGTGCCTCCGAGATCCGCACCGTCCGTGGGATCACGTTCCGACACACCTTGTTGCCGAAGTGGAGCCGGACTTCGTCCGCCACCTGCTCGGCCAGTTTGGTCCTGGCGTCGTACATGGTGAGCACGATGGTGGACACATCCAGCTTTTCGTTGAGATTGGCCTGGACGAGGTGGACGTTGCGCAGCAGCTGGCCCAGACCCTCGAGGGCGTAGTACTCGCACTGGATGGGCACCAGGACCTCGTCGGCGGCGGCCAGGCCGTTGACCGTGATCAGCCCCAGCGACGGGGGACAGTCGATCAGGATGTAGTCGAAGTCGTCGATCACGCTCTCGAGGGCTCGGCGCAGCTTGAGCTCCCGGCTGAAGGTGGGGACGAGCTCGATCTCGGCGCCGGCCAGGTCGATGGTGGCCGGCGCCACGAAGAGGTTCTTCATACTGGTGGGCTCGATGGCATCCTCGAGCTTGGAGTCGCGCATGAGCACGTCGTACATCGAGAGCTCGAACGACCGGCCGTCGATCCCGAGGCCGGTGGTTGCGTTGCCCTGGGGGTCGAGGTCGACGACCAGCACCCGGAAGCCGATCTCGGCCAGGCCGGCGCCCAGGTTCACCGCCGTGGTGGTCTTTCCCACCCCACCTTTCTGGTTGGCGACCGCCATGATGCGGGGGACGGGCCGCGGAACGTAGGCGACATCCGCCCCCGGCTCGGGCTCGGGGACGTCCGACCAGTCCACGGTGGCCCGCTGGGCCGGCTTCCCCGGAGGGGGAGCGGGGTCGGCGACCTCGACGGCGGGGGTAGCCACGTCCTCGTACATCTCGTCGGCGACGCTCACCGGGTCTTCCGAGACATCGGGATCGGGTCCGGCCGTCGCGGTGGTGGCTTCGATGATGGTCACGGAGTCGACGTCCCCATCTTGTGGCTGGAGAGTCTCCTGAGGCTCCTCTGGCCAGTGTTTCCCCTGGTCAGGCCGCTGGTCCCGGCCCCGAATGCGGACGCGCACGGTCAGCCCTCCAAACGGTCGTGGCTCACGGTCACCCATCCTCGCCATCTGCGCACCCCGGGTCAATAGTCGCGGGGCGAATCTGTGGTGTTTTCGCGCGATCTTCGGTCCCTCAGGGGTGGGGCCCGTCCTCGTAGGTCTGCGGCGCCGCCGTGCGCAGACGGCCGGCGTAGCGCCGTCGCATCTCGGCGAAGCGCTCCAGGCTGGGGGCGTCGAGCTGGGAGGACAGCCCTTCCTCCAGGATGGGCAGGAGGTGATCCCGCAGATAGGAGCCCCGGGCCATCCACTGGAGGTAGTCACGACCCCCGTGGTGGTAGGGCCCGTACAGGCGGCCTCCGGGGAACGTCCGCTCCAGCCAGTGGAAGATGGCCTCATGCCTGGTGTGCATGCGGAGCGTCACCTGGGGTTGTCGGCCGTCCCCGCCAAAATGGCCCTCACCCACCAGCAGCCCGATGAGGACGCCCTTCTCGAAGTCCGTGGCCATGGGTCGAACTCCCGTCCCGTGCCTGGCTAGGGTGTTTCACCGTAAGGTACCACGTGAAACACCGGGCGCGGGGGAACGGCCTCCCTTGGGGTGTTTCACCGTAAAGTTACACGTGGAACATTCGCGTTTTCGGTGCTCTGACCTGCACGAACGTCGGGTGATACGAAACGGCGCCTTCTCGATCACGCCTCGGGAACCCGGTACAGGGGCCGCTTGGCCGCCACGCCGGCTCGGCGGGGAAAGCGATCCGGGCACGGAGTCGCCTGCAGGACCACCTGATAGCCGAACCGGGCCCGCACCGTGAGCAAGGGCTTCTGGCCCAGCTCGGCCAGACCCGATCGTGGCCACCGGGCGACCGTCTGACCAGGGGAAGGGGGTTCCGAGACGACCAGGAGGCCACCATGCTCGAGAAAGGGGGCGGCACATTCGGCGGTCACGGGCGGGCTCCCGAAGGATCTCGCCCACACCGCGTCGAACCTTCCCCGGAGATCGGCGGCCGACCCCGCATCCTCGGCCCGGGCCCGGACGACCTGGACCCGGTCCTCCCATCCCAATTCCTCGATCGCATGGGACAGGAACGATGTCCGGCGTTCGGCCGCGTCGAGCAGCACTCCCGACGTCGACGGCCAGTGCTGCGCCAGGACGAGTCCGGGAAGGCCTCCCCCCGATCCCAGGTCCAGCCAGCGCACAGGAGCGGCCTCGCTGAGGCCAGTGACGACTTGCGGACCCCGACCGCCCCCCGCCTGGTCGATCGCCTGGTCGAACGCGGCCGCAAAGCCCAGAGCGTGCTCGACCTGAAGGTCGAGGTCCATCGGTCCCAGGAGATCGAGGGACCGGGACTCGGCGAGCACCTCCAAGAGGGCTCCGGACACGGAGGCGGCGCTCATGTCGAGGGCAATTCCCCGATCACCGGGCCCCGGAGCGGGGCCGAAGGGAACAGCGGCGGGATTCCGCCGGTCTTCCCGGCGCCTCAGGCCTCAGCGACGTCGGCGACAGGCTGGCTGGAGGAGATGACGATGTAGCGCCGGGGCTCCTCCCCCTCCGAACGGGTGGAGAGGCCCTCGATCTCGTTGATCGTGTCGTGGACGACCTTGCGGTCAGCTGCCGACATGGGCTCGAGCGCCCGATCCGATCCCGAGGCGCTCACCTCGTCGGCCACCTGCTTGGCGAAGCGCTGAAGGGCGGCGGTGCGCTTGGCCCGGTATCCGGCCACGTCCACGTTGATCCGGCTGCTCTGACCCCCGGTGCGCTTCTGGACGAAGGTCCGGGCCAGCTCCTGGAGGGCGGCCAGGGTGGCTCCCCCCGGCCCCACCAGGACGCCGAGCTCCTGGCCCTCGACCACGACCTCGGCCGTCTCCTCGTCGACGACCCGGGTCGACACGTCCGCCTGCAGACCGAGCTCGTCGATCAGCCCGGCGATGAATTCCCGCGCCGATTCCCCCTGCTCCTCGAGCGTCATGGTCTCGCCCACAGCCTCCTCCTTCGTCGACCCGGACGGCCGGGACCCTTTCCTCCTGGTGGAGGATTGCACGGCACCACCCTCGTCGTCGCCGGGATCCTCGTCCCGGTCCCCGTTGGCACCCTGTCCCCCGCTACGACCGGCCCCTCCGCTTCGCGACCGTGACCGACGCCGCTTGTTGGCCGGGGTCCCCGTCCCGTTGCCGGAGGGAGCGACGGCGGCCAGCTCCCCGGCATCGGATCCGGTCTCCGCTCCGTCGGCGACGGCCACGCCCGACGAGCTCCGACTTCTCTCCCCGCCCCGGCCCGCCCCTCCACCGCTGCGCCGGGCCCCGCCCTCTCGCTGCTCGCCCGAGCGCCGCGCCCGGGTCCGCTTGGGCCGGGGGCTGGTGGGACGGACCCGCGCTCGGACCCGAGCTTCCCCCCGCATACGCCCGAACAGGCCGGCCTTGGGCTCGGTCACCGTCACGAACTCGGCATCCGTCTCGTCCACACCCAGTTGATCGAGGGCGGCATCCTTGGCCTCCTCGATCGTCCTTCCGGTCGTCTCGACCCACTCCATCGCTCAACGCGCCTTTCTCGGCCGCTTCTTGGCGGATCGGGGCTGCCCGGAGGGCTGCTCCTTGGGAGCGGGGGCACCGTTGGTCCCCGCCCTCGCCGATCCCCGCTGCGCGCCTCCGTTCGTGCTCGCGCCGCTCGGGCGCTTGGCCGCACCGCCGGGCTTGCCGGCACCGTTCGGTTTGGCTGTTCCGTTCGACGATCCCGCCGCCGTTGGAGGACGCTGCCCCCTTGGGAGGAGCCGCATCCCTGGTCGGGGGGCCCTTCGCCTTGGCGGGCGGCCGGGACCCCGGCGCCGTCTTAGGCGTCGCCTTGGGGCCGTCGTTGGGGTCGCGGGGCATCTCGATCTCTGCTTGAAGGCCAGACTGCCGGGCCTTCTGCTGCTCGAGGGCCCGCTGCTGGGCGTCGGCCAGGCGCTCCATGATCGACCGCCGGGGCGCGGCACCGCCTCCACCACGTCCAGGAAGCTTCCCCTCACCGCGCGTGGGCGCCTTGTCCAGCACCCCGGAGCGGAAGATGGCCTCCTGGATGCCGATGCGGCACAGGCTCGAAACGACGAAATAGATGTTCACCCCAGCCGAGATCCGGATGTAAATGACCGCGAAGATAAGCGGCATATACCGCTGCATCATTTGCATCTGTGGATTGGCCTGTGCCGCGCCCGGGTTCCGGCTATTGAGCTGCCGCATTTGCAGGTATTGCAGTGCCGATGGCGACGGCGACGATGGCGGCGTAGGGAATGGCCCCCACCCAGGACGAGTGGTGCGAGAACAGGTTGTTGCCCAGGTCGAGGCCGAAGGCCTTCATGTGACCGTTGGCGGCGATGAGGTCGTGGTAGAGCCGGGTGGAGTGCGAGACGTAGTCGGGCCGGGCGATCGAGCTTGCCGTGTTCCTTGACGGTACTGGTCAGGCCCCGGATGACTCCATAGAGGACAACGAAGACAGGAAGCTGGATCAACATGGGCAGGCATCCGCCGGCCGGATTGATGCCGTGCTCCTTGTAGAGCTTCATCATTTCTTCGTTGAGCGTTACCCGGTCGCCCTTGTACTTGGCCTGGATCTTCTTGAGCTCGGGGGCGACCCGCTGCATCTTGATGGTGGACCGGGTGCTCTTGACCGTGAGCGGCGCCGTCACGATCATCACCACCACCGTGAGCAGGGCGATGGCGATGGCGAAGTTGGGGATGATCGAGTAGAAGAACGCGATGATCCCGGCCAGGAGTTCGTAGAGGGGCTTGAAGATCTGCCCGATGGTGCTGGCGAACATCAGGGGGCCGTTCATTCGGGCACCGGGTCCACGCCGTGGCCGCCCCAGGGGTGACACCGCAGCACCCGGCGCGCCGCCAGCAGCGATCCCCGGGCCGCGCCGTGGCGCTCGATGGCGTCGAGGGCGTAGTCCGAGCACGTGGGCCAGAACCGGCACGGCGAGGGACGCCCGGCGCGAAGTGCCTGGTAGAAGCGGATAATTCGGATCACCGCCCCCCGGGCGGGCCGGGGCCGCGAGGCGACCTCGACCAGCGCCGTCGGGGCGAACGGGGGCGCGCCGGCCTCAGGCAGGGTGGCGCTCACCGGCGCCGGCCCCGAGAAGCCGCTGTCATCGCTGCTGTCACTTGTGCCTTCAAGTCCTCGTAGGGGAGGCCGGCCGCCTCCGGGCCCGCCGCCACCAGGTATGCGCCGGGTGCGAGCGACCCCGACGCCTCGGCCACCACGGCCCGGAGACGGCGCCGGAGCTGGTTGCGCACGACGGCACCTCCTACTCGTTTCCCCACCGCATACGCCACCCGGGGCATGCTGTCGTCGCCGGTGGCCACGAAGGTCACCGTGACCGGTCCCCGTCTGCTGCGCTGTCCGTGGCGCCGGAGCGCCTCGAATGTCGCCCGGTCCCGGATGCGCCAGCCCACGGCGGCCCGTGCCGCTCTCACGCGGAGAGGCGGTGGCGACCTTTGACCCGGCGTGCCTTGAGAATCGCTCTCCCGGCACGGGTGGACATACGGTGTCGAAACCCGTGGTTCTTGGCCCGTTTCCTGGTGTTGGGCTGGTAAGTCCTCTTCACTCCTCTTGTCCTTTTGCTCGAGGCCGGTTTGCGGCGCGGCTCGTCTGCCGGGGCGCCGTACGAACAGGTGCCCGCCCCGAGTGCCTGGCCTCCCATGCTAGGCGCGTCCCCGCGCACCCACCAGGCAGGACCGGCTCCGACCAGACCGGGTCGGGCAGCGCAATTTCACAAAGAGTTTTCGCGGCCCACAGCCCTGCTCCCGCCCTGGTCGACGCGACCGGAACCGGCCCCCACCAGGGCCGCGACGAACCACGCCGGAGGGCCCACGGCCACTAGCAGCCCACGACCCGCCGGTGTACCGTTCGTCGCTACCGGTGCGTCACGGACGTGCCGCAACGACAACAGGGTCCTCCTTCCCCAGGGCCACCAGACAGAGGCCGTAGGTGGACGGCGGACAACTTCCCGGACAATCCACACTTGTGGATCTGCTTGTGGACAATTTTGGCGGCGGGACGGCGGAGGCCCTGGTGAACGACATGAACGACTTGTGGAAGCGCTGTGGAGTCACCCTGCGCGAACAGGTGTCCGACGCCACGTGGCGGACCTGGCTCCAGGGGCTCAATCCCGAGGCCTACGACGGCGACCTCCTGGTCCTGAGCGCACCGAGCTCCATCATCCGTGAACGCGTCGAGAACCGCTTCCTCGACCTGATCGCGGCGGCGGCCACCGACGTGGCGTCGCACGAGGTGAAGGTCCGGTTGGACCTCGGCCCCATGTCGGTCGCCGACCCGTTGCCACTCACCTCGCTCCTCGACCAGGAGCACACCTCCCCCAACGCCTCCAATGCGCCGGACCAGGGGGACAACCGCTCAGGCCGCTCAGGCAGCCGCCGGGCCGCAGCCGCCGAGGACCGCGACGTCGGCAGCCTCGACGCCCGGTACACCTTCGACGCCTTCGTCATCGGGTCGTCGAACCGCTTCGCCCACGCCGCGGCCCAGGCCGTGGCGGAGATGCCGGCCAAGTCCTACAACCCGCTGTTCATCCACGGCGACGCCGGGCTCGGCAAGACCCATCTGCTCCACGCCATCGGGAACTACGTCCGGGAGAACTTCGCCGGCCGGCGGGTCCGCTACGTGTCCACCGAGACGTTCCTGAACGAGTTCGTCGACGCCATCCGGAACAACACCACGATGGCCTTCAAGCGCCGCTACCGCGAATGCGACGTCCTGCTCATCGACGACGTCCAGTTCATGGAGAACAAAGAGGCGCTCCAAGAAGAGTTCTTCCACACCTTCAACCACCTCTACGGCGCGTCGCGCCAGGTCGTCCTCACCTCGGACCGCCCCCCAAGTCCATCGCCACGCTCGAGGACCGCCTCCGGAGCCGCTTCCTGTCGGGGCTCATCACCGACGTCCAGCCCCCCGAGCTCGAGACCCGCCTGGCCATCCTGCAGAAGAAGCTCGAACGTGAGCCCTCCCACGTGCCCCACGAGGTCCTCGAGTTCATCGCCTCCAACGTGACCGACAACATCCGGGAGCTCGAGGGGGCCCTCATCCGGGTCACCGCCTACGGCAGCCTCAACAGCCAGCCCCTGACCCGGGAGCTGGCTGAACATGTCCTGTCCGACATCGTCAACGCCGGCCAGCCCCGCGTCATCACCCCCACCCAGATCCTCGAGACCACGGCGGCGACGTTCGGCTTCAGCATCGAGGACCTGTGCGGACCCAGCCGGCGCCGACCCCTGGTCATCGCCCGCCAGATCGGCATGTACGTGTTCCGGGACCTCACCGACTACTCCTACCCCGCCATCGCCAAGGAATTCGGAGGCCGGGACCACACCACGGTGATGCACGCCGTGGTGAAGATCTCCTCGCTCATGGGAGAGCGCCGCCAGATCTTCGACCAGGTCAACGACCTCATCGTCCGGATCAAGACTGGTGCATGACCCTGTGGGCAACCCACCCCGCCCTGTGGACCCGACGGGGGGCGCGGTGGACACCGGAGACGCTCCCGAGCCCCGGGGCGGACCGACGGTGGACAACCCGTGAGCCCGGTGGATGACCATGATGGGCCTGACCTCGGTCGACGGTATGTCATCCACAATCCACAAGCCCTATTACCGTCACTGTCAGAATTTGAATTCCTTGTAAGAAAGGAACCTGTGTGAAGTACCGCTGTGAGCGAGACACCCTCGTCGAGGCGCTCGCCACCGCCAGTCGAGCTGTGACGTCCCGGGCGTCGACGACACCCGCGCTCAACGGCGTCCGCATCGAGGTGGCCGGGAACCGGCTCACCGTGGTGGGGACCGACCTGGACCTGACGGTGCGCGTCGAGGTGGAGGCCATCGGCCTCGACGACGGGTCGTTGGTGGCGCCGGCGCGGCTCGTGGCCGACATCGTGCGTTCGCTCGAGCCGGGGGCGGTGACGTTCGAGGGTGGCGACGACGAGGTCGAGATCTCGGCGGCGCGGTCGCGTTTCGTGGTGCGGACCTATCCGGTGGAGGACTTCCCCGTGTTGGCCGACCCTCGCCCCGATCAGGTGACGGTGCCGGCCCCGGCGCTGGCCGAGGCGCTGCGCCAGGTGGTGCGGGCGGCCTCCAACGACGACGCCCGGCCGCTGCTCACCGGCGTGCTGGTGGCGGCCGAAGGGGGCGGGACCCGGCTGGTGGCGACGGACTCGTACCGACTGGCCATGCGCGACCTGGCCGGCGAGGGCCCGCTGGCCGAGGGGGCGGAGCAGATCTTGGTCCCGGCGCGCGCCCTGACCGAGCTGCAGCGGTTGATGCCGGCGGCGGGATCGAAGGAGGACGCCGACGCCACCGTGGGGTTCTCGGTGAGCGAGCTCGACGCCACCTTCACGGTGGGCGGGGTGCGCCTCACCACCCGGCTGCTCGACGGACGCTTCCCCGACTACCGCCAGCTCATCCCGCCCGGCTACCCGAACCTGTTGCGGGTGGGCCGTGACGCGCTGCTCGACGCGCTGCGTCGGGTGCGCCTCCTCGTGCGCGACAACACGACGCCGGTGCGCCTGTCGATGCGGCCCGGGTCGGTGGAGCTCACCGTCGTGTCCCAGGAGGTCGGCCACGCCAGTGAGGACGTCGACGCCGAGTACGAGGGCGAGGAGCTGACCGTGGCGTTCAACCCCTCGTACCTGATCGACGGGGTGGAGGCGGTCCTCGGGGACGAGGTGGTCCTCGAGACCGTCGACGCCACCAAGCCGGCCACGGTGCGGGCACCGGACCACGAGGACTACCGCTACCTGCTCATGCCCGTCCGGGTGTCGTAGCGACCCAGCACCTGTCACCGCCGACGCGCCCGCCAGCACCGTGGCCATCTCCACGTTGTGGCTCGCCGACTTCCGCTGCTTCACCGACGCCGAGTTCCGGCCCGACCCCGAGGGCCTGACGGTGCTGCGGGGCGCGAACGGCGCGGGCAAGACGTCGGTGCTCGAGGCAGTGGGATGGCTGGCCACCCAGCGGTCGATCCGCGGCGCCACCCGGGACGCGCTGGTGCGGACCGGAACCGACCGCGCCGTGGTACGCGCCGAGACGTCGGTGGAGGGGCGCGCCGTGCTCATCGAGGCCGAGGTGCCCGTGACGGGATCGGCGCGCACCCAGGTCAACCGCCAACCGGTGCGACGTCGCTCCCAGTTGGCCGACGCCCTCAACGTGACGGTCTTCGCCCCCAACGACCTCGACCTCGTCCAGGGCGGCCCGGCGGGTCGACGCGACTATCTCGACGAGGTGCTGGTGGCGCGCCACGCCCGCCTCGACGCGCTCGTGACCGACGTCGATCGCATCCTGCGCCAACGCGGGGCCGTGCTGCGCCAGGCGGGGGGTCGCCCCGACAGTGCCATCGCCGCCACCCTGGACGTGTGGGACGAGCGCCTGGGCGCGTCGGGCACGGCGCTGGCGGTCGAACGCGAAGCGTTGGCCGCCGAGCTCACGCCCCACGCCAGCGACGCCTACGAGCGCCTGGCCGGCGTGGCCGATCCCGTGACGCTCACCTACCGGCGGTCGTGGGACGGTGACCTCGTCGTGGCCCTGGCCGAGGCGCGCCGCGACGACGTCCGGCGCCAGGTCACGTCGGTGGGCCCCCATCGCGACGATCTCGACCTCGCCATCGGGACGCGCCCCACCCGCACCCACGCGTCGCAAGGCGAGCAACGATGCGTGGCGCTGGCCCTGCGCCTGGCCTCGCACGCGCTGCGCCGGGGGGACCTCCCCGAGGCGCCTGTGCTGCTGCTCGACGACGTCTTCTCCGAGCTCGACGCCCACCGGGCTGCGGCCCTCGTGGAGTTGCTCCCGCCCGGCCAGGTGCTCCTCACCACCGCCGTGGACCCGCCGCCAGTGGTCCACGCCGACCGGGTCGTCTCGGTGGCGGGAGGGCGTCTCAGCGGGGCTGTGTCAGGGGGTGAGCGGTGACAGCCCCCCGCCGGGACGGCCGGGGCCGCTCGCGCGGGGGCATGGTCCGGATCGGCGATGCGCTCGGTGAGGTCGCCAGCCACCTGGGGGCGGGCCGCGCCGACATCGTGGGGGTGGTGTTCGGGCGTTGGGACGACATCGTGGGACCCGCCGTCGCCGCGCACGTCCGGCCCG
The DNA here is from genome assembly GCA_963794615.1 of uncultured Acidimicrobiales bacterium. Lineage (GTDB taxonomy): Bacteria > Actinomycetota > Acidimicrobiia > Acidimicrobiales > UBA8190 > Chersky-840. Next base: position 536,342 of record CAWCEP010000006.1, on the reverse strand, counting down.
TTCGGGTGGACGGTGTGACGCTTGTGGTCAGCGCGGATCACCCCGCCTGGGCGACGCAAATGAGGCACCTCGCGCCCGACATCCTCGGCGCGTCTGCGCGACGTGTGCGGGGCCCAGCACGCCCTCGAACGCCTCGACGTGCGCGTGCGTCCCTAGGCACCCCGCCGGGTCGTAAAACACCCTGCTCACAGCGTCGCGGCGCCGGGCCCGATTTGGTCCGCCGCGTCACCCCTTCCTGGTAGACTGCAAAGCGTCGGTAACGCACCTAAACAGCCCCCCTCGGGAGTGGTTTCCGGACCGTGCGTCCCCCGATCGAACCAGGACAAGAAAGGGCGCGTGCGTGGCGCTGAAGACAGAGGTTGGGGTCGGCAGTAACGGCTCCGCGGGCTCGTACGACGCCAGCGACATCACCGTTCTCGAAGGGCTCGACCCGGTCCGGGCGCGGCCCGGGATGTACATCGGGTCGACCGGGCCCACCGGCCTGCACCACCTCGTGTGGGAGGTCGTGGACAACGCCATCGACGAGGCCATGGCCGGCCGGGCCACCCAGATCGACGTCACCTTGCTGGCCGACGGCGGGGTGCGGGTCAAGGACAACGGCGCGGGCATCCCCGTCGAGCCCAACGAGCAGTACCCCGATCTCTCCGCGGCCGAGCTGGTGCTCACCACCCTGCACGCGGGGGGGAAATTCGGCGGCTCGGGCTACAAGGTCTCGGGGGGCCTGCACGGTGTCGGGCGTCTCGGTCGTGAACGCCCTGTCGACGAAGCTCGTCCTCGAGATCGACCGCGGCGGCAAGCACCACGTGGCGGAGTTCGCCGACGGGGGCGAGATCAAGAAGAAGCTCAAGGCGACGGGGCCCGCCCCGAGGGACCGCACCGGCACCACGGTCACGTTCTGGCCGGACGCGACCATCTTCGAGGAGACCGAGTTCCGGGCCCAGACCATCCTCGAGCGCCTGCAGATGATGGCCTTTCTCAACAAGGGCCTCGAGATCCGGTTCGACGACGAGCGGGCCGAAGACAGGGCACCGGTCACCTACAAGTACTCGGGCGGCATCGTCGACTACGTCAAGCACCTCAACACCTCCAAAGAGCCCCTCTTCCGCCGGGTGTGCTCCTACACCCAGTCCGAGGACGACCAGGAGGTGGAGGTGGCGCTGCAGTGGAACACCGGGTTCCACGAGTCCATCCACTCCTTCGCCAACGGGATCTCCACCATCGAGGGCGGCATGCACGAGGAGGGCTTCAAGAAGGCCCTCACCAACGCCGTCAACCGCTACGCACGGGCCAAGGGCGCGTTGAAGGAGAAGGAGGACAACTTCCTCGGCGAGGACATCCGCGAGGGCCTCACCGCCATCATCTCGGTCCGGCTGCGCGACCCCCAGTTCGAGGGCCAGACCAAGGCCAAGCTGGGCAACGTCTCCATCCGGTCACTGGTGGAGCGGGCCACCAACGAGAAGCTCGTCGACTGGCTCGAGGAGAACCCCCGCGAGGCCAACCAGATCGTGGCCAAGTCGACCACCGCGGCGCGCGCCCGGGTGGCGGCCCGAGCGGCACGCGACCTGACCCGCCGCAAGTCGGCGCTGGGCGGAGCGGGCCTGCCCGGCAAGCTGGTCGACTGCTCGTCACGCGACCCGCGCGAGAGCGAGCTCTTCATCGTGGAGGGGAACTCGGCGGGCGGTTCGGCCAAGGACGCCCGCAACCCGCGCCTGCAGGCCATCTTGCCCATCAGGGGCAAGATCCTGAACGTCGAGCGGGCCCGCATCGACAAGATGCTCAAGAACGCCGAGATCCAGGCGCTCATCTCGGCCATCGGCGCCGGCCTGGCCGACGAGTTCGACATCGAGAAGATCCGCTACCACAAGGTCATCATCCTGGCCGACGCCGATGTCGACGGGTCGCACATCCGGACGCTCCTGCTCACCTTCTTCTTCCGGCAGATGAAGCCGCTCGTCGAGGGCGGGTTCGTGTACGTGGCCCAGCCGCCGTTGTACTCGACCCTCGTCGGCAAGGAGAAGATCTATCTCAAAGACGACATCGCCAAGACGGCGTTCCTGGCCGAGCACCCCGACCACAAGCAGGACTTCCAGCGGTTGAAGGGGCTCGGCGAGATGGACTTCGGCGAGTTGCGCGACACGACCATGGACGCCGGACGCCGCTCGCTGCTGCAGATCAACGTCGAGCAGGCGGCGATGGCCGACGACGTGTGCTCGGTGCTCATGGGCGACGACGTCGAGCTGCGCCGGCACTTCATCCAGACCAATGCCAAGGACGTGCGCTTCCTCGACATCTGAGGAACGCCCCGGGGGGCTCAGCGCCACCCCGATGAGGACGGAGGGATCAGGCCCACATGGCCAAGCGCGGCGGTACCAGCGACGGAGGCACGGGAACGGAGGTGCCCGAGCCCACACCCGCAGCGATCGAGCCCATCGAGATCCAAGAGGAGATGGAGCGCTCGTTCCTCGAGTACTCCATGTCCGTCATCGTGTCCCGGGCCCTGCCCGACGTGCGCGACGGCCTCAAGCCGGTGCACCGCCGCATCCTGTACTCGATGTACGAGCAGGGCCTGCGCCCCGACCGGTCCCGCACCAAGTGCGCCAAGGCTGTGGGCGAGGTCATGGGGAACTTCCATCCCCACGGTGACACCGCCATCTACGACGCGCTGGCCCGCATGGCCCAGGACTTCAGCCTGCGCCACGTCCTCATCGACGGGCACGGCAACTTCGGCGGGCGCGGCCCCGAAGAGGGCCCGGCCGCCATGCGCTACACCGAGTGCCGGCTCGCCCCGTTGGCGATGGAGATGCTGGCCGGGATCGACGAGGACACCATCGACTTCGTCCCCAACTACGACGGCTCGACCGAGGAGCCCGTCGTCCTCCCGTCGCGTTTCCCCAACCTGCTCGTCAACGGCTCGCAGGGGATCGCGGTGGGCATGGCCACCAACATCCCGCCCCACAACCTGGGCGAGGTCATCGACGCCGTGACCCATGTGCTCGAGAACCCCGACGCCACGCCCGACGACCTCATGCAATTCGTGAAGGGCCCCGACTTCCCGACCGGCGCCCAGATCCTCGGGCGCCAGGGGATCCTCGACGCGTACCGGACGGGGAAGGGCTCGATCAAGATGCGGGCCCTGGCCGAGGTGGACGAGAGCCGGGGGGCCACGCGCATCGTGGTCACCGACATCCCCTTCCAGACCTCGATCGAGGTGATCGAACAGAAGATCGGGGAGCTCGCCAACGCCGGGGCGCTCGACGGCATCTCCGACGTCCAGAACGACTCCGCCGGCAAGATGCCGCGCCTCGTGGTCACCTTGAAGCGCGACGCCAACGCCAACGTCGTGCTGAACAACCTCTACAAGCACACCCCCCTGCAGACCAACTTCCCGGTGAACATGGTGGCCCTGGTGGACGGGGTGCCCCGGACGCTGAACCTGGCCCAGGCGGTGTCGTACTACGCCACCCACCAGATCGAGGTCATCACCCGCCGTTCGGAGTTCCGCCTCACCAAGGCGCGCGAGCGCGCCCACATCGTCGAGGGCCTGTTGCGCGCCATCGACATGCTCGACGCCGTGATCGCGGCGATCCGAGCCTCAGAAGACCGCCCCGCGGCGCGGACCGCCCTCATGGCCGAGCCCTTCTCCTTCAGTGAGCAGCAGGCCGAGCACATCCTCGACATGACCCTGGGTCGTCTCACCCGCCTGGGCCGGTCGAACCTCGAAGAGGAGATGGAGGAGCTGCGCCGCACCATCGCCGAGCTCGAGTCGATCCTCGGCGACCCGGCCCGCCTGCGCGCCGTGATCGCCACCGAGCTCGGGGAGATCAGGGCCAAGTACGCCAACGACCGCCGCACCCAGGTCACCCACGACCCGGGCGAGCTCGGGGTGGAGGACCTCATCAGCGACGAGGAGATCGTCGTGACCATGACGCGGGCCGGCTACATCAAGGCCGTGCCGGCCGGGTCGTTCCGGACCCAGGGCCGGGGTGGGCGCGGCGTGCAGGGGGCCCGGCTCAAAGAGGAGGACCTCGTCGACGACGTGGTGCACACCACCACGCTCGCCTACCTGTTGCTCTTCTCGAACCGGGGCCGCGTCTACCGGCTGCGCGCCCACGAGGTGCCCATGAAGGAGCGCACGGCCCGGGGCACGGCCGTGGTGAACCTCCTGCCTCTCAGCCCCAGCGAGACGATCCAGGCCATCGTGGCCACCCGAGACTTCGACTCGGGGGGGTTCCTGACCTTCGCCACCAAGATGGGCCAGGTCAAGAAGACGGCGTTCTCCGAGTACGACAAGTCACGGCGCGAAGGGTTCATCGCCATCGCGCTGCGCGACGGTGACGAGCTGGTGCGGGTGGTGGCGACCTCGGGGGACGACGACATCGTCATGGTGAGCCGCAACGGGAGCGGCATCCGGTTCTCCGAGACCGACGTCCGCCCCATGGGCCGGGACGCGGCGGGCGTGCGGGGCATGCGCCTGCGGCCCGGGGACGAGGTGGTGTCCTGCGACGTCGTGCGCCCCGACCGACGACATCCTCATCGTGACCGACGCCGGCTTCGGCAAGCGCACCAAGACCGACCACTTCGGCCGCCAGGGCCGTGGTGGCCAGGGGGTGCGCGCCATCAAGCTGACGGCGCGTCGGGGCCGGGTGGTAGCCGCCTTCATGGCCGGGCTCGACGACGAGATCCTGCTCATCTCGACGGGGGGCATCGTCATCCGCACCGCCGTGCGCGAGATCGCGGCGCAGGGTCGCGACGCCACCGGGGTGCGGCTCATGAGCCTCGAAGAGGGCCACAGCGTCGCGGCGGTGGCCGCGGTCACGGGCGAGGAAGACGAGTAACTACCTGGGCCCCGGTGCCACGGCGTCGAAGCGCACCGGCAGTCGCGGCGGGGACCGGAAGGCGAGGCCTTCGATGCGCACCGGCGGCCCACCGTCTCCGGAGTCGGAGTCGTCGAAGCGCAATCCTTCGAGACGCTCGACGAGCGCGCCCAGCCCGATGCGCAGCTCCATGCGGGCCAGGTGCATCCCCAGGCACTGGTGACGGCCGGTGCCGAAGGCGATGTGGGCCGGTTCGTGGCGGTCGAGGTCCCACTCCTCGGGATGGCTGTAGCGCGACTCGTCACGATTGGCCGATCCCGTGGCGCACACCAGCGACACCCCTTGGGGGACCTCGACGCCGTCGATCTCGACCGGACACGTCGTCTCCCGGTTGACCATGGTGACCGAGGTCTCCCAGCGCAACGTCTCCTCGATCACGGCGTCGAGCAGGCTCGGATCGGCCCGCACCCGGTCGAGGACGTCGGGCTTGCTCAGCAGCGCGTAGAGGCAGCTGCCCATCGCCGCGTAGGTGGTCTCGGCCCCGGCGGGGAGCAACAGCCGGAGGAAGCCGTAGATGATCTCGTCACTGAGGCGCACCCCGTCCACCTCGGCGGTGACGATGTCGGAGATGAGGTCGTCGGTGGGGTGGGCCTTGCGGTCCTCGACGATGGGCGTGAGGTACTCACGCATCGCCGCCGCCGCCGCCTTTGACGCCGGGTAGTCCTCGGGGCCCTTGTTCATGTCGAGCGCCCAGGTGTGGAACCGCTCGTGGGCGTCGGCGGGGACGCCGAGGACCCCGGCGATGACCTGCACCGGGAGCCGGCTCGTGATCTCGATGACCAGGTCGGCGCGGGTGCGCCCGGCCAGGCCGTCGATGAGCCGGTGGATGGTCGGCCCGATGAGCTCGCTCTCCCAGCGCGCCAGGGCCGACGGTCGAAAGGCGTGGGCCACGAGGTTGCGATTGCGGCGGTGCTCCTCGCCGTCCATGGCCACGAGCGTCGGCCCCATGACCGGCCCCATGGTGTCGTCGTTGACCCGGCTGGAGAAACGCGTGGGATCGCGCAGCACGCGCTCGACGTCTGCGTACCTGGTCACCAGCCACACGTCGGACCCGACCCCGCCGAAACGCCCGACCCGCTCGGTGCGCCGGAATTCGGCCCAGTAGTCGTAGATGTCGGCGGTGTCGGTAACGTCGGCGCTGCCGCTCTCGGCGGAGCTGTCGGTGTCGGTCACGTGCGTCCTTCGCCGCGGGGAACGGTCTCGGGTCTCGTTGTGTCTGGATCAGTGCGCGCTTCGGCCTCCCGCGGGAGGATCAGTCGGCGCCGGCGGGGATCGACCTGCGGGCGGGTGCCAACAAGGCCGGAGACGTGGTGACGATGATCACGAAGAGCAGGAATCCCACGAAGTGGATGATCGAGCACCACACGCACAGGGACTGGAGGACGAACAGCTCTTCGGCGAAGAGGTAGATGATCATGCCGATGCCGAGGATCGACAGGATCAGTCGGGCCAGGTGGATGCGCCGGTCCGGTGACCGCCAGGCCGCCGGCAGGCAGAGCAGGCTCATCGGGGCGAAGTAGGCGAGACCCAGGATGGGCACGGGGATGCCCAGGAAGTGTGACGAGTTGCTGGTGAGGATTTTCTCGCACGGGCCCAACTCGGGACACACGAAAAAGCGTGTGTCGAAATGCGAGATCGTCAGGTAGATGGAACCGATGAGCCCGATGATGCTCAGGACCAAGGTCACGACCGGCTGCCATCGGAGCGTCGGCACGGCCTCAGGCATCGGGGGGCTCCCGGCGGCTCGGTTCCATAGGGCGAGATGGTAGATCGCCGGGCGCCACCGGGTGCTGTTTCGCCGTCCGGATGACAGCGTCAGTGTGCTGTCGCTAGGTTCTGGCCCGGCACGGGACCGGTCCGGCACGGCGACCGGACGGGCAAGGGGCTGCTCCATGGCGGACGTGTTTCTCTCGTACTCGAGGCGAGACGGCGAGTTCGTGCACCGCCTGAGCACGGCGCTCGATGTCCGGGGCAAGGACGTGTGGCTCGACACGGGGTCGATCGCCGACGGCGAGGTCTTTCCCCAGGCGATCCGGAGTGCCATCGAGACCTCGGATGCCTTCCTGTTCGTCATCACACCTGAGGCGGTGTCGTCGGCGTATTGCGAGCAGGAGGTGTCCTATGCCCGCGAACTGGGCAAGCGCATCGTCCCCGTGCTGCGCCGTTCCGTGCCCGACTCGGAGATTCCACCGGAGATCCGGGAGCGGAATTGGATCCCCTTCACCGAGGACATCGAGTTCGACTCGGCCGCAGACCGTGTGGTGCAGGCCCTCGACACCGATCTCGAGCACCGCAAGGAGCACACCCGGTGGCTCGTCAAGGCCATCGAGTGGGACAGTGAGGGGCGGGACCGGAGTTTCCTCCTGCGGGGCAGCGAGCTGAAGGCGGCGGAGAACTGGTTGGCTCGGACACCGCTCGACGCCGACCCGACCCCGACCACGCTCCAGAGCGAGTACGTCCTGGCCAGCCGACGGGCCGCGGCCCGGCGGGGGCGCACCCTGCTGGGAGTGAGCGTGGTGGTGACGGCCGTAGCCATCGGACTCGGGATCATCGCGCTCGTGTCGCGGAACCAGGCGGTCTCGACAGGCACGACCGCCCGGGCCCAGGCCCTCGCGGCCGAGAGTCAGAACGCGCTCACGGCCGATCCCGAGGTCTCGGTGCTCCTGGCCCGCGAGGCCGTCCAGCAGCGTCCCATTCCCCAGGCCGTCGCCGCGTTGCGCCAGGCCATGGACGGCTCGCCCGTCCGGGTCGCCCTGCCTACGGAACCGGTCGGGTCGTGCGCACCCAACAGCGGCCCCTCGGCCTCCTACAGCCCCAACGGTCGACGCGTCGCCAAGGTCGCCTGCAACGACGACGTGATCGTGGTGGACGCCGCGTCGGGGCGCGTCGTCTTGCGACGCCACGTCCCCGGACCGGCAGACGCCGTCGCCTACGACCCGGCCGGCGGGGTGCTGGCCGTGGGCACCAGCACCGGCGTGGACCTCCTCGATCCGTCGACCGGGGCCGTCCGCGCCCAGTTCGTGGTTCCCCTCGGGGCCCAGGCGCTCGCCCGGGGTGGGCCCAACGGGCCGAGCCCCACCGGTCCCGCTGCCCAGCTCCCGGGAGGGCCCAACGGACGCACCCTGGGTGACCCCAACGCGCTGGCCTTCAACGCCACCGGCTCGCAGCTGGCGGCGACCACCTTCCTGGGCACGACGGTGTGGGACCTGCCCACAGGGAAGGAGCTCTTCTCGCTCATGGAGCCCGCCTCGGACCACACCGCCGCCTTCACTCCCGATGGGCGGTCCCTCGTGGTGGGCACCCAGGGGCCGGCCGAGGTCGTCGACGTGGCTAGTGGGAAGGTCGTCAAGACACTGACCCCTCCCGGGCAAGCCCTCGCCAGCGACCAACCGAACCCGGTGGCAATCGAGGGGGCCATCCTCGTCGTGGGTCAGGACGTGACCGGGCCCGGCGACGTCAGTGCCGACATCGACCTGTGGGACACCAAGACCTGGACCATGTTCGACACGTTGACGTCGGTGACGGGAACCGCGGTGGGCGACGTCTCGATGAGCCCCGACGGGCAGCGGGTGGCAGTCGGAAACTATGACGGCACCGGCGGCGTGTGGTCGGTGATCCCCGACGAGGAGCTGGTCCCGCTGGCGGGCCAGACGGCGGATCTCAACACGATCTCCTTCAGCCCGAGCGGCACCGATGTCGTCACCGCCGCCAACGACGGGACGGCCCGGATCTATCGGGCCGCCGGCCCCTGGCGGTCCACGTTGGACGCCCAACTGTGCGGCTGCGGCAACGAGATCGGGTGGCGGCCGCACGAGTTGGTGGCGCTGGCCCGATCCGCCAACGACATCGTTCTGCAGGGCTGGACGCTCCCGCAGGGTCGACGGGTGCCGAATCCGTTGGTCCTCAACACCGATCAGAAGGATTCGGGGGCGGTGCTCAGCCGGGACGGCACGCTCGCTGCCACCTGGAACGAATCGACCCGGCTCCCCACCGTCAAGGTGCAGGACACCGCCTCGGGCCGCCCGGTCTTCACCTTGCCGGCGACCTCGGTGTCAGGGGTGAGTTTCAGCGATGACGACCGGCTCTTGCTCGTGATCGATGGCGGGGGGCACCTCCACATCACCACTCTGGCCACCCGCCGCACCGTCGTCGGGGGTGGTTGGTCCCAGTCCTGCAATGCCTCGGGGAATCCCCCCGCCGTCAGCTCCGACGACCGCGCCGTGGCCGTCTACTCGTTCTGCGGCGAGGTACAGGTGGGACGGGTTGCGACCGCCCGACCCTTCGAGGCGTTCAACCAGCACGGACAGCTGTCGTCCGCCTCTTTCAACGCCACCGGCACCCGGCTGGCCCTCGGGTCGTGGGACGACAGTGTCACGATCCTGAACGTGGGGACCGACAAGCCGATCCTGGAACTAGTTGGCAACACACGCGGTGTCAACGGGGTCGTGTACGGCTCTCATGACCGGTACGTCATCACCACGAGCATCGACGACACCATGCGGGTCTGGAACGCGACCACCGGCCAGTTGATGCAGGTCGACCACGACGTGACGGCCCCGGGCGCACCCTCGGTGAGCCCCGACGGCGCACTCGTCGCCGAGACCAACAATGACAACCAGGTCCGAGTGTGGGCGGTGTGTCCACAGTGCCAGGATCCCTCGGCCCTCTTGAAGGCGTCCCGGTCCTCGGTCGTCTCGCCACTGACCCCTCTCGAGCGCGCCGAGGCCGTTTCACAAGCCGGGTGACCGGCCCCAGGCACGTTGTCGAGCGCCGGTCTCGGCGTCCGGCAGGGCGGCCCGTCCCGTCCGTGGACGGTTCTCATCCGGCCTACAATCGCCACTTCCAGACGGAGAACGACGTGTGCCAGACGGGGCTATAGCTCAGCCGGTTAGAGCGCAGCACTGATAATGCTGAGGTCGCTGGTTCGATTCCAGCTAGCCCCACCGCCTTCCCCCGAACCCGGGTCGGTTCGGAAAAACTAAGGTCGGAACATGTCCGGGTTCGATCCAACAGCGCCAGCCGGCGGCGCCGCGTCCTACGACCCCGAGGCGGTGCGCGCCAAGTACCTGGCCGAGCGCGACAAGCGATTGATCCCAGGCCGCTCCGATATCCGCGACCTTCGCACCGACGAGTACTTCGCGCACTACCGCGACGACCCTTTCACCCCGGTCACCGAGCGCGACCCGGTCGCCGACGAGGTCGACGTCGTCATCGTGGGCGGGGGGATCGCCGGGGTGACCGTCGGTGCTCACCTCCGCAAAGCGGGGATCAAGCGGATCCGCATCGTGGACGAGGCGGGCGGCATCGGGGGCACGTGGTACTGGAACCGCTACCCGGGTGTCATGTGCGACGTCGAGTCGTACATCTACATGCCGATGCTCGAGGAGCTCGACTACATCCCCACTCGGCGTTACGCCTTCGGCGAGGAGATCCTCCACCACCTCGAGGCGATCGCGCAGCGGTTCGATCTCGTGACCGACGCCTTGTTCCACACCGGGGTGACCCGCGCCGAGTGGGACGACGCCGCCGCCCGGTGGCAGGTCCACACCGACCGCGGTGACGAGATCCGCGCCCGCTGGTACGTGATGGCGGTCGGGATCCTGAACCTCCTGAAATTGCCCGTCATCGAGGGCATGGAGGACTTCGCGGGCCGGTCCTTCCATACGGCACGGTGGGACTACGGCTACACCGGTGGCGGCCCGGACCAGCCTCTCAGCGGGCTGGCCGACAAGGTCGTGGGCCTCGTCGGGGTCGGGGCGACCGGTATCCAGTGCGTGCCACCGCTGGCCGCGGCGGCCAAGCACCTCTACGTGTTCCAGCGCACACCGTCGGCCATCGGCGAGCGGGGCAACCGGCCCACCGATCCCGACTTCGCGAGCGGGCTCGAACCGGGCTGGCAGCGGGCCCGGATGGACAACTTCCAGTCGATCATGTTGGGCCGGCCCGTCGAGGTCGACCAGGTCGACGACGGGTGGACGCATCACTACGCGGCGGTTCATCACCCGCCGCGACGCGACGGCATGACGATGGCCGAGTATCTGCGCAGCGCCGAGGAGTTCGACTTCCGGATCATGGAATCGCACCGGCGCCGGGTCGAGGAGCTGGTGGCCGATCCCGCCACGGCCGAGATGATCAAGCCGTACTACCGGTATCTGTGCAAGCGGCCGTGCTTCCACGACGAGTACCTGACGGCCTTCAACCACCCCAACGTCACGTTGATCGGCTGTCCGGCCGGGATCGATCGCATCACGGAGCAGGGCCCGGTCGTCGACGGGAAGCAGTACGAGGTCGACTGCATCATCTACGGGACCGGCTTCGAGGCCGAGCTCACCCCGGTGTTCCGCCGGGCCGGCCACGAGGTCGTCGGTCGCGGCGGCATCACCCTGGCCGAGAAGTGGGCCGACGGCGCCTCCAGCCTGTTCGGGATCATGAGCCGGGGGTTCCCGAACCTGTTCATCATGCCCGCCCCCGGTCAGCAGGCGGTGGTGACCGTGAACTACACCCAGCTGGCCGTGCTCGGGGCCGAGTTCGTCGGGGCCGCCGTGGGGCTGCTCGAGCAACGGGGTGTGGAGGTGTTCGACGTGAGCGCCGAGGCCGAGGAGGCGTGGACGCAGAAGATCGTCGACTCCTTCGTCGACGGCAGCGAGGTGATGTCCGCCTGCACGCCGTCGCGCCTCAACAACGAGGGACACCCCGAAGCCATGAATCCCCGCAACGGCAACTACGGCCGCGGCATGGGTGACTGGTTCGCGTACCGCGAGCTGCTCGAGCAGTGGCTCGAAGCCGGCACCTTCCAGGGCCTCGAGCTCGAGGCCCGGTCGACGGCATCGTGACGGCACGGCAGCAGGTCGCCGTCGTGACCGGCGGCGGGGGCGGGATCGGAGCGGCCATCGCCGAAGAGCTCGGCCGGGGCGGCTGGTTCGTCGTCACCGTCGACCCCCTCGTCACCCTCGACGGCTCCGAGCGGCTCCCCGAACCGCAGGAGACCACGGCCGGTCGCATCGTGGCGGCGGGCGGCTCCGCCCGGGCCTCGTCGGTGTCGGTGACCGACGGCGAGGCGGTGCGCGCCCTGTTCCAGGGACTCGTCGACGAGCGGGGCGGCCTCGACGCCGTCGTCAACGTGGCCGGCATCACCCGGCACAGCAGCTTCGCCGAGGGGACCGAGGAGGACTGGCTGGCGTTGCTCACCGTCCACCTCGGGGGCTATCTCAACGTGCTCGATGCCGCGCTGCCGCTCATGGCGGCCGCCGGCCACGGCCGCGTCCTCGGTGTCACGTCGGGCTCGGGGTGGCGGCCTGCCGACGCCGGCGCCTACGGGTGCGCCAAGCGGGCCGTCGCCGCGTTGACATGGCAACTGGGACGGCACGCGCCGCCGGGAGTGTCGGTCAACGCCGTGTCGCCCATCGCGGCCACCCGCATGGTCGCCGCCGCCGTCGAGCGGGCTCGTCAGAGCGGCGGGGCGTCGCGCGGAGGCGGGATGTCGCTCCATTCGATGCCGGGCCCCGAGGACCTCGGGCCATTCGGCGCCTACCTCGTCAGTGACGGATTCGGGTGGTGCCGCGGCCAGGTGCTCTTCGCCGGCGGCTCGGAAGTGGCGGTGGTGGACGAGCCCCACCTTCTCGAGGTGGTGCGCAGCCACGACGTGGTCTCCCTGGCCGGCGTGCTCGGGGCCGTCGTCCCTCGCGCCTTTGCCGTCGCCGAGACCAACCAGGCCAGCGCCGGTGGCGGCAACCCCCGGTTCGGGCCGATCTTCGACGAGCCCGCCCCCGCCGATCTGGTGTCGGCGCCCGTGCGGTCGTGCGTCGTCGTCACCGACCGTCCGGTGTTGGCCGCGGCTCTCACCGCGGCGCTCGAAGCCCGGTCCGTGACGTGCCACCGCGTCGAGGTCGCTTCCGGCTTCGGCGCCGCTGCCGACGCGCTGCGCGGCGTCGTCGAGGCCGCCGCCCCGATCGACGCCGTGGTCGTGGCGCCCTCGGGGCGCGAGCCGTCGGCCTCCTCGACGGAGGGTTGGCAGCGGATGCTGGCCGAACACGGCGGGATCGTCGAGGCCATGCACACCGATGCGAGCTGGGCCCGGGCCGCCGCCGACTACGCCGCCGGTGCCGGCCGACCGGTCCAACTCGTGACCCTCACCGACGCCGTCACCAGCGTGGGTCGCAGCCGCGCCCAAGCCTCGGCCCAGCTGGCGCGCGCCGCGGCGGGCTCGACCCGGGGGCGCGTCACGGCCTTCGCGGCGAGCATCGAGGCCTCGGAGGCGGCCGCCGCCGCCCCGACCGGTGCCCTCGTCGCCCATCTGCTCGCCCACCCCGACGCCGCCGCGCTCGCCGGGGCCGAGCTGGTGGTGGGGGTGGGCTGGCTCGGACTGCGCAGTCACCCCCGACCGGCCGGCAGCATCACCTACGGCGGTCCCGCCCTTCCCACCTGGCTCGACACCACGCTCCGCGACGTCGTCGGAGCCGACGACGTGGCCCGGCGCGAGACGGCGGGATGACCGCCCGGCCCACGCGGGTCGTCGATGCCCATGTGCACCTCTGGGACCCGGCCCGGACCGATTGGTACCCGTACCTGGCTCGTCCTCCCGAAGGCGGCGCCGGTGACGCGTCGAGGATGTACCGCCGTTTCGATGTCGACACCTATCGGGTCGAAGCCGCCGGTTGGAATGTGGAGAAGCTCGTCAACGTCGCCGCGGCCACGGGACGTCACTCCATCGACGAGACCATCGAGCTCGACGCCGACGCGCCGGCGCGCGGTGGTCCCGACGCCATCGTCGGCGGCCTCCCGCCCACCGATACCGTGGCCGAGGCCATCGAGCTGATCGACCGGCAGATGTCGGCGCCCCGTTTCCGCGGCGTCCGGCCCATGGGTGCCTCCATGGGCCCGCTCCCCGACGACGGTGTGCTCGGTGCCCTGGCCGAGCGGAACCTCGTGTTCGAGCTGATGGCCCATCCCGACCAGCTGGGCGAGGCGGCGTCGCGACTGGCCGGCATCGACGATCTGATCGTCGTCGTGGAGCACACCGGTTGGCCCCGCTCCGACGGCGACGAGGAGCGCGCCCTGTGGCGGGCTGGCATCGACGCGTTGGCCGACCTCGGTGCCAACGTCATGTGCAAGCTGTCGGGGCTGGCCATGCCGCTGGGGTCCATGCGGGTCGACGACCTGGCGCCGTGGCTCGAGCACGCCCTCGAGGTCTTTGGCGTCGACCGCTGCATGTTCGCCAGCAACTTCCCGGTGGACTCGATGTACGGCTCCTTCGACGAGCTCTACGAGACGTTCAGCGCCGTGACGGCCGGCCTCGACCCCGACTCGCGTGCCAAGCTCTTCGCCGACAACGCCGAGCGCGTCTATCGCTGCTAGTTCGGTCCCGCCATGGGTAGCGGGGTCGCTCTCAATCTACGATCTGGGACGATGGTGCCACCCGAGGACCGAGGGCAGAGCGAAGAGCCGTCGCGGCACCGCCGACTTTTGGCTCCGGGCGGTGCGCGACGCCGAGCGGCGCGGCGAGTTGCTGTTGGCGTTCGACCTCGCCGGGCGCGGCCTCGAGGAGTATCCCGGTGCCGTCGAGCTGCGCTACCGGGCCGTGCTGGCTCTGGCTCGGGCTGGTTCGACCGGCCAGGCGGCGCGGCGTTTCGAGGAGCTCGACCTGTCTTCGGTCGATACCGAGGACGTCGCCGCCCTCGAGGCGAGGATCCACAAAGACGAGGCGCTCGCCGCCGCGGGGGACGAACGGCGCCGTCTGGCGGCGAACGCGGCGAGGACATACCAAGTGATCCGAGATCGCACGCACGGGTACTTCCCTGCCATCAATGCGGCCACGCTGACACTCGTGGCCGGAGACGCTTCCTCGGCGCGGACCTTGGCCCGCGACGCGCTGGAGCTGGTGGCGGCCGCGGACGAGGACTCGTACTTCGCCGCTGCGACCGAAGCCGAGGCTTTCCTGCTCCTCGGTGACGAGAACGGCGCCCGTACCGCCCTCGAACGTGCCGCCCGCCGGCACGAAGGGGACTACGGAGCGCTGTCGACGACGCGACGCCAGCTGCGCATGATCTGCGCGGTCACGGGCATCGATCCCGACGTCCTTGCCGCGCTGGCTGGCCCCGCCGTGGCGCACTACTGCGGGCACCGGATGGCGAGCCGCGGAGAACAGGGCCGTCTCCAGCGCGCCCAGGAAGCCGACGTCGCGGCCCGAATCGCGCTGGCGGTCGAACGACGACCGGCGGCGTACGCGTACGGCTCCCTGGCCAGTGGCGGCGACATCTTGTGGGCCGAGGCCTTACTAGCGCGGGGCTGTGAACTCCACATCGTCCTCCCCTTTGCGCTCGAGGAGTTCATCGCCGCCTCCGTGGCACCCGCCGGCGCTGCTTGGGTGGAGAGGTTTCACCGGTGCCTGGAGGCGGCTACCTCCGTCAACTTCGCCACCGTGGGCGCGTACCTCGACGACGACGTGCTCTACAGCTACTGCGCCGAATTCGCCATGGGGCTGGCTCTGGTGCGAGCCCGGCATCTCGACTCCGACGTCCATCAGCTGGCGTTGTGGGACGGCGAGCCTCCGACCGGCGTGGCCGGCACGGCCGCTGACGTCTCCCGGTGGAAGAGCACCGGCCACGACGTCGTCGTCGTTGCGCCGGGGGAGAACGAGTCGGGCGGCATCCGAGTGCCGCCACTGTCGGCCGACCGTCGAGGGTCGCCAGGGCGTGTGATCCGGGCCATGTTGATCGGCGATATCAGTGGGTTCTCCAAACTGTCCGACGAGCAACTCCCGAAGTTCGCGGAGGTTGTCCTCGGCGCCTTCGCCCGCGTGCTGGGCGATCACGACAGGGAGGTCGAGTATCGCAACACCTGGGGCGACGCGCTCTATGCAGTCCTGTCGGGTGCGCCCGCCGCGGCGCGCTGTGCCCTCGAGCTGCAAGAGGCCATGGGGGCGCTCGATCTCGAGGATGTCGGGCTTCCCCGGCACCTCGCCTTCCGCTTGTCGGGCCACATCGGCCCGGTGTTCCCCATCCAGGACCCGGTGTTGGGGACCCGGGCCTTCATGGGATCACATGTGAGCCGCACCGCCCGGATCGAGCCCGTGACTCCACCGGGCGCGGTGTACGTGACCGAGGCCTTCGCCGCCGCGCTCGAATTGTCGGGCTGTTCCGACGTCGGTTGTGACTACGTCGGCCACATGCCTGCCGCCAAAGACTACGGGCGGCTCCGCATGTACCGGATCAGGCGACGCCGTGGGCCCGGTGCGAGTTCTGGTTCCTGAGTTTGCTCACGGTCGGTGAGATGGAAGACGTCGCCCCTGCGCAGTGCGGGTTCGGGAATCGACGCCCCCCCGACCGGCCGCCACCGTCAAGGCGCCCGTGCCGACCGACTCCGGTGCGGGGACCCGCAACGCGGCGAACGCCCTCTGGCCTCGGCGGTGGCGCGGTTCAGGAAGGCGATCGTTGACAACGTCACTTCTGATTCGGTCTCGGCTGCCGGCTCCGGCCACATCGGAAATTGATCAGGTCCCCACGACGAGGGAACGCGCCTGTGCGGAGCCGACCACAAGATCGTGAAGCTCGCCGCCCACCTCGAGTCGGCTCGACTGTTCGACCCCGCCGATCCTCATCGGCTCAAAGCCCGCCGTCCGGATCAAGTGCTCGACTTCGTCGCTCCCGTGCTCATCCTCGGACACGTAGAACAGAACGGCGGGCTCGGGCGACCGGTGACTGGAGGACTCGAAGAGATCAGCCGACATGGTGCCGAACGCAATGGCAAATCGTGTCCCGGTCGGCAACCACCCAGCAACGACTTGGCCCGATGACTGTCCTTCCGGTAGGAGTCGCACGACGTTGCCTTGGGCGTCGAGTCCGACCGGATTGCTCGGAACGACGACAGGCGTGTTTCCCAGCGCGTCGGCGATCTCGTCGATGACGTCTTTCAACACGGAAAACCGCAGCGCCAGGACGACGGCATCGGCTCCCTGCAAGGCGCTTCGGTTGTCGAGCGCGACGACCGCCGCTCCGCCGATTGCCGCGGCCAGCTTTCGCACCGACTCCTGGTCGGCGCTCGAGAGCTGGAGGGTCTCGCCACCGGCAGCCAGCTGACGGGCGATGGCCGATCCGATGCCTCCGGTACCGATGATCGCCGTGGTCATGATGGAGACCTCCGCCCCAGGAGGAAGCTCATTCCGACTTGCTCGAGGGCCATTGATCGGGGAGCCAATCTCCGACCGGATCCGTCGTTTGTCCCACCTCGATCAAATGACCGTCGGGATCGCGGATGTAACAACGGATTTCGTAGGGATGCTGCTTGGGCGGCGTCAGGAAGTCCGCACCGCGCCCGCTCCACTCGTTGTAGACGGCGTGCATGTCCGTCACTCGTATGTTGAGGAAACTACTGACCCGGTTGGGATGGGCGGGCGTCTCCAGAGTGACCTCGGGCTTGTCGTCGGTCGGTCCTCCGCCGACGTTGACGATGATCCAAGTGTTCGACAGTTGGACATACGTGAGCCCTCCGGGCCCGGAGAACGCATCCCTGCCCCCGAGCACATCGGTGTAGAAGCGGCGAGAGCGCTCGACATCGTCCGACACGATGAAGTGGGCCAGCACGATTCCCTCCGGGGGCGGTGGGAGCTCGTCGGCGGGCGTACTCGATGGCCAGTGATCCGGCACCCAGTCCCCCTGCGGGTCGGTGGTCTGCCCTACTTCGATCAAGTGACCATCGGGATCACGGATGTAGCAACGGATCTCGTACTGGTGCTGCTTCGGGGGCGTCAGGAACTGAGCACCCCGCGCGCTCCAATCGGAGTACACCGTCTCCATGTCCTTGACCCGGATGTTGACGAAGCTGCTCACCCGATGTGGGTCGCCGGGTGTCTCCAGGGTGACCTCCGGCTTGTCGTCGGTCGGGCCTCCACCGCCATTGATGACGATCCAACTATTGGACAGTGCGACGTTGGTCGGCCCTTCGGGGCTGGAGAAGGAGACCCGGCCCCCAAGGACTTCGGTGTAGAAGCGCCGAGAGCGCTCGACGTCGTCCGACACGATGAAGTGGGTGAGCAGGATTTCCTCTTGAGCCGCTGAGGCCTCCGCCATCTGCTACCTCCGATGCTCTTCCACCGTCATGGTCGTGCCATCTGCGCCGGCACGGCCTCCAGAGGCGCCGGCATTTTGGCGATCTCTCTGTCTGGTCCGAAAAGGATTGTCGCACCAAGGTGAACGCCCTGCACCTGAAACATCCCTCGCCCTCGGGGCTCGACGTCGTTCCAGCGTGTGGGGGTCGAATGGCGATGCAGAGGAGAACGGGCGCCCCCGACCCCGAGGGTCAGCGTTTGATACCGATGCTCTTGCCTTCGGTGTACCGGATCGGCTCCTCCAATGTGTCGACGAGGAATCGATCCCGGTCTCCTTGTTCCCACGCCTCCCTCAACCCCGGAGCCGCCAAGTCGAAGTCGGGCCGAATCTTCTTGAACACGCCCCTCAGATCTACGTGGAGCTCTGCCATCGTAGGCCGGCCCCAGTACCAGTATCCGTTGTAGATCTTGAAGATCCTGAGCCCGGGCTCGAGGACGAACGTGTGGGGGATCATCGGATCGTGCGGCTCATCCGTGAATTCTTTGATGTCCAGATCCTTCTGGACGACCCGATCGGGGTCCGACAAGAATGGCCACGTGGCGCCCAGCGCGTCCCGGAACTCATTGATGTTCAGCTGATTGTCGGTCGAGATGAGGGCCAACCGCGTGTACGCGTTCCTGAACTGGGGGTAAACGTCGACCAATTGCCCTACGAACTGATGCTCTTTGGGATCGAAGCCGCCACGGGACAGATGGAGCACCATCGGGTTGCCTCCCTGGAGCTCCGACAGGGACCGCCGCCGCCCCGATTGATCGGCGAGCTCGTAGTCGGGAAACGTCTCGCCTTCACGGATGTCGCTGCGCATGTGGCCTCCAAGCTCGAAAGGGTCTGCTCCAAAGATCCCACGGGAGGCGGGAGCCGTGGTGATCGGCACCGGAAGGTCCACCGACGGCGACACGGCCCTCGGCCTGGAAGGGCACGCCCTTTTCGGACCTGCAGGCCGACCAACTCGGAGACGCTGACGGCACGCTCCTCACCCGGTGAGATTGACGACGTCTCCCCCGGCGTAGTGCAGGTTCGGGAATCGACGCACCCCCGACGGGCCCGCCACCGTCAAGGTGGCCGTGCCGACCGATTCCGGCGCGGGGACCCGCAGGGCGGCGCGCCCGTCGGCGTCGGCGGTGGCGCGTACCGGCCCGTGCCCGGTCTGGAGGGTGACGCGTGACCGCGGGGTGACCCCGGTCACGACCACGGGGGCGGCGTCGCTGACCCAGAAGTCCTTGAAATTCGACACGTAGGGGATGCCGCGCCCCTGCACCTCGAGGTAGGCCTGAAACGGGGGTGGATCGTGCATGTGGAGGTCGTTGCTCGAGTACACGAGCCGATCGCCGAACCACACGCTCAGACTGTGGCGGCCGTCGGTGCGGATGGTCACGGGTTCGACCGCGGGCGCGTCGGCTCGAAGGGGCTCCTGCCATAGGCGGTCGGTCACGGCGTCGGCGACGAACCCATGGGCCGAGCCGATCTGCCACGTGCTCTTCCCCCCCGACGACAGGGCCGAGACGACGACGTAATTGATGGAGCCGTTCCGTTGCGTGGAGGCCGACTGGACGGCGAGCACCGCTTCTCCCACACCGGACCCGACCGGCGTCGACGGCCGGGCCATGCGCGCGTGCCACACGACGTCGGGTCCCGCGGCGCGCAGCGTGACCGCGAACCATCCGGCCCAGCTCCGGTGGGCGTGCACCCCGACGTCGAGCCCTCCCTCGGTGGCGCTGACCCATCCCACGCCGGGCGCGGCGGAGCCGTTGAACACGTAGTGGTCGAGGAGCTGACGGTCGGGCGCCGAGGTGGCGAACGGATCGGCGATGGCCAGCCCCGAATGCGTCAGGGTGAGCCCGAGTGGCATGGGCCGGGCCGGTGCTGCGGCGGGCCAGATCGTGAGCATCACGGTGACGATGACGAGGGCCAGCGCGCCCGACGGTGACCTCGAGTCGCCACAGGTTGGCGCGGGCCCGGGCGCCGCGCCGGGGACGGAGGCGTCGGTCGTGGCCCTGACCGGTGTGCTGATAGGCCGGGCGTGACACCGGGGGGAGTTGGACGACCATGGTCGGCGCTCCCGTCCTCACAGCGTCCGGTAGTAGGTCAGGTCGGCGCGCGTGAAGGCGCGGTGGGCGAGGCCCACCGCGACACAGGCGTAGACACCGGCGCCGGCCACGAGCCCGGCGACGGCCGACACCGTCGCCCCGTCCCCGGCCGCCCCGGCCGACGCCGCGACCAGCGCCACGAGACCCGCCCAGGCCGCCGCCAACGGAGGCACGGGCGCCGACAACGCGAAGAGCAATTGGCTGGAGAAGAGCCCGATGCCGAGAAAGAGGTACCCGACGGTGCACGCCGCCAACAGGCCCGGGTGTCGCGCCAGGTCCTCGAGGATGGGGAAGGTGGCGCCCAGGCGCGGCGCACCCACGATCACCGCCCCGCCCGCCACCGCCGCCAACCCACCCAGCACCAGCAGCTGCTCGCGCCAGTACCGAAGCACCGTGTGGCGGAACTCGTCGGTCTGGCCCACGGTGAATCGCGACAACCACGCCGGGAATTGCCGGGCCAGGAGGTGCTCGGTGGCGGCGACGGTCTGGGCCAGCAAGGGCACGAGGACGACGATGGCGACGCCGCTCGTCATCGCGAACGGGGCGTTGAAGGTGTACCGAGCCTGGAGCAGGCCCCCGCTCACGAGCTGGGGGACGACGACGATGGCGAAGAAGGCGAGACCGTAGAGCCCGTACGGTGCCACCGCTCGGAGCAGGGCCGAGCCCGAGGGGCGCCACAGCTCCGCCGGGGCCGCCGAGTCCACCCGCAAGAGCCACCACGCGCTCGCCACCCAGCACACCGCCGCCATCACCGCCACCAACCGGAGCTGCAACACGATCAGCACGGTGGGGTCGGTGTAGGTCCCGGTATGGCTCACGAACCAGATGAGGACGGCGGCCCCGCCCCCCACGACGACACCGATGGAAAGAAAGGCGCGCCGCACGTAGAACGCCGCCAGCCCGAGTTGCAGGGCGGCGATCGAGATGGCCGCGGCCAGTCCGAGCCGAGCCGTGGCGGGGGTGCCGGCGTGAAGCACGCCGTCGCGGAGCAGGTAGAGGGCCACGCCCGACATCGCCGTGGCGACCAGGCCCAGCTCGAGTGTCCAACGCGTGATCCGCACCACCATGCCCTGGTCCCCCAGGCCGATATAGAACGACGCCCGCCGTCCGAAGGCCTGGATGAAGGGCCCCGTCACGAGCAACGCCACCGCGGTCGCCAGCGTCACGGCGTCGGCGATCGAAGGGATGGCGATGTTCGACGACCAGAAGGAGACGCCGGAGATGAGCAACGTGGCCAGGCTCACGAGCCACGGTGACGAATAGGCGAGACCCCGGGCCAGGTCCAGGGGCCCCGGTGGTCGGGACCGGAGGGCGACCGGTGCCAGCGCCTGGCGCGACGATGCCGAGGCGTACAGCGGCACGAGGGCGAAGACGCGTTCGGCCAGGGCGTTGAGCCCGTCGGACCCCAGCGCCCGCGCCCGCTTGGTGGTGTAGCCACAGGTCTCGAGGACGACGGCGACCTCGACCGCGTTCAGGGGCGCCGGGCAGCGCCCTACGACGGTGCGAGCGGCGATGTGGAGTCCGAGCTCACCCGCCTCGGTGGTCTGCATCGTGGCGGTGGTCATGACGCCGCATGCGCCATGGCCCTGTCCGAGACGGACGAGAGGGCCGTCGCCGACGCGTCGGTCGCGTCAGCGGACCCGGGAGCTGCCGAGCTGGCGGGGTCGAGGAGCCTTCGGTAGACGTCGGCGTAGTCGTCGAACATGCGTTGGGCGGTGAACAGCGTGAGGGCGCGGTTGCGGAGCCATCCGCCCAGATGACCGCGTTCGACCGACGATGCGCTCAGGACGGCGATCAGGGCTTCGGCCATGGCACCCGGGTCACCGGGCTCGACGACCATCGCCGTCCCCCGGCATTGGGCCGGGCCCAGGGCCTCGGCCACACCACCCACCCCGGTGGCCACGATCGGGCGCGCCGCCAACATCGCTTCGACGGCGGTGTAGGGGAAGGCTTCGGAGATCGACGACAACCCGATCACGTGCGACGCGCCATAGGCGGCGGCGATGTCGTTGGTCGAGCCCTCGAAGGTGACGGCACCGGTGAGCCCGAGCTCGTGCACGGCGTTCTGGCACTGCGTGAGGTAGCTCGGTGACGTCGCCGGACCCCAGAGGCGGAGTCGGGCGTCGCGGATCTGCCGTCGGACCCGGGCGAACGCCTGGATCAGGGTGAGGACGTCCTTCAACGGGTCGATGCGACCGACGAAGCCCACGGTGGGTGGGCCCTCGGGCTCGGGCCAGACGTCGACGCGCGCCGGGTCGACACCGTTGTGGATCACCCGGATCCGCTCGGGGTCGACTCCGAGGGCCTCTTCCCAGCCTGCGTTGTAGCCGCACACAGGGGTGAGCACGTCGGCCTCCCGGTAGGCGAGCTCGACGACGGCGCGGTAGAAGTTGGCGAAGAGGACTTTGGTCCCGAAGGGCTCGGTCGACATGGCCAGCAGCCGTTCGCGCAGGTAGATGCCGTGCTCGGTGAGCACCAACGGCGTCCCGTAGCGGTACTTGGCCACGATGGCCGGGAGCGCGCACAATGCCGCGGCGGTGCTGTGGACGACGTCGCACACCGGCGTGGGTGCGGTCAGGGGGAGCAGATATCGGTACATGGTGCGGGCGAAGTCCATGGCGGGGGCGAGGCCCGTGCGGGTATGGATGGGGTTGGCCTGGAGCCGGTCGAGCAACAGGGCCCAAGCGGCGGCGTCGCCGAGGGCGCGCCGGAGGTCGTAGCGCTCTGCGAAGTGGGCCAGGTTGGACAAGCTGTCGCCGAGCGCCTGCGGATCGGCTTCGGGCGCGGCCAGGCACTCGACCAGGTGCTCCCAGGCCGGCAGGAAGTGGTCACGGACGACCGGGGACGACGTCCGCAAGGCCCGGCGCCAGCCCTGGCGGCGGGGCAGGTACTCCTCGGCCAGTTCGAGTCCCCACAGCGGGATGGGTTGGAGGGTGACGTTGGGCGGGGGTCGGTACTGGATGCGGTGATGAGGGTTGTCGACGAGGGCCCCGATCTCGAAGTCGTGCTGGGGCAGGCCATGGACGAGCATGTCGACCCACGTCGACACGCCGCCGAGCACGAACGGGTAGGTCCCCTCGGTCGAGAGATAGATCCTCACGCCGACTCCGTGTACCCGAGGGTCTCACCGATGGCGATGGCCTTGGAGAGGCACTTGTGGGCGAGGGGCAGGTTGCCCGCTTCGAGGAAGCTCCGGGCGCTCTCTCGGTACGCCATGAACACCCCCTGCGGGAGGGTCTCGGCTTTCTCGGCGATCTCGAGATACGCCTTGCCGGCGAGTCGCTGCAATCGATTGGCGTGATCACCGCGGCCCGCCGCCAGGGCCGCGGCCGCCGCCGCCCGGTAGGCGATGGCGGCCCGTTGGGGCGCACCCGCCTCGGCCGCTTCCGCCGCTTCCGCCTCGAACGCCGTCAGCGCCTGGGCGTGATCGGCATCACGCGAGGCCACGAGGCCCCGGACCCACCCGTCGGCTCCCGCACCGTCCCCGGGTGCCGGCGCGATGTCGACCGAGCCCGTGGTCAGCGCCTCGTTCACCGAGAACTGCGCCTCGCTGACGTCGGCTCCGTAGCGCAGGTGCCAGCGCTCACAATCCGCCTGGATCGACGCCCCCTCGGGTGCCCCCATCTCCTTGAACAGCTCGCGCAGCAGCGTGTGGCTGGCGGCGATTGCCCCCAGGAACGACGGGGCCAGGTCCGAGGCGTAGCGCTCGGGGCTGACCCGGCCGTTGTGGAAGTAGGTCGACCCGATGGCGAGGACGACGCGCTCCTCCTCCCCAGGGCCCGTGTCGACGGGCGCATCGTCGACAGGGGCATCGTCGACAGGGGCGTTCTCTCCGCCGACGTCGAGGTCCAGTGGCACCGGGGCGGCGTCGGCCGGACGGGCCCGGGCGAGCCGGGCGGCCTTGCGCAGCGGGCGGGGGGTCGGCTCCTGGTCCGGGGCGGCCATGGTCACGTGCCTTAATCGGCGGGCACGCATCGCTCCTTGACAATCGTGTGACATCGATTAGCCCTGGCCACAGCGGGTGAGGGTCGATGGCTCAAGGCCAGGTCGATCGGCGCCGAAACTCACTCAGTGGTGCTGAAAGACGCGCCCCATCGAGCGTCAACGAGTTGCCAACCAACGTGAAGAGCCGAGGTGCGGTCGTGGCAGCACCATGGGACACCCGAGAGACAGGCCGGTCGTGACGTCCACCGTCGGCACCCCCGACGGCCTTGACGCGCCCGAGGGCGGTCGCACGTCGACGTGTGCGGCGTCCGTCCAGGCCCGCCGGCCCGGCCGGCGGGGTCGCTCACGATGAGCCCCGTGCTCATGGGCGGCATCGGGATCTTCGACCCGGCGGTCGACGCCGCTGTCGTCAGCGTCGCCGTCGCGGCGGCGGTCGCCTACGGCCTCGCTGCCAACCGGGCGCTGCATCGGGGTCCCTGGCGCTCGGCGTGGCAGTTCGTCGGGGCCGGGCTCGTTCTCATCGTGATCGGCAACCTGCTCCAGGCCGTGCACGCCGGGGGCCCGTCGACGCAGGTCGGTGCGCCCATGGTGATGAGCACCGCGGGGGACATCCTCGCCATCGTGGGGCTCGTCTCGTTGATCCATCAGCGCCTGCCCGAACGCTCCGCCGATTCCGTGGCCGAAGCATTGCTCTCGACCCTGGCCCTGGGCTTCGTGATCCTGGCGCTCGTCGTCGTCCCCTCCCAGGGATGGCGGCCCGGGTTCCAGGTGCCGGCCATCGTGGCGCCGCTGCTCGACATGATCCTTCTGTGGCTCGTGTGCAGCCTCGTCTCGCTCACCGAGCGGCATCCCGCCACCTACCGCTATCTCCTCGCCGGATTCGTCTGTCTCTTCGTCGCCGACGCCAGTTATTCGGGCCTGGCGCTCTCGGGGAGCACCCACTCGCCGACGCTCGTGGAGTCCCTCGCCTTGGTGGGAACGTGCCTGTGGGGGGTCGCCTTCCTGCACCGGTCGCGCCATGTCGCCTTCGACCCGGTGCCGCTGCGATCGGTCCGGCCCCGTGGGGTTCGGGTGGCCATGCTGGTGGCGGTGGGGCTCGTGGTGCCCGCCGTCCTGAGCGCCGAGTCCGTGCTCGGGATCCGTGACAATCAGCCCGCGCTGCTCATCGGCTCGACCCTGCTGCCGTCCCTCTTGGTGCTGTATCTCCTCCATCAGGTCTTCACCCACGCCGCCGCCGAGTACCGGGCCCAGCACGACTCCCTGACTGGTGTGTGCAACCGCCTCCTCTTCGAGGACCGGCTCCAGCGGGCGCTGGTGCAGGCCGACCGGACCAACAGCGCCGTGTCGGTCATGTTCCTGGACCTCGACCGGTTCAAGGACATCAACGACAGCCTGGGGCACGCCGTGGGCAACGATCTGTTGAAGGCCGTGGTGAAGCGGCTCCAGGGATGTCTCCGCGAGCACGACACGCTGGCGCGCTTCGGCGGGGACGAGTTCACCTTCCTCATTCCCGACAGCGGACGCAAGGACGGGCACGTCGTCGACTTCGCCGAGCGCCTGCTCGACCGGTTCGAGGACCCCTTCAGCGTCGGCGGGCGGCAGTTGACGGTCAAGGCCAGCATCGGCGTGGCCGTGTCACCGTGGGACGGCGCGGACGCCGACACCCTGCTCAAGCACGCCGACACCGCCATGTACCAGGCGAAAGCGGCGGGCCGCAACACCTACCAGGTCTTCGACTCGGCCATGAGCGCCCGGGCCCGACTGCGCTTCGCCTTGGAAGACAGCTTGCGTGGCGCGGTGGAGTCGGGCCGGCTCGCCGTGCACTACCAGCCCAAGCTGGACATGGCGACGGGGGACATCGTCGGGGTCGAGGCGTTGGCGCGCTGGCGCCACCCGAGCCTGGGATTCATCCCCCCGTGGGCGTTCATCCCCCTGGCGGAGGAGACGAGCCTGGTGGCGACACTGGGTGAGTGGGTGCTCGACGTCGCCTGCAAACAGGCGCAGGGATGGCAGGAACAGGGCCTCCCGGCCATTCCGGTGGCGGTCAACCTGTCGCCGCGGCAGTTCGCCCACCAGCCCGTCGTGGAGATGGTCACGCGCGTCCTCAAGCAGACCGGGCTCGACCCGGTGCTGTTGGAGCTCGAGGTGACCGAGAGCGTCCTCATGGAGCGTGTGGACGAGGTGGTGGCGAGCCTCAACGAGCTGCGGGCCCTCGGGGTGCGTTGTTCGATCGACGACTTCGGGACGGGCTACAGCGCCCTGACGTATCTCGCCGAGATGCCCATCGACGCCATCAAGATCGACCGGTCGTTCATCCAGCGCATCGACGGCGAGGCAAGTGGCGCCTCGATCGTGGGGGCCGTCATCGCGCTGGCCCACAGCCTCGACCTCGTCGTGGTGGCCGAGGGCGTCGAAACCGATGAACAGCTCCAGTTCCTCGATGTGCACGGTTGTGACCAGGTCCAGGGGTTCCGGTTCAGCCCTCCGGTGCCCGCCGCGGAGATCGTCGAGCTGATGCGGACGCCGGCCAAGGTCTTCACCGATTGGGGAAGAGAGGTCGTGGCGTTGCCGCTGCCCATTTCCGGCATCTCTCCCGCTCGGTTGGAAGCCCTGCTGGAATCGATCATGCTGGACCGGCACTGGCCGTCCGAGCTCGACAGTGAGGCCATCGAGGCCGTGCTCACCGCCCTGCAGGCCGACGAGTTGACGAAGGTGAAGGCGCCCCGTTCAAGCCGGACACGATCTGCGAAGGTGGCCGTCAGCACCTTGGCGAGCATCGCGTCGGTGTCGGGCGGTGTCACCGCCGCGGGCGCATTGGCCGGAGCCGCCGAGAGCGTCGGCACCAGGGTCCTCGACGACGGGGCCGCCGTGGCCGTCGCGGCCGGCTCGTTGCCCGAGGAAGCCAACGGTGCCTCGGGTGTGGCGGCCGCAAACCACGGTGACGGCGCGTCGGTTCCCGACGAGATCGTCGACGGTCCGGTCAGCTCGGCGTAGGGCGCCGGCGCGGGGCCGGCTTCCGACGGATCGGCGCGAGGCCGGTTTCCGGCGGGTCGCAGGAGGTCCTTCCGGCAGGATGGGGAGATGAGCCCCACCTCCGACGCGCCCGACGATCAGGACCTCATCAGGCTCGAGTCCTTCACGGGACCATGGGCCGACGACGATCCCGACGCCAACTTCAAAGCCGACGTGGCGCTGTACGCGCCGGTCGATCCCTTGATCACGATCCGCACCCTGAGCGAGAACGTCGGCGTGCCGGCCGGCGCTCTGGTGCGCTACGTGTTGGCCAAATACGCCACCGGCGGCAGTGGTGGCCTCTTGGAGCTCGGCCCCACCATGGTCAGGCGCCTGTGGGAGCCGATCGAGCGGGCCGAGCGCGCCGGATCGAACGAGGCCCGTCTCGGTGCCTACCACCAGCTCCGCCAGATGATCCAGTGGTTGCGACTCCCTCTCGAAGACCCGTCGATCTATCCCGAGCAACGCTGAGTACCGAGACGGGCGCCACGTGACCGACGTCGTCGATCACGACTTCATCCGCCCTGATCAGCCTGACCGGATCAGAGGGGCGACCCCGCCGGGACGGTCAGCTCGACGTGGCGTTGAAGTTGAGCGTGAAGGGCACGGTCGTCGGCTTGAACAACCACTTCGGCACGGTCTTTCCGTTGATCCGGACCTGGACCGTCACCAGTGACGCGCTCATGGAAAGGGTGAGCTGGCCGTTGGCCGGGTCGAACACCTTGACCTCTCCCGCTTGGAGCGTGGCCGCGAAGACGGGCGAGAAGCTCTGGGGGGTGTGCACTTCGATCCAACACGGTGCCCACGCCGCCACCACCACGCTGTAATTCGAGGACCGCACCGAGACCGTGGCGCTTCCGACCCCGGCGTCGGCCAGCGACACCGCCGACGGGTGGGCGGGGCTGCTCGGGGTGTTGGCGGGGATGCCCGACCCCGAGCCCGGTGTCGTCGGTGTGGTCTTCACCGGGTGGTGCACCAGGTGGATGTCGGCCAGCAGCTGGGGGTCGTAGTGCTCGACGGCCAGGCCGGCGAGCGCGACGACCAGGAGCGCGACCGTGACCCAGATGGCACCCCGGAGGATGAGCGGGACGGCGCGGGGTGGCGCGTAGGCGGTGGGCACGGCCGGGAACGACCCCGTGTCGCTGAACGACGCGTTGGTGGTGTGGCCGTTGACGGCGGTGCGCTCGGAGCGCCGAACACCGGGCACCTCGTCGGTCTGGGTGAAGGCGCGCAGGTGGGTCCCGTCGCCGGGGTAGCGGCTCAGGTGGCTGGTCGGCACCGATTGCGTGAGGTAGGGGGTCGCCGCGCCGTTGCCGGCGGGCCGGGGTGGTCCGCCCCCCGCGAACCCGGCCAGGGCCGTCCCCCAGTGCTGATCGACCACACCGGAGAGACCCTCGACGTCCGCGTCGACGAGGTCGCCGTAGCGGCGGACGGCGGTGAGCGCCGAGCGTCGGTCGGGGAACCGGGAGAGGTCTCCGGCCTCGAGCGCTTCGAGGTGGGTGAGGGGGACACCGGTCCGGTCTTGGATCTCGACCAGGTCCATGCCGGCTGCTTCGCGTGCCTCGCGGAGAGTGGTCCCGACGGCGGCGGGCTCCGAGCCCGCTTGCTGGCGTCGTCTCCCGCGTCGCCGCATCCTTTTGTCGCTGGCTGCGGTAACCACGTCTGCCCTCCTATGGCCCCCCAAATGGTAGTGCCAAGACTTCAGCCCAGGTCTTCGGATGTCATCGGCGCGCCGGGCTCGATCCTGGACCGCGGCGACACGGCTGGGCCCCGGCCGGGGTCGAGTTCAGCCGTCTCAGCTACGGGGCGCGGTGGTCCAGGCGCCGTTGGTGGGCACGGGGCGCCGGGTTGGGCACCGCACACCATCGGGCTGACGGGGGCGTCAGGCCTGACATTTGCGTCAGGAAACGCTAACGTGACCCGCCAGGGGGCGGTGGGCGTGGGGGCATCGAACGTCCTGGGTGATCCGCACGACACCCTGGTCAGAAGTGCCACCGGAGCCCGGTGCGAGAGGAGTGCGGATGCAGGCTGAAGAAGAGTTTTCGGGCACGTCAGCTGGCATGGTGGCCGACCTGGCTTCCTCGGACGATCCCCGAGCCATCTCCCGCTCGTTGCGCGAAACGCCGGTCATGCGGATCGACGACATGTTCACCCTGTTGACCCGCCGCGAGCACGTCGAGGACGCCCTGCGGAAGTCGGCGCTGTTCTGCTGGAGCGAGGTCCCCATGGACCTCGGCAACATCCGGCCCCTGATCCCGTTGATGATCGACCCCCCGCAGCACGTGAAGTACCGCCGGATCCTCGACCCCCTCTTCGCCCCCAAGAAGATGGCCCAGCTCGAGGACGAGGTGGTGGCGCTCGTGAAGGAGCTGGTCGACAAGTTCGCCGCCCGGGGCTCGTGCGACCTCCACGAGGAGTTCGCCGTCCCCCTGCCGTGCCGGGTGTTCCTCCGCCTGATGGGCCTGCCCCTTTCCGACCTCGACATCTTCCTGGCCGTGAAGGACGAGATCATCCGGCCCCCCGGGATCACGATGGAAGAGCAGGCACCGCACCGCAAGGCGGCGGGCGAGACGGTCTACGCGTATTTCGACGCCGAGGTGAAGAAGCGTCGTGCCAAGCCACCCACCGACGACCTGCTCGGCCAGATCATGGAGAAAGAGGTGGACGGGATCCGGCTCACCGACGAGGAAGTGCTCGACATCTGCTTCCTCTTCATCATCGCCGGGCTCGACACCGTGACGGACTCCCTCGACTGCTTCTTCGCCTACCTGGCCCAGGAGCCCGACCAGCGTCGCCTCCTCGTCGAGGACGAGAGCGCCATTCCGTCCGCCGTCGAGGAGCTGCTGCGCTGGGAGAGCCCGGTGCCGGCCGTGCCGAGGGTCGTGACCGAGGACGTGGAGTACGAGGGCTGCCCCATCCCGCGCGGTGAGCAGGTGATGCTCCTGATCGGGTCGGCCAATACCGACGACACCGCCCATCCCGGCGTGGACAGCGTCGACCTGCGTCGCAATCCCAATCCGCACCTCGCCTTCGGGGGAGGGGTGCACCGCTGTCTCGGGTCGCACCTGGCGCGGGTGGAGCTCAGGGTGGCGCTGCGCGAGTTCCATCGCCGGATCCCCGACTACTGGCTCAAGCCCGGCACGGTGCTCGACTACACGCCGGGCCTGCGGTCGCTGCTGACCCTGCCGATCGAATTCGAGCCGGCCGGCTGATTCCCCGGATGCGCATCCGCCTCGATACCGAGGTGTGCCAGGGCCACGGGCGGTGCTACACGCTGGCGCCGGCCCTGTTCGACTCCGACGACCTCGGCCACTGCGTGCTCCTCGTCGACGAGGTGCCCGCCGGGCACGAGGACGAGGCCCGCAACGGCGTCGACAACTGCCCCGAGCAGGCCCTGAGCCTCGAGGACTGATCGCCCCGGGGCCGACCCGGAGCGGGGCCCGGGCCGACCTGCCGCCGTCAGGCGCCGTGCATGGTGTTGCCCTTGTCGGTGGAGTCCACCACGACGCGGGTGCCGACCCCGTCACGGGACAGGAGCTCCGCCGTCAACGCCTCGTCGGCGCGCGCCACGGTGCGCCGGCCGTCGATGTCGACCACGCCGACGGCCGCCTGCGGACCGCGCTCACGGTCGAAGGGGGCGGTGTAGGCCACGACCGATCCGATGGTCCCGTCCTCGACCGTCGCCTCGACCACGAGCGCGTCGGCCATGGCGTCGATGGCCTCCTGGAGTTTCTCGGGCGGCCGGGGTGCCTCGTCGGGGGCGTGGCGGGAGTAGAGCCCCACCGAGTGCTTGGTGAGGTAGTACCCGTTGCCGTGGACGAGGGCGTGCTCCCCCCGGCCGTCGCGCAGCCACCGGAAGGTGTTGGCGATGGAGTGGGTCACGTAGTTGCTGCCCGGGCCGCCGTGGTAGGGCAGGCCGCCGGTGAGCGTGAGGGGCCGGGGGTCGTCGGGCGCGATGTCGAAGCTGTCTCGGGCGACCTCCACCGAGCTCGGGAAGCACGCGTAGAGGTCGAGGCCCTCCACCTCGTCCATGGCGATCCCCGCCGAGTCCAGGACGCGCCGGGCGCACTCGGCCAGGGCCGGGGAGCGGTGCAGCACCGGTCGCTCCGACAGGTACCACAGGTCATGGGCGTCGGCCCATCCCGACAGGTAGGCGACCTCGTCGGCGCCGAGCCCCCAGGCGCGCGCCGTGGCCGCGTCGGTGATGATGACCGCGGCGGCCATGTCCACGTCCATGACGGCGTTCACGTACTTGGGGTACGGGAAGTAGACCATCCGGTTGTCGGACGTCACCGTCATGATCTGTGTCGCGTCGCGACGGGTGGGGAACCACGACACGGGGTTGTCGGCGGCCACGGCGTTGAAGCGCGCCATGAGGTCGCCGATGACGCCGGCGTGGGTGGCCGGATCGTGGCCCGCCCCGTGGGCGACGGCCGACTCCACCAGCGCGTACATGGTGGTGGCCTGGGCCAGTCCGTGGGCGCCCTCGACGGGATGCAGCCCCATGTCCGGCTCGAGCGGCGGCCACGTGTCGGGCCACCCCGGCGCGGCGGGCCAGTGCAGCTCGAGGCCCTGCTTCTTGGCGCGCCGGCGCGTGGCGAGGGCCTCGGCTCCCACGATCAGGACGCGGGGCCGGCCGCCGTCGGCCACCAGCTCGGCGGCCCGGTTCACGAGCCACTGCGGGATCGAACCGCCCATTCCCGAGCAGCGCGCCTCGACGTGCCCGGCGCCGAGGCGCCGGGCCAGCTCGGGAGCGGGATCGCCGTGGCGCAACGACAGGGAGTGGACCATGAAGAGGTGGGTGAGGTCCGAGAGCACCGAGCCCGGGCCGGTGCCGTTGCCGGCGGAGCCCGACGCCGTCACACCGCCGATGTCGGCCTCGGCGCCCCGGGCCGCCTCCACCATGAGCTCGAAGGGGTCGGGCGCCGCCCCGGGGTCCTCCTCGCGGTTGGTCAGTTGTCCGGCGCCCACCACCACCGGGACGCGCGTCCAGTCCATCGGGCTCACGACCGCGCCGGGACGGGCAGGCGGTGCGCGTCTCGCTCGCTGGGCCCGATGACCCGGCTCACGGTCTCGGTGCCGCGGTCAAACGAGATCCCCGACAGCCGCGCCAGGCGGATGACTCAGGCTTCCTTCTCGGCGAAGCGGCCCAGGTCCGCCGCGAAGATCTTCTTGCGTTCGCCGGTGTCGCGCCGTGGCCTGATCGAGGTGTCGACGTCGGCCGACTCGGCCCGCAGGGCCGAGGCCGTGCACTGCGCCCTCGGGCGCTGGGCGAAGGGGTCGAACCGGAACAGCCGCATGGCGTTCTCGTGGGTGATCTTGTTCACCTCGGCGTCGGGCACGCCGGCCAGGTACTTCATGGCGATCTCGGGGGCGTTGGGCCACGTCGAGTCGGAGTGGGGGTAGTCGCATTCCCAGCACACGTTGTCGAGCTCCAGGAAGCGCCGGTTCTCCACGCCGAAGGCGTCGTCGATGAAGCACGTGACGATGCGTTCCTTGAACACCTGGCTCGGCAGCATGTCGCCGAAGTCCTGGCCCGTCCACTTGTGGTGGTGCTGGTAGACGTAGTCGACGCGCTCGAGGAAGTACGGGATCCATCCGATGCCGCCCTCGGACAAGGCGATGCGAAGGTTGGGGTACTTGCGCAGCACGGGCGAGAAGAGCAGGTCCGCCGCGCACTGGATGATGTTGACCGGCTGCAGGGCGATGAGCACGTCGAAGGGGGCATCGGGCGCGGTGATGGCGAGCTGTGACGACGAGCCGATGTGCAGGCACACCACCGTCCCCTCCTCCTCGCAGGCGCGCCAGAAGGGGTCCCAGTGGTCGGAGTGGAAGCTCGGCCAGCCCAGCTTGGACGGGTTCTCCGAGAACGTCACGGCGTGGCTCCCCTTCGCCGCGACGCGCCGCACTTCGCTGGCCATGAGCTCGGGGTCCCAGATGGGGGGGATGCTGAGGGGGATGAAGCGGCCCGGGTAGGCGCCGCACCAGTCCTCGATGTGCCAGTCGTTGTAGGCCCGCAGCATGTCGATGGCGAGCTCTTTGTCGTCGGTGCGGGCGAAGAGCTGGCCGCAGAACTGGATGAAGGAGGGGAAGCACATCGACCCGAGCACGCCGTTGGCGTTCATGTCCCGGACGCGCTCGTGGATGTCGTAGCAACCCTTGCGCATCTCCTCGAACGAGGTCGGCTCGATGCCGTATTCCTCGGGGGGCCGGCCCACCACCGCGTTCAGGCCCACGTTGGGGATGAGGTTCCCCTCGAACGACCACACGTCGGTGCCGTCGTCGTTGTGGACGACGCGCGGGGCGCGGTCCTTCCACTTGGCCGGGACCCTCCCCTCGAACATGTCGGGGGGCTCGACGACGTGGTCGTCGACGCTCACGAGGATGAGATCTTCGGCTTGCATCGCGCTCCTCCCCCTCTGTTCGGCGACGCGCCGATCATATACCTGACGTCCGTGTCAGGCACAGGTCGGCCGGTGGTCCTACACTGCGCCCCGATGCACGCCGACGCGCCCAGGGGGCTGGCAGGGGTGGCGCGGGGCGGACCCCGACCGCGTGGCGCTCGTGTTCGGCGACCGGCGCATGACCTTCGGCGAGCTCGACCGGGCGGCGAACGCCATGGCCCACGCCTTCGCCCCCTACGCGACCCGTCCCGGCGAACGGGTGGCGGTGATGATGGGCAATTCGACCGACGGGTTCGCGGTCTGGCATGGCGCCACGCGCCTCGGCGCGCTCGTGGTCCCGGTCTCGACCCGGCTCACCGACAACGAGGTCGCCTACATCGCCGAGGACTGCGGCGCCGTCCTGCTCGTCCACGACGGGTCGGCGGTGGCCGAGCGCGCCGCGGCGAAGGCCGGGGTCCCCAGCTTCGACGTGGGTCGGCCGGCGGTGGCCGACAGCCTGGCGGCGGGGCGCGACGAGGCCCCCACCGGGGATTTCCTCGGCACCCCCGTGGTCGCCATGACCTACACGTCGGGGACGACGGGCCGTCCCAAGGGCATCGCCCGTCCCGCTCCTGCCCCGGCCCGGGAGACGCCGCCCAACCCCTTCGCCTCGTTCTGGGGGTTCGGGCCCGACGACGTCCACCTCATGTGCGGCCCGATGTACCACACCGCCCCGAGCGCCTACGCCCTCATGAGCCTGGGCGAGGGCGGCACGGTGGTGATCATGGCGCGGTGGGACTCGACGGAGTGCCTCCGGCTCATCGAGTCCGAGCGCGTCACCACGGCCCAGATGGTGCCGGCCAACTTCATCCGCATCCTCGAGGCCGACTGGCGGGCGTATGACCGCTCCAGTCTGCGCAAGGTCCTCCACGCCGCCGCGCCGTGCCCGGTGCCGGTCAAGCGCCGGATCATCGAGCGTGTTCCCGCCCGACACGGTGTGGGAGTACTACGGCGCCAGCGAGGGGATGGCGTCGGTCATCTCGCCTTCGGAGTGGCTGGCCAAACCGGGCAGCGTGGGCCGGCCCTTCCCGGGACTGACGGTGCGGATCGTGGACGAGGACGGCGCCGATCTCCCTGCCGGCGAGGTGGGGTCGATCTACATCTCGGCCTTCGCCGGACAGCGGTTCCGCTACCACAACGCCCCCGACAAGACCGAGTCGGCCTGGCACGGCGACTACTTCACGGTGGGGGACATGGGGTGGCTCGACGAGGACGGGTACCTCTTCCTCGCCGACCGGCGGACCGACCTCATCATCAGCGGCGGGGTCAACGTCTACCCGGCCGAGATCGAGGCTGCGCTCATCGAGGACGACGACGTGGTCGACGCGGCGGTCATCGGCCTTCCCGACGAGCGGATGGGCCAGAAGGTGCACGCCGTGGTGGAGTTGCGCCCCGACGCGGCCCGCGACGCCGAGGCCCTCTCGGCCCGCCTGGCGACGCGCTTGGCGGACTTCAAGCTCCCCCGGACCATCGAGTTCGTCGACGAGCTGCCCCGCGAACCCAACGGCAAGGTGCTCAAGACCAGACTGCGTGAACAGCGGATGCAGCCGGCCCCGGCCGGTGGAGGGGAGACGACATGACCGAAGCCCATGACGTACGGGGCGAGCCTCGCCTGCTCATCGACGGCAAGCTCGTCGAGGCGAGCTCGGGGGCGACGTTCGACAACATCGACCCCGCCACCGAGGCGGTGCTCGGCGACACCGCCGACGGCACCGCCGCCGACATGGAGTCGGCCATCGCGGCGGCGCGCCGAGCCTTCGACGAGACCGGCTGGTCCACCGACCACGAGCTGCGCCGGCGCTGTCTCGAGCAGCTCCACGCCGCCTGCGCGGCCCACATCGAGGAGCTGCGCGCCATCACCGTGGCCGAGGTGGGGAGCCCCATCGGGCTCACCTACATGAACCAGGTCGACCTGCCCATCGAGGACCTCGGGTACTGGGTCGACCAACCGGTGCGGTACGAGTACGAGCGGTGGTTGCCCGAGCGCGACGTGTTCGGCCAGCCCCAGCGGCGGGTCGTGCGGCGCGAGGCGGTGGGCGTGGTGGGGGCCATCACGCCGTGGAACTTCCCGCTCAACCTCAACCTGGCCAAGTTGGGCCCCGCCCTCGCCGCCGGCAACACCGTCGTGCTCAAGCCCGCCCCCGACACGCCGTGGTCAGCCACGGTCCTGGGCCGGCTCATCGCCGAGGAGACCGACATCCCCGCCGGCGTCGTCAACGTGGTGGCGTCGTCGGACCATCTCGTGGGCGAGGTGCTCACCACCGACCCCCGCGTCGACATGATCACCTTCACGGGGTCGACGGCGACGGGTCGGCGCATCATGGCCAAGGGGTCCGAGACGGTGAAGAAGGTGTTCCTCGAGCTCGGCGGCAAATCGGCCAACA
The DNA here is from genome assembly GCA_963794615.1 of uncultured Acidimicrobiales bacterium. Classification (GTDB taxonomy): domain Bacteria; phylum Actinomycetota; class Acidimicrobiia; order Acidimicrobiales; family UBA8190; genus Chersky-840. The sequence continues at coordinate 500,494 of CAWCEP010000006.1, read as the reverse complement.
TCGTGCTCGACGACGCGCCCGACCCCGGCGGCGCCATCGCCGTGAGCGCCATCGGGGTGTGCACCCACGCCGGGCAGGGCTGCGCCATCACCACCCGGCTCCTCGTGCCGCGGTCGCGCTACGACGAGTTCCTCGGGCTCGCCGACGCCCTGATGGCGAGCGTCACCTACGGCGACCCCTGGGACTCGGCCAACCTCCAGGGCCCGCTCATCAGCGCCAAGCAGCGCGACCGGGTGATGGGCTACATCGAGAAGGGGAAGGCCGAGGGCGCCCGGCTGGTGCGGGGCGGGTCGAGGCCACCCCAGTTCGACAAGGGTTTCTTCGTGGAGCCCACCCTCTTCGCCGACGTCGACTCCAAGGCGACGATCGCCCAGGAGGAGATCTTCGGCCCCGTGCTCGTGGTCATCGCCTTCGAGGACGACGACGACGCCGTGCGGATCGCCAACGACTCGATCTACGGGCTGTCGGGTGCGGTGACGAGCGCGTCGGAGGAGCGGGCCATGGCCGTGGCCCGGCGGGTCCGCACCGGCACCCTCATGGTCAACGGCGGGTTCTGGAACGCCCCCGACGTGCCCTTCGGCGGGTACCGCCAGAGCGGCGTGGGGCGCGAGAACGGGGTGGAAGGCTTCGAGGAGTACCTCGAGACCAAGGCCATCGCCCTGCCCGCCACCTGAGCCCCGTTCCCCCTGGGACTCGAGGGACGCGAATTACAATTTTGTAGTTCGCCGCGCGCGGGTGGAAACCTCCCCCGCGTCTCCCCTGGTCAGCGACATGTTGGCCCGCCCCCCTAGGAATTCGGGTTTTTGCTCACTACAAACTAGAGAGCAATGGGACGACCCCTCGACGAGGACGCGCTGTCGGAGTACGGCAACCAGTTGTTCGGCCGGCGCATCCGATTGCGGGTCCTGCTGTGGGCCGAGTCCCGGTCCGAGGCCTTCAACCAGTCGGAGGCGGCCGTGGGCGTGTCCTACAGCTCGTCGGGCGAGGTCGCCAAGGAGCTCGAGCGGCTGGTGCGGCTCGGCATGCTCAGGAAATTCGGCCGGCCGTCCCGAGTCGGCCCCCAGAACTACCTGCGCGTCGACCACCCCGGCTGGGCCATCGCCACCGCGGCGCGGGCCGCCGTCGAGAAGGGCCTCCCCGAGCTCGACGAGTCCGAGCCCGGCCCGGTCCGGGTGGGAGGCAAGCGAACCGCTCCCGCCGGTGTGCGCCACGTCCGGGGCGACGGCACCGTCTGAGGTACGCCGTCTGAGGTACGCCGTCCGAGCCGCGCCGTCTCAACCGCGCCGTCTCAACCGCGCCGTCTCAACTGTGCGGCGGGAGAGGGGTGCGGGTTACTCGCGTCCCAAGATGGCGGTGCCGGTGGAGGAGATCCAGCCTCCGGTGGCGTTCACCGCGGCGAGCTTGGCGTCGTGGACCTGGCGGTCGCCGCATTCGCCGCGCAGCTGCTTCACGGCTTCGACCAAGAGGAAGATGCCCCGCATGCCGGGCTGGCACGACGACAGCCCACCCCCGTCGGTGTTGGTCGGGAGCGCCCCGCCCACGCGCAGCGTGCCGCCTTCGACGAAGGCGCCCCCCTCGCCCTTCTTGCAGAAGCCGAGGCCCTCGAGGGTGAGGAGCACCGTCAAGGTGAAGCTGTCGTAGACCTGCACCACGTCGATGTCGGCCGGGGTGACGCCGGCCAGGCCGAAGGCCTTCTGGGCCGAGCGCACACACGGGGACTCGGTGAAGTCGGGCCATTCGCTCATGGTGGCGTGCGAGATGGCCTCCCCCGTGCCGAGCACCCAGATGGGCGTGTTGGCGCAGTCCCGGGCGCGCTCCTCGTGGGTGAGGAGGATCGCCCCCCCGCCGTCGGACCGGATGCAGCAGTGGAGCTTGGTGAGGGGGTCGGCGATCATCCTCGACGACTGGACGTCGTCGATGGTGATGGGGTCGCGGTAGTAGGCGTCGGGGTTGAACCCGGCGTTGTAGCGAGCGGACACGGCGATCTCCGCCAGCTGCTCGATGGTGGTGCCGAACTCGTGCATGTGGCGACGGGCCGACATGGCGTGCTTGGCGATCAGGGTGTGGCCGAAGGGCGCGTCGAACTGGATCGGGCCCCGGTTGCCGAAGAAGAGGTTGGCGGTCCGGGTCCGCCGCTTGAGATCGGCGCGCGACGTCGACCCGTAGGAGAGCAGGACCGTGTCGATGAGCCCCTGGGAGATCGCCGCGACGGCGTGCTCGAGGAACATCTCCCAGCACGACCCGCCCACCCCGGTGGAGTCGATGTAGTTGACGTGGCTGGCCATGCCCAGGTACTCGGCCACCTCGATGGGCGGAAGGGTGCCCGTCCCGTGCGACATGAACCCGTCGACCTCGTGGCGCGCCACGCCGGCGTCGGCGAGCGCCCGGCTCGTGGCCTGGTGGTGGAGCTCGAACGCGGTCTTGTCGTCCACCCGTCCGCAGTCCGACAGCGCCGCGCCCACGATCGCCACCCGTCTCGCCATCAGGTCTCTTTCACTCTCGCCCCGTCACTCGGGCCGTTGTCGGTCGATGTCCGTGCCGCCGGAGAAACCTGACACCGACGTCGGAGAACGCGGGCTGAAGGGTAGCGTGGCGCCGTGACCGAAGGCACACCGGTGGCGTTGCGCGATCCCACTCCCCGACGTCCCGACGCGCCCGGCGGGATCGGTGCGTCGCACCATGCACGTCGACGTGGGCCCGCGCGGCGAATGGAGCTCGCCCCTGGCCATGGAAGGTGCCGCCCGGGACCTGCGCACTGCGCCCGCCCGTCGCGGCGGTGACCCCGGGGAGCCCATCACGGTGGCCGAGGTGCGCGTGACGGCCGGGTTCGACATGGGGCGCCGCCTCGAGTCGCTGACGACGTCGCCGCCCGCGGCGTGGACCGACGCCGTGATCGGGACGCGCGCCGGCGGCGGGTTCCGCCGCCACCTCGAGGAGGTCGTCCCGCCCGAGGAGGCGGGGTCGCTCCTGCGCCAGGTGCTCGACGACATGCCCGCCGCCGCCCTCATCTCCGGGTACGGGCTGATGCGCATGGCCCGACGCAAGGGGCACCACCCGAGCACGCTCACGCCCTCGGGGGCACTCGACCGCATGACCGATCTGTGCTCGGGATGGCGGACGGGGGGCACCGCCGTGCTCAGCATCGGGGCGGGCCAGGGCGTGCCCATGCAGGACTGTCCGCCTGCGCCGCGCCCGAGCGGTGCCGATCGGTGGGCGTGGCACGACATCGGGCCCCTGCAGATGGACTGGATGCGCCGCCGCCGCCTCATGGACGTCAGGGCCGATCCCGACGGGACCTTCTCCATCTGGGCCATGTTCCGCGACACGGTGGGCGAGGGCGATGGCGACGAGGTGGTGCTGCACGAGTACACGGTGCAGGTCGGCGGGGCCGACGGGGTGGTGGCCTCGATCGCGGCCCAGCCCCGCGTGCTGCCCTTTCCCGAATGCCCGGCCGCGGCGGACGCGGTGGGGGCGCTCGTGGGCGCCGAGGTGCGCTCGCTGGCCGCGGTCGTGCACGACGAGCTGACCGGGATCGCCTCGTGCACGCACCTGAACGACCTTCTGCGTGCGCTCGGGGGCATGGGGGACCTCCTCGCGCTGGCCACCGTGGGCTGAAGGGGTCCGCCCCGCGACGCTCCGGCTCGTCACCGCGCCCGTGGGCCGGCGGTCACCCCGTGGGGAGCAGGCCCAGGCTCGAGACCGTCCGGGCGCAGGCGTGGGCGGCCTCGATTCCCTTGAGCGTGAAGTGGTCGGCGAAGAACGAGGCGTGCTCGCCGTGTTCGTGGAAGTGATGGGGGGTGAGCACCACCGAGATCACGGGCGTGTCGGTGTCGAGTTGGACGCGCATCAGCCCGTTGATGACGGCCTCGGCGACGAACTCGTGGCGGTAGATCCCGCCGTCGATGACGAGCCCGGCCCCGACGATGGCCGCGTAGCGACCCGAGACCGCCAGGCGCTTGGCGTGGAGGGGGATCTCGAAGGAGCCCGGGACCCGGAAGAGGTCGACCTGGTCCCGTGGGACTCCCAGGGTGGCGATCTCCTCGAGGAACGCGTCCCGGGCGCGGTCGACGATCTCCTCGTGCCAGGTGGACTGGACGAACGCCACGCGCATCGCCCGGTCTCGTCCGTCGGGATGTGGACCGGTCATGGGACTTCCCTTTCGCCCTTGATCTCCAGGTCGTCGAGCTCGTCGAGGATCTCGACGGAGGTGAGCTCGGCATGGGGGAACGTGCTCCCGCCCGCCGCCGCCCAGAACGCCTCGAGGTCGGTCTTCGACCGCCACCGGGCCACGCCGACGAAGGCGTCCGGGTCGACCTCGGACCGCAGCAGCGCGCTGCCGAGGGCACCGGCCCGGTCTCGTCGGATCGCCATCGTCCCCTCGTGCCACCACGCTCGGAAGTCGGCGGCCGCCTCGGGTGCCACCGTCCACCGGTAGATGACGCGGATCATCGCCATGTGCTCCCAAAAGTAGAACCTGTTCTACCTTAGGCGGCGAGGAGCCCGGCGTCGACCCCGTTCCGACTCAGGCGAGGACCCCGTCCTCGAGGAGCCGGGCCTGCTCGGTGGCCGCCAGTCCCAGGATCTCGCCCAGGACGTACTGGTTGTGCTCGCCCAGGGTGGGGCTCGACCGGGTGAAGGCGGCGGGGGCGTCGCTGAGGCGGAACCCGTTGTGCTCGTACCCGCACGGGCCCATACAGGGATGGTCGAGGGTGACGAAATGGTGGCGATGATGGAGCTGGGGGTCGGTCGAGGCGTCGCCCAGGTCGGCCACGGGCACCGCTTCGATGCCGAGTGCCTGCAGCGCGGCGGCCACGTCCTCGGGGGCGCGGGTCAGCGTCCAGGCCGTGACGAGATCCTCGACCTCGTCGACGGCGGCCCGGCGGGCCTCGAAACTTCCCAGTCGACGGGCGGTGGCATCGTCGAGGCCCATCGCCCCGGCGAGGCGGGCCCAGTCGTCGTCGTCCCAGGCCGCCAGGGCCACCCAGCGGTCGTCGCCGGTGCAGGCGAAGGCGCCGTGGGGCACGGCGCGCTCGGAACGGTTCCCCTGGCGCGAGCCCACGTGGCCGTTGACGTCGTAGTCGAGCACCCACGGGCTGAGCGAGTACACCGCCGCCTCGACCTGGGCCACGTCGAGGTGCACGCCCTTCCCGGTCCGACGCCGGTACAGGAGCCCGGCCGCCAGCGCGCTGGCCACGAAGCGGGGGGCGAGGGAGTCGGTGATGGTCCCGTAGGGGCCCACCGGCTCGCGGTCGGGCCAGCCCGTGAGGAGGTTGTACCCGCCGAGCGCCGAGCCCTGGCCGCCGAAACCGGGGTAGTCCTTGTGCGGGCCGGTCTGGCCCTGGAGGCACGAGCTGACCATGACGAGGTCGGGCTTCTCGACCACCGTCGACGCATAGTCGAGGCCGAAGCTGCGCATGGCCCGGGGCGCGTAGTTCTCCGCCACGGCGTCGGCCCACTGCACGAGTCGTTTGGCGATGCTCACCCCCTCGGGGTGCTTGAGGTTGAGGGTCACGCTCAGCTTGCCCACATTGAGGGCGTCGAACATGTCCGACCCCTCGAGCCCGCACGGGTTGCCCGGCCCCATGCCGTAGGTGCGGAGGAAGTCGGGGCGCGACCGCGACTCGATGCGCACCACGGTGGCGCCGTGCTCGGCGAAGTACCGCACCGCGATGGGCCCGGCCGCGCCCGTGCCGACCTCCACGATGTTGACGCCCGACCAGGCCGGCGCGCCCTTGCCGCCGGTTTTGGCGCCGCCGGTGGTGGGGCGTGCCACGGCGTCGCCGGGGCGGGCCGGGAAGCGCACCGGCTCGGTGTCGGGCGCCTGCCGGGCCGGTCCGCAGGGACCGGGCCGGGCCACGGCGTCGCCGGGGCTCGTGACAAGGACGAACGAGCGCGGGAAATGGGTGGCGGGAGCGAGGTCGCAGAAGAACCCGCGCGCCTCGAGCTGGCGGCTCTCGATGAGCTGGCGCGGGGAGTTGGCGGGGGCGAGCATGAGATTGGTCTCCACCGCGATCTCGTAGAGCTCGGCCATGGTGTGGCGCAGGAAGTACTCGGCGATGGGGGCGGCGATGGCGTCGAGCTCCTCGCGGCTGACCCGGTTGTGGTCGTAGGTCGTCCAGTCCCGCGCCGTGAGCGCCGGCGTCGCCAGGCCGTCCTCGGCCACGAGCCGGGTGATGGTCTGCATGTTGGCGACCCGGGCTTTGCCGCCGCGCAGGCCGAAGGACACGAACCCGTCCCCGCACGGCCAGATCTCGCGGGTGATCCCGACGCTCGCCCCCGACCGCTTGCCACGGTTGCCGGTGCGGGGGAACCGACCCACGTGCCCCATCGACGCGATCATCACCGCCTCCTGGGCCGAGACGTCGACGACCTGGGGACGGCCCGTGGCCAACGCGCTCAGGGTGGCTACCACCGTCTCGGGGCCGACGTGGGACCACGCCGTGGGCTCGGTGCACCGCACCGGCGCCCGGTCGGGGTCGCCCGTGCAGTACATGTTCCCCGTCGACGCCATCACGCCGAGGTCGGTCGCCCGCCAGCGCGACCGGGGGCCGTCGGTCCCGAACGGGGTGACGTGCACCCACACCGCGCCGGGAGACCGGGCCGGATCGAGGTCGAGGGCGCCGGGCCAACCCGGCGTGTCGAGCACGACGTCGGCCTCGTCGAGGAGTGCGGCCAGCCGGGGGTCGTCGGGCCCGGTCACCTCGACGCAGGTCTTCCCCGCGTTCCACGCCATGAACCGCAGCGACGTGCCGTCGGTGCCGAAGGGAGCCACGCCCCGCAGCGGGTCCCCGCCGGGGGGCTCGACCTTGATCACGGCCGCACCCAGGTCGGCGAGGATCCGCCCTGCCATCGCGGCGGGCTCGCCGGCCAGGTCGAGGACGCGCACGCCGGCCAGCAGCGGCTCCGGCTCCGGCTCCACCGCGGTCACCCGGTGGCCTCGCCCGACGCTAGGAGGCGACGCGCTCGAGGACGTGCACGCCGCAGGCCGACCCCAGGCCGATGACATGGGTCAGGCCCACCCGGGCGCCCTCGATCTGGCGGTCGCCCGCCTCCCCCCGCAGGTGCGTGGTCACCTCGTAGAGGTTGGCGACGCCGGTGGCGCCGATGGGGTGGCCCTTGGAGATGAGACCGCCCGACACGTTGACGGGGATGGCCCCGTCGCGCCACGGGCCGCGCCGGTCGATGAAGTCGCCCGCCCCGCCCGGCTCGCACAGCTGGAGGTTCTCGTAGTGGATGAGCTCGGCCGTGGCGAAGCAGTCGTGGAGCTCGACGAGATCGAGGTCCTGGGGGGACACCCCGGACTGCTCGTAGGCGGCCGCCGCGGCCTGCTTGGTGAGGGTGCTCACGTCGGGCTGGGCCGTGTCGGACTCCACGTAGGGGTCGGAGGTGAGCACCGAGGCCGAGATCTTCACGGCCCGGCGGCGGACGTCGGGGTCGAGGGTCTTGAGCTTGGCGTCCGAGCACAGCACCACCGAGGCCGCCCCGTCGCCGGTGGGGCAGCACATGAGCAGCGTGTTGGGGTAGGCGACCATGGCCGCCTCCATCACCTCGTCGAGGCTGAAGACCTTGCGGTACTGGGCCAGGGGGTTGAGCGACGAGTGGGCGTGGTTCTTCTCGGCCACCTTGGCGAACTGCTCGAACCCGACCCCGTCGTGGCGCGAGGCGTAGTCCATGCCGGCCTGGGCGAAGACGCCCGGCATGAGCTGGGTGCCGAGGATGCCCTCCACCGGCATCACCGAGCCGTACCGGCCCGACGGCTCGTAGCCCTTGGGCGCCGAGCGGGCCTGGCCGGCGCTGCCCAGCAGGCCCATCTTGCCCATCTGCTCCACCCCGACGGCCAGGGCCATGTCGGCCTCGCCCGCCTTGATGGCCATGATGCCGGTGCGCACCGCGGTGGCTCCCGTGGCACAGGCGTTGGCCACGTTGTACACGGGGATGCCGGTCTGGCCGATCTGCTTCTGGAGGCGCTGGCCGAGCATGTTCGACGCCTCCATGAGGCTGCCGGCCGCCAGGATCTGGATGTCGTGGATGGTGGCGCCGGCGTCGGTGAGCGCGTCGAGCGCGGCTTCGCTGGCCAGGTCGATGGAGTCCTTGTCGGGGTAGCGGCCGAACTTGGTCATCGATGCCCCGATGATCCAGGCGTCTCCTGCCATGGGTGGCTCCTCCTGTCCTAGGCGGGGGTGAAGCCGAAGGCCACGGCCTCGGTCCCCTCGTCGTCGAGGCCGCACGGGAACGTCGTGAGGTGCAGCGCCATGCCGAGCTCGAACTTCTCGGCGTCCGAACCGGCATCGACGATGTTGGCCTTGACTACACCGCCCCCGTCGAGCTCGACCACCGACGACACGTAGGGGACAGGCACGTTGGGGGCGGCCCGGTGCACGATCGTGAACGACCGGAGCGTGCCCGTGGTGGCGAGCGCCTTGGGCTCGAAGTCCTGCTTCCCGCAGCGCGCGCAGGCGTTGCGGCGGTCGAAGAACAGCGCCCCGCAGCTCGTGCAGGCCTGGGCCACGAGGTGGGGGTCACCCTCGATCACTAGGTAGTCGACAACGGGGATGCGGCGTCCGTTGGGCTCGGTCACGGGCGAGACCCTAGCCGCTGTGCTGACACGGCTGTCAGTCGGCCGCGCCCGCCGTGGCACACTTTGCGGCGACCGCCCCTGCGACCCGAGGAGGACGAGGCCGTGTCGGACCAGCCGCTCGAGGACCAGGTGCTGCACCGCGTCGAGAACCGGGTGTCGTGGATCACGCTCAACCGGCCCGAGGTGCGCAACGCCATCACCCACGACCAACGCGAGCGCGTCATCGAGCTCCTCGAGGCCGCCAGCGCCCAGGTCGACATCGGGGCGGTGGTCCTCACCGCCACCGGTGACGGCTTCTGCACCGGGGCCGACCTCCGGGCCGGCCGCCGCCCCGCCCCGCCCCGCCCCGAGGGCACCCCCGACCGCATCATGGGAGACGCCTCGCGGATGATCCGGCGTGGCGCCCAACGCCTCATCTCGGCGGTGCTCGACTGCGAAAAGCCCGTGGTCGGAGCCGTCAACGGCACCGCGGCCGGGATCGGGGCCCACCTCGCCTTCGCTTGCGACCTGGTGGTGGCGGCCGAGGGGGCGCGCTTCATCGAGGTCTTCGTCCGGCGCGGCATCTCCCCCGACGGGGGCGGCGCCTACCTGTTGCCCCGGCTCATCGGGCTGCAGAAGGCCAAGGAGCTCATCTTCTTCGGCGACGACCTCCCCGCCGCCGCGGCCGCCCACATGGGACTGGTCAACAAGGTGGTGCCGCGCGAGCAGCTCGAGCACGCCGCCGCCGAGCTGGCGCAGCGACTGGCGGGGGGTCCGACAATGGCCATCGGCATGGCCAAGTGGTTGCTCAACCGCTCCCTCGATTCCGACCGCCGCACCGCCTTCGACGAAGAGGCGTGGGCCCAGGAGCTGATCGTGGGCACGGCCGATGCCGGCGAGGGCCTGCGCGCTTTCGCCGAGCGTCGACCACCCGAGTTCAAGGGCTACTAACCCGAGTTCGTCGGCCTCCGGGCCCGAGTCCACGACCCCCTCGGGGGCGGCGCGGCGGCTTTCTCCGGATCGGCGCCCCGAAGTAAGCTGACACGAAAGTCAGAGAACGCCGCCGGGACGGTCGGTGGCGGCCCCCGCCGCTCGGGGGGACGTCAGGGAGGTGCGATGGCTCGCGAATACCGGCTCATCTCGGCGGACGGGCACGTGGTCGAGCCGCCCGACATGTGGACCAAGTACCTGCCCAAGAAGTTCCACGACCGGGCCCCCAAGCTGGTCAAAGACGTCAAAGGCGGCGACGCCTGGGAGCTCGTGCCGGGCACGGCACCGATGCCGCTCGGCCTGGTGACCAACGCCGGGCCCTTCGGCAAGCGCTACGAGGACCTCGAGTGGTTCGGCGCCACCTACGACTCCATCCTGCAGGGGTCGTTCGTCGGCAAGGCGCGCATCGAGGAGCAGGATTTCGACGGTGTGGACGCCGAGGTGCTGTTCCCATCCCAGCGCACCATGGGCGCCTTCATGGCCCAGGAGGACGACGACTATCACCTCGCCGGGCTCGAGGCCTACAACACCTGGATGCACGACGAGTTCATGGCGGCGGACCCCGACCGGCTCATCGGGTTGGCCCAGATGCCGGGTGTCGACATCCAGACCTCGGTCAAGTGGTTGCGCGACGCCAAGGCGGCGGGATACCGGGGCGTGATCATCTCGGCCTACCCGTCGGGGAACGCCGAGCTCTCCGACGAGGACGATACGTTCTGGGAGGTCGCCCAGGAAGAGCACATGCCCGTGCACATCCACAGTGGCCTGCGCCAGGCCGGCCAGCGCACCGCCGGCTCGTTCCAGAAGGCGGCCGCCTCCATGAGCCGGACCATCGGCCTGGCCGAGATGGGTGGTCCCGTCGGCGACGCGTCGCAGTTCATGTCGAAATTCATCTACTCGGGCATCTACGACCGCTTTCCCGACCTCCAGATGGTGGCGGTCGAATGCGGGGCGGGATGGGTCCCGCACTTCCTCGAGCACATGGACGACCACTACTGGCGCAACCGGACCTGGACGGAGACGAAGCTCCAGATGCTGCCCAGCGAGTACTTCCGGCGGAACTGGAAGATGACCTTCATCCGGGAGCCGTTCGCGGTGGCGGTGCGGCACTGGATCGGCGTGAACAACCTGATGTGGTCGACGGACTACCCCCATCACCGCCACGACTGGCCCTACAGCCGGCGGATCGTGGAGGAGTCCATGGGGGGCGTGCCCGAGGCGGAGCGCCGGCGCCTGGTGTGCGACAACGCCCGGGAGTTCTACCGCCTGGGCTGAGCCGGCAACGACGGAGGGGATCGACCCGACCGGGGGTCACCCGCGAAGCACGAGGGCATCGGCGCGCTTGATGGCACGCGGCTGCCGAGGGAGGGGAGAGGACACGATGGGACTGCTCGACGGCAAGGTGGCGGTGGTCACCGGCGCCGGCCACGGCATCGGCCGCGGTGAGGCGCTCGAGCTCGCCCGCCAGGGGGCGACGGTCGTCGTCAACGACGTGGGCGGCTCGGTCCACGGCGAGGGGGTCGACAAGCGCGCGGCGGAGGAGGTCGCCGACATCATCCGCGGGCGCGGCGGCGAGGCGGCCGCCAACTACGACGACGTGGCCGACTGGGCCGGGGCGGCGAACCTGGTGCGCCAGGCCGTCGACGAGTTCGGCCGGCTCGACGTGCTCGTGAACAACGCCGGCATCGTGCGCGACTCCATGCTCTTCTCCATGTCCGAGGACGACTTCGACGCCGTGGTGCGGGTGCACCTGAAGGGGACCTTCGCCACCACCCACCACGCCTCGGTGTACTGGCGCGCGCAGTCCAAGGCCGGGAACCAGCCCCGCGCCGCCATCGTCAACACGGTGTCGTCGGCGGGGTTGCAGGGCAACGTGGGCCAAGCCAACTACGGGGCGGCCAAGGCGGGCATCGCGGCGCTGACGGTGATCTCGAGTCTCGAGCTGTCGCGCTACGGGGTGCGGGCCAACGCGGTGGCGCCGGGGGGCATGACCCGGATCACGGCCACGTTGCGCAAGGACGCCGAGGTGCGCGAGCCCGACCAGCTCGACGAGGGCGACTACGACCCCATGAACCCGGCCAACTCGGCCCCCATGGTGGCGTGGCTGGCGTCGGACGACGCGCTGGCACGTGACGGGGCAGGTCTTCCGGGCCGTGGGCCACCGCATCACCCACTACGTGCCCTGGTCGCTCGGCGCCACCATCGAGCCCAAGGGCAAGCCGGCGCGCTGGGAGCCCGAGGACATCGGGCCCGCCCTCAACGCCCAGGTGTTCCATTCGCGCGCCCCGGGGCTGCAGATGGGCGGCTGAGCGCGACACACCGACCGACCCGTCCGTTACCCCAGGCGACCCGCGCTCTCCCGGCGCGACAGACTGACGGCGCTTCGGACGGGATGAGAGCGTGTCGGTAGCCGAGCGGGTAACCGGGACAACTGGGTGAACGGGACAGGGAGGACGACATGGCGGGCGTGTGGAGCTACGAGGGCAAGCGGGTGCTGGTGAGCGGTGGGGGCGGCGCCGGCATGGGGGCGGCCGCCGTGGTTGACCTGCTCGAGCTCGGGGCCGAGGTGCACGTGTTCGACGTCAAGGAGCCGGCCTCGGACGTGGCCAGCTACCGGTCCGTCGACCTGCGCGACCCCGACGCCATCGAGGCCAACCTCGCGGAGCTGGGCGGGCGGATCGACGCACTGTTCAATTGCGCGGGGCTCCCCGGCCCCCCGTTCTCCGGCCTCGACGTCATGCTCGTGAACTTCGTGGCGGCTCGTCACCTCACCACGCTGGCCGCCCCCCACATGCCCGAGGGCTCGGCCGTGGTCACCATCTCGTCGGCGGGGGCGTTCGGGTGGGAGAACGTCATGGACCAGGTGGCCCCGCTCATCGCCACCGCCGGCTACGCCGAGGCCCGGGCCTGGTGCGAGGAGCACCCCGCCGCGGTGGGAGAGGGGTACCTGCTCTCCAAGCAGGCCATCATCATCTGGACGCTGCACGCCGCGCTCGACCTCGCCCCCCAGGGCATCCGCGTGAACTGCACGAGCCCGGGGCCGACCCAGACCCCGATGATGCCCTCGTTCGAGGCGTACATGGGCAAGGACTTCATGGACCGCTTCCCCAAGCCCCTGGGGGGGCGCAACTCCACCCCCGAGGAGCAGGGCCATCTGGTGGTGTTCCTCAACAGCGACGCGGCCGGGTACATCACCGGCACCAACGTCTACGCCGACGGCGGCTTCTCGGCCGGCATGCTCACCTCGCGCCTCGACTTCTCGGTGCTGTCGGGCGAGGCCCCGGCCGGCTGAGGGGCGACCCCACTCCGCATGGACACGACGACGCCCCAGCGACGGGGTGACCTCGAGGAGTTCTTCCACCCCAAGGCGGTGGCCCTCGTGGGCTCGGTCAACCGCAACGCCAAGCCCGAGCGCCTGCGCGCCGCGCACCGCGAGCGGTGGGGGGACCACTGGTACCTGGTCAACGCCAAGGGAGGCGCGGTCGGGGACATCCCCATCTACGAGCACGTCACCGACATCCCCGCCGAGGTCACCCTGGCCGTGATCAACGTGGGCACCCGGCTGGTGGCCAAGGTGGTCGAGGAGTGCGGCAAGCACGGCGTCCCCTACGTCCTCATCTTCACGGCCGGCTTCAGCGAGGTGGGCGAGGCCGGCGCCGCCCTCGAGCGCGAGGTGGGCGAGGTGGCCCGCCGCTACGGCATCCGGATCTTCGGGCCGAACACCAACACGAACGCGTTCGAGGTCCTCCCCGAGCCGACCACGCGGCGCGGAGGCCGCATCGGGCTCGTGACCCAGAGCGGCCACCAGGGCCGACCCCTGGTCCAGGGGACCGAGTTCGGGGTGGCCTTCAGCCGGTGGGTGCCGACGGGCAACGAGCTCGACCTCGAAGCGGCCGACTTCATCGAGTACTTCGCCTACGACGACGACACCGCCGTGATCGCCGGCTACTTCGAGGGCTTCAAGGATCCCGCCAAGCTCCGGCGCGCCCTCGAGGCCGCCAACGCCCAGGGCAAGCCGGTGGTGGCCCTCAAGATGGGGAGCACCGAGGCGGGCACCCGCATGGCGAGCTCGCACACCGGCCACCTGGCCGGGTCCGACGCCGTGGTCGAAGGGCTCTTCGCCCAGTACGGGGTGGTCCGGGTGCGCGACCTCGACGAGCTCCTCGAGACGGCCGCCCTGTTCGCCAAGCTGCCCTCCGGCACCGGGGGCCGGTGCTGCCTGTACTCCATCTCGGGTGGGTCGGGCACGCTCATGGCCGAGGTGGCGGAGTCGAGCGGCGTTCCCGTGCCGGTGCTGGCACGCCACACCCAGGCCGGGCTGCGCGAGATGATCCCCGACTACCTCACCGTCGCCAACCCCGTCGACAACGGCGCCCAGTTCCTCGTCTCGGCCCCCGAGGAGGAGCGCCGGCGCGTCTTCGACCTCGTCGCCGCCGACCCCGACATCGACGTCATCGTGATCGGCCTCACCGGGGCGCTCGGCCGGCTCACGGACCGCTTCGCCCAGGACATCGTGGCCTTCATCGACGAGGTGGAGAAGCCCATCGTGGTGACGTGGAACTCTTTCAAGACCGACGAGGACGGGTTCAAGACGCTCATCGACGCCGGCGTGCCGTTGTTCCGGTCGTTCCGCAACTGCTTCACGGCCCTGCGCGCCTTCGCCCGGTACCAGCAGGCGTCGTCGTCGTTCCGTTCCCGCAAGTCCATGCCCAGCCGCCTCCCCAAGGAGGCGGCGACCGCACTCACCGACGCCGGCGCCACCAGCGCCTCTCCCCTCGGTGCCGACGCGTCGCGGCGCCTGCTCGAGTCCTTCGGCATCCCCCTGGCCGGAGAGGGCCTGGCCCACAGCGCGGCCGAGGCGGCCGCCGTCGCCACGCGCATCGGCTTCCCGGTGGTGATGAAGATCGCCTCGCCCGACTTCCCCCACAAGTCCGACGCCGGGCTGGTCCGCTTGTCGGTGGGCTCGGGGTCCGAGGCCAGAGCCGTCTACACCGAGCTCGTCGAGCGCGCCACGGGCGCCAAGCGCGCCGCCCGTATCGAAGGGGTCCAGGTCCAGCAGCAGATCCAAGGCGGCACCGAGATGATCGTCGGCGTCACCCGCGACCCGGTGTTCGGTCCCGCCGTGCTCGTGGGCACGGGCGGGGTCTTCGCCGAGATCCTGAGGGACGTGGCCGTGCGCCCGCTCCCCCTCGACCGGCGCGACGCCCAGGAGATGGTGGCGGGCCTCCGCGGCTACCCCCTGCTCACCGGGGCACGCGGCCGCGCCCGGGGCGACATCAAGGCGCTCGTCGACGTCATCCTGGCCGTGGCCCGCCTCGCCTCGGCGTGCGGCGACCGGCTCGTCGAGCTCGACCTCAACCCCGTCGTCGTCCTGGCCCAGGGCGCGGTGGCGGTCGACTCCCTCGTGGTCACGGCGGGCTAGCGGTGGAACTCGAGCTCTCCGACGACCAGCAGGCGCTCCAGGAGTCGGTGCGAGCCGTGCTCGAGCGCGAGTGCCCGATCTCGCTCGTGCGCAGTGTCGTCGAGGAGCACAAGCACGCCGAGGAGCTGTGGAGCCGGATGGTCGAGCTGGACTGGCCCGCCCTGGCCGTCCCCGACGAGGACGGCGGCCTCGGCCTCGGCTTCGTGGAGCTCGCCGTGGTGTGCGAGCAGCTCGGGCGGGTGGTGTGCCCGGCCCCGTTCCTCGCCACCGCCACCCAGTTCGTCCCCGCCGTCGTGGCCGCAGGGGGCGCCGAGCAGCGTCACCGGTTCCTGGGCGCGGTGGCGGGCGACGGCATCGTGGGCACCCTGGCCGTGGCCGAGGCGGCGGGGGACTTCACCGCCTCGGGCATCACCACCACCGCCACCCCCGACGGGGACGGCTTCGTCCTCGACGGCGAGAAGCACTTCGTCTTCGACGCCGACGTCGCCGCCGAGACGGTGGTGGCGGCCCGACTGCCGGGGAGCGCCGGTGACGACGGCGTGGCGCTCTTCGTCGTGCCTCGGGCGTCGTTCGACGCCGAGCCCATGGTCGGCTTCGACGCCAGCCGGAGCTACGCGACGGTCGTCCTCGATGCCGTGCGCGTCGAGGCCGACCGAGTGCTGGGTGAGCCCGGGGCGGCGGGCGAGGTCCTCCGCCGCATCGTCGACGAATCGACCGTCGCGCTCGCCACCGAGATGGTGGGCACGTGCCAGGCCATCTTCGACATCGTCCACGCCTATGTCCAAGAGCGCGAGCAGTTCGGGGTGAAGGTGGGCTCCTTCCAGGCCATCAAGCACAAGCTGGCCAACATGTACGTGGCGGTGGAGTCGGCGCGCGCCACCGCGTACTTCGCGGCCGCGGCCATCGCCGAGTCCGACGACCGGCGCGCCATGGCGGTGGCCATGGCCAAGGCCAGCGTCGGTGACTGCCAGAAGCTCGTCACCACCGAGGGCATCCAGTGCCTGGGCGGCATCGGCTACACGTGGGAGCACGACATGCACCTCTACGTGAAACGGGCCAAGGCCGGCGCCGCGCTGTTCGGCACCGGCGCCCAGCACCTCGAGCGCCTGTCCCACCTGCTCGGCCTGTAACGGCCGGGGCTTCGGGCGTCGCCGGTTCAGGCCCCGGTTCCGGGGTAGCCACCCCCGCCGTAGGTCGCGTCGAGGGCGTCGTAGTCCACGGCCCAGCCGTCGCGGGGCAAGGCCTCGGTGAACTCGACCCGCTTGGGCTTCTTGTACGACGCGATCCGCTCCCGACAGTGCTCGATGATCTCCTCGGCGGTCGCGCCCTCGCCCTCTCGCAACACCACCACGGCGGTGACGTTCTGGCCCCAGGTGGGGTCGGGCACGCCGATCACGGCCGCGTCGGCGACGGCGCGATGCTGCTTGAGGCAGCCCTCGACCTCGGTGGGGTAGATGTTCTCTGCCGCCGACTTGATGAGTCGCGTCTTGGGGCCGATGAAGGTGAGCGACCCGTCCGCCTCGATCCGGCCCAGGTCGTTGGTGTGGTGCCAGCCTCCGACTTGGCGCTCTTTGTTGAGCTCGGGGCGGTTGAAGTACCCGTTCATGACGGTGGGCCCGCGCACCCCGATCTCCCCCGTCTCGCCGGGACCGAGCTCGGTGCCGTCGGGGTCGAGGGTGGTGATGCGCACGAAGGGTGCCGGCCTTCCGCTCGAGCCGATACTGGGCTGGAGCGCGTTGAAGGTGGCCAGTCCCATGACCTCGGTCTGGCCGTAGCCGGCGGGCCGCTTCCCCCACGGGCTCTCGTCGACGGTGATCATCGCCGTCCACTGCGGCTTGCCCGGGAATCCCCGCAGGGACTTGAGGTCGAAACGACCGTCGGCGTTGAGCTCGATGATCTGGTCCATGGTGGGCGGCATGATGAACCCGCCCGTGCAGTGCTCCTCGGCGACGAGCCGGCACAGCTCCTCGGCGTCGACGCGGGGCGTGAACACGTTGTTGCCCCCCACCAGGAACGTCGCCAGGGTGGTCATGAAGGTGGCCACGTGGAACAGGGGCCCGCAGTTGAGGTACACGTAGTCCGAGCCCACACCCTGGATCTGGGCGATCAACGACCCCTGGAGCACCAGCGCCCGGTTCGAGAGCAGGGCGCCGTTGGGGCTCCCCGTGAAGGCGGCGGTGTACATCATGAGCACCGACCCCCCCTCGTCGGTGTCGCCGGCGGGATCGTGGTCGGCCCCGCCCGCCAGGAAGGCCTCATAGCCGCCCTCGCCCTCGACGTCGTGGCCGATCCACAGCGCCTTCGACCCGCTGTCACGGCGCGCCGCGAGCAGGGTGTCGCCGATCTCGGCCTCCTGGAAGAAGACCACGGCGGGATCGCTGTCGCCGATCACGAAGGTGAACTCGGCCGCGCTCTGGCGCCAGTTGGCGGGGCAGAACACGGCGCCGATCTTGGAGGCGGCCAGGAGCCCCTCGAGCAACCGGTGGCAGTTCTGGCCCAGCCACAGCAGCCGGTCACCGCGCCCGACCCCGCGGGCGGCCAGCGCGTTGGCGAGCTGGTTGATCCGCCCGTCGAGGGCCCGGTAGGTGAGCCGGTGCTCGCCACACACCGCCCCCATCGTGTCGGGGTGGGTGCCGGCGTGCGCCCGCAGGACATCGGCGAGGGTCAGGTCGTGGAGATCGTCTTTCATACCGCCGCGCTCACTCGTCGACCACCCGGGCCGCCTTGTAGCCCGAACGGGGGATGGTCTCGCGGTCGAGGACCTCGATGACCGTGTCGATGCCGAGCCGGTCCCGCAGCGCCGCCGCGCACCGGCGCGCCACCTCGGTGTCGTCGCTCGACGCACCCGAGCCACGCTCGACCCGGACCGTGACCGGGAGCGCCTCGTCGACGGGCCGGACCATCTGCCATTCGAGGGTGGGCTCGGTCACCTCGGCCACGCCCCGCAGCGCCGACTCCACCTCGTTGGCCTGGAAGCGCGTCCCCTGGACGGCGATGAGGTCCTTGAACCGACCGCCCCACAGCCCCCGGATGCTCGTCTCGCCGCACGGGCACGGCTCGCGCAGGATGGCGCACGCCTCTTCGAGGTCGTAGCGCAGCAACCCGTTGTCGCGGTCGAGCGTGGTGACGACGAGGTCGCCCCACTCCCCGTCGGCCACCTCTTCGCCGGTGGCGGGATCGACGGCCTGGACGATGCCCCAGTCCTCGTTGATGTGCGCACCCGGCAGCTCGCCACAGGCCCCACCCACGTAGGCGTAGCACTCGGCCCCCGCCGTCATGAGGGGCATGCCCTTGCCCATGCCGAACCCGGGCATCCCCTTGAACTCGAGCCCGGCGTCCTTGGGGTCGATGCCGAGCTTGGCAGCGACCTCGAAGAACCGCCCCGTCGAGAAACCCATGAAGGGGATGTCGGGCTTCACCCTGGTCCAGAAGCGCAGGCCCTGCTCGGCGGCCTCGTCGGTGTCAGGGGGCGGGACCCAGATGTTGAGCATCCCGAAGTACTCGTAGGAGCCCGACAGCATGGGACCGCCGCCGTAGAGATAGGCGGGGTGGGCATGGGTGGCGATCATCCCGGGCCGGTAGCCGTAGCGCCACCACGTGCGGGCCGAGGACTCGTACTCGATCCAGATGTCACGGCGCGTCCACAACGAGATGGTGGGCGTGCCCGTCGTCCCCGTCGACGTCCCCACCCGCACCGCGGCGCGGGGGTCGGTGAACCGGTACTGGCCGAAGGGGGGGTGGGCGGACTCGGAGTCGCGCAGGTCCTGCTTCATCGTGAGCGGCACGTGCCGCAGGTCGTCGACCGTCTTCACGTCCTCGGGGGCACCGATGCCCGCGGCGACGAGCTTGTCCTTGAAGAGCGGGACGGGCGTGTCGAAGACCTTGCGCATGAGCGTGCCCAGGCGCTCGTTCTGCAGCATCCGCATCTTCTCGGGGTCCATGGTCTGGACCTCGGGGTCCCAGTACTTCTGTGCCGGGTCCCGGGGCGGGGGCCCCAGGACCTCGGGTCCGTAGCTCGGCATGGTCCCTCCCTGTGAGTGGCTCGTGACGGGGCCCGTGGTGCGCCGCGTCGGTCGGTGCGAAAAGTTGGCGAGTGGCTGGCGAGTAGTCCGCGAGTGGCTGGCGAGTGGTGGGCGAGTGGCCGGCGCTATTTGCGGGGCAGGCCGAGGACGCGCTCGGCGATGATGTTGCGCTGGATCTCCGAGGTCCCTCCCGCGATCGTGCCGGCGAAGCTCTGCAGCCAGTGGATCAGCCAGGCCTCGTTGTCACCTCGGCCCACCGAGGGCGCCTCGTGGCGCGACAGGTCCAGGCCGGTGGCCCCCAGGGCTTCGCCGACGTCGAGGGCCAGGCCCCGGCGCAGCTCGCTGCCGAGGAGTTTGAGCACCGAGTGCTCGGACGGTTTCGCTCCCTTGGCGAACTTGGCGAACCCCCGGTACCCGAGCAGCTTGAGGGACTGGGTCTGCATGTAGGCGCGCGCCACCGTGGCGCGGAAGGCGGCGTCGTCGGCCAGGCGGCGCCCGCCGGGCAGGGGGGTGGTGGCGGTGGTCACGACGCGCTCGAGGATCTTCTCGGTGCCCGTCGCCTCGTTGATCCACAGCATGCCGCGCTCGTGCGCCAGCGACCCTCCCGCCACCGACCAACCGTGGTGGAGCTCGCCCACGAGGTTCTCGAGGGGGACCTCCACGTCGGTGAAGAAGACCTCGTTGAAATCGGCGTGCTCGCTGTCGGTGAGCTCGGCGATGGGCCGGGTCAGGATGCCGGGCGTCTTCATGTCGATGATGAGCACGCTGATGCCGGCGTGCTTGGCCGCCTCGGGGTCGGTACGGACGAAGCAGAAGCAGTAGTCGGAGTCGTGCGCCCCCGAGGTCCACACCTTCTGGCCGTTCACGACGAACCGGTCCCCGTGGAGCTCGGCCCGGGTGCGCAGCCCGGCCAGGTCGCTGCCGGCATTCGGCTCGCTCATGCCCAGGCACCAGCTGATCTCGGCTCGCAAGGTGGGCAGCGCGTACCGCTGCTTCTGGTCCTCGGTCCCATAGTCGAGGATCGACGGGGTGATGATCGACAGGCCCTGGGGGTTGCAGCTGCGGGGGACGCCCAACCGGGCGAGCTCCTCGAAGTACACCATCTGCTGGACCGGCGTGGCGTTGCGGCCGCCGTACTCGGGCGGCCAGCCCGGCACGAGCCACCCGTTGTCGAAGAGCTTGCGCTGCCAGGTACGCGCCCACGCCGGGATGTGCGCCGACGACCTGACCCGCTCGGTGCGCTCGGAGGAGGGCGGGAGGTTCGCCTCCATCCAGGCCCGCAGCTCGCGGCGAAACTCCTCGGTCTGCTCGTCGTAGTGCAGGCGCACGCTGGGATCGTAGCTGCCTGACGTTCGTGTCAGCTAAAGAGGACCGGGTGGTCGTCGCGGCGCCGACGGGCTCAGGACGGTCCGCGGGGGAGGGTCAGGACGGGCCGCGGGTGAGGAGCATGCAGCCCGCGATGGGACCGCCCCCGGCTGCCACCGCCGCCACCTCGGGCCGGACCGGCACCTGGCGGTCGCCGCCCTCGCCGCGCAACTGCACGCAGGCCTCGTGCAACATCCCGAAGCCGTGCAACCGACCGGCCGACAGCTGCCCGCCGCTGGTGTTGAGCGGCACCGGCCCGTCGAGGGCGATGCGCTCGCCACCTTCGACGAAAGGACCGCTCTCACCCTTGCCGCACAGCCCGAGCTCCTCGAGCCACACCATGGTGAGGATGCTGAAGCCGTCGTAGAGCTCGGCCACGTCGACGTCCGACGGTTTGAGCTCGGTCCGGGCCCACATGCTGGCCGCGGCGTCGCGCGCCGAGAACGTGGTCATGTCGTCGAACTGGTCCCAGCTGGGTCGACCCCGGATGGCGGTGCCGATGGCGTTGACGTGACAGGCCGTCTTCGGGGTGTCGGGGGCGTAGTCGGCGTGGGACACCACCACCGCTGTCGACCCGTCACACGGCGCGTCACAGTCGTAGAGGCACAACGGCGTCGAGATCATGCGGGCCGCGAGGTAGTCGTCGAGCGACATCGGGTCGCGGTAGATCGCCTTGGGGTTGCGCGCCGCGTTGCGCCGGCCGTTGAGGGCGATCCACGCCAGCTGCTCGCGGGTGAGCCCGTATTCGTACATGCGACGCTGGGCGATCATGGCGATCCAGTTGACGGCGGACACCGCCCCGTAGGGGAGCGTCCATTGCAGCGATCCCGAGAAGCGCGGCACTCCTCGCCCCCCGGACCCTCCACCGATCCCCTGGCGGCCCCCCTCGCCCTGGGCCGAGGACTCGGTGACGGTGCGGTACACGAGCACGTGGCGGGCCAGTCCCGCCGCGACCGCGAGGGACGCCGCGAACACGGCTCGCAGCTGGCCGGGCCCCTCCAGCCCCCCGTCGTGCCAGTTGAGCTTGAGCCGCAGCGCGTCCTGGACCTCGGGGGTGGCGGGCCCGGCGAAGCCGCCCGTGCCCACGCCCGCTCCGGGGAAGGTGGCCAGACCGTCGATGTCGTCGCGGGTGAGCCCGGCATCGGCCACGGCCTGCAGGCAGGCGTCCACGGTGAGGTCGAGCTCGCCCCGCCCCAGCCGCCTCCCGACGTCGGACTGGCCGATGCCCGAGATGATCGACCGCCGCTCGAGGAGCTCGGGCGGGCTCATGGCCGGGGCCCGGTCGCCGGTGAGAACAGGGGCAACCAGACGTCGTCGGCCTGTTCGAAGGTGACCTCCACGGGCATGCCGACGCGGACGTCGTCGGGTGCGACGTCGACCAGGTTGGTCGTCAGGCGGACGTCGTCCTGCTCGGCGATCGTCACCAACCCGATCACGTAGGGGTCGGACCCGGGGATCCACTGCTGGTGGTTCACCGTGAAGGAGTGGACCACGCCGGTGCCGCTGACCGCCTCGGGAACGAGAGGTCCCTGGAGGCAGTAGGGGCAGCGGGGCACGGGGGGGTGGACGTAGTGGCGGCACGCCTGGCAACGGAGAAACCGCAACCGTCCGTCCTGGCCCGATGTCCAGAAGAACCGGTTGGTGTCGTCGAGGCGGGGCAGGACGCGCACGGCCGGGCCGCGCGCCGTTCCCGATGTCGTCATGCGCGCCGCGCCGGGTCGCACCGCGCCCTCCACCGTTCCCTCGACCGTGCACTCCACCGTGCACTCCACCGTGCACTCCACCGTGCACTCCGGGTCGGTCGATGGTGGCGGCGGGTCACGGGCCGAGATGCTACGCCACGGGGGACGAACCTGACGGCGCTGTCAGACTCGCGGCGCTACGCTCGGCCCCCGGGAAGCCGGGCTCGACCGGAGGAGGTCCGCACCGTGACGCCGCCTGCCAGCCTCGAGGGTCGCCGGGTACTGATCGTGGGGGCGTCGTCGGGGATCGGGCGCGCCCTAGCCGCCACCGCCGGGGCGGCCGGGGCCCGGGTGGCGCTGGCGGCGCGCCGCCTGGATCTGGTCGAGGCGGCCGCCGAGGAGATCCGGGACGCCGGGGGCGAGGCCCGGGCGTGGCGCTGTGACGTGACCGAGGAGGCCGACGGGGCGCGCCTGGTGGCGGAGGCCGCGCAGTGGATGGGTGGGATCGACGTCGTGCTCTACCTGTCGGGGAGCTCTCCGCTCGTGCGGGTGGCCGACGCGCCGCCCTCGCTGTGGCACGAGATGCTGGCCACCAACCTGGTGGGCGCGGCCGTGGTCGTTCGCAGCGCGCTGGAGCACCTGCGCGCCGCCGCGGACCCCGTCGTGGTGGTGACCACCCACTCGATGGGAAACCCGTGGCCGTGGCTCGGCGTGTACGGCACGACGAAGGCGGCGCTGGCCGAGCTGGCGCGCGCCCTTCGGTCCGAGGAGCCCTACCTCCGGGTCCTGTGCGTGGCGGTGGGCAACACGGCGTCGTCGTTCGCCGACAACTGGGACCCGGACGTGGCCGGACCCGCCTTCGAGCAGTGGGTCGCCGACGGCCTGCTGCGCTACGAGGTGTTGCAGTGCGACGAGATGGCCGACGCCATCGTGGCCGCCGTGCTCGACCCGTCCACACCCGACGACCTGCTCATCGCGGGTGCCGAGGTGGAGCCGGCTCGGTAGCGGCGACGATCGCCCCGAGCGCCTTGCGGTCGACCTTCTCCATGGCGGTCCGGGGCAGCTCGTCGATGACGACGACGGCCTCGGGCAGCTTGTAGGCAGCCAGTCGCCCCCGGCCATGGTCGCGCAGCGCCTCGAGCGAGGGCGCGCCACCCGATCGCGCCACCACCACGGCCACCCCGATCTCGCCCATGACGGCGTCGAGACGCGGGATCACCGCCACGTGGGCCACGCCCGGGTGGTCGGCGAGGACGTTCTCGACCTCGAGGGGGTACACGTTGTAGCCGCCGCGCACGTACATCTCCTTGGAGCGACCCGACAGGTGCAGCCGGCCCCGCTCGTCGATGAACCCGAGATCGCCGGTGCGCACGGCGCCGTCGGCCGTGAACACCGCGGCGGTCGCGTCGGGGTCTCGCCAGTAGCCGTGCATGACGGCCGGTGAGCGCAGACACACGTGGCCGAGCTCTCCCACCGGGAGAGATCGGTCGTCGTCGGCGCGGACCGTGAGCTCGACGCCCTTGCGGGCCTTCCCCACGCTCTCCTCGGCGTCCTCGGGAGGGTCGTCGGGGGCCGTGCCCACCCCGACGCCGGCCTCGGTGCAGGTGTAGCGGACCACTACCGGCACGCCGAAACGATCGCGTGCCTCGCGCACCAGCGCCGCGGTCGACGGCCCGCCTCCCATGGCGATCATCCGCACGCTGCTCGTGTCGGTGGACTCGAAGCGGTCGTGGCGGAGCATGAGCGCCACCTGGGTGGGGATGCCCCCGAGCGAGGTGATGCGGTGGCGCTCGACCATCTCGAGCGCGTCGCCCGCCGACCACCGGCCCATGATGAACGTCGTCCCGCCCCCGCGCAGGGCCTGGGGCATCTTGGTCATGTAGCCGAGATGGGCGAAGGACGTCGACGACAGCCCCCGGCCGCCGCCGCCCCAGCGGCCTCCGCCGTCGATGTCGCCGATGGCCTCGAGCTGGCGCCAGGTGAACACCGCCCCCTTGGGCTCTCCCGTGGTGCCCGACGTGAACACCACCGCCACCGGTCGGTCCGGGTTCGGGTCGAAGTGCGTGTCCGTGTCCGTGACCGAGACCGATGGGACCGCGCCGACGGCGCGCCGGGCGCGCCGGGCGCGCAGGACACCCAGCAGGGAACCGGCGTCGGGCCCGACCTCGACCTCGACGATGTCGTCCACCTCGGCCACGTCGGCGACGGCGGTGTCGAGCGCGAGCGCTGTCGAGGTGACCACGAGCCGGGGGCGGGCCACGGCCAGACACCGGCGCCGTTCGGGCGGCGACAACCGGTCGTTGACCCCGGCCGTGATGGCACCGATCTTGGCCGCCGCCGCGTAGACCACGGCGTAGGCCGGCCCCGAGGGGAGCACGAGGGCGACGACGTCGTCGGCGCCCACCCCGCGGGCCCGGAGGCCGGGGGCGACCTCGTCGGAGAGTTGGTCGAGCGCGGCGTAGGAGAGCTCGCTGCCGTCCGGGCTGACGTAGAGCGGGGTGTTGCCGTAGCGGGCTGCCGCCTCGCGTATGACGTCGGCCAGCACGGCTACGGCACGGGCGGTCGGCGAGGGGGCAGGCCGTAGAGCGTCGCCGCGTTCGTCCCCAGGATCTTGGCCTGTACCGCCGGCGCCAGGGGGGCCATGGTCCGGCGCAGCGCGTCCACGGCCCCGGGGAACGTGGCGTCGTGGTGGGGGTAGTCCGATCCCCACACGATGCGCTCCTCCCCGATGAACGGGGCCAGGGCGGGAAGGGTGCGCTCGTCGATCTCGTAGCTGATCCAGCACTGGCGGGCGAAGTACTCACTCGGTGTGCGGACCAGCTCGGGGCAGAAGCCGCCGAAGCTCTCGGCCTGCTCGTCGAGGCGCTCCAACCAGAACGGCGCCCACCCGCCACTCGACTCCAAGAAGACCACCCGGAGCGACGGGTGCCGTTCGAGGACACCGAAGGCGATGAGCTGCGCGCACGCCAGCATCTCCTCGAAGCTGTGCGAGACGGCGTGGAGCACCAGGGGGTTGAAGGGGCGGTCGGAGCCGAGGGTGGGGACGATCACCGAGCTGCCCTCGTGGACGGCCACGGTCATGTCACTTTCTTCGGCGGCCTCCCACACCGGCTCGTAGGCCCGGTCCGACAGCGACCGGCCGCAGCAAGGGTTGGGCCGGACGAAGGCGGCCACGAAGCCGAGCTCGCGGCGCGCCCGGTGCAGCTCGGCCACCGCCGCGGCGGGGTCCTGCATCGGGATCATGGCCGCCCCGAAGAGCCGGGTGGTGTCGGCGGCGCAGTACGAGGCCAGCCAGTCGTTGTAGGCGCGCGCGATGGCCGTGGCGGCCCGCCCATCGTGCAAGGCCCAGAAGTACAGCCCGATGGAGGGGAACAGCACCGCCTGGTCGATGCCCTCGGTGTCCATGTCGACCAAACGCGCCGAGGGGTCCGAGCCTCCGGCGTGGGCCTGGTCGAGGGGAAGGAAGGTCGACGGGTCCGAGAAGCGCCCGCCCGGTGTGGCCAAGGTGCCGAGGGGCACGGCCAGGATCTCGATGCCGTCCACCACGACGTGCTCGTAGCCATGGGCGTCACCGGTGATCACGGGCCGGTACGGCTCGGGGACCGTCGCCCAGGCCTGGCGGGGCTCGACCACATGGCCGTCGGCGTCGACGACCAGGTCGCGTGGCGCCGTCACGGCACCTGACCGGGTGCGGCCCCCTGCCGTGTCGGTTGGCGCCAATCGTCGGCCGGGGGCATGGGGTGGCGGAACAGTCGGGCCGCGTTGCCCGCCGCCATCAGGCGCAACTCGTCGTCAGGGAGATGCCCCAGGGTCTTCTCGAGGAAGAGTTGGGTATCGGGCCAGGTCGAGTCGGCGTGCGGGTAATCGCTCTCCACCATGATGTGGTCGACACCGATCCGGTGACGCAGCTCGATCGTCGACGGATCGTCGATGGTGCAGAACCAGAAGTTGCGACGAAGCACCTCGCTGGGGCGGAGCTCGGATGGCCACGCCGTGCTCTCCGAACCCGACGCCGAGTGCTCGAGCACGTAGTCGGCCCGGTCGAGCAGCATCGGCACCCAGCCGATCCCTCCTTCGGACATGGCGATGGCCAGATCGGGGAAGCGAAGCGGCACGCCCGACCACAGCCACTCGGCCGCCGCCAGCAGCGCGTTGACGGGGAAGAGCGTCGGGAAGAGCTCGAAGGGCGGGTCCGGGGAGGGCAGCGGGGCCCACCCCGACGCGCCGGTGTGGAGGCAGACGACGGTCGACGTCTCTTCGCATGCCGCGAAGAACGGGTCCCAGGCCCCCGAGAAGATCGAGGGCACGCCCAGCCGAGCCGGGAATTCCGGGAAGCTCACCGCCTTGAACCCCAGCGCCGCGTTGCGACGGATCTCGGCGGTGGCGACGTCGACGTCGACCAGCCACGGGAGCTGCAGAGCGATGATGCGCTCGGGATAGGTGCCGGCCCATACCTCGGCGTGCCAGTCGTTCCAGGCGCGCAGGCAGGCCAGGCCGAGCTCGGGGTCCTCCGAGCGCGAGAAGACCGAGCCGCAGAAGCCGGCCACCAGGGACGGGAAGCACAGCGACGCCCACACCCCGTTGATGTCCATGTCACCGATCCGGGCGTCGATGTCGTAGCAACCGGGTCGCATCTCGTCGAAGCGAGACGGGTCCATGCTCCAGGTGTCGCGGCGCCGACCCGCCACGGCGTTGAGCCCGACATTGGGATAGGTGCGGTCCTCGTACAGCCAGTACTGCACGCCGTCCTCGCGCTCGATGATGCGCGGGGCGCGCTCGGCGAGGCGGGCGGGCATGCGGCCCTCGAACATGTCGGGCGGCTCGATCAGGTGGTCGTCCACCGAGATCACCGGCACCCGGATGGGACGGGGGGCCGGATCGGGGAGCAGGACGCCGTCGGACGCGTTCACGGCCGGAGTGCCGCCGCGCAGAAGGCCCACAGCTCCTCGGCGACCTCGGTGGGAGGCTCCTCGATCTGGTGGCAGATGAGGGCGTGGAGGTGCGACAGCACCAGATGGAACAAGGTGCGCGCATCGCGCCGGGGATCCCCGGCCCGCACCGCCCCACAGTGTTGGGCGGCCGCCACGGCGTCCTCGAACACCGCCACGAAGGGATGGAGGACGCCTCGCAATTGGTCGGGATGGGACTCGGCGAGCCGCAGGTGCTCACGCACGAGGGCGGCGGCATAGGGCAGGCGTCCCTCGACGGTGAGGAACCGGAACAGCCCGACGACTACGACCCGCAGCCGCTCGAGGGGCTCGGCTTCGGTGTCGACCATCGACGACAAGGCGTCGGCGCCGCGCCGGGCGTCGTCCTCGAACAGGGCCACGAGCAATTCGTCCTTGCCGGCGAAGCACCGGTAGAAGCTCTTGAGCGACGTGCCCGCCGCCGTCACCACCTGGTTCACGGTGAAGGTGGGCCCACCGGCGTCCCACACGAGCCCTCGGGCCGATTCCACCAGTCGGCTCGTGACCTCGACCCGGCGGCTGCGGGCATCGGGCAACGAGCGCACCTCGGCGCGTCTCGTCCGGACCGTGCTCGCCGGTGGCTCGGCGCCCACCGTGTCTCGCGCCCCTGACGCCATCGAGAACGGAAACTATCATCCGCCGGAGAACGGCATTCTCCGGAGGAGGGCGACAGTGGGCGATGCGATCGGGCTCGTGATCGACGGCGCGGTGGTGCCCGGGGAGTCGGGGACGTATCCGGTGACCAACCCGGTCCGACCCGCCGAGGTGGTGTTCGACGCCCCGTCGGCTTCCCCGGCGCAGTTGGACCGGGCGGTGGCGGCGGCCCGGGCCGCCTTCCCGGCCTGGGCGGCCATGGCCTACGAGGAGCGGGCCGAGCTCGTGGCCAAGGCGGCCTCCGCGGCGGGGGCCGCCGTCGAGGCCCAGGACCTGGCCACGTTCTTGACCCGCGAGCACGGCAAGGTGCTGTGGGAGGCGCAGTTCGACTCCGGCACCATCGGGGGGATGGCCGGGGCCTTCGCCCCCCTGGTCGATGAGGCCCTCGCCACCCGGTCGATGACGGGGGGTGGTCGCACCACAAGCGTCGGGCACGAGCCCTTCGGCGTCGTCGCCGCGTTGCTGCCGTTCAATTGGCCGGTCTCGGTGTTCGGGAACAAGGTGTTGCCCGCGCTGCTCGCCGGCAACACCGTCGTGGTGAAGACCCCGCCCACCTGCCCCGGTGCGGTGCTGGCCGTGGCCGCCGCGTTGGCCGATGCCCTGCCGCACGGCGTGGTGAACGCCGTCAACGGGCCGGGGGCGGGGATCGGCGAGATGCTCGTGGCCCACCCCGGTGTGGACATGGTGTCGTTCACGGGAGGGGTTCCCACCGGCCGGGCCGTCATGGCGGCGGCGTCGGGGGCGGTGCGGCCCGTCGTGCTCGAGCTCGGCGGCAACGATGCCGCCATCGTGGCCCCGGACACCGACATCGACGACGCGCTGGCCGACAAGCTGGCCGGGGCCACGTTCATCACTTCGGGCCAGGTGTGCATGGCCATCAAGCGCCTCTACGTCCCCCACGACAAGGTGCGGGCCATGGTCGACGCCCTCGTGGCCCGGGTCGGCGCCGAGGTCGTCGGCGACGGGCTCGAGCCCGAGGTGACGATGGGGCCGGTGCACCGGCCCGCGGCGCGCGATCGCGTCGAGGACATGTTGGAAGAGGCCGCCGCCCTCGGTGCCCGAGTTCACCGTCCCGCCCGCGTGCGCGAGGAGGACGCCGGCGCCGGTGGTTATCTGGTGTCGCCCGCCATCGTCGAAGGCGCACCCGACGACGCCCAGATCGTGTGCGAGGAGCAGTTCGCGCCGGCGCTCCCGGTCATGGGCTATTCCGACGTCGACGACGCCGTGCGTCGCGCCAACGACTCGCCCTACGGCTTGTGCGCGTCCATCTGGACCGCCGACGAGGACCTGGCGGCCAGCGCGGCGAAGCGACTCGAGGTCGGCACCGTGTTCGTGAACAACCACGGCACCGCGGCGATGGACCACCGAGCCCCCTTCGGGGGATGGAAGCAGTCGGGCTACGGGCTCGAGCTCGGCCCCGAAGGCATGCTGGCCTTCACCCGGCCGAAGACCATCCTCCAGTTCGCCGCACCGACCACATGACGAAGCCGTACACAACCCCGGCGCGGGGGTCGACACGGAGGTCGCCATGCTCGATCTTCTGATCAAGGGCGGCACGGTCGTCGACGGCACGGGGGCGCCGTCCCGGCGCGCCGACGTGGCCGTGCGCGACGGGCGGGTGGTGGCGATCGCAGCGACCGGCGAGGACCGCATCGACGAGCCCGCCGCCAAGGAGATCGACGCCGACGGCCTTCTCGTGATGCCCGGATTCGTCGACATCCACACCCATTACGACGCCCAGCTTTCGTGGGACCCGACGGCGAGCCCTTCCCCGCTGCACGGGGTCACCACCGTGATCGGCGGCAACTGCGGCTTCTCGCTCGCGCCCGCCGGCGCCGAGCACGCGCCGTACCTGGCGCGCATGATGGCCCGAGTCGAGGGCATGCCGATCGCCGCCCTCGAACATCTGGACTGGTCGTGGACCACGTTCGGCGAATGGCTGGGTCGGCTCGACGGTGCCGTGGCCGTGAACGCCGGGTTCCTCGTCGGCCACTCGGCGGTGCGACGCGCCGTGATGGGCGAGGATGCCGTCGGTACCGCCGCCACCGAGGAGCAGGTGGGGGCGATGGCGTCGATGGTGGCCCGGTCGCTCGAAGAGGGTGCGCTCGGCTTCTCGACGTCGCGGGCGCCCACCCACAACGACGGGGACGGCATGCCGGTGCCGTCGCGCGCCGCGTCACGCTCGGAGCTCGAGGCGCTGTGTCGCGTCCTTTCCTCGCATCGCGGCACGACACTCGAGCTCATCGTGCCGGGATGCCTCAACGGGTTCAGCGAGGAGGAGGTCGACCTCATGGCCACGCTGTCCCTCCTCGCCGACCGCCCCGCCAACTGGAACGTGCTCGGGGTCTCCGCGCTCAATCCCGACGGTCTCGAGCGCCAGCTGGCCGCGTCGACCGCCGCCGCGGCGCGCGGCGCCACCGTGGTGGCGCTCACATTGCCCCACACCATGAAGATCCGGCTCTGCTTCGACCCCGGTGCGGTGCTCGACGGCCTGCCGGGGTGGCGAGAGATGTTCGCCCTTCCCGTTCCCGAGCGCATGAAGGCCCTGTCCGACCCCGCCGAGCGGGCCCGGCTCGACGCCGCCGCGAAGTCGAAGGAGGCGGGGATCATCGGTGCCCTGGCCCGGTGGGAGAACCTCGTCATCGACGAGACCTTCGCACCGCAGAACGCCGCCTACGAAGGACGGTCGGTGGGCGATGTCGCCCGGACCACGGGCAAGGACCCCTTCGACGCGCTGCTCGACATCGTGGTCGCCGACGAGCTCCGGACGGGGTTGCGCCCTCCCATCGGCGAGTCGGAGGCGGACTGGGAACTGCGGGCCAAGGTATGGCAGGACCCCCGGGCCGTGGTGGGGGGATCCGACGCCGGGGCGCACCTCGACATGATGTGCGGGGCGATCTATTCGACCTCGATGCTCGGCGACGGCGTGCGGGCCCGTCACCTGCTGTCGTGGGAGGAGGCGGTGCGTCAGCTCACCGACGTCCCGGCCCGGCTCTACGGATTGCGCCATCGAGGTCGGCTAGCCGAGGGGTGGTGGGCCGACGTCGTGGTGCTCGACCCCGAACGCGTCGGGCACGGGCCGGAGCGGACACGCGATGACCTCCCCGGCGGTGCGAGCCGCCTCTATGCCGAGGGTGTGGGGATCGAGCACGTCATCGTGAACGGCGAGGAGATCGTGCGGGCCGGGGCGTTCACCGGCGCGCTCCCCGGTGCGGTCCTGCGGTCGGGGACCGACACCGACACGGTCCACGCCGGTGCGGCTGCCGGTGCGGCTGCCGGTGCAGGGACGGGCGCCGGTCCGGTTCAGGCGGGGCCGAGCTGATGGGCGCATCGGGCCGGACCGTTCGGGCTGCCGTCGTCCACGAGGTGGGGGCCCCCTTCGTCGTCGAGGAGATCGAGCTGGCGCCGACGGGACCGCACGACGTGCGGGTCAAGATGGCGGCGAGCGGCGTGTGTCACTCCGATCGCTCCGTGCAGAAGGGGACGATCCCGTTCATGTTCCCGACCGTGCTCGGTCACGAGGGCGCCGGGGTCGTCGTCGAGGTGGGAGACGCAGTGACGCGGGTGGCGCCGGGCGACCACGTCGTCCTCACCTGGATGCCGGCCTGCCGACGCTGTTTCTGGTGCCTGCGGGGCCAGGTGATGCTCTGCGAGGTGGGTCTGACCCAAGCGCTGTCCGGTGATTACGCGACGGTGGGTGGCACGCCGCTCGTGCGCGGGCTCGGGACCGCTACCTTCGGCGAGGAGACCCTCGTCCCCGAAGGAGAGGTGGTCCGGGTCGATCCCGCCGTCCCCTTGGAGCTCGCCGCGCTGGTGGGTTGCGCGCTGGCCACCGGGGTGGGCGCGGTGTGGAACACCGCGCACGTCACCCCGGCTTCCTCGGTCGTGGTGGTCGGGTGCGGAGGGGTGGGATTGTCGGTGATCCAGGGGGCCCGGCTGGCCGGCGCCACCACCATCGTGGCCGTGGACCATGTGGCGTCGAAGCTCGAGCTGGCCAAGGCCATGGGGGCCACCGCCGTCGTGGACGCGTCCACGGTCGACGCCGTCGCCGCGGTACGGGAGCACACGGCGGGTCGGGGCGCCGATTACGGGTTCGAGGTGGTGGGGCGGGCCGCCACCATCCGTACCGCCTTCGCGGCGGTGCGACGGGGCGGGACGGCCGTCCTCGTCGGGGCGGGGTCGCCCGCCGAGGAGGTGTCGTTCTCGGCGTTCGAGCTGTTCGTGGACGCCAAGACGGTGATCGGGTGCGTGTACGGGTCGACCGATGCCGACCGGGACTTCCCCGTGCTCGTCGACCTGGTGCGCGAGGGGGCCATCGACGCCGAGGGTCTCGTGACGCGGCGCATCGGGCTCGACGACGTCAACGACGCCTTCCGGGCCATGGAGGCCGGTGAGGTGGCGAGAAGCGTGATCGTGTACGACGACGACCTCGCCGGCGCGACCGGGACGGAGGGATGATGGTGACGGACCTGCACGTGGTGGACGCCGATGCTCATGCGGTCGAGCCCCTGGAGTTCTTCGCCGAGCTGTTGCAACGGTTTCCCGAGCAGGTGGCACTGCGGACCGACACCAAGCTCGGGGTCCTGATCGAAGGCCGGCCCTATCCGCAGTACGAGGGGCCGGGCGCGGGCTGCCCACCCCAGCACGGTCTCACCACGGCCCCGGGGGTCGACCCCGGGACGGTGGACGGGGTGCTCGCCAACGCCGACACCGACGGGATCGACGAGATGGTGTTGTTCCCGAGCTTCGGCCTGTGCGTGCCCACCCTCGAGGATCCAGTGCTCGGGGCGGGCCTGGCCCGGATGTACAACCAGTGGGTCTCGGAGTTCTGCGCCAAGAGCGCCGGGCGCCTGCACGGCATCGCGGTGGTGCCCATCGAGCACGGTGACCTGGCCGTCACGGTCATGGAGGAGGCCAAGGGGCTCGGCCTGGTGGCCACCATCGTCCCGCCCGCGCTCAAGGACCGGAACCTCGACCACCCCGACATGAACCGGTTCTACGAGGCGGCCGCCGCCCTCGACATGCCGTTGGGCGTGCACGGTGCGCCGGGGATCCACCTGCCCAAGATCGGCGTGGACCGCTTCGACAACTACATCCAGGTCCACTGCGTCAGCTTCCCCTTCGACCAGATGTTCGCCATGACCGCCCTCGTGAGCGGGGGGGTCTTCGACCGACACCCCACGCTCCGGGTGGCCTTCTTGGAGGCCGGGGCGGGGTGGCTGCCGTGGTTCGTCGAGCGTCTCGGTGAGCACCATGCGAGCCGGGGCGACTGGATCCCCGACGGTTGGCAGCGCTCGCCCGCCGAGTACGTGGCGGCGGGCAACGTGGTGGTGACGTGTGAGCCCGACGAAGACGCGTTGCCGTGCGTGGTCGAGCTCCTCGGCGACCGGTGCGTGATGTTCGCCAGCGACTACCCCCATTGGGACGGCGCCTGGCCCCGGGCCACCACCGAGTTGATCGAGCACGCCCAGGGGCGCCTCGCCGACGACGCCTTGGCGCGGGTGGCGGGTGGGAACGCCCAGGACTTCTACCACCTGCCCCGGTGACCGAGGAGTGGCCATGGCGACGACGATGAAGACAGGGCTCGCGTACATCGATGCCGACGGGCACGTGCTCGAGCATCCCGACGGGTTCCGGGAGTTCGCCCCCAAGGGGTTCGAGGACCGGGTGTGGCACATCGAGGTCGACGCCCAAGGGCGCGAGTGGGCCGTCATGGACGGCACCCGCAATCTCGCCAACTTCATGTCCCTGGCCGGCACGGCCGGCATGTCGGCTGACGATCGCGACCGGGCCCAGCGCGGTGAGCTCCGGTACACCGAGGTCCGTCCCGCCGCCTGGGACGCCCCGGCGAGACTCGTGGACATGGACACCGACGGCATCGACCAGGCGGTGCTCTACCCCACGCTCCTGCTCGGGATCCAGGGCCACCCCGACGTCGAATTCGCCAATGTGATGTGCCGCGCCTACAACGACTGGCTCTCCCACCACACCCAGTCGGGGGACGGACGTCTCTTCGGCGTCGCCGTGCTGCCCCAGCAGGACATCGAGCTGGCCGCGGCGGAGATCCGCCGGGTGGCGGGGCTCCCCGGCATCGTGGGCGTGTTCCTCCGCCCCAACCCGAGCGCGGACTGGCGCCCCTTTTCCGACACCGTCTACGACCCGTTGTGGGCAGCCGCGTCGGACACGGGGATGCCGGTGGGGTTGCACCCCTTCCTGGCCGCCGATCTCCCCGGAGCCTGTCAGGGTCTGCGCATCAACCGCCTCCGCAGCTCGGCCAAACCGCTCCCCGACGACACCGGGACCGTCGCCATCGACAACATCTTCTTCACCCAGGCCATCGCCAACCCCTTCGACATGATGAGCTCGATGGCGTTCTTGTTGGCGGGCGGGACGTGCGAACGGTTCCCCGATCTGCGCCTCGTCTTCCTCGAGGCGGGTGGCGGTTGGCTCGTACCGTGGCTCGAGCGCCTCGACCACCACTACGAGATCTTCGGGTGGGACGTCCCCCAATTGACGAGAGAGCCCTCGGAGTACTTCCGGCGCCAGTGCTGGATCAGCTTCGACCCCGACGAGTCCACCCTCGCCTTTACGGCCCGGTCGCCGTTGTGCGGGGCGGACCGGATCGTGTGGGCCTCGGACTACCCCCATCCCGATGCCGTGTTCCCGGGGGTGACCGGTGAGCTGGCCGAAGCCATCGCCGGGCTCCCCGCCGAGGACCAGCGGCTGATCGCGGGCGCCAACGCCGCCTCGCTGTACGGGCTTCCCCCCGTCTAGCCCTGCGCCCCGGGGCGACTCCGGGCCGGCCCCGGGGCCACCGCTAACCTCGGGCCGGTGAACGAAGACCTGCGCCGACGGATCCCTCGTGTCATCGCGCTGGGCCGCATCGGCTTCGGCCTCGGTCTCATGGCCAGCCCGGCGGCGGGGGCGGCCGCCTATCTCGGGGCCGAGGCGAACCGGCCGAGCGTCCGCTTCATGAGCCGGATCTTCGGTGGCCGTGACCTCGCCCTCGGCCTCGTGTTGCTCCAGGCGCTCCACGAGGACCGGCCCGAAGGGGTGTCCCGGGCGCTGTTGCTCGGCGCCGGGTGCGACGCGTGGGACGCCATCGCGGCGCTGCGCAGTCGGGAGCTCCCGATCTGGAGCCGGTTGGTGGTGGCCACGATGGGCTCGACCTTCGCCGTGCTGGGCGTGTCGGCGGCGTTCGCACCGCCGGTCGAGGCGAGCGAGGTCGCCTCGACCACCCCGACCGTATAGATGGCGGCCGAGACACCCGGACCGGACGCCGACGACGCCATCCGGGAGCGGGTGAGAGCGCTCGTTCGTGACGTGGTGGACTTCCCCCAGCCCGGCGTGACCTTCAAGGACATCACCCCCGTGCTCGCCGACGCGGTGGTGTTCGCCGATGCGGTGCGGTGGATGGGGGCCCCGTTCGCAGGCAAGGTGGACAAGGTCGCCGCCATCGAGGCCCGGGGCTTCATCCTCGGCGCCCCCGTCGCCTATGCCCTGGGCACGGGGCTGGTCCCGGTGCGCAAGATGGGCAAGCTGCCCGCCGCCACCATGGCGGAGGCCTATCTGCTCGAGTACGGCGATGCCACCCTGGAGATGCACACCGACGCCGTCGCCGGGGGGGACAGGGTACTCATCGTCGACGACGTCATCGCCACCGGTGGGACCCTGCTGGCGACGGCCGCCGTGCTCCGCCGGGGGGGGGCCGAGGTGGTGGGGGTGGCCTCCCTGCTCGAGATCGTGGCGTTGGGGGGCCGGGAGCGACTCGACGGCCTCGACCTCCACGTGCTGTTGTCGGTGTGACGAGCGGTTCGTCGGTCACGCGCGGTCCGGCCTCGCTCGAGGTGCTCGACGCCCAGGAGGAGCGGTTCGCCACCGCCTTCGGGGCGGGCGACATCTCGCTGGCGGGGACGCTCTACGCTCCCGACGTCGCCTATGTCAGCCCCACCACGCGGCTCTTCGGGTGGCCGGCGCGCATCGTGGGTGTCGAACAGGCCCTCGAATTCGTCCAGCTGACCATCACCGATCTGTCCGACATCGCCTACGCGGTCGAGGAGCGGGCGCTGATCGCCGACGACGCCGGTGCGTATGTCAAGGTGCGGTTCGACTTCGGCCTGCACGGCGTGCGGCTGCGCTCGAATTACGTGGTGGTGTACCGCTACCGCGACACGCTGATCGCCCAGCAGGAGCTCTACTACGACCCCAGCGCCGAGCTCGAACGGGTGGCGTCGGATTGATCGAATGGGTGCCGTTGCCCTGAGACGACAAAACCCCGCCGGGCCTGACGGCGGGCGGGGCTGTCGTCGGGGACACCGATCCGAGGTGCCTCGTTACATCGGCATCGCCTCGTAGACCTCGACCGTCCCGCCTCCGGACAGGACCGGGCAGCCCTTGGCCTTGCCGGCCGCGTCGGAGAGGCTGTTGGCGGAGATGATGCTGTAGCCGCCGATGGCACCGGCCGCCCCGGACTTCACCGAACCGTCCCCGCCCACCGTGCTCGACGCACCGAACGGGTTGCCGGGGTCGACGATGTCGTCACCGAGGGTGCCGAACCATCCCATCCATGCGTCCATGGCCGCCTTCTGCGCTTCGGGGGTCTCGGCCATCTGGCCGCCCGTGTAGAGAAAAACGAACTTGCCCATCGTGATCCTGCCTTTCTTGTTGGTGTTGGATTGCCGGTGTTCGGAGTTGTGTTGGATTGCCGGTGTTCGGACGGGCCGTTGTGAGTGACGTTGCGTCGAGCGACGACGGGATGCGGTGTCGCTACGACGGGCCCGGGTCGGGCCCGGGGTCGCCGCCCGCGCCGGCGATGGCGAGGCGGGCCAGGTAGTGGCGCCAGCCCGCCGCGTGCGACTCGACGGCCTCGAGCGGCAGTCCCCGGTGCACGAGCCGGACGATGGTCCCGTCGCCGTCGGGGGTGAGGGTGATCTCGACGGTGCTCGACCCGGCGGGCACGGGAATGCCGCCTTCCTCCCAACCCCACGTGAAGGTCACCCGGTGGGGGGACTCACCTCGACGAACTCCCCGCGCAGGACGTGGGTGCCGTCGACGTTGACGCGGTAGATCCCACCGGGCCGGGGGTCGACGGTGTGGTCGATCCCCTGCCACCGCCGCATCTTGTCGGGATCCGTGAAGAACGGGAACACGGCCTCGGGGGGCGCCGCGATCCGGATCTCCTGCTCGATGACGTCATCGCCTTCTGGCACGGTCGCTGTCCTCCATGTCTTGTTCCACTGCCCGCTTCAGACGGCGCAGTCCGGTCTCCCAGAACACCTCGAGGTAGTCGCGTAGCTCGGCCAGCCCTTCCGGCCGGGCCCGGTAGATGATGCGGGTGGCGTCCCGACGGCTCTCGAGGAGCCCGGCTTCGACCAAGACCCGCAGGTGCTGGGACACGGCCGGCCGGCTGAGCTCGAAGTGGGAGGCGATCTCCCCCGCGGCGAGCTCGTCGTCGGCCACGAGCCGGAGGATCTGGCGCCGGTGGGGCTCGGCGATGGCTCGGAGGGCGGCGTCCACCCGATGAATGTAAGCAGATCCTTACGTAAGTAGCAAGTGACAAATGGATCGCTCGGTGACCAGGGCCTACCTGTCCTACGCTCGTCGGGCGGCGGGGAGGGCCGATGTTGGGGTCGAGCGAGCTGGTGGCGTTCGTGGCGACGACGGACCTCGACCGGGCCCGGGCCTTCTACGGCGGCGTGCTGGGGCTGGCGGTCGTGGAGGAGAGCCCCTTCGCCTGCGTCTTCGACGCGCAGGGCACCCGGCTCAGGGTCACGCCGGTGGCGGAGATCGTCACCGCTCCCTACACCGTGCTCGGGTGGGCCGTCGCCGACATCGCCGCCACGGTGCGTGCGCTCGGCGACGCCGGTGTGCGTTTCGAGCGGTTCGCCGGGATGGAGCAGGACGACCTGGGCGTGTGGACGGCGCCGGGCGGAGCCAAGGTCGGCGTGGTGCACCGACCCCGACGGCAACGTGCTGTCGCTCACCCAGGATGCCGGGCCCGAGGGCAGGGCGTGAATCAGTCTTCCCGCGTGATTCAGCGACGGGGCATCTTGATGGCGCGGTCGGCGATGATGTTCTTCTGCACCTCGGTCGTGCCCGCACCGATCGAGGTGTAGCGCTGCCACACGTAGTTGTGGCTCCAGTGCCCCTTGTCCACCGCGTCGGGGCCGCCCCGGGTCAAGATGCCCGACGCACCCAGGATGTCCACGCCCAGCTCGGCGATGGTCTGTGACAGGTAGCTCCATTGGAGCTTGGCCAGCGGCACCTCGGGCCAGTTCTTCTCACCCTTCAGGATCTTCGAGAGGGCGCGGGCGTTCAAGAGACGGGTGAGCTCGAGCTGCGTCCACAGCCGGGCGATGCGGTCTCGGATCCCGGGGTCCTCGAGCGCCTCGGGGTTGTTCTTGCGGGCCGTGGCGATGAGGTTGTCGAGCTCGATGCGCATGGACACCGACAGTCCCGACGTGCCGACCCGTTCGTTGGCGAGCGTCCCCATGGCCACGTTCCAGCCCTGGTTCTCCTCTCCCAGCCGGTAGGCGGCGGGCACGTGGGCACCGTCGAAGTTGACTTCGCAGAAGAGCTCCCCGCCCGTGATGTCGCGGATGACGTTCACCTCGATGCCCGGGAGCTCCATGTCGATGATCAGCGCGGTGATCCCTTCGTGCTTGAGCCCGCGCTCGATGGCGGTGGGGTCGGTGCGCACGAGGAACAGGCCCCACTTGGCCAGATGGGCCGTCGAGATCCAGATCTTGCGGCCGGTCACGACGTACTCGTCGCCGTCGAGCACAGCCAGGGTGCGGAGATTGGCGAGGTCGGAACCCGCTTCGGGCTCGGTGAACCCCTGGCACCAGTGGACGTCGGCATTCAGGATTCCCGGCAACCACATCTGCTGCTGCTCTTCGGTGCCCCACCGCAGGATCATGGGGCCGATCTGCCAGAGGCCGTTGGCGTTGTAGATGCCGGGCGTCTTGGCGCGTGCCATCTCCTCGGAGTAGATGGTGTTCTGCATCACCGTGGCCTCGCGGCCCCCCCAGGACTTCGGCCAGTTGATGGCGGCCCACCGGCCCCCGTGCAGACAGCGCTGCCACGCCTGACGGCGCAGCATGGTGCGGCGGTCGGGGTTGTTCTCGTCGCCGATCTCGCCCGAGGCCATGAATTCGGGGAGATTGGCGTCCAGCCACTCCCGCAGCTCGGCTCGGAAGGCGTCGTCCTCGGGTGTATAGGAGAAATCCACGGTTGCCTCAGTGTGCCAGGGCTCAGTGTTTCAGGAGTCAGTGCTTCAGGACTTCGGGATTCACGATGTTGCGGGGTGTGGCGCCGGCCAGGAGCCGGCACAGGTCGTCGGCGATGGTCTGGGTGTGGTTGACCTCGGTGTTGTAGGTGGCGCCTCCGATGTGCGGGGTGAGCACCACGTTCGGGAACGTCGTCAGGGGGTGGTCGGTGGGGAGGTGCTCGCCCACGAAGTGGTCGAGCCCCGCCGCGCTCACCTTCCCGGACCGCAGTGCCTCGACCAGCGCGTCGCCGTCGTGGAGCTGGGCGCGGGCGGTGTTGAGGAAGACCACGCCGTCGCGCATGGCGGCGAACTGCGCCGTCCCGATCATCCCCGCCGTCTCGTCGGTGACAGGGGCGTGCAACGACACCACGTCCGAGACCTCGAGGAGCTGGTCGAGGGTGTGGGTGGCGTCGGCTGCGTAGGGGTCGTAGGCGACGACGTTCATCCCCAGGCCCTCGAGGCGCCACCGCAGGGCGCGCCCCACGGCGCCGAGGCCGACGAGCCCGGCCGTGCGTCCCGCCATCTGCCAGGCCCGGAACCGCTGGTAGGGGATGGTGCCGTCTTTGTAGATCTCGCCGGCTCGGACGTCACGATCCGCGCCCAGCAGGCCGCGTGTCGCCGCGAAGAGCAGGGCCACGCCGATCTCGGCGACGGCGTCGGCGTTGCGAGCCGGTGCCCGCAACACGGGCACCCCCGCCGCCGTGGCCGCCTCGATGTCGACATTGTTGGGATCGCCGCGGGTGCTCGCCACGGCCATCAGGGGAAGCTCGAACACGGGGCCCGCGCAGCGATCCGCCTCCACCATCAAGATGGTGGCGCCCTCGTCCTTGGCCCGCTCGGCCAGCTGCTCGGCGTTGTAGATGCGCAGCGGCTGGTGGTCGATCCAGGGGTCGATGACGAGATCGGCGAGCTCGCGCAGCAAGTCGAGCCCGGCGCCCCGAACCGGGGTGGTCACGAGGGCCCGAGGGCGGGTCCGGTCCATCGATCCTCCTTCGGGCGCCGAAGTCATTCATAATGGCCGAATCATGACGGTCGTGTCAGGTTCGGTCACCGTGGGCATCGACATCGGGACGACGGCGGTGAAAGCCGTCGCCGCCGACGAGACCGGCGCGGTGCTGGCGCGCGCCCGGGTCCCGCATCGCCTCATGACGCCGGCTCCGGACCAGCTCGAGCACGACGCCGGCCAAGCGTGGCGGCGGGGGCCGGTACGGGCCCTCGCCCAGGTCAGCGCCGGCCTCGGCGATCTGGCCGGGGTCTGTGTCACGAGCATGGTGCCCTCGCTGACCGCGGTGGACGGGCGGGGCATCCCCCGGTGCCCCGGGCTTGCTCTACGGCGACGCCCGGGGGCAACGGGTGGCGGGGCCCGAGGTCGGGGACACCGACTCGGTCATGCCCGACGCGGGGGGATTCGTGCGCTGGGCGCGCCACGAGGTGCCCGGGGCGCGCGGCTACTGGCCGGCCCAGGCCGTCGCCAACTACGCGCTCGGACGGGTCCCGGCCATCGACACGGGGACGGCCATCTGCATGGGCTCGATGCGCACGGGCAATCACTGGAACGGCGACGTCCTCTCCGGGTTCGGCGTCACCGAGCGTCAACTTCCCGTCGTCGTCAACATGGGCGAGGCGGCCGGAACGCTCACGGGCACCGACACCGTGCTGGCGGCGGGGACCGTCGACGCCCTGTGCGACCAGATCGTCTCGGGTGCGGACCAAGCCGGGGACGTCCTCGTGATCTTCGGGGCGACGCTCATCGTGTGGATCGTGGTCGACGACTGGATCGAGGCGCCGGGCCTGTGGACCCTTCCCCACACCGTGGCCGGGAAGGTCCTCGTCGGTGGGCCGAGCAACGCCGGCGCGCTCTTCGTGGACTGGGCCCGCGCCCTGCTCCACGGGGTGCGTGGTCACACCGCCGGTCGCGGCTCGTCGTCGCGACCCGACCCGCCGGCGCCGGGAGCGGTCGACGAGGCGCCGCGCCACGGTGACCCCGGGCGCGTCCCGGTGTGGACGCCCTATCTGCGCGGCGAGCGCGCCCCCTATCACGACACCTCCCTGCGGGCGGGGCTCCACGATCTCGACCTGACCCACGACACCGCTGCGGTGGAGCGCGCCGCCTACGAAGCGAGCGGGTTCGTCATCCGGCACATGCTCGACCGTGCCGGCATCAAGGCTCGTCGCGTGGTGGCCAGCGGGGGCGGCACGCACGTGGTGCCGTGGATGCAGGCCGTCGCCGATGCGTGTGGCCTCCCCGTCGACACCGTGGGTGTGGCCGAAGGTTCGGCGCTCGGTGCCGCTTACATGGCGCGCTGGACGGCGGGCCTCGAGGCCTCGCTCGACGGCGCCCAGCGGTGGGCCCGCGTGGGGCGGAGGGTGGAGCCCGATGCGCGTTGGGCCGAGGCCGCGTCCGAGCGCTATGCGCGCTTTCTCGCCCTCAGCCCCGTGACCTGACCGCGACGCGGTGGGGTTGGGGGGTGCTGGGGTCCTCTGCCATGCTGGGGGACCGGAGGTGAGAGGTGAGTCCCAAGGCACATGAGCACGACGACGGCGCGGACGAGCACGACGACGATGGTGCCGACGAGGGCGGCGAATGGGTTTTTCCGTTCGAATCCGAGCTGCACGCCTTCGCACCGGGCTTGCACGAGGCCCAGAACGCCTGGCTCGCTCAGATCGACTCGCTGCGGGCGCCCGACCGCAAGACCCACGAGCTCATCCGGATGGTCTGCACCGTCATCCTGCGCAACCCGCCCGGGGTCCAGCGCCACGCCATGCTGGCGGCCGAGGTGGGTGCCACGTGGGAGGAGATCGCCGGCAGCATCGTGTTGACCGAGCCCGCCTACGGCCTGTTGCGCGTGGTCGAGGCCCTTCCCTGGGCCCGTCGAGGCTGGGAGCGAGGTCGCGCCACGGTGGAGGACGGTACGAAGAAGCGCCGCCCGCCTCCGTAACGGGCCCGAGCCTACGAGGCTGGTGCCGAACCGTCGGTGCCCGGTGACAGCACGTGGGCCGGCGGTGCGCCGCCACCGAAGAGCGCCCGGTGGACCATGGTCGTCAGGGTGTCGAGCGCGGACGCGTCGACGGGCTCACCCGCGAATTGGCGGAGCTCATGGAAGCGGTCGACCATCGCCACCACCGCTTCGGCTGCCGCGTTGGGGTCGACGCCGGGGTGGGGGCCGGCGCTGTCGATACGCGCCGCCAGGGTGCGGGCCACGCCGCCTGCCGCCGCGTGGGCCTGGGCACCGAGTTCGATGTCGCTCACGACGAGGTCGGTCCAGGCCCGGAGCACCGGGGCGTAGCGCTGCCACGCCACCGAGAAGCGCTCCATCCAGGCGCGCAGCTCCTGCCAGCCCGCCACATCGGGCCCGACCGGTCCCAGCCCGTCGTCGAGGGCGGCCACCACTTCGCCCGCCTCGCCGACGAGGGCGCGCAGTAGGTCCTCCTTATTGGAGAAGTACAAATAGAAGGTGCCGTGTGAGGTGCGGGCCACCTTCACGATGTCGTCGACGCGGGCGGCGTGGTAGCCGCGACGTGCGAAAACGACCATGGCGGCGTCGAGCAACTTGCGCATGGTCTTGCGACCTTGGGACCGCAGGGCGCGCTTGCTAGCGGGCTCACCGGCCACGACCGCCACCTTGGCGCCGCGCGGCACAGCCCGCTTCCCGTTCGTGCCGCTCTTCGCGCCCCGGGTGCTCACCGGGTTGGGCCCGGATGGGGCGCTCGGCGTGGTCGCCGGTCCCATTCCAGGGGCATCGTAGTCACCCGGGGGGTCAGGATGCCTCGAAAGCGACCTTGATGGCTCCGCTCTCGTCCTGGCGGGCGATGGCCCGCAACGCATCCCACCACCGCTCGAGGGGGAACCGGTGCGTCAGCATGCCGGTGAGGTCCACGCGCCCCGATGCGGCCATGTCGAGGTAGTGGGCGATGGCGTGCTTGCGCACACCGTCGACCTCCTCGATGCCGAACGCGTTGGAGCCGGCGATGGTGAGCTCCTTGAAGTAGATCGGCGTCCACTCCCACCGTCCCGGCGTCGAC
The DNA here is from genome assembly GCA_963794615.1 of uncultured Acidimicrobiales bacterium. GTDB lineage: Bacteria > Actinomycetota > Acidimicrobiia > Acidimicrobiales > UBA8190 > Chersky-840. Next base: position 457,543 of record CAWCEP010000006.1, on the reverse strand, counting down.
ACACCGCTCTGGACCAAGGTGCCGCGCTCGGCCAGGACGCGCACGCCCACTTCCAGGGTCTCGGGCCGGGCGATGGTGTCGTAGACGACGTCGATCCCACCGGGGTGGGCGATGGGCAGTCCCGTCGAAGGGGGTGTGGAGCACGCCGCCCGACCACTGCGCCAGCTCCTCGACCACGGCGAGGCGTGGCTCGTGTGCCACCACCTTGCTGGCGCCGAGATGGGTCGCGAACTCGGCCTGGGCCGCGAAGCGCGCCACCACCGCCACCTCGACGTCGGGGAACAGGGTGCGCAACACGGCCACGCTCGTGACGCCGAGAGCGCCGGCGCCGTAGACGAGCGCCTTGCCGCCCGGCGGTGGTGGGTGGTGGAGGATGGCGTGCATCGACACCGAGAACGGGTCGGCCAGGACGGCCAGGGTGTCGGACACATTGGCGGGGACGGGGATGAGCATGGAGTCGTGGGCGGCGAGGAGGTCCGCCCACGCGCCGGGGGCGTCGGTGGTCACGCCCGACATGGACCCCGGGCCCGAGCGCGCCACGGGTGAAGCTCCAGCACAAATTGAGGTCTCCGGCCTGACAGGGCGGGCACAGGGGCTCGACGCCGCGTGGCGCGCACGTGAGCCACGGGTTGAGGACGACGCGGTCACCCACCTCGAGGCCCTCGGCGGCGGGGCCGAGCTCGACGACCTCGGCCACCACCTCGTGCCCGGGGACATGCGGGAGCGACGAGAAGGCGGACATGGGATTGTCGATGTCACCCTCGCCGAAGTCGCCCAGGACGAGCTTGGCGTCGGACCCGCAGATGCCCGACAGGATCGGCCTGGTGACGACCCAGTCCGGACGGGGCGGTCGGGCGTCCTCGACGACGTGGAGCCCGAACGGGAGCGACGGCCAGCATGCGCTCGAGATCGTCGGTCGGTTGTGGTCTCGCCTCGTCGGGCGCGGGTGCGGCGCCGAACACGAGCGCTCTCACGATCGTCTCTCCTTGTGATGACTGGCCCGATCGAGTCTCGCCTGTGTCGGTCCGGGCCACCAGCTCAGACGGGCCGGTGCCCATCGGGGGCCCCGTCCCGACGGGGACCCTGGTGGGTCGAGACGAGGGTCGCCGGCTCACACGATCCCCTTGGCCTGCAGCGCCTCGAGCTCGGACGGCGACAGTCCCACGAGGTCGCACCACACCTCGCGGTTGTGCTGCCCCGAGTGCGGGGGCGCCACTGGGGACGGGCGCGTCCTCGCCCACCAGCCTCGGATACGGCGCCTGCTGGCGCAGGGGGCCGAGGACGGGGTCGTCGACGGCGACGAGGTCGTGGCGGGCCGCGAAGTGCGCGTCGAGGGCGATGTCCCGGGCGGTGTAGGCGGTGGCCACGGGCACGTCGTGGGCGATGCAGGCGCGCTCGACCTCGGCCGCGCTCCGGCTCGATGTCCACTCCGCCACGATGGCGTTGATGGTGTCCCCGTTGCGGGCCCGATCGGCCAGGGTGGCGAAGCGGGGATCCTCGACGAGGTCGAGCCGGCCCATGGCGCGTACACAGGCGGGCGAAGTTGGCGTCGCCCCCGGCCACCACGCACACGTAGTTCCCGTCCGCCGTCGGGTAATTGTCGAGGGGGGCGGAGTTCGACAATCGGTTGCCCTCGCGTGCCCGCACCGTTCCCAGGCGGTCATAGGCCGGGATGGTCCATTCCAAGATGCGCAGCACCGACCCGTACAGCGAGGCGTCGACGACGGCCCCCCGTCCCCCGTCGTCCCCGCGCCCCGCGTCGCGCCGGTACAGCGCGGCCAGCGCCGCCTCGGCCGCGAACACGCCGGTGAGGTAGTCGGCGACGGTCACCCCCGGTCGTACCGGCGGTCGGTCGGCCTCGCCGGTGAGGTGGAGCAGCCCTCCGTAGGCGACCCCGAGCCGGTCGAGCCCGGGTCGCGCCGCGTAGGGGCCGTCCTGGCCGAAGGCGCTGATGCGCACGAACACCAGGCGGGGATCGAGTGCACCGGGACCGAGGTCCCAGTCCTCCATGGTGCCGGGCCGGAAGTTCTCGCACACGACGTCGGCGGTCGAGGCCAGACGGCGGAAGAGGTCCTGGCCCTCGGGCGACGCGCAGGTCGCAGGTGACGCTCTTGCGGCCGCGCCCCTCCACGGCCCAGAACAGCGAGTAGCCGTCGACGAAGGGGCCGATGGTGCGCATGAAGTCCCCGCGTGCGCGGTTGCTCCACCTTCACGACCTCGGCACCCCATTCGCCCAGGAGGCCCGCGCAGAACGGCGCACCGATCCTGGTACCGACGTCGATGACCCGCAGGCCCTCGAGGGGGCGCCCCATACCTCGGTGTCAGCCCTTCGCCGGAGGAGCGCCCGCAGATGTGCCCCCCGCCGCGTCCCCGGCGGGGCCCCCCGCAGCGTCCCCCCGGTCCCGGGCCGCGAAGACCTCTTTCATCGAGCCCATCTGCTTGCGCTGCTCGAGCGCCGAGAGCGCGGTGGCGGTGTTGTGGGCCCACTGGTGGGCCATGAAGTGGTAGCGCCACGACGCCCCTTTGCCCATGAGCTCGCCGACGTTGTTGAGCGAGTCCTTCACCACCTGGGCCGTCACGGGGGGGACCAGGGCGATGCGCTGGGCGAGCTCCATGGTGCGCGCCGTGAGGTCGGCCCGGGGGACCACCTTGTTCACCAGTCCGAGGCGCCACGCTTCGGCGGCGTCGAGCTCTTCGGCGGCGAGGAGGAACTCCTTCGCCTTGCGGATGCCGAGCTCCCACGGCTCGACGAGCAGCTCGACACCGGCGCCTGTCATGCGGAGCACGGGATTGGAGAACGACGCGTCGTCGGCCGCCACGATCAGGTCGCACATGCACGCCAGCATGAGGCCGGCCGCCACGCACTTCCCCTGGACCGCGGCGATGGTGGGCTTGCGGAAGTCGTGGATCCGCCGGCACCGATCGACGTACATGATCTGCTCGTGGTGGAACTTCCCCTCCGGGGTCTCGCGCATCGCCACCCATTCGTCGACGCCCTCGTTGCCGACGATCGCCTTGAGGTCGTGCCCGGCGCTGAAGTGCTTCCCCGCCCCGGCCAGGATCACGACGCGGACGTCGTCATCGGCATCGGCCCGGTCGAAGCAGGCGTCGAGCTCGTCGATCAGGGCGCTGTTCTGGGCGTTGGCGACCTCGGGCCGGTTCATCGTCAGGGTGGCCACGTGCCCCTCGACGTCGTAGCGCACCACCGGCTCGTTGCCGGACGCAGCCCTCTTCCCCGACGTGGCCTTGTTGCTCGATGTGGCCTTATTGCTCGACACGGCAAGCCTCCTTCGCCCTCACCGGCGGGTCGGTTCCTTCCCGTCCTCCCGGCACGGGGCGGTCAACGGGCCCCCTCGGGTGCGGCCGGCTCGCGCGGCAGGCCCAGCACCCGTTCTCCGATCACGTTGCGCTGGATCTCGTTGGTGCCCGCGAAGATCGACGCCGCTTGATAGTAGAGCCAGGCCCGCTGCCACGATCCATCGCCGGGGTTGGCGGTGGCGCCGTGCCAGAGCGGAGCGGCGGCGCCGAGGATCTCGAGGGCGAGGGCGTGGAGGCGCTTGCTCATCTCGCTCCAGTACAGCTTGAGGATGCTCCCCTCGGGGCCGGGCTCGAGCCCGCGCTGCAGCTTGGAGAGCGATCGCCAGTTGTGGAGTTGGAACAGCCGGACCTCGACGTAGGCCTGGGCCAGCTGGCGGCGCAGCCGGGTGTCGTCGAAAGAACCGGCGGCCGAGGCAAGCGAGAGGAGCTCCTCGAGGTGCTGCATGTGGATCACGAGCTGTCGAGGGTTCACGCCGCGCTCGTTCGAGAGGGTGGAGCCCGCCACCCGCCACCCTTCGCCGGGGGCGCCCACGAGCTGGTCGTCGGGGACGAACACCTCGTCGAGCTCCACCTCGTTGAACTCGGCTTCCCCGGTGAGCTGCACCAGGGGACGGACGTGCACCCCCGGCGCGTGCATCTCGACCACGAAGAACGACAGGCCCTTGTGCTTGGGGGCGGCGGGGTCACTGCGGGCCAGGCACACCCCCCAGTCGGCGAACTGGGCGTAGGAGGTCCAGACCTTGCGACCGTCGAGCCGCCACCCCCCGTCGCCACGGTGCGCCGTCGTCCGCACCGAGGCGAGGTCCGATCCCGCGTCGGGCTCGGAGAACAGCTGGCACCACAGCGTCGGCCGCGGTGGGGATGGCGGGAAGCCAGCGGGCCTTCTGCTCGTCGGTGCCGTGGGCGAGCAGCGTCGGGCCCGCCAGGTTCACCCCGATGCGGCCCACGAGCTCAGGGGCCCGGGCCCGGGCCAGTTCTTCCTGCACCACGAAGTGCTCGGCGGGCCCGAGGTCGCGGCCGCCGTAGGCGGCCGGCCATGTCACCGCCACCCAGCCCGCCCCGGCCAGGTCGGCCTGCCACCGACGCCCGAAGGCCACTTCGTCGCTCAGGTCGTCGAAGCGCGGGGGCAGGCCCACCCCGTACTCCCATGGCAGGTGACGGTGGAGCCACTCCCGCAGCTGGCCGCGGAGGCGCTCCTGTGCCGGCGTCGTCGTCAGGTCCATCGCCCGCGTCAGCATGACACAGACGTCAGCCTCGGCATCGGGGCTGTCGGTAGGCTCCGGCCCGTGGACTTCGAGCTGTCGGCGGATCAGGTCGCGCTGCGCGACGCGGCGGCCGGCCTTCTCGACGACGCGTGCTCGACCGAACGGGTCCGGCACGTAGCCGCCACCGACCGCCATCTCGACGACGTGTTGTGGCGGGCCATGGCCGATCAGGGGTGGCCGGCGGTGGAGCGCTCGAGCGAGGCGGGGGGTCTGGGCCTGGGCCTGGTCGAGGTGGCCGTGCTGTGCGAAGAGCTGGGGAGGCATCTGGCCCCCGTGCCCTTCGCCGGGACCGTGGTCGCCCATGGTGCGATTGCCTCGGCGATCGCCACCGGGGAAGCCGACGCACAGGCGCAGGTCGGGCGGGGCGACACCGATGCCGGCGGGTGGGCCGAACGGTTGTCCTCGGGCGAAGCCCGAGGTGCGGTGGCGTGGTCGCGCGCCGCCGACGCGGTGCGGGCCCGACGCGACCCCGACGGGACGTGGCGGTTGACGGGTCGGTGCGACCCCGTGGTGAACGGCCCCGTGGCCGATGTCCTGGTGGTCTTCGCCGAGGTCGACGGAGCCCCGGCGATCTTCGCGGTGGCGGCCGGCGACGGTGGTCGCCCGGGCGACGAGCCCGCCATGGACCGCACCCGCAGTCTGGGTTGGCTCGCGCTCGACGACCGCCCCGGGCTGTGGCTCGGTGACGACCGGGCCGCCGCGGCGGTGCTCGACCGCGCCGTCGCCGCTGTGTGCGCCGAGATGCTCGGCGCCGCCGATGTGGTGCTGGGAATGACGGTCCAGTACGCCAAGGACCGGGTGCAGTTCGGGCGACCCATCGGGAGCTTCCAGGCTGTGAAGCACCGGTGCGCGGACATGCTCGTGGACGTGGAGGGGATGCGGTCGGCCGCGTACTACGCGGCGTGGGCCGTCGGCGCGGGCGACCCCGACGCGTCGTCGGCGGCATCGGCAGCCAAGGTGTGGTGCTCCGACGCGGCCCGGCGGGTCATGGCGTCGGGACTCCAGGTCCACGGTGGCATCGGGTTCACGTGGGAGCACGACCTCCACCTGTTCCTGAAGCGTTCCCAACTCGACCAGGTGACGTTCGGTGACGCCTCGTACCACCGTGAGCGCATCGCCCGCACCCTCAGGGCACGCGTCGAGGCCGGCCTGCCCGTGCTCTGATCCATCCGGTGGTTGGGCAGGATACCCTGCTCAGAGGGGTTGTCCCTCGCTGCGGAGCTTGGCCGCCATGGTGCGCATGGTGGTGCGGTCGGGCTTCCCGGCCGCGAGGACGGGGAGAGCGGCGAGCTGGACGACCATCTCCGGTGTCTTGAAGCGGGTGACGCCTCGGGCCGTGAACCACGCCTGGCAGGCGGCCAGGTCGAAGGGGATGGTCGCCACCACGAAGGCGGCGACGCGCTCACCCACGGCGGGATCGGGCACCGCCACGGCCACGGCATGGCGGATGTCGGGATGGGCCTCGAGGACGGCCTCGACCTCCGACGCCGAGATGTTCTCCCCGGCCCGGATGATGATGTCGGAGAGGCGGCCCACCACCCGGAGCCAGCCTTGCTCGTCGACCACGCCGAGGTCGCCGGTGCGGAACCACCGCCCCCGGGCCGAGAGCACCCGGGCCGTGGCGTCGGGGTCGACGTACCCCGCGAACAGCTCGGGGCCTCGGAGCCAGATCTCGCCGGCCCGTCCCGGGCCCAGGCGGACCGAGGTCTCGGGATCGTGCACCTCGAGCTCGACGTCCCCGAGGGGGCGGCCGTCGGTGTCGCGCGCCCGCTCGACGCTGTCGTCGGGGCCCGAGGTAGTGACGGTGGGTGCTTCGGTCGATCCGTAGGTGCGCTTCACCCGGCACCCGAACGACTCGCTGGTGGCGTCGACGAAGGCCGGGCTCACCGACGCTCCCCCCGTCGACACCAACCGGAGGCTGCGCACCCGCTCCCGACCGAAGCCGGCCGATCCGGCCATCTGCGAGAAGAACACCGGGGGCGCGCCCATGAACGACACGCGTTCGTCCTCGATGCGCCGCACCGCCTCGTCGGGGTCCCACGCCGCCATGAGGACGGTGGGGATCCCCGCCGTGGCCGGGATCAGCACCCCGTTGAGCAGGCCCGACACGTGCGCCAACGGTGCGGGCATGAGCACGGCGTCGTCGGGCCCGAGGCCGTGGACGGCCACCATGAGGGCCGCCTTGTAGGCCAGACCGCGGTGGGTGTGCAACGCCGCCTTGGGTACACCGGTCGACCCCGAGGTGAACAGGGCCACGGCGATGTCGGTGGGACGCGCCGGGGAGGCCCCGGCCCCGATGGCCGGTCCGGGGAGCGAACGCGTCCAACAGGGCGGCGGTGTCGTCCCCGGCGGGCACGAGCGCCCCCGGCCACTCCGTGCCGGGCATGCCGGTGGTGGCGATGACGACGGCGGGGTGGACCTGCTCGAGGGCGGCCACCACCTCGGCGCCCCCCAGGCGGTGGTGGAGCGGGGCGGCGACGGCCCCGAGCCGCCAGCACGCCCGGTACAGGAGGAACGGAGGGGCACCGTTGGGCCATTGCCAGCTCACGACGTCGCCTCGCCGAATGCCGGTGGCCGCCAAGCGGCCCGCCAGGGCGGCGACGGCGCGTCTCCACCGCGGGGGCGTCGAGACGTTCCGTGCCGTCGACGACCGTCGCACCGGGCCCGGGCGCCGACGACAGCGAGGCGTCGAGCGCGCCCCGGTCCCATGCCCCCCCGGCGCGCCGGTAGCGCGCCGCTCCGGCCTGCTCGAAGGTGGGCCGCAGCCGGGAAGACGACCGGGAAGACGACGCGGAAGACGGCGCCGAGGAGCCGTGTCCAGGTGGCGTCGAGAGCCGACGACCAGGGGGCATGCGGCCACGCTACCGCCGGGCCGGTTTGTCTAACCTGACGCCGTGGTCAGAGAACGCGCCGCATCCCGGACGCATATCGTCGCCCCTCCCGAGGTGGTCGAACGCGTGCGCGCTGGCCCCTGCGCCCGGCGAAGCACCGCTGCCGGCCGCCAACGCGGCCGAACTGCTCCGGCGCAACGGCACCGACCCCGAGTTCGCGTCGCGGCCCGCCCTGCGCTTCGGCGACCGGATCTGGACCCACGCCGAGATGTACGCCGAGGCCACCCGGTACGCGGCGCTGTTCCACGACCGCCTCGACCGGGAGCGTCCGCCCCATGTGGGGGTCCTGCTCGACAACACCCCCGACTACGTGTTCTGCCTGGCCGGGGCCGGTCTGGTCGGGGCGGCGGTGGTGGGCCTCAACCACACCCGGCGTGACGAGCACCTCCTGGCCGACATCGAGTACACCGACGTCCAGGTGCTCGTGACCGAGCCGCGCCACCAGGAGTTGCTGGCGCCGGTGGCGGGTGACCTCACGATGCCTGGGGGCCTGCTCGTCTCGGAGCGTTTCGCCGACGGCGACGACCCTCCCCGCGCCATGGGCGAGTCCCTCGACGCGGCACTGGAGCAGTGGGCGCCGGGCCACGGTGATCCCGGGCTCGAGCCCGACGTCGAGACGCTGTGGGTGCTGTTGTTCACCTCGGGGACCTCGGCCGCGCCCAAGGCGGTGCGCTGCACCCAGCGCCGGCTCCTCATCACCGGCAACCGGATGACGATGGTGCTCGACGTGGGCCCTGACGACGTCGGCTATCTGGCCATGCCGCTCTTCCACTCCAATTCGCTCATGGTCGGTCTCGCCCCGGCGCTGGTGGCGGGGGCCTCGGTGGGCCTGGCCCGGCGGTTCAGCGCGTCACGGTTCCTCGAGGACGTGCGCCGGTACGGGGCCACGTGGTTCAACTACACCGGGAAGCCGCTCGCCTATCTGCTGGCCACGCCCGAGCGGCCCGACGATGCCGACAACCCGCTGCGGCTGGCCTACGGCAACGAGGGATCACCGCATGTGGTGGAGGCGGTGGCGAAACGTTTCGACGTGGCCGTCGTCGACGTGTTCGGGTCGACCGAGGGAGGGATCGCGCTCGACCGTGCCGGCGGCGTGCCCCGGGGGTCGGTGGGCAGGTTGCGCCAGGGCATCAAGGTCGTCGATCCCGACGGCGTCGAACGAGAGCGCGCCGTGTTCGACGCCGACGGCCGGCTCGTCAACGCCGCGGAGTGCGTGGGTGAGATCGTGAACGTCGAGGGCGTGGGCCCCTTCGAGGGGTACTACCGCAACGCCGAGGCCATGGCCCGGACCACCCGCAATGGTTGGTACTGGAGCGGCGACCTCGGCTACGTGGACACCGACGGCTGGGTCTTCTTCGCGGGACGGACCTCGGACTGGCTCCGGGTCGACGGCGAGAACTTCCCGGCCGCACCCATCGAGGCCATCGTGGCCCGCCATCCCGACGTCGTGCTGGCGTCGGTCTACGGCGTGCCCGACGTGGACTCCGGCGACCAGGTCATGGCGGCGCTGGTGGTCCGTGACGGTGCGGCGTTCGACCCCGTCGGTTTCGCGGCCTGGCTCGACGGGCAGAGCGACCTGAGCCCCAAATGGCGTCCCCGCTACGTGCGGTTGTCGAAGGTGCTTCCCACCACGCCCACCAACAAGGTGCTCGTGCGCACCCTCGTCCACCAGAAATTCCGTGCCGACCGCGTGGACGGGGACAGGGTGCTCGTGCGCGGTCGAGGCGAGGACCGCTACCGGCCCTTCGAGGACGACGAGGAGGCCGCGCTGCGCCAGGCCTTCGTCGAGAGCGGGCGCGCCCAGGCCTGGGACCTCTAGGAAGGTCTGTCGGAACAGGTGGACCTGTCGCTCACCGACACCGAGCAACGCTTCGCGCTGGAGGTGCGGGCTTGGCTCGAGGCCAACGTCGCGCCCGCCCTCGACGACGCCGCGTCCGACGCGGCCGCGCCCGACGACCTGGCCGCGTCCGTGGCGCAGGGGCGCGCCTGGCAGGCCAAGCTGGCCGCGGCGGGATGGGTGGGCATCAACTGGCCCGAGGCGTACGGGGGCCGAGGCGCGTCCCCGGTCGAGGTGGCCATCTTCAACGCCGAGTACGCCCGCAGCGGTGCGCCCCAGCTCGTCAACCGCGTCGGCATCAACCTGGCCGGCCCCACGTTGCTGGCCCACGGGACGCCCGAACAGTGTCGGCGGTGGCTGCCCGCCATCGTGAGCGCCGAGGAGATCTGGTGCCAGCTCTTCAGCGAGCCGGGCGCCGGCTCGGACCTGTCGGGCCTGGTGACGCACGCCGAGGCCGACCCCGACGGCGGCGGGTGGCGGGTCACGGGCCAGAAAGTGTGGACGTCGTACGCGCAGTTCGCCCGCCACGGGCTGTGCTTGGCGCGCACCGAGCCAGGCACGACCGGTCCGCGCGGCCTGTCGTTGTTGGTGGTGGACATGGAGGCGGCCGGGGTGGACATCCGCCCCCTCGTCCAGATCACGGGAGAGGCCGAGTTCAACGAGGTCTTCCTCGAGGATGTCGTCGTCCCCGTCGGGCACCTCGTGGGGCCGGCCGGACAGGGCTGGGCGGTGGCGTCGACGACGCTGGCGCACGAACGGGGCACGAACTTCCCGTTCAAAGAGGAGGTCGTGCACGAGGGCTACCTGACCCGGATCGTCGGCCAGGCGGCCCGCAACGGCACCCTCGACGACCCCGACGTGGCCGACGCCCTGGTCGACGCGTACGTGGCGCTCGTGGTGCTGCGGACCCACAACTGGCGCACGCTGTCGAAGTTGGCGCGCTGGCGACGAGCCCGGGCCGGAGTCGAGCTGGGTCAAGCTGACGTGGTCGGACATGACCCAGCAGCTGTCCGAGGCGGCGCTGGCCGTCGAAGGGCCGGCGTCGGGGCTGTGGGGAGCGTGGCAGCGGCAGTGGTTGTGGTCGAAGGCGGCCAGCATCGCCGGCGGCACGTCGGAGGTGCAGCGCAATGTGATCGGGGAGCGCATCCTGGGGCTCCCACGCGAGCAGAGGAGATAAGAGCGTGCCCGTCCATTACGAGCTCGGTGACGACCATGTGGTGTGGATCACCATCGATCGGTTGCAGTCGATGAACAGCCTCGACATGGAGCACTTCGCCCTGCTGCGCGGGGCGTGGGACCGCTTCGGCGAGGACGACGAGGCGTGGGTGGCCATCATCACCGGGGTCGGCAACGCCTTCTGTACCGGTGCGGATCTCAAGACCTACATCCCCCAGGTGACGAGGCTCCAGAAGGAGATCGCCTCGCGCCAGGTCGAGGAGCTCGACGGGTACCGGATCGACGACGGGGTGAAGGCGGTGCTGCGGGGCGTGAAGCTCTACAAGCCGATCGTCGCGGCGGTGAACGGCGCCTGCGTGGCGGGAGGGATGGAGATGCTCGGGGGGTGCGACCTGCGCGTGGCGGTGCCCGAGGCCTACTTCGGGGTCATGGAGCCCAAGCGGGGGTTGTTCGCCGGAGGCGGGACCACGGTGCGCCTTCCCCGGCAGATCCCGTTCCCCGCGGCGATGGAGTTCCTGTTGTGCGCGGACCGGGTGCCCGCCGAGCAGGCCCTCGCCTTCGGCCTCCTCAACGCGGTGGTGCCTGCCGACCAGCTCCGGGCCAAGGCCGAGGAGTACGCCCACCGGATCACGGCCAACGGTCCGTTCGCGGTGCGCAAGACCAAGGAGAGCGTGCTGCGGGCCCTGGCCGTCGACATGAAAGAGGCGTACCGGATCGAGTCGGCGCTCGCCACCGAGGTCTTCTCCAGTGAGGACGCCAAGGAGGGGCCGGCCGCGTTCGTGGAGAAGCGGCCGCCCCGCTGGACCGGGCGGTAGGCCCCGACGTGGAGCATGTGACGCTCGAGGAGGCCGTCGCCCACCACGTCCGGCCGGGGGACACCGTGCAGGTGTTGTGCGGGCACAGCCGGTGGAGCGCGGCGGCGCGCGAGATGGCCCGTCAGCACTGGGGCACCGACGCCGGCTTCACCCTGGTGATGCTCAGCCTGAGCTCGCTCGGGGCGCTGTTCTTCCGGGGCCAGATGGTGCGCAAGGTCGTCACGACCTATTCGGGCGACACCTTCCCCACCTACACACCCAACCCCATCTTCCAAGAGGCTTACGCGTCGGGTGCCGTCGACGTCGAGCACTGGTCGATCCTCACCTTCACCCAACGCCTCGAGGCCGCGGCGCGCGGGCTGCCCGCCGTGGTGACCGGGTCCCTGCAGGGGTCGTCGATGGCGTCGAACGCCGCCTTCACCGTGGCCGACACGTCCCTCGGGCCCGTCGGGCTCCTGGCTCCGCTCACACCCGATGTCACCCTCGTCCACGGTGCGGTCGCCGACCGGGACGGCAACGTGGCGCTGTCCGAGCCGCTCCTCGAAAGCGTGTGGGGCGCGTGGGCGGCGAGGCGCGGCGTGGTGGCGACGGTCGAGGGCGTGGTCGATCGGCTCGACGGTCTCGGCCACCGGGTGAAGATCCCCGCCCATCGCGTGCTGGCCGTGGTCGAAGCGCCCTTCGGGGCTCATCCCGGAGGGCTGTACGCGCCGCAGCTGCCGGTGTCCTCCTACGGCGAGGACATCGGTTTCTGGAGCGAGGCCCGCGCCGCCACCCGCCATGACTTCGACGGCTGGGCGCGGCACTGGGTGCTCGAGCCCACCACCCACGACGAGTACCTGGCGCGGTTGGGCCGGGAGCGCCTCGACTGGCTGTCGGCGCGCACCGATCCCGACTCGTGGCGCCACGACGCCGAAGCCCATCCCGTCGACACGGTCGAGGCGGTGCCACCGAGCCGGTGGGAGCAGGCCGCCGTCTACGGCGCCCGGGAGCTCGAGGCCGTCGCCGACGCGCACCATGCCGACGCCGTGCTGGCCGGGGCCGGGATCGCCAACCTCGCCGCCTGGGTGGCGGTGGAGCGGGCCCGGGCCGGGGGGAGTGCCGTCCGGCTCACCGCCGAGCTCGGCCTGTGGGGCTACACCCCGACGCCCGCCGATCCCTACATCTTCAACCACCGGGTGTTCCCGGGCTCACCCCTGCTCGCCGACGCGTCGACGGTGCTCGGGATGGTCGTGGGCGGACCGGGCACTCGCACCATCGCCTGTCTCGGCGCCGCCCAGGTCGACCGGGACGGGAACCTCAACTCGACGCTGATCCCCGGCGGACCCTTTCTCGTGGGTTCGGGGGGAGCTAACGACGTGGCCAGTCGGGCCGCCGCCTGTGTCGTCGTGGCCCTGGCCCGTCCCGACCGTCTCGTCGAGCGGGTGGGCTACGTCACGAGCCCGGGCCGTCGCGTCGCCAGCGTGGTCACCGACCTCGGCGTGTTGCGCCGGCTCGACGGCACGCTCCGGGTGGCCGCCGTTGCGGGCGGGGCGGGCCCGGTGGCGAGCGCGGTGCGGGCCATGGTGGATGCATGTGGGTGGGACGTCGACGTGGCTTCGTCGGTGAGTGAACTCGACCCGGTGACGACCGACGAGGTGCTGGCGCTGCGCCGCTACGACCCCGAGCGGCTCTTTTTGTCCTGAATGACCTGCTCCGGGGACGGTCCCGGTGCCCGCGAACAGGTGATGGCGGGTGCGGCCGGCGGCAGGCGTAGAACGCAAGCCCAGGCTACAGTGGCAAAGCACGAACTGACACAGACGTCAGGCATGACGTCGATCCGGGGCCTCGCCAGACCCACGGGGCCTCGGCCATCGTGGAGAAGGTGACAGGGGAGAGGGGGACCGATGTCGCGCAGTCGGCGAGGGAGATTCGCGACTGTAGCCGCGGCCGTGGTCGCGCTCGCCGTCGGGCTCGCGGCCTGTGGCAATGCCAAGGCGGGCGTCGGCACCGGCGGAGGCGACCCCGGGGTCACGGCCACGCAGATCTCCGTGGGCAGCATCGCCAACGTCACCGGTCCGCTCTCGTCGGACTTCGCCTCCGTCGTCAACGGCGTCGAGGCCTATTTCTCCATGATCAACGCCGAGGGTGGCGTGGACGGTCGGACGCTCAAGTTGGCCTACCAAGAGGACGACCAGGGCAGCCCCACCACCGACCTCTCCGTCGCCCAGAAGCTCGTCGAGCAAAACCACGTGTTCGCGGTGGTGGGGGTGGGGACACCCTTCTTCGGCGGGGCCGCCTACCTCGCCCAGACGGGTACCCCCACCTTCGGCTACGCCGTGTCCACCGACTGGGCCAAGCGGCCGACCCTCTTCGCCGACTACGGGTCGGTGCTGTGCTTCCCGTGCGGCGCGTCGGGAGACGGGTACCTGGCGCAGCAGCTGGGCGCCAAGTCGATCGCCGTCGTCGCCTATGGCGTGCCCCAATCGGCGGCCGCCTGTCAGGCCGCGGTGACGGGCATGCGTGCCGCGGGCCTGAACGTGGCGTTCAGCGACCTGAACCTGGTGTACGGCGCCGACCCGACACCGTCGGTCCTGCAGATGAAGAACGACAACGTGGACCTGCTCTTCACGTGCCTGGACGTCAACGGGAACGTGGCCTTCGCCCGGGCCATCAGCCAGAACGGCCTCACCATGAAGCAGATCTGGTTCAACGGGTACGACCGTGGCACGTTGGCGCAGTACGGGTCGATCATGAACGGGGTGTACCTCGGCTTGGAGCACGTGCCCTTCGAGTCCGCCCTGTCGGGCCAGTACCCCGCTCTCGACAACTACATCAGGGAGATGAACAAGTACCAGCCGAAGTTCACCTACGACGAGGTGGCCCTCGACGGCTGGATGGCGGCGGACCAGTTCGTGACCGGCCTCAAGGCCGTGGGCAAGGACCTGACCCAGAAGAAGTTGGTGGCGGCGATCAACAAGGAGACCGCGTACAACGGCGGGGGGCTCACGCCTCCGGTCGATTGGACGAAGAGTCATTTCGGCTCCCCGCCGCCGTACTGCCAGGCCGACGTGGTGGTGGAGAACGGCGCCTTCGTGCCGGCCTTCGTCCATCCCAACGGCCAGGTCTTCACCTGCTTCGACCTCAACAGCACGACGCCGGTCCCGGCGTTGCCCGGGACCCCGGGCCCCTCGGGGTCCTGATCCGCAGCGGATTGCCGATCCGGTGAACGCCATGGGTCCGGGGGGACCATGAGCCATTTCCTGAGCTACGCGATCCCGGGCATCCCCTACGGGTGCAACTACGCCCTCATGGCGGTGGGCCTGGTGCTGACGTTCCGGGCCACCGGGGTGTTCAATCTGGCCTTCGGGGCCCAGGCCTTCGTGGCCGCGTTCATCTTCGACCTCCTGGTGAAGACCAATCACCTCCCCGTGGGGATCGCCTTCGTGCTGTCGGTGCTGGTGTTCTCCCCCTTGCTCGGTCTCGCCCTCGACCGGTTCCTGTTCCGCCACATCCCCACCGCCTCGACGACGGCCAAGCTCGTGTCGTCGTTGGCGCTGCTCATCGCCATCCCCCAGGCGCTGCCGATCTTCTTCGGCAATGCACAGCGACTGAACCCGCCCAACCTCTGGCTCAACCCCAACCACGTCTATTTCCACATCTTCTCGACGCCCATCAACGGCGGTGAGGTCACCACCACCGTCATCACCGTCGTGGTGGCGGCGGCCGTGGTGGCCATGTTCCGCTGGACCAGCATCGGCCTGCAGATGCGCGCCGTGGTCGAGAGCCGTCGCATGTCGCAGCTCGAGGGGATCAACGCCCCCCGGGTCGCGGCGGGCGCATGGGCCGTGTCGAGCATGCTGGCCGGCCTGGCCGGCGTCCTGTTGCTCCCCCTCACGGCGTCGCTGCAGCCCACCGATCCCCTGCAGTACACCGCGTTGCTCGTCGCCGGTCTCACCGCGGCGTCGGTGGCGAGCATGCGATCGCTCCCCATCGCCCTCGCCGCGGGCATCGGACTCGGCGTCGTCGAGAACCTCCTGGCCGGATATCTGCCCACCGGCGGCGTGCTGGCCCAGACCGTCGTGCCCGCCTTCCCCTTCGTGGTGCTCGTGGGCACGCTCCTGCTCAACCCCGGCCTGCGTCAGCTCGAGCTGAGCTCGGACCCGTTGGCGGCGGCCGACCCCCCGCCGGCCCCACCGTCGGTGTCGATACGTGACCGCCGCCTGGAAGTGCCGACCCGTGTCGGTTTCTGGTTGTTGGTGGTGGCCTTCCTGGCGTCGAGCGTGACCTGGGTGCCCGGCTACTACGTCACCGCCTTCGACGAGGGCCTGTGCCTCTCGATCGTCTTCCTCTCGATCACGCTCATCACCGGCATGAGCGGACAGCTGTCGCTGTGCCAGGCCGCCTTCGCCGGCATCGGCGCCTTCGCGGCCGGCCAGTTCGCCCAACACCTGGGCCTGCCCGTGCTCCTCGGCGCCGTGGTGGGGGGCCTGCTGGCGGCGGCGATCGGGACCGTCGTGGCCCTGGTGGCCATCCGGGTGTCGGGCCTGTTGCTGGCGCTCGTGACGCTCACCTTCGCCCTGTTCTGTGACCAGACACTCTTCGGTTACTCGTGGTCAGGGGGAGGGTACGCCGGGGTGACCATCCCACGTCCCGTGCTGGGGTCGTTCAATTTCAGCTCCGACCGGACGTTCCTGATGCTGTGTTTCGTGGCCTTGGCGCTCGTGTGCGTGCTCGTCCTGCTGGTGCAACGGGGGACCGTCGGACGGTACCTGGCCGCCATGCGGGGGAGCCCCGTCGCCGCCGCCAGCATGGGCATCAGCCTGCGGACGGCCCGGCTCACGGTCTTCGCCATGTCGGCCGGCCTGGCGGGGTTCGGCGGCGCCCTGTACGGAACGGTCCTGAAACAGGTCAACGCTGAACAGTTCGGCTACGTCTTCTCGCTCGTCTTCGTGGTGGCCGTGCTCACCACCGGGTCCCGGACCATCGAGGGAGCCATCCAGGCTGCGATGGGGTTCGCCGTCATCCAGCTCCTGATCACCCTGTACCTGCCGGCGCGCTTCGGCGGCATCCTGCCCATCGGGTTCGCCATTGGTGCCATGACCTACGCGGCGCATCCCGAGGGCATCGTCGAGTACCAGAAGAGCCGGTGGATGGTGCGCGTGAGCAAGCTCTTCAGCGTCTACGACGCCCGACGGGCCCGCAAGGCAGGGCCGTCCGCCACCGGCACCCCCGGTTCGATGGAGGGGTACCGCGACGCGGTCCCGGCGCTGGGCGTGACGGGAAAGCCGTTCGGTGGCTGACCTGTCGGTGGGCATGGCGGCGTCGGCACCCGCGTTCGGCGCGCTCGGCTCCGACGGCGCCGCGCCGCTGCTCGACGCCCGCTCGATCTCGATCCGCTTCGGTGGGGTCGCCGCGCTCAAGGACGTGTCGGTCGCCGTCGCCGCGGGCGAAGCCGTCGGCCTGGTGGGCCCCAACGGTGCGGGGAAGACGACGCTGTTCAACTGCATGTGCGGCCAGCTCAATCCGAGCAGCGGCACCGTGGTCTTCGACGGGCACGTCCTCGACCACATGCCCGCCCACCTGCGAGCGAGGCTTGGGATCCGCCGCACTTTCCAACGCGTCGAGGTGTTCCCCGAGCTGTCGGTGCGCGACCACATGATGGTGGCCGAGCGGGCTCGACGAGGCGACGGGGCGCTGTGGAAAGACCTGTTGAACATGGGTAAGCCCAAGCCCGACGAGCTCGCCCACGTCGAGGAGATCCTCGACCTCGTGGGATTGACCGAGATGGCCGACGTGCCCGTCGCCGCGCTCAGCCTGGGTCATTGCCGGCTCGTCGAACTGGGCCGTGCCCTGTGCGGTGA
Organism: uncultured Acidimicrobiales bacterium; assembly: GCA_963794615.1. Classification (GTDB taxonomy): domain Bacteria; phylum Actinomycetota; class Acidimicrobiia; order Acidimicrobiales; family UBA8190; genus Chersky-840. Next base: position 440,401 of record CAWCEP010000006.1, on the reverse strand, counting down.
GCCCCGCCTGCTCATGGCGGACGAGCCGTCCTCGGGGCTCGACATCAGCGAGACGGCCGCCTTGGCGGGCGTGTTGCGGGGCGTGCAGCGCGACCGCGGCATGGCCGTCCTGCTCGTCGAGCACGACATGGAGATGGTGCGGACCGCCGTCGACCGGGTCGTGGTGCTCGATGTGGGCGAGATCATCGCCGAGGGGAGCTTCGAATCGGTGGTGGCCGATCCCGAGGTGCGTCGGGCCTATCTGGGGCGCTCGGCATGAGCGACATCCTCGAGCTCGACAATGTGTCCGCGGCCTACAGCACGTACCGCGCCCTGTTCGGGGTGACGCTCTCGGTCCCGGAGAACGGGATCATCGCGCTGGTCGGTTCGAACGGGGCCGGCAAGTCGACACTGGCCCGGGTCGCGTCCGGCCTCGTTCCCGTCAGCAGCGGCACCATCCGGTTCGAGGGTCAGGACGTCACCCGGTGGGCGGCCCACCGCATCGCCCGGCTGGGCATGGTGCACGTGCCCGAGGGCCGCGCCATCTTCTCGTCGCTCAGTGTGGAGGAGAACCTCACCGTGTCGTTCAGCCACCGGGCGGGACGCAAGGGGACCCCCGAGGCGCTCGAGCGCGCCTACCAGGCGTTCCCGGTCCTGGCCGAGCGACGCCGGCAACTGGGGGGCACGCTGTCGGGTGGCCAGCAACGGATCCTGTCGCTCGCCAAGGTGCTCGCCGTCCCGCCCAAGCTCCTCATCGTGGACGAGCTGTCGCTCGGGCTGGCGCCGGTCATCGTGGACCAGGTCTACGACGGGCTCGTCGCCATCCACCGACAGGGATGCGCGCTCCTCGTCGTCGAGCAGCAGGTCGACCGGGTGCTCGCCATCGCCGACCGGGCCGTCCTCCTCGTGAAGGGTGCGGTGGCGTGGGAGGGGCCGGCCCGCGACGCCCGCGCGACCCTCGAGGCCCACATGCTCGGGGGCGCGGCCACCAACGGATTGGTGCCGGCGTCGTCGAACGGCGTCGGGCCCCGACCCCATCGGGCTGCGCCGGGCACTGTGGCCGGAACTGTCCCGGGCACGGTCGCCGGCACCGTGCCGGCGGCTCGTCCCGCCGGCACGCCACAACCTGCACAGCCCCCCGCACCGGCACCGAGTGGCCCACCGGCGGGCACCAGCCACCCTTCGGACCTGTGGGTGGTGGGCCCGAATTTCCCCAGTTCGAACTGATCGAGAGCGAGGACCGACGGGATGGGATTGCTCGAAGACAGGGTGGCGGTGGTCACCGGGGCGGGCGGGGGCATCGGGCGCGAGATCGCCCTCTGTCTCGCATCGGAGGGTGCCCGCGTCGTCGTGAACGACCTCGGGACCACGCTCGACGGTGCCGGCACCGCCCAGGGCCCGGCCGCCGAGACGTGCCGGCTCATCGAGGACAGAGGGGGGAAGGCCGTCCCCAACGGGGAGTCGGTGGCCGACTTCGACGCCGCGGGGCGCATCATCGCCCAGGCCGTCGACACCTTCGGGTCGATCGACATCGTGGTGAACAACGCCGGCATCGTGCGAGATCGCACCCTGGTCAAGATGACCTCGGAGGACTACGACGCCGTCGTGGCGGTGCACCAGAAGGGCACGTTCAACTGCACCCGCCACGCCGCCGTGCACATGCGGGAGGCCGGGTACGGTCGGATCGTCAACATCACGTCGTCGGCCGGCCTCCGGGGCAATTTCGGCCAGAGCAACTACGGCGCCGCCAAGGCCGCCATCATGGGCATGACCTTCGTCTGGGCCCTCGAGCTCGGCAAGTACGGCATCACCGCCAACGCGGTGGCACCGGCCGGGCTCACCCGCATGACCGAGAACCTCTTCGGCGGGGCCGATGCCCCTCCCGACCAGGACCCCGCCCTCAACGCGCCGCTCGTCGCCTTCCTGGCGTCGGAACAGGCCGGCTACGTGAACGGCCAGGTGCTCGGGCGCACCGGGTACGCCTACACCATCTTCCAGACACCTCGACAGGTCGCCGCGATGTGGCGAGACGGTGGATGGACGCCGGCCGAGCTCGCCGAGCACTTCCACGAGGTGCTCGGTCAGCATCTCCAGCCCGTCGGGATGCCGGCCCACCCGTTGCTCGGGAAGAAGGACGGGAGCTGAACCACCGCACGCGGCTCCGCACGCGTTAGGCAGGCTCGAGGATGACCACCGGGATCTGGCGAGTCGTGTTCTTCTGGTAGTCGTCGTAGGCGGGCCACGCCGCGGTGGCTACCGGCCACCACTCGGCGCGCTCCTCCGGGGTGGCGGCGCGGGCCCGGAGATCGAGGACCTTGGCGTGGTCCTGGAGCGTGACGTGAGGATCGGCCACAAGGTTGAGGTACCACACCGGATGCTGCGGTGCCCCGCCCATCGACGCCACCACCACGTAGCGGCCGTCGTGCTCCACGCGCATGAGGGGGGTCTTGCGAAGGGCACCACTGCGACGGCCCCGGGTGGTGAGGATCACGACGGGCTTCCCCTCGAGGGTGTCTCCCTCTCTGCCGTCGGTGGCTTCGTACAACGCCACCTGGTCGGCGACGGGAGCCCAGGCGCTGGGTTCGTAGGTTCCTTCGAGCGGCATCACGATTCTCCGTTCTCTTCGGAAGGGCCCCCAGAGTTTGCCTCCCGGGGATGCGCGTTCAGCCGCTGTGGCGGAGGAGCGGCGCGGTTTCGAGCGCCATGCGGTGCCCAGGCTGGCCCGTCGGCTGAACAGGACCGTTCCCGCCGAACCCAGCCGCTCGATCTCGGCGAACAGGGCCATGGCCTCGAGGCCCCCATGGGCCTTGGCCTGGTTCCCTCCGGCTCAGGGGTTGCGGGTGAGGATGTTCACGACCGACACGCCCGAGCCCCGTCCGCCCACGTTGTGCTGGAGCGCGAATCCCTGGCGGATGGCCACCTGGCGCTCGCCCGCCTCCTCCCGCAGCTGCCACCAGCACTCGGTGAGCTGGGCGATGCCGGTGGCACCGATGGGATGACCCTTGGCGAGGAGGCCTCCCGAGGGATTCACGGGGATCCGGCCGTCGAGGGCGGTCTCGCCCTCGAGCGACGCCGGGCCGCCCTTGCCCTTCTCCACGAAGCCCAGGTCCTCGATGTCGAGGATCTCGGTGATGGTGAAGCAGTCGTGCACCTCGGCCATGTCGAGGTCGCGGGGCCCTACGCCGGCCATCTCGTAGGCGCGCCCCGAGGCCAGCGTGGTGGCGGGGAGGCCCACGAAGCTCGACTTCTCGTGCAGATAGGGATGATCGGTGGCCACCCCGAACCCGGCCACGTAGACGGGCTTGTCCGTGAACTCGTGGGCGCGCGCCGCCGAGGTGAGGAGGATCGCGGCGGCACCGTCGGTCTGGGGGCAGCAGTCGAGCAACCGCAGCGGGCTGCACACCATCGGTGAGGCGAGGACCTGCTCGACGGTGATCTCGCTCTGGAAGTGCGCATAGGGATCGAGGCACCCGTTGTGATGGTTCTTCACCGCCACCGACGCCAGCATCTCCGGCGTGGTGCCGAACTCGTGCATGTGACGGGTGGCGAAGGGCGCGAACAACACCGGTGCGGTCTCACCCCGGTTGTAGAGGGGGTGTCCGGCCGCGGCCCGGGCGAGCAGGCCCTCCTGGGTCGACTTGTCCCGCATCTTCTCCACGCCGATGACGAGCACGACGTCGTGCACGCCGCTCGCCACCACCATGGCGCCGATCCGGAAGGCGTCGGATCCCGACGGGCACGCGTTCTCCACTCGGGTGCACGCCACCCCGGAGAGGCCGATGGCGCTCGGCACGGTGTTGCCCCCGATGCCCTCCTGGCCCCACAGGCTGCCCCGCTGGGTGGCGACGATCACGGCGTCGACGGCCGACTTGTCGAGCCTCTTGTCGACGCTCGCCGAGCGCGGCGGAGAAGGCGCCCGCCGCCATCTGCTCGTAGCTCTGCTCGAAGAGCTCACCCATCTTGATGAGCCCGGCCCCGACGACGGCGACCTTGTTCCAGCTCATGCGCCACCCTCCTTGCCGCTGCGGTCCTGTCCCGAACCTACCGTGGCGCCGGCGCGCGCCCCGCGGCCCGGTCCGCCCTCCGCTCCGGTGTCGGCGACCCGGAACGCCTTGTACCCGTAGACCGGGATGCCGCGCTCGAGCGCGTAGCGCCGCAACGACAACGTGACGACGTCACCGACGGCGAGCTCGGCGGCGTCGGCGGGCGATCCCTGCACCATGAGCCGGGCGCCGTCCTCGAGGTCGATGACGACCAGCGGCAGCGGGGCCTGGAAGGGCGGCGGCATGGTCTGGTTCACCACGAAGGTCTCGACCCGGCCCTGGCGCGCCAACGGGACGACCTCGAGCCGGTCCCCGCCGCACCCGGTGCAGGTGGGGTGGATCGACGGCGGCGTGGAGATCGTCGCGCAGTCCAGGCACCGCGCCCCGAAGAGCCCGAGCATCTCGGGATTGCCCCGCACGAAGGCGGCTCCCCCCGGGGGCAGGCCCATCTCGATGGGGTCGGCCATGGGCTCGAGCTGGCCCCGGGCCCGCAGCGCCTCGGCGTAGGCGACCTGGCGTCCCGGGCCGAGCATGTCGACGGTGACCGCACCGGGCACGGCCCGCGCCGCGTCGACCACGACGGCGGTGGCGCGCCCCCCGCCGTACCCGATGGCGCCCAACCGGCCGGTCGCCGCTCGTCGGCACTGGCGTGGACGAGGCCGAGCAGCGCGGCGGCCGCTCCGGTGTCCCCGAGGGCGGCGAAGACCGGCGCCGAGGCCAGGGGTGCACCCAGTCGTTTCGCCACGGCGGAGCCGAGCTTGCCGTCGGGATCGGCGATGGCCCACCCCCGCAGGTTCGAGCCGGCGCCGTCGGCGACGCCCCGTCCCGTCTCGGTCAGCAGCGGGACGAAGACCTCCTCGCGAAACAACCGGGGGTCGTAGGCGTCACCGGTGGCGCGCTCGCCGTCGGCGCGGTAGCGGTCGACGGCGGGCATGGCGCGCGTGGCCCGCCCCACCAATCGCGCCGGCGGGGACGACCCGTTGGCGGACGGGCCCTCGGAGCCCTCGGCGATGGCGCCCAGGACTACGGCCGCGGCGCCGGCCCCGGTCGTCGACTCCCCGGCGGTGCCGAGCCCGGGCACGAGCGCGTCCGACGTCACCACGAGCGCGTACCGGGCGTGGCCGGCGGCGAGGGCGTCCCACGCGGCGAGGAGCGCCTCCATCCCCGCGTGCGGGGACCCGCTCGCCAAGCCTCCCCCGACGCCGCGGTCGAGGCCCAACGTCGTGGCCAGGAAGGGGTGGCTGGGGCCCTCGGCGAAGGGGGGCCGGGCCGTGCCCCACCACAGTCCCGACACCTCGGCGGGCGCGATGCCCGCGGCGTCGAGCGCGGCGTTGGCGGCGCGCCAGGCCAGCGTGAGGGTGTCCTCGTCGGCGTCGCACACCGCGACGGTGCCGCGGCCCCCGCCCGATCCCCACGCCGCGCCCACGTCCTTGGCGGCGAGCCGCAGCGAGGGCGCGGCCGCCCCCACCCCCAGGACGGCGACGGGCTTCACCGTCGCGCCGCTCGCATCGGTGGTGACCGCATCGGTTCGCTTCGCGTCGGCGGTCATCGCAGCGGGGCCTTCCACCACGGGCCCTGGGGGACGCGCCCGCCCAGCAGGGCCGTGCCCACGAAGTTGCGCTGGATCTCGACCGTGCCGGCCCCGATGCACAGGCCGCGGATGTCGCGGTAGGCGCGCTCGACGGGGTACTCCCGGCTGTAGCCGTAGCCTCCGAGGAGCTGGATGGCCTCGTCGCACACCCGCTTGGCGGCGAGGTTGCAGGCGATCTTGGCCATGGCGGACTCGAGCGGCGGGGGCGTGCCGTGCCGCCCCGCCAGCACGAGCGCCCGCTGCAACAGGAAGCGCGCCCCTTCGAGCTCGGTGGCGATGTCGGCGATCTTCCACTGTAGGCCCTGGAGCTCGGACAGCAGCTTGGTGCCGACCTTTCGGTCCCGCATGTAGGCCATGGCGTACTCGAGCGCGCCCTGGGCCGCACCCACGCACATCGCGGCGTTGCCGCAGCGCTCGTGATTGATGTGGGCCAGCAGCGTCTTGAGCCCGCTGTTGTCGGCGGGGTCACCGGGCACGAGCACGTCGGTGGGCTCGATGCGCACGCCGTCGAAGGCGAGTTCCGCTTCGGTGCAGCCCCGCAGCCCCATCTTGCGGTGGGTGCCGGCCACGCTCACGCCGTCGCGGGCGAGGTCGACGACCACGGCGCCGATGCCCTTGCCCGTCCCCGCCTCGCTGCCCGGGAACCGGCACCACACCAGGCACGCCACCGCCTTGTGGCCACCGGTGACGTAGTTCTTGTAGGCGTCGAGCCGCCACCCGTCGCCGTCGGGGGTGAGGTGGGCCCGCATGGTGGTCGCGGCGGAGCCGGCATCGGGCTCGGTGATGCCGATGCAGAAGAGCTCGCCCGCCGCCGCCATGGGAAGCCAACGGGAACGCAGCGTTTCGTTGCCGAGGTGCTCGATGGCACGAGGGGGGCCGTTGAAGACGAGCTGGCACAAGATCGCACTCGACACGTCGACGCGGGCGATCTCCTCGAGCACGATGGCGGCCTCGACGTCGCCCATGCCCATGCCGCCGTACTCCTCGCCCACGGTGACGGTGAACAGCTCGGCCCGGCGCAGGGCTTCGAGCGACGCCTCGGCGAACTCCTCGGTCTCGTCCCATCCCGGCGCGTGGGGGGCGATGTCGCGCTCGGCCACGTCACGGGCGAGCTTGCGCAGCGCGGCCCGGTCGTCGTCCTCTACGAGGTCGATCGCGCTCATGCCACCGCGGTCCACACCGGCCCGGGCGCGCGCCGGTGGCGTAGGGACACCGGACCTGACACCATCGTCAGCGAACTTACTACACTGACCGTCCGACGTTCCCGGGGCCGGGAACGTCACAGCCAGGAGGGGCCGATGAGCGAGATCCGCGAAGCCGTGATCGTCGACACCTGTCGCACCGCCTTCGGCAAGCGGGGCGGGGCCCTCGCCAACTGGCACCCCGTCGACCTCCTCGCCTTTGCGCTGACCCATCTCGTGGAGCACACCGGTGTCGACCCCGAGCGGATCGACGACGTGATCGGCGGGTGCGTGAGCCAGGTGGGCGAGCAGTCGACCAACGTGGCCCGCAACGCCTGGGTGGCGGCCGGCCTCCCCCAGTCGGTGCCGGCGACGACCGTGGACCGCCAGTGCGGGTCGTCCCAGCAGGCCGTGCACTTCGCGGCGGCGGGGGTCGTGGCCGGGCACTACGACCTCGCCATCGCGTGCGGGGTCGAGTCCATGAGCCGCGTGCCCCTGGCGTCGAACGCCCGGGGCGGGACGGGCCCGTTCCCGAAATCGTTCCTCGACGTCATCGACAACCGGTTGTGGATGCAGTTCCGGGTGGCCCAGCTGCTCGCCGACCAGTGGAAGATCTCGCGCCAGGACATGGACGAGTACGCGCTGGAGAGCCACCGGCGGGCCGCGGCGGCCACCGACTCCGGGCACTTCGCCAAGGAGGCCATCGCCGTCCCCATCCGTGACGACGAGGGCACCCTCACCGACCAGGTCCTCACCACCGACGAGGGCATCCGCAGGGACACCACCCTGGAACGCCTCGCCTCGCTCCCCCCCGCGCAGTCCTTCGACCCCGACACCGCCCCCGACATCACGGCCGGCAACTCCTCGCAGATGACCGACGGCGCCGCCGCGATGCTCATCGCCGAGCGGTCCGTGGCCGAAGCACTCGGGCTCCCGATCCTGGCCCGCTTCCACGCCTTCGCGGTGGCCGCCGAGGACGCCGCCATCGTGTTGTCGGCCCCCGTGCCGGTGACGCGCAAACTGCTCGACCGCACGGGCATGAAGGTCGACGACTTCGACGCCATCGAGTGCAACGAGGCGTTCGCGGCGATCGCGCTCATGTGGGCCCGCGCCTTCTCCCCCGACCCCGACCGCCTCAACCCGCGCGGCGGCGCCATTGCCATCGGCCACCCGTTGGGGGCGAGCGGGGTGCGCCTCATGACCACCCTGCTCAACGAGCTCCAGGCCACGGGCGGCCGCTACGGGTTCCAGACCATGTGCGAGGGCGGCGGCCAGGCCAACGCCACCGTCATCGAGCGCCTGGCCTAGGCCGGGCCGACCGTCAGGACGACCATGGACTTCACGTTCTCCCCCGAGCAGGAGGGGTTCCGCGCCGCGGTGCGCACCGCGCTGGCGAGCGAGGCACCGTCCTCCTACGTCCGCGCCATGATCGACGACCCCGTCGGCGTCACCCCCGAGCTGTGGCGGACCATGGCGGAGCTCGGTTGGCTGGGCGTCCTCGTCCCCGAGTCGGCGGGCGGGCTCGGGCTGGGGCTCGTGGACGTCGTCGTGCTCCAGGAGGAGCTCGGGAGGCTGCCCTTCCCCGGACCGCTCGTCTCCTCGGCGGTGGCGGCCACGCTCGCCGCGGTCCGACTCGGGGTCGACGAGGTGCTCGAGGACCTGGCCGCGGGACGCCGGCGCGGGACCGTGGCGGTGGAGGAGCCCGGCCACGGGGACCCGTTGCGCACGGTGCGGGCGCGCGCCACGCCCGAGGGCACGGACTGGGTGCTGTCGGGGACCAAGCCCCTCGTGCTCGACGGGGCGCACGCCGACTTCGCCTTCGTCGTCGCCCACGACGGGGACGCCATGGCCACCTTCCTCCTCGAGGCACCAGCCGGGGAGCCGGTGCCGGCGCTGGACGTCACCCGCAAGCTTGCTCGGATCGTGCTGGACGGGCGCCACGCCCGTCGGGTGGGCCCCGCCGGAGACCACGAGGCGTCGTGGCGCCGCATCCTCGACGACATCAACGTGGCGTTGTGCGCCGAGTTGGTGGGCACATCCGAGCGCGCCCTCGAATTGGCGGTCGACTACGCCAAGGTGCGGGTCCAGTTCGACCGGCCCATCGCCACCTTCCAGGTCATCAAGCACAAGGCCGCCGACATGCTCCACCACCTCGAGCTGGCCCGGGTGGGGACGCACTACGCGGCGTGGGCCTCGGACGCCGACGACCCCGAACGCGAGCGCGCCGCGGCCATGTGCAAGGGCTATGTCGCCGAAGCCGCCGACGCCGTGACCGCCGAGTGCATCCAGGTGCACGGGGGCGTGGGCTTCACCTGGGACGTCGACTGCCATCTCCTCTACCGCCGGGCCAAGCAGGACGACCTGCTCTTCGGGGCCCAGGGCTTCCAGCGCGAGCGCCTGGCCGACCTCCTCCTGGGACCGGCCAGCCGCTGACGGCCCCTGGGACCGGCCGGCCCCTGAGAGGGCCGGCCCAGTCCGGCCCCGGTCAGACGCCTAGTTGGCCCGATGGGAAGAAATCCCTCAAGTCGGCGCTCCGGGGTGCCGATACAACAACCGGACCGCCCTGACCGGGGGACGGCTCAGGTGGCGGCGGACGTGGCCAGGCGGTCCTGGAGCTGCGCCTTGAGCACCTTCCCGGTGGCGTTGCGGGGGAGCTCGTCGACCAGCTCGATACGGCGCGGCACCTTGTAGTCCGCCAGCTTGTCGGCGCAGTGCCGGCGGAGCTCGTCGGTCGTGGTCGGGGACCCCGGGGTGAGCACCACCACGGCGGCGACGTCCTCGCCGAGGACCTGATGGGGGACGCCGACGACGGCCGCCTCCACCACCTCGGGGTGCTCGAGCAGCACGGCCTCGACGTCGACGGCGTGGATGTTGTTCCCACCCCGGATGATGACGTCCTTCTTCCTGCCGACGATGTAGAGATAGCCGTCGTCGTCGAGGCGGGCCAGGTCGCCGCTGTAGAGCCACCCGTCCTTCCACGTGCCCGCGGTGGCCTCGTCGTTGCGGTAGTACTCGCGCTCGCGGCCCTTCATCCGCAGGATCGCCTCGCCTACCTCACCGGCCGGTAGGTCCCGGCCGTCCTCGTCGACGATGCGCACCTCGAGCGGGGGCACGGGCTGGCCCACCGAGCCGATGCGCTTGAGCGCCTCGCCTTTGGGCATCGAGCAGAAGGCGGGCCCGGCCTCGGTCATGCCGTAGCTGTTGGAGACCGACGCCTCGGGCATGCGCTCCTGCAGGGCCCGCAACGTGGCCGGCGCGAGCGGAGCGCTGCCGATGGCGCAGATAGCGATGGAGGAGAGCTCCGCGTCGGCGAAGCGCGGGTGCGCCACGATGAGCTGAGCCATGGACGGCACCAGGAACACGAACTGGGGCCGGAGCTCGTCGACCACCTCGAGCCACCGGCCGGCGTCGAACTTGGGTTGGTAGACGCCGAACAGCCCCAGCTGCATGGGGTTGTAGATGAAGCCGATGCCGGCGAAGGTGAACAGCGGGCTGGCATGGAGCCAGCACTGGCCCGAGTAGTGGGGGTTGGGTGCGCCCGGGATGAGAGCCACGTTGCGGTGGCGGATGGCGACACCCTTGGGGAGCCCCGTCGTGCCCGACGTGTAGAGGATGTCGGCGAGGTCGTCTCCGTCCACCTCGACCTGGAAGGTGGTGGCGTCGTCGGAACCGGCGACGGCCCACGCCCAGGGGGCGGTGCTGTCGTCGTCGTGGGGCGCCGGGGCGACGATCACGTGCCGGAGGGTGCCGAGCGCATCGGCCAACCGCCGGGCGAGGGGCGCGAGGTCGGTGTCGGTCAGGACGACCCGGACTTCGGCGTGACCGAGGAGGCGTTCGAGCTCGCCGTCGGTGAGCCGCGTGTTGGTGGGAACGGCCACCGCACCCGCCTTGTGCACCGCCGAGTAGCCGACCATGAAGCGAAGCGCCTCTTCGGCCCGCAGGTAGATTGACACCCGGTCGCCCTTGGTGACCCCCATCGCCACCAGGGCGCGGGCCAGGCGGTTGGACTCCGCCTCCCACTCGGCGAAGGTCATGGCACCCCCGTCGGTCACCTGGTAGGCGACCTTGTCGGGAAAGGCCGCCGCCATGGCGCGCAGGTGGTCGGTGAGGAGGGTGGTCACAGGCCGCCGTCGAGCGACGCGACCCGGTGCTGGAAGCGCCAGCCGTCGGGCGTCCGCACCAGCACGTCGTGGTACCGGCCGGTGCGCTGGAGCCGGGACCGGCGCTTCTCGGGAGGGGTGTCGGCCGAGGGCCGGTTCACCACCAGCAGGGTCACGTCCTGCACGGCGCGGTCGCCGTCGACCTCGACGATGGCGTCCACCGTCACGTGCACGATGCCGTACGGGGTGCGCCGCACCATCTCGGCCAGCGCCTCGCGCCCCCGGGTGGTCGGCCCGCCATCGACCTCCATGGCCCCGTCCTCGGTGAACGTGGCGGCAAAACCCTCGGGGTCGCCGTCGTCGAAACAGCGGTTGTAGCGAGCCGTCAGCTCCCGGATCCGGGCCCGGTCGACCAGCCACGCCATCGTCTCGTCCACGAGGTCTGCCCCCCTCCGCCCGGGCCCACGCCGGAGGCGCCTGACGCACCGTGCATCACCGGCCGGACCGGCGCCGACGATACCGCGCCCTCGTCAGGACCGGGGCAGGGCGAAGGCGGCGATGGCGACGAAATGGAACGTGGCCCCCAAGACGGTGAGGGCGTGGAACACCTCGTGGTACCCGAACACACCCGGCACCGGGTTCGGTCGTTTCATCGCGTAGCAGACCGCCCCGATGGTGTAGCAGGCCCCCCCCGCCAGGATGAGGCCGAACCCGACTCCCCCGAGACCGTCCCAGAGCTGGGGGATGATGGCGAGCGCCGACCACCCCGCCACGACGTAGGGCACGGCGATGGCCCACTTCGGAGCGTCCAGCCATACCTGCCGGACCGTCACGCCGATGGCACCCCCGAACCACACCAGGCACAACACCAGGATCTGCGCCCACCCGTGCACGGTGAGGCCGGCCACGGCGGTGTAGGTACCGGCGATGGCCAGGAAGATGGTGGCGTGATCGGCGCGGCGCATGCGCCGGCGTCCCGCCGGGGACCACCGGATGCGGTGGAAGGCGGCGCTCACCCCGAACAGCGCCGCCAGCGACACGACGTAGACGATCAGCGCGGCGCGCGCCCCGTCGGTGCGGGCCCGGGCCACGAGGAGCGGGCCCGCCACCAAGACGAGGACGAAGGAGACGAGATGGAGCCACCCGCGCAGGACGGGACGCACCGACTCCGGTGCTGGTGTGGTTACCACCTCCGGCGGCTCGAGGTCTCGGGATGTGATCCGCGGGAGCGTAGCCAAAGGCCGGAAGGGTCGACCCGCGACCGACGTCGGTGCGGTTCTCCCCGGGGCGGAGCGGCTCTTACGAGGCGGGGTGGCGGCGCACGGTGCGGCGGTGGCGCCAGGCCATGAAGAACCCGCTGACCGGGTCGTCGGTGGTGCCCAGGTCGGAATTGCACTCCTGGCAGGTCACGGCCCGCTCGACGCAGCCGCGCGACTTGGGATCTCGCATGGGTGGGTGGAACGCCACCCATCGCCAGAAACGGACGTGGTGCCGCGTCGCGAATCCCGATCCGATGTCATCGTTGCTCACGGGCCGATACCCCCCTCCCTGAGTATGCACCGTGGGGTGTGGTCAGCGGGGGGCGCTGGGCCGGTTTTTTGAGCGGCGTCACGCGGTTCGATGACACCAGGCTCACGTGCCCCGATGGTAGGGCCCGAACCTGGCAGTTTTCTGTGACGGACCCCGGTCCTCGCCCCCGGGCCGGGGTCCGTCACAGGCCCGAAGGCGAGGGTCGTCGGTGGGGGCCACAGTCGTTACCGTGGTCGCGTCGTCGGCGGGAGGGTGCGGTGATCGAGCTCGAACAGGTCGGCCCCATATGGGTGATCCACTTCCGGTCCGGCGAGAACCGGTTCAACGAGAGCTTCGTGGCCGAGCTCGACGACGCCCTCGACACGGTCGAGCGGTCGGGGCTCCCGACCGCGCTGGTGACGACGGGCGAGGGCAAGTTCTACTCGAACGGGCTCGACCTCGACTGGCTCGGCGCCGCCCCCGATCCCGCCGCCTTCATGGACCGGCTGCACCGCCTCTTGGTCCGCGTCCTGACCTTCCCCGCCGTGACCGTCGCGGCGGTGAACGGGCATGCCTTTGCCGCCGGCGCCATGCTCGCCACCGCGCACGACTTCATGATCATGCGATCGGACCGGGGCTACTGGTGCCTCCCCGAGGTCGATCTGGGCCTGCCCCTCACCCCCACCATGCACGCGCTGCTGGCGGCCCGACTTCCCCGCGTCACCCTGCACGAGGCCGTCACCACGGGACGACGCTACGACGCCGACGCTGCGGTCACGGCGCAGATCGCCTCGGGGGGCGTACCGGAGCGCGACGTGCTCCCGAGGGCGACCGCGCTCGCCACCGAGCTCGCCGGCAAGGACCATGCGGTCGTGGCGCGCCACAAGGCCCTCATGTACGACGCCGTCATCAACGTGGGCGGCACCGAGCTCCGCTAGGCCGGCGGGGTCGGAGGCACGCGTCAGTGGCGGAGCGGACACGGACCGAGGGAGGGACTTTGGTCCCTACCCGCCGGCGCGGGGAGAGGCGCAGGATGAGAGCGGTAGTGGTGGTCGACACGAAGGAGGTGAGGCGGCTGGTCCGCAGCGTCTTGGCAGAGCGCCTCTCGGGTGCTGGGCAGTGGGGCGACCTTCGGCCGCCCCCCGAAGCTGATTCCCCGGTCACACAGGCGACGATCGATCCGGCCGCACCTACCCCGGGTCCAGTCGCGAAGACCACGGTGTCTTGAGCCGGAACGGGGGTTTCACCCACGTGTCTCGAGGGCGCTGACAATCGATGACCGGCGCCCGCCACCCGTCACGGGAGTGCGGGCGTCGTCGCGTTTCTCCCTACGGTCGCATCGCGTAGACGGCGCGGGCCCGGTAGCGGATGGGTCGCTCCTCGAGCTCCTCGAGGTAGTGCGCCGTCCACCCCGCCACGCGGGCGACGGTGAAGATGGTGCGTCCCCCGTCCTCGGCCATGCCGGCGGCGCGGGTGAGGGCGGCGAGTCCCAGATCGACGTTGGGGCCGGGGATGGCCCGCTCGGCCGCCAGGGCGAGCAGCGCGTCCAGGACCTGCCCGCGGTCCGGGGGCCACAGGTCGTCCACCAGGCCCTTGAGGACCGTGAAGCGGGGATCGTCCCCCCGGTAGACCGAGTGCCCGAACCCGGGCAGCCGGTGCTGCCACCGCAGGGTCTCGTCGAGGGCGCGCTCGGGGCCGAGCGCCTCGGCGTCGCGCACGAGCCCGTAGGCGAGCTGCGACGCCCCCCGTGCAGCGGCCCCGCCACCACGCCCAGGCCGGCCAGCACGGCGTCGTAGAGATCGGCGCGCGCCGACGCGGCCACGCGCACCGCCACGGTGGAGGTGGCGAGCTCGTGGTCGGCGAGGAGGATCAACGCCGCGTTCACGGCGCGTACGAGGTCGGTGTCGGGCTCGGGCGCGAGCCGCGCCGTGAGCGTGCCCGCCACGGTGTGCTCCCACCGGGTCTCGCCCAGCACGAGCGGCGGCACCGGCCCGGGCGGCGGCACCGGCCCGGGCGCGGCGCCCTCACCGCCCGCCGCACGGGCACCGGCACTCGCACCGGGACGGGGGAGGACGTCGACCATCGTCGCCACCAGCCGTCGGGCCACGGCGATGACCGAGGCCGGCCGCAGGTCGGAGCGCAGAGGGTCGCCGGCGCCGGCCATCACGACCGCCCACCGCAGGCGGTCCGACGCGCCGAGGCCGGCCGGGGGTCGCAGGGCAGCGGGCTCCCAGGGCGCGCCGGTGGGATCTCCCCGCCACAACAGCTCCGCGGCCTCTTCATAGGGGACGGTGGTGGCGAGCTCGGTGGCGGGGACGCCCCGGTAGACGGGACCGTCGTCGCGCAGCTGGGTGGTGGAGGTGACCACCGTGGCCAGCCTGGTCTCGGTGGTCCGCCCGCCCCGGGACCGCTTGGCGAGCGCCTCGACATCCTCGGCCGCGAACAGGCTGCCGCGGCCCTCGGGGGCGGGGTGCGACACCAGCACGCCCCGACTCACATAGGCGTAGAGGGTGGCCAACTTCACGCCCAGGCGCCGGGCCGCCTCGGCGCTCTCGAGCATCCGATTCGATGGCTCACCCCCGGGCACGCTTCGGAGGCTACAACATTGAGTTGATCAACATTTACAGCCCGGCCCGAAGGGGAGCATCATGGTCCGAGGACCGCCGCGTCGGCGGGAACCCTCTTCAGGAACGGAGCGCGCCCATGGCGACCGTCGTCCGAGACCTCATGTCGGCCCCACCGGTCACCTGCGAGGCCGGCACCTCGCTGGCCGACGCGGCGGGCACGATGCGCGATGCCGGCATCGGCTCGGTCATCGTGACCGAACGCGGCAAGGTCGCCGGCATCCTGACCGAACGCGACCTGCTGCGGGCCGCCGCTGCGGCGACATCGGCGAACGCCGAGTCCGTCGAGTTGTGGATGACGGCGAACCCCGACGTGCTCGGCCCCGACGAAGAGGTCGACGCGGCGTGGACCAGCCTGGCCCATCATCAGTACCGACACCTCCCCGTGGTGGACGGCCACCAGCTCGTGGGGGTGGTCTCGCTGCGCGACCTCATGGGAGTGGCGCGCCTGCGACCGCCCGACGAGCACGGGACCGAGATCCCCGCCGGGCTCGAGGGCGTGGTGGCGGCGGAGACGGCGCTGGGCGACGTCCGCGGTGACGAGGGTTTCTTCCACTACCGCCAGTACTCGGCGGTGGACCTCGCGGCACGCCGGTCCCTCGAGGACGTCTGGTACCTGCTCCTCGAGGGGGAGCTCCCCGATGCCCGCCAGGCCCGGGCGTTCGGGGCCGAGGTCGCGGCGCTGCGTGGGCTGCCTCCGGGGTTGGCGGCGCTCCTGCCCGAGATCGCGGCGCAGGGCTCGCCCTTCGAGGTCCTGCGCACGGCGGTGTCGCTCCTCGGCGCCGAGCTGGGGTGGCGTCCGACCCACGACATCGACGGGGCCGCATTGCGCGCCCAGACACTGCGGCTGTGCTCGGTGGTGCCGACGATCATGGCGGCCGCCTACAACCTGGGGGAAGGCCGGGCGCCGGTCGAGCCGCGCCCCGACCTCGCCAGCGCGGCCAACTACCTGTGGATGGTGACGGGGTCGGAGCCGTCACCGGCGGCGGCGCGCGCCGTCGAGCAGTACCAGATCCTCACCATCGACCACGGGTTCAACGCGTCGACGTTCACGGCCCGGGTCATCACCTCGACCGGCGCCGACCTGGCCGCGGCGGTGTGCGGGGCCATCGGCGCCCTGTCGGGCCCCCTGCACGGCGGTGCGCCCAGCCGCGCCCTGGCCATGCTCGACGAGATCGCCAGCGCGGACCGGGCCGACGCCTGGCTGCGGGACGCCGTCGAGCGCGGTGACCGTGTCATGGGGTTCGGCCACCGCGTCTACAAGACCGACGATCCCCGTTCGCTGTTCCTGCGCGACGTGGCCCGCTCCCTCGGCGGTCCCCTGGTCGAGCTCGCCGCCCAGGTCGAGCGCACCGCGGTCGACGTGTTGGCGGAGATGAAGCCGGGCCGGCGGCTGTTCACCAACGTGGAGTTCTATGCCGGCGTCGTGATGTACAGCTGCGGGCTCCCCCGAGAGATGTTCACGCCGACGTTCGCGGCCGGGCGCACCATCGGGTGGTCGGCGCACGTGATCGAACAGGCCGCCCACAACCGCTTGATCCGCCCCTCGGCCCGCTACACGGGGCCGCCCCCGCCGGCGCCGGTGCCCGATCCCTGACCCTCATCGGCGTCAGACGCCGGTCCCCCTCGCCTGGGGTTCCTGACCGTCGACCTCAACGACGGCAACGGCGTCCTCGGCGTCCTCGCCGTCGGCGGCGTCGGACTGGTGCTCGAACTGCGTGGTGTAGAGCTCGGCGTAGAGCCCGCCGGCGGCGAGCAGCTCGTCGTGGCGACCCCGCTCCACGATCCGACCCTCCTCGACCACGAGGATCACGTCCGCCTCGCGCACGGTGGAGAGCCGGTGGGCGATCACGAGGGAGGTGCGCCCCGCCAGTGCGGTCTTGAGCGCCAGCTGCACGGCTACCTCGGATTCCGAGTCCAGGTGCGCGGTGGCCTCGTCGAGGACGACGATGTCGGGTGCCTTGAGCAGCAGACGGGCGATGGCGATGCGCTGCTTCTCTCCGCCCGAGAGCCGGTAGCCGCGATCGCCCACCAAGGTGTCGAGCCCGTCGGGGAGCGACTCCACCAGCGGCAGGATGTGCGCCGCGCTCAGGGCGTCGATCAATTGGGCGTCGGTGGCGTCAGGCTTGGCATAGCGAAGATTGCCCCGAATGCTCTCGTGGAAGAGGTGCGCATCCTGGGTGACGACGCCTACGACCTCACCGATCGACTCCAAGGTGGCGTCTCTGACGTCCACACCGTTGATCCGAACCGCACCGGCCCGCACGTCATAGAGCCTCGGGACGAGATGGCTGATCGTCGTCTTCCCCGCACCGGACGGGCCCACCAGCGCCACGAGCTGTCCGGGCTGGGCGGTGAACGACACGTCGAAGAGCACCGGCTGCGACGCCGTGCGCTCCAGGACGGCGACGGACTCCAGCGAGGCCAGCGAGACCTCCTCGGCACTCGGGTAGCCGAAGTCGACGTGGTCGAACTCGATGAGGGCGGGGCCGCGCGGGATCGCCACCGCGTCGGGCTTGTCGTCGATCATGGGGGGCAGGTCGAGGACCTCGAAGACCCGGTCGAAGGAGACGAGGGCGGTCATGACGTCGAGCTGCACGTTCGACAGTGCCGTCAACGGCCCGTACAGCCGCGACAGGTACGCGGTCAGGGCCACCACCGTCCCGATCAAGAGCGTGCCCCGCTCGGCTAGGAGGCCTCCCCAGCCGTAGACGAGGGCGGTGGCGAGCGAGGCGGTGAGGAGCAACGCGGCCATGAACACCCGGGTGTACATGGCCTGGGTAATCCCGATGTCGCGGACGCGCCCCGCCTTCTTCGAGAACCCCTTGACTTCCTCGTTGGGGTGTCCGAACAGCTTGACCAAGAGGGCGCCGGCCACGTTGAAGCGCTCGGTCATGGTGTTGGTCATCTGGGCGTTGAGTGTGTAGGACTCCCGGGTGATATCGGCGAGGCGCCGGCCGACGAAACGGGCCGGGATCAGGAAGACGGGTAGCAGCGCCAACGCCACCAGGGTGATCGGCCACGACAGCCAGAACATGGCCGCCAGGGTGATGGCCACCCCGATCACGTTGCTCACCACCGAGGAGAACGTGTCGGTGAACGCCTGCTGGGCGCCGAGGACGTCGTTGTTCAGCCTCGACACGAGGGCGCCGGTCTGGGTGCGCGTGAAGAAGGCGATGGGCATCTTCTGGATGTGTTCGAACACCCGGGTGCGCATGTCGTAGATGAGGCCCTCGCCGATCCGGGCCGATACCCAGCGCTGCCACAGCGACAGCACCGCGTCGAGCACGGCCAGGCCGGCCACGACGAGGGCGAGCACGACGATGAGGTTCGGTCGGTGCTTGCCGATCCCGGTGTCGATGATCGACCGGTAGATGAGGGGGTTGGCGGCGCCGATGACGGCGTCGACGATGATGAGCACGAGGAAGACCCCGAGGGCCTTGCGATAGGGGCGGGCGAAGGTGGCGATGCGCTTGACGATCCCCTTGGGAAGCTGCTGCTGCAGCACCGTGTTGTCGCGTCGCAGGGACCGCATGAGACCCATGCCCATGCCGCCGTGTCCTCCCCCACCCATGCCCATACCCATGCTCATCGGCCACCTCCATCAGCGGTGCCGCCGTGCCCGTGCCCGTCACGGTGGCCGTGGCCGTGGCCGTGGCCGTGGCCGTGTGAGGGGGCGGGCCCGCAGCAGGTGACGCACGCGCCCCGCTCGCACAGGACGCCGAGCAGGCCGAGGAGCTGGTGGCGCTGGGCGGCGTCGAGGCCCCCGAAGACCTCGTCGGCACTGTCGCGCCGGGCCTTCTCGAGGCGATCGAGCAGGAGGCGACCGTCCTCGCTCAGCGTGACCAGGACCGAGCGCCGGTCGCCGGGATCGGCGTGGCGGGCGACGAGCCCTGCCGACTCGAGGGCGTCGATCATGGTCGTGACCGACCGGGGGACCACGTCGAGCTGGGCGGCGAGGTCCGCCATCCGGAGCGGTCGCCCATCGGCGGCGACCAGGCGCAGCACCCGGGCCTGGGCGTAGGTGACGCCCAGGGGGGCGAGTTGGACGATCGACCCCCGTCGGAGCCGACGGGCGGTGTGGGTGAGCAGTTCGGCGAGCTCGAGGGTGGTGGCCGCCGGGCCCCGGGGGCCGGCGCTCCGGGTGTGAGGTGGCACTCCGGTCCTTTCGACTGCCTGGCGCCACGATGGCCGCCCGGATGCTGAGTATAGCTCGTTATGAGGAACACTCATCATCTGGCGTGAGGACAATCGCCCCGGAGGTGTCGATTTCGGCCCGCCTCGTTCGACGCTCGGGTAGAGAAGAGGTTCCGACCATCGGGCGGACGCCTCGACCAACCACCAGAGAGAGGAGTCACCATGCGGTTCATGATGTTCATGCTCCCGAACATCTCCGAGGACGAGTGGATGCCGACCGTCGAGGCGGTGGAAGCCATGACCAAGTACAACGAGGAGCTCTCCAAGGCGGGCGTGCTGCTGGCCCTCGACGGGCTGCACCCCAGCACGGACGGGGTGCGGGTGTCGTTCCCGGGCGGAAGGCCCACCGCCACCGACGGCCCCTTCAGCGAGGCCAAGGAGGTCGTGGGCGGCTACTGGCTGATCGAGGTGAAGTCGAAGGACGAGGCCGTCGAGTGGGCGAAGCGTGCTCCGTGTGCCGACGGCCCTGTCATCGAGGTCCGCCAGGTCTTCGAGATGGACGAGTTCCCACCCGAGGTCCAGAGGGCCGGCGGCCGGTAGTCCGCGGATGACGCCGCTGCACCCGCCCGGACGCGCCATCTCTGACCCGGCGTCGGCACCGCGGTGACGGAGCCGACGCCGGGGCGTGACGCGACCGCCATCGAGGCGGCGCGCCGCGCCATCGACGCCGTGTGGAGGATCGAGTCGGCGCGCGTCATCGCCGGCCTGTCCCGCTACGTGGGCGACGTCGGGATGGGAGAGGACCTGGCCCATGACGCCCTGGCCGCGGCGCTCGAGCAATGGCCGGAGTCCGGCGTCCCCGACAACCCGGGCGCCTGGCTCGTGACGGTGGGCAAGCGTCGCGCCGTCGACGTGTTGCGGCGCCGGGCGGTGCTCGAGCGCAAGCACGAGGAGCTCGGCCGGCAACGAGAGGCTCGGTCCGAACAGTTCCCCGGCCCCGAGCTCGACGACCCCGACGACGATTTCGGCGACGACCTCCTGCGCCTCATCTTCATCGCGTGCCATCCCGTCCTCGCCACCGGTGCCCGGGTGGCGCTGACGCTGCGCCTCCTCGGCAGCCTGACCACCGACGAGATCGCCCGCGCCTTCCTCGTCCGGGAGTCGACCGTGGCCCAGCGCATCGTGCGCGCCAAGCGGACCCTGGCGGAGGCCAAGGTCCCCTTCGAGGTCCCCGAGGGTGGGGACCGGACTGCCCGCCTGGCGTCGGTGCTCGAGGTGCTCTATCTCATCTTCAACGAGGGCTACTCCGCCACCGCCGGCGACGACTGGATGCGTCCCGCCCTGTGCGAGGACGCCCTGCGGCTCGGTCGGGTCCTGGCCGGGCTGCTCCCCGACGAGCCCGAGGTGCACGGCCTCGTGGCGCTCATGGAGATCCAGGCGTCGCGCGCCCACGCCCGGGTGGGCCCGTCGGGCGCGCCCATCCTGCTCCTCGACCAGGACCGCGCCCGCTGGGACCATGTCCTCATCCGGCGCGGCATGGCCGCCCTCGACCGGGCCGAGAAGCTGGGCCGTGGCTTCGGGCCCTACGCGCTCCAGGCCGCCATCGCCGCCTGCCACGCGGCGGCCCCCACCGCGGCGGAGACCGACTGGGTGCGCATCGCCGCCCTCTACGACGCGCTCGCCCAGCTGGCGCCGTCACCGGTGGTCGAGCTCAACCGCGCCGTGGCCTATGCCATGGCGTTCGGGCCCGGCGTCGGCCTCGATCTCGTCGACGCCCTCATGGGCGAGTCGGCCCTCAACAGCTACCACCTGCTGCCGAGCGTCCGTGGTGATCTCCTCGAGAAGCTCGGTCGCTTCGACGAAGCGAGCCGGGAGTTCGAGCGCGCCGCCCAGCTCACCCGCAACAGCCGCGAGGGCACGCTCCTTCTCGAGCGGGCCGCGGCGTCGCGGTCGCGGCCGCCGGGGTCGGGGCCGACCTGAGAAGGGCGTCGATCACAGAAGCCCCCGGCCGAAGGCAGCCTGTCCGGCGTGTTGCAGGTCGTCGCTGATCACGCTCACGAGCCGCACCCCCATGGTCACCGGCGGGTCCCAATTCTCGTCCACGACGCGAAGGAGGTCCGCGTCGGTGACGGTGCCGAGGAATCGCATGGTGTTGTCGTAGACCGCATCGTGATAGCCGAGCAAAAGGTCCGCGTCGGCCCGGACGGCGGCGACCTCCCCCGGCCCGTGGCCATAGCCGGTGTCCCCCACGTCGAAGGGGAGCCCGAATCGCTCGGCCCAGCCCGACGACGTCCAGATCTGCTCTGCCCCGGTGATGCCGGCGAGGTGGTCGTCCTGGATCCGCGCCAGGTGCCAGACCAACCACGCGATGGAATTGGCGGTCTCGCTCAGGCGCGTCGCCAACGCCTCGGGCGTCAGCCCTTCGACCACGTCGTGCACGACGCCTCGTACCCGTCCGAAGGCGTCCTGGAGCAGTTCGGCGCTCGTCATGTCGACCTCATCTCGATCTCATCTCGACTCGTCCCGATCCGGTGGCGTGGCCCGGCCCGGTGACGTGGCGCTGCACGGTCTTGCGCCCCATTGTCATCGCTGACAGGGCGGCCCCCAGAAGCATCAGGGCGGCGGCGATCTCGAGTGAGATCGTCAGCCCGTGCGAGAACGCACCGTACGCCGCCTCCACCACGCGGTGCACGATCGTCGCGATGGCGGGGTTCTTGCTCACCGCCGACGCCTGATTCCCCACCGTGCCGGTGGTGACCGCCGTCACCACCTCCGAGCGGAACTGGGGTGGTATCCCGATGGCGGCCAGGCGCCGCACCAGGTCCGTGGTGAGCTGACCGTTGACGACCGAGCCGAGCACGGCCACGCCGACGACGGCGCCGAGCTCGCGGCTGGTGTTGGTCGTCGACGCCGCCATGCCCGAGTGCTCGGGTGGGATCACGGCCAGGGAGACCGAGGTGACCGGGACGAGCGCGACCCCGAAGCCGATCCCCGTGACCAGCAGCGTCCACCCGATCGTCGACAGTCCGGCGGCGGGGGTGAGCAGGTTGTCGGTGAGGAGCAGGCCGACACCGGCGAGGAGACAGCCGGTCGTCATCGGGATGCGGGGCCCGACACGAGCCACCCATCGTCCGGTCAACGCCGACGCCACGATCATGCCGACGGCCATGGGGACGAAGTCCAGGGCCGTCTGATAGGGCGATCTCGATCCGACGACCTGGAGATAGAGGGCCACGAAGAAGAACACGGCGAAGATCCCGAAGTAGCTCGAGAACGCCACCATGTTGGCGCCCGCGAAGGGAAGCCTCCGGAAGAAGCGAACGTCGAGCACCGGGTTGGCCACCCGTCGCTCGACGACGACGAAGGTCGCCGCGGTGATGGCGGCCAGGGCGAACAGCCCCATGATCCATGGCGCCCCGTAGCCCGAGGTCTCGCCGCCGATGATGCCGAACGACAGGGCCACCAGGACCACCAGGACGAGGCCGGACCCGGCCCAGTCGATGCGGCGGCTGCCGGGGTCGGAGTTCTCGGGAAGCAGCACCGTCCCGGCCACGAGGGCGATCGCACCGAAGAAGAGGTTGAACCAGAAGATGGCGCGCCACGTCCAGACCCCCGTCAGCACCCCGCCGATGAGGGGGCCCAGGGCCAGCGCGAGCCCTGACACCGCCACCCAGATGCCCAAGGCGCGGGCTCGCTCGCCCTTGTCGTCGTAGAGGTGACGGATCATGGACAGCGTGCCGGGCTCCGACGCGGCGGCACCGATGCCCATGACGACCCGGCCCGCGATGAGGACCTCGACACTGGGGGCGAGGGCGCAGACGGCGGACCCGGCGCAGAAGACCGCCACCCCACCGAGCATGACCTTCTTGCGTCCGAAGAGGTCGCCGAGGGTGCCGAAGGACAGCATCAGCCCGGCGAAGCTCACGGCATAGCCGTTGACGACCCATTGCAGCGCGTTGACCCCGGCGTGCAGCGACGATTGGACGTTGGCCAGGACGACACTGACGATCGTGTTGTCCAGGAAGCTCAGGAACAGGACCAGGAGCAGAGAGGCCAGCGCCAGCCTGTGGCGTCCGCCCCGAGGGGCACGCGGCCCCGCGGCCCGCCCTCCGGAGGAGGGACCGTCGCCGGCATCGGTGGCCCGAGGGCGAACGCGGATGACGGTCACGAGCCCGTGGTCTGGTCCCTACGAACAATCGGGCGGCATCCGACCGCGTCGCGGCTCACGGCGCACCGCCACGGGTCGCCTTCGTCACTTCGTGCCGCGCTTCACGAGCTGGCGCCACCCCCGGACGGAGATCTCCACGCCGTGTTTCCGGGCCGCGCTCCGGATGCGTTTCCAGGCCTGGTCCCGCTCGGCATCGGTGACGCCCTCCATCTGGTCGAAGCGGGCGACGGCGTTGCGAACGTGGGCGGCGTCGATCAACGGCTCTTTGCGCTCGCGTCGGGAACGCGAATTGAGAGTCGGGGAGTCGGTCCTTCTGTGCCGTGCTCAACCCACCTCGGGAACCGGACGTCGCCATGATCGCCTCCCAGGTCGCTGACGGGACCCGCCGTTGCTCGGGTCTTCTCGGTGCGTCGGCGCGTGCTTACCCCGTCATCGGTGTGGTCCAAACGTCACCGCAGCACGGCCTGGGTCTGGGTGACCTGCGCCACGCGCCGTCCGTCGTCGTCGCTGACGTCGGTCTGGACGACGATGGCGGTGCCCCCGACGTGGAGGGGGTGGGTCGTGCCATGGGCGGCACCGGCCCGCACGCCGCGGAAGAAGTTGGTCTTGGACTCGATGGTGGAGGTGGCGGCACCCTCGGGGAGGTTGAGAAAGGCGCACGCCCCGCCCAGGGTGTCGGCGAGGGCCATGATGGCGGCGCCGTGCATCACGCCCCCGGCGGTGCACCGCTCGGGTGCCCACGCCATGGATCCCGTGACCCGATCGGGGCCGGTCTCGGTGAGCTCGATCCCGCATGTACGGGCAAAGGGCATGGAGTCGAGCAGGGCGGCGGGGCTCGGGGTGCGACGGTCGCTCATGCCCGCACGGTAGGCGATCGTCCCGGATTCAGCGCTCGATCAGGGCGGCGAGGCGCGTCACGGTCGGGTTCTCGTGGGTGAGCCAGCTTTCGTCGACACCGAGCCGGGCCAGCAACCTCGCGGCGCGCACCAGGATGGCCCCACTGCGCAGCGCCGCGAAGGCCTCGTACCAGCGCAGGTCGGTGACGGCCCGGCCCAGGCGCGCCTCGTAGGCGGCGACGGTGGCGTCGCGTCCGGGGAACCCTGGGATGTCCC
The DNA here is from genome assembly GCA_963794615.1 of uncultured Acidimicrobiales bacterium. GTDB lineage: Bacteria > Actinomycetota > Acidimicrobiia > Acidimicrobiales > UBA8190 > Chersky-840. The sequence continues at coordinate 415,957 of CAWCEP010000006.1, read as the reverse complement.
CGCCGCAACGGTCGACGGCCATCTCGTGGAGGACGACGAACCAGGCCAGGTCGACCTCGGCCGGTCCGATCGAGGCCATCTCGAAGTCGAGCACGGCGGCGACACCCATGTCCTCTCGCACCAGGACGTTGCCGAGCTGCACGTCGCCCCACAGCAGGGACGCCGGTGGCTCGGGGTCGGGGAGATTGGCGCGGCACCACTCGACGCCCGCCTCGAACACCGGCGGGGCGCCGCCCTCGCCCGCCCACGCCAGGTACCGGGCCCAGTGCTCGACCTCACCGGCCAGCCATCCCGACCCCGGGCCCTCGGCGTCGGCGGCCGCCGTGGTCCGACCGGTGCGCGGCGCGAGGACGCGGCCACAGCCCAGGGAGTCCCAGTCGAGACGGTGGATCCGGGCCAGCGCGTCGACGACCTCCCCGTGCAACTTGGCCTGGCCCTCGGGTGAGGACTCGGCCAGCCACCCCGTGCGCAGGTAGGGCTTGTCGGCCCGCACCACCCGGCCGGCCAGGCGCGGCATCACGAGGAAGGGCGCTCCCACCCACGCCTCGTCCTCCTCGACGGCGAGCGGTTCCACCGTGGCGACGCCGGCGTGGGCGAGGATGCGCTGCAGGTTCCCCTGCATGGCCAGCTCGTAGGAAGGGAAGAGCCCTTCGCCGTTGGGGGGCAGGCGCACCACCCACGACACGGGCTGGCGGGGCGCGCCGGCCGAGCCCGGGGCCCAGTCGCCCTCCACGAAGATCGTCTCGCTCGACAGTCCCGTGGCCGGCCGGGCCAGCGGGGCGAGACGAAGGTCGCGCATCTCGGGGCGCCACGACCGCGCCCACCGGGTCAGCCCGTCGCGCAGCGCGTCGAGGTCGCGTGGCTCGGAGATCCCCATGTGGTCCCTCAAACTATCGTCGGATCCGATGACCACCGTGGCCGAGCTCGTCCTGGCGCGCGCCGGGGACGACCACACCGGCCTGCGGTTCGAAGACGAGTCCTGGACGTGGCGCCAGGTCGTGGCGCAGTGCACCACCCGGGCCGCCATGTTGGGGGCGCTGCGCCGACCGGGGCCGTTCCACGTGGGCGTGCTCCTCGAGAACGTGCCCGAGTACCTCTTTCTCCTCGGCGGGGCCGCGCTGGCCGGCGCCACCGTGGTGGGGATCAACCCCACCCGGCGGGGGGCGGAGCTGGGGCGAGACATCGCCCATACCGACTGCCAGCTCATCGTCACCGACGCCGCCCAAGGCGTGCTCCTCGACGGGCTCGACACCGGTGTCGAGGCGGCCCGGGTCCTGCGCTGCGACGCCCCCGGCTACCCACCAGTGTCCACCGACGACGCCACACCATCGGGCACCGCACCATCCGAGGCGCCACACCCCGGGCCCGACACGCTGTACCTCCTCCTCTTCACCTCAGGGTCGACGGGGGCGCCCAAGGCGGTGCGCGTCACCCAGGGTCGGATGGCGAGCCAGGCGAGCGTCATGGCCGGCGGCTCGGGTTTCGGCCCCGGTGACGTCATGTACTGCGCCATGCCCATGTTCCACGGCAACGCCCTCAACACCTGCGTGGTGCCCGCCGTCGCGTCGGGGGCGCAGCTCGTGCTGCGGCGTCGCTTCTCGGCGTCGGGCTTCCTCCCCGACGTCCGGCACTACGGCGTGACCTATTTCAACTACGTGGGCCGGGCCCTGGCCTATGTGCTGGCCACGCCGCCGATGCCCGACGACGCGGAGAACACCTTGCGCTTCGGCTTCGGCACCGACGCCTCGCCGCAGGACATCTCGGCCTTCAAGCGCCGCTTCGCCTGTCCCGTGGTCGAGGGCTACGGGTCGAGCGAGGGCGCCATCGCCATGTCCCGGGTCCCGGGGACGCCGCGCCAGGCCATGGGCAAGCCGACGCCGGGAACCGACGTCGTGATCGTCGACCCCGCGACCGCCGAGGAGTGCCCGCCCGCCGACTTCGACGCCGAGGGGAAGTTGCGCAACGCGTCCGAGGCCATCGGGGAGATCGTGAGCCGCGACGGCGTGGCGCGCTTCGAGGGCTACTACGCCAACGACGAGGCGGACGCCGAGCGCACCCGCCGGGGATGGTTCTGGTCCGGAGACCTCGGCTATCGCGACGCCGACGGGTTCTTCTACTTCGCGGGGCGCAGCGCCGACTGGCTGCGCGTCGACGGCGAGAATTTCGCGGCGGCGCCGGTCGAGAGGATCCTGAGCCGGTTCCCCGGTGTCGTCACCGCCGTGGTGCTCCCCGTGCCCGATCCCCGCACCGGTGACCAGGCCCTGGCCGCACTGGAGCTGGCCGATCCCGACAGCTTCGACGCCGACGCCTTCGGGGAGTTCCTCGAGGGCCAGAGCGACCTGGGGACGAAGTGGGCGCCCCGTTTCGTGCGCGTCACCGACCGCATCCCACTCACCGGCACGGGCAAGGTCGACAAGCGCCCCCTCCGTCGCCAGTACTGGACCACCTCCGATCCCGTGTGGTGGCGGCCCTTCGGCTCCCGGGGGGGTGGAGGTCCTTCTCCCTACCGCCGGTTGACACCCGACGACGTGGCCGCCCTCGAGTCCGAGTTCGAGGAGCACGGCCGCCGGGCACTGCTCGACATGTGATCGCGACGCCGGCTCGAACGCCTGGTCAGGAGGGGCCCGAGACGCGGTTTCCGCTTTCTCGCCGGGGGGTCGGGTGGCCTACTGTGGGCTCGGAGAAGGAGGACGGACATGGGACTCATGGACAAGGTCAAGGCCCAGGCGACACAGCTCGCCGACAAGGCCCAACAGGCGGGGCAGGCGGGGCAGGCCAAGCTCGCCGACATCCAGGCCAAGCGCAAGGGCGATGCACTGCTGCTCGAGTTGGGGGGCATCACCTACACCCAGCGGGTGGGGCGCGCCGCGGCGGGCGCCGACGCCCGGGCCACCGAGATCATCGGCCTCGTCCAGGCGTTCGAGGCCGAGCACGGGCCGATCCAGGTGACCTCCGCCAACGCGGCGGTGGCCGAGACGACCGGCGTCGTCGACCCCGGCGCCACCATCCCGACGTCGTCCCCGATCCCGACGGCGACGTCGACACCCACGGGCGTCCCCCCGGCCCCGGCTCCGCCCCCGGCGTCGGCCGGACCCCTACCCCAGGCGCAGTACGGCACGGGCGAAAGCTGAGGCACGTCGTTGGGTTGGGAGTTCTCCACCGATCCGGAGTTCCAGGACAAGCTCGATTGGACCGACACCTTCGTTCGCGACGAGGTCGAGCCCCTCGACCTGTTGTGGGGTGACCGCACCTTCCATCCCCTCGACGACAAGCTCCGCAAGATCGTCGACCCCCTGAAGCATCGGGTCCGGGAGCAGAAGCTGTGGGCGTGCCATCTCGGTCCCGAGCTCGGGGGCGAAGGGTACGGCCAGGTGAAGCTGTCGCTCATGAACGAGATCCTGGGCCGGAGCCGGTGGGCCCCGATCATCTTCGGGTGCCAGGCGCCGGACACGGGCAACGCCGAGATCATCGCCCACTACGGCACCGACGAGCAGAAGGAGCGCTACCTGCGCCCGTTGCTCGACGGTGAGATCTTCTCGTCGTACTCGATGACCGAGCCCCAGGGGGGATCGGACCCGACCCGCTTCGAGACGCGGGCCCGGCGTGACGGGGACGAATGGGTCATCGACGGGTGGAAATTCTTCTCGTCGAACGCCCGGACCTCCGCGTTTCTCATCGTGATGGCGGTGACCGATCCCGACGTGAGCGCGTACCAGGGGATGTCGATGTTCCTCGTGCCCACCGACTCGCCCGGCGTGGACATCGTGCGCAACATCGGCCTCATGGGCGAGCACTTCGGCGACGGCCACGAGGGGATGCACGCGCTGATCCACTACAACGAGGTGCGCGTCCCGGCGCAGAGCCTGCTCGGCGGCGAGGGCCAGGCCTTCGCCATCGCCCAGACCCGCCTGGGCGGCGGCCGGATCCACCACGCCATGCGGACGGTGGGGGTGTGCCAGAAGGCGCTCGACATGATGTGCGAGCGAGCCCTGTCGCGCCACACCCAGGGGAGCATCCTGGCCGACAAGCAGACGGTCCAGAACTACATCGCCGATTCCTACGCGCAGCTCATGCAGTTCCGGCTCTTCGTGCTGTACGTGGCGTGGGAGATCGACCGGTACCAGGACTACCGCAAGGTCCGCCACGACATCGCCGCGGTCAAGGTGCTCACCGCCCAGGTGCTGCACGACATCGTCCAGCGCTCCATCCAGGTGCACGGCGCCCTCGGTGTCTCGAACGAGCTCCCTCTCGGCGGCTACTGGATGATGGTGCCCGTCATGGGGCTCGTCGACGGGCCCAGCGAGGTGCACCGCGTCACCGTGGCCCGCCAGATCCTGAAGCGGTACCAGGCCGCCCCCGGCGCATGGCCGACCGAGCACCTGCCCGAGAAGCTGGCCGCGGCGCGCGCCAAGTTCGCCGAACATCTCGAGCACGAGGTCGCCAACCAGTGACCGACTCGCTCGCCGACGCCACCGACGACCCCGTTACCGACGACGCAGTTGTCGACGACGAGGTCCGCACCCGCGGCCTCGTCGATCCCGAACGGCTCCGGGTGTTCTTCGACGAGCACGACCTGCCCGGTGCGGGCGAGCCGGTCGAAGCCACCTTCATCACCGGCGGGGCTTCCAACGAGCTCTTCGAGATCCGGCGCGGTGGGCACCGCATGGCGCTGCGCCGTCCTCCTCGGGTGGTGCCGGCGGGTCGCAACGAGACCATGTTGCGCGAGTACCGGTTGCTCGCGGCGCTGGCCGACACCGACGTGCCCCACGCCCGGGTCCTGGCCGTGTGCGACGACCCTGCGCTCATGGGGGGCTGCTTCTACCTGATGGAATACGTCGACGGCTGGTCCCCCATGGGGGGCGGGGGTTGGCCTACCCCCTTCGACGCCGACCTCGATGCCCGCCGCGGCCTGGCCTTCCAGCTCGTCGACGGCATCGCCAAGCTGGCCCGGGTCGACTGGCGGGCCCGCGGCCTCGAGGGATTCGGCCGGCCCGACGGCTTTCACGAACGCCAGGTCGACCGGTGGATGAGCCACCTCGCCGCCGTGCAGTTCCGCGCCATTCCCGGGCTCGACACCGCGGCGGCGTGGTTGCGAGGCCATCAACCCCGGAGCTACGAGCCGGGGATCATGCACGGCGACTACCAGTTCGCCAATGTGATGTTCCGCCACGGCACCCCCGCCCGCCTCGCCGCGATCGTCGACTGGGAGATGGCGACGGTGGGTGATCCGCTCCTCGACCTCGGGTGGGTGATCCAGGGCTGGCTCGACGAGGACGAGGAACGCAGCACCGGGAGTTACGTGGACTACACGGGGATGCCGTCGCGCGCCGAGCTCCTCGACTACTACTCGGGCGAGAGCGGGCGCGCCACCGACGAGATCGACTACTACGTGATCCTGGCCCGCTTCAAGTTGGCCGTCGTCCTCGAGGCCGGCTACGCGCGCGTCGTGCAGGGAACGGCCGACAATCCGAAGATGGAGGCGTTCGGCGACGTGGTGCTGAACCTGGCCGAGCGCGCCGCGGACCTCGCGTCGACCACGTCTCTTCACTGAGGGTACGCACGTCGGTGGCCAGGGACCGTTTCGACCTCACCGGCAAGGTGGCGCTCGTGACTGGCGGCAGCCGGGGGTTGGGACGGTCGATGGTGCTCGGGTTCGCCGCCGCCGGCGCCGACGTCGTCGTGGCCAGCCGCAAGCTCGACGCCTGTCGGGCCGTGGCCGGCGAGGTGGAGGCGATGGGCCGACGGGCGCTCCCGTGGTCGTGCAACGTGTCGAACTGGGACGAGCTCGAGCCGTTGGCGGACGCCGCCTACGAGACGTTCGGTCGTGTCGACGTGCTCGTCAACAACGCCGGGATGTCCCTGCTCTACGGGGACGTGACCGAGGTCACCGAGGCCATGTGGGACAAGGTCGTGAACCTGAACCTGAAGGGCGTCTTCCGGCTCACCGCCCTCGTGGGCAGCCGGATGGTGCGCGACGGAGGGGGATCGGTGATCAACGTGTCCAGTGTGGGCTCGATCCGGCCCAACGCCGCGATCCTGCCCTATGCCGCCGCCAAGGCCGGGGTCAACTCGTTGACGATGGGCTTCGCGCACACCTTCGGGCCGACGGTGCGCGTCAACTGCATCATGGCCGGGCCGTTCCTCACCGACGTCACCAAGGCGTGGGACGAGGAGACCTTCGCCACCGGTGCGCAACGTCACGCCCTGAGACGGTTCGGCGATCCCGACGAGGTGGTCGGCACCGCCCTCTATTTCGCCAGTGACGCCTCGAGTTTCACCACCGGGCAGCTCCTGCGCGTGGACGGTGGCATTCCCTGATCGGGCACCGTCCGTCGCCGTCGGGGCCCTCTCGTCGGTCAGTCACCAGGTCGGGTGATCGACTCGAGCCGGTCGAGGAGGGGGAGCTGGCCGGTGAGGAGTTTGGCGCGTGCCTCGTCGAGGGAGAACCACGCCGCTTTGTCGACCTCGGGGAAGGTGCGTTGTTCACCGGAGCGGGGCGGCCATTCCATCTCGAACACGTTGCTCGTGGTGGCACGGGCGTCGAGATCGCCGAGGACCGCCCACACCCGCACCCGTTTCCCTCCCGCCTGGCGAACCTCACCGAGGTCGTGACGCGGTCCCGGGGGGCGCGTCGGCCGAGCTCTTCGGCGAACTCCTCCTCGGCGCGCGCGGCGGGATCGTCGCCCTCGTCGTACTCGCCTTTGGGGATCGACCACGCGCCGGCGTCCTTGCGCGCCCAGAACGGGCCGCCGGGATGCACGAGGAGCACCTCGATGTGTCCGGTCGCGCTCACGCGGTACAGGAGGAGCCCGGCACTCACTTTCGGCACGGTCGACTCACCGCGCCGTGTCCGTCGTGGGACCGGATTCTGTAGGCCCGGACGGGAGAAACCCGGGTGTTCCCACCTACGAGAGCTCTGTGTTCGCAACACCACATGGCGTCGTATCCCCAAGTGAGGCGGCTGCTCGTTGCCGGCGCAAATCATATGTCCCGTTAAGGTGCGGACGCCCACGCTGAGCGATTGGCACGCTTCCCCCGTGTTCACTACGGTCGCCCTCGGGTGCCCTGCCGGGCGGCGGAGCAAGCGGAGGAGACGGACAGCGCCATCGTTCGCGCGCCGCGACGTCGCGTCGTAGAGCAACTCACTGCTGCGACACCGACAGCTCGCCCCGAACGACCATGAACCGCGAACCCCTCCCTCCCATCCATGCCAACCGCGCGGTGCGACGACAGAACGCCCGCCGTCCCGCCGGCCGTACCATCGCGCGTCTCGGCCTGATGGTGTCGCTGCCGGGCGCGGCGGTGTTGGCCGCCACGGCGGGTCCCAGCGCGGTGGCGGCGGCGGGGACAAAGCCCTCCCACCCCGGGCCCACCGCGCCCCGCCCGGCCCGCAAGGAATCCCCGCTGGTGGCGATGCGCAAGATCCTCGAGAACGAGAAGGCCACGGGCAAGCTCGCCACGACCAGGCCCTCACCCCCGACGACACAGCCGCCGCCACCGAGCACGACCGCGCCGTCGCCGCCGTTGGCAGCCGTGGCTGCGGCGCCCCCTCCGGCTCCCGCCCCCCGCACGGTGGCGCCGCCCCCGACGACCGTGGTCCACCCCGTCCCGGTGGCGCACCCCGCTCCCGTCGTGCACCCCGCTCCCGTGGTGCATCCCCCGTCGGCGCCCCCCGTCAGCCACGGGATCGTGCCTCCCGGCAACCCCGCCGCGAGCATCGGCCCCACCCCGCTGTTCGAGACCGCGTGTCTGGCGGCGGGTCCCCTGTCGGCACCGTGTGTGGCCGCCACGTTGCAGGCCACCGACAGCGCCCGGGCCCGCGAAGGCCTCGGGCCCATGACCCTGCCCGGCGACTACTCGGCGCTCACTGCGGCCGAGCAGCTCTTCGTGTTGGCCGACACCGAACGCGTCGACCGGGGTCTCCCGCCCGCGGTGGGGCTCGTCAACGAGCTCGACCAGGACGCGCTGGCGGCGGCCCTGGCTGACGCCGATCCCACACCGACGATCGTCCCCCCGGGCGTGAGCATCCTGCGGTGGGCGTCGAACTGGAGCGAGAACGCCGGAGCCCTCGGGTCCAACTACAACTGGATGTACGACGACGGGCCTGGTTCGGGGAACCTCGCCTGCGGCGGCGGCGGGGGCGGATGTTGGGGGCACCGCGACAACATCCTGGGCTTCAGTGCCCCCCAGCTGGCCGCGTCGGGGGGGATCCTCGTCATGGGCGCCGGTGAGGCCGCCCCGGCGGCGGCGAAGCCGTGGATGAGTGACACCGAGCTCTTCGCCGTGGTCACCCGCAGCCCGGCGTTCTACATCTACACCTGGGGCCAGGCCGTGGCGTCGGGGGCCCACTGACCCGATTGCGTCGCCCCTGACGGCGCGCCGTTGCTCACGGGCCGAGGGTCAGGCGCTCGTGCGTCTCCGGCGTGCGCTCGACAGTCCCAGCAGCGCGAGGCCGAAGGCGACCATCGAACCACCGACGATCGGGATGCGGGGGTTGATCCCGGTGAAGGGGAGCGTGCCGCTGCCCGTCGTGCCGCTCGGCGTGCCCGATCCGGTCCCACCCGGCGTCGCCGAGCCGGTTCCCGTCTTGGCTCCCGTGCCCGTCGGGCTGGGTGTCTTCGCCGTGGCCTTGGCCGTTCCTCCGGATCCTCCCGCCACCGTCGTCACCGTCGTTCCCCCCGACGTGGAGCACGCCGGCTTCGTGATGGTGTCGGTGTCCAGGGTGACCGCACCGTTGCGGGCGAGCAGACGACCGTTGATGGTCGTGCCCGTGGTCACCGAGATCGACGTCAGCGCCAGGATGGTGCCGCGGAAGGTGGATCCGGTCCCCAGTGTGGCCGAGCTCCCGACCTGCCAGAAGACGTTGCACGCCTGGGCTCCGTTGATGAGGTTGACGTTGCTCGTCGAGGCGGTGATGAGAGTGGAGCCGGCCTGGAAGACGAAGAGTGCGTTGGGGTCGCCGCCACCGTTGAGCGTCACCGTCCCGGTGAGGCCGAGCGAGGATGCGGAGTTGTACGTGCCCGGGCTCAACGTCCGTCCACCGAGGTCGGCGGGGACCGCGGTCGTCGGGCCTTCGCCGGCGGCGGTGTTGTACGCCGTCACGAGGTCGTTCTTCGCTCCCTGGGTGACGACGTCGGCGTCGTGATTGGTGCCGGTGATCGTCATCGAGGCGGTCCCGCTCTCGGCCGGGGTCGGGAACGTCCCGATGTCACCGTTGACCGTCGTAGGGCCCGTGTTCGTGATGCCGGCACCGGCGATGACGGCGAAGCTGCCCACCGTGCCGAGGCCGACCGGCACCTGCGCGGCGTCGGCACTGACGGCCGGGGCGAGGACGGCGATGCCGGCCAGGATGACCGTGGTGGGTACGAGCCACCCGGAGACGTGGCGGGGGCGCGTGCCCTTCCCGACAGAGGACGGGACTGCTCGGCGTGAAACCATGGGACATGCCTCTTCCGTTGGATGGGAGAGGACACGTCGAGCCTCGGCGACGGGAGCCGGACTCCGGCTCCCTGTTTCAACCAGGCGCCCCTCTCAGGGGTCTTCGCTACTCATCGACCGCCGGCCCGTGCGCTTTAGCGACCGTTGCACAATCACGGCGCACCGTGAACGCCGGCGCCCACGGCGGGCTGGTCTGTTCCCCAATGAGGCTTCGGCGTCGCCATTGTGCGTGGGTGAGCATGTTTGTGAAGGTCCGAACGCGCCCATCGGTGGTTCGAGAATGCTTGAAGGGCGCATGATGGCGCCGTTACACTGCCTGTTCGCACAACGTACCGAGTCCTCCGCCCAGTCCTCGCGGCCCGCTATTGCAGCTTGCCCAGGGGGTCTCATGGAGATCGAGCGGCGACTCTCAGACGTCCTCAGTGAGTTCGCGAGGACCCTCGTCACCGATTTCCCCATCCAGGCGATCTTGGATCACTTGGTCGTTCGCATCGTCGACGTCCTGCCCATCAGCGCAGCAGGCGTGACGTTGATCGCTCCCGGATCCGATCCCCACTACATCGCCGCGTCGGATGACGCCGCCATGCGCTTCGAGCAGCTCCAGACCGAGTTGGGAGAAGGCCCGTGCCTGGTCGCCTATCGGAATGGTGAAGCAGTCGTCGTCCCCGACCTGCGCGCCGATGACCGTTTCCCCCGGTTCTCGGCTCGAGCGGTCGAAGAGGGGCTCGGTGCGGTCTTCACCTTCCCATTGCGCCACGACGACCATCAGCTCGGCGCGCTGGACCTCTACCGCACCAGCCCGGGGTCGATGAACGCCGGCGCCATGACCGCCGCCCAGACCTTGGCCGATGTCGCCGCCGCCTATCTCCTCAACGCCCAGGCCCGCTCCGACCTCCGGGAGTCCTCCGACCGGGCCAGGGAGAGCGCGTTGCACGATGCGCTCACGGGACTGCCCAACCGGACCCTGCTGGTGCAACGCCTCGTGCACGCCGTCCTGCGCTGCCGGCGGTCCGAGAAGCTGGTGGCCATCCTCTTCGCCGATCTCGACCGGTTCAAGGTGATCAACGACACCTACGGCCATCACGTCGGAGACGAGCTCCTCGTGGCGGTGGCGGGACGCCTGACCGAGCTCCTGCGGCCCGGCGACACGCTGGCCCGCCTGGCCGGTGACGAGTTCGTCGTCCTGTGCGAGGACCTCGAGACCACGTCGCAGGTCGAGCCGCTCGCGACCAGGATCGACGAGGCCCTGGGCCGGCCCTTCGTGCTGTCGGGCATCGAGGTCCAGGTCAGTGCCAGCGTCGGCATCGCTTTCGCGGGTCGGGGGGACGACGTGCCCGAGCAGATCCTCCAGGACGCGGACACGGCGATGTACCAGGCCAAACGCAGGGGAGGGGCGCGCCACGGGATGGTGGACATCGGCGAGCAGCGCCTGGCCGAGAACCGGGCCTCGCTGAACCGGGACCTGCGCGGGGCGTTGGCCCGCCGTGAGCTGCGCACCGAGTACCAGCCCATCGTGGCCACGTCGGACGGACGGATCACCGGGGTAGAGGCCCTGCTGCGCTGGGTGCACCCCGTGCGCGGCATCGTGGCGTCGGACACGATCGTCCCGCTCGCGGAGCAGTCGGGCCTCATCGTCGACATCGGGCGCTGGGTGCTGATGCAGTCCTGCATCGACCTGCACCGGTGGCAACGCCACGACCACCACCACGACCTCGAGATCTGCGTCAACATCTCCTCGTCCCAGTTGATGGCGCCCGACTTCGCCGCCACCGTCGCCGATGTGCTGACCGAGACCGGGACCGACCCGGGTGTCGTGACCCTCGAGGTCACCGAGAGCGTCTTCATCCAGGACAGTGACCGTGCCCTGATCGTGCTCAACGACCTCCGGCGTCTCGGGGTCAAGCTCGCCCTCGACGACTTCGGGACGGGCTACTCGTCGCTCAGCTACCTCAAGCAGTTCCCGGTCAACATCGTCAAGATCGATCGGGCCTTCATCGCCGACCTGGGCCGTGAGCCCACCAGCCGGCTCATCGTCAGCGCCATCGTCCGGCTCGCGCACAGCCTGCACATGACCGTGGTTGCCGAAGGCATCGAGTCCGAGGCGCAATTCGATGAGGTGGTGGCGCTCGAGTGCGACTCCTACCAGGGGTACCTCTTCGCCGCGCCGACCTCGGCCCACGTGCTCGACTCGCTGATGGCCACGGCCGTATCGGCCTGACCGAGCGGCCTGGACGGGCCCGGCTCCTCGCCTCGGGGGAGATCCGCACTCAGGTTCGGCTCCTCGCGCGCCGACCTTCATTATGAGGAACTTGGACGCCAGGCCGCTCCCGAGACAACGGCACGCCTGCATCAGGAAGGCTGCCCATGCCAATAGCGACGGCGACCACCGCCGACCTTGTCGATCCCAAGGTGCTGTTGAACGTCTTGGAACGGGTCAAGGCCGGTGACTTCACCGCCCGGATGCCACTGGAATGGACGGGCGTGGCCGGCAAGGTGGCCGACGGCCTCAACGACGTGATCATCGCCGACCAGGTGCTCGAAGCGGAGCTGGCCCGGGTCAGCGAGGTGGTCGGGGAGCAGGGCAGGCTCTCGCAGCGCGTCGTCCTCGGAGGCTCGGCGCGGAGCTGGTCGGGGAGCGTGCGATCGGTCAACAACTTGATCGAGGCCCTGGTCCGTCCCACCAGCGAGATGCAACGCGTCATCGGTGCCGTTGCCGACGGCGACTTGAGCAAGAAGGTCGCCGTCGAGGTCCAGGGCGACATGCTCGAGCTCAAGAACACCATCAACGCCATGGTCGACCAGCTCAACGGGTTCGTGTCCGAATTGACCCGTGTGGCCCGCGAGGTCGGCACCGAGGGCAAGCTCGGGCAGGCCGCCGCGGTCACCATCGAAGTCGGGGGTGTGTGGAAGGACCTCACCGACAACGTGAACCTCATGGCCGGCAACCTGACCGGGCAGGTGCGGAACATCGCCGAGGTGACCACGGCAGTGGCCAACGGCGATCTCAGCAAGAAGATCTCGATCGACGTGAAAGGCGAGTTCCTTCAGCTCAAGAACACCGTCAACGCCATGGTCGACCAGCTCAACGCGTTCGCGGGAGAAGTGACCCGGGTGGCGCGTGAGGTAGGCGTCGAGGGCAAGCTCGGCGGCCAGGCGCAGTCCAAAGAAGTCGCCGGGGTCTGGAAGGACCTCACCGACAACGTGAACCAGCTGGCCGCCAACCTCACCAACCAGGTCCGGGCCATCGCCGAGGTGGCCACGGCCGTAACCGAGGGCGACCTGACCCGGCAGGTCTCGATGGAGGCCAGCGGGGAGGTGGCGGGTCTGAAGGACACGCTCAACGAGATGATCCGCAATCTCCGCGAGACGACCAGGCAGAACGTGGAGCAGGACTGGTTGAAGACGAACCGGGAGCGGTTCACCCGCATGCTCCAGGGCCAGGACAACCTCGGCACCGTGTCGAACATGATCCTGTCCGAGCTGGCCACGCTGGTCTCGGTCCAACACGGCGTCTTCTATTCGATGACCAATCCCACCGACGGCAGCGAAGCCGTCCTCGAGTTCCAAGCCGGCTACGGCTTCGAAGAGCGCAGACAACTGGCGACGTCGTTCCGCCTCGGTGAAGGCCTCGTGGGCCAGTGCGGCAAGGAGAAGAAGCGGATCCTGCTCACCGAGGTTCCCGGCGACTACGTCCGGATCAGCTCGGGGCTCGGCGCCTCCGCCCCCCTCACCATCGTCGCCATCCCCGTCCTGTTCGAGGGGACGCTGTGCGCGGTCATCGAGCTCGCCTCGTTCTCATCCTTCTCGGTCACCCACCAGACGTTCCTCGACTCGATCACGGAGAGCATCGGGATCGTGCTCAGCACGATCCAGGCCTCGGCACTCACCGACACCCTGCTCCAGCAAGCCCAGTCGCTGGCCGAAGAGCTCCGTTCCCAGCAAGGCGAGCTCCGCGAGTCCAACGAGGGCCTGGAGCGCCAAGCCACCTTGCTCGCCGAGCGGAACCGGGAAGCCTCGAATCGCAATCAGGAGATCGAGCAATCGAAGAGGCTCCTCGAGGAGAAGGCCGCCCAACTGGCCATCTCCTCGAAGTACAAGTCGGAATTCATCGCCAACATGTCGCACGAGCTCCGGACCCCGTTGAACAGCCTCCTGATCCTGGCCGAGCAGCTCAAGGACAATGCCGATCACAACATGACCGACACCCAGGTCCAATACGCGTCGGTGATCTGCACGTCGGGCAAGGAGCTCATGGTCCTGCTCAACAGCATCCTGGATCTGGCCAAGGTCGAGTCCGGGACCATGGAGCCCGAGTTGGCGCCATGTTCGATCGGAGCCCTCCGCAGCGCGCTGCTGAGCGAGTTCGAGCTCGTCGCCAAGGGAAAAGGCCTCAGCTACACGATCGACGTCGCGCCCGACACGCCCGACGCCATCGTCACCGACGTCCAACGCCTCCGTCAGATCCTCAAGAACCTGCTCGCCAACGCCTTCAAATTCACCGAACGCGGCGTGGTCCACGTCGAGGTCAGCGTGGCCCCCACGGGACCGAGCCGCGACCCAGGGTCGGTCGGGATCACCTCCGGCCTGGCCTTCGCGGTGAGCGACACGGGGATCGGCATCGACGGCGAACAACAGCACCGCATCTTCGAAGCCTTCGCCCAGGGGGACGGCACCACCGCCCGGCTCTATGGAGGGACCGGTCTCGGTCTGTCGATCAGTCGAGAGCTGGCCGGCCTGCTCGGGGGCGAGATCACCATCACCAGCAGCCCTGGTCAGGGGAGCACGTTCACCTTGTACGTCCCCATGGCGGCCATCCCCATGGCGGCCACTGCGGTGCCGCCCGCACCCCTGCACCTTGGTGTTGCGCCCGTCCTCGCTCCGAACCCGGTGGCACCATCGGTGGCGTCGGATGTGAGGCCCGAGCCGCCGGCACCGACCTCGGCTGCCGACGCGGGGGCGCCCGATCCCGAGACTGCCGTGCTTCGCCAAGATCGTCGTGAATCGGACGGAGTGACAGACGACGACCTCGGTGGGGCGAAGATCCTCGTCGTCGACGACGACTACCGCAACATTTTCGCGCTGTCGGCGCTCCTCGAGCGGGCCAACGCAGAAGTGCTCACCGCCGAGAGCGGCTCCGAGGCACTTACCACGCTCAAGAGCGTGCCCGACGTGTCCATCGTCTTGATGGACATCATGATGCCCATCATGGACGGATACGAGACGATGCGCGCCATCCGGGCCATCGAGAGGTTCCGGACCCTTCCCATGATCGCCGTGACCGGCAAGGTCATGGCCGGTGAGCGTCAGCGCTGTATCGACGCCGGGGCCAACGACTACGCGGCGAAACCGATCGACACCTCGGAGCTCCTCACCGCCGTCAAGCAATGGGTGCCGACATCGTCGCGGTGCGCGCCGGGGCCGGGCGCCGCGAGCCCTGCCCCTGCCGACCGGCCCGCGTCGTCGCCCCCGCCGGTCGTCGACGATCACGTCGAAGCCGGTGCACCGGGTGCCGGTGAGCACACGCCGGAGGAGAGACGCACCGGTGCCGATCCCCCGATGGCGACCATCCTCGTGGTCGACGACGACGTCCGCGATATCTTCGCGCTGTCGGCGCTCCTCGAGCGGGGCCACACCGTCCTCGTTGCCAACAGCGGGGCCGAGGCTCTTGCCGCCATGGACGCGTCAGCCGACATCGACGTCGTCCTCGTGGACATCGTGATGCCGATCATGGACGGGTACGACACCATGCGCGCCATCCGGACCGTCGACCGGTTCAAGACCGTCCCCATCATCGCCGTCACGAGCAAGGTGGTGGCGGGCGAGCGTGAGCGGTGTTTCGATGCGGGAGCCAACGATTACGTGCCCAAGCCGGTGGACGGCGCCGAGCTCCTTGCCGCTCTGCGGCCGTGGCTCCCGACGACGGCCCAGCCGGCCGCGGCATGAGCACGGCGATGCGGGTCGCAGAGCCACGCAACTCCGATACCCGTGGACCGGCGGGCGTGGTCGGTGGTGTGCCGATCCTGTTGGTGGACGACGACCCTGCCAAGCGCCTGGCCCTGGTCTCGGTGCTGACCCCACTCGGGTACTCGATCGTCGAGGCCGATTCGGGTGTGGCCGCCCTGCGCTGTGTGAAGGCTCAGGACTTCGCCGTCATCCTCCTCGATGTCCGCATGCCGACCCTGGGCGGGATCGAAACGGCGGCCCTCATCAGGCGGCGCCGGCAGTCGGAGATGACCCCGATCATCTTCATCACGGCCCACGCCGACGACGAGATCACGGGCACCGACCGCTATGCGGCCGGTGCCGTCGACTTCATCTTCGCGCCGGTGGTGCCCGACGAGCTGCGGGCCAAGGTGTCGGTCTTCGCCCACCTCTTCGCCAAGGCTGAGTCACTGGCGACCAGGGCTCGCGAGGTGCAGACGTCTGCCGACCAGCTGAGGCTCCTGACCGACGCGGCACCGATCGGCATCTTTCAAACGGACGAATCGAACCGGTACGTCTATACCAATCCGCGCTGGACCGAGATCACGGGCATGTCAGCCCAAGAAGCCATGGGCCGGAAGTGGGACAGCATCATCGGCCCCGATCAACCGACCCACCTCGATGCGCCCGTCGCCACCGAACCTGAAAACGAGACCGAACTGTCGCGTCGATTCGAGATACCCCAGCCCGGGAGGGCGCCGAGGATCGTGCACATCACCTCCAAGCCCATCCCCGGCACCGCGGGCGGCACGGCGGGCTGGGTCGGCACCCTGGCCGACGTGACGGCGGAGGCGGGCGCCGAGATCGCCATGTCCGTGGCCAAGGACAAGGCGACCGAGGCGTCGAGGCTCAAGGGGGACTTCCTCGCCAACATGAGCCACGAGATCCGAACCCCGATGAACGGGGTCATCGGCATGACCGACCTGCTGCTCGAAACCGGGCTCGACGCCCGTCAGCGGGACTATGCCCAGACCGTGCGCAACTCCGGTGAGGCGCTTCTGGCCATCATCGACGACATTCTCGATTTCTCCAAGGTCGAGGCGGGCAAGCTCGAGATCGAGAACGTCGAATTCGATTTGCGCTCGATCGTCGAGGATGTCGTCGACCTCTTGGCTCGGCCCGCACACGCAAAGGGGCTGGAGCTGATCGCCGTCATCGAGAGCTCGGCCCCTTCGGTCACCAGTGGAGACCCGGGTCGCGTCCGTCAGGTCCTCACCAACCTCATCGCCAACGCCATCAAGTTCACACCGACCGGTGAGATCGCGATCCGGGTGGCGGAAGCCGAACGTGGGGGCGCGATGGGCGCGAAGGGTGTCGACACCTATGTCCGGTTCGAGGTCTGCGACACCGGGGTCGGCATCGCGCCGGACAAGCTCGAGAAGATCTTCCAGCCCTTCGTCCAAGCCGACTCGTCCACGTCCCGGAAATTCGGGGGAACGGGCCTGGGTCTCGCCATCAGCGGCCAGCTCGTGACGCTCATGGGTGGTGACTGCGGGGTGGCCAGCCGTCTCGGAGAAGGAAGCAGCTTCTGGTTCACGATCCCTGGTCATGCCGAGCCCGGACAAGCGGCGCGGGTCCGGCCGTCTCCCGATGCAACATTCTCCGGACTCAGAGCCCTCGTCGTCGACGACAACGCCACGCAACGCGCCGTGTTGTCGGCCTACCTCGCCGAATGGGGTATGGCTGTCAACGAGGCCGCCGACGGCGAGGCCGCCCTCGACTCCCTGCTGGCCGCCGAGACCGAAGGACGGCCTTTCGCCGTCGTTCTCGTCGATCGCGTCCTGCCCGGCATGGACGGGGTGGCACTGCAGAAGGCCATCGTCGTCGGTCCCGGTCCGGCACCCGGCGTGGTGCTCATGACCGGAGTGGGTCAGGAGCCCGAAGCCGGGGTCGCGGCCGACCTGGCGCGATGTCCTTCGCTCTCGAAGCCGGTCCGGCGGGAGGATCTTCGCCAGAGTCTGCGCGTGGTGCTGGGTCTGGACGTACCACCGGACCGTGAGGCGATCTCGACGTCGGACGACGCGCCGGTGACAGGGGCCAAGCTCGGCCGGCTGCTGCTGGCCGAGGACAACGTGATCAACCAGAAGGTGGCCGTCGCCATCCTCACCACGGCGGGGTACAGCGTGGACACCGTGCTCAACGGGGCCGAGGCGGTGCGCGCCGTCGCGGCTCGACCCTACGACGCCATCCTGATGGACTGTCAGATGCCCGAGCTCAACGGGTACCAGGCGACGGCGGCCATTCGGGGAAAGGGGGGCGCTCCCGGACGCACCCCCATCATCGCCATGACGGCCGGAGCTCGTCGCGAGGACCAGGAGCGATGTCTGGCCGGAGGAATGGACAGCTATCTCTCGAAACCAGTCAGCAAGGATGCGCTTCTGGCTCTGGTGGACCGGTCCGTGAGGACGGGTCGGCGATGAGGCCGCCGTCTCAGGCGTCGCCGGGGACACTCGAGCGTGATGTCGGTCCCGAGGTGTACAAGGACCTCTTGGCCGCATTCCTTTCTCATCTCTCGGTTCAGCGCCTCGAGCTCGAGGATGCCGCCGCCAACGAGGACGTCGCTCGGGCGCAGGAGGTGGCCCACCAGATGAAGGGCACGGCTCTGAGCTTCGGGGCCACTCGTCTCGACGCCGTCGCCACGCGCCTGCTCGACATCGACGTGGCCAGTGGTGAGCTCTTGTCGTCGTTGGTCACGGAGATCGACGCTGAGATCAGCACCCTTCAAGACCTAAGCCCCCTTCAAGAGCTAGGCACCGGAGTCGACACCCCATGACCCAGGACACGCAGGCCACACCCGACCCAGAGACGGCGATGACCGGCGTCGTCGTTATGACGACACAGCTCAACGACAGCGAGACCAGCATCGATCACAAGATGCTCGCCGAGACCATGCTCGCGTCCGGAGATGGCCTGGTGACCTTGCTCGCCGACATCCTGGAGTTCGCCGCCATCGAGTCCGGAAGCCACGATCTGGAGTCCATCGCCTTCGACCTCAGGAGTCTGGTGCAAGACGTCACGGAACTGCTCCGCGCCCCCGCCCAGCGCGACGGCATCGAATTGACGTGCCAGTTTCCCGACGACATGCCCGCTACCTTCCGCGGTGACCCCGGCCGCCTCCGCCGCGTCGTGACGGACCTCGTCGCCAATGCCCTCAAATTCACGCCGTCGGGCGAGGTTCTCCTCGAGCTGTTCGTGGAGGATCACCACGAAGGCGACGTCATGATCCGTTTCGAGGTCGTCGGGGTCGGCTTCGGCATCACTCGCGCCCACCGACCCGCGTTCTTCGAATCGTTTTCTCCGGCAGACACCGAAACTATCCGCTCGTACGGCGGTGCCGGGCTCGGCCTGGCCCTCTCGCATCAGCTGGTCGAGTTGATGGGGGGCAAGATCGGTGTCCGGAACAATCTCGGCCACGCCAGCACCTTCTGGTTCGGTCTCCCCCTCGACCGGGCCAGGTCCACCAAGGTGGGCGCGGTGTCGCCGGGCGCGGCGATCCGCCGCGGGAAGACTCGGACGTCAGTGCCGACGCCAGGGAGGGCGGCCGCGGGACGGATCCTGCTGGCCGAGGACAACCCGGTGAACCAGCGCGTGGCGGTGGCCATGCTCGAGAACCTCGGCTTCCGTGTCGACGTGGTGGCCGACGGGACCCAGGCGGTGAAGGCGGCGACCGAGAACGCCTACCGGGCCATCCTCATGGACGGCCAGATGCCGGTTCTCGACGGCTATCGGGCCACCGGTGAGATCCGCCTCCAAGAGGGTTCGCAGCGCACGCCCATCATCGCCGTGACGGGTTCGACGCTGAAGTCCGATCAGCAGCGGTGCCTCACGGCGGGTATGGACGACTACCTGGCCAAGCCCTTCAATGTGCACGAGTTGGCAGAGGTTCTCCGTCGCTGGGTGTCAGAAGGCTCTGACCCCGCCTTGGGCAGTGATCCGACCGAGCCCTCGTCGCCGATCCACGTGGGTCTGGACCACCTCGACGATCCCAACCGCCCCGTCCTCGATGCCGACGTGGTCGGTCGTCTCGAGTCTTTGGGAGAAGCGGCTGGCGAGGACCTCGTCGGACAGTTGGCTCTGTTGTTCCTCGCCGATGCCGACACCCGGGTTGCCGCCTTGCGCCAGGCACTCGCCCGCGACGACGTCGCGGCGGTGGTCAGGGCCGCCCACACCCTCAGCGGTGCCAGCGCCAATGTCGGGGCCACCGCCCTGGCCCGCTTGTGTGCAACGTTGGCGGCGGAGGGCGTTGCCGGCGACCTCATGGGCGGCGACTCGTTGCTCGACGCCATCGATGAGGAACTCGGCCGCGTCCGCATCGCCTTCGGATCACCGGTGCCGGCCCCGTGTTGATCCTCGTCGCCGACGACGACCCGACTTCCCTGCTCATCGTCGAGACGGCGCTGCGCAACTTGGGGCACCTCTGTCTCTCCGCCACCGACGGCACCCAGGCCTGGGAGATCTTCCAGGCGCGCCGTCCCGACGTCGTGATCTCGGACTGGCTCATGCCCGGTCTCACCGGACTCGAGTTGTGCCGGATGATCCGCGCCCATCCGGCCCGGTACACATATCTGATCCTGGTCACCGGCCAGGGCTCCAGGGACCAGATGTTCGAAGGGATGAGCGCCGGCGCCGACGACTATCTGGTCAAGCCGCTCGACGCCGATGCGCTCGAGCTTCGGCTGATCGCGGCGGCGAGAGTCACCTCTCTGCACCGCCAATTGGCCCATCAGCGGACCAAATTGGCCTCGGTCGCCGGGAAAGCAGCGGTCGTCCGCCGGCCCTGAGCGGCCCTTACATCGGCACGTGAGGACCCACCCGCCGGTTGTGACGAGAGGGCAAATCTCCGAATTCCCGCCGCTTTTGGGGAGATGACGATGGAATGCGGCGACGCGGAGGCGTATGCTTCGGCGTAATCGGGAGGCCTGAGGGGAGGCTGACCGGATCTTGATGACGTCGTCCGGGACCCTGACGGCACGCTCTTCGTGAGCGCCGAGGGGAAGGGCGAATCCATGGATCTTCTGCCGTCGCCCGGAGACGATTGCAACGAGGTACCCGAGACCGATCGTGTCGATTTCACCGGCTTCAAGATCATTGAGGCCACCGATGATTGTTTCCGGCAGTTCGGCCAGGCGCGCCATCTAACGGGCCACACCGACCGCGACGAGGTCAACGGGCCCGTCTCCGGCTCTCCCGGGCTCCCTGCTCCGTCGAGATCCCTCGAAGGACGGTTCGACATCGACGCCGCCATGGTCGAAGCCCTCGAGCGCGTCATGGTGTACCACGGGCCCGCCTCACCCACGTGGGGAGCTCAGCCCGAAGACTCGTTCGGTGACGCAATGCGCTCCGACGGCACCGTCCAACCCGGCCCCCAGGACCTCGATGCTTAGGCGTTCGAACCCTCACGAGAACCCACTTCGGGTCGTTGGTCCCAGGTGGAGTGCGACGACGAGCATCGCGGCGCCGGTGCAGGCCCCCGCGATCCGAACGCCGCATCTGCCATCAGCGCAGAACGCTTCCGGAGGTGATCGACGTCTCACCCTGGTGCTGGGGCTCCTGGCCCGAGCCGATGACATGACAGGCGATGCTCGTGACCGGACGGCGCCGGGCCGCCGTTCTCACGCGGATCGCACGATCGGGGTCAGCCTGAAACTCAAAGAGGCGTCGCTGTCGGCGATCGAGGCGGCCCAGGTGTTGGCCGACGCCTGTTTCTGCCAGAGCCATGAAGCGGTCGTGCTCGACAGGATCCTGGCTGTCATCGACGAATTGGACGATGCGATCCGAGCGCTGCACGAGCCCTCCCGACCGCCGCATGGCGGTTCGAAGGCACCGCGCACCGAGAACGCACAGGCCGCATTTCGCAGGGTATTCGTGCCGGCGGGTCGGGGCGCGACGTTCCGGCTGGGCACGACACCGGCACACGCGGACGAGGGGAATGGGGGGACAGCGATGAGAGCGGAGGATGCGGAGAAGTTTTTGGCGGCGCTCATCGGCGGGTCCGATGGAGAAGCGCCGTCGCTCACCACGGTGTGTCGGACCGCGACCGGGCTGTTGCAGATGAGCGGTTCGTCGGTGGTGTTGATGGGTGACGACACCTTCCCGAGCGTGGCGAGCGCGTACGGCGTATCGGTCACCGTGCAGGATCTCGAGTTCACCCTGGGCGAAGGGCCCGCCAGCGATGCCTTCGCTCAGGGCAACCCCGTTCTGGTGGGAGACATCTCGCTGTTCGGCAGTCGTTGGCCCCAGTTCTCCCGGGCGATCAGTGAAGCGGGGATCCGCAGCATGTACGCGCTTCCCCTCCGGTTGGGGGCCATCAAGCTGGGCGTCCTCGTGCTCTACCGCGACGAACCCGGCATGCTCGAGGGCGAGGATCTCTCGGCCGCCCTGTTGGTCGCCGAGCTGGTGACCAACCAAGTCCTGGACATGCAGGCCGGCGCGCTGTCGGAGTTTCTGGCCTGGGGTCTCGAGGTCGACGACTACCGCGCCGTGGTCCATCAGGCCACGGGGATGATCTCGGCTCAGCTCGAGTGTCCGATGGGCGAGGCCCTGGTGCGGCTGCGGGGACGTGCCTTTTCCCGTGAACAGCCAATCGACCTGGTGGCGGCAGAAGTGGTCACCGGTGACCTGCGGTTCGACGAGCCATGACGGCGAGGGGTACAGGAGGGCAGGACGAGATGGAGTTTTCTTCTTTTGCGATCTGTGGCAAATTTAGGGGGGTTTCTGGGACGGTCCGAGGGGTGGGCCCCGGGGAATTCGCCGAGCGGCTGCGGCTCGGGGAGTGAACATGGAAAACCGAGAAGAGTGGCTCGCTCGAACGTTCGTCGAGTTGGCCGACACGCTTGTCGCCGACTTCGATCTCATCGACTTCATGTCGGTTGTCGTCGAGCGGTGTGCGGAGTTGTTGGACTCGGCCGAGGTCGGCCTGGCCCTGGCCGCGACCCGTGGCGAGCTCAGGGTGATGGCGTCCTCGACGGAGCGCATGCGCGCCCTCGAGTTGATCGAGTTCCAGAACGACGAGGGCCCGTGCCGAGACTGCCTGTTGTCAGGGAACCAGGTGCTCAACTCCCGCCTCGACGAGGCCCAAGGTCGTTGGCCTCGGTTCACCCCGCAAGCGATCGAAGCCGGATTCCAAATGGTCCACGCGTTGCCGCTGCGGCTCCGCACCGAAGTGATCGGGGCCATGAACATCTTCAGTGCCGGTCCACGCGAGCTCGCTCCCGAAGACGTGAACCTGACGCAGGCCCTCGCCGACGCGGCCACGATCGGGATCCTGCAGGAGCGGGCCGTCAAACATGGCTCCGATCTGGCCGGCCAGCTCCAAGGGGCGCTCAACTCACGCATCGTCATCGAACAGGCCAAGGGCATCGTGGCCGAGCGGCGACAAGTGGACATGGACGAGGCCTTCGCCTTGTTGCGGAGCTACGCCCGCAGCAATCGCCAGCAACTGAGCGATGTCGCTCGTGCCATCATCGACCATTCGCTGGCACCGGCCGAATTGCACCTGGTCATCGCCGGTCGCCACACGCCGGCGGTGAAACGCTCGAGGTAGGTCGGGCTCAACCCTGGGGTGCCGTCCTCGTCGGGGGGGATTGACTCGGAATTGGCGTCGACCATCAGATCCAGCATCTCACTTGCCGACCGATCACCTTCGGAGCGGCAGATGTGGCCTGCCGTGATCGACCAGGTCTCTTCGCGACGTTCCCGTTGCCGCCGCCTGCTCGCCTTGCATCATGGCCAGTGGCGCAGCGGCCCTCGTCCCCGACAGCGACGTGCGCGGCGGTCGCCGTCGACGACCCCGCCGCCCGTCAGCTGCAAGACCCGGCAGATCGCCGAGATGGCCGACCGCTACGGAGGTGGAGGGCCGTCGCCTGCTGGCCGGTGACCAATTCGAGCCCCCGGCGGGGTCCTTCGGGATGGCCACCATCGACGGGCTCGGGGTGGCGTCGACGAGGGCTTTCGCTTCCTGAGCCCGGGTGTGGCCGAGATCAAGCGCATGCACGGCGAAGCCGCCCTGCGTCCGGCGCGGGATCGCGCCCTGTGCGGGCGTTCCTGGAGGAACGGGCCAAGGCGGTTGGCTACGGCGAGGCATGGCTCGAGACGGGGTCCGAGCAGCCCGATGCCATCTCGCTCTACCCGCGGGCCGGCTATCGCACCCGACCCGCCTACGGAGAGTTCAAGGACGAACCGCGCGGGCCGGCTGCTTCTTCCGGAGCTTCGGCCACTGACCTCTCCAGCGCCGCCGATCGAGCAGCCCGGGGCGAACGAGCGGCCACGGGTAGCTTGACGCCATCGCGGTTCGGTCACGTCGATATCGATGCGAAGCCCGACCGGATCTTGGAGCTGGTCAGTGACGGCACCCAGATCGGGCGCTTCAGACCCCGAGACCTCGAGGCCGAATAGCTCGACGGCGCCGCGGGGCCCGCGGTCGGGGGAACCGCTTTCGTGGCCACGCCGCCGCAACGGGCGGGGACCGTCTGGACTCGGACGACGTGCGTCGTCGTCGCTTGTCGGAGCCCGGTCGCGAGTTCGCGTTCACCGTCGGCGAGGGGACCATGGCCCTGAACACCTGGCGTTATGTCCTCGAGCCGGGCGGGGACGGCACCGACGTGACCGAGTCCTTCGCCCTGACTCCCAAGCCGGCCATCCGCCTGTACTGGACGCTGCTCGGCCCGTGGCGGGGCAAGACGAATGCCAACGGCGTGCGGGCCACGCTCGAAGGCGTCAAGGTCGTGGTCGAGGGCCCCCCACCCCGGTCCTCCTAACCGGCTCGACCGGCCCCACCTCGTCCGGGATGGGTTGGGCGGGCCGCCTGCCTGGGGTCTTGCGCAAGGACCTTAACGTTAACGTTAAGATATTGCCGTGATTCAGGACTCCACCCGGGCCGGGCTTCCGGCCACGACGACGGCAAACGGGTCCTCGCCCGCCCCGGCTCGGGGCCACGCCCGAGCCGTGTCCGCCGACAGCCGCTACAAGTGGATCGCGCTGTCCAACATCACGTTGGGCACGCTCATGGTGTTCATCAACCAGTCGATCGTGCTGATCGCGTTGCCGGCCATCTTCCGTGGCATCCACCTCAACCCTCTGTCCCCGTCGAACACCGGCTACATGCTGTGGATGCTCATGGGCTTCATGGTGGTCCTGGCCGTGCTGTTGGTGACACTCGGCCGGGTGGGCGACATGTTCGGCCGCGTGAAGATGTACAACCTCGGCTTCGCCGTCTTCACCGCCTTCTCGATCCTGCTCTCGATCACCTGGATGCACGGCGCCGGGGCGGCCGTGTGGCTGATCGCCATGCGGATCGGGCAGGGAGTGGGGGGAGCCATGCTCTTCGCCAACTCCTCGGCCATCATCACCGACGCGTTCCCCGCCGATCAGCGTGGCCTCGGCCTCGGCATCAACAACGTCGCCGCCATCGCGGGCGCGTTCATCGGGCTGGTGCTCGGTGGGCTCCTGGCGCCGGTCCAATGGCACATGGTGTTCCTCGTATCGGTGCCCTTCGGGATCTTCGGCACGGTGTGGGCGTATCGCAAGCTCGAGGACCGCAGTGTCCGGACCCCGGCTCGCATCGACTGGTGGGGGAACGCCACGTTCGCGGCCGGGCTCATCCTGATCCTGGTCGGGATCACCTACGGCCTTCTGCCCTACGGCCACCACACCATGGGCTGGACCAGTCCGGTGGTGATGACCGAGATCATCGGCGGCCTCGTGTTGCTCGGCGTGTTCGCCGTGATCGAGACCCGGGTCGCCAATCCCATGTTCCGCCTCACGCTGTTCCGCATCCGCGCCTTCTCGGCCGGCAACGTGGCGAGCGGCCTGGCATCACTCAGCCGGGGCGGTCTCATGTTCATGCTGATCATCTGGCTCCAGGGGATCTGGCTCCCCCTGCACGGCTACAGCTTCAGCTCGACCCCGCTGTGGGCCGGGATCTACATGGTGCCCTTGACCGTCGGCTTTCTGGCCGCGGGACCACTGGCCGGGCACCTGGCCGACAAATACGGCGCCCGTCCCTTTGCCACGGGGGGACTGCTGCTCGTGGCCCTCACCTTCATCCTGCTGCAGATGCTGCCCGTCGATTTCGGGTATCCGGTCTTCGCCACGCTGCTGTTCTTCAACTCGGTGGGCATGGGCCTGTTCATCGCTCCCAATCAGACGGGGATCATGAACAGCCTTCCGGCCAATCAACGCGGGGCCGGGGCCGGGATGGCAGCCACCTTCAACTCGTCGGCCCAGGTCCTGTCCATCGGCATCTTCTTCACCCTCATGATCCTGGGTCTGTCCGCCACACTGCCTTCCACCTTGTTCCACGGGTTGGTGGCCCAGGGCGTCTCGTCGAGCACGGCTACCCGTGTTTCGCATCTTCCCCCCGTGGGTTCACTGTTCGCGGCGTTCCTCGGCTACAACCCGATGGCCACGTTGCTGGGGCCGAGCGCACTGCACCACATGACCGCGGCCCAGGTGCACTACATCACCGGCCGGTCGTTCTTCCCCCACCTGATCTCGGCTCCGTTCGGGAAAGGCCTCGAGAAGGCGTTCGACTTCGCGGCGATCGCGTGCGTGCTCGGTGCCGTGGCGTCTCTGCTCCGGGGCGGCAAGTACCACCACCGCGAGGGTGACATCGAAGCCGACGAGTCATCAGAACAGGCGCTGGCCGAGACCGAGCCCCTGTTGGTGGGTTGACCCCATGGCCCGAGCTACAGAGGTGAAGGGCGCGCCGAGCACGGTCGAGCCCGCCGCGCCGCCTGCGGTGGACGGGGGCCCCGAGGCGAGCCTCCGCATCAGTGACGCCGCGGCGCGAGCCGGGGTGTCGCCTCGGACCCTGCGGTACTACGACGAGCTGGGGTTGTTGATCCCGTCCGACTACACCGCTGGCGGCGAACGGCGGTATCGGGAGACCGATCTCGTCCAGCTGCAACGGATTCTGGAGCTGCGCGAGGCGCTGGGCATGAACCTCGAGGAGATCAAGGAATTCCTGGATTCGGAACAGCGGCTCGACGAGGTGCGTGCCGCCTACCGGGCCAAACGCGAGGTCCACACCACCGCGGCCCGGCTCCAGCAGAGGGCGCTCCTCGAAGAGGCCCTCCACCTCAACGAGTCGCTGAAGGAGCAGCTCGACGCCAAGCTCACCCGTATGGACGCCTTCCGGGCCACGTTGGCCCAGAACGCCGAGCGCTGCCGCCAGCTCCTCGCCGAGCTCGAGTAATCCCGGGCGGCCGAGCTCGGGGCCCGCTCGACAGGGCGTCAGCGCGGGATCGACGGTGTGCGTCCCCAGATCATGTCGACGGCGCGAGGCGCCCAATCGGGTGGGCTCGGCGTGCCGCTGATCCGGCGGGCCAGGACCGACCCCGTGAGCATCTGCACGGCCAGGTCGACATCGGTGTCGGCCGGCAGGTCCCCGAGCTCCTTGGCCCGCAGGAGCAGGGCGCGGACGTACGCGGTGCGGGGTTCGATCACACGTCGGCGGTGTAGGGCCAACGCGTCCGCCTCCTCGCGGAGCCGAGCAGGGTGCCGATGACCTCGACGCAGCTCTCGCCGAAACGTCCGTCGAAGCCCTCGAGGAACACGATGAGCTCCGCACGAGGGTCATCCGAGGGCTCATCGGGTATGCGCCCGCCGGGATTGTCGGCGATGGCCGCCGTGATCACATCGGCTTTGTCCCGGAAGCGGCGGTACACCGTGGCGCGGGCCACGCCGGCCTCGCTGGCGATGCTTTCCATCGACATTCGGGTATAGCCCAGCACCACCAGTTGACGTAGCGCCGCATCGGTGATGGCCCGGGTGGCGCGCTCGTCGCGAGGTCGCCCCGGAGGCCTGGCCGGCGCGGGCGGAGACACCGGCGTGGTGCCGGCAGCACTCACGGCGCCACCACCGCCGGTTGCTCCGGCGCCGCCTCCGACGGGGAATAGCTCGGGACGAAGTCGCGATCACGCACGAGGGCGAAGGCGCCGATCGAGCCCAGGGCGGCCACGACGACGCCGATCACCATGAGGTGGTCGAAGGTGCTGGCGAAGGCGACCTGATAGGCGTGGAGCAATGCATTGCGAGCCGGAACCGACGGAATCGCTGCCGACGCCTGGCGTACCCCACCACCGGTGATGGCTCCCTTCAATGCGGCGCCCCCCCGGGCCAGCACCTCCCGGCCGACCGGGCTGGCCCCGAGACCGGCGAGGGTCTTGTGCTGGATCTGGCTCTGGAACACGGCACCCAGGCCGGCGATCCCGGTGGCGATGCCGACCTGGCGAAACGTGTTGTTGGCTCCCGAGGCCATGCCGCTGCGCTCGGGTGGGACGACACTGATGGCCGCAGACGCCAGGACGGGGTTCACGGTGCCGATGCCGAGCCCGGTCACGATGAACCCCGGCAGCAGGACCGTCCAGCCCGACGAGGCGTGGACGTGCGACATGAGCAGTAACCCGATGGCCACCATCAAGAGCCCGGTGCCGAGCAGGTAGCGCGCCTTGATCCGGACGCTCAGCTTGCCGGCGAAGGGAGCGGCGATGAACGACAGCATGGTGATCGGCAAGAAGCGCAGCCCGGCCGCGAAGGGACCGTACCCGAGGTCGTCTTGGACATAGAGCGTGATGTACAGGAACAGCGCGAAGATCGACCCCGACAGGGCGACGGCCACGATCGAGGACCCGATCACGGCCGGCCGCCGGAAGAGGTTCAGATCGAGCATGGGGTCGGCCTGGCGCCACTCGGCCACGACGAACACGCTCAGCAGGACGGCCGCACCGATGAGCAGTCCCACGATCATCGAGCTGCTCCACCCGTTGGCGTTCCCTCTTACCAGCGCGAAGACGAGCATGAAGAGAGCGGCCGAGAACGTGACGAAGCCGATCCAGTCGACCCGCCGATGATTGGGCTCCTTGGACTCCTGCACTCGGGTGAGAGTGAGAAAGATGGCGACGACACCGACGGGGACGTTCACGAAGAAGATCCACCGCCATCCGAGTCCGCTCGTAATGGCGCCGCCGATGAGCGGCCCGACGGCGACGGCACCGCCGATCACCGCGCCGTAGATGCCGAAGGCCGTCCCCCGCTCCTTGCCGTGGAAGGCCGACGCGATCAGCGCCAGGGAGGTGGCGAACATGATGGCGCCGCCCACGCCTTGGGCGCCGCGCGCCAGGTTCAGCATCAGCGACGAGGAGGACACCCCGCACACGAGCGACGACAGCGAGAACACACCGAGGCCCACGGCGAACACCACACGGCGACCGAACATGTCCCCGAGGACCCCGGCCGTGAGGAGGAAGGCGGCCAGGGTCAACGAATACGCGTCGACGACCCATTGGAGGTCACTGAAGGTGGAGTGCAACGAGCGCTGGATGTCGGGGAGGGCGACGTTCACCACCGTGATGTCCAGCAGCAGCATGAAGGTGGCCGTACAGACGGCGATGAGGGTCCACCACTTACGCTCGAGAGCAGGCACGGTGAGGCTCGACTTTCCTACCGATTTTCGATCCGATCCGGACCGTATCTAATTCCAGGGCTCGGTGTCAACGGCGGCGGCATCCCCCGAGTCCCTCTACCCGGACGGGCCCACGTTCTCCGGCGTGCGTCGGGGCCGGGGTCGAGTCGCCCCCGACGCGCGAAGGTGAAGGCGCCGCACGACCGAAAGGAACGCCGATGCGCGTAGGCATC
The DNA here is from genome assembly GCA_963794615.1 of uncultured Acidimicrobiales bacterium. Classification (GTDB taxonomy): domain Bacteria; phylum Actinomycetota; class Acidimicrobiia; order Acidimicrobiales; family UBA8190; genus Chersky-840. The sequence continues at coordinate 386,902 of CAWCEP010000006.1, read as the reverse complement.
CACTTCGTGAACTTCACTCTGCCCGGGGCGCCCGGGACGCTCGGCCAAACGCTCGCCACCACGGCGCGCATCGCCGAGGAGAGCGGCGTATCGGGGTTCACCCTCATGGACCACTGGTTTCAGATGGAGATGATGGCCACCGCGCAGGATCCGATGCTCGAGGGCTATACGTCTCTCGGTTTCCTCGCCGGTCAGACCCACACCATGACGCTCAGCCTCCTCGTGACCGGGGTCACCTATCGGCATCCGGGCCTACTGGCCAAGATCGTCACCACCCTCGACGTGCTGTCGGAGGGTCGCGCCCAACTCGGCATCGGAGCGGCGTGGTACGAACGGGAGCACCGGGGCCTGGGCGTGCCCTTCCCGCCGGTGGCCGAGCGCTTCGAGCGTCTCGAGGAGACCCTGCAGATCTGTCTGCAGATGTGGAGTGACGACGACGGGCCCTACGACGGTCGCCACTACCAGCTGGCCGAGACTATCTGCTCACCGCCACCGATCAGTATGCCGCGGCCCCGCATCCTCATCGGGGGAAGCGGCGAGCGAAAGACCCTCCGGCTCGTGGCCCGCTATGCGGACGCCTGCAACCTCTTCGCCATCTCACCCACCGAGATCGCCCACAAGCTCGAGGTCCTGGCTCAACACTGCGACACCGAAGAACGCGATCCCGAGACGATCGACCGGACGATCCTGGCCTTGAGCAATCCCCTCGACGACGTCGACGGGTTCCTGGCCCAGATGACGCAGTACGCCGCGCTCGGTGTCGACGCCGTCGCGTTCATGCCCGTCGGCGACCCCGTCGCCTTCGTCACCGCCGTCGGGGAGAAGGTCGTTCCCGCCCTGGCCCAGATCGGTCCGTGATCCCGGGAGGTCAGGTCTGGTCGGATCCCTTGGTGGCGTCGCCCGGGGTGTAGGCGTGCGCCCCTGCCCCGGCGAGGCGCCCGCCGTCGACGATCAGGTACTCCTCGCGGATGGGCCGTTGCTCGAACCAGCACTCCAGGATCTCGCGTACACCGGCCGCGTAGCGCGCCTGAGCTGACAATGACGTGCCCGACACATGAGGCGTCATGCCGTGGTGGGGCATCGTGCGCCAGGGGTGGTCCGGAGGTGCGGGCTGCGGGAACCAAACGTCGCCGGCGTACCCGGCCAGCTGGCCGCGCTCCAGCGCGCGGACGATGGCGTCGCGGTCGCAGATCTTGCCCCGGGCCGTGTTGACGATGTACGAGCCACGTTTCATGGTGCCGATCAGGGCGTCGTCGAACAGCCCTTCGGTCTCGGGATGGAGCGGAGCGTTGATGGTGACCACGTCGCACACCGCCACCAGGGAGCGGGCGTCGGGGTGATAGGTGAGCCCGAGCTCGCCCTCCACCTCCTCGGGGAGTCGGTGGCGATCGGTGTAGTGCAGGTCGACGTCGAACGGCTTGAGCCGTCGCAGCACGGCGGTGCCGATACGCCCCGCCCCCACGGTCCCCACCTTCATGCCTTCGACGTCGTAGGCGCGCGCCGCGCAGTCGGCGATGTTCCAGCCTCCCTCGACCACCCATTGGTAGGAGGGGATGTAGTTGCGGACCAGGGAGAGGATCATCATCACCACGTGCTCCGAGACGCTGATGCTGTTGCTGAACGTCACCTCCGCCACCGTGATGCCGGCGTCGATGGCGGCCTGGAGATCCACGTGGTCAGACCCGATGCCGGCCGTGATGGCCAGCTTCAGGCTGGGAGCCTTGGCGACGCGCTCGGCCGTGAGATAGGCGGGCCAGAACGGCTGCGAGACGACGATGTCGGCATCGGCGAGCTCGCGCTCGAAGGTGGAGTCGGGCCCATCCTTGTCGGCGGTGACGACGAGATGGTGGCCCTGGGCCTCGAGGAAGCGGCGCAGCCCGAGCTCGCCCGAGACGCTCCCCAACAACTGGCCCGGCGTGAAGTCCACGCCGTGCGGCGTGGGCAACGTCTGGCCGCCGGGATAGCCATCGAGCACGGGGACCTCGTCGCGTGCGTAGGTGGTCGGCTGTCCGTCAACGGGGTCGGGGTACAGCACACACACGATCTTGGACATCTCGCCTCCTGGAAATAGCTGGCCCGGCCGACCCTGAGCCGGGCGCCGTGACCGGCCGCTCGTGCACCGACACCGTACCGGTAGGTCGTGAGCTCCCGGCAGCGCTGGGGAGGGGGAACGCCCGACGTCCACCCCGTGGGCGCGGCGCCGGCGTCTCCCCCTAACGTGAGTTGATCGCCGACGACCGCACCGCCCTCGCCTCCGGCGCCGCCCCGCCCGCGCCGACCCTCGACCTGCCCCGCCGTCGTGTGCTCATCATCATCGGAGCGCTGCTGCTCGGCATGTTCCTGGCCGCACTGGACCAGACCATCGTGTCCACCGCCCTGCCCACCATCGTCGGCGACCTGCACGGGGCGTCCCATCTGACCTGGGTCGTGACCGCATACCTGTTGGCGTCGACAGTGTCGACGCCGTTGTGGGGCAAGCTCGGCGACCAGTACGGGCGCAAGACCTTCTTCCAGTCCGCCATCGTGATCTTCCTGGTCGGCTCTGCGCTGTCGGGGCTCAGCCGCTCGATGCTCGAGCTCATCGCGTTCCGGGCCGTCCAGGGCCTCGGCGGCGGGGGACTCATGATCGGGGCCCAGGCCATCGTGGGTGACATCGTCTCGCCGCGCGAGCGGGGTCGGTACATGGGCCTGTTCGGCGCCGTCTTCGGCGTGGCCACCGTCCTCGGTCCGCTCCTGGGCGGTTTCGTCGTCGAGTACCTCACCTGGCCCTGGGTCTTCTACATCAACATCCCGATCGGGGTGGTGGCGCTCTTCGTCACCGCCGCCCAGCTGCCGGGCGGACTCCAGCGGGTCCATCACGTCATCGACTATCTGGGCACGATCCTGCTCACGCTGGCGACCACCGCCCTCGTGCTGTTCACGAGCCTGGGGGGGACCACCTACGCGTGGGGGTCGGCTGCGATCATCGCCATGGCCGTCGCCGGGGTGGTGCTGACCATCTTGTTCCTGGTCGTGGAGCGTCGCGCCGCCGAGCCGGTCATCCCGCTCGGGCTCTTCACCAACCGCGTCTTCTCGGCGGCGAGCTCGGTGGGCTTCGTCATGGGGTTCGCCATGTTCGGTGCCCTCACCTTCCTGCCGATCTTCTTCCAGGACGCCAAGGGCCTCAGCCCCCCGGCATCGGGATTGCGCCTCCTGCCGTTGATGGGCGGGTTGCTGTTCGCTTCTACCGGAGCCGGTCAGTTGGTGAGCCGCTGGGGTCGTTACAAGGTGTTCCCCGTCGTGGGCACGTTCCTCATGATCGTGGGTCTACTGCTCATGTCGAGGATCGGGATCACCACCGGCGCCTGGGTCATTGCCGGCTACCTGTTCGTGTTCGGTGTCGGCCTGGGCCTGGTCATGCAGGTGCTCGTGGTGGCGGTGCAGAATGCCGTCCCCTACGAGCAGCTGGGCACGGCCACGTCGGGGGCGACGTTCTTCCGCATGATCGGCGGGTCGTTCGGCACGGCGGTGTTCGGCGCCATCTTCGCCAATCTCCTGGCCACCAACGTCGTCCACGCCCTTCACCTGCGCTCGGTCCCCAAGGGTCTTACCAGCGCGCTCAGCGGGGCGGATCCGAAGTCGCTCGGCCGGCTGCCCCCGACGGTGCATGCCGGCGTGGTGGCGGGCATGGTGCACACCATCCAGACCGTGTTTCTCATCGCCGTCCCGATCGCCGCAGTGGCGTTCGCGTTGTCGTGGCTCCTCCCCGACATCGAGTTGCGCAAGTCGGTGCGTACTGCCGATCCGGGCAAGGAGCTCGGCATGCACGAATCGCGCAGCTCCCTCGAGGAGATCCAGCTCGCTCTGGAACGACTTGCGCACCGGGAGAACCGGCGTGAGCTCTACACCACGTTGGCGCTGCGAGCCGGGCTCCAACTCGATGCCCGTCCGACCTGGCTGCTCTACCGCTTCGCGGATCGCCCCGACTGCACGCTCGAGAGCGTCGCGGCGCGGCTCAAGGTCGATCCCGAGCGCATCGAGGAAGGTATCGACGCGCTGGTGACCACGGGGTTGGTCAAGATGGACCAGGGTCCCGGGATCTGCGAGTTCAACCTGACCGAACGGGGCCACGATGCCATCGACCGGCTCCGAACGGCGCGTCGCGACGGCCTGACCGAGTTACTCGAGGGCTGGGACCCCGAAGCCCACCCCGAGATCGGTGTCATGGTGCGCCGACTTGCCCACGAGCTCCTCGCCGACGACGAGAAGCTGTTGGCCGACGCCACCGCCACCGTTCAAAGCTCGACGCGGGCCTGAACCGCCGTCACGAAAACGGTCGTGACAGGCTGCGATGGCGCCGGTCCATGGCCCGGCGCGTGGTGAGGACGACGGCCAACGGCCACAAGGCCTGTGCGCCGGCGGCGGCGCGCTCGGCCAGCCCGCGTTGGTCCCCGTGGTTCTCGACCGCGAACCACGCCACCAGGCCGAGGAGCACGCACGAGGCCACCACCGATGCGCCCCACCGCACGAGCGGGGCAGGGCTGTGGCTCTGCGCCGCCAGCACGGGCCACGCACCGAGGGCCACGAACGCGACCGAGGCGACGACGGTGTGTGCCACCGAGTTTCCGTGCACCGGCTGAGGAAACGACGCCACCAGCACCGTCGCCACACCACCGGTCGCCAGCACCAGCCGGCCCCGACGTCGCACCGGGCGCAGGCCCGCCGCCGTGATCAGGTGACAGGCCCCGAGACCGGCCAGCGCCGACGTCATGATGAAGCGGTCGTTGGCCCCGAGAGCGGCAAGGGCGCTGATCGTGTCCCGAACCGGGTCGTAGCCCGGGCCTTGACGCGCCTGGGCCACGGTCCAACCCCCGACGAGGAGCACCGGTGCCGCTCCGGCCGAGGCGACGGCCCACCACGGGATGCGTCTCACCGCCGGATCCTACGGCACCCCCGGCGCCGAGCACTCGGGACAACACCATGATCGGAACATCGTCGTTCGCTCACGGAATGCTCACACGCAGACTCCACAGTGCGACCATCACCAACCATCTCGGGTAGGAGCGCACATGAAGAAGATGATCGCCACCGTCACGGTCGGTCTCGCCCTGTCAGGGGTCACCGGACTCGGGCTCAGTGCCGCGCTGGCTTCGCCCGCCGGTGCCGCCACGCCGTCGGCCGTCGCCGGTCCGAGCACCACCGGGCACCACCCGCTGCGGGCGTGGCTGCGAGCCCACCGCAAGGCGGTGGCCCGCGACACGGTGCGGATCAGCGCCAAGACGATCGGGGTGACGCCGAAGGATCTGGTGGCCTCGCTGCGCTCCGGGCAGTCGATCGCCCAGGTGGCCCAGGCCCGCGACGTCGGTGTCCTGACGGTCGTCAACGCCCTGGTGCAGGCAGGCGACACCCAGGTCGGCCGGGCCGTGACCAGCCACAAGCTGACACCTGCCCAAGGGGACACGATCGAGGCGGCGCTTCCCCCGGCGATGAGCAAGATCGTCAATCACGTGTACGGCCCGCCCGCGAGCTGAACGACGTCACTACGCGCGGTGCCGCTGTCTGGGCCGGTACCGCAGCGCGTGACGGGTGCTCAGCCGTCGTCGACCGACCTGAGGAGGCGAGGACCTCTTCGATGTGGCGCGCGGCGGCCGACCGCGCACCGGTCGTGGACTACGGCGCGCCGAATCGCGCCGTGCTGTAGGGCATCACCGTCCCGGGCGTGGCCTCGAGCGCCCCGGCGGCGACCAGGGCGGCCGAGTACGGTCCGAGCAGGAGCCCGTTGGCGCCGTGGCCGGTGCACACGTGCAGGTTGGCCGTTCCGGGTACCGGGCCGAGCAGGGGTCGATCGTCGGCGCTGGTGGGGCGCAGCCCCACCCTGATCTCGGCCACGGTGGCGTCCGCCAGTCCCGGGGCGATCACAAGGCATTCCCGCAACAGGTCGCGTACGCCGCCGGCGGTGGGCCGGACGTCGAAGCCGGCCCCGGGCTCGAACGTGCCTCCGCACACCACGCGCCCGCCCGGCCACGGGACCAGGTAGAAGTTCAAGATCGGTTGTACGATCGGCCACCGGTCGGTGGCGGTTCCCGCGCCGCCACCACCACCGGCGGCACCCCCGTCGGGCAACGCGACGTGGACGATCTGGCCCTTGGTGGGTGTCACCGGCAGGGCCGCCCCGAGCCATCCCGTCGCCTTCTCCGACCACGCCCCGCCCGCCCACACGAGGGCGCCGCAGGGAATCACGGCGTCGGCGCCCCGCACCGCGACGACGCGGTCGGCGCGCCGGTCGACGCCGGTCGCTTCCATCGACACGATCGTGGCGCCGCGCCGCTGAGCGGCGACGCGGAGGGCCTCGCCCAACCTCCGCCCGTCGACTCGGGCCGCCGACGGGCTGTAGAGGGACCGCCACAACCGGCCCAGCGCCGGGAACATAGCCCGCGCATCGTCGACGGGTATCTCGGCGACGTCGGGGCTCCGGCTTGCCACCACCGCCTGGACCTCGGCGAACCAGGGATCTTCGTGCTCGGCCAATGCCACCACCAGCGACCCGCATTCGGCGAAGGCGGCGGGACCCGGGTCGGTACCGTCCTCGGCCAACCGGGCGACGAGGGACCGCAGGTACTGGGCCGCGGCCATGCCGAATTCGAACCACGGCGCGTCGGGCTCGGGGAAGGTCTCGGGCGAGATGATGCCCGCGCCGGCGTCCGACGCCCGCCCCGGGAGCGAGGCGTCGATGAGGGCCACCGACGCACCCGCACACGCCAGCTCGTACGCAGCCGCCGTTCCCACCAGTCCGCCCCCGACGACGGCGACGTCGACCGACGAGCCTGCGCTCACCGGGGCGCCCCCATCGGGGTCAATCGATCAGCGTGCGGCGGGGGGCCAGCACGCAGAACTCGTTCCCTTCGGGGTCGGCGAGGACCTCCCAGGTCACGTCGGGGGCCTGGCCCACGTCGACCCGGACCGCCCCCAGGGCGAGCAACCGCTCGACCTCGGCGTCGTGGTCGTCGGGGTCGAGATCGATGTGCAGCCGGTTCTTGGTGACCTTGGTGTCGGGAACGGCCAGGAAGCACAGGCCTGGATAGGAGCGTTCGTCGGCCCCCACGATGGCCCCCACGTCGTCCTCGTCGAGGATGTCGTGGCCGAGGACCGCGGCCCAGAAGCGGGCGAGCGCAGCGGGGTCGTGCGCGTCGATGACGATGTGGTAGAGCCGCAGAGCCATCTGCCGAGCGTACGGCCGGACCCGACGTCGGGGCCACAGCCGTTCTGTCCCTACGTGGCAGGGGCCTCGGCGCTGTGCTCGGACTGGCTGACCCACGCCGCGTACATCTCGGCATAGCGGCCCTGTCGGGCCACGAGCTCGCCGTGGGACCCGGCTTCGACGATGCGACCCTCGTCGACGACCACGATCCGGTCCGCCTTCATGGCGGTCGACAGGCGGTGGGCGATGAGCACGGCCGTGCGCGCCTCGAGCAGCACGTCGAGCGCGGCTTCAACGCGCGTCTCGGACTGCAGATCGAGGTTGGAGGTGGCCTCGTCCAGGACGAGGACGCGGGGATGGGCCAGGAACGCCCGCCCCAGGGCGATGAGCTGGCGTTCGCCCGACGACAGGGACTGGCCCCGTTCGTGGACGATGGTGTCGACCCCGTCGGGCAACCGCTCGACCAACTCGGTGAGCCCCACGGCGCGGATCGCCTCTTCGACCTCGGCGTCGGACGCCGAGGGCCGGGCGAAGGCCAGGTTGTCGCGGATGGTGCCGGCGAACAGGAACGGCTCCTGGGGGACGACGCCGAGCTGGCGGCGCAGCGAATCCAAGGTCACGCCCTCGATGTCGTGGCCGTCGATGAGCACGTGACCCGAGGTGGGGTCGTAGAAGCGAGTGATCAACTTGGCCAGGGTGGACTTGCCGGCACCGGTGGGGCCCACGAAGGCCACCGTCTCCCCGGGCGCGATGCGGAGATTGACGTCGCGCAGCACGGGCACGTCGGGGTCGTAGCCGAAGGTCACGTCGTCGAAGACGATCTCGCCCTCGATGGCGGGGAGCTCCACGGCGTCGGGTGCCTCGGTGACGGTGGGCTCGGTCCCGAGCAGGGTGCGCAGCTTGAGCACCGAGGCCTGGCCCTGTTGGAAGCTGTTGTACTGCTGGACCAGGAGCTGGATGGGGGCAAAGAAGCGGTTCAGGTACAAGAAGAATGCGATCAGCGCGCCGGGGCTGAGCGAGTGGCTCACCACCATGTCGCCACCGATCCCGAGGAGGGCGGCCTGTCCCAACCACCCCAGCAGCTGCGTGCCCGGGCCGTAGATGGCATTGATCTGCGCGGTGTAGATGTTGGCGTCGCGGTACTCGCCCACCACGTTGCGGTGGTGGACGATGTTGAACCGCTGGCGGTTGTGAGCGGTGACGACCCGTACGCCGTGCAGGCTCTCGGACAGATCGGCCATCACGTTGGCGATCCCGTCGCGCACGCGGTCGTAGCCGCGTTCGGACGCGACCCGGAACCACAACGACATGCCGACGAGGGCGGGGACCACCAGCACCACCGTGATGAAGGCGAGCTTCACGTTGGTCGTGAAGAGGATGACCGTGATGACGATCATGGTGAGGCCCTGGATCGCGAATTGAGCCAGGCCGTCTTGGAGCAACTGCTGGAGGTTCTCGATGTCGCTGGTCATGCGGGTCATGACGACCCCCGCCTTCTCGGCGGTGAAGAAGTCCAGCGACAGGCGCTGGAGGTGGGAGAACACCTTGACCCTGAGGTCATTCATGACCCCTGCCGCCAGCCGGCCCGTGACCCTCACCAAGGCCCGTTGGGTGACCGAGGTGAATCCCACGAAGGCGAGATAGAGGGCGGCCAGCCAGAGCACCACGCTCAGGTGACGATGACCGGGCACCATTCCCTTGTCGATGGCGAGCTCGGTGAGCTTGGGGCCGGCTTGGAGCGCCACGCTGGTGACCACGATCAGGACGGTGGACACCACCAACATGCGCGGGTACTCGAGAAGGAGTCCCCACAGGCTGAGCCGGCGCCTCTCCTTGGCGCTCTGGTGCTGGGAGAAGACGACCTCGGGCTCGCCGTGGTCGGGCTCGTCGGCCAGGAGCGCATCCACTCCGTCTTGGAGCTCGGACGGGATGCCCCCGAACGGCAGCCCCGCGGCGGCAGGCGCGCCGGGGCGCCCGCCGCCCCCGAACATGGGTCCTCCCCCCCACCCGCCGAAGCCCATCAGTGCGCTCCGTTCCTCGATCGCGACCCGCTCGTCTCGACGCCGGTCGTCCCCGCGCCGTTGGTGTCGGACGGGATCGCGCTCGAGGCGCTCGGATCGGTGACGCCGAGGGCGGCGGCCGCCTCCGGCTCGACCTGGGCCAGGACCTCGGCATAGTGCGGGGTGGTCTCGAGGAGCTCGGTGTGCGTGCCGTCGGCGACGATCCGCCCGTCTTCGAGAAGGACGACGCGATCGGCCAGGCTGATGGTCGAGAGTCGGTGCGCGACGATCAGGGTGGTCCGTCCCTCCATGAGGACACGCAGTGCGTCGTGGATCTGCTGCTCCACCTGGACGTCGATGGCGCTGGTGGCATCGTCGAGCACCAGAATGGGCGGGTTGACAAGCAAGGTCCGGGCGATCGTGATGCGCTGGCGCTGGCCCCCCGACAGGGTGTAACCGCGTTCGCCCACCACCGTGTCGTACCCCATGGGCAATTCCCGGATGAACGCGTCGGCCCCGGCGGCGCGCGCGGCTGCCTCCACATCGGCGATGTCGGCGTCAGGCCGTCCATAGGCGATGTTGTCCCGGATCGACACCGAGAACAGGAAGGCGTCGTCGAGCACGACACCGACGTTGGCCCTCAGACTCTCGATCGTGATGTCACGGACGTCGTGGCCGTCCACGAGGAATCTGCCCTCGGTGACGTCGTAGAAGCGCGGGATGAGACGGGCCACGGTCGACTTTCCCGAGCCCGTGCGCCCCACCAGCGCCACCGTCTCGCCGGGTCGGAGATGGAGATCGAGATCGGAGAGGACCATGGGGAGGCCGGGTCCGTACGAGAACCCCACCTTCTCGAAGCGAATGTCCCCCGTGGAGTCGACGAGGTCCACCGCACCGGGTCGATCGACGATCGTGGGCTGCTCGTCGAGGATCTCGTAGATGCGTTCGGCCGACGCCGCGGCGCGCTGGCCCATCATGATGATCATGCCCAGCATCATGAAGGGCGCCTGGAGCATGAGGAGATAGGAGTTGAAGGCCAAGATGGCGCCGAGGCCGAGGGTGCCGTGGATCACCATGTAACCGCCGAACCCGAGGACCAGAGCCAGACCCACCTGGGGGAGGTTCTGTACCGCCGGTGTCCAGCGGGCGCGCAGGTCGGCGTCTTTGACGTATCCCCACTGGACCTTGTCCGCCGCCTTGGCCAGCGTCCGCAGCTGTTCGTTCTCCGCCGCGAAGGAACGCACCACCCGGACGCCGTTCACGTTCTCGTCGACGATGGTGGCCACGTCGGCCAGGCGGGCCTGGATCAGCCACGACACGGGGAACATGGACTTGCGCATGCGGTGCCCGACGATGAACACGAAGGGCATGGTGACCATGGCCACGAAGGCCAGGGGCACGTCGATCGACAACATGAAGCCAAAGGCGACGACGGCGATGCTGCACTGCACCAGGATCATGGGGGCGAAGGTCATGTACATCTGCACGGAGCGGATGTCGGAGTTGGCACGCGAGATGAGCTGGCCCGACTGCACCCGGTCGTAGAAGGGGAACGACATCCGGGTCAGGTGCTCGTAGATGAGGGTGCGCAGGTCGTATTCGATCTCGTACGCGGTGCGGAAGAGGAAGAGGCGCGAGATGTAGCCGGCCACACCGCCGGCCAATCCGAGCCCGAGGATCCACCACACGTAGAAGTGCAGCGGCACGGTGTGGTGCTGGACCGAGTTGTCGATGGCGTGGTTCAGCAGGTCGGGGATCTGCACCTGGAGCACGAGCCCCACGAAGGAGAGCACGAGCGACGAGATGAAGATCCCCCGATGGGCGCGCAGGATGGGCATGGCGCGGCGCAACCACGTCTTGGTCTTGTCGGGATCGACCGAGCCCCGGGGCGCGCCGTAGCGATCGACCTCGGTGACCGCGGCAGCCGACAATCCCAGCGCGGCGGCGTCGACCGGCGTGGGTCCCGCCTCCCACTCGCTTGTCGTGCTCATGGGCTCGGCTCTCCCGCCCGATGGGAGGATTGGGTCGCCGCCGCCGCGTTCCCTGCCGTTACCGCGTTCTCTACTTGTGCGGCGTGATAGGCGCGCATGGCGCCGCGCCACAGCACCAAGGCGTCGAGGGCCTGGTGGGTGAGGGCGGGATCGCCGAGACACGAGGCGATGTCGGTGAGGCGGGCGTCGACGGCGGCATTGGCCCGGTCGAGGAGGTGTCGGCCGTCGAGGGTGAGGGTGTGGGTCACGCTCCGCCTGTCGAGGTCGCCGGGGGTGCGGTGCACGAGGCCCCGGATCTCGAGCCCGTCGACCACGGCGGTGACCGTGGGGCGCCGCACCGTCAGGCGCTCGGCCAGCGCCGAGGGGAACGAGACCCCCTCACCCAGGAGCCCCAGGACCCGGTACTGGGGTAGGGACAGCTCCACGCCGGTGAGCGCCAGTTCGACCTGCTTGGAAAGCCACGCCGCAGCGCGGCCGAAGGATCCGGGCTCGTGCGTCCCGGTGCCGACCACAGCCGCGGCCGTCCCTCCCTGGTTCTCAGGCTCCACCCGCATATCGTTAGACTATCTAACGAGCGGTGGCGACCGGTCCGGGCCCCATCGGTCGGGACGGAGCCGGAGCGGAGGCCTCCATGGATCGGAAACGGGACCCGTCGGGCTCGGCGGGGGCGAAGACGGACCGGGCCCTCGTTCCCGGTCACCTGCACCGGGGGCTGGCCCAGGTCGACATGGGCGTCCCCGCCGCCTCCGTCGTCGTCCCTCGGCAGACCGTCGACACGGGTCGCGCCGAGAGCGGCGTCCGCACCCGTCTCTACCGGGACGGCGCGCTGGTCAAGGAGAACTTCCCGGTCGACGAGATCTCGGACCATCTCGAGGACGGCACCGCCTGCGTGGTGTGGCTCGACCTGTGCGAGCCCGACCACGAGCAGCTCGGCGTCATCGGGACCGAGTTCGGGCTCCACTCGCTCGCCATCGAGGACGCTCTCGACGAGACCCAGCGCACCAAGATCGACCGCTACAAGACCCATCTGTTCATGTCGGCCCATTCGGCCCTGCTCGACGTGACGACGGGCGAGCTGGTCTCCCACGAGATCTCGGTGTTCATCACCCCCAAGGCCCTCATCACCGTCCGCAAGGACCCCGCCTTCGACATCGACCCCGTGGTCGAGCGCTGGGACGCGTCCGACGATCTGGCCCACTGCGGGGTGTCGTTCCTTCTCTACGGACTCCTCGACTATCTCGTCGACGGGCACTTCCGGGCCGTGGAGTCGCTCGACGAGGCGGTCGAGGCGACCGAGGACGAGCTCTTCGACGCCCGCCGGGGTGCGATCGAGTACGTGCAGCGCAGGTCCTTCCAGCTCCGCAAGAGCCTGGTGCTGCTGCGGCGCATCACGCTGCCCATGCGGGAGGTGGTCAACAGCCTGCTCCGTCAGGACCTCGGCATCGTGACCGAGCCCATGGCGCCGTACTACCGCGACATCTACGACCATGTCATCCGGGCCACGGAGTGGACCGAGTCGCTGCGGGATCTCGTCACCACCATCGTCGAGACCAACCTGACCGAGCAGGGCAACCGCATGAACCTGATCATGAAGAAGGTGACCAGCTGGGCGGCGATCATCGCCGTGCCGACGGCCATCACCGGGTGGTACGGCCAGAACGTGCCTTATCCCGGCTTCGGCAGGGATTCGGGGCTCATCACCTCGGCGGCGCTGATCGTGGTGTGCGCGCTGGGGCTCTACGTCCTGTTCCGGCGCAAGGACTGGCTCTGACCGGGGCCGGTGCCGGGCGCTGACGACGGCCCCATCGGCGCGCGCCGTGAGCGCCACCGGCCCGGGCCAGCAGGGCCGATGCCCGAAACCGCTCGGGCCGGTACCGTCTTTACGAGGTAGACGCGGCGAGACGGCGCTACTGATGGGGGGTACGACCATGGTGAAGGGATTGCGCCCCGTGCACCGGGTGCCTCGGGCCGACTCCCGCCGGTGGCGTCGAGGGCCCCGGGTGGCGCTGGCGGCGGCCATCGCGACAGGGACCATCGTCGTCGCCACCGGGACCGGGAACGCCGCATCGGCCTCGGGCGCATGGTCCACCCCCACGGTCCTGGACTCCGGCGGCGTGCTCACCTCGGTGTCGTGCCCAACGGTCAAGTTCTGTATCGCCGTCGACGGGTAAGGGAACGCCGTCGTCCACAAACGCAACAACACGTGGGCGGCGCCCAACCTCATCGACGCCGGCCATGGTGGGCTCTCCTCGGTGTCCTGTGCCACCACCCTTTTCTGCATGGCCGTCGACGGGGTGGGGAATGAGAAGCGCTATGTCGGTGGGAAGTGGTCCACCGTCGTGGACATCGACGCCAGCGTCGCGCTCGCGGCGGTGTCGTGTCCGAAGGTCAAGTTCTGCGCGGCGGTCGACGTGGACGGAAATGCGCTCACCTACAACGGCACGACGTGGACGAGCCCCACCCTCGTCGACAGTGGTCACGCCGTGGTCGCGGTGGCGTGCCCGACGGTGAGCTTCTGCGCGGCGGTCGACGGCAGCACCGATGCGCTCACCTACGACGGCACGACGTGGACGAGCCCGGTGAGTATCGACGCCGGGAGCACGCTGACGTCGGTGTCGTGCGCGGCACCGACGTTCTGCGTCGCCGTCGACGATCACGGCAATGCGCTCACCTACGACGGCACGACGTGGACGAGCCCGACCGCCATCGACACCGGCCACGCCCTCGACTCGGTACGGTGCACCATCACCTCGTTCTGCGCGGCGGTCGACGATCACGGCGATGCGCTCACCTACGACGGCACGACGTGGACGAGCCCCGACAGCATCGATTCCACCAATGCGCTGAAGTCGGTGTCGTGCCCGACGGCTTATTTCTGTGTGGCTGTCGACGGGGTCGGTGACGCACTCACCCTCCCGCCCCCGTTGGCCATCACGACCACTTCGCTTCCGGCGGGGACGGCGCACCACTCCTACTCGGACACCCTGGCGGCCAGCGGGGGCAATCCTCCCTACAAATGGTTGGCCCGGCTGCCCCGGGGTCTTGCGATCGATCCAACGACCGGGGTGATCTCGGGCACACCGAGGAGCAGCGGGCACTTCGTGGTCACCGTGACGGTGCTCGACCTAAAGGTCAGGGTCACGGGGAGGCCCCCGACCCAGCACCGCGTGGCGACGAGGTTGACCCTCACCATCTCCTGACCCGGGCCCCGACGTCCCCTGACCCCGGCCCGGCCGGAGCGTCGAGCGACGCCGGCGGGCTACCGCGCGAGCGCCACCGGCACGGCCTCGGCGGTGGTGGCGGCGGCGAGGAACCGTCGTGCATCCTCAGGCTCGAGAGGACGGCTGAAGTAGAAGCCCTGCCCAGCGTCGCAGCCCTCCTGCTTCAACCGGGTCAGTTGGTCGACGGTCTCGATCCCCTCGGCCACCGTCCTGAGGCCCAACGCCGTGCCGAGCTCGATGAGCGCGTGCACGAGCGCGGTGCTGGCCCGGTCGGGGGCGGGCCCGAGCATGAACGACCGGTCGATCTTGAGAATGTCCACCGGGAATTGCTGGAGATACGCCAGCGACGAGTACCCGGTGCCGAAGTCGTCGATGGCGAGGCGGATCCCGAGGTCCTTGAGGGCCCGGAGGCGCAGCGCCGACTCATAGGAGTCACGCATCAGGGTGGTCTCGGTCATCTCGAGGATCAGTGCGGTCGGGTCGAGCCCCGAATCCTCCAGGGCGCTCTGGATCTCGGCGACGAGGGTGCCGGTCTCGAATTGGCGCGGTGAGACATTGACCGACACCGCCGTCGGCAGCCCCGTTTCGTGCCACAGGCGGGTCTGGCGACACGCCTCTCGGAGCACGAAGGCGCCGACCTCGACGATGAGGCCCGATTCCTCGAGCGCCGGGATGAAGTCGTCGGGGTTCACGACCAAGCCGGACGGTCGGCGCCACCGCAGCAGCGCCTCCACACTCTGGACGGTGCCGTCGCGCAGGTCGATGACCGGTTGATAGACGAGAAAGAATTCGCCGGCCTCGAGGGCGAGCCGTAGGTCCCGTTCGAGCTCGATGCGGGTGCGGAACTCGCCTCGCATGTGGGGCTCGAAGCGCACGGCCCGGTTCCGGCCCGCCGCCTTGGCCTCGTAGAGGGCGACGTCAGCGTCCATGAGCAGGTCCTCGGCCGATGCGTACGCGCCCGAGACGATGCCGATGCTGGCCGAGATGGACAGCTGGGGCCGCGCTGCGCTGTGCACGGCGAAGGGGGCGGTGAGTGAGTCGATGAGTCGCTGGGCGGCGGCCTCGGCCTGCAGTGCGGACCCTTCCACCAGGACGACGAACTCGTCGCCCCCCAGGCGGCCGATGGAGTCCGCCTCCCGCAGGGCACCTTGGAAGCGGATGGCGGTCTGGCGCAGCACGTCGTCACCGACCCGGTGACCGAGAGAGTCGTTGACGTCCTTGAACCGGTCGAGGTCGATGAACAACACGGCACCGTCGTGACCGGTCCTCCGGCCACGCTTCTGCATCTGCTCGATGCGATCGAGGATCAGCTTCCGGTTGGGGAGACCGGTGAGCGGATCGCGCGTGGCGAGGCGTTCGAGGGCGTCGCGGGTCGACCGGAGCTGGGTGATGTTGTGGGCCGACACCGCCAACCCGTCGACGGTGGGGTCGTCGAGCAGATTGACGATGCTCAACTCGCACGGAATGGGAACGCCACCGTCGCGGCGGCGCAGGTCGACCTCGACGATGATCGGCCCCTCCTCGGCAGACGGGCCGTCGAGCGCCGAGGCGAGCGCAGCGCGCAGCGCGAGACGGTCGGCGGGCACCACGAGGTCTTCGAGCGGGTGTCCCTCCACGAGGGCCTGGTCATGGCCGAGCATGCGGGTGATCGCGGCGGACACCGACCGCACCGCTCCGGTTCGGTCGAGCAGGAGGAGGATGCTGGCGGAGTTGTGGACCAGGGACCGGAACCGCTCGATGTCGTTGGTGGCCACCTCCCAACGGCGACGCTCGGTGAGGTCGCGCAGGGACCACACGAGCCCGTCGATGGGCGGCTGCCCGATGAGGTTGGCGCCGATCAACTCGACGAGCTTCCAACCCGTGGGGGTCTTGACCCGGAGCTCGATGGGCGAGCCGACGGTCTTGTCCCGCACGCTCTCGAGCGATGCGGCGGCAAGCTCGACATCGTCGGGATGGAGGAAGTCGAGGGCGCTCAGCCCGACGATGTCGTCGACGGCCAGGCCGAAGATCCGCTCCGCGGCAGGGTTGGCCCACACCAGGTGCCCCTCGGCGTCGGCGACGACGACCGCGTCGGGCAACTCCAAGACCAACCGCCCCAACCACGCAGGTTCCATTGCCCCTTCCCGAAAAGCCGCTCTCCAGGCATCGGCGGGACGCGACGGCTTCTGTACCCCTGCCCGTCTCCGGGCGGGGACGGGTCAGATGGGGGTGGGGGGTGCGTCGGCCCTGGTCAGGGCGCGAGAAGCCGCGATAGTGGGGACGACGACCCGACCGATGCTCAGGAGCCGACCGGCTCGAGCTTGAGCGTGACGATCTGGAAGGGCGCCACGTCCACCGTGACCCGGGACCCGGCGCTCGGGACGGGGGCGGTGTCGCGCTCGAGCAGGTCCGTCACCGTGGCCCGTCGGATGTCCCAGGGAGCCCGGAAGGTGACCGCACCCCGGCGCCCCCACGCCTCGTACATCCTGACCACCAGGGCATCGGCGTCGTCGTCACCGGCCTTCACGGCCTCGATCACCACGTGGTCGGCGTCGACCGACAGAAATGAGCCGATCGGCGCGACCACGCCGGCGTGGGCCGACGTGGCGACGCACCGGAGGGGGACGTTGAGGTCGTAGCCGGCGTCGATGACGCCGCCGGCGCGCAGATCGCCGGCATGGGGGAGCAGGCGGTACCGGAAGTGGTGGAGGCCCCGATCGGCGACGGGGTCGGGCCAGGTCGGGGCGCGCAACAGGGACAGGCGGATGACGTTGCCCGCGATGTCGTAGCCGTATTTGCAGTCGTTGAGGAGTGCGACGCCGTAGCCGGGCTCGGACAGGTCTGCCCACTTGTGTGCACAGACCTCGAAACGCGCCTGGTCCCAACTCGTGTTGGCATGCGTGGGGCGCTCCACGTGTCCGTACTGGATCTCGTAGGTGGCCCGTGTGCTGCGGACGTCGACGGGGAAGGCGACCTTCAGGAGTCGATTGGTTTCGTGCCAGTCCACCTCGGTGTCGAAATCGACGGCGCGTCCTCCGGCGTCGAGCCCGATGACCTGGGTCAGGCGCGAGGCGCCGAACTGTCGGGTGACCCGGATGCCGGCGCGCAAGGGGCCGGACGCGACCACGTCGATCGACTCGACCTCGTCCAGATCCTCCACCTGGTCGAAGGCAAACCGGTCGATGTCCCAGGCGTCGAAGAAGTTGGGATAGTCGGGGTGGAGCTGGAAGCGGTTGCCGACCGTTCCCGGCGCCACGACCTCGCGGTCCGCCTCCTTGTCGAAGATCGACGACACCAGGCCCCGGTCGTCGAGCTCGACGCGCAGATGCTCGTTGTCGAGAGAGCGTCGACCGGCGCTGGCTCGGGGGGGCTCCGGCCGGGCACCACCGGCGGCGAGGTCGTAGACCTGGTAGCCGCACGGGGGCACTGTCGCCTCGAAGATGGCTCGGCCCTCGGCGTCGCGCTGCACCGGGGCCGGCACCCCCGAGGCGTCGACAGCGACACGGACATCGTCAGGGGCATCGACGACGACCAGCTCCGTGCGGGCGTGCGAGAGCGAGTTGAAGACGACGACGGGGAACGTGGTGGTGGAGGTCTCGACGGTGTCGACGTGGCGTGCGAGGGCCTCGTCGATGAGCCGTCCGGCCTCCCCCAGGACGTGGGCATGGTCTCGGGCGGCGTCGTCGTAGACCCAGTGGATCCCCGAACCCGGGATGATGTCGTGGAACTGGTGGAGCAGGAGAAGCTTCCAGAGCGCGGCGAGCTCGGTGTTACCACCGTCGCCCCCCTCTCTGCCGTCGCCGTCCTTGCTGCTGTGGTCGACGCGCCGGGCTGCCAGCACACCCCACAGCTCCGCGTCCCGCAGGGCGAACTCGGCGCGTCGGTTCGCCAGCTTGGTGGCAGCCTGGCTGGTGTAGGTGCCCCGGTGGGTCTCCAGATAGAGCTCACCTACCCAGACCGCCGGGTCGGGGGTCTCACGCTCGGCCTCGGTGAAGAACCGGCGTGGGCCTTCCATGACCAGATGAGGGAGGCCGTCGTGGTCGGCGAGCCGGCGAGCCGACTCGAGCATCTCGGTGGTGGGTCCGCCCCCTCCGTCACCCCAGCCGAAGAGGTACAGCGAACGGTCGGCACGATCGTGATCCTTGAAATTCTCGACGGCGAACCGGAGCTCGCGGACGCTCACGTTCCCGCTGTAGGTGTCGGCCGGAGGGAAGTGGGTGAACACCCGGGAGCCGTCGATGCCCTCCCACAGGAAGCTGTGGTGGGGAAGGGCGTTGTACTGGTTCCAAGAGAGCTTCTGGGTGAGGAACCACCGGATGCCGCCCTGGCGCATGATCTGGGGTAGGGCGGCCGAATACCCGAACACGTCGGGCAACCACACGTCGTTGGTCTCGATCCCGAGCTCGCCGAGGTAGAAGCGCTTGCCGTGGACGATCTGGCGGACGAGGGATTCGCCCGAGGGAATGTTGCAGTCCGCTTCGACCCACATGCTCCCGGTGGGCTCGAGGCGTCCTTCGGCGATCCGCACCTTCATGCGCTCCCACAATTCGGGGTAGTGGTCGCGCATCCACGCCAAGTGCTGGGCCTGGGAGACGACGAACCGGTACTCGGGGTACCGGTCCATGAGCTCGAGAACGGTGCTGAAGGTGCGCGCGCACTTGCGGATCGTCTCGCGCAGCGGCCACAGCCACGCCGTGTCGAGGTGGGCGTGGCCCACGATGCTGGCGATGTGGGCCCCCGGCGCGGCGGGGCGAGCCAAAAGCTCGGTCAGGACGGGCTGGGCCCGACGCCAACTGTCGGCGATGTCGGGGAGCTCGAGCAGGTTGCAGGCCCGCTCCAGCCCTGCCCCCAGTCGTGGCACCTGCGGGTCGGTATCGGGGAGCTCGGTCAGCAGCTCCACGAGGACCCGGAAGTCGTGCCAGAAGGCGTCGAAGTCAGGGTCGCGTAGGTGGAGGTCGGCCGATTGCACCGTGAACAAGGCCGAGCCGTCCGGCTCGGCCAGGAGCAGCGGCCACGGATTGGCGCCGAACGGAGAGGGGGGGTTGGCCGCCGCCTCGACGAAGAGCTCGACGGGTTCTTGCGGTTCCGCGCTCGAGGTCAGGAGGTACTCGCGGTGATTGGGGGACAAGCCCTGGACGGCCCGGCCGTGGCGCCACACGAGGGCTTCGGCCCCGAACCCGGTCGATCCCGCGTTGCCGATGGTGAATCCCAGAGCGACCGGTTTCCCCGTCCACGCCGACGGCATCGAGCCGCGCAGGCGGAACCAGGTGGTGTCCCAGGGAGGACCCCACGATCCGCCCAGCGGGAACGGGTGGTAGTCGGCACCGAACGCCGCCGCGGCGGGGATGGGCTCGCCGTGCACGTGGTGTGCGGCGATCTCGAGTGGGACCGACGGTCCACGACGTCGGGGCCGTACGAACTCGTGCAGAACCCGGGTGATGCGACCGACGCGGATCGAGTCCTCCGGGCGCACGCCGACCGAGTGTACTGAGCAGGGGTCGAGGCGCCCCGGTGGTGGGGCTCCGCATCGGTGTGCTCAGGCGCGTCCCGGGTCGGGCTCGACCGGGGGCTTCACGACCCCGGCGCTGAACAAGGTGCGTTGCCAGATCTCCGCCAAAGTAGCGGCGGCGACATGGACGTCGACGGCCGGCCCCCGCCCGTACGTGTCGAGGAGGTAGCGCTCGGTCATCCCGACCAGCGCACGAGCGGTCTGGTCGGGCCGCTCGATGGTGCTCGTCCCGCTTCGACACAGCTCCGCGATGAACTCGGTGTACCGGTCGGTGAATGCCCCGATCACCGAGCTCCAGGCTTCGTCGATCTCGGTTCCCGCTCCCGACGCCTGCTCGAAGGCCCACAACAGCCGGCCGTGTTCCCGGTACAGGGAGACGAACTCGACCCCGGTCTCGAGGCCCGTCGCCGGGTCCTGCAACCAGCTGTCCGCGCCGCGGCGGAGCTCGTCGCCGAGCTCGGAGAGCCAGCGCAGCAAGACGGCCTCGAGGTCCGGGAAGTAGCGGTAGAACGACGTGCGGGTGAGGCCCGTCGACGCCATAACGTCCTCGACCGTGAGGTCGCGGAACTCCCGCTCGGCGAGCAACGCCTCGGTGGCGTCGAGGATGGCGCGCTCCGCCGTGCTGCGGCGCTCGCGGACCCGCCTCCGTACGGCGGCGCTCGCCGGGGTCACCTGAGATCGCTTTCAAATGACATAGTGTGTGACGCTAAGTTTGACATCACGTCTGTCATTGGTCAAGATATTTCTCGGACGTCGGGGCACCCATTCACCGCGCGCTGCCCCCGTCCGGAAAAGGAGTTCTCCCTTGTCAGGTGGGTGTGTTGTGAGCTGTGAGAGTCCGTTGCTGGTCCATCGGGACGGGAGCATGTCCTGCGAGGTGCCTGGGTGTGCCGACGGCCGGAGCGCCGCGGAGGTCGAGCGTGCCCTCGTGCGGCACCGGGTACGGGTGAGTTGTGACGACCCGGGAAGGACCCGGTGCAGCCGCTGTCGCCCGCTGCCCCCTCCGGGTGCTTAGCGTCCGATCCAGGCTCGTGATGGTGGCAACCGACGGGGGCGAGGGCGTGAGCAAGGCTGGTCGTCGTGGCCGAGCGTGAGATCGCCAGCATCGAGTGGCACGAGGACGGGGAGGTGATCGACCTGGTCTATTCCGAGGGGGAGCCCGATCGCCTCGTCGGCACCCGGGCGGTGGTCGCCGAGCTCGCCCGGAGCGTCGGCCTGGTCACGGTGCCCGCTCCCTCGGGGACGGTCCGGTGGGCCCGCCCTCCTGAAACCGGGGCCCCGACCCCTAGTTAGTTGTGTCATAGAACTAAGTGGCCTAGTCTGCGGCCATGACTGCGACACAGCATCGACCGGTTCCGGGGAGCGCCGATTCGGGTTGGGACGAATCGAGGACCAAGACGGTGCAATGGCACGACCCGGCGATCGCCGCCGCCGCCGCCCCCGGTCTGAACGGTCTCGACTTCCTTCGAGCCATCCGCGACGGCGTGCTCCCCCCTCCCCCCGTGGCGGCGTTGCTCGGGATGCGGATGTGCGAGGTCGAGGTCGGTCATGTGGTCTTCGAGTGCGAGCCCGACGAGTCGGCCTACAACCCCATCGGTGTCGTCCATGGGGGCCTCGTGTGCACCTTGGCCGACACCGTCGCCGCCTGTGCGGTGCACACCACGCTCGATCGCGGCGTGGCCTACACCTCGATCGACCTCACGGTCAGCTATCTCCGTCCCGTCACGGTCGGCAGCGGCGTGCTTCGGGCGACCGGCGTGGTCACGAAGCCAGGTCGTCGTGTCGCCTTCTCCCGTGCCGAGATCGTCGACGGGGCCGGCAAGCTCGTCGCCACCGCCACCAGCAGCTGTCTCGTGATGGAGGGCCAGACGGCTGCGTGAAGCCCCCTGGGACGGTCGGGCCACCACCGGCGTCACCCCGCGACTCTCTATGGACGGGCAGCGTCATTTGACGGGCAGCGTCGCCGGGCTTGCGGTCGTCGCCGGGGTACCGGGCGGCACCGTCGGGACGCCGAAGCCGACGAGTCCGGTGGGCCACAGGGATGCGTAGCTGACGACGGATCCCGTGCTCGGAGCTTCGAGCACGATCCCCGCGCCCACGTAGATGGCGACGTGCTGCACCGACGTGGTGCCGTCGTTCCAGAACACGAGGTCCCCGGGCTGCGCCTGGGCGGCCGGGACGGCGGTGACGGCGTCGTGTTGCTGCTGCGCCGTGCGGGGCAGGGCAATGCCGGCTTGGCCGTAGGCCCACTGGACGAGACCCGAGCAGTCGAAGCCGGCGTTGGCCGCCGGAAGCGGCGTCTCCCCACCCCACACATAGGGCACGCCGACTTGGGACGCCGCCGCCCAGATGGCGGCGTTGAGGGCCGGCGGGATGGGTGGCGAGGTCTTGTCGGCGTCCACCGCGTTCTGGCCCGAGGTCTGGGCGGCGAGATAGAGCGGCGCCGAAGGATCGTTGCCGGTGCTGAGCGCCACGAGGGAGGCCTGCTGTGTCGAGGCGGCTGCGACGGCCGACTGTTGGGCCTTGGCGATGTCGGTCAGGTCGGCTTGGACCTTGGTCTCGGTGGCCACCAGTGTCGCGTCCTGGGCCGCCAGTGTGCGCGCCTCGGCCTCGTAGGCGGCCGCCACCGCCGCCGTGTTGGCGATGGCGACTTGCTGGTACTCGCTCGTCGCGGCCGCATCGTTGGTGCTCGAGAAGGGGATGGTGGTGATCTCGGTCAAAGGGACGCCCCCCATGTAGGCGATGAGGGCGTCGGTCCGGAGCCGGAGGCGGGTGGCGTTGACCCTGCGCTGGGTGACGGCGACTTGGGCCCGGATCGACGCCTCGTGCTGCTGGAGGGAGGTCAGTTGGGCCGAGTCCGTTTCATAGGTCTCGGCCAATTGATCGAGCACGGCGCCGGTCTGGGTGATCTGGGCCTGGAGTGCCGACATCTGCTGGACCTGGTTGGGCGTGAGCGTGATCGGGACCGGCGTCGTCGTGGTGGGCGAGGACGCCGGGGAGGTCGTTGTCGTGGTGGTGGCCGCCGGGTCCGGTTGGGCGCCGGCGGGGGCCGAAGACAGTGCCAGTCCCCCCGCCAGGACGGCCGCGGCGACGGTGCCTCTGCCGGCGAGCCTCGTGATCTGGACAGAGAAGTGCAGCGTGGGACGCAAGATGGGCATGTTATGCCGATCCCGATCCCTATTGACCTGGGTCTCGTGTGTGGTCCGAGCGAGGTCCCTGGACCGTCACCGATGGCGCCCCCTCAGCGCGGGGCGAGACGATCGCATGCCGCGTCCACGAGGGTG
This sequence comes from uncultured Acidimicrobiales bacterium, assembly GCA_963794615.1. Classification (GTDB taxonomy): domain Bacteria; phylum Actinomycetota; class Acidimicrobiia; order Acidimicrobiales; family UBA8190; genus Chersky-840. The sequence continues at coordinate 363,741 of CAWCEP010000006.1, read as the reverse complement.
GTCCCCACCCCTAGGCAGTACGACGACAGATGCATCGAGAAATTGGCCGGGCCGGCCCCGGTGAGCGTCGCGCTCTCGGGGCCGAATTCCAAGCCGAAGGGGATCGTGTCGAGCCAGTAGTGCTGGCGGAAATTGGTCCAACCGAAGTCGTCCTGGAGCAACGTTCCGACTTCGGAGAGGACCGTGCTCAGATCGACACTGACGGTGCCGTTGTTCGTGACATCGCCCTCGTCCAAGATGAACCAGACCGTCCCACCCCACGGTTCGGTATGCCCCCCCCGGAACACGTTGCTCACGTAGACGGACCAGGCCCCGGCTCCGGAGTGGAGAGCCCCGTTCACTTTGAAGGGGACACTCGCCGTCGCCGTCTTCACCGACCCCGCCAGCCGGGCCCGCTGGTTGTAGTCGGTCCACACCATCACCTCGACCGTGCCGTCGGTCTTGCACGGCGTCTTGGTGCCGGAATTGTTGAGCCACATGTCATAGGCGATGTCGTAGGTGATGTGTGTCGTCTGAGAGGAGTAGGCCGTGGTGCCGATCAGGTCGGAGGGGATCGAACCGACGCGCATGGGAAGCGGTAGTCCCGACGACACCGGCGGGGAGGTGCGCGCCGAGCACTGATTGATGCCGTAGAGCACGCTCGGATAGCCGCGCACCCATGTGTTGGCGCTGGGCGCGATACAGGTGGGCTCCGTGCACGGCGGCGCACTGGGAAGTCGCCCTCGGACGGTCAGGGCACCTCGGGTCACCGACATCGCCACGGATCCTTCGTTCGCCGGGCCGGCACCGAGATTCCACTCGTCCCCGTTGAGCTGGGCCGGGCCCAGGTTCGGACCCGATGTCGCACAGGCCCTCGGTGTGACCGGACCGAGGGGGCACGCCGGCGTCCATTGCCAGGTCTGGTTGGGCGCGGCGCCATCGGGCACGAGAGAGACGGCCCGACTGGCCGTCGCCGGTCCACACGCAGCCAGCGCGGTGGCGACGACGCCGACCATGACGGCAAGGGTGCATCCGGTTCGCCAATGTGCTCGTGGCTTGACGCTGTTGGGCGTGCACGGGGGGATCACTCCGGCTCCAGACTACGTCGCGCCCTCACGGCGGCGTTCATTCCCCACGATGGGACCCCACGTCGGCCGGGCCCAACGGCAGGCTCACTCAGAAGATGTGGATATACGGATGACCGCCGCGCAGGACGATGCTCACGACCTTGCCGACGACCGATGATGCGGGAACGGCGCCGAACGAACGAGAGTCGCATGATTGGGAGCGATTGTCCCCCATGACGAAGTACTCGCCGGCCGGTACCGTCGTCAGCGGTATGGGGTCCGAAGAGACCGCGCCCAGACTCGAGCCGTACCGATGGAAATCGGTGACCGGTTTCCCGTTGACATAGATGGTGTTGTCGACCGACCAGATGGTCTGGCCGGGCAGACCGATCACCCGCTGTACCAGGTCCTCACCGCTCCCCGCACCGGCGCGGCACGGGTAGGGCTCGGGATGGCGGAAGACGACGATGTTCCCCGCCTGGATCGGGCCCGCCACGGATCTCGACTTGACGACGAGGATCCTGTCGCCGGCGTGAAGCGTCGGCTCCATCGCCGCGGACGGGACGGAAAAGGGTTCGATCACCGTCGCCCGCAGAGCCACGGCGACACCGGCAACCACGACGACGACCGTGAGCCACCCGAAAGCGAGCCGACGAAGCCGCCGCCGGCGCACCTGGTTCTTCTGCACCGGGAGCACAGGGGGTTGACTGTTGCGCTGCGCCTCCAGATCCAGTCCCCGCAGTCGATAGTCGGAGGTTCGTTTGTGCCGGGGTGAGGCGGTGCGTGCGGTGCCCTGGTCTTGTTCACCCCCGTCGAGGGTCAACACGGCGTCGGCGCCGGTTTCGTCAGCGGGCGGTGCGATCGAAACGGACGGTCGCCGTCTGCCGTTGGAGGAGTGCACGTTCGTCATGGAATTCTCAGACCCTTTGCTCGGAGCCCGAAGCCGCAAGGAGCCTCTGGACCCGCCCCCGTTGTGCTTCGTTCAATGGCTCGAATGCGATCCCGAAGTGGGCGCCGAGGCCCGTGTCGCTGTGCCAGACGACGGTGCCAGCGACATCCAGCCCGAGTTGCGTGGCAAATGGCCCTCCTTTGAGCACCAGGACCGAGCCGAGCTTGCCCCCGGCCGCGACGACGGCCTGTGTGTCACGCAGGACGCAATGCATACCGCCCTGGCCCATGTCCACGAGGTCGGCAGCCACGGTCTTGGGCCCGAAGCGGATCTGAGCCCGTCCGCCGACGAGCACCCTGGCATGGTGGCGGCGATCGACAGCCCAGATGTTCCCCGCTCCCCGTCGAGACACCCGGCGGGCAAGCCCGGCTCGTTTGCGGGCTGCCTCGGCGGGCGCTTCGGCGCGGCGTCCCGGCAACACGAACTCGAGCGACCACGCCCTCTTCTCGGCTGGCGCCAGGTTGGACCAGTTGGCGGGCATGCGTCGTATCAGCGGGGGCAAGGAACTGCTGACGTCTGTGTCAGAAGGAAGGGGAGCACCCCACCGGGCTGCGATCACGGCGGCCTCAGCCTCCGTGATCATGGTGCCGATCGGCTCGTAGGGCAGATCGAAGAGGCCAGGGTCGTCCTGCCAGTCGCGACAGCCTTCGGTGATCGCTTGGGCGATGTCGGGCCAGCGCACCCGAGCCAGGAGATACGGGTGAGCACTGCCGCCCAGCACGTAGTACTTCACCTCGGACGCGATGACGAATTCTCGGGCAGGTGCCACGGGACCTCTACTTGGCTCGAGCGGACGGGGATGCCGACGGCGCCAACACTTGGGCAGGAGCGCCGACGTGATGGACGGGGGTGCCGGGCAGCAGGTCGCCCGGGGCGGCGAGCGCCGCCACCCCGGCACCGACCACGGCCGCCACAAGCACGGCGATGGCGGGTCGGGCCACCCTGATCCGGTTGCCGCCACTGGTCTGGCGCAGACGCTGCTCTTCATGGCGGCGCCGGTACTCGGATGACGAGACGAGCTGGGCGCGGAGGTTCCACAGCGATGCGATCGGGGAGCATGCGTAGACCGTGCCCTGAATGACGATGATGATGACGAGCAGGATGGGCGGGTGGTGCAAGGCCGCGAGGAGGCCCGCCGACGTGTACAGCATGATCGCCAACAACGCTTCCCAGCGGCTCAATCGGAACGCGGCTCGCAGCCGATGGCGGGTCGAGCCGGTCTTCGATGTCCTCAGGAACACACCCTCACGTCGCGACATGCCTTCGATGCAGGCGATGGCCGTGATCAGGCTCGCCGACAGACTGATGGCGAGGCCGAGCACCGATCGTCGCCGCGAGATCGGGGTCCAATGGCGAAGTGTCCACATCATGCAGATGGTCGCGATGATGATGAGCGACATGGGGAGGAGTGACGAGTAGCCACCGAGTGGCGTGAGAGCAAAGCCGGAGCCCGAAAGCGTCAACCCGGTGATCGTGAGCAGGAGCAGCGCGAAGGCGAACATCAGGAGGTCCCGGAACCATCCCAACGAGGCCATCAGGTAGTCACGGCGCTGGCTGCTCGAGAGGTGGTTCTCGGGTGAGCGATCCCAGGGCATGAGGCTTCGCCAATGGAGTCGCATGATCTGCATGGCACCGAAACACCAGCGGTGCCGCTGCGTGTTCAACCCCGCATAGGTGGGAGGGACGATGCCGCGGCCGAAACAGCGTGGTATGTAGAGCCCCGACCATCCCGCCTTGAGCACCCGGAGCGACGCCTCGGTGTCCTCACTGATACACCATTCGTTCCAGCCGCCGACGCCTTCCAGCGCGCGGCGGCGGAACAGGCCCATCGTGCCGACGAAGGGCACGGAGTCCCGTTCTTGGCGCGACGACATGACTGACAGATAGAAACCCTGGTAGGAGTCGACGCAGGCCGTGTAGTACGCGCTTCCCTCGTAGTCGCGGTTGCCTTCGAAGGTCTGCACGAATCCGACGCGTTGATCGGAGAAGTAGGAGACGGTCTCACGCAGGTAGTAGGGCTTGACGATGTCATCGGCGTCGATCAGACCGACGATCTCGGCCCGAGGGTCGGTGTATTGACGCAGGGCGAGGTTGCATGCCCCTGCCTTGTAACCCGGCCACGGAGCCACGTGGACGAATCGGACCCGCTCACGACCTCGGCAGTACTCCTCCACCGGGCCCCACACATCAGGATCGGCGGTGTTGTTGTCGAGGACGACGATCTCGAAATCCGGGTAGTCCATCTGCTCTACCGCCTGGATCGTGGCGATGAGCATTTCGGGAGGCTCGTTGTAGGCCGGGATGTGCAGCGACACCATGGGCAGGTAGGTGGGATCGGCCTGGGGCAGGGGACGCGAGTGACGGGTCCGGCACAGCACGTCGCTCACGTAGTTGATGTTCGAGTTCCACACGAGGAACGCGGCGAGGTCGAGGAGGATCAAGAGCGACGACGTCAGTGCCTCGGCGATCGAGTGTGTGGCCGCCACGGCGACGAGGGCCGCGAAGGCCAGAAAGGTGAATCCCGCCGCCGCATACGACGCGTAGAAGACCTGGCCGACCACGTTGGTGTCGGGGCGAAGGACGATGACCACCACCGAGCAGATGGTGAGGAGGTAGGCCGCAGTTTCGAGCCCGTTGGCGGCGAGTCCCCAGAGCTCGGCGCTGAAGAAGCAGGCCACGGCCGACACGGCCGCGGCGCCCACCCCGGCGAGGAGGACTTCGGTGATCCTCGAGCCCGTCCAGCGAAAGCGGGTCCCGAAGTTCCTTGCCGGGCTCAGGACCAGCACCGTGGTGAGGACCAGCTGCACGAAGCAGAGGATGAAGAGGTCGTAGAGGTTGAACCCGTGCAACATCGGGGTCCCGAGGCCTAGAGGCTGAGACGGAACAACGCGGCGGACCCGTGGTTGACGGACGTTTCCACACGCGCAGTTCGCCACCCCGGATGAGTCACCCTACGGATAGTGGGTGAGGGACCTCATAACGTTGTCAACGCATTGTCAATGCTTTGACAACTCTCCGCATACTACCGCCGCCGCTCCGTGGTTCTCCATTCCCCCGAACGGGAGAACTACCTGGTCAGCGGGGTGGCATCTCTGGGGGAGTCTCGACGACGGGGGAGCCTTTCACCGCGACGAGCTCGGCGGCGTCCCCGCTCCGGGTGGGATATCGCCGCCCTGACCCCGAGGGGTGGGGACGGTTCCACAGGCTGAGCTCGAGGAGTGCCACGACACCCAGTGTCACGACGAAGCCGAGCGCAATGAGGACGGCGATTAGGTAGTGCACGCGTCGCCTTCGCTCGGGTAGTTCGAGGCCGGCCCGAGATCGGTCTCCTCGACCTGCGTCTTGTCCATGACGGTCTCGGACCGTTCGATCTCGGCCAGGAGGCTGCGGCGGAGCGAGCGGGCCCGACCGGCCTGGAGGGCGGCCCACCTCCTTTGCCATGGACCGATCCCCGGATGTTCCAGGACGAGCCGAGCACGTGCGAGGCGGGTCGCGGCCCTGGCGGCCTCGTTCCACCGGAATTCCCGAGCGTGCCACGCACTGAAGACGCCGTCAGTCGGTCGTCGACCGCACCAGGCCCCCGTTTCCGTCGCCGTTGACAGGCAGTGGGGCCACGAGCGCACGCGCATATGCACATCGAACGACGGTCGTCCCGTCCCGCAGAGCGCGTTCACGCTTTTCTTACCAGTCGACCGCCGGTATCCACGTGGCGTTCATTCGCGCTTCGGCCCGTCGGGAGCGATCCGACGAATCCGGATGCCGTTCACGTCTTATTTATGTCTTTCGCCGGTCTGTTCACGGCACGTTCATCGTGCCGGGCCCGATACTCCAATCCATGGGTGATTTCATAGCAGTGCTCGGCATCATCGCCTTCGCGTTGGTGATGCTCGGGCTGATTTGGGGACTCGATCACGTATGACCGTCGTCCAGGGCATCTTGCTCGCAGTCTCGATCATCATGTTCATCTACCTGGGCGTGGCTCTCTTCAAGCCTGAGTGGTTCTAATGGGCTTCTTCTGGAGCATCGTCATCCTGGTCGTCGCGCTCGGCATCACCTGGCGGTATCTGGGCTCGTACATGGCCGCCGTCTTCGACGGCCGGGTGCACTTCCTGGGGTGGGCCGAGCGGCCGTTCTACCGGCTCCTCGGCACCGGACCCGATCACGAGCAGACGTGGAAGCGGTACGCCGGCTCCTTGGTGATCTTCTCGGCCGTGTTTATCGGCGTGGGCTACCTGCTGCTGAGGATTCAAGGGTCGTTGCCGCTCAACCCCCAGCACTTCGGTGCGGTGGGGTCGGGACTCAGCTTCAACACGATCGTGTCGTTCACGACCAACACGAATTGGCAGAACTACGGCGGCGAAACGACCATGTCGTACTTCTCCCAGATCGGTGTGCTCATGGTGCAGCAGTTCGTGAGCGCGGCCGTCGGGATCGCCGTGGCCATCGCTGTGGTGCGGGGCTTCTCGCGCAAGAAGTCCCCCACGATCGGCAACTTCTGGGTCGACATCACCCGTTGCATGCTCTACATCCTCCTCCCGATCGCGTTCCTGGCCGGCATCGTGGTTGTCGCCGCGGGCGCTGTGCAGACCCTGGCCGGGCCGGTGACGATCCATGATTCGCTCAACGGCGTGACCCAGACCATTCCCCGTGGTCCCGCGGGGTTCATGGGTTCGATCATGCAGCTCGGCACCAACGGCGGCGGCTTCTTCGACGTCGACCTGGCCCACCCTTTTGAGAACCCCACGGCATTCACCAACCTGCTCTATATCTGGCTCACCCTCTCCATCCCGTTCGCCCTCACCTACACCTTCGGCAAGATGGTGGGGAGCATCCGCCACGGCGTCGCCCTGCTGGCCGCCATGGTGCTCATCTTCGGCGTCTGGGTCGGCTTCACAAGTTACTCCGAGCACACAAACAACCCTGCCGTGGTCGCCGCCGGTGTCCATTCCACAGTCGGCAACACCGAAGGCAAGGAGGTGCGCTTCGGCGACACGAGCACTGCCATGTTCAACATCTCGATGACCCAGACCTCCGACGGTGCCATCGACGGGCAGACCGACTCGTTCAACCCGATGGGGGGCTTCGGCGCACTCACCGGCATGATGCTGGGCGAGGTGACACCCGGCGGGGTCGGCAGTGGCCTTTACACGATCCTCATCTACGCCATCATCGCCGTGTTCATCGGCGGCCTGATGATCGGGCGAACACCGGAGTACCTGGGAAAGAAGATCCAGGCCAAGGAGGTGAAACTCGCCGGGCTCGGGGCACTGGTCATGCCCATCACCGTGCTCATCCTCACGGCCATCGCGGTATCGATCCACGCCGGGCGGGCGGGCCCGCTCAACTCGGGGCCCCACGGGTTCACCGAGATCCTCTACGGGCTCACCTCGCAGGGAAACAACAACGGCTCGGCTATGGCGGGTCTCACGGGCAACACCACCTTCTACAACGTCATCGGCGCTATCGACATGCTGATCGGCCGGTTCGGCATCATGATCCCGGCCCTGGCGCTGGCGGGAGTGTTGGCGGCGAAGAACGTGGTCCCGGAATCGCTCGGGACCTTCCGGACCGACAATGGCATGTTCGTGGGCCTGACCATCGGCGTGATCATCATCATCGGTGGCCTCACCTTCTTCCCCGCCGTCGCTCTTGGCCCCATCGTCGAGCAGCTCAGCCACGGAAAGTTCTTCTGATGACGATTCTGACCACACAGGCACAACCGCAACCGGATCCGAGCGCTCCTCACGGCGTCGCCGAATCCCGGAGCTTGTTCGACCGCCAGATCCTGCGGCGCGCGCTGCTTGACGCGTTCAAGAAGCTCGACCCCCGGGTGCAGATCAAGAACCCGGTCATGTTCGTGGTGCTGGTGGGGACCGTGGTCACGTTCATCGAGGCGATCGCCCATCCCGGCATCTTCGACTGGTCCATCACGATCTGGCTGTTGTTGACCGTGATCTTTGCCAATTTCGCCGAAGCGATGGCCGAGGGACGGGGCAAGGCCCAGGCCGACACGCTACGCCGCATGCGATCCGAGACCGAGGCTCGCCGGCTGCGTTCGGACGGCACCGAGGAGCGGGTGGCCGCCGCCGACCTCGCCAAGGGCGACCTCGTGGTGTGCGAGGCCAACGATCTCATCCCGTCCGACGGTGAGATCGTCGAGGGCATTGCTTCGGTGGACGAATCCGCCATCACCGGTGAGTCGGCCCCGGTGATCAGGGAGTCAGGGGGCGACCGGTCGGCCGTCACGGGCGGGACCAAGGTCCTCTCCGACCGTATCGTGGTGCGGATCACCGCTGAGCGAGGTCACACATTCCTCGACCGCATGATCACGCTCGTCGAAGGGGCCAATCGGCAGAAGACGCCCAATGAGATCGCCCTCACCATCCTCCTGGCGGTGCTCACCATCGTCTTCCTGCCCGTGGTGGTGGTCTTGCAGCCCTTCGGCCATTTCGCCGGCGCGACGGTGTCGGTAGTCATCCTCGTCTCACTCCTGGTCTGCCTCATCCCGACGACCATCGGGGCGCTGCTCTCGGCCATCGGCATCGCCGGCATGGACCGCCTGGTGCAGCGCAACGTGCTGGCCATGAGCGGCCGGGCTGTGGAGGCGGCGGGGGACGTGCAGACGCTCCTGCTCGACAAGACGGGCACCATCACCCTTGGGAACCGCATGGCGTCGGCCTTCTTCCCCGCCGGCGGCCACAGCGAGGAGGAGCTCGCCGACGCCGCCCAGCTGGCGTCCCTGGCCGACGAGACGCCGGAGGGAAGGTCCATCGTGGTGCTCGCCAAGGAGCGATTCGCCATCCGCGAGCGTGAGCTCGGCACCGAGCACAGCTTCGTTCCCTTCTCGGCCACCACCCGCATGTCGGGCCTCGACATGGACGGCCGCCGCATCCGCAAGGGTGCGGCCGACTCGGTGCGCAAGTGGGTCGAGGAGCAGGGTGGCACGAGCCCTCAGGGGCTTGCTGAGATCGTCGAGCGCCTGTCGCGGGCAGGATCGACACCGCTGGTCGTGGCAGATGGGCCTCGCATCCTCGGTGTCATCGAGCTCAAGGACGTCGTGAAGCAAGGCATCCGCGAGAAGTTCGACGAAATGCGCCAGATGGGGATCCGGACGGTGATGATCACCGGAGACAACCCGCTCACGGCGGCGGCGATCGCCCAGGAGGCCGGCGTCGACGACTATCTCGCCGAGGCCACACCCGAGGCCAAGATGGCGCTCATCCGCGCCGAGCAGGAAGGCGGAAAGCTCGTCGCCATGACCGGGGACGGGACCAACGACGCCCCCGCCCTCGCCCAAGCCGATGTCGGGGTGGCCATGAACACGGGGACCACGGCGGCCAAAGAGGCCGGGAACATGGTGGACCTCGATTCCAACCCCACCAAGCTCATCGACGTCGTCGAGATCGGCAAGCAGCTCCTCATCACCCGGGGCTCGTTGACCACGTTCTCCATCGCCAATGACATCGCCAAGTACTTCGCCATCATCCCTGCTCTGTTCGTCGCCACCTATCCGCAGCTGGACACGCTCAACATCATGAAACTGCACAGCCCGCAGAGTGCGGTGCTCTCGGCGGTGATCTTCAACGCCCTGGTGATCGTGGCACTGATTCCCCTGGCGCTGCGGGGGGTGAAGTTCCGGGCCGCAGGATCCGCGGCCATCCTGCGTCGGAACGTCTGGGTCTACGGGGTGGGGGGGATCATCGTCCCCTTCATCTTCATCAAGCTCATCGACCTGATCCTGGTCGCCCTCCACGCCTACTGATCGCGAGCTCACATGATCGCCCATCTCCGTCGTTCAATTATTTCGATCGTGGTGTTTACGGCCTTCTTCGGGTTCGTCTACGCCCTGGCCGGCACCGGCGTTGCCCAGCTCCTGTTCAAGCACCAGGCGGACGGCTCGATCACTGCCAACGGATCGACCCTGATCGGACAGAACTGGTCGGCAACGAAATGCCCGGGAAACCCACCAGGCAGCTGTGTCTTCCAGGGTCGACCCGACGATCTCGGCCCCTACAGTGGGGACAACCCTCTCGTGGCGAATGGGAAGAGCGGCGAGTCGGCCGCCACCAATCTGGGCCCGAGGTCGAAGGTCCTGTTGGCAAACACGCAGACCCTGGTCGCCTACTGGCACAAGCGTGGCGTGAACCCCACACCCGACCTCGTGACTACCTCGGCCAGCGGGATAGATCCCGACATCTCCCCTCAGGACGCCCTGGTGCAGATCCCTATGGTCTCCAAGGCCACCGGGATCACCCCGTCAGCCCTTCGCGCGCTCATCGGCCGCGAGACCAACGGCGCCGAGCTGGGCTTCATGGGGAGCAGCTACATCGACGTCTTGCAGCTCAACGAGGCCCTCGCTCACCTTCGGTGAAGGTCTGGGAGCCCACGTCGGGCGATTGGTGGGGTGACCGCCCCATTGCCCGTCGCGTCGCCGATGCCAGGGTCCGTGAGCGCGTCGTGGTCACGGGCAAGGTCGTCGATGCCGAACGGTGCACCTGGCGCGGGTCTGCCGCGCAGATCTTCACGATCGACGACGGCACCGGACAGCTGAGCATCGTGTTCGGCGGGGTTCGGTCCATTCCGGGGATGGTGGAGGGGGCGAACTGCACGGTCGAGGGCACCGCGCTCGGCGACGAGCGAGGAATCGTGTTGTGGTACCCGCTCTACCGCTTCGAGCTCTGAGAACCATCGGATCCGGCTACCACGGACACAGATCGGTGGCGCCGCACCGTGGTGGTCCTCCCCCTCTCGGCGATCACGCCGTCGCCGTCCTCGGAGCCACGCCTCCGGACCGGTCGTCCGAGGTCGCCCCGACCGTGGTGCATCCCTCGTCGCCTTGACCGTCTCGGTACGGCTCGGTGAGGATGTCGTCGCTTCCCCCCGAATCCCAGACGACTGAAGGTGCTGGTCCTCCCTCACAGCAAGTCGATGGCACGCATCTTCGGCCACGTTCGCGTCGGTGTCTCGCTGGCCGTCGTGGTGGTGGGTGTCGTGGCGATCGGCTCCCCGGTTGACGCCAGCCCCTCGCCGAACTCCGGGGCCGTGGTTGGCACGCCCCTGCCTCCGGGGTGGGAGCTGTGCGTCCTCGACGGAGTCGGTGCGCCGGGGACAGCGGCCAACGTGGCCGACCTCGACGAGTGGCAGGTGGTCGAGGGGGGCTCCACCAACAACACCGCCGCGTACAACCCGTTCAACGTGCGCCAGGTCACCGACTCGACGGGAGCGCCCCTCCCCGCCGTGATCGGACCGGGTGGCTTTCCGGCCTTCGCCACATGGGCCGCGGGCTGTGCAGCCACGGTGGCGACGCTCCTGCAGCCCGTCATGGCGCCGATCGTGACCGCCCTGGTGGCCGGCAACGTCTCGGTGCCCGGGATCTTTCTCTTCGACGTCGACCAGAGCCCGTGGTGCGCACCCTCGGCAGACGGCATTCCCTGCTACGCCACCGAGGTGCTGGCGGGAGAGATCGTCCAAGCCCTCCTCAACGGCAGCTCACGGGAGCTGGGCGGCTCCTTGACGAGCTATTCGAACACGGGCGTCGACTTGCAGTCCTACGAAGAGGCCGCCTACGTCGCTGCATCCGATGAGAACCTCGTCGCCGCGAAGAATGTCTTGCTCGTCGCGTCCGACCATACGGTCTCGGCGGCACGGACCACCCTGTCGAGGGCGAGGCTCGCCCTTCGCCAGCTGGCCCTCGATGACTATACGGACGCGGCCGCATCCCGTTTCGAATCGAGCCAGCCCCTGTTGGGGTCCCCGGACCAGCGCGACACGATCGGCCAGTTCTACCGGACCATCGCCGCCTCCCTCCTGACTGACGATTACGAGCGGGCCGCAGCGGGCGTCAAGGCGGCTGTGTCGAAGCGACGGGCCGCGGCGTCATCAGTCGCTCGTGCCACCGCGTTGTTGGACTCGGCGCAATCCGCCGAGAACCAGATCCTGTCCGGGCTCGAGACGGACGTGAAGGGCGTCGAGGCCGGCTTGGCGTGCACCGCTCCGTCCGTCGTCACCGCCGCCGCGTCACCGGTGAGTGCTCCGGGCAGCGTTGCCGAGGTGTGGGGAGCACTACAGGACTGCTTGGCACCCCCTGTCCAAGGCGGGGCGCCCGTCACCGCGTCGGCGCGTTCGTGACGGACTCCACCGTGCTGGATGCGATCGGTCGGGCTACAGTCCGGCCGGACTGAGGGGGACCGATGAGCACACCCGCAGAGGCGGGAGCCTCGATGGCGTGGTTCCCGGCCACGGTGGGATCGGCCTACCGACGGGGCGAGGCCAACGACGAGGACCTCATGTCGGGCGCCGCCTTTGACGCCATGGTGGCCGGGTTGCGCGCCGCCGCCGACTTGGTGGGATCGGCACGAGCGCCTACCTCTCCGATCGATCGGGCCGCCGGCTACCGGCACCTGTTGGTGCTGCTCTCGCTCGCCATCGACGAGGCGTTGCGGCCGTCGGATCCCTACGACCCCTTCTTTGCTCCTGCCAACGTGGACGCCGTCCTCAAATGGGGCATGGACTGTCCGGACGCGGCGTACACCGGGGCTGCCCTGCGTGGCGACGGCACCTATCGCGTTCGGGGTCGGCGGGGCACCGTCCGTTATCTCGGGTTCCAGGTCATGGCGGGCATCGAGAGCTCGGCCAACGTCGTCGCCGATGACCTCGACATCGCCGATGACGGGTCCTTCGAGATCGTCTTGTCCGCCACTCCGCACCCCGGGAACTGGATGGCCCTGTCGGCACGGACCTCGTCCCTGGTCGTCAGGCAGTTCTTCTACGACTGGGACACCGAGGTGCCCGCCGACCTCCAGATCGAGTGTCTCGAGCCGGGCCCGTCGTGGCCAGACCCGGAGTGGCTGTCGCCGGCGGGGGTGGCGAGGCAGCTGACCGCCATCGGGGCATTCCTCGAGGCCAGCATGGCGTTCTGGTTGGATGTCGAAGACGGCGGGCGCGCCCAGGGGGTCAATGTCTTTCGCCAACCCGCCTCGCTGACCGCGATGGGGGCCGCCGCCGAGAACGTGAGCGTGTGGGGGTCGTGGCAGCTCGAGGACGATCAGGCCCTCGTCATCGAGGTCACCCCCCCGGGCGCGCTCTACTGGAGCGTGTCGCTCGGGAATCACTGGTGGGAAACCATCGACTACGCCAATCGCCAGTCGAGCCTCAACGGCCACCAGGCCGTCGTCGATGACGATGGTGTGTTCCGGGCCGTGGTGGCGCACACCGATCCGGGCGTGGCCAACTGGCTCGACACCGCCGGACACCGCCAGGGACCGATGATCTTTCGCTGGGTCCGGGCCGAAGGAGCTCCCGTCCCCACGACGCACGTCGTCCCCATCGACGAGCTCGGTGGGGCGCTCCCCTCCGGAACGGCGCGCGTCGACCCGGTCGAGCGACGGACCACGATCGGCCGCCGCCGGACCGCCGTGCGCCGGCGCTTCCCCCGCTGAGCACGAGAGGTCGACCCACCCCGACGCCGCCCCGGGCGCTCACCGACAGGAGCCTCGAATGGATTTGGGATTCTCCGACGCAACCGCCGTTGTCACCGGGGGTACGAAGGGCATGGGGCGGGCCATCGCCGAATGCCTGGCCGAGGAGGGCGCCCGCGTGGCGGTGCTGGCCCGCGCCCGTGCCGGACTCGACGAGATGGTCGGCCATCTCGAGGGCCTGGGCAGTCCACACTGCCTCGGGCTCGAGGTCGACGTGGCCGACGGAGGTTCCGTGGTCTCGGCGTTCGAGACGTTGGAGAGCGTCTGGGGTTCGCTCAATGTGCTCGTGAACACCGTCGGCCCGGCCGCCGGCCGATTCGAGCAGTTGAGCGACGCCGACTGGGTGACGGCGTTCCAACTCGGCACACTGGGCGCTGTTCGCTGTGTGCGGGCCGCCCTGCCGTTGCTGCGGCGGGGGTCGTGGGCTCGGATCGTGAACCTGTCCGCCCATTCGACGCAGCGCCAGAGCGAGATCTTGCCCGCCTACACGGCGTCGAAGGCGGCCCTGACGAGCGTGTCGAAGAACCTGGCGCGCTCGCTCGCCCCCGAGGGCATCCTGGTCAACACGGTGAGCCCGGGAACGGTCGTCACGGCCAGCTTCACCGAGGCACTGCGCGACGTGTTCGTCGCGCGCGGCCTCGATGCGTCTGACCCCCACGACGTCATGCAGTGGATCGACGAGGTCTTCCACCAGCCCGCCGACCTCGGTCGGGCCGGTCTTCCCGAGGAGGTGGCCGTGGTGGTGGCCTTCCTCGCCTCTCGGCGAAACGGGTACGTCACGGGGGCGAACGTCAACGTCGACGGCGGCTCGGACTTCGTCTGATGCTGAGCGCCCCCGACCTCGTCGCCCAGGCCGTCGAACAGACCGGCCTCGAGGACTTCGGGGGCAGTAGCTTCCGAGAGGGCCTCGACCTCCTCATCGACTCCCTGGACGGCGAGGCCGATCTCACCGAACTCGGCCAGGAGATCCTCGGGCTTCGGCTTCGGATGCTCCTCGTCAACCGCTTGCGCGTCGAGGACGTCTACCGCCGGCACGCGGAGATCGCCGACCAGGTCGTCGAGGGACCGCTGGTGATCATCGGGCTTCCCCGCACGGGGACGACGGCGTTGAGCCAGTTGCTGTCAGCCGATCCCCAGATCCGTTCGCTGAGGCTGTGGGAGTCGAGCGATCCCGTCCCACCCCCCGAGTCCGCCACCGAGGACACCGACCCCCGCATCGAGGAGGCGGAGCGCGGCCTCCAGGCGATGTACGACACCTTTCCCCGGATGAGGTCGATGTACTTCCAGACTGCGACCGGCGCCACGGAGTGCCAGGACCTGCTCGGGATGGAGTTTCGCACCGCCCATTTCGACGGCATGGCCCACGTTCCCCGTTACACGGACTGGGTCATGGGCTGTGACATGGCCCCCGCGTACCGGTACCACCGGCGGGTACTGCAACTGCTGCAATGGCGCTGCCCCCCTCGGCTGTGGCACCTGAAGACGCCCGTGCACATGCTGGCGCTGGACCGGCTCCTCGAGACGTACCCCGACGCCCGGTTCCTATGGACGCATCGGGATCCGGCCGAGGTGCTGGGTTCGGTGTGCAGCCTGATCGCCTACACCCGGAGCTGGGTGAGCGACCGGGTCGATCCCGACCTGGGCGCAGCTCAGATCGAGCTCTGGGACGAGGCCCTGCGTCGGGCGATGGCCTTCCGCCGCGTCGTCGGCGAAGGGAGGTTCGCCGACATCCACTTCGGCGCCCTCAACGGCGATCCGGTGGGCACGGTGCAGCGTGCCTACGAGCAGCTCGGCTTGGCACTCGGGACCGAAGGGAGCAGGCGCATGGCGGACTGGGCCACCATGAACCCTCGAGGCGGGCGCGGGGTGCACGAGTACGCCCTCGAGGATTTTGGCGTCGACCCCGACGCGGTACGGCGGCGGTTCTCGTTCTACATCGATCACGTCTCTATCGATGCCGGTGGCAAGACCTGAGGAGCGGTCGACGTCGGGGGGGAAGACGGATGGGCTCGGCCCGGATGCCATTAGTTGAGACGGAGTTGGCCAACTCAGGGTCCAGAATTGATGTGCCGAGCACACGATCAGATGTTCGCAACCATCGAACGAGGACGAGTTCGTCGGGCCGATCCGCCGGGGGGAGGGACCATGCGAATCATCAAGAAAGAGAAGGGCGACGATTCCGGGGTCGAGCCCGAGAAGAGCGATTCCAACGGCCAGGTGCCTGCGTCGCAGACCCGACCGACCGAGAGCGAGTCCCGCACCGACCCCGCTGTCCCGACCCCTGCGGGGTGGTATCCCGACCCGCACAATCGAGGCGTGGCCCGATACTGGGACGGAGCGACATGGGCGGAACGAACCCAGCCGCTCCCTGCCCCTCCGCCCGCACCACCGAATGAGAAGCCCGCCGCGATGGCTGAGTCGGCCGCGTCAGAGAGTCCCGATGTCATGGACTCCCGGTCCAACAAACCGACCCGTGAAGCGACAGAAGCCGCGTCCACGTCCGGCCTCCCCAACCAAGAGGCGGACAAGGACCCCCACGTCTGGGTGGGCGCGACCAAGGCCGCGGTGGGGAACGCGTTGGCGGTGGGCACCCCCGAAGCGTGGCTGAGCGCGGCGCAAACCGCGGTGGTGGTCGCGGAAATGTCATACGCCATGCAACTGGCGACCCACGCACGCCAAATCGCAACACAAGCGGTCCAACGTGCCGAGGTGGCCCAACAAGAAGCCCACGCCTTGACAGAAGCTGCCGCCGAAGCGATGAGGACGGCGCAACAGTCGGCCCAGGCCGCCGAGGTTGCCGAACGAGAGGCGCGTGATGCCGCCAAGGCCGCGTCCAGCGCGCGGCGACAGGCTGAGGAAATGGCGGCGTCCGCACCCCTGGCCACCGACGACGCCCGGGTCTTGGTCGAGGCCGCGACGAGCGCAACGGCCACTGCGGACGAACTAGAAGGAGTGGTCGTCCAGGCGAATCAAGCCAATACCCCCGAGGCGTGGCATGAAGCGTTGCAACACGTGGCCGCCCTGTGGTCGAAGAAGGTCGACGAGCACTGATGCCAGCGTGGCTGCAGCCCTTTCAGCCTGCGTCGTCGCGCTCCTGACAATCACGCCGGACGCCTGAACACGAGGAGTTCGGAATCGTCGTGCTCGGCCTTTCGCACCAGTTCCCAGCCGAGGTCCCGACGGGAACGCACGACCGCTGCGATGGTCTCCTCGACACTTTCCTGGTCCGGGGCCGATTCGTGCGGGAGGAGTGTGAGCCCGTATCGCCACCTGTTCACTCCACAGGATGGTAGCCAGACGGGCCCCTCGACCAAGAGGGCTCTGACCAGGGACGATGAGCCGGGTCCGCCGTTGACCAGGACGATCGACGGTGACCCAATCTTTCATTTTCTGGTCGCCGTTCCGTCGCATGGCGTTTCGCTCGTCCCCGTACCGTGCCTCTGTGACCTCGCAACGACGGGCCCTCCACCGCCGTCCATCAAGCCGACCAGCCGTGCGGGTCGACACCTCGGCATGAAGAGGCGCACGCTCTCGGCTGCGGAGAATACGAGACGGACCGTCCTCTTCGTCGGGTCCGATCCGCACTGCCGCATCGTGCTCTCGCATGTCGTGCACAGGTTCGACGATGTCGACCTGAGGGTGGCCGACACCCAACGAGGTGGTCGGGAGCTCGTCACTTCACCCGCTCCCGATCTCGTTCTGATCGACGACGGGTGGTTGCGCGGTGATGCGAGCGCGGTCATCAACCCTCTGAAACGTGGCTCGGGTCGCGCTCTGATTCCGGTGGCGGTATTGTCCGGCGACGAGAGCGAGAGGATACGACTCATCCGTGGCGGTGCGCTGTCCCTGATCGCCAAGCCATTGAGACTCGCCGAGGTCGAGCGTTCGATCACGACTCTGCTCGACCTCTTCTCGACCCCATCGTCGCGATGGGTCGGAGAAGTGAGCGGCGTGGTGGAGCGTGAGATCAGCTCCATCGTGTGGCATTCACCGGACCGATCGATCGAGATCATCTACGCGTCCGGTGAGCGCGACCGTTTGACGGCGGCACCGGAGGTTGCCCGTGCATTTGCCGACGATGTCGGTTTACCGCTCGCCGCCAGCACGAAGGAAGCGGTGCGGTGGCAGCGACGCTAGGAACTCGTCCCGGAAACCGTTTTCCCCAGCATCGTCCTCTTGTTTTCCCCAGGCCCGAAGCACGAAAGTGACACTGCTGGCGGGAGGTCATGGCCAGCGGCGGGAAGTCCGAGTGCCGTACTTCGACCACCCTCTCTGGCCGAGGACAGGGGAGGAGTTCTACCAGCGCCGCAAGCGGCTTTGGAGCGGGAAATGGGCGTTGCTCAGGTAGGAGCGCCCACCTGGGGGCTTGCCGTGTGAGGGCGCGTCCTCGAGCGACCTGGTGGCCCCCCGCCAGGTCGCCGGGGCGACGCCCCCACGCCGGGCTCGGACAGGGATTCGTTCTCCGTGTGGCACCCCTGTGGCCTCGATCAGAGCCCGTGTCCGCCTTGCCCGTGGGTCGGAGGTCGGACGGTCCGGACGGGAGTGCCAGCCGGTCGCTTGCCGTGCGAATGAGTCGACGTGGTGCCGGGCTGGAGCCGAACGGGAGCCGCCACGGCCGCGAATGCGGCACCGACCAAGAGCGCAGCCACCAAGATGGATGCGACCCGGACGACGCCGAACAGCGGTCGAACGCGTCGAGCGTCCCGCGCTCGTTTCTCCGCAAAGCGACGACGGAACTCGGCCCTGCTCACTCGTTCCGCGCGCAGGTTCCACAACGAGGCAAGTGGTGAACAGCAGTAGACGATCCCCTGCAGGGAAACGATCACGATGAGGAGGATCGGTGGATGTGCATTGATTGCGAGGAGGGCTGCCGACGCGAACAGCGCGGCGGCCAGGAGACCCTCCCACCGACTCACCCGGAGGGCCGTCCGTAAGGGGTGGGGCGCCGAACCGGTCTTTGCGGTTCTGAGGAACACACCTTCGCGCCGTGCCATTCCTTCGACGCAGGCGAGCGCCGTGACCCAGCTCGCAGACCAGCTGATCACCAGGGCGAGGAGGGACCTGCGGTGCGAGATCGAGGTCCAATGTCGAAGCGTCCACATCATGCAAATGGTGGCGATGATGATGAGGGACAGGGGCAAGAGCGATTTGTCTCCAGCCAGCGGCATGAGTGCAAAGTGGGATCCGGAGAGCAGCAACCCGGTGATCACGAGCAGCAGGAGGGCGAAGACAACCATCAAGAGGTCTCGAAACCAGCTCATGCACGCCATCAGGTAGTCCCGGCGTTGGCTGCTCGTGAGGTGGTTCTCGGGCGATCGGTCCCAGGGCATCAAGCTCCTCCAATGCAGGCGGAGGATCTGCATGGCACCGAAGCACCACCGATGACGCTGCGTATTCAGACCTGCATAGGTGGGAGGCACGATGCCTCGGCCGAAGCATCTCGGCACGTACAACCCTGACCAACCGGCCTTGAGCACCCGGAGCGACGCCTCAGTGTCTTCACTGATACACCATTCATTCCAGCCACCGATGTCTTCGAGGGCACTGCGCCGGAACAGGCCCATTGTGCCGACGAAGGGCACCGAATCGCGTTCGTTGCGCGAGGACATCGAGGACATGTAGAAGGCTTGATACGAATCAACGCACGCCGTGTAGTAGGCGCTTCCTTCGAAGTCCCGGTTTCCCTCGAAGCTCTGGACGAAGCCAAGGCGAGGATCGGAGAAGTAGGAAACCGTCTCACGGAGATAGTGCGCCTGGACGATGTCATCGGCATCGATCAGCCCGATGATCTGGGCGCGTGGATCGGTGTAGCTCCGCAGCGCCAGATTACAGGCTCCCGCTTTGTATCCTGGCCACGGAGCGACGTGGACAAAGCGGACGCGCTCGCGGTGGCGGCAATACTCCTCGACGGGTCCGTACACGGAGCGATCCGACGTGTTGTTGTCGATGACGACGATCTCGAAATCCGGGTAGTCGATCTGCTCGACCGCCTTGATCGTCTCGATGAGCAGCTCGGGTGGCTCGTTGTAGGCCGGGATATGGAGTGAAACCATGGGCAAGTAGGTGGGATCCGCTATCGGCGGCGGACGCGAGTGGCGGGTGCGACACAAGACGTCGCTCACATAGTTGACGTTCGAACTCCACACCAGGAAGGCCGCCAGGTCCAAGATGATCAGGAGCGACGAGGTCAGGGCTTCGAACATCGAGGTGGTGGCAGCGGTCGCCACGAGGGCTGCGAACGCCAGGAAGGTGAGGCCAGCGGCGGCGTAGGACGCATAGAAGACCTGTCCGACGACCGTGCAGTCAGGACGAAGGACGATGACCACGATCGAGAAGATGGTGAGGAGGTAGGCGGCGGTCTCGAGGCCGAACACGGGAATGTCCCACAACTCGGCGGTCACAAAGCACGCCAGGGCGGCGATGGCGGCCGCTCCGGCCGCGGCGACGAGAACCTCGGTAACCCGTGATCCTGGCCACCGAAACCGGGTGCCGAGACTTCTGGCCGGGCTCAGGACCAGGACGGTCGAGAGAATCAGCTCCACGAAGCTGACGACGAACAGGTCATAGAGGTTGAACGCGTGCAACACCGATGCCCACCCCCACGTCGTCGGCCCACTTCCAAGATGACGCCACTCAAGCCTCTGAACAGGAGGGAGTCCGAAGAGAGAAGCCGCCCGCCAATGACCCGCCACTCATGATGAGGGAGCCACCTCACGCTGTGCTCAACCCCCTCCCAACTCGTGGTCAACTCGGGCGGTGAGGCGTCCCGATCGAGGCCAGGCACCGAGAGGGGCATCGGGGTTCCGAACGGGAGCGCCCTGCCGCATGCCCGCCGGCATTCCGGCTTCCGCCCGAAACATCACCTATCGCACCCAGGTGATTTCACTGCTTCACCACAGTCGCCGGTAAGCGACGATCTACCGATTGGGAACGGTCCCTGAGCCGAGTCGTCCCCTTGCGGGTGCACAGCAAGGTACCGCTACCGCGATCCGTCGCAGCGTGGCGCGAAGCGGCCACATGTTTGGGCTCGATGCTCACACGGAGTGTTGAGAATAGGAGGCGGTCCGATGTTGCGCGGCACCACGGCGGACAAGACGTCGGTGATACGGCGCGTGGCGAGGGGCGGTGCACTCTTGCTCGGCGCTGGGATGGTCGTCAGTTCGCTGACGACCACCAGCGCAGAGGCGGCCACAGCAGCACCTTCTTTCAACGCTGTCGGCAGTGCCGAGCAGGTGTACGTCACCGGTCTGGCGCCGTACGCGCAGATGGCGCTCATCGCCCCGGGGGGACGGACCCTCTCCACGCAGAACGCCGATTCACTCGGTGGTGTGCTGTTTCGCAATGTGCCGCCGCGCAAAGGCTACCGAGTCCTGCGGGTCTCAGACCGGGCAGAATCGGGCCGGATCACGGTGCACGGAGATCGGGCCGCGCCTTGGGATCCGGGTATCTACAACCAGTCGATTCCTGACAACGGGTACACCTATCTGACCACCCGCGACGGGACGAAGCTCGCCATCGACGTGCACCCGCCTACGAGCCCGGCCGGCGAGCCCGGCCTGCCGTCGGGTACGAGCCTCCCCAGTGGCCCTGACTACCTTCCGCCGTACCCCACCCTGATCGAGTACTCGGGGTATGGGTACGCCGACCCTGCCGGGCCCGTCAACGGCATTGCCGTGCTCGCCAATCTCATGGGCTTCGCGGTCGTCGACGTGAACATGCGGGGGACGGGTTGCTCCGGCGGCGCCTACGACTTCTTCGAGCCGTTGCAAGACCTCGATGGGTACGACGTCATCGAGACCATCGCACACCAACCGTGGGTGCTCGATCACAAAGTCGGGATGATGGGTATCTCGTACGGCGCCATCAGCCAGCTCTTCACCGCACAACTCGACCCCCCCGACCTTGAGGCGATCTCGCCACTCTCGACCCTCGACGCCACCGCGACGACGCTCTATCCCGGCGGCATCCTCAATGGCGGGTTTGCCGTGGCATGGGCGCAGCAGCGACAGGAGGAGGCAGAGCCCGCCGGACCGAACAGCGGGCAGCCCTACGCGTACCACCAGATCCAAGACGGTGATACGACATGTCTGGCCAACCAGGTCCTCCATGGCGAAGCTGCCGACCTCAGTACGAAAATCGCGGCGAACGCCTATTACAACCCCCCAGTAGCCGACCCGTTGGATCCGATCTCCTTCGTGAAGAAGATCAAGGTTCCGGTGTTCATGGCGTGTCAATGGGAGGACGAGCAAACCGGGGGACACTGCCCGGACCTGGTCCAGCACTTCACCGGAACCAAGCAGAAGTGGTTCACCTTCACCAACGGTGCCCACATCGACTCAGTCGATCCATCCACCTTCGACCGCTGGTACGACTTCCTCGAATTGTTCGTAGCTCACCAGGCGCCCATCGTGAACGCGGCCGTCATCGACGCCGCGTCTCCGGTCATCTACCAGGCGGCCATGGGACTCCCGCAGACCGACCTCGTCACATTGCCGGCGGACCCGATCCAGGCGCTTCCGACGTACCAATCGGCACTGGGGTCCTTCGAGGCACTTCCCGAGGTGCGAGTGCTCTTCGACAATGGCGCCGGAACGTCACCCACCGGGAGCTCGACTCCCGGCGATCCGTATCCCGGGTTCGAGCACGACTTCTCGGCCTATCCCGTTTCCGGCACGACCGCCCGGACGTGGTACCTGGGGCCGGCGGGGACACTCGGGACGGCGCCGCCGGCCCACGAGGGTGTCAACGCCTACACGTCGAACGCGAGTGCGCTACCCCTCACCGACTACGGGAGCACCAACACCGGGACCGGGGGCCTGTGGGGTAACGCGTCGCAGTGGCAGTGGAACTGGGAGCAGAATCCCACCGGCACGGCCGTCTCCTATGTGTCGGCGCCGCTGACGGCGAACACCGTGGTCGTTGGATCGGGCGCCGTCGATCTCTGGGTGCGCTCATCCACCCCCGACGTCGATCTGCAGGCCACGATCAGCGAAGTCCGTCCGGACGGCAACGAGACGTTCGTCCAGAACGGCTGGATTCGCGCCAGCGAGCGCCAACTGGCCGCGAACGCCCACAACCTCCTCAAGCAGCGGAGCACCATTCTCGACCCCATACCCGCCTTCACGGCGGCCGATGCGGCACCACTGCCGAGCGGGCAGTTCGTCAAGGTGGTCATTCCGCTCTATTACGAGGGCCACGTCTATCGAGCCGGATCGCGCCTACGTGTCACGATCTCGGCCCCGAATGGCACCCAGCCGGTGTGGTCGTTCAGCCAGACCGTTCCCGCTGGCACGGCGACGGTCTCGATCGCCTCTTCTCGTTCCATGCCGTCGAGCCTCGTCCTTCCGGCCGTTCCCGGTGTCGGGGTTCCGACACCGCTGCCACCGTGTCCGAGCCTCCGCAACGAGCCCTGTCGGCAGTACCAGCCGATCGTGAACACGGTGGTGAGTCCCTGACACTTCAGCCTCGCGACAAGGATCGCGGCAATGGATGTGGCGTCAGCCGATCAGCGTTCGTCGAGGGAGTCGAGAGCCGCCAGCGCGGCGCCTCGGGCGCCCGCCATATCGAGATCCGGGATGAGGGCGAAGGTCGTCACCTCGTGCTGCTCTTCGCGCAGTGAGGTGTACTCGCGGACCCGGCCCAAGAACCAGTCGCGGAAGCCCGGGGAGGCCTCGACGACGCCTCCTCCGACGAAGTATGCGTTCGGATCGAGGAAGTTGGAAGCAATCGTGAAGAGCCGCCCCAGTGCCATTGCCTGCTGATCGAAGATCTGGAGCGCCAGCGGGTCTCCGGCGTCTCCGAGACCCCGGACCAGCCTGGCGGCGTCGCTGATCGTCGCCACCTTCGTGAGTTCGTGGTGGGGGAAGCGCGTCAGCCAGTAGGGCAACAGATTCCTCTCGATGCCCGTCAGTGACGCCACGCTCTCAGCATCAGCAACGAAGCCGCACTGACATACCGGAACGGGCTGTCCCTCGGCGAGCAGTCCTTGCATCGGTATGTGGACGTGCCCGAGCTCGCCCGCCATCCCCGCAGCGCCGCGGATCACTCGTCCGCCCTCGATCAGCCCTCCCCCCAGTCCCGTGCCGACGATCGCCGAGACCGACGATCGCAGCGACGCTTCGGGCCCGAAGTGCTCGTGGTGGGCCCAGAGCGCAGCGGCGTTGCCGTCGTTGTTGTAGACGACAGGGACGCCAAGCCGACGCTCGAGCACACCGCGAAACTCGAAGCCGTGCCACGCCGGGTCGGAGAAATTCGTGGCGCCCCTCGAGGAGATGACACCGTCAGCGCTGGCCGGGCCCGGGGTTCCGAGGCCGACGGCCCGCACCGACTCCCTCGACACACCCGAGAGGCGGAGCACCTGGTCGACGGCCTCGATGAGGGCCCCCACCGCCACATCCGGCCCTTCTCTGACCCGGCTGGGGCTCTCGACCAGCCTGTCGACCAAGAAGTGGCCCGAGCCGTCGAGCAAGGTCGCGCTGTTCGAGGTGCCTCCGTTGTCGAGGCCCGCGACGACCCAGGAGCGGGAGGCCATGCATCGATCATGCCACCGCCACCTACGACCACGCGCCGGCGGGAGGTGGGGCCCGGCGAGGGGGCGGCCTCGTCGAGACCGGGCCCGACGGCGGACGCCGTGTCGGGTGCAAGTCGGAGAGGTCCAGCCTGGGAGCACCCGGTGACGCTTGGCTGTCACACTTTGGCCAATCGTGGCGCCAGAGGTCTTCGACCAGTCCCCGCGCCCGGAGAAGCGGTCAGCCTCATGACCGAGCCCGCTTGTCTTCCATGTCGTCGATCGACTGCTGGATCCAATAAAGGAGCTCCGGGTGGCCCTCGTGGACATTGGAGAGACCCTCGACGATGAGACCGAGTTGAAAGCTGGTGACGGCGGCCACGATGACCTTGAGTGGAAACTCGTTCTCGTCGAGCCCGTAGGTCCGAAGCGCTCAGCTCGTTGAGGGCCCGTTCCCCTTCAGGAACCGAGAGTGAGGCTGTCAGCCAAGACGCGCTCCAGGGTCGTGGACCCCGGCACCAGGCGGAGGACGTCGTAGCATTTGCTGCTCACGCCGAGGTCGGTCGTGGCTGCGATGCGCTCGCGGGCGATCTCTGAGTCGTGCTGGGTGTCATCGAGTCCTTGGCCGTCCCACAGCGTCATGACCATGATTTCGTGACGCGCACCGTCGTGGTCCAAGCAGACGAGCCCGCGGAAATCGGGGTGGTCAGCAAACATCTGGCTGACGGCATCGAGGGCTGCGGTCAGCCCGGGGAGCTCGTCGGCGTCGACGTGGAAGCTGAGGATCCTGGCGCGGGTCACGACATACCCATCGACCGAATCGGGCCCCCGGAGCAGGGCCGAACGGCTCTAAAGCGGACGGTCGGGCGATTACCAGAGGGCATCGAGCTGATTCAGACAGGCGAGGTAGGCGCGCTCGGTGCCACCGAGATCGGCAAATTGGATGCCGACTCTGGTGCCTCCCTGCCGGTCGGGCCGGGAGTTCCGGATCTCTCCCCGCAGGTGCCCGGCGACGAGGATGTGGCCACCTTCGGTCGCATCTTCACCCGCATCCCGCAATTCGAGCCCAGCGCCCGCCGACGAGACGTCAATGACTCGACAATCACCCCAGCGGCTATCGGTGTTGCCTTCGATCATGTATGTCCCGGGCCAGTTGGCAAACTGGCGAGGCAGGAATCGCTTGAGCTGGTATTCCATGCTGACTCCTTACCGGTTGAGCGCATCGCTCTCCATGGTGAGACGCGCCCAAAGCCGCTGATAAGGACATCGACACAATTCGGAAGAGAACGAGATCGGGATACCACTCAGGTGGTTCCACCCCGACGGGGAGGTCGGAGCGGAGCGTCGGGTGTGAGGATCGCCACCGGAACCGGACCGGCCGGCGGCGGCGAAAGGTGGCTCCCACCATCAAGGTCCGGGGATTTCTCGCCGATTGAAAGCCCGAGAGACCGAAGTACCCGGGTGGCATGTCTGGGTGACAGGCCGACGGGATCGAGATTGGCGACCCATGCACCAGCTCCGGAGGCTCCTCCCCCGCCATTTCACCGACTGGCGCGGGAGGTACCTGATCGAAGGGGATCCCGAAGGGCGTTGGCTGCCGCATCGTCGACCTGTCCTCGGCCGGTGCCGGCCTGGAGCTCCTCGACGCCGACCCGGGGGAGACGGCGGGCAGGAGCATCATCATCGCCCTGCAGTTCCGGGGAGAAGTGCGCCACGCCGAGCCGACCAGGAACAAGCGGGTCAGAACCGGTGTCCAGTTCGTGGACCTCACCGACGAGCACCGCGTGTATCTCCAATCGCTCGCCGAGCTGCAGGCGGTCTGGTAGCCGTCCTCCGTCCGAGGCTCGACACGGGATCACACGCCATGCACAATCCGACTCCTCAGGATCAAGGTCGTACCGCCGCCTGTCGAGTTCCTCCTGTGCCCCGGATGATGGTCCTCATTTTGGTCGTTGGTCTCGGCTTTGTGGTGTCTGCGTGCGGCGGAGCCACGCCGACGGCAGAGAAGGGCACCACGGTGACGTCCCAACCGCCGATTGTGGCCCAGGCTCCGACCTCCTTCACGGTCACCGATGCGCCGACGCCCGAAGTTGCTGCCCAGGACCAAGCCGCTCAATTGGGTGCTTCTGAGGAGCAATACGCGACGTGCTTCACATACCGCGGCTCTCGACCAGACCCTTGTCGGAGGCACCGGAATTGCCAATGCCCCTGTTGTCCAGTCCTGCGCGACCACCGGCCTCACACAGGCCGAAGTGCATGAGATCCAGGATCTGATCGTCAGGGCGTCGTAGGCCTGTTCTCCTCTTGGTCCCGCCCGCCCGGTGCGGCCGACCCATGCGGACAGCCTTTCGCGGGTCGGTGATCACGATCCGTGGCGAGGACCTCCGTGTCATCTCCTGTCTGGTGGGCCTCACACCGGACGACATGAACCGCCGCCTCGAGGAACTCGGCCTCCGGGCCGGCCCGACAGAACACGGATCCAGTCAAACCCGTCGAGCGAGCTGACCCGTGGCGGTGGTCCAGGTTGATCGCGGCCGATGACAGTCTCGCTGCCGCTACTCCTGGAGGCGGCCCAGCGAGCCTTTGGTTGACCACTCAACGACTGGCACCCAGCAAAATCTCAGTGAACTCAGGGTAGTCTGCCGTCCAATGGACGGATGGGAGAGACCTCATGCCCGAGTTCCCGGCTGTCACACATGTCGCCTTGACCGTTAGCGATCTCGACCGAAGCGTCCCATGGTACGCCGCGCTCTTCGAGGCCGAACCAGTCATCGATGAGGACACCGGACCATTCCGGCACGTCGTATGGGCGCTCGGCGGAGGCACACTGGTCGGTCTTCACCAGTTCCCGAACCCGTCGAGCACCGAACCGTTCGCCGAGGATCGACCGGGTCTGGATCACCTCGCATTTGCATGTGCCAATCGCGCCGGGTTGGTGCCGTGGGAAGCGCGTCTGAATGCGCTCGGCATCAAGAACGGGGGAATAGTGGATGCGCCATACGGGTCCGGTTTATCCTTCCGTGACCCGGACAACATCGCACTCGAATTCTTCGCGCCTCCCGGCTAAACGCACTCGAGGCCGAGCGAGGGCGAACTCTCGTTTGCCGATGGCGTCATGGTGGCCACGGTGTGAGGACCGGTCAGAGGCGTTCCCCGGTGGTTCGCAGGGATCCGATGCCGAGGCTGCCCGCGCTCCCAACGGTGGGCCCTGACCTCGTGGCGGCGGCCCTGGCCAACGGGTTGAGATCGGGTGGGCCGATCCTCGTCAGGGTGTTTCGGTCTGTGTGGCTGAAGAGTTCCTCTCTTCCCGGGATCTGCAGCACCCCTTCCTCCTCGTACGACCATGTCCCGTCGCTCTGAACGGTGACGTGGATGCGGTAGCTGAGCGTGCGGAACGCCTGGTCGAGGAACGGGTTGGACAAGATCCCGTGCACCTCGGAACCGACGGTGGCCGTGAGCTCGAACTCGGTGGCGTCGGGCCCGGCCGGCCCCGACGCCAGGAGCACCTGGGCCCGGGGGATCCCCAGCGTGAGGGTGACCGCCTCGGCTGCGGGCTCGTAGAGCCAGTAGCCGACTTGGTCGTGGAAGGTCTCGAGTTCGCCGGGCTTGGTGATGTGGGTGTGGTAGCGCAGGCCGTAGAACAGCTGGGGCCCATTCGTCTGGCGGTCGATGGGGTGCAACTCGTAATGCTCGACGAACGTATTCTCCTCGGTCCCTTCAACGACGGGGTGGTGATCGGAGCCCTTGGTTCCCTCCCACACGCCGGCCATGGGGCGCAACGGACCAAGATTCGCCAACGTGTCCGGATCGCCGTCTGGCTCGGTATAGATGTCAGGTCCGTACATCGTCACGCTGCCCACCTCACCCCGATCTCCTCGTCACCTCGAACCAACGCTTTCCCCTTCGACCACGCCACGCTGCCGTCGGAGCGGTGGAGAGAAGGCTACCGGTCGGGTGACGATCAGCCTCGGGGCGCGGTCCTCCCGACGGCTGGCCGCACCCGGAGTCACGATCCCGTGGCAACGCCCTGGAAGTGGTAGGTCCCTGCGCCCACGACGAACACCGCGGCATCGGCGCCCGAAGGTGCGACACGGACGCCCGCCACCCGGTCCATCGGTGTGCCGCTCTCGGTGACGGTCTTGGCGTGCACGCCGGCCAGGGAGAGGGTTGCGGTGGCATTGGGAGGCACGATCAGGGCGACGCTGGTGGCCGGCCGATCTTTGGCTGCCCGCTGCCACCCCACGACCACGTTGCCACGCGGTGTGGGCACGGCGCCGAGGGCCGAGATCGGGCCCGCCGCAGGAGGGGAGACGTCGAAGGTCTCGAACCCGGCACCCGAGGGTCGCACACCGAGGAGCCACTGCTGGATCTCGACAAGGACATTCGAGCCCCACCCGTGCGACATGCTGTCTCCGTTGGCGTCGGACGGCTGCCATACCTCCCAGCAGAACGTGGCACCGCGGGCGAGGATGTTCGCCCATCCGTTGGTGGAACTGTCGGTGAGACGCGCGAGCAGCTGGACATAATCGCCGACGGTCGCAAGGGTCCGGATTACTTCGGCCGCCGTCTGCGGTTCGGCATGCATGCCGAGCCCGGCGACGTGCTCGCCTACTGCCTTCAAACGACGAGTGGGCACGACGCCATATACGACGGCACAGGCGTTGACCTCCTGGGAAGCTCGAGAAGCATGAGCGCGTCCCACGAGCCCGTCGACGTAGATGCCGTCTGTCCGGGTCAGGCGTCGGTTGATCGCCGCGGTGAGCGCCACCTGGCGTTCGCGTTGGGCCGAGACCTCGGAGGCTGGCCTGCCGAGGGCTCTGGCCACATCAGCGGTGCGGCGAAAGACGTTGGCCCCCAGGATGTTCAGCCTCGTTGCCACTCGGTACGGATACGAGGCCTCCGACGTCTGGAGCCCGGTGACAAGGCCTGTGGACCGGTCGACGGCGCCGTGGACGAAGCCTGCCAGCTTCACCAGTACCGGGTACACCTCGTGGAGTAACGGCCGATCACCGGTGTGCAACCAGTACTGCCACACCCACTCCGCATAGATCTCGCTGGACTCGTCGATGTCCTCCGCACCCAGACCGGTCGGGTAGATCTTGTTGATCGCACCACTCGGCCAGTACCGAGCCTGCGACGCGGCGAACTCCTGGAGCGACTTGCGTGACAGGTTCTGGTCGGCCAGCGCAGCCATTGCCGTCTGGGACTCGTTGAATCCGTCCCACAGCCATGGGCCCTTTTCGCGGGTTGGTGTGTCGAGGTACTGCTCCTGGGCGCAGAAGAGGGCGGAATGGCGTCCCAGTTCGAAGACGGCATCCACGGTGGGCTCTGACGATGTGAAGGTGCCGGCGTGCTCGTCGGGAACGGCAGTATGGCGGGCCAGCGCCACGATGTCGGTCGGTGCGAGTACTTCGCCCGGGTTGTCGATCTGGAAGTAGCGGAAGCCGAGAAAGTCGAAGGGATGAAACTCCTCGGTCCCGCCCCGCTGGACATAGGAGTAGCGCATGTTCGTGTGCTGCGTTCCGTGCACGGTGGACACCTGACCGGGCAGGCCGGAAAAGGGCACTCCGTCGCCGGGCTCGTCGAGCGCGTAGCCGGCTCGCATCGTGATGGCGCGCCCGGCCACCCCGTGGTGGAACGTGACCGTGGGCACGGCCGCGTAGACCTTGCCGAAGTCGGCGACGACCGCGCCCGTCGACAGCGTGGTCAGCGAAACCGGTAGTACTGGTTCCTCCACGATCCGGGTGCGGACCGACACGAGGTGCGTCCACGGCTTTACACCGGCAGGTCCCAGCACCGATGCGGGCAACCAACCACTATCGTCGAAGCCCGGGCTCTCCCAGCCCACGGGTATAGCGGGCCCGTCGATGTTCTCGGTGTAGTCAACCTTGTCTCCCTCGAGGTCGCGCTCGGTCCCTGGCAGCCAAGCCCCGGCCCGCACGCGCCAGGTCCCGTCGGTGAGGATGAGCTCCGTCGAGCCGTCGGCGTGGAGGACCGACACCTGCACGATGCAGCCCGGATGCCCGGCGGGATGGCCCTTCGTTGCCCCCTGCCAGCCGTACACCAAGCCCACCGCGTTCGGCTCGCCTGCGGTCAGGAGGGCTGTGACGTCCAGGGACTCGTAGTACTGGGCGTCGGGGTAGCAGTAGGCCTGCCCTTTGCCCGCCCGGGTGCCGTTGACATACAGCTCGTATTGCTGGTCTCCCGAGACGTATGCCCGCGCCCGGACGATGGGCGCGCCATGCAGCGTGACCTCCTTGCGCGCGTACGTGTACTGGTCGGGTTGCAGGCTCGTGGCCCGCCAGATCCACTGGGCCTTCCAATCAGGATCCCGGAGTCCTGTCTCGAACGTCGACCTCGGGGCAAAGGGGCCCGGCCCGCCCGAAGCGGCCCAGGTCTGAACGGTCCAGGCGTAGGTGGCGTCGGATGCCAGGGTGGGACCGCCATAGGGGACGAACGCCTGTGCGGTGCCGGGCACCCTCCCGCTGTCCCATACCTGGGTAGACGTGCCGATGCCAGGGCCGGCGACCGACCGACGCGACACGACCAGCCTGTAGGCGGTCTGGAGGGCACCCCGGCGGAGGTCTCCGACCTGCCATGCGAAGTGGACGTCAGCGGGGTCGAGGCCGATGGGCGAGACGAGGCCGTCGACACTGAGCACCAAAGGGCTTCCCGGAGGGCCGGGCGCCTCGCGATCGAGGGCGGCGGCGCGTTGGACGGGCTTTGCCTTCGGCGCCGGCCCCGAGCATCCCGCCAGACCGGCGGTGGCCACCCCCGCCGCGCCGGCCAGGCCCCCCGCGAGGACCTGGCGGCGGCTGAGCGTCCAGCGGTGGTCGTCGTTCACGGGGTCAGGTCGACGGGCAGAGAAACCCCGCCGTCGAAGTACACCGATACCGCCGTCGGCGTCACGCTGTCGAGGACCGGCCCGTAACTGAGCGTGATCTGTGCGGTGGACCCGGGAGAGAGCACCACGGGGGAACGATTGTTGTGATCGGCGGAGTCGTTGTCGATGGTCAGGCCCTGCCCGAAGCTGATCGCGCACAGTGGTGCCGGGTACGCCGAGTCGATGCCACAGTCAGCGGAGTACCCCAGGGACCCGGCATTCGAGGCGCTCATGACAAAGGTGACGTCCGGGGCCAGACCACTTGTCAGATCGTGGAAGTCCGACAACGTCTCGATCTGGGCAGTCGAGTTCTTCACGGTCAGCGTGTCGACCAGAAAGGTCTGCCCGGGTGCCGAACTCCAGACGAAAGAGTGCACGTTGATGACAGGCGCCGCCTCGACCGGCGACGCGCTGACCTCGAACGTCGATCGTCCACTGTCGGACACCGCCACAGGCGGCAGCGCGGCCGAAGATGTCAGGGCGCCCGGCCGGGCTGGCGTCGCCGATGAGCTCACCTCCACTCGCGAGACGGCGGAGTTGGCGGTCGCCGTGCCGCACGCGGCCAGCGCCGCCGGAGCCGCCATGAGGAAGGCGGCTAGCGCGGCTCGGGCAATCACAGTCCTCTGATCGACTCGGTGGTTGTGCAGGATCACAAGATAGACAATCGACGCACGAACATGCGTTGCACACAGATCCCAGTACCACCGTCGCCTCCCCGATGGGGGGCCCGTGGGATATCGGCCCAGACATCTGTGGTGAGGGAGCAGAGAGGGGAAGGCCGATCAAGCCGCCAATGCGCGCGCCGCCGGTCCGAGGAGGTCGAGGAAGTTCTCGCTGTAGAACCGTCGTCTCGTGTCCTCGGTCGCCTCGGCCAGGGTGGCCTCGAAACGTTCGATCGGCCTCCGGCCTCCCTCCACATGGGGGTAGTCGGAGGAGAACATGCACAGTTCCGGTGCGCTCTGCTCGATGATCCATCCGACGTCCTCGGTGGGATACGGGGTGAAGCGAACCTGGCGTCGCACGTACTCTGTTGGCCTGAGCGAGAGGGCACGGATGCGCTCCTCGTGTCGGAGAAAGGCCTCCACGGCCGCTTCCATCTGTCGCAACCAAGACGGCACCCAGACGGCTCCCTGTTCGATCACACCTATGCGCAGGCGAGGGAAGCGGTCGAGGACGCCGTCGAAGATCATCGTGGCGAGAGTCTGCGCCGGTGGTCCGGGGATCCCCATGTAGTCGACCGATCGGAAGTTCTCCTCACCGCCGTGGAAGTCGGGGGGGATGGGAAGGCCGTTGTGGAAGTAGTTCCGGTCGATGAGGTCACCGGTTCCCCCGACGTGGAAGACCACACAGATTCCCGCCTCCTGGGCCGTCGCCCATACCGGGTCGAGGCCGATGTGGCTCGGCGAGTGGCCGCGCGGACATCCCGAGGCGACCAGAAGGGCGGCCGCTCCCATGTCGACGGCTTCCTTCGCCATCGAGCGCGCCAGTCCGAAGTCGACGAGCGGCACGTAGCAGGTGGGCAGGAGGCGGGAGTCGGCGGAGCAGAACTCCGTCATCCCACGGTTGTGGGCGCGGGCTGCTCCGTAAGCGAGCTCGAGATCGCCGCTGTGCTCCCAGTCGTGAAGACGCCGATTGTGGAACGTGTTGAACACGAGCTGGCTCGAGAACCCCAGCAGGTCGAGGGCTCGCGATCGGTCGGCAGCGATGAATGATCCGGTGGCGGCGAAGTTCTTGCGGTTCATGATCTCGTGGGACTCTTGTGCCCGGTAATCGGCAGACTTGTGCACTTCCGCGAGCCGATCGAACGAGGCCAGCAGGTTCCGGCGCTGCTCGTCGGGATCACCGGTCTGACGAAGCTCATTGCCACCGGGGTACGTGAGGGTCTTGATTCGGTCGCGGACGGATGGATCGGCGTGATCCCGGAGCCACGTCGGAGTCTCCATGATGTGCGCGTCAGCGTCGTGGGCGATCCGGCCGGTGTTGTAAGGCATACAGCCACCTCCCAAACACAGTCTGGCCCAAGAGATCAATGGCTGCATTAGATGGTCGAGTTCGGGAAGGACGTCCGCAAGAGTGATCATGGTCCTGACCTCAAGGTGTCGGGGAGGCCGCACAGCGGCCTAGCCCAGCCTGGCGGGACCTCACGACGACATCTCGACGCTCATCACTATGCTGGTCGGGGTCGGAACTGCGCACCGTTTTGGTCATTGGGGGCGGGATGGCAAGGCTTTCAAAGAGACGAGACCATCGAAGCCGTGCCGGGGCCCCTCGACGGCGCATCGTCGCCCTGGTTCTCCTGCTTCTCGGGTCAACAACCGTCCTCGTGGCTGTGGTCGCCGGAGGGACCAACGCTTCAGCAACGCCGCTCCCGCAAACGCTCGAGGCGTGGATCTACCCGGCGTCAGCGGGGCAGCCTGCCTGTGATGTTCCGGGCGAGCTCGCCAACCTTGATGCGCAACCCATTGCCGTCCTCAAACCCGAGTATCTGGCTGTCACCAACGGTGGACGGGTGGTGATCGAAACGGCGGCAAGCCTGCCGTGCAATGGATTCAGCGCTGCGAACCTGGCAGCAGTGCGTGCCGCAGCCCATCGCGTCTATGTGACCGTCTCCGCCGGCAATCGGGCGACCAAATCGGTTCTGGGCAACGCCACACGCCGGACAAGAGCAGAGGCAAGCATAGAGTCCTTCGTCGACACCAACGGGATCAACGGTGTCGACCTCGATTTCGAGCCGAACAGGTGGTCACAGACCACGTGGCACGAGTACATGAGCTTCGTCTCCTCCATCGTCGGTGTCATGCGTCCCGCGGGACGAGCCGTCGAGGTCGACCTCGAGCCGTTTACGACTACCCCCTGGGATGCCGAGCGCTATGGCGACGTGGCAGCTGCCAACGCCCATGTCGTTGTCATGGCCTATGACCACGAGTTCGACGTCGCCTGCGCTCCCATCAGCCCCTACTCCTGGCTGGAACAGGTGGTCAGCTACGCCCAGAGTCAGGTACCCGCCGGCAGCCTTACCATCGGTATCCCTTCCTATGGGTACACGACGACGAGCTGCAGGAGGGTGGCGCACGTCACGTCGAACGTCGCCTATGTGACCATGGAAGGGGAACCGGGCTTCCCTCTTACCCCGGCCCGCATCAGCACCCTTCGCGACCCGAGTTCCGGAGAGATCCGCTGGACGTCGGGAAACGTCTTCTACGACTTCGTCGATGCCTCAGCTCTCAATGCAAAGCTCAACGTCGTGGAGACGATGGGAGTCAACGACGTCTCGGTGTGGAGTCTGGGGGGCGAGCCATGGTTCAGCGGGAATCCGGGGTAGCGAGGAAGGTCGATCTCTTCGGATGAGGGCGAGGTGCAGTCGAATGAATCGTCCCCTTCCGGCCCCCGAAGATCGCCAAGGTGAAATCACCTGACGAGGGCAGGTACTACCACCGTTCTCGCCTGACAAGTCCGTCGATACCCTCGTTCCGAGTGCCGCCGTCTGTGGTGGTGACGTCCGGATCACCACGTGCAGCTCGAGCGGCAAACTCTCTGGGAAAGTGATTCGCCCGGAATGTGAGGGGGGTCGAAGGAATGCGACGCTGGGTGATGGCCGTGAGCGGAGCAGCGACAAGTGTCGCAGTACTCATCGGCCTGGGGATCGTCGCAAGTGCCCCGGCTACGGCAAATTCCTCGCTTCCGGTTGTCTACAACGGCATTGTGGGGTACTCCCACGCCAGTAGCTCGGCGAGCCCACCAGGAGCCAATAATTGGTCGTGCCAACCGAGCGCTGTCCACCCGCGTCCGGTGGTCCTGGTGCACGGCACCTTGGGCGACATGTCCGACAGCTGGCAGGCACTCTCTCCGCTATTGGTCGACAATGGCTACTGCGTGTTTTCCTTGAACTACGGCGCGGCCGATGGAAGTGGCGCCCTGGGCGTCTATGGCGTCGGCGACATCACTCAATCCGCTCAGCAGTTGGCGACATTTTTGGATCAGGTGTTGACGGCCACGGGAGCCAACCAGGTCGACATTGTGGGGCATTCCCAAGGCGGCATGATGCCTCGTTACTACCTCAAATATCTGGGCGGATCATCGCGTGTCCACACCTTGGTGGGGTTGGCCCCTTCCAATCACGGCACGACCATCGATGGGATAAACGCGTTGGCGGGATACATCCCCAACGGCGAACAGTTCATCGGTACGGCGTGCACGGCATGTGTTCAACAAGAGGCCGGTTCAACATTCCTTGCCAATCTGAATGCTGGTGGAGACACCGTCGCGGGGGTGGACTACACGGTCATCGAGAGCCGATATGACGAGGTCGTGACTCCCTACACGTCCGCCTTCCTCTCGGGTCCGAACGTGACGAACATCACGCTGCAGGATCAGTGCTCTGTCGACTTCGGTGAGCACTTGTCCATGCCGTACGATCACATTGCCGACATCGACGTCCTCAACGCGCTTGACCCGGCCCACCCGGAGCCACCGCCGTGTTACCCGGTGGCGCCCGTCAGCGGCGGGTAGCGACGACGGTCGCTGTCGCGGCGTGCTCCGTACGCTCGAAGCTGCTCTGAGCACGCGACGTCGGTGGAATCGGCGCCGTCACGTGGTGCTGCCCGCTCTGCCGCCTTTCGGCGGCATACGAACGACGGTGCGTCCCGTCGTTTCGCGACGCTCGAGCGCCTCGAGCCCGGCTGGAACGTCGCCGAACTCGATGTGCTGGCCGATCACCGGACGGATCGTCCCGGCTCGGGCTAGCTGCAGGATGCGGCCCCAGATGTCAACGCCCTGTGCGGTGGACAGGAAGTTCATTCCAAACTGACGAGCTGGCCGCGGCGAGTCGACGTACGCGAAGCAGATCCCCACCAGGTCGAAGTTCCCGTAGATGCTGGGCTGGATCGGGAGCGGGTGCTCCTCCGATTCGATGCCCGACGCGAAACCGATGATGAGGTGGCGGCCGTTGAACGCCATGGCGCGAAACGTCTGTGTCGTCACGGCGCCGCCGACGGTGTCGAATGCAACGTCGACTCCTCGTCCGTTGGTGACGTCGCCGACCACGGCCACGAAGTCCTCGGTACGATAATTCACGCCGAAGTCGGCACCGAGCGACCGGCAGAACTCGACCTTCTCGTCGGTGCCCGCCGTGCCGATCACCGTCGCTCCCAACGCCTTGGCCAGCTGGACGGCGGCCGAGCCGACTCCCCCGGCTGCGGCGTGGACGAGCACGACGTCGCCAGGGGCCACCCGGCCCCGAACCCGCAACGCGAGGTCGCTCACCTGGTAGGGGAGGTACATCGCCACCCCGTCGGCCGCGTTGAGCCAGGTGGGGACCAGTTGGAGCATTGCTCCGTCGAGAAGCGCTACCGAGGCGTAGGCACCGTGTACTCCAACCGTCGTGCCGACGACTCGTCGGCCGAGGAGCCCCTCACAGCCTGGCCCGGTCGCGTCGACGGTCCCAGCTGCCGCCATGCCGATGACAAACGGAGGCTCGAATTGCAACAGCCCGTATCGTCCGCGAATGGTGTCGATATCGTTAAAGTCGAGGCAAAACGCCTCCACGGTGATCCGGACCTGGTTTGGTCCCGGTTCGCCGACCTCGATGACCTGGATCTCGAGGGCGTCTGTCGGTGCGGCCAGGCGGGTGACCATCCACGCTGTCGCCGGGACATTCACCCGAAGCCCCCATAGTCAACGGGTAGACGTTTGATGCCGTTGAGCCACGACGAGCGCAGACGACTCGGCCGACCCTTCAACCTCATATCGGGCAGCTCGTCGGCGAGAACGTCGAACATCACCTTCAGCTCGAGCCGGGAGAGGTTGGCTCCGATGCAGAAGTGGGCGCCGCCGGCGCCGAAGGTCACGTGGGGATTCGGTGAGCGACCGATGTCGAACCGTTCCGGGTCGTCGAACACCTCTTCGTCGAAGTTGGCAGAAGCGAAGTACAGGCCCACTCGTTCGCCCTTGTGTACCACCTGGTGGGCGATCTCGGTGTCCTCGTTGGCCGTGCGCTGAAGGACCACTGCGGGCGACGCCCAGCGCAGGATCTCGTCCACGGCCGTTGCTGGCCGCTCGGAGCGCCATCGATCCCACTGCTCCGGATGGTCCAGAAAGGCCAACATGCCATGGGTGATCGCCTGCCGGGTGGTCTCGTTGCCGGCGACGGCGAGGATCATGAAGAAGAACGCGAATTCTTCGCTGTTCAGGCGTTGGCCGTCGGCGTCGGGCTGTACGAGTCGGCTGGTGACGTCCCCGAGGTCGTTGTCGACCCGCGCTTCGGCTGCCGCGTGCGCATAGGCGAACATCTCCATCACTCCCGAGAGGTCGTCGCTGGCGTATTCCGGGTCCTCGCTACCGGCCATCTGATCGCTCCAGCGGAAGAGCTGCTGGCGATCGTCGTCGGGGATGCCCATGAGGCCGACGATGGCCTGCAAGGGGAGATGACGGGACACGTCGGTCACGAGGTCGCCCGTGCCGCCATGTTTGGCATCCCACACGATTCGGTGCGCCCGTTCCCTCAGGTCGTCCTCGAGACCGGCCAAGGAGCGCGGCGTGAAGCACCGGTTTCCCACCCGGCGGACCCGGGTGTGTCGAGGCGGGTCCATACACAGCAGGAGGTTCCTGGTGGATTCCCCGGTGGGATCGGACGCATCCAGCCTGCGAACGAAAGCGGAGTTGGCCTCCGCCGACCACCCGGGATTCCTGGTCACTGCGGCCACGTCGGCGTGGCGGGTGAGCGCCCAGAATCCGGCGTCGCCGTATCCCGCCGTGGACGCTTGCGGATTCCACCGGACGGGTCGATGCCGGCGCAGCCAGGCGAACTCGTCCAGGGGCAGATGATCGGCCAGCAGGTCGGGATCGCTCAGATCGAGGCGAGCGTGCACGGGCGTCGAGGGCACGACGGCGGGCCTCCTTGCTTGCCATCGTTGGGCCCTGACGACCGTAGGCTTTGATACTGCTCAGTGTCAACTATGGTGGTGCCGAGATGGAGTACCAGGTGACGATGCCCTTCAGGGGAGTGAGCGCCGAGGACCGGCGCATCGCTCGCCGGGAGCGGCTGGTGGGGGCCGCCTTCGTGATCGCCGGAACCGAAGGCGCGGACGCGCTCGGAGTGGGTCGCGTGTGTCAGACCGCCGGACTGACCAAGCGATACTTCTACGAGAGCTTTGCGTCGCTGGCAGCGCTGCAGAGCGCCGTCGTCGACCATGCGATCGCGACGATGTCGGAGCGTGTCGATCCGTTTCGGCCAACCCGGCCCGGGGGGCCTCCTCAAGCGTGGATCGAGGCGTTCGTCGGCGCATTGGTGGACGACCAGCGCCTAGCCCGGGTGCTACTCATTGAGACTCACGGTGGCGCGCTCAGCGCGTTTCGGCACCAGATCATTGAGGTGGCCATCGCCGGGATGGCACCCCCCGGTTCGGACCCGCAGGCGGACCTTCGTGCTCGCCTCGTCGCCTTCGCGCAGATCGGCACCCTGAGTGAGCTGTGCCTGGCATGGCACCAGGGGCAGCTGGCGATGGAGCGCACGGCACTTGTCGACGTGCTCGCCGATCTGTTCGTCCGTATCGAGGACGTTCGTTCTGTAGCGCCCGGCAGGTCGACATCGGCGGCCTCTCACGATTGAAGACCGCGACACGCACCGCCCTCCGCGACTTCACGTACTTGCTGCCGCAATCAAGGAGCCGGGTGGGCCCCCGGATTCGCCGGCACCCACGGGGTCGTGCGACCGAGCTCCCTTCCTCGACAGGCACACTGGAGGTTCATCGGGCCGGCCCTCGAAAACCCCTGAGCCCCCACGGCGAGTCGGCGCGATGATCTGCGTGGTGGCCACGTCAGATCGGGAGTCGCCCGCTTGCTCACGGTGGAGGGACCGAGTGGCACCACGAACGGAGCATTCATCGACCACAGGAGGCCACCATGCTCGGAACCAGCTATCCACTGCTGAACACGTTCTGGACGATCCTGTATTTCTTCGTTCTCTTTCTCTGGCTCATGATCCTGTTCCGCGTGATCTGGGACGTCTTTCGGAGCCACGATCTCAGTGGGTTGGGCAAAGCCGGTTGGTTGCTCTTCATCCTCGTTCTCCCGTTTCTCGGTGTTTTCGTGTACCTGATCGTCCGCGGCGGCTCGATGCACGAACGGGACGTCAGAGTCGCACAAGCCCAGAGCCAGGCGTTGCGGTCGTGGGCCCAAGAGGCGGGCCGAGGGACCAGCACGGCGGACGAGCTGGCCAAGTTGGCCGACCTCAGGGCAAAAGGTGTCATCAGTGACGACGAGTTCGACCGGGCCAAGTCCAAAGTTCTGGCTGATTGATTGGCGACGAGATCGGGATGAGAGATGTCTCCTACTACCGCGCCGGGTAGCCACCTATCGGTACAGGAGCGCGAAGCCAAGGGAAGACTGGCTCGTAGACGCGTCCCCCGGTCAATGCACGCGCAGTGGTCTTCGAGCCAGCGCCGGCACGATCCTTTGGAACTCCTAGCCGAGCAGGCGAAGACCCGAGTTCCCGATTTGGTCCCGATCCGCCATGGGCGCATGGCGGCGACACCCTTCGGGTATTACCGAGGCGCCGCGTACCCCATGGCTGCCGATCTTTCGTCGGCTCCCCGCACCGGACTCGTCGTGCAGCTTTGTGGGGACGCCCATCTCTCGAACTTCGGTGGCTTTGCCTCTCCGGAGCGCGATCAAGTCTTCGACGTCAACGACTTCGACGAGACGCACGTGGGACCCTTTGAGTGGGATATCAAGCGGCTTGCCGCAAGCCTGGATATTGCCTCTCGGAGTAGAGGCTTCGACCCCACAGTCGGGAGGAGCATCGTCGCCAAATCGGTGCGCTCGTACCGCGAGACGATCCGAGAATTCGCCACCATGCGGAATCTCGACATCTGGTATTCGCGTCTTGATGTGACGGGGATCATCGCCCGATGGGGCCCGGAAGCCAGAACAGACCTCAAGGCCGCCTTCCAGAAGACCGTGGCCAAGGCCCAATCGAGGGATCGGCTCAAAGCAGCCGCCAAGCTCACCCGAGAAGTGGACGGGGAGATGCGGTTCATCAGTGACCCACCTCTGGTCGTGCCCCTCGAGGAACTCCTTGGGTCAGCGGACGCTCAGCAGGTGGAGGCGACGATCGATCAGGCACTGGATTCATATCAGCGTTCTCTCACGCCGGATCGACGCCTTCTGCTGACGAGCCACCACCTTGTACATGTCGCACGCAAGGTCGTGGGGGTGGGCAGTGTCGGGACCCGGGCATGGGTGGCGCTCATGCTTGGGCGAGGCAACGACGATCCTCTCATTCTCCAGATCAAAGAAGCGGAGGCGTCTGTCCTGGAGCGTTTCCTGAGCAAGAGCACGTACACGAATCATGGCCAGCGAGTCGTCGAGGGCCAGCGAATCATGCAGGCTGTCGGGGACATCTTCCTCGGCTGGGCGCGGGTCACCGAAATCGACGGCGCGCGACGCGACTACTACATGCGCCAGCTCTGGGACTGGAA
Source organism: uncultured Acidimicrobiales bacterium (assembly GCA_963794615.1). Taxonomy (GTDB): domain Bacteria; phylum Actinomycetota; class Acidimicrobiia; order Acidimicrobiales; family UBA8190; genus Chersky-840. The sequence continues at coordinate 323,403 of CAWCEP010000006.1, read as the reverse complement.
GATTTCGGCCGATGTCGACTCGATGTCCCCCGAATTGCTTGCCATCTACGGGCAAATCTGCGGATGGACGTTGGCAAGGGCCCACGCTCGATCAGGCGATGCGATCGCGATCGGCTCGTATCTCGGCACGGGCGACAGCTTCGACCGCGCCGTCACCGACTTCGCCGCTGCCTATGCCGACCAGAACGCAATCGACCATGAAGCCCTCGTCGCCGCCATTGCCGCCGGGACCGTTGCGAGCCAGGCGGGGGTGTAGCGCCACCAACCCGTCACCAGATGACCCCAGGGCATTTGTGGACTCAATCACACGGACAAACCCCACGCCGGAGTCCAACGAGTGTTCGGCACCCCCCGAGATCCCAGGGTGGAGAGGTAATCCACCCTGGGATCCACCCGTGGGCTGATGTCCGCCGGACCCCAATGGCAGACACTGGCTCCATGACAACCACTGACTACCTCATGAACATTGCCCTCATCGCTCTGGTCATCCTCCAGATCCGGGGGCACAAGGTGACCCGGGCCCGACTGGTGTTCCCATTGGTGGCCACGGTCTTCGTAGCCGCGCAATTCCTCCACGCCGTCCCCACCGCCGGCAACGACCTCCTGCTGATCATTGGATTCTCCTCCGTGGGCGCCGCCCTGGGGGCGGGGGCAGGGCTCCTGACCACCGTCCGGCGTGACGGGGCGAACGCCTTCGCCAAGGCAGGCCTGGTGGCGGCGGTCCTTTGGGTTCTCGGCATCGGCGCCCGAATGGGCTTTGCCCTGTGGGTGGGACACGGCGGTGAGAGTGCCGTCGCCCGGTTCAGCGTTCTCCACCACATCACCTCGGGGACAGCCTGGGGCGCGGCGTTCGTCCTGATGGCGATGGCCGAGGTAGCCAGCCGCACCGGAGTCCTCTACCTCAAGACTCGCCGCACGGGTGCCGTCATCGAGCGTGGAGGCCTCCGGTCCCCGGCCGCAGCCTGATCCTCGAGTCGCGCGATTGATCGTCGGGTGGGATCATCGTGTCCGTGGGGCGGCCATCCCAACTCCGAGTCCAGCTTGGGACCAGAACGGAGCGCATGCTGAGCGCCGGCCGCCTCGCAGCCCTCGGCGGCCTCCTCTGGTTGACGGCACGCCAGTCGCCACCGAAAGGTGTAGCTACCGACCACCTGGCGGCGGCGGTGCTGATGGTCGGAGCCGGTATCGGGTGGCTGGGCTGGATGGCCAGCCGTCGGCTCCGAGCACCGACCCGTACAACGTGGTGCTTCCTTGTTCTCCTGGCGGCGTCCGGCGGTGTTCTCGCGGCGTGGGCGCCCAATGCCATCACCTTCATGGCCGTGGCCGGTCTCGGGGCCGGGATCGCTTTCGAGGGGCTTCCGGCGTTGGCTGTTGGAGCGATCGGGGTTGGCGCGTTGCTCGTGGCCACCTTGGCAGTGGACGGCCCTGGTGTCCTCGTCGCCGAGGGGACCATCTCGGTCGTCGTCGGGCTCATGGTCGGCGCTAGTCGGCGCCAATACACGGAGCGGACGTTGCAGGCCGAGCTGCTCCTGGCCGAGAGGGTCCGGGCTGACTCCGAGCGCGATCGTGCCGCGGCACTGGCCGAGCGGAACCGAATCGGACGTGAAGTCCACGACGTACTGGCGCACTCCCTGGGCGCCCTGTCGGTCCAGCTGGACGCTGCCGACGCGATCTTGGAGATCGACGAGGGCTCGGCGAAGGCCCGCGAGTTGGTCCAACAGGCTCGGCGGCTCGCCGTCCAAGGCCTGGAGGAGACCCGCCAGGCGGTGCACGCACTGCGCGATGAGCCCGTGGCTCTGGCCGAGCAACTGGCCTCGTTGGCCGCCCGCGACGGCGCCGAGCTCACCGTCACCGGTGCGTCTCGCCCGCTCGCAGCTGACGCCGGCCTCGCGCTCTACCGAGCCGCCCAGGAGGCGGTAACCAATGCGCGGAAGCACGCGCCCGGGGCACCGGTTTCGATCCGTCTCGACTTCGACCCGCGGTCGACGAGTCTCAGTGTCACGAACGCCCCCTGCCCTGACGCTGACAGGACAAGCGAGTTGAAACTGACGGGCGGTGGATTCGGGCTGAACGGAATGCGCGAGCGGATCGAACTGTTGGGTGGCCAGGTGGCCGCCGGCCCGAACGCGCTTGGTTGGACCGTACGGGTAACGGTGCCGGTATGAGAGTCATCGTTGTCGACGACCAGACAGTGGTCCGCGAAGGCCTGGTCACATTGTTGGAGACCATGCCCGGGATCGAGGTCATCGGGTCAGCCTCCGACGGTGAAGAGGCGGTCGACCTGGTCGCCGAGCTCTCCCCCGACGTCGTGCTGATGGACCTGCGTATGCCCCGGGTGCACGGGGTCGAGGCGACGGAGCGTATTCGCGCTGACCATCCTGAGACCCAGGTGGTGATCCTCACCACCTATGCCGACGACGAGTCCATTGTTGGGGCTCTCCGGGCGGGAGCGATCGGGTACATCACCAAGGACGCGGGCCGGGATCACATCCGCCGTGCCCTCGAGGCCGCTGCGTCGGGCCAAGCCGTTCTCGACCCTGTGGTCCAGGCCCGACTGGTGGACGTGGCGACCCTGCCCAAAGCGGAGGCCGGAGGTGGCCCACTCCCCGACGGGCTGACCGAGCGAGAGGCCGAGGTCCTCCGATTGATCGCCGCCGGGCGCTCGAATGTCGAGATCGGGAGCGACCTCTTCGTGAGCGAGGCCACCGTCAAGACCCACGTCAATCGAATTTTCGCCAAGACGGGGAGCCGGGACCGTTCCCAGGCCGTCGCCTACGCGCACCGTAGGGGCCTCGTCGGTTGAGCGTTGGGGGACGCCGCCCGACTCTGACGGCACGGTTGGGGTCAACATCTTCGTAACCCAGGGCGGTCCCTTTACCGGACACGCTGATCACAATGCCGTGACCGGCAACACCATCACCGAATTCTCGACGCCCGTCGGGGACGGGAGCACGAACACGGTGATTGCGCCCAACCACACCTGAGCGGCGCTTGACGCCTCATTCCTACGCGGCGACCGCCTCTAGCTCCACGTCAGTCTCTTCCACCACCGCGGCGCGGACCGGCGCGCGAACGAAGAGGCCCACGATGGTGAGCGCCACGAGGGCGAACCCGGCGCCGGCAGCCATGGTCAGGTCGAACCCGTGCACCAAGGCCGCTCGGGCTGCCACGCCGGCGTGGGCGGCTCGGCTGAAACCGGCCGATCCGGCACTCGGAGTGACGCTGTCGAAGACAGTGACCAGCACGGCCAAGCCGAGGGCGGCGCCGAGCTGTTGCATCACGTTGATCAAACCCGAAGCGGCACCAGCGTCGGAGGAGGCTACGCCGGCGAGTCCGGCGGTGGTGAGGCTGACGAACGAGATGCCCATACCGGTGCCGATCAGGATGAGGCTGGCGAGGACTTGCGGGTAGGTCGTGCCGGCGTGGAACTGGGTCGCCAGAAGCAACCCGAACGCCGAGCACATCAACCCGACGATCATCAACACCTTGGCCGGGAGACGATTGACGAGCACCCTGCTCGTGAGTTGGGAGGACAGGAAGACCGACATGGGCGTTGGTAAGAAACCGATGCCGGTGATCAGAGACGAGTGGCCCTGGATGTCCTGTAGGAACTGGGTGAGAAAGAAGATCATGCCGTACATCCCGGCGTAGCCGAGACCGCGGGCCACGTTGGCCGAGGCTCGGGTCCGGTCGGCGAGGATCTGCAGCGGGAGGATCGGCTCGGGGGCGGTCTTCTCGACCCGGACGAAGAGTCCCAGCAAGGCCAGGCCTGCTGCCAACGAGCCGACGGTGACCGGCGCCCCCCAGCCGTGGCTTCCGGCCTCGACCAAGCCGAACACCACGGCGGTCGCCCCGGCGGTGGACGTGATCGCCCCGGTGAGGTCGAAACGGCCATGGCGGCGCTCGGTCTCGACCAGCACGGCCCCGCCGACGAGGAGCACGGTGAGTCCGATGGGGACGTTGACGAACATCACCCACCGCCACGACGCCCATTGCGTGAGCAGGCCGCCCGCCACCAAGCCCATGGCTCCGCCCGCCGCCGAGACGGTCGTGAACAGGCCGATCGCCCGCACCCTCGCCGCCCCTTCCGGGAAAACGGTCATGAGCAGGGCCAGAGCGGCGGGCGCGGCCAGCGCTCCGCCCACCCCCTGCAGGGCGCGGGCGGCCAAGAGCATGGCGCCGGAGGTAGCGAATCCACCCGCCAGCGAGCTCAGCGAGAACAGGGCGATCCCCGCCATGAACGTCCGCCGCCGGCCGAGCAGGTCGCCGGAGCGGGCGCCGAGGAGGAGGAGGCCCCCGAAGGTGAGGACATACGCGTTGAGCACCCAGGAGAGTGACGCGCTCGAGAAATGGAGGCTGCGCTGGATGTGGGGCAGGGCGACATTCACGATGGTGGCGTCGAGCACCACCATCAACTGGGCGGTGAGGATGACGGCGAGGACCACTGAGGGGTGCCGGCGCCACCCGTCGGGCGACTGGACGTGGGCTGGTTGGAGCATTGACGACGGCCTTTCCGCTGGTAATCTGGAGGGTGAAGCGGAAGCTTCCTCCGGTTACTATACGGAGGGTGCCTCCGGTTTGCAAGTGGTTTTTCCAGCGGAGGTGCCTCGGGTCGTGAGCAGCCAGCTCGAAACAAGCGTTGGCGGAGAAGGGCCCGGCCGGCCGATGCGGGCGGACGCCCGGCGTAACTACGAGCGCCTCGTCGACGGGGCCCGGAAGGTCTTTGCCGACCAGGGCGGCGGTGCCTCGATGGAGGCCATCGCCAAGCAGGCGGGCGTAGGCGTCGGGACGCTCTACCGCCATTTCCCCAAGCGAATCGACATCGTCGAGGCCGTCTACCGAGACGAGGTCGACCTTCTCGTCGGCTCAGCCGAGCGAGGCCTCACCGAGCTCGAGCCTTGGGCCGCTCTCGAGGCGTGGCTGCGGGCCTACGTGGACTACGGGCGATCCAAGCGGACGTTCTTGAACGAGCTGCACGAGGCGTTCGAGAAGAACCCCGACCTGAAGCCAGCGTCGCGTGACCGCATCTGGGCGGCCTGCGACACCGTGTTGCGCCGAGCCCAGGAGGCAGGCGTGGCGCGGCGGGACATCGACGGCGCGGATCTCATGCAGCTGGTGTCGCCGATGTGCATGAACAGCACGCTCACCGCCGAACAGGGCGACCGCCTGATGGCCATGGTGCTCGACGGCCTCCGGCCGTCCCCGCTATAGCCGGGCACCATCGGACGAAGGTGTTCCACGGTGGCGGCACCTTAGTGAGGTGAGAGCGTGTTGCTCACGTCGGGCGCGACCTCGGTGGCTTTCGTCTGAGTTGATCGAGAGCGGTGCGGCGCTCGCGGCATGGTCAGTTCGTTCTCGGTCCTAATGGCGCGACGTCGGCTGGCTCTCCGTTGCGTCGTCGAGGGGGTGCGTCTTCGGCGTCGCCCACATCGCGTCCCGGTGAGGGTCCGGACCCGAGAACGCCGGACCCTTGCTGGCACGTATCACCGGACGCGGGAACCAGGGAGTGGGGCAATCTGACCAAGAACCGTGTCCCCCTCGGGGACTCGAGGTCGACGGCGACCGAACCCCCGTGTCCCTCCACCAGACGACGAACGATGGCAAGGCCCAGTCCCGTACCTCGGTACTTGGTGGTGTAGAAGGGCTCGAAAACACGTTCTGCCATGGACCGCTCGATTCCGAGCCCATCGTCCTCGACCTCGATCAAGACGGCGTCGCCGTCGATCGTGGCGGCGACTCGCAGCGCACCGCGCTCTCCCACGGCGTCATAGGCGTTGGAGACCAGGTTGGTCAATACCTGGGCCAATTGGCCCCTGTCGGCGAGAAGGGTCACCGCGGCGACGTCCACGGTTACCTCGACGTCTGATGGAAGAGGAGCAACCTCGAGCACCTCGGCGACGAGTGCTCTGAGGTCCACGGGGGCGATGACGGGTTCACCCGGGCGCACGTAGGCGCTGAGGTGCTCGACGATGCCAGCCGCCTTGTCGATTTCTCGCCAAGCGAGCTGGAAGTAGCGCTCCTGATCGTCGGTGACGTGATCTTCGAGGCTGTGGCGCAGGAGAAAGAGCGCGTTCGACACCGCGCTGAGTGGATTACGCAGATCGTGGCCGACAACCGACGCCATCTCGCCCACCACGGCCAACCGCTCGCGCTCCACGAGCGCATCACTCAGGAACGATGTGATACAGAACGCCACGATGAGCGTGGCCATGGTGATGACCCAACTCGCGGCCGCTTGCGCAGAGGGCACCGAGGCGACGACGACGCCCGAAGCCACCACCGCCAGCCCCGCGTAGAAGATTGCCTTCACTCTGGGAAACCACAGCGGGGACACGAAACCCACCCACACGAAGAATGGGCTGAGGAGCCCGGGATGCACGTGGAGTCTCGTGAAGAAGAGGGCCAGGTCGATGAGGACCAAGCTTCCGACGATGGCCACGTCCCCGGTGTAACGGGGTAAGTGGTTCCTCAGGCCGTACAGGACTGCCGACGCCACGAAGACAAGAGCCAAGAGGGTCCCCAAACCGACCCGATTGCCCACGTCTCGCGGGTCGGCGAGCCAGGCGATCGCCACAGCCAGGCCCCCGAGCGCATAGGTCAGAGCGAGGAGCTCGCCACGCCCGTGAGGATCGAACGCGGGCTTCCCCCGGGGCCTGGGCGGGCCCTGGGCACGGATCTTGCGACCCCGCAGTACGGGAAGTCTCAGCCGTCCCGCCAAGAGACCGCTCCCGCTTGCACCCTGACCTCCCGTCTCCGGCAGACAAGGACTCCGAGGGCCCAACCGGCTCCGTGACGAGACTGTATCCCTGCCCTCGCCTTCCCGCCCGCGGTATGTCCAGCGACGCGACCGGCTCGGAGGGCAGAGTCACGTAGACGAGTTGGCAGCTGCTGCGCCTCATTTCCCACGCCGCTCCGGATCACACGCGACGTCCTGTCGCCTTCCCCGGCTTTGCGCCGCCATCTGAGAACGACGTCCACCACGGGCGAAACCTACCCCGGCGGGGTTCGACACCGGCGCTTGGCGAGCGAGGTCGGCCGGCCTTTCTACCCCGTCCGCCGGGCCAGATGGCGGTCGAGGGATTGCTGACACTCGAGCGTTGGCCTCGTGAGGAGCCGTGTCGAAGGCGGCCTGTCGGACACGGCGTGTGGAGCAGGTTGTCGCCGCCAACCCCAGGAGCCATCTTGCCCACGTGCTTGCTACTGCAAGCAACTTGGGATTCGGGGCCGCTCAGCTTCCGCTTACGTGGTCCCCTGGCGGAGCATGGAGCGCAGTCCCTCGGGGGTGAAGTTGCTGGGTTCGGTGGTGTGCAGGAAGTCCTTCAGGACCTCGACGAAGCGGATTGGATTCTCGGCGTGCGGGAAGTGACCGACGCCCTCCATCACCTCCAATCGACTGTTGGCGATGGCCTCGTGTGCTTTGTAGGCATGGGCGAGAGGGATGATCCGATCATTGGTGCCCCAAACGATGAGTGTGGGCATGTGTGTGGCCAGATACAGACGGTCCATGGCACTAACCGATTGTCCCCCCGGGTCAATGACGGCCCGCATGGTACGGACGAACGCCGTTCGATTCTCCGCTTCGGTCAACGACCGGTAGGAGCGCCAAATCTCGGTGGCCCCAGCGTTGTGCATGCCCAGGCGGCCGAGAAATCTGAAGACCGAGTCCCCCCAACTCCGCATGAACACCGGGAACACCACTGGCAGCACGTATTCGGCCGCGGGCAGGCTCACAAGGCGCAGAATCCAGTTCACCTCGCGCCCGAGACCCCCGGCGTCGACGAGGACCAAACGCTCACATCGCTCGGGAAACTGGTACGCGAACTGTAAAGCCACGCCACCTCCGAAAGATTGGCCCACCACCGTGGCCCGATCGAACCCCAAGAGGTGCAGGAAATCGCGCATCGAACTGGCATGGTTGCCAAGGGAGTAGTCACCGAGAGGCTTCGCCGACTCTCCGTGGCCGAGGAAGTCCGGAGCCAACACCGTGAACTCGCTCTGCAACAATTCCATAATGGGGATCCAGGTGCGGGAGCTGCCGGCGATGCCGTGGAGGAGCAACAGCACAGGGCCTTCGCCCGCCCGCCTGTAGCTCATGTCATGACCGTGGAGGGAGAGGTGCTCGATCGGGAACTGTTCTGCCGTCCTGACCGGCTCTGTCGTTTCCATAGGATCAAACCCCTTCCTTCGCCCGCCGAAGGACGCTGAGACAGCCCACCGTCGCCGACGGTCGCGGACCGACAGGTCTCAGAAGGACATTCCCATTGTCCAGACCTCGGGTCTAGGGCCGAAGGTCAAGACCCGGGCAGATTGGACCGGGCCGATGCGTTCGACACCGGACCCCTTCTTCGGTTATGTCGGTGATCCAGGACGGTGAGCGGTTACGAACGAGCTATCGACGATCTCAGGGTGAAGCTGGCACCTCCGGTGAGCGTAGAGGTCCCCAAGAACGTGGGGCTAGTCACCTTAGTGCTCCACGTCCCCATGACCGGAAGCCCGTTGACTGTGGAGAACCAGGTATCGGAGACGTTGCTCCCCCATTGTCCGCCGCTGAGGGTCGACACCTCGCGGAAGTGGAGGGTGGGCACGTCGGTGCCCCCGATCCGCAAGGTTTGCGGACCCACATAGCGGTTTGTCCCCCTCATGGTCACGACCCCGGTCTTGATAGGGCTGCTCGTGCCTGTACAGACAAAGGGGAACTGCTGCCCTAGGTGCAGCACGGCCGGGATGGCCACCTCGGGCGAACAACGGTAGGTGCCAGTATCGGCGATGGACAGAGCCACGAGGTTCCATCGGTACCACCCGGCACGACCCACCTCGACCAGGTTGCCGTGGCGGGCGCAGAACGTTGCGTTCTGCCAATGGCTGTCGCTGTAGTCGAGGCGCCAGACCCAGCAGCCGTCGGATCGGTAACTGACTGTCCCCGGAATGCCGGGACCTTCGACCTGTGATTTCGGAGGGAGCGAGATGTGCTCGTTCCCCGAACCGCGGTAGGAATAGACGCCTTCGTGCGGGCGCAACGTCCCGGGATCGACATAGGCGCCTGTGGCTCCCGAGCGGAACCGCTGGTAGGCGGTGGCGGACGAGAGCTGGTGGGGTCCGGAGTGGTTCCACTGATAAAGGAAGACCCCAGCAACCGAGGCCACCACCATGAAGATCACTGTCGTGACGATGAGAGCCACCCGGTGGCGGTGGGCGAAGGAAGGTCCCGGGTGGGCAGTTGGAACCGCAACCGGGCCACCACCCTCGGACGAGTCCCGACTCGCACCGTCACCGGGAGTCGGCGCGGTGCTCCCAGGACCGCTCGCAGAGGGCAGTGTCACGAAGACGGGCTCGACCTCGACGTGCACCACGGGGTCGAGGGTGTCCGTCATGACGTCGCGCTCCCAGCGCGGGTGGTCGCGCGCCGGACCAGTTTCGCCACACCGCGCATCACGGGGCGGGGATGGTCGGCGCGCAGGCGGTCGAGGGCGGACTGCATGATGCCGGTAATCTCGGCGTAACAGCCGTCCACGACGGCGGGGTCATTCGCGGCATCGGGGCCGCTCCCGCTCCAGTTCAGGGCGGGCAGAAATTCCACCGTGATCGCCGCCGGCAAGGGCAGTGGCGGGGTGAGGATCGACGTCAGGCCGAATGGGCCCAGGAGGATCGGAAACACGTTGATCCGCAGTCGCTTGAGGCCGAGGACGCGCGCAAGGCGCTCGCCCCGTGACACCACCACAACCGCGTGGTGCGATCCGTGGGCCACGACCGGCACAACGGGGACCCCAGCCCGCAGGGCCAGGCGGACGAACCCCTTGTGCCCGGCCATGTCTACCTGGTCACGTTGTGACCACGGTCGGCAGGCTTCCACGTCGCCGCCGGGGTAGACGACCACCGCCGCGCCCTGCTGCAGGGCGAGTTCGGCCTCGCGCCCCCCGGCGGGGATGGCGCCGATCCGCCGCAGGAACGGGCCCACGCCGGGCACGCTGAAGAGGAGGTCGTAGGCAAGGGCGTACGCAGGCTGGTCGAGGCCGCGACGCTTGATGATCGACTGGCCCACGACCCAGGCGTCGGGCATGTACATGAGGCAGGAGTGGTTTCCGACGACGAGCACGGGACCGGTGGCCGGCAGATTCTCGAGGCCCTTCACTTCGGGCGAGAAGAAGCTCGTGTAGCGGGCCACGAGCGCCAGTTGCCGCTCGATGAACGCCGGGTCCCGCTGGAACAGTGGTCCACCCAGCTCGTTCTCGATACGGCGTGAGAGCGGCATCACCAAGGGTGCGAGCATGCCTGCCGTCCCGTGGCCATGGCCGTGCGCCTCTACCTCCACACCCCCGTAGCCATCGATGCTTCCCGCAATTGCGACCATGGCAACCTCACCTTCTTCTCTCTGTTGTCGCGCCCGGGACGCTCGAGGAAACAGAGCCGTTCGTCCCGAACGTGTCAGCAAATGGCGGTACGGAAGGATCTCCAGGGCGAGACGGGGGGTTGCACCCAGCCACCGCCAGAATCGAAGCGAGGCCCCCGGACGTGTCGGGAACGTAGCGTTAGCTGTCTATGGATGGCTTTGGTTGAAGCAGCTTCGATTGAGTCAGTGAGTGAGTGAGTGAGTGAGTGAGGCGGTGGGCTTCCGACAATTCCCCCGTCAACAGGGAGCGAGCCGGTCCTTCCCCTGCCATTCCCCCACGCGATCGCCTGTCGTTTCCCACGTGCTTGTGGTCGCAATCTTCCTGAGAACCTCCATGGCGGCCCCCTGGCGAGCAGCAACGACGCCTGATGGGCAAGCCAGATACCGATCCAGGCCCAACGCACCGTGGATCCTCCGAGATCCGCCAGGACGCGATCCGACGACGGTCAAAGCGAGCTAGCGGTATCGCTGTGGGAGGGACCAGTATCGGCCGAGCTGTGCGTCGAACGTTTCCGGGGAGAAGGGAGGAGCGTACGGCCCCTCGGGGTAGCTGGTGAGCTCGCCAAAAACGACTCGGCCGGCAACATCAAAGAGGTCGACCCTGACGAAGTCGGTCTCGTGCCCTAGCACCTCGGCGATGTGGATCATTCGATCAAGCGAGTCGGGGCGAAGTGGTTTGTGGTCCGCGGATGGATAGATCCATTGGGCGTCGACTGGGCTCCAATCTGGAAGAAAGAAATTGCGGCGGTGACCGTCGAAGCGGTCCGTGTCGACCTGCACGAGACGAACTCGACCGTGGAAGACGAAGAACTTGTAGTCCGGTGGGATCTGCCCTTGCGCATCCAGGAGCAGCTCTTCGACCAGTATCTGCGGTGGGATGTTGCGGTACGCCCACTCTAGTTCCACATCGGCGTAGTTGGACTTGAGCCATTTACGACATGTCGCCACAAGCATGTCCATGTCGAGAGCGTCCCGCGTTGTCGTGAACATTCCCGGCGCTGGACTTGGCGACTCGCTCGACCCCTGCCCAAGGGGAGGAGTGTGGCCCGATACGATCCATATCAGACCTGAGGCATGGTTCGGCTTTACGACGAACGCCGCAGGGAGCCGAGCCAGGTCCAACTCCGCCGGGTCTGTGACCGCTGCGTAAAGCCGGGTGAGCAGCTCGGCTCCAACGGCATCGGCAACGTAGTCACGCACCGAGATCTTGTCGGCGAACGTTGTGAGTAAGGGCCGACGATCCCTGGTCATCTTCCACAGCATCTTCTGGGTGAAGGTCATGGGGTGCCGAGTGCGCCACGACTGACGTCTCTTCCAGTAGAGCAATCGAATGCGTGCCTCGAACGGCACCCGAGGTGAAAATGCCATGGCTCGGACCCTTGTCCGCAAGCTCCGTCCCGAAAGCCTCACCAAGAGCTCCTGCTGCCCCGAGATACGTTTCCGAATCGGAGGTCACAGCGAATCTATCGGCCCTCGGCAAGTGCAAGTCGGCAGGGGTGCTGGATTGCTGCGTTTGCGACCGCGCGTGCTGAATTCGACGGACGGCCACCGTTAGACCCTTTGCGATCGGCGCAATGCGCCGCGGGACCGCATCGCAGAGATCGTGCGACCTGGTGGTGGGCATTGCCACGCCGCCCTGAGCTCCACCCGTCGGGCTCAGCCCCCCATGCGGTGGAGGACTGGAACGCCGTCGCCGTTGCGCTTGGCCTCGTACATGGCCGCGTCGGCCATCGCCACCAGACCCTCGGCGTCGAGGTCTGGATCGCCCGACCACGCCACTCCGATACTGGCCCGGCACGACAGCCGCCTGGACTTGAGACGGACCTGGTGGCGGAACGTTTCCGCCAGCCGCATGGCTGTGACCATGGCCTGCTCAGGACTGGTGACACCCGGACTGATCACAAGGAACTCGTCACCACCGATTCTCCCCACGATGGCGCCCGCACGCACGGCCCGCTGCAATCGCCGGGCCACGACGCCGAGGAGGGCATCACCATAGGCGTGGCCGAGCTCGTCGTTCACGGCCTTGAAACGGTCGAGGTCGATGAAGCACACGGCGGGCCGGCCGACCAGATCGGTCTCGGACAGGAGGCCCTCGAGTAGCGCCAGAGTGGTGACGCGGTTCCGGCACCCGGTGATGTCGTCGAACGTGGCCCGCAGGTGCAGCTCGTCGCGCAGCCGGGCGCTCTCGGTTACGTCCGCCACGCAGACGATGGCGCCTGTGACCTCGCTGGTCTGGGCGGTGAGGGCCCGGATGCTGAAGAGGCAGCGCCGCGGCTCGGTGTGATCGCCGTCCGGCGGCGTCACCAAGCGGACCTCGATGTCGCTGTCAGACCGGCGCTGCAACACGGCATCGAAAGCATCGGTGAGGCTCGTCCGGTCGGTCGGCTGCACCATGGCGATCTGCTCGTCGATCGTCGCCGCTCGGTGCGAGCCGAGGATGGCGTGCAGCCGGCTGTTGGTGTAAGCGACGCTCCCGTCGGCGTCAACCTGGATCACGCCCACGGGCAGAGCCTCGGCCAGGCGGTCAAGCAGCTGCTCCCGGGCTCGCACCGCCTCATGCGCGGCCATCTCGTCGGAGATGTTCACCATCTCGGCGATCACGCATCCGTGCTCGGGGTCACCGAGCAGGTTCTGGTTGTTGATCTCGATCCACACCCACGACCCGTCGCGATGATGGTGGCGGAGCTTGACCCGGCTGCTTGGCGCCCGCGACGCCAGCATCTCCATCCAGTTGTCGATGGCAAGCAGGTGGTCGTCGGGGTGGATGAACTCGAGCGACAAATGGCCCACCAACTCCTCCTCGTTCCAACCCAGGATCCGGGTGAGGGCCTCGTCGACCTCGATGAACTCACCCACGTCGTTCTGGCGTGCCCGAGCGGTGCGGGGGGGGAGCGGCGATACCTTCCGACTGAGCGAGGCCATACAGACGTCGTCGCTCCCGGGTTCGGTGGGCACCAGGACGCCGAGGAAGACCCCGTGGGACTGCCGGGCATCCAGCAGATAGAGCTCCACCAAGCCGTGGGGTTCGTCGAGGAGCCGCACCGTCACATGGGCGTGGCAGCCCGTCACCTGGACGTGCTTCCATGCGTCGATCACCGGAAGGCGGTCCTCGGGAGCGACGAGGTCGAGGGGGGAGCGAGCCGAGACGAGGTGGTGCCCCCAGGTCGGGACGGAATCGGGCATGCCCACCGACATCCCGTCCGGCCCGATGGCACACAGGGCGGCAGCTGGATGCTCGTCGAGCAACGAGGCAAGGGTGACAGCGACCGTCGGCGCTTCTCGGTCCTCGCTCGTGGACACACCGTTGTATCGGCTCCCCGGTGCCGGTTGTTGAGCCATTCCAGGGACGCCTACGAGGTCCCGACCCCCCAGGCGGGTCCTCCTTCGCCAGCTGGAAGACGAGTCGACGGTGCCGCCGGGGACTCTCGGTCGGCCCCCACCTCAGCTGGTCGGTGGCTCCGCCGCCAGTTCGTTTGCCGTCGGGGCGGGTTTTGTCGTGGCCATCCACGAGCCGAGAAGGATGAGCGGAAAACCGAAGGCGATGCCGACCGTGAACGGTTCACCGAGAATGAAGATGCCGAGTGCGATGGCAATCGCCGGGTTGACGTAGGTGATGACGGTGCTGCGCGCCGGGCCGATCTCGACGATGAGCTCGAAGAACAAGACGAATGCCAGTGCCGTGCAGACAAGTGCCAATCCGGTCACGGCCGCGATGACCTCGACCGAGGGGTGCGAGGGCAGGTGGGTGAGGCCGAAGGGGGAGTACGCGAGCGCCGCCAGTACCAACGATGCCAAAATGACCCCGAGGCCAGGGAGGTCTCCCAGCTTGCGCGAAATGATGAGCGGACCGAGGGCATAGCCGATCGTCGGGATGGCCACCTCCAATGCTGCCCCGAGGTCCGTGGCGTGCAAATTCGTGCCGACGAGTGCCACCACCCCGCCAAATCCGACGAGCAACCCGAGAATACGTTTGCGGTCGAAACGGTCGTAGCCGAACAGTCGGTAGATGATCGCACCCATGAGCGGGACGGTGGCGATGAGGAGGCCGGTGAACGAGCTCGTCAAGTGCGACTCGGCCCGCCCGACGAAGAGCCATGGGACGGCGAACTCCACCGCGGTGTAGATCACGATCCATTTCCAGCGACCCAACAGCGAGCCGAGGGCCCTCCGGTGGATGGCGATCGGAAGCAGGATCAGTGCTGCCGGAGCCGTGCGCAAGAAGATCAAGGTGGCCGGCGAGATCTCTCGTACGGCGATGCGAATCAGCAGGTACGGCGTTCCCCAGATCACGGACATCGTTAGGAAGAGGACCCAGCCTCGTCTGGACACGGTCTACTTCTACCGGAGAATTCGCCGGCCAAAGTCCTACACGAAATGTGGCCAATCCTGGGTTCAGCGTCTTAGACGGATACGGCTCGTAGCCTCAGCGCCGTTGTCGTGCCGAACTACAGGGGTGGAGCGCCGATCTCTACGTCGAGAGAACAGGTACCACCCCGTTGGAGCAATCAGTAACACTTGCGGTTCCCTGCGCCGGTATGACGTTCTCGATCGGGTCCAGTTGATAATTGGTGACTTCATTGAAGACCGATCGTCGGGAGCGACCCGACGTTTGGAGCAGTCAGGTCGACCCGTGGCCGGCCCTCCCACACATGCTTGCTCCCGCAATCAACTTGAGAAATCGCAGGCCTGAGGGCGGGATGAGATCGTGGTAGGCACAGTCCTTGCGA
This sequence comes from uncultured Acidimicrobiales bacterium, assembly GCA_963794615.1. GTDB lineage: Bacteria > Actinomycetota > Acidimicrobiia > Acidimicrobiales > UBA8190 > Chersky-840. The sequence continues at coordinate 308,286 of CAWCEP010000006.1, read as the reverse complement.
AGAACAGGCCAATCGACCCTGTTGGAGCCCAAGGGACGGTGGCACCGTCGCGGTATGGAGAAGGCCGATGTTGACCAGGGGGGACACCGACTCGCTCCCGGTCCGGGTCGGCAGAGATGACCGCTCCCCACCAGGCGAGGCGAGCCGAGGGCTTCGAGGGATCAGCGACGGGCTCCTGGCATCGCACCTCCTCGGTTGAAAGGGAGGGCCCCGAGGGAGATCCAGCGCTGCGATTCGATGGTGTCGTGCGCCGCTACGGAAAGCAGATTGCGCTGGACCATCTGGACCTCCAGGTGGCTCGAGGGGAGACCGTCGCCCTCCTCGGCCCCAACGGGGCGGGGAAGTCCACGACGATCTCGCTCCTTCTCGGACTGCTGCGTCCGCACGCGGGCTTGGTGGAGGTACTGGGAACGAGCGCCCGCCAAGCGGTGGCCCAAGGCAGGGTGGGGGCCATGCTCCAAACCGGAGCCGGCAGCGGGTTACCGCCGGGTGTGCGCGTCTCGAGCGCTCTGCAATTGGTCCGCCGGCTCTACCGACGGCCAGCTCCCTTCGATCTCACTGTGGCGCGAGCCGGAATCGCTGACCTGCTTGGCCGCCAGACGCACCGCCTATCGGGCGGGCAAGCCCAGCGGGTGCGCTTTGCCGTGGCCATCGCCGGAGATCCCGAGCTCGTCTTCTTGGACGAACCGACTGCCGCCATGGACGTGGATAGCCGGCGCTCGTTCTGGCGCATGATGCGGCAGTTCGGAGCGGAAGGCCGCACCATCGTCTTCGCCACACATCACTTGGAGGAGGCCGATGTGATCGCCGACCGGGTGGTGGTTATCAATCGTGGTCGGGTCGTTGCGAACGGCCCAGGAGCGACGCTCAAAGCAGCGGTGGCCACAAGGCAGGTCCGCTTCGTGACCGATGACCCTGACGAGGTGTTGCTCGACCAATTGGAAGGTGTAACCGATGTTGTCGTCCGGGGCATCGGCGTCACGCTCAACTCACTCGACGCCGACGCTACTGTCAAAGCTCTGGTGCACCACGACGTCGAATTCAGCGACCTCGAAGTGACAGGTGCAGGCCTCGAAGACGCCTTTGTGGCGCTGACCGAATACGACCCGAACGAAACGCGGGCACGATGACCGGGCTGATGGCGTTCGGACGATTCGAGGTGGCGCGCCTCCTCCGAAGTTGGAAGTTCCTGGCCATCACGGTTGGGTTCCCTGTGATCTTCTACATGCTCTTCCTGAGCGATCACAGCCCGGGGAAAGTCGTCGACGGTGCCGTGCCATGGCGGGTCTACCTGATGGTCTCCATGTGTTCGTTCGGAGCCTTGATCGCCGCACTCAACTCCGGAGGAAGCCGGCTGTCGACAGAGCGGGCTTCGGGGTGGGCTCGTCAGTTGCGAGTCACCCCTATTCCGGCATGGTCATACGTTGCCACCAAGGTCGCGGCGAGCATGCTGGTAGTCATTCCTGTGCTGGTCACGGTCGAGGTGGTGGGCATCACATTCGGAGGGGTGCAGCTCGGCCTCTCCACCTGGGTGGAGCTCACCGCCCTGCTGTGGGTGACGGCTTTTCCCTTCGCCGTCCTCGGGGTCTTCGTCGGGTTTATGGTGAACGCCGAGACGGCTTATCCAGTTGTGACAGCCCTCATGTTCGTTCTCGGGTATTTCGGCGGCCTGTTCAACCCCGTGGGCCACATGCCCCAAGCAATGCAGACTGCCGCCCGGGCCCTCCCGAGCTTCCACCATGCGTCGCTCGGCCTGGCTCTGCTGGACGGGCACGGTTTCGGGACACAAGATGCCCTCGTGCTCGCGGCATATTCGGGGGTGCTCGGCCTCGCCGTGGTCTGGAAGCATCGGGTCGAGGAATCACGGGGCCTCGCGTAGTTCCCAACTCCTGGGGCTCCCCTGATGGGCGGGAGGTGTCTGAACCTGTGCGACATGTCCGGCGGACGAGAAGTCGACCAGTCCGGCAACAACGCGAGATAGAGGACCCGACGCCAGGTGTCCAGCTTTGTCGCCAGCGAACGAAAGTCGAGCTAAGAGAATCGGGCGAAGCACACCGTGTTGCTTCCCGCCCAGAGGTGCGGGAACGAGGTCGAAGAGACGCTGTGGCTCATCGTACCTGGGAATTGGCAATCCCACATCTGCTACAAGTGCCGAGCGAGCGGACGTCGGGATCCGGCGCGGGCGGCCAGGACGCGTCGGGTCTCGATGTGGCCGGCTCGCATGAAGTCCGGCCACTCAGTGGTGTTGAGGAACTGTCGATAGAACCCCGCCCCGCGGACCTTGGCGTAGGGTACGGGCTCGATCATCATCACGTCCGTCTCGTGTTCGAGCCGTGCGAGGTTGGTCCTCGCCAGCTCCTCTTGTTGGCAGGTGCGGACCTGACTGGCGATGTAGAGGATGCTGGCGCGCCGGTTCTCCCAGCCGGACGCGTCCTCGCCGACGAACCCTCTCGGATAGAAGCCGTTGATTGCCAGCACTACCTCGGACGGCTCCTCAATGTCGAGTACGGGTCGAACCGGGAATATGTCGACGATGCCGCCATCGCACCAGTGGCCGCCGTTGAGCATCACCGGCTCGATGAACAGGGGCAGGGCGATCGCCATATGGACAGCCCGGGCCACCGGCATGTCGGGGTAGGTGCGGGGACCGATGTACTCGAGGCGGTTCTCCTCGATATTCCAAATGGGTGCGTAAGCGGGGATCGGCATCTCAGCGAGGGTCATGTCGCCGAGTAGTCCCTGATACGTCGCCTCGATTCGCCCACCTCGGATGATGCCCGCAAAGCCTTTCGCAGCTCGGGGAAGAAGGGAGGCCAGCATTGGCCAGTCAACATCGACGTAGTCTTCGGGGCAAAGCCCGAGCGTGAAAGCAGCGACCTCGTCAGCCGGAATGCCGGCGGCGATAGGGAAGCCGAATAGGGCCGACCCGGAACACAGCGAGATGATTGCCGGGCGGATGCCAGCCTCTTCCAGCGCCCGAGCGGCCCCTACGACCGAGGCGAGGGCACCGCTGCCGCCGGTTGCCAGCAACGCCACCCGGCGGCGCTCGAGGTCAGGGATCTCGAGCGCCTGTGGTCGCGGGAACGGGTGCAGGTTGCGTTGTCCTCGCCGCTCGAAGGGGAGAGTCATCACGGCACGCCGGGCGTCGTTGACCAGGCCGGCGTCTTCGCGTAACCCGGTCGCGATCTCTTTGGTCTGGGCGATGACGTTGAAGTACTGGCGGAGGCGGAACACGTCGACCACAGTGCCGAGCATGACTGAATTGTCCCCTGAGGGTGCACTTCGGGATAGGGCCCAACGGCCCTGATGCCGGGTCGAACCGAAGCAACACTCTGGTTGATCCGGTTGTCGAGGATTCCTGCTCAACCTCGACGGGGCTTTTGGGGGCAGAAGATCTCATCCGAGGACTCACGCGGCTGCCCGTCGAGAACGCTCGGTCGCCTCGGGCGTGGAAATAAGTCCATCGGTGACGGACGAGGCCTCGATGCCGCCCGAGCAACGTCTCGGGTTCAACGAAGGGCCTTGTTTGCGAGGGAAGCGGTGGGCTGTCGACACAACACCTCGTTCCCAGATGCTTGCTGGCGCAATCAGCTGAGAAGTCCCAGGTCGAGCGGCGCCACGGGATCTGTGGGTGCCGAAGATGTCATCCCTCCCATCTCGCTGGACTCCTCGCGCGAATCTTCCGCGGCGAGCTCGGCACACCTCCTCGGCCATCCGGGAAGATCGGTCGGCTTGGCATGAGCCGGAGCGCAAGTGACTGCTGAGGTTGGTATTCATAGACAGCTGGGGGTGGTCACGACCCGGGATGGCGAGAACCGCAGAAAGACGAAGTTTGCTGTTCCCAACCTCGACTGTCCAGGTGGAATCACTCGTTTTTGCATACGTGGTTCCCCGCTTTTCTCGTACCACTTGTCCAACCATTGTGACTCGACGGGGGATTCCACTTGGCGTTCACGCTCGTGTTCGCGTGGGTGGAACGGAATCGAGGGGTGCGATGGGACGAGGACGTGTCGTTCGAGTAGTAGCGAGCCTGCTCGCGGCTTCGATCGTCGCAGGCGCGCTGAGCGTGCTGTCGGCGGACTCTGCGAGCAGTCTCGGGTTGCCTTCGCTCACCTCTGTCACGCTCTCCCCGGCGACGGCGTCGATTCTCCAGGGCCAGACTCAGCAGTTCACCGCTACCGGCCTCTTCTCCAACGGGACGCTGCAGAACCTCACCAACGAGCTGACGTGGACTGTCTCGATGGTCTCCGGTTCGGCTTCGTCGTTGTCCACCACCGGCCTGGCTACCGGTGTGGCGCCGGGCGTAAGCACTATCACTGCCGTCACCCCGCTGAGCCTCTTGTCCAGCCTCGGGATCCTCAACCCGTTGTCCGGCTCGTCCGTGCTCACTGTGCTCCCCGTGCTTGAGAGTTTCACGATCTCCCCCTCCGCGCCATCGATCATCCAGGGCGCGACACAGCAGTTCAGTGCAAGCGGGCTGTTCTCTGACGGATCCCTGCAGAACATCACCGGCGCCCTGTCGTGGTCGTCGGCGTCCGCGGCGATCGCGTCGGTTTCCAACACCGGTCTCGCGACCGGCCAGCTTCCCGGCGTCGACACCATTACCGCCACCGCTCCAGCCGGCGTCCTCACCGGTCCGCTGGCCGGGCTGCTGTCCCCGATTACCGGCGTCTCCACCCTCACCGTGCTCAACCCGGTGTTCTCGATGACACCGAGCTCGGGCAAGAGACGCACGACCATTACAGCGTCGGGCACCAACTTCACCCCAGGCAAGACGGTCGTCATCACCTATTTGAGCGGAGTCAAGGCCAAGAAGCGGGCCCGCATGGTGCTGTGCACCACCGCGGTCGCATTGAACGGAACCTTCAGCTGCAGTGGCGTCATCCCGGCGTCGGGTGGCCGGTCGGGCAAACCAGGCAAGCACACGGTGACAGCAGCGGTCGCCAGTGAGACGACGGGCTCCGCGGTCTTCACACTCCTCCGAGGTTTGGCCAGGACGGCCGCCCATCGCTGACCGCTGCGGGGCACACTGGGTCACTCCTCAAGTTGACAATGGATCAGTCCGCCCGGGGGGGTTCGGCAAAGATGAAGAAGCCTTTTGGCATCCAGGGCGAATTGGCGAGCCGGAGAGTTCCGAATTGCCGAGCCCGCAAGCAAACGAGGCAGGCAATGGCAACGATGGATTCTTGGCTAAAAGGAAGCCGACGCTTGGTTCGGCAGTTGATGGCCATCGGCATCTTCGCCGTCGTGGGTGGCGGCGTACTTGTGGTCGCGAACGTCACCAGCGCGTCGGGCGCCACCACGGCACTGAAGCTGACATCGACCGCGCCTGGTGTGACGTGCGACAACTCGAACCCCTCCATGCCCGTCTGCAGTGGACTCGCCGGGGGCGACACCATCACGTTGGCCGGCACGGGCTTCACGCCGGGCTCACTCGCCTCCGACATCGAATGCAACTCGGACATGCACCAACCGGTGATCTTGTTCCTCGGCAACTACATCCCCATCAGCTGCACCCCGCTCAAGCTCTCGAACATCTCATCCGCGGGGGCCTATAACCCGCCACCGTTTGCCGTGGTCCAGGGAACGACGGGCCCAGTTCTGAACAACCCGTCGCTCTACCCACCGGGTTGCACCATCGACTTGACCAAGGGCAAGCCGCCGCTGCCCGGCCTGAGCGGGCCCATTCCGGGATGCACGACGTCGGGCAACCCTGCCACGGACGCCGCCAACTTCCCGTGCCCGCCCACCGCCGCCCAGCAGGCGGCCGGGGACGACTGCGCGATTGCGATCGGTGACCAGGCTGGTGACCGCGGCGTCGGTGTCGTGCTCTTCGGCTCCGAGACACTTCCCACCACGACCGTGGCCGGGGCCACGACAACGACCGGGGCCGCCACGACCACCACCGGGGCCGCCACCACGACGACCGGGGCGACGACCACGACGACCGGGGCCACGACCACCACCACGGCGGCCACGACCACCACCACGGCGGCCACGACCACGACGACCGGGGCCACGACCACCACCACGGCGGCCACGACCACCACCACCGAGGCGCCCACGACCACCACCACCGAGGCGCCCACCACCACAACCGAAGCCCCGACGACCACGACCGAAGCCCCCACCACGACGACCTCGGGGGCGGGGACTACCACTACCACGGCCGCCACTACCACGACTTCAGGGACAACCGGCGGGGGCTCGACCACCACCACCACTGTGGCGGCAGTCGCTCCGACCACTAAGGCTCCTGCCACCAGTCCCGGCGGTGGCGGAAGTGGCGGTGGCGGCAGTGCATCGACCCCGGTGGCGGTGTCGTCGAGGTCACTGGCGTTCACGGGACCAGGGCCCGGCATTGGCATGCTGGGAATAACCGGTTGGGCGCTCATCCTCCTCGGGTTCGCCCTCCTGATCCTGGTGGACGCCCCCCGGCGGGTCACAAAGCGCCTGCGCCGCCTCGGTGCCAATGGAAGGGCTGGCGACAGCTCGCAACCCGGAGGGCTGTGGATCACAAACCCGCAGAGCTCACACCAGGAGGGAGAAGTTGGCGCGGGCTTGTGCCTGGGAGACGGTCGATCCAAGTTGTAGACAGGACTGTCGACGGGCGCAGATTGAGGTTTGCTAGCAGAACGTGGGGCACTCGACCCCAGCGTGTGCGACGGAGAGGGCTGAAGTCGGCGGCCCATGGAAACAAGGCGCTGGGGTTGATAACAACCCGCCAGGTCTTGTAGCTCTGCGGGCTTGATCACTGAACAGGTCCATCTGTTCGAGGCGCTGACAAACGTCGTGTCTGTGAGTGGGGTCGTCCGTGGAGTCCACAGATCGCCTTTGTGGAGGAACTCGTGGTACTCCCATGGGAGAGTCGCGCTCGCACGACGGCGGGGCGGTAGCTACGCTCGCCTCGAAGGGAGACCAGCGAAAGACCGACAAGGAGGAACGTCGATGCCCGAGTTCACCTCTTACCCCGCCGGAACCCCGTCATGGGTCGACCACGCCGCCAAGGACGTGGCAGCCTCCAACTCCTTCTACAGTCGTCTCTTCGGCTGGGAGGCCGAGGATCAAGGCGAGGAGATGGGGCACTACACGATTCTCAGTAAAGGTGGAAGGACGGTGGCTGGCAACATGACCGTCATGATGGAGGGCCAGCCCAGCGCGTGGGTGAGCTACGTATCTGTCGACGACGCCGACGCGACCACGGACCTGGCCAAGAAGGCGGGCGCCGCCGTGTTCGTCGAGCCCATGGATGTATCCGACATCGGTCGCATGGCTCTATTCGCCGACCCCACCGGCGCGGCGATCGGAGTCTGGCAACCGAAGACCTTCAAGGGCGCCGAACTGGCAAACGAGCCTGGTTCGTTCACCTGGACCGAGCTGAACACCCGTGATGTCTCGGTCGCCAAGGCCTTCTACCCTGAGGTGTTCGGGTGGAAGGCCAACGTTATGGACATGGGCGGAATGAGCTACACCGAGTGGAGGCTGGGTGACAAGCCGGTGGCGGGGATGCAGTCGATGTCCGAAATGGTGCCCGCCGAAGTTCCGGCTCACTGGCTCGTCTACTTTGCGGTGGACGACACCGATGGCACCGTTTCGAAGGCCGCCGGAGCGGGAGCGACGACCCTTGTCCCCCCGATGGACATCCCTCCCGGGCGCTTCGCGGTACTTGCTGACCCTGAAGGGGCCGCCTTCGCCGTGATCAAGACGAACCCCATGGAGGCATGAGGCCGACCCCAAGCTCAGCCAGATCACCGTTGGGGGACGGCGCCACACTCGCTCCGGTAAGCGAGACTGAGCGGGGTCGCGCGGAAACGACCCCGGGTCATTTCCTCGAGTTTTGTCGCCGTGAACAGCCTGGTTATGTCGACACCCTTCCGTCCGTCTGTGGGCTATCGACATAAACCGCTCCACCCTGGGACTAGGGAACAGCTCTCATTTTTTGCGCCCTCACCGGTGCGGAAATAGATCGCCACGTCGACAAGGGGTAGTTGACCGGGAGGGACAACCGGCGAGCCCAACGCGATGTCGACCCTACCGAAGGGCTCTCGGCCCTGAAGGTCACAGCACCCCTGCTCACCGAGCGCCATAAACCCTGCCTGACCCCAGTCCCGGTACATTTCCCTGCTCGAACAATCTCGACGTTGATCACCGTGTTCTCTTCGAGCACAAGATCCAAGAGTCCAACCACCGGGCCAAAGGGCCAAAGTCCCACCACCGTCCAGGGTCCAAGTCGTCCTGCGGTCCCCTTCTGATCGATCACTGTGAAGCCCCCGATCTAACCGCCATGTCCACCAGCGATGGGTGAGGTTGGGTCTTAGGTCTCTGGTCATCACCTGGGTCGCTGACGATGCTTCTTGGATGGATCCCACGACGGCGGTTTCTCAGAATCCGGACGGCCTGAGGACATGGCCCTGGTACCGCATCTACCCAGGCAAGGCCATCGTGACCGCGGCGGGGCTATTCGTCGTCGTCTCCGTCCTGGATTGGTTCAACGACGGGTCGGGCCAAGCCATCGCGGTGCTCTATATCTTGCCCATTGCTCTCCTCGCAGTCACCCTGGGTGAACGGGGCGGCCTGACGGCCGCCACGGCGGGATTCGCTTTGTTCGCCGTGCTCGAAATCGAACACAGCAGCGGCGACATTGACGTCACGGGATGGGTCGTGCGAGCCGTGGCTATGTTCTTGATAGGCGGCTTGCTGGGTCGCGCCACAGATCAGACAACGGTCAGCGAACGTGCCGCTCTGGCCGAACAACGGCGACGTTATGAACTTGAAGAAGCAAACCTCCGGTACACTGCGGCTCTAGAGATCAACGACTCTCTCCTTCAGCAGATAGCGGTGGCCAAGTGGATGGTGGAACAAGGCCAACCCAAAGACGCCACCAAACTTCTCACCGAGGCGATCGCCAGGGGGGAGCGCATGATCGCGGGACTCCTACCTGAACGCGTGTCTATTCCTGCAGACACATCAATAGCAATGGGTTCCAGTGCCAAGGTGATGGTTCAATACCCTGAAGATCGGCCACACCCAAAATGACCCATAGTTATGGGTTATGGGCTAAATAGCGCGTTTGAGATAATCGCATCGACCAACGCTTGACCAGTAAATGAAGAGGGTTGGCGTTCGCAATCGAGCCCGACTCTGTCAGTTGTTGCCTGTCAGCTTCGTCAAGGCGAACGCCTTCGCCCACCGGTAGTCGGCCTTGCCCGACGGTGAACGCGTTATCGCATCAGCTACCACGACCTGTCTTGGAACTTTGTATCCCGCCATGTTTTCCCGGCACAGGGAGCGAAGTGCTTCGACGTCGACCTCGGACCCCGCACGAGGTTGGACCACCGCCACGACTCGTTCGCCATAACGCTCGTCGGGCACGCCAACGACAACGACGTCTTCGATGTCGACGCAGGTCTTCACGGTGGCCTCTACCTCGTCGGGGAAGACCTTCTCGCCACCGGTGTTGATGCACAGCGAACCGCGCCCGAGGACTGTAATCACCCCGTCGGTGTCGACCAGGGCCATGTCACCGGGAAGTGCCCACCGCGTTTCGTCGTTTTTCACAAAGGTGGCGGCTGTCTTGTCGGTATCGCCCAGATACTCGAGTGGGATATGCCCACTGCGGGCCAGGCGGCCAACGACGCCCGACCCCCAAGCCACTGGTCGCAGCGTGTCGTCGAGGACGTCGGTGCACTCGTCGACATGCAGACGGGGCACACCGTACGGGTCGTCTTCCTTAGCGCGCCCACCAAGCTGCCCAGTCTCAGAAGATCCGAACGCGTCGGCGACGATCCGACCAGGGAGCATCTCGGCCAGTCGCCGTTTGGTCGCTGGAGAGAGCACGGCGCCACCCGAGCCCACGGCGACGAGCGACGAGATGTCGTAACGGGCCCGGTGGACATCGAGTTCGTCCAGCAGGGGTCGCGCCATGGCATCGCCCACGACGACGAGGATGTTCACTGATTCTGTGCCTACCAGGTGCCACGTCGCGGCAGGGTCGAAGTGCCCGTCCGGGAGGGTCACGAGCTTCCCCCCGCCGAACAGCATGGTGAACGCCAGCCAGTGCGCACTCGAATGCATGAAGGGTGGGCATGGGAGGGCGGTCATGCCCGGCCGCATCACCCGTGTGGCGAGCTGGTCAGGCGATGCGATGATGTTGCCGAGCGTCAGAGGATCTCCCCCACCCATTCCTGCGAAGAAGATGTCCTCGTGGCGCCACAGCACCCCCTTTGGCATGCCTGTGGTTCCTCCGGTGTAGACACAGTAGAGGTCGTCTGCCGACCGCGGGGCGAAGTCACGCCAGGCCACACTGGCTGCCAGGGCGGATTCGTAGTCGACGCCGAGTCCTGACACAGGCGTGCTGTCATGGACTTCGAGCAATGTTCGGCGCTCCGGCATTGCTGCCAGGGCGTCACTGACGGCGGGGGTGAATCGGCTGTGGAAGACCAGGCCTACGAGCCCGGCATTCTTGTAGAGGTACTGAAGCTCCGAGGAGACGTATCGGTAATTCACGTTGATGGGAACGGCCCGGATCTTGTAGCAGGCGAGCATCGCCTCTAGGTACTCACTCCCGTTGGCCAGCTGCAGGCCGATGCGGTCGCGAGGGCCCACCCCCGCGTTAGCGAGGTGGTGCGCGAGGCGGTTGGCCCGACCGTCGAGCTCGGCATAGGTGAGTCGACGGTCGCCGGCGATGATGGCCGGCTGCTCCGGAACGACGTCTACCACGCTCTCGAAAAGGTCGGCCAGATTGAATTCCATTGCGCTCCTTTCCGGCTCGCTCTCTGTTCGGGTCCTTCGACGTAGTATGACTTGGGCGAGCCGCGTCGGCTGGCCGGATGGGGTCGTTGCTGGAGGGCTCATGGGGAACGCCCAGTGCATTGTGGTCGGGGCCTCTCCTGAGGCCGCGGCAGACGCTGGGTTGTTTTCTGACTCTTCCGGACGGGCTCAACCATCTCCGTCGCTCTCGGCCCGCGCGATCGGGTCGTATCGCGCCGCCATGAGGTTCCTGGGGCGACGGGCGCTCGCCCGAGCAACCCTCGCCGTCCCACGCACGGTGCGCTTCATGGGTGCCGCCGCCAGGACCGGAGAGGTGTCCGACGGCTTGGCGGCTCCGAGACTGTCGCTCGGGTTGGCGGCCGGTGTCGCCATGGACGAGGCCTTGCTGGCCATGGCCATGACGCCCAACCGGTTCCCTCGACGAGCCGACTTCGCTCGGGTGAGCGCCGAGCTCGCCGACGCCCGTCGGTTGTTCACGAAGCGGGGTTGGATTGCTCGGCCCGCCTCCTATCACCGCACTCCGCCCCCGCTTGCCGCACAGGATGTCGAGACGAGCCACGGGTGGGCACTGGGCCTGGGCTACGAGCGGATCACCTACGACAGTGAGTTCTCGACGCGCCCGAGTGAGCCCGGTAGCAAGCGGTGGATGGCGTACGAGCCCAACCGGCGCGCGACGGCTGCCATCGTCCGTCATGGCGGAGCGCCGCGCCCGTGGGTCGTGTGTGTACACGGATTCTGCATGGGCTACCCCTTCATGGACTTCATGGGCCTGCAAACCGCCAAGCTGCACCGCGAGCTCGGGCTCAACATCGCCATGCCCGTGCTGCCGTTGCACGGGGCACGCAAAGTCACCTTCGTGAGCGGCGAACCGTTCTTGTCGTTCGACATGATGAACACCGTCCACGGTTTGACGCAGGCGGTCTGGGACATCCGGCGCCTGGTGTCGTGGATCAGGGCTCAGGGAGCAACCTCTATCGGGCTGTACGGAGTCTCGCTCGGAGCGTACGTGGTGTCGCTGTTGGCCGGCATCGACGAAGGGTTCGATGGGGTGGTGGCTGGCATCCCAGTGGTAGACCTCCCGTCTCTGTTCCATGCTCACAGCCCGGTGCACATCCGAGCGCGCTCGATCGAGCACCATATCCTGGGCGGTGTGGCAGAAGACGTCTTCGGAGTGGTATCGCCGCTGAGCTTCGAGTCCAAGGTGCGTCGCGATCGTCGGTACTTGTTCGCAGGCTACGGCGACCGCTTGGCCACCACAGAGCAGGCCCGCATGCTGTGGGAACGCTGGGACAAGCCGCGCATCAGCTGGTTCTCCGGGAACCACGTGGGCTATCTGTGGTCACACCAAGTGTCGTCGTTTATCGGGGAGTCGCTGGTGGCCTCCGGGCTTAGCTGCATTCAGGCCGAACACGAGGGCTGAGCGGTGGAAGTGATGGTCGGCCTCGACGCCAAATTCCTCTACTCGGAGACCGCCTCGACCCACATGCACACCCTGAAGGTGGCAGTGTTCGATATGTCGGACGTCCCCGGTGGGTATTCGTACGACGAGATCATTGCCTTGTTCGGGCACCGACTCAACAGGCTCCCACCGTTCCGTCGACGGGCGGTGCCGGTCCCTTGGGGGCTCGGACACCCCGTGTGGGTCGAAGACCCGGACTTCGACCTCACGCGCCATATCACCCGTCGACCGGCCGCCGAACCGGGGGATGACCACGCGCTTGCTGCGGTGGTGGCCGACGTGGCGGGCCGGCCATTGCCCCGGGATCGTCCACTGTGGGAGATCGTCGTGGTCGAGGGACTGGCTGACCTTCGCCTCGCTGTCGTGGCGAAGGTGCACCATGCCGTGGCCGACGGAGCCGCCACGGTCGCACTGTTGCTGAACGCGCTGAGCGCTCACCGAGCTGGCTCTCAAGTCGACGAGTGGCACCCCGAGATCATCCCCACCCGTTCCCAGCTCCTGGCCATCGCCGCACGCGGCCACCGAACACGCCTACGGCAGCTGCCTCGCCTGGCGACGCGGTCGGTCCGGGGGTTGCGCGAGTCCGAAGCCCTACGGCGGGCCTCACCGATCAAGCCACCCATGCCGTTTGACACTCCGAAGACGGTGTTCAACGTGTCGCTCACCCCGGAGCGGACCTTCGCCATGACGACCCTGCCGTTCGAGGACCTCAAGGCAGTGCGCCGAGCACGCGGTGCGACGATCAACGACGTCTACCTGGCCATGTGCGCCGGTGCTCTGCGCACCTACCTGGCCGATCTGGGTGCATTACCTGACCGCCCGCTGGTGGCGAGTGTCCCGGTCTCGACCGATCCCAGTGTCACCCGACTTGGCGGTAACCACGTCGACAACCTGTACGTCTCGATCGGAACTGACATCGCCGACCCCCTCGAGCGTCTCCGTCATATCCATGACGTATCCGCCGCGTCCAAAGACGAACGCGCTCTCCTCGGAAACGACCTCCTGGAAAGGCGAGCCGACGTCGTTCCGCCGCAGCTGTACGCCTTGGTTGTGCGGACGTGGGGTCGAACCCGACTCGCAAACCACATGCGGCCGCCGGTCAACCTAGTGCTCTCGAATGTGCCGGGGCCACGCCAGCGGTTGCACGTCGGACAGGCAATGCTCGAGGCTATCTACTCGGTGGGGCCCATCCTCGAAGGCATTGGCCTCAACATCACGGCCTGGAGCTACAACGACGCGTTGCACGTCTCCGTGCTTGGCACTCCTACCAGCGTCCCCGATCCTTGGGTGATCGCCACCGCGCTCCATAGCGCTCTGGCCGACCTCAAACGCGCCTCAGACCTGGCCGCCGCGTCAGTACGGCTGGATGATTGACCCCGGCTTGTCGATGCTCGCCGCGTCCTCGTGCCGGCAAGGACTCCGGACGCGGTGCAGGGATTACGCGTAGTGGTCAAGGGCCCTACCAGCAGTAGTGACGTCGGGTCTGCCCGTGACCCGGCGTTCCTTCGTTCCGTTCGACCAGTCCTCGAACTCTTCGCGTCCTACTTCCGAGCCGAGGTGAGGGGTTTCGAGCGGTTGCCACCACAGGGTCCCTTCCTCGTCGTGGGCAACCACTCGGGTGGGCAGATCCCACCGGACCTCCCTGTCTTGTTGACCGCATGGTGGAAGCGACGGGGCGAAGACGAGCGTGTCTACGCACTCTTCCACTCCTTTTTCCTGGGGCTTCCAGGTGTGGGTCCGGTCATGGAACGAGCTGGTGCGGTCGAGGCCGGACGCAAAGAAGCGGAGGCGATTCTTCGGAGCGGGGGGATACTCATCGACTACCCGGGTGGCGACTACGAAGTCTTCCGCCCCTGGCGGGAGCGGAACCGCATCACGTTCGGAGATCGCATCGGCTTCGTTCGGCTGGCGCTTCGAACACAAGTTCCGGTGGTGCCCGCAGTCTCCGTGGGCGCGCACGAGACGGTGATCGTCCTGGCGAGAGGTGAGTGGGTGGCGAAGCGTCTCGGGTTCGATCGGCGATTCCGCCTCAAGGTCTGGCCTCTCGTCCTGGGACCGCCCTTTGGTGTCGTTCCGGGAGGAATTCCGACGTGGCCCCTTCCGGCCAAGATCACCGTGGAACTGGGCGAACCGATCGACTGGTCGTCGAAGTATGGTCCCGAGGCGGCCGAGGACGAAGCCATCGTCCGCAACTGCTACCGGGAGCTCACCACCACTATGCAGACGACGCTCGACCGACTGGCGGAGGAGCGCCGCTTTCCGATCCTGGGATAGGCGGTCATCGAGCCCTGACCGTCCGTCCGGGCAACCCAGCTCGGTTTCGCATCGATCGCACCCGGCGTCTTCCAACCGCTCGCAATGCCTCGTTCTGTGCGACTGCCCGCAGGCGTACTCTCGATTCGACCCGAGCTCTATCTCGCAGACTCGTCGATCCCCGTCGGCCAAAGCCGTATGACTCACTCTGGTGGTGCTCGTCTTTGGCGACTGAATCTTGGGCTCGGTCTTGGGCTGGGCTGCAGGGCTGTGGGTCAGTTTCCAAAGTCCCAGCTCTCCCCGGTTTCGTAACGATGCACGACGTTCTTTGCGATGAGGATCTTGTGGACCTCGTCGGGACCATCGGCGAGTCGCAAGGTGCGCGCTCCCATGTACATCGCCGCCAGTGGCAGGTCGTTGGACACGCCGGCTGCGCCCCACACCTGGATGGCGCGATCAGCCACCCGGCTGTAGGCGGCGGGAACGAAGACTTTGATGGCCGAAATATCGGTACGAGCCGACCCGTCATCCTGATCGATCTTCTCGGCGGTGTGGATCGTCATGAGGCGAGCCGCCTGGATATCGACATAGCTGTCGGCGATGAAACCCTGAATGAACTGCTTGTCTTTGAGGAGCCCGCCGTGGACCTTGCGTTCGCAGGCACGCTCGACCATGAGGTCGAAGGCCCGCCACATCTGACCGACGGAGTTCATGCAGTGAAAGATTCGGCCTGCTCCGAGACGATCCTGCGCGGCCTGGTGACCCTGTCCCACGTGGCCCAGGGCATTGTCAGCGGGGACCCGGACGTTGTCGTAGATCACTTCGCAGTGATCGGAGGTGTTGCGCCCCCAGATCCCGATGCCCCGAACGATGTTGACGCCTTTGGCATTCGCAGGGACGATGATCTGGACCATCTGGCCAGTGTCGTGCTCCACACCGGACTCGCTGACCCGGCACATGACGATGAAAAAGTCGGCGGCGATGCCGTTGGATGTGAACCATTTGTGGCCGTTGATGACCCACTGGTCGCCCTCGAGCACCGCGCTGGTGTCGAGCGATCGGGGGTCAGAGCCGGGGTTATGGGGTTCTGTCATCGAGAAGCCCGACTCCATCGACCCGTCGATCAGGGGGAGCAGCCACTTCTGTTTCTGCTCGTCGGTCCCGTACTTCACGAGGATCGTCTGGTTGCCCGAGTTCGGTGCCACCACGCCGAACAGGGACGCAGCTCCGATGGCGTAGGCGAGTACCTCGTTCATGTAGGCGTGGGCCAGGAAGTCGAGGCCCATCCCGCCGTACTCTCGCGGGAGGTGTGGAGCCCACAGTCCGGCCTCCCACACCCGCTGTTTGATCTCCTCCCTGAGTTGGAGCGCCTCGCGACGCTCGTGCTGAGGGATGTCACCCTCGCGGTGCAGGTTCCACAGCGTCGCCTCGTTGGGAAGGATTGCGTCGTTGACGATCTCGGCAGTCCGCATGCGGATGTCATTGATCCGATCATCGAGCGTGCGGATGGGCTTCACGTTCATCGCCATGGTGGAAAACCTTTCTTTGCGCGAACACTACGCCAATGCCAACTCTCCCCCCTTGGCGTCAACCAGGCGGTGTCACCCGGCGGGCCTGCCCTCATCTCTTTCCGCTTCTTACAAGACGGGTCCTTTGGCCCTGTCGCAACTTCCCCCGAGAGCCCACGCTGAGAAGAAGGGGTTGGCGTCTCGCGTCGGGGAGGAGTGGCGATGGACATCTTTATGGCTAGCACGGCTTCCGGGGAGGCCACCACCCTGGTCCAGAGACTTCAGGCCCACGGCCACGTGGTGCACAGTTGTCGCAGCAGCCACGAGGCGAACGACGTCTCATGCGCCGCTTTGCGCGGGATTGAGTGCCCACTCGATGCGCAACCGGTAGACGTGGCCGTGGGTGTCGGTCCCGTACTCAGACTTGATCGCCTCGGTGATGGCGAGGTGTGTGCCATACGGCGCCACATCCCGCTGATCCTCTTCGACCGACCTGACGATCCCCTGGAGCGCTGGGCTGCTGCTGAGGCCCCCGCTCATCAGGCGCTCGAAGTGATCAACGAGGTGAACGCCGCGATCCTTCCCGACCACACTGCCGAGGCGCGGCGCACGGTCCGCGAGTGGTTACGTCGGCACGAGTTGGACAAGACGGCGGTAGACGTGGAGGTGAGGCGACGTCATGGAGCACTGCTGGTGGAGCTGTGGGTCGACGAGCGCATCACCGAACGGGACGCAGACGGGCTGGCCGTTTACCTTGCTCAGTGCGTGCGCCGCTTCGATCCGTGGGCCAAGGGCATCGATGTCTCAGTCCACAACACGATGGGGCTCATAGACACCTGACGCAGTAGCTCCGGGCGTGGGTGCGTGGCTGGAAGTGCGTCCGGTGGCTGGGGCGCTCGGAGCCACCGTGACCGGTATTGGCCATTTCCCACGTTACGGCTCTCGATTTCCCACCCAATTGTAGACGCAATCACATTGAGAACTCCCAGGTCAGGGGTCCCTGGATGGGACTTTCGGCACCCGCACGATGTCAACGGGTAGTGGTAAACATCCCTGAGGCTTGGTGGTCGTCAGTCCCTCCACCTCCTGGGAAGTAGTGGACCAGAACTGGATTTCAGGTGGATCGACCACCCCAATTTCGGGCAAGACGGGACGACCCTCGTCTCTCAGAACACCTCGAACGCCCGCTGGCCTCGTTGTGGTTTGTCCACAACCCCCCGGACGACGAACTCCCTGGTCTCGCATACTCTTTCGCCAAGCCCGGAGAAGGGAGGGACCGTGGCTTCTGCTGAGCACGTCACTGTGCTCTTCACCGACTTAGTCGGTTCGACTGAACTCGCCTCTGCGCTCACTCTGGAGGCTGGGGGCGAACTGCGCCGGAAGCACTTCTCGCTGCTTCGTCAGGCCATTGCCGCGTCGGGCGGGACCGAGGTGAAGAACTTGGGTGACGGGGTCATGGTCGTATTTCCCGTAGCTTCATCCGCCTTGTCATGCGCTGTGGCCATGCAACAGGCCGTAGACCGGGACAACGCCAGCGCGCCGCACCCTTTGCGGCTTCGTATCGGGCTGAGCGCAGGGGAGGTGCTGAGGGATACAAACGACTACTTCGGAGACCCGGTAATCGAGGCGGCTCGCCTGTGCGCGCAGGCTGAGGGAGGCCAGATCCTGGCCTCCGATCTGGTGCGTGCAACGGCTGGAAGACGCAGCCCGCACGCCTTTTCCCGGCTGGGAGAAATCGAGCTGAAGGGCCTGCCCGAGCCCATCGAGACGCTCGAGATCGGCTGGGATCGGATCGGAAATGTCGAATGGGCCGCAGGCGCGATGCCGGCGCCGTCGCGTCTCGGCATCGGACCGACAATCGGGGTAATCGGACGCGACACCGAGACCGTCTTGCTGACCGACGCCTTCAAACGGGTGGCAACGGGTGAGGGACGCGAGATCATCCTGATCTCCGGTGAAGCCGGCATCGGCAAGACCACTCTTGCCACGCAGGCGGCGCGCGCTGCGTTCGAGGCAGGTGCAATTGTGCTGCTCGGCCGATGCGATGAGGAGCTGGGTGTGCCCTACGGGCCGTTCGTTGAGGCCGTCTCCCATTATGTCACCCACGCACCTGAAGAAGCCTTGCGTTCACATGTGCAATCCCTCGGTCCGGAGCTGGCCAAGATTGCCCCCGTTCTCCAACAACGGCTGGGGGAACTGCCCGCGCCCCGGAGCGCCGACCCCGAAACCGAGCGTTATCTCCTTTTGAACGCGGTGGTCGGGCTGCTCGGGCACGTGTGTGAGGACAACCCAGTCGTTCTCGTGTTGGACGACCTCCAGTGGGCCGACAAGCCCAGCCTCCAGCTACTGCGACACGTAGTGGCGAACACGACACCTCTGCGTCTGCTCATCGTGGGTACATATCGCCACTCGGAGCTTTCGAGCCCCCACCCATTGACCGAGACCCTGGCCGCATTACGCCGTGAATCCGGCGTGAGCCGCATCGCGCTCTCCGGCCTCGATGACACGGGGGTGCTCGCCCTCATGGAGGCGACTGCCGGTCACGACCTCGACACCGACGGGGTGGAACTGGCCCATGCGTTGTATCGCGAGACCGACGGCAACCCGTTCTTTGTCGGTGAAGTCCTTCGTCATCTTGCGGAGACCGGTGCCATCTATCAGGACGACGCCGGCCGGTGGGTCGCCGCCGCTGACCTCGAAGCGATGGCGATGCCTGACAGCGTGCGCCTGGTGATCGGCTCCCGGGTGGCCCGTCTGGGCGAGGGCGTCAGCCGCGTTCTGCCGCTCGCCGCCGTGATCGGCCGGGAGTTCGACCTGGACCTGCTCGCACGTGTGACCGAACGGAGTGAGGATGAGCTCCTTGACCTCCTCGACGCCGCTATCGCCGTCGCGCTCGGTGCGAGAGGTTCCGAGCGCCCCTGGCCGTTACTGCTTCGCCCACGCTCTCATTCAGCACACCCTGTACCAGGACTTGGGCTCGACCCGTTTGGCACGGGCCCATCGGCAGGTGGCTGAGGCCATCGAGACCATCGTCGGGGACCGCCCCGGTCCTCGAGTGGGCGAACTCGCCTATCACTGGTTCAGTGCAACCCAACCTGTCAACACCGCCAAAGCGATCAGCTACGCCCGCCAGGCGGGCGAGGCTGCACTGGCGGCGCTCGCCCCCGATGACGCCGTGCGTTACTTCTCCCAGGCGCTTCAGCTCGTCGAGCTGGCCCCGGACATCGAGCCGCTCTTGGGGTGTGATCTGCGCCTCGGGCTAGGCCAGGCCCAGCGTCAGGCCGGGGTATCAGCCTTCCGAGGGACTCTCCTCCACGCTGCCCAGCGGGCCCGTGAGCTCGGCGCAACCGATCGGTTGGTTCAAGCCGCGCTGGCGAACAATCGGGGCTGGTTCAGTGCCAGTGGGGTCATCGACATCGACAAGGTGGCCGTGCTCGAGGCCGCTCTGAGCGCACTGGACGACGACGACACCCCAGAACGGGCCTTGACCCTCGCAACCTTGTGCAATGAGCTCAGCTTCGGACCGCTCGAGCGACGGCGAGCCCTGGCCGACGAGGCCAAAGCCATGGCGAGACGAATGCCAGACGCAGCCACACTCGCCCGGGTGCTGTGTCTGGTCAACAACCCGCTCCAGATTCCCTCTGCTCTGCACGAGCGCATCGCCGACACAACAGAGGCGGCGGCATTAGCCGAGGTGCTGGGCGATCCTGAGGCCCGCTACCACGCAGGAAGTAACAACCAGGTCAATGCCATGCAGGCAGGAGACTTCGATTTGGCCGCCCGCTGCCTGGAAGATCTGCGGACGCTGAGCGACAGCCTGCGACAGCCGACGGTGATGTGGATGACAGCGTTCAAGGAGGCGGGTGACGCCATCATGGCTGGCGACCCCGAACGGGCTGAACAGCTCGCCACTGCCGCCTTCGAGATGGGCACTGACACCGGCCAGCCCGACGCCTTGGCCATTTACGGATCTCAGTTGATGTATATCCGTCATCAGCAGGGACGCCTAGGCGAACTCGTGTCACTGATCGACCAGGCCGTTACCGAGAACCCCGGCCTACCTGCGTTCCGCCCAGTCCTCGCTGCCGCGCATCTCGAAGCGGGGAACGATGCCACCGCGCTCGACCTGCTCGACGCGGATACCCCCGAAGGGTTCGAATCGCTACCACTCGATTTCATCTGGATGATGGGGGTCAGCACGTATGCCCTGGTGGCAATCGAGTTGCGCGCCACTGGGCCGGCTCGAAAGCTCTACGACCTTCTCGCCCCGTATCACGAGCAGGTTCCCTTCATCGGCACGCTCGGGTTCTTCCCGGCCGCGTTGGCTCTGGGCGGGTTGGCCTCGGTCCTCGGCCGCTACGACGTCGCCGAAACTCACTTCATTGAGGCCACCGAGCTCACCACCCGCGGTCGGATGAAGTTCTTCCTGGCGCGAACGCAGCTTGAATGGGGACGGATGCTGATCGCTCGAGGAGGGCCGGGTGTCCTAGATCGGGGTGGTGCATTGCTCCAGGACGCTCGTCGTGCTGCGCTGACTCATGGCTACGCTGGCCTCGAGCGGTATGCACTCGCCGAGCTGGCGAATTTGAGTTGACTCCTGTGTGTGCGAGCGCTCGTTCGATCGTTTGTTCGTTCGGTTTCGTCTGTCCGTCCGTCCGTGGGCTGCCGACAAAACAGGTCTGACCTGGGCCGGCTCTGTACCTGTGGGCGGCTATTTCCCACGCTGTTGGTCTCGATTTCCCACATTGTTGTACACACAAGCAGTCATCGGACATCCCTGGTCAGGTTTCCGAACAGCTCTTCTCGTGTGGCTAGCCGCAAGGCATGGCGTGGGCCACGAGGACCGTCTCGGGGAGTCGAGTATGACCAGCCAGGTTCGCCTGGGACTTCGCGTGCACGAGACCCTCGTCGACTACTGGCGCGATCCGACCTTTGGACGCCTTGGGCCTGCGTGACTCCTGGCTGGGGGCCAACCCCCGGTCGCCCTTCAGCGCCGTCTCGCCAGACCAGTTGGCGCCGAGCGCCTTCGGGCTCCAGGTCAATGGTCTTGTGCAGGCCCTTCTGCCAGAGCGTAGTCTCCGCAGTCGAGGCTCGCCGAGCGGGACGGTGGGGAGGGGTCATGATCAGAAGGTGGGGGCGCTTCGTCTTCGTCGTCATTTTGTTGGTTGTCGCGGTTGCCCAATATGGGAGCAAGGCCGCATCAGCGGCCTCGAACACCCTCTATGTGGCGATCGGAGGAAATGACATAGGCAACTGTCAAAACCCTGCGGCACCCTGCGCCACGATCGACTACGCCGTGAGCCAAGCAGCGGATCAGGACACCATCCAGGTGGGATCCGGTACTTTTCAGGCGACCGACGTTCTTTCCACGAACGAGAGCCTCTTCCTGCGAGGCGCCACTGCCGGTCCGGCGCCTGCCACCGTCGTCCAGCCCGACAGCCCTGGGGACTTTGTTTTCGCTGCGAGCGGCGGTGGCAGCTGGAGTCTCTACGACCTGACCATCAACGATCCGTCGGGTGACCCTGTCATCGCGAATAGCGGCGGATACGTGGGGGTGTACGACAGCACTGTGAGCAACAGCGTCGTGGCGATCTCTGCCAGCGGGACCGGAGCCTTATTCGTCCAGGACTCTACGATCACCGGTAACACTGTAGGGATCGACGCCACGTCATCAGTTTCCAACTTTGTCTACTCCGACACGGTGACCGGCAACATGGACGGGATTCAAGAGAATGCCGCTACCTTCGTGGTCGCCGCCACGATTATCAGCAACAGTTCCTTCGTCAACTGCAACGCCACCTCACTCACCGACGGCGGCTACAACCTCGAAGACGGTTCCAGCTGTGGCTTCTCGGCCGCCACCAGCATCTCGAGCACCGATCCGCAGCTTGGCCCGCTCGGGGACAACGGTGGGCCAACCGAGACATTCGTCCCCGGCCCGACCAGTCCGGCGCTCGACCACGTGAGCGACTCCTCGCTCTGTCCCAGCACCGACCAGCGCGGATTCTCACGCAATATCCCTTGTGACATCGGTGCCTACGACGGCGCCGGCTCTGTCGTGGCTCCCTGCACTCCGGGAACGACGGCGTGCTCGGCGACGGTGACCGTTGCTTCGCAGAGCGTGGCAGTGACCGGCGCGAAAGCGGTGCGCGCCTCGGCCACCATCAGCTTGTCGGTGGCCCCACAAGTCCTGTCGTGTCCGCACTTCGACTACCTGGCCCCGGTGTCGACTCTCACCGACACGAACCTCAGTGGCACGGATGTGCTCGTCACCGACACCGTCAGGCAGCTCCCTTCCAAGAAGGGGGTGGAGGTCTGCTACCAGCCGGTGGAGGCGTCACCACCGACGCCGGTTCTCCTCAAGAAGTGCCATGGGTCGCGATTCGTGGCTGCGTGCTACAAGTCGGTGGCCGAAGTGTCGGGCGACGTCGTGGTTCAGCTTGAGTTGCCTGTCGGGGACCCCCGATTCCACATCGGCGGCGAGACACCGTCGGTGACCAAGTACAGCCCAACCTCCCCCAAGCCGGGCAAGACGCTCACCATCAAAGGGGTGAACCTGTCCGAGGTCACGGGCGTGACTATCGGTGGAGTGCCAGCCCATATCACCAAGACCGCACCGACCTCAGTGAAAGTCACCGTGCCCGCCGGGGCAACGGGAGGGATCGTCGTGGTCTCGAGTTTGGCCGGGGCCGCCCGAGGGCCGTCGGTCACGGTTTCGGGGGCACGAATCCCTCGACAAGCCTCAAGCCTCAAGCGAGACGAGCCCGGCAGGCGCTAACACCGAACTTCGTGGTAGAGGATGCCACGCCCGAGCCGCATGCCGTTGGTCCGATGAGAAAGTGCAAGCCTGGATCTCGACCTAAGGGGATGACAGCGACGCTCCGGAAGGCACTGTCCCAACTTCGCCTCGGTTCATGCCCGTTTCGTAACAGTTTTGTCGACGTCAAAGTCCCCGTTTGTCGAGACCATGGTTGATCGGTCAGTGGGCTCGTTGGTTCGTCCGTCCGTCCGTCCGTCCGTCCGTCCGTCCGTGGGCTACCGACAAAACCCACTCCACCAGGCACAGAGCGCAACGTTTCGCGGGCATTCCCACGCTATGGACCTTGATTTCCCGTGTGATTGTGGTCGCAAATAGAGCTGATGGGGGCGGCGATGTCGTGCTGTACCGATCGCAAGGATGGTCGCAGCCACCCAGGAATTCCCTGATCCACCGCCGTCCGACCCCGCACCGCGATTGCTAGCGAGTCCGCGACAGGTTGTGGGAGTTCACGATGGCAAATCCGTCTTGTGTGGCTGCCAGAGCGGCGCACCGCGCCTGGACGGGCAGCCACAACCGTCGGGGATTGGGACCTTTGCCACTGTTTGACCCACCCCGACAGGCGTTGGATGGGAATTGAGCCGCGCCGGTAGAGGTGCCGATTTCGCTGGACTGTGAGGTGGCGCGATGACCAACTCTTCGATTCCAAGGTTGGCTTCCGATGTCTCTGTCTCGTTGATCGGGGTCGGTTCCTACCTGCCCGAACACCGAGTCTCCAACGAGGAGATCCTCCAATACCTTCGCCCCGTTCGCCCTGACGGCAGACCTCTGGAGCCCGAATGGGTCGTGAAGCACCTCGGCATCTATGAGCGCCGGTTGGATTATGAGTTCGGCGGGCGACACAAGCGGAGCCGGGCCGACGGCGGCCTGTACGACGGTGACCTGGCGCTCCGGGCCGGCCGCGCCGCTCTCGTCGACGCCAAGATCGACGCCTCCGAAGTGGATGTCCTGGTCCATGTGTCGACGACGCCTGACCTCATCGCTTGCCAGGACCACTTCCGGTTCCTGGTGCCCGAGCTGGGACTGCGCCGGGATGTGGACCTCGTCCACCACAACCTGGGGTGTGCCGGGCTGTCGGCCGGGTTCCGCACCATGGCGTGCTCCCTCGTCTCGATGGCACCCGCCACCGCCTTGGTCGTTGCCAGCAATTGCCCCTCGGGCTACTTCGGGCCCGAGGTGCACGACTACTACTACAAGCACCAGAGCGGCCTGGGATGGCTGGCCCCGCTCATGTTCGCCGACGGTGCGGGTGCCTCTGTCTGGCGTTCGTCGCCCTGCGACCAGAACCGCGTTCCCACGGGCCTGCTTTCGGTACGCAACGAGACCAGCTCCGACATCGGGCTCGTCACCTACCCGGGGGGAGGCTGTCTGCATCACACCGCGGCCAGCAACCTGGCCGATCACGTGTTCCTCATGGACGGTGTCAAGGTGGCCGAGGTTTTCCCCCCGTTGATGGCGCGGGACTTCCAGATGCTGCAAGAGGACTGGCCCACGAAGGTCAAGTCCTTCACCGGAGCCGACTTCGATGTCGACGCCGTGGCCCGTTGGTACCTGCACCAGGCCAACGGCGTAGTCGTCCGCCAGGCCATCGAGATGCTCGGTCTTCCTCCGGAGCGGGTACCGATCAGCGTCGACCACTACGGCAACACCTCGGCGGCGAGCACCCTGATCCTCCTGGACGAGGACCGTCGCGCCGGCCTGGTGAACAAGGGCGACCTCGTGGTCTTCTTGTGGATCGGAGCCGGAAACGGTGCTATGAACGGCTACGCAGCGGTGGCGTTGTGAGCCACGCCGCCACAGTGCTCAGCCTCGGTGGAGAGACGATCAAGGCCAGTCCCTCTCGTCACGAGCGGACGGTGCTCACCACAGGGGCCAACTCAGGCATCGGCCTGGCAACCGTGATGCACTTGGCCAGGCTCGGGTTCCGATCGGTGGGTTCGGTCCGTTCAGAGGCGAAGGCAACAGAAGTCGCCAAAGCCGCCGCGAGCAATGGATGCTCGGTGGACACTGTGCTGCTGGACGTTATCGATGCCGAGCGTTGCGCTGCTGTGATCGAGGAGCTACATCCTTGGGCGATCGTGAACAACGCCGGGTACTCGGGGATCGGTGCCATCGAGGACATCACCGACGAGGAGGCGCGTAAGCAGCTTGAGACGATGGTAATCGCACCCATGCGGCTAGCACGATTGGCCTTGCCACACATGCGCGCAGCAGGCGAGGGGCGAGTTGTGAACGTCTCGTCCATCTACGGGCTAACCACGACACCGTTCAGCGGGTGGTACCAGGCATGCAAACACGCTCTTGAGGCCGCGTCCGACGCCTTACGCCTGGAGGTCATCCGCGACGGCATCGAGGTGGTGCTGGTCGAGCCAGGCGGCTTCAGGACTGGAATCTGGACAGCACTCAATGAGGACGTCGCTCGTCATGCTGGGTCGAACTACGAGGTCGGCTACCAAAGGACTCGCGGCTTGCTCAAACTCCTCATGGGCCTCATGGGTGAACCGGAGGGCGTCGCTAAGACCATAGGCAAAGCCCTCACCTCGCGTTCACCGCGAGCCCGCTACCTTGTCGGCCCCGATGCTCAAGCCGTTGCCGCCGCCCAGCCGTTCATCCCGACCAGGCTGAGGGATCGCATCACACGCCTAGTGGCTGGTCTCTGAACCCAGAGCACAGACAGGGCTGGGCACTCGACATTGTGGTTCCATAAGCGGTCGTTGGGCGGCTCCGAGCATCCTGTGACCGCCCGTTCCTGCTCGCTTAGCGGGCTGGTTGTGTATCAGCGTGGGCACGGGGATCGTGCAAGACAGGCGCTACCGAGCAGCTGAGAGAATCGCGCCGGGATGTCCGGTTGACCCTTCAGCCGACGGATGGCGGCAACGGCCTGCGCCGGGCAAGCTCATGGGATGACGAACGGACAGGTTCCACTCGGAGCCGTCAACGGCGACGCACATCCGATGTTTGCACCCGTGGTGTCGTATTTCGGCCAGCTGTTCAACCCGAGCAGTAGAGGGGGTGGCGCCCTGGCAGTCCGCTGGCACGGCCGGCCCGTGGTGGACGTGTGGGCCGGGTTCGCCGACCGCCGCCGGTCGCAGCCCTGGGAGAGAGACACGGTCACCGTCTGCTTCTCGACCACCAAGGGCGTGGCCTCCACCGTCATCCATCGCCTGGCCGATCGTGGTCTTGTCGACTACGAGGCTCCGGTGGCGAGCTACTGGCCGGAGTTCGGCGTTGCCGGCAAGCAAGCCATCACCGTGCGAGAGCTCCTCAGCCACCAGGCAGGCCTGCACTCAATGACCGACCTCGTCGGTCGCCCGGAGGACCTGCTCGATCACATCGCCCTCGAGAATCGACTGGCAGTCCGGCCGCCCGACCCATGGCCGGGGCACCCCGGGTACCACGCAATGACCTTCGGGTGGCTCCTGGCCGGGTTGGCCAGAAGGGTGACGGGGCTTGGCATGGCCGACTTGGTGCGTGAGGAGCTCGCCAAGCCTCTCGACACCGACGGCTTGGGCATCGGAATGCCACCCGACGGTCTCCGTCGCTTTGCACCGCCGATCGGCAGGACTCCGCCCGTGCGCCCCACCCCGCATCTCTTTGCCAGCATGAGCGCCTGGTCCATGCCCACGCTCCGTAAGGTCGAGCTGACGCGCCGTTTTCTCGAGGCCCTCTACGTCCCGTACTTCGACCAAGTCCTAACCGGCCCGTCGCCGTTGGTGCTTAACACCGAGATGCCGTCGGTGAACGGCCTTCTCTCGGCTCACGCACTGGCCAAGCTCTACGCGATCATTGCCAACGACGGCGAGGTCGAGGGCGTACGGCTCTTGTCGCCGGAGACGGTGGGCATGCTGAGCAAGGTCCAGACCAGAGCTCACGACGCCGTCATCGGCATGCGGATGAATTGGCGCATGGGATACCACCGAGCCGGGGCGCAAGGGTACCGGGGTGACTCCGCCTTCGGCCACTATGGCTTTGGAGGCTCGGGCGGTTGGGCGGATCCAGTCAGCGGATTGTCCTTTGGCTTTGTCACTAACGAGCTGAAGCTGATTCAGGCCCCGGTGGGGGGCGATCATCGAATCTTCCGTTTGGCGGGACTGGTGTTTCGATCGGTTAGAGCAATGCGGAGTTGACGCGTAGAGAAGTGGCCCTGCGGGGCCTCAATCACCTCTCGTCCGCTCGGAGGATTGCGGACGATTCGGTCTGGCGGGGTTTGGTCCCTTCCTGAGCAATCCCGGCCATACAGCGCGGTCAACGCCAAAAGGCAAGCGGTTCTAACAGCCCGACTTCCTGGCCTCGATGAGGAACCGACTCGCGCATGTCGAACGGTCCCGCCTCGCCGACCGGCACCTGCCAACCTCAGCTTGTCTACGGAGCGCAATACATCTGAAAGAGGCTCTGATTTGGCTCGACACCGAGGCTGGCGTCAGCCCCATTCCCCGCGCGCCGCGTGTGCGCTTGATCCCTTCCCAGCGCTCAGGTGGACGAGGTAGCGTCGTTACTTGGGAGGTATGTGACGAGCATACGCTCGATCGTCCCATCGAAGCTGAACGTGGCGTCGTGGTAGGCGCTCATGCGCTCATCCTCTGGTCTCGGGTCGGGTCGTGGCGGATCGGGATTTGCGAGGTCGGGATTTGACAGCTCGGGAGAGAGCGCATTCGCGGAGTTGTTCGATGCCTGCCGACACGGCCAAGGCGAGCACCTGAACGTCGGGTGCGGTCGCGTAGTCGCCGGTGATGCCGAAGAAGAGGCGGTCGTTGTAGGAGAGGATGGCCGTGCTCACGCGAACTCCGTGGCTGATGGGGACGAACGGGCGATACTCGAGCATCTCACGGCCCAGGCAGTAGAGGGGGAACTGCGGTCCGGGCACGTTGGTCGTAATCGTGTTGACCGAGCGTTGCGGGAGCCGGTGTATAGCACGGACTACCATCCGGCTCAGTGGGCCTACGACCATCGGTGGGGCGAGGTTGCCGATTGCGGTAACCGCCTCGCCGGCTTCGGCCATGTGCGACGCCTTCAGTTCGGTCATCTGATCGTGGACGACCTCGAGTCGTTCGACCGGGTCGGCGACCCGAACCGGCAGGTCGTAGAGGAGGGCCGAGGCCCGATTACCGGATGTGCCATGGCCGTCGTCGTGCCGCGTCGACACCGGCACCAAAGAGCGGACGATCGCTCGGTCGGCATCCTCGCCTCGTGAGAACAGCAACTCCCGGTAGCCGCCGCTGACCGCGGCGAGCACGACGTCGTTGATCGTGCCGGTGAACGCCGCGCGGATCGCTCGCACGTCGCCGAGGCTCGCAGACGATTGAGCCCAGGTGCGGTGGGGGCCGATGCTGCCCTCGATCGACAGTGGTGGTGTAGCCCCGAGGTCGCCGGCAAAGCGGGCGAAGCCCCGGGCGGTCCCAATGGCGGATCGGATGGTTTCCTCCGGGTGGGTGATGGCTCGAGGAAGCCGGCGTGCGATGGCGATGACATCGCTGGCGAGGCCACTCCATGCGTCGAGCACCTTCGCCGCGCCGTGAGGTTCGGGCTGAGGCTCCCATGGCTCGGGCACCGCCGCCTTGGTGTCGGCCTGGAGATCCAGCATCACGCGCAGCAGTTCGACACCGGCGATACCGTCGACCATGCAGTGGTGGACTTTGGGCACGAGCGCCCAATGCCCGCCCTCGAGACCCTCGACGAGCCACGTTTCCCACAGCGGCCGGTCGCGGTCGAGCGGCTGGGACATGATCCGTCCCATCAGGCGACAGAACGTAGTGTCGTCGCCAGGCGCCGGCAGTGCCGTGTGTCGTAGATGGTAGGCGAGGTTGAAGTGGGGATCGTCGACCCAGAGCGGTCGGCCCAGCTCCAAGGGCACCGAACGCACTCGCTGGCGGTAACGGGGGATGAGGTGCAGCTTGGCGGCGATCATTCCCGCGATGTCGTCGTACGACGGGGGCGGATTGGGAAACAAGCATGCCGCTCCGATGTGCATATGCGCGATCCCGTCCTCCAGGTGTAGGAACTCGGCGTCGAGCGTATCCATTCGCTCCATTGGTCTCCTCTTGCATCTGTGCGGTGACACGCTCACGAAAGGACGCGAGGTTGAGCTCGAAAGGTCCGCGCTCGCCATGGCACCTGCTTCCGCGGCGGGACGAGGGTCTCCTAGTGCCCCGACAGCCTATGGGCACCGGCTTGGCGACGCCGCCCACGCCGTCGGAGGAGCAGGCCCTTCAGCGACGCCGCAATTTTCGGTACCCACACCTGCAGCACGAGCAGATCATCGTTGTTGTCTGCGAGCTTGGTCTCGACGAGGCGCAAGTCTCTATGGCCGTCAACCCCCACGAGGCCGATATAGCTGCGACCCCTGAGAGCGCCGGGAATCAGCCGCGGAGCTCGTAGGCTTCCCACGCGGGTGCGGACATCGCGCTCCGGAAGCGGCCGAAGTGCCAGGGCCAGGCGGCCGGAACACCGCGGTCGTCCAGGTACCAACTGCGACACCCCGTCGCCCAGACCGTCTTCTTGGCCGCTTCCATCCGCGCCGCCTCGAATTCGTCCAGGGCGGCCTGGGTGGCGCTGATCTCCCGGCACTGGCCCGAGCGGAGCCGGTCGACCAGTTGCAGGATGTAGCCGACCTGCAGCTCGGCCACCTCTACCAGGGAGAAGTTCCCCACGGGCCCGTTGGGCCCGTTCAGCATGAAGAAGTTGGGGAAGCCGGGCACCGAGATCGACAGGTACGCCTCGGGGCGTTGGGACCATGCCCGCTCGAGGCTCTGACCGTCGCGGCCCACGACCGACATGGGTCGCACGAACGCGTCCACCTTGAAACCGGTGGCGAGGACCAGGACGTCGAGCTCGTGGAGGTGGCCGTCGACCGTGCGGACCCCACCGGCCTCGACGCTGTCTATCGCGTCGGTGACCAACTCGGCGTTCGGGCTCTGGATGGCCCGGTAGAAGTCGCCCGAGACGATGAGCCGCTTGCACGCGGCCCGGTAGTCAGGGCGTAGGCGCTCGCGGAGCTCGGGGTCGGTGACATTGTCCTCGAGGTTCGCCATGCAGGCTTGTTCGATCATCTTCATCTGGGGCGATTCGGCGTCCACGACCGCACCGGAGAATCCGTCGAAGAGCTGCGACACCCCGGCGCGCAATTCCTCCATCAGATGCGGGTCCCGCCGAAACGCCGCCTTCTCCTCGGGCGTGTACGCCGGGTTCATCGCAGGTATCACCCACTGAGCGGTGCGCTGGAACAACACCAGCTTCTCCACCCGGTCGACGATGGCCGACACGATCTGCACCGCGGTGGACCCGGTGCCGATGATGCCGACTCGCGCCCCGTCGAGTGTGACTCCGTGGTCCCACCGGGCGCTATGGAACAAGGCGCCGCCGAAGGAGTCGAGACCCTTGATATCGGGGTACTTTGGGTGGTGGAGGACTCCGGTGGCCGCGATCACGACGTCGACTTGGTCGCGATGACCCCCCGCCGTCGAAAGCTGCCACCGCCCGTTCTCGAACGCGCAGCTCACGACCTCGTCGTTGAAACGGATGAACGGAATGACGTCGAAGTTACGAGCGACGCGCTCGAAGTAGGCCTGGATCTCCGCGCCCGGGGAGAACGTGTGGCTCCACTCGGGGTTGAGGGCGAACGAGTAGCAATAGAGATGGGAGGGAACGTCGCAGGAAAGCCCGGGGTAGGTGTTCTCCCACCAGGTTCCCCCGAGGCGATCGTCCTTCTCGTACACGGTGAAGTCCGAAAACCCCGCCTCCTTCAGCTTGATGGCGGTCAGGACCCCCGCCATCCCGGCCCCGATGATGGCGAATCGAAGATCTGGTCTGGTCTTCGACGACGTTGATCTCAGGGGTGACTCGTTACTCATGCCTTTTCCTCAGTGTCTTCCCTGTGTCGCCATCCGGGCAGTACCTGGTGATCCTCCGCCGGACCGGAAAGCCCCGATCCAGTACTCGGACGTTACGGGATTGATCCACGAATACGAACTCGCGGCGTAGTGAACACGTCGAGTTTCAGACATTACGGGGTCCACCGACACCGGGCCAGGTCCGATGCAGCACAGCAAGCTCTCCGGCTGGAGGATGAAACCTCTCCCAGGGCCGGCGGTCGATGAGCCGACTCAGCTTGGCAATAGCGACCGTTCGCTGGGCCGCATTGCCGTGCGCGCTACCTGGCGCCACAGTACCGCTGCCTCGTAGCGAAGCATGACGACTTCGACAGCCAGCTCTCCATTGTCACGCCCGGAAGAGCCGGACGAACTGGAGAATTCGGACGCACGCTAGGTCGAAGAAGGACAACACCGTGGCCCAGCTTCGTCGGTGTCAGCCTGGCGACAAGACGCGGCTACTTCACCGTGTCGGGGCGCGAACTTCACCTCTACATGTTGAGCGGTCTGGCGCGCCCTCCTTCTAATTAGCTCAGTCCCACTGATCGGGCGGCCAGTCTGGACCAGGCAGTCGAACTGCAGGTTCTGACGTGAAGGTCGGAGCTATCGCTGAGGTGAACCGGTCGCGATCGAGGACCACGCTCGCGTCGATGTACCAACTCGACTTGGGTGACGAGTTGAGCGTGGTAGCCATGGTCGCCACTCAACGAGTTCGGACATTCGCAAGGGCGCTGCGAAGAAGATGCATCCACTGTGGAGCAACGTCGATGACGTTTTGCCGTATCCAAGACGCAATGGGGCTCGAGTTTTTTCCAACCGAGTGGCGTTCCACCATGAGACATTCCCCCTTTGTCAGAGAAGACCCCGGTCATGCACGTTTGCGGTGCTTGCTCCTCGGCCCTATGCCGACAGCAACAAACATTCACCACATGAATCACAGGAGCCACATACTTCTCAACAACCTGAACGATGTCAAGAGGGTTCTTCCGGTCCTCGATGGCGTTTCAGATCGACTCGTCTACGCAAACAACACGATTGAAACTTCCCCACGGATGGTCACCTTGTGAGTGCCGAAAGCTCATCCGTAGGTTTCAAGCAGCAAGTTCGGATTCGTGGATAAGCCCACCGAGTCGGCCCGATCTTCGTAGGTGCTGGATATCGGGACACGAGGTCGGCGTCACAAGAAGCAGAACCGACAGCGGTGACGCCTGGTCGAGGGACCGGTGTGGCCGATGGGTGTTGTAATGATCCACGCACACACCGACGAAAGTCCAGCTAAGAGGACCGGATGACATTCTCGGCACCCACGATGGAAATCGGCCTCTGGTTCAGCGGCCCTTGGTTGCTCCGCAGTCCAGGTCCGGCGAACGCAGGCGGAGCAATTGCAGGCAGTGTCGTTGAACCGCAACCAGCGATCAACGCTTCAAGTGTTCGTCGAAGAAGGCGATTATGCGACTGCGTGCGTCTCGCGCCGAGGGCTCGTGATATTCACTGCCCGTGAGTCGTGCAAAGACCACGGCCATGATCGTTACGACCCTCGAGAAATCCGCTGGGTCGTGGTCGTTCAGAAACGAGTGGCCAGCATCTGGATATTCCTTCACGTCGTGGGCCACACCGGCCCCGCTCAACGCCAGCTCGAGCTTGGCAGCGGCGCCGCGAAGCGTCCTGTCTTTGGCCCCATAGCTGCCGATGACCGGGCAGGCACCCGTGAGGAACGACTCGAGGTCCTTTGGAAGTGCGCCGTAGTTGACGCTCGACGCCGAGAAGCCGTGGTTAGGGGCCAGTTGAAGGGCGAATCCTCCCCCCATGCAGAAGCCGATGACCCCGATCCGACCGGTGCAGTCCTCGCGGGCTGTGAGCCAGGACCGGGCCGCTTCGAGGTCGTCAAAGGTCTGACCCTTATGTGCGAGCGCGTCGCGGAGGATCGTACGCAGGCACATGACCTTGTTGCCCCGGAAGAAGAGGTCGGGCGCCACGGCCAGGTAGCCCTCGGAGGCTAACCAGTCGGCCTGGTTTCGCAGGTCATGGTTCATCCCCATGACGTCGGAGACGACGACGACGCCCGGCCAGGGTCCTGCGCCCTCGGGTGTGGCGAGGTACGCGGGCATCTCGCCCGATATAGGGATCGCAACTTCGGCCATGAACCGCCTCTAGGTTACATCGAACTGGCGGGCCCAGCTCTCGGCCACTCAACGGTGGCAGCAGACAAAGGGACTGGTCCCACGTGATCATAACGTGGGCGATACCTTGAACTGTGCGGTATCACGCAAAGCCGCAAAGCTGCGTTGTCGGTTCTTACCGGGATAGGCGTGTTGCCCACGGACTCTCCTGCCCGAAGTCCCCCTACGGTTACAACGACAGGAGATGGAAAACGAGAAATGCGGGCCACCTTCATGATCCGTCCGTGCGTGCTCTGTCCGTGCGTCCGTCCGGATTCGTCCGTCCGTCTGTCCGTCCGTCCGTCCGTTCCGTTCGTGTGTGTGAGTGTGCCGTCCGTTGGTTGGTTCGTTGGTTGGTTGGTTGGTCCGTCCGTTCCGTCCGTCCGTCCGTCCGTCCGTGGGCTACCGACAAAACTCACTCCACCAGGCACCGAGCGCAACGTTCCGCGGGCATTTCCCACGCTATCGACCGCGATTTCCCACATATTTGCGGACGCAATCGCACTGAGAACGCCCAGTTCGGAACGCCGGATGAGTTTCTCGGCACCCACAGGCTCGGTGACCAGCCTCTCTCGAAAACCGGCCCGATCCCATCAGGTGTCACTCCAATCAGCAGTTCGGTACGATCGGGTCAACGAAGGGCGTACCGATGAGACTGCCCGACGTGGCGCCGTTGTTGTAGAAGGCGTCTGCTGACACGTAGTACGCGTTGTTCCATGGGCTCGACCCAATCTGGTACCACCACGTGTCGCCGTCAGCCACACCGAACCCTGTGACCTTGCACGTGATCTGAACCGTCTCGTTCGACGGAATCGAAGGTCCTTCGGAACCTCCAGCGTTCGCGTAATCGGTCCAGGTGTGACTCACGCCGCCTGGAGTCTCTGAATACGTGGGAGGGCCAGATGACGGAGCGGTTGAGTTCGCTCCACCTACGGACTGGGTGCTAGGTGCAGAGGCGGACACCGGTTGCTGACTCGCGAATCGGGAATACTCGGATCGACGAACGGTGTGCCGATCAAGCTTCCCGACGTGGCGCCGTTGTTGTAGAAGGCGTCGGCCGACGCGTAGTATGCGTTGTTCCAGGGGCTCGACCCAATCTGGTACCACCACGTGTCGCCGTCAGCCACACCGAACCCTGTGACCTTGCACGTGATCTGAACCGTCTCGTTCGACGGAATCGAAGGTCCTTCGGAACCTCCAGCGTTCGCGTAATCGGTCCAGGTGTGACTCACGCCGCCTGGAGTCTCTGAATACGTGGGAGGGCCAGATGACGGAGCGGTTGAGTTCGCTCCACCTACGGACTGGGTGCTAGGTGCAGAGGCGGACACCGGTTGCTGACTCGCGCAATCGGGAATACTCGGATCGACGAACGGTGTGCCGATCAAGCTTCCCGACGTGGCGCCGTTGTTGTAGAAGGCGTCGGCCGACGCGTAGTATGCGTTGTTCCAGGGGCTAGAAGCGATCTGGTACCACCACGTGTTACCGTCAGGGACGCGGAACCCGGTGACCTTGCACGTAACCTGTACCGTGTCATTGGAGGGGATGGAAGGACCCTGGGAGCCGCCGGCGTCGGTGTAGTTGGTCCACGTGTGGGCGACCCCACCGGTCGTCTCGCCATGGCCGGGCGTTGGTGTTGGGGCGCTTCCCGACGGGCCTGCGGCGGGGGGACTGGCCCCCGAGCTCACAGGGGAGCAGGTGGGAACGGCATTGTCCACAAACGGAGTGCCTCGCAGGCTCCCCGACGTGCTCCCGTTGTTGAAGAAGCCGTCCGCCGAGGCGAAATAGGCGTCGTTCCAGGGGCTCGAGGCGACCTCGTACCACCACGTATTGCCGTCGCTCACCCGCAACCCTTGAAGCCTGCACGCCACTTGCACGCTTTGGTACCGGGCGATGTTGGCGCCGCGCTGTCCGCCGCCGTTGGCGGGGTTCGTCCAGGTCCGCAGGACGCCGCCGGCGGTCTCGATGTGCTCCGAACTCGGCGACGGAGGCGAGCCCACCGGGGGATTCGTCGGGGGCTGTCCTCCGCCCGTGGGGGCACTCCCTGGTCCGACATCGTGCGGATGAAGGAAGGCGTCGACGGCGGAGTCGGCGATCCAACCGGAATCGGTGTACCCACGGCTGGTGCTGAAGTTGTCGGCCCGGATGAAGACGCTTCCGCCGCTGACCTGTTCGACATAGGCGACATGCCCGAAGCCGCCCCCTACCTCGGAACCCCACCACGCGATCGTGCCGACGCCAGGCACATTGTTCCCGCCCAAGTGCGCCTTCCAATCGACAGCATTGCCCCAGTTGCCGGGGTCCCCGAGACCGTTCTGTTCGAGCCGCCACGCGGCGTAGAGGGTGCAGTTGTGGTATCCGTTTGGCGTCGCCGCCCACTGGCCGCCGTAGTGGGCCCAGGCCCATGTTCCTTCGGTGTTCACGGCGTCGTACCCGGGGGTGCAGTTGTACCCATAGCTTAAACACCGCTGCGTGAGGCTCTGTTCGACCGACGCGGTGGCGATGTTGAGCGTTGGCTTGGATGCCACGGCGAAGTTCGCTACTGCCGCGGTCGCGACGACAGTGACGATCGCGACCAGGATGGGATTGCGCCGCGTCGTCAGACGTCGACCGCTCGGCGTGAGCAGTGCTCGCTTCTGGTCCTTGAACTCGGCTTCTGTCAGCATGCGGCGCTCTCGGAGATCCGCCAGCATGGCGACGCAGTCAACAGGTCCCGTCGATTCCTCGGGACCTGTTGGCGTTGCCGGGGCAGAGCTGAGAGCCCGTCGCTCCGCGGGCGATAGCGCCTCCCATGGGCGGGGGTTGTCTGCACGCGATTGCGTCGCTATGCCGACGATCCGTGCTGTGTCGCTTGAACCACTTGCTCGGTCTCATGTGCCCGCCTTTCGGTATTGCAGCGACCCCGCATGACGATGGCCCGCACGAGTGTCCTGCTTGACCCTCTTGCCGTTCATCACCGTGTTGGCGACGAGCGACAACTAGATCGTCTGCTCGGGAAGGCGGCGCAGACCAGTGGCAGGGCTGCCACTCCCGCCGCGAAAAGGCCCTTTCACTAGGATCAACACCGTGGCGGGGGTCGGAGGGCGGGAGAAGAGAGTCGAGCGGGCTGTGGTCACCTACCCCGCTCCTCATGGTATTGATGCCCTCACTCTGAGTGAGGGCGACACCATCTCATTTGGCCGGAGTGCGGACTGCGACGCTCGGTTCGCCTATGCGCCGATTCCCGATGACGGAGTCCCTCGTATCGCAGGGAGACTGTTGGCAGCCGGTGAGCGCGTCTTTGTGGAAAGCGTCTCGCAGCCCGGTCACCGGGCCCTCGAACTACGCGGAGCGGAAGGCACCTCGATGCAGATCCCTCATGGCGAGGGGTTCTCGCCCCGGGAGAGTCAGTTCGACATCCTCGTCCGAGGGGGAACAACGGTCTGGAAACTGGGTGTGACAGTGCGAGTGCCTCTTGATCCATCGAAGACTGACTCGTGCGATCCGCCGACCAACCGCTTTGACCTTGGCCTCAGTGATCTCCAACAAGCTGTGCTGGCCGCCTACTGCGAGCCTTTGACTAAGGGTCGCATGGAACCAGCGACCCACAAGGAAGTGGCCGCGGCCCTGAACTACCACCCAAACACGGTGCGAGAGATCCTCTACGAGATCTGGGCGCTCATGTTCGCCCACGAGGTCCCCATGCCCGACGTGTCGGACAAGCGGGTGGCGGTCGCAGAGGCCGCTCGGGTGCACGGCTTGTTATGGAAATCGACCTGACCGGCGCGGAGGCCGCGCCTGAGCTGGGGCGGGCGCTGTGGACCGGGCCCCCCAGACGACCCCGGCGCTACAGGGTCGCCTGGGCGCCGACGGTCCCGAGACTGTTGGCGACGGCGGGGAGGGCCTCGTCTTCCAGGCGACCTGCGAGATCGAAGGCGAGGAACGCCAGGTGGCGCTGAAGATGCACACGGCCGTCCCCGCAAGGGATTACGCGCGCATCGTGGCGAGAGCGCGGGTCTTGTCGGTCATCGATCATCCCAACGTGATGCACGTGCGTGACGCTTTTATCGGATCCGCTCTCACGGAGTCACCCGACCCGACAGCGAGGATGCCGGGGTCCTCTACACCGTCGCCGACTGGATCCCGGGCCGTCCGCTCCATGAAGCGGTGATCGACGCCGAGCCCTCTGATGGACTCGCACTGGGTGGCACAGATCGCCCGGGGTGCTGGGTTCCTCCATGACTTCCGGTCCGACGAGGCGCCGTTTGGCATCGTCCATCGGGACATCAAGCCGTCGAACGTCCGGATCACATCCGAGGATATGGCGGTCCTGATCGACTTCGGCATCGCCCGGCCCAACGACGAGGACCTCACCGAAGGCGCGGGCACCTACCTCTGGCGGGCCCCCGAGTGCTCGGCGGACCGGGAAGCCCAGGTCCGGCTTCGGACGCCTGGGGCGTCGGGGCCCTTGCGCATTGGGTGCTAACTGGAGAACCGCCCCGGCTCGAAGGCGCCGAGGCAGCCCGTGAGCGGCTGATTCCGGCAGCCCAGGCGCGCTGGCCTCTCCCGACCCGTCGATGTCGGACGCACATCGCCGAACTCCTCGAGACCAATCCCGACAAACGACCCGATGAGCTAACCCGGTGGGCGGATGACCTCGACCGACTTGTTGCCGGCACGCGACGGAGATTCCGGTGGAATCGTCGAGCGCGCTCATTTGTCGCGGCCGCCGTCGTCCTGGCGGGACTCGTCGCGGGCGTCGTGGTGGGGATTAGCGGTGGCTCCAACACTCATCCTCAAGTTCATTTCGCTTTTCGGCTGGAGTCCTATCCCTCAGGTCTGACCGTAAATCGAACTTTCGTCCTATCGGGTTCAACAGGGGATCATCTCCGTGCCACCATCTTGGTTACCAACGGCACCGACTTACCCTTCACCGGCCAATATGACGAGGTCATCCCGAAGTCGGTCTCAGCGGCACTCAGCGAGATTTCGTTTACCCCTCACCCGAATCACACGATCAGCCGCGACCCAATCGCGGTGCGCTATAGCCTCAACCTCGCCAGTCGCGCCTCGATCCAGATTGCGTACAAGACCAATGTCGGCGCGACGAGGGAATAGTTCACACGTTCTGGCCAAAATGGCCTCCGACCAGACTAGCGACCAGGACCGTTACCTCGCAGCCACTGGCCAGCAGAAGCCGCTCACACTTCAATCGCTGACGATCTCGCCATCGACGGTGCCCTTGAACGTCGGAGGAAGCGAGACGATGATCGTCTCCGGCAATATGAATGACGGCAGCCCAGCGACTCTGACGGAGCTCTCGGGAGTCGTATGGGTTAGCAGTGACCTTTCTGTCGCAACTGTGACAGGTGGACATGTCACCGGCGTCAATCCAGGCAAATCGACAGTGACAGTGCAGGCTGGGTCCGTGAGCGCTACCGCCCAAATCACTGTGACCGCTTATTCTCCGCCACGAGGGGGACTAAAGACCAATGCGCCCTCGAAGAGCGGGGGGTCGAAGAAGACATTGGGTGCCTCCGGTGGTTCGACTGCCTCCGGTGGTTCGACAGCCCCAAGTGGATCGCCTGCTCCCGGTGGTTCAGGCGGTAGCAGTCAACAGGTCGTGCATCTTAATTGGTCAGGGCCGTTCCCTATCGCGACAAATGGGTACGTCTTGAACTCAGTCTCCTGCCCCAACGTGTCAGCCTGCTTCGCAACCGCATTTACTGGTAGTTCCAACGGAACATACGGTGAAATCCTCAGTTCGGTCAATCCCAGTGATTCACTGTTCTGGCGACCTGGAGGTGGGCTGCTCGGGGGCGTAAACGGAATTTCATGTCCAACGAGCAGCTCATGTTTCGCCGCAGAGAGCGGCACGATTCTTTCATCAACCAGTCCCACGGACCCGAACACGGTCTGGTCACAAACAACGGTCGCTCCCAATCCCTCGAATCCGGCAATCGTGTTTGACAACGGAAGTCGTGCCTCCCTCTCTTGTCCCACAACAGCATTTTGTTTTGGCTCTGATGGAGCAACGTCTGTCGCTTCGACTGATCCAACGGGAGGATCGTCAGCTTGGATATCGAGCGACTGGGGTCAAAATGGTGGAGAGCTAGATGCAATCACATGTCCTAGCGCGACGCTCTGTGTCGGTTGGGCAGGAACCGGCGGGCTTGGTCACATTGCCACGTCGACAAATCCAACGGCGTCACAGCCACAGTGGAAGGCCGTCGACAATGTTGACCCAACTCTGACTGGACACGACGTAGTCGCCCATGGAGACGTTTCGTGCCCCTCGACGGCGTTTTGTGTGATTGTGGATGGTGTTGGCAATCTACTTACATCGACAAACCCAACCGGCGGGTTGAGTGCGTGGACGGTTACGAATATTGAAGATAATGACATCGGATTAGACGGGAGCGGAGGCGGTTTCGGGGAGTCTCCTGTTCCACGATCTCGTTCTGTGCCGCCGTCGATTTGGCTGGCAACATCGTCACTTCCAGTGATCCGACCGGAGGATCATCAGCATGGACAATCACCCGTGAGGATGTTGGTAATCGCTTCACCGATGTTTCTTGTCCGACCATTTCGCTCTGTATCGCGGTTGATGATGGTGGCAACGTCGTAATAGGCGTACCTCAACAGAGCAGTTCACACGAGCGATCTGGGCGCGTCCTTCCTCTAACTGTCGAAACCCAAATGGCACAATCATTGGAGTTTCGCGTTCGCCGACATTCCGAGCCCATCGCCTGACGTTGGACCCGAATCTCGACCACCACCCGCAGACGCTCGGATGGGCTTCTACGATGTCTCGACACATCATTCGCTGATGTCCCGACACATCACAGTTTCGTTTCGTTCGTTCGTCCGTGGGCTGTCGCATAACCCAATTCACCAGGCACCAAGCGCAACGTTTCGTGGGCATTTCCCACGCTATTGCCCTCGATTTCCCGTATGTTTGTGGCCGCAAGCAGCGCTGAGAAAGGGCAGGTCGGGGGCTGGATGGAGATTCTCGGCACCCCACAGGGTCGATGCCGTTGCGACGAAGGATGGCCCACACGCTCGATGGGCGAGACCGACTCCTATGGTCGCCGGCTTGCCCTGGATTCTCCGATTCCCAGGGGCGGCTTTCCTCGCCAGTCTTAGGACGATCTTGGACGATGTCGACAGGAACACTCGGGTTGGACCAAAAACGTGCCTCGATCCAGTCGGGAGGAGTCGACTCTGCCCGGCAATCAACCCTCGGTCGCCAGGCCAGTGCTGGACGGGCCACCTGGCGACGCAGCCCCACCACTTCGCCACGGAGGACAATGAATTTCATCGCTAGTTCTCGCTGCCACGCCGCAAGAGCCGGAGGATTGAAGGATCTGGACGAACGTTGGGTAGCGCAACGACATCACCGTGGCTCAGCTTCGCGGCAAGCCACGCTCCGACGAAAGTCCAGCTCAAAGGATCGGACGACGTCTTGGCAGCCAAAGGTGTCGTTCCCTCGCTTCGCCGCGAGGCCCAGCTCGATAAAGCGACGGCGAGTTCCGCTCACTCGCTCCAATCAGTTTGGGAGTGCTAGGACGGTGTCTCTGGGAGCTAGTATTCTTCGACTCCGTGAAAGAAGAATCATCTGCCGAAACAGACAGATTCACTTCCGTGAGTTGCTCGAACGAAAGCGGCTCACCCTCAAGCAGAAGCTGTCGGCTCTCGGGGCCAAGGACGCGGACACTGGCGAGCAGATCTTTCCCGACGCCGGTCAGGCTGCTTCTTGGCGAAACGAGGCGAAGTCGGAACCCGATAGGGATCGGGTGGCAGTAGCGGAGGTGGAAAGTGCCATCCGTCGGCTTGAGGACGGCTCGTACGGGAACTGTGAGAGCTGCGGCGAGCCGATCGCGACAGCCCGGCTCGAAGCTCTCCTGCCACCCGACTGTGTGTGACGTGCGCCGGAAGGTAAACGAAGGATCGAGTAGTGGAGATCAGCTATGGGATCGTTATGGGCGGGAAGGAGTCGCAACGCGAAAGGTCGGATCTGTCATTTTCCTTTGGGTGATCCTCACCTGTCGTTGTCGCGGAAGCTGAACATGCTCTGCGGGAAATTCACGCGTTGAATGCCCCGGTTTGTTAGAGAACTCGTGACATCTATCTCAGTAGGTGCGTTCCTCCCGGCGGGAGCGTGTTCCGTGCGGCGCCAAAGCCTATGTCGTCACGCTGCAAGCGCGTACTCATGGATCAATCCACCTAGCTTGTCGAGGTGACTTGTCTAGCGTTGACCTGAGTTCGGTTCGATTGACACGTGGCATTCGCGCACGTGGCCTCAACGTGGTCGACGGTGTTGTGGATCAGGAACTCTTGGACTACGGCTTCCAGGTGTGGCCCGCCCAGGATCAAGGTCCAGTCCAGCATTCCCGGCGAAGCGTCCCAACGAAGCGCTCGGCGTGGGAATTGCCCGCAGAGCACGATCCGGGGGCGCTTAACCCGGATGCCTTCCAAGGGGCCGCCGTTGCCGGCGTGAGACTCTTGACGCTACTGCCCTTTTCGTCGCCGATTCCAGTCGCCAAAGCTTTTACTAAGCGAGCGTAGAATCAATCCGGTGACACCAAGCCCCATTATCCAAAGCGGGCCAATATAACTCAGGGTATCGATCTGGACCATTGCTCGTTCGTCCTTTCTCTAACGCCAGCCATTGTCGTAAATGAATCGGCCCGGGTTTCATAGAGACTCGGTTGTCTGTGAAGTCACTGCTTCTGATGCTGCGTTCTGACGGTAGTAGTTCTCCTCGAACTCTGCCGGCGGGATCTTGCCGATCTCGTTGTGGATGCGGCGGTTGTTGAACCAGTCGACGTAGGTGAGGGTGGCCCATTCGACGTGGTCGACGTTCCTTCCAGGGCCCTCGGGGTGGATCAGCTCGGTCTTGTAGAGGCCGTTGAAGCTCTCGGCCAGGGCATTGTCGTAGGAGTCGCCTCGGCTGCCGACGGAGTTCACGACGCCGGCTTCGGCCAGGCGCTCGGTGTAGCGAATCGAGAGATATTGCACGCCCCGGTCGCTGTGATGGACGAGACCGTCGAGGCCCGTCCTCGGCGTGCGTAGATGGCCATCTCCAAGGCGTCGATGGCCAGGTCGCTGCGCAGCGAGGTCGACATCTGCCAGCCGACGACGAAGCGGCTGAAGACGTCGAGGACGAAGGCGACGTAGACCCAGCCGGCGTGGGTCTTCACGTAGGTCAGGTCGGCCACCCAGAGCCGGTTGGGACGGTCGGCCACGAACTGGCGGTCGACGAGGTCGGCCGGTCGGTGCAGGCCTCGTCGGCGATGGTGGTGCGTCTCAACGCCGTCCCCGTCGCACCCCCTCAGGCCCAGGTCCCCCATGAGCCGCTCGACCGTGCAGCGGGCCACCGGGATCCCCTCCCGGTTGAGCTGGGTCCAGACCTTGTCGGCCCCATAGACGTCGACGGTTCTCCTCGTGGACCCGGGCGATCTCGGGCTTGAGGTCCTCGTCGCGGACGCGCCGGGCGCAGGGCGGCCGGCCTTGGCGGCGTAGTAGGTGGCGGGAGCGAACTGCAGCGTCGTGCAGATCGGCTCGACTCCCCATCGACCTTGCGGTTCCGAGGGATCGATGTAGCGCACTACTTCTTCGGTCGACCGTCGAGCTCGGTCGCGAAGAAAATCGAGGCGTCCTTCAAGATCTCGTTGGCCCGCCGGAGCTCCTTGTTCTCCTTCTCGAGGTCCTTCAGCTTCTGGCGCTCGTCGGTGGTGAGGCCGGGCGGCGCCCACCGTCGACCTGGGCCCGGCGGACCCAGGGCCGCAGCGTCTCGGCCGTCATGCCGAGCTTGGGGCCGAGCGAGGTCATGGCGGCCCACTCGGAGGGGTACTCGTCGCGGTGCTCGACGACCATCCTGACCGCCCGCTCACGCACCTCCGGGGAGTACGGTTGTTCTACGCATTGCTCCATCCTCTCAAGGGAAGGAGCCTCCAGGATTCCCGGGGCGACTCATAACGAGCAGAGCGGAGTTTCTGTCTTCTATCCCCTCTGATCTCAAGACGTACTCGTAAGGAGTCGATCCTCCACGCCATCAAATTGGGATTTGCGTCGGTTGATAACGTGAGTCTCAAGCAAAGATGGGGCTCTGCCTGCCACAGACTGTTTAACGCCGTTAGTGCCGTGGGACCAGTCGTGGCACCCCTAGGAATGAGTATTCGTGTCCATGGGGAGGTTGACGTCCGCCGCACCTCCTCGATTGGGCCGAGCTTCCTGAGTCTCTAATCCTGGGTCCATGGTGGCTGCACGTCCCAGTCGACAAACGCCACCATCGTGTCAGGGATAGTTCGTTCCGCGAAACGCTCGAGGAACAGAGTAGCCGGCGCAGTCTTGTCGTCGAACGCCATCGGGATACCTAGACGGATCTCTGCGCTTCGTCGTAGGGGGTGTCTGAGCAGAGTGTCAACGACCGCGGAACGCATGCGCTATCGGCTTAGCCGTCTTGCGGCTCGTGCTCGAGAGCGTCGCCTGTCTCGTCTCGGAGTGGCCTGATGATGGGCTGGTGCGTGATTGTCCCAAGGCACTGGTTCGTCTCTTGCGTTCAGCTGTTTCGTAAACGCGGATCGGATCCACGGTGGCTCGACCCCACCGTTTGCCCAACTGTTGATCTGGCCGACGACGAAGCAGCCTCCGCCTTCGAAGATGGCCACGTTGTAGCAATTCCCTCCGGGATCATGCACGATTACCAAGAACAACGATCCATCGAGGGCACGATCGATCAGGCTAGCGGTGCAGTTGCGCATGACCTTCGCATTGTGACGGATTTCCTCCACTGTCCTTGGAAGTCGGAAGCGCCACCGGGGAGCCACCTCAAACTTCGTCGACTCCAAATTGAAGGACCTCGGTTGGATACCAGATGAGCGCTGGTCTCGAAACCGACCATTCTTGCCAAGAAGCCAGACGATCTGGGGAAAGCCGCGGGCGTTCTACAGCTCGCAGCCCAGGACATGCCGCTAGCCATGGATCTCCACAATCGGCTGCGCATGCTCGGTCTGTTGGACGCAGGAGAGGGAAGGGCAAGTGTCGCATTGCAGCCTTGGCAATCTTTGGCCGACCCGCATCGACGAGTTGTCGTGCGTAGTCAGCAGTCAATACTCCATGGGGTGCGCGATCGAAAATCCACCCAAGGGATTCGGCTTGCGCATGATGTAGGGCCAATGCTGAGGCGAGGTCAAGGGCCTGCGGGTTGTGGGCATTTCCAAAAAGCGCCCTGCAGATCCGAGGGTCGGCGAGATCGAGGGACGAGAGCCCACCACGCAAGATCTGTGTGGGCGTGATGAGCCCGAGCTTGTGG
This sequence comes from uncultured Acidimicrobiales bacterium, assembly GCA_963794615.1. Classification (GTDB taxonomy): domain Bacteria; phylum Actinomycetota; class Acidimicrobiia; order Acidimicrobiales; family UBA8190; genus Chersky-840. Next base: position 264,162 of record CAWCEP010000006.1, on the reverse strand, counting down.
AGACTACGGAGGATATCTGTCGGCGCAGCGTCGACCATGGTGCGCAGGGCTTCGTCATCGAGTTTTGTCACCATCCGTCGTACCCGTGCTCGGTCGAAGAGCTCGGGTCCGGCGCGCAGGGCGAGCTCGAGGGTCGCCAGGTCATAGGGAAAGCGCACCCAATCCCTCAGCTCCTTCGAGCAGGCTGGATTGCAGAGAGTGAGGCGGGTTGCCTCGAGAAGGCATCTGCCGAGGACTGAGACATCCATCTCGAACAGATCGTCGCGCTGGGTGATCCTCTCGATCTCTTGAGCGGTCGCGCCTTCGACGAGCTTCCTCTGCTGCTTGAGGCTCAACGGGGAGGGCGCCTCGCCCGCAAGGAGGCCCTGATCGGATGACAGACCTCGTAGCCAGCTGGCAATGTCCTCGAGCTCGTTGTCATTCCAGGGCTTGAGGAGCATCGGCTGTGGGTCAGGTCGGTAGGCGGAGTCCGGGTCATAGAGATCCGCGCGTGGTGTGGGTCCACAGCTCAAAGAGCATCTGTTTCCTCCGTGAATGGCGATTGACCGATCGGATCACCTCGACACAGGCAGGAGGGTTGTCCAGTCGCGACGCGTGGTACGTACCGGGTGATTCGTAGGCGAGTTCGAGGAGCGCCTCGGTTGTCGGGGTGTCATCGGCGTTGGAGAGGCTGGCCGCCCAGGTGAGGGCCTCAACGGCAATGGACGGGCCGAGGCGGTGGCACAACAGCCGTCCGACGGCGCGGATCGCCCGCCGGGTGGCGTGTCCGCCCGAGACGGGGAAGCCCAGGACCAGCTCGGTCAGTCGGCGAGCGGAGCCGAAGCGGACCTCCACCTCCGCCAGCGTGCGGGCGGTCGCCAACTCGTCCAGCGCGGCTTGCGCCTCAGAGATCCAGCCGTTCGGTCCAGGACAGATGGCAGAAAGTCGAGACAAGGGAAAGCTCCTTTCAAAGGTGGGGCCCCGGCACTGGGCCACCCGTGCCCGACGGCGACAGCAGGACGCTCGCCGTCGAAGGCGTCTACCCGGTAAACGGGTCGACCCGCGTTCCGTTACCACCCGCAGAGCTGTCAAACTGAGTGATGTGAGATGACGTATCTGTTCCGCCACCTGACTCGGAGTGCCGTCGCGCCCTGATGCAGGAGGATGGAGATGGATGTCTGCCAGGAGATGGCCGAGGGGCTCGCAGCCCAGCGGCTCTTAGTGGGCGACGATGACGCCGTCCAGGACGGGTTTCTGAAGGTCCTAGTCGGCGGGGTCGCCAATCTCGACAACCGCGGTGGCTACTGGTACGCCGCATCACGCAACGCGGCTGCGTGACCATCTGCGCAAAGAGGCCTCTGAACGCCGGACCGTGGAGATCTGGCTCGAGATCCAGAGGTTCGAGGGGCGGGCCCCCTACGGACGGCCCGGGTGCGAGCACCTTGACGAGCTGGAGCTATCGCCGGGCACACCCACCGACAGCGACCGACGGGTGGAGGCCCTCCACCGGTCAGTCGCTGGACTTCGGAGCTGCCGTCGGCAGCTCGTGGAGCTCGAGCTCCAGGGAGTTCGGGTCGGTGGCCGAGCTCTCTGATCGGCTCGGAATCAGTCCCGGCGCCACCCGGGTGCTGCGCCATCGGACCTACCGTCAGCTGCGGGCCCGCCTGCTGGGCGACGGAAATGAAAAGTACCTGCCCGTCGCTGCCGTTCGGACGTCGTGAAGCCCGCTCTCGGGCGTGCGCACCACGACCAGGACTGACACGAACCTTTGTCCGGTGGCCAAAACCCAGCGGGTCACGTAACCCCATGGTTCCCGTGAACCAAGCCGCCCAGCCCTTCCTGTCCGTGGACACGGCGAGTTGCTGGGGGGAAGACAGCCGGTTCACCAGCCGGCGCCTTGAGCCCGAGACCCCGGTCGGTTCGATGGGCCTTGAGGTGCTCGGGTCATTCCCGACCGGAGTTTTGGTATCCCACACTCTGCTCGTCGGAATGATTGACCGTTATTGCGGACTTGGGGTAACACCTACCGCAAAGAGGTGCGATTACGGCGACGTCGTTGGACATCGCCTAGCGCAGCTTTGAGCCCCGCTCTAGATGGACGCTGTGGCCCGCATAGATCTCCTATCTTCGGGTCACAAACTTACCTCCACTCCGACGTGCACTGTGTTACGACGGGTCACCGTCTTGAATTGTCAGATCATGACCGCCGAGTCAGACGATCGGGCTTCCTATTGCCCAAGTCTTGTCAAGGCGTGCCACTAGCCTGGGTCGGGCCGCCTGCCGCGCTTCCCTGGCCACGACGACTTGCAGGCTTTGAGTACCCTAAGACATCGCGGAACCAATGCTCGAAACCGTCAAGAATATGGCCGAGTAACTTGATTACGCCGTAAGCGATGATCGGCAAGATCATGACAGGCGTATGTTCAACGATTACGTCGCCTATGTGGTACCAGTTCATGGGGTTCCTCTCTTATCGTCAGATTCCCGATATTGGACACCAGCCGTCAGCGAAAAGTTCCAGCTGTGAACGAATGAGGCCTATCCTTACTGTGACTCCTAAAGCTCATCCGAAGGCCTCACGCAGCCATCTCGATACTCGTAGACGAGATTGCCTAGCCGTTCCGATCTTCGCAGGTTCCGGGCATCGGACAGGATGTCCAAGGGGCCCCGTGGCTGCGAGCACCGACAGCGGTGACGCTTCGGCGAGGGCCTTCGGGAACTTTTGCAGGACGACTGGTGTCGAACGAATCGGCAAACAGTGGTTGATCGGTGACTGGCTCGCGGTCATTCATGCCGACACGCCAGCGTTAAGCGCAAAGGAGTCTCCCGATGGAACACCTCGGATATGACATAGGTAGCACGATTCCGATAACGGTACTTATCTGTTGTATCTACCGGGCATGTGCCGCAATCGGTAAAAAGATTCAGAGTTAGCAAGTCGTACCGGCCAATGTGGACCGCGAGATGTCCTCGCCGGTTGCCGCCCTCGCACTGTCAGAGCTCGAATCGCACTCGAAAGACGCTGCGTTTGCTCGCAGGCGGTTGTGGCGCCGAGCGGCTGTCGGCCGTGAAGCTGTCCAATCTATCCAACGGACGACCGGTCCTCGAACTAAACGCTCACACGCAATCTATCGGCCTTGGGCCACATGTGAAGGACAATCAAATAAAAGGAGATGGAAATGAGCTTTGTGGAACCGTTTGATCGCGGAGTTGTCGAACAGCACCTGCGAGAGAGTGGCCTCAAGTTTATGCAAGATCAGGACGGTGACTTCTTTGCAATGTTCTCAGCGACTGAGCGCCGCCCTGAAATGCAAGTCTCTCTGTCGGCAGAGGGAGACGGTGCTGTCTATGCGATTCGTGTCCATACACCGGATCTGTTCCCCGCCAAAGACGAGGGGCTATTGCTCGGCCTCGTCAATCGTTGGAACCGCGAATATCGGTGGCCAAAGGCTGTGATCGGTGCCAGGGCCGATGGAACAGGGCTGCGGGTATGGGCAGAGCTTCCACCTCCCTGTTTCGTGCGGTGTGCACTCGGAAATGATTGCAGAGTTCACCGGAATCGCGATTCGCTCCAGCAGTGCGTTTCTCGACTGGTTGACCGAACGGCGCGGCCTCCCGAGCGTCGAACAGCTCGAAGCCATGTTCGAGCAGGCCAGTTGAGAGAACCGATGTTCCAACACGCCACCGCCAGCCCGACCCGGTAGCGCTCGGGTCGGCTCGAATCAGCCGCATCAGCCATTGACCACAGGCAAACCTCGTCAATCCGAACGTTAGGAGAGAGCGTGTTTCAGACTGTCTATATCTCAATTGGACTTCCGTTCGCTCCGTCGGCGGCTGCAGACGCCACTGACGAATGGCATCGCCAGCTGGTGCGTCGAGCGCCGGGCTCGCGTTTCTTAAGGGCTGGGCGCCGAATTTGGTTGCACCGACAGCTCAAATCTGGGGGGGTCGATCAAACGCAGCTTCGGATGGCCTCAGGCATCGTCTGGTATCGGGGCGAGGCCAATCGGAATAGAGTTTGAACTGTCAATCCGGTCTGCTGTGGCCACAACCTTGGCTATCCGTCCGGTTCGGCTCTCACCGGCTGTCAAAAAACCAGGCTACGCCGATTCGGTCTACAGGGCTCTGAATGATGTCGCTGGCCAGCTTACGGGGGCTCGATCGCCGCTTCTCGTTCGGTCCGAACGACCTTCTACTTGATTGTTCTGTGGAACGCTCGCCCAACGTCAAGCTCCCCTCCTCGGCCGAACGGGCGTCTTTCAATCGCCCATATCGAGTTCTAACGTTGCATCTTGTTCATACATGACTAGCAGGCACGCGGTGAATCGTTTCGTCCTTGAGTTCGATTGTGGTCAGTGACTGACGTAAACGGCCGATTTCAGGGTCGTCCAAAAGAGGAGCGAACTCGGAGCAGCCTAAATCATGATCGCGAATGAAGGGAGCGAACGGCTCGGGTAGATGAAGCCTCCTCCACAGCCCACGCGAGGAGCCGTGAATAGCCCTATGGGGGAAGCGTTCTCGCACGCGTTTGCCCGATGTAGTCGAGGCGGACGGGGCGGTTGTGATCGCCCCGCCCCTCCATTGGGGAAGACACGCGGAGTGTCGATCCAGCTCTAAACGGGCTGTCCATTCTGTGCCCAAGAGGCTAGGACAAAGAGGACGGACAGCGCTATCCTAATCGCTGCCAGTGATGAGTACGACGGGAGGCAAATCTCATGCCGGAGACGAACAACGCAAGTTCTTCCAATTTCGCCAGATTCGCAGTCGGCGGCGTCCGCGGGTCCCACCGGCGGGTGCTGCTCGAGCAGGTGTCCAAGGTCCTCCCGGCACATCCGGGATACCTCCAACGGCCGATCACTCCTCGCTTGTTAATGCGGTTCGTAAGACAGCGTTGCACATGGTGAGACTCGGACTAGCAGCATGCGCAGTAGGGATCGTAATTGCAGGGGCCACATACTCCACCGTTTCGAGCAATCCCAACAGCGGAGTTTTGGTGATTTTTTATGTCGGCCTCGGAGTGATCATCATGGGGGTGGTCGTTATCGTTCGGGCGTTGCGAGAACTAATGAAGTCTTCCAAGCTTCGATAGCACGGAAGCGCAGAGGACATCTAATAGTCGTGCGGATGGCAATCGCAATCGCACTAACGCCAATCAAGCGAGTGCCCCACGGTCGTGGCTACCACACAGGGTAATAGCCCAGAGTGGTTACATCTACCCGGAGTCGACCACATCGCAACACTCCTATGTTCAGGACCAATTCATCACCTCTCTGCGCTAAATTAGGGCAACTGGCATGGACCGATAGGAGACGGCGGCATGGCCGTTCCCGATAGATTCCATGGTATGTCATCGGCTCGATTCCCATCACGGAACCCTCCTGATGGTCGTCGTTTCGATGAACACGGTCCGGCGGATCTTTGCCTTCCATCGACGCGACGTGTTTACCGCGACACACTAGATCGAAGAGCCAACCCTGATTTGGCCATCAAGAAATAATTCGAGCTCGCAGCAAATGTCATGCCCCAGTTGTCGTGGTGCTAGGAGGAATCGTCGGGACACGTAACAACGTCACGAAGCCGTTGGGCATCACTGTACTCGAGAAAGGCCTTTTCACGGGTTGCGAAGACCTGAAATTCCATCCCGTCTACTACACCAGCCCACCAATATTCGTTTCGGAATGCCTTCTCGACACTGGACCCAAAATGGACGAATTGCCCAAGACAGCTCCGCGAATGTTGCTACCCAGGAACACGTCAGTGAACGCATCACCCAGTTGGGCTTGTGGAAATCTTCTTTTGAAGTCGCTACGAGCAGCTTCCACGAAGGACTTGGTAGTAGTGTCCGAGGAGACAAGGTTGCCTTCCGCGGACACGGCCTCCTCCTTAGTGTTCCATCCCTTATATTTGACTATGAGTGTCTCCTCTGTAGGCGACGATATCCCGTTTTTCATGAGTATGATCCGGAGAAAGCTCTGCGTGGTGGGAAGGCGCCGGTTCGGATCGCGAGTAAAGGTGTCGACCTGGGCTTCCTCAGTCGAGGTCGTGACCTTCCATGCGCCAACGGCGACGTGCTGTTGAAGGACGCGCCTTTCGCTTTGGTCCGTCACCCACTGCCGACGTCCCTCGGGTAACCCGAGCACCGTTGTCATAAATCCCGATTCGGTCGTGTAGTTCCTTTTTCTCAGCCTCTCATTGACAGCACATCTGCAGGTCTCGATCGATGCCATGTTTCGGGTGATGCGAACAGCCACACCGGGAGCAGTCATACTGTATTGACCGTCGCTGGTACCTTGGCCGGGCGAACCGGAGGAACCAGTAATAGGTAACTTCGATAGACGCCTTGACGGCGCGGGATCTCGGCTTCGCAGGGGCACCCCGTGCTCATCGGCCTTGGGGTCGTCGAGGAGGTCGGTTCCACCTTGAGTTTGGCTCTGATAATTCTGCTACCAATGAGATCCGAGACGACCCGCCGACCAGATAGATGCCGGCCAGTCGATCATACTCTCTCCGACCGTTCGATGGTCTCTACCAGGGTAGCGATGGATCGTTGAAGGTCGTCTTGGATTACGGCATCGAGATCAGAGCTCTGATCAGCATTTCCACTTGGGTTCGTCCAACAAACGACACGCAATCCTGTCTTCGGTGCTTAGATCCTCCTTGGTGTTGAAAATCTCGAGCATCCGTCGCTGCTTCGATAGCCAGACGGCTTCTCCCGCGGATTCTGGAGCCGTTCCCAGGCATCGGAGTAGTCAGGCACCAACGTGGCCTTTCCGGCGAACTGGAAAAGGGCCATGTCGAATTTCACGCCACCAAGATCGTCCAAGCCTCCGTCGGCCAGCACCTCATAGGCATTTTCGGAGTACGTTGGATGACGGCTGTGTCAAAGGTTCCGCCTCCCAAGTCATAGACGGCAAGGCTGGCGCCTGGGGCCAACTCGGACTTGTCGATTCCCCGTAGTGGTGGGCCGCGGCAACCGGTTCTTTGAAAAGATGGGCCGGGCAGCCGTTTCGCCGCCTCAGTGTACTTCTTGTCCATTCGAGCTGCCTCGAACAGCCCGGGGACCATCGAGCTCGCCTCGGTCAGTGACTTGGCGAGGCGATCGGTCCGGTCGTTTCCCCCATCGAACCGGATGGGTCAGACAATCGAGTCCGGCGTCTCGGGACGGCGCTGGCGGAAGGCTTCGAACAAGACCTTGGCGAATACGGCGCCGATCGCGACGGTGGTTGGGATCTCCTTCTCCGAGGAGGATCGTCGTGTCGGTGATGGCGAGCTTCGGCGTGGGCTCGTAGCGGTCTGGCGCCGTAGTCGCTTATAGTCGGATGCCTGCCGACGTCCAGCCGGCCGTCTTTCTTCAAGAAGATGGCCGAGCTCATGGGACCGGCGACGGAATCGAAGTGCAGGAGGTCGATCGGCCCATTGTCAACTCGTGTTGCGGCGGCGGTCCGGGTGGTCCCGAAATCCACGGCGAGATGCCACCCCATCGCTGCTACGCCTGGTCCTGTCGAACCGCCCACGCTCTCCGCATCATGGCGCCCTTAGGAATGATGGGGGTGGATGTCGCCATCATGTGGGTCGACAGTATGACCGTGGGGCGCTTCATCGATCAGGGGGGTAGTGGTTGGTGGCTGCCACCGTGGTCGTGCGTTTGGTGGTCACGGGTCTTCGTCACCGGGTTGCCGCTGTGCTGGCTGGTCTTACTCTCACCCCCGTGTGGAGGAGCGCCCGTGTCGGCCCAGGCGTGGTTCACCGCTGATCGAATTGCCATGGCGCGTTCCTCAAGACCTATGTGTGCTGGTGGAATGTTCCTGAGTAGGGACCGTATCGTTTCGGCCGTCGCCGCGTTGCGCAGGTCCGCTTCGGGGTCATTAGAATCGACGGGATCGGTCATTGCATCGGGTTCCTAGTGCTTGGCGTGGGAGTCATTACTCGAAGCATCGTCATTGTTTGACTCGGCTCGTCGTGACGGGATTTCCGAGGATTTCCCGAAGGTCTTCCAACCCCCGCCGGAGCCGACTCCGCACCGTGTTGAGTTCCACATCGAGTACCTCTGCTATCTCATTGTACGGAAGATCACACAGATAGCGCAGGACGATGACGTCTCGGCGTTCCCTCGGTAGATGGTCCAAAGCGGTGTCGATCTGAAGCCGGGTGTCCACTGCCCGCTCCTGAGCGGGACCGGAAGTGGTCGGGTGCCGGACAGCTGCTATTGGGTCCGGGACACGATGCTGCGCTCGAATGACGTTGAGTGAGACGTTGCGTGCAATAACGAAGATCCATGTGCGAAAGGAACTGAGCTCGTTGTAGGACCGAATACGGCTGGCTGCTCGAAAGAGGGTCTCCTGGCGAGCGTCCTCGGCGTGTCCAGGGTCGCGGAAGATTCGGCGACAGACAGAGTGAACGAAATCGAAATGCCGATCGAGCAGGGTCTCCATGGCTTGGCTGTCCCGGCTCCGGCTCGTTTTGCAAGGGTAACGTCATCCAGGTTGCCGCGCGCCCGGTCGGTACCGCGAGGTCCAATCATCGGCAGACTCTCCGGAGATCGGATCCGGCCCTTGTCGACCCCTCAGCCATTACAAAACCTCATCGACCTCATCTGCCACAGAAACACCGAACCCCGCGTGCTCGACGGTCGACCGGAAATTTAAGCGACGGCTTGCGTCCGACTTGCACTTTTCGCACGGCAGTGCCTCCCGATAGCGTTGGAAACTATCACTTAGGGTGACACCACGCCGAAAGGCCGTGGCAGGGTGATCGGGGGAAACTTTGGCAGGGCAATCGGTGTCAAATAAGTCCGCAACCGGCTGTCGATAGCGACCGGTACGGCCGTCAACCACCCTGCTGGCTGGCAGCGTCACGAGCAAAGGAGCCCAACGATGTCACATTTTGGCCACGATCCAAGCGGGTCCGAATCACAGCACGGTCCTGAGCATATTGAGTTGGAACCTCTCCCCTCGGAGATGGGGTCGCACGCATTCCACGTTCCGTCCCGGCCACTTGCTGGGTCGGTTCCAAGCTCGACGGTCTCTACGAAGCCCGACGGGCACATGGATGACACCCAGGCTGCCAGCGTGAGTGAGATCGGAGATCCAAGCCAGTACGCGCACGACTGGTTCTTCCAAGAGCACAACGGGTACTGCGTTCCAGCCTCGATTACCCAGGTGATCGAGGCTCAGACCGGAATCAGTCTTCACTCCTACAACCTTGTCGAGCAAGAGGCCAGTCATCTGGGTCTGCCCGGTACTGCGATGACGATGCCTGAAGCCCAGACGTTACTTCATTCGTTCGATATTCCGTCTCACGTGGTGGAGGGTGGCACGCCTCAGGAGGCCGCAACGCAACTGGCACAGTACCTGCACCAGGGACGCGACATAATCTTGGCAGTCAATGCCAGCCCTATCTGGTACGGGAGTGACACCGCCGACAATTCTAAGCGGCGCGGCTGATCATGCTTTGGTCGTTAGCGGTATCAACAGCGAGACGGGCGTCGTAACTCTCTCCGACCCCGGAACCCCCTCTGGCAACGAGGAACAGGTTCCGCTTTCGGTTTTCATGGACGCTTGGTCGGCCAGTAACTATCAAATGCTCGTGACCGACGACGCGGTTGGTGGCGCCGATCACGCTGCTGCGACCGCCGTGGTGCAAGGGATGGAACACATCGATCCAACTCCAACTCCCACACCGTCGATACTCGCCATCAAGCCCGTCGTCTTGCTGCCAATCGCCCTAGGAGTTGGACTCCTTTTTGGCGTCAAAAGCAAGGCTGCTGATCGTGGCCATGAGCCGGTGTCGGACCGTCCCGGTGGGTTGCGTCCCGCTGTGTCGTGACATCGCCTGACGGGCGCATTCTCGATGCCGAGCATGTGCTGGATCGTGTCGAGAGCCTTTGCCGGCAAGCGATTCCCCGCTTGCCGGCAAAGGCGGCGAAACATGTCGGGTCAGCAGCGGAGGGACTAACCAAGCCTCTTTGCATTGCCTTTGTTGGAAGGGTCTCGTCGGGAAAGTCGACCTTGGTCAACGCCTTCCTCCGTCGACGGGTAGCACCGACGGGCGAAGGAGAGTGCACCAAGATCGTCACTTGGTTTCGCTTCGGGACCACCAATAGGGCAATGATTCGAAAGTTCGATGGTCAGGTTCTCCCTCTCCGTCTCGAACGGGGCGGCGTTCTCCCGTCCCAGCTCGATGTGGATCTCAAGGACATCAGGGCAATCGAAATCGAATTGAGCCTCGAATCACTGCGGCATACCACCGTGATTGACACTCCGGGTCTCAACTCGATCAACCGCGACAACAGCAGTCAGACAACGCAGTTTTTGGAGATAGATCGGGTCAATCCGGAGTCAGAGGGCACAGCAGAGACCCCGGATGTGATCCTCTTCGTTCTTACGGGCCCGGTTCAGGAGGATGAGAAGGAAATCCTGTTGCAGTTTCGAAGCGTCTCGACCGGCCTCTATGCACCGCAATCGAACGTGATTGGAATTTTAACAAAGGCAGACCAAATGACCATTCGGATCGAGGACTCCTGGAAAGAAGCAGTGAAATTGGCGGATGAACAGGCCCAAGATCTTGGTCGGCATGTCGTCACGGTTGTTCCGTGCGTCGGATTGCTGGCCGAGACGGCCGAGATCGGGTTCACTGCGACTGACGCGACCGATCTTCGACGACTTGGCTCGTTGGACGAGGATCGCCGCCGGGAGTTGGTGTTCTCTCTTGGTCTGCTCACCTCCTCAACCGAAGACGAGGATAGCGCCACTACAACTGAACTCGAGGCCTTAGCTGAACTGAAGTCCGGTGTGGATCCGCTGCGGCTCATGGAACTGTTCCGCAAGCTCGACGTGCTTGGACTCAAGACGCTGCTTGACATCGCTGAAAGGGCGTCAGGTCCCGAGATGGTGAGAGTGATTCGTAGCAGCTCGGGAATTGTTGATCTCATTCGAGAGATCGACGAGCGATTCCGCTCTCGTACGCCGGCGCTGAAAGCAGCCAAAGCTCTTTCTGCACTGCGCGCCTCGACCGACGGAATCGATGTCGACAGGGAGACACGCGCATGGCTCGTTGGTGCCGTAGACGATTTGAGCGTTGACCCGCACGTGCGCAAATTGTTGCATAAACTGGAGGAGTTGCGAGCCCTTGCCTTCGTTAGCTCAGGCGAAGCTGGACTTGATGGCGAAGACAGGGTGGACGCGTTGCGAATCCTAATGGATCCTCGACGCGGTCTCGCGATGATCAATCCCGAAGAGATAACCTCTGCGGCAACGATCGAACACGAGATTCGTCGCTGGCACACGCTCTCAAACCAGTCGCTCACTCCGTACGGTCGCATCGTTGCTCGGGTGATCGTGCAATCGATCAAATACGTTCGTGACCAAGAAAAGGACGAACAATGACGCATTCAAACCGACAAGCCAGCCCACTTCGTCAGCTCGATGTTATCCATGCGGACAGTGTGCAATTGATCGGCTTGGTGAATCACGGTGCGCACAAACTCAATTCAATGCCCCACTCGTCGGGGACGAGTTGGGCACTAGTCGCGATTTCCGGTGCCGCAGCCCTGGTTGTCGGTTTCGTCTTGGGTCGCGTTCTGCCGCTCAGACAGGTTGTCGATGACAATATAGGACACGGTCAAGTGATTCAACCTGTAGCGAGCGTCGTCGACCTGGAGGCAGAGCGAGCCGCGTTAGTTCAGGCTTGCATTCGCGCTCGAGACATGGTCTCAAGTGAAGTGGTTCGACGCATCCTGGGAGATGCACTGGCCGATGCCGGTGTGGGGGAGGTTGATCCTACCGGCGAAAGGTTCGACCCGGACATTCATTGCTCCGTTGGACTCGTGCACACGACCGACCCCCACCTCGACTCAATGGTGGAGTCATCTGAGCGAGTGGGGTACCTAGACCGGGGCCGCCAACTTCGTCTCGCTGACGTGGTTGTCTATTCTTATGGGGAGCAGACTTATGGTTGACAGCCCAGACGAAATCGGTCCGGGGCCCAACATTGCAGACGACGCTCGCCATCATGATGTCGACGAGTTTCTCAGTACGGTACGGCAGACACTTGAACACTACAGGGCTGTGTCGGCGCTGGCCCTGCTGGATGAAGAGGAAGAGGCCGGGGATGACACGGTTGGTGCCGGATCCAAAGAGGTCGGCACGGTAGTTGTCGTCGGTGAGACAAGCACCGGAAAGAGCTCACTGATCAACGACTTACTCGGCCGTCCCGGTCTGCTTCCCGAAGATCCTGATGTAACGTCGGCCGCATATTGTGTGATCAACTACGGGTCCGAACCTTCGGCCCGCGCACACTTCTCCGACTCCGCACCTGAACCTGATTCCGTGGGCATCGCTCTCGATGAGGTCAATCGGTGGGCTCGGCTGGGCGCCAGCCCGACGCCTTCATGGATCGAAATCAGTCTGGATGAACCGCGGCTCCAGTGCCTAGGACTCGTTGACACACCAGGTGTGGGTAGTCTCGATTCAGAGCTCAGCGACCTGACCTTACAGAGCCTGCAGCTCGCCGACGCGCTGGTCTTCGTAACCTCGTGCCAGGCTCCTTTGGGCTTTGCCGAACTCGAGTTTCTTCGTCTGGCGAGCACTCATCTTGAACACGTCGTCTTCGTCGTAACCAAGATAGACGTGTCACGAGGGGGCTGGCAGAAAATCAGAGATGAGAACCGTGCCCTCATATCCGAGCATGCACCTCGCTTCAAGTCATGCCCGTTTATTGGAGTTAGTTCCGCCTGGGCGCGAGAAGCGAGTGCATCGATGGCGTCCCATGTCCGGACGAGGCTCCTTGAAAAGTCTGGGATCCCAGCACTGTGGTCCGAGTTGGACCGCATCGCCGCGGGACGTTCGATACTCGTTCGGGCTAATCAAGTGAGAATGGCGCATTCCGCTCTGGAAGTGGCACATCGCGACAGGAGCTACGCGAAGGCGGTTCTTGCTGACTCGGGACAGACTGGTCATGAGATCGCCGACCTTATAACGCGCATCGAAAGATCCCATCAGCGCGCTGACAACTGGTATGACGACTTAATGTTTGATATCAGCGATCTGCGGAACGACGTGACCGCACATTTGCTCACGCGTCGGCAATCGCTACTCGCGGAATTCAAGGCCGAACAATCGACTGCCACCGCGGACCGGGAGGGCGCACCTCGGCGACTGATCGCGAACCTGACAAGATTGAACGAAGAGACCATCGAGTTGGTAAGAAGCCGTCTCGAGTCAGTATGTCGATCCCTATCAGACGGCCTCGACCTCGACGAGGAGTTCACGGGGCGGCTGGACGGCCTGACGACCGGTTCAAACGTCGTCTCGGCTCCTCTCCCCGATGCCCGCCAGGCACGCGCGGGCGGTGGCATGGGAGACATCTCGACCACGTACATGGGAACAATGATGACCCACACCTTTGGATCTGTGGTCCTTACATCGGTATTCGTAGGTGTGAATCCAGTGGGATGGGCTGTGGCCGCTGGCTTCGGCGTCGCGTGGGCTGTCAGGGCCGCCCAGGGTAGGGCGCACGCTGCCGACCGCGCAGCGTTAGAAGCATGGGCCGCAGGAACGCTCAACGATTGCTCAGGAAGCATAGACAGAGAGTGCAACAAACGCATCGATATGGTACTCCGCCTACTACTCAAAAACTTAAAAACCGTGCTCCCTCAACACTTGAATCGAATGGAAGAGGAACTGACGGAGCTCAAGGGTGCCCAAGCCAGAAGCGATGAGGACCGAAGGCTTGCTATCGCCAAGCTAGATGACCAGTTGGACAAGATTCGCATTCTCGCGCGGGCGGCTGATGTGCGGCTCAGGAAAATCAGGGCGGAATTGCCAGTCGGTGATCGGTCGCAGACCTCTGAAGCGCTACCGCCGAACCCCGAGCTGACCGAACCCGCGGGTATCTGGCGGCGGACCAGTGGTTAGTCGCGCCAGTCCTTGGTTCGTCCTGTGGGTGCCGAAAATGTCATCCACCGGCCCTGAGCAGGAGAGTTGCGACAACGACGACTGGCCAATGACGGTGGACGATGGTGTGGGTGCCGAAAACCTCATCCGTAGGCCTCACGCAGCCAGTTCGTACTCGTGAATGAGACCGCCGAGCCGGTCCGATCTTCGCAGTTGTGCGGCATCGGGAGGCGATGTCGTTGACGGCCGGCGCAGACACCGACAGCGGTGACGCCTGGTCGAGGGACCGGTGTGGGCGGTGGCGGTTGTAGTGATCGACGTACTCAGCAAGGACGGCTTCGAGCTGGCGCCGAGCGAAGATCAGCATCCGGTCGAGGCACTCCCGACGGATCGTGCCGACGAAGCGCTCGGCGAAGGCGTTGGCCCGTGGGGCTCGGACCGGCGTGCGAATGATCCGGATCCCCTCGGACCGGAAGACCTCGTCGAAGCTGGCCGTGAACTTGGCGTCCCGGTCCCGCACCAGGAACCTGACAGGGCGGGCCCGATCGGCGAGCACCATGGTCAGGTTGCGGGCCTGCTGGACCACCCACGCTCCCGCCGGATTGGCGGTTACCCCGGCCACGTAGACCCGTCGGGTGTCGAGCTCGATGAAGAACAGCACGTAGAGGCGCCGCAGCAGCACCGTGTCGACGGTGAAGAAGTCACAGGCCAGCATCGATGACGCCTGGCTTCGGAGGAACTCGCTCCATGTCGGTCCGGTCCGACCGCGGCGACGGGTCGATGCCGTGGCGACGAAGGATCGCCCAGACACTCGATGGGGCAAGTCTGATCCCCATCGTGGCCACCTCGCCGTGGATCCTCCGATATCCCCAGGTGGGGTTGTCCCTCGCCATGCGGAGGACGATCTGGACGGCGCCGGCGGGAACGCTGGGTCGCCCTGAGCGGTGGGGGTAGGTCCACCGACGACGCACCAGGTCTCGGTGCCAACGGAGCAGTGTCTCGGGCTGGACGAAGAAGCGCCCCCGGCGCCGCGACAAGAGCCGACTCAGCCCGGCGAGAAGCGCCCGGTCACCGGGCCGCAGCGCCGGGCGGGCCACCTGACGGCGGAGCACCGCCACCTCATGGCGAAGCATGACGACTTCGACGGCCAGCTCGCCATTGTCACGCCCAAAGAGCCGGACCAACTGGAGAATTCGGACGAACGCCAGGTACAGAAAGGACAGCGACATGGCCAAGTCTGGTCACCAAGCCGATACCGACGAAAGTCCAGGTGAATCCCCCCGGATGACATATTCGGCACCCACAGGATCAGCTCGGTGTCCAGGCGTCGTTCGGTGGCTTCTTGCAGGTCGAAGGGGAGTGGTACTGCCCGTCGATGCCCGACGCGCTCAAGAACGCTACCACCGACCATCGCGGCGGCGTCATCGACGGGGAGACCTATTGCCACCGATTAGAGGAGCGTTGGCGCTATCGGGCGCGACCCAAGGCGAGCCCTGATACTGAGGGCCACATCCGGGTGGCGTGCCCGGCCGCGCCTTACGCGGTGGCTCGCTGCGAGCTTAAGCCCGCGTCACTCACCCTCAAGAGCACGCAAGGAAGGCTTCGGATACCGGTGCGTTCGTCTGTTCGATCCGATCCACCACTGTCATGTACGCAGGCGAGCGTGACCATCCCCCTGATGCAGGTGCCAAGTTTCACCAGGACCTGCTGTTCGGCAGTCCCGAGTGGCACTCGGTGTACGCGACATTGCGCAACTCGATCGAAGGATTTAACGGCTACATCAAAGACGGGGCCCATGAGGCCCTCGATGATCCCGAACGGAGGCGTCTGCGGGGGGTTGCAGCCCAAAGCGTCCTCGTGGCTTTTCTCCTGCTCGGTGCGAACCTGCGCAAGATCAGTGCGTTCCTGAGCGAGGCCAGAGCCATTGAGGCCGGCAGGGTCCGGCGCCTGCCCCGGCGTCGCCAGACCAAGCCGCTGAACACCTGGCGTCCCACTACTGCGGTCCGCGACCTGGCGTCCCCCGATCCACCGCAGACAGCCTGAGGGCTGATCTCTCCCAGCTTGGGGCCCCCAGAGCTCTGGCGCGCGCCCTGATTGAGCTTGTACGGCCGCCGAGAAGTCAGATCAAGCCCGAATCAAGGGTTTGAGGGCTGGCAACGACGATCAGGTCCGCAGTGCTTGGACTTTGCCTCGACCCATGCCCGTTTCACAGGAGTTTTGTCGACGGCAAAGGGCCAGTTTTGTCGAGAGCCCTCCGTCCGTCCGTGGGCGAGGGGGGACTTGAACCCCCACATCCTTTCGGACACAGGAACCTGAATCCTGCGCGTCTGCCAATTCCGCCACTCGCCCGAGCGACGGCGTCACGATACCCGACCGTTCCTGGGAGGCCTCCGGCCGGGCGAAGCAGAACTCTCGCCTATCCTTCTTACGGCTTCATGAAGACCCTGATCGTCGCGATCAGTATCTCACGCGCCGTACCGAAATTGTCACTGGCGGTTGTTGGTGATCTCATGGGATTTCATCTCGCTCGACGTGGGGCGGGGCAACCCCGTCGGTGTAGAAAGCACCGGTAGGCTGGGCTACCACGATGGGACTCCAAAGGTTCGAGCAGCGTCTCGAGCGAATGGTGGAAGGCGCGTTCTCCAAAGCCCTCCGGGGTGGCATCCAGCCCGTGGAGATCGGTCGACGCCTCACGCGCGAGATGGACCTCCTGCGTCGCGTAGGAGTGCGGGGCCTTATCGCGCCCAATGTCTTTGTCGTGACCCTGTCGCCCTCGGACGCGGACCGTTTCCAGAGTTTCGCCGACGTCCTGGCCAGAGAGCTCGGCGATGCGGCCCGTGAGCACGCCCGAAGCGAGGGGTACGTCTTCGTCGGGCCCGTGGAGGTCGAGATCCGCAGCGACCCCTCGACCCGGGCTGGCCGCTACCGGGTGACCGCCGAGGTCCGGGAAGGGACTCGACGGGCTCTCGGCCGCTTCCCTCATCCTGTCGGACGGGTCCCGGATCGTGCTCGGCAACGAGACGGTCGAGATCGGGCGTCTCCCCGAATGCACCATCGCATTGAGCGACCCCAACGTCAGCCGCCGCCATGCCGAAGTCCGCCGGCACGGGAGCGACGTCGTCGTGGCCGACCTGCAGTCGACCAACGGCACCAGGGTGAACGGCGTCCCGGTCCGCGAGCGGGTCCTCGAGGACGGCGACGAGATCACCGTGGGGACCACCTCCATCCGATTCGAGACCTCGTGAGGGGCAGGTCGTCATGGTGTTCCTGACCTCGCTGGACAACCAGAACCTGCTCCGGGCGCTGGAGATCATCGTCGTGGCCCTGATCTGGCTGTTCTTCTTCCGGGTTATCAGGGCCGTATGGGTCCAGGTGCGCCCACCCCCGGCCCGGGGCGCCGCTCAGGCCCTTGCCGCTGCCCAGGGTGCCCGGCCTGCTACCGAACGCGGCGGCAGGGCCGGCAAGCTCCACCTCAAGGTGATCGAGCCCCAAGAGGGCTACGGCCAGACGTTCGAGGTCGGCGAAGAAGTGACCCTGGGACGCGCCGCCGGGTGCGGGGTTCGGGTGGAGGACTCTTACACCTCGAACCTCCATGCGCGTCTGTTCCGCCGCAACGGGACACTGTGGGTGGAGGACCTGGGGTCGACCAACGGGACATGGGTCAATGCCGAGCGCATCGCCACGACCGCCAAACTGGGGAAGGGCGACCTCCTCCAGGTCGGTGGCACCGTCTTCGAGGTGGCCCGGTGACCGGGCCCCTCGGGCGAGGACGAGGAGCACCGATGTCGAGACGGGCGAGCCACCAGGAGGGTCGTTGACCGTCCTGCGGTCGGGCTCGGCCTCCGACGTCGGTCGGGTGCGCACGGTCAACGAGGACCTGGCACTCGAGAGCCTCACCCTGTTCGCGGTGGCCGACGGGATGGGGGGCCACGTCGGGGGGGAGATCGCGGCCCGCACCGCCATCGAGACCCTCCAGGCCGAGTTCGCCCGCAAGCCCTCCGCCGAGGGGCTGGCCGCGGCGATCCACGACGCCAACAAGGCCGTCTGGGAGCGCGGCCACGAGGATGCCGACCTGCGCGGGATGGGCACCACGATGATCGCGGCCGCCCTGGTGGCGACCGACGACGGGGACCGGTTGGTGCTCGCCAACGTCGGCGACTCCCGGGCCTACCGCCTCCACGGCCATGACCTGGTCCAGCTCACCACCGACCACTCCGTCGCCGAAGAGCTCGTGGCCCGAGGCGAGCTTTCCGAGGAAGAGGCGGCCGTACACCCCCACCGCCACATCCTCACCCGAGCCCTCGGTGTCCAGCCCGAGGTGGCCGTCGACGTCTGGCAGCTCGTTCCCGAGGAGGGCGACCGGTTCCTGCTGTGCTCGGACGGGCTCACCAACGAGGTGCTCCCCGAAGAGATCACCGACGTCCTGTCCGAGACACGCGACCCCCGTGAGGCGGCCGAGACCCTGGTGCGCATGGCGAACCAGGCCGGTGGCAACGACAACGCCACCGTGGTCGTACTTGATGTGATGGTGGGAGAGCCCTCTTCGGTCGAGGCCGACGCGACCCACGCCGACGACGCGGCCGCCGGCGCCGCACTCGCCGACGCTGGCCCCGAAGGCGGGGCGGGGGCCGCGGCGGCACCGGGATCGACCTTGGTAGCGAGCCCACCCGAGTCGCCCGCGCCCCCCTCGACCGAGCCCGCCCCCGTCGGGACCGTCAACGCCAACGGCGCCGGGGCCGCCGTCGTGAGCCGTTCGGCTCCGGAGGTCGATCGCCCCCGGCCACCCTCGAAGCGCTACGACCCCCGCACCGGGGCGCGCATTCCCCGTCGCATCACGTTCCGGGTGCTGCTCTTCCTGGTGGTGCTGGGCGGGCTGGCCTACGCCAGTTACGCGGCAATCCGCTGGTACGTGAACGACTCCTACTTCGTCGGCCTCAGCCACGACCAAGTCGTGATCTACCAGGGTCGTCCGGGCGGATTCGTCGGGATGAATCCCAAGATCGTGAAGCGGACGCAGATGACGGTCGACCAGGTCCCGTCCTACAAGGTCCCCGACCTCAAGAGCGGGGTCCAAGAATCCTCGTTGAAGGCCGCCAAGGGATACGTCACGAGCCTCCAGCAGTCGATCTGCGCCCTGCAGCAACCACCCGCCTACTGCTCGACCGCGACCGCGCCCTCCGCGCCGGGCGCGACGAGCTCGACCATCCCCACCTCCACCCCGGCGACCTTCGGGTGGCGGGCGCCGCACAGCACCGTCCACGTGCCCGCCCGCGCGGTGGCTTGAGATGGCGAGCCGCATCCGCTGGCTCGGGATCGCCATGGCGGTCTGCTTCTTGGCCTTGTTCCTGCAGCTCAACAACATTCAGGTCAACAAGGCCAAGACCTATGCAGATTCCCAGTACAACCCGTCGGTGATCTCAGCAAGATACGACCAGCCCCGGGGGATCATCCAGAGTGCGGACGGCGTGGTGCTGGCCCAGTCGGTCAAGACCCATCAGGGCTCGTACAAGTACGTCCGCCAGTATCCCCTGGGGTCACTGTTTGGCCAGATCACTGGGTACCTCCCGATCGGCGGCTTGGCGACCGGGGTCGAGAATGTCTATAGCGCCTATCTCGCTCAGCACAACCGCCCCGTCAAGACCATCGGTGACCTGCTCACCACGCCCACGGAGACCGACACCGTCACGCTCACCCTGTCGACCAAGTTGCAGAAGACGGCCCAAACAGCGCTGAATGGCCGTGACGGCGCCATCGTGGTGCTCGACCCCTCCACCGGCGCGGTGCTCGCCATGTACTCCAATCCCACCTACGACCCCAACCCGTTGGCCGCCAACGATGCGACCACGGTGGCCAACGCGTACAAGGCGGACACCACGAAGAACCCCACCACGGGATTCGCACCAGAGGTGTCGCTCGCATATCAGGATTTCTTCGAGCCCTGGCTCGACGTTCAAGGTGGTCACGGCCACGGCCGCCTATCAGTACGCACCCAAGCTGGTGAACACCCCCATGCCGTACTTCAGCTGCATCCCCTACAACTACTTCGGCGGGAACTCCCGGCAGCTGTGCAACGACGGTGGCAGCCCGTGCGGGGGGACCATCGCCCAGATGCTGCCCCCGTCGTGCGACCCCGGGTTCGCCCTCCTCGGCACCAAGGTCGGTGCGCTGTCGATGCAGGCCGAAGCGCAGTCCTTCGGGTTCAACCAGCAGCCTCCCATCGACCTTCCGGTGCCAGTGGCATCGCAGTTCCTGCACGCGGCGTGCTGGGGCGGGGCCCCGATCTTCCTGGCCTACTCGTCGATCGGCCAGGACTGCACGATCGCCACGCCCCTGCAGATGGCGCTCGTGGCAGCCGGGATCGCCAACGGCGGCGTGGTGATGACCCCCCACGTCATGTACGAGATCCGTGATTCGCAGAACAACCTCGTCCAGCGTTACCAGCCGACCTCGTGGCACCGGGCCGCCTCGCAGGCGACGGCGAGCGCCCTGACCAAGCTCATGGAGCAGGTCGTCACGAACGGGACGGCGTCGGGAGACGGGTTCCCCGCCTCGTGGGACGTGGCCGCCAAGACCGGGACCGCCCAAACCGGCGTCGGCAACACGCTCACCACCGACTGGATGATCGCCTTCGCGCCCGCCACCCACCCCACCGTCGCCATCGCCGTGGCCATGCCGCACCAGCCCGTGGACCTCACCGGCGCCGTCGTCGCCGGGCCCATCGTGAAGACCATGATCCAAGCAGTGCTGGCGGGACAGTGACACCCATGTCCGAAGCGCTGTACCCGAGGAGGGAACAGACACATGTCTGGCCCAGGTCGCGTTCCGGCGAGACGTAGGCTCTGACCCGCATGGAGCCGACCAACACCCCCCGAGTGCTCTCGGGACGATACGAGCTCTCGCACCTGGTGGCCCGCGGGGGCATGGCCGAGGTCTACCGCGCCCGCGACCAGCTGCTCGACCGCCCCGTTGCGCTCAAGGTGCTCTTCCCCGAGCTGTCGGTCGACCGGTCCTTCGTCGAGCGCTTCCGCCGTGAGGCGCAGGCGGCCGCCAACCTCTCGCACCCCAACATCGTCCCGGTCTTCGACTGGGGTGAGGACAACGGCACCTACTTCATCGTCATGGAGTTCGTCGACGGCCGGGCCCTGTCGTCGATCCTGCGCACCGCCGGGCCGCTGCACCCGGACCGGGCCGCGGAGATCGCCGCCGACGTGGCCGGGGCGCTGTCCTACGCGCACCGCCACGGCGTGGTCCACCGCGACGTGAAGCCCGGCAACGTGCTCATCACCGAGGAAGGCACGATCAAGGTCACGGACTTCGGGATCGCCCGCGCCGTGAACACCGAGGAGAGCCTGACCCAGACCGGCGCCGTGATGGGCACGGCCACGTACTTCTCGCCCGAGCAGGCCGAGGGCATGGGTGTGGACTCCCGCAGCGACATCTACTCGCTCGGGGTCGTGATCTTCGAGATGGTCACGGGCCGACCCCCGTTCCTCGGCGACACGCCGGTGGCCGTGGCGTCCAAGCACGTGCGCGAGCACCCCCCGGCGCCACGCGAGGTGAACCCGGGCGTGCCCCCCGACCTCGAAGCCATCATCTTGAAGTGCCTGGCGAAGTCCCCCGACCACCGCTACGCCACCGGTGACGACCTTCGCATCGACCTGTTGCGCTTCCGCGAGGGCCGCGCCGTGGGGGCGACCAACCCGCCCACCGGACAGCACCCGTCGGTGGGTACCACCCAAGCCGTCCGGGCCCTCGGCACCCAGGCGTTGCCCGCCGTCGGGGGCGACGACCTCGAGGGCGCCGGGGAGCCCAACCGCACCCGGCTCTATGCCGGCCTGCTCGCCCTGCTCCTGGTGGCGCTGGCCGTCGTCATCATCCTCCTCGGCAATTCCGTGGGCTGGTGGCACGTCGGGGAGGGCCCGAGCACGACCCTGGTCATGCCCGACGTGTCGGGGCAGAACGTGACCACGGCCGAGCGGACCCTCGCGCACGACGGCCTCAAGACCAAGGTGCAATCTGACCGGACGGCCAAGAACACGCCCAACACCCAGGTGTTGCGGACCGACCCCGCCAAGGGGTCGACGGTCAAGAAGGGTGACACGGTGACCCTCGTCACCGGGGCCCAGGGTCCTCCCGTGCACGTCCCCGACCTCGTGGGGCAATCGGTGACCTTCGCCAAGTCCGAGCTGCAGTCAGAGGGCCTCCAGGCCAACGTCCAGTTCAGCAGCACGTGCACCCAGCAGAACATCGTGTGCATGCAGAGCCCCAAGTCGGGCCAGACCGTGCTGCCCGGTGGCACCGTCAACATCTTCACGCAGTCGACGACGACGGCCGTCCCCGACGTGAGCGGGCTCGGCCAGACCACGGCGTGCAACCGTCTGGGCCAGGCCGGGTTCCAGTGCGGGGCCATCACCATGCAGCCGTCGCAGACGGTGCCGAAGAACGACGTCATCAGCACGAATCCGGCCGCCGGTGCTCAGGAGCCGGCCAACGCCAACGTGAACCTCTTGGTTTCCAGTGGACCCTCGTCGGTGCTCGTCCCCGACGTCGTCGGCGACACCCAGGCGGCCGCCATCACGGCGTTGCAAGGCCCGGGCCTCAATCCCGTCGTGATCTGCCAGTCGACCAACAACCCGTCGCAGGACGGGATCGTGCAGAGCCAGAGCCCCAACGGCGGCGTGGCGGTGAGCCCGGGCACGACGGTGACCATCACCGTCACCAACCTGGCCGGGTGTTCGGGCACGACGACGACGAGCTCGGGCAACACCGGCAACACCGGCAACGGCCACCACCTGCGCTAGCGCTTGGCGGCTCCCAGGGAGCCCAGGAAGTTCGTGAGCAGATCGGGCCCGACGCTCGTGAGGATGGACTCGGGGTGGAACTGCACGCCCTCGATGGGGACCTCCCGGTGCCGCAACCCCATCACGATGCCGTCGGCGGTCTCGGCGGTGATCTCGAGGACGTCGGGTATCGAGTCGCGGTCGACGATCAACGAGTGGTAGCGCGTCGCCTCGAACGGGTTGGGCATGTCGGCGAAGACGCCGACCCCGGTATGGAAGATGGCGGAGGTCTTGCCGTGCATCAGCTCGGGCGCGGCCACGATCCGGGCGCCGAAGACCTGGCCGATGCACTGGTGGCCCAGGCACACGCCGAGGATGGGCAGCTCCCCGGCCAGCTCCGCCACGACGGCCATGCTCACGCCGCCGTCCTCGGGCCGGCCCGGCCCCGGTGAGATCACGATCCCGTCAGGCCCGACCTCCCGGATGCCCGAGACCTCGATGGCGTCGTTGCGGAACACGACCGGGTCCGCGCCGAGCGCACCCATCTCCTGGACGAGGTTGTAGGTGAAGGAGTCGTAGTTGTCGACGAGCAGGACCCGGGCGCCCACCGCCACGACATTACCGCCCGTCTTCGGGGTCCCGGCCCCGACCGGAACGTGGCGACGTGGCTATCCTCGCGACATGGCGAACAAGCAGGGACCCGGGAGCGCGGCGCGCAAGGGCCGTTCGGCGTCGGGGAGGGCGATCGCCCCTCCCCCCACCGCCAGCGGCCGCTACACCCCGCCGATCCCTCGCAGCAAGAAGGTGAGCCCGAAGTGGATGGGACCCCTCATCCTGATCCTGCTGATCGCGGGGGCGCTCATGATCGTGCTCAACTACTTCAACGTCATGCCGGCGGGACCGAGCAACTGGTACCTGGTGGGGGGGATCGTGCTCATCGCCGGTGGCTTCGTCGTCGCCACGCAGTACCGCTGACGCCGTTGCGGCCTCCGACTCAGCGGGGAGCTATCCCAGTCGTTCGATGATGGTGGCGTTGGCCATGCCCCCGCCCTCGCACATCGTCTCGAGCCCCCAGCGTCCGCCGGTGCGCTCGAGCTCGTTCACCAAGGTGCACATCAGCTTCGCTCCCGAGCATCCCAGGGGATGGCCGATGGCGATGGCGCCGCCGTTGACGTTCACCCGGTCCATGTCGGCGTGGAGCTCTTTCTCCCACGCCAGCACGACCGACGCGAACGCCTCGTTGATCTCGACGAGGTCGATGTCGTCGATCGTCATCTTGGCCTTCTCGAGCACGGACCGCGTGGCGGGGATCGGGCCGGTGAGCATGGTCACGGGGTCCACCCCGGCCAGCGAGAAGGCGTGGAACCGGGCCCGGGGGGTGAGCCCCAGCGCGCTGGCCTTCTCCTCGCTCATGATCAGGACGGCGGCGGCGCCGTCGCTGATCTGCGACGAGTTGCCGGCTGTCACCTTGCCGTCGGGCTTGAAGGCGGGCTTCAGGTTGGCGAGGACCTCGGCCGTGGTGTCGGGCCGGATCCCTTCGTCGGTGGAGATCGTCTCGTTGGTGCCGGCGCCGTCGTCGTCCTTGACCGTGACGGGGAGGATCTCGCGCTCGAAGCGGCCCTCGGCCGTGGCCCGGGCGGCGAGCTGCTGGCTGCGGGCGCCGAAGGCGTCGAGGTCCTGGCGCGACAGGTCCCACTGGTCGGCGATCATCTCGGCCGAGATCCCCTGGGACACGAGCCCGCCCCGCTCGGCGTAGCGCTCCATCATCTTGGGACCGAAGGGGAACCCGAGGTCGCGCACCACCGACGATCCCATGGGCGTGTGGGTCATGTGCTCGATGCCGGCCGCGATGACGACGTCGTAGGCGCCCGCCATCACGCCCTGGGCGGCGAAGTGCAGGGCCTGCTGGGACGACCCGCACTGGCGGTCGATGGTGGTGGAGGGCACCGACTCGGGGTACCCGGCGGCCAGCACGGCGTTGCGGCCGATGTTGAGCGCCTGCTCGCCCACCTGCATGACGCATCCCATGATCACGTCGTCGACGAGGCCGGGGTCGAGGTCGTTGCGCTCGACCAGGGCCCTCAGGGGCTCGGCGGCCAGGTCCACGGCGTGCCAGCCCCGCAGCTTGCCGTTGCGGCGGCCGCCCGGGGTCCGAACGGCGTCGACGATGACAGCGGTGGTGGTCATGGCGGCTCCTCCCGAAAACTGACTGATCGGTCAAGATTTTGCCTCGTCGTCACCTTAGCGGTCAATCCGCGCCGCTCGTGCCCACTGTGACCAGGGAGTTCTTCCGTCCGCCGCCCGTGGCGCCGGACGGCCCGACGCTACGGTTGGCGCCGTGACGGGCCGAGTCAAGGACATGGACCGCTGGCTGGGCGACGGCGGGATGGAGGTCATCGGGCTCGTGGGTGCCGCCTTCACGTCCTACGGCGTCGACGGGGAGGACCTGGGCTGGGTCGCAGGAACCTGGACCCCGACCGCCCTCGCCTGCAACCCCCACGGGACGGCCCAGGCCGGCATCCACTCGCTGATCCTCGACGCGGCGATGAACTTCGCCATCAACGCCGCCTTGCCGGGGCGCGACCGCACCCGGGGCACCCTCGAGATGAAGACCGAGACCATGCGGCCCGCCAAGCTGGGCGAGGCCGTCTCGGTGCGTGGCGACGTGGTGCGCATGGCCCGGCAGGTCGCCTACGGCGAGGCCACCACCCGCGACGGCCAGGGCCGGCTCGTGAGCCGGTCGACCGGTACCTTTCTCCTTGCTCGCCACGACGCGGGGTAGCCGTCCCGTCGTCGTGCCGTGACGCCCGCGTCACCGCCTGGTGCTGGATCGCCCCGTGAGGGTGAGGCTGTCGGCACCGACCCATGACCGTTAGCGTGCCGCTGGTGCGAGCGGGTGTCGCCTCGGGTCCGGACCATGCCGGCAGGATCCTCGGTCCGGTTCGCGGTGATGGCCCTGGTGATGGGGATCCTCGGCGCGTGCGGGCCGTCGTCACCGCGCGCCGGGACGTCGTCTCCGGTCACCGCACCGCGTCCGACCTCTCCCGACGGCGTGGCCCCGAGCGCCGCTCGTCGACACCTTCTGGGCACCGGGCGTGGGGGGGAAGAGCGTGGGGAGCATCGACACCTTCCCCGGCGCCGACATGCCCTTCGGGATGCTGCAGTGGAGCCCCGACACGACTCCGGACCGGACGTCGGGTGGGGGCTACTCCTACCAAGGACTCGGCCATCACCGGGTTCAGCCTGACGCACATGAGCGGTCCGGGCTGTGCGGTCTACGGCGACATCCCGATCCTCCCCACCGTGGGCGCCATCGGCACCGACCCCGCCGCCTCGAGCTCGCCCTTCTCCCACCCCACCGAGGAGGCGAGCCCGGGCAACTACGCCGTCACCGTGGGCCGGCCCCCCGGTGCGCGTCGCGCTGGCGGTGACGACGAGGGCGGGCCTGGGTCGGTTCAGCTTCCCCGGGAACGCGCGCCGCCAACGTGCTGTTCAAGGTGGCCGACAGCGCGGCGGGGTCGGCGACGCTCGGCGGTGACGGTCGTGGGCGAGCGGCGAGGTGGACGGATCGGTGGTGAGCGGGGACTTCTGTGGCACGTCGGGCGACTACCGGCTGTACTTCGCGGCCCGCTTCGACCGCCGCTTCCGGAGTTTCGGGACATGGCACGGCACGACGGTGACGGCCCGGGTCGCGCTCGAGCACCAGGGCGCAGTCGGGGGCGTACGTGACCTTCGCCTCCACGACGCGCGTCGGTGCAGATGCAGGTGGGCGTGTCGTTCGTGAGCGTCGCCGACGCTCGCCTCAACATCGACGCCGAGCGCCCGGGCTGGGACCTCGACGCCCTGCGCCGACGCGACACCGCCACCTGGAACCAGCTCCTGGGCCGGATCCAGGTGGGCGGGGGCAGCTACGGCGACGAGCGCACCTTCTACTCCGAGCTGTACCACTCGTTGCTCGAGCCCAGTGTGTTCGACGACGCCAACGGCGACTACCTCGGCTTCGACGGCAAGGTGCATGTGGCCGGCGGCTACACCCAGTACGCCAACTTCTCGCGGTGGGACATCTACCGCAGCGAGGTGCAGCTGCTGGCCATCCTGGTGCCGCAGCGGACGAGCGACATGGTCACGTCGCTCCTCGCCGACGCCGCCCAGGGCGGAGGCCTTCCCAAGTGGCCTGTGGCCAACCTCGAGGCGGCCCAGCAGAACGGCGACTCCGCCGACGCCTTCATCGCGTCGGCGTACGCCTTCGGCGCCCGGAGCTTCGACGTGCCCGAGGCGCTTGGCGGACATGGTCAGGGGAGCCACCGACCCCGACGTCACCACCGACCATCACTTCGAGCGCCAGGACCTGGCCCAGTACCTGGCCAAGGGCTACGTCCAGGCCGGCGCGTTCGACCTCACGTCCCTCCCCTACACCGTGGGCGGGTCGGAGACCCTGGAGTACGCCATCGACGACTTCGCCATCTCGCAGCTGGCCCAGGCGGCCGGGGACACCGGCCACCGCCGGGACGTTCCTGGCGCGGGCGCCAGAATTGGCAGAACCTCGTGAACCCGGCCACCGGCTATCTGGCCGGGCGCCGGGCCGACGGGACCTTCCCGCCCGGCCCCGCCTTCCAACGCTCCTCGCTGCCCGGCATCGGCCAGGTCGGGTTCGAAGAGGGCAACGCCATCCAGTACACCTGGAGCGTCCCCCAGAACCTGCGGGGCCTGTTCGACGCGCTGGGCGGCAACGACGCGGTGGTGGCCAAGCTCGACACGTTCTTCACCCAGCTCAACGCGGGACGCAAGCAGCCCTATGACTGGGCCGGCAACGAGCCGTCGCTCGGGATCCCCTGGGAGTACGACTACGCCGGGGCGCCGTGGCGGACCCAGGACGTCGTCAGGCGCATCGTCACCACGCTGTACGCGGCCCACGCCCAACGGGGAGCCGGGCAACGACGACCTGGGGGCGATGTCGTCGTGGTACGTGTGGGCGGCGATGGGCCTCTACCCCGAGACCCCGGGCCGCGGCGAGCTCGTGCTGGCGAGCCCGCTCTTCCCCCACGTCACCATCGCGCTCGGCGACGGGAGCGCCATCGTCATCGACGCACCGGGGGCGTCGCCGGCCACGCCCTATGTCCACGGCCTCGAGGTCGCCGGGCTGGCGCCGACCGGCGCATGCAGCGAGTTGACGACGGGCGCAGGGGAACGCCGGCGACCGCGGCCACCGCGACGACCGCCCCTACCGCCACGACCCCGTACGACTGCCCGTGGCTGCCCGCCGACCGTCGCTGCGACGGGGGCCCAACTCGACTTCACCCTGGGCCGGTCCCCCGACGCCGCCTGGGGGGCGACTCCGGCCGACGCGCCGCCGTCGTTCCCGGCCGCGGCTTGAGCCGCGCGGTCCGCCTCGCCGTTCACACGATGCACGCATCGGTGGCAACGTCGTCGGCAACGAAACGGGCATAGCGTCGGGACCGGACATGCGTCTCCGCACCCCCGGGACGCGGTAGGAACACCTCATGACACCCTCCCCCCGCACGGGCCCACCTCGATGACCGAGACTCACGACTGGCTGCCCCCGCACGTCATCGTGCTCTTCGGAGGCACCGGCGACCTGGCCCGGCGCAAGCTCCTCCCGGGGCTGTTCCACCTGTCGCGTGCCCACCTGCTCCCCGAGTGCCCGCATCGTGGCCACCGCCCTCGACGAGCTCGATGACGACGACTACCGGGACCTCGCCCGCAAGGCGATCGACGAGTTCGCCCGGGGTGAGGTCGCCGACGAGGACTGGGCTCGGTTCCGGGCCACGCTCCGCTACGTGTCGGGATCCGAGGGGGCGCCGGGCCTGGCCCGGGCCGTCGCCACCGCCGAGCACGAGCTCGGCGAGAAGGCACGCCGGCTGCACTACCTGAGTGTCCCCCCGGCCGCGGCGGGCGTAGCGGTGCGGACCCTCGGCGACGCCGAGCTCACCGACCGGGCCCGGATCATCATGGAGAAGCCCTTCGGGACCGACCTCCCGAGCGCCCGGCGGCTCAACGCCGTGGTGCAGGAGGTCTTCGCCGAAGACCAGGTCTACCGCATCGACCATTTCCTCGGGAAGGAGGCGGCCCAGAACATCCTGGCCTTCCGCTTCGCCAACGGGCTGTTCGAGCCGATCTGGAACCGCCAGCACATCGACCACATCCAGATCGACGTGCCCGAGACACTCGGCATCGGTTCTCGGGGGTGGACCTACGAGCAGACCGGCGCCTTCCGCGACATGGTCGTGACCCACCTCTTCCAGATCCTGGCCTTCGTGGCCATGGAGCCGCCCACGGCGCTGGAGCCGCGTGCCATCAGCGAAGAGAAGAACAAGGTCTTCCGCTCCCTGCGACCCCTCGACCCGGCCCAGGTGGTGCGGGGCCAGTACGAGGGGTATCGCTGGAGCGAGGGGGTGGCGCGCGACTCCGACACCGAGACGTTCATCGCGTTGCGTTGCGAGATCGACAACTGGCGCTGGGCCGGGGTGCCGTTCTTCCTGCGCACCGGCAAGGAGATGGCCGAAGGGGCGCGCATCGTCTCCATCGCCTTCCGGGAGCCCCCCAAGTCCATGTTCCCGCCCGGGTCCGGGGTCGGGACCCAGGGCCCCGACCACCTCACCTTCGACCTGGCGGACTCGTCGCGGTTGTCCCTGTCGTTCTACGGGAAGAAGCCGGGACCGGGCATGAAGCTCGACAAGCTGAGCCTGCAGTTCGCCCTGCACGAGACCGACCACGCCCAGAGCGTGCTCGAGGCGTACGAGCGCTTGATCCACGACGCCATGAGCGGCGACCAGACCCTGTTCACCAACGCCGAGGGCATCGAACGGCTGTGGGAGGTCTCGCAGCCGCTCCTCCAGTCACCGCCCGAGGTCCAGCTCTACCGGGTCGGGTCGTGGGGGCCATCGGCGATCCAGGAGCTCATCGCCCCGCGCTCGTGGCGCCTGCCGTTCGAACGCGGGTGGCGCCAGCATCCCAACCCATGACCCGGTCTTCCGCGCCCCCGGGGGCCGGAGACACCGGCGCGGGACTGAGCCTTTGGAGTGTCGGCCGGCACGTCATCGTGTGTGGGCTCACGGGGCGACGACCTAGAGCGCCGCGCCGCAGATCGTGTTGAC
Source organism: uncultured Acidimicrobiales bacterium (assembly GCA_963794615.1). Lineage (GTDB taxonomy): Bacteria > Actinomycetota > Acidimicrobiia > Acidimicrobiales > UBA8190 > Chersky-840. Next base: position 234,396 of record CAWCEP010000006.1, on the reverse strand, counting down.
CATCAGCGCGCTCACGACGTAGGGGTCCATGTTGGCGTTGGGGCGCCGGTCCTCCAGCCAGCCCTTCTTGTCCTGGGCCACGGCCCACGGGATCCGCACCGAGGCGCCCCGGTCGGAGGTGCCGTAGCTGAACGTCGACCAGTGCGCCGTCTCGTGCGCCCCGGTGAGGCGTTCGGTGATGCCTACGCCGTAGTGCCGGACATGCTCTTCGACGTTCCTCCCGAGCGCTTCGCAGCCGGCGATGATGGCGTCCCAGCCGCCGTCCCCCCGCATGGCCTTGGTGGAGAAGTTGGTGTGGGCCCCGGCGCCGTTCCAGTCGCCGAGCACCGGCTTGGGCTCCAGCGTGGCGAAGACCCCGAAGTCCTCGGCGATGCGGAAGAGCAGCCACCGGGCCACCCAGAGCTGGTCCCCGACGGCAGGGGGCGGAAGGACGCCGATCTGGAACTCCCACTGGCCCATCATCACCTCGGCGTTGGTCCCCTCGATGGCCAGCCCCGCGTCCAGGCAGGCCACGGTGTGGCGCTCGACGATGTCGCGCCCCGGCATCTTGTCGCCGCCCACCCCGCAGTAATAGGGCCCCTGGGGAGCCGGGAACCCCTGGGCGGGCCACCCCAGGGGACGCCCCCCCTGCAAGAAGGTGTACTCCTGCTCGATCCCGAACCAGGGCTCCTGGTCGGCGTAGGTCTCGGCCGCGGCCGCACAGGCAGCCCGGGTGTTGGTGGGGTGGGGGGTGAAATCGGTGAGCAGGACCTCGCACATCACGAGCTTGTCGCCGCTGCGCCGTAGGGGGTCGGGGCAGGTGAAGACCGGTCGCAGGACGCAGTCCGAGTCGTCCCCCGACGCCTGGTTGGTGCTCGAGCCGTCGAAGCCCCAGATGCCGGGCTCCTTCCCGTCGGCGACGATCCGGGTCTTGCTCCTCAGGAGCGAGGACGGCTCTGTCCCGTCGATCCAGATGTATTCGGCCTGGTAGCTCATGGCGTCGGGTCCTCTCGCGGTCGGCTGGACGTCCGGCGTGCATCGAGCGCGCCAGACATCGACACCCTGGCAGGGCTCTGTGTCGCCCCCGTTTCGGGGTCGTGAACGCCCCGTGACGCATGGCGTGCGCATCCGGCCCGGGCGACGGCCCGGTGCCACCACGGCGCTGCGCTCGACGGGTGAAGCCGGGGGGTGCTCAGCGTTTCACGGCACGCAGGTGGAGGAACATGGGATAGCGGTGCCAGCGCTCGTGGTCGCGAGCCCCAGCAAGTGGGACGGGCTCGCGCACCATGTCGATGACCAGGCCCGCGCCGACCACGGCGCCCACGTAGTCCTGGAGGGGATGGCTCCAGCCCCTGAACCGGACGGTGACGCCATCCCTCTCGACGGTGGCGTCGAAGCGGTGCCGGCCGAAGTACGGGTCGCGGAGGCGGTAAGAGGCGTCGATGGCGTCGGAGTCGAACCCGCCGCCGTCGAGCACGGGGTGGGTGATGCAGAGGCACAGCGCCGCGCCGGGTGCGAGCAGGCGCGCCATCTCGGCGACCGCACCGGGCATGTCGTCGAAGTCCATGAGCGCGTTGTAGGCGACCACGACGTCGGCCACGCCGTCGCCGAAGGGAAGGGAGTCGGCGGCGCCCTGCACGTAGCGGCCCGAGGGATCGGATGCCCGGGCGTGACGGAGGAGGGTGGTCGAGCCGTCGAGGGACACGACCCGGTGGCCACGGGCGGCGAGGTCGCGGGTAACCCTTCCTTCGCCACAACCGACTTCGAGGGTCAGGCCGCCGGGGGCGGGCACCACGACGTCGAAGAACGAGTCGCGGTAAAACCAGTAGGCGTCGTGGCCCGGCGTGCGGGCCCAGCGCACCCAGTGCTCGGCCTCGGCCTCCCACACTGCCCGGTCGCCCACGGCGACGACGGTACCGGCTCACCCGGCCCCGGGGTGGTGGCGGCGCAGGTCAGCGGGCGACCGCACCGTCCCGGTCGTGCTCGAGCGTTCCCCAGTCACCGGCGGCGCGTCGGCGTGCCGCCTCGGCCCGATGCCCACCGTTGACCCCGAACAACCGCTTGGCCCACAGGAGATAGAGCGCGATGACGAGGTTGATCACGAAGGTGATGACCTTCAGCACGCTGACACCCGAGGTGAGCTCGTAGACCTCCAGGGGGAGCAGGACGGTGGTGGCGATGAACGTCAGGTACTCCGCCCACCGCCGGGCGAACCACAGGCCCACCATCTCGACCGCCTCCAGGGCGGCGAAGGCGGCGACACCGGCGCCGGCCTCGTCGAGGTGGCGGGGGGTGATCGTGAAGTAGTGCTGCAGGCGTCCCAGGAACGGATGGGCGCGCGACGGTCCTCCGAAGGACTGCAGGATCTGGGTGTAGTCCCGCTCGAGGGCGGCGTGGTTACCGGCCAAGAAGAAGATGACGAAGGCGAGCGACGCCAGCAGGACGACGTGGAGGGCTCGATCGAGCGCGATCAGCCGCAGGACGTACCGGTCGCGCAACAGGGGCCCCCGGAGCGGGAGCTCGACCTCGTCCCGAGTGGGGACACGGTCGCGAGTCGGGTGTGGGGGTGGGTTCTTGACGACCCAACAGCCGCAACGCAGACAGTGGTGCCACCGCAGGCCGTCGTACTCGCGCACGAGCACCGGGTCGGCCCCCGTGACGTCGGCGGCGTCGAGCCCTACCAGATAGTGGTCCTCCCACGCGCAGGTCAGCAGCTCGTAGCGGGTGGGAGGCCGCCGTCTCATGTCGGGGTGGCCTGCTCGCGTGCGGTGCGGCGCGAGATGGGATCCAGCGCATAGTAGAGCGCCAGCGCTCCCTGGACAGCGAGACACAGGTACGGATTGATGAAGGCCACGCCGATCGAGGCGCTATAGACGAAGACGCCGGCCACGAACAGGATCGTGGCCACCGTGCGCTGGGACTCGGGGAACCTCGGGCCGAGCAGGCGACGGCCCACCGACGCGTACAGCCACAGGGCGGCCCACACGAGCGCGTTGATGGCCATGACGGCGGTGTAGAAGACGGCGGCTGTCCTCGCCCCCACGCCCCGGCGCAACGCCTCACCGAACACGCCCGTCGGATAGGGGATGAAGACGATGGTCATGAGGAGGGCGAGGTTGAGGTAGAACAAGCCGCGGTCGATGTGGTCGAGATGGCTGAAGATCGTGTGATGGTTCAACCACATGATCCCGATCACGACGAAGCTGACGACGTAGGCGGCCAAAGCCGGCCACCGGCTTCCCAATTGACGAGCCAGATCCGCGTAGTGGCTGGGTGGCGCGATGGTCAGGATCAGCAAGGTGATGGCGATGGCGAAGACACCGTCGCTGAAGGTCTCGAGCCGCTCCTTGCTCATCGGATCCTCCGGGCGTGTCGTCGACGGAGGTGGGCCACGTGCACCACGGTAACCAGGGTGGCGCCGGAGCGTCGTGACCGCGGCGCACGAGCCGTGCACCGCGTGCCGGTGGCCGATTCGCATGGGCGTTCAGTATGGCCGCCACCCGAGCCCGGCCCTCGATCGAGCCCGATCGGTCGGCCCCGAGGGTGGAAACCGTCTCGGTTCAAGAATGCTGTCGGTAGGTGATCACGAAACCGGGGAACTGCTTCGGTGTCGGAGCGGCGAGGCCCGCGCCACCAGAGTCGATCCCCAGCCCGGCGCGGAGCTCGGCCACGGTGTAGTACTGCACGATCGGCCAGAAACGCTGGGGGGCGATGTCCTTGGGACTGCAGCCGTTGTTGGCGAGCTTGGCCAGTTCGGGGCTGACCAGGTGGAGTGTCTCGGCGAAGCTCACCAGTCCCCCTGTGCCGCCGCGGATGGACGTACAGATGTCGGTGTAGGTGTCGTGACCCTCGCCGGAGATCTCCACGAATTGCGTCGCCCCGGGGAAGGTCCTGAACTCGTGGGTGAGCGTGGCCGGGGTGAGGGCGACGTCGTCCCGGGCGCCGATGATCATCGCCGGCTTGTGTGACGGCGCCCCCGAGGGCCCGACCGGCGCCCAACCTACGGCGACGTCGACACGGGGGTCTTTCAGGGCGTCGAACGCCGTCTGCCCTCCCGCCGAGTGACCCACGGCGGCCACCTTGTGCGGATCGGCCACTCCCGACAGCGGCGAGGATGGCTGCGCCGAGGCCCTCTCGACCGCGGCCAGCGACGAGAACATCGTCGTGAGGTCCCCCGCCGGGGTGCTCGCCACATCGGGATGGGTGGCCTGAGCGAGGAGTCCCCGCTCTAGGTAGTCGGCCGAGACCACCACGAATCCCCACGAGGCGATCCCGACCAGAAGATGCGAGTAGTAGAGGCGTGACGCGCCGAAGCCGTGGCTGAAGAGGACGATCGGGAACGGGCCGCGGGGAGATCGCGGCGCCCCCACGTGCGCATCGACGACGGTCGTGCTGTTGTATTTCGCCGGGACGATGGCCCGCAGCACGGCCGGGAGCGGCGCCTCGAGCTGGTAGCTGAAGAGGGGGTGGCCGCCGAGCTTGGAGGGGTCGGCGGGGTAGAAGATCGTGGCCAGGCGCTCCCCGAGTTTCGGTCCCGCGCTCCCCAGGTCGAGGGTGGTCGCCCCCACTACATAGGGGCCGGCGTGGGCGAAGCCGGCTGCGCTTCCCCCCGACGACGTCGAGCAGCCGGCCCCGAGCCCCGCCAGCACGACGAGCACCATTGCCGCCGGCCCGCACCTGCGACGCGTCGTCCTCCGCCGGCGATGGGTCGAGAGGCTCATGGCGTGATCACACCGAGACACTACGGGCCATCAATCTCCGGTGGGGATGGCAGCAACCGGACCTGGGGAAGCGGGGTCTTGCGTGCCTGCCGTGCCGCAGTATGGGGCCATGGTGCTCGAACATGCCTGTCTCGATGTCCGACGGGGCGAGGAGCAACGTTTCGAGGATGCGTTCGATGAGGCCAAGGGCATCATCGCTTCCATGCCCGGGTTCAGGTCACTACGGCTGGACCGGTGCCTCGAGCGCCCGTCGCGGTACCTGCTCCTCGTGGAATGGGAGCAGCTGGAGGACCACACCGAGGGCTTCCGGGGTTCTGCCCGGTACCAGGAATGGCGCCGGCTCCTCCACCACGCTTACGACCCCTTTCCGACCGTGGAGCACTACGCGCCGTTCGTCCACCTCTGAGTGGGCACTCGGCCGGATCCCGGACCGCGACTCAGAGCGAGCTCTTGGTGTTGGGCATCGTCGCCGATGTCCACGCCAGGCCGATGCACATCTCGTCGGAGGACCCGTCCCCCCAGGTCACGAAGTGGGTCGGCGCCTTGCGCAGAATGGGCAACTCCTGCGCGAGGTGAGGGTCGTAGGTGCAATTGACCTGGAGCTTCTCGCCGGCGGTGACCGCGATCGGAGTCTGCAGGTTGTAGGCCTTCTGGTAGTCGAAGTTGTAGTTGGGGACGTCGAGCACGGTTTGGGCCTGTGGCGTTCCGGGATTGAGGACCATCGTGAAGCTGCGCCCCAGCAGGTGCATGTGCGCCTGGACCCGGACGATGTAGCCGCTCCTCCCGATGGGCCAGACGCACGACGCCGTGTCGCTCACGGGCGCGGTGGCGGGATTGTGGTGGCACACCGCTTCGATCCCGGCCACGATCTCCGCCGACTGAGGTCCGAAGCGCCGCGCCTGGTCCGCCACCGATGCGGTCCGGTTGCACAACGGACCCGTGACACCGGCCGGGCACGGCAGGTCGGGCGGGGCGAGTGCCAGGTCGAGGTGCAGCGGGAGCAGGGGTGTCGACATCGGCACGGTGTCGAGCACCAGCGAATTCTTGACGGGCTTGTCCCCCGCCAGCAGGTTGTAGTGGACCTGCATGATCACGAGGCTGCCGGCTCGAAGTGGGATCCCCGTCCCCTTCGGCAGGAGGTCGGCGCCGTGGCCCGGAGCCCAGACGCTGAGGAAGGGAGCTTCCAAGAACTGGGCGAGTGATGCGTTGGGCAACGACGGCGCGCCGAAGCACGTCCATCCCTTGTCACCGGCATCGGCGCTTCGGGCGGCGGCGGCGAGAGAGGGAGGCACCAGAGCCAGCACGGCATGATGGACCTCGACCCCTCCCGGCCGGAACTGGCTCGAGATGACGTAGGAGTTCTGGGTGACGTGGGGATCCACCAAGGTGCAGTGGTAGTCATCGGTCGTCCCGACCGCCGCTGTTGGTGTGTAGGGCTTGGGCAGAAGCGACACGGTCTTGACGACCTGCGTCGCCAGTTGCGCCGACGACGCCCCCGTGGATCCACACGCCGTGAGCATGGCGCCGACGAGGGAGACGCAGACGAGTACCAACATGGCTGGCGGTGTTCGCATGAGACGCCGAGTGCGGCACCTCGCCGGTGCCGGTGGCCCCGAGGCCTCGTTCTCAGCCCCGGCCTCGGGGCTTTCGAACAACCCGGTCATCGTTCCCCCGTCCCCACGTCCGACCACGTCGACAGCCCCGTCCCCGCTGCTGGGGCATCTCCCCCAATGGCCCTGAGGCTAACCCACGTGTTTCGAAATGTCCTGGTACCTCGTTTGAGGCACCACGCCATTGATCGTCCGGTCTCAGTGCACGTCGATGACCATTGCGGTCACATTGTCCTCGGCTCCGCGTTCCACGGCAGAGGTAACCAGTTTGTCGGCGACGAGGGTCGGCTCCTCTTCCAGCGCCAGGGCAGTGCCGATGTCGTCGTCGGACAGCTCTTTGACCAAGCCGTCGGTACAGAGCACGAGGCGGTCACCGGGTTGGCAGGGGACCCCGGCGTGGTCGATCTCGAGATCGGGACCGATGCCGAGCGCCCGGGTGAGGACGTGTCGATGAGGGTGCGCCTGCGCCTCTTGTTCGCTCAGTTCACCAGCCCGGATCAATTCGGCGACGAGGGTATGGTCATGGGTGAGCTGGTGCAGACGCCCCGCTCGAAAGTGGTAGAGCCGTGAGTCGCCGGCGTGGAGGACGACCGCGGCCGCGTCGGAGGTCACCGCCACGGCGGTCAACGTGGTGCCCATCGTGGCATCGCCGCCGTCCGCGGCTCCCTGCCGCCAGACGACACGATTCGCCTCCCGGCCCGCTTTGAGCAGCCCAGAGACACTGTGGTCGACGGCGAAGGTGGCCTTCAGGGTGTCCACGGCAAGCCTGCTGGCGACCTCGCCGTCTCGGAGTCCCCCGATGCCGTCTGCCACCGCGAACAATTCGTCGCTGACGAGCACGGCGTCTTGTTGCGTGGCTCGCCCACCCATATGGGTGGCTGATCCGGTACGAAGGTCACGTGTCACCTCGGGTCCTTTCCGTAGGGGCTCTGGTGGAGCCGGCGCCGGTGCGTAGCCCAGCGCCAAGGCGGCTCGGGCCTGCGCCAGTGCTTCGCGGCGGACGGTCGACTCGTGCACGATCTCGCCGTCCCACCGGTCCAGCTGGGTCTCGTCGGGGTCATGGAGGAACATGGCGATGTCGTCGACGGCGACCTCGGCCTGCCGCAACAGTGCAATGATCCGAGCCTGATGGAGCTGGCCCGTCGAGTAGTAGCGGTAACCCGACGAGCCGTCGACGGCGGCCGGCACCAACAGGCCGGCAGCGGCGTACGAACGGAGCATCTTGGCCGAAAGACCGCACCGGGCTGAGAATTCACCGATGCTCAACAGCTCGTCCACATCGAGAGCATGAACCCTTCCCATGGGGCAGAGTCAACTGGGGTGCCACCGGCCGGCTTCTGAAGGCGACTGGAGGCCGTCCAGAGCGGTGGGCGCCGATCCTTCACCCGGGGATACGATCCATCCGAGGCCTACTCCGAGGCCTCGCGCATCCCCACCGCCAACAGGGGGACAAGGGGCTCGACGTTTCGATGATGGATGAAGACCTGACCGGGATGGTAGGTCGTGTCTCGATTCCGATACCGACCGAAGGTTCGGGTGAGATCATCTTGCGTATCCGGGGTGGCTCCGAGGCGTTCACGGCATATACGCAAGGCAACGAAGCTCTGACCAAGAATGCTCATGCCGTCGTGGTCGAACAAACCGGTCCTCGAACGGTCTTGGTCACCGCCTCTGGGTACTGACCTTCACTCAGCACGGAAAGGTCCACACAATGCTCTTCTACCGGATCCCTGAGCCCAACCAGGCGCTTGTCATCTCCGGCGCCAAAGGTAGTTCCGAGGGTAGTCAGTTCCGAATCGTCACCGGCCACGGCACGTTCGTGGCTCCGTGGCGGTCGAGAGCCCGGATCCTGTCACTCGACCTCTATGAGGCGGAGCTCGAAGAGAACTGCGTGACCGGCCAGGGAATACCACTGACCGTCCAAGCAGTCGCCGTCTTCAAGGTCGCTGACGATTTTCAGTCGATCGCCAATGCTGCCCGGCGGTTCCTCGACCAGCAGGACCAAATGGAGTCCCTGGTCGGGCAGATCCTGGCCGGCCACCTGCGCTCGATCGTCGGCAGTCTCACCGTCGAGAAGATCATCACGGACCGCAACAGCCTGGCGCAGGAGGTCAAGTCGGCATCCTCCGACGAGATGGAGAAACTCGGACTGGTCGTCGACGCCTTCCAAATCCAAGAGGTAGGCGACCCTTCGGGATATATCAAGAACCTCGCGGCACCGCACATCGCTGAAGTCGAGAAGAACGCTCGCATCGCCCAAGCCCAGGCCGACCAGGCGGCGACCGAGCGAGAGCAAGAGGCCAACGCGCAGAAGGCGGGATTCACCCGCGATTCGGAGATCAAGCAGGCCGGTGCCCGAGCCGAGGTCCAAGCCGCTCAGGCAGAAGCCGATCAATCCGGACCGCTGGCGCAGGCGAAGGCCGCACAGAAGGTCACCGAGGAGCAGGCGGCGCTCGCCGGCAAGCAGGCCGAGAAGCGTCAAGCGGAACTCGTCGCCGAAGTACAGAAACCAGCCGATGCCGAGGCTTACAAGACGGTGAAGCTGGCCCAGGCCCAACGCGACGCCCTCCGAGCCCAGGCCGAAGCGCTGACGGGGGGCAACCTCGAGCGAATTGTCGCATCCAAGATGGTCGAAATGATGCCCGCCATCGTGGCGTCGCTGGCTCAGGGCCTCAATGGCGCCAATCTGAGTGTCGTGAACGGCGCCGACGGTGTCGGACAGGTCGTGACGGGATTGGTGGCATCGGGCCGGTCGATCTACGACGCTCTCTTGTCTGCCGTCCCCGGCACCGTTCCCCTCCCGCAAGCCGCTGAACCGACCCCGTCGGAGAGCGGCGAGTCACTCTTCGCCTCCGAACCCGCCGCGACCACACCGCAAGAAGGCGACGGTGCGTCGCCGGGGACAACGCAGCGGGGCGGGGCTTGATCCTTCCAGCCCGATCCCGCCCGCTGGACGGATCGGCGGCGATGTAGCGCAACGCCGTGACCTGGCGTTTCGAACGAGTCGACCACGATGGACGAAGCCCTCTATCCATTCGACGTCGGGGCCCTGTATTCGGCGCTCGACGACAAGCGAAACAGATTGGGCCTCAGCTGGCAGTCGGTGGCCAACCAGCTTTGAGAGCTGTCGTCCGATTTGAACGACCGCCGCCGTGACCATCCGATCAGCCCCGGGACCTTGACGAACATGGCCAAGAACCCGAGAACCTCGTGCCAACACGCCCTGTTCATGCTTCGGTGGCTCGAGCGGACGCCGGAGAGCTTTCTGAGGGGAGCGACCACCGGTGACGACGAACGGTTCGCCCTTCCCGTGGCCGGTTCGGACCGTCGGCTGCGCTGGGCGCTGAAACGTCTCTATGCCTCGATGGACGAGAAGCGACGCCAGAGCGAGCTGACTTGGCCCGCCCTCGCCGCCATCCTGGGCTGCAGCCCGAACCAACTGACGGGCTTGCGCACGGCGAAGTTCACCGCCGGTATGGACCTCGCCATGCGGATCGTGCAGTGGATCGGTCGACCGGCGGCCGATTTCGTCTACCCCGCCACCTGGTGAATGTCGTTCCACAAACGTCGCCTGACGCGGTACTGCGTATGTTCAGCCGTCTTGAAGCGTCAACTGCCGTGCTGCGTTCGCCAACGTCGCCATCATGTCGGCTCGGAGTCCGTCCGTGCGGATCCGAACGATCTCAGCGGCGCGTTCGGGTTGTTCCTCTGCCCATAGTCGAATGAAGCTGTAGTTCGGCCCGTGGTGGAATCGGTCAACGACGGAGGTTGTGTCCCCGGCCGACGTCAGGGTGTAGGACCACACCGAAGAAGGGTTCTCCGGTTCGAGCACGGTCCACGTCAACCGCCGCGGTGGGTCGCACTCAATGATGTGACACGGGACCTCCCATTCGAACCCGTCCCGGCGGTTCTTGCCCGTGAACCGCGCGCCGACCGTCGGGCCCGGATCGAGCCAATGGGCTTCGACGTGCTCCGGTCCGAGGCCCGCCATCCGTTCTACGTCGGAGAGCAACGCCCACACGTCGACAATCGGAGCGGGAAACGACTGTGTCACTTCGACGATCATCTCGGACAGATCGACCGAAACGCGCTCGTCGTCAGGCACGCCTCAATGATGCCACGACCCGGTGGGGGATCATGGAGCCGGGCGGGTGACGATGCCCGGCGTCGAGAGGCCCACGCAGTAACTTTGTCTCACCGTGGGCTCCACCGAGGTGAGAACTGTTCCGGCCAGCAGCAACGCCAAGAAGCCGTCCTCCATCGACCGCATTCAGCGCTTGGAGAAGCTGGAGCAGGAGCGCCTCGAAGAGAAGGAGCGCAAGGAGGAACGGCGGCGCCAGACAATCGCCGGGGCGAAGCCGTCGGGCGGGCGTCACGATCTCGTCGACCGAATCGAGGAGGTCACGAAGTTCCCGATGGCCCTCCTGGGGGTCGCTTGGCTCGTGATTGCCGTCGTCGTCCTCACGACCGACGTCAACGGCTCGGCTTCCAGGGCCCTCGTCGGGGCTCTCTTCGTGCTCTGGGTCGTCATGTTGGTCGAGTACCTGGTGCGTCTGGTGATCACCCCGGACACACCTGGCTATCTCAGGCGGCGGTGGGTAGAGCCGGTGACGGTCGTGGTGCCTCCCCTGCAGGGGTGGCACATCGTCGGTATCGAGAAGATGACCCTCCTCGTTCACGAGGGGGAGCTGCGATTGGAGTCCGTCCTCAAGCACCACAGCCTCTTCCGGGTGCTCATCGGCGTCGTGGTCACTCTCTTCCTTGGGTCCTGGCTCGCCCTGCTCTTCGAGGAGAAGGCCCGAGGGAGCAACATCCACGATTACGTCGGCGCTCTGTGGTGGGCCATCGTCACCGTCACCACCGTGGGGTACGGGGACCGGTTCCCCGTCACCGGAGGCGGCCGGATCGTGGCCGTGATCCTCATGCTAGTGGGGATCGGTCTCATCGGGGTGCTGACCGCTACGGTTGCGTCCCTGTTCATCAAGGAACATACCGACGCCAACAGAGAAGAGTTCAAGAAGGGTCACGCCGACCTGGGCCAGCAGCTCACGGTGATCAGCGATCGGCTGGCCGACGTGGAGCGCCGGCTCGGGGCAACGCCCGCACAGGTAGCGGCCGTGGACGCGGGCGCGGCCGGCGAGGCCGCGGAGAGCGGGCCGGTTGCACCAGAACGATGAGCCTGATCACTCACGCATGGCCATGGCCCGCACCACGTGGCGTGCTGTTCCGCAGAAATTGACGGAAGGAACCAGGATGTCCCTGCGCCCGATGGTTCGACATCAAATGGCTCTCTCGAGGGACCGTGCATGCGAGGAGTCGGGGGTCGTGGCATGAAACGAGCTCTCATGATCGGGTTCTCGCTCGTCGTCGTCGGTCTCTTGATACTCATCGTTGTCTTCTGGACCGATTCTGCTCATTGGTTCTTGCGCTACACCGGTGCGGATGCCGAGTCGGGCACGTGGTATGGATTCTGGTCTGGCTTCGGCGGCGCCATTCCTGACTTTCTCATCCTCGGCAGCATCGTCACCGTCTATCGCCACCACAATTGCCACGTCAAAGGATGTCTACGCATTGGGAAGCCGGTCGAAGGCACCCCGTACCTCGCTTGTCCGGCACACCATCCGGCCCATGAAGGCAGCAAGCGCTCAGTGTCAGAGGACATCATCAAGCTCGCTCACAAGGCCCACCTCGAACGTGAGGCGTCGTGATTATGAGGACCGTGGACGTGCCCCGCTTTTGCGGCAAATGGGCAGACTTCCGGACCGAGCGAGGTAGTCGAGGTTGACCCCACCCTGATCTGACCTTTCGACGCGGCACACCACGAGGTTCGTGCCGGCCGCCATGGTCAGGGTCACCGGTACGGTCTGCCACGAGGACCCGGCGGGAGTGCTCGCCACGTCGAGCGTGGTCGTGCCATGGAGGTTGCCCGTGGCGGGTCGAGCGCGCTGACCCCTCCGTCTCGGACCTGCCGGTGCGTACATAACGGAGGCGGATGTCGATCGGACAGAGTTCGAGCCAAGGCAGTCAAGGCCGGGCCGTGCTCAAGCGTCCCGGGTCATCATCCGCCACGCGCCGAGAGCCGTCCACCCCACCAGCCAGGCCGCGATCACGAAGACCGCGACCGTTGTCGACTCCGGCTGCAGACGTGACGCGTCGCGAAGCATCCCTGGTCCGTTTGCCACTCCGTAGACAAAACCCAAGCCGCTGGGCTCGAGATGGGCCACGGCCAGCTCGACCAGGGACCGCTGGAGGTTGATCAGGTGAGGAATCTGCAGCGCCAACAAAATGGGCCGAAAGATGACCGCGTACACGATCATCAGGACGGTCGGAAGGGTTCGCTGACCCACCAACGATGCGAACCCGAGGCCGAAGACGAACGCGACGATCACCTCGAGCTCGATCCACAGCCCCGTCCGAACCATCAGGACAATGGGCGGCGCGACGTACGTCTCGGCATAGGCCGCGTAGTTCTGGTTGGCCTCTTGCACGGCCTTCGCCTTGGACAAGGGTGGGCTTAGCTGCGCTTCGTCCCCCGGGCATGGTCCATTGTACGGAAAATCACAGATGACGAGGTCTCGGTGGTCGGTGGCCCAGGCCGCGTATCCGGTGCGGGACAGGCCGAGGGGCACGGTGGTGCCTTGGAAGTCAAACGTGGTAGGGGCCGAGAAGACGCTGATCGAACAGATGATCGTGAAGGCAACGGCCACCATCGGAACGACGATGGCGAGTCCAGCAGGTATCCGAGCCAGGTACAGCGCCACCCTCGAGCGTCCGGTCACCACCAGCTGCGTGAACATCCCGTCGGCGAGGTCGCTGCAGCCTGCGGTGGCCCCCAACGTCGCGGCCACGATGAATCCGAACACGTAGAGCACGCCCGCGATAAGGGTGGCAAACACCTGGAACCCCCCAGCCGGTCCGAACGAGTGCACGAAGGCGTGCAGCAAGAGCCGGATGACGAGGAAGAGCGTCGGGATCCCTATGGTCAACGCCCCCAGCGTGATCATGAGGCCCCGACGCTTGCGCAGCTCTATGAACCGGGTTGCGACCATTGCGCCGGTAGGGATCCATGATCCACGGCGGTCCGGTCCCGCATCCAACGTTGCCAGACCCGGTGGGTCGACGTCGGGCGCGGTCACCTCTCTGAGGCGCCGTGCTGCCTCGTCACCCGGCGGGGTGGCCGCTGACCATCTGGGTCTGCGATCGACGTGTCATCTGGCACGTCACCAGGCTTGCATAGCCGTCCCCGATCCGGCCGCATCCCACCGCCCCATGGGGTCGCTGTCCTCCGTCTGAGTGTCCCGCTGTTATCGCCCCAGGAGCCAGGTCGCCGTCGCTGCGCCTCGCCGCCATGTCCGCAGAGCGAAACGATGCACTTTGCCCATCCACCGCGAGGACACGGCCAGCAAGCGCCGGTCGGAAGCCTCGAAACGCGAGTACCAGAAGGTTCGGTTGTCGACGACCGGCGTCGGGGCGCCTCCGGGATTGACGAAGAGCGCGAGAACGATCAACCCGAGGACGATGAGGACGCCGGCGACCGTGGCGGGCAGTGCGACGCTCGAGCTCGACGCATTCTTCGCCGAAGCAAGGGGGCCGGAGGCGGATTGCGAGCTGCCGGCCGCCGATCCGTTTCCGGGTGCGGGTGCGGGTGCGGTGCTCGGCAACGCGGCGTTCCCCGAGCTCGGCACCAGGGGCGTCACTCTGGGCGCAACGGTGGTGTTGGGTGCCACGGTGTTCGGTGTCTCGGCACTGGCGGCCGGGGCCGTAGCACCCGCTGGTTTCGAGATCGACGTCTGATCGGTTGCGGCCGGCAGCGGTGCTGTCGTTTCGCGACGTTGGTGTCCCGACACTCGCGTTGACGCCACATCGGCTCTTGACGCCACGTCGCCGGGTGACACCGATGCAGAAGCGGTCGAGCTCGGCTGCGTGGTTTCCGGCGTGGCCGGGGCTGTCGTTGGTGTGCTCCCTGATGGAGACGAGACGGGAGTCGGCGCCACCGGGGATGTTGTGGGTGTGGTCGCCGTCTGGGTCGGCGCCAACGGGGATGCTGAGGAGGTCGAGCTCGGCTGCGTGGTTCCCGGTGTGACCGGGGCCGTCGTTGGTGCACTCCCTGCCGAAGACGAGCCCGGCCCCGAGGTCACCGGTGACGATGTCGGTGTCGTCGACGTCGGGGCCGGTTCCATTGGGGAGGCGACCGGGGTCGGAGATCCGGTGGGAGGTGCAGACGTGGATTGGGGCGGCGAGGCCGGCGTCGACGTGGGGGTCGGTGGTTGGGTTGTCGCGCCGGCCGGGACGACGGCAAAGAGGAACGCGTTCCCGTTGCTGTCGACGGCCGCACAGGAGGAACCAGAGAAGCATGAGACGGCGTTCAGATCACCGAGAAGGTCGAGCAGTGTAGGCGTCGACCATGTAGAGCCGTTAGAGGTCACGTAGTTGCCGAAGTGGTCCACGGCGGTACAAGACGTCGCAAGACAAGAAACAGCCGTCAACCCACCGAGGGGGTCGATCAGGGTCAATGGGGACCACGTCGATCCGTTGTAGCTGATCTCATCTCCATAGGAGTTCACGGCGACACAGAAGGCGCTCGACGAGCACGAGACAGAAGAGAAGGGGAGGCCGAACGGGTCAGTCGATTGCGGAGTTGACCACGTCGTCCCATTGAACGTGAGCGTTTGGCCCGTGTAGTCGACGGCCACGCAGAACGAATTCGTCGCGCACGAGACCGAACTGAGGAGACCCGAGGAGTCGACGATCTTCGGAGCCGACCAGGTTGTCCCGTCGAACGTGAGCGCTTGGCCCGCGTAGTCGACGGCCACGCAGAATGAATTCGTCGCGCACGAGACCGAACTGAGGAGACCCGAGGAGTCGACGATCTTCGGAGCCGACCAGGTTGTCCCGTCGAACGTGAGCGCTTGGCCCGCGTAGTCGACGGCCACGCAGAACGAAGGACCGGCGCACGAGACCGAACTCAGAGCCCCTGAGTCGACCGACGAGGCCGTTGACCAGGTCGAGCCGTTGTAGGACCACCCTTGTCCACCTGCGCCCAGGGCGATGCAGGTTGACATCGAAGTGCAAGACACCGAGGTCAACAGGCTTGATCCGGAGAAACCTCCGCTGGCATTCGCCTTCGCGGGCATGGTCAACGTCCAGGCAGTGACCAGACCAGTGATCAGGAGAACGCCTGCCAGGGTCCGTCGTGCACCCGCTCGCGCTCCACGGCGCTGACGGCTGTCCGACCTCCCCCTGTTCCGCATTTCGGACTCCAGTTGGCAGCCCTGTGACCGTTCGCGGCACGGTCCAGAGATATTGCCCCCCTTGATTCTTCAAGACCTGAGGCCGGTGTCAAGTGGTATCACTTTGGGTCCGGTGATCACCTCTCTCAGCGCGCAGACCAAACACGGCCCTGTTGCAGAGTTTTCGAAAGTCACCGCTGCAGTTCTGCCACCTGCTCCAGCCATCCCAGCTTGTTCGGATTGCGCATGGCGTAGATCCAAGTGATCCGGTCGTCCTCGATCACCAGACTCACCGCAGTGACATCGCCACCGAGGTCGAATCGGGCACCGGGCATCCCGTTGAGCCAGGCCGGGGCCGCCACCAATTCCGAGAGATCCGCCACGCGAGCAAGGAACGCCACCACCTTGTCGGCCCCGGTGAGCGGCTTCCGAGCAGCCCTCACCAGGCCGCCGCCATCGGCGATCAACACCACGTTCGGGGCGAGTACCTCCACCAGTCCCTGGACGTCGCCCGAGGTGACGGCGGCCATGAACTTCTCGAGAGTTGCCTCCTGCTGGGCTCGGTCCACCTGCATCCGGGGCCGCCGCGCCGCTACGTGCTCGCGGGCGCGATGGCCGATCTGTCGGACCGCGGCCGGGGTCTTGCCCACGATCTCGGCGACCTCGTCGTACGGCGTCTCGAACACCTCGTGGAGCACGAACACTGCCCGCTCGGCCGGACCGAGGGTCTCGAGCACCGTGAGCATCGCGATCGAGACGTTCACGGCCAGCTCGGCGTCCTCGGCGACATCCGGACCGGTCAGTAACGGCTCGGGTAGCCACTCCCCGACGTAGTCCTCCCTCAGGCGGGACACGGTTCGGAGCCGGTTCAGCGCCTGCCGGGTGACCATGCGGACCAGATACGCCCGCGGGTGATGCACTTCCGCCTGGTCCACACCGGACCAGCGCAGCCAGGTCTCCTGGACGACGTCTTCGGCGTCGACCGCAGAGCCGAGCATTTCGTAGGCAACGGTGAAAAGCAGGCCGCGATGGGCGACGAATGGGTCCTCGGTCACGCCGACGAGGCTAGGGCGAGAGGCTTGAGACCACAGGCTGCCGAGAACTGCTGCGACTCGATACCCATCGCGACATTGGAGCGAGCCATGAGGTTGGCCAGCGCGATCACCGTGGTCAACTCCACCAGGGCGGCGGGGCCGAGCCCCTTTAGCAGCCGGGCCGAGAGTTCGTCGGTAACGGTCGGCGGGGTCTGTGTCATGGCCTCGGCATACTCCATGACATCTCGCTCGAGCGGCGTGAAGACGGCCGACTCACGCCAGCGGGGCACCTCACGCGCCTTGGTCACGTCGAGTCCCTCGTTGTGGGCGTGGAAGTAGCCGAAATCCAGGCAGAAGCTACAGCCGATCAGGCTGGCCGTGGCCATGTGGGCGAACGACTTCAGGTTTTCATCACACTGATCCAACTTCTGCAGCTTACGACCGATGCTGAAGCTCAAGTTCAACGCTTTTCGGTTGTGCCATGCCACCCCGACCGGTTCGGGCACCTCTCCGAACATTTTCCGAGACATCCGCTTGACCATTGCGCCGTAGAGCCCGGCCAGCTCTGCCGGCGGTATCCGAGTGCTGCTGGCCATGGTGCCTCCTCTGGTTACTTGCTCTCACCATGGAGACACCGCCCAGGCCCCGGATGTGACACTTGAGCCGAAACTATTGTTTTATGATGTGGAGTGAGCGGATCTACCTCCGAGGGGCCGAACTTTGGTTCAACGCCACAGCCTCCCGGATGAGGGCCTTGAGTGCCGGTTCGTCGATCGTTTGGCCTTCATGAAGATCGATGGCGCGGCGCACGTTACCTTCGAGGCTGGAGTTGAACAGGTGTGAGGGGTCCTTCAGGGAAGCGCCCTTGGCGAACGTGAGCTTTACGTGGGTCTTGTAGGTCTCGCCCGTGCAGATCATGCCATCGTGTGACCACACGGGAACACCTTCTGGATTCGCGGCCTTTCTCCACTTCCGCTCCTCGACCACCTCCGGATCGGCCTGCTTGATCAGCTTGCGAATCCGGGACAACGTCTTGCCCTGCCAATCATCAGACTTCGCTGCTCCGTCACTTTTCGGCACTACAAAAGGCTACCAACGGGATGGGGTGACCATCTATGGCACCGAGTCCAGTGTGAAAACTCGAGTCGGCCACTTTGGGTTTCGTCGGCGCGGAGTGGTCCCCGATGGATGACCCCCGGAGTGGTTTTGTTTTCACTTCGTCACTCGTGGAGCCACAACCTGCAATATCTGGGTTGGGCTCTCGGGGACCGGCTCTCGTATGACCGGCCCCCACTGTCACTCATCTGATCCGGCATCGACAACGCTAAGCCGGTGAGTCCTTGATGCCAATCTGGTTGAGCAGCAGCTGCCACAGGCCTCCACTGTCTTGGGGTATGTCCTTACCGCTGCGGGAGAGGGTCCGCAGGACCTCCATCACGTGTTTCCGGTTTTCTGCCACTTGCTTACCAATGGCGAGGTCGCGGGCGAAATGGGGTGGAGGGACGTACGAGTAGTTGGAGTCCTTGGCGGCGATGGCTGCGGTCAGCGCGGGAGGGATGGCGGCGTAGCTCGTCACCGGTGTCCAGTTCGCCGTGAGCGCCGCGACCATGGGGTTGTCAAATGGGCCCCACATAGTGATTGAGGTGTCCTTGTAGAGCACGAGTGGCATACCGCAGGCGTACGCGTTGGCCGCCTCAACGACGCTCCCCTCATCCGGCACCCGACCATTCATGTTCATGACCATGGCGTCGCAGCCGAAGGTGGCCATGTAGATGTCGAGCGTCCACCCGATCCTCTGTACAAGAAGGGCCGCGTGCCGATAGGACGACGATGCCATCAAAGGCGACTGAAGGTCGGCAATGAGCTCCTCATCTTCGATCCCGTCTTCGGGGGCGTAGTAGGTGGTGAACCCGACGGCTTCCACTGCGTCCTTTATCTGTTTCTGCTCCCAGAGGTCAGCAGGGCTGAACATCGGGCCCGAGATGAAGACTTTGCTCACGTTGATCCTCCCTTTCTGATCAGGTTCAGGACTGTGATCGACCCGGCGTGCGACGCTACATCGACTGGAAACCGGCCGCCGCCACCACAGGGACTCCGTCTGGTCGTGCGCACAGGTGTTCCGAAAACGGCACGATAGCTGGAATCGTGCTGGATCATTGCGGAGCTCCGAGGAGACGTACCCTTTCGGCCAACGGTTCGCTGGAAAGGGAGGACCCATGACCAACATTCGCTATGTGTGCCTCTCAGACTTACATTTCGGCGCGCAGAACAGTCTGCTTAGTGCCTTGGAACCGGGGTCCGTCCACGTCGACCCCGATCACGCCAGCCCCGTACTGAAAGCCCTGACCGATGTGCTGCGGACTCTCGTGGACGCCAACGAGCCTGGGGTTGCCAAGCCGACGCTCGTGTTGAACGGCGACGTTCTGGACCTGGCTCTGGCGAGCGACGACGTCGCGCTTCGCGTGTTCAAGGTGTTCCTGGACGAGGTATTCCCTTTGGGCGGAGACGCCCTCTTCGACCGAACTGTCTGGTACCTCCCGGGGAACCACGACCACCACATGTGGGAGACCGCCCGGGAGCGCCAGTACACGTCATTCCTGCTCCGACATCCGGATCGCCAGATCCCACTGCCCTGGCACTCGACGTGGCTGTATTCCGACGGCGGCCCACCCACGCATGCCGAACTGCTCGAGACGATCGGACGGCGCGCCGGCAAAGAAGTCGATTTCGTTGTGCACTACCCCAACCTCGGTCTGCGCACTGACGACGACTCGACCGCCGTCGTGTTCCACCACGGCCACTACATCGAAGCGATCTACAGACTGATGACGACCCTCAGGGACATCATGTTCACCGACCATCGAGAACACCCCCTTCACGTTTGGGACCTGGAGGCGGAGAACTTCGCGTGGGTAGACTTCCTATGGGGGACGCTGGGACGGTCCGGCCGGGTGGGGGAGGATATGGGCCTCCTCTACGACATGCTTCAGTCGCCGAGAGACATGCGCCTCCTGGCGAGAAACATGGCGCGAGGATTGGCAGACCGGATTCCCAGCAGAGGTCGGTTGCCCCTCGCCCGTACCCTTGCCCACCCGGTGCTCTGGGCGGTCCTGCAACTGGCCGCGGGGGCCGTGGCCCCCTTCGAGCGACACGCGCCGGTGCCGGGGAAAGGGCGGCTCACCGCCAGCGCCGAGAAGGGCCTGACGAGCTACATCAGCGGACCAGTTCTCAATCAGCTCGAGGCCGATCACCCGAGTCGCCATGGGCCGCGGCCCGACCAGCTCAAGTTCGTGTTCGGACATACTCACAAGCCGTTCGTGGGCAGCCGTCCGGTGTCAGGGTTCGACCGGCCCGTCCGGTTGTTCAACACGGGGGGCTGGGTGATCGACACCGTGCAGTCCGACCCGAAACGCGGGGTCAACCTGATTCTCATCGATGACGAGCTCGAGGTGGCGAGCGTCCGAATGTTCGACCATGTCGCAGACCCCGCTTCGTACCGGGTCCGCATGGACAACGAGTTCCCCGAGGAGCAGGGTCCCCTCTTTCGGCGCGTCCAGGGGCTCATCGAGGGCGAGGGCGGGCCGTGGCGGTCGTTTTCCGCCGCCGTGGGCACCGCCGCGAGCGAGCGTCGGGAGGTGCTCGCCCGAATTCTCGCCGATCCGAACGCCGCTGACGTCCTTCCCAGCAGGTGGCGCGAGCATCAGCAAGCCCAGTAGCCAGGGTTCCGGCCCCGAAGGGCCCGTGCCTCAGCCCGGCAATCGGCTCGCTTCGAGGCAATACTAAGAGCTATGGCGGTGGGTGCGGGCCCTCCCGAGACTCGATATGTGACTGTCGGCGACGCCCATGTCGCCTACCAGGTGATTGGTGAAGGTCCACTGGATCTTCTCTATTTCTACGGGCTCGGCTCTCACCTCGACATCTGTTGGGATTCACCTGTTGCCTCGGAGTTCATGATGCGACTGGCGTCCTTCAGTCGATTGATCGTGTTTGACCGTCGAGGAACCGGTGCCTCCGATGGCGTACCGCTTTCTGCCATGCCCACCTGGGAGGAGTGGACCGAAGACATTCTCGCGGTGCTCGACGCGGCAGGGTCTCGTCAGGCAGCGATTTTTGCCACCCTCGATGCCGGCCCGATCGCCATCCTTTTCGCCGCGGCTCATCCTGAGCGCGTGCAGCGCGTTGGTCTTGATGAGCACGACGGCGCGCTACGTCGTTGGCGACGACTACCCAGCGGGCGCGAGTCCGGAAATGGTTGACAGCATCGTGGAGATCGTCGAATCGAGGTGGGGAACAACCGAATTTGTCGACCTGATCAATCCGAGCATGGCGGAGAACCCTGAGTTCGCGACGTTTGTGGCCAAGATGCTGCGTGCGTCAGCTACTCCCAGAACTGCGGCTGCCCTGTACAACTACATTCTTCGGACGCTTGACGTGCGTGCCGCCTTGCCGATGGTCCAAGCCCCGACTCTGGTGCTTCATGCCATTGATGACCCCATCGTTCCGATTGAACACGCTCAATTTCTGGCGGACCACATCGTCGACGCGCGGCTCATCACGTTGCCAGGGACGGGACCAGGAATTAGTCCGGCCAACTACAGCCTCGCCGACGAGGTGGCCGAATTCGTGACGGGGGAGCGGCCCAGGATCCAAGTGGAGCGGATTCTCACAACCGTGTTGTTCACTGACATCGTGGGCTCCACGCAACATGCTGCACGAGTTGGAGACCGACGCTGGCGATCCCTCCTGGATTCCCACGACCGCTTTGTGAGGGAGCAGCTCGCGAGGTTCGATGGCAGAGAAGTCAAGACCACGGGGGACGGGTTCCTCGCAGCCTTTGACGGCCCAGGCCGCGCGATTCGATGTGCTGAGGCAATAACGAAGGGCACCGAGACCCTCGGGATCCCGGTACGAACCGGGCTTCACACAGGCGAGTGCGAAGTTCGCGGCGACGACCTCGGCGGATTGGCCGTCCACATCGCTGCCCGCGTTGGTGCGCTCGCAGCTCCAGGGGAAGTTCTCGTATCGCGTACCGTGGCAGATCTGGTCGCCGGCTCGGGCATCGAATTTCAGGACCGCGGCGCTCACGAACTCAAGGGAGTGCCCAGCACTTGGAACCTTGCGGGCTCGGGCATCGAGTTTCTGGACCGCGGCGCCCACGAACTCAAAGGAGTGCCTAGCACCTGGAACCTATTCGCAGTCCAGCGTTGACGTCCCCATAAAGCGGAGTGTCAGCCGAGTCGTGGTTCCAGGCGGTTTCGAGTCGGCACCACCTCGGATCCCGGTGCAGGCCGTACGGGGTGAATCTGTGTGGCGACGTCATGGAGGATCGTCGAAAGCCAAGCTCCATCGAGCACGCCCGGCGCGGATCAGGTGTCGCCCACCAACCGGAGCAAGTGTCGCCCAGGAGCCGGAGCCGCGTCCGGAAAATGTCGCTAAGGAGCCGGAGCCACTGTGTCGCCCAGGTACCGGAACTTCACAATCGTGGGAATTTGGGGAATTCGTGAAGTGGAGACGATGGGACTCGAACCCACGACCCCCTGCTTGCAAAGCAGGTGCTCTACCAGCTGAGCTACGTCCCCGAAATATCTAGGCTCTGAACCGCGAAGATACCGTGTCCACCAGGTTGGGTCGGCACACCGCTCCGACAGCACATGCTTTCGCGCTTACGGTCAGATCCACGGTCTATGGGCCAATGTTACTAGGCTCGTGTTATGAGCTTGCTTCTGGGTTCACCCCGTGAACCACGGCTCGCCTGATTCGAACTCTCAGATCCTGGTCGAATCGTTCCCTAGCTGTAGCCACCCCAGACAGCGCGGCGCGCTGGCGCAAGGCGGCGATCGCATGGGCGAAGACCCCTATACGCATCGCCAGGGCGAACACGTCGGTGAGGTCGTTCCCTCAAGGCTCGAGGTAGGCATCTCGGATTCGGGCAATCCAGAGATCGCCGTCGACCAAGTCGTTTCCCTCCTCCAGGAAGCGGAACGTGGGGACAAGTGACGCAAACGGGTGGGAGATTGACGAGTCGCCCCAGTCGAGCACACGAAGTCGCTCGCCGTCTGTGTAGACGTTATTCATATGCAGGTCGTCGTGTTGGATCGTGTCGGGAGGGCTTGCAGAAACCAGTTCGCTGCAAAGCTGCTCGAAACGGGGGGCGAAGTCCCTGAGCCGGTGTCGATCGTCGGAAGCCACGGGGAGCTCCGGGTTCAGCAGCTCCTCGTAACGTGTCGGGAGCTTGTTCACTCGAAGGTCGGGAACACCGTAAGCCAGGTGGGCTCCCGATTGTGTCGTCTCGCCGCGTTGGAGTTCGGCGTACAGGGGAAGGATCGCAAACCAGAACCTCGGCAGGTTGCCGAGATCACCGATGCGAGTACCGGCATCGGCAAGCAATAGCCAACCCCGTTTCTTGTCGACGTCGAGAACCTCAGGGACACGGTCCGGCCAACGCTCGAAAAGATCCGTGGTGAAGCGTGGTTCGAACTCCTCGGCGCTGCTGCAAGCCTTGAACCACGCGACGCCATCAGCCAAGGGAACTCGCAGAACGGTCGACCATGGCCGCTCATGGACCAGCTCGATGGCGCCAACGGGCGTGAACCGTTCCTCTATCCACTGTTCCGCGGCGAGCCGTTCCACGCGGCGAAGTATGCCTTTTCGGTGGCTCGAGCGGCACATGAGGTCCAGGTCAGACCGCCACTGGGTGAGATCGAAGGCACGGCGTCCTCGGGGACCTCATGCGTCTTGCGGACGCCATAGTGCTCCAGCCTCGCCCGGAAGGCTGACGGTCTGAAAGCGAGCCTTGATGTCGTCGATCTCTTGGGGGGTCGCTCCTGGTCCGAGGTAACCCATTTCCAGGAACACCTCCTCGTTGCCGGAGTAGTCACCTTCAAGGACGAAGGCGATCTTCATGAATCCGAGATGAGCGTGGGGGGTTTCCGGGATCTCAGCGTGATTGAAGACGAACACCCCCATGGACCCACCGACGTCGGTTCCCTGAACGAGAACCTCCAACCACGAAAAGTCCTGGTCCACCCGTATACCTTGCCCAGGTTGGACCCGCCCAGCCGTCGTCACCCCACTCGGCCAACTCTCGTCCTTCGCGGCGACCTCGGGTCCCCCTATGAGTCGGAGGCCGGGGCAAAGTTGAACATCCACCGCACGCCGAAGCGGTCGAGACACGTTCCCCAGGTTGCACCCCAG
This sequence comes from uncultured Acidimicrobiales bacterium, assembly GCA_963794615.1. Lineage (GTDB taxonomy): Bacteria > Actinomycetota > Acidimicrobiia > Acidimicrobiales > UBA8190 > Chersky-840. The sequence goes on along the minus strand of CAWCEP010000006.1, from coordinate 210,628 downwards.
AACATGTCAGCCAGCGGCGCGCAATCACTCGAGCCATCCGACAACGCGTCGAACAGGCGCTGCGTCTCTTCGCGGCTGTCCGGCTCCAGATTGATCGTGGTGTTGTTGCCGATCCTCAGCTCGTGGTTCATCGACTCCAACATATCGGTCGCCATGATGACGTGGCCGGCGAGAATCGGCAGCTCGACGTGCATAACCATTTGCTTTTCAGCATCAGACAACGTAGGACCGTTGGGATCGACAGGAACATCCCCCATCCGCTGGATGGGGCCGAGGTACTCGGTCCCGAACACAGCCCGATAGAACTCGAATGCCTCTTCGGCGTTGCCCTTGAAATTCAGGTAGGTGCTCACCCGTGCCACGGCGTTTCTCCTTGTCCGGTCGTTTCACCTGGATCGACGGTCTCGGCGTGTCAAAATGATCAGACCGCATGGCCAGGGCAGGAGTAATCGTGAACGCCTTGGATGATGACCTGTCCTCCCGACCGGTGCAAGGGAGGGTGGTCCCTGTCGGGCCAGGCTGCCGACGACGCCCGCCAGGGTGGAGGTGCGTTGGCCGAGGTTCCCGGGGAGGCCCGATAATCTCGCACCGTTACCGTCCGGTAGCTGACCGCACGAGCGGTCCTCCCTCGTGAGCTCCCGAAAAACGTACCGATCGGTGGTCCCCGCTCAGTCGCACAGGCCTGCACACGCCCGAGGTGTCGGTGGAGGCGGCGCGTCGCGACCGCGGCACTCCCGGGCACGATGGGTGGTGGCGTTGGCAGCGGTCGTCATCGTGGGAGGTGCCGCCGGCGCCGCTGCGCTCCGGGCGCGCCCGAGCCATGCGGCAGTCCGGCCTCCACCCAGAACGACAACCACGACCATCACGACGACCACAACGACACTGCCGCCGACCACAACGCAACCGGCCATCGCCTCTACAGGGCCGTGCACTCCGGTCACGGTGAGCGGTGGCGTCTATGCCGTGGGCGACTCTGTGATGCTCGACGCGCAGCAGCCACTGCAGGTTTGCGTGCCCAACATCCAAGTCAACGCGGCGGTGAGTCGCCAGTGGTCCGACGGCGAGGCTCTTCTGCGCCAGCTCATGGCGGGTGCCTCACCGCCGTCGATCATCGTCGTCGCCCTCGGGACCAACGGACCGATCACTGACGCCGATTTCAACGTAATGATGTCGATCCTCCACGGTGCGGCCCGGGTTGTTTTTGTCACGGTCCACGTGGGACGGCCGTGGCAGGACCAGGTCAACGCCATCCTCGCCAGTGGCGTGGCGCGGTATCCGAACGCGGTATTGGCGGACTGGGAGAGCCTGGCCGCGCTGCACCCCGAATGGTTCTACGGCGACGGCACCCATCTTCCCATCGACGGAACCGGGGCCCAGGCGTTGGCCGCGCTCATCGCGTCCAAGGTGTGAGGTCGGCGGCCGAAGACGCCTGGGGTCAGCGCAAGAAGTAGGTGATCTCGTCGATCCTCTTCAAGACGTCTTCATTGAGCAGCGGGATGACGTCGAGCGCCTTCATGTTCTCTTGTACCTGCTCGACGCGACTGGCGCCGGTGATCACCGTCGACACGTGGGGGTTCTTGGCGCACCAGGCCAATGCCAGTTGGGCGAGCGTGCAGCCCAGCTCGTCGGCGATCTCCTTGAACGCCTTCACCTTCTTGTTGCGCCTGGCATCGGTGAGCATTCCCTGGAGCCATTCGTAGCCGGGCAGGGCGGCCCGACTCCCATCGGGGATGCCGTCGATGTACTTGCCGGTCAGCAAGCCTGATGCCAGGGGGCTCCAGACCGTGAGGCCCAGGCCGATCTCGTCGTAGAGGCGCCGGTACTCGGTCTCCACCTTGGTCCGCTCGAACATGTTGTATTGGGGCTGTTCCATGACGGGCTTGTGGAGGTTGTGGCGTTCGGCGATCTCCCATGCGGCCCGGATCTCGTCAGCGGCCCATTCCGACGTTCCCCAGTACAAGGCGCGGCCTGAGCTCACCATGTCGGACATGGCCCAGACCGTTTCCTCGATCGGGGTCTCGGGGTCGGCGCGATGGCAGAACACGAGGTCGACGAAATCGAGGTCGAAACGCTCCAACGAGCCCTCGATGGCCTGCGACAGGTACTTGCGGTTGAGGGTGTTGCGCATGTTGACCTCGTCGTGAATGCCCCAGAAGACCTTGGTCGACACGACGTAGCTGTGGCGGGGCCATCCCAGCCGGGCCAGGGCCTTGCCCATGATCCGCTCGGACTCGCCGCCCGAGTACGACTCGGCGTTGTCGAAGAAGTTGACGCCCGCCTCTCTCGCCGCCGCCAGGCAGTCCGACGCCAGGCCTTCGTCGAGTTGGGGGCCGAATGTGACCCAGGACCCGAACGACAACACGCTCACCTTGAGGCCCGAACGACCCAGTCGGCGGTATTCCATCTCCATGACACTTCCTTTCCGAATGTGGTGAGGTCGCGCTCGTCAGACCGTTGCAATGTGCCGAGGCCTGAGCCTACGAGGTCCCGCTACGAGCGACCCAGGCGGGCGGGCCGCCGGTTGCCGCCCCGAGCCCTTCGGCTAAGGCCGACCCGCTCCCACGAGGCCGTTGTTCCAAATGGCCTGGACGCGCACCAACTCACCGGTATCGGGCGCGTTGATGATGTCCCCGCCTCCGACGTACATGCCCACGTGGCTGATGCCTCCGAAACCCCAGAAGAGGAGATCGCCGGGCTGGAGGTCGGAGAGCGGAATATGGGGAATGGCGTCGTACTGTCCCGCCGCGGTGCGCGGCAGGTCCACACCGGCCTGGCGCCAGGCCCATTGCGTCAGGCCTGAGCAGTCGAAGCCTCGGCCCGGGCTTTCGCCACCCCACACGTACGGCACCCCGATCTGGCTCTCCGCGGCGGCGACTGCGGTGGCGGCGCCACCCGACGCGGGCAGGTTGGGTAGTACGGGCCGTGAGGGTCCGGAGGGGTCGTTGCTCCGGGCGGGACCGCTCGTGGTGGCCGCGGCCGTGGCCGCTGCCGCGGCCTCCCGGGCCAGGAAGGCAGCGTGGGAGGCAGCGAGCTGCGCAGCCTGGCGCTGAGCCACGAGCGCACCGATCTGCCCCTTCACGCGAGCGAGGGTGGCCTCTTGATTCGCGGTGGTCGCCTGGGCGGCCTGCTTCGCGGCCGTCGCCTGGGCGAACGCCGCTTGGTCCTGACTCTGCGCCGACTGGAGTTGACTCTGCTGGGAGGCCAAGTGGCTCTGCGCCACGCTCAGCGCATCGATGGCGCCCGAGATGTTCCCGCTCGCCACCGACTGGTACTCGCCGGCGACGGTGGCCTGTTCGCTGTTCGAGCTGAACAGTGACTGCAGGTCGCTGCCGGAGCTGCCCGACATGTACGAGGCCACAGCTTGCTGCCGGAGGCTCGCCGTGTCCGCCGTCACAAGGGCCTGGTCTTGGGCCACCGTGGACTTGATCTGCGAGATCTGCTGACCGACCTGTTGGAGTTGCTGTTCGGCCGCGTCGTACTGTTCGGCGGTGACGTCGAGGCGTTGCTGATCAGCCGCCAGCTGCGAGGTGATCTGCGCGGCCTGTGCCTGCGCGCTCGACAGAGCGTCGGCCACGGCAGGACGCGACGAAGCGCCCAGAACCCCCGACAGGACTGTGACGACAGCTCCGGCCACCAGAGCGGCGCGGCGAGGCCACCCTGTCTGCTGGCTTGACGGAACCGTCGAGGGGAGCTCGACGTCAGTCACAATAGGGCAAGTGCTTAGCAAGGCCGGTCTCGCAGTCGCAAACGGAAGCAGTTGCGCAACGCACACGACGGGCGGTCTGCCTGCTGAATGTTGACAAAGTGACAGATGTGAGTTGACGCAGACGTCACCTTCGTGACCCCACGGGATGCGGCGCGATCCTCCGAAGCAGGGGATTTGTCGACACCACCACCCTTTGGGCGCCGGGCGCGGTGGCCCCCCGATGTTCCCGGGCATCTCGAGGCTCCGACGAACCGGCTGATGCCGGGGCGCCGGCGTCCCGCCGTGGAGGGCAAAGGGTCTGTGGAGGCCCGATCGAGGGGATCGCTGGGCGGTATCCCGGTGGACTTCCACCTGCCCGGGCAGGAGGGCGGATCGGGCCCGTGTTGGGGTATTTCCCCTTGCGGATGGAGTCGCTCCGGAGGATGCTGGCGGTACTTGCGGTCTATCCAGGGAAGAGGCTCCCCTATGACCTTCCAACCCGCCCCCATCTGGGACGGCGACCCCCCGGACCATCGCCGCCTGCTCGAGATGGCCCACGAGCTCGGGCCCATCGCGAACAAGGGAGACCACGTTCGCTTGAGCGACGTCGCCTCGGCCCTTCTCGAGGCGTTCGTGCGCCATGCCGAGGCGGATCGACCCACGGTGCTCCGGCTCTCTCCGTTCACGGCCCGTCTCATCGAGCACGGGCAGCAACGGGTGGTGGACCGGCTGGTGTCGTTGGTGCTCGAAGCCGACCTCGCCGAGGAGCCGTGCCGGTGCGCCGAGCTTGCCGAAGAGGTCGCCTCCCTGATGGAAGTGCAGATCATGTCGGAGGAGTGGGACCAGACCGACCGCTGACCGCCGTAGGCTCCGGCGGTGGAGAAGCTCGTCTACCTCATGTGGGGTGACGGCGCGTCCGGCCGGGGCGATCGACTGCGCGACCAGCTCCTGGCCATGGCCCCGCAGCTGACCGACGCCGGCGCCCGCGCTGTGACGGTGAACGTGCATGACACCCTTGCCGCCCAAGCGCCTTCGCCCGTGCCCACTCCCGAGGGGGAGGACCCCCACGTCGCAGAGGTCTCGATCTGGGTCGACAGCTACGACCGACGGGCGTCGTTCGAGAAACCGCTCTTCGATGTGGGGCTTGTCATCGCCGGCTACTTGGTCGTCGAATCGCTCTACGAGGACTACGGCACGACTCCTCACTCGCGTCCCCGGGACTGGGATGACGGTCAGCGTTCCCCCGGGGTGCTCACGGTGTCGCTCATCCATCGGCCCCTGGACCTCGATTACGCGACCTGGATCGATCGCTGGCACGGCACCCAGTCGCCGCTCTCGGGCGAACTCCAGCCGCGCTGCCGCTATGTCCGCAACGAGGTGGTCCGTCCGATCACCGACGCGGCACCCGAGATCCACGGCATCGTGGAGGAGGCGTGGCCCTCGGCGCAGCACGTCGCCGACCCGATGCTGTTCTTCAACGCGCACGACGACCCTGCGCTGCTGTCGGAGCACATCGCCGCCATGCTCGACAGCGTCAACAGGTGCCTCGACCTTGATCGCATCCGCAACATGACGATGAGCGAGTATCTCGTCAAAACGCTGTAACGCGTTGACGCCACGTCGCGACGTGTTTGAAGGTCCGGTTCGTCACACGCGGCGTCTGGTCTTCTCGCTGGTCGCGACGAACGGATCGTCGACGGCGAACGAGAGGGTCGGCGGGGCTCGTTGGGGAAGGAAGGCCGTGAGCGACACGAGGGCGGGCACCATCACCAACCCCCAAATGAGCCCGAGCAGGACGCAGCCTCGTCCAAATCCACGCCGTTGGTCTGAACTGCTTGTCCGGCTCCCGAACCCGTCCCCGGGGGGCCGGCCGAGCCGGCCCCTCGTCCCGCGGGCCTCATATCGCCGCTCTCTGTGGTGGAACCACCTCACAGAGGGATTCGGGGGGAGATCTGAGGCATTTCCCCGGGACCAATCCCCTGGTCCAGCCGTAGTCTGGGGCGGTGGCGGGTGTGGGGGGCTGGGGATCAGTAGGCGCGACTCGGGTGGCGTTCGAGCCGACACTCTATGTCGCTAACGCGCACGTGCGCGAGCGCATGTCTCCCCTCAGTGAGCAGGGACTGGCATGGCGCGATTCTCGACACGGCTGACTCGGTCACGCGCTTTCAAGGCAATCGCGCTCTGCGGAGCTACGACGCTACTCAGTGGCGTCTTGGCGTTGTCACCCATCGACTCGGGACTGGCGGCAGCGGCGACAACGCTCATCAACGACACCTTCGCCAACTCGACGTCGTCGTCGAACGTCGCGGTCGCGTCCAACGGTGCTACCGGAGACGAGGGTCAGTCGTTCCCGTGTCTCACCGCGGCCACCATCTCCCAGGGCAGTCCGACGTCGAATACGACCACGGTCGACTCGAGCTCGACGTTCACCGACCAGATCGCGACGGCCGGCAACAGCGGGCCGGTGACCTTCACCACCACGACGAGCTCTCCCGACGTCGTCGTATCGAGCTCGGGCGCGGTGACGACCACGGGCTCACTGTCGGTCGGTACCTACCCGGTGTCGGGAACCGACAGCGACGGGACCAACACCGGCGTGTGGAGCTACACCCTCGACGTCGTATCGTCCTCTTCGTCGATCACCCAGAGTGCGCCGAGCGCCAACACCACCACGACGAGTAGCAGCGCAGCCTTCACCGACCAACTCGCGACAACCGGCAACAGCGGTCCGGTGACCTTCACCCCCACGACGAGCTCTCCCGACGTCGTCGTATCGAGCTCGGGCGCGGTGACCACCACGGGCCCACTGTCGGTGGGGATCTACCCGGTGTCGGGAACCGACACCGACGGGACCAATACCGGGGTGTGGAGCTACACCCTCCACGTCACGGCGTCGCCCTCGAGCATCCAGAACTGCAACGCGGCGACCCCGGACGCGGACGGCTCGGGGTCGCTCATGCTGACCGATGGCGGCTTCGGGGAGGCCTCCAACGTCATCTACGGGGGTTCCTTCCCCACCGTCGACGGCCTCGACATCACCTTCGACACCCACATGTACGGCGGCTCCCCCCTGGGCGCCACCTATGCGGACGGCATCTCGTTCGACCTGGCGGCGGCGCCCCCCAACCCCGGAGCGGTGGGAAGCGCCGGCGGCGCCCTGGGGTACTCGACCGACGGGTCCACGCCGGGCATGCCGGCCGGGTACCTCGGCGTGGGTCTCGACGAGTACGGGAACTTCAGCACCACCACCTACGAAGGCAACGACTGTCACAATTCGGACCCCTCGTGGGCGGGTTACTTCCCCAACGAGGTCACCGTCCACGGCCCTGGCGACGGGACCTCGGGATACTGCCTGCTGGCGTCGTCGCTCGAGGACAGCCCCGACCCGTTGGGGTCGAGTGGCATCCAGCTGCACGGTGCCGACTTCGCATCCTCGGAGATCACGGTGCACATCGTGATCGACACCAGCGACCCCAACAACCCGACCTACACGGTGACCCTGCAGCCGGTGGGCGACTCCTCGCCCACCACGATCACCTCGGGCCCGCTCCCGAACTTCTACTACGACCCTGCCACCGGGCAACAGGTGACGGGCATCCCGTCCCAGCTCACCTTTGCGGTGGCGGCGTCGACCGGGTCCGGGTCCGACGTCCACGAGATCGACAACCTGTCCACGACGACGCAAAGTGGCAATCCACTCACGACCCTTGCGCTGTCGGCGGGGGACGACAGTGGCGGGTCGGTGGGGATCGGCGACAGCTTCAACTACGTCCTCACCCCCCGGGTGGCTTCGAGCTCGGCCGTTTCCGAGGGCGATCCGGTGACGCTGGTCGACCATCTGCCGAGCACCCAGATCTTGGCGGGCACTCCCTCGGGAACGGGGTGGGACTGCTCGGCCACGAGCACGACGACCAACACCGCCGACTGCACCTATACCCCGACATCACCGATCGCGGCGGGGGACACCCTGCCACCGGTGTCGGTCCCCGTCGCCACGACAACGGGCAACCCCGGTGACACCGTCACCGACACCGCCTCGGTGTCGTCCACCGACTCGCTCAGCTACGCATCGGCCACAGACACGGTGACCCTCACGGCGCCCAACCCTCTGCTCGATGCCGCCATCTCGGATTCCGACGCAGGAGCGGTGCCGCTCGGCTCTCCGTCTTTCACTCTCACCCTGGGGGCCTTGGTCGACGCCAACGGCCCCGCCGAGAGCTCGGCTCCGACCATCACGTCCACGCTGCCGAGCGCGCTGGTTCTCACCGGAACACCGTTCGGCACCGACTGGGACTGCTCGGCGAGCGCGGGGCAATCGGTGAGCTGCACGTACACCGGCGGCCTCCCCCTGGGCCAAGGCAGTTCCCCACCCGACGTCACAGTTCCAGTCCAACTCGCGTCCACCGTCCAAGCGGGGGACCAGTTCCAGGTGTCCGACACGGTGTCGTCGGCCGACTCGGCCCCGTTTTATGCGGCGGCAACCGCCACCGACACCATCACCGTCTCGTCGTCGGAGAACGTCGAGCTCGGGCTCACCGAGACGGACTCGGGGAGCCCGCCCGGCACCATCTACGGAGGAACGCCGTTCTCCTACACCCTCACGGTCACCGTCGGTGCCGGTGGTCAACCGGAGTCCCAGCCGATCACCTTGACCGAGACCACTCCCACCGGGGTGGGCCTCCAGGCCGTGCCGACCCCGTCGGACCCCAACTGGGACTGCTCGGCGACCAATGTGTCGACGAATACCGTCGACTGTGTCTACACACCGAGCTCTCCGATCGCGCCGGGGACGACACTGGAGCCCATCGTGGTGCCCGCCTTCATGGCCGACACGACGGTCGGTGACCAGATCACCGATTCCAGTCCCACGGCGTCCTCCTCCGACTCCACCGAGATCTTTGCCAGTGACACCGTCACCGTGGCCCAAGCGCCCGTAAGCATCGGCCTCAACGTCGGTGACAACACCAGCGGCCAAGTTCCCGCCGGCACGGACTTCAACTACATCCTCGGCGTCACCGTGCAGTCGGGCCAAGCCGAGTCGGACCCGATCACGGTGACCGACCCGCTGCCGGCGGGCACGGTCCTCACCGCCCTTCCGTCCGGAACCAACTGGGACTGCTCGGCGTCGGTCCTGAATCCGACCTTCATGGCGTACTACGTGAATTGCACGTACACGCCCCCGGAAGGGGGAGTGTCACCCGTCACGGCACTTCCCGACATCATCGTCCCCGCGCAGGTGACCGACACGACCGTCGGCGACACCATCGTCAACACCGCTCAGGCCGGAAGCGGGGACGCCGCCCAGGTCACGTCGTCGGACACCCTGACCGTGACGGCCGGCACCTTGACCCAGGGCGCCCCGACCACCGGCACCGCCACCGTCCCGGGGTCGTCGACCTTCGCCGCCCAGCTGGCGGTGACCGGCGCCACCGGGGCCGTGACCTACACCGTGACCGCCCCGACCGCGGGCCTGGCCGTGAGCGGCACCGGGGCCATCACCACCACCGGCACCCTGGCCGTCGGCACCTACACCGTGAGCGGCACCGACGCCGACGCCGACGGCGACACCGGGACGTGGAGCTTCACCCTGACCGTGACGGCCGGCACCCTGACCCAGGGCGCCCCGACCACCGGCACCGCCACCGTCCCGGGGTCGTCGACCTTCGCCGCCCAGCTGGCGGTGACCGGCGCCACCGGGGCCGTGACCTACACCGTGACCGCCCCGACCGCGGGCCTGGCCGTGAGCGGCACCGGGGCCATCACCACCACCGGCACCCTGGCCGTCGGCACCTACACCGTGAGCGGCACCGACGCCGACGCCGACGGCGACACCGGGACGTGGAGCTTCACCCTGACCGTGACGGCCGGCACCTTGACCCAGGGCGCCCCGACCACCGGCACCGCCACCGTCCCGGGGTCGTCGACCTTCGCCGCCCAGCTGGCGGTGACCGGCGCCACCGGGGCCGTGACCTACACCGTGACCGCCCCGGCCGCGGGCCTGGCCGTGAGCGGCACCGGGGCCATCACCACCACCGGCACCCTGGCCGTCGGCACCTACACCGTGAGCGGCACCGACGCCGACGCCGACGGCGACACCGGGACGTGGAGCTTCACCCTGACCGTGACGGCCGGCACCCTGACCCAGGGCGCCCCGACCACCGGCACCGCCACCGTCCCGGGGTCGTCGACCTTCGCCGCCCAGCTGGCGGTGACCGGCGCCACCGGGGCCGTGACCTACACCGTGACCGCCCCGGCCGCGGGCCTGGCCGTGAGCGGCACCGGGGCCATCACCACCACCGGCACCCTGGCCGTCGGCACCTACACCGTGAGCGGCACCGACGCCGACGCCGACGGCGACACCGGGACGTGGAGCTTCACCCTGACCGTGACGGCCGGCACCTTGACCCAGGGCGCCCCGACCACCGGCACCGCCACCGTCCCGGGGTCGTCGACCTTCGCCGCCCAGCTGGCGGTGACCGGCGCCACCGGGGCCGTGACCTACACCGTGACCGCCCCGACGGCGGGCCTGGCCGTGAGCGGCACCGGGGCCATCACCACCACCGGCACCCTGGCCGTCGGCACCTACACCGTGAGCGGCACCGACGCCGACGCCGACGGCGACACCGGGACGTGGAGCTTCACCCTGACCGTGACGGCCGGCACCTTGACCCAGGGCGCCCCGACCACCGGCACCGCCACCGTCCCGGGGTCGTCGACCTTCGCCGCCCAGCTGGCGGTGACCGGCGCCACCGGGGCCGTGACCTACACCGTGACCGCCCCGACCGCGGGCCTGGCCGTGAGCGGCACCGGGGCCATCACCACCACCGGCACCCTGGCCGTCGGCACCTACACCGTGAGCGGCACCGACGCCGACGCCGACGGCGACACCGGGACGTGGAGCTTCACCCTGACCGTGACGGCCGGCACCCTGACCCAGGGCGCCCCGACCACCGGCACCGCCACCGTCCCGGGGTCGTCGACCTTCGCCGCCCAGCTGGCGGTGACCGGCGCCACCGGGGCCGTGACCTACACCGTGACCGCCCCGGCCGCGGGCCTGGCCGTGAGCGGCACCGGGGCCATCACCACCACCGGCACCCTGGCCGTCGGCACCTACACCGTGAGCGGCACCGACGCCGACGCCGACGGCGACACCGGGACGTGGAGCTTCACCCTGACCGTGACGGCCGGCACCCTGACCCAGGGCGCCCCGACCACCGGCACCGCCACCGTCCCGGGGTCGTCGACCTTCGCCGCCCAGCTGGCGGTGACCGGCGCCACCGGGGCCGTGACCTACACCGTGACCGCCCCGACCGCGGGCCTGGCCGTGAGCGGCACCGGGGCCATCACCACCACCGGCACCCTGGCCGTCGGCACCTACACCGTGAGCGGCACCGACGCCGACGCCGACGGCGACACCGGGACGTGGAGCTTCACCCTGACCGTGACGGCCGGCACCTTGACCCAGGGCGCCCCGACCACCGGCACCGCCACCGTGGCGGGGTCGTCGACCTTCGCCGCCCAGCTGGCGGTGACCGGCGCCACCGGGGCCGTGACCTACACCGTGACCGCCCCGACCGCGGGCCTGGCCGTGAGCGGCACCGGGGCCATCACCACCACCGGCACCCTGGCCGTCGGCACCTACACCGTGAGCGGCACCGACGCCGACGCCGACGGCGACACCGGGACGTGGAGCTTCACCCTGACCGTGACGGCCGGCACCCTGACCCAGGGCGCCCCGACCACCGGCACCGCCACCGTGCCGGGGTCGTCGACCTTCGCCGCCCAGCTGGCGGTGACCGGCGCCACCGGGGCCGTGACCTACACCGTGACCGCCCCGACCGCGGGCCTGGCCGTGAGCGGCACCGGGGCCATCACCACCACCGGCACCCTGGCCGTCGGCACCTACACCGTGAGCGGCACCGACGCCGACGCCGACGGCGACACCGGGACGTGGAGCTTCACCCTGACCGTGACGGCCGGCACCTTGACCCAGGGCGCCCCGACCACCGGCACCGCCACCGTCCCGGGGTCGTCGACCTTCGCCGCCCAGCTGGCGGTGACCGGCGCCACCGGGGCCGTGACCTACACCGTGACCGCCCCGACGGCGGGCCTGGCCGTGAGCGGCACCGGGGCCATCACCACCACCGGCACCCTGGCCGTCGGCACCTACACCGTGAGCGGCACCGACGCCGACGCCGACGGCGACACCGGGACGTGGAGCTTCACCCTGACCGTGACGGCCGGCACCTTGACCCAGGGCGCCCCGACCACCGGCACCGCCACCGTCCCGGGGTCGTCGACCTTCGCCGCCCAGCTGGCGGTGACCGGCGCCACCGGGGCCGTGACCTACACCGTGACCGCCCCGGCCGCGGGCCTGGCCGTGAGCGGCACCGGGGCCATCACCACCACCGGCACCCTGGCCGTCGGCACCTACACCGTGAGCGGCACCGACGCCGACGCCGACGGCGACACCGGGACGTGGAGCTTCACCCTGACCGTGACGGCCGGCACCCTGACCCAGGGCGCCCCGACCACCGGCACCGCCACCGTCCCGGGGTCGTCGACCTTCGCCGCCCAGCTGGCGGTGACCGGCGCCACCGGGGCCGTGACCTACACCGTGACCGCCCCGACCGCGGGCCTGGCCGTGAGCGGCACCGGGGCCATCACCACCACCGGCACCCTGGCCGTCGGCACCTACACCGTGAGCGGCACCGACGCCGACGCCGACGGCGACACCGGGACGTGGAGCTTCACCCTGACCGTGACGGCCGGCACCCTGACCCAGGGCGCCCCGACCACCGGCACCGCCACCGTCCCGGGGTCGTCGACCTTCGCCGCCCAGCTGGCGGTGACCGGCGCCACCGGGGCCGTGACCTACACCGTGACCGCCCCGACCGCGGGCCTGGCCGTGAGCGGCACCGGGGCCATCACCACCACCGGCACCCTGGCCGTCGGCACCTACACCGTGAGCGGCACCGACGCCGACGCCGACGGCGACACCGGGACGTGGAGCTTCACCCTGACCGTGACGGCCGGCACCCTGACCCAGGGCGCCCCGACCACCGGCACCGCCACCGTCCCGGGGTCGTCGACCTTCGCCGCCCAGCTGGCGGTGACCGGCGCCACCGGGGCCGTGACCTACACCGTGACCGCCCCGACCGCGGGCCTGGCCGTGAGCGGCACCGGGGCCATCACCACCACCGGCACCCTGGCCGTCGGCACCTACACCGTGAGCGGCACCGACGCCGACGCCGACGGCGACACCGGGACGTGGAGCTTCACCCTGACCGTGACGGCCGGCACCTTGACCCAGGGCGCCCCGACCACCGGCACCGCCACCGTCCCGGGGTCGTCGACCTTCGCCGCCCAGCTGGCGGTGACCGGCGCCACCGGGGCCGTGACCTACACCGTGACCGCCCCGGCCGCGGGCCTGGCCGTGAGCGGCACCGGGGCCATCACCACCACCGGCACCCTGGCCGTCGGCACCTACACCGTGAGCGGCACCGACGCCGACGCCGACGGCGACACCGGGACGTGGAGCTTCACCCTGACCGTGACGGCCGGCACCTTGACCCAGGGCGCCCCGACCACCGGCACCGCCACCGTCCCGGGGTCGTCGACCTTCGCCGCCCAGCTGGCGGTGACCGGCGCCACCGGGGCCGTGACCTACACCGTGACCGCCCCGGCCGCGGGCCTGGCCGTGAGCGGCACCGGGGCCATCACCACCACCGGCACCCTGGCCGTCGGCACCTACACCGTGAGCGGCACCGACGCCGACGCCGACGGCGACACCGGGACGTGGAGCTTCACCCTGACCGTGACGGCCGGCACCCTGACCCAGGGCGCCCCGACCACCGGCACCGCCACCGTGGCGGGGTCGTCGACCTTCGCCGCCCAGCTGGCGGTGACCGGCGCCACCGGGGCCGTGACCTACACCGTGACCGCCCCGACCGCGGGCCTGGCCGTGAGCGGCACCGGGGCCATCACCACCACCGGCACCCTGGCCGTCGGCACCTACACCGTGAGCGGCACCGACGCCGACGCCGACGGCGACACCGGGACGTGGAGCTTCACCCTGACCGTGACGGCCGGCACCTTGACCCAGGGCGCCCCGACCACCGGCACCGCCACCGTCCCGGGGTCGTCGACCTTCGCCGCCCAGCTGGCGGTGACCGGCGCCACCGGGGCCGTGACCTACACCGTGACCGCCCCGACCGCGGGCCTGGCCGTGAGCGGCACCGGGGCCATCACCACCACCGGCACCCTGGCCGTCGGCACCTACACCGTGAGCGGCACCGACGCCGACGCCGACGGCGACACCGGGACGTGGAGCTTCACCCTGACCGTGACGGCCGGCACCTTGACCCAGGGCGCCCCGACCACCGGCACCGCCACCGTCCCGGGGTCGTCGACCTTCGCCGCCCAGCTGGCGGTGACCGGCGCCACCGGGGCCGTGACCTACACCGTGACCGCCCCGACCGCGGGCCTGGCCGTGAGCGGCACCGGGGCCATCACCACCACCGGCACCCTGGCCGTCGGCACCTACACCGTGAGCGGCACCGACGCCGACGCCGACGGCGACACCGGGACGTGGAGCTTCACCCTGACCGTGACGGCCGGCACCTTGACCCAGGGCGCCCCGACCACCGGCACCGCCACCGTCCCGGGGTCGTCGACCTTCGCCGCCCAGCTGGCGGTGACCGGCGCCACCGGGGCCGTGACCTACACCGTGACCGCCCCGACCGCGGGCCTGGCCGTGAGCGGCACCGGGGCCATCACCACCACCGGCACCCTGGCCGTCGGCACCTACACCGTGAGCGGCACCGACGCCGACGCCGACGGCGACACCGGGACGTGGAGCTTCACCCTGACCGTGACGGCCGGCACCTTGACCCAGGGCGCCCCGACCACCGGCACCGCCACCGTCCCGGGGTCGTCGACCTTCGCCGCCCAGCTGGCGGTGACCGGCGCCACCGGGGCCGTGACCTACACCGTGACCGCCCCGACCGCGGGCCTGGCCGTGAGCGGCACCGGGGCGATCACCACCACCGGCACCCTGGCCGTCGGCACCTACACCGTGAGCGGCACCGACGCCGACGCCGACGGCGACACCGGGACGTGGAGCTTCACCCTGACCGTGACGGCCGGCACCTTGACCCAGGGCGCCCCGACCACCGGCACCGCCACCGTCCCGGGGTCGTCGACCTTCGCCGCCCAGCTGGCGGTGACCGGCGCCACCGGGGCCGTGACCTACACCGTGACCGCCCCGACCGCGGGCCTGGCCGTGAGCGGCACCGGGGCGATCACCACCACCGGCACCCTGGCCGTCGGCACCTACACCGTGAGCGGCACCGACGCCGACGCCGACGGCGACACCGGGACGTGGAGCTTCACCCTGACCGTGACGGCGGAGCCGGTGACGGTGCTGCCATCGTTCCCGGTCGTTGGGCAGGGGAGTCCCACACCGACGACGAAGCATCCCGCGCCGACGCTTTCTGCGGTTCTCGTCGTCCCGGTGCCGGGCCCGACACGACAGGTTCCGGCTCCGCCGGTCGCGACGAAGTCGGCGACGAGCCCGCTTCCCGTTCGGGCGCTGCAGCTGAACAAGACCACCATCGGACCGGGCGGATCGGTCGTGGTGTCAGGCGCGGGCTGCGCACCGGGATCCGAGGTCATGATCTTCATGGGTGGGCGGCAAGTCGGCGTCGTGACGGCGAGTAGCGCGGGGATGTTCTCGAGCTCCCTGACTCCGCAGGGAGTCGGTCAGGTGACGATCACTGCGGCGTGCGGCTCGAAGCGGTTTGCATCCGAGGTGTCGGTGGTGGCCACCTCCTCGGCCTCGACACCGGAGGGGAGCGTTGCCGTCTTCGGGATCTTCGTATTGCTCGGCGCGGTGTTGGTCCGCGGCCAGTTCGGCGGCTCTGCCACCCGGCGTCGCCGCCGGCGGCGGGGCGCGATGGACATCCTCGAGGACTGAGGGCGGCGGGCAGGAATTCCCCGAAAATCAAGGGAAAACGGTCGGAGTCAGCCGGCGAAGACTCCGTAGATCGTCTCGACCCCGACCCTTCCCTTGACGGTGACGTTCTCGGGCTCCCCAAATGAGAATGATCCGTCCGCCGCCTGTCGGACCAACTCGGTGGCGAGGATCTTCGGACGACCCTCGCGTCCGGCGAGACTCGAGATCCGAAAACCGAGGTTGACGGCGTCTCCCAGCACCATGACGACCGAGCCGGGCATGAGCTGCATGACCACGGGGCCCATCGTCGCGCCCCATCCCATCCGCAGGGCCGTTCCGTCGACGTTCCGAAGCTCGAAGTCGGCCGTGCATTCGGTCACCACTCGGTCTGCATCGAGGGCGAATCGCAGCGCGTTCGTCGCCGCCTCGGGATCGACGTCGAGCTCCCAACTGGCGAAGAAGGCGTCCCCGACGTAGTCGACCAGCGTGCCTTTGTGTTGGGCGAGCAGCTCTCGGAGCTTTGTGTAGAGGACGTGCACGTCGCGGACGAGGACCTCTGGATCGGCCTGTTCAGAGACCGTCGAGAAATTGATGAGGTCGCCCACGATCATGGCCATCGTCATCGGTGTGGCGACGGAGACCGTTGACCGTTGCCCGGCGTTCTCCGGCTTTTGCGCCGCCACGGCGCCCCCTCGGAATTCGAGCACGTGACTTCCGACTTGGATCTGGTCGCCGCCGTTGAGGCGGACACCGACGGCGCGCTCGATTCGTATGCCGTTGACCCTGACTCCGTTGCTCGAGGTGTCGACCACCACGGCCTGCGAGAGCTCGGGATCAACCCGGATCTCGAGGTGGTTGCGCGAGATGGCCAGATCGTCACCCATCAGGATCCGATGGGCGTCGTCCACGCCTGCGCATTCACGGCCCACGAAGAGCCTGTCCACCAAGGGCCGGGTGGCCTCGTCGGGGCTCCCGGGGTCGACGACGACGTAACCGAAGGGCGGGGCGTCGGTCATCGCCCGGCCGCCCCCCGGTCGCGGGCGAGCCCCGTGGGGCGGTCGTCCGTTTCGGCACGTACCCCTCAGCCAGGGATTCTTTCCGGGACAAACGCGAAACCGAGGTGTCTTGACACGCAGCGTGAGGTATCGTTTTTCTTGGGGTCCCGACCGTAGGTCGGGGGCTGGCGAGACGTTCCCCCTTATGCGGGACGTTGGCGGGTCCGCCAACCGAGGAGCCTGGTGGAGATCGAGAGCACCCTGGGCGAGGCACTGCCCGGATATGAGATCGGCGCTGAGCTAGGGAGCGGGGCGTTCGGTGTGGTCATCGCCGGACGCCACCGCCAACTGGGGCGCGACGTGGCCATCAAGCGGTTGTCCCCAGGGCTGGTGAGCAACGCCGTCGTGCGGTCGCGGTTCCTGTCCGAGGCACAGGTCCTGGCGTCCATCGACCACCCCCACATCGTTCCAGTGTACGACTACGTCGAACACGATGACGCCTGCATCTTGGTCATGGAGCGGCTCGCCGGTGGCACGGTCTGGAGCCGGTTCGTCGACCGAGGTTTCGACCAGCAGACGGCCTGCGCCATCGCACTCGTGGCGTGCTCGGGCCTCAGCGGCGCTCACCAACGCGGGGTCCTGCACCGCGACATGAAGCCGGAGAACATGCTGTTCGGCGGCCGACGGCGTATTGAAGGTGACCGACTTTGGCATCGCCAGGGTCCTCGGCGAGGACGACACGTTGGCCACCCGCGAAGGCGAGCTTCTCGGCACGCCGGCCTACATGGCGCCCGAACAGGCCAGTGGCGTCGACCTCGGGCCCACCACCGATGTCTACGCGGCGGGCGTGATGCTCTACGAGTTGTTGTCGGGTCGGCTTCCCTTCTCCGAGGAGGGAGGGTCGCTGGCCATCGTCATGCGCCACATCAACGAGGACCCCGTCCCCCTCACCGACGTCGCACCGGCGGTGCCCGCCCACGTGGCCGAGGTCGTCATGCGAGCGATCGCCCGCGATCCCGGCGACCGGTTCGAGACCGCGGAGGCGTTCGGGGTCGCCGTCGGCCAAGCTGCCAGTGCCTCGTGGGGCGGGGCCTGGCTGCGAGCGATCGGGCATCGCCCTGCGCGAGCCGGGGCCCATCCTGGCCAGCGCGCAACACGCGCCGGCCATGGCACGCCCGGACGGCGCCAGTCGGCTCGGAACCGTGGTGCGTCCCGTCATCGAACTGCACACCGGTGGCGCCGCCGGCACCGGGCTCGTGCTCAGCGATCTCATGCCCCTTGCGCCGGGCGCCCGTGACGGTGCCCGAGTTTCCGACCCGCTCTGGCATGGGCCGCTGCTCTCGTCGGCCGTGGTCGCCGTCGTCCTGGGACTGCTCGGCGTCGGCTCCTCGAGCCCTACCCCTGCGCTTGGAGCCGGGTCGGTCACCGTTGCGGGTCACGACCCCGCCGTGGGTGGGCGGGTCCCCATCAATCTCGATCACCAGATCCCGGTCACCGTCCGCCACGTCCCGGCCGACGTCGGCACAGCCCCGAACGGCGCAACTCGACGCTTTCGCTCGGGGGGTGCAGGTCGTTCGCTCGACGGCCGTGCCCCTGGTGCCCGGGAGCTCGGGGTTGCGAGACGACGATGGACGCCAGCGCCGGTCGTTACATCGTGGGGGGCAAGCTCGCCGGCACGCTCAAGCTGTCGGGCCCGCGGGGCACGGTCACCGACGACTTCGGAGTGCAGACCGGTCGTTCGCCCTTCGCCACCTTCGGTGGCGTGGTCGGAATCGTGCTGCTGCTCTTCGTCGTCGCATATACCGAGTCGCTCTTGCGCAGCCTCCGCCGCGGACGAAGGCGGGACAACCGCACCGCCTCGATCGCCGGGCTGGTCGTGGTGGGGCTGGTCGGAGGCGTGACCGCGGTGCTGTGGGGCTGGATGTTGCAGATCGCCGCCCCTTCGTTCGTGCCTTTCCTCGTGTGTGGGGTGCTGGGCGCAGCCGCAGGTCTGTTGGCGGGATTGGCCGGTCGGCAGGTGGGGGAGAGGACACGCGCCCGGCGTCAGGCAAATCGACTGGTCCTCGTGGCGCGGCGTTCAACGATGCCCCCCGCTGAGCCTTCTCCGGTGTGGGCGGGGACGTGAGATGGGGATGAGAACGAGCCGTCGGTCGGGGGTCGCCGGGCCCTTTCAACGCGTCGTGCGTGGGGCCGCCCTGGGCGTCCTGGTCGTGCTCGTCACCGTCGGACTACGCCCGCCCGATGCCGGCGCGGCAACGAGTGGCGTCACCTTCTCGGCCACCGTGAACGGGCAGCCGGCGTCGACGTCGTCGGACGCCCATCCCGCGGAGCTCTACCCGGCCCGCTTCGCCCAAGTCCGGATCACGGTCACCAACAACAGCCGCTCGATGGTGCGCATCTCGTCGGTTCGGCTCGAAGGACAGGTAGTCGCCCTCCCGCTTTTCTCGTACAACTCGGCCGTACAGCTCGCCGTCGGTCCCGGACGCACCGACTCACTCACCTTCCCGATCAGCCTGAGCGGCGTGGGGAGCCAGGCCACCGGGCTCGTGGTCGCCACCATCACCCTGCTAGGACCGAACGGCGCCGAGATCGCATCCCAAGCGCTCGTAACGAACGTGCACGGCTCGTTGCACTCGCTCTACGGGCTCTTCGGGTTGGCCGTCCTCATTCTCACCGCGTCGTCGCTCGCGATTGCCCTGCTCGCCATGGCGCGCCACACCCTTCCCCAGAACCGGTGGTTGCGAGGCACTCGCTTTCTCATTCCCGGCTTTGGGATCGGGCTCATCTTGACGTTCACCTTGTCGGCCCTCGACGTCTTCACCGCCGGTCCCGGCCATTGGCTCCCCCTGCTCATCGTGTGCAGCGTGGCCGGGTTCGCGGTCGGATACCTGACCCCTGCTCCCAATGAGGAAGATGTCGACGACTACGACGATGACGTCCTGTTGGCGCAGATTCTGGTTGTCGACGACGACCCTCTCGAAGCCGATGAGACCACGCCCGCGTCCGAAGTGGTGTCGAGGCCGACCGCAGGTCCCGGCGCGCCCGACAGCAGGGCCACCGCCGCGCCCTAGTGATACCCCGCTCCGGTCTCAGAATCCTCTCTGCGACCCGGTGGATCGGTGAGCCTGCCCGAAGTACCGAAGTGGGATTTGCCACAATGGAACGGTGACACCCATACACCCCCGTTCGCTCCGAGCCGCTGCTGTCGTGGCCGTCCTGGGGGTCGCGGCGACGGCCTGCGGCACACCCAAGGCGACGTCGTCGTCGACGACAACGACGGCACATACGACCACGACGGCGTCGACGCCGATCCAGACCATCCCGCCCGCGTCGTCGACTACAACAACGGCAGCCGCCCCGACGACGACCGCGGCGGTCGTTCCCCCCGCGCCGCAACCCAGTCCCGAGGCCGCCGCCGATGCGCTCGTGGGCTACTGGTCCTCGGGGAACAGGACCACCGCGCTCCGAGTGGCGACCCCGGCGGCCGTCGCCACGCTCTTTGCCGTGAAGTATCCGAGTGGCCTCGCCATCAATCGGGGATGCACCACCGCGTTCCCTCCCATCATCTGCACCTACGGGGCACCCGGGGGTGGGCCGGTCAACGCCCCGATCTATCAGCTCTACGAGACACAGGCGTCGGGGGGCTGGTATGTGAGCTCGGTCCAGATCCAGTAGCTGAACCGCCGAGAGGCATCCCTGGTGCCGACCCTGGTCGGGGCCTCACCTGTCGCGCTTCGCAGCTCCGCGCCGTTCTTGATGACGCATCGGGGTGTATCGCCTGGGACGGTACGACAGGGCGAGGGCAATTATCCTGCTCTCCCATCTAGAGAAGGAAGGTCGACTCATGTACGCGCGACTTGTCCGATACTCGTTCGGCCCGGGGAAGGATGCCGAAGCCCGAGCGTTGGCTGACCATTTGGCTCCTCTGATCGCGACCCAACCGGGCTGTTCCAGTGTCGCCATCTTCGGCAATGAGAGCGATGGCCAAGGTGGCGTCTTTGTGTTGTGGAACACCGAAGCCGACGCTATGGCTGCGGCGGGGGTCATCCGCCCCCTGCTCGACGAGCACCTGTCGGGCGAAGTGGAAGGCCCACCGGACACCCGCCTGTTCAAAGTCCTCTCGACGGGATAGATCACCCCGCACGTCAACGCCGCGATGCAGAGAAGCTTCCGCCGTACCCAACGTTGTAAGGTCCCCCTCCGTGTTGCTGCGTTGGCAAGGTGGCGTTGCGACGTTGGTGGTCCTTGCGCTCGCGCTCGTGCTGGCGGTCCTCGATCTCGCGGACCAGAGCGTTCGTCGTTTCTGGCAGACCCACGCCCTCACGACCGATACTGTCGCGGGTCTTCTCGTTCTGGCGCTCACCGTGCTGATCGTCAATCAGGTGCTCAGCAGGCGGCAGCTCACTGACCGGTCGCGTGCTGTCGCGGTGCAGGCAGGAATCTTGCTGGTGCAAGCGCGGCGTTCGGTCAAGAGCGTGCTGGCGCTGCGCGATGGGTCTGGAGACCAAGACTCGGCCAGGGACGAGTTGCGTACCTACTCGCTCATGCTGCTCGTCAGCGCGCCGGTCCTGATCGAGGACCGGGTCTCGCGCGACTTTCTCGAGCAAGCGCAGGTGCTGGCGGGAGAGCTTGGACGCGTGCTCGCGCCTTCCGAAGTAACGGCCGTGTTCGGAGGCGGGACCGGACACGGGCTCGAGGAGGCGATTGAACGGCTACGGGTAGCCTCCGGGCCGTTGCTCGCGATCCTCTCGGCAGACGACCGCTCTGTGGTCACCGACGCATCATCATGATCTGTCAATGTGGCGCGTTCCCTTGTGGTTTCGATGTGGGACGGACCGAACCCCCGACGTCGGCGGTGGGTTGTTGAGATGCAGTCTCGGCATCGTCGAACAGCGGACGACCCACAGATGAATTCATGATGACCATCCCGCGAACACTTCGCCGCGAACGTTGGCGGGTCGGTGCGGATAGGAGTGGCCCCTAAGATCGCGTTGTGCTTGATCCTCCTTCCAAGAAGGCTAGAGACCGACCGTCGTCCGCGTCCAAAGGACTTGTCGGTCATGTCCGCGACACCGGTCACGATGTGGTCCATCGCTTCGCACTGGCTCCGGTCGCGGCGGGCGAGGGGAGCGCGCCGGCCGGTGCCGTGGGGACGGCGCCCGCGAGCCGAGGAATCGAAGCGCCCCGGGAGATCGCCGAGACGATCGCCTTGGTCGACCGTGCTTTTGCCTTCCTGGACCTCTGTGGCTTCACTCGCTTCATCGCCGCCAATGGCGAACACGCGGCGATTGATGCGCTGTCCCGCTTCCGCTCGCTGGCTCGTGATATCGCCGTGCGACGCGGCGTGCTGGTGTCGAAGTGGCTCGGGGACGGCGCCATGATCGTCGGCGTCGAGGTGGGACCTACCCTTGCCACGGCCGTAGAGCTGATCGGGCGCTACGACGGGTCGACACTCGCTCTGCGAGGTGGCTTCGCCCACGGACAGGTCCTGATCATGGACGGCGATGACTACATAGGGCGTCCCACCAACCTCGCGGCTCGGTTGTGTCAATCGGCCCGGCCCGAAGAGCTCTTGGCTGTTGGGTACGCGGCCGCGACGCTCCCGCCTTGGATCAGGGTGCTCGGCACTCGGAGCATCACGCTGCCCGGGTTGGGGCGAGTCCGCAGCGTGCAAAGTCTCGGGCTCGTCCCTGACGTCGAGCTTCCGGACCTGTCCCGACACAGCTGACGGTGCCAATGAAGCCCTTCTCCGGCTCCGCCCCCTTTGTTGGGACACATCCGAGAGCCATTCACGCATCGCGGGGATTCCCCCGAGTCAACGAGGTCCCCGGGTTGAAGACCTCGGGCTAGTGGAATCGAGGGTCGCCCGCAGGTACGTCGAACTTCTCGATCACATCCCCGACGCTGCTCTTCGTCGTGGAGACGACGGTCTCACGCCGAGGTCCCGCTGTCTTCCAGCTCATTCTCAGACGTAACGAGGAGAGTTCCTTATGTCGTCTCGCCCGCCACGACGATCCCCACGACGGGTGCATCGAGATGGATTCTCGTGATTGATCCTTGGAACGGTGCGCCATAGGCGAAGATGCCTCCGTCGAGCGCAGCCAGGTAGTAACCGACCCCGTCGGACGTTGCCGTGATCGCAACCACTGGCTGATTCAAACGGATGTTTGCAGCTGACCCGCGGAACGGAGCCCCGTACGAGAACACCCCGCCGTCGGAGGAGGCCAGGTCGTAGCCGCCGGTAGCGGCGTCGACAGCGATCCCGATGATCGGGGCATCCAGATGGTCTGCGCTCGTATCGCCCTGCATGACCGCGTCCCCAAAGGGATAGACGACTCCATTCTTCCCGACCAGGTAGTACCCGCCGCCATCGGAAGTAGCGGCCATTCCGACGATGTCATTCAGCGATGCTTTCGAAGGAAGGCTGCCATCGAAGGGTGCACCGAACGCATACACCCCGCCGTCAGAGCCGACCAGCCAATAGCCCCCGCTGGCCTTGTCAGCCGATATGCCAACGATGTTGGTCACCCGTAAACCGAGACCAGGAACCGAGCCACGAAAGGTGGCATCGCCGTAGGAGAAGACCCCGCCATCACGAGCAGCAATCCAATAACCGTGACCATCGCTGGTTGATGCCAGAGCCACGGCAGGTTGACTCAGGGGAACGTTGGCCGCGGACCCGTAGAACTGGGAGCCGAACGAGAACACGCCCCCATCCTTAGCAACGAGCCAATAACCGGGAGTGGCCGCGGCCGGCGTGGCTGGGGTCCATGAGATCGAGACCTCGGGTGTCGAGGACGTGCTGACGACAGCTGCACCAGCGGGCCAGCTCGAGCCTCCTCCCCCTCCACCGCCTGCGACGAGAGCAGTTGCGCCACCGCCGCCGCCCATGAACCCACCACCACCGCCGCCTCCGCCCGGAATGCCACCGGGAACGGTGTTGCCTCCGCTCCCGCCTATGCCCGGCTGTCCAGCGGTGCCCACAGAAGCCTGACTGAAGAACCCCGACGTTTGACACGCCCCCGCGTTGTCTGCGGTTCCGGCCTGCCCACCGGTGGCTCCTAGGCCTCCATTGAACCCGTTGCTCATTGAGTTCGCCGAGCAGTTTGCACCTTGTCCAGCACCCATGACTGCTGCTCCCGCCGAACCGCCAGGCGTGCCTCCGCTTTGAGATCCGCCGCCTCCACCTCCACCACCAGCGACGACAAGGCGCGGGTCATCGATTCCGCCTGTCAGGACGGCGTGCGTCCCATCCTCGGTCTGCACCGTCGAGGCGCCCCCGCCCCCGCCACCGGAGCTGTCACCGCATTCGCTTTGTCCGCCATGACCTCCCCCGTTGGTGCCGCCACTGCCACCCGATGATCCGGGGCAGTCCACTTCGGTCCCATTTGACGCCACTTCGACGTACAACGTGGCGACGTTTGTAACGCTGATATTTGTGGTGACTTCGGCGCCCAAGCCACCAGGTGCACCGGGAGTGGTATAGCCGCCATCTGGGAGCCCACCGGCGCCTCCCGCTCCTCCAATCGCGACCACGGACAGCGACGTCACTCCGGAAGGGACGCTAAACGTGTCCTCGCCTGCACTGGTATATGCGCACGTATCGGTGCCTGCATTGCTGGAAAAGGTACCGCCGGTCCCACACGACACTCCGGTGTGTGAAGATGCGCTCGCCTCACTGACACCCGCACCGGCAAAAGCCATCCACCCCACGATGAGTCCGGCCATACCGACCCAAACTGCACGGTGTGCCTTCGAACCCACGCATCCAACTACGTGCCGCATCGATCTCCTCGTTCTTAACCTGAAGTGAGGCCGGATGCTATAGCGATCGTCGGGACATTCGGCGCATCCTATGAGTGCCGAAAACGCCCTTCGCCGGCGATGAGCGGGAGAGTTGCGATAACGATATTGGCCCGTGACCGTGGGCGATGACCCCGTTCGTATCACCATTGATCCGGCGCTCGGGCGCTTCTGGCTGCGGCGCGGGCCTGGTTACGCTTGGGGCCGTGTCATCTCGACTCGACAAGAGCTGGCGGGTCTTGACCAGTCCGTCAACCGCGGCCGTTGATCGTTGTGTCGACATCTCTCTTCGGCCCAATGGAACATTCGGATTCGAAGAGTTCCGTCGTGACCCCGAGGACATGGGAGCCAGGACTCCCGTCTCGTACTATTCGGCCCGGGAGTTTGGCTCAGAACGAGAGGCAGTTGGAGCGGCGAGGACGGCGGTGACCTGGCTGGCCGCTGTGCTCGACAGTTCAATCAGATCCACCACGGGCTAAGCGCGTCTGCCGCTTTGTCGGTGGTGGAGGTTCCTCCCCCCCGCCGATTGGCGTCGGACCCGTCGTGCACCATTCGCACCGAGCTCGACCGCCTAGGAACAGCACCGTCTCGCCGAGCTGTTCTTCGGTGCGGGCCAAGCAGAGGCCCTGGGACCTCGGGACGCTTCTTGTCCGGACCCGCAGGGAGAAGGGGCCTCTGACCAGGAAGGAGTCGGGCTGCCGGGATTTGAACCCGGGACCTCCACGTCCCGAACGTGGCGCGCTAACCAAGCTGCGCTACAGCCCGTGGTGCCGGCATCCCGGCCCAGCCGGAACGTTGTCGAGCGACCGGCAACCGGGTCGATGGTAGTGCGAAAACCCGCTGCGGCTCGGCGGGTGTCAGGTGGCGCTCGGCTGCTCCTCGGCCAGGGCGTCGGCGGCGACTTGGACGACGACCTTGGCCACCCGACGCTTGTCCATCTCCGCCACCCGAAGCTCCCAGCCGTGGTAGGTCAGCTTTTCGCCTTCTTCGGGGATGTGCCCGAAGGCGTCGAAGAGAAAGCCACCCAGGGTCACGTACTCGCCCTCGGGGATGTCCATCTCGAGTTGCTCGCGGACGTCGTCGATGCTGGCCCCGCCGTCGACGAGCCACCGGGTGCGGTCGACCCGGATGATCTCGGGCTCCCCGCCGGGGTCGAACTCGTCGCGCAGGTCCCCGACCAGCGCGGACAGGAGGTCCTTCACCGTCAGGACGCCCGCCACCCCGCCGTACTCGTCCACGACGACGGCGAAGGCCCTTCGGTCGCGGCGCATGTCCGCCAGGACATCGAGCACGAAGCGGCTCTCGGGCACGGGATAGGGCTGGCGGAGACGCCTCGAGATGTCCAGTGGTGACGGCTTGTCGGGTTCGCCGCTGTCGCCGTTGGCGTCGTTGCCGTTGCGTGCATCGAGCTCCCAGCCCGACCGGAACAGGTCGTTGACGAAGAGGATCCCGATCAGGTGGTCGAGGTCGTCGTCGTAGACGGGAAAACTGCTGTGACCGGTCTGGCGCACGGCGCGGGCCACATCAGCGGCATGCACCGGGATGGGCAGGCCCACCACGTCGACCCGGGGCGTCATGACTTCACGCACCGTCGTGTCGCGCAAGTCGTGCAGGGCGGCCAGGATGAGCCTCTCCTGATCCTCGCCTGCTTCCTCTCTGCGTCGGCCGCGCCCCGGGCGAGATCCTGGAGGGCGGTCCTCTGGAGAGCCCTCGCGTTTGCGGAACACGTTCACCGGCGACCGGGTCAGGCGCCGGCACCGGCGGCGATCGCGCCGGACTGCTCGGCGCCGGGCGCGGCCAGCACGGGCACGGGCTGGAACGACTCGTCGTGGTACGTCCCGCCGTCGATGAGTGCGGTCGTGGCCTTGCGGAGCCGAATCGGGTCCAGGGGCTTCACGACCCAGCCCTCGGCCCCCGACCGCTTGGCCAAAAAGACATCGGGTCGACGATCGAGGAGCATGAGCACCGGCACCGGGGGGAGGTTGCCGTAGGACTCTTCGAGGCGGAGCTCGAGGCAGACGGCCATGCCTCCCATGTTCCCCATCTGGAGGTCGACGATGACGAGATCGGGCTCGTGCTCGTCGACGGCGGGGGCGACGGCGTAGCCCGTGTCGACCTCGATGATCTCGGTATCGGGATCACCCACCACTGCCACGACATCGGCTCGGACCGACGGGGCGTCGCTGGCCACCACGATGGTGCGCACGGTGGTCAGGCTAACGGGTGTCGACGTGGTCCGAAAAAACGTGGTCGGCCACGAGTCCGAGCCCGTGCACATCGTGGACGTCCACGTCGAGCAGGGGCACCAGCGACACGGGGGACGGCGCCACCTGGTCGACGAGCGCGGCGAAGGCATCCCGCTCGCGCCGGTTCACGGCCTGGTAGCCGCGCAGGTTGTCGATGAGCGCGGCGAGGGCGCTCCCGGGCGGGACGTCGGGAAGTGGTTCGGCGGACCCGAAGGCGGGGTGGACCCGGTTGACGACCAGCCCCTCGACGGCGAGCCCCGACTCGTTGAGCTTGTCGGCGAACCACCCCGCCTCTTCCACGGTGTCGGACCGGGGCGACGTGACGAGCACGAAGGCGGTCGTCCGGCGGGCCAGCAATCGGCGCATGTGCTCGGCTCGGGTCCGAAATCCTTCCTCCATGCCTTCGAACGCCTGGAAGAAGGCCACGGCGTCGTGGACGATCTCCGCCCCCGCCACCTTCGAGATCGTGCGCAGCAGCGCCTGGGTGGCGACCGAGACGGCCCGGAGATAGGCGCGGGTCGGCATCAGCAGGAGCTGGAACAGACGGTGGCCGAGGAACCGGGTGAGCCGGCGAGGGGCATCGAGGAAGTCGAGGGCGTTGCGCGACGGCGGGGTGTCCACGACCACCACGTCGTACCGCCCCGATTCGGAGAGCTCGTAGAGCTTCTCCATGGCCATGTACTCCTGGGTACCCGACAGGGCGCCGGTGAGGTTGCGGTAGATCCGGTTGCCCAGGATGCCCTCGGCCTGCTCGGGCGAGGACGCGTACCTGGCGATGAGCTCGTCGAAGGTGCCCTTGGGATCGAGCATGAGGGCCCACAGCTCCCCGGGCCAGTCTCCGTCGATCCGGTGGGGCGTGTTGGTCAGGGTGTCGACGCCGAGAGCGTCGGCGAGACGCCGGGCCGGGTCGATGGTGACGACACAGGCGCGTCGGCCCCGACGGGCGGCCTCGAGCGCCACGGCGGCCGAGACCGTGGTCTTGCCGACCCCGCCCGATCCGCAGCACACCACGATGGCGCGCTCGGCGACGATCTCGCCCAGGCCGACCATGGCGCCGGGGGCCGGGGGATCGGGGGAGATCGGAACCGTGCTCATGGCGTGGCCTCGTCGCCGGGCGGGGTCGATGACGGCTCGGCGACGCTCCGAGACAGCGAGGTCCGGGCCCCGGCGTCGGGCAGCCTGCGAACAGCGGCGGCGAGCGCGTCGGCCAGGAGGTCGAGTTGTTCGGGCCCCACCCCGGCGCTGAAGAGAAACGGAGCCTGCAGCTGCGGGAGCGGGAGCTCGGCGGCGAGGCGGGCCCGCTGCTCCTCTTGGAGACGGAACCGGCGAGCCCGGAAAACGGCCGCTGAACGCAGCGCCTCGGCCTGGTCCTCAGACAGCGTGATGCCGACTTCCGATGCCGCCTGCTGCGGATCGCGCTCCAGGGCGGGGTCGGCGGGGAGACAGGCATTGACGATGACCGGGCCCAGCGAGATGCCGATCCGGTCCTCGAGGGCGTAGGCGGCCTCGACCACCTCGTTCACGGGCATCTCCTCGGGCAGCGTGACCAGCGCGACCTGGCATCGGTCCGGATCCGACAGCATCTCGACGACGTCGGCGGCCTGGATCCGCACCGGCCCCGATCGGGCCGCGTCCATGAGGCCCTGCGCCGAGGACAGAAACGTCATGGCGTG
Organism: uncultured Acidimicrobiales bacterium; assembly: GCA_963794615.1. Taxonomy (GTDB): domain Bacteria; phylum Actinomycetota; class Acidimicrobiia; order Acidimicrobiales; family UBA8190; genus Chersky-840. The sequence continues at coordinate 182,270 of CAWCEP010000006.1, read as the reverse complement.
CCCGGTGGCGGGCGCGTCCACCAGGATCAGATCGGTGGCGCCCTGGCGCTCGAGGCTCTTCACCTTGCCGAGGACGAGGATGTCCCGGATGCCGGGGATGGCGGTCGACACCACGTCGAGGGCCCCCGATGACACGAGGCGCTTGGAGATCCGCTTCATGCCGTGGTCGGCCAGGTATTCGAGCAGGGCGTAGTCGGGGGTGATCCGGCGGGCCCGCACCGTCCCTCCCCCCGGTACCGATTCGACGTCGGACAGCTCCGACTCGTCGTAGCGCAAGGCACCCGAGCCCCCGAAGGCGGTCGGGACCCCGGGCTTGCCCTCGAGCTCCACCACCAAGACGGAAAGGCCGGCGTGGGCGGCCATGCGGGCCAACGCCGCGGTGATGGTGGTCTTGCCCACCCCACCCTTGCCCGCGACCACCAGGACCCGGCTCTTCCGGCAGAAGGTGGCGACGTCCATGTGGGGCCGAGCGTATCTGTCTCCTCTCTGTCTCCGTGAAGCGTCCCCCCACCCCCGGTGGCACCCGCGGGACGCGGCGGGCCCCTCGTGCGGTGACGGCACCCGGCGCCATAAATGAAGAGAACTTCCTGGTCACACCCCTTGTCGGGCTCACAGACATGGGAGTAGCGTCACCTTTAGGAGGGGGAGTGCAGACTCGAACTTTGGGGGAGGCTTGGCAGACCCGGGCGGCCTGCAGGGGACCGCAGTCGATGGTCTTCTTCCCGCCTACGCACGCCGAGCGTAAAGAAGACAAGATCGAGCGGGAGAACCGCGCCAAGGACATTTGCGCGTCCTGTGTCGTCCGCCAGGACTGTCTCGAGTACGCCATCAGGATCCGTGAGCCGCACGGGATCTGGGGCGGTCTCAACGAGAACGAGCGCAAGCAGGTCCTGCAGCGCCGCGCCGGCTGACTTCGAGACGCCTTGGGGCTCAGGGCAGGCCGAGGCTGGTCGCCCCGGCCCGGACGCCCGCAGACGCGCACACCGCCTCCGGCTTGCCACCGCTCGCCTCGCAGATGGCTGCCGTCAGTTTGTTGGCCGCCCCCAATATCGCCTGGGTGTCGGCGTTCGAAGGTTGGGCGAGGTCGTCGGCGATCTGCGCCATCGATTTGCCCTGGAGGACGCTGGGGGAGAAGCCGATCCCCGCTCCCCCCACTACGAGCCGGTTGTCGACGTCGACGAAGGGCAATGAGCCCGTGCCGGGTACGAACGGCGCGGTGTCGTAGCGTTTCACGAGCGCCCACTCGACCGGTGACGGGTCCCGGAGCTTGGGGAAGCCGGCCGGAGCCGTCGCCGAGGGCCTCGCCCCGTATTCCTCGACGGCGGCGAAGGTCACGTAGCGGCTTCGGTAGGTGGTGCCGTCGAAGGTGAAGGTCGGGGTCCCGGGGAAGACTTCGACGTTCGACGACGTGGTGGCGCCCAGGTGGGAGAAGGTCCCGAACCGGCCGAGGGCGGCCACCAGTGCCCATCGCTCCGCGGCGCAATAGGGACAGAACTCGGCACCGACGTAGACCACGGCCGGTCGGCCCCCGATGGTGAGCGCCGGCTGCCCCGAGAGCACGGCTTGCCCGGGATCGGTCGTCTGTTGGGCGCCGACGGCATCGAAGACGGCGCCCGGCACCGAGGTGGTGGCCTTGACCACCCCCGACGAGGCGGGCGCCACCGGGGGGGGACGACGGTGGTCGAGCCCCGGGTGATCTTCACCACCAGGAGGACCACCACGATCGACAGGATCAGGACCACGAAGACCCACGTCACCAGCGCCATGGGCACACGGCGGCGCGGCGGGCCCGGGGGGGTCTCGTCGTGGGTCCCGTTGAGCTGCGTCGTCGCCATGGTCGAGGAGCCTCGCCGTTGCGGTCGAGTGCAGGCGCCGACACCGCGCCCGGACCGAGGGGCCGCCAGCCTACCTACGGCCCGCCTCGGTCCCACGTCGTCGGGAAGGGGGTGGGCCTCAGTAGCCTGGGACCATGTCCCCCCCGGATGCGCCCGCTGACCAGCCCCCGGGGCCGGTGGCGGCGCGTGACGCCGCCACCATCATGCTCGTGCGCGACGCCCTCGTCGGCGACGGCCCCGCACTCGAGGTCTGCATGCTGCAGCGCCACCTCAACTCGGATTTCGTGGGGGGCGCCTATGTCTTTCCCGGCGGCAAGGTCGATGACGAGGACCGCACGCCCGCCGCCGAGGAGGCCTGTGCGCTGCGCAGCGATGCCGAGGCCAGTGCGATGTTGGGCGTCGGGTCGGGAGGGCTGGCGTTCTGGGTGGCGGCCCTGCGCGAGTGCTTCGAAGAAGCGGGCGTCCTCCTCGCCTACCGGGGAGACGGGCCCGGCGCCGACGACACCGTGCTCGAGGCGCACGACGCCGACACCCGGCACCGGTTGGCGGCGATGCGGGTCGCGCTCAACGCGGGAGAAGTGCGCTTCCTCGACGCGTGCCGCCGCGAAGGGCTGCGCCTGGCTACCGACCGCGTCCACTACTTCAGCCACTGGATCACGCCCGAGCCCGCCCCCAAGCGCTACGACACGCGCTTCTTCGTCGCCGCCGTGCCTGCGGGCCAGGTGCCCATCCACGACGACTACGAGACGGTGGACACGGTGTGGGTGCGGCCCGACGACGCACTGGCACGCGCCAAGGCGGGCGAGTTCGACCTCATCTTCCCCACCATGAAGAACCTCGAGGCGATCAGTCGGTTCACCACCAGCGGCGAGCTCCTGGCCGCGGCCGCCGCCGTCGAGCGGGTTCCCACCGTGCTCCCCCGGGTGGTGGCCGACGAGCGCGGCTTCCGGATCCTGCTCCCGGGCGATCCCGGGTACGACGAAGCCATCGCCGAAGGGCCCGACCCGGGCCGGGGACGCTCCATGACGCCCTCCGAGGTGGGCGCCATCGTCCGGACCATCGGCGCCGACGGTCGGGCCGAGCGTCCGAGTTGAGCCCGGCGCTTCCCCTCCACCCGTCCCGGCCACCCGAACCGGGCCGGCCCGTGGCCTTGTCGGCGCTCGTGGTCCGGTTGACGGCCCCCAACCCGGGCATGATGACCGGCCCGGGGACCAACACCTACCTGGTGGGAACCGACAGCCTGGTCGTGGTCGACCCCGGGCCTGCCGACGAGGGCCATCTGGACACGCTGGCCGAACTCGGCGCAGGCCGGATCCGTGCCATCGTCGTCACCCACACCCATCCCGACCACGCCCCGGGTGCGGCCGGGCTCGCCGCCCGCACCGGCGCCGAGATACTGGGCTTCTCCGAACGAGACGGGTTCGTGCCCAGCCGTGCCGTGGGCGACGGGTTCGAGCTCCAGGGATCGGGCATGACCCTGAGGGCGGTGCACACGCCGGGCCACGCCTCGAACCATCTGTGCTGGCTCCTCGTCGGCGAGCAGATGCTCTTCTCGGGTGATCACGTCATGCAGGGGTCGACCGTGGTCATCGCGCCCCCGGACGGGGACATGGCGCGATACCTGGCGAGCTTGCGCACGCTCTTGGCCCTCGACCCACCGATCGCCACGATCGCGCCGGGGCACGGCGCGCTGATCGTGGACCCGGCCGCCGCCCTCGAGGGCATCATCGAACACCGCCGGGCTCGCGAGGAGAAGGTGGCCGAGGCCCTCAACGCGGCCGGGCGGGCCACGGTCGACGACCTCCTGGCCACGGTCTATGCCGACGTCCGCGACGAGCTCCTTCCCGTCGCCCGACAGTCCCTGTGGGCGCACCTCCGGAAGCTCGACGCCGATGGCAGGGCCAGGCCGGAAGACCGGGCCGATATCGAAGCGTCCTGGGCGTCGATGTCCTGACGGCGTCCTACGGGGCGTCGCCCAGCGCCGCTTCCACCTTGTCGAGGAGTCGGGCCGTGCAGCCCGACACCTCCACCACGGGCGCGATCTCCTCGGCGATCCGCGTGGCCAGGGCTTCGAAGGCCGTGCCCAGGATCCCCGGGGACATGGCCACCGGGGTGCCGGCATCGCCGGAGGCTGCCATATCCGGATGCAGCGGCACGGTGCCGACCAGGGGCACCCCGATCTCGGTGGAGAGCCGCTCGCCTCCGCCCGACCCGAACAGCGCGTACGAGGTGCCGTGCTCACAGGTGAACGGCGACATGTTCTCGATGACGCCCGCCACCCGGAGGTGACCCTTGCGGGCCATATCGGCGGCGCGTGCCGCCACCTTCTGGGCGGCGACCGGCGGTGTCGTCACCACGAGCACCTCGGTGCGGGGAAGCATGCGGGCCAGGCCCATCTGGATGTCGCCGGTACCCGGGGGCATGTCGATCAGGAGGTAGTCGAGCTCGCCCCACCGCACGTCCTCGAGGAATTGCTGCACAGCCCGGTTCAAGATGAGGCCCCGCCACATGATGGCGGACTCCTCATCGGCGAGGAACCCCATCGACACCACCTTGAGCATGCCGGTGCCGACCGGCTTCTCGAGGGGGACGATCTTCTTGCCCTCGGCGGTGAGCTCGCCCTGCATCCCGAGCAGCCGGGGGACCGAGAAGCCCCAGATGTCCGCGTCGAGAAGGCCGACGACGAGGCCCCGCCGGGCCAGCGCCACCGCCAGGTTGACCGTCACCGAGGACTTTCCCACCCCGCCCTTGCCCGAGGACACGGCCAGGACCCGCGCCGTGGCGGGGATGTCGGTCGACACGGCCCGGTCCTCCTGGGCCTTGCGCCGGGCCCGGTCCATGAGGGCGCCGCGCTCGGCGGCGTCCATCTCCCCCATGACGACCTCGACGACGCGGACCCCGGGAAGGCTCCCCACCCGGATCTCGACGTCCTTCTCGAGCTGGTTGCGCAGGGGGCACCCGGCCACGGTCAGGGCGACCTCCACCTGGACCCGTCCGTCACTCTCGACCCGGACACCCCGGACCATGCCGAGATCGACGATGTTGTCGCCAAGCTCGGGGTCGATCACGCCCAACAAGGCGGCGCGCACCGCCTCCTCGGCTGGGGGCGAGGAAGGCGCAGGCACTCCACCGATCCTACTGTTCACCAGGTCCGTTACGGTTCGAAGAGCGAGCGGAGCACGGGTTCGGGGCCGCTTCGGTGGTGGGCTCGGATAAAGTGGACACCGAAGCACGCGGGCCTCGTGCCCTCGTGGTGGGCCCCATGGTGGCCACGACCTACGGAGGTAGCGCGGTGACGACGATGAGCTCGGTCAGCATCAGCAGGAAGCCGAGTGTGATCACCCTTACCGACGGCGCCATCGCCAAGGTCACCGATCTGCTGGCCCAGGAGGGCAACGACGCGCTCGCCCTGCGGGTCGCGGTCCGTCCCGGTGGGTGCTCGGGGTACAGCTACGAGATGTTCTTCGACTCCGAGTCGTCCGACGACGACGTCGTCTCCACGCAGGGAACGGTCAAGGTTGTTGTCGACTCGGCCAGCGCCGAGCTGTTGAAGGGCTCCAGCCTCGAGTACACCGACGGCCTCCAGGGCGCCGGGTTCAACATCACGAACCCCAACGCCACCCGCACCTGCGGGTGCGGTTCGTCCTTCAGCTGACCCAGCCCGGCGCGCCGCACCCGGCGCCCACGCTGTCCCTGCGTGTCGACGGGGTCATCGTCGAGGTCCCCGACGATGGAGCGTCACTGCTCGAGGTCCTGCGAGAGCGCCTCGGCCGCCGATCGCCCAAGGACGGGTGCAGCCCCCAGGGCCAGTGCGGGTGCTGCACGGTGTGGGTGGACGGGGCCCCGAGGGTGGCCTGTGTCACTCCCGCCCGACGTGTGGTGGGCCGCGACGTCACCACGCTCGAAGGGCTCGATCCAACCGTGCGCACCACCTGGGCCGACGCCTTCACCGCCGTCGGGGCGAGCCAGTGCGGTTTCTGCACGCCTGGGATCATCATGCGCCTGGCCGGCCTCGGCGCCCGCCGCGTCGCCCCCGACGACGAGGACGTCGGCCGCGCCCTTCTGGCTCATCTCTGTCGGTGCACGGGGTGGCAGACGATCGCCGAGGCGGCGCGCCGCGTCTACCGGCCCGAGGAGCCCGACGCCCCCTCGGTCGGGCGAGACCTGGCGATGGCGGCGCGCCGCGCCAGCCTCGAGGGAGCCGGCCCGCAGGCGGTGGGGGCCAAGGTGGCGTGCGGGGGCGGGGGCTTCGCCGAGGACACCGCGCCGGTTGACGCGCTGGTGGCGGTCCCGGACGGGCGGGGTGGTTGGGTGGTCGGGGAGTCGATCGCCGACGCTCGCCGGCGCGCCGAACGGATCCCGGGGCGCAACTCCACCGTGGCGTTGCGCCACCCCCTGGACGTCGCCCCCGGGGACTGGGACCTCACCTTGCGCACGACGTTCGTCGAGCCCGCCTACCTCGAGCCCGACGCGTCGTGGTGTGCGCCGGGCGGTGAACCGGTGACGCCCCTCGCCAACGGAGGCGCCTTCGGTGGGAAGACGGCGTCCCCGGTCGGATCCGTGGCCCGTCGCCTCGCCGACGAGACGGGCCGGGCGGTGCGGGTCGTGTACTCGCGTGAGGACGTGGTGCGCTACGGGCCCAAACGCCCTCCGATCGCGGCCGGTGTCCGCCGCGACGGGTCGGGGGTCCTGCGCGTGGCCCGCACCCCGAATTCACCGCGCCTCGAGCGGTGGGTGGGCGCCGTGGCGTCGGTCGCCCCCGAGCTGGTGGTCCAGGAGATCGTTGTCCCGGGTCCGCCGGTGTCGGCCGACCTGCGGGGAGCGGGCTGGGCCGAAGCCGCCGTCCTCCTCGCCGCCCTCGACGCCGTTGGCGCCGGTGTGACAGGACCGGGGCATCCCGTCACCGTGCGCTCGCCCGCCGGGGCCGAGGCCACGGCGACGGTCGGCGCTGACGGGACGGTCCAGGTCTCGGTGGCGGCCGGGGACCCGCTCGACGAGGTCGTGGTGCGTTCCTATGCCATCGGTGCGGTCCACCAGGCCCTCGGGTGGGTGCGAAGCGAGGGTGTGGCCGTCGACGAGGCGGGCGCCGTGCTCGACCTGACCATCCGATCCTTCGGGATCATCCCGGCCCGGAGCATGCCCATGGTGGAGGTCGTGGTAGAAGACGATGGCGGCCCCCCCGTGGCGGCGGGAGATACCGTCTTCGCTGCTGTCGCCGCCGCGGCGTGGTTGACAGCCGGGCTTCCCTCGTCGTGGCCCGTGGACGGAGGAGGTGGTACGTGAGCACACCGGTCGGGCCCTACTCGCCGGCGGTGCGCGCCGGGCCGTGGCTCGTGTGCTCGGGACAGGTGGGTGTCGAGCCCGGTGCCGACGGTCCCGTGCTCGTCGCGGGGGGGTTCGAGGCCCAGGCGCGCAAGTCCCTTGCCAACCTGTCGGCGTTGCTGTGGGGGCGCGAGTTGGGCTGGGCCCACGTTGTGAAGACCACCGTCTTTCTCACCGACATGGCCGACTACGGCGCCTTCAACGCCGTCTACCTGGAGGTGCTCGGCGAGCACCGGCCCGCCCGTTCCGTCGTCGCCGTGGCCGGTCTTCCCCTGGGGGCGCTCGTCGAGATCGAGGCCTGGGCCTACGGCGGTGACCAGCCGATCGGCTGAGCGCCGGGCGTCAGGTCACGGCGCCCAGGTGCCGTGACCGAATCGATAGCCCACCGAGCGCACCGTCTCGATCAGATGGGCGTGCTCTTCACCGAGCTTGGCCCGCAGGCGCCGGACGTGGACGTCCACGGTGCGCGCCCCGCCGTAGTACTCGTACCCCCACACACGGCTCAACAACGTCTCGCGGGTGAACACCTTGCCCGGGCGCGCCGCGAGAAAGCGGAGCAGCTCGTACTCCATGTAGGTGAGGTCGAGGGCCCGTCCCGCCACGGCAGCCTGGTACGTCTCGAGGTTGAGCACGAGGGGCCCGTGCTCGATGAGCTCGGGACGAAGGCCCCGGCCCGTGCGCCAGAAGAGGTGGGCGAGGCGCGCCGCCACCTCCTCGCCGCGCACGGGGAGGACGCAGAAGTCGTCGAAGTGGTCCTCACGCAGGTGCAGGTCGGCCAGCTGTGTCGGCCCCACCACCAGGAGCAGGGGCCGCAGGGGGACGTCGCGGGCCCGCACCAAGCGGCACAGGGCGAATGCCCCGGTGGCGTCGGGCTCGGCGCACACCACGGCCCCGGCCCAACCGTCGTCGGGCTCGTCGGTCTCGGCGTGCTCGGGGCGGGCGACAGCCTTCCACGGGTAGCCGGCCCGCTCGATGACGAGGGCGAGCTCGGTGGGGAAGGGCTCCGGGTAGCACAGCAGCGGTTCCATCAGCGGTCGTGTCTCCTTGCGGGCGGCACCATCGAACGCAGCGCTGCGCCTAGAGGAGCGGGAAGTATCGGTCGAGTTCGAACTGACTGATGTGGGTCTTGTACGCACCCCACTCGGCGCGCTTGTTGCGGATGAACCATTCGAACACGTGCTCGCCCAGCGCCTCGGCGACCAGCTCGGAGTGCTCCATTTCGACGACGGCTTCGTTGAGGCTCCCCGGCAGAGACCGAATGTCCTCGGCGGCGAGCTCCTCGGGTGTCATGGCGAAGAGGTTGGTGGCGGCTTCGCGAGGCAGCTCGTAGCCTTCCTCGACGCCCTTCAGCCCGGCCGCCAGGATGACGGCGAAAGCCAGGTACGGGTTGCAGGCGGTGTCGGGGGCGCGGTACTCGATGCGGGTCGACTCGTACTTGTTGCGCTTGATGACCGGGACCCGGATGAGCGCGGACCGGTTGTTGCGGGCCCACGACACGTGGATGGGGGCCTCGTAGCCGGTGACCAGGCGCTTGTAGGAGTTGACCCACTGGTTGGTGACGGCGGTGATCTCGTGGGCGTGGCGGAGCAAGCCCGCCGTGAACCGCTTGGCCACTTCCGACAGCCCCATGGCGTCGTCGGCGTCGTAAAACGCGTTCTTGTCGCCTTCGAACAGAGAAAGATGGGTGTGCATGCCCGATCCCTGGACGCCGGTGAGCGGCTTGGGCATGAAGCTGGCGTGGACACCCTGGTTCTGGGCGGTCTCCTTGACCACGAGCCGCACGGTCATCACGGTGTCCGCCATCGTCAGGGCATCGGTGTAGCGAAGGTCGATCTCGTGCTGGCTGGGCGCGTCCTCGTGCTGGGCGTGCTCGACGGGGATGCCCATCTCCTCCAGGGTGAGCACGCTGCGCTTGCGCAGGTCGCTCGCCACGTCGGTGGCGGTGAGCTCGAAGTACGAGCCGGTGTCGAGGGTGACGGGCGGTTCGGAAGGGTCGGGGTTGGCGAAGTAGAAGTACTCGATCTCGGGAGAGGCGAAGAACGTGAAGCCCTGTTCCCGGGCCCGGTCGAGATTGCGGCGCAGGACGTGGCGAGGGCAGCCTTCGAACGGGGTGCCGTCGAGGTTGAAGATGTCGCAGAACACGCGGGCCACGGGAGCCTCGTCGGGGTGCCAGGGCAGGATCTGGAACGTCTTGGCGTCGGGACGGGCGAGCACGTCGCTCTCTTGGACCCGGGAGAATCCGTCGATGGCCGACCCGTCGAAGGTCATGCCCTCCTCGAGGGCGTTCTCGAGCTCGGCGGGTGTGATGGCGAAGGTCTTGGCCGTCCCGAGGACGTCGGTGAACCACAGCTGCACGAATCGCACGGCGCGCTCTTCGACGGTCCTGAGGACGTATTCCTGCTGGCTCCGCATATGGCCTCCGCTGTGGGTCAATCGACGCCGGTCAGCGCTCCCGAGCGGGCGTGGCCAACGGCGCACTCCCAGTGTCGCAGGCCCGGGAGGGGTGGGGGAACGAGTTCATACGCCGTTTACAGACGGGCAACCGACGCGAAATCCCCTCGTGGGAGGCTCAGGGTCGGCCGACCGGGCCCGTCGGGCGTGCGCGGGCGGCGCGACTTGTGAGTGGTCGGTCCCAGCCACCACCATGGGGCCGCTGCGAAGACCCCCGGCGGCGGAGCCGGGCCGGGAAACAGACCAAGGAGGAACCGTGCAGAAGCGGACGCCGGCGGAAGTGCTGCGCTTGGTGAAGGACGAGGGCATCGAGATCGTGGATGTCCGGTTCGTCGACCTGCCCGGGCTGATGCAGCACTTCTCGGTCCCCACCCATCAGCTCACCGAGGAGGTCTTCGAGGAGGGATTCGGGTTCGACGGATCCTCGATCCGGGGGTTCCAGGAGATCCAGGAGTCGGACATGCTGCTCATGCCCGACCCCAACACGGCGGTGATCGACCCCTTCCGTGAGCACCGGACGCTGAACCTCAACTGCTTCGTGCGCGACCCCGTGACCCTCGAGCCGTACTCGCGCGACCCTCGCTACGTGGCGACCAAGGCCGAGGCCTACCTCGGTACGACGGGCTTGGCCGACACCTGCTACTTCGGGCCGGAGGCCGAATTCTTCATCTTCGACGACGTCCGGTTCTCCCAGGACCAGCGCCACGCCTTCTATCAGGTGGACTCGGTCGAAGGACACTGGAACTCGGGCACCGACGAGGGACCCAACCTCGGCTACAAGATCCGCCCCAAAGAGGGGTACTTCCCGGTCCCCCCGGCCGACCACTTCCAGGACCTGCGGTCGGAGATGATCCTCACCATGGAGCGCCTCGGCATCGAGATCGAGGTGCAGCACCACGAGGTGGCCACCGCCGGCCAGGCCGAGATCGACATGAAGTTCGACACCCTGCTCGTCATGGCCGACAAGCTCATGCTCTACAAGTACGTCGTGAAGAACGTGGCACGCGCCGCGGGGTTCACCGCCACGTTCATGCCCAAGCCCCTGTTCCAGGACAACGGTTCGGGCATGCACTGTCACCAGTCCCTGTGGAAGGACGGGAACCCCCTCTTCTACGGGGAGGGCTACGGGGGGCTCTCCGACACGGGGCGTTGGTACATCGGTGGGCTGCTCAAGCACGCTCGGGCCGTGCTCGCGTTTGCGGCGCCGACCACGAACTCGTACAAGCGCCTCGTGCCGGGCTACGAGGCTCCGGTCAACCTGGTGTACTCGCAGCGCAACCGCTCAGCGGCATGTCGCATCCCGCTCTACTCGCAGAGCCCCAAGGCCAAGCGTGTCGAGTTCCGTTGCCCCGACCCCTCGTGCAACCCATATCTCGCCTTCTCGGCCATGCTCATGGCGGGCCTCGACGGTGTGCAGAACCGGATCGAGCCTCCCGATCCGGTGGACAAGGACCTCTACGACCTGCCGCCCGAAGAGCTTTCGAAGGTTCCGCAGGTGCCGGGGTCACTCGACGAGGCGCTGGCCGCACTCGAGGCCGACCACGACTTCTTGAAAGCCGGTGGCGTCTTCACCGACGACCTGCTCGAGACGTGGATCGACTACAAGCGCGTGAACGAGGTCGATGCCATCCGACTCCGGCCCCACCCGTGGGAGTTCATGCTCTACTACGACATCTAGGCCGTCTATAGGTTTTGACCTGCTTCTTTAGGTTGAACGCGGGCACGTATGACACGGATCTGACACACGGCGTTTCGTGAGGTCAAACTGCCCGCTCGTCTTTTGCCTCCTGATGTGGCATCGGGAAGGCGTCCACGGCTGCCCGCGTGCGGTCTGAGTCGGAGGGCCACAGGTGGGCGTACGTATTCAGTGTGGTTGTCGCCGAATCATGACCGAGGGCCATTTGAACGGCCTTCACCGAGCACCCGGCGGCAATCAAGGCCGAGGCAAAGGTGTGGCGAAGATCGTGAAATCGGGTTCCGGCTGGCAGGCCCACTCAGGTCGATGAATCTGTACGATCGAGCCGCTCTCCCCTGATGAGTGAGCAGGTGCTGTTTTTGCTGCGATCTCTCCTGACGAGCAATGGATCAAACGCGGGGGCATTTCTTTCTCTTTTCGACGAGACACTCTCGCAGTATCGAGAAAGTGATGGGACGATCAAAGAGAACCGTTTTGTCGTTGGACGTGAACGGAGTCTGATGATCCCGCACAACGGCTGGATGTTCTGCGTCGCGTCGCGTCGACATCTCTGAGGGCGATCGAGTTCGAGCACGCGATTGTCTGGCAGTGCATTTCGGAGCTGGGAGAAATCAGCCGGATCAATGTCGAGGAGGTTGTGGATGACCTTCGGACTTACTTGCGTCGGTACCAATAGATCTGAGCCCTTAGCTCATCCGAAGCCCACGCTCCGAGATGGTCTCGGTTACGGCGTCGAGGAGTTGGTGCGAGAGGTCGGATAGGGCGCGTGCGGTGGCGAGTTCCTCGCCGACCATCGGCACGTTCGGGTCAGCCGGGTGTCGCCTCGCCCGACCCGTGCCCACAAATGTGGCCCCACGGATGGTGAGCGAAGCACGCGCCACCGTATGGCTCCCGTCCTCGCTGAAGGTGATCTCAATCTCACTGGTCTCGATCATCTCGTCCCTCCCCGGCGGCCGGAATCACAAGGCTACGGCCGCGGATGCGGTTCGGTCAGCCCCGGCCCCGTCATTTGATTCATGTGAAGGCGTCGTCTGGAACCGAAAATGGAGTGGGAGGGAGCCCGGGCAGCGGGTTGTCCCACCAGATCGTCTCCTCAACCCGGTGACAGATCCTCCAGCCCGTGTCGGTATGGATCATCCGGTCGTGATAGACGCCGCCAACCACGAACAACCACGGCTTCCCATCGATCTCGGCACCGTTGGGGTTGTGGAATGCAGAACGGGCGGTCGCCGTATCTGCTCCTGGGACTAGGTCAACGACTCGATTGACGATGAGATGCTGGGTCCAGGCGAAAATGGGCAGGACGGACGAGAGCCAGTCCCTGACCTCAGCGAGGGATCCACGGATCCCCCCGGCCGAGCGATAGTCGAGCACGGCATAGTCCGTGAAGACGCCGTCGAGGCTGTCCCATCGGCGTTCGTCGATAGCGGTCGCATAGCGGACCAAGAGGTCATCGATATCGAGCCGGTCTAGGAGTAGGCGTTGGGCATCCGTCACGGCCCGACAGTAGCCCCCTTTGACGATCACGCTCAGAGGGGTAGCTCAGCGGCTTCTCTGTGACCAAACGTCCCGCCAAGGCGTAGGTAGGGTAGCGATTCAAGCCACCAAAGCACCTTCGTCCCGCCGCTCCCGGGTCCTGCTCGGGGGCTCCGGTCCGGGGTCTAACCGATCCGAGCAGTATCGCTCAGCTCGGCGACGCGAATACTGCGCGGGTTGCCTCCGGCGTGTTCTTCACCGCTGACCCGTGGGGCTTTGCTCGGGTGGACATATGGGGGGCTCGGGAACTCCGGAGTACCGTGTGTTGCTGTCGATTCCCACCCGACCTACTCCGGCACCTCTCAGTCGGGTTCGATATTTCCGCGATTCGTGCGCTATCCGGTCAGCAGCGGTTTCAGCCTTCGGACGTCGAGGCGACGGCCCCTTTTTCAGGAGGTACGCAACGACGTTCCCGTTTCCAGCAGGGTCTTCAGACTCGACAGGACGGCGGGCCACCCCTCGGAGATCGCAGGGAGCACTACGCTGCCTGGCGCGAAGCCACCGTGAGTCACGGTCAGCTTGGTTGTGCCGTGCCCAACATCCTCCATGTCGAATGCCACCTTCGATCGAGGCTCGGCCCTCCAGGTGGCGGCGGTCGCCTCGTCCATGCCGACCGCGGCGGCCCACTCAGGCGTGATGGTGTGCCAGCTGTAGGCCAGTCGGCGGTGGGGATCAGACTCCAGGACGACCTGGTCAGCGCCGCTCACGACGAGCCCGACTTCGTCGTGCGTCATGTCGTAAGGGGAGCCCTTCTTCCAGTCCGAAAGGAATGCCTTAGGACCAGCTTTTTGGTGCCGCCAGTAACGTTTCATCAAGCCGGGGTCAGTGAGGCCCTGCCACACGCGCTCGGGGCTCGCCTGGATGTAGGCCGTGTACACGAAGGCGGTCTGCTCACCCGTGGCAGCGGTCATGTGGTGACCTCCAACTCGCTCAGATTCGGTCCTGCTCTACCCTGATACCCTGCGCGGTAACCCAGCTAGACGACACAGATGAGGAGGTCCGACGGCGACCGAGATCAGCCTGGTCGAGTACGACGAGTGCTCTCCCTCGGAAGCCCTGCTCGCGCACCACGGCACATTTCGCTCGGCTGGTACCCTCTCTGAGCCGTAGTTGGTCATGTGTCTCGGACGGCTTCGTAGATCGATACGGCCACGCCCTCACCGAGGGAACGAGATTCGAGAAGGCGCATGGGTTTCTTCTCGCTCGTCTCCCCGAAAAGGCGTTGGCCTGCTCCAAGCACGATTGGATAAACCTTCAACCGCAGCTCGTCAACGAGGTCGTGCTCAATCAGCATGTGGACGAGCTGAAAACTGCCTAAGACGAGGATGTCCCCGGTTCGCTCCCCCTTCAGTTGTGCAACCGCGCTCAGCACGTCGCCCTTGATCACCACTGAGTTGTTCCACGCAGGGTCCGTCAAAGTCGAGGACACGACATATTTGGGCAGGCCATTCAACCTGTCGGCCAACTCTCCACTCCGAGATGGCCACCTTGAGGCGAACCACTCATAGCTCCGCCGACCAAGCAAGATCGCTTCGGCATTCATTGCATCATCGAGAGCAAGTCTGTTGATTTCCTCGCGGTCTTTGAGGATCCCAACCCAGCCGCCAACCCTGGAACCCTCGTCACCGGCTGGGTCCTCGACGACCCCGTCGAGTGACACGTTCTCGCTGACAATGATCCTTCCCACTTGGTTCTCCCATCGTTGGCATGGGCGCTGCTTGCGGTGCGACGGTACTCCAGCGCCGACAGGTCTTGACCCACCCGAGACTGCCGGGTATGTGGCGGGATCCCCGACCTGGTCTCTCGGACCCACCCAGGCGACATCACCCTGATTCATGATTGTGGGGGCGCTGAGCTTCGGTTCTAGCGTCTCGGGAGCTCGGCGGCCCGGCTCTGTAACACCCAGATCCGCAATCCGGGCGCAGGACGGAAGTACTTCGATCGCAAGGTGGCCGAGGGCAAGACCACCAAGGAAGCGCTGCGCGCCCTCAAGCGTCAGATCTCGAACGGCGTGTATCGACAGCTGGTCATCGACTCAACCAGGTGACATAGCGGACCCGGGAGGGCAAGTAGGGGCGACTCCTATGGCCAGCGCGACCGGCTCACACCCTGATACCGGCTCTTCGGTTCGGCCACTTCCCGGATCCAGCACAACGATACGTCCGGCCGCCGGCCGGTGCTTCGGCGCGCCCCAAACGGCCCTCTTGACAGAAAGAGGCTTCGCTATCGGATGTCCCGGCGTTGGCGGCAGACCGCTCGCACATGCGGGTCTCATCACCCCCAGCGATCCCAGAAAGCGGGGCGCAACCCATCCGGTAACGCTCGGGGCCACCCCCGACGGTGACAGACGTGCGCGCCATTGACTTTGGAGTTGACATGGACTTGGGGGTTGACGTCCCTTTGCGTCTTCCCGACGATGGACCCACAACACCCAGCGGGGTCGACGCGGCCAACCATGCGACACTTATCACCTTGGATCAAGACTTCCAGGGACACATGGGACTTTCGACCCTGGGCCCAGTCGACGTCTCATGTCACGATGTCTGCATCGGACGTGATCCGAGTTTCGCCAAGGCTCCTGAACCGGGAATCGGGAGTACCAAGTTGGCGAAGACGCCAGCGAGCGTCATCTGGAGAGCGGCCCTCAGAGGGGCCGCTCTTCTCGTTTGTCACGGCTGCCGAACGCCGCACGCATGGACCGTCACGTCGCGCTTCTCGACCCTGACCTCGGCTTCGTTATCCCGACGACCGAGAAGGGGTCTCAGTTTCCCCGCTGCAGCTCCCTATCGACGTCGGCATCGGTGATCGGACGTCGGTAGAAGGTGTCCCAGACATGCAGGACGAGGCCCACCCCCCAGCCACCGATCACCCATCCGGGCCAGAAGTACCCAGCTCCTGTGAACGCCCACACCAACACGATGAACGCGTTGGTAACGACGTAGGCCACGACGTGGTTCACGAGATCCCTCTTGGCCTCCAGCCGCTTTCGTGCCCGTTCACGATCGGCCATCGGGTCATTGCCTTGTGGTCCCAGGGTCGGAGCAGCCGTGCCCTCGACCCCTTGCAGATCCGTCATGGGGGCCTCCTTCCATGTCGTCCATAGGCCGCCGATCTGCCCGTTCAATGGCGACGAGCTGCTCGGCCCTGCCCTTTCATGGTGTGCCCTGGGTGGCAACCCGCCCAGAGCCGAAGGTCCCCGCCGCCGGTAGAAGAGTGCTTATGAGAATGATGCTTCTCGCTCGATTTTGGGTCGTGACCGACCTTCTCCCCGCCATCCCTGACGACAGACTCCCGGCGATTCCAGAACGATCTCCGGGCTGCCGCTATCAAGGACCCCTCCAGACGGCCCCCCAACGTCTATTTGTCCCGTCTGGCGAGAGGCTCCCAGCGGTCACATGAGGCTGCTCTGGAGACCATGGCGAGCATCCTCACCAGCGGTCGCCTGAAGGCCGACACGCTGCCCTGGCAGCACCTTGGCTACCAGCACACCCGGGCCCTCCGTGCCGTCCTCGCCGATCGCTACAGCCCCGCCGCTGCCAACCGTCACCTCGCCGCTTTGCGCGGGGTCCTGCGCGAAGCATGGCGGCTCGGGCTCATGTCCGCCGAGGACCTCCAGCGTGCCATCGATCTCCCCGCCGTCTGCGGTGAGCGCTTGCCCCGGGGCCGGGCACTGTCGCGCGGCGAGCTGAGGGCGCTCTTCGAGTCCTGTCGCGGGGCGAGCCCGGCAGATGCCCGTGATGCGGCTCTCATGGGCGTCCTTTATGCCGCCGGTCTTCGACGTGCCGAGGTAGTAATCCTGGACATCGCCGATTACGACCCCGAGACCGGCGCGCTCATCGTCCGGGGGAAAGGCAACAAGGAGCGCATCGCCTACATCGACAACGGTGCCGCCGACGCCGTACGCGAGTGGATCACGGTACGGGGCGATGAGCCGGGGACATTGTTCTGTCCCGTGACTCAGCCGGGGGAGGTGGTCGTACGACCGATGACCGACCAGGCGGTGTACGCCATTCTCCAGTCCAGGGCGAAGAAGGCCAAGGTGTCGGCCTTCTCACCCCGTGACCTGCGGCGCTCGTGCGTGTCGGACCTCCTCGACGCCGGTGTCGACATCTCCGTGGTGCAGCGGTTTGTGGGTTACGCCAGCATCACCACCACAGCCCGCTACGACCGACGCGGGGAACAGGCCAAGAAGAGGGCCGCTAAATCACTTCACGTGCCCTTCGTGGTGGCCTCGCAGTAACGAGGGCCAACAGATGACCGTATGCGAGGAACTGGCAACGGTTGACTAGCTTTGTTGTGATGTCCAGGTTCTATCGCAACGCGGTGACCGGCGCAGCCGCGATATCCACACCTCTCGGCCCCGGCGACTATCAGTTGTCGCTGCCATTCGACCGGCGAACTCGGACGTTCCTGGTCCACGTCCCGCCGCAGGCAATCGACGACGTGGCGCTCCCGGTGGTGGTCAACTTCCATGGAAGCAGCAGCCGTGCATTACAGCAGCGGTTGTTCTCGGGTATGGACGTGACCGCTGACCGCCATGGATTCATCGTCATCTACCCGAACGGCACCGGGCTATTCCCCGGCCAGCGCCGGTTTCTCGCGTTCAACGCCGGAGGGTGCTGTCCCCCCGCCACTTGGAACAACGCCGACGACGTGGGCTTCACGGAGGCCATCTTGTCGGTGCTCCAGGAGAAGATCCCGGTCGACGTTCGGCGGATCTATGTCACGGGGATGTCGAACGGCGGGATGATGGCTCATCGTATGGCCGTCGAGTCGCCCCATATCGCCGCCGTGGCCTCGGTTGCCGGGCAGCTCGCTGTTCCGTGTCGATCTTCGAGACCGGTGTCGGTGATGGAGTTCCATAGCGTGGACGACCCGACCGCACTCTATGGAGGCAGGAAGGCCCGTCAACTGGGCGGCCTCCGTGTCCGCACCCACTATCCCTCGGTAGAGGCCGGAATCGGCCAGTGGGTGGCGCACAATGGCTGCCCACCCACCCCAATGACCGGCGAGACGCGTGCGGGCAGTCCCGGGTCGTTCGACGAGGGCCAGACGGTCACCAAGATCACGTACGGCCCCGGTGAGAGCGGCACCGAAGTCGTGCTCTACCAGTTTACAGGCTCAGGCCACGTGTGGCCGGGATCACCCATGTCGCTGCCCCTACTCATGGGCCGGGCGACGACTCTCATCGACGCCAACGAGGTCATGTGGCGGTTCTTCAACGCCCACCCCTTGTCGTAGGACACTCAACCTGCCGACAAACGCTCATAGGTAGCCACATGGTGTTGGCCACCTATTGAGGCACGTACGCCGACAACTACACACGCGTCGTGTGTATTCGAGGGTGCCGTACCGCCCGTGCGCGCAAGGGGTGGGGACTTTCGGCCCTACTGCCAAGGGGTGTGTGGTGCCAATGTTTGAGATTGGGGTGTCCCGTTGCCATCATGCGGGTCCGGGATTCGCCCCAGAAGTTGCGGCGGAGTGGGACAGGGTGGTCACCATGCCCTCATGGTCCCTGTCCCCCCGCCGCGCCGGTGGTGGCGACGGGAGTGTGGGGACCATCTCACTCCTCAACAGGGCCTTGCACTCCTTGTCGCTTCCCCAGACGCGAGGGCTGGATGATTCAAATCCACCAGTCCAGGTGCCGAACTACGTTTGCATCGTGCCGTCTCCGACCTGTCCGAAGTGCCAGTCCGACCAGTTAGACGAGGACTGGGGCAGCCACGGCGATGACTGCCCTGTCGAAGATCATCGGCATCTGATCTGCACGAGTCCGGATTGTCAGTGGGTCTTCACGATCCCAGCGCGACCTGGGAAGACCTAGTGTAGTGCTCATTATTCCTTACACTTTTTACAGCCAAATACCATACGCTTTACTAATACTGCAGATCCGCGACGAGTACCGCTAACGCTCGAGCAGTGGACGCGTTCCACGTCGGTGCGTGCCGAGCTAGTCACCAGAGCCAAGATCGTGTTGTGGGCAGGGGCCGGTGAGAGAACATCTGCCATCGTGTTCCGGCTTGGTGTATCGCGACCGACGGTGATCCAGTGGCGGGATCGGTATCAGACAGACGGTCTCGACGGGCTTCTTGATTCTGCGCGTTCGAGCCAGCCCAAGACCGTCGACGACGCCCGAATCATCGCCCGCACGCTGAAGCCTCCCCCCAAACGCCTGAAGTCACGCACTGGTCGACCCGGCTGCTAGCCGCAGAGATCGGTGTGGCCGACGCCACCGTGGCGAGAGCCTAGCGCCGCTACGGCGTGAAGCCCTGGCGTCGAGAGACGTTCAAGTTCTCCACCGATCCCGAGCTCGAAGCCAAGGTGCACGATGTCGTCGGCCTCTACTTGCATCCCCCGGAGAAGGCTATCGTGCTGTGCGTGGATGAGAAAAGCCAGATCCAGGCCCTCTATCTCACCGCCCCTATCCTCCCGCTCTAACATCGAAGCTCAAGCAGAACATGCCCGTCGCCTGACCACCGGGGCAGGAGGAGATCGTTCTGCAGATAACCAACGAGCGGCGTCTCAGCCTCAGTGATCAATCCTCCCGTGCTCTGCGTCCCACTTCGCCTGCTCCGCCGCATGTTCTGTGAGTTCGGTGGCGTACGTGGTGCGCAGGTGCTCTAAAAGCGCCGGGTAGTCGCCAGACAACTGAATAGTGATCCCGACATCCAGCCCGTCGAGCCCTGCGACCTCCTCGAAAAGGAGAGCCACGTCATCGATCGAGTCGGGCTCGATCTCGATGGCGCCGTCAGATACGAACACGGAACCACCACCACAGACCGTCGCTTGGAGCACATCCATGAGTTCGACCATCGCCTCGGTGCCTGGGACCACAAGCCTTTCGTTCCATAGGGCGCCGCTACCCACCAGTTCCTCCAGGGAACCAAGGTCAAGGTCGTCGGCGATCAGTGCGTTGGTACTTAGGTCGATGAGCGAGTAGTGCCCCGTGCGTGGGTCCTTCCGCACCCGAGCGCCATAGCCGACGCTAGTGCGGACGCTCTTCGCCGCCCGCCGTACTCGCCACTCTCGTGCGGTGGTGGTCATCTTTAGTTCGGATCCCATGTCTTTCTCCTGTTCGGTCCTAGGGACTGCGAGAACTCGTCGATCGAGGGACGGCCCAATCAACCAACCTCACGAAATCGTGATCGACCGCACCTTTGTGGCACTGTTCTGCGGGTGGGATGGTGCTTCACCTTGACCCTCTTGTCGACAGCCTTCGCGGTGCGGGATGTGAGCCCCAGGTCAGCCGTGTTGCCAGAATCGGCTCTGGAGGTTGCGGATGCCGGGAAGGGCCACTCGATCGAGCCCGTCGACGTCCTCTTCGTCCATGGACCATCCGAGAGCCCCAGCGTTCTCTTCAGCCTGATGCCTGTTCTTCGCCCCGGGGATCGGAACCACACCTTTTGTCATCACCCAGTTCAGGGCGACTTGGCTCGGCACCTTTCCCCCGTTTTTGTCGCCGATGCGCTGCAGCTCGGCGACGACTCCGTCGACAATTGCCATCGGATGTTTGGAGAAGTTGCGTTTTCCGGGGGGAGGATGAGAAGCCGAATACTTGCCCGTGAGGCGACCTTGACCAATCGGAGAGTACGCCAGCGGCACCACACCCAACTCCGCGCAGGCAGAGAGAAGGCCGCTCGTCTCGGGAGAGCGTCGAAGCAGCGAGAACTCGATCTGGTTGGTGGCTAATCGCATGCCTCGACTGCTCAACGCCGCAGCCATGGAGCGAGTCTCTTTCACCGAATAGTTCGAGACCCCCACCGCCTTCACCAGACCCTCCTCGTGCGCTGCGGCCAAAGCGTCGGCCAGTGCCGAGTGGGAGCGAAGGCTGATGGGACCGTGGATCTGATAGAGGTCAACGGCAGACAGGCCGAGGCGGCCCAACGAGCCTCGGAGGGATTTCAAAAGCGCGCCGCGGACTTCCAGCTTCCACGGCGATGGCATGAACTTGGTGGCGATCACTACCGAGGCAGCCCTTTCGCGGTCTCGGGCCAGCATGGCGCCGATGATCCTTTCGCTCTCTCCCCGTCCGTACACCTCGGCGGTGTCGAACAACGTGACTCCGGCATCGATTGAGGCGTCCCATGCTTCTTGGATCGAGTCGCGCGTCAGGTCGGCGTCGTAGCCCCCCATGCCCCAAGTCGAGCGGTCACCCCAGGCCCAGGTCCCCACGCCGAGCGGCGGGATCGAGACGTCAGAGCCGCTCAAGGTGTAATGGTCAGGGATCATGCCATGCACGGTACCCGTCGGAGGGTTGGGCCGAGAACCCATTCCCCGATGGGTTGCCTATGGGTCAGGGTTGGGAGCCCCATGCCCATCATTACGGGAGGGTATAACGAGTTAGCTTTGGCAATCATCTATCTCCTTGCGAAGAAGACCCCCCGTTGATCGACATCCCCGCCCAGTTGAAGCAGGACGAGCTAGAGGAGATTGCCCCCCATGTTCGGTGGCTTCATCCGAACGCCGCGCGCGTAGTCCTCCCGAATACCCAACCTGTGCGTCATCCGAGGTTGTTCACGCAGGTGTCCCCATCGTTGTCACTGTTGGTGCCATTGGGACAGGTTGTGTTTACAGTCACGCCCCCCATGTCGTAAATCAGATTCAGGTCGGCATAGCGCAGGTTGGTACCTGTCAGGAACGAGTTGTACAGGTTGGCGTTCTCCAAGCTGACCCTCTCCAGGTTGGCCCCTTCAAGGTCGGCGTGCGCCAGGCGGCGTCGTCCATCTGGGCGGTTGTGAGGCTGGCGTCCTCCATCTGGGCGTACTCCAGGGTGGCGGCACCGTAGGCGAACGACAGGTTGGCCTGCGCGAGGACGGCGAACGAAAGATCGGCGTTCGATAGGTTCGCGTTGTTCAGATTGGCTTCGTCCAGGTCCGCCTTGTTGAGGTTAGCGTTCGTCAGGTTGGCCCCGGTCAGGTTGACTGACTCCAGGTTTGCGTTGGCAAGATCGGCATTGGTCAGGTTTGCGTTGGCAAGATCGGCATTCGTTAGCGCACATTGCGACCAGTCGATTCCAGCGTGTGGGTGGCCGCCGGCAGGTCCGGTAGTTGACAGTCACACTCACCGAGTCTGTGATCGATTCTCCAGAAGGATTGGAGAAGACTGATCGGTAGTAGACAGGGGCCTGCGTTCCGTAGCCCAAGAAGACAGCGAAGTCGTCCACCATCACGGTGGAAGTCCTCGACAAGAAGATCAAGACAAGGGGCCACCCCTCAACGCAGAACACGGCGACAGCCGAGTTCTCGATATCTATCGCAAAGGGCAGTCAGGGTACGAGTCACATGGGACGGGCGACCACGATTGTGAAGGTCGGTCGACCAAAGGACACGCGAAGAGCAGGCTAGGAACCAAGAGACGGTAAGAGCCCGTTCCCGACTCCGACCACCCGAGGGCGCTCGGACTCCTTGTACCTGTTAGACATTCACCTTCGAGCGGCGATTCTTGACAAAGGAGGATCTGTGTTTCGCAAGGTCGTTGCCGTCACCGCCGTCGTTGTCGTTGAAGCGGGGCTCTTGGTCGGACTCGGCGGTGTCGCCTGGGCGTCACCGCTCTCTGGGACGGTCACGTGCAACCCGCTGGCGGGTACAGGACACTTCAACCACCAGATCGCGACCAACGGGACAGCGACTGGGTTGACCATGCATTTCACGGGAACACTTTCGGGGTGCAATGGAACTTTCGGGACTTACCACATAGTGGGCGGAACCGTGACGGCGTCAGGCCACTTCACCCGCGTCGGTGGCCACGTGAACAAGTGCTCGAACCTTGAGGGTCCCTATCCCGCAGGCGTCCCCAGTGACACTATCGGGACGATTCACGTGAGGGTCAACTGGACCACCTCGCCTGCACACTCGTGGACGCCATCGCGTGTCACTTACAAAGGAAGCTTCCAATCCCTCTTGTATCCAAATCTGAACCAGGTGAGTCCCGGCCCGCCCTACACAGCGCTTGACCTAGTTTTGTCACCTCCAAGCAATGGAGGCGTCACCACGACAAGCGTGACGGGGTCCTACGCCGGGATCGGTGCGGTCACCAACATGTTCATTGGAGTACCGGCCACGTCAGCGCTCACTGGATGTCCTATCGGTCCGGCCTTCACGTTTAATGGCGTCGCGATGGCCTTCCCATAATGAACCGGGATCGTGTTGACGGTCGATCCTCTCGGCGGCATGGGCGTGGGAGACCAACGTCATCAACGTCGATGGGTACGCGCCCGCATTACCGCCGGGGATGACAAAGCGTCCAGTAGAAGCCGCGTCCACCAACGGTCATGGCCATATTCATGGTCAGTCAATGTGGTCGATGGTGTTGGAGAACCCGAGCGAGGAATGAAGCCGGTAATCATCTAAAGTCAGACAGCCCGCTTCACCTTCTCATAGATAGCCCGCACAAATGGCCGAGCCCTGGTCAACCTTCTCCTTAACGCGATTCCCCCCTCCGTCTCAAAGGCTCGTCGAAGCTCCATCACCGTTGGCCCCTCACTCTTTGGTACGGCCTTGACTACGGCGACGGCGACCCCATAGGCGTTCTGGGCATCGGCGCACGTACTTAGAAGAAACTCTGTCTCTTCGGTCTCCTCCGTAGCAGCCAAAGCCACCTTCGCATCGACCATCACATCTAGGGCAAGGGTGGCAACTCCCGATCCGCCGATGGCCAGCGTCGACCCGACTGCGTCGGATTCTGACAAAGCGATATCTGGTGACAACTCAGACCGCACGGCTTCGAGCCTTCGGGCCACGGAGTTGACGGCATTGTGCGCCGCTTCTTCGCTGCGCTTGGCAGAAACGTCATCGCCATTGGCGAGAGCGGTCCCCAAGGCATCGACGAGTTTGTGGGCGCGATTCAACTTCCACGCGAGATCTTGAGCATCCTCTCGCCAACCGGAAATCGGTAGTTCCACCGTCATTCTGTTCCTCCTTGACTCTGCCTTGCGCGTCAGACCCTGGCACGTCGGGTTGGATTGGCTTCACGGCGGTTGCTGGACACGAGCACCTCATGCTGCCCAACGCTCTGTAGCGTGTTCAAGGTCCCCTGAGCAGGAACTAACGAGAGGGAGAGGCGCTGACCAGGGAGGGAGGGTGATCGCAAATCCGGGTGCCACGCATGGTGCGGACGCGGTCCCGGAATGACTGATGCGGGCGTGAGAACGAGTTTCACCGAGCGTGAGCGCTCTCGGGTCGATAACAACTGAACGACTCCCTGGCTGAGGTTAGAACCTGAAGCGAGTCAGCCCTCCCGGCTCGGTGCCCAGTACCACGGTCACCGAATGTGGCTTGATGCGATAGACGTTCCACGGCGGCGGTCCCTGCGACGGCGCATTGAACGGGGCGGTGATACCGGTCCCGCTCTCATCCAGTTCGGCGGGCCACCCCTGATCCGCCCAGGCCTTGGCGAGACGCGTCAGTGTGGCGGGGTCGGTCTCCCGCTCTGCGTCACCTTCGGCGACTACGTCGGCATCGCGAATCGACACCGCGATCGAGCATCGCTGGTCGCGGGCGACGTTGCGGCCCTTCCTCGTACCCGATCCAGTCTGGAACCAGAAGTTACCGTCCAGCCAGAGCGCACCGACCGCCGTGACGTGTGGGCTCCCGTCCTCGTTCACCGTAGAGAGCCACGTCGTGCGAGCGTTATGGGCATCGGGAGCTGGCGGCGATCCGGCAACGAGCTTTTCGACGACGTCCGCCCATTTCATCGGGGGCAGCCCATCCTTCGCACCCAAGTTGATGATCTCCATACGTCTCCCCCTTCTATTAGCGCCAGGGTTCGCTGTCACTCAGTCCATTCGTCCTCGATAGGAACCATCACCGCTTGGTGTGACCCCTCGGTGTCATCGTCGAGGAGGTGGGCCACCTCATCTCGTGTGACCACGCCGGTCGCGTCGGCTCGGCTGCTTACGTAGCCACCTCAACTCGGCGATGGTGGAAGTAGAGATCGAGTCACCAACACAATCGTGTCAGCGAGGCCTGCGTCCCGGTGAACGAGCCCAGTCAAGTACTCGGGGTCGCAGATCATGTCGAGGAACGCCGTGGTGTCCGGGTACTCCATGATTGCCACCTGATGCCAGGGCGCTCCGGTGCCAATCAGCACCTGTTCGACGTCGTTGTAGAGCGTCAAGCGTCCGCCCCGACGGGTGACGTGGTCGAGTGCGACGATGCCGTATAACCCATAGGCTTCGGCTCCACTCAGCCTACTTTCGGCTAACTCGTGTTCATCGGGGTATTGAGCGAACTTACGGTAGGCGAGCAGATTCACGAACTGGAGTGGGCCCCGGTGCCCAGCAGCGATGAGGGTGCGGAGCTGCTCGGCATCGGGATTGAGGCCACCCGCTTGGTGCTGATCAAGTTGACGGATGAGCGCCTCGATTTCGTCCTCGTTGCGTCGTTGCACTTCGCCTCCATCCGGCTGTGACTGAATGTCTGGCGACGTTACCGTGTTGGAAGATGTCGCAGAAATCGTGCCGCGTCAGTCCCACCGCCGTCGAGCAACCTCACGACCGTTTGGCACCGCTACGTGGAAAGCGCAACCGCAACTTGCTTTGCTTGGAGGCTGATAAATGCGATGCGTACGAGGGGGCGTCGGGATGCGCCATGGAATGCAACACGTTCTGGTGTACGGCGTGATGTGATTAAGACAAGTGGCGGTGTACCTACTCTATGCCGCATTACCTGCTTTATTCATCGCATGGTGTCGTAGTCCTCTATTTGCGTTCAGTCCTCCATGTCACAGTCGGAGTGTCCTGCCCCCGATGGGGCGGCGTGGGGGGTAGCGCCCTTTCGGGGGCGGACGTTTTGCAAGAAGCGAGTCGGGTCGGAAGCTCTGACCTCTCGTTCATTCCAAGTTCCTTGCGCAGCGTGTACGACGCTCGTGGGGTCAGAAGGTGAAGTAGATGCAAGTACGGACAGAAACAAGCCTCTCCACTAGTGCGAGGGCATTTAACGATCACGAGCGTCCACCAAGGAAGTTCTCATCGGGACGAGTATGTGCTCATCCCGGTTGTGGCACTCGCCTCTCCGTCTACAACGGAAGGGACTACTGCTCACTGCACACAGCCGATGCAGCGCCGCGTACGCGAGGCAGGAGTGTCGATGCATGAAGGCCTTGGGTCTGAATGAACGTGATAGTCGTTCCAGCCTCAAAGGCTTTGATGACTACGTCCCGGACGGCATCCGCTATTCACCGATCGGTCCCTCGTTCTCACCAAGGCGCTCCCACCACTCGCGGACACAATGTTCGCAGATAGAGGCATCAGTGGCTGTGAAGAGTTGACCTGCCTCAGGTGGTTGGCGACCACAGAACGAACAGGCACACGCCGACGAAGGCAAGCGTAGCCACAACGAGTGAACCGAGGAGAGCACCACAGAAGGCCAACCCGCGAGTCCATCTCCGAGATGACATGGTTCTCCCCGCCTTCCGCTACCAGAACGCCCTGGACCGTCGGTCTGCCGATATCGTTCCAACTTCCCTGGATTCTGTCATCGTCAAATCTGGGGTTGGTCGCCCAGCTCACAGAGTGGGCGGCATTGCGCAGAGGAGTTAGCGTGGGCGGGTCGATCCCACTTCAGGAGGCCACCATGGAAAATGCCGCGGACGCCGAACGGGTTGTGCGCGACCTCTGTGACGGATTTGCGAGACACGACGCCGAGACACTGCGCCAGTACTTCACTGACGATGTCGTCTACCACAACATCCCCATGGACCCTGCTGTCGGGATTGACGCCACCATCGCGTTCATCGATGGCTTCTTCGCCATGTGCGAAAAGATGGTCATCGAGACATCCCACCTCGCGGTCAAGGACAACGTTGTCCTCACCGAGCGGGTCGACACATTTACCGTCGGGGACGTCGTGGCATCGCTACCGGTCATGGGGACGTTCGAGATCCGGGGCGGCAAGATCAGCGCCTGGCGTGACTACTTCGACATGGCCCAGATCACAAAGGCGTGGTCCGGCGGGGCCTGACGCTGGACTGCGTAGCTACACTCCTCGCCCTATGGGAACCTTCAAGCGAATCGCGCCGATTTTTCCCGTCCGCGACGTGAGCGTCTCCCTTGAACACTACGGGCGTCTCGGCTTCGCGACCCGGGAGTACGACAGAGGTGGGTACGGCTTCGTCACACGTGATGGCATCGAAATTCATCTCGGTGTGGTACCCGACCATTCGAGGGCGGGTCCAAGTTCTGCGTATCTCTGGGTCGAGGACGCCGATGAATTGGCTCAGACGTGGAGTGCTGCCGGAGCCGACGTCAGGTTTCCTGAAGATACTGAGTGGGGACAGCACGAGGGTGTTCTCATCGACCCCGACGGCAATATCATTCGATTCGGCTCGCCGGTCAAAGAGACAACCACCGGGCAGGAGCCAAACATGCCGGATGGAGGCCAGAGATCGATGGGATGACCCGCTGGTGGCCAATCCGGACCCGAGCCCGCAAAGGTTGTCGGTCGCGGCACTAGCTTGGGGTTCGTGGCCGCTCCGAGCTGTCCGAAATGTGGGTCAACCCAGCTGGACGAGGACTGGGGCAGTCATAACGACGACTGCCCTGCGGGTGAGCACCGGCACCTGATCTGCACGAGCCCTGATTGCCTCTGGGTCTTCACGATCTCCACGGCCGCGGGCAGCGCCTCGTGAAGCTCAAGCTGGACCTTCACGACGCCTACAACCGGGGCGACGACATAGATCGAGCGCTTCGCGCCATCATCGACGAGGCCATAAAGAAGAAGGCCCCGCTGGTCGAGATCATCCCTGGGAAGGGCAGCGGTCAGCTGAAGAAGCGGGTGCTTCGGTTTCTCGACCGGAAGGAGATCAAGGCGCTGTACGACCGGGTCGAGAAGGACTCAAGGAACTTCGGGAGGGTGTTCGTCCATTTTCGATGGAAATGACGATCGTGGCCACCGGGTAGGGGTCAAGGCGACATGGACTCGATTTTTGGGCTAGAAGGCGGGTCGCAGTCGTCATTCAGTCGGACGCCGAGAGGAGACCCGATGACGCGAGGTCGGTTGACGAACATCACAACTGCAGTCGTCGCACTCGCTCTCGGCGTTGCCGGCTGCTCGAACGCGTCAATCCACAACAGCTCCGGCGGAGGCGCTCCCGGCGTGACGTCGACTCAGATCGATGTGGGGAGCATCGCCAACGTCACGGGCCCGCTGTCGTCGGACTTCGCTCCGATCGTCAACGGCGTCCGAGCGTATTTCTCGATGGTCAATGCCGAGGGCGGGATCGCCGGGCGCAAGCTCAAGCTCGCCTACCAAGAGGACGACCAGGGCAGCCCGACGGTCGACCTTTCCGTCGCCGAGAAGCTGGTGGAGCAGGATCACGTCTTCGCTGTGGTGGGGGTCGGGACGCCGTTCTTCGGAGCGGCGAGCTACCTAGCCCAGCAGGGGACCCCCACGTTCGGTTACGTCGTCTCGAGCGACTGGGCCAACAAGCCGACGTTGTTCGGGACGTACGGATCGGTCTTGGACTTCGCCACCGGCGGCCCCGGTGACGCCTATTCGGCCGAGCAGCTGGGAGCCAAGTCCATCGCCGTCGTCGCGTACGGCGTGCCCCAATCCGCCGCTGCCTGCCAGGCGGCCGTCACGGGCATGCGGAGCTTCGGCCTGAACGTCACGTTCAGCGACGTGAACCTCGTGTACGGAGCCGACCCCAGCCCGGCCGTGTTGCAGATGAAGAACGACAATGTGGACATGCTGTTCTCGTGCCTGGATGTCAACGGGAACGTGGCCTTCGCCCGCGCCATCAGTCAGAACGGGCTCAACATCAAACAGGTGTGGTTGAACGGGTATGACCGGAGCACCCTGCAGCAGTATGCGCCCATCATGCAGGACGTCTACTTCGGCCTCCAGCATGTGCCGTTTGAAGCAGCTGCGGCCTTTCCCGGTGTGTACCCGGGACTCGAGACCTACATCCGAGAGATGCAGCAGTACCAGCCCTCGTCCACGTACGACGAAGTCGCCCTGGACGGTTGGGTCTCGGCCGCTTTGTTCGTGACCGGCTTGAAGGCGGTGGGCCGGAACCTGACCCAGAAGAAACTGGTGGCGGCCCTTAACGCGGAGACGTCGTTCACCGGGGGTGGACTGACCTCGCCCGTCAACTGGAAGACGGGCCATACGAAGGCGACGCCCCCCTACTGCCATACGAGCGTCCGGGTCGTGAACAGCCAGTATGTCCCGGTCGTCCAAAATACGAACCAGGTCTACGTGTGCTTCGACTTGGGTAGCACCACTCCCGTGCCGCCCCTGCCAGGTACCCCCGGAACCTGATGCGACCGGCAGACCGGTCGCGTGCCACAGGGGGACGACCGGAGTCGTTGTGAGGGTGGGCCTGCGCTCCTTTCTGGTGCCCCACGCGCCCCGGGCGGCTCCGAGAGTTGGTTGGCCACCACCGATCGACGCAGCTCGAGCGTGGTCAGAACGGTTGTCCTATCGCAGATGAGATCTGCGATGGCCTTTTCGAGGATGTGGTGACTTTATCGTGCACGCGTCCGAACCCGAGGGTGAGAGAGGTTCGGAACGCGAGGCGCGAGACACCTCATGCCCCCCTTCCAGACGAAGCGCCGTCGCCGGGGAGCACGGAACCTGTCTGGTCTGTCACGAATCTGACGCAGAGAGAGTGCGTTTGCAAGGACATTCGAATGAACAGTTCGTCACACAATGGCGAACAGCCGTCTCTTCTGTGAACGAAATGTGACGCCGGCGTGATCGATGGGCGGCGGTCGCATGGTGATGATAAGGCTTTGCGGGGATGTCGCGACAACAGCGAGCACTATCCTCGGGTCAGTCGATTCAGATTTTCGGGAAGCCGTTATGGCCGAGCTCGAACCACTCGAAATCACCTGGCACGTGCACCGACCGGACCAGTTCCAATTGATCTATCGGGGATTGTCCTTGGAACGTCGGTCTGGGGACAGACGCGATGCCGAGCAACTGGCGGACAGCCTCGGGTTCACCCTGGTGAGCAATGTTGATCATCTCGCCCGCTGGGTCAGGCACCCGGCAGCCCTGGCCATTGAGGAATAGGCGTCGTCGGCTCGGTCCATGATCTCGCGAAATCGGCATAAGGGAGTGCGCCCAAGGGTAAGACACCGGGAATCTCACGGGGTCGCGGCGTGAGCCAACGAAAAGCGAGCGATCGGAATGCAGATCCGCACAGAGACCGCCAGTGCAATCAGCGCGAGGGCGCTCGACAATCACGACCGCCCGCCCGATCGATTTACAACGGGACGAATGTGCGCGGACCCCGGCTGTGACACCCTCCTATCGGTCTATAGCGACAGCGATTACTGCGCACTACACCAACGTGGGCTGAGGCCTCGCAATCGAGGGAAGCGAGCCTGAAGCTCGCCGGCGGGCGGTGTCTCCAACGACTCGTATGGCGTGAACAGACGGACCTCGCTGTGGGCCACCTGGCTCGGTGTTCTGCGCTCGGCCCACCGAGGATCGCCGGAAACGGTATCCGTGGCAGCGCGAGCCGTTCTCATGAGAACCATGTTTGGTCGTTGGAAACAGGGGGAATAGCAAGTGGTGGAAGGAGGGGGGACATTCATGGGGATCATCTTGCTCGTGTTGCTCGTTGCCTTGCTCTTGGGCGGACTTGGCTTTGCAATCCATGCACTATGGATTGTGGCCGTGGTTCTGTTCGTTGCTTGGCTGCTCGGGTTTGCGCTGCGCGGCGGCGGAAGCGGTGCCCGCTGGTACCGCTGGTAGCTCCCAGCAAGCAGTGACTGCCAAATTGCTTAGAGAGAACGGGGTTTCAAATGCCTGGGATGGGTATCAGTATCGTCTTGATTGCCGTGGGAGCCATTCTTGATTTCGCCGTAACGGTGAGTACAACGCAACATGGCTTCAACGTTCACACGGTCGGCGTGATCTTGATGATCGTCGGAGCCATCGGTTTTGTGGTTTCGCTCATGGTCAGCGGCTTTGCCGAGGGTGGCTGGTTCGGTACGCATCGACACAGCACCACCATTGATGACGGACAAGGCAACATCATGCGCCGAGAGGATGTCTCTCAGTAACGGCCGTAGCGTTTCGGATGACAGAGCCGGTAGTCGCCCTCGAGCGTCTACCGGCTCTGGCGCGTTGCGGATCTGGACTCCCGATCCTGATCTCCTTCCTCAACGCAGTGTCGTGTCCGAGCACTTCGTTCTGTGTCGCCGGCGATGTTTCGGGCAACCTTCTGACATACGACGGGACGTCGTGGTCGGCACCGAATTCAGTCGATCCAGGAAATTTCATTGATGCCGTGTCCTGCGTGAGCTCGTCGTTCTGTGTAGCGGTCGACTCCGGCGCCAATGCCCTGACTACGACGGGACGTCGTGGACGTCGCCTGACCCCGTCGATCCGGGAAACCAGCTCTCTCGGGTGTCGTGCCCGCAGTGCCTCGTTCCGCGGCGGGGACCTCGCTGGCCGACCCCTCACCCACTCGGTGGGATCGGTGACGACGAGCTGCACGTCAGGGAAGACCTGCACCGCCACGCTGGCCGACCCGTCCCAGAAGGGGAGGGTTCAAGCGCCACCATCTCGCTGCCGGTGGCAACCGACGTCCTTCCGTGTACGAACTTCAGCTATGCGGCACCGGTGGCCACGCGTTCCGACAGCGGGACGAGCGTCCTCGTCACCGACACCGTCAGGGTCTCCCCAGCAAGAAGGGGGTCTTCGTCTGCTACCAGCCGGTAGGGCCGACACCGCCGCCCCCCGCCTTCCTGGGTAGATGCCACGGATCGGGGCCCGCTCCCTGTGTGAAGTCGGTGAAGGAGGCGGCCGGAAATGTCGTCGCCAAGCTCGTGCTCCCCACCGGGGACCCACGATTCCGGGTGGGGGGAGAAGCACCGCTCGTGACGAGCTTCAGCCCCACCTCGGCCGCTCCCGGCAAGAAGGTCACCGGGACTGGTGCGAACCTTTCCCAGGTCACCAAGGTAACCATCGGCGGGATCTCGGCCCGCATCTAGAAGGCCGCGCCCACGAGGTTGATCGTCACCGTCCCCGTAGGGGCAAAGAGTGGCACCGTCGCCGTCGCTAGCCTGGCCGGAGGTGCGAGCTCCGCCGGGGTGTTCAGAGTGCTCTCACCGTGAGCTCCACCTCGACTGTCCCGACGGGAGTCGGTGCGTCCTGAATCGAAGCGGCCGGCGGCTTGCCCGGTGAGCCCGATCGGTGATTTCACCTATTGGCACGACAATCTCCGTGCGTAAGATCGCGAGTATGCGAAGGATCAGCGTTCGCGAGCCACAGTCTCGGAATCGACTGTGGCAACGCGAGATCGAGCAACGCGACGATGAGATCCTTGCGTGGCTCGAGGCATACCGCATCGCGATGCGATACGCGTTCGAGACAACGGATCGTTCCATCAGGACGACGTGACCACCGGAAATCGAGTGGGCATGGTGTGGAGGGCCGGAGTTGGAGACACCGCTGGACCGAGCGGGTCCTCTGCATCCTCGCCTCATCCCCGAGTCGATGTCCTGGTCGTCGATGACGACGAAGGTCTCCGTTCGACGTGGGTCGATATCTTCAGGAGTTCGGGCTATTCCGTTGCCGTCGCCGAGGATGGGGATGTTGCGCTTCGCGTCCTGGACCAGATGGCGGTAGGGGTGGTGCTCCTCGACCTGAAGATGCCACGACGAGATGGATTCTCGGTGCTCGAGTCGTTGGCGACCCCCCAGTTGGTGGTGCTCGTGTCTGCTCGGTCCCTCGACGAAGCGACGTTGGCTCGGGTCGAGGGGAAGATCGTCACTTACCTGGAAAAGCCGATTCCTCCCGAGCGACTTCTGGCGACCGTGGCCACCACGCTCGGGCGCTCTCCGGCGGTGAGCAACTAAGGCCCTGCCGCCGTCATGGCAGCGCCGGCCGTCGCCATGGATGTAGCCCGGAGCGATGGCCCGCGTGGCTACGCACAGGACTCGAACTGATGTCGATACTCTTGAGCGGCGTGGCAGTGTGGGACGCCCTCAAGGTCGAGATTCAACGCATTCTGGACGAAATTCCCGGTGCTCTCCTCGGCTACCCGGACCCGAGGTCCGAACGGGGGCGAGAGCCTCCTCTCGGGATCCAGTTGGCACCGTGGGCAGTCGAGGTAGCCCAAGACCTCCACGACCGTTTCGGTGAAGGGGTGGCGCTTCAGGTCGGTGTGCTCACCTACCCAGGGCGTGCGCCCGTCATGGCCCGCCTGCCCGACCTGGGCCCAGCCCTCGATCCGAACGAGTTGGCGGTCGAGTTGCCGTCGCCATTGGAGGTGCGCTCCGGCCACGACCTTCGTTCCGCACTTCGAGTTCGGAACCGGGCCGATGAAGATCTTGAGGTCAGGACGAACGGCGGAGTCACCGGGTACATCGTCGACCCCGGCGGCGCACCCCTCGGCGGCTACGCCGGTGGCCAAAGACTCCCGATGGTGACATTTCGCGTCGAACCTTCCGGTTCCACGGAGATACCCCTCCTGGTCGGTACGGCGAGCTTCGTGTCCGGCCTCGGCTATGCGATACCGGTGGGGTCGTGGGGAGTTCGCGTCCCACTGGTGCTCGGCGATGGACGCCGTCTGAGCACGCCAACACTTCCGATCACCGTGACGGCGTGAATACCGATCGAGCACTCAGCCTAAGGGAGCGGGGGAGAACTGGCGTCCGTCTCGGCGCATGGCGGCCTCGAAGTCCGGGTGGACGCCCCACAAGGTGACCCATCGACGGGATGCATCGAGTGACAGCCGAACAACGGCTCTGTTGACGCGGTGTGTCTCCATGATCGACTTCACCAAAGCCCCTACCACGACGATGGCCACGGCCAACGCAAGGAGCTTGGAATCGGTCGTTCGAAAAAGCAGCGATACGAAAGCTGCGGCAAAGCCGGCGATCGCAACCCACATCGCCTGGGAGCGAGCTCGCTGTGCCCGGCGCAACCGAAGGTGCGCCCCTTCGCTGTACGGCAACGTCACCGTGAGCACGTCACTGTTTTGTCGGGTCGCCGCAATGATGAGGAGGCCGATCCATCCCAACGGGCCAGCCAGCACCAAGAGCCATGCCACGCCCAATCCAGTTCGCCCGCTCACGTCCTGGGCGACGGTCAATCGATCATTGGTCCAAATCCCATCTTTGACGCAGATGGGCGGAAATCGTCCCAGGACCGCATCGTCAACGAAGACCGTAACGGTGGCCACGGAGGCCTCCCTCTGTCGGTTGCGATGATTTTGGCACGGGTCCTCGGGCGAAGCCAGTGGCAGCTCAACCTGAGACCGTGACGGTCAGGACGTGACAGATTGTCTTTGAGACCCGGGAGGCGCACCATCGCGCCGTCTTGATCCGAGGACCGCCACGGCCACGAGGACAGAGGCCAGCCGGGACATGGTCGGTAGCATCCCACCGGTCGCGGAGAGGAGTCCGGCGGAGTACCTCGTTCTAGTTCGACAGATGATGGGCGAGAAACGCAAGTGAAGGTGGCTCCTGCGAGGCAAAGAAGGAGCCGGTGTGACATCCCTTCGAGAACTCAACCAGTGCGCCTGAAGGAAGGGTTCTGGCCAGTGCCTCGACGCCAGGATGGAAGGGGTCGTTGTCACCCGACGCGACCCTGACAGGTATCCCGGCCAGCGCGTCAGCGTGCGTGACGGCGTCGTCGCGCACGAAATCCTCGTTGGACGCATATGCGCCCGGGTTGGCGGACCGAGCTTCCGAGTAGATCGTCCAGATCGCCGGACTGATGGCGGCCACGGCGGAGAAGAGTTGCGGATACTTCTCGGCCAACAACAAGGCTCCGTATCCGCCCATGGAGACGCCCATGGTGCCGATCTTGTGCGGTCGACCCAAGCCCCTCGCTTGGCACATCGGGATCAACTCCTCGACGACCATGGCCATAGGGTTGTCCTCGGGGTGCGGGTTCCAGTACCCGCCACCCCCGTCTACCGTCACCATGGCCATGGCAGGCAGTGGCCTGCCGTCGACGTCGAGCGCCATTGCTTGGGCCGGCGACATGCTGGACAAGGCGTCGGTGTGATTCGCCCCGAATCCGTGCAGCATCACCACGAGCGGCAGTTGGCTACCCGAAGAGTGTCCGGACGGGTAGGCGATGGTGTATCCCACCGTCTGGTTCCGGGCACGGGAGAAGAACGTCCCCGACTCTGTCGGTCCCAGCGGCGAGAAGCTCATCGGGGGAACCGAAACGGCGCAGTCACCGAGAAAGGTGATCAGTGCTTGATGACCTGGAAGGGCAGAGTGGTCTACCAACTCGAAGACGGCGGCCCCGCCTGCCACGATCGAAGCCCCGGCGAGCGCCGACCAACGCAGGAGGTGTCGCCTGTTGAACGTCTCCGGCGTCACCGGTTGCAGGCTACCTGCGATTGGAGCCAGATTCCGTCGACGACGACAGAGAGAAGAGGGTAGAACGGGGACTCATGGAAATCGTCCCGCAGCAGGCGTCGGTCAAGGGTCCAAGCGAGTGGTTCACCGGCGAGGTCTGGATCGACGTCGTCGCCGGCGCACACGAGCCCTCGCGGCTCAACGTCATAGCCGTCCACTTCCTCCCCGGAGCACGCACCGCCTGGCATTCCCACCGCCTGGGACAGACCCTGATCGTCACCGAGGGAAGGGGGCTCGTCCAGGCCCGCGGCGATCGCATCGTCGATATCCGTCCCGGTGATGTCGTCGTTACGCCCGATGGAGAGGAGCACGGGCATGGCGCCGCCCCGGATCACTTCATGACGCATCTATCGATGACCGAGGGCGATGCCGTGTGGGGCGTCCACGTCACCGACCCCGAATACGAATGCGGGTCGGGGTAAGGAAAGGGGTGCGGGTCCGGACTCGACGATGCTGCTTCGGGTTAGGGAAGCGGACCGCCGACGGCGTTACGGCGTTCGGCTTCCTGCGGCAGGAGGTGAGCCCGTTGGCCCGGGGTGCAACGCGGAAGCACCTTCGGGGCCGGGCACTTCGACGATCGGGTCGTCGCGATCGTCGAACTCGGTCCGGAGGGCCCGCGACATCACCGCGTGCTGAAAGTACAAGGCCGTGATGTACGTCAACTCGAGGATCTCCACATCGCTCAACTGCTCCTGGAGCACGCCGAAGAGTGCGTCGGGGACTCGGCCATGGTCATAGACCAGGCAGTCGGTGTAAGCGAGGACGAGGCGTTCCGGCTCGTCGTAGCAGGACGCCACCGCCCAATTGGGGATCGACTGGATCTTCTCCTCCGCCACCCCGAGGTCCCGTAACGACTTGCAGTGCTGGGAGAAGACGAACTGGCTTCCTGCTGCCCATCCGGCTCGGATCTGTCCCAACTCACGTAGGACCGGATCGAGTCGTCGCTTCGGGCTCTGGTACAGGGCGAAACCGGCGACGGCGTGTTCGAGGACGTCAGGAACCAGGGCGAATACGGTCCACCAATCACCGGGCGAGCCCGTCCATGTGCCCGGGTGGGCAACCGGATCCCGTCCCTCGAAGAGAAAGTCGTACATCGTCGTGACGATGCGCGCCTCTGCCTCCGCCCTCGGTACCTGACGAAGTCGGGGCACCGCCTCTCCGCTCAGGCGTCCACTCGGTTGACCACGGGATCAAGTTTTCGCGCTCCATCACGCGGTTCGAGAGTTCGGGTCCAGCAGGCAAATTCGAGAAGGATTCCGTCAGGGTCCTGAAAGTAGACGGATCGCACGAAGACGCCCGGATGGACCGTCTTGCTGATGCCGAACTCGCTGTCGTCGTGGTTGGCCACCTCGGTGCAGTCGACCCCGGCCGCCAGGAGACGGTCCCGGTATTCGTCGATGCGTTCCGGGGCCACCGTGAAGGCCACGTGGTTCATGGAGCTCACGGCACTGGTGAGATCACCTTGGTCAGGGCGGGCGGCCGGTGCGGAAATCCCTGGCACCGCGTCTGGAGCGCCGGGGAACCAGAAGAAGGCGAGGCAGTCGCCTCCCCCGCAATCGAAGAAGAAATGCTGGCCCATGCCCTCGGGCAATTGGATCGTCTTGACCAGGGGCATCCCCAGGACGTTCGAATAGAAGTCGACGGTGCGATCCATATCGCTGCAAACGAGGGCCAAATGGTGGATGCCCCCGAACTCAAATGGTCTGTGTTCCCCCATGCGCCGACCCCAATGTGAGACGTTCCAGCCAGTCTAGGTCGCGCCCCGACGTTCGACCCTGCCCGTGGGAGAGCCCCTCGTCGTCGAGGAAGTCGAGCGTCCGCCTCGTCGATGCATCAGGGAGGTGGTGCGCTCGGCGGGACCGAGAGTGGTGGACTGCGGCATTTGTCTTCGGCGCCGCCGCGACCCCTTTCGGGGCGCAAGGCCGGACCACAACGGGGAGAAAACACCTGAGCGATCGCGACAGTACCGACGTGGAATCACCCTGGTTGCGTTGGTGGAGGGTCTGCTATTTCTTCGGGGACCCACCGCACACGCGGTGCCGGCTTTCTCTTCGCCTCGCTATCGCGAAAGGGCCATGCAGCCATGAAGCAAGCAGCGGAACCCCGATCGGGACGATCTCGTGTCCTGGGCAAGATGTGCATCGCGACGGTGGTCGCGGCCGGCTGCCTCGCCGTGTTCGGAGCGGGCATCGCGACGTCCGCGACCCCGAAGCCGGTCAACCGGATCGGGTTCCGGACAACCGACGAGTATCACCGGACGATCAGCGTGACCAAGGTGGGCACCGCCTTCGCCGACAGCCGGTCGTCGAACTGGTCCGGCTACAACAAGGGCATTCTGGACACCGACACCGTGACCAGCTCGATCAGCGCGCAATGGGTCGTGCCGACCGCGACCCAACACGCCGCCGGTGAGGCGGAGGACTCCGCGACATGGATCGGGGTGGGTGGCGGTTGTCTCCAATCCAGCTGCAGCGTGACCGACGACACACTGATCCAGGCCGGTACCGAGCAAGACGTGTCCTCATCGGGCGTCGCCACCTATGACGCCTGGTACGAGATCATCCCTGTGCCCGAGATCGCGTCGACCATCGTGGTACACGCCGGCGACGTCATCGACTGCTCGATCATCCAGGTCGTGCCCGGGGTGTGGAGCATCGCCCTCAACGACACCACCGACGGCCAGGGCTTCACTGAGACGCTGCCCTATCCCTCCGATGGGTCCACGGCTGAATGGGTCGAGGAGACCCCGACCGAGATCGGGACCTCGGGGACGAGCCTTGCCGCGCTTCCGAACCTCACCACCGTGCATTTCACACGGGCCACCGTCAACGGCGCCAGCGCGGCACTCGTGCCCGCTGAGGCGCTCCAGCTCATAGATTCGAGCGGAAACCCGATCGCCACACCCTCGGCTCCTGTCGGAGGCAACGAGTTCGACGACTGCGCATGGTCGACGAGCTGCCCGGCGCCCTGAGCGTCACCTTCGGAGGTCGGCTCGGCGAGGACGGTGCTGGGACAGGCGGTGAACGCAGGCGGCGACAACCGGCGCCCATCCGAGCGGCGGCCGGAGCACGGCACGACCGGTACAGACGCGTCGGCTTAGGATCGGTGGGTGAAGCGAGGCCCGACGTGGCGCCGGCAAAGGCGGTCCGTTGTGAGCCTGGTCGTCGCCCCCGTCGCGCTCGTCTCATTCGCACTCGGGGGTGTGTCGTGCTCCAGCGGGCGCGCCGCGACGTCTCTGACGGGGAAGAGCCATACCGTCGACCCTTCGGCGGGATGCGGCCGCGCCCCGGCGCGAGGATCCGTCTCGGCCGGTCTTCACACGCAGACCCTCGGCGTCGCCGGCGTGACGGGGACCTATGACCTGTCGGTGCCCCCGACGTATCGGGGGCACCGTCCGATCCCCCTGGTCCTGCTCTTCTACGGGTTCGACTCCGACCCCGCACAGTTCTCGGCATTGACCGATCTCCCCTCTCGGGGCTCGGCTGACGGCGACCTGGTCGTCGTGCCCCACACCCAGGGGGCCGAGACGGAGTGGCAGTTCAGCTCGCACGGCACCGACGCCACCTTCGTCGACGCGCTGGTCACCTCCCTCGAGAGCACCTTTTGCATCGACCGTGGCGCTGTCTTCGCGGTCGGGTTCTCGGCGGGGGCCGCCTTCACCATCGTCTACGCCTGCGCCCGCCAGGCGCGGATCACCGCCATCGCCACCGTGGCGGTCGAGTTCCAGCTCGGCTGCACCCGGCCGATGTCGATCATGGCGTTCCACGGCACCGACGATCCCCTCGTCCCCTACCGCAACGGGGCGATCGGGCTCTCGCTCCCCGGGGTGAAGGTGCGCGGCACCGAGCGCAACATGGCGGACTGGGCGACCCTCGACCGGTGTGGACCCGTCCCCCACCGGAGCCGGACCGGGTCCCAGGTCGTCGAGCAGGAGTGGGTGAGGTGTGTCCGTGACACCTCGGTGGTGCTCTACACCATCGTGGGCGGCGGCCACTCGTGGCCCGGTGCCGATCCCCGGCAGGCCCCGGGCCTGACCACCCAGCAGGTCAGTGCCACGTCCGAGGTCCTGTCGTTCTTCGGCCGTTACGGGACATGATCCGGTCCCGGTCGGGCCGAAGACCATCGACGTCTGCGGCTCGAGCGTGCAATGACGCAGGTCGCGGGGTCGTTTCCCGTCGAATCCACCCTCTCGCCGTCGTCGCCGTCAAGGATGGATGGGATGTCGTCGCATCGACCTCCCTCCGG
This sequence comes from uncultured Acidimicrobiales bacterium, assembly GCA_963794615.1. Classification (GTDB taxonomy): domain Bacteria; phylum Actinomycetota; class Acidimicrobiia; order Acidimicrobiales; family UBA8190; genus Chersky-840. Next base: position 142,852 of record CAWCEP010000006.1, on the reverse strand, counting down.
CTCGATGGTTCCCGAAGAGGCCGAGGTGCTCAAGCGGTTCATCGAGGCCATCGAGTCGGGCGAACTGCTGGACACCACGCCCCAGGACGCCGTTGTCGTCAGGCGTCTGCAGAAGGCACTGCGCGACCTCGAGTCGATCGGCAGCACCGCGACCTAGACAGCACCGGCGCTGGCGCGTGCGTCTCGCCACGGGGTGAGGTCCAGTTCCGGGTACCGCCGGCCCACACCGGCCAAGGTGTCGTCGGTCCAGAACGGGTGGCCCGGGGCGGGGAATCCGAGTGCAATGAGTTGCCGGGGGGTGGACTGCTGGACGAAGTTGTGCCACTCCACCGAGAAGCCCTTGAACGGCCAGGCCTGGTAGCCGCCCCATTCCATGGCGGCCGGCTTGTACGAGACGTGCACCATGAAACGCGCTTGGCCGGGATCGGAGAAGTCGACGGACCGGTGATAGACGTCGGGCCGGTACACCACGATGGATCCGGCCGGGGCTGAGGCGTCGCCGGGCTCGTCGTAGAGAGCCCCGAAGTCCTCGTAATTCAAGGTGTGCTCCTCCACCGGGATGTGCTTCGTGAGCGCCCGTGACACGAAGCGGGTGGCGCCATTGTGGGGGCCGACGTCGTTGAGGTAGATGAACGTCTCCATCTGGTGATAGCCCGGCTCGGGCCGCGGCACCGTCAGGGTGTGGTTCGGGAAGTCGGTGTGGAGGAGCTGGTTGTATTCCGAAGGTTGGCCGGCGTACTTGGCCGTGACGATGGCGAGGTACAGCCGGACGTCGTCGGTGCCGAGCAGGTCCTGGGCGAGGTCGATCATCACTTCACTGACCACCAGGCTGTTGAGCGCGCGACTCCGGAAGGGGAACTCGGGCCAGGCCGCGTCCCACGTCCGCCATCGCTCGAGCTCACCGTCCCCGGTGGCGCTCGCCATCTCGTCGGCGCGAGGGAACAGCTTGGCCACGGCGTTCTGGGCGGCGGCGAGGTCCTCGCCCGACACCGCCTCTTCGAGGACGCACCACCCATCCTCGGTCCACGATCGCCGTTGCTCGGGAGTGACCGCGCCGCTCATGGCGCCACGGTACAGCGCGGTGCGGGCACGCCTCCGGTGCTCCTCAGGTTCAGGTGCTCGTGCTCAGGTGCTCGTGCACCGAACGGACCGCGCTCGATCCTTCGCCGACGGCGGCGGCGACGCGTTTCATCGAGCCGTGGCGCACGTCGCCGACGGCGAAGACCCCCATCAGCGACGTCTCGAAGGGCAACGGGTCCCGGCCCGCGAAGCGCTGGCCGGGCGACACCGGGCCGACCAGGTCGCGATCGGTGAGGACGAAGCCGCGGCCGTCGAGGGCGACGGCGTCGCCGAGCCACGACGTGGCCGGCTCGGCGCCGATGAAGCAGAACAGACCTCCACACACGACCTCCCTCGAGGTGCCCGTGGGCGTGTGTTCGAGGGTGACCCGTTGGAGGTGGTCCCGACCCTCGAGCGCCCTGACCTCGGTTCTGGACAGCACCTCGATGCGAGGGTTGGCTTCGATGCGTTCGACGAGGTAGCGCGACATGGTCTGGGAGAAGTCGTCGCCCCGGATGGCGATGACGACCTTGCAGCGCTGCTGGGACATATAGATGGCGGCCTGCCCGGCCGAATTCCCTCCCCCCACCACGATCACGTCTTTCCCGGCGCAGATCCTCGCTTCGAGGTCGGTGGCCGCGTAGTAGATGCCGGCCCCTTCGAAGCGTTCGAGGTTTTCGACCCCGAGGCGGCGATAGCGGGCCCCGGAGGCGACGATGACCGACCGGCACGGGATCTCACTCCCGTCGGACAGCGTCACGACGTGAAACCCGTGCTCGGCGCGTAGCCCGGCGGCGACGCACGGGGCGTTGAGCCGGGCCCCGAGGCGCTGGGCCTGGATCGCCGTCCTCGACACGAGGTCCTCACCCGAGATGCCGTTGGGGAAGCCGGCATAGTTCTCGATGCGCGAGCTGGCGCCGGCCTGGCCGCCGATGGCGAAGGCGTCGAGCGTGACCGTGTTGAGCCCTTCGGAGGCGCCGTAGACGGCGGAGGCGAGGCCACTCGGGCCCGAGCCGACCACGACGAGGTCGAACAACATGCCGGGCATGGGTCGGAACGTGAGCCCGAGATGCTCAGCGAACTCCCCGGGCGACGGCTTGCGGAGTACGGCCGTCGGCGTGATGACAGCCGGGGTGTCGGCGGGTCGCAGCCCCATGCCGGCCAACAGCACGTCGGGATCGGGTGCGTCTTCGAGATCGATCCAGGTGTGGGGAAGATGTGATCGGGTGGCGAACGCCCGCAGCGCCATGGCCTCGGAGGAGTAGCGCGATCCCACGATCCGGATGGCCCGGGCGCCGTCCCCGTCGCGGAGGCGTTCGCGCCGGGCGGAGAAGGCGCTGAAGATCACGTCGGCGATGTCGGGTTTTTCGCTCATGAGCCGACGGAAGTCGTCGCGTGGGATCCACCGGACCCGTCCCGGCTCTACGAACCGAGCGGTCAGGTAGGGCCGTTGCCCGGTCAGAAGGCTCAGCTCTCCCAAGAAGGCCCCAGGACCGAAGCTGGCGATGGTGGTCTCGACGTCGGTGTCGATGCGGACGATCTCGGCCCTGCCTTCGAGGACCACGTAGAAGTCGTATGACTCGTCGCCCGCCCGGTACAGGACCTCACCGGCGGCGACGACTCGCTCCGTACCGAAGACGGAGAGCTCTCGAAGCGTCGGTTCGTCCAGCGTCGGCACCGCCTCCTCGTCGGCTGCGTCAATGATCGGCGGGACGTTCGCCGCCAGGTCGAGGGTGCGATCGCTCATGGCCGTGGGAGCCCGGGATCGTGGGAGGGCCCGGACGGCGACGCCAGCGCATGTCGAGTGGCGGCGGTGGCGGTGGCCCCCGCCACATGCACTGGCCCGGTGTCCTTCAACGATTGGCTCAGGATAAACGCCCCCTCGAGGAGTGCGATGACCGTGATGGCGAGAGTGTAGGAGTCTTGCGCCGAGATGCCTTCGGACGCGAAACGGGCCGCCCCCGCCGCGATCCACGATTCGAAGACCTCGGCGGTGGCGAGCCGGAGACCCTCGTTCGTACCGGCCACCTCGAGGGCGACGGTGGCGATCGGGCAGGCCACGGCGAAGTCGGTCGACTCCAGGACCTGCGCGGCGCCGTCGAAAACGGCCGCCACGGCGCTGATCACGTCAGGGGCCTCGTCCCACACCCCCTCGACCAGCGCCCGGTAGGTGCTGCCCGACGCCCGGATGGCGGCCGCCGCCAACTCGTCCTTCCCGCCCGGGAAGTGGTGGTAGAGCGAGGAGTACGGTGCCCCGGCGTCGGCCAGGATCTGCTTGATCCCCGTTGCGGTCAGACCCTGGCGCTGGAGCAGGGCCGCACTCGCCAGGACGAGGCGTTGTCGTGTGTCGTTCACGTCCCTCCTGTTCCTCGTCGCGGGGGCCGGCCCATTGGATTTGAATGCCGCTCGAGAGTGTAGCTACCGTGGGGCTGGATCGATCTATCCAGAAGATGACTCCATGTACAAATGGGCTGTTCGGTGGATGATTCGGCGCAGTCTCCGGGCCCTGCGCCGGGGCGATCCGGGCCCGCTGCTCGCCGCCTATGCCGACGATGCCGTGCTCGTCTTTCCGGGCCGCAGCAGCTGGGGAGGCGAGCACCGGGGCAAGCCCGCCATCGAGGCGTTCCTCCGACGCTTCGTGGAGGCGGGCATCGTCGGCGAGCCCCATGACATCGTGGTCAACGGCCCCCCGTGGCGGACGACGGTGTGCATGCTGTTTCTCGACCACGCCCTCGACGACAGCGGCAACGTCGTCTACGAGAACCGGGCCGTCATCTTGGCCCGCGTCGTGTGGGGGAAGATCGTCTACCACGAGGACTTCGAGGACACCCAGAAGGCCGAGGCGTTCGACCGCTACCTGGCCCAGTGTCGGGAGGACGTCAGCTGATCGTCGATGGCCGGCACCCACCCGGAGGCCATCCCCACAGGCTGAGGACGGCGGCGGGCACGGCGACCGGGCAGGCGCTTCCTTCGGGCGTTCCGGCCAGTCCCACGTCGTAGACCTTCCACACCCCGCTCGGGGGACGTTCGAAGAGGAGGTAGGCGCCGTCGTCCTGCGCCGCCACCTGGGCGGGCATGGACGAGGGACTCGGCGACAGCGCCGCCCCCGCCCAGTACGTCTGGGTGGCGGCGTCGAAGGCGAAGTAGGTCTCCCCCGGCCGCAGTCCCGTGTAGTCCGAGGCGACGAGGTGGTTGAACCCGGCCCCGGCCGCGACGAGCTGGGACCGCACCGCGGCGGTCACGCCGAGGTCCTCGGTCGTGGGCATCGAAGTCGTCGGGGACAGCGACGTCGTGGTGGTGGCGCTGCTGGTGGTGGTCTTCGCCGCCGACGAGGTGGACGAGGTCGTCACCGCCTGGTGGGAACCCGCCGAGCATGCTCCCAGGCCCAGCGCGCCAAGGGCGAGGACTGCGATGAGCCGGGCCCGCACGGGCGAAGAGTACAGGGGCCGGGGCGCGTGCCGGGAGCTTCGCTCAGGGGCCGCTCACACCGGTGCGGCCTCGGCGGTCGACGACTCCGATGGCGCCGTCGGGTAGACGAGGAGGTGCAGTCCTGCCGCCAGGACTCCGCCCACCAGAGGGGCCACGATGAACAGCCAGACCTGGTGCAGCGCGGTCCCCCCCACGATCAGCGCAGGGCCCAGGCTGCGAGCGGGGTTCACCGACGTGCCGGTGATGGGGATGCCGATGAGGTGGACCACGGTCAGGGTGAGGCCGATCACCATGCCGGCGGTGGCCGTGTTGCCGATCTTGCTCGTGACGCCGAGGATGACGAAGACGAAGAAGGCGGTGAGCACGACTTCGGCCAGGAAGGCGCCGCCGGCATTGATGTGGATGTGGCTGGCCGTCCCCCAACCATCGGTCCCGAGCCCGGTCTTGGTCCTGCTGTAGAGCGGCGAGGAGCTGAACGTGCACCACAGGAGGAGCGCGCCCAGGATCCCGCCGACGAATTGGGCGAGCCAGTAGCCGACCGCCTCGACCAGGGTGATCCGGCCCGCGAACAGTGCCCCCATCGTCACGGCGGGATTGACATGACACCCCGAGATGGGCCCGAGCACGTAAGCGAGAGCCAGCAGGGTGAGGCCGAATGCCAGGGCGGTGGCGACGACGCCGGCGTAGAAGCTCGACCCGGTGGCGCCGAAGCCGAAGGAGAGGGTCGCCACGCCCACCGCGAAGTAAACCAAGATCAGGGTTCCCAGGAGCTCTGCAGCAATCTTTCGAGGCATCGACGACTCCCTTGTGGCGAAGTGCGTCCCGAGGCTGAATTCGTCGCCGTCACGAGCGCTGCGCTCCGACGCTCCCGGTCCACGCCGGCCTAGGAGCTGTCCTCGACGAGTTGGTATCCGACACCGGGATGGGTACGCAGCAGCTCCCCCTGCTCGTCCCCCAGCTTGCGCCGCAGTCGGTACACATAGACCCGCAGGTACTGGGTCTCGGTGCCGTAGTGCGGTCCCCATACCTCCTGCAGGATCATGCGGTGCGTGCAGATCTTTCCGGCGTTGCGGGCCAGGAACACGAGGAGCGCGAACTCTCTCGTCGTGAGCTCGACGGGCGCCCCGCCCATACGCGCCTCGTGATGGACGAGATCGATCTCGAGGGGCCCGACGACGATGTCTTTGGTTTCTTCGTCGCCGCCGGCGCCCCGGTGCCGGAGCGCGACCCGCACCCGGGCTTCGAGCTCGCCCATCCCGAAGGGCTTGGTCATGTAGTCGTCGGCGCCTCCGTCGAGCGAGGCGATCTTGCGGTCCTCGGTGCCGTCGGCGGAGAGCACGATGATCGGGATGTCGCTCCACTGCCGGATCCGTTGGCAGACCTCCATCCCGTCGATGTCGGGCAGTCCCAGGTCGAGAACGACGATGTCGGGTGCACCCACGGCGGCCTGAGAGATGCCCTGTTCGCCGGTGGTGGCCACGAGCACATCGTGTCCGAGCGCGCTCAAGCCGATGCGCAGGACCCGCAGCAGCGCCTGATCGTCGTCGACGGCGAGCACCGTGGCCACTCAGGACACGACCATGGTGAGGGGTGCGGGCGCCATGGTGAAGCAGAACCGGGCGCCTCCGGTGGGGCTGTCCTCGACCCAGATCTCCTGGCCATGGGCCTCGACGAACGCCTTGGCGATCGAAAGCCCCACGCCCGTCCCTCCCGACGTGCCGCTCCGATTGAACATGCGGAACACGTTGGTCCGCTCGGCGCGTGGCACACCGGGTCCTCGGTCTTCGACGGCCACCTGCACCAGACCGTCCTCGCGCCGCTGCGCCGACACCGAGATGGCGGTATGGGGTGGGGCGTGGCGGATGGCGTTGTCGAGGAGGTTGGCCAGCACCTGTCCGATCAACAGGTGATCGACGTCCACGAGGGGGAGGTCGTCATCGATGGTCGTCGTGATGTCGGTCGGATGGGGCTCCGTCCCCAGTCCGCGCAGTGCGTCGGTGACGAGATCGCCGACGGCGATCGGTTCGTTGCGCAGTTCGAGGGCACCGGCCTGGACGCGCGACAGGTCGAGAAGGTTCGTGACGAGGCGGTCGAGCCGGTCCGACTGGTTGTCGATCAGCTCGAGCAACTCCTCGCGGTCGTGGTGCGTCACGTCGGCGTCGGCGCTGCGCAGGGTGGACGCCGACGCCTTGATGGTGGCCAGGGGGGTACGCAGGTCGTGGGACACCGCACCCACCAGGGCCCGTTGCAGACGGTCGACCTCCTCGAGCAGCTCGGTGCGCAGGGCCTGCTCCCGGAGCTGGGCCCGCTCGAGGGCGAGAGCCAGGTGATTGGCGAAGGTGTGCAGCAGGTCCTGGTCGTGTCGGCTGAGGTCGGCGCCCCAGATACGGAGCAGCCCGATGGGGCGCCCGGTGGCGGTGAGTGCGACCGTCTGGGCTTGGTGAGGGCGCGCCCTGGTGGGATTCCCCAGGCTGGCGGGGACGCCGGGTTCGGGCGCGATCCGTTGTAGCTCCACGGCCGACAGCGGTTCACCGGCGGAAGCCACCACGGCCAGCTGGGTCTCGACGGGAAGCAGGAGGGCCACACTCCGCAGCGCGAAGGCGTGGTGCACCGTGGACACGATGAGCTCGATGACTTCGGACAGAGGTCGGTCCTCGATGAGCAGATCGGTGAGCTCGAAGAGACGACGGCTGGCCTCTTCGTGCTGATGGGCCTCACTGCGGGCCGTCTCCAGCCGGGCCACGACGCTCGCCACGAGCAGCATCACCGCCACGTACACGACGAGGGCGGCCCAGTTCTGGGCCGCCCCGACCGTCAGCGTGAAATAGGGCGGGATGAACACGAGGTCGTAGACGAGGAACCCAGCCGCCACGCCGAACACACCCGCCCCGAACCCGCCGACCACGACGCCGGTGACGACGGGGACGACCAGGACGAGACCGGCGGTGGCGATGCTCAGGTGGCTCCGCAGAGGGACCATGACCGCCACCAGAGGGGCCATCACGACGAGAGCGGCGACCGATCCCCCTATTGCGCGCCGCCGTGTCCCCATGGGCTCTACCTTCTGCTCCTCGTTCCCCACGATACCGGCGTAGCGTTTCGTCCTGCCCGGGGACCAGGCACAATGGGCGCATGTCCCAAGGGCTACCCGCTGATCGCCGCGAGGCGCTGGAGCCCGACGCCGTCGGTCCCACCGGTCAGTTCCGCATCTACATGGGGGCGGTGGCGGGAGTCGGCAAGACCTTTGCCATGCTCGACGAAGGTTGGCGCCGCGACCGCCGCGGCGCCGATGTGGTTGTCGGGTTCGTCGAGACCCACGGGCGCCCGCGCACGGCCGAGCTGATCCGGGACCTCGAAATCGTGCCCCGCAAGATCGTCGAGTACCGAGGATCCCAATTCGAGGAGATGGACGTCGACGCCGTGCTCGCCCGTAGGCCCGAGCTGGCCCTGGTCGACGAGCTCGCCCATACGAATGTCCCGGGGTCGGGTCGCAACGAAAAGCGGTGGCAGGACGTCATGGAGCTCATCGATGCCGGGATCGCCGTCATCACCACCGTGAACGTGCAGCACCTCGAGAGCATCGCCGATGCCGTGGAGCGCATGACCGGCACCCGGGTCCGGGAGCGGGTCCCCGACTGGGTCGTGCGCAGAGCTGACCAGTTGGAGCTGATCGACTCCTCGCCCGAGGCCCTGCGGCGGCGCATGGTCCACGGCAACATCTACCCGGCCGAGAAGGTGCCCGACGCCTTGACGCACTTCTTCCGTTCCGAGAACCTCGTGGCGTTGCGAGAGCTCGCGCTCCGGTTCGTCGCCGACGAAACCGAAGAGGAGCTCCTCGCCTTCCTCCGCGACCGGCATGCCGAGGAGCTGTGGGAGACGCGGGAGCGGATCCTCGTCGCCGTCACCGGCGCCCACGGCACCGACGCCGTGATCCGGCGGGCGGCGCGTATCGCGGCGCGGACCAAAGCCGATCTCCATGCCGTGTACGTGGTCACTCCCGAGCAGGCGAAGCAGGGCTCGGTGGACGGGCTCGACGCCCTGCACAAGCTGGCCGACGATCTCGGTGCCGAGTGGCACGTGCTCAATCAGGAGGAACCAGCGCGGGCTCTGGTCGACTTCGCCCGGGAGCATCAGGTCACCCAGATCGTCTTGGGCTCGAGCCGCCGCAGCCGTTGGGAGGAGCTGACCAAGGGCTCGGTCGTGCAGCGGGTGTTGCGCTTCGCGGCCGACTGCGACGTCGACGTCCATGTCATCGCCCGGCGCGACGTGGAGCTGCCAACCGGGGCCGCCCCGTCCGAGTAGCGCCGCTCAGGGGGGCAGGGGCACCTGCCAGTGCAGGCGCGTGCCTCGCTTGTTCACCGTCCCCACCGTCATCGACCCACCCCGGGCCTCGGCCCGGGCCCGCAGGTTGGCGAGACCGCTCGATCGGGTCGTGTCGCCCATGCCGACGCCGTTGTCGGTCACGGTGATGGTCAGGTCGTCGTGGACATCGACGCGCACCTCGACGCGTGACGCCTTGGCGTGCCGGGTCGCGTTGGAGAGGGCTTCTCGCACCACCGCCAGCACGTCGGGGACGAGCTCTTCAGGGACCTTCGTGTCCACGGGCCCGTCGAATTGCAGCCGAGGCCGGAACCCGAGGCCGAGGGCCGCCATCGAGGTCACGTCGAGCAGCCGGGCCCGCGTGCTCGTCCCGGCCCTGTCGCTCGTGCGCAACGCCAACGAGAAGATCGTGGACCGCACGTCTCTGATGGTGGCGTCGAGCTCCTCGATGGACTCGCCGATGCGGTCGAGCGCGGGAGGATCCGAGATGGACCGGGTGGCGGCCTGCAACGCCATGCCCACCGCGAAGAGCCGCTGGACGACGTGGTCGTGCAGGTCCCTGGCGATCCGCTCCCGGTCGCCCATGACGGCGAGCTCCTCGCGGTCGTTCTGGGCGCGGTCGAGCTCGATGGCCAGTCCGGCCTGTTGGGCGAAGCTCTCGACGACCCGGATCTCCTCCGGGCTGAAGCCGGGCCGCCCGACCAACCGTACGACGCCGAGCACACCGTCGTTCCCGTGCGACGTCGTGATGGGGACGAGGAGCAACGGGCCCAGCCCACCCGGTACCGCGTCGGGTCGGTCGGGTACGAGCACCGAGGCGGGATCGGTCGTGACCGTGGGGCGACCCGAGATGAAGACCCGCCCCGCGGCCGAGCCTTCGATCGGCACGAGGCTGCCCCGCAGCGGCGATACGTGCGCGCCGTGGGTCGCGATCACCTCGAGACGGGTGTCGTCGTTCGGGGCGACCACGCTCACCGTGATCCCGTCCGCATCGGACAGCTCCGACGCTCGCCTCGCGATCAAGGCCAGCCACTGGCTGAGGCCACCGCCGCCCAGCATCGACAGCCTGACTTCGGAGATCGACCCCAGCCAGCGCTCGCGCCGCTGCCCGTCGACCAGGAGGCGGCGAAGCTCGCGTTCGGCCTGTTTGCGTGTCGTGATGTCCCGCAACACCGCCGAGATCCCGGTGGACGCTCCAGTGGGCTCCCGAATGAGCGAGAGCGCCTCGGCGACCTCAATCTCGTTCCCGTTCTTGTGGACGAGCACGGTGTCGCGTGTGGGGAGGTGCATGCCGCCGCGCACCAGTGCCATCTGCTCTTCGACGTCGGAGCGAAGATTGTCGGGGACCAACCGGGCCATGGGTTTGCCGCAGATCTCGTCGGCGCGGTACCCGAGCAGCCTTTCGGCACCGGGGTTCCAAGTGGTGAGGGTGCCGGCGAGGTCCATCGACACGATGGCGTCCTCCGACGACGACACGATGGCCGCCAGCCACGCGCCCGCCTCCCATTCCGAGCGCCGACCCGACAGGTCCCGGATCACCGCCAGGGTGAGCGGCTGTTCGGGCACCTCGAGCGGAGCGAGGCTGATGTCGGCGGGGAACTCTGTCTGGTCGAGCCGTTTGGCCCACAGCTCGACCCCGGTCCCCATGGGCCGCCGGGTGGGATGGGCGACGTAGGCGGCGCGCTGGGCCGCGTGGTCGTCCCGGAGCCGATCCGGGACCAGGACGTCGACGTGGACGCCGGTGAGCGCTCCGGGGCGGTAGCCGAACATCGATTCGGCCCCGGGGTTGGCCGCCACGATCAGGCCGGCGGCGTCGGCGACGAGGGCGGCGTCGGGCATGAGACGGAGCACGGAGTCGATCAGTTGTGCCGAGCCCGAGTCGGGGTCCAGGTCGGGGGAGAGGTGATGGTCAGTCGCCATGCCGATCAGCCCTGCTGGTGTGATCGCACCGGTCGAATGCTAACGGGGGAGTGCCGCCGCGAGGCCGGGATGACCTTCCCGTGCGTCACGCCCCGTCGATCCCGTAGAAGACGCGCTCGACCACCCGGCGGGATCGACGGGTGACGCGGCGGTAGTCGTCACGAAGCGCCGCCGGGGTGGTGCCGAGGCTCTTGGCGAGGTGCGAGAGCTGGTCCGCCTGGGTGGGGAGGGCATCCCCCGGGGACCCGCCGCCGGCCAGGGCGCCGACGAGGTGCCACCGGTTCCTCGTGCGTTCGCAGAATCGGTAGGCGTCGCGCAGCGTCACCAGGTCGGTGGGGTCGATCAATCCTCGCTCCCCCAGCTCCTCGAGGGCGCGGTGGGTGCTGGCCCCGGGAACGTGGTGGCAGAGCTGGAGGAGCTGCACCGTCCATTCGATGTCGGACAGAGACCCACGTCCCAGCTTCAGGTGGAATTGCGGGTCCTCGCGCGCCGGGATGCGCTCGCGCTCGATGCGCGCTTTCATCCTTCTGATGGCAGCGACGTCGTCATCGGTCAGAGGCCTTTCCCACACGAAGTCGTCGACGAGGGCGGTGAACCGTGCCCCCAGGGCGCGGTCGCCGGCGACGATACGGGCCCGGGCCAGCGCCTGGCGCTCCCAGGTCTCGGCCCAACGGTCGAAGTACGCCGCATATCCCTGGAGGTCGCGGGCCAGCCGTCCTTGGCCACCTTCGGGTCGGAGCCCGAGGTCGATGGTGGCGACATGGTGCGCCGGACTCGGCCCGTGCATGAGGTGCAGCAGGGACTCGGCCACGGCCTCGCCCTCGGCGTCGCCGGCCTCGTCGAAGACGAACAGCAGGTCGAGGTCACTCGCGTAGGACATCTCGGCACCGCCGAACCGGCCCATCCCCACGATGGCGAACGGCATGGCCGGCCCGACCACCTCGAGGGCCGCTTCGAGGAGTGCTTCGCTCATGCCGGTGAGCTCCCGGCCCGTGGCCACGACGTCATCGATGTCGAAGAGGTCGCGCGCCGCGATGCGAACGTGCTGGTCCTGGCGCATGCGCACCAGCTGCGCCCGGCGCCACGACTCGTCGTCGTTCCGGTGCAGCCGTTCGCCGGCCTCGGACACCAAGACGTCGCGAGGTGTGGGGGCCAGGGTGCTGTCGTCGCCGATGGTGGGGATCAGCTCGGGATTGCGCTCGATGGCCTCGACCAGGGTCCGACTCGACCCGAGCAGCAGGCACAGGCGCCGGGCCGCTTCGGGGGACTCCCGGAACGTGGAGACGAGCAGCGAACGCTGGTGGGGATGCACGACGAGATTGCGCAGCCCGAGCAGTCCGAGGTCCGGATCCGGCGACAGCGACAACCAGTCGAGCAGGAGCGGGAGGAGCTGTGCCATGAGCCTGGAGCTGCGGGTGAGGCCGCCGGCGAGGTCCTCCACGGCGGCCCGGGTGCGCGTCGCGTCCGAGAACCCGAACGCGGCGAGACGGCGGGCGACCGCCTCCGCTGACATGACCGGTGTGGTCGGGGTGCCAGAATCGGGCTGCGTCGGGCCCGGTGCATCGATGGCGGCGAAGGATTCGAGAAGGGGTCGGAAGAAGAGCCGCTCGTGGATGATCCTCACGTCGCGCTGGCAATGCCGCAGCGCCTCGTCGAAGCGGGCCGTGGCCGAGCTCGAGGCGTCGTCCCGGTAGCCCAGCACGAGCGCCAACCGGCGCCGGGCGGAAGCCTCGGTCGGCACCGAGTGGGTCTGGCCTTCCTCGACCAGCTGTAGTCGGTGTTCCACGGTGCGAAGGAACCGGTACGAGTCGCCCAGCACCGCCGCGTCCTCGGTCGCCACGTACCCCGCCGACGCCATCTGGGCCAGCGCGCCCAGTGTCGAGCGGTCCCTGATCCCCGTGTCGTGCCGGCCGTGCACGAGCTGGAGGAGCTGCACCGCGAATTCGATGTCACGGATCCCACCGGGGCCGCGCTTGATCTCGCGCCCGACGAGTCCGCGACCGGCCACGACACCCTCGGTCCTGGCCTTCATCGATCGCACCTCGGCCAGTTCGTCGGCGCTGTAGTTCTTTCCCCACACCCGCTCGACCGCGGCGCGCTCGAAACGATGACCGAGCTCCACGTCACCGGCCACGGCGCGCGCCTTCAACAAGGCTTGGAACTCCCATGTCGCCGCCCATCGCTCCCAGTAGGAGCGGAAGCTGTCGAGCGACCTCGTGAGCGGCCCCGCTCGCCCTTCGGGGCGGAGATCGACGTCGACTCGGAAGCCCCGCTGAGCGACCTGGAGGATGCGCCGTGCCACGTCTTCCTCGGGGCCGTCCGAGGAGACGAAGACGATGTCCACGTCGCTCGCGTAGTTGAGCTCGCGCCCACCGAGCTTTCCCATCCCGATGACGGCAAGGGTGGCGCCGCCTCCCGCCAGTGACACGGCGCCTTCGAGCACCTGCTGACCGAGATCTGTCAATGCGGCTGCGACGGTCTCGAAGGAGTCCAGGCCGAGCAGGTCCCGGGCCGCCACCCTGAGCAGCTCGAGGTGCTTGGACCGCTCCAGCATGTCGGGATCCGAAGCGTCCACCGAGACGGGCCGCTCGAGCGCGTCCAGGACGTCGAGGGCAGACGGGTCGACCACACAGAGCCGACCCAGGGTGTTGCTGGCGGCCATCACGGTCACCACCACCGAGCCCAGGGCGGTGGGCTCCCGACCCTGTACCAGGCGGTCGAGGGCCTCAGGCGTTTCGTCGACGAACCGGTGCAACGTGGCCGATGCCACGTCGGGCGCGGCCGACCGCTCGGCGAGGCCCTGGAGCGCGTCGGGGATCGCGCCAGGTCGGCTGGAACCGTCACCGGCCCGGCGTGCTGCGGGTGACGATCTGGCCATGACCGCAGCATGCCAGGCGGGGAACGCAGACGGCACCGGTAAGATTTCTCCGTGTCCTACCTGCGTTTGGCGTTGTGCCAGCTCGACACCGTCGTGGGCGAGGTGGACGGCAATGCCGAGCGCATCATCGACCGGTTGGCGCGTGCCGAAGCACAAGGTGCCGACATCGCCGCCTTTCCCGAGCTCGCTATCACCGGCTATCCCCCCGAGGATCTTCTGCTGAAGCCGGCGTTCGTGGCCCACAACCTGGCCGCGCTCGAGAAGGTGGCGGCGGCCTCCGGTGCGTGTGTGGCCATGGTCGGGTTCGTGGACGTGGTGGGGGACGAGTCCCTCGACGACGCCGTCGCGCACGCCGCCGGTGCTGGTGCCGTCGCCCGAGAGGCGGCCATCCGGGGAGCGCCGCGCCGTCTGCGCAACGCGGTGGCGGTGTGCGCCGGCGGTGCCGTCCTGGGCATTTACCACAAGCGCCGGCTCCCCAACTACGGCGTGTTCGACGAGGAACGTTGGTTCGCACCCGGGACCACCGACCTCGAGCTCTACGAGGTCGCCGGCATGGCCGTCGGGGTGTCGATCTGCGAGGACCTGTGGTTTCCCGACGGCCCCGTTCCCCGTGAGGCGGCGGGCGGCGCCCGTCTCGTGGTGAACGTCAACGCGTCGCCCTACTCGATCGGGCGAGAAGCGGACCGCCTCGCCGTGGCGCGCCAACGCGTGATCGAGGCCGGGTGTGCGGTCGCCTACGTCAATCAGGTGGGCGGTCAGGACGAGCTCGTCTTCGACGGGGGCTCCTTCGTCATGGACTCGTCTGCGACGGTCATCGCCGCGGCCCCGAGATTCGTCGAGACGTCGCTCCTCGTCGACATCCCCGTCCCCGTGGCGCCGGCGCCGGCCACGCTCCGGGTCGTCCCGGTGAGCGCGGCGCCGCGCGACCGTGGTCCGGGACCGACGCCGGTGGTGGTCCCTCCCCTCGACGAGGAGGCCGAGGTCTACGAGGCGCTCGTGCTCGGCACCCGCGATTACCTGAGGAAGAACGGCTTCACCGACGCCGCGATCGGCCTTTCGGGGGGCGTCGACTCTTCGCTCGTCGCCGCCATCGCCGTCGACGCGCTCGGTGCGGCCCACGTACACGGCCTGTCCATGCCCTCTCGGTATTCGAGTGCCGGTTCGGTCACCGATGCCGAGGCCTTGGCCGCTCGTCTTGGGATCGATCTGTCGAACGTCCCCATCGAAGGCGCCCACGGCGCGTTCGCCTCGGTCCTCCTGCCCGCACTCGGCGACGCGCCGTCGGGCCTCACCGACGAGAACCTCCAGTCGAGGATCCGTGGTGTCGTGCTCATGGCGGTGTCCAACGCCCGCGGATGGATCGTCCTGACCACGGGCAACAAGAGCGAACTGGCCACCGGGTATTCCACGCTGTACGGCGATTCGGCGGGTGGCTTCGCGGTGATCAAGGACGTGCCCAAGACCCTCGTGTACCGGCTGTGCCGGTACCGCAACGCCCGGGAAGGCAGAGAGCTCATTCCCGAGTCGGTGCTCACCAAGGCGCCCTCGGCCGAGTTGCGTCCCGATCAGCGTGACGATCAGAGCCTGCCCCCCTACGAGGTCCTCGACCCTCTGCTCGAGGCGCTCGTGCTCCACGACCGCTCGATCGCCGATGTGGTCGAGAGTGGGTACGCCCCCGAGCTCGTCGCCCGGGTGGCATCGCTCGTCGACGGAGCCGAGTACAAGCGCCGGCAGTCGCCACCCGGTGTCCGTATCACGGCGAAGGCGTTCGGCAAGGATCGGCGCATGCCGATCACGAACCGTTACCGCGATCCCGCCCCCGAGACCTCGCATGCCTGACCGATTCGACGCGGCCGGGCTCGCCATGGGGGGAGGAACGCTCGACGGGGTGGCAGTCCCGGGGGCAGCGGCACTGTCGCTCCTCGCCCAGGCCCGGATCGCCGGGTCGTACCAGTGGATCGAGCGTCGGCTCTTCGAGGTGCTCGGTTCGTGGGTGGCGTCGGAACCCGTGCCCGAGGCCCAGATGCTCTTCGACACCTATAGCCAGCAACACGCCTGGCACGCGGCGTTGTTCGCAGACCGGCTGCCCGCCCTCGATTCGGTCGACCCGGCCACCTTGGTGGTGCCCCCGAGCCCGGAGGTGGACCGCATGGTGGCGCTCCTGGCGGGCGCCGTGCCCGACGAGGCGCGCGCCCTCAGCGACGGGAACCTCATGCGCGCCGGGGGACCCGACGTGCCCGCCCGCGGCACGCTGCCTCGCCTCGTCGGCATCGGCAGGGTGGTCCTGGCCCGACTCGTCACCGGGTACACCCTCCATCTCCGACGCGTCTCGCCTGTTGCCGACGCGCCGATGATCCGTTGTTTGCGTCTCGTCCTCCGTGACGAGATCGAGGAGTGGCAAGCCCTCGAGGCCCTCACCCAGGCCCTGCTGCGTCGTCCCCACGACGTGGCCGTCGTCACCGGACACCAACAGCGACTGGAGGAGATCATCGCCGGGTCGGGCGCCGGGCTCGTGCCGTGGCCCGAACGGCCCAATGTCCCCGAGCCGGTAACCGAGGCCCCCGGGACGTGAGGTGGTGGTCGCTCACAGGATCGATCGCCGGGCTCGGGTCTTGACGGTGTCGGTAAACTGCTATCCACAGGTGCATTGCATGCGTTGCCCCAGGGGTTCGACCACCGGCAGGGATCGCCGGAGGGTTCCGACGAAGGGTTGAGACGTTGGCAAAGGAGCGGGTCGAGCGCGACGAGGAAGATCTGGTCCGCCTCTACCTGACCGATATCGGTCAGTACCCCTTGCTCACCAAGGACGACGAAGTACGGCTGGCGCAGACCATCGAAGGGGGCCGTGCCGCCGAGCTGGACCTGGCGATCAAGGTGAAGGACCTCACCCCGGCCCGCCGTCGTGAATTGCGGCGCAAGATCCAGACCGGCGAGCAGGCCCAGCAGACCTTCGTCCAGTCCAACCTCCGCCTGGTGGTGTCGATCGCCAAGAAGTACCAGGCCTCGGGGCTCCCGCTCCTCGACCTCATCCAAGAGGGGAACCTGGGGCTCATGCACGCCGTCGAGAAGTTCGACTGGCGCAAGGGCTTCAAGTTCTCCACCTACGCCACGTGGTGGATCCGACAAGCCATCACCCGGGGCATCGCCAATACGGGGCGGACGATCAGGCTCCCCGTGCACGCCGGTGACACGCTGGCACGGGTGCAGAAGGCGCAGGCCCGTCTCGAGCTGAAGTACGGCCGGCCCGCCACCCTGGCCGAGCTCGGCGCCGAGGTCGAGATGCCCGAGGACAAGCTCATCGAAGCCCTGCGGTTCCGGGCGGAGCCGCTCTCACTGTCCGAGCCGCTGCGCGAGGACGGGGACGCCGAGTTGGGCGACGTCGTCGAGGACCGGGGAGCGGAGTCGCCCTTCGAGGTCGCCGCGACGTCACTACTGCCCGAGGAGATCAATCGACTGCTGTCACCGCTCGACGAGCGCGAGCGCGAGATCCTGCGACTGCGCTTCGGCCTTGACCGCGGCGAGCCCCGCACCCTCGAGGAGGTCGGGGAGCACTTCAACCTCACCCGGGAGCGCATCCGCCAGATCGAAGCGCGGGCCATGTCGAAACTGCGTCACCCGTCGTCGGACACCGGCGCACGCGACCTGCTGACGGTCTGAGCACCGTCCGGGAGCCCGAGGCTCGCGGCCTCCCGTCGGGCGCCGGGGGCGCGACCACCCTGGTCAGGACACCGGGAGATGGAGCCAGGCTCGGTGGGTAGGATCGGTGTTCGTGAAAAAACTGCTGATCCTCGCCATCCTCGTCGGTCTGGGCCTCATCGCCGCCAAGCGGCTGCGCGAAGCCTGATCAAACCTAGGCGCGGGCCGCTTTGTGCCCGTAGCGCCTGACGAGCACCGCAGCACCCGTGGCGGCGAGCGCCACGCCGGTTAGCGCGGCCGCCGTCGGGAGGTTGGGGACGGGAACTCGATCACGCAGCCGCACCGGGCGCGTGAACTGCAACGTCTCCCACCCGCGGTCGCGCGCCAGGCGCGCTAGCACACGGTCGGCGTTCACGGCCACCGGGTGCCCCACCGCCTCGAGCATGGGGACGTCGGTGTAGGAATCGGAATAGGCGTACGACGCGGCCAGGTCGATGCCCTCGAACTTGGCCAGATCGCGCATGGCCTCGGCCTTGAAGGGCCCGTAGGCGTAGAAGGCCATCTCCCCGGTGTAGCGGCCGTCGAGGTCCACGACGGCTCGACTGGCGATGGCGCCGTCCACGCCGAGGTATTCGGCCAGGGGCTGGACGATCTCCTCGGGTGACGCCGAGACGAGATAGGTCTTTCGGCCCGAGGCGTGGTGCTGCTCGAGCAGCTCGAGGGCCTCGGCGTAGATGATCGGCTCGACGACCTCGTCGAGGGTCTCACGGACGATACGGGACACTTCCTCCTGGTCCCATCCGGAGGTGAGCTTCAGCACGGACTCCCGGATCCTGGCCAGCTTCTGCTCGCTGGCGCCGAGATGCAGGTACACCAACTGTGAGGTGAGGGCCCGCACCACCGTGGCGCGCGAGATCAAGCCACCGCGGTAGAAGTGATGGCCGAAGGCGGCCATCGACGCCCGGGCGATGATGGTCTTGTCGAGATCGAAGAAGGCCGCCTCCATGGCGGGGAATTGTACGGGGCGCCCACCCCGGGCGGGACCCGGCGTCACGTGGTCAGGTGGAATCTCGGAGGTGGTCGGATCGCGACCGGTCAGTCGCCCACCAGCAGTTGCTGCACGGCCCTTTCCGCCTCTCCGGTCACGAGCACCATGACCTCGTCGCCGGCGTCGAGCACCGTGTCCCCCCGGGGGACGACGAGTCGGTCCCCCCGCACCACCGCCACGACCGTGGCGTCGCGCGGGAACTGGAGATCGGCCAGTGACGTCCCCGCCGCCGGCGAGCTTTCGGCCAGGGTGACTTCGACGAGGTGCGCATTCCCCCGCTCGAATTGGAGGAGCCGGACGAGCGATCCGACCGACACTGCTTCCTCGACGAGTGCCGTCAGGAGTTGCGGCGTCGACACCGAGATGTCGACCCCCCACGATTCGTTGAACAGCCATTGATTGCTGGGGTGGTTCACCCTCGCCACGACTCGGGGAACCGCGAATTCCTGTTTGGCGAGCAACGAGATCACGAGGTTGTCCTCGTCGTCACCCGTGGCCGCCACCGCCACGTCGACCTGGGCCATGCCCGCCGCATCGAGGGAGCTCACCTCGCAGGCATCGGCCGCCACCCACGTCACGTCGACGGTGGAGCGCAGGCGCTCCACCAGATCGGGATCCCGCTCGATGAGCAGGACGTCGTGGCCGTTGGCGGCGAGATCCTTGGCGATGGCGGTTCCGACGTTGCCGGCCCCGGCGATGGCGACCTTCACCGCGGCGACCCGAACGCGCGTCCGTCGGAGAGCGAGGTCCCGCCGTCGAAGCGGCGCTCGAGCTCTCCGATGGCGTCTTTGAGCACAGCCAGGTGCAACACGTCACCCTCCTGGCCGACGAGGTCGGCGACCTCGAGTCGGGGCATCCCGGCACGCGTCACCGCCACCACGTTGACCTTCCCCGCCATGCCGAGGTCGCGCAACGCCTTGCCCGCCCATGCTTCGGGCAGGACCCGTTCGACGAGGACGAGATGGCCCGAGGGGTCGCTCCATTCCCCCACGACGGCTTCGGGCAGCAGTCGGTGCATGACCTGGTCGATCGTCCACGTCACGGTGGCCACGGTGGGGATGCCGAGGCGCTGGTAGATCTCGGCCCGGCGGGGGTCGTAGATACGGGCGACGACGCTGTGGATGCCGTAGTTCTCGCGTGCGATCCGCGCCGTCAGGATGTTCGAGTTGTCGCCGCTCGTGACCGCGGCCAGGGCCGCCGCCTGCTTGGCCCCGGCCCTGTCAAGGACGTCGCGATCGAAGCCCGAGCCCACGATGGGGGTCCCGGGCCAGTCAGCGGGGAGGCGACGGAACGAGCGTGCCACCTTGTCGAGGATCGACACGGTGTGGCCCTGCTCGACCAGGCGGATGGCGAGGCCCGAGCCCACCCGCCCGCAACCGACGATGACGACATGCACCGCCCCATGCAACACGGCATCGGAGCGCGGGACAACTCACGGGATGTGCTTACCTGAAGGCGTGAGCGAGGTTCCCGTGCCCAGCGCGGGTGAGGCCGTCCCGCCCGGGGCGCAAACAGCGACCGTCCCCGAGGTGGCGCGCGTCCGGGGGATGACCCCGGGGCGCCGTGTCGCTCCCGAAGCCCTGGCCTCCCCGGACGACCTCGACCTGCCCGAGAACCTCCGTTACCGGCTCAAGAACGCCGTCCTCGGCCCGCCGATCGCCACCGATCGCCAGTCCTCGGAGCGCCTGGGCAAACCCACGGCCTTGGCCGTCCTGTCTTCGGACGTCATCTCGTCCTCGGCGTACGCCACCGAACAGATCCTCGTCCAGCTGGTCAAGTACATCGGCGTCGCCGCCTTCGCCCTCGTGGTGCCGGTGACCGTCGCCGTCGTCGTGGTCCTGCTCTTCGTGACGGCCTCCTATCTCGAGGTCGTGAAGGTCTACACGAAGGCCGGCGGTGCCTACGTGGTGGCGCGCGAGAACTTCGGGTTGGGTGTGGCCCAGATCGCGGCCGTCTCGCTCCTCATCGACTACACGCTCACCGTCGCCGTGTCGGTGGCGGCGGGCGTGGACGCCCTCACCTCGGCCTTCCCCACCCTCAAACCCGCCACGGTGCCGATCGCCGTCGGCCTGGTGGTGTTCATCGCCTACGGCAACCTGCGCGGCGTGCGGGAGGCGGGACGCATCTTCGCGGTGCCGACCTATTTCTTCATCGCCAACATGGCCCTGCTCATCATCGTCGGATCGGTCAAGGCCGTCCTCGGTGACCTGCATGCCCATTCGCTGCACCACGCCGGGGCGGTGTCACTGGGCAGACCGGGACAAGGCCTGCTCCTCGGGGCGTCGGTGTTCATCGTGATGAAAGCGTTCGCCTCGGGCGGCTCGGCGCTGACCGGCACCGAAGCGATCTCCAACGGCGTGAGCATCTTCCGGCCCCCCGAGTCGCGCAACGCCCGCATCACGCTGGTGATCATGAGCCTGGTGCTCGGATCACTCGTCCTCGGCATCGCCGCGTTGGCCGCCATCGTCCACCCCGTGCCCTTCGTCACCGGCACCCCGACCGTGCTGGCCCAGGTGGCGAAATACGTCTACGGGCCGGGCCCGTTCGCCCACGCCCTGTTCCTGATGCTCCAGGCCGGGACCATGCTCATCCTCGTCCTGGCGGCCAACACCAGCTTCACGGGGTTCCCCTTCCTGGCCAGCTTCGCGGCCGAGGACTCCTACCTGCCGCGCCAGCTCACGCGCCGGGGCCACCGTCTCGTGTTCTCGACGGGGATCATCGTGCTCACCGTGGCGTCGGTCGCCCTGCTCCTCGTCACCAGGGCCAGGCTCGACAGCCTGATCGCGCTCTACGCCATCGGTGTGTTCACCGGGTTCACCATGGCCGGGGCGGGCATGGTCAAATTCCACCTCACCAACCGCGAGCCTCACTGGCGGCGGGGCGTGGCCATCAACGGGACCGCCGCGGTGTTGTCCTTTGTGGTCCTGCTCATCTTCGCCGTGACCAAATTCACCGAGGGCGCCTGGGTCGTCGTCGTCCTCATGCCCCTGGGTGTGCTCGTCCTCCTGCGCCTGCACCGGCAGTACGTCAAGGAACAGGTCGAGCTCGAGGCGGGAGCATCTCAGGCGTGCGAGGCCCCCGTGTTGCGCCACCACGTCGTGGTGGTGCTGGTCGACCGCATGGACCTGGCCACGGCCCGGGCCGTGCAGTACGCCCGCACCCTGTCGCCCGACCAGCTGCGGGCCGTGCACTTCGCCATCGACCCCATCGAGGGCGGCGCGCTGGAACGGGACTGGAGCCGGTTGGGATTGTCACGGCTGCCGCTCGACATCATCGAGTGTCCCGATCGGCGTCTGACGCGCGCCGCGCTCGAGCTTGCCGCCGAGATCACGGGTAACGGGGACACCGAGCTCACGATGCTCTTGCCCCGGCGAGGCTTCGCGGCCGGTTGGCGCCGTCTCTTGCACGACCGCAGCGCCGATCGGATCGCCGCCGCGGTCGGGCACCTCCCCCATGTGAACGCGACCATCGTCCCCTTCCAGCTGTCGAGCGGCTTCCGGCGCGACGCCCGCCTCCCCGCCGACGCCACCGAGCCCCGGCCGGCCCGGGGATCGGTGCGGGGCAAGGAGTTCGGCCCGCTGGTGGCGGGCACCACCCCCATCGGAGAGGCGCAGTGGCGCCAGCGGGTGCGCGTGGCGGGACGGATCCGGTCCGTGCGCGTCCCCACCGGAGGCGCCACCGCCAATCTCGAGTGCACGCTCGTCGACAGCACCGGGGCGATCCTGCTGGTCTTCCAGGGCCGGCGCCGGATCCCCGGGATCCAGCAGGGGGCGAAACTGGTGGCCCAGGGGATGGTGGGGGCCTGGGAGGGCCGCCTGGCGATCTTGAACCCCGATTACGAGCTCATCGCCGGCCCCGACACCAAGGAGGTCGACGCCGGGGTCTGAGACGTCTCATCGACGTACGGGGCTCGCTTCCTTGCCCGTCGTCGCGCCGAGTCGGTATCGTCGGCCCCCGTTCTTGGGGGAGTGCCTCAGCTCGAGGCAGCGCCCGACCCCCGGTCCGACCACTCGCTCTTGACCGAACCCGAGACCTCGGCCGCCGAGTCTCGTCCCAGGGCCCCGGGGCCCATGTGAAGGGAGTAGCAGGCACATGACCCACTTCCTCGCCGCCGAAGGGGGGTACCAGAGCTTCGTCTTCTCGAGCACCGAGAAGCTGTGGTTGGTCCTCGCCCTGGTCACCGCCATCTTCGGCCTCGCCGTGGGGCTCGTCCTCATGCGGGGTGTGCTGCGGGCGGACACCGGGACCCCGAAGATGCGGGAGATCGCGGCTGCCATCCAAGAGGGCGCTGTCGCCTTCCTGCGCCGCCAATTCCGAGCCATCGGCATCATCGTCATCCCGCTGGCGGTCCTGATCTTCTTCACGGCCACCAAGGTGGCGAGACCCAACGGCTCGATCGCGCTGTCGTTCGGCGCCGCGGGCGGCTTCCGGGTGCTGTGCTTCCTGGCCGGGGCGACGCTGTCGGGTCTGACCGGTTTCATCGGGATGAGCCTGGCCGTGCGGGGCAACGTCCGCACCGCGGCGGCGGCACGAGACGGCAAGCTCCCCGGCGCCCTCAAGGTGGCCTTCCGGACCGGTGCCATCACGGGCATGCTGTGCGTCGGCCTCGGCCTGCTCGGGGCCACGGTGATCGTGTTCCTCTTCCAGAACACGGCCACGGCCGTCCTCGTCGGCTTCGGGTTCGGGGCCTCGCTCATCGCCCTGTTCATGCGAGTCGGCGGCGGCATCTTCACCAAGGCCGCCGACGTCGGCGCCGACCTGGTGGGCAAGGTCGAGGCGGGAATCCCCGAGGACGACCCCCGCAACGCCGCCACCATCGCCGACAACGTCGGGGACAACGTGGGTGACTGCGCCGGCATGGCCGCCGACCTCTTCGAGTCCTACGTCATCACCATCATCGCCGCGATCATCCTGGGCTTCGCCGCCTTCAGCTCCCTGGGCAAGTCCTTCCAGGGCAACGCGGCCCGGGCCGTGGTGTTCCCCCTCATCGTTCCCGGCCATCGGCATCCTGGCGTCGGCCATCGGCGTGTACGTCGTGCGGGCCCGGGCCAAGGACAAGTCGGCCATGGCGCCCATCAACCGCGGGTTTTGGACCGCGGCCGCCCTCACGGTGCTCGGGGCCGGGCTCGTGGCCGGCTTCTACCTCCACTACATGAAGGCGTTCTACGCCGTGCTCACCGGGGTGGTGCTCGTGCTCGTGGCCAGTCAGATCACCGAGCACTTCACCTCCACCGAACGTCCCCCCGTTCGCGAGATCGCCGAGTCGGCCCGAACGGGCCCGGCGACGACGGTGTTGTCGGGCATCGCCTTCGGGCTCGAGTCGACGGTGTGGGCCATCCTGGCCATCGCCGTGGCCATCGGGGTGTCGGTGGGCCTGGCCCACGGCAACATCGAGCTCACCCTCTACCTCATCTCCCTGACCGGGATCGGGATGCTCTCGACGGCGGGCATGGTCGTCTCCGAGGACAGCTTCGGGCCCGTTTCGGACAACGCCGCGGGCGTGGCCGAGATGTCGGGGGAGTTCACCGGGGAAGCCGAGCGGGTCATGGTGAGCCTCGACGCGGTGGGCAACACCACCAAGGCCATCACCAAGGGTGTCGCCATCGGCTCCGCCGTCATCGCGTCGGTGTCGCTGTTCGGCTCGTTCGTCGAGACCATCGTCTCGCAGCTCGGCCTGCACGTCCCGGCCTCCAAGCTCTTCAGCATCCAACAGACCCAGATCAACGTGGCCAACCCGACCATCTTCATCGGCCTGCTCATCGGCGGCTCGGTGGCGTTCCTGTTCTCCTCGCTCGCCATCCGCGCCGTGGGGCGTTCGGCGGGCACGGTGGTGCAGGAGGTGCGGCGCCAGTTCCGCGAACACCCCGGCATCATGGACTACACCGAGAAGCCCGAGTACGGCCGGGTCATCTCCATCTGCACCGCCGCCGCCCAGCGCGAGCTCGTGACACCGGCGCTGCTGGCGGTGCTCACCCCGGTGATCGTGGGCTTCGGGATCAACTACCTCGCCCTGGGTGCCTTTCTCGCCGCCGCCATCCTCACCGGGCAGCTCATGGCCAACTTCCTGTCGAACTCGGGAGGGGCGTGGGACAACGCCAAGAAGTACATCGAGGACGGGCACGAGGGGGGCAAGGGATCCGAGGCCCACACCGCGGCCGTGATCGGCGACACCGTGGGGGACCCCTTCAAGGACACCGCCGGCCCCGCCCTCAACCCCCTCATCAAGGTCATGAACCTGGTCTCGCTGCTCATCCTGCCGGCGGTGATCACCCTCCGGCACCACACCGGGGCACGCCTCGGCATCGCCGGAGCCGGCATCGTGATCCTGGCCGGCGCCATCGCCTTCTCCAAGCGCAAGTCCGAAGGATTCGGCGCCGAAGAAGAGGTGGCCGAGATCAAGGCGCCGAGCGAGCCTGCCCCGGCGGCCATGGAGGCCTGACGGAACCGGCGGTTGGCCCCGGGCCGGGTAGCGACACTGCGATGAAAGCGCTGGTCACGGTCGTCTGGCCCGGTCTCCGGTGCCGGGCGCTGTTGACACGGGCGTCGTGAACCCCCCACGCTCATCGACGACCATGCCATCTTCCACCCGATCTCCTTCGAACGGTGCCCGCGGTGCGGGCAAGCCCCTCGTCATCGTCGAGTCGCCCGCCAAGGCGCGCACCATCGGCGCGCTGCTGGGAGGAGGTTTCGTCGTCGAGTCCTCGGTCGGCCACATCCGGGACCTTCCCCGGCGGGCCGACGAGATCCCCTCCGCCTACAAGGGTGAGGGGTGGGCGCGCCTCGGGGTGGACGTCGACAACGGGTTCAAGCCCCTGTACGTGGTCGCCCCCGAGAAGAAGTCGGTCGTCGCCCGGCTCAAGTCGCTCCTGGCGGGGGCGAGCGAGGTCTACCTCGCCACAGACGAGGACCGCGAGGGCGAGTCCATCGCGTGGCACCTCACCGAGGTGCTCTCCCCCCGGGTCCCGATCAAGCGGATGGTCTTCCACGAGATCACCGCGGCCGCGTTGCAACGGGCCGTCGAGGACTGGCGCGACCTCGACCGCCGCCTGGTAGACGCCCAGGAGGCGCGGCGCATCCTCGACCGCCTGTACGGGTACGAGGTGTCACCAGTGCTGTGGAAGAAGGTGATGCCGCGGCTTTCGGCCGGTCGCGTCCAGAGCGTGGCCACACGCATGATCGTCGAGCGCGAACGCGCCCGCATGCGGTTCCGGGCCGGGACGTGGTGGGACGTCGAAGGCAACTTCGACGCCGATGGCCAGGTCTTCGCCGCCAACCTGGTGGCGGTGGGAGGGACGCCCGTCGCCACGGGCCGCGACTTCTCCGAGACCGGGGAGCTCACTCGAGCCGACGTGGTCCTGCTCGCCGAGACCGAGGCCACGCGCCTGGTCCAGGGCCTGGCCGGCCAGACCTTCACCGTGCGGGCCGTCACCGAGAAGCCCTACCGCCGCTCACCGGCACCGCCGTTCATGACCTCGACCCTGCAGCAAGAAGCCAGCCGGAAGCTGCGCTTCGGGGCGCAGCGGACCATGCAGGTGGCCCAGCGCCTCTACGAGCAGGGCTGGATCACCTACATGCGCACCGACTCCACCACGCTGTCGGACGAGGCCCTCGGTGCGGCCCGGGCCCAGGCCTCGGCGCTGTACGGCGCGCGAGTACGTTCCCGACGCGCCGCGTCGCTACCAACGCAAGGTGAAGAACGCCCAGGAGGCCCACGAGGCCATCCGACCCGCCGGCGAGATCGTTCCGGACCCCCGACCAGGCCGCGGCGGAGCTCAACGGCGACATGCTCCGGCTCTACGACCTCATCTGGAAGCGGACCGTCGCCTCGCAGATGGCCGACGCCACCGGGACCAGCGCCCAGGTACGGCTGGTCGGTGTCCCCGCCGGCGGCACCGCCGCCGACGAGGCGGAGTTCTCGGCGTCGGGCACGGTCATCAAGTTCGCCGGCTTCCTGCGCGCCTATGTCGAAGGGTCCGACGACGAGGCCGAGGCCACCGAGCGCGACGTGCGAGCTCCCCGCCCTGGTCGAGGGCGACACGCTGTCGCGCCCAGGACCTCGAGGCGCGGTCGCACACCACCCAACCACCGGCCCGCTACACCGAGGCGTCGCTCGTCAAGGCCCTCGAGGAGCTCGGCATCGGACGGCCCTCGACCTACGCCAGCATCCTCGGCACCATCCAGAACCGCGGCTACGTGTGGAAGAAGGGCACCGCCCTGGTGCCGTCGTTCACTGCCTTCGCCGTGGTGGGCCTGCTCGAGCGTTACTTCGGCGACCTCGTCGACTACGGCTTCACCGCGGCGATGGAGGACGATCTCGACGAGATCGCCGACGGTGAGCGGGAAGTGCTTCCCTGGCTCACCCGGTTCTATTTCGGCGGGAACGGCTCGTCGGCCCCCGCCGTCGAGAGCCGGCGCGGCCTCAAAGAAGACGTGGCGTCCCATCTCGGGGAGATCGACGCCCGCGAGGTCAACTCCATCCCCATCGGGACCGACGGTGACGGCGAGGCCATTGTGGTGCGGGTCGGCCGCTACGGCCCGTACCTCCAGCGCGGCGAGGACCGCGCCTCGATCCCCGAGGACCTCGCCCCCGACGAGCTCACGGTGGAGCGTGCCGAGGAGCTGCTCGCCGCGCCGTCGGGAGACCGGAGTCTCGGGACGGACCCCGACAGCGGTGCTACCCGTGCTCGTGCGATCGGGCCGGTTCGGCCCCTACATCCAGCTCGGCGAGGCGGTCGACGGAGGAGAGCGGCCCCGCACGGCGTCGCTCTTCAAGTCGATGACCCCCGAGACCGTCAGCCTGGAGCAGGCCCTCGAGTTGCTGCGCCTGCCCCGGACGGTCGGCACGGACCCGGCGTCGGGCGAGGAGATCCAGGCGCTCAACGGCCGCTTCGGCCCATATGTGAAGAAGGGCACCGACACCCGCAGCCTCGAGACCGAGGACCAGCTGCTGTCGGTGACCCTCGACGAGGCCCTGGCGCTCTTCGCTCAGCCCAAGGCGCGCCGCGGCCGGGCGTCGGCGGCACCGCTCCGGGAGCTCGGCGAGGACCCCGAGACGTCCTCACCCGTGGTCGTGCGCTCGGGCCGATTCGGGCCCTACGTGACCGACGGGACGACCAACGCCTCGTTGCGCAAGGGGGACGAGCCCGAGACGATCACCATCGAGCGCGCCGCCGAACTGCTCGCCGACCGCCGCGCCGCGGGACCGCCGGCGAAACGGGCCGGCCGGGCCGCCAAGGCGACGAAGGCGACCAAGAAAACCGCGAAGACCGCAAAGAAGACAGCCAAGAAGGCGACCGCCAAGAAGGCTGCGCACCGCTAAGAAGACCGCCACCGCGACGAAGGCGTCGACGGAGACGCCCACGGCGTGAGCGGGCGCGGCCGGCTGATCGCCCTCGAGGGAGTCGACGGATGCGGCAAATCGACCCAGGCGGTGTTGCTCGCCGGTGCCATCGGCGCGCTGTCGACCGCCGAACCCGGTGCGACGCCGATTGGGAGCCACCTTGCGCACGCTGGTGCTCGACCCCGGCCTGCCGCCCGTCTCGGAACGAGCCGAGGCGCTCCTCATGGCGGCCGACCGGGCCCAGCACGTGGCCGAGGTGGTCCGGCCCGCGCTCGAGCAGGGCCGGTGGGTCGTCACCGAGCGCTTCTCGGGGTCAACGCTCGCGTACCAGGGATACGGACGGGGTCTCGACCTCGACGAATTGCGCCGACTGGTGTCGTGGGCGTCGGGAGGGCTCGACGCGGACCTTACGATCCTCCTTGATGTCCCCTCTGCTCTCGCCCGTGACCGGCTCGACCTCGAGCGCGCCGACCGACTGGAACGGCTCGACGCCGGCTTCCACGACAGGGTGCGCGCCGGGTACCGCGCCCTTGCCGAGGCCGACCCCGACACGTGGGTCGTCGTCGACGCCACCGGCACGGTCGATGCCGTCGCCGAGCAGCTCTTGGCGGCGGTGGTCGAACGGCTCGGGCCGCTCCCCGGCCGAGTGAGGCCCCAATGAGCACAGCCGTCGACGACCAGAGCCTTCCCGCCGCATCGCTGTTCGCCGATGTCATGGGCCAGGCCGACGCCGTCGCGCAGTTGCGGGCCGCGGCGCGCCGCCCCGTGCACGCGTACCTCCTGGTCGGACACCCCGGACTGGGCCAGCGGTCCCTGGTCCGTGGTTTCGCGGCGGCGTTGTTGTGCCCACAGGGCGGATGCGGGCACTGCGAGGTGTGTCGCCGTGCCCTCGTCGGGGTCCATCCCGATGTGGTGGAGGTCGAACGGATGGGTGCGCTGGTGAGCGTCGACGACGCCCGCCGGGTGGTACGACTGGCCCAGCGCCGCCCCCTCGAGGGACACCGCCAGGTGATCGTGGTGTCGGACATCCACCTCGCCCGCCTGGCTGCTCCGGTGTTGCTGAAGACCCTCGAAGAGCCCGCCGGCCAGACCGTGTTCGTGCTCCTCGCCGACGCCGTCCCCGCCGAGCTCGCCACCGTGGCCAGCCGGTGTGTCCGCATCGAGTTGCGGTCGGTCCCCCCCGCCGAGCTCCGGGAGTGGCTCATCGGCACGGGCATGGACGCCGAGCTGGCCCAAGAGCTCGCCGAGGCGGCGGGGGGCAGCATCGACCGGGCTCGCCTCCTGGCCGAGGACGCCGAGTTTCGCCGGGAGGCGCCAACTGTGGCGCTCGGTGCCGACCCGTCTCGACGGCACCGGGGCAGCAGCAGCATCGTTGGCGGCCGAGCTGTTGTCCTCGGCCGAAGAAGCGGTGGAACCGTTGCGGGCGCGCCATCGCGCCGAGATGGAGGGACTCGGTTCCGACGCCGAGCAGCGGGGGGAGCGTTCGGTTCCCCGGCGCAAGGAGATCGAAGACCGCCAGCACCGCGAGGAGCGTCGATGGCGGACCGACGAGCTCCGGGCCGGGTTCGCGGTGCTCGCCGCCGCCTACCGCGACCGTCTGATGACGCTGGCTGCGCCCGACGCGGTCCCGCCGGCGTGGTCGGGAAGAACCGCCGAGCGGGTGCGGGACCTCGCCGGCGCCATCACCGTGGTCGAGCGATCAGCCGCCGAGCTCATCCGCAACCCGAACGAGTCGCTCCTCCTCGAAGCGATGCTCGTTCGCCTTTCGGCGGTGGGCGCATAGCCGAGCGCAGGCCTCTGCTTCGACCGGGGCCCGATGGCAGTCAAGTAGTTTGATCGGTCGCGTCGCCTGGGTAGCTCAGCTGGTAGAGCAGCGCATTCGTAATGCGCAGGTCAGGGGTTCGAGTCCCCTCCCAGGCTCCGATCGGACAGGACCTTGCCGTCGTCCCCGTCGCCACCGGGCCGACGGGGCCGATCGGGACGTCCGGTGAGCACACCAGGTCCGGTGTCTCGAAGGTGGGCGCGGTGCCACGTCACCTCGAAATGGGCACCTCCGAGGGTCCCATCGGTGACGCGCCACCGTCCCCCCGTCGACCGCACGATCGAGTCCGCGATGGCGAGCCCGAGTCCGGTCCCCGAACCGTCGTCGGTCGCCCGGTGGAACCGGTCGAACAGCAGCGGTCGTTCCTCGGGAGGAATCCCCGGTCCGCTGTCCTCCACGATGACGGCGGTCCGATTCCCGAAGGCCGACGCCGACACCCGGACGGTCCCACCCTCACCGGCATAGCGACACGCGTTGTCCACCAGCACGCCGGCGAGACGGTCGATCCACTCGGGCGGGGCCGTGATGAGGGGATCGGCGTCACCGACGTGCTCGACCGACAGCGTGATCCCCCGTGACCGGGCCAGGGCGCCAAAGCGATCGGCACAACCCTGGGCCACGGCGAAGACGTCGACGAGCTCGTCTCGAGGCGGGGCCGGCTCGGAATCGAAACGGGCCAACCACAACAGGTCGTCGATGATGCGGCGCAGCCGCTTGCTCTCGCCGTTGACCCGCTCCACGGTGTCGCGGTAGCGGGCCGCGTCGCGAGGAGCACTGAGTGTCAGTGTGACCTCGGCCTCGATGACACTGAGCGGGGTCCGCAGCTCATGCGACGCGTCCGCCGTGAACTCGAGCTGTCGCCGGCGGGCTTGCTCGACGGGTCTCGACGCGTTGAGCCCGATGATCAGGGCCCCGAAGAACATGGCAAGGACGACAACGGGCCCTGCGATGGCTTCGCCGGCGATGAGCACCCCTCTGACGTGTGCGGTGTCGCTCAGGCTCTGGGCCGCCACGAGCCAACCCCCGCTCACCGGGGTGGCGATCACCCGGAACGAGATGGTGCCGATCGACGACGTCACGGGCTGACCGTTCTTGGCCCAGGCGTCTCGGGGCAGGCGCGGTGCGGTGTCGCTGAGGGCCACGGCGTGACCGGTTCGGTCTACACGCCACAACAACACGGGGGCGAGGTCCACGTCGCGGTCATCGGCAGGCGCCCGGGACAGATCACCATGGGTGGCGACATCGTGGAGCCGGTCGTGCAGGTGGGCGTCCACCTGCGCGACGAGGTGGTGGGAGTCGACGACGTCGAAGACGACGCTCACCAAGACGTAGACCGATGCGATGAGCAGAGTCGATACGGCTGCCACCCGAGCCGCGTGCGTCCAGTTCGACCGAAGCCCGGCGGTCCGGACCGTCACGTCGGAACGATCCTGAATCCGATACCCCGGATCGTCTCGATACGGGTGCGACCCGAGCCGAGCTTTCCCCGCAGGCGGGCCATGTGCACGTCGATGGTGTTGGAGCCCAATGCGTCGGCCTCCTCGGCCCAGACGTGCAGTGCCACCGCACGCCGTTCCACCACGGCGGGCGACCTGCGCATGAGGATCTCGAGTATCGACAGCTCGGTGCTCGTCAGCCCGGGGTTGCGGCCATCCACGAGGG
This sequence comes from uncultured Acidimicrobiales bacterium, assembly GCA_963794615.1. Taxonomy (GTDB): domain Bacteria; phylum Actinomycetota; class Acidimicrobiia; order Acidimicrobiales; family UBA8190; genus Chersky-840. The sequence goes on along the minus strand of CAWCEP010000006.1, from coordinate 111,738 downwards.
CTTCGCGGGTGGCGGGGTTGAATTCGAGATCTCCCAGGGTCAGGCGGGGCGACTGTAGGGCGGGGGACCGTCGTTGCAGGGCCCTGATGCGGGCGAGCAGCTCTTCGAAGGCGAAGGGCTTGACGAGATAATCGTCAGCTCCCTCGTCGAGCCCCATGACCCGGTCACTGGGAGCATCCCGGGCCGTCAACATGAGGACGGGCACCTGTGACCCCAGACGACGCAGTTCGCGCACCACCTCGAGGCCCGATACCGCCGGCATCCGCCAGTCCAGGACGGCGACCTCGTAGTCATAGGTGCGCAGGAAGCGCAGGGCCCATTCTCCGTCGGCGACGGCGTCGACGACATAGCCATTCTCCCTCAGGCCACGCTCCAACACCGAGCGCAAACCGGCGTCATCTTCGGCGACGAGAACCCGCACCCCTACCGGTCTACACGAACATTCTGACGCCCACGTGAAGGGCCTTCATGATTCCGAAAGGAAACGCTTCACGGCTCCGTAAGGTCGGCGTCCTACAGTGCCTGCAATGGTGCAAACGGTCGTTCCCCCCCGACGACCCGCGAAACCCTTGGCCGATGCCCCCCTCGGGGTGCGCCGCCGCCGGTGGGTGCGCAGGCACAGGGTCCTGAGCGTCCTGCTGGTCGTCGTCGTCCTCCTCACCCCGGTGTGGTGGTCTCTCGGTTCGTCGCTGACCAATCCGGGTCTGGGGACCACCGTCTCGGCGAGATTCGCCGAATGGGTCCGCGGCCACGGCGGTAGCTCGTTCGTCAACTGGGCCGAGAACACCTGGTACTCCCATCATCCGCCCCCCGTCGGCGGCAAGCCCGCCAAAGGGGCGATACCACGACCGACGGTGGCGGGGCGGGGACACGCCCCGCCGTCGGCGGCGAACGTTGCGCATCTCGTCGCTCCCACGGCCATCACGCCCGTCGCCAGTCCGGCCGTCGCCGGTGAAGGCCAGTGGCACCCGACGGGGAGGCTCGTCCACGGATTGCCCGCGATCTACGAAGCGTTCGTCCGACCTGACGCCGTGCACACGAGCGTCGTGACGGGGGTCGCCTGGATGGACACGAAGTTGCTTTCTGCCACGTTGTACTCGGGCAGCACCATTCCCGGTGGAGGTCCCTGGCGTGACACGGCTCCGGTCTCCTCGCAGGCGGCGCGGACGCTCGTGGCCGCGTTCAACGCAGGATTTCTGATGTCGAACGCCGAAGGTGGGTACTACACCCAGAGACAGACCGTCCGTAGCCTTCGCACCGGCGCGGCCTCGTTCGTCATCTACGCCGACGGAACGGCGACGGTGGGCCAGTGGGGAAGGGACGTGAGCATGACGCCGGACGTCAGCTCGGTACGGCAGAACCTGGATCTGGTGGTAGACGGGGGCCGCCCCGTGCCCGGGTTGGATGCGAACGATACGACCCGGTGGGGGTTTACGCTCGGGAACCGGGTCTACGTGTGGCGATCGGGTGTGGGCGTGACCGCCGACGGAGCACTCGTCTATGTGGCCGGACCGGACCTCAACATCACCGATCTGGCCGACGTGCTCGTCCGTGCGGGAGCGGTCCGAGCTATGGAGCTCGACATCAACACCGACTGGGTCAACTTCTCCACCTACGCCCCGTCGTCACCGGCCGGCCTCGCCAGCGCGGCCGACGGCACGGAGCTCCTGTCAGCGATGAGCGGTGGTGCGGGGCGGTACTTCGAGTCGTGGTGGTCTCGTGACTTCATCACGATGTCGGCTCACACGCCGTAGGGGTCCACGCGCCGGCGTGGCATCGCCAGGCCACAGGTTGTTCCAAGGTCAGCCCGGTATTCAGAGATCCTGCGGTTTCGCGGCGATCTTCATGCGCCGGTCATGCACGACAGCGCACCATGAGCACGAAGGTGGTGACGATCATGGCAACTCCCTGGCACTACGCACAGATCGAGGACTACCGGGACGAGACGTTCGGACGCGTCCGGCGTGTGTTCCGCTGGACGGTGGGCGCTGCGGTCGCGGGCGTGGCCGTGATCATGGGTGTCGTCGCCCACGAGATCCCGGGGCGCTCCAGCGTCGCCACCACGTCGAACGCGGCGGCCGGGACCACGGCGCCCACGCCGTCCTCGGCCACTGGAGCGGGTGCAGCCGCAGGGACCGGGACAGCAGGCGGGACAGTCGCCGGGAACGGGTCAGGGACAGGGACAGGCAGCGGTGGGGCCGTCACGCCTCAGCCGACCGCTCCCCCGGCTCCGACGCCAACGCAGCGCGCTCCGACGGCCGTGTCGGGCGGCACGGGGTGGTGAAATGGAAGGCACACCCATAGCCGACGCCGGGGCGGGGGCCGCCGCCGTCACGCACCTGCGTGCTTTGGGAACGACGGTCGCCATGGCCGTGGACCGGGTCGACGCTTTGGATGTGGCCGAGTCCGTGCTCCGCCACGAGCTCGACGCCATCGACCGAGCCTGCAGCCGATTCCGGGCCGATTCCGAGCTCCTCAACGTGTGCATCGCCGGGGGCCGTCCGGTGCGGGTGAGCGCACTGTTGTACGAAGCGGTCTCCGTGGCCTGTGCCGCGGCGCAAATGACGGGCGGAGCCGTGGACCCGACCGTCGGGCGAGCCGTCGAGGAGCTCGGCTACGACCGCGACTTCGCCGAGGTTCGCGCGTTCGGCGCCCCCCTGCGTCGCCGACCGGTCCCGGCGCCGGGTTGGTGGCGCATCGACCTCGACGACCGGACACGCTCGGTTTCAGTGCCCCCGGGCGTGAGCATCGATCTCGGCGCCACGGCCAAGGCTCTTGTGGCCGATCGCGCCGCGCACCGCATCGCATCGGCGACGGGTTCGGGCGCGCTGGTCTGTGTGGGCGGGGACGTGGCGGTAGCGGGCCCGCCCCCCGACGGTGGCTGGCCCGTCGGGATCGCCATGGACAGCACGGAGCCGTTCGAGGCCGGCCCGGTGGTATCGATCGCGGCCGGTGGGCTGGCCAGCTCCAGCACGACGGTGCGGACCTGGCGTCGGGGAGGGCGGTTCCTCCATCACATCGTCGACCCGGCCACCGGTGACTGTGCCAGTGACCACTGGCGGCTCGTCACCACAGCCGGGGCGACCTGCGTCGACGCAAACGCCTTCAGCACGGCCGCCGTCGTCTGGGGAGAGAGTGCTCCGGACCGTCTCGAGCGCCTCGACGTGCCCGCCCGCTTCGTCCGCCACGACGGCGTCGTGTCAGCGGTGGGGCGGTGGCCGGCCGACCTCGGAGAAGAGACGATCGATTCCGTTCTCGCGGAGGTCGTCGGACCGTGATGGCGCTGACGTCGTCGCAATGGCTCTGGTACACGACGCGTGCCACGGGCATCGTCGCGCTCGTCCTGCTCACGGGGAGCGTCGTGCTCGGCATCCTCACGTCGGTTCGCCTCGGCACGAGGAGGTGGCCGCGCTTCACGTTCCAGGATCTCCATCGTCGCGTGTCGCTCCTGTCCATGGTGTTCGTCGGCGTCCACGTGGTCACCACGGTCTCCGACGCGTTCGCGCCCATCGGGTGGCTGTCGGTGGTGGTCCCCTTCACGTCGTCCTACCGGAGGTTCTGGCTCGGCCTCGGAACCATCTCCGTCGACGTTCTGCTGACCGTGATCGTCTCGAGCTTGCTGCGCCAGCGGATCAACCCCCGCACCTGGCGGGCCCTGCACTGGCTCGCCTATGCCAGCTGGCCCCTCGCCGTCGTCCACGGACTGGGCACGGGAACCGACCCCCATCTCGGATGGGTCATGGCCATCGTCGTGGGTTGCGTGGTGACGGTGCTCAGTGCCCTCGCATGGCGCCTGGCTACCGGCTGGCCGGCCCACGCCGGTACCCGGGTCGTGGCGGCCACGAGCAGCATTGCCGCCGTCGTCGCGCTGGTGGCGTGGACGGCGACGGGCCCGTTGCGCCCGGGGTGGGCCGCTCGGGCCGGCACCCCGGCCACGCTGCTGGGCGCCTCGCACCGTGGTGCCCCCGCGCCCCCGGCTCCCGGCCCGTCTGCCGTCTCTTCGCCGGGTTCGTCGTCTTCCACGACCAGCCTTCCGGCCCCGCCATATCGGGCCAGCTTGCTCGGCACGATCTCTCAGCGGACCCTGTCGAGCAGTTCGGCGAGGCTCGAGATCAAGGCGCAAACGTCGGGGACCCTCGAGGCGAGCGTCGACATCGTGATCATCGGCACACCCGACGCTTCGGGCGGCCTGTCGTTGCAGCAGAGCCAGGCGAGTTTCGGGCCTCTCGGTGCCCCGACGCAGTACACGGGACAGATCGTCGGGCTCGATGGCTCACGGATCGTGCTCTCGCTGGCGGACCGGGCCGGAAGCCCGCTGGGCTTGCGTGTTGATCTCTCCATGTCCGGCTCTCAAGTGAGCGGTGAGCTGATGTCGATCAGTGGAGCCGCCAGCGAAGGGAGGCCTCAGTGACCGCAACGGAGCCGCAGGTCGCGGCCCCCAGTCGTGCCCCCGCCTCCCGGATCCTCGCCGCATGGCACCAAACCGGTCGTGCCGATCTTGCCAGCCACCTGGCTACGCACGGTCCGGCGCCGCTGCCGCGTCGCGGCGAACACGGCTGGGGAGATCGTTTCGTCCAAGCCGTAGACGAAGCCGGCCTCACCGGACGTGGGGGCGCCGGATTCCCGACGGCGCGCAAACTTCGGTCCTTTCGAGCCGGGCACAAGCACGCGATCCTGGCGGTCAACGCCATGGAGGGCGAGCCGGCCAGCCAGAAGGACCGCGCCTTGCTTTCGGGCGCGCCTCACCTGGTGCTCGACGGCGCCGACCTCGTGGCCACCGCCATCGGCGCCCGCGAGATCGCTGTGTGCGTGGCTGACGACCGTGCCGACGGTGCCGAAGGGGTGCGAGGTGCTTTGGCCGAGCGGGTCGGAGCCGGCCTGAGCCGAATACCGACGCGCCTCGAACGCCCTCCTGGTCGTTACGTCACCGGGGAGGAATCCGCACTGGTGGCCTGGCTGGCGGGGGGGCCGGCCCACCCCCAGTTCCGCACCGACAAGGCCACACCCCTGACGATCAGACGGCGCCCTGTCCTCGTCCACAGCGCCGAGACCCTGGCCCACGTGGCGCTCATCGCCCGGCACGGTCCGGCGTGGTTCCGGACCGTGGGATACCCCGACGCGCCCGGGACCTGTCTCGTCACGGTGTCGGGACCGGTAGCAAGCCCGGGGGTATGCGAAGTCGAGCTCGGCACGCCCGTGGCGAGCATCCTCGAGCGGGCCGGGATCAGCACCCCCATCGGCGCGGTGCTCATCGGAGGCTACGGCGGGACGTGGATCCGGTCCGGGCTGCTCGACACCCCGTACGCCCCCGGGCCCCTGGCCACGGTCGGAAGCGCGGTCGGCGCCGGGGTGGTCGCCGCCATCTCGACGTCGTCGTGTGGCGTCGCCGAGACCGCCCGGGTAGCCACCTACATGGCCAACGAGAGTGCGGGCCAGTGCGGCCCCTGTGTGTTCGGGCTCCACGCCGTGGCCCAGGACCTCGTCCAACTGGCGCGTGGTGACGGCGACTCCCAACTCTTGTCACGTTTGACCGACCGGCTCGGTGCCGTGGAGGGCCGAGGGGCGTGTGGGCACCCCGACGGTGTCGTGCGAATGGTTCGAAGCGCGCTCCGGGTGTTCGCCGGCGACGTCGGCGACCACGCGCGGGGACGGCCGTGTGCAGGATGGAACCGGCGACCGGTCCTGCCCGTTTCCGCGTCGGCGGCGGGCGCCGTCGGCCGTTGGCACTGAGGGAGCGGGAACTCATGCCCATCGTGGCGTCGCAATACCGTCTTCGGGTCAATCCCATCGCCTGTGACGCCTTCGGCTATTGCGCCGAGCTCGTGCCCGAGATCGTCGGCCGGGACGAATGGGGATATCCGGTCCTCGCAGGAGGCCCCGTCCCACCGCGGCTCTTCGAGTTGGCGAAGCGTGCCGTACGGGAATGTCCGCGCCAAGCGCTGTTCATGGAGAAGATCTCCGCAACGAAGCCGTGACCGGCTTCTCACCCGAACAAGAAAGGGAGCGAAAGTCGTTGTCCACAATCATCGACCGCTACATCGAAAAAGCCAGAATCGATCTGGAGCCCACCCATCAGCAACCAGCATTCCCCTGGGTCATCGTGGCCACGGTGCTGTCGATCGTGGGGTCACTTCTCGCCGACGCGCTGCTGGTGGCGGTGAGCACTTCGGCGTTCCCGTCGACGAAGGGCTACGTCCATTTCCAGTTTCATGATTACGCCAGGCTGACCGTCATCGGCGTCATCATCGCCTGCATCGCCTGGCCCATCGTGACCCGGATCACGGCGGATCCGAGATGGATCTTCCTCCGACTCGCGGTGCTCGTCACGCTGGCGCTCTTCCTCCCCGACCTGTGGATCCTGGCCAAGGGCCAGCCGCCCAAGGCGGTGGCGGTCCTCATGGTGATGCACCTGGCGATCGCCGTGGTGACTTACAACGTTCTCGTGCGCCTCGCCCCGGTCGAATCCCGCCAGGGGCGAGGCCGACGGCGGCAATCGGGCCACTGGTAACGCGCTCCGCCTCGTCGCCGGCTGCGAGCCACGGCTGTGCCATCATCCAACGCACCCATGGAGCAACCCACGCCCGCCCCCCGACGTTCTGCTCCCGAACGCTTGGCGAGCCGGGGGCGCGCCGCCACGGCCGCGGCGATGACGCTCGTGGCGCTCGCAGCCGCGGCGTGCGCAACCGGGAAGAGCGCGACCACGAGCACCACGACGAAGGCGGCGCACTCCTCGACGACGTCGGGGCGGACCACGACCACGGCGCCGGCCCCGAAGGCCACGGCCGCTCCCCACATCATGGTCGTCATGATGGAGAACAAGGGCGCCTCCCAGGTAATCGGCCAGCCCGACCAGCCCTACACCAACCGCCTGGCGACGCACGACGGGTTGGCCACCGACAGCTACGCCTTCGGACACCCCAGCCTCCCGAACTACCTCGACCTCGTGTCGGGCTCGAACCAGGGTGTCACCGACGACAACCCCCCTTCCTCGCACAGCTTCCCCGGCGCGCCGACCCTGGCCGATCAGCTCGCTGCGGCCGGGTTCACGGCCAAGGCATACGCGGAGAACCTCCCCGCCGACCCGACCACCAGCGCCGGGGAGTACGCGGTACGCCACGTGCCATGGGAGTACTTCCCCCAGGCCCGGATCTCGGTGTCCGACGCGCCGTCGCTGCTCCCCGACCTCAGCGGGGCCGGGGCGCCGGACTTCGTGTGGTACACGCCCAACCTGATCGACGACGAGCACGACGGGACCGTCGCACAAGGAGACGCCTTCCTGTCGAAGTTCGTCCCCGAAGTGCAGTCCACCGCCTGGTACCGCTCGGGGGGCGAGATCATCGTGGAGTGGGACGAGTCCGACGGCGACAACGCCGGGATCAACGGGACCGGCGGCGGGCACATCCCCACCATCGTGGTGAGCAGCGCCCTGGCCACCCACCCCGTACGCGACCCGACGCCGGTGGACAGCGCCGGCATCCTGCGCTCGATCGAGGATGCCTATGGACTGCCGCATCTCGGCGCGGCCGCCAATGCCGCCAACGGGAACATCGACGCCCTCCTCGATCCGACCGCCCCCACCCACTCCTAGGCGCCGACCGGGCTCCCCCGCACCACCTCACTGCGGTCGGGCTCGTTGTCCGGATGTTGAGCGTCGCTTGGTCGCCCGGTGAGGATCGAGCGCCACCATGTCCTCAAGGGGGCACGCTGCTGAGACCGGTTCGGGCTCGGCGGCGCGCGGACAGCGAGCCGGATGGGGGGTCCGCGATGAGCGTCACGGTTCCGTTTGGCGCGCAGGACGACGCCAGTGCCGCGCCGGCCCAGGATCGGGTCCTGCCGCACCAGAGCGAACCCGCCGTGGTCTACCTGGCCGCGGCGCGCAACACCTATGGCACCTTGTCGTACCGTCGGGCCAAGCAGCGGGTGGCCGAGGTATGGCCCCGAGCCGTCGTCATGGACGCCGATGCCTGTGGCTTCGTGTCGCGGGCGGACTGGTACCTGCGCTGGCCCTTCATCCGCGAGGGTATCGACAGCCTCGTGGTCCTCTCCGAGGAGGACGGTTCGATCAGCCGGGAAACGTGGCTCGAGCTCCGTGACGCCATGGACTCGGGTCTGTCGTGTTGGTTCGTGACCGGGGCCGGGGACCTGGCTTTCTTGGCGTCGATTCTCTTCCGGCTCTACCCGACCGGTATCCGTACCGAGCGGCGCTGGGCCCACGCCGAGGTGCTGCCCGTCGACTGACGTCGGCGCGGCCGACCGACGGGCGTCGAGCCGTCTCGGGCCGGGACTCGCTGCGGCGCGGCACCGAGTCCACACCCAATGACTATGGTGCAGCGCATGGCCGACCGGGGTCGTTTCACGGAGCTCACCATGCCGCACATGCAGGCGCTGTACACCGCTGCACTGCGCATGACGCGGAATCCCGCCGATGCCGAGGACCTCGTGCAGGAGACATTCTTGAAGGCATACCGCGCCTTCGACCGCTACGAGGACGGGACCAACATCCGCGCCTGGCTCTACAAGATCCTGACCAACACCTTCATCAACAGCTACCGCGCCGCCAAGCGACGTCCCGAGAAGGCCGACGTGGAAGACGTCGAGGACTTGTACCTGTACCACCGGATCGGCGACCTCCAGTCGAGTGGCGCCGGCCGCTCGGCCGAGGACGAGGTGTTCGAGCACTTCACCGACGATGAGGTCAAAAATGCCATCGAGTCGCTTCCCGAGGCGTTCCGGATCGCCGTGCTCCTCGCCGACGTCGAAGGCTTCTCGTACAAGGAGATCGCCGAAATCACTGATGTCCCCATCGGGACCGTCATGAGCAGGATCCACCGGGGAAGAAAGGCCCTCCAGAAGGCGTTGCTTGATTTCGCGGTGGCGCGGGGCCTGGTCGGGTCCACCGAGGCCGGGCGTTAGCCTCCGGGTTGATGGGAGAAAGCCAGATGGGATCCGAAGAGTCCGACCTCGACTGCAACGAGACCATCGAGCGGCTCTATCACTATCTCGACGGTGAGTTGACCGACGAGCGTCGGACCGAGATCCGCCGGCACCTCGACGAGTGCGCTCCCTGCGTCGGTGCGTTCGACTTCGAGTCCGATCTGCGGAAGCTGATCGCCAACCGGTGCAAGGACCACGTCCCCGAGTCCCTGCGCCGGCGCGTCCACGACGCCATCGTCGAAGAGGAACGGCGCCAGGCGTCGGGCCAGTCGACCTGATCCCGCATCCGAGGCCATTCACAACGGTCGCACAACGACCTCTCCGCCCCCTCACGACGCCCCACCGAGGCGTCGATAGGAAGCCAAACACCATCACCGGCGGGAGGTTTGAGGGGCATGGAAGACCGCACCGAGTTTGGCGATCAGTCGATCGGGGCCACGGCGTTCACGGGGTACGGCCGCCCGTCGCGCACCTTCGCGTCGGGCCGGATCTGTGCCGAGCCGGGTTGCGACACCAAGCTGTCGATCTACAACGACGACGAGTACTGCTGCCTGCACCTCAGCCCCAGCACCCCCCGGCTCCGAGGCAAGAAGATCGCCTGAGAAGGCGGGGGCCGGCGTTCGCTCCCTACACTGGAGGACGTGACCAGCCCCGTATCGTGGGACGTGGCCCAACGCGTCGCCATCTGGGTTGGGACGCGAGGCTCGCTGTTGGGCCCGCCCGGGGCCGGTACCCTCGACGCCGCCACCATGGCCCAGCTCGAGGCCGATTTCTCCGAGGCGACGACGCGGGCCGAGGGCCTCGTGATCGAGGCCACCGGGCTTCGCCCCGCCACCGGTAGTGCCGGCGCCCTGGTCCTCGACCGGGCCGGGTGGATCCGCGCCAACGTGACGTCGTTCCGTCGCCTCCTCGAGCCCGTGCTCGAGAAGCTCGACACCGGGAGCCTGCAAGGACCGCTGGCCGGGGCGACCCGTCGGGCCACCGGGGCCCAGATGGGCCTCGTCCTGGGGTGGATGGCCACCCGGGTCCTCGGCCAGTACGACCTGTTGCTCGCCGAGGCGGAGGACACCGGCGGGGTGGTGTCCTACGTGGGCCCGAACATCGTGGCCCTCGAGAAGCGCCACGGCTTCGCTCCCAAGCAATTCCGGCTGTGGATCGCCCTGCACGAGGTCACCCACCGGTGCCAGTTCACCGGCGTTCCCTGGTTGCGGCCCTACTTCCTCTCCCTCGTCGACCAGGCCATGTCGGGCATGACCCCCGACCCGAAGCGATTCGCCGAGGCGCTGCGTCGGGCCGCCGCGGCGGTGCGGGCGGGTCACAACCCCCTCGAAGAGGCCGGCATGCTCGGCCTGGTGGCGCCGCCCGAGCAGCTCGCGGTGATCGGCCGCATCCAGGCCATGATGAGCCTGCTCGAAGGGCACGGTGACATCACGATGGACCGGGCCGGCGCCGATGCCATCCCCGACGCCGAGACGTTCTCGCGCGTGCTGCGCGAGCGACGCCGGCGGGCGAGCCTCCCCTCCCGCCTGCTCCAACAGCTGGTGGGGCTCGAGGCCAAGATGCGGCAGTACGAGGCGGGGGAGCGGTTCATCCGCGCCGTGGAGGCGACGGGGGGACCGGCGCTGCTCAACCGGGTCTGGGAGGGGCCGGAGATGCTCCCCACCATGGACGAGATCCGCCATCCCGAGACCTGGGTGGCGCGCATCGGACCGGCTCGCCTCGCCACCGGCTGATGGCGCCGCCCCCGGGCGCCACCGCCGAATCCCTCCTGCCCCGGTGCACGTTCCCTCCCCGGGGGACCGCACTGGTGTGCGCGGTGTCGGGCGGTCCCGACTCCCTGGCCCTGCTCGTCCTGGCCGTGGCGGCGGGGTGCGAGGTGACCGCCGTCCACGTCGATCACGGCCTGCGCCCCGGCTCGGCCGCCGAGGGCGACACCGTGGCGGCGGCGGCGGCCCGGCTGGGTGCGGGGTTCCGGCGGGTGCGCGTCGACGTCGGCGCCGGCTCCAACCTCGAGGCCCGCGCCCGGGACGCCCGGCGCGCCGCGCTGCCGGGGGGAGCCGCCACCGGCCACACCATGGACGACCAGGCCGAGACGGTCTTCGTCAACCTCCTGCGGGGGGCGGGCCTCGACGGCCTGGCCGGCATGCGGCCCGGCCCCGAGCACCCGCTCCTGGTGCTGCGCCGGTCCGAGACCCACGCGCTGTGTCGCGCCGCTGGGGTTCGACCCCGTCCACGACCCCAGCAACGACGACCCCCGGTTCGTGCGCAACCGCGTCCGCCACGAGCTGCTCCCCCTGGCCAGTGCCATCGCCGGGCGGGACCTCGTGCCCGTCCTGGCCCGCCAGGCCGGGATCCTGGCCGACGAATCGAGCCTTCTCGACGAGCTGGCGACCGGTATCGACGCGTCCGATGCCGCCACCCTGGCGTCGGCGCCCGCCGCGCTGGGCCGCCGGGCCACGCGACGGTGGCTGCGGGGGCCCGCCCCCCATCCCCCCGACCTGGCCGCGGTGGAGCGTGTCCTGGCCGTGGCCCGGGGCCAGATGGCCGCCACCGAGGTGGCGCCGGGGGTGCGGGTGCGGCGCCGGCACGGGGCGCTGTCGTCGGAGCCGGTCGCCCCGGAGGCGTCCGGTAGTGTCGGCGCCCGATGACCGACGTGGGCGCCATGGCCACACCGGCGCAACGGTGACGAGCGACCGGTGGCGTGACGACCCGGACCTCGGTCAGGTCGTGGTCGCCGAGGACGTCCTGCAGAAGCGGGTGATGGAGCTCGGCGAGGAGCTCACCGCCGACTACGAGGACCGTCCCCCGTTGCTCGTCGGGGTCCTCAAGGGTGCGTTCGTGTTCATGAGCGACCTGGCCCGCGCCATGGCGCTGCCGGTCGAGGTCGACGTCATGGCGGTGGCGTCGTACGGGTCGGCCACCACCACGAGCGGCGTGGTCCGCATCGTGAAGGACCTCGACTCGGACCTCACCGACCGCCACGTGCTCGTGGTCGAGGACATCGTCGACAGCGGGCTCACCCTGTCGTATCTGCGCCGCAGCCTCCTGGCCCGGCGCCCGGCCAGTCTCGAGGTGTGCGCGCTGCTCGTCAAAGAAGGGCGCCAGCGCGCCAAGCTCGACCTCAAGTACGTCGGGTTCCACATCCCTCCCGACTTCGTGGTCGGCTACGGGCTCGACGTCGCCGAGCGCTACCGCAACGTTCCCGACATCCGCGTCTACCAGGGCCCCGTCCCTGTCGACTGAACGAGGGCCCTTGTGACCGTCGACCATGACCGTGTCGAGCGCCTCGTGGCCGAGCTCCTCGAGGCCATCGGCGAGGACCCCGACCGCGAGGGCCTTCGGGCCACGCCGCGCGCGCGTGGCGTCGATGTACGAGGAGCTGTTGGCGGGGCTCGACGACAACCCCGAGGACTACCTCACCGTCATCGTTCGCGGCGGAGCACGACGAGATGGTGATGGTGCGCGACATCCCCTTCGCCTCGCTGTGCGAGCACCACATGGTCCCCTTCATGGGCAAGGTCCACGTGGGCTACATCCCCGGCGAGGACGGCCGGGTCACGGGCCTGTCCAAAATGGCCCGCCTGGTGGACTCCTTCTCCCGGCGCCTGCAGGTCCAGGAGCGGATGACCACTCAGATCGCCGACACCATGGAGAAGGTGCTCGCGCCGCGTGGGGTGCTCGTCGTGGTCGAGGCCGAGCACCTGTGCATGTCGATGCGGGGCGTGAAGAAGCCGGGCACGCTCACCATCACCTCGGCGGTACGCGGCCTGTTCCGAGACGACCCCAGGACGCGGGCCGAGGCCATGCAGTACGTCCATGGTCGCTGACGCCCCGTGGCACCGGGTGACCGTGCGACGGCGCGACCTCTGGTCATGGGCGTGCTCAACGTCACCCCCGACTCGTTCTCCGACGGGGGCCTCTACCTCGATGCCGAACGCGCCGTCGCCCACGGCCTCGACATGGTCGGCGCCGGGGCCGATGTGGTCGACGTGGGTGGGGAGTCGAGCCGGCCCGGCGCCGAGCCCGTGTCCGAGCGTGAGGAGCTGCGCCGGGTGGTGCCCGTGATCGAGGCGCTGTCGCCCCATGTGCGGGTGTCGGTCGACACCGTCAAACGGGCCGTGGCCGAGGCGGCCGTGGGGGCGGGAGCCACCTTGCTCAACGACATCTCGGCGTCGCTGTGGCCGGTGGCGGCCGAGGGCGGGGTGGGGTGGGTGGCCATGCACATGCAGGGCGAGCCGCGCACCATGCAGCAGGCCCCCCACTACGACGACGTCGTCGCCGAGGTGCACGCCTTCCTGCGCCAGCGGACGGCCGAGGCGCGCCGGGCCGGGGTGGGCGAGATCTGGGTGGACCCCGGCATCGGCTTCGGCAAGACCGCCGAGCACAACCTCTCGCTGTTGCACCACCTGCCCGAGCTCGTGGCCGACGGCGTGCCGGTGCTGGTGGGAACCAGTCGCAAGACGTTCCTGGGGCGCCTGTCCCCGGGCCCGTCGGGGGAGCCCTCGGGCGTGGAGGAACGCCGGGCGGGTTCCATCGCCACCGCCACGTGGGCCATGCTGGCGGGGGCGTCGATGGTCCGTGTCCACGACGTGGCCGGGGCGCGCCAGGCGGCCACCTTGGTGGGGGCCACCCGCGTCACGGGAACGGGAGCAGTTCGTGAAGGGTCGAGAGCGATGACGATGACGATGACGAGGGGCGACCGGTGAAAGGGAAGTGGGCGGCGGGGATCCCCCCGCGCAACTTCACATGGATCGTGAAAGACCAATTGGCGGTGAGCGAGCGCCCCGGCGGCTTCGCCCCCCATCACCGTCGCGTCCGGCGTCAGGAGGAGATCATCTGGCTCCGGGTCCAAGGCTTCAACCGGGTGGTGTCGTTGTTGCCGTCGCCGCACAACCTCGCCGCCTACGACGAGGGCGAGATGGTGTGGTCGCACTTCCCCCTCCCCTCGACCGGCGACGTGCGCGAGACCCTCCTCGACCTGTACCGGAACCTCGACACGTGGCTGCGCGCCGGCGAGCGGCTCCTCGTGCACCAAGAGGAGCTCGGCGACCGGTTGATGGGCATCGTGGCCGGCTACCTCCTGTGGAGCGGCCGCCTGCCCGGGGGGCCGCAGTCCATCGCCGTGGTCGAGCGCCTCATCGGCCACCCCATGGGACCTCCCGGCCTCGACATGGTGGCCCGGGCCTCCGAGCTCGGCGTCCCCGGCGCCACCTGAGCGCACGGACCACCGTGCAGGACCGCATCGAGGTTCGGGGGCTGCGCGTCGACGGGGTCCACGGCGTCCTCGAACAGGAGCAGACCCGGCCCCAGCCCTTCGAGGTCGACCTCGACCTCTACCTCGACACCGGACCGGGCGCCTCGAGCGACGACCTCGCCGCCACCGCCGACTACGGGGCCGCCGTCGACGCCGCGGTGTCGGTCATCGCCGGGCCCCCGCATCGGCTCCTCGAGTCCCTGGCCGATGCCATCGCCGGGGTCGTGCTCGCCGACCGCCACGTCGAGGCCGTGACCGTGGTGGTGCGGAAGCTGGCGCCGCCGTTGGCGCCGCCGGTGGCCTCGACCGGGGTGCGCGTCCACCGGCGCCGGTAGTGGTGCGGGCCTTTCTGGGCCTGGGCTCCAATCTCGGCGACCGGGAGGCCGAGCTGGCCCGGGCCGTGGCCGCTCTCCCCGACGTGGTGGCGGTGTCGCAGCTGTACGAGACCGAGCCCGTGGGGGGGCCCGCCGGCCAGGGCCGCTACCTGAACGCGGTGGTGGAGCTCGACACCGACCTCGATCCCCACCGCCTCCTCGAGGTGGCGCGGCGGCTCGAGGCGGCGGCGGGACGGCGGCGCACGGTGCGCTTGGGCCCCCGCACCCTCGACGTCGACGTCCTGCTCGTCGGGGACGAGGTGGTCGCCGACGAGGACCTCGTCGTCCCCCATCCCCGCATGTGGGAGCGACGGTTCGTGGTCGAGCCGCTCTCCGAATTGGCTCCCGATCTCGTCCCTCTGAGCGCCCGGGAAGGGGCTGGTGGAGTGGTCGAGGTGGTGGGTAGACTGGCGGGGTACTGATCCGATCGCCTGGAGCGACCGGCACCCTCCGTGAGGGGCTGGAGCGCAGAGAGGTGTCTGGTGACAACTGTCCGATTGATCGGTCCGGGACGGGCCGGTCGTTCCCTGGCGGCGGCGCTGGCCGACGTCGGCTGCGATGTCCGAGACGTGCTGACGCGCCACGACGACGTGTCGTCGGCGGCCCGGGGTGTCGATGTCCTCGTGATCGCCACTCCCGACGCGGCGATCGCGGCGGTGGCGGCCCGGGTCCGGCCCGAGCGCAGCACCGTCGTCGTCCACCTGTCGGGGGCCCTCGGGCTCGACGTGCTCGCCCCCCATTCCCGGCGGGCGTCACTGCACCCGCTCGTCCCGCTGCCCTCCCCCGAGGTCGGCCGGGTCCGGCTCCGCAGCGGGATCACCTTCGCCGTGGCCGGTGACCCGGTGGCCGGGGATCTGGCCCGGCTGCTCGACGGGACCGTCGTGGCCGTCGACGACGAGCACCGTGCCTCCTACCACGCCGCCGCCTGCATCGCCTCGAACCACCTGGTGGCGCTCATGGGCCAGGTCGAGCGGGTGGCGGCGTCGGCCGGGCTCGACCTCGACACGTTCGTGGGCCTCGCCCGGGCCGCGCTGACCGACGTGGCCGAGCTCGGCCCCGCCGCCGCGCTCACCGGTCCCGCCGCCCGCGGCGACGAGGCCACCCTCGACCGGCACCGCCGGACCCTCGACCGCGACGAGGTCCCCGGCTACGAGGCCGGCGTGGCCCTGGCCCGGCGACTGGTCCGCGACCGACCCCCCGACGACCGACCCACCGACGACCACCCCGTCCCCGTACCCGGGGTGGCGAGCCCGACCCCGGTGCACCCCGTCGGTCGGAGGGCCCGGCGGGTCCGGGCCATGCGCGTCGTGGCCTCGGCGTCCGAGTTCTCCGACGCGCTCGAGACCGAGCGCGCCCTGGGGCGAAGTGTCGGCCTCGTTCCGACCATGGGTGCGCTGCACGCCGGACACCGCTCGCTCATCGAGCGGGCCGCCTCGGAATGCGACGTCGTGGCCGTGACGGTGTTCGTCAACCCGCTCCAGTTCGATGACGCCGCCGACCTGGCCGCGTACCCGCGTGATCTCGACACCGACGTCGCGCTGGCGCGGCGCCGCGGGCGCATCGGTGGTGTTCGCCCCGCCCGTGCACGAGATGTACGGCGCCCCGCCCGAGGCCATGGCGTCCACCGTCCATGTCGACGGCGTGAGCGAGGGCCTCGAGGGGGCGTCGCGACCGGGCCACTTCGACGGGGTGTCCACCGTGGTGGCCAAGCTCTTCGCCCTGTCGGGGCGGTGCCGGGCCTACTTCGGGGAGAAGGACTTCCAACAGTTGGCCGTGGTCCGCCGCATGGTCTTCGACCTGTCCATCCCGGTGACGATCGTGGGGTGCCCGACGGTGCGCGAGGCCGACGGCCTGGCCATGTCGAGCCGCAACGCCCGGCTGTCGGACGACCAGCGCCCCGCCGCGCTGGCCCTGCACCGCGCCCTGGCCGCGGGGCGGGCCCGTGTCGAGCGCGGCGAGCGCGACCCGGTACGGGTGACCGCGGCGATGACGGCGGTGCTCGTGGCCGAGCCCCTCGTCACCCCCGACTACGCCGTGGTCGTCGACCCCCGCACCCTGCGGTGCCCGTCCGAGGTGTCGGGCGAGGTGCGACTGCTCGTGGCGGCCCGGGTCGGGTCGGTCAGGCTGATCGACAACGAGGCCGCGTCGGGCGCGACGTCGGTGGTCGGGTCCGCCCACGATCTCGTGCTGGTCAAGACCGGAGAGGAGCGCTGAGATGCGCCGCCGCATGATGAAGTCCAAGATCCACCGCGCCACGGTGACCGATGCCAACCTCGACTACGTCGGCTCCATCAGCCTCGACCCCGAGCTCATGACGCTCGCCGACATCCTCGAGTACGAGCAGGTGACCGTGCTCGACATCGACAACGGGGCGCGCTTCGAGACCTACGCCATCGTCGGCGGCCCCGGTGAGGTGTGCCTCAACGGCGCCGCGGCGCGGCTCGTGCACCGGGGGGACAAGGTGATCGTGATCACCTACGCGGACTACGAAGCGGCCGAGCTGGTCGACTTCGAGCCCACCGTCGTCCACGTGGATGCCACCAACGCCGTGGTGGACCTCACCCTGGAGCGGCTCGACGACGCGCTGCGCCCGGCCGTCACGGGCTGAGACCGGCGCCCGGCCCGCCCCGGGGGCGCGACCCGTGCAGCTCGACGTCCTCGTCCTCGGCTCGGGGGTGGCGGGTCTGTCCGCGGTCGTCCGCCTGGCCACTCCGGCCGGGCTCCGGGTGGGGGTGCTCACCAAGGCCGATCTGGCCCAGTCGACGACGCGCTGGGCCCAGGGGGGCATCGCCGCCGCCGTGGGCGGCGACGAGGACTCCACCGACCTCCATCTCGCCGACACCCTGTCGGCGGGGGCGGGGCTGTGCGATGTCGACGCGGTGCGCGTGCTCGTCGATGAGGGCCCCGGTCGCGTCGACGAACTGATCGGGCTCGGGGCCGTATTCGACCGCGAGGCCGGCGGCGATCTCGCCTTGGCGCGGGAAGGGGGCCATTCCACCGCCCGCGTCCTGCACGCCGGGGGCGCCGCCACCGGGGCCGAGGTCGAGCGGGCCCTGGTCTCGGCCGTGCGGCACAGCGCGGCCGCCGTGCTCGAGCAGTGGTTCGCCGTGGACCTCATCGTCGAAGCCGGACGCTGTGTGGGCGTGCGGGCCCTCGACCCCGACGGGGTGCTCCAGGAGGTCCGGGCCTCGCAGGTCGTCCTCGCCACGGGAGGGGCGGGACAGCTCTACGCCGTGACCACCAACCCGCCCGAGGCCACCGGCGACGGGGTGGCCATGGCGCTGCGGGCCGGGGTGCCGGTGGCGGACCTCGAGTTCTTCCAGTTCCACCCGACCGCCTTGCACCATCCCGCCATGCCCCGGCCCTTGTTGTCCGAGGCCCTGCGCGGCCACGGGGCCATCCTGCGCGACGGCGACGGTGACCGTTTCGTGGACGAGCTCGCTCCCCGTGACATCGTCAGCCGGGCCATGGCCGACCGCATGGCGAAGCAGGGCGTCGGGTACCTGTGGCTCGACGCCACCGGCCTCGAGTCCTTCGGCGAGCGGTTCCCCACCGTGGCCGCGTCGTTGACGGCGGCCGGGCTCGACCCCGCCGTCGACTGGCTGCCCATCGCCCCCGCCGCCCACTACCTGTCGGGTGGTGTTGTCACCGACCTCGACGGGGCCAGCGCGTTGGCGGGGTTGTGGGCCGTGGGGGAGGTGGCGTGCACGGGGGTGCACGGCGCCAACCGCCTGGCGTCCAACTCCCTGCTCGAGGGCATGGTGTTCGGGGCCCGCTTGGCCGAAGCCGTCGCCGCCGGGCACGACGGCCCGCGGGCCACGGGCGTCATGCGGGCCCTCACCGGTGCCACCGGAGAGCTGGCGGCGGGGGAGATCGCCTGTGTCGACGTCGACACCGGCGCCACGGCCGGCGGCGTCGGCGCCGCCGACCCCGACGACGGGCGAAGGGGAGCGCGGTCCGGGGCCGATGTCGCCAAGCTCCGAGAGCGCCTGCAGCGGGCCATGATCGAGGGGGCCGGCGTGCTGCGCTCGCCCGACTCCCTGCGCAGCGCGGCCGCCGAGGTGGGCGCGGTGGCCGGCCAGCTCACCACCACGGGCGCGACCGATGCCGACACCACCGCCGACGCCGCCGACGCCGGACGGGGGCGCGCCGCCGGCGAGCTCGCCAACCTCGTCACCGTGTCGGGGGCGTTGTTGCGCGCCGCCTACGTGCGCGAGGAGACGCGCGGCGCCCATGCCCGGCGTGACTTCGCCGAGGCGCGACCGCAGTGGCGCTGTCGCCTCGTCCATCGCACCGTGGCCACGCCGGGGACCCTCCCGCCCCATCCGAGGTCCCGGTCGTGACCGACGCCCACACCCGATCCGACCCGCACACCGTCCCGGCGACGTGGCCGACATCGGGTCCGCCCGACCCTCCCGTGGAGGCCGTGCGCGAGGCGGTGGGGCGCGCCCTGGCCGAGGACGTCGACGGGCGCGGCGACCTCACCGCCGCCCTCGTCGCCGAGGGGACCTCCGGTCGCGTCCGGGTCGTGGCACGCGCCGAGGGGGTCCTCGCCGGCCGGCTGTGCGCCGTCGAGACCTTCGGGCGCGTCGACCCCGGCCTCGTCGTGGACTGGCGGATCCCCGACGGGGCGTGGCTGGCGCCGGGATCGGTGGTGGCCGAGATCTCGGGCCGGCTGCGGTCGATCCTCACCGCCGAGCGCACCGCCCTCAATTTCCTTTGTCACCTGTCGGGCATCGCCACCGTGACGCGCCGCTACGTCGACGTCGTCACCGCCGCCAACCCCGCCACGCGCGTCCTCGACACCAGGAAGACCACGCCGGGTCTGCGCGCCCTGGAGAAGGCAGCCGTGCGCGCCGGGGGCGGCTGGAACCACCGGGCCGGTCTCTCCGATGCCGTGCTCGTGAAGGACAACCACCTGGGCGGGCTCGACGTGACCGAGGCGGTGGCGGCGGCGAGACGGTCGTGGCCGGGGGTGGTGGTGGAGGTCGAGTGCGACCGTCCCGAGCAGGTGACCGAGGCCGTCGAGGCCGGCGCCTCGGCGGTGCTGCTCGACAACATGACCCCCTCCCTGGTGTCGGAGTGCGTGGCCTTGGTGCGGGCCCGTGCCGCGCCCGGCTCCGTGCTCGTCGAGGCATCGGGGGGCGTCACCCTCGACACCGCCCCCGCCTACGCCGCGGCCGGCGCGGATCTCATCTCGGTCGGGGCCATCACCCACTCCGCACCCGTGCTCGACCTCGGACTCGACCTCGTGGAGGACTGACCGTGCTGCTCGCCATCGACGTGGGGAACACCGAAACGGTGATCGGCCTGTTCTCGCTCGGCCCCGGTGACGACCCGCCCCCGGGGAGCCGCCCCGCGCCCCCCGTCCCCCCGAGCCGGCCGGGCTCGCCCATCACTGGCGGCTGTCGACGGTGGCCGAGCGCACCCCCGACGAGCACGCCCTGTTGTTCTCGGAGTTGCTCAACCTCGACGGCATGGACGTCGACGAGGTGGTGACGGGCATGGCGGTGTCGTCCTCGGTGCCACGCGTCACCACCGCCCTGCGCCAGATGGCGAGCCGGTGGTTCGACGTGCCCTGCATCGTGCTCGAGCCCGGCGTGCGGTCGGGCATGCCGATCCTCTACGACAACCCCAAGGAGGTCGGTCCCGACCGCATCGCCAACGCCATCGGCGCCTATGACCTCTACGGGGGGCCGTGCATCGTGGTGGACATGGGCACGGCCACGACCTTCGATGCCATCTCGGGGTCGGGTGAGTACCTCGGCGGTGCCATCGCGCCCGGCATCGCCATCTCCATGGACGCGCTGTTCCACCACGCCGCCGCGCTGGGCCGTGTCGAGCTCGTCGAGCCCCGCAGCGTGATCGGGAAGTCCACGGTGGAGTCGATCCAGTCCGGTGCGCTCTACGGCTATGCCGCGCAGGTCGACGGCATGTGCGCCCGGTTCGTCGACGAGCTCGGCCATGCCACGGTGGTGTCCACGGGGGGATTGTCCGAGATCATCGCCCCGCTGTCGAAGACCATCGAGCACCGCGAGCCGTGGCTCACGTTGCACGGGCTGCGCCTTGTCTACGAGCGGAACTCCAAGTCACCGTAACGGCGTCGTCGGCGCCGTCGCGTCGAACCGGTAGCGTCGCGGCTCATGGCCGATGTCCCCTACTCGTTCCCCCGGAGCGCGGAAGCCGGCGCCCTGCACGACCGGTACGCCTCGCTCGGCCCCGGTGAGGAGAGCGAGGACGTCGTCTCGGTGGCGGGGCGGGTCATGTTGATGCGACCCCAGGGCCGCCTCGCCTTCGCCACGCTGCGCGACTCGTCGGGTCAGGTGCAGCTCTTCGCGCTCCAGAAGATCACCGCCGACTTCGAAGCCTTCTCCCGGCTGTCGCTCGGGGACTGGGTGGGGGCGACGGGCAAGATCGTGCGCACCCGCAAGGGTGAGTTGTCGGTGCAGGTCCACACGTGGGTGCTCCTGGCCGAGGCCCGGCGGGGTTTCGGCGACAAGTGGAGGGGCGTGTCCGACGTCGAGACCCGGTTCCGCCAGCGCGAGGTGGATCTGTGGGCCAACGAGCGCACCCGAGAGATCCTCACGTTGCGGAGCCGGCTCGTGAGCTCGGTGCGCCGGCGCCTGGAGGACATGGGGTTCGTCGAAGTCGAGACGCCCGTGCTCCACGCCATCCCCGGCGGTGCGCTCGCCAAGCCCTTCGTCACCCATCACAACGCGCTCGACGCCGACCTGTACCTGCGCATCGCGCCCGAGCTCTACCTCAAGCGGCTCGTGGTGGGGGGCTTCGAGAAGGTGTTCGAGATCGCCCGGGTGTTTCGCAACGAAGGCCTGTCCCCACGCCACAATCCCGAGTTCACGATGCTCGAGCTCTACCAGGCCTACGCCGACTACGGGGACCTGGCGGTGTTGGTGGAGCAGTTGGTGTCGGGGCTGGCGTCGGAGCTGCGGGGCACCACCACCATCTCCTACCAAGGCCGCAATCTCGATCTCACCCCGCCGTGGCGGCGCGCCACCATGGCCGAGCTCGTGAGCGAGGCCACCGGCGAGCCCGTCGACGTCCACACCCCGATCGACGAGCTCCGCCGGCGCGTCGCCGCGGTGGGGGTCGAGCCGAGCCCGTCGTGGGGGGCGGGCAAGCTCCTGCTCGAGCTGTACGAGAAGACGACGGAGCCCAACCTGTGGGGACCGGTCTTCGTGATGGACTACCCCGCCGAGGTGTCCCCGTTGGCGCGCCGGCACCGCTCGGACCCCGACCTGGTGGAGCGGTTCGAGCCCGTCGTGGCCGGGCGCGAGCTCGGGAACGCCTTCTCCGAGTTGATCGACCCCGAGGACCAGCGGGCCCGTTTCGAGGCCCAGGCCTCGGCGCGCGCCGGCGGTGACGAGGAGGCCATGGCGATCGACGAGGACTATCTCCGGGCCCTCGAGCACGGCCTGCCCCCCACCGCCGGTCTCGGGATCGGGATCGACCGCCTCGTCATGCTGCTCGCCGACGTGGCCAACATCCGTGAGGTCATCGCCTTTCCCACCCTGCGCCCCGAGCGCTGACGCCCGAGCGCTGACGCCCGAGCGCGACTACCTCGAGACGGGCAGTCCTTCGAGCAGCGAACGCGCCACATCGCCCAGGGCGCGCCCGAGGGCGCGCTCGGTGCACGGCGTCGGCCGCGGCGACGGCGTGGTCGACGAAGCGCCTCGACGCGGCCACGGTGCCGTCGATGGCGCCCGACTGCGCCACGATGGAACGTGCCTTGTCGCGCTCGGGCTGGTCGAGCGGGGCACCGAGGAGCGGCCGCAGTTCGGGCCCGGTGTCGGGGTCGCGCAACGCCAGGAGTACCGGCAAGGTGTAGATCCCTTCGGCGAGGTCCTGGCCGGCGGGCTTGCCGAGCTCCTCATCGGTGGCGATCACGTCGAGGATGTCGTCGCGCAGTTGGAAGAGCATGCCGAAGCAGCGTCCGAAGTCGGTGAGCGTGTCCACCTCGGTGCGGGGCAGGCCGCCGGTGAGGGCGCCAATGCGACACGACGTGGACATGAGCGCGGCGGTCTTCCCCTCGATGGTGCGGAGGTAGTCGTCCTCGGTCCGTTCGGTGCTGTAGGCGGCACGCACCTCGGTGACCTGTCCCTGACACAAGAGACCGAGCGTGTTGGCGAGCAGGCCGGCGATCTCGGTGCCGAGCGAGGCCGCGATCTCCGCCGACCGGGCCAGGAGGAAGTCGCCCGCCACGATGGCGACGAGGTTCCCGAAGCGGGCGTTGACGCTTTCGACGTTGCGCCGGACCAGGGCCTCGTCCATGACGTCGTCGTGGTAGAGCGAGGCCAGGTGGACGAGCTCCACCGCCACCGCCCCCTGGAGGTCGTCGGCTGTGGCGGGCCGGTGACCTCCGGTGGCGGCCGCCAGGGCCAGGCAGGGGCGCAGCCGCTTCCCCCCGGCCGCGATCAGGTGCGTGGTCACCTCGTCCAGGAACCGGTCGCCCGAGCTGACGGCGTCTGTGAGCCCGGGTTCGAGCCGTACCAGGTCGTCGGGAAGGAAGGGGAGTGACAGCAGTGAGGCGGTGTCCACCAGGGGGAACGATAGGCGAAGGACTCGAAGTCGGGACAACGTGAGCCCGCCGCGACGGCTGTGGCCAGGGCCTGGGCCCGGCCTCGGCACGGACACGGGCGGCCGCATGCCCAGGTTTGGGGAATGGGGGTGACTACCGTCGGTGGAAGGGGTCAGGATTCGGGCCCGGCGTGCCGAAGGAATGGGGGATGCATTTGGGACCTTACGCTCGAGGGAAACGAGGACGGCGGGTGTCTGTTGCCACAGCACGCCCGGTAGACTCGCTAGGGAAGTCGAGCCGTCGAGGGAGGCGGTCTGGTGTTCGAACGCTTCACTGATCGGGCCCGAAGGGTGTTGGTGCTGGCGCAGGAGGAAGCGCGCCTGCTCAACCACAGCTTCATCGGCACCGAGCACATCCTTCTGGGGCTCATCCACGAGGGCGAGGGCGTGGCCGCCAAGGCGCTCGAGCAGCTCGGGGTCTCCCTGGAAGCGGTGCGCGAGAAGGTCGAGGAGACCATCGGCCTGTCGGGCACGGCACCAACCGGGTCGCCGCCGTTCACCCCCCGGGCCAAGAAGGTCCTCGAGCTGTCGTTGCGTGAGGCCCTGCAGCTCGGCCACAACTACATCGGCACCGAGCACATGCTCCTCGGCCTCGTGCGCGAGGGCGAGGGCGTCGCCGCCCAGGTGCTCGTGAGCCTCGGTGCCGACCTGGCCCGGGTGCGCCAGCAGGTCATCCAGCTCCTGTCGGGCTACCAGGGCAAGGAGTCGGTGGGCGCCGGCCCCGGCTCGTCGGCGTCGGAGACGCCCTCGGGCTCCCCCGTCCTCGACCAGTTCGGTCGGAACCTCACCCAGCTGGCGCGCGACACCAAGCTCGACCCGGTCATCGGGCGCGAGAAGGAGATCCAGCGCGTCATGCAGGTGCTGTCGCGCCGCACCAAGAACAACCCGGTGCTCATCGGCGAGCCCGGCGTCGGCAAGACCGCCATCGTGGAGGGACTGGCCCAGCGCATCGTGGCCAACGACGTCCCCGAGACGCTCAAGGGCAAGCAGCTCTACACGCTCGACCTCGGGGCGCTCGTGGCGGGCAGCCGTTACCGCGGTGACTTCGAGGAGCGTCTCAAGAAGGTGCTCAAGGAGATCCGCACCCGCGGCGACATCGTGCTCTTCATCGACGAGCTGCACACCCTGGTCGGTGCCGGCGCGGCCGAGGGCGCCATCGACGCCGCCTCGATCCTCAAGCCCATGCTGGCGCGCGGCGAGCTGCAGACCATCGGCGCCACCACGCTCGACGAGTACCGCAAGCACCTCGAAAAGGACGCCGCCCTCGAGCGCCGGTTCCAGCCCATCAAGGTGGAGCAGCCCACGGTGGCGCACACCATCGAGATCCTGAAGGGTCTGCGCGACCGCTACGAGTCGCACCACTCGGTGACGATCACCGATCAGGCGTTGGTGGCTGCGGCGAACCTCGCCGACCGGTACCTCGCCGACCGGTACCTGCCCGACAAGGCCATCGACCTCATCGACGAGGCCGGGAGCCGTCTGCGCATCCGCCGCATGACGACCCCTCCCGATTACAAGAAGCTCGAGGAGGAGATCGACCGGATCCGCCACGACAAGGAGTCGGCCATCGAGCGCCAGGCCTTCGACCAGGCCAAGAAGCTGGCCGAGCAGGAGAAGGAGCGCCTCGACCGCAAGACGGCCATGGAGGCCGAGTGGCGCGCCGAGGGTCTCGAGCTCTTCGACGTCGTCGACGAGGAGGTCATCGCCGAGGTGCTGGCCAACTGGACCGGCATCCCCGTCTACCGCCTCACCGAGGAGGAGACCTCCAAGCTCCTGCGCATGGAGGACGAGCTCCACAAGCGCGTCGTCGGCCAGGAAGAGGCCATCAAGGCGTTGTCGCGGGCCATCCGCCGGACGCGGGCCGGCCTCAAGGACCCCAAGCGGCCGAGCGGCTCGTTCATCTTCCTGGGCCCGACCGGCGTCGGGAAGACCGAGCTCGCCAAGGCGTTGGCGGAGTTCCTCTTCGACGACGAGGACGCCCTCATCCAGCTCGACATGAGCGAGTACATGGAGAAGCACACCGTGTCTCGGCTCGTGGGCTCGCCCCCGGGCTACGTCGGGTACGAAGAGGGCGGACAGCTCACCGAGGCCGTGCGGCGCAAGCCGTTCTCGGTGGTGCTCTTCGACGAGGTCGAAAAGGCCCACCCCGACGTGTTCAACGCGCTGCTCCAGATCCTCGAGGACGGCCGGCTCACCGACGCCCAGGGCCGTTCGGTGGACTTCAAGAACACCGTGCTGATCATGACCTCCAACCTGGGCACCGCCGACCTGCGCAAGTCGTCGGTCGGCTTCGCCAAGACGTCGGAGGCGGTGACCTACGAGCGCATGAAGTCGAAGGTCCACGACGCCCTCAAGGCGCACTTCCGGCCGGAGTTCCTCAACCGGATCGACGAAGTGATCGTCTTCCACGAGCTGTCCAAGGAAGAGGTCGTGGAGATCGTGGACCTCATGATCCGTCGTGTGGGCGAGCAGCTGGAGTCCCAGGGCCTCGGCCTCGAGCTCACCCCCGTCGCCAAGTCCCTGTTGGCGGAGAAGGGGTACGACCCCACCCTGGGGGCTCGACCGCTGCGTCGTGCCATCCAGCAGTTCGTCGAGGACGCGCTGTCGGAACGCATCCTGTGGAAGGAATTCCGCGTGGGCGAGACGATCATCGTCGACGTGGAGGACGGCGAGTTCGTCTTCCGGACCGTCGAGGGCCTCGAGCCGCCGCCGGTCGAGCTGGCCGGCGCGGGCGCCGACTCCTAACCGTCACACCCTGTCCGTAGCCTCCCCGTGTGGGACGGCTTCGGACGGTGCACCGGTGTACGGCGTGCGGAGGTGCCTCGGCGCGCTGGTCCGGGCGTTGCCCGGCGTGCGGCCAATGGAACAGCCTCGTCGAGGAGCACGTCGCCGAGCCCGTCGCCTCGAGGCGGGTCGAGGGCGACGAGGGCCGGTGGCCCCGCGGCCTCCGGGTAGACGACGCCGCCGAACGGGCCCTGCCGCTCGACGCCGTCGACCCCAGCCAATCGGGCCCGGTCCCCACCGGCCTCGCCGAGCTCGACCGGGTCCTCGGGGGCGGGCTTGTCCCGGGCTCGGTGACGTTGCTCGGGGGCGAGCCCGGCGTCGGGAAGTCGACGCTGCTGCTCCAGGTCCTCTCGGCGATGGCCCGCACCGGGGCCCCGGTGTTGCTCGTGTCGGCCGAGGAGTCCGCCCCCCAGGTGCGGCGACGGGCCGAACGTCTCGGGCCGCTCCCGCCCGGGCTGATGATCCTGGCCTCCACCGATCTGTCCGCCCTCCCCGACGCGTTGGCCGACACCGCACCGGCGCTCGTCGTGGTGGACTCGATCCAGGCCGTGTCCGACCCTGCGGCGCCGGGTATTCCGGGCAGCCTGGGCCAGGTGCGGGCGTGCACCGACCTCGTCGTCCATCTGGCCAAGGCGAACCGGATCCCCTTCGTGCTCGTGGGCCACGTCACCAAGGAAGGGACGCTGGCCGGCCCGCGCACGCTGGAGCACCTGGTCGACACCGTGCTCGGCGTCGAGGGCGACCGGCACCACGCCCTGCGCACGGTGCGCGCCACCAAGCACCGATTCGGTCCCACCGGCGAGCTCGGCCTCTTCGAGATGAACGACACCGGCCTGGCCGCGGTCACCGATCCCTATCAGTTGCTGCTCGGCGACCGTCGGCCCGGTGCCCCGGGGAGCGCCATCCTCCCCGCCATGCAGGGCCAGCGGGCGCTGTTGGTCGAGGTGCAGGCGCTCACGGCGAGGACCGCACCCGAGACCCCGAGCCGGCGTTCGGCCCAAGGCGTGGACGGGGGACGGCTGGCCCTGCTGCTCGCCGTACTCGAGCAACGGGCCGGGGTGCCCATGGTGCGCACCGACGTCTTCGCCTCGGCTGTGGGTGGGATCCGGGTGCTCGAGCCCGCCGCCGATCTCGCCCTGGCCCTGGCGCTCGCCTCGGCGGTCACCGGCCGGGCCCTTCCCCCCGATCTGGTGGTCTTCGGGGAGGTGGGCCTGGGCGGTGAGATCCGGCAGGTGCCCCACGCCCCCCGGCGACTGGCCGAGGCGTTGCGCGTCGGGTTCCGCCATGCTCTCGTGCCCGAATCGTGCCCCGACGGGCCCCGGGGCATGGAGGTCCTGCACGTGCGGTCGCTCGAGCGCGCCGTCGCACTGGCGACGGGGTCGCATCCCGCTCCATGAGCGGGGCGCGCCGGCGGGGCGGCGACGCACCGACGGACCGAGGCATGACGGAGCGTCTCGGGGCGTGGCGGCGCAGGACGCCGGGTACCATGCGGACGTGGTGGTGCGACCGAGCTCGGCCATGGCCGACGCCCTGGCTCTCGTTGCGCCCGGTCAGCCGTTGCGCGACGGCATCGAGCGCGTCCTCCAGGCCAACCGGGGGCTCCTGCTCGTGGTGGGTGACGGGCCCGAGGTGCTGGCGATCTGCACGGGCGGGTTCCTCCTCGACGCCGAGTTCAGCCCCCAGCGCCTGTCGGAGCTGGCCAAGATGGACGGGGCCGTCATCCTCTCCCCCGACGCCGATCGCATCGCCCGGGCCAATGTGCACCTCATGCCCAATGCCGCCATTCCCACCATCGAGACCGGGACCCGGCACCGGACCGCCGAGCGCGTGGCCCGGTCCATCGACGTGCCGGTGGTGTCGGTCTCCGCCGCGATGGGCCTCGTGACCGTCTACCGCCACGACACGCGCCACGTCCTGCAGGACGAGCGTCGGCTGCACGAACGGGTGCGCCAGGCCCTGCAGACGACGCGGCGATTCCGCCAGCGCTTCGACACCACCCTCTCCGCCCTGTCCGCGCTCGAGATCGCCGACACCGTCACCGTGCGCGACGTGGTGGCGGTGATCCAACCCGCCGAACTGCTCGACCGCATCGCCGACGACGTCCAGGTCGACCTCGTCGAGCTCGGCGAGGACGGACGCCTGCTCCGGCTCCAACTCGAGGAAGTGCTCGACGGTATCGACCCCGTTCGCCGGCTCGTCATGCGCGACTACCTCCATCCTGGCGACGACGGCCCGGGGCGCGACGGGGCCCGGGTGGCCGGCTCGACCTCGGGGCGTGCCGCCGGGGCCGCCCATGACGGCCACGGGCCTCCACGCGGTGTCAGCAACGAGGAGACCGATCACGCCCTGGCCGCGCTGGCCGGGCTGTCGACCGACGACCTCCTCGACGTGCGCCGCGTGTCGGGGGTGCTCGGGCTCGGCGCCGCGCCGACCGATCCCGACGCGCCCGTCGAACCGCGCGGCTACCGGCTCCTGCATCGACTGCCGCGATTCCCCGAGGCGCTCGTGGACAGGATCGTCGAACACTTCGCCGGGCTGCAGCGGATCATGCGGACGTCGGTGGCCGATCTCGAGGAGGTCGACGGCGTGGGTGAAGCCCGTGCCCGGTCGGTGAAAGAGGGCCTGGCTCGTCTGGCCGAAGCGAGCATCCTTGACCGCTACAACTGAGGCCTGCTCAGGGCGCCGGGCGCGGCTCGGCGTGAGGGTCGGCGGGCCGCTCAGGTAGAATGGAACGTCCGCCC
This sequence comes from uncultured Acidimicrobiales bacterium, assembly GCA_963794615.1. Taxonomy (GTDB): domain Bacteria; phylum Actinomycetota; class Acidimicrobiia; order Acidimicrobiales; family UBA8190; genus Chersky-840. The sequence continues at coordinate 83,056 of CAWCEP010000006.1, read as the reverse complement.
CCCGCCCCCTGAGCGTGTGGCCGGCGCGCCATCCCAGGAGAGGTCCGTGTTCGACATCGGTGACAAGGTGGTCTACCCCCATCACGGGGCGGCGATCGTTGAGCGGCGCGAGGTCAAAGAGGCGTTCGGCGAGAAGAAGGAGTACCTCGTCCTCCGCCTCGCCTACGGCGACCTGACGCTGATGGTCCCCGCCGACAACACCGAGGGCGTGGGACTGCGCGAGGTCATCAACGACGAAGAGGTCGAGGAGGTGTTCGCCGTCCTTCGCAAGAAGGAGGCGCGCATGCCGACCAACTGGTCGCGCCGGTACAAGAACCACTCGGAGAAATTGCGTTCGGGCGACATCTACCAGGTGGCCGAGGTGGTGCGGAACCTCTCCATTCGCGACAAGGACAAGGGCCTGTCGGCGGGCGAGAAGCGGATGCTCAGCCGGGCCCGCCAGATCCTCGTGTCGGAGCTCACCTTCGCCCTCGACGTCGACGAAGCCGCCGCCGAGAAGCGCCTGGACGAGGCGCTTCCCTGAGCCGGGTGGGCTCGCACCGCTCCGGCGGGGCGCGGCCCCCTACGGGGAGGTGAGCCCGTGTCGGTGTGGGTGGTCGTGGTGGCGGCCGGCAGCGGGGAACGGTTCGGGGCGTCGAAGCAATTCGCGCCGCTCGGGGGCCGCCCCATGGTGCAGTGGGCCGTCGATGCCTCGCGGGCCGTGGCCGACGGCGTCGTGCGTCGTCGTCCCCGCCGCCGAGATCACCGACGAGGGCTCGCGCCGGGGCGTGGCGGCGGGGGCGGACGTCGTGGTGGCCGGGGGTGACTCTCGAGCGGCATCGGTGCGGGCCGGGTTGGCGGCGGTGCCCGAGTCGGCCGACGTGATCGTCGTGCACGACGGGGCGCGGCCCCTGGCCTCGCCGGCGTTGTTCCGGGCCGTGGTCGACGCCGTGACGGGCGGGGCCGACGCGGCGATCCCGGGGATCGCCGTCGCCGACACGTTGAAGCGCGTCGAGGACGACACCGTGGTCGACACCGTGGCGCGCCACGGGCTGGTGGCGGTGCAGACGCCCCAGGCCTTCCGCGCCGCCGTGCTGCGCCGGGCCCATGGCACCGGGTCCGATGCCACCGACGATGCGGGCCTGGTGGAGTCCATGGGCGCTACCGTGCGCGTCGTGCCCGGAGAACCGAGGAACATCAAGGTGACGACCGTCGCCGACCTCGAAGTGGCGCAGGCGTTGGCCCAGCTATGACCGACGGCACCGTGGTCCCGGCCGGGTTACGCATCGGCCAGGGCTTCGACGTGCACCGTTTCTCGGGGGACCCGGGCCGGCCGCTCGTCCTCGGGGGCGTGACCGTCCCCGGCGCGGCCGGGCTCGCTGGCCACAGCGACGCCGATGTGGTGGCCCACGCGGTGGCGGAGGCGTTGCTCGGTGCGGCCGGCCTCGGGGATCTCGGGCGCCACTTCCCGGCCAGTGACCCCACGTGGGCCGGAGCCGATTCCATGGAGCTCCTGCACCAGGTGGCGTCGATGGTGGGTGGCCAGGGTCTGGCCCTCCTGAACGCGGACTGCACCGTCGTGTGCGAGCGGCCCCGACTCGCCGAGTACACCGACGACATGGCGACCCGGCTCCAGGCCCTCCTCGGTGCGCCCGTGAGCGTGAAGGCCAAGCGGGCCGAGGGCCTGGGAGCGATCGGCCGGGTCGAGGGCATCGCCTGCCTGGCCGTCGTCTTGCTCGCCGCGCGTGGCGTGAGCGGACCCCCCCGTCGGCGACGCGGTCCGGCGCCGGCCCGGAACACTCCCACCGGGCGAGGACCCACGACCGGTCGCGGTGCGGGCTCGGGACGCGGTGCGACGTCGGGGCGCGGTAGCGAGAGCGGCCGACCGGGCGGGCACGGACCGGGCGGGCACGGACTGGGGGGCGAGCAAGTCGAGGGACGCCAGGCGGTGCGAGCGTTGCTCAGCGCCGGACGCCGCGCCGTGCGCGAGATCTGGATCGCCGAGGATCTCGACCCGTCCCCGCAGATCGACGACATCGAGCGACTGGCCACCCGGCGCCGGGTGCGGATCGTGGTCGTGGCGCGGGCCAAGCTCGAGAGGGCGGCGCGCACCGACGCCCCCCAGGGTGTGCTCGCCCATGCCCGGCCCCTCGAGGAGGTCGAGCTCGAGACGGTGTGCCGGGACAAAGGAGGAGTGGTTCCGTTCCTCCTCGTTCTCGACGGCGTCACCGATCCGCACAACGTCGGTGCCCTGCTGCGCAGCGCCGAGTGCGCGGGCGTGACCGGTGTCGTGCTGCCCCGTCATCGAGCCGTGCACGTGACGCCGACGGTCGCCAAGGTGGCAGCGGGTGCCATCGAACACCTCGACATCGCGGTGGTGCCCGGTGTCCCCAACGCGCTGCGTCAGCTCGACGGGCTGGGGCGTGACGAGCGTGGGCCTCGACGCCGAGGCGCCGATCTCGCTCTTCGACCTCCCCCTCGAGACCTCCGCCGGGGTGGCATTGGTCATGGGCGCCGAGGGCCGCGGCCTGGCCTCGTTGACCCGCCGACGGTGCTCGGCCCTGGCGGCCATTCCGCAATTCGGTGCCCTGGGCAGCCTGAACGTGGCGTCGGCCGGTGCCGTGGCGTGCTTCGAGGTGGCGAGGCGACGGGACGCGAAGCCCCCGGGTGAGGGTGGGTAGCCGCTTCTGCGCGATCATCTGCTCGGAGCGGCGGAGGAGACCGAGGTGCCCGACACCGTTCTGGGTGTCACACGCAGCGGGTCGGTGGCGACGATCGAGCTGGCGCGGGGCAAGGTCAACGCCATCGACGTCGAGTTGCTCGAAGCACTCGGTGCCGCCCTCGAGGGCCTCGAGCACGATCCCGAGGTGGGAGCCGTCATCCTCACCGGGGCGGGCCGTGCCTTCTCGGCCGGTGTCGACCTGCGCATGGTCATCGACGCCGATGCCGGGCTACGCCGGGCGTCTCGTCGAGGGGCTGCGCGTCGGCCTCGAGGCGTTGTTCTGCTTTCCCAAGCCGACGGTGGCCGCCGTGAACGGCGCCGCGGTGGCGGGAGGCTGCATCCTGGCCTGTGCGTGCGACCGGCGGCTGATCGCCGAGGGCGCCCGGATCGGTGCCAGTGAACTGGCGGTGGGCGTGCCCTTCCCCGTCGCCGCGCTCGAGATCTTGCGCCACGCCTGTGGGTCGCACACCGAGGACCTCGTGTTCACGGCGCGGCTGCTCGACGCCCACGAGGCGAACGCGCTGGGCGTGGTCCACGAGGTGCTGCCGGGTGACAAGCTGCTCGAGCGGGCCATGACCGTCGCCAGCGAGCTCGCCACGATGACACCGTTCGCCTATCGACTCGCCAAACAACAGCTCCGCCGCCCCGCCCTCGAACGCATGCACAGCGACGCCGCCGCTGTCGACGCCGCCGCCATCGGCGAGTGGGGGGCACCGCACACCGCGCAACGACTGCGTGCACAACTCGACCGGTTGGCGGCGGGCCGATGACGACCGGTGGGAGCTTCGCCGCGCCCGTCCGCACGTGCCGACGCGGGCCGACGCGTGGTCGATGTGTCCGAGCCGGTGGTGGGACTCGAACCCACGACCTGACGATTACAAATCGTCTGCGCTTCCAGCTGCGCCACACCGGCTTGCACGCCACGCTACCGCCGGTGCTGTGGCGGCCCGGGCACGACAGGGCACCCGATCGAGGATCCTTGCTTCGCGCGCGGTGCATTGGCAGGCTTGACCCCGCGATGGGATTGACAGATCAGGACCGCCAGATCCTCGACTTCGAGGAATCGTGGTGGACCCGGCCCGAAGCCAAGGCATCGGGCATCCGCCACCGCCTCGGCATGTCACCGACCGGGTACTACCGACGGCTGGCCGAGCTCGTCGAAACGAGTGAAGCCCTCGAGCACGCGCCCCTCGTCGTTCGACGCCTGCGCCGGCGCCGGCTCGACCAACGCCGCAGCCGCTTCGAGACCACCGCCGCCCCCCATCACCCCCGACGATGAGCGACCGCTCCGACGACCCTGCCGGCCCCGGCTCCCCCGGCGGGGGCTTCAACGGCGGGACGGCGCGCGATCCCTTGGGGTTCGGGGCCCCGTCGGGGTTTCTCCGAGGTGGCGCCGTCTTGGTGGTGGGGGTCGTCCTCGGCGCCCTGCTCATGCCGTCGGCGCACGCGGGCGCCCGCTCAACGTGAGCGACGGCGAGCCAGTCCACCCCGACGACGACCTCGCCCACGACGTCGACGACGAGACCACGCTCCACGACCACCACCCAGGCGACCATCGTCCCCGGCGCCTCGTCGATCCACGTCCTCGTGGTGAACGGCACCAGCATCACCGGTCTCGCCGGCGGCACGAGCACCTACCTCCACTCCCGGGGTTTTCTGATCCTGCCCGCCACCAATGCGACCACCAAAGTGACCGGGACCCAGGTCTACGCGGTGTCGGGTCCGTCCAGCGCGGCCACCTCCGTTACCACCGCCCTGGGGCTGCCGGCCAGCACCGTCCAGCCCACGACGGCGGTCGCCCCCGTCCACAGCACGGCGGGAGCCAACGTCGTCGTGGTGGCCGGTCCCGATCTCGCCCGGTTGGCGCCCGGGTCCACCACGTCCTCGACGGGCGCATCGATCGGCTGACGGGCGCGACGCGCCCGTGACCGAGGACGCCTCGACGGGGGAACCGGACCCGGGTGAGGACGCCGGCTCCCACGACGATGGCGACGGTGACGCACTGGGTCCCCTGGCGGCTCTGCTCGAGGATCCCGGCGCCAGTGCCGTGTTGAGCGATTTCGACGGGACACTGGCGCCCATCGTCCCGGACCCCGCCGTCGCCTATCCCCTCCCCGAGGCACCCGGGGTGCTCGGCGCCCTCGCCCAGCGCTTCGCGCTCGTGGCCGTGGTGTCGGGCCGACCGGTGTCGTTCCTGGCCCAACGTCTGGCCGCGGCGGGACCGGCGGTGCGGTTGTTCGGTGCCTACGGGCTCGAATGGATCGAGGACGGCACCGTGCATCGTGCTCCTGTCGTCGAACCGTGGCGGGGGCGGATCGCGGATGTGGTCGCGGCCGCGCACGTCGCCTTCGCCGGCGAGGCGGTCGGGATCGAGGACAAGGAGATCTCGGTCACCGTGCATTGGCGGCAGGCTCCCCACGAGGGTGAGCGGGCTTGGGAGTTCGCCCGCCAATGGTCTCGACGGACGGGGCTCATGTTGCAGCCGGGTCGCATGGCGGTCGAGTTCCGGCCTCCGGTCGGCATCGACAAGGGGTCGGTGGTCGAGCAGCTGGCGCGCGGCAGCGCGGCGGCGTGTTTCGCCGGTGACGACGCCGGGGACCTCGCCGCCTTCGCCGCGCTCGACCGTCTGGCGCCGAGCGGGATGCACACGGTGCGCATCGCGGTCACCGACGAGGAGACGCCCCCCGAGCTGGTGGCGGCGGCCGACGTGGTGGTGCGCGGGCCGGGCGAAGCCCTCGACCTCTTCCGGGCGCTGGCCCGCCGCGCCCGGGGCTGAGCGGGACCGACCGCGACACCGCCGGGCGCGCCGTGTCCCGGCGCAGCTCAGCCCGGGATCACCGCGGCCAGCTGTTCGGCGAGCCAGTCCCCGGGCCGACGGCGGGAGACGAGCGCGTGCAGCGCCCGGGCCCGACGGGCCCGCTCCGGGAGCGTCATGTCGAGAGCCTGGAGGAGCACCCGCCGCCGTCCCGCTCACGTCGAAGGGGTTGACCTCGAGGGCCTCGGGATGCAACTCGGCGAACGCGCCCGCCTCGCGCGACAGCGCCAGGACTCCGTCGGTGGTGTTGACGATGGGGCCTTCCTTGGCGACGAGGTTGAGCCCGTCGCGCAGCGGGTTCACGAGGAGGACGTCGTAGCGCATGAGCGCCGCGATCGACCGGCCCGGATCGTCGGCGACGTCGAGAATGATGGGGGCCCAGTCGTCGGTGCCCCACGTGTCGTTGACCCGTCGCGCCGCGTGCTCGACCTCGGCGCCGTAGGCGAGGTACTCCGGCAGCGTCGAGCGTGACGCGTAGGCGAGGGCCAGGAGCACGACCTCGCCCCGGAGCTCGGGGCGCATCCGCAGCATCTCGTCGAACGCCCAGAATCCCCGCAACAGGTTCTTGGCGGGCTCGATCCTGTCGACGCGCAGCACCATGCGCCGGCCCCGGAGCAGCTCCTCGAGCCGCTCGCCGGCGGCCATGCACTCCTGGGACGCGGCCCGCTCGAGCAGATGGTGGGCGTCCGGGGTGAGCGGCGACACGAAGGTGCGGTGCACGTCGACGCCCATGTCCTGGCAGCAACCCCGGAAGCTGTCCTCCCAGCGCGCCGTGTGGAATCCGCATGCCGTCGCGCCCGCCATGCCCTCGAGGAGCTCGCGCGCCACCGGCGTCGGGAGCACGCGCAGGGTGTCGGGGCTGGCGAAGGGGGTGTGGGTGAAGTGGACGGTGTGGAGGTCGGGGCGCTTCTCGGCCAACACCCCAGGGAGGAGGCTCAGGTGGTAGTCCTGCACGAGCACCGTCGCACCCTCGGCGGCGGCCGCGTCGACCACCTGTGCGAACAGCTCGTTGAACTCGCGGTAGGCCTCCCACGCCCGGGCGAAGTGGTGGTCGAAGCGCGGCCGGCGGGCCAGGTCGAAGAGATGATGGTGCAAGAACCACAAGGTGGAGTTCGACACCACGTCGTAGGCCATGCGGTAGGTGTCTCGATCGGGCTGCACCGTGAGCAGGTGCAACCCTCGCTCGGTCATGAGCCCTTCGGCGGTGGCCATCCGGTCGGCCTCCGTCATCGCACAGGCCACCCAGGTGGCCCCGCTGCCCTCGAGCTGAGGGTGGAGCGCGGCGGCGAGCCCTCCCGCCGACCCGGCCGGCACCGGTCGGCCCTCCTGGTCCAGCGCGAACGACATCGGGCCCCGGTTCGAGGCGATGACCAGGTCCGCTTTCACGCCCACGGGCCCCTTCTCATACGGGGACGACCCTACCCCGCACCTGCACGAGTCACCCCCGACCGGCCACGATGGAGCCGTGTCCGACGCCATCGTTCCCGCCTCCGTGCCCCGGGCCCTCCTCGCCCCCGATGCCTTCAAGGGGACGGCCACCGCCCCCGCCGTCGCCCTGGCCATGGCGGCCGGAGCCCGGCGCGCCGGCTGGGACGGCGACGCCTGCCCCCTCTCCGATGGCGGCGAGGGTTTCGCCGCTGTCCTGGCCGCAGGACCGCCCTGGGCGGGTGGTTCCTCCTCGGGCGCCTGGGTCGCGACGACGGTGACCGGGCCGCTGGGGGAGCCCGTCGTGGCCCGGTGGTGGTTGGCCGACGCTGTGGCCGTGGTGGAGTCGGCAGCCGCGTCCGGCCTCCCCCTGGCGGGCGGGGCCGAGGGCAACGATCCGGTCCGGGCCGACACCCGAGGGACCGGTGAGCTCTTGATGGCGGCGGCGGAGGCGGGGGCGCGCCGGGTCCTCGTCGGCGTGGGGGGGTCGGCCACCACCGATGGCGGCCGGGGGGCGCTCGACGCCATCGAGGAGCGCGGCGGCCTCGGTGCCATCGAGGTGGTGGTGGCCTGCGACGTCGAGACCCGCTTCGTCGAGGCCGCCGAGCAGTTCGGGCCCCAGAAGGGCGCCACGCCCACCCAGGTCGTCGAGCTGCGAACCCGCCTGGCCACACTCGCCGTCGACTACCGGGACCGCTACGGCGTGGACGTGGCCGACATCCCCGGCTCGGGGGCGGCCGGAGGCCTCGCCGGCGGGCTGGCCGCACTGGGAGCCCAGCTCGTGCCGGGATTCGGGGTCGTGGCCGGGGCGGTCGGGCTCGAAGGCCGCATGGCCGGCGTCGACCTGGTGGTGACGGGCGAAGGGCGTCTCGACGCCTCGTCGTGGTCGGGGAAGGTGGTCGGCGGCGTCGTCGCCCTGGCGCGCCGAGTCGGTGTGCCCGTGCTCGTCGTGGCCGGGGCGGTCGGGCCGGGCGGGATCGAGGGCATCGAGGTGGGGGGCGGTGCCGGTGTCGTGGTCCGCAGCCTGAGCGACCTCTGCGGTCCCGGTCGGGCCCGGAGCGATCCCGCCCGCTGTGCGGAGGAGGTCGTGGCCGACGCCCTGGCGGAGCGAATCGGGGGCGGTGCGGCGGACGGCTTGACAAGGAAGTGAGTAACCACTAACTTCACTCTTGTGAAGGCTTCCTCCCAAGGTGCAGCGGCGGTGCGCCAGACCGCGGACGAGCGCCGCACCTCGGTCCTGCGAGCGGCCATGGCCGAATTCGCCAAGGGCGGGTACGCGGGGACCTCGACCGATGCCATCGCGGTGCGGGCCGGGATCTCCCAGCCCTACCTGTTCCGGCTGTTCGGGACGAAGCGAGAGCTCTTCATCGCCACCATGGGGCTCATGCACGCCCGGATCGAGGCGGCCTTCCGCGACGCTGCCCAAGGAAGGTCCGGTGTCGACGCGATGGCGGCGATGGGCGAGGCCTACCAGGTGCTCCTGGGGGAGCGCGACCTGCTCCTGGTGCAGCTGCACGCCTTCGCGGCGTCGGAGGACGAGGAGATCCGCCGGGCGGCGCGCGAGGGGTTCCGCCATCTGTGGGTGGTGGTGGGCGAGTTGACGGGCCTCGGGGACGAGGACCTGCGGGCCTTCTTCGCCCAGGGCATGCTCCTCAACGTCATGGCCGCCGTCGACGGGGGCGCCCTGGACGAGTCCTGGGCCCGGGCCTGTCGGCCCGACCCGGCCCGGTTCTTCACCCCCGACTCGACCCGTTCCTGACGCCCGGGCGTCGTACGATCCTCGAGAGGAGACCTCCATGCCGGTCCAAAGTAGTAATCAATCACTAGCTGACTCGTCGACCCGGGGTCGGCACGGTGCGGCCTGGGCCGTGGTCATCACGTCCCTGGCGCTGTTCATGGCGACCCTCGACAACCTGGTGGTGACGACGGCCCTCCCCGTCATCCGGCACCACCTCCACGCCGGCCTGGCCGGCCTGGAGTGGACGGTCAACGCGTACACGCTCACCTTCGCCGTGCTGCTGCTCACCGGGGCCGCGCTCGGCGATCGTTTCGGCCGCCGCCGGATGTTCCTGGTGGGCCTGGTCGTGTTCACCACGGCGTCGGCGGCGGCGGCCCTGTCGCCGTCGGTGGGGTGGCTGGTCACCGCGCGCGCCGTCCAAGGCGCCGGGGGCGCCCTGATCATGCCGCTCTCTCTGACCCTCCTGTCGGCGGCGGTGTCACCCGAGCGCCGGAACCAGGCGCTCGGGGTGTGGGGTGCCATCGGGGGCGTCGCCGTCGCGGCGGGCCCGCTCGTCGGGGGCGCCGTGACCAGTGGGTGGTCGTGGCAGTCCATCTTCTGGATCAACGTCCCCGTCGGGGTGGTGCTGGCCGGGCTGGCCCGGTGGCGGTTGACCGAGTCCCGGGGTCCGCGTCAGCCCCTCGACCTCGGCGGTGTGGTCCTCGCCAGTGTGGGCTTGCTGGGCGTCGTGCTGGCCCTGGTCCGGGCCAATGGACACGGCTGGACGAGCACCGGCGTACTGGCGTCGTTCGCGGCCGGGGTGGTCGGCCTGGCCGGGTTCGTGCTGTGGGAGCAACGCAGCACCCACCCCATGGTGCCGTTGCGGCTGTTCCGGAGTCGGTCGTTCTCGGCGGTGAACGCGGTGGCGCTGTTCATGAGCTTCGGCATGTTCGGGTCCATCTTCTTCCTGTCGCAGTTCCTCCAGGTCGTCCAGCACTACTCGCCCCTGGGGGCAGGGCTGCGGGTCCTGCCCTGGACGGGGATGCCCATGCTGGTGGCGCCGGTGGCGGCCGCCTTGGCCCAGCGCTTCGGCGGCCGGCCCGTGTTGAGCGCGGGGCTCGTGCTCCAAGCCGTCGGGCTCGCCTGGCTCGCCCTCGAGATCACGCCCACGGTCAGCTACTCGAGCGTGTGGCTGCCCTTCGTCGTGTCGGGCGTCGGCATGGCCCTGTTCTTCGTCCCCCTGGCCTCGGTCGTCCTCTCCTCGGTCCGCCCCGAGCAGGAAGGGGTGGCATCGGGCGCCAACAGCGCGTTCCGAGAGGTCGGCGGCGTCCTCGGGATCGCCGTGTTGGGTGCGGTGTTCTCGGCCCGAGGCGGCTACACGAGCGGGGCCGCCTATGTGGCCGGACTCCGCCCCGCGGTGTGGGTGGGCGTGGCCGTCGTGGGGCTGGGCGCCATCGTGGCGTTGGCGCTTCCCCGGCGCCGCGCCGGTCGGGTCGGGCCCGGGCTCGTCGGGGCGTCCTCGGCGCCGCCGCGACGCGACGCCGTCCTCACCCCGGCCCGAAGCAGCGCGACTCCGGCCGGTACGGGCCCCGGGGATGTCGACGGGCGCGGCCGCGTGCCGTCGCCGGCCGGGATCGGCGCCCCGGGCTAGGGCGCGGCGGGGCCGGGCGGGGTGACGCCGGCTCGTCGCAGGGCCGCCCCCAGGACGTCGGTGGCCTGGGGGCGGAGCTCGGTGAGGGGCCGGTTGCGGTGGATGCGCACCCCCAGGTCGACCTGGGCCAGCTGCTCCACGCCGAACTGCTCGGCGACGTCGATGAGCAGGGCCAGCTCGACGCCGTAGCCGGGGGCGAGGCCCGTCTTCTCGAGGACGGTCCGGGGTGCGGCCGTCTCGCCCGCCAGGGGCTGGCGCACCGCCGAGAGCTGGGGGAACAGGAGGTCGATGACGGGGCGGGCCACGAGCTCGGTCACCCTGCCCCCGGCCCCCTTCTCCCCGTGCAGCGGGCGCTCGTAGAACCCCTTCACGAGGGCCACGTCGGGCTGTCCCGGGCCCGGTTCGACGAGCAGGGGCCCGACCAGGCCCGTCACGTAGTGGGGGGCGAAGTTCTCGACATCGGCGTCGAGGAAGACGAGGAGCTCGGCGTCGGTCACCTCGAGGGCCACGGCCATGGCCTGGCCCTTGCCGCCCCCGATGGTGGACGCCGCCACCACCCGGGCGCCGGCCCGCCTCGCCACCGCCGCGGTGTCGTCGTCGGAGCCGTCGTCGACCACCACGATGTCGTCGACGAGGTCGGCGCCCCCGACGGCGGTGAGGGTCTCCCGGACGCTCGCCACGATCGGCCCCAGGGTGCGGGCCTCGTTGCGGGCCGGGAGGCACACCGCCACCCGCCGCCCGGCGCGCGCCGCCACCAGGGCGGAGACGTCGAAGTCACCGTGGTGGAAGCTGCGCAGGGCAGCCGGGCGTGCCTGGCCGGGTCGGAAACCCACGTGGTGATCATCCCCCATCCCGGGGCGGGGCATGCCCCCACCCCCCTCCATTGACGCGGGTGGTCGGCTTCGTCCACCATGGAGGGATCATCCAGAGCGGCTGAGGGACGGGCCCTGCGACGCCGCGGCAACCAGCGACACCGTCATTCCGACGGGCGCCAGGTGCCAATGCCCGATCGATGCGGAGGTGCGTTGTGGATTTTGTCACCGGGCTTCGTTGCCGAGAATGTGCGCGGCCCTATCCGGCTCAGGCGCTGCACGTCTGTGACTACTGTTTCGGCCCCCTCGAGGTCGCCTACGACTACGAGGCCCTCCGGAGCTCGGTCACGCGCCAGCAGATCGCGGCCGGGCCCCCGACCATCTGGCGCTATGCGCCGTTGCTGCCGGTGTCGGACCCCGAACCCATCGACCTCGGCACGGGGTGGACGCCGCTCGTCCGGGCCGACCGCCTGGCCGCCGAGCTCGGGCTGGGGGAGCTGTGGGTCAAGAACGACACGGCCAACCCGACGGGCTCGTTCAAGGACCGCGTCGTGTCGGTGGCGCTCACCAAGGCGCGCCAACTCGGGTTCAAGGTCGCCGCGTGCGCGTCCACGGGCAACCTGGCGAACTCCGTGGCCGCCCACGCGGCACGCGCCGGCATGGTGTCGGTGGTGTTCATCCCCCATGATCTCGAGGTGGCCAAGGTCGTGACCACGGCCGTCTACGGCGGCCACGTGGTGGCGGTGGAGGGCACCTACGACGACGTCAACCGGCTGTGCGCCGAGCTCACGAGCGAGCTCCCGTCGTGGGCGTTCGTGAACGTGAATGTCCGGACGTACTACGCCGAGGGGTCCAAGACCCTCGCCTTCGAGGTCGCCGAGCAACTCGGCTGGGAGGCTCCCGACCACGTGATCGTGCCCGTGGGCTCGGGCAGCCAGCTCACCAAGATCGCCAAGGGATTCGCCGAGCTCCACGCCGTGGGCCTGCTCGACGAGGAGCCGCACGTCCGGGTGTCGGGGGCCCAGGCGGTGGGGTGTGCGCCCGTGGCCACGGCGTTCGCCGAGGGCACCGACGCCATCCGGCCCGTCAAGCCGCACACCATCGCCAAGTCCCTCGCCATCGGCAACCCCGCCGACGGGTGGTACGCGCTCGAGACGGTACGCAAGAGCGGGGGCGCGTTCGCGGCCGTCACCGACGACGAGATCCTCGACGGCATCCGCCTCCTGGCCCGGACCGAAGGGATCTTCGCCGAGACGGCCGGCGGGGTCACCATCGCTACCCTGGCCAAGCTGGCCGCCGCCGGTGTGGTGCGGCGCGACGAGCGGGTGGTCGCCTACGTGACCGGGCACGGCCTCAAGACCGTGGAGGCGCTCGTCGACACGGCCGGCCCCACCGCCACCATCGCCCCCACGCTCGAGGCGTTCCACGACGCCGTGGCCATCGACGCCACCCGAGGAGGACCGTCATGAGCGTCACCGTGCGGGTCCCCGCCCAGCTGCGCACCCTCACCGGAGGCGAGGCCCAGGTGACGGTGGAGGGCTCCACCGTGGGTGAGGTGCTCAAGGGCCTCGATGCCGCCCACCCCGGGTTCGGTGACCGGCTCTTCGACGAGAGCGGGTCGCTTCGGAGGTTCGTGAACGTCTTCCTCGCCGACGAGGACGTGCGCTTCCTCGACGGCCTCGACACCCTCGTCGTGGACGGCCAGACCCTGTCCATCGTCCCCGCCGTGGCGGGGGGCTGAGATCCCCGAGCCGAGCCCGCCCGCCTCTCCCGGCTCCTCGGTCCCCACCCCGGCGTCCTCGAGGCCCGGGCCGTGCCCGCGGGCGGGCGGTTGCGGCGGTGCCCCGCCCCGTGGTTTGCTCTTAGCACTCGAAGCGCTAGAGTGCTAAATGTGGCCCGGGGCGCTCGTCGGGAGCGGCCCTCCCCGGCCCCGCCCACGACACCGGTAGAGAAACCCACGGAGGAAACCACGCCATGCCCAAGCTGATCGCCTTCGACGAGGAGGCCCGCCGGGCCCTCGAGAACGGCATGAACAAGCTCGCCGACGCGGTACGCGTCACCCTCGGCCCGAAGGGCCGCAACGTCGTGCTCGAGAAGAAGTGGGGGGCGCCGACCATCACCAACGACGGTGTCTCCATCGCCAAGGAGATCGACCTCGAGGACCCGTGGGAGAAGGTCGGTGCCGAACTGGTGAAGGAAGTGGCCAAGAAGACCGACGACGTCGCCGGGGACGGCACCACCACGGCCACGGTCCTGGCCTGGGCCATGGTCCACGAGGGCCTACGCAACGTGGCGGCCGGGGCCAACCCGATGTCGCTGAAGCGTGGCATCGAAGCCGCCGTCGAAGCGGCCGTCGAGTCGCTCAAGAGCCAGGCCAAAGAGACCGAGTCCAAGGCCCAGATCGCCCAGGTGGCGGCCATCTCGGCCGCCGACGTCGAGATCGGCGAGATGATCGCCGAGGCCATCGACAAGGTGGGCAAGGACGGCGTCATCACCGTCGAGGAGTCCCAGACCTTCGGCATGGAGATGGACCTCGTCGAAGGCATGCGCTTCGACAAGGGGTACATCTCGCCGTACTTCGTCACCGACCCCGAGCGCATGGAGGGGGTCCTCGAGGACCCGTACCTGCTCTTCGTGGCCAGCAAGATCTCGGCCGTACGCGACCTGCTGCCGGTGCTCGAGAAGGTGATGCAGACGGGCAAGCCGCTCGTGATCGTCGCCGAGGACGTGGAAGGCGAGGCGCTGGCCACGCTCGTGGTCAACAAGATCCGGGGCACGTTCAAGTCCGTGGCCGTGAAGGCGCCGGGCTTCGGCGAGCGTCGCAAGGCGATGCTCCAGGACATGGCCATCCTCACCGGCGGCCAGGTGATCACCGAAGAGGTCGGTCTCAAGCTCGAGAACGTCGGGCTCGACATGCTCGGCAGTGCCCGCAAGATCGTCGTGACCAAGGACGAGACCACGATGGTCGAGGGCGCCGGTGACGAGAACGAGATCAAGGGCCGGATCAACCAGATCAAGGCCGAGATCGAGAACACCGACTCCGACTACGACCGCGAGAAGCTCCAAGAGCGCCTGGCCAAGCTGTCAGGTGGAGTGGCCGTCATCAAGGTCGGCGCCGCCACCGAGGTCGAGCTCAAGGAGAAGAAGCACCGCATCGAGGACGCCGTGTCGACGACCAAGGCCGCCATCGAGGAGGGCGTGGTGCCCGGTGGTGGGGTCGCCCTGCTCCGGTCCCAGGCCCAGATCCTCGACCGCGCCGAGAAGCTCGAGGGCGACGAGGCCACAGGGTGCCGCATGGTGTCCCGGGCCGTCGAGGAGCCCCTGAAGCAGATCGCCGTGAATGCGGGTCTCGAGGGTGGCGTCGTGGTGGAGAAGGTGCGGAACCTGAAGAAGCCCGCCGAGGGTCTCAACGCGGCCACCGGTGAGTACCAGGACCTGTTCGCGGCCGGTGTGATCGACGCCGTCAAGGTGACCCGCTCGGCGCTGCAGAACGCGGCCTCGATCGCGGCCCTGTTCCTCACCACCGAGGCCGTCATCGTGGACAAGCCGGAAAAGGAAGGTGCTTCGGCCATGCCGGGCGGTGGGATGGACGACTTCTAGGTCCCGCCCGCATTCGGACGGCGTCGTTTCCGGCGCCGTCGGGGAAGCATGCTCGAGCCAGGGGGCGCCCAATGGGCGCCCCCTGATGGTTTCCTACACTGGGTGTCGTGGTATCGACTCCCGATCGCCCCGCCCCCCACGCCCTCACCCCCTCGGTCGGGTGGGGCGTCCTCCATCTCTTCTTCGCGGTGGGACCGGCGGTGGACGGCGAGGCGGCGATCGAAGCGATCAAGACCGCCCGGGCCGAGGGCGAGCAGGTGGTGACCGTCGCCATGCTCGGCCACAAGGCGGACGTCGGGGTGATGGTGCTGGGCCCCGATCTGTGGCGCCTGCGCGCCCTGCAGTCCGCGCTGTGTCGGGCGGGGCTCGTGCTCACCGGCTCCTACGTCTCGCTCACGGAAGTGTCGGAGTATGCCCAGGGCGTTCCCGAGGAGATGAAGCGGGCCCGCCTGTACCCGCAGCTGCCCCCGGCCGACAAGGCGGCGTTCTGCTTCTACCCCATGTCCAAACGGCGCGGCGACGGGCACAACTGGTACGCCTTGGACTACGAGGCGCGCAAAGCGCTGATGCTCGGGCACGGAGCGGTGGGTCGGACCTTTCGCGATCGCATCGTGCAGCTCATCACGGGATCGACGGGACTCGACGACTGGGAATGGGGCGTGACCCTGTTCGGCGTCCACCCCGACGACCTGAAGGCCTGCGTGTACGAGATGCGCTTCGACGAGGCCTCTGCGCACTACGCCGAGTTCGGCCCGTTCTGGACGGGCATGGTGGGCGAGATCGGGGATGTGCTCGACCGTGTCCTCTGAGAAGCTCGACCGGTTGCGTTCGCACCTCGCCCTCGGGGGGCGGGCCGTGGTGGCATTCAGCGGCGGCGCCGACTCGGCGCTGGTGGCCCGGGTCGCCACCGACGTGCTCGGGGCCGAGCACGTGTTGTGCGTCACGGCGGTGTCCGCGTCGCTGGCACCCGAAGAGCTCGTCGATTGCCGAGCACTGGCCCAGGAGTGGGGTCTGCGCTGGCGCACCGTCTCGACCGAGGAGGTCGAGGACCCGCACTACGCCGCCAACGACACCGACCGCTGCTACCACTGCAAGGCGAGCTTGCTCAGCGCGCTCCTGCCGTTGGCGGTGGCGGAGTCCGCCGTCGTGCTGCTGGGGGTGAACCTCGACGACCTCGGCGACCATCGTCCCGGCCAGCGGGCCGCGTCGGAGCGAGGGGCGCGCTTCCCTCTGGTCAGCGCGGGGCTCACCAAAGACGATGTGCGCGCCGTCTCCCGCCAACTGGGCCTGCGCACTTGGGACAAGCCCGCCGCCGCCTGCCTGGCGTCGCGGGTCCCCTACGGCACGCCGGTGACGCTCGGGACCCTTTCGACCGTGTCCGCCGCCGAGTCGGCGCTGCGGGCACTGGGCTTCCGGCAACTGCGGGTGCGGCACTACGGCGACCTGGCGCGCATCGAGCTCGAAGGGGCCGATCTCCCCGACGCGGTGCGACGGCGCGACGAGGTGGTGACGGCGGTACGCGGCGCCGGATACCGCTACGTGACCCTCGACCTCGAAGGCTTTCGATCCGGCAATCTCAATTTCGCGCTCACGGGCGCCCCCCACGATGGGGCGGCCGTGTCCGGCGATGCGACAGGAGCGCCATGATCGACGTGCGGGTGAAGCTCACGTTCCCCGAGGACCTGGTCCGACAGCCCTTCGTCGCCACGCTGGCCCGGGACCACGACGTCGTGCCCAACATCCGGAGGGCCAACGTGGCCGAGCACGAGGGGTGGATCGTGTGTGAGCTCGAAGGAGAGCCGTCCAAGGTCGAGGGTGCCATCGCGTGGTTACGCGACCAGGGGGTGCGCGTCGACTTCCTCGGAGACCTGGCCGAGAGCTGACGCGGCGTCGTGGTCGACGAGCGCGATCCCGACGACAGGTTGGCGGAACTGGGTGAGGCGCTGGCCGAGCAGGTCAGCGCGGCGGTGCCCGCATGGGTGGTGCGCAGTGTCGAGACACGACTGCCTCGGTCGGCTCCGGGACGCGACACGGTCATGGCCGAGGCCGCCGTGGCGGCAGAACGCGCCCGTCAGGAGGTGGCCGGGACGCTGCACGCCCTCCTGGCCGCCGACGTCGATGCCCAGCGCTCCACCCCCCTGGCGGTGGTACGGGCTGCGGTCGGGTACCCCACCGACGTGTTGCGGCGGGCCCAGGTGCCCCCCGTTCCCCGTGACCCCTTCGTGACGGAGCGCTTCCCCGACGACCCCTACGGGCTCACCCCGGCGTCGCTGCAGGCCATGGACCCCGCCCTCGGCGACCTGGCCATCGCCTGGGGGGCGGCCAAGGCCCTGGCCCACCGCCACCGCCACGAGCCCCGCTAGTTCACGTAACGATCACTGTCGGGATGCCTTTTGTTCGCGGATCGTTCACCTTCCGTGGGTACCGTCAGCCGTGATGACAGCCTTAGCCGGCTCAGGAGGCCCGGAACAGGGCCAGGAGTTCCAAGACAGGCGCGGAGGCTCTCACCGGCGTCAGAGATCCCCAACGTGAGTGGTCTGCAGGATGGGTCGCAGACGGGTCGTTTTCCCAATTGACCGGACTTGGACCAGTCGCCATCAACCAAAATATTGGAGGTCAATCCCCTTGAGTGCCGCCCTGTCACCGTGGAAGCTACACCACAATTTTACCTCGCGCTCGTTCGCCTTGACGGCCGTGGTCTTTGCTATTGCGCTGGCCGCATGCAGCTCGACGCCCTCGACGACGAGCACCACGAAAGCCTCGACAGCCACGACGGCGCCGGCGGATCCATACGCCCAGGCTGATCTGAAGGCACCAGCGGGGGCACTGACCGGAGCGGGCTCGACATTCGATCAACCCTTCTTCACGAAGGCGTTCTACACGTACAACCAGCAGAATTCCGGAGTCACGGTCAACTACGCGTCGATCGGAAGTGGTGGAGGCATTCAGCAGTTCCAGGCGAACACGGTCAACTTCGGCGCCTCGGACGTCCCGATGTCGCCGCTCGACATTTCGGCGGCCAAGGGTGGTCAGGTTCTGCAGGTGCCCGTCGCCCTCGGCGGTGTGACGATCTCTTACAACGTGCCTGGCGTGGCATCGGGCCTCAAGCTCACCCCCAAGGTTCTGTCGGACATCTTCCTGGGAACTATCAAAAATTGGAACGATTCTGCGATCAAGAGCCTGAACCCCGGAGTGAAGCTTCCCAGCAACCCGATTCAGACCGTCTACCGCTCCGACGGCAGTGGAACCACCTACATCTTCACGAATTACCTCAGCGAAGTGTCCCCGGGCTGGGCATCGGGGCCAGGTAACGCAAAGTCTGTCAGCTGGCCCGTTGGCGTGGGCCAGAAGGGGAACGAGGGCGTAGCTGGCTTCATCAAAACCACGCCGTACACGATCGGTTACGTGGAGCTTGCCTACGCTCTGCAGAACAATTTTACGTACGCGAAGATCGAGAATGCTGCCGGCACATTCGTCTCCCCATCGCTTTCCTCGGTGGCCGCAGACGCCGCCCAGAAGCCGGATATCACGGCCGTGGACTTCTCGATCGTGAACCAGACCGGGGCCTCTAGCTACCCGATCTCGGGTTACAGCTGGGCGCTGATTTACGAGCTGCAAAAGAATGCAACCGCGGGGTCAACCTTGGTGCACGTCTTCGACTGGCTGACTCATGCCGGTCAGGCGCAAGCGGCCACACTTGACTATGTGCCGCTTCCTGCCAACATCCAGAAGCTGGCCCGCACGGCTCTGCTCCAGGTAACCGGACCTGACGGCAAGACGCAGCTCCTCACGACGTCGTAGGTGACAACCCTGGCCACACTGCCGCCTCGTCCGGGCATCCCGGGACGGATGCGACGCTTCCTCTCTGTGTCCGATGGTGCGTATCGGGGCGCGCTCGGGGTTGTGGCCGCACTGTTCGTGATCCTCTTGGTGGCCTTCGTCACTTCGTTAGCCATCCAGGCACGACCGGCATTCGCTCACTTTGGCCTTTCTTTCCTGACGAGCACGAAATGGGACCCAGTCCACGTCCACTACGGCGCCCTCGTCTTTCTGGTGGGCACCATGGAGACGACGGTGATCGCCTTGATGATCGCTTTCCCCATCGGACTCGGCTGCGCCTTGGCGCTCGCCTTCGGGATCCCCCAGCGGCTCCGGGTGGCGCTGGGAACGGCGGTCGAGCTCCTCGCTGCCGTGCCGAGCGTGGTCTACGGCCTGTGGGGACTGTTGGTCGTCGCTCCGTGGGTGCGGACCATTATCGAGCCCGCCCTGGCTCGCATCACGGGCGGCCACGGACCGTTCGGTGGTTCTCAACTTGGAGTTGGCTTGCTCCTTGCCGGAGTGATCCTGGCCATCATGGTCATGCCCACCATGGTTGCCATCTCCCGTGATGTCCTGGCAGCTGTGCCCGAGGTTGAGATCGAAGGAGCTTTTGCGCTGGGAGCGACGCGCTGGCAGGTAATGAGGCGTGTGGTGGTGCCAAGTGCGCGGGCGGGAATCTTGGGGGCGACCACGCTGGCGACCGGCCGAGCTTTGGGCGAGACCATCGCGGTGACGATGGTGATCGGGAACACCGATCGTTTCACCCACTCCCTATTCGGACAAACCCAAACCATGGCGTCGCTGATCGCCAACGAGTTCACCGAAGCAACGGAACCCTTTCACCTGTCGGCGTTGGTGGCGGTGGGAGTGTTACTGCTCGTGGTGGCGATTGTCGTTAATCTCGCGGCTCGTTTGCTCGTGCGGTCCGTCGGTCGCCAGCGGGCCCTCGGGATCGGGGTGCTATGACCATCATGGCTGTCGACCCTGTCCTCGCCCGTCGGGCCGAGATCCAACGGATCGCCCAGGCAACCGATCACAGGCGTGAGCTCTTGTCGAGGTTGGCGCTTCTGGCTTGTAGGGCGTGCCTGGTCATTACTCTGATTCCGCTAGGAGCCCTCCTCGTCTATGTCGTGATCAGGGGGGCCTCGGCGTGGAACTGGGCGTTCTTCTCTCATCTGCCCACGCCTGCCGGGATCCCCGGTGGCGGCATTTGGAATGCGATTGCGGGATCGCTCGTCATCGACGGCATGGCCGCGGCGGCTGCGATCCCTTTCGGGATCGCAGCGGGACTCTTCCTGGCCGAATCTGATGGACGTATCGCCGGGACCCTGCGCCTCGCCGCTGATGTGCTGTCGGGTGTGCCCTCGATTGTGGTTGCGATTTTTGCCTACGCACTGCTCGTCGCCCATGGAATCCACCACTTCTCTGCCGTGGCCGCGAGCTTCGCAATCGGCATCCTCATGCTGCCGGTGATTACGCGGGCCAGCGAGACTGCCATTAGAGGAGTGCCATCGGTGCTGTCAGAGGCCGGACTCGCCCTGGGCGCCCGCAAGGCGACGATCGCCGGCAGAGTGATCTTGCCGGCGGCATTGCCCGGGCTCATTACTGGCGTGCTGTTGGCGGTGGCTCGAGGGGCAGGAGAAACTGCGCCGTTACTGTTCACCGCCGTCGGCAGCCAGTATTTCTCGGTTTCGCCGACAAAGCCGATTGCAGCGGTCCCGCTGGTCATTTATCAAAATGGCATACAGGCATATCCGGATCTGGTGAAGATCGCCTGGGGATCGGCCTTGTTGTTGGTGGTTACGATCCTTGTGCTCAGTGTGGGCAGCAGGCTCGTCGCCGCTCGACTGAGGAGAGTCCGTAGTGAATGACCCGACAGTTGTCTCGTTGCCTGCCACCATGGCCACAACTACCCCGGATTCGACCCCGATCCCCCACGGTTCGGTGATGACGTTGCGCGACGTATCGGTGGCGTTTTCGGGGAAGGTGGCTGTCCGTGGTGCCTCGTTTGACGTGCCGATGAACCAAGTTACCGCGCTCATTGGACCGTCCGGCTCCGGGAAGACTACACTGTTGCGGTCTCTCAACCGAATGCACGACCTGATCCGTGGTGCGGTTGTATCGGGGGAGATCAAGCTCGGCAACATCGATATCTACGGGCCGACGATGCGTCCTACGTTGCTGCGCTCGCGAGTTGGAATGGTATTCCAGCGTCCCAATCCGTTCCCGACGATGAGCATCTACGACAACGCTGTGTCTGGGCTCCGATTCAACGGGGTACGCAAGAAGGCCCTGCTTGACGAAGCTGCCGAATCCTCCCTTATTGCCGCGGCGCTTTGGGACAGCGTCCGCGACCGACTTCGAGCCCACGCCGGCACGCTGTCAGGCGGGGAGCAGCAGCGCTTGTGTATTGCACGGGCACTCGCGGTCGAACCCGAAGTGCTCCTCATGGACGAACCCACCTCGTCGCTTGACCCCATCGCCACAAAACGTATCGAGGAGTTGATCGGCGAGCTCAAGGACCGGGTGACGATCGTAATTGTCACTCACAATATGCAACAGGCATTGCGCGTCTCCGACACCTGCGCTTTTCTCCTCATGGGTGAGGATAAGGCGGGTGCATTGATCGAAGTGGGACCAACGAAGAAGGTGTTCGAGAGCCCGGACGATTCCCGTACAAAGGATTACGTCGAGGGAAGATTCGGCTGAGTGGGTGGCACACGGCACTGAACTGGCCGCGATGGCGCCCGACCTTGGCATGCAAAGGTGACTGCAACCTCACGCGTCTGGGATCGACCTCCGCAGGGATATAGGCGCGTAGCTCCGGTGTTGCTGATCGAGAACGAAGTGGGTGGTGCAATTCGGGAGTTCGCACCCAACTCATCGCGGCTCGCGACCCGGGCCACTGGTCTCAGTGACATCGAGTTGAAAGCGCCGTGGCCTTGTCGTCGTCGCGCAGCCTGGGCCAAGACCCCCAAATGAGCGAGGTCGCCACGCCACGCACCGATCCCCACGAAGCCGGCGACCGGGTCCGGATCCTCATCGTCGAGGACGACGAGTCCTACCGTGAGGCCCTCCACGCCGGGCTGTCCATGGAGGGCTACGACATCGAGCTCTCCGCCGACGGCAACGACGGGCTCCGGCGCTTCGTGGCCCGTCCCCCCGACCTCGTCCTCCTGGACGTGATGCTGCCCGGGATGATGGGCACCGAGGTGTGCCGGCGCATGCGCGACATCGCCCCGGTGCCGGTGATCATGGTGACGGCGCTCAATTCCGAGGTCGACGTCGTCATGGGCCTCGAACTGGGCGCGGCCGACTACGTCACCAAGCCGTACCGCATGCGCGAATTGGTGGCCCGCATCCAGGCCGTACTGCGCCGCGTGTCGCCGCCTTCCTTCCCGGGTCCGAGCACCACCCCCGTCGAGACCTCGGCGCGATCCGACGTGGTGAGCGCCGGTCCGGTGCGCGTCGACTTCGCCCGACGCGTCGTGACCGCGAGCGGTCGACCCGTGCACCTGTCGCGCCGGGAGTTCGACCTGCTCGCCCTGTTGCTGTCGCCCCCCGGGCAGGTTCGTACCCGCGACGAGCTCATCGATCGCCTGTGGTCGGGTCGGGACCTGGCCGACACCCGCACCCTCGACACCCACGTGCGACGCCTTCGGGTGAAGCTCGAGCGCTATCCGGCCCGCCCCCAGTACCTCGTCACGGTGCGCGGCGTGGGCTTCCGGTTCGACGCCGAGGGCCGGGGAGAGCTCGACCAGGACGGACCCGAGGACCCGAGCCCCTGAGGCTCGAGGCCCCGAGCTCCATCGTCAGCCCGTTGGCGCTTCTCCGCGCCACATGGGTTGTCGAGGCCGGTCGAACAGGACATCGAGATGCTCGCCCCGCAGGGCCGCGAACACGTGTCGGCCCCATCGCTCCGCCCCGGCCAGAGGCTGGGGCAGGTTGTCGGCCGAGAACCACCCCACATCCGCGCACTCCAGCGGGTGGGCCCGCAGCGTCCCACCCACGGCCTGGCAGTGGAAGACGAGGGAGTACAGCGGTACCCGCGTGAAGCCCAGTCGCAACCCGTCGAGCACGGCGATGAGGCGGATGGGCTCGGCCTCGATGCCGGTCTCCTCGAGCACCTCTTTGACGACGACCTCCGCCGCCGAGTACCCGACGTCGGCCCACCCGGTGGGATAGAGCCACACCCCCGAGTCGGCCCGTTTGACGAGGAGCAGCTCCCCTTTGTCGTTGCCGACGGCCGCCCCCACCGCGACCTTGGGGGTGACATAGCCCGGTACGCCTTCCCCGACGGCGCGCAGCCACTCTTCGACGAGCTCTTCGGCGTCCTCGACGCCGGTGGCGCCCTCGGTGGCCGCCACGCCGATGTCCGCCGCGACGCGCAGGACCTCTTCGAAGCGCTCCCGCTCGTAGAGGCTCTCAGTGAATCCGAGACCGGTGCGGGCGATGGCGGCCAGACTCTCGCTCCATCGGAGCAACTGCCGCGTGGAGACAGGTGAGCCCACGTGATTGACGCTAGCCGCCCAGTCCCGAGGCCTGGGCCCCGCTCCGCACCGTGGTACGCCACAATGGACCATGGCCGTGAACAGCGATTGTCGGCACTACATCATGCAGACGACCGCGCGCGGCGACAAGGTCGAGCGCTGCCGGGTGGAAGCCAACCAGGCTCTGCCCTTCGCCTGCCCGGACGGCTGCGTGTTCTACGAGCCCCGGAAGGTGTCGTCGGCCGGTTGGCACGTCCCCCCTCCGAAGACCGACGAACCGCCGCCGCGCTGAGGCGGGCCGGGGCGGGAGATCTCAGACCGCTTCGCCCTGCGGGGTGGCCAGGTCGGACAGTTCGGGTGAGGCCGGTTCGTCGCCGGTGGGGGCGGGGCCGAAGGTGTCGCCGATGCCACCGCTCTCCCAGAAGTCGAGGACGATGTTGGCGTTGGCGCGGCCCGCCGAGATCAGGGCGTCGGTGGCCGAGAAGTCGTCGTAGCGGGACACGGGCTCGGTGTCGACGGTGAGCACGATGACCTCGACGCCGTCGGGGAGGTGTTCGAGCTCGCGGGCGAATTTGGCATGAACGGCGATGAAGAACGCCGTCAGGACGCCCTCGATCGGGCGCCGGTACCGGTGCGGCGTGTAGCGAAGGGGACCGCACAGCAGCACGAAGATGCGCTCGGCACCCTGGGTGATGGCGCGGCCGATGGGCACGTTGTCCACCACGCCGCCGTCGATGAACGCCTCACCGTCGATGGTGACCGGAGGGAGGAGCGCGGGGAGCGCGGCCGAGGCCTGGATGCGCTCGGCCGCCGGTCCCTCCGAGAACCACTGCATGCGCCCGTCGGTGAGCGACGTGGCCACGACCTCGAGGGGGATCGGGCTGTCTTCGAGGCGCTCGAAGAGCAGGCCCGACTCGATGACCTTGCGGATGCCGTCGTTGGGATGGACCGCCTCACGTTGTTGGAAGAAACGCCACGGCGTGGGGAACCGTCCCTGGGGGAACACGTCTTCCCTGGTGATGGCCCGCCACCGCTCGGCCAGGGTGTCGACGCCGTGGGCGGTGGGTTGGCCGCAGTAGCCGGCCGCGTTGATGGCCCCCACCGAGGCTCCGTACACGGCGTCGGCGGTGATGCCCCGGGCCACCAGCGCCTGGAGCATGCCGATCTGGGCCGAGCCCCGGGCACCGCCACCGGCGAAGACGAAGGCGGTGCGGACATGGCGCCGCAGCACCCGGACCCGGCGGTAGCGGGCGAGCCAGCGAGAGGAATTCCCGGACCCGGCCAGTCGTCGGGCCGGACCAGGGCCCATGAACACCCCACCGGGGAGCACCGGGTCCGGCGTCGTCACGGGGTGGGCCCGTGGCGGGTCGGTGCCATCGGGCTCGGACCGGGGGGCTCGGCCGCCGACACTCGGGCCTGTTCGGCGCGGGCGACGCGGTCACGCCGCACCCCCCACCGGACGGCGACGAAGGCGAGCCCGACGATGGCGGCCACGAAGACGCCGAAGACCACGTCGAAGGCGATGGTCATGCCGGGAGCCCCGACCCGTCCCTGGCGGTGGCCGGGGACACCCTCGTGCCGGTGACGTCCATGACCTCCCCAGGATACCGGGGGTCCCCGCCCGACCTCTTCTCCCCGGGGAGTTTTCGCCGCCCGGAGCCGGTCCCGGGGATGGTCCGGTCCCTCGTCACACCCGTCGGGCATTGTGGGCCGGTGCCCACAGCAGCGAGGAGACCAGGGGTGGCGAGCGTCCTGGCCCGCGACGGCCTCCTGGGCCGACTGCGAGGTGACGGCGTCCCCCGCCCGGCGATCGACCCCGGCCTGGCCGGCGGCCTGCGCGACTGGCTCGAGGACGGCCTCGTCGAGTCGGTGGCGGCCCTGCCCGCGGGGGCCGAGGCGGTGCGGGTGAACAAGGATGCGCTCAACCAGGTGCTGCTGTGTGAGGCCCACCTGGTGGCCGGGCGCCAAGCCCCCCGGATGGGCACCGTCGAGTTGGCGAGGGGGAGCCTGGTGGACGCCCTGTTCCGCCAATGGGTCACGACCGGTGTCATCGACGACCCATGGGCCGACGCCGTCGCCTCGTTCGAGGTGGATGGCGATCGCGACGGTGTCGTGGCGTTCGTCGCCGGACTGCCCGACGCCCACCGCCGCCGGTTGTCGACCGAGGTGGCCGAGCACGCCGCCCACCTCGTCGAACGGTGGCCGGTTCCCAGCCCGGCGTGGTTGGCGCGCACCCAGGAGCGCCTCGAGGTCCCGTTGTGCGGCGGTCGAGTGGTGCTCGCCGGCGTGGTGGACCTCGTGCTCGGCAGCCCTGCGCACGATCGGGCCTCGGTATGCCTGGTCGAGCTCAAGTCGGGCGCTCGACGTCTCGAGCACCGCCCCGATCTCCACTTCTACGCGCTCTTCGAGGCGCTGCGCAGTGGCGCCGCCGCCGTTCCGGATCGCCACCTACTACAGCGGCACGGGTGAGCTCGATGCCGAGCCCGTCGACGAGGACATCCTCGTGCGCGCCCTGGCGCGGGCGCTCGACGGTGCCATTCGTCTGTGCCGTCTGGCCGCCGGCGTCGAGCCCGAGCGCCGCCCGAACAATCTGTGCGCCTGGTGTGTCGGCCTCCCCGGCTGCGCCCCCGGTCAGCGACGGGCCGGCACCGATGTGACGATGGTCTCCTCCGGGCACGGCGCGGGCGAAGGTGCCACCTCGTGACCGATGTCCCGGCCCGGGTGGCATGGCTGACCGACGCGCTCGATGACACCCGCCGACGACGAGGTCGCGCCCACCGCGTTGGCCCAGGTGCGCGACGACCTCGTGCGCGACCTTCGAGCCCTCGGGTCCGAGCTCCCTGACGGGGAGCGCCTCCAGATCGACGCCTTCAAGGTCCGTCTGGCGCAACGTCATCCCGATCGCTGCATCTCGGTCGACGACACGTTCACGCCCTCGCCGCGCACGTGTCGTCGCGCTGATCGGCGTCGCGGCGGTCAACCGGTGCGTGCGGGGGCACTCCCCGAACCCGGCGATGGCGGTGGCAGCGGTGCTCGCCGACGGTCTCGACGACGTCGCCGTCGCCGGCCCGAGCGGTGCGGTGCGAGTGCCGTGGTGGGCCCGGTGGTATGCGGGATTGCCCGATGGTGGTCGGGCTGTGGTGCGGGCCGAGGCGGTCACGTGGGCGACACAACTCCTCACCGCCGTGGACTGGCGTCAAGTGCCCCGGCCCGTCATCGGCGGGCGCGACGACTGGTGGCCGTGTCCGGGGGGGACGCCCATCGTCTTCAAGGGTCGTGCCGACGTGCGGGCGCTGGTGGGCCGCCGTCCCGCCTTGCTGGTGGTCGGGGCGGGGTGTTGCCAGGCCGACTGGCGCGTCGACCTCGGCTACCCCGGGTTGGTGGCGGCGCTCGGTCGCGACGCCCCCGTCACCCCCTGCCGGGTCGTGGGCATGTGGCCCCAGAGCGGTCAGATGCGCATTCTCCCCATCGACGTCGCCGCCTTGCGGGCCACCGCTACCGCCGTTGTCGCCGGCGTCGCCACGTGGGTCGACAGTCGGATCGAGAAGGAGCGGGGCATCCGGACCAGCGCGTCGGGCGCGCCGTCGGTGTCGGTCGACGGCGCTGTGGCCTGAGGGCTACTCGGTGTGGCAGCTGGCGGCGGGGGGTGGCGGCACGTCGATGGCCGGATTGCGGTCGAAGAACCCGTGGGGACTCAGCATGAAGCCGGCGTACTCGACCGGCATCACGGGCCAGTCCTCGGGCCGGGGAATGTGGGTGACGCCGAAGCTGTACCACAAGACGATGTCCCGATCGACGATGGACCGGTCAGCCGCCGTCCATTTCGGCAGGCCGTCCCCACCGGCGTGCTGGTTGGGATAGTCGCCCGCGGCCCTTCGCTCCTCGGGTTCATAGGGGGTCACCCACAGGTTGCGGGTCGCGAAGGCGGCGCGCTGGGCGACACTCGAGTCCGGGTTGGCGAGCAGCGTGGGTGTCGGGCCCGGCACGAGTTTGTAGGCGACGGGGATCCCCAGTCGGTTCTTCGAGTGAGGGTTGACGATCTTCCAGCACCGGCTGGCGGAGGGGTCCACGACCCGCTGGGCGCGCGCCTCGCTCTCGAGCAGCGTGGCCACAGGGGCGAAGGCGTTCGACCAGGGGTTGTCCGGTCCCGGCGGCACGGGGTGGGTGTCCACCTCGTACACGGAGTTGCCGGGGCCGTCCACATCGGCGTCGAGCCGGACGTTGAACAGGTGCTGGTGGAACGGCGCCGCCAGTTGGGGAGCGATCATCGACGCGAAGCGAGGGTCCTCTCCGGGCGCCACCCCCATCGTCGACAGGATGCCGGTGAGCTTCACCTCGAACTGGATGGTGCCGTCCTGATAGAAGTACCAGAAGAACCCGTAGTCGTAGTTGCCGACCGTGGCGATCGTGCTCACGACCAGCCGGCGCGACCGACGCACGTCATTGCGCGCGCCGCGCGCGTCGTTGTGCTTCCACAGGATCCCGTAGTCCTCCTCGTGCATGCAGATGGCGTTCTGCACCACGTAGGGGTGGCCCCGCTCGGAGCTGAACACGGCATCGAAGTAGTGGATGGCACCCAGGCAGTCACATCCCAGAGCCAGGGAGTTGGCCATCCTGCCCAGTCCCCACTCGCCGGCGTCGAAGGCGTTCTTCCAGCCGTGCATCGGTCCGGGATCTCCGTAGGGGACCACCATCTCCGTGACCGAAGCCCGGAAGAGGATGGGCCGGGTGCGTCCGTCGTCCTCGTACCCCACCTCGTGGAGGATGAGCCCTTCGACCGAATCCATCGACACCCGCAGCGACCACTTCTGCCAGCGGATGCGATTGCCGTCCACCTCGAAGCTCGGGCCCTCGGGCTGGTTGATCTCGAGCGGTTTCAGGTCGTCACGAAGGGCGGTGGCCTCGGGGAAGTAGTTGCCGCACTCCACCGGTACGGGCACGACTCCGGTGTCGACCATCTCGAGCACTTCGCCTCGGGCCATGTCGACGAACACGACGACGCCCTCGATGGGATGGGCGTACCCGTTGTCATCGGGGGTGTGGCGTACGTAGCACAGACATCGACAGATACGGCGCCCCTCTTCGTGGGCCACGCCGAAGGACCCTGCCGGCCACGGGTCGATCTGCACCGTCTCGAGATCCTCGATGCCACGGCGCCGCATGGCCTCTTGCCACTGGGGGTTCTCCTGCACCGCCACGATGGCGGCGAACGACTCCTCGAAGAGCAGGCCGGGCCGGACGCCGGTTACCGTCCTCATCGAGAGCTCCCGGGTGCGCAGCGACGCCACCGCCTCGATGACGTGGGCCTCGGGCCCCGCCACCAGCATGAGCCGGACGCGTCGGTCGACGGGCTGGCCCGCCGACCACGCCCGCACCTGCTCCCTCGTCGGTTCGAGCAACCCGATGTAGGCGAAGCGGGTCGACTCGGTGTACGTCGGGTCGGCCTGGACGAGCGCCACGGCGGCGGCGACCTCGCCCGCGGTCAGGGCGGCGAGGGGGTGGTCCACCTCCGTCAAGGACACGGCCTGTGCCATGAGCCCCCCGTTTCTTCCGCTCGGTCCCGGTGTCCGTGCCGGCGCCACGTGTGTTCGCCGTGGTCACGGTAGGTGCAGGCTCCCCGGACCGGCAAATGGTCGGGCCGCGCGTCAGCTGCACCCGAGAGTCCGTCGGTAGACGAAGAACACCCGGCTCACCCGGGCCCCCACCCGGGCGTAGGGGCGGAGGGGTCCCACCCAGGCCACTTCGGCGCGGCGGTGTCCGCGTGCCCGCAGGTGGTGCAGGGCGCCGACGATGAGAGGACGTCCCACCCCCTGGCCCCACAGGTCACCGCGGACCGCGGTGGGCCCGAGGATCCCGGCTCGGTTCACGTCGAAGGCGCAGAATCCCGCCATCCCGTCACCGTCGTGGCTCACCACGAGCGTGGAACGCTCGAGGGCGCGTAACGCCTCCGCTTCCCAGTTCGGCCAGTGTCGCTGCATCCACCCGGCCACCTCGGCGCGTCGGTCGGGTCCGGCCAACTGGTGCCCTCCCGGATCGGGACCGAGCTCGTCGAGGTCCACGGCCATGTTGAAGGTGGACGCGCCCCGTCCGTACCCGTGGCGTTCCAAGAGACACAGCATGGACAGGTGTGACGATTCGACGCCGGGATACAGATAGAAGGGCGGGTCGGCCCCTACCTGCACGGTGGTCGCCCCGAGTGCCGACAGGTCCGCTTCGGCCGCCCGCAGCAGGGCGGTCCCATGACCCCGACGACGCACAGAGGGGTCGACCCCGAGGAGGCGGATGTAGCCCTGAGCGCCCTCGCCCACCGTGGCGACGATCCCCGTCCCGGGCGAGCCTCGCACGGTGACCTGCTGCTCAGGGCTGTAGAGACTGGCCCGCAGCTCGTCTCGGGACGGCGGTTCGGGGAGGCAGCGCCGGCACAGCTCGACCACGTCGTCGAGGCGACGGGCGTCGAGCAGGTCCAAGTCGGTCACGGCCATCTCCGGGTCGAGGCACGGCCCCGCCGCACCCTGCTCACGTCCTCGCCCAGGCTATGCCCGGCTTGCACGCCGCGTGAGCGGCTTGTGAGGCGGGTGCCAGTGTGACGCCGACAATGCATCATGCGGGCGGTCTCGGTACGAGGGCTGCGTGAGGGAGTTCCGTGGAGGCATTCGACGTGGTGGTCGTGGGTTCTGGCTTCGGCGGAGCCGTGACCTCGATGCGGCTCGCCCAGGCCGGGCTGGACGTGCTCGTGCTCGAGTGTGGCGCCGCCTATCCACCCGGTTCGTTCCCGAGAACGCCCCACGGATTCGCCGGCAACTTCTGGGACCCGGGACGCCGGAGCTTCGGCCTCTTCGATGTGCGCGCCTTCTCCCACATCGACACCGTCGTCTCGGCGGGTCTCGGCGGTGGGTCGTTGATCTACGCCAACGTCCTCATCCGCAAGGACGAGCGCTGGTTCGACACCGAGGTCGACGGGTCCCCGCGTCGGTGGCCGGTCACGCGGGCCGACCTGGAGCCCCACTACGACGCCGTCGAGAGGACCCTCGGAGCCCAGGTCTTCCCCCTTGACGTCGCCCCCTACTCGACGGTGACGAAGACCGCAGCATTCCGGTCGGCCGCCTCTGCGGTCGGCTACGAGGCGACGACCTGGGACTGCATCGACCCCAAGCGCAAACAGTGGTTCCTGCCCCAGTTGGCCGTCACCTTCTCGAACGAGGGGAGGCGGCCCGTCCCGGGGGAGACCATCGAGGAGGCAGTACGCAACCTGCACGACCGCGACCGCCAGACGTGTCGTCTGTGTGGTGAGTGCGACATCGGTTGCAACGTGGGGGCGAAGAACTCGCTCGACTACAACTACCTCACCCTGGCTGTCCGGGCCGGTGCCGAGATACGGACCCTGGCGGAGGTGAAGGGCCTCGAACCCGGGCCCGACGACAAGGGGTACGTGGTGCGCTTTGTCCAACACCCCGATCGGACCCAGACGAGCGTGCAGTCGCGTCACCTCGTGCTCGCGGCCGGGACACTGGGCACCGCGCATCTGCTGCTGCGCAACCAGCGTGTGCTCAAAGGCCTCAGCCCCATGCTCGGCCGGGGGTTTTCGGGAAACGGTGATCTGTTGACCGCCGCGCTCGGTGCCCGGACCAAGGCTGGCGGCCACGGGGGACGGCGCACACTCGACCTCGACGCGTCCCACGGCCCGGTGATCACGAGCCGCGCACGGTGCCGAGCGGGGCGCGACGGGCTTCTACCTCCAAGACGCCGGGTATCCCGCCACCTTGTCCTGGCTCTTGCAGGTCGGGTCGTTCCCGGCCACGGTGCGCCACGTCGCCACCTTCTTCCTCCAGCGCCTCCGGGCGCAGGTGACCCGACGCGGGCCGAGCCTGGCGACGAGTCTCGAGGCGCTGTTGTCCGGCGACGCGCTGTCGGAGGGCTCGTTGCCGTTGCTCGGCATCGGTCTCGACGCCCCCGACGGTGTGCTCGGCCTCGACGGCGGCGGTGAGCTCACCCTCGAATGGTCGAAGAAGCCTTCCGACGCCCTGCACCGCGAGGTGCTGGGCGCGAGCCGAGCATTGGCCGAGCACCTCGGGGCCCGGTTTCTCGAGGACCCGCTCACGACGGTGCTGCGACGCTTCGTCACGGTCGATCCGCTCGGCGGATGCGCCATGGGCGTCACCCCGGACGAGGGCGTTGTCGACGAGTGGGGCCGCGTGCACGGCCATCCCCGCCTCCATGTCGCCGACGGGTCGGTGATGCCAGGGCCGGTCGGTCCCAATCCCAGCCTCACCATCGCCGCCCTGGCGGATCGCTACGCGGACAAGATGATCGACGACATGGAGGAGCGGTGAACCCGGTGAGCACCCCCACGCTTCGCTTCAACGAGCGGATGTCCGGATACCTGTCGGCGGCGGACCGCACGGGAGGCGACTTCGCCACCGCCTACGAGGTGGGGCGCGCCCAGGGCACGTCCATTCAGTTCGAGACGGTGATCACCCACGACGACCTTCCTGCCCTGTTGGAGGACGCCAGCTCTCCCGCCACGCTGACCGGGACGGTGCTGGCCCCGATGCTGTGCCCGAGTCCTCTGGAGGTCGTCGAGGGGACGTTCGTCTTGCTCGAGCGCCAACCCGACGAGGTCGACACCGACTGGATGCAGTACCGCATGACGCTGCGCTCGCGCACCGAGCCTTCCCAGACGTTCTTCCTCGAGGGCCACAAAGTGATCAACGTCGGGTCGATCCTCTCGGCATGGAAGCACACCACCACCCTCTACGTCACGATCTACGAAGGCGACAGCCCCGACGAGTCCGCACCGCGGGCGCTGGGCATCATGCACATCGGTCTCACCGACGTGCACCACCTCCTCGCCCACGCCGAGGTCCTCCATGTGAACCGGGCCATGCGCGAGCGCTACCTCCTCCGGTTCGTGGCCATCTTCGCCCGTTCGATCTGGCCCTTCTACGGAGGGGCACTCAACGAGCTGGGCCGCTTCCCCGTCTCATCCACGTCGACGTCGCTGCGGCCCCGGCCCCGGCGGCGCTCGGGCGACGACGAAGCGATCCTGCTCTGTGACCCCAGCGGCCGATGGCACGCCTCGGAGGACGTCCCCGACGCGTGCTCCCGGTTGATCCGCTACCGGGGCGGGGCCAAGGGCCCGGTGATGCTGGCGTCGGGCTTTGCCATGTCGGCGACTTCGATGCTGACACCCACCATCCATCCCAATCTGGTCGAGCTGCTCCTCGACGAGGGCTATGACGTGTGGTTGTTCGACTACCGGGCCGGCATCGACCTGCCGTCGGCCGACACCCAGTTCACCGTGGACGACATCGCCTACCTGGATTGGCCCCGCGCCGTCGACGAGGTGCTGGCCGTGACGGGGGCGCCCTCGGTCCAGGTGTTCGGCCACTGTGTCGGGTCGGTGTCGTTGCTCATGGCACTCCTCGACGGGGAGAACGGCATGCAGGGCAAGGTCCGGTCCGCGGTGTGCGCGCAGTTCTCCCTCCACCCCATGACGTCGAAGTTGAAGATCCTCGAGTCCGACCTCCACATGGGCAACCTCCTCGAGGCCGTGAACCAGCACCTGCTGCATCCCGACACCCAACGCACCGCCGGCAATGTCGTGCTCGATCTGGCTCTGCATGCGGTGCCCGTTCCACCCAACGAAGCCTGTGAGCTCCCCGTGTGCCGGTGGATCAACGCCATCTTCGGGATGACCCACCGCCACGCCCAGCTCGATGATCCCACCCACAAAGCACTCCCCGACATGTTCGGGGTGGCCAACATCCGTTGCCTCGAGCACCTCGGGCTCATGATGCAGAAGGGCCGGGCCGTCGACTCCCACGGACGAGACCGCTATCTCCAGCGCCCGGACCTGCTCCGGGACGTGCCCATCCATTTCCTGGCGGGAGAGCGCAACTACATCTTCCACCCCGAGGGCACCGAGAAGACCGTGGCGTGGCTGCGGCGGCACAACGGGCCCCAGCACTACACGCTGCAGGTCCTGCCCGACTATGCCCATCTCGACGTGCTCATCGGGCGGGACGTGGCCCACGACGTCTTCCCCGACATCATCGAGCACTTCGATCGCTACCAGTAATCCCCCCGTCTGCCACCGCCCGCTCGTGCTCGCAGTGCGGGCCGACGCCTCAGAGGGTCGGGGTCGTGACGGCGCGCGGTACCCCCAGAGCCGCCGCCACTGCAGTCGCTTCCTCGTCGAGCGCCTCGGCCCGCGACGTGTCGCCCCGAGGGCTCGACGTCTGCAGAGCCCGGGCCAGCAGGTGCTTGGTCATCGCCGCCAACGGCGTGGCGTTCATGTCCTCGTGGCGCGCCAGCGCCGCCTCGAGGTGTCCGACGGCGACGCTCTCACGGCCCAGGAGGAGGGCGAGGGCACCGAGCTGGAGGGAAGCCGCTCCCAAGAACGTGGCCTGCCCGGCGCGGCAGTTGTGGTCCGCGTACGGTTCGATGAGGTCGTAGAGGGTGGCCGCCCACGTCTTGTCGCCGAGATTCAGCGCCGTCTGGGCGAGGCCGACCATGACGAACCACCAGTGGAAATTCCGGTCACCGCCGATCACGTCGTCCCGAGACAGGCCGGCCAACAGCTTCTCGGCGTGGCCACGCTCGCCGATCTCGCTCGCCACCCACGCCGTGAGCGCCGTCTCGCCCGGTGACGCCCGGCCCGTGGTGCCGATCTCGAGCAGGATCCGCAGGTCCTCCATCCGCCCCTGGAGCCATCGCCACGGCAAGGACAACCCGAAGTAGAGGGCATAGAGCTGGGGATGCTCGGTGCGGTCCAGGATCGCCGCCGCCTCGGCCGCGTTCGCTTCGGCGTCCGCGTAGCGACCTTCGGCTCCGGCCACCAGGCTGTCCCACATGAAGCCGAGGCGGAGGTACTCGGGCTGCTGGATCTGGGTGGCGAGGGCGTTGAGCTCGGCGGCCACCCGCTGCGACGCCTCGAAGTCGCCCAGCTCGAACCGGGCATGGAGTTCGCACTTGAGCCCCTGGAGCAGGGTCTCTCTGTCTCGGATCTTCTCTCCCAGGCTCCGGATCTCCACCGCGGTGGCGATCTGGCGGTCGATGTCGTCGGGGCCGTCCAGGGCCCAGTAGCGGTACTGCAGGACCGCAGCCAGGGTCTCGGGGTCCTCGAGTCGACGCGCCATGGCGACGGCGTCGTCGGTGAGCTCGCGCCGCTGCGGGCGAGCGACGTTGAAGTGCCCCCACTGCGCGAGCCGGCCCAGCACGAGGGCCCGGGCGCTGCTGTCCTCGGGTCCCAATTCGCCGAGGGCCGTCTCGAGCAGCGCGCGGCCCGTTGGCGTTGGGCTCCGAGCCGGCCGGGATCACACCCCCGTACCCGAGCGCGGCCTCGGCGAGGAGGTCGGGGCGGCCGCAGCGCAGGGCGACCTCGAAGGCATCGAGGAACCGGTCATTGGCCTCGCTGGAGCGGCCCGCCTTCACGCTCGCCCTGCCGATGGCGAGCAGAAGCTGGCACCGCTCGATCTCCTCGCTGGCGCGGTACTCCGAGACGAGCTCGAGGGCCCGGATCAGATGGTCGGCGGCGGCTTCGTAGGCCACCTGCTGGAGGGCGTCGTCGGCCGCGAGCCGGAGGTAGCGCACCGCATCGCTGACACCGCCGGCGCTGGCTCCCAGATAGAAGTGGTGGGCCAGGACTCGCGGCGTGCCGGGGGACGTCCGCGCCGTAGCGGCGCTCGAGGGCCTTGCCGAGTTGTCGGTGGAGTCGGGTCCGGCGACCGAGGCCGAGCTCGTGATAGAGGGCCTGGCGGACCACGGCGTGGGTGAAGCAATGGGTGTCGAACTCACGCGAGCTCTCGGTCACGACACCGGCGAGCCGCGCCTCGTCGAGTGCGAGGAGGAGTGTTTCCTCGTCACAGTCGATGGCGTTGCCCACCGTGCCGATGTCGAACTCGTCGCCGAGCGCCGATGCGGCCGACAGCACCTGCATGCACAACGCCGACAGCTGGCGAAGTCGCCACCGCACGACGTCGCGCATGCCTTCGGGAAGCAGGAGCTCCTCGGCGTTCGCCGCCGACCACGACTGGAGGGAGCGCCCCGCCTCTCGAAGGTCGCGCACGATCTCCTGCAAGAAGAACGGGTTCCCGCCCGTGTGGCGCTGAAGGTTCGCCGCACCGGCCGCCTCGTGGACGTCGAGGGTGCGCCCGATGGCCGCTTCCAAGAGCTCTTGGGTCTCGGTCGGCGACAGGCCGGCCAGGGCGATGTTCTCGACGGACGTGGTGCGCCGGATCCCGGCCAGCGATTCGGAGAACCAACCGGTCACGTTGCTGTCGGTCTGACGGTATGTGGCGATGATCAACACCGGTGCCGGCATGGAGGAACGGAGGAGGTACTCGAGGAGCAGCAGTGACGGTCGGTCCGCCCAGTGCATGTCGTCGAGGACGAGGACGAGATGGCGTCGCTCGGCGATGGCGCGGATCCATCGGTCGACCGCATCGAAGACCTGGTAGCGGTCACCCTCGACATCGGCGCGCTCGGGCGATGGGAAGCCGCTCCCTTCGAGCACCTCAGGAACGACGCGTCCGAGGACGGGAGCCAGTGGGCCCACATCAGCACGAAGCAGCTCCGGGGGGGCCCGGAGCGAATACCGACTGAGCGCCTCGCGAAATGCCTGGGAGGGACACAGGGGCTCCTCGTCCCACCGGCCGTGCAGGACGAGATCACCCGCCGCGTCGCACTCGCGTGCGATCTCGGCGGTCAGCCTCGTCTTCCCGATGCCGGGCTCGCCGGTGATGAGCATCAAGAGCTGCTCGCCCGACGCGGCTCGTCGGCGCGCCGTCCGGGCCAGATCGAGCTCTGGGCGCCGACCGACGAACGTGGCCGCACCCACGGGAGGCAACCACGACAGGTCCGAAGTCTCCACCGCAGTGGGGAGGAGCCGCGCCGCGTTGTCGTCGATGGCCCGCACGGCCCGGTGCTCCCGCGAGACCGCTGTGGTCGTCCCGGCCACCGGGGCCGGTCCGGGAGGCTTCGGACGAGACCCGGTGACCGGCGACGCGGGACGGGGCGGGGCGGCCCACGCCAAGGACGGATCGTGGTTGAGGATCGACCGTTCGAGATCGGCCACCTCGGAGCCGGGGGTGATGCCGAGCTCCTCGTCGAGCATCGTCCGAAGCTGCGAGTAGCAGCGCAACGCCTCGGCCTGTGAACCCGACCGGTACAGAGCCAGCATCAACTGCGCCCAGAACCGCTCCTCGAAAGGATGTTCCGACACCAACGCCTTCGAACTCGGCGACGACATCGCGGTGTTCGCCGGCGGCGAGGTCGGCGTCGATTCTGTCGCCCAGTGCGGCCAGGCGCGCCGCGTTGAGCCGGGTCACCTGGGTGCTGACGAAGGGCAGCGATTCGAGCCCGGCGAGCGGAGGACCTCTCCATAGATCGAGGGCGGCCCGGAGGAGCGCCGGGGCCTGCTCGGCGCGGTCGGGCCCCTGGGAGGCCCGGGCCCGGGCCACGAGCTGATCGAAGACGGCGACGTCGACGCCGACCCCGGCGTCGAGGGCGTACCCGTTGTCGGTCCGTACGATGCAGTGCCGCCGCCGCGCCCAGGGTCCGGCGCAGGCGGTACACGAGCCCTTGCAGGCTGGCCGCCCCGTCGCGGGGAGTCTGCTCGCCCCACAAGTCGTCGATCAGCCTCTCGCTGGCGACCGGCTGGCCGGGATGGAGGGCCAAACGAGCCAACAGTGCCCGTTCCAGGGTCCGGGACAGCGTGAGCCCGTCCCCGTCGGCGTCGACCTCAACAGGACCGAGCAATCGGATGGAGATCACGGTCGTGCCCTCCAGGCCAGCGGACGACAGAGTGTAGGCGCCTCTCGGCCCAGGTGACGGCGCCATACACACTCTTCGCACGGGCGTGATCACATCTCGTGAGCTTTATGCACTCGAGCTGGTTCTGTGAGTCGCGTGTCGGCGCCATGTGAGCGGAGCGTCCCAGGGTGACCCACGAGGCGGCGGGGCGGCGGCACATGCCCCCCACGTGCTGGACCCGCTAACTCGGACAGGGCGTGCCGGTGGGGCGAGCCGATGATGCCCCACCGGCGTTCGCCCTGGTGACACGGGTGCGCCCCCTGGCCTTTCGGCCTCGAGCGCTGGCCCTACCGGCATTCGGATGGCTCGGTGACCGGCCCTGCTGTCGTCGGAGCACCCGGGCCGTCGACGAGCTTGCGACGGCGAGACCCGTCGGTCCGCCCCCCATGGCCGCGATCGTGGGTTGTCCTGTCGGCTGTCCCGTCGGCGAACGGGGAGGGGATTCGACAGGCTCGAGAATTGTCGATGCCTTGTCGGCGGATCGGACCGGGACGTGTACCCGACATCGCTTTCGACCAGCACACACGCCGTGCGGCCGGTTGTACGAGCCCAAGGTGTGATGGCGTCGTCTGTCACGCATATTTCGATCGGGCGGGCTCCTCCTCGTGTTGGGCGTTGCCCACTCATTGGCGACGTGTTAGCTGTGAATCCTGTGAGAATGCGTTTCGGCGCGGCGCGTTCTTCCTGCGTGTGCACGGGTAACGCGAGCGGGTTCAAGTGCTCCGGCCCGAGTGGTAAAGTCGACGCGGGGCATGTGGCCGATCTCTGTAATTGGATCGACTTGTAGTTTTCGTCGCGCCTGCTCTCGAGGAGGTCTTCAGTGGCACGTGATCAAAGCGTTCGCAATCGGATCGTCGCTTACCTTGCCGAGCAAGGGCCAGTGGAGGACTCCAGTGGAAAGGCGACATCGGTGTTGAAGCAGGCGATCGCCTATGAGGGAACCGACGCCGGTTTCACGCAAGTCGTGGCCGCCATGGCCAAAGCAGGTTTGTTGACGCGTCAGATCAGAGGTAAGCGGACCTATCGAATCTCGCACGCAGGGAGCACCAACGGCACCAGCAACGGTGCCGTACGAGGGGTGGTGTCGGGGTCGAACTCCTCGGGTGAAGGTGAGCTCGACTACGACGAGCTCGCTGCCGCGCTGCTCGCCAAGGCCACGCGTGCCGCGGCGGCGCCGAGCGATACCTCGGAATCCGCTTCGTGGGCGCGTCGCCGCTTGGAGCAACTCGAGGCACGGAACGCGTCGTTGTTGCGCGACGTCGCCCGCGCCAACGCCGAGGCCGAGGCGGTCGCGGCCGAACGCGACGTCTTGCAGAATCAGCTCGAGGCGGCCGAGCACAACCTTTCTCTCCTCACCGACCGGCTCCAAGAGCCTCGCCGCCCCCAGGGCGGCCGAGCCGCCGAACGTCTCGGACCCGACGAGCAGTCGTTGCTGAACCAGCTGCGTCATCGCCATCCGCAGCGAGCAGCCACCTCAGAGCGCGCCATCTGAACACAGCGCGAGGGGAGTCCCACCTCTCCTCAGGTGTCGATCATCGCCCCACGCCGCGTTGATGCCGGCGTCGCCGGGGACCGCGTGACCGGTTTGTGCCAGGATGTCGTCGCCGTCTGTAAGGCCACGAGCGAGCGAAGAGGCGACTGGCGTGGAGAATCGAACCCCGGCCGTCCTTCGGTCGAATCTGCGGACTCGGCGGGAAGTGCTCGTGGCGGGCATGGCGGGTGCCTTCGGCCTCGCCCTGGCGGCGTGCGGAGGTGAGACCGCCCGCAAAGCCGCCGCCGTGGGGCCGGCCGGTTCCGACATCGGCGCGATCGAGCACGTGATCTTTCTCATGAACGAGAATCGCTCCTTCGACCATTACTACGGCACGTACAAAGGTGTCCGGGGGTTCGGCGACCGGAGTGCGGGGTCCTCGGGCCCCTTCGCCCAGACCTGGCCGGGGGGTGCGGCCAGTCAGCTCTTCCCCTTCCATCTCGACACGGCCAACACCGAGGCCGAATGCACCTACGACCTCTCCCATGAATGGTCGGCCCAGCACACGTGCTGGAACGGGGGCCTGATGGACCAGTTCGTCGCCACCCACACATCGGCGCGGTGGGAGGGCCCACAGAACGGGGTGCTCACCATGGGTTACTACACCCGTGCCGATCTGGAGTTCTGGTACGCGTTGGCAGACGCCTTCACCATCGGCGACGGCTATCACTGCTCGGTCATGGGACCGACGCACCCGAACCGGCTCCATGCGTGGTCGGGAACGCTCGACCCCGAAGGGCACGAGGGCGGCCCTGTGATCATCACCAATTCGGAGTCCAGCGCCATCGGAAGCGCCACGTGGCGATCGATGCCCGAAGAACTCGAGGCGAAGGGCATCTCGTGGAAGGTGTACAACCCCCCGGGCGTCGGGTACCAACCGTCGAACCCACTGTCGATCGCGATCTCGGACAACATCCTTCTGTACTTCAAGCGGCATGTGCAGGACCCGTCGTCACTGTTGTACAAGAAGGCGTTCAGCCCGATCTTTCCCCGCGACTTCTCCCGGGACGTGGCCAACGACACGCTGCCTCAGGTGTCGTGGATCATTCCCCCCGTGGGTTTCGACGAGCACCCGCCGTCTCCCCCCGCCGCCGGGATGTGGTTCACCCACCAATTGATCAACGCCCTCGTCTCCAACCCGAAGACATGGTCGAAGACCGTGCTCTTCATCATGTACGACGAGAACGACGGATTCTTCGACCATGTCAAGCCGCCCGTGGCGCCGCCAGGGACCTCGGGGGAGTACCTCACCGTCGACCCCCTGCCCGCGCCGGCCTTCGGGGTCGCCGGGCCCCTCGGACTCGGCTTCCGGGTTCCGCTCCTGGTCGTGTCCCCCTTCAGTCGGGGCGGGTACGTGTGCTCGGACACCTTCGACCACACGTCCCAGTTGCGATTTCTCGAGACCCGATTCGGTGTCGAGGCGCCCAACATCACCGCCTGGCGGCGGAGCGTGACCGGTGACCTGACGACCACCCTCCATGTCGGATCCCCGGACTCGTCGGTGCCCAAGCTGCCGGTCACATTGGGGAGGAGCGATCCCAGGGTCAAGCGCGAGTGCCAGCCGTCCCAGCTCATCGAGTTCGACCTGATGAACCCTGCGCCCTATCCGGTCCCCACCGCCCAGAGCTTGCCGACCCAGGAGCCCGGGACCGCCACGCCGGTCCCGGCCTGATCGACGAACGTCGACGCCGGGTCGGCGCCGTGAACTCCGGTCACCTCGAGTTCTGTGCCAGTCCGCAGTGGCGCCAGATCTTGGAGGAGACGATCCTCCCCGAGGCGCTGCGCGGTGTGACCCTCGGCGACGACGTCATCGAGGTCGGGCCGGGGCCGGGGTTGACCACCGACGTGCTGCGGACCACCACGGCGCACTTGACGGCACTGGAGTTCGATTCCGAGCTGGCCGCCGCGTTGGCGGCGCGCCTGGCCGGGACCAACGTCGACGTCGTCTGCGGCGACGCCACCGCCATGGGGCTTCCCGCCGATCGATTCACCGGCGCCGCCTCGTTCCACATGCTCCACCACATACCCGGCACGGCCCCCCAGGACGCCGTATTCGCCGAACTGGCTCGCGTGCTCAGGCCCGGTGGCGTCCTGGTCGCCGCGGACGGGATCGAGAACGAAGCCACCCGCCAGTTCCACGTCGA
Organism: uncultured Acidimicrobiales bacterium; assembly: GCA_963794615.1. Lineage (GTDB taxonomy): Bacteria > Actinomycetota > Acidimicrobiia > Acidimicrobiales > UBA8190 > Chersky-840. The sequence continues at coordinate 42,539 of CAWCEP010000006.1, read as the reverse complement.
TGACATCTACCACCCGATCGATCCCGCCACGCTCGGGCATCGACTGCGCCAATCCGGCTTCGTCTCGATCGAGGTGCGTGTCTACGACCTCGGGTGGATCTGCGTCGCCACCGCCGCCCCGTAATGGTCCTCCTCTGAAGTCGAAAAGCCCCGGATCCGGCCGGAGTAGCCGGGCATGGCGCGGGTACAATTGGACTCCGAGGGTTCGTTCGACGTTGGCGGGAGAGCTACATGGCTTTGCCGCGTGGGCACCGACATCGCCCGGGTGGACGACGTCGAGGCCTCCATGGCCCGATTCGGTGCCCGGTATCTCCACCACCTGTTCACGCCGGACGAGATCGCCAGCTGCGGGGGGGAAGCTGCCGCCGCCGCCGACTCCCTGGCGGCGCGCTTCGCCGCCAAGGAGGCCACCATCAAGGTGCTGCGGCCCGACGACGCCGCCATCGCCTGGAAGTCGATCGAGGTGCACCGCCATCCCTCGGGATGGTGCGAGCTCCGTCTGACCGGAGACGCGGCCGAGCTCGCCGAGGCGGCGGGCATCACCGAGCTCGCGGTCAGCCTCACCCACAGTCGCGACCTCGCCGCCGCCGTGGTCCTGGCCCGCTGTGGACGGTGACGGGCTCCGCTCTACGCCCTCGACAGCGCGGCGCGCTACGCGGCGGGCCCGTTAGATGCCGGTCCCGGGGGCCCGAGTATCGGGGTGGGCCTGCACAGGGATCGCCGCATCGTGGAGCCGCTCGCCATGGGTCATCGCCCACAGGAGCGGCGTCAGTGCGATCGAGATGCCGATCAACATGAATGGAATGGACAGGTAGAGGAGCATCATCGTCGACTGGACTGTGCCGGGGGCACGGTCCAGACCATCCTTTCTGTGCTTGGTGTGCTCGGCGGGTGCCGACTGCGACCAGGATGCGCTCCCCGTCTCAAAGCCACGCGTTACTCAGCTGAGCGCGAGCTGAAACTTGTTGCACCATCGACGCCGTCGCGTCGGCGGTGAGGCAGGGATCTGCAATGATGCGGCCGCGGCGAGGAGTCCGCGTCGAGGCCAGCGGCACGGGGAGTGCGCAATGCCGGGGATGGGCACCTACCTCCAGACGAGGAACTCGGTGGTGGTCTCCGCCTTCCACACGGCCCTGCTCCACCAGGTCCTCCTCATCGGGTTGATCCTCGTGGTCCTGTCGCTGGTGTGGAACGTCCTGCGCACCACCCAATACCGGCGTTCGGCCGGCCCCGGATCGCCCGGTGCTCCGTGGGGGCTCACGAGCGACGGCGCCGAGCCGGTGGCACGACGCGTGCTCCGGATCGGATTCGGGGTGCTGTGGATCGTCGACGGCTTGCTCCAACTCCAATCGGCCATGCCGCTCGGCCTCCCCGCCAGTGTGGTCCAGCCTTCGGCGAGCTCCTCGCCGACCTGGGTCCAGGACGTCGTGCATCTCGGTGTGAGGATCTGGACGGACCATCCCGTCCAGGCGGCCGCCGCCACGGTGTGGCTCCAAGTTGGGATCGGAGCGATGTTGCTCCTCGCCCCCCGGGGCCGTTGGTCTCGGTTGGCCGGGCTGATGGCCGTCGGTTGGGGCCTCGTCGTCTGGGTGTTCGGCGAAGGATTCGGTGGGATCTTCGGCCAGGGCTCCTCGTGGCTCTTCGGCGTTCCCGGCGCCGTCATCTTCTACTGCGTGGCGGGCGCGCTCGTGGCGCTCCCCGATCGATCGTGGTCCAGCCCGAGGCTCGGTCGGCTCGTGCTCCGGGCCATGGGCGTCTTCCTGATCGGCATGGCGGTGCTCCAGGCGTGGCCCGGGCGCGGCTTCTGGCAGGGATCGGTGCGAGGGGCGACACCGGGAACGCTCCCGGCCATGGTCCGCCAGATGTCCCAGACCGCTCAGCCCGGCTTCCTCTCGTCGACGGTTCGAGCCTTCGGCGACTTCGACGCCTCGCACGGATGGGCCGTCAACCTCTTCGTCGTGGTCGCCCTGGCTGCGATCGGCATCGCTTTCTGCACCGCCCACGAGAAGGTCGTGCGCCCCGCCCTGGTCGCGGCGGTGGTGTTGGGCGTGGCGGACTGGGTCCTCGTCCAGGACCTCGGGGTGCTCGGCGGGGTCGGAACCGACCCCAACAGCATGCTGCCCATGGCGCTGGTGTGGGTCTCGGGGTACCTGGCCATCACCAGGGTGCCGGTTCGGGCCTTCGCCGTGGGACGCGCCGGTGTCGACGGGTCGCCCGCCCCGGTGGTGGTGGGCGCGGCCGGGACCGCCGAGGGCGGAGTGCGGCATCCGTGGTGGGACCGGGTCCCCCCCGGCTACCTGGCTCGCGTCCTCGGCGCCGTCGCCGCCATCGCCGTCGTGCTCGTCGGCGCCGTGCCCATGGCCGCCGCGTCCCTCGACCCCAACGCCGACCCGATCCTGGCCGTGGCCGTGGACGGCACGCCCAATGTCGTCGACACTCCCGCGCCGGCCTTCCGTCTCATCGATCAGTCGGGGGCGGTGGTGTCGCTGGGCGACCTCCGGGGTCGGACCGTCGCGCTCACCTTCCTCGATCCGGTGTGCACGTCGGACTGCCCGTTGATCGCACAGGAATTCCGCAATGCCAACACCCTGCTCGGACACGACTCGACCCGGGTGGTCTTCGTCGCCGTCGTGGCCAACCCGATCTACCGGGCCACCACCTTTACCAATGCCTTCGATCGCCAAGAGGGCCTCGACCACATGCGGAACTGGTTGTACCTCACCGGTTCGATGGCCGCCCTCGACCAGATCTGGGCGGACTACGGAATCGAGGCCGCCGTCGTGCCGGCGGGGGCGATGGTCGCCCACAGCGAGCTCGCCTACCTGATCGACGCTCGTGGCCACACCCGTGAGATCCTCAGCACCGAGCCCGGCCAAGGGTCGGCGTCATCGGCGTCGTTCTCGGGGTACCTGGCGTCCGCGCTCGAGCGCGTCGTCCACACGTGAGAGCGGCCTGGGCCCGTACCCGTTGCGCCGCCACCGCCCTGACGCTCGTGGTCTTGGCCGCCGGCCTCGTCGCCTGCTCGACGACCGCCACCCGCCCGGACGCGTCGACGCACCGTGGAGCCCCCTCGGTCCGCGCGCCGCTCGACGCCACCATCGGGACCGGCACCGGTGCGGTGGCCGTCGTCGCCATGGGCATGCTCAACGACCCGGTCAACACGTTCTGGCAGGTGCTGGCCCGGGCCGGCGCCACGGCACCGTGGCGCGTCGTGACCCCATCCGGGGTCGCCGACAACGGCGGCCTCGTCGTGAGCGCCGGGGCCGGTTCGCCGCGTCTGCTCGCCGGCATCGAACCGAGCCAGGCGCTCGTCTTCTCCCCCATCGCCCTGAGCGCCGACGAGGGCAGCTCGTGGTCACCGGGTCTCGTCCAAGGGGGGCTCGCCGCCGTGCCCGACGCCCTGGCCGCCGGGTCGGGGTCGGGGTCGATCGCCCTCGTGCGCACCGACGGGGGCGAAGTACTGCGGGGCTCGGGCACCTCGTCGATCGGGTCGAAGGTGGCGAGCCGGGCCGTTATCGCTGCTTCGGCGGCGGGCCGAGCCTGCCAGGTGGGCACGCTCGGCGCGGTCGCCCTCGATGGCACCGGAGGAAGCCTCGTGGGTGCAACGTGCACGGCACCGGGGGTCGTCGGCATCTTCGGGTTGCGGGGCGGCACGTGGCGGTTGGTCGCGCCGCGCCTCACGGGCCCCCTCGAGGGGGCGACGACGACGGTGCTCCGACTCGTTGCCGTCGGCGGTGTCGTCGACGCGCTCGTGGCGGCGGGCGAGCGGTCGCGGACCGGGTTGATCGGCGTGGCCGACTCGACCGCCGGGGTCTGGTCGCGGTCGCCGGCTCTGTCTCTGGGCCTCGGGGACCGCGTCGTGTCCACCGGCATCGAGACCGGAGGCGGGTTCGTGGTCCTGGTGCGGCGACGGGACGGGACCTTGGCCCCCGAGCTCGAGGCGGGCCCCGGTGGTCCGTGGCGGGCGACATCGGCGCCGCCTCGGGGGACCGCCGCCGTGGTGGTGGGATCCGGGGGGGTCGTCGACGCTCTGGCCGTGGCCTCGACCCGGTTCATGGACTGGCGGCTCGACGCGGCCACGGCGTCTTGGACCAAGATCGGTACCGTGACTGTGCCGATTTCGTTCGGCTCCTCTTCGTGAGCCACCCACCTCGACGGGAACTCGTTCCGGGCCCGGGATCATGTCGTACCTGACGGGACACTGGTCGTTCGACCCCTTCCTCGTTGTGGTGGCGGCGGTCGTGGCGGCCCACGAGGTGGGGTTGGCGCGGCTCCGGGCCCGCTCGGACCCCCGACGCACACGGCAGCGACGCTGGCGCTCCTTGGTCTTCTACGCCGGCCTTGTGTGCCTGCTGGTCGCGGTCGAGTCCCCCATCGACTACTGGTCGGACGACTACTTCTTCGTGCACATGATCGAGCACATCCTCATCTCGTTCTACGCCCCCATCCTGATCGTGGCCGGCGCACCCTGGGTCCCCCTTCTGTTCGCGTTGCCGGTGCGGGGCGCGGCGCCGCCTCGGGCGGGCCGTCCTCCTGGGCCGGGGGCGCGACCCCTGCGCACCGTCGGTCGCCTGGTCAGGAACCCCTGGACGGCGCTGATCGTGTTCAACGCCGTGATGGTCGTGTGGCACGTTCCCGCCTTGTTCGACTTCGCCGAGAACAATCAGCTCGCCCACATCTGGCTCATGCACGGAAGCTTCCTCGCTGCCGGCGTCCTCTTCTGGCTGCAGATCATCCCGTCGCACCCGATGCGGCCCCGGGCCTCGTTCGTGTGGCAGGGGGGAGCGATCATCGCCACCAACGTCGTGATGTTCGTCCTCGCCATGTCCCTCAGCATCTTCACCGCGTCTTCGTGGTACGGCGTCTACGCCCACGTGCCGGGTGTCACGCTGTCGCCGTTCGCCGACCAGCAGATCGGGGCGGCCATCTTGTGGGTGTGCGGCGATTTCTGGGCCGTACCGGCGCTGATCGTCGTCTTCCGCCGGGCCATGGTCGAGGACGGGGGGATCTCGAACGTCCTCGAACGCCTGGTCCACCGGCTGCCCGGCGCACCGTTGCCCACGCCAACGGTCGTTGACGAGGGACGGTTCGGGGCCTAGCGTCCTGGCCGAGGCGACCGCCACATCCTGTGCTGGCGGGGTGTGGGCAACTCGTCGCCGCGCACCTTGTCGTCATGTAGCGCTGGCCGAGGGGACACGGTATGAACGTGGGCGCAGGCGTGCCTTCTGGGGCATCGGGAAGCTGAGCATGGGCCGCGGCGGACGACTCGTCATCATCGGCGTCCTGCTGGCGGTGGCAGTCGGCCTGGTGGTCTTCACGGCCATGGCCTTCATCCGATCCTCTCCTCCCACCGTCGACTTCACGACCGGGCACCAAGCGGGCGCACCGGTCAACCTCACGGTGCAGACCGTCGGCTCGATCGGCTTCGGACCCCACCCGACGTGGGTGTCCTACCTCACCGAGACCCCGGGCGGGCAATGGGTGCACACCACGCTGTGGGACGTCCCGGCCCATACCAGGATCAACGTGACCGTCTTGCAGTACGACGGCGGTTCCCCCCTGCGCAACCAGCAGTGGGGCCAGGTGCAGGGCACCATCGGCGACGACGCCGTGTTGAACGGGAAGACCTTCCGGGTCATCGACTCCAATTCCGGGAACGGGGTAGGGCACACCTTCGCCATCCCGACGCTCGGGATCAGCGTCCCCCTCTACGCCGACAACGGGAACGCCAACCTCTGTGCGGTCGCACCGTGTACGACCAAGTCGCCGCACAACATCGTGAAGTTCTCTTTCGAGTCACCCGGACCGGGCCAGTATCCGTGGCAGTGCTTCGTCCCGTGCGGGCTCGGGTACCTCTACGGCAACGGCGGTCCCATGTCCACGGTGGGGTACATGGGCGGCTTCCTCAAGGTGGTGGCGTGAGCCCGAGCGCGGAGACCCACCACTTCCGTCGACTGATCACCATCTGGGTGGTGCTCTCGGTCGCGCTCGACCTCGTCTTCTACTTCGCCGTCGGCCCTCACGTGCCCCCCGGGGCCATGACGTCGTCGGCAAGTGGCGCACAGTTCGACTTCAACGTCCTGTTCCTGATCGCCTTGCCCGTGATGCTGGCCGTGTGGATATACGGTGCCTATGCGCTCATCGTGTGGCGTGAGTCGCGCTCGGGAGATGCCGAGCCCGAAGGTGGGCCCAAGGCCCGCGGCAATCTCGGCATCCAGGTGGGCTGGATCGCCACCTCGACGGTGATCGTTCTCGGTGTGTTCGTCTTCGGCACGGTGGAGCTCATCGTGCCGGCCGGGGCCGGGGGCGGGGAGGGTCCGAACCCGATCTGGACGCCCACCTCGCACGATGTTCTTCCCATCCAGGTCATCGGCCAGCAATGGGCGTGGACCTATCGCTACCCCACGTTCGGGGGATTCGAGACCAAGCAGCTGATGTTGCCGGTCGACACGACCGTGGCGTTCCACGTGACGTCGCTCGACGTGATCCATGACTTCTGGGCCTACCAGCTCGGGGTGAAAGCCGATGCCAACCCCTCGCAGGACAACATCGCCTACACCACCCCCAACCAGCTCGGGCAGTTCACTGTCCGCTGCGACGAGCTCTGCGGCTTGTGGCACGGCGCCATGTACAACTTCGGTCGCGTGGTGACCAAGGCGCAGTTCTTCGTGTGGGCGCAGTCCACGCAACGCCAGAACGCGGCCAACACCAAGCTCCTGCCGCCGTTCTCCTACACCTACGTCCCTGACGCCAACGGTGCCGACGGTGGCTATTACCCCGACAATGTCGATCCGTACAGCAAGGTGCAGCAGTATGGCGCGACCAGTCCGGCCAAATAGGAAGGACGACTGAGGGCATGGCACTCGACATGCGTCCGTCGATCGGGTCCGATCACTCCGGAGACGCCCGACCCCCCTCCCGACGGGCCCGGCGTCGCCCGAAGTGGCTCGGTCCCCACCTCGGCCGGGCCCTCGTCGGCGCCGTGGGTGGGTACGCCCTCGGCCACTTCCTCGGCAACAGCATCGCCAGCGGCTACATCAACGTCCAGGGCAGCGGCCAGAACGACGTCGCCACCATCCTCGCCCTGTCCATCGGTGTGGTCGGATGGCTGGCCGGTGCCGGGATGCTCGACTATCCGGTGGCCAAGATCTTCGGCCGTGAGCCGCTCCCCCCCGCCCCTTCGAAGAGCTGGACGCGCTACTTCGGCCCCGCCCTCGACCACAAGGTCATCGGCCTGCAATACACGGTCGTGGTGCTGTTGTTCTTCTTCACCGGCGGCCTGTTGGCGATGGCGATCCGGACCGAGTTGTTGAGCCCGACGAACCATCTCCTGGGGCCGGGCACTTACATCTCGGTGGTCAGCGAGCACGGGACGATCATGATGATGATGGCGTCGTCGATCGTCATCGGTCCCCTCGGCAACTGGCTCGTTCCTCTCATGATCGGGTCGAGACGCATGGCCTTCCCCCGCGTCGAGGCCTTCTCCCTGTGGATCTTCGCCGCCGGCTACCTGGTCATCCTGACCGCCCTGCCGCTGGGTGGTTTCCCGACGGGGTGGACCGGGTACGCGCCGCTCCAGACGCAGGCGACGGCAGGGATGGACGCGTACCTCGTCGGGTTCGCCGTCATCGGCATCGGCATGATTTGCGCCGGGTTCAATCTCCTCGCCACGATCATCAACTACCGTGCCCCGGGAATGACCTGGGGTCGGGTCCCGGTCTTCGTGTGGTCGATTCTGGCTACGGCCGCGCTGCTCACCCTGGCCACCCCGACGCTGGTGGCCGCCGGGCTGTTCGGGGTCCTCGACCGCAGCGCCCAGACCGCCTTCTACGTCAACGAGCACGGAGGGAGCTCGTTCCTGTGGCAGAACCTCTTCTGGTTCTTCGGGCACCCTGAGGTGTACATCATGGCGCTGCCCGGCTTCGGGATCGTGGCCGAGATCCTGCCCGTCTTCACGAGAAGACCGCTCTTCGGGTACCGAGTCTCGGCCGCCGGGATGATCGGTGTCGCGTTGTTGTCGTTCTTCGTGTGGCAACACCACCTCTTCCAGAGTGGGATCAACCCCGACATGCGCCCGCTGTTCATGTTGACGACGGAGCTGATCTCCATCCCGACGGGATTCATCTTCCTCGTGGGCCTGGGAACGCTGTGGAAGGCCAAGATCCGTTTCGCCGTGCCGATGCTCTTCTGCCTCGGCATGTTCTTCAACTTCCTCATCGGTGGTATCTCCGGCGTCTTCCTCTCAGACGTCCCCGTCGACGTCACCGTGCACGGCAGCTTCTTCGTCATGGCACATTTCCACTACACGATCATGGGCGGGCTCGTATTCGCCTTCTTCGGTGGCCTCTACTACTGGCTCCCGAAGATGACCGGGAAGCAGATGAGCGAACGTCTGGGCAAATGGCACTTCTGGACGATGTTCCTCTTCTTCAACCTGACGTTCTTCCCCCTGTTCTTCGTGGGGTTGCTGGGCCAGCCACGACGCGTGTTCGAGTACGCACAGAACCTCCAGATCTGGAACGACATCTCGTCGGTGGGTGCCTTCTGCCTTGGGGCTTCGTTCATCATCTTCGTCGTCAACTTCGTGTGGTCGATGTTCATCGACCCCAAGCCGTCTCCGCCCAACCCCTGGCACTCACGTGGTCTCGAGTGGCAGACACCCACACCGGTTCCCCCCTACAACTTCACCCGCATCCCGGTTGTGCTGGCCGACCCGTACCACTACGGAACGATCGACGCCAGGGACGTGGCCGACCTCGGGCCCCGGACCCTGGCCCTGACCGGAGCGGTCGCGCCCGGTGCGCCGAGCGCGGTGAGCTCTGACGAGACCGCCGGGGAAGCGGGGTCGGGCGACCCGAGGCCACCGATCGCATGACGACCGAACCGATCGCCGGCGATGACTACGTGGCGTACGAGGCTCCCGCGTTGATCGAGACGCCGGAGGAGATCGAATACGAGATGCGGTCGGCCGAGGGCGCCCTGTGGACCGGCGGGCGCCTCGTCATCGGCATCGCAGCGTTCTTCTTCGCATCACTCGCCTTCGCCTACTTCTATCTTCGCTCGACCAACAGCGACGATCTGTGGCGGCCTCACCAGGCCACGGCGCCCACCGGCATCGGCGCCGCGGTCTTCGCCATCGCGGTGGCGAGTGCGCTGTTGAACGGATACGGGACCAGGCGGCTCGAGCAGAGCAATACCCTCGATTGGGAGGTGTCGGGCTGGATCGCAGTCCTCGGGGGCCTCGTCGCCGTGGGGTTGCAGGTGTGGCAGCTCACCCAGCTCCCGTTCTTCCCGGGCTCGAGCGGGTATGCATCGTGTTTCGTCGGATGGGCCGGGATGAATGTGGCGCTGCTCCTGTGTGGGGTGTTCTGGCTGGAGACGTTGCTGGCTCGCTCGCTCCGCCTCCGCCGGGCGGTGACCGAAGACGGGGGCATGACGCGATCGACGCTGCCGGTGGCCCGACTGTTCCGGGCCAATCTCGAGGGGTGTTCGTACTTTTGGGGCTTTATCGCCCTGGTGGAATTGCTCTTTTGGCTACTGTTCTATGTGATCTGATCCGGTTGGTTTCATTGACCTTGCGCCGAACTGGCCGCAGGCCGCGGATCTATGATGGGTGAAACACCCAGAAGAAGAGTGGTGAGCGATGTTCGGGACCAACAGTCTCGTCGGTGCCCAGGCCCTCACGTTTGCCATCCCCATCGGGACACTCGTCGTGGTGTGCCTGTGGATGTTCTTCCAGCGTCGTCCGAACCGGTGACCGACGGGGCCGCCGGCGAGCGGCCCCACCCGGCAGACCCACCTGGGTCCGGCGCCCCCGACGAGGCGGCGACGGGGTGGCAACGCGGCCCAGTCCGCTCGGCGCCGGCGGTGCTGGCCGGTGTGCTTCTCGTCAGCGCCCTGGTGCCTCCCCTGTCCACCCAGGCGCGACGGGTCGAGGTCTTCGAAGCCCTCCAGTTCGCCCTCCTGGCCATTGCGGTCCCGGCGCTGGTCGTCGTGAGCGCCCCGTGGCGTCGTATCGGCCTGGCCGCCGGTGGGCCCGGCACGACCGACCCCGAAGGCGTCCCCGTCCTGGAAGAGCCCGGCCTCGTCGACCGGGTGGCGGCGCGTCGTCGGCGGCACCCCGAGACGACGCGCAGCCTCGTCCCCCTCCTCCTCGCCATGGCAGCGGTGGTCGCGTGGCGACTGCCCGTCAGCGTCGACGCCCTCGCCCGCCACGGATGGCTGTCCGTGCTCGAGGCCCTCACCCTGGTGTCGGTGGGGATCGGGCTGTGGCTGGAGCTGATCGGATCGCCGCCGTTCTCGGCGCGTCTGGCCCGACCGAAGCGCATCGCCGTCGCCGCCGTCGCCATGTGGACGATATGGGTCACCGCCTACGTGGTGGGACTGTCCCACGCGTCTGTGTACCGGGCCTACCCCCACGTGGCGGGCCGAGACCTGAGTGTGTCCGCCGACCAGGCCCTCACCACCTGGGTCTTGTGGTTCGCCTCGCTGTGCGCGTTCCTCCCCGTGATCTTCGCCAACCTCGCCCTCTGGCTGCGAAGCGACGAGGACCCTGACGACGCGCTGCACCGTCTCGTACGCGACGGACGCCGCCGAGCCGGGGGGCTTTCACCGGGCGAGCGTCACGGCGCCGACCCGTTCGGCCGAGGCGTCGAGCAATAGACGACCGGTCCCCGCCAGGGTCCTTACGAGCGCGTCACCCCGGGAAGCACCTCTTTGGAGACGTCGAGGGCCGGAAGCCTGGTCCCGAGCAACCGGCCCGCGGCGTCGATCTCCGCCGTCGTCTTGTCACGATCGGCGGCCAGCAGCCGCTCGTCGGCGCGCAGCTCGGTCCGCGCCTTGGCGTCGGACGGATGCGACGTCAGTGCCTGGACCGCCTCGATCGCGCTCAGGGCGTCGGAGGTCGCCCACACGGTCACGGTGTTCACGGCCTGAGCTACCTGCTTGCCCGCGGCGGTCCCCGGCACCGAGATGTCGGACAGGTCGAAGATGTTCGCATCGGTGTAGGAGCACGCCGTCTGGTCGTCACGGAGCAGGCCCGGGATCTGGGCCCGGTTGGCGGCGCTCAACGTGCCCCTCGAATCCGAGTAGAGGGTGAGGGCCTCGCGCACGGCGAAGACGCAGGGGGCGATGTCCGCGTTGATCTCGCTGATCACGCTCGACTCCCCCCGGGTGTCCGACGCCCGCGACGTCGAGGTGGGAAGATCGCTGATGACCGCCGCGCCGACCACGACGAGGACGCCGATGGCTACGAGCACAGCCCGGCGGCGGTACCAGCGGGGCCGACCCGTTTCGGGATCGGGGGTCGGAGGAAAGAGGCGCTCCGACGTCGTGGGACCCGCGGTTCCGCTCACGGCGATCCCTCCAGCAATTGTCGGGCGTAGGTGGCGATGCCTAGGCCCCACCGGGCGATGCTGGGGGGGTCCAGACTGAATGCCCCGGTCGAGCTCTCATCGGCGAAAGGGGTTGCCTCGACGCGGAGGCGGCCGGTGGGGTCGATGAAGTACATGACGTCGTTGTGGGCCACGAGCTGGGAGGTCTGTGAGACGGTGACCGACACATCGTAGGCGCGCCATATCGCATCGAGGGTGTCGAGGTTCGAGGTGAGGAAGTGCCACGTCGTCACCGCACCGAGCCCGTCGCGTGCCGCCGCCGCCGCCGCCGGGGTGGCGGAGAGGACGACGGGGTCGGTGTTCACGGTCAAGAAGACGACGCGCGAGCGCTCGGGCCCGAGGTCGGCCGCCGCCTGGACGAGCTCGGCCGAGAGGACCGGGCAGATGTCCTGGCACGGAGCGTCGAAGAAGGTCAACACGACGACATCACCGTGTTCGTCGGTGAGCGACACGGGGTGTCCGTGCTGGTCCGTGAGCGCCACCGCCGGTGCGGACGACCCGGGCAGCCTGGTGATCCCCATGAATTGCGAAAGCGGAGCGCCGACCTCGGGGACCGAAGGCGGCGTCAGGGGGGGAGCGATCACCGGTGTGGCCGACGGTGGCGTGGTGGACGAGACGGTCGGTGTCGCATCGGGATTGAGACCGAGGCCCGAGAGCAGACGCTCGCCCAAGGCGCCTCCGAGGGCGAGCACGGCGAGGGTCGCCAAGGCGATCACGACGAACTTCCTCGGGATCTTCGGATCGCTGTTGCGGAAGGCGGCGGCGCGCTCGTCTCCCGACAGTGTCGACGCGTCGGGATCCGGCTCGGCGACGCCCGTGGACAGCAGTCCGGTCGGGCGGTCCCCCCCGCAGGGATCAGTGGATCCGGGTGACGACAGCGAATTCCCCGAGCCCCAGCCGGTTCGGCATGGCGCCGATGCTACCGGTCGGCCTCTGGTCGTGCCGGTGGCCGCCCGGAAACGGTGTGCGTTGGGCCGGTCGCGTCAGTAGTCGGGGACGCTGTCGGGGGCGTCCCATTCGGCGGGGCGTTGCTTGCGAGCACGGTAGGCCTCGGGGTCCTCGTGGATGAGGTGCCACCACCCGGCGATGGCGAGCACCGCGAACGCGGGCCACTCCGCCGAGTAGAACCAGCTGAGTCCGTTCCCGCCCAGCGCCCTCGTCACCTGCCACCAGCCGGCGGCCAGGCACGCCAGCGCGATGAGCCAGAACTCGCAATGAAGGAAGATCGCTCGGCGGGAGAACCAGCGCTGCCGCACCCCGACAGCGTAGACACTGTCGCGCCGGCGCGCCTCGCCCTGTCGAGGGCGACACGGGCCCGATGACGCGAGCTCATGGCCGACAAAGGATCTCGATGTGGGGGACGACGAACAAGCCCTCGTCACTCGACGACCATCGACGCCAGGCCCGGGCCAGGCGGTCGAGGTCCACGGGTGAGGCCAGGCCCTTGGTCAGGGCCGCGTCGGCGAAACTCGAACGCGCGACGCGCTCGGCCCACAGCTCCCCCCACCACGACCGCTCGTCGGGGGCGGCGAAGCACCACGCGGACGCCGAGACGGTGATGTCGGCGAAGCCGGCTTGCTGCGCCCAGTGCCGCAACCGCCGCCCTCCGTCGGGCTCGCCCCCCACCGAGCGGGCGACCCGCCGGTAGAGGGCACGCCACTCGTCCATCTCGGGGTCCTCGGGAGACCAGCACATGGCGCCGTAGTCCCCGTCGCGAGCGGCGACGATGCCGCCCCGCCGGCACACCCGCCCCATCTCGGTGAGAGCGCCGACCGGGTCGGGCACGTGCTGGAGCACCTGATGGGCGTGGACCACGTCGAAGAGCGCGTCTGCGAAGTCGAGGTGGTTGGCGTCGCCGACGGCGAAGCTGACGTTGCGCTGCCCACGCCTCGTCGCTTCGGCCCTGGCGTCGACGAGGACGCCCTCGGCCGCGTCGATCCCGAGCACGTCACCCTCGACGACATACCGGGCCAGGTCGACGGTGATCGTGCCGGGCCCGCAGCCCACATCGAGCACCCGGGCACCCGCGTCGAGGCTCGGGATCAGGTAGCGGGCGGAATTCTCGGCCGTTCTCCACCGGTGCGACCGGAGGACGCTGTCGTGATGCCCGTGGAGGTAGGGGTGGGGTTGCGTGGTCACGTCGGCCATGGTGCCCATCGTCGCTGGCCCCTCCATGATAAGCAAAGAAGTACTTCTTATCGGCGGGATAAGATTCGCTAATGGCTCGCTCGGAGTGGCTGCGGACCTTTGTGGCCGTGTACCGCTGCGGCTCGGTGACCGACGGGGCCGCCCACCGGGGTCTCACGCAGCCGGCGGCCAGCCAGCAGCTGGCGTCGCTCGAACGGGCCCTCGGAGAACCGCTCTTCGTGCGCAGTCCCGCCGGCATGGAGCCGACGCGACGGGGGCGCGAGCTCTACGTGCGGGTCGCCGAACCCCTCGACGGTCTGGAAGGGGTGTTGCGCGACCTCGACGCCGGGACCGTGCCGGCTCCAGAACCGCCGGTCCGCTTCGGCTCGAGCCCGGAGATCTTCGCGGCCGACGTGCTGGCCAGCCTCGTCGGCCTGGACGTCGCCGTGACGGTGGTGTTCGGAGACGACGCCGAGCTGTTCGCGCTGTTGGACCGCGCCGAGGTGGACGCCATCGTGACCACCTCGACGCCGCCTCGACGGAGCATCGGCGCCGTGCCGTTGGGCTCCCATCGATTCGTGCTGGTGGTGGCTCCGGCCTCGGCGCCGCCCGAGCCGTTGCACTCCCTCGACCAGGTGTCGGCCTGGCTCACGGGGCGATCATGGGTCTCCTACAGCCTGGAATTGCCCCGCACCCGCCGATTCTGGCTCAGTGCCCTGGGCCGTCCCTTCGCCGCCCGTCTCCGAATGGTCGCGCCCGACCTGCGTGCCGTGCTCAGGGCCGTGGAACTCGGGTTGGGTGCGAGCCTGCTTCCCGAATTCGTCTGTCGTGACGCCCTGGCCGAGCGACGCGTGGTCGAGTTGTTCCCCGTCTCGCACCTGACCCCGGAGGAGCCGTTCTTCGCCTGCATCCGGCAAGGCGACACCGGCCGTGGGGCCGTCCAGCGTCTCCTCGAAGCGTTGCAGGCCGGTGCCCTGCCGGGAGCATGACCGTGCCCGACCCGGTGCCCGGGTCCTTCAGGCCCCGGCGTGGTCGAGCGCGGGGCCGTGTGCCGGAAGGCTCGTCGCGGCTCGGGACCGGAGGATGCGAACCCGCTGGCGCTCGGAAGTGCCCCCCCACACCCCGTCCGTGATCCGGCCGGCCAGGGCGTAGCTCAGGCACTGCCGACTGACCGTGCAGCCGGCGCAGATCCGTTGGGCCGCCTGCACGCCGATCCAGTCGCTGGGAAAGAACACGGCGGGGTCCATGTTCTTACAGCGCCCCTGGGCCATCCAGTCGGTGTCCATGGCTGCCTCCTCCGGGGCGACGGCGACCGGGTGCGAGCACCGCCATCCACTCCGGCCGGCCCGACGGCCAACCGGCGTGACCAGCGATATTCGATCTCAAGGTCCGAGCCTAAGAAGGGTCTGTGACGCCAGCGTGAAGGTGTCCCGGATTTCATCGGGCCCGGCGTCGGGGCCGGGAGCTGGAGGCGCATCCATCTTGGCGTCGCGACCACCTGGCGACAGGTCCACGGAGGGGGCATCCTCGTGGTCGTGACGAGGACCCGCCATCGCCGGGATCGACGCGGTGGCCACCCGGCCCCGCTCAGCGCCGATGCCTGAGCCCGGAGCCGGGCGACGACGACGACTCGCCGAGGAGCTCGAGGAAGGCGGGCTGCGGGTGGAGGGAACCGAGGAGTTCCGCACCATGGTGATCGAGGAGATCGATCACGCCCTCCGCCCCGCCGTGCACGAGCGGCGGGTCTCGAGCAGTGGCGCCGTTCTGGAACCCCGGTCAGATCCGACCACGTGGGCGACCGGAGCACAGCTCGAGATCACGCGGGGGCCGGTAGGCGGCCAGCCCCTCCAAGCCATCCGTCGCTTCACCGACGGGTTGTCGAGCTGGCTCGTCCGCCGCATCGACGGCACCAACGAATGGATGGTCTTCGACCGGCCGGCCGGGTCGGAACGTGACCTCGTGGTCTTGGCCCGCGTCCTCGAGGCGACGATCGTGCAACGTCACCCCGCCGGGTCGGTGCGGGTGGTCGGATCCTTCGGCGTGCTCCGGTGGGACAGTTTCCACTGGCACCACGAAGCGCCCGTCGACACCTGGCTGGACGGGGTCACCACCTCCCCGGTCCATGGAGACCCCAACGTCCTCGCGGCGATGCTGAACTTCGCCATCCACGATCTCGGATCGATGGGAATCGGCGCCCTGCTCGTCTATCGTCCCGACCCCGAGCCCGGCCCTTCCGTGGAAGAGCGCCTCCCCACCCCTCCGCCCCTGCGGATCCAGATGGCTTCGCATCTCGCGCCGTTGCGGCACGCACTCGCCCAGGTCGATGGGGCGGCCGTCTTCGACGCTGAGGGCGTGTTGCGGCAACTGGGTGTCCGGCTGGTGCCGAGCACCACGGCCGAGGAAACCGTCGAGGCACTGCGAGGCACCCGCCACACCTCGGGTCGTCGCTACAGCCGGGACGACCCGCTGGCGACGGTGATCGCGGTCAGTGACGACGGTCCGGTCTCGGTATTTCGCGACGGTGCCGTGCTCGAGCACCGCTTCAGGGAGGACTGACTTCAGACGAGGTTGCGGACGGGATCGGTGCCGTCCCAATCGGCGGCCGCGTCCCGCACCGTGGCCACGAGCCAGCGGGTGGCGTCGGTCAGTTCCATGATTTCGATGACCGTGCTCGTGACGCCCCCCGCGTCGTAATAGGCGAACTGTGCCATGCCGCCGGCGTTGCCAGCGTGCACGATCGGCCAGCCAGCATCCTGAGCGGCACGACTCACCGTGGCGAAGTCCTCGGCCCACCAGGCCAGGTGGTGGAATCCCTCGTGCCCGGCGTCGAGGAATTCACGGTAGATGCTGGGCGAGTCGTCCTTCTGCTCGATGAGCTCGAGCTGCATGTCGCCCGAGTTGGCGAAGGCGATGGACACCACCGGTTCGGTCGGCTCGCCCCGGTAGACCGAACCTGTCTGCGTGAGATGGGGGAGAAGGAGCCAGGGGCCCACGCCGATGTGCAACCACGCGTCGATGGCGCCTGCCAGGTCGCGTACGACGTAGCCGTTCTGACGAACGGGGCCGGGGAGTGTCACTCGGGACCGTGCAGATTTCATAGCGCGCACGTAGGGTACCCCGCATGATCACGCCGGGTTCCGCCGCCGAGCGTCGGCTGCGATTGGCGTTCGTCGGCTGCGGTGCCATCGCGCAGTGGCACCTGACGGCGCTGCGTGGCGCCGCTCCCCGGACCGAGGTCACCGCGGCCATCGACGTCGATCTCGACCGGGCCGCGGCGATGTCGAAGGAAACCGGCGCCGAGCCCTTCAGGTCCATGAACGACGCCGTGACGTCCGGCACCTTCGACGCGGCCTTGATCATGGTCCCGCACCGGCTCCACGAGGAATTGGCGGTCGCCGCCCTCCGGGCCGGCAAGCACGTGCTGCTCGAGAAGCCCATGGCACCGACCCTGGACGCGTGCGACCGCATCCTGGCCGCGGCCCGATCGTCGTCCACGGTGTTCCTGGTGGCCGAGAACGCCCAGTACTGGCCCGAGGTCGTCATGACCAAGCACCTGATCGACGACGGTGTCCTGGGTGAGGTGATCACGGCCCGGGCGTGGCACTGCGCCCCCCCGATGGACCAATTCCTGGGGGAGGGCAACTGGCGCTTCTCGATGGCGGAGGCCGGTGGCGGTGTGGCCATCGACGCCGGGTCGCACTGGCTACGACCCTTGCGGATGTGGTTGGGCGAAATCCTCGAGGTGGTGGCGGCCACCGGTCGGCCCTACGAGGCCATGGAAGGGGAGTCGATGTGCCGGGCATTGTGTCGCTTCGACTCGGGGGTGGTGGCGAGCTTCGACGTCGTCCTTTCACCTGGTGCCGTCGCCCCGCTCCCGCTGTTCCAGGTCACCGGCAGCCGCGCCGAGGTGGTCATCGACGGGCTGGGTCGGGTGAAGGTCTACGACGGGTCCGACCCCAGCGGCACCGTGGTCGGGCGGGGCGGCTACCTGGAGAGCTATGGGCACCAGCTCGCCGCCTTCGAGGCGGCCGTGCTCGACGGCGTCATGCCCGACGTCGGTGCCGCCTACGCGCTGGGTGAGCTGCGGGGTGCGCTCGCCATGGTCCGCTCGGCTCGATCGCGTCAATGGGAGGCGGTGTGGTAGCGGCGAGCTTCGACTACGCCGGCGCCCGGGTCCTCGTCACGGGTGGCTCCAACGGCATCGGTCTCGGCGTCGCCACCGCGTTCCGGGAGGCGGGCGCCCACGTCACGATCACCGGGACCCGGGGCTCGTCCGGTGACTACGACCATGACCTGAGCGGGTTCGCGTACCACCGGTGCCGGCTCCCCGACCCCGACGCCATCCGAACCGTGGTGGGCGGCCTCGACGCCCTCGACGTGCTCGTGAACAATGCCGGGCAGAACCTGCCTGGCGGCCGCAGCGAGTACGACCCGGAGGTGTTCGAAGAGGTCGTCGCCGTTAATCTGTTCGCCGCCTTCCGGATGGCCATGGCGTGCCGACCACTCCTCGAGGCGAGTGTCGTCGATGGCGGGGCGAGTGTGGTCAACGTGGGCTCGATGTCGAGCTTCTTCGGCATCGAGGTCGTTCCCGGCTACGGAGCCGCCAAGGGTGCGGTGGTGCAGCTCACCAAGACGCTGGCGGTGGCGTGGGCGCGCCACGGGATCAGGGTCAACGCGGTCGCGCCCGGGGTCATCGAGACCAACATGACCGCGCCCATGCTGCCGTTCGAGGAGTTCACGGGGCCGATCCTCGAGCGCACCCCGATGCGTCGTCTCGGCACACCCGCCGACGTGGCGCCGGTCGTGCTCTTCCTGGCCAGCCCCGCGGCCCGCTACGTCACCGGCCAGACGATCCCCGTCGACGGGGGCTTCTCGGTGCAGGGATGACCGGACGCATTCGCGTCACCGACCTGCGCGAGCCCCGGCTCACCGACGTCCAACGCCTCGCACTCGACCACGGTGAACGCCACCCGGTGGACCTGACCGTAGAGGCCGTGCTGGAGGGCGCCGGGGCGCGGACCGGGCTCGACGACTTCGGGCCCGACGACTTCCGTGGTCGCCTTGGCCTGTGGTTGGCCGAGGTCGACGCCGACCCCGAGCGCACCGGCCTGGGGCGTTTGACGCTGTTCCGGGACTGCGTCCGCTACGCGAGCAACCGACTGCGGATCCGGGACGTGCTGACCCGGCATCCCGAGATCCTCGAGACCGAGATCGCGGCGCCGATCATCGTCGTCGGTCTACCCCGGTCGGGTACCACGCACCTGGTGAATCTCATGGCCGCCGACGATCGTCTGCGTTCTCTCCCGCTGTGGGAGAGCTACGAGCCGGTCCCCGACGACAACGAACCTTCTCTTCCCGATGGCACCGACCCCCGATACCGGCGGGCGGAGCAGGAATGGGAGGGAATGGAGGCCATGCTGCCGTACCTCGCCGCCATGCACCCCATGCAACCGGACCACGTCCACGAGGAGCTCGAGCTGCAGCTTCCGGACTTCTCGAGTTATCAGCTCGAATGGGTGGCCCGTGTGCCGGGTTGGCGCGATCACTATCTGACTCATGACCAGACCCCGCACTACCGGTACTTGAAGACCGTCCTCCAGATCCTCCAGTGGCGGAGGCCGAAGGAACGGTGGGTGCTCAAGTCACCCCAGCACCTCGAGCAGCTCGGACCGCTGCTCGGTGTCTTCCCCGACGCCACCATCGTGATCACCCACCGCGACCCCGTGTCGGTGGTGCAGTCGGCGGCGACGATGACTGCGTACGCGGCCCGCATGAACTACCGGACGCCGGAGCCGGACTACTACCTCTCGTACTGGACCGACCGGATCCGGCGTCTGCTCCGGGCATCGCGGCGCGACCGACACCTCGTGCCACCCGACCGCTGCCACGAAGTGCTCTTCCACGAGTTCATGGCCGACGACATGGCCACGGTCGATCGGATCTACGACGTAGCCGGTCTGGCCATGACCGACGAGGCGCGGGGCCAGATCGAGAAGTATGTCGCCGATCATCCCCGCGACAAGGAAGGCCAGGTCGTCTACGACCTGCGGGCCGACTTCGGTGTCGATCCCGAGGAGGTACGTGCCGTGTTCGGGTTCTACGAGGACGCCGTCCCCGTCCAGGTGGAGGTCAGATGAGCGCCGGCGTCGACCGGCTCATCGACGAGCGGCCCGGCAAGGATCTCCTGACCCCCGTCTACGACGACCCCGCCCACCCCGTCACCGGGTACCTGTACCGCTCGGGGGGAACGACGGCCGCCTACATGCTCGTCACCGAGGCGGGACGGGTCATCGTGAACACGGGGATGGGCTACGAGGCCCCCCATCACAAGCGCGTCTTCGACGCCGTGTGCCCCGGCCCCACGCCCTATGTCGTCACCACCCAAGCTCATGTCGACCATGTCGGCGGCGTGGGGTTGTTCAAGGAACCCGGCACCCGCTACGTGGCCCAGGCCAACAACCGGGCGTGCCAACACGACGACGAGCGCATCGCCGACCTGCGGCTGCGCACGGCCGCCATCTGGTTCGACGTCAGTGGACGACGGGCACGGGAGATCGCGGCCGAGAACCCCGGTGTCGCCATGCGCCAGGACAAGCCGGTCCCCGACGTCACTTTCGAACGTCGCCTCGGGCTCCGCGTCGGCGACCTCGACCTCGAGCTCATCGCCACCCCGGGTGGCGAGACCATCGATAGCTGCGTGGTGTGGATTCCCCAGCACGGCGTATGCCTCATCAGCAACCTGGTGGGCCCCCTCTTCCCCCACTTCCCGAACCTCAACACGTTGCGCGGGGACCGCTACCGCCTGGTCGAGCCCTACCTCGCCGCCATCCGCACCGTCCGGGAGCTCGGACCCTCGATGCTCGTCACCGGCCGGTACGAGCCCATCGTGGGGAGCGACCTGATCGACGCGGCCCTGGCCCGACTCCATGATGCCGTCGGCTACGTGCATCGCCAGACCCTGGCCGGCATGAACGAAGGAAAAGACGTCTCCACGTTGATGCGTGAGATCCGGCTCCCCGCCGAGCTCCGCGTCGGTGAGGGCTACGGCACGGTGGCGTGGGGTGTGCGGACGATCTGGGAGACCTACGTGGGATGGTTCACGCTGCGGTCGACGACCGAGCTCTACCCCGGCGATCCCGCCACGGCATGGGCGGAGTTCGTCGACCTGGTCGGAGCCGACGCCGTCGTCTCGAGGGCCGGCGCCAAACTCGCGACCGGGGACCCGGTCGTGGCGATCCACCTTGCCGAGGCCGTCCTTGGCCGCCATCCCGGCCACGCCGGGGCCGTCGGCGTCATGATCGACGCCCACCGGGCCCTGCTCGACGGCGGGGGCGATATCAGTTTCTGGGAGAGCGGGTGGCTGCGGCACCAGTTGGCGAGGTGGGAGTCCGAACCCCGCGAATGACACCGGCTCCATCACGAGTGTGACCGTTCGGCTCCGCTTTCGTCGGGACGATCGACTGAGCGCCTCCCGCGCCGTGTGTCAAAGCGCCGCCGCCGAGGCATCAAATCTCGACCGGAACGCGAGCTCGGGCGCAGGCTTCGGTCTGCCGATGCAATACCCCTGGGCATAGTCGCATCCGAGCTCGGCCAGCAGATCCAGTGTGGCGGTGTCTTCGATACCTTCGGCGACGATGCGCAGACCCATGGCATGGCCGAGTTCGATCGTCGAGCGGATCAGATCGAGTTCACGATCACGGTCCCCCTCCACGAGGCCTGAGATGAACGATCGGTCGAGCTTGAGCTCCCCAACGGCAAGGTTGCTGAGGTAGGCCAAAGAGGTGACCCCGGCTCCGAAATCGTCGATCGAAACGATGAGGCCAAGCTCTCGGAGGTCTTCGATGACGCGCCGGGAGGTGCCGACGATCACACAGGTCTCGGTGATCTCCAGGACCAACGCGTCGGGGGGCAGTCCACCGCGCTCGAGCTGGTCCCGTACCATGCCGACAAAGCCGGGCTCGGTGAGGTTCGTCGGCGAAACGTTCACCGCGACGTTCAAGTGTCGTCCGGCGCGTCGCCACGTCGCACACTGGGTGACAGCCTCCTCGAGTACCCATGTGGTGATGGCGGGCATCAGACCCGCCTCTTCCGCGAGCGGGAGGAAGGCGTCGGGTGCGAGCAACCCGAGTCTGGGATGCATCCACCGCAACAGCGCTTCGACCGCCAGAATCTCACCACTGCGCAGATCGAGCTGCGGCTGGTAGTGCAGCACGAGGTGGCCCTCGTCGATCGCCCCACGCAGCTCCTCGAGCAACCTCATCTGGTCGCTTTCTTCATCGAGGTTCCGCTCATACGTCGCGAACGGCGTGCTCCCGAGCTTGGCTCGATACATCGCTACGTCAGCGCACCACACCAACCCGGCGCTGTCTGTTGCATCGGTGGGCGCTACTGCGATACCGATACTGGCGCCGATGTTGGCGCTGACGACGTCCAGGATGAATGGCTCGTCCAGGCTCGTCGTGAGCCGTTCGGCGACCTCGGTCGCATAGAGGGCGTCTCCGTCGATGAGCACAACCGCGAACTCGTCACCACCGATTCGGACAAGCAGATCCGTGTCACGCAGCGAACCGGAGAGGCGAACTCCCAGCTGCCTCAGGAGCTCGTCGCCTGCCGGGTGACCGAAGGAATCGTTGATTTCCTTGAAGTGATTGAGATCCACGAAGAGGAAGGCCAAGCTTCGGGCGCTGTCGATGTTGTCGCGCTCGGCAAAGAACTCATCCAACACGCGAAAGAGAAAGCGACGATTGTGGAGACCAGTCAGGTCGTCTGTTACAGACTGACGGTGGCGTTCGTGACTGAGCGCCTGTATGGCCCGAACCGAAAGCACGAGCCTGATACCCACGACCACCAGCGTCACGGTTGCCAATCCGGCCGCGACACGGCTAACAGGATGAAGGGTGGCAACGAAGAGGATGGTCAGAGCGGCAGCCGCAGACAGATTGGGCAGGGCGAACCCAGCAGGACGTTGCGGAAGGAGTGGATTTGACGCCCGTTGACGCAGCCAGACCGCCATGGACATCACCACGATGGCGGTGGGCCATGCGATGGCGTTCAAGACGAACCCCGTCCGCGACGCCCCTAGCGAGTTCTGGAAGAGGTTGGACGTGTCACCAAGAATGTTCAGGGTTATTCCGCTTGCCAAGAGAGCCCAGGGCGCCTTGTTCCTTCGCGACAACACGGCGAAGCCGGCGACGACCAGGCCGAGAAGGAGAACGTCTCCGATCGGATAGGCCAGGTTGGTCACGGTCGCGGCCGCGTTCCCCCCCGTCGACCGCAAGATGGTGTGGAAGGCGAAGGCGGCACATACCGCCGCTGCACCCAACCCGGCTATGGCACCGTCGAGCCAGTTGGGAGCGGAGATCCTTCTGACTTCCTCCCGTATGAACAACATCACGGCGAAGTAGGCGAACGGGTAGAAGCAAAGGTAGAAGACGTCGGCGAGCGACGGGGTTGGGGGGGTGGCTCCCCCCAAGGACTCGACGGTCAAGACGATGTCGCCGATGGTCCACGACAGAAGGCTGAATCCGAGGATGAGCGCAGCGGCGCGGCCCGGTCGTCGAAGAAGTCCCCTTGCAATGCACAGCGCGCTGGCGACGACCTCGACGCCGCAAACGATCCAACCGTCCAGCCACGGCCAGAATTCGTTGTCGCCACGCAGAAGCCGTGACACGAAGTAGCCAGCCAGGAGAACGCCCAGCAGCCCGTATGTGCCCCGGAGCATGGTTCGGGATCTGGTGGGCGGGTGATCCTGAACGCTGGCGCGAACGACCCGCCGATTGGTCGGCAGTGCAGCCATGATGCGGAGGAATCGTCACTTTCGGCGCGATTCTTGAGCACGCGCAGCTGGTCGAGAGCGGGCCAGCGCTGGACCCAGCGACCGCCACCACCAGCGGAAA
This sequence comes from uncultured Acidimicrobiales bacterium, assembly GCA_963794615.1. Taxonomy (GTDB): domain Bacteria; phylum Actinomycetota; class Acidimicrobiia; order Acidimicrobiales; family UBA8190; genus Chersky-840. The sequence goes on along the minus strand of CAWCEP010000006.1, from coordinate 19,123 downwards.
TGCTGATCCGATGTGCCCGACCCTCGACCGCGGCGGCTTGGAGCGTCGAGGAGATCCGCCCTTGACATGCAACCAAATAGCTGCTTGAGTTCTTCAGGCAGTCGAATGGCTGCATGATTCCACGAGCGGATCACGATGCAAGACATGGATGTGGTCTTCAGGGCGTTGGGCGACCCCGGTCGGCGCCGTCTGCTGGACCGGCTCAACGAGCACAACGGGCTCACCCTCACCGAGCTCTGTGCGGACATGAGCATGACCCGGCAGTCGGTGACCAAGCATTTGGACGTCCTCGAGGCGGCCGGCCTGATCACCACGTTGCGGCGGGGGCGCGAGCGCCTCCACTACTTGAACGCCGCTCCCATCAACGACATCGCCGATCGCTGGATCCACTCCTACGACCGGGCGCGGGCCGAGGCCTTGTCCGATCTCAAGACGGCACTGGAGGCCACGACACCGATGGATCAGAAGACAGACCAGACGACCTTCGTGTACACCACCTACATCCACGCCACCCCCGAACGGGTGTGGCACGGCCTGACCGACCCCGCCTTCACGACGCGCTACTGGCGGCACCCCGTCTCGGGCGGGCTCACGCTCTCGTCGGACTGGCGGAAATCCTCGACCTACGAGCTGTCCTTCGACAAGACCGGGCTCGTCATCAGCGACCCCGATCAGGTCATCCTCGAAGCTGACCCCTACCGCAGACTGGCCTACACCTGGCATACGTTCACGCCCGAGTGGGCCGCCGCACACGGTTTCGACGAAACCACGGCCGCCGCCTGGCGAGCCGAGCCCCGTTCCAAGGTCGCTTTCGACATCGAGGACGCCGGGAAGGGCGTGGTCAAACTCACGGTCGTCCACGATGGCTTCGACGTCGGAAGCGGCGTCCTCCAGGGCATCTCCACGGGGTGGCCTGCTGTCCTGGCGAGCCTCAAGACCCTCCTCGAGACCGGGGCGGCCTTGCCGGCGTCATAGAGGCGGCCCCACGTCGTACCCGTTGTCGCCATCGAGAAGCGCTGGCATGAGCACCAACCCGAACCGGAAGGAAGGCATCTCGAAATGAAGACACCCCCGATCGTGTCCGCGCAGGACTGGGAGGCGGCGCGCCAGCAGCTGCTGGTGAAGGAGAAGGCCCTAACCCGCGCCCGGGACGCGTTGGCCGCCGAGCGTCGACGGATGCCGTGGCAACCGGTGGAAAAGGAATACGAGTTCGAGGGACCGAAGGGCAAGGCCAGCCTGGTCGACCTGTTCGAGGGCCGCCGTCAGCTGATCGTCTACCGAGCCTTCTTCGAACCCGGGGTGCACGGCTGGCCCGACCATGCTTGTCCGGGGTGCTCGCTGGTGGCCGACCAGGTCGCCGATGTCGCCCATCTCAATGCCCGCGATACGACGCTCGTCTTCGCCTCGCGCGCCCCGCAGCCCGACATCGAGCGCGTGAAAGCGCGGATGGGCTGGGACATGCCGTGGTTCACCATGAACGACGGCTTCGACACCGACTTCGGCGTCGACGAGTGGCACGGTACCAACGCCTTCATCCGCCACGGCGACCGCGTGTTCCGCACCTACTACGTCAACAACCGCGGTGACGAAGCCATGGGGAGCACCTGGAGCTACCTCGACCTGACCGCGCTCGGACGGCAGGAGGATTGGGAGGACTCGCCCGAGGGCTACCCCCAAACGCCGCCGTACGGGTGGTGGAGGTGGCACGACGCGTACGGCGCGGACGAGTAAATCCAGCGTTTGAACCCGACGTCGTTCAGTTCCTCCCAGTCGGGGACAGGTCGTCGGCGTCGGGGTTCGCTAGAAGGTCCGGAATGATTCTGGATGCGCTTTGATGGGGCGCAGGGCCCGGTGCCGACCGGTCGGTGCGACCGATCTCGCTCGACAACCGCGACGCCACGGTATCGATGGCGAGGGTCCCGCCGACCAAGCCCAAAGCCAGAGCCGCCGTGACGAGCTTGGTGGTCCTGAGGTGCGAGATGACGAAAGGACTGGACATCCTGCCCACTTTCGGTCGCGGATCTGTGTGCCTCCTTGAAGGTCGCTGTGAAGCCACCGTGAATCGCGGTCGGTTGACCATCCAAGCGCCCAAGCCGACGTCCCTGCGATCTGTTGTCTTCTGCTGCATCGTTCCCCGATCAGTGACCACGGAACGGGGTCGACGCCAACCACGGGCCGACCCGAACCAGGATGAGAAGCCCGAGAAGGACACCCAGTACCAGGCTCCAGGCGATCGCCCATTGGCGAAATCCTGCCCCGGCCACGTCTGACCGAGTGCTGCGCATCCAGTCCCGCGGCGCCAACCTGGCTGTGTCCGAGACGTGGCCGAGAACATGGATGGTCATGGCTCCGAACCACAGCACAAAGCTGGCCTTGTGCAGCAAAAGGAGCGGCCGCTGCCACGCCGAACCTGCGAGGAGAAGCGCCACGCCGCTGGCAAGAACGGCGACAGTGAGCACGACGACGAAGGGTCCGAGGAGCCGGAGCAGCACCGGCGGTGGTCCTTTGCTTCGATAAGCGGGGGAACCGAGGTAGTAACGGGCCATCCGATAGACGGTGCTGGTCGTCTTTACCAGCACCGGAGGGATCAGCACCATGCCGATGAACACGTGAGGAGACAACAAGGCGTGAATCTGGAGGATAGTGACCCCCTCGGCGGCAAAGAGCACAAAGAGGACCACCGCCGTCGCTGCTGTGAGTCGGGCGTTCGCTTCCACACCGAGGGATGCGCGGCCATGAGACTCTGGAGCCCCAAGAGGCCGGTCTCCAGGGTGGGGGCCGTTTCCCATGGTTCAGTGCACGTACAACTCGCCATCAGAGCCCTTGCTGATGGCGAGGCGAGTCAGCCCGGTGGGTGCAGGCCCGCTCTCGACAGCGCCTGTCTCTCCGTTGAACACCGAACCGTGACACGGACACGCGAAGAGTTTGTTGCCTTGGTCGTAGCGCACCACGCATCCAGCGTGCGGGCACACAGCGTCGAAGGCCAAGAACCTCCCCGCATTGGGTTGGACCACGAGCGAAGGATCGCCCGACGAAGGATCCTGGAACGAGGCCGAGCTCCCGATGGGCACATCTGATGCGGGCCCGATCCGAGTGCCAGGCGGATGCGTAGCGGCGGAGGGGTTCGGTACGGAAGACGATGCCGCGCTCGGCCCGGCACCCGACGTGCCACCCGGCGTAGCCGTGCTCGGGGCCGAGCCCAACGACGTGCCGGCGTCGACAGTGGAGGCGCCCATGCCGTGTGAAGACAACGCCAAACGTCCGACGACGGTCGCGACACTGGCGCCCGTCAGGCCGATGGCTGCCAAGACGCCCGTCCACGCAGCTTTGACCGTGAAGCTGCGACGATCGATGGCCGCGGCGTGCCGGGTGCGGGGCGAAGTTCCCTGCGCCGCCAAGTACGGACAGGGTCCCGGCGCACAGGGCTCGTCGTGGCGAGCACTGCAGTTTCCTGATGTAAACGCGCCACAGACCATTTGCACCGTTTCGAAGGCCACCGGAACAATCGCACGGCGGTTGGCGCCTTGTCGGTCACGGGCGAGGTCGGCGAGCAACGCATCTGCGCAGAGCACATCCCCGGACCCGCCCAGGAGCAAGACCGTCCAGGCGAAGACGAACACGATGTCGGATCCCGTGTAATAGGGGTTCGAGTGAAAGCTCACCGCCAGGAACAAGGAGAAGGAGATGATCATGCCGCCGGCAGCGGCGAGCCTCGTCCACAACCCGACTAGCGTGCCCAGACCCACCGCCAGTTCCGCCAACGCAATGAGCACGCCGAGGGGCACCGCCACATGGCCGAGCGGCCCGATGAGCCCGTGGATGGGGCTTCGTCGCGCCGCCCCGGCCAGCTGTGCCTGGATGGACGACGGATTCGACGCAGAGAAGAAGCCGGGATTGGCGAGTTTCTGAAGGCCGGCAAAACAGAACGTGAAGCCCAAGAAGGCACGCAAGGGAAGTGCCGCCCACCCTGTGAGCTGCAGGGCATGGGCAGGAGGCGCCAGCCATGACCACTGGTCCCGACTCAGCACCCGCGGCACCGGCGACGAATGACTCGACCGACCGGAAGGCTGGGTCCTGTAGCGGGGCCGGCGTTCGACCATGTCCCTTTGGGAGGACGCGGCCGAGGGTCTCCGCCGGGCGGCCTTCCGTCCTGACATCGGCCCTCCAATCCTTCCTCACCGCGACGACCGCGACCCGACGCCGCGTCGCCCAATCCTTGCCCGCCAGTCCTTGCGGAATCGTGAAGCCGGCGCAGTCGAGGCTTGGAGTCGACGAAACCACGACGGGAAAGGTGTCGTACGGGCGAGAGTTCCGACGGGAGTCCCGAATCGCTTTGGTAGGGCCGCATGACCCTTAGAGTCGAGGGGGGAGCCCCGTACGAGGATCATGCGTCCCCCGACCTGACGGCAGCATGAAGAGGCGTCTGATCCTCGCGGCGAGAAGGTCAGCGGCAATCGGTGGCAGAAGGGCTCAGCTACGCCGGCTCAGCGAGGCCGTGTGCCCGAGGCGGTCGAAAGGACCGAGTGCAGGATGCGTACCGGTCGGACGGCTGGTGAGGGCTGCCCATCGCGGGGCCGCTCTCATGCGTTCTTCGCGCTCCAAACGAGGGAACACTTCCCGGACATCTTCATGCTGCCGTCACAGAGGCTTCCTATGCTCGAACGTCGGGAGCACACGCACCGGTGATCGGACCCAGATCCGGTCTGAAGGTCACCACGATCACGGACCCGCGCCTGAGCCGAGGTATCAGAGTCCACAGGAGGCACCGACTGGATGGCCCAGGTGCGCTACAAAGAGGTTGGAACCCGGCGCGTTCTTCCCGAGCGAATGCAACGAAATCGCCCTGCCCTCGCCGAACGGGACTCCCCCGATCCCATGGGCCGGCATTGACTGGCTCGGGGCGTGTCCGAGCAATTTTCACCGTCCTCTTGGCCATCGCGCTGACGGGATGTACTGCGTCCCCCACATCCGGCGATGCGAAGTCCGAGGCGACGACCGGGTCATCGTCCCTCCCCGTCGCCGCCCCCCCACCTTCGACGACCACGACCGTCCCGGCCCAACCGGGGTGGACGCCGGTGAGCACTCTGGGGACGGGGGTGGCCATCGACGAGCGGAGGGTGACGACCCCGGGGGGTGCACTGGTGACGCTGATCCGATTCCGCGCCGGACAAGTTCTCTTCGCTCTCCACTCCGGGAGCCAAGACCCTCCCGCCACTGGTGTTGCAATAAATGTCGACGCGCAGTCCCAGATCAAGGCTCGGGAGCGGGCGGTCCTGCTCGGTGCCTTCAACGGTGGGTTCAAGGTGTCAGGCCACGCCGGTGGAGTGGAGATCGACGGACACATCCTCACCCCTCTCGTCGTCGGCATGGCCAGCCTGGTGATCGATGCCAACGGCGCGGCCCACGTCGGGGTGTGGGGGGCCACCGTACCCGGGTCCCACGAAGCAGTGGCGAGCGTGCGGCAGAACCTCCCCCCGCTGGTGGCGGGGGCACAACCGAGCCCGACGATCTCGGCGACTAGCGCCTGGGGTGACCCTCTCCATGAGGTCGCCCTCACGGCCCGCAGCGCGCTCGGACAGGACGCGGCAGGTGATCTCATCTATGGGGCCAGCATGCACGCGCTTCCCATCGACATGGCCACCGCCATGGTGAGTGCCGGAGCCATCGTGGCCATGGAGCTCGACATCAACCCAGAGTGGGTCCAGGCAGATGTGGCCACGGCGCCAGGGGGTGTGCTGACAGCCATGGTCCCGGGTCAGAACGAGCCGGCGGATCGGTACCTACTGGGGTGGACCCGCGACTTCGTGACTGTGGACGTCGCATACCGGAACCCGTAATTGCAGGGACGGAGCTGGACTATCGCTGGCGACCACGGGGACAGAGGCCGGTGGTCATGACTGGGACACCGCCCGAGCGAGCCGACGCGGCGCTCTACGCTCGTTCGGGATATGAGCCGCTTCTCCGGTGACGAGCCTCACGCATCCTCGGGTTCGCCGCGACCGTCCGGAGTCCGCCGGTCTCGCTACCGAGGATCCTGGCCGTTCTCTGTCCCCCTCATCATCACGATGGTGGCCGTGGTGGCGCTGGGCTCGGGCATCGCCGCCTGGCTGACCGCTGGCGGCGGGCACGCACGGGTGGTGCCGTCGTCCGACGCCTCTGTCCCCCGACCGCCGGTACTCCCCACAACGCCGTCAATCAAGGTGGCCGCGCCGACGACCACCACCACTAATCCAGGGTCTCTTCCCCAGACCGACGTACTGCCGCCCATCAATTCACCGCCGTTTCAATCCGATATGGCCGCGCTTTGGGAGGGGGTCGTGAGCGGTTCGCCGACGATTGCGGCGCCAGCGTTCTTCCCCGAGCAGGCCTACGATCAGCTCAAGACCATCACCGACTCACAGGGGGACTACGAGAGCCGCTTGGTCCACGATTACTCACTGGACATCACCGCAGCACACGATCTACTCGGACCCGACCCCTCGTCGGCGGTGCTGGTGGCCGTCGACGTCCCCGAAAGCAACCGGCATTGGGTGCCCCCTGGGGTCTGCGACAATCAGATCGGGTACTTCGAGGTCGCCAATTCCCGAGTCGTCTACCAACAACACGGCGTCACGCGCTCCTTCGGCATCGCTTCTCTGATCTCGTGGCGTGGCGTCTGGTATGTCGTGCACCTGGGCGCCATTCTGCGATCGTCCGAGACCGGAGTCGTGGAGGACCCCGAGGTCGGCTCGGGCTACTCGGCGCCTTCCTCCACATGTTGAAATAGGGCGCAGTGCCCCTCAGCGCTTCCCCAGCTGCGATTGCGATGTCGCCGCCGGACCTCCAATGCCATGCCGAGCCCTGATCTCAGTCACGCGATCGACCGTTGGTGCTGTCACGTCGATTCTCTGAACTCGTGGGGGCGCCCCGTGAGCGTCGTAAGGCTCGAAGCGATCTGCAAGGCGTCATTGGTGGCACTAGTCCGGTCGATATACGTCGTCCCCTTCAGGACGTCCACCCCATCGACCCTGATTGCCCAGGCTGTTCTGAGGCGCCCGCGAAAACGCCGTCGGTAGCGGACGGGTACGACCTCGACAGGATGGACGTGGACCATCAATAGACCCACTGTTCCAGGGGTTTGGGGGGGGCTCGTCCGCGTTGACACACATCACAGGTCGAGTGTGCCAGCGCCAGAATGAAGGAATCGTGAAAACTGCCCTGATGCTCGTGCCACCACCCGTATCAAACCTGAGAAGAGGGTAAAGCTAGGTCATCTGGACGTGAGCCCCACGTTGCGTCGGTCGGTGCGAAAGGGTTGACCGTCGGGCCTCGTCTCCGTGGCGCAATGCTGGTCCGCAGCGCAGAGCATGGGACTGTGTTCAAACCCTCCGGCTGCGCTGGTTCAGCTTCTCGGTCTGGGTCGACGCACCGTTGAACTGCTTGACGAGAGCCTCCGTGGACCGCGCCGATTGCCGACCAGCTCGTCTCGTTCTCGCGGGCGTCGGGATGACGTTGTGCCCGAGCTGACGTTCGATCAGCTCAGGCTGTCGGGGATGGGCCCAGGCCTGAGCGAGCCGGCGCGAACAGACGCCACACGCCCGGCACGCCTTTGAGGTCGTGCTCGCCCCGATCGCCAAACTCGATCCCTGACCCGGCCACCAGGTCCTTGACTGTGCTTGAGACGAGGACTTCGCCCGACGTGGCGAGCGCGCCGACCCGGGCGGCGATGTGGACGGCCAGTCCCCCCAGGTCGTCTCCCCGCACCTCGCACTCCCCGGTATGCAGCCCGACCCTCACGTCGACTCCGACTGTCTTGGTGGCGTCGATGATGGCCTCGGCACAACGGATGGAGCGGGCCGGACCATCGAAGGATGCCAAGAACCCGTCGCCTGTTGTCTTGACTTCTCGGCCGCGGAAGCGCCGGAGCTGTTGACGCACCGCTCGGTCGTGGGCGTCGAGGAGTAGTCGCCAGGCTCGGTCCCCGAGCGAGGCCGCCCGCTCGGTCGACGCCACGATGTCGGTGAACAGCACCGTGGCCAGGATGCGCTCGATGTCGGCGACGCTGCGCTCGCCGGTGAGGAATTCCTCGATCTCGTCAGCGACCACGTAGAGGGATGGTGAGACACCGATCTCGCCACCCGGAAGCTCGACGAACACGGCACCGGGGATCCGCTCGGCCATGTAGCGCCCCTGATTCAGCGGCACCAGGGGGCTCTCCCGTACGTTGAGCACCAGCGTGGGGGCCTGCACGAGTTCGAGGGCCGCCCGGACGTCGAGATTGCCCAATATGTAGCGATACTGGGTGGCGGCAGTGCGAGGGGTGGCCGAAGCACGGTGGACCCTCGCCACCGACGACAGGAACTCCTCGTTGTCGGCCATAGCCGGATTGGCGGCCGCAACAAGTTGCGGCGTCCCCCAGGTCGCCGCCACCATCTCGACGAGGGGCTCCACCGTCTGGGCTGAGGCGCCGGCTGGGTAGTCCTCACTCCACGTGTACCGGGCCGTGCTGTTGAGAAGGATCAGAGCGCTCACCCGCTCGGGGTGCATCGCGGCGTACAGGACGGAGAGCGCTCCGGCGTCAACGGCAGCCAAGACGGCGGCGCGCTCAGAGCCAACGGCGTCGAGGACGGCGCCCGTGTCCTCGGCCCACCTTTCCCAAGTCGGAAAGGCACCGGCCGGGACCCCGTCGGAGGCTCCCATGCCCCGACGGTCGAAGAGGATCAACCTGCTGTAGGAGGCCAGTCTGCGGAAGAACTCGGGATAGCTGGTCGGCTCGTCCCAGGCGAGATCGATGTGACTACCGAACCCCCAGCAGAACAGCAGGTCGATTGGACCGTCCCCCACGACCTGGTAGGCGACGTCGGCGTCTTCGACGGTCACGTAACGGGTCTCGGGCCGGTCCACTGACCAACATTGTGGCGTCGGACGGCGCTCCTGTCAGACGCACCCAGGCCCCGGGGAGGGTGGGTCGCGATCGACGGCCCTGTGCACGGGTGGACCTGCGGACGCATTCTTGGCATTTGCCGGGCCGACCACCCCGAAGATATGACGACGCAAGGGTTCGATTGTGTCCTACTCGACGGTCGAGCGATCCGACATCGACCCTGTCGCCGACAGGGACGATGCCATAGAAATGACGAGAGCGGAGGGAGTGGGATTCGAACCCACGGGCCTTTTGGGCCAAGGCTTTTCAAGAGCGAGTTGAGGCGCCCCGCTGCTCACCGTCGTTCGTCAAGATTCGCTTTGACCAGCAGCTTTAGTCCCATCGCTCACCGTCTCTCGCTCGCTTTCGCGATCTTGGCCGGGAGTTGTTGTCATTTTTGTAGTCCGAAAAGGCCCTCCTCTATTCCCGCCGGAGTACGCCCCCAGTGTGCCAGCGCTTGAGCGTTACCGGTCAGGTTGGACGCATCCGGCCCGGAGAAACCAGCGCTGAGGTACCAGGGACTACCGCCCGGTCGGAGATCGTCGTTTGTCGCCCCGAATCGCATCAGGCGCATCCCGAATGGCCGTTGCATCCACAGCTGGTGCTACCCGGACGGCTACTTCACGCTTTCGGTAAATGAACTGTCCAAGTGGACGCAAAACGTTCTCATACTTCCGGGGCATCGGGTTCACTCTCGGTGATGTCAACACACTCCCCAACCTCGGTCAGGGTGGCTTTTCGACACGAGACGGGTCATTGGCGATACGAAAGGACTGGAAGGTCCTGCTGGTCGACATCTCGGGCCTCCCGTCCCAGTTTGGCTAACCCTCGACGCCGCGGGAAACGGGGCAGTCACAGTTGTTGATTTGATTCTCGGATGCTGGTCGGGGGCTTTGTCCCCGCGCAGCATCCGCTACCGCCGGCTATGTCCCCCCTTACCTGGTGTAAGCCTCGATGACGACAGCATGAAGTTGCCCGGAGGTATTCGCCCGACACCGCAGAATCCCAAATCACCCGCGCAGGGCAGGTCACGGGCCCTGGCGCTGAGCCCTGCAGCGACCCCCTTGTGCTTCCCGGCGGCATCTGACGTGTCGAGGACTGCCCCGAAGACAACAGCTGCGGGTCGCGGCTCGAGCATCTGAGGATCAAGATGCAACGTCAACTAGTCTGAGGCCGATACCGCGACGGCAGTGTGGCGTCGAGAGGGTAAACAGCGGAGACTGCCCCGTGAGGATGCCTTTGCTATTTTCGATTCCACGTCTGCCTCCTCCGCCACACCAGCAGCTAGTAGACAACAGCTCGCTGAGCTCGCTCTCTATCTTCGCTGTGGACTTGCTGAGAATGAACCAAGATCCGGATGTCGGGCTCGTCTGGATCGCGACAGCCGGCATGGGCGCCGCCCGATTATGAGCAGCCCTCGCGAGCCGTTTGGCCTGGTTCCGTTCCACGCGCTCATCCATCGTGCAGCCTGATGCTGGGAAGAGGCCGTCGAGCCCGCGTCGATTCGGCACTGGCCGAAGGGCGCATGCCGCAGCACGCTCGTCGGAGGGCACGAGTCTCACCACGACGGCACCGCGGTCGTCGTGGACCCACGACCGCAGTGGTGGCATTCGCCCTTGTGCTGGTATTCGTGACGTCGATCGCTCTCGTCGTCGCCTTGACGGGTTCGACTGGGCCTTCGCGCCGGCTGCAGGACGCGCCCTCCTTCGCCTCACCGACGACGTCGCACCCCATCACGGCGACGACCGCTGTCCCACCTGTCTGGCGCGTCGGTTGGGGGTCCGCCGTGGCCTGGGGTAACGGCGAGGCGTCGAATGTGACCGTCCGCAACTTGGCCACGATCGGCATCGGCGGTGAAGGGGTTCGGATTCGGATCTCAAACGCCTTTGGGAACGACCCCCTCCTGATCGGGGCAGCGAGCGTAGGGCTCGCAGCCGCAGGTGCCGGCGTGGTGCCCGGAACGCTGCACGCCTTGACCTTCGGTGGAGCTCCGGGGACGACGGTCCCTGTGGGGCAGGTCAGCTATAGCGATGCGGTGAGCATGGACGTGAGCGCCCTGCAGACCCTGGCCATCAGTGTCTACGTGAGTGGGCGCGAGCTGGTCAGCGTCCACCCGTGTTGTACGAAGATCGTCTCGTACTTGACCCCCAACGGGGGTGGGAACCTCACCGGATCTGTGAGCGGCGTTGGGCTCAGCGAGCCGAGCCCGTGGGAGCGATGGGTCGATGCCGTCGATGTGCTGCAGACGACGGGCGAAGGGAGCATCGTCGTGGTGGGCGACTCCATCACCGACGGCTACCACACCTCGCTGCGGTGGACCGATGTCCTTCAGAAGCGGATCGACATGCTCCCGCCCAGTGAGCAGCGGGCGGTCGTGAACGAAGGGATCACGGCGAATGCGCTGACGGCCGTGGTGCGCACCGACGACTTGACCGGTGGAGGTCCCTCAGGGGTGTCGCGGCTCGGCGCGTGACGCCCTCACCCAGGCTGGGGTGTCGGAGGTGGTCCTCTTTCTGGGTACCAACGATCTGTGGTTCGGGGCCACCGCCGACCAAGTCATCGCGGGTTACGAGCAGGCCATCGCCGCCGCGCACGCAGAGGGCATCCGGATCGTTGCCGTCACGCTTTTGCCCCGTAGCACGAGCCGAGACGAGCGATGGACCCCGTTGCAACAGCGTTATCTTCAGCAAGTCGACCAGTGGATCCTCACCTCGGGCGCGTTTGACGCCGTGTTGAATCTGGGTACCTCTGTGGCCGACGTCTACGACGGTGCCTGTGCTCCGACCGCGATATTTCCCATGTATGACTCGGGCGACCACCTCCACCCCGACGCGCAAGGACAGTCGGCCATGGCCGACGCCGTCGATGGCGCTGCACTCGACCTTCCCCCGCTGCCTGGGGTACCGCCGCTGGTGACGGTCGCCCCGACGCCGGGTTGCCAGGGAGTCAGTGGCATTCCCAGCGCCACCCCACCGACGAGGGGATGAGGACCGACGAGCCGATGAGGAAGGGGACGGAGGGGGCGGGTGGGCTGTGCGGTCAGCCAGGAGCTCCCGGGCACGCACCGATTGGCTGAGGCGCGACCCGGGCCCGTCGTGAGGCTGGAGCGCCCCCCGACGTTGCCGGAGCTCGACATGGCCGCAAGCGCGGCACTCTGACCGGCGAGCTCGGCGTCGAAGAAATCGGTGGTGACCTGGGCGACGATCTGTTGATCGGGCCCCGGGTCGGCGTAGGGCGGCTCGTGGGGCGCGCCGAGAAGGTCGAGGTAGTACTTGGGAGATGCGGCGGCGTTGTAGATCTGGGCGCTACAGGCGGGCAAGTTGATGGTATCGGCGTTTCCCTGAGTGACGAGTAGCGGCACGGTGCCCGAGAAGACGTAGCGGCCGGCGAAGCTCGCCAACTCTGCTCCCGACAAGATCGCCGCCGCTTTCACACGAGGGTCCTGGCAGCAGGCGTCGGCGGCGACTGCCAAGGTGACGTCAGCGCCGTCGGAGTGGCCGACCGCGCCGATCTCATTGGCATCGATGAGACCGGACAGGGGTGATCCTGACCCGTGTGCAGCATCGAGCAGGGTGGTGATCACATAGCGTAAGTCGGCGGGGTGGTTTGTGATGTCGTTCTCATCGAGGGCGCGTTGATCGGACGGGTCGGTATGGGGATAGGTGGGGGCGGCGACGACGAAGCCTGCCGATGCCCAGTCGGTGAGCAATGTGGAGTACGCCTGGACCGAGAGGTCGTAGCCTTGGGAGAATACGAGCAGAGGGTACGGCGCATGCGTCCTTTCGGGCTGCGCGTCCGGGCCCCCTGCTGCGGCGGTACCTCGTACAGGGTAAAAGACGGCGGTGGGAAGCGACCGGCGTGCGGTGCCGGGAGCTCCCGGCTCCATGATCGAAAGATTCGTCGTACCCACGGCGTAGGACCCGTCGGCGCTGAGCGGGGGAACAGGTTGTGTGGTCGCGACGGTCGATGTTGTTGTGGTGGGAAGGCGCGGGGTGACCGTCGTCGCGGGTGCGGGAGTGGACCGGTGACGGTCGAGGGCGCCGACGGTGACAACGGTGGCGGCGAGAAGCAAGACCCCTATCGCGCCGACCAGGCCCACCCTGGAGGTCCTTGTTCCAAGCCGAACTCGACGATGCCGGCCCGGTGGCACCTGGCGCAGCCTATATGCCGCGGCGCGTTCGCGGCAGCTGCTGCGAAGCACACAGATGAGGTGAGATGACCACCGTCGAGATCCGGGACCTGCGGCGCGGCGACACCGCCACCAGCGCACAACTGCACGGCGAGGTTCTCGACGTGGAATTCTCTGGCGCGTTGTGGCCCACGATTCCTCGACCGTTACCATCGGGCGTGGATCGACAGCCCCAAGGGCCTTGCTTTAGCAGCTGTCGACGAACGAGGGCGTGTGGTTGGCGTACTTCTCGGTGCTCTGGACCCCGCCGCGCACGTTCGGGCGATGCTCCGCCGACATGGGTTGTCGCTCGCGTTCTGGCTGGTGGTACGGGCTGTGACCGACCGCAGCTTCGCGCGTGAACTATTGGCCACTCGCCTGGCTCGGTACGTCCGGGGGGTGGTACGCATCCTGGCCTCGGGCGTTTCGACCGTCCTCGGGCGCACGCCCTCGCGGGCCGGCGTTGCATACCACCCACGGCATCGGCCGACCAACCAGGGGCCACCATCCCCTCTGGTCAGGGGCATCGGGTGCCGACCATGGGGGAGATCACGCATCTCATGGTGCAACCAGACATGCGCGGTAGGCGGCGTGGGGAGAGAGCTCCTGGCACAAGCCGGCCGAGTCGGGAAACGAGCAGGCCTCGACGAATTCGTCCTCGTGACGCCGCCCGACCTTGCCGCCTCGCGCCTTCTACGAGCGCCTGGGCTGGTGTTTCGACGGCGAGCTCACCAGCCGAAGTGGCGAGCCTTTCGTCCGCTACCGATTGCCGCTGACCTCGTAGCCGCGACGACCAGACGCCCTCTTCATGCTGCCGTCAGGTCGGCTGAGCGCATGATCCTCGTACCTATGTGGCTCCCCCCTCGACCAATTTCCAGCGCAACGAGCCCAAGGCCCCGAGGGCTCCTCCGGCGTCGGGCATGACCGCAAGCGTCGCGCAGGCCCTGACCAGAGCGACTCGGCGCTCCCGGGCAATCTCGGCCCTACCACCTCTTCCGCCATGCCGGATACGCCGCCGATGCCAGAACCTCCCGATCATCGCCGCGCCGCCTCCTCGGTGTCCGCCTCCAGAGGTGGGTTTGGACCAGGCGTGCCTCGTCGTGGGACCACGGCGGAGCAGCGGGTCTCGAACGTGTCATTGACGCCGTGCTCGACGCCGCCGAGGTCCGCCCTGGTTCGGTCGTCGTTGACCTCGGTTGCGGGACCGGACAACTGAGCCTGCCCCTCGCCCGCAAGGCGCGTACGTGATGGCGGTCGATGTGAGCCAGGCCATGGTGGATCGTCTCGAGGCGAAGGCGACTGCGTCTGGCGTGAACGGCATTCTGGGCGTGGTCACCCCAATCGAGACGCTCTCACTGCCTGAACAAAGCGCTGACCTGGTGATCTCGAACTATGCGCTGCACCACCTACCACGACCGTGACAAGGCTGCCTTTGTGGTGGAGGCGGCGTCGTGGCTTCGGCCCGGCGGACGCATGTCGTCGGCGACATGATGTTCGGTCGGGGCGCCACGGCGCGGGACCGGAGCATCATCGCCTCCAAGGTCGCACTGCTCGCCCGGCGTGGCCCCTCAGGTTGGTGGCGATTGGCGAAGAACGCCATCCGATTCACGCTGCGCGTCCAAGAGCGACCGGTGTCGATGGACACCTGGACGCGCTACTTCGAGACGGCCGGCTTGATCGGCGTCTCGGCGACGCCCATCGTCGCGGAGGCCGCCGTGATCGTGGGAACCAAACCCATGGGTTCGCCACGTCGATGCATCCCCGAGGCAAGCGACTTCTGACCGCCCGAGCGTCAAACACCGCGTCCCCATCCGGCGTCTTCACGATTCTGCAAGGACCAGCGGGAGAAGACTGCCTTCACGTGGGCTTCGCAGGAGAAAGGGACCACCGACGGCGATTCACGGCTGCTTCACAGCGACCTCCAAGGAGGCATACAGATCTATGACCGAGAGTGGTGAGGATGTCCAGCCCCTTCGTCATCTCGCGCCTCAGAGCCAGGCTCGTCACGGCAGCTCTGATTGTCTCGTTGGTCGGCGGGACCCTCGCCATCGACACCGTGGCATCGCAGCTGTCGAGCGAGATCGGTCGTACCGACCGGTCGGCATCGGTCCCTGCCCCCACGCTTGCCTCGACCCCAGGCAACGGGAATCGTTCCGAACCTTATAGACGAACCCTGTCTCCCCCGACGCCGACGACCTGTCCCCAGGCTGCCTCGGAGGAGAGGCCGTGCCGGGCCCGAAGCCGGCCGGGCCGCGCGGAGGGCAGTCGCCAGAACCTTTCAGCAGGCGCACAGCTTGCGTACAGACCCCTCTCAACGTGGCTTGCGACGCTGCATGCATGACGCCGGCCACGCAGATCGATCCGGGTGGCGGTGTGATCGCCTCCGGTGAGGGGCCGCCCGGGTGGCGCGGGGACGGCCTGGTCCTGCCCCGCAGCCCTGGGTGGCCGACATCTTTGCAGGACTGGCCGGGCTCGGCTTCGGCGCCGTACTGGCCTTGGTTATCACCGGAGAGACGAGCGGTTCACTCCACACGCCCGGAGGTTGGCTCATCGCCGGAGGGCGCCTGGCGGGATTTGCCGGCGCGTACCTGATGTTGGTCATGGTCGTGCTCATCGCGCGCTTGCCCTGGCTCGAGCGCGCCGTAGGACAAGATCGGCTCGTTCGTTGGCATCGCCGGATCGGGGCCTGGCCGCTCGTGCTCATCTCCGCACACGTCGTGCTCATCACGCTCGGTTACGCCCAGCTGGCTCGGGTCGGGGCCCTGCGTCAACTCTGGGTCTTTCTCACCTCCTACCCCGATGTCCTGGCTGCGGCCGTTGGATTCGGCCTCCTCGTCACCGCCGGGATCAGCTCGATCAAGAGGGCTCGACGTCACCTCAAGTACGAGACGTGGTGGATCGTGCACCTGTACATGTACCTCGCCCTCGCACTGGCCTTTGCCCACCAGATCGTCACCGGAGGATCGTTCGTCGGCCATCCGCTGACCCGGGCGATCTGGATCGCGCTCTGGATCGCCACCGCAGGGATGGTCATCGTGTTCCGGATCGCCCAGCCCGTGGTGCGAAGCCTCCGGCACGGGCTTCGAGTCGCCGCCGTCCGCGAAGAAGCACCAGGAGTGTTCTCGATCATCTGCTCGGGCCGAAAGCTCGAAAGGCTGGCGGTCTCAGGAGGGCAGTTCTTCCAGTGGCGCTTCCTCACCAAAGGCTTGTGGTGGCATGCACATCCCTACTCGCTTTCCGCGCTCCCGAGGCCCCCCTACATGAGAGTCACCGTCAAGGCTCTCGGCGATCAGAGCCGTGCCGTCGCCCACCTGAAGGTCGGGACACGCGTGGCCATCGAAGGGCCGTACGGGGCGTTCACCCATCACGCCCGCTCGTCGGATCGTGTCGTGCTCATTGGGGCAGGGGTCGGCATCACTCCGCTCCGCGCCCTCCTCGAGGACCTGCCGTCCTCGATCGACGTGACGTTCGTCGTCCGGGCCTCGACCACCGACGAGCTCGTCCACCGCGACGAAGTGGCCGCCCTCGTCGAGCAGCGTGGTGGTCAGTTCCATCAGGTCATCGGCTCGCGCCACAAGGTTCGCTTCGACGCCGGTACCCTGCGAGAGACTGGTTCCTGACCTCCCGTCTTGTGATGTCTATGTCTGTGGGCCCGATGGCTTCAGCAAGAGCATGGTCGCCGCGGCGGTGAAACTCGGAGTGCCCCGCAGACCGGATCCACGAAGAAGCATTTGCGTTCTAGGCCAGGAGAGCTCGGACCCGATGTGGAAATTGAAAGGATGCCTTCGATGAGGCGGGCACCGATCGTCATTGCCGCGACCGCCGCCGGGCTCGTGGGCGTCCTGAGCTTCCATACGAAATCCGCGAGCCTGACTCTCGGCGGCCTGCCGGGCGCTCTTCGATTCGGGGCTCTTCCCTCCACGTCCGTGGCCGCGGGACCGCCTCCGGGTCCGGATCGACCGGCTCCGGTGCACCCCCGACCTCGGGGTCGTCCCCATGCCACCCCGTCTACCACGAGCTCCTGCCACCACGGGCCCATCGTCGACAGCGTTCCGCCAACGGTCCGTCGGTCAACTACAACTACGGCGTCTTGTCGGTATCGGTCACGGTCTCGGGCAAGAAGATCACCAAGTCGGGATCGCGTCGCTCGATGACGGAGGGAATTTTCGCTCCCAGTCCATCGACCAGCAGTCGATTCCGATCCTCGAACAGCAAGCCCTGCAAGCACAAAGCGCCAACATCCAAGGTGTGTCGGGCGCGAGCTATACGAGCGCGGGGTTCGAACAGTCGCTCCAGTCGGCACTGAGCAAGCTGGGCTTAACGTGACGGCGCGCGAGCCGCCGTCGACCGAGCCCATCGGGCGGCAGCGAGCCGTGCATCATCGCGAATCGGTCATGGGAACCGTTGTCACTATCGACGTGTACACGAAGGACGGCACGTTTGGATCTGGCGTCTGCTCGCGTCTCGCCCGGGCACGGGCGGTCCTTCATCGTGTCGACGCCGTGTTCAGCACGTGGAAGCCGCAAAGCCCCATGAGTCGCCTGCGTCGGGGGGAGATCGACCTGCGGGGAGGCCCCTTCCGAGGTGACAGAGGTCCTCGAGCGGTACGCGGTCGCCGCGAAGTCTCGGGCGGTTGGTTCGATCCGTGGGCGATGCCAGGTGGGGTCGACCCGACTGGGTACGTGAAGGGTTGGGCGGCGCAATCCGCGCTCGCCGAGCTCGCCTCGAGCGAGGTGGTGGGCGCCATGGTGAACGCAGCCGGAGACATCCCGAGCTTCCGGAGGCGCTGAACACCCCGAACCATTCCGGATCGGCATTGTCGACCCCAAGGTGCCGGCACATCTTGCCTGCGCGTCGAGCTCTTCGGCGCCATCGCCACATCGGGCACCTCCGAGCGCGGCGCCCACCTGATCGATCCTCACACCAAACGACCCGGTGCACGTGTGGCATCGGCATCCGTCTGCGGGCCCGATCTCGGTCTGGCCGACGCTCTTGCCACCGCCTTGACGGTCTCGGGGGAAGCACGGTCTGGCATTGGTCGAACCCCTCGAAGGATACGAGGCCCTCGTCATCGCCTTCGACGGAGGCGCACGATGGACCGAGGGCTTTCCATTCGCGCCTGATGCACCTCGGTCGTGGTGTCCCTCGTTTCGGCGTAGCCACAATTTTCCCATGACGCACACGCTCCGGGCTGCGCCCCGCGGCGACCGGTCCGCCAAGTGTGACAACGGCGGCCGAGATCGATGATTCCGAACCCCTCGTAAGCCGTGAGGAGACCGCGTCCCGGGGTGGGTGCGCCTCCTCGGAGAGGGCGTGACCGCACGTCGGGGTTCGACGTGGTCTCTCGGTCCCCAGGGGTCCGAACATCCGGCACCGTTCCGAGCCCCGGGCCAACGCTTTTGCCGAGCGTTTCGTCGGTAACATAAGCCGCCAGTGTCTCGCCGGATGCTGATCTTCACCCGGCGTCAGCTTCGAAGCGTTCTTGCTGAGTCTCGTCTTGCATTACAACACCCATCGACATCGCCGGTCACTCGACCGCGGCGTCAATGCTGTCGGTGCTCCGAGCGACGCGGAGCACGACTCTAGATATTCGACACCTGCGAAGATCGGATGGATTGCCAGGGTGGTCTCATCCACGAATACAAACTGGCTGCCTTGAGGCCCCTCGGATGAGGTTTTCAGCACCCGCCGGGTCCTCCGGGCTAAAAATCTCCAAAAAGGCAGCTCGGTGCCGGTGGGTCCCGTTGATCGACTCCTTCTCGGGTCTCATCCATGGCCGGGTCGAACTCAACATCTCCCACCGTAAGCGAGGCGAGTCCAGCGCCGAGGTACGACGTTGCATGGCTCTGATACGGGCCAGCAGCTCACCGAAGTCAAAGGGTTTGACCAGGTAGTCGTCGGCTCCGGCGTCGAGCCCGGTGACCCGATCACCGGGAGCGTCCCGAGCAGTAGAGCATGAGGACGGGGAGCCGTGATCCGTATCGACAGAGCACACCACCTCGATGCCCGACACCTCGGGCGTGACCCCCGTGGACCGCCACGTCGTAGTCGTA
>CAWCEP010000005.1:0-1260505 GCA_963794615.1 uncultured Acidimicrobiales bacterium | reverse complement strand
GCCGGACCATGACGATGCGCCACAGGGCGCTGTTGGCCTGGCGATTGCCACCAGGGTCGAGGCGGTGGCGGAAGACCTTGCCCGAAGACGCCTCGAGCGGTGCCACCCCGCACAGATGCGCCCAGGCAGCCTCGCTGCGCAGTCGCTCGGAATTGTCGCCGGCCACCACGAGCAGCGTGGCCGCCGTGAGAGGGCCGACGCCGACGAGCTCGAGCAGCGCCGGGGCGGTGCAAGAGACGAGCGGAGCAATGCACTGGTCGAGGTCGTCGAGCTGCTCATCGAGGAACCGGACCCGTCCGGCCAGTGCATGGAGTGCCAGCTTGGTCGACGCCGTCACCTGGTCGGGCGAGCGCAGGGGGCGCAGGCCACTCGCCCGCTCGACGAGCTGCTTCACGCTGAGTGCCTTGAGGGCGACCGCCAGATCGTCAGGGGCGGCATAGACGAGGTGGCGCATCTGGACGAGGGCCTTGATGCGGGCCTGGGTGGCAGAACGCCGGGCCACGAGCAGCACCCGCAGCGCTTCGACGGCGCCGTCTTTGGCCTTGGCCTGCCCGGCGCGCCCCGAGAGTGCGGCCCGGGCCGCCTCGACGGCGTCGAGGGGATCGGACTTGCCCTGGCGCCGCCGCGCCTGGCGATTGGGACGGTCCACCTCGGCCACAGTGATGCCCGAGCGGCGCAAGAAACGGGCCAGTCCCGCCCCATAGGCGCCGGTGCCCTCCACGCCGACGCTCGAGATATCGCCGAAGCCAGAAAGCCAGCCGAGCAGCGCCACATACCCGGCCGGCGAGGCGGCGAAGCTCTCGGTGCCGAGCAGTCCACCCACCTGGTCGACAGCGGCCGCCACGTGGAGTTCGCCGTGGGTGTCCACGCCCCCGATCACCGGGCGCGCAGCTTCTATCGTGGTCATGGCCATCCCTTCTTCTCCTTTTGGTCAAGGGGTGGCACGGCCGTCCCGGGAAGGAGTGACGGTGTGGCCCGAGCAGTTGCTGCTGCCGGGCCATCACCCCTCCGGAACGGGGCGTGCCGCTTTTGCTTGGCGGTGCCGAAGCTATTGAGCACCTACTTCGTGTGGGTGGATCCCCAGGAAGAAGGAACAATCATCATTGGTAGGTTTGGCCCGTGCTGGCACGTCCCATGAGCCGTGCCCTCGGGGCAGTGATCGAGGGAGTGCGCCTGGCTCCGGACATGGACGACAGCACGGTGAGCGGGATCAGGTCGGCGTTGCTCGAACACAAGGTCGTCTGGTTCAGAGGTCAGTCACTCGATGCATCGGCGTTGACTGCGGTCGCCTCCCGATTCGGGTCCCCGACCGAAGCCCACCCTGTCGAGCCCAGCTTGGAGGGTCATCCCGAGGTGCTGCCGCTCGACTCCGACGAAGGCGCACGCGCCGACGTATGGCACAGCGATCTGACGTTCCAGGAGCGGCCACCGCTCGGAGCGGTGTTGCATGCGCTCGAGATCCCACCCGTCGGGGGCGACACGATCTGGGCTGACATGACGGGCGCCTACCGGTCGTTGTCGGCGCCGTTGCGTGGCTTCGTGGACACGCTGACCGCCACCCACTCGCCCAGCAAGGCGGGCGGCTATTTTGCCGGCCGCGACCGCACCGGGGGCGAGGCGGCCGGTCGTACGGCACTGGCGGTCACCCACCACCCCGTGGTGCGGACGCATCCCGAGACCGGGGCACGCGGTCTCTTCGTGAACCCGCTCTTCACCGACAAGATCGACGGGCTTCGCCGCCACGAAAGCGACATCGTGCTGGGGTTGCTCCACGAAGCCGCCGTCGCCCCGGAGCGGCTCGTCCGGTGGCGATGGGAGAAGGGGGACGTGGCGTTCTGGGACAACCGGTGCACGATGCACTACGCGCTGCTCGACTTCGGCACCGATCGAAGGCAGATGCTGCGAGTCGCCCTCGAGGGGGAGAAGCCGGTCGGGGTGTCGCGCCTTTAGGCGGCGGTTCGGGTGGCCACGATCGTCCCCGTGCCACCGGCCTTGTTGGAGAAGACGCCCTGGAACCGCAATTTGGCTTTGGTCACGTGAGATGGCGGCGCTGCCCTGCTCGGTGCCGCTGCCGAGATCGATGACGAAGGTCATCGACTTGTCGGTGACGGTGCCGCTCATCGTTTCGATACCGACAGGTGACGTGACGGTTCCCGAGAATGCCCCGGTGGAGACGTTCTCCCTCGTGACTTCGAGGGTCGCCACGTAGAGCGATCCCGCATACCCGTTGAGGACGGTCCAGACGCCTCGAATGTCGGTAGGGGGGCCCGCCGCTGTCGTCGGCGCCGCCGCGGCACCGGGAGCGGCGTGGAAGGGACCCACGTGTGTCAACGCCATGGTGCCCGTGACGATGGCCCCGAGGGCGATGACGACACCCAGCCGCCTGGCCATGCCGGAGCGACGTCGGGGCGGTCCCTCGTCGACATCTCCGTTGTCAATGGCCTGAAATGGCCAACTGGGGGCGACGCTCGCGTCGGGGAGGAAGGTCCACTCCGCGTCGGGAGGAACGTCGGGGACGGGGGGAGACGCCACCGGCTCCGGCCGCTGTGGTGGCGAGCTGGATGCGGCGGGAGGTCGAGGGGCGGCGGCGCGCTCTCGAAACCGCTGCAGCACCTGGTCCACCGGCTCGGGGGGCGTGGAACCGTCGGTCGAGACGCGTCGAGGTCGCAGAGGGCCGCCGGCAGGTGGTTCTGGGCGCGGCTCCGTCACTGTTGTGACATCGGCGGACCCCCGAGGCGTCTTGAGGCAGATCGGCCCCCGTCGACCGGTCGGGGAGCGGCGTCACGTGGACCCATGGGCGCGGTCGGATCGCCGGCCGCTTGCCCAGGCCCGAGCAGCAATATTAGGTTAGCCTTACCTAAGAGGCACGCGAGAGCGGTCGCGGCGGCCCGATCTGACCGAAGGAGATCTCCGATGCCGCTCCAGACGACCTCGCTGCGTCAAACCGCTGACCACGGCGCGTGCACGTTGGCGATCTTCGTTCTCCTTGGTCTCACGGCTTCGGCGTGCGGGGGTTCTGCGGCCGTCGGTCCCGTGGTGTTCCACGCCACGATCAACGTCACGGGAGAGATCCACACCGAGGAGAGCTTCACCGACTCGGTGACGGCGAAGAAGGCGTCATCGTGCCGCCAGGCGGCGACCCACGGTGATCGATCCTCGACAGGGCCCGGGACCTGGGTCGTGCCCACCCCGCCGTCCATCAACAATCGGGTGGAGATCCAGGTCGGGACGAGCAAGGGGGGCTATCACGGCCCGGGCCGCTATCCCCAGAGCGTCCTCGTGGCGGGGAATGGCGCGTTGGGTGTGGGACAGGAGTCCTATGACCTGACGAGCTCGGACGCGACGGCGTCGATGCGCGTCGACGCCGACGGTTCGGGCGCCGTCACCTTCACCCATGTGCCCGGCGACGACGACAGTCCCCAGCCGGGTTGGCGGGGAGGAATCTCGGGCACGATCTCCTGGACCTGTACGGGCTGAGGCGGCCGCCTCGCACGCCGATGCCGGTGCCGGTGCGGCCGGGTCCGGTCGGGCATGATGCGTCGGTGGAGCCGATCGACTCGGACCGGGACCTCGGCGATCCCACTCGCCGCAGCTACCTGGCCCAGGAACGAACGTTGCTGGCGTGGTGGCGTACGGCGTTCGCGGCCATCGGGGTGGCGCTGGCCGTGGGCCGCCTCGTTCCCGATCGCCCATCTCCCCAAGGTGCCGTTCTTGATCTTGGGGGCGGGCTGGGGGGTCCTCGCCGTGGGGCTCGTCTGCTTCGGCGTTCCGTCAGCGGGCGGGGGAACGGGCCATCCGGGCCGGCCGGTTCCTCCACGTGAGTCCGCGCTGGTTGGTGGTCATCAGCGTGTACTTGGTGGCCCTGATGGTGGCCACGATCGCGGTGCTGTTCATCAACCCCTGACCGGCGCTCGGTGGGTCCGGCGGCGTCACCGGCCGAAGGTGCGCACCATGCGCTGGACGGTATGGCGCTCGCCGGCAGGAGACCGCAACCCCGGGGCCGACGTGGGCGGGCCCTGCCTCTGAAATCCCATGGCCTCGAAGAACGCCATGGCCCGGTGGTTCTCGCCCAGCGTCTCGAGATAGCAGCCCGGCACGCCGGCAGCCTGGAGGTGGTCGGTCCAGGTGCGGATCAACGTGGCTCCCACGCCTCGTCCCCGGATCGACGGAAGGAGGTCGATGTGGAGGTGAGCGGGCCACCGGGCGTCGTAGACCGGCACGGGCGGGAGCCGGCGATGGAGGGCCTCGACCACCACGTCACCGAAGGAGCGCCACACCACGCCGGCCGTTCCGGGCCGGAACCCGATCCCGCGCCGTAGGAAATGCCGCCCGAAGATCGTGGCGGGGTTCCAGGCGTGGCGGGAGTCGACGCACCCGAGCAGATACCCCGCCACCTCGCCGTCGAGCTCGGCCACCAGCGCCGACTCGGGCTCGGCGTCGGTGTAGTAGCCCGTGAAGAGATCCGCGAAGCTCTCGACGTCCCGCCACATCCACGCGGCCGGCTCACCCATGTAGCCGGTCACATGGCAGATGTGACGAACCTGATCCCGGTCACGAGCCTGGTAGCGCCTGACCACGACGTCTCCCCCGGCGGCGCCCGCCGACGGCTGATCAGCCATGCGAGGGCTCGGGTCAGCGGTGGCGGCGCGGGCCCGGACGCGGGTCGTGGGCCAACGAGGCCAGATACGCGTTGTACGCCGCCAATTCGGGATCCTCGGCCTCGGCACGCGCCAATGCGATCTCGCGAAGGTCGGGCTCGATGTGATCAGGTTGGCCCGCGCTCTCGGCGGCCGCGGCCTGTTGGAGTCGGCGCAGACCCCGGCGGCCAATGCTCTCGGGATCGTCGTGGACGAAGTGCCACCAGAACACGATGCCGAACAGCGCGAAGCACGGCCACATCACCGAATAGATCCACCCGAGCGAGTCGCCGGAAAGCCCGATCCCCACCTGCCACCAGGAGGCGATGGCGCACCCGGGGACCCAGACGATGAGCGCAGCGTGGGCCACGAGGGCACGCCGTGAGAACCAACGCCGTCGGTCGAAGCGGTGCCGAGGTGATGCTCCGCCCGCCACGACCGCTCAGGCCTCCTGCGGCGCCGTCCCCGCGTTCCCCTTGGCGGCGCGGCGCACCTGTCGTGAGTATTCCGACGTCAGCCTGCGCTCGGCGATGATCGCCCCGAAGGGCACCGTCCCGGCGATCAGCACGAGGACGGTTCGGAAGAGGGGGATGTGCATGGTCCGGGTCAACTGGAAGGCGACGAACAGATAGATGATGTAGAGGAAGCCGTGGAGGGTGCCGACGACGGTGGCGACGCCGGGGTGGCCGGCCACCTGGAGAGGGACACCCACGAAGACGAGCACGATCAGGAGGACGGC
Source organism: uncultured Acidimicrobiales bacterium (assembly GCA_963794615.1). Lineage (GTDB taxonomy): Bacteria > Actinomycetota > Acidimicrobiia > Acidimicrobiales > UBA8190 > Chersky-840. The sequence goes on along the minus strand of CAWCEP010000005.1, from coordinate 1,255,129 downwards.
GGTCGTGTAGGCCATGACGCGGTATCGCTTGAGCACGGCGGGTTCCACGGTGCAGATCCTACGGGGGTCGGAGCCGGCGCCCGGATCGGCGCCTGGGGCGGGGTCGGGGTCTCGGCGTGCCGGTACGATCGACCGGTTCATGGACACCTCGGCCTTCGGACGTGAGACCACGGTGGAACGACACCCCGGGGAGGCGGCGCGTTACCACGCCGTCATCAGCGACCGGTGGAATGCGCCCGTCCTGCCCCACGGCGGGGTGGTCACCGCCCTGGGGCTGCGGGCCATGGCGGCCGAGCTTGACGTGCCCCGAGAGTCCCTGCGTTCCGTGACGACGGTGTTCGCCGCCCGGGTGCCCCCCGGGCCCGTTGCCATCGATGTCATGGTGCTGCGTCGGGGCCGGACGATGTCCCAGGCCACGGCCACGGTGCGCCCCGTGGGCGCCGATTGCGGGCACACGGCGGTGGCGGTCTTCGGTGGTTCACGCCACGGGTTCGAATTCACCGACATCACCTGCCCCGTGGTGCCGCCGCCCGAGGAATGCCCGTCGTTTCGCGATCCGCTTCCCGAGGGTGTGACCGGGTTCGCCCCCGCGTCGTTCTGGGACCGCGTCGAATCACGGCCCGCCATCGGCCACGCCCCCTGGGACGACTGGGAGCCCACCTCGTCCGAGCGCGTGTACTGGTACCGGTTCGATGAGCTACCGATGTCCGACACCGGCGAGTGGGATCCCCTGGCCCTGGTGGCGCTGTGCGACACGATGCCGGGGGCGGTGGGAGAGCGCATGGGGCCGGGCCTCCCCCCGTGGTTCGGGCCCAGCGCCGATCTCACCGTCCACATCCTCGGGACGGCCTCGTCACCCTGGCTGCTCGGCCACAACCGTGCCCGGCACGCCGGCGACGGGTACGCGTCGCTGGAGATGGAGCTCTGGGATCCGGTGAGCGGCCTCGTCGCCTACGCCACGCAGATGATGTTCTTCAGCTTCCCTGATGGTCCACCCCAAGTCACCCGCCCGAAAGACCTTCGATGACGACGACGGACCATTGAGCACATGACGATCCAGCGGATGGACCACGTCGGCGTCGTTGTTGGCGACCTGGCCGCTGCTATCTCCTTCTTTGTCGAACTTGGTATGGAGCTGGAAGGCGAGATGCCGGTGGAGGGACGGTGGGTGGACCGTGTCTCGGGACTTGACGGTGTCCGGGTCGACATCGCAATGATGCGGACTCCGGACGGCCACAGCCGACTTGAGTTGACGAAGTTCCATACACCGACGGCGGTCGGCGCTGATCCGAACGCACCTGCGAACACGCTGGGCATACGGAACATCATGTTCGCCGTCGAAGACATCGAAGACGTCATTGCCCGGCTGCACGCTCACGGTGCGGAACTCGTGGGTGGACTGGAGCAGTACGAGGACAGCTATCGGCTCTGCTACGTCCGCGGCCCCGAGGGCATCATCGTTGCGCTGGCCGATCAGATCGGCTGAGGGTCCCCGGCCAACTACGAGGCGCCGTGTCAGGATCGGAAGATGGACGATAGGGCCGTAGTCGTGCTCGATCAGGACGGTATCGTGCGGTTCTGGAGTGGTGGGGCCGTGACGATGCTTCGCCATCAGCTACGAGACGTGATCGGCCGGAGCGTGGACTTCATCATCCCGAAGTACTTCCGGGACCAACACTGGGCCGCGTTTCGACAAGCGATGATCACCGGGAGTCCTGCGCGAGGCTCCGACCAGTTCGTAGTCCCCGTCCAGGTTTCCGAGGACGAGGTCCAGTCTTTCGTTGCCTCCCTCGCACTGATCACGGATGCCGCCGGCCACCCCGGTGGCACAGTCGCTGTCTTCATGGAGCAGGAGTGATCATCGAGGCGCCGTCCCTCATGGGCTCCGGATCTCCTCGGGCAGGAGTTCGACATACCCGTCCGTCCCATTGACTCGGATCCGTTGCCCGTCCCGGATCAGCCGTGTGGCCTGCTCCACGCCCACCACGGCGGGCAGTCCGTATTCCCGTGCGATGACGGCGCCATGGGTCATGAGGCCCCCCACCTCCGTGACGAGGCCTGCGATCGCAACGAAGGCCGGCGTCCAGCTGGGGTCCGTGAAGGCGGTGACCAGGATGTCGTCCGGTTCGAGATCGGCCTCCGCTATGTCCCGGATGACGCGAGCCCGCCCCTCGACGGTCCCGGCGGACACCGGCAAGCCGACCAGCGCCTCCGCCGGCACGTCCTCGCGTCGGTAGGCCCCGGCGACCACCTCGCCATCCGACGTGAGCACCCGGGGCGGCGTCAGCGCTTGATACGACCTGAACGCATCCTTACGCTCGGGTATGAGCTCATCATCGAGGTGATTGGTGCGCACGACGTCGTGGACCTCCTCGAAGGTGAGGTAGAAGACGTCTTCTGGCTCACGCAGCACGTGAGATTGTACGAGGCGTTCGGCCTCTTCCAGGAGAGCCTGCTTGTAAATGAAGTAGCGGCTGACCATGCCGTACTTTGGATACTCCCGGTACCCGATGAAGGTCCGGACACGGTCGATCTTTTGTTTGACCTCTCTCGCTTTCTGCTCGCCGTCCGGCAAGGCCCGCAAGCGCTCCAGCACCTCGTGTTCCTTCGTCTGAGCCTCCTGCCGCCCCTGTTCGAAGCGCCGTTCACCGGCCCCGGGCTCGAAGTTCTTGATGTTGCCGAGGATCATCGGCACGATCGCGGTGGGACGCTCGCTCCAGCGTGGTCTCGTGATGTCAATCTCACCGATGCAGCGCATGCCGTACTTGTCGAGGAACGCCCCGATGGCGTCGCGCGCGTCTTCTCCGCCGGCAAGCTCAGTCATATCGTCCAGGAAGCCTTTGTCCTCGACGTGTTGCAGAAAGGCCACGACCTCCGGGTGCGGACGAATCGCGTCCGCGACGTCCAGAAGGGCGAGACCCATCTCCGACGTGACGTTGTGGGGAACGGACTGCGTGAGTGTGTCGGCGCCGTTCTTCTCGCCCAGCCACGTCTGCAACTGCTCGTTGAGCCACCACGTGGCCTCCATCGCCGACATGAAGACCTGATGGCTCCGGGGATCGAAAAGGATCCGCTTCAGTTCCTGGATGTCCGCCAGGATGAAGTCGAACAGCGCCGATCCGGACTTCGTCCGGATAGCGCGTTGCAAGGCAGCGATCGATTCCTGGCTCTGTCCGATCAGCTCTTCGACGATGGCCGGATCGGTCTCGATCGGGGCGTGGGCGCGGCCCGGCGTCACGCCGGGACCCTCGTCGGGGTTCGTCGGGAGGAAGTCGCCACGTTCGAGGATGCTCTGCAGCGCGTCTCCGATGAGCGGATCGGATCTCCCGACCACATCGAGGAGGCCGGTGCGTCTCGCCGGCGACCCCAGGTCCGGGGCGACATCCACGAACAACCTCCCACCGGCCACGTACATCGACCGGGGGGTCGTGAGTTGCCAGAAGGAAATCCCCAGCGGTTTCATGGCGTCGGTCATCATCTGCCCATGGCCGACGGAGATGAAGACGTGGTTCCCCTGGTCGCCGACATCGGGGATGGGGAACAGCGTGGTGATCGGCCGGCTCTGCACGATCTGGAACCCACCGTCGTCCAGGCACCATTCGATGTCCTGGGGAGTGCCGAAGTGCGCTTCGATCGTCCGCCCCAGCTGTGCCAGTCGCACGACCTGCGCGTGGGTCAGGCTTGGTTCTTCCTGGCGCTTCGGGTCGATCGCATCTTCCTGAGTCCCCCCCGACGGCGAGGCATGGACGGCAACCTGTTTGGTGGCGATCTGCTCGGTGATGATCTCGCCGTCGCGCACGGTGAAGACGTCCGGGTTCACCCGGCCCGACACCAGTGACTCGGCGAGGCCGAAGCTGGCCTCCACCACGACGACCTTGCGGTTGGACGTGACGGGGTCGGCCGTGAACAGAACGCCGGCCGAGCGAGGGAGGACCATCTGCTGCACGACGACCCCCATGGACACCTTCCGGTGGTCGAAGCCGTTCCGCAGCCGGTAGGTCACGGCCCGGTCGGTGAACAGCGAGGCCCAGCACCGGCTGACGTGCTGGAGGATCGCCGAGGGCCCCACGACGTTCAGGTAGCTGTCCTGCTGGCCTGCGAACGAGGCCGTCGGTAGGTCCTCCGCTGTCGCGCTGGATCTGACCGCGTAGGCGGCCTCCTCGCCGAGCCGGGCGACCGAGGCGGTGATCGCCGCGGCCAGATCGTCGGGTATGGCGATCCCTTCGAGGGTTCGACGGATCTCTGCGCCGAGCCTGCCGATCGCCTCCCCGTCATCCGGGTTGAGGCGCGAGAGCCGATCCAGGGGATCGTCGAGCGATGGTGCTTCAGCGATGATCCGCCGGAAGCCGTCCGTCGTGACACAGAAGCCGGCCGGCACGCGGATGCCTTCGATCCGCGCCAGTTCACCCAGGTGCGCGCCCTTGCCACCAACGATCGCGATCTGCGTCCGGTCGATCTCATCGAGACCCAGCACATCGTTGCCCACCATCCACCCCCTCGAGCCCGCATTGTCAGCACGCCCAGGGTCCTTGCCACAAGCCCCCTACCCTGGTGTATCTTGATAATGGCGAAGAGAATGGATCGGTTTCTCGACGCCACACCACCCGGGACTCCGATTGCTGCGTCGCGCCAGCCGCGGACGCTCGATAGCGTCAGCCTTCCCGACGACATCAGCTAGGGACCGCTGCCCACCTCTGCCTTGCGTATTTGGTCCAACCGGCGCTGAGCGCCCAGCAGATCGGTGACCATCCTCCGATGGTGCTCCGACAGCGACCCACCCGCAACGACGCGGGTCCGGTCGAACCCGGTGGATTCCCACACCGCCTCGATAACCTTGTCGACGGCACCGATGACATGCTCGAATATCGCCGCGACGTCGCGATGCTCGTTCTCATGAATGGCAGCGGCGAATGCGTCCTCGACGTGGGCCGCGGTCCGAACCTCTTCGTGTCGTCGGCCCGCCGCCGCGAACGGCCATCGGGAATGGCGCGCCGGGTGGCCTTCGTTCGTCATGGGCTTGCACGGGTGGGGTGTGGGCCGGATCCACGAGGCGCAATGGCCCAGCTCGCGACCACCGGCAGGTCCTCGGTCGGGCTACGGGTGAAGTCGTAGCCTTCGGTGTGCATCCGACTTTCGACGTGGGAGGCAACGGCGGCGGCGTCGGACGGGTCGACCTGATCGGAGCGAAGTGATTCCGAGTCGATGCGCCGAATCTCGATGTGGCCTTCGGTGTTGTCGACCAGCCACTGGTAGTGGATCGTCCATCCGAACGTCTGGGTCAGAATTCGAGCGGTCCTCGCCGGGGGTGGGACGTCGAGGACGACGTGCGCCTTCTGCTCGAATTCCACGGCGCACGTCCCCCGGAAGATCGGAATCTCGGATCGAAGCGGAGCATCGTCACGGCCCCTTCTTGACTGAAGACCAGCTTTGAATGTTGTGCCGGCAACGTGAACGATCGGCGAGCGCCTCGGGTGCGCTCATCCCGGGGACGGTGGTGGTGGTCCCGCTCCCCACGTCACGACGCACGATGCGGGCGTCCCGGTGACGTCCACCGTCATCGAGATCGGCACGGCCTGGCCATTGTCCAGCACGATGACCGGTCCCTCGGCCGACCCGATTTGCTTCTTCCCGGCGCCATAGACCGTTGCCACCACTCCCGAGTAGGCCGGCGCGGTGGACACACCGGTCAGGGTGCCCGTCACCAGGACCGATCGGCTCTGCACCGCACAGTGCACGCTGGACACGACGGAGGGAAAGCTCGGCCCTGTGACCGTGGCGGGGATGCTGGCCGCTTGGGAACAGCCCCCGAGCACCATCGTCACAGCCACCGTCAGGACCACGACGCGAGCGGCGGCTCGCGCCCGGCCCGTGGGGGAGGCGGAGACAGACGGACCGATGGTGGCCACACCGAAACCTTCGCGCCGATTCGAGCACTCCGTGCCGGACCGTGGTGGCTGCGGCTGGTGTCCCTGACCTGGGGCGCGACCAAACCTCGGGCGACCGATGTGCTCGAGCTGCCCCGAACGACCGGCCCGGTCAGACCTCGACGCGGGCGGTCTGCGACAGGCGCTCGACGGCTTCGGCGTACTCCTCGACGAGGTCGAAGATCACGTCGCGTGTCTTGCGCACCCGGGTGGCGCGTCCGATGACCTGGCCACACGGGTTGAAGGCCACGTCCTTCGCTTCTTCGGGATACCGATGCGTGGCGCCCACCGCCTCGATGGCCACCATCATCTGAAGGGGCATGGGGAGGGGATCAGGCGTGTCGGGGCGTTCCCACGCCTCGGTCCAGTCGTTCTTGAGCATGCGGCACGGCTTGCCCGTGAAGGACTTCGACCGCACCGTGTCCCGGCTCGTGGCGGCAAGATACGCCTTCATCTGCCCCGGCGACGTGTTGGCTTCCTCCACCGTGAGCCACAAGGTGCCGCCCCACACCCCCTGGGCCCCCATGGCCAGCGCGGCCGCGATCTGCCGACCGCTGCCCACCCCGCCCGCGGCGAGGACCGGCAGGGGGGAGACGGCGTCGATCACCTCGGGCCACAGGACGAGCGATCCCACGTCCCCGGTGTGGCCGCCCCCCTCGGTGCCCTGGCACACGATGAAGTCGAGGCCGGCCGCTTTGTGGCTCATGGCGTGCTTGACCGAACCGGCCAGCGCGCCGATGAGCCGGCCCGAGGCCTGCACCTGTGCGATCACGTCCGCCGGGGGGGTGCCCAGGGCGTTGGCGATGAGCTTGACCTTGTCGTGGCGAAGCGCGGCCGCCAAGAGCGGCTTGCCCGTCGCCTCGGTCCAACCCATCATCCCGCTGCGCTTCTGGTCCTCGGCGGGCTCGGGCACGCCGTGCTCGGCGAGCAGGCGCCGGGCGAAGCGCCGATGGTCGTCGGGGACCATGGACTGCAGCTGGGCCTCGAGCTTCACGGGGTCCATCTCGCCCATGCCCTCGTACTTGCCGGGGATGACGATGTCGACGCCGTAGGGATTGTCTCCGACGTGCTCGTCGAGCCATTGGAGCTCGATCTCGAGCTCCTCGGGGGAGAAGCCGATGGCGCCGAGGACCCCGATCCCGCCCGCGTTGGACACCGCGGCGACGACGTCGCGGCAGTGGGTGAAGGCGAAGATAGGGAACTCGATGCCGAGTCGGTCGCAAATCTCGGTGTGCACGGCTGTCTCCTTATTTCTGGATTTCTGGGTTCTGAGAACTATTTCTGGGCTCGGAGAACTTCTGATGACTGGGAACGGTGGAGCACGGTCATGGGCGTGGTGCCATCGGCCTCCCGCGCCGCGCCGGTCACGAGCGCCAGTGCGGCGGCGACGACATCGGTGTCGAGGCTGTCGGGGTCGATGCGGTGCTGGGTCTCGAAGCCGATCACGAGGGCACGGAACACGGTGGCCAAGACGTCGGGTGGTGCGATGGGAGCCACGAGACCATCGTCGATCCATGTCGCGAAGCCCTTGGTCAACCAGTCGTGGGCTTGGCGCGACCGGGCCTGCATCGCCCCGGCCACCTCGGTGTCGCGAGTGGCACGGAGCCACAGCTCGCGCTCGAGGAGCAGGAGCCGGCGGGTCTGGTCGCTCGGGTTGGTCACCACATTGGCAGCCACGGCCCGAAGCCGGTCCTCGACGGTGGCGGCCAATTCGAACTCGGCAGCGATGACAGTGAGGAGAGAATGGGCCCACTCGTCGAGCAGGGCCATGAGCAAGCCCTGCTTCGAGCCGAAATGGGCGTAGACCGCTCCCGAGGTCCGTCCCGCTGCGTCGGCCACGGTGTCGACGGACACGGCGTCGATGCCCCGCTCGGCGAACAGTCCGGCGGCCGCGTCGAGCAGGCGGGCCCGGGTGTCGGCCTTGCGCTCCTCCTGGGTCCGTGACACCCGGCTCCTTCCGATTAGCCCCTGCCGTACCACTCCACGCATGGACGCTGCCCCAAAGTTACATAGTGGATCCTATCTAAGTCCCGAGGATGCGGCCACGGCGCCGGACCCGTCCCGGGCCCCATGGGATACTCACGCGCCGAAGAACGCGGCGGTCCGGCGCCTTCCTGGCCCGGCTGCCCCCTGGATCGGAGAGAGCATGTTCAGGACCTCGCCCGTCGTCGCCGAAGACGAGTGGCATCTCGACCTGACCGTCGAGGGGCACGTGGCCGTGCTCACGCTCAACCGGCCCGACAAGCTCAACGCCTGGAGCTGGGAGTCCACCCGCCAGCTCGGGGCCCGTGCCGACCAGATCCGCTTCGACGAGCGGGTGCGTGTCGTCGTGCTGCGGGGTGAGGGCCGGGCCTTCTGTGCCGGCATCGACCTGGGTATGCCCGAGGACCGGGTGACGGGCCGCTCCCCGGCCGAGAAGGCGCGCAACTACTACGAGGGCATCCGTTGGGCCCACGAGCGGTTCAAGGTGTTCGCCGAGCTCCCCCAGCCCATCGTCGCCGCCGTCCAGGGCTACTGCCTGGGATTCGGTTTCGAGCTCGTGCTCATGTCCGACATCCGTGTGGCCGCCGAGGACGCCGTGTTCGCCCTGCCCGAAGCCCAGGTGGGTGTCGGCATCGACGCGGGAGGCGATCTTCGCTTGGCCCACGAGGCCGGGGCGGGGTGGGCCAAGTTGCTCGCCTTCACGGGGCGACGCCTCGACGCCCGGACCGCCGAGCGCATCGGCGTGGTCCAACAGGTGACCACCACCGAGGACCTGCTCCCGACGGCGATGGGGATCGCCGAGGAGATCGCCGCCAACGCCCCCCTCGCGGTGCAGAGCATCAAGCGCACCGTCGACGGGTTCGTCTACCGAGGCTTCACCGAGGCCATGCGGTTCGGCGCCATGAGCTCGTCGATCGAGTTCGTCTCCGACGACATGCCCGCCGGGTACGCGGCCAAGGCCAAGAAGCAGCCCATCGTCTTCGAGGGCAAGTAAGCGACGTGCCCCTTCCCGAGCCGCCCCCCTCGGGGCAGGCGATGTTGCCGCCGGACACCTTCGAGGGGACGACGGTCATCGTGACGGGCGGAGGAACCGGTCTCGGCAAGGCCGTCGCCGTCGAGTTCGCGCGCCTGGGCGCGGCGGTCGGCATCCTGTCGCGCGCCGAGGACCACCGCCAGGCGGGCGTGGCCGCCGTGGAAGCGGTGGGGGGCCGGGCCGCCCACGCCGGGGCCGACATCCGACGGGCCGAAGACATCGCCACCGCGTTCGACGAGCTCGAGGACGCACTGGGGCCGGCCCGTGTCCTCGTCAACAACGCCGCCGCCAACTTCCCCGTCCCCGCCGAGGACCTGAGCCCCAACGGCTGGCGGGCAGTGACCCAGATCGTGCTCGACGGCACCTTCTTCTGCTCCCAGGAGCTGTTCCGACGGGCGAGCCGGGCCGGCGACGCCGGGGCGATCTGCAACATCCTGGCCACGCAGTCCTTCACGGGTGGTCCCGGCATGGCCCACACGGCCGCCGCCAAGGCCGGCGTGGGCAACCTGACCAAGACCCTGGCCGTCGAATGGGCCCCCCGCGGGGTAAGGGTGAACGCCCTGGCCCCTGGGCTCTTTCCCCACGAGGACATGCGGGCCGACCTCAAGGCCCTGCGCACCGAGGGCGACGACGTCGACGCCCGACGCTCGCCGGCGGGTCGCCTGGGACGGCTCCACGAGCTCGGCTGGGCGGCCACCTGGCTGTGCTCGCCCTACGCCTCCTTCGTCACCGGCCACACCCTGGTCGTCGACGGTGCCAACTGGCTGCGGCGGGACTTCGTGATGCCCGAATTCGTCCCCGTGCGGGACCAGATCGCGGCCGTGCTCCCCGAGCGCCCCTCCTGATCGCCGCCGTCGGCGGGTGGCCCCGTGACGGAACGGCGAGCCCCGGTATGGGGGGGTCTCCCGTAGGCTTGCTCTGATGAATGGTCCCGATGCGGCCGGATCGGGCGATCGTTCGCTCGTGGCAGGGCCCGGGGCTGCCGATGGCTTTCCGGTGACCGACGTGGTGCCCGCCGCCGGGACCCCGGAGACCGAAGCCGCAAGCCCCGGCGCGGGGATCGACCGCATGCGACTGCGGAGCTTCATCGGCCTGACCCTCGGCCTGGTGGGGCCCCGGGCCAACCTGGCGGTCTCGGGGGTCCTGCTCACCCTGCTCGTCTCGGCCCGGGTGTCGAGCGCGTTGGCCATCACCTTCGCCCTCACGGCCAACCGGTTGATCGGCTGGCTCGCCTACCCGTTGCTGGGGCGCGCCAGCGACCGCACCAGATCGGCCGCCGGTCGCCGGGCGCCGTACATGGCCGCCGGACTGCTGATCATGGGGGTGTGCACGTGGGGGTACACGCTCGTGGGGGGGTTCTGGCCCCTGGTCCTGCTGATCGTGTGCGCGAAGACGGCCAGCGTCGTGTTCGGGCTCACCAACGTGGCCGCCATCCCCGAGACCTTCGGCAAGAGCCGATCGGTGAAGGCGGCCGCGCTGATCGGCGTGCTCGGCGTGCTCGTCAGCCTGGTGATCAAGGGCACCGTCATCGCCACGTGGAAGGTGAATGACCCCTCCACCTGGAACCTGGCCTTCCGGGAGGCGGGCGGGTTCATGGTGGTCGTCGCCGTCGTCGTGCTCCTGCTGGTGCGCGAGTCGCCGGCGGCACGTGAGGTCGCCGAGCGCGAACGCCGGACCCGGGCCCGCCCCTGGCGCGACGAGGTCGCCGAGGTCCTCGAGGTGCCCAACGCCAAGGTCCTCATCACCGGCGTCCTGGTGTTCTGGGCCGGGCTCAGCGCCACGGGGTACCTCGCCATCGTCTACTTCCAGAAGGTCCAGCACGCCGGCGCCAATGCGCAGACCATCGCCGGGTGGGTGAGCGGCGTGCCCGTGGTGATGCTCGGCCTCGCCCTCGGCTACGGCCTGAGCCGCCTGTTCACGCGCAAGCAGATCGCCGTGGCGACGCCGGTGGCGGGCACGGTGGTCTCCCTCGTGCAGTTCACGACCACCCACATCTGGCAGTCGGTGGTGCTGGCCTTCGTGGGGGGGCCGTTCTTCGCCGCCTTCGTGATCGCGTTGGCCCCCATGCTGCTGCAGCTCCTGCCGCGCTCGGGGGGGATGGCCGAGCTTCTCGGCAAGCTCGTGGCGCCCTTCAGCCTCTTCGCGGTGGCCTTCTCCTTCTTGGCCGCCTGGGTGGTCGACCTCACCGGCGACTACCGAACCATCTGGCTCTGGCCGGCCGCCGCGGGGCTCGTCCAGGCGGTGGTGATGTGCTGGCTGCGGATCCCGAAGGGTCAGGAGCGGGCCGAGATGGGCGACCTCGTGCAGCGCATGGGGGACTCGGTCATCGAGCAGGTGACCGGACGCGACCGCTCGCTGCTCGGTGGTGTGGTGACCGAGGCCGACGCCGACTCGGCGTCGATCTTCGACATGGCCCGCCACATCCTCGGCAATCCCTACCAGCCGAGCGCCCCGGTTGACCCCGACACCGACGCCGAGGAGCACCTCGAGGTCGACCCCGAGGATCACGACGGCCCTCCCCGCGACGACGTCGCCCGACCCGGAGGGGCGGGCCCACCACTCCCCGCATAGCATCGGGCCTGTCCGCGTGCGTCTGCCGCACCGGCCCGGGACCGGTCGCACCGGCCCGGGAGCCAGTCAGGAGGGTCGGTCATGGAGGTACGGGACAAGCTCTACATCGGTGGGGCCTGGGTGCCCTCGACGGGCACGGGCGTCATCGAGGTCGTCAACTCGGCGACCGAGGAAGTCATCGGGACCATTCCCGCCGGGACCCCCGAGGATGTGGACCGCGCCGCACGTTGCGCCGCCGATGCCTTCGGGGAGTGGTCGACGACGTCGAGAGAAGAGCGGTCCAAGATCCTCGAGCGCGTCCAGGAAGCCTTGACGGCCCGCACCGTCGAGATCGCCACGTTGATCTCGCAGGAGGTCGGCATGCCCTTCACGCTGTCGAACCTCATCCAGGTGGGATTGCCCGTGATGAGTTTCTCGGCCGCCGCCCAGCTCGCCACCGACTTCCCCTTCGAGGAGGAGGTGGGGAACTCGCTCATCGTGCGCGAGCCCGTGGGAGTGGTCGGAGCCATCACGCCGTGGAACTACCCGCTGCACCAGATCGCGGCCAAGGTGGCGCCGGCGCTGGCGGCAGGGTGCACCGTGGTGCTGAAGCCGAGCGAGGTCGCTCCGCTCAATGCCTTCATCCTGGCCGAGATCCTCGACGACATCGGGCTGCCGCCCGGCGTCTTCAACCTCGTGACCGGGGTGGGGCCCGTTGTCGGGGAGGCGATCGCGTCGCATCCCCTCGTCGACATGGTGTCGTTCACCGGGTCGACGCGCGCCGGAAAGCGCGTCATGCAATTGGCCGCCGAGGGCGTGAAGCGTGTCGCCCTCGAGCTCGGGGGCAAGTCGCCCAACGTCATCCTCGCCGACGCCGATCTGGCCGCGGCTGTGCCCGCCGGTGTGGCCGCCTGCTACATCAACTCCGGCCAGACGTGCTCGGCCCTGACCCGCATGATCGTGCCCCGGTCGCGCCTGGCCGAGGTCGAGGCACTGGCGGTGGAGACGGCGGAGACCTACACGCCGGGCGATCCCTTCGACGCCGACACCCGCCTGGGGCCGCTCGTGTCCTCGACCCAGCTCGAGCGCGTGCGCGGTTACATCAACAAGGGTGTCGACGAGGGGGCGACCCTGCTCACCGGTGGTGCGGAGCTTCCCGAGGGCCTCGACAAGGGTTACTTCGTGCGACCCACCGTCTTCTCCAACGTGACGCCCGACATGACCATCGCCCAGGAGGAGATCTTCGGGCCCGTGCTCTCGATCATCCCCTACGACACCGAGGAAGAGGCGGTCGAGATCGCCAACGACACCGTGTACGGCCTCGCCGGCGGGGTGTGGGCCGGGGACAAGGGCCATGCCGAGCAGGTGGCCCGGAGGATTCGCAGTGGCCAGGTCGAGGTCAACGGGGGAGGGTTCAACCCCCTGGCGCCCTTCGGCGGCTACAAGCAGTCCGGCATCGGTCGTGAGCTCGGCAAGTACGGCCTCGAGGAGTACCTGGAGGTCAAGGCGCTTCAGCGCTGAGCTGCGCCCGGGCGGCGTCCGACGTCGCCCGGTCGTGATGTCGGGGGACGACGTGTTCGTTAATTCTGGCGATTGCCGGGGTAGGGACGGACGTCAAGAGTGGGGGGCCGGGGCCGCCGAGGTCCCGGACGGAGAGGGACAGTGCGAGCCCGACAGGTCTTCACGCGCCACAGGCCGACGGTGCCGATCGCCGTGTGCACGGCTGCGATCGTCATGGTGGCCCACTTCGGTGTCGCGGCCGGTCCCGCCGCGGCGCGCCCGCACCGGTTCCACGGGGCCGCGCCGGGCTCGGTGATCTGTCAGCTGTCGGGAACGATGTCGTTCACCCCGCGTCTCTCGGCGTCGGACACCGAGGCGCATTCGTCGCGCCTCGTGGGGACGCTCTTGGGTTGTCACACCTCGAACGGCGCCGTGACCATCACCTCGGGGCGGGTGCGGGCCGCCTTCACCACCAGCCCGTTGAACTGTGCAACCGTGACCGGTACCGGCGCTCCGGCCACCTTGACGGCGACGTGGAAGGGGAATGCCGAGGGTCATCCGGCCTCGTTCACCAAGACGACAGAGGCCAACAACCGCTCGCAGGTCGTCACCGACAGTCGCGGCTTCGAAGGGTTCGCGCTGCCGGGGAACGGGGGGCGCGCCACCACGAGCGGGTCTTTCGCGGCGGCGACGGGATCGACGTCGAGCGTGTACACCACGATGACCCCGAGAGCGCTGACATCGATGTGTACCAGCACCCGGGGCGTCCGCAGTTTGACGGTGGCGGGCGCCATCACCCTCGGCTCCGGGATGGCGTCGAACGGGCGGTACTCGGTTCCCCTCGGCGATTACGCCGGGTACGGCAACCCCGACGGGTTGATCGACTTCGAACTGGCCACCGGCGCCCACCTCACCTACGCCACGGACTATCTCGAGCGGAGCCAGGGCTGGGCGGGGATGGACGAGGCACCCGGCGCGTCGGCGTGGAGCGGCTCGGGGTTCCGGCTCGTGTTGGGGGTGCCGATCCTTCCCGGGGTGGGGACGCTGGCCCAAGGGGCGACCGGGGCCTATGACCAGTATTTCGCCACCCTGGCCAAGAACCTCGTGAGCGGGGGCGAGTCCGATGCCGTCTTGCGGCTCGGCTGGGAGTTCAACGGCAACTGGTTCCCCTGGTCGGTGCAGACGAGCGCCGACGCCGCGAACTTCGTCGCCTTCTGGAAGCAGATCGTGACCACCATACGGGCCGCGCGCGGTGAGCACTTCACCTTCGTGTGGAACCCCAACGGCTCGAGCCCGACGAGCTACACGCCCGACCAGGCCTATCCCGGCAACGCCTACGTCGACTTCGTCGGCACCGACGACTACGACAACTTCTGGGGCACCCCGTTCACGCCGGCGGCCGCCTGGGCCAACCAGCTGTCGCAGCAGTGGGGGTTCAATTGGCTGGCGTCGTTCGCGGCGTCCCACGGGAAGCCCATCGCCATACCGGAGTGGTCCGACGAATACCGTTCCGACGGCCACGGGCTCGGTGACGACCCGTCGTTCATGGACCACATGGGGGCCTGGTTCGTCTCCCACACCGTGGCCTTCGCCGACATCTGGTCCTTCGACTCCTCGTCGACGTACCGGAACAACATCCTCGACGGGACCTTCCCCAACTCGCTGGCCGAGTTCAAGGTCGACTTCGGCTGACCCGGGCCGGCGTGCCCCGAACCTGCTGCGGTTCCCTCCGCCCTGGGCCTTGCCTTGCGATCGATAACGATATATCATGGTCTTACGAGAACAGTCTGGACATAGGGTCCGGCCGAGATTCGACACAGAAAAGAGACCACCATGCATGCACACGGAAGAATGCGAGGACGCCACGGCCGCCCGCCCTGGGCCGGGGGCGAATGGGGGGCGGACCGGGGCAACTGGCGGGGCGGCGGGCGGCGCATGCGGCGCGGCGACATCCGCACCGCCCTGCTCAGCGGGCTGACCGACGGCCCCGCCCACGGCTACGAGCTCATCGGGCGCCTGGAAGAGAAGAGCGGCGGCATGTGGCGGCCGAGCCCCGGCTCGGTCTATCCCACGCTGCAATTGTTCGAGGACGAGGGCCTCGTGCGGTGTGAGGAGCGCGACGGCAAGCGCGTCTACGAGCTCACCGACGCGGGCCGGGCCGAGGCGGCCGAGCGGGTGGAGAAGTACGGGGAGAGCCCGTGGGACTCCGACGCCGACTTCGCCACGGAGTTCCAGGGCCTCATGCGTGCCGCCGCCCATCTGATGGGAGCGGCCAAGCAGATCGCCCGCGCCGGAGACCCCACCCAGATGGAGCGGGCCACCACGGCCATCCGCGCCACTGGCAAGGAGCTGTACAAGATCCTGTCCGAGGACTGACGCCCTCGGGCCGACGCCGGGTCAGCGCAGGGCGAACAACCGCACCGCCTCGTCGATGCCACGCAGCGTCCGCGCCGGCAGCTCGGCGACCTCCCACCGCTCGCCGGCGGCGGGGGAGTCGCCGAGATCCGCGTGCACGGTCTCGGTGAGGACGACGGACCCGGGGTCGGCCGCCTTGACGGCACGCGCCACGAGGTTGACGAGCGGGCCGAAGTAGTCGCCGTCACGCGCCCCGACGGTCCCGTACCCCACCGCCCCGCGCGCCTCGGGGAGGGCGTCGTCGGCGGCGACGGCCCGGCACAGCTCGAGGGCGATGCGGGCCCCGGCGGCGCCGGTGGGGGCCAGGAACATGGCTTCGTCGCCGATCAACTTCACGACGCGTCCACCGTGGGCCGAGGCGATGTCCCACGCCGCCGATTCGAACCCGGCCAAGGCCATGGCGTGGGCCTTCAACGTGAGGCCGCTCGCCCACGGCGTCGATCCCACCAGGTCGACGAAGCCGAGCCCGACGGTGACGGCGGACCCGTCCACCTCGAGGGTGCGCTCGCCCACCGAGCGCCGGATGGCCAGGACCATGTGCTCGCGCAGCAGATCGGTCATCAGTCCCGGCGTCACGGCGATGAAAGTGGCGGTGCCGTCCTCGGCGGCACGGGCCCGGTCCAGCTCGGTGGCGTCGGGGCTCAGGGCCGGCAGGCGCTCGGTGAGGAAGAGGCTGACAGCCGCCTCGGCGATCCGGGCCACGGCCGCTCCCATCACGCGGGTGAAGGACAGGGTGGGCGTCTCGCCGAAGAGCGCCGCGCCGGCCTCGAACGACACCACGTCGTCGACCACCGTCGACGGCAACCCGGGGTGGCCCGGGTCACCGAGGTCGGCGGGGAGCCCGGCCGCCAGCCGGATGCGACGCACCCGGTCCACCGTGGTGGCGCCGGCCCGGGCCACGTCCTCGATGCTCAGGGCCGGCCCCGGGGCCCGCAGGGGGAGCTCGGAGGCGAGCGCCGCCAACGCCCCGGCCCGGTCGGACTCCACCAACCTCTCGAGCGCCACACCCCGGCTGTCGAGGTAGGCCAAGAGCTCGAGGCGATCGGGGGCGCCGGGGCCGTCGGGGTGGTAGATCCCCGCCGCTTCGAAGTCCTCGGCGCCGAGCTCGGTCATCGGGGCTCGCTCACGGGGACGAGCCGGGCCCGGATCAGGCGCCCATGGCGTGGACGCCGCCGTCCACGTGCACCATCTCGCCGGTGGTCATGGGGAACCAGTCCGACAGCAGCGCCACGCAGGCGCGCGCCACCGGCTCGGAGTCGTTGACGTCCCACCCGAGCGGGGCCCGATCGCCCCAGGTGTCCTCGAACGCCTTGAAGCTCGGGATGGACTTGGCCGCCATGGTGCGCACCGGGCCGGCGGCCACCAGATTGACGCGGACCCCCTCGGGCCCGAGATCCCGGGCCAGATACCGGGCGAGGGACTCGAGCGCCGCCTTGGCCACGCCCATCCAGTCGTAAGCGGGCCACGCCACCCGGGCGTCGAAGTCGAGCGCGACCACCGATGAGCTGCCCGCGGCCACGAGCAGGGGTCGCAGGGCGCCGACGAGGGCCTTCAACGAGTACGCCGAGATCTGGAGCGCCACTGCCACCTGCTCCCATTCGGCGCGCAGGATGTCACCGCCCAGGCACTCCTGGGGTGCGAACCCGATGGCGTGCAGGATGCCGTCGAGCCGCCCCCAACGGGCCGTCAGGTCGGCGGCGGCGGCTTCGAGATGGGTGGCGTCTGAGACGTCGATCTCGATGACGTCGACGGGCGTGTCGAGCTTGCGCGCCGTACGCCTCGTGAGCGACAAACCCCGCCCCGCGCCGGACAAGACGACCTCGGCCCCTTCGGCCTGGGCCCGGCGGGCCACCCCGAACGCCAACGACGCGTCGGTGAGCACCCCGGTGATGAGGATCCGCTTCCCCGACAGGAGCCCGTTGCTCGGCGACACTGCGGGCGACCCTACCCGAGCCGCCCGGCCGGGCCGGGCCGAGTCGAGCGGACCGGGAGGGGGACGGGACTGAACCAGGGCCGGGGGCCGTTGTGCCAGTGTGTTCTGATGAACGTCGGGATCCTCGGTGGCACGGGGCCGCTCGGCCGGGGTCTCGGGGTGCGGCTCGCCGCCGCCGGCGCCTCGGTGACGATCGGGTCACGCGACGAGTCGCGTGCCAGCCAAGTCGTGGCCGCGCTGCACGACGCGTGGCGCGCGCCGGCTCGACATCACCGGCGCCGCCAACGAGGACACCGCCGCCTCCGACATCGTGGTGGTGGCCACCCCTTGGGACGGCGTCCTGGCCACGCTGGCCCCCCTCGCGGCCCGGCTCGACGGCAAGGTGGTGGTGTCGGTGGTGAACGCGTTGGCCAGACAGGGCCGCGAGATGTACGCCCTGGTGCCGCCCCGGGGATCGATGGCGGGCGCCATCCAGGCGGCTCTGCCCGGCGCCGCGGTGGCCGCGGCGGGCCACCATCTGCCCGCCTCGGACCTCGAGGACCTCGGCAAGACCCTCCTCGCCGACGTGCTCGTGTGCTCGGACCATGCCGACGCCACTGCGGCGGCGATGGCGCTGTTCGCCTCGATCGAGGGCCTGCGGCCCCTCGACGCCGGGAGTCTGGCCCAGGCGGGGCCCATCGAGGCCTTCACCGCCGTGCTCGTCACCCTGAACATCCGCTACAAGGCCCACAGCACGTTGGGGCTGACCGGGCTGGGCCACGTATGAGGCTCTACGACACCACGCGGGGCGAGATCGTCCCCTTCGAACCGGGGCTGGTCGTCTCGATGTACTCGTGCGGCATCACGCCCTATGACGCCGCCCATGTCGGCCACGCCCAGGTCTATGTGACCTTCGACATCCTGCAACGGCGGCTCATCGATCTCGGCCACGAACCGCGCCTGGTGCGCAACGTCACCGACGTCGACGACGACATCCTGCGCAAGGCGCGCGAGCTCGGTGTGCACTACCTCGACCTCGCCGCGGAGGAGATGGCGCGCTTCGACGCCAACATGGCGGCGCTGGCGTTGCTCCCGGTGTACCGCGAGCCGCGCGCCACCTCGGCCATCCCCGACATCCTCTCGCTCATCGGTGCCGTGCTCGACGCTGGCCACGCCTACAGCGCCGGCGGGGCCGTGTACTTCGACATCTCGACGTTCCCCGCCTTCGGCCAGGTGAGCCATCTCACCCGTCCCGAGATGCTCCTCCTGGCGGCCGAACGCGGCGGCCGCCCCGACGACCCCAACAAGCGCGACCCGCTCGACTTCGTGCTGTGGCAGCCCTCCGCCCCCGACGAGCCGTCGTGGGAGTCGCGCTGGGGGGCGGGCCGGCCGGGCTGGCACATCGAGTGTTCGGCGCTCGCCATGCGCGAGCTTGGGAACACGGTGGACCTCCACGGTGGGGGCACCGACCTCATCTTCCCGCACCACGAGTGTGAGACGGCGCAGTCGGAGTCGGTGACGGGGACGACCTTCTCACGTCACTGGCTGCATGTGGGGATGGTCGGGCTCGACGGCACCAAGATGTCGAAGTCCCTCGGCAACCTGGTGTTCGTGGCCGACCTCTTGAAGGAATGGGATCCGGCCGCGGTGCGCCTGACCCTGCTCGCCCACCACTACCGCACGGACTGGGACTGGCGACAAGCCGATCTCAACGAGGGTGCGCAGCGCCTCGAGCGGTGGCGCCGTGCCACCGCCCGGGGAGTCTCCGGGCCCGCGCTCGACGCCGTGCGGGGGTTCCTCGACGACGACCTCCGGGCGAACGAAGCCCTCATGGTGCTCGATGACGAGGCCGCCGCCGGTCGCTCCGTGGCCGCCGGGGCGGCGCTGTTGGGAGTGGAGCTGTGATCACGATCCGACTGCCCGACGGCTCGACGAAAGAGCTCCAGGACGGCGACGACGCGCTGGCGTTGGCCGCATCGATCGGCCGGCGTCTGGCCAAGGCGGCGGTGGCGGCCATCGTCGACGGCGTGGTGGTCGACCTCGACACGCCACTGCACGACGGCGCCGAGGTGGCCGTCATCACCGAGGACACCGAGGCGGGACGGGCCGTGCTGCGCCACTCCACCGCCCACGTGCTCGCCCAGGCCGTGCTCGACCTGTGGCCGGGGGCGCACTACGCCATCGGCCCATCCATCGCCGACGGCTTCTATTACGACTTCGAGCTGCCCGGAGGCGCCACCTTCAGCGACGACGATCTCGAGCGCATCGAGGAGAAGATGCGCGCCATCATGCGCGCCGACCAGGCCTTCGTGCGCGAGGAGCACTCGATCGACGAGGGATTGGAGCTCTTCGCGGACCAGCCGTTCAAGCGCGAGATCATCGAGGGTGTTGCCGGGGCGTCGCCCGACCTGGCGCTGTCGGCCGAGGCGTCCGGCGACATCGAAGCCGACGGCTCGGCCGTGAGCGCGTATCGCAACGACGGGTTCGTCGACCTGTGCCGGGGCCCGCACGTGGCGTCGACGGGGCGGCTCGGGCACTTCAAGCTCCTGCGCGTGGCCGGCGCCTACTGGCGCGGCGACGAGCACCGTCCTCAGCTGCAGCGCATCTACGGCACCGCCTGGGAGACCGACAAGGCGCTCGCCGAGCACCTCCACCGTCTCGAGGAAGCCGAACGGCGCGACCACCGCCGCATCGGGGCCGAGCTCGATCTCTTTTCGTTCCCCACCGAGATCGGCTCGGGGCTGGCGGTGTTCCACCCCAAGGGCGCCACCATCCGCCGCCTGATGGAGGAGTACTCGCGCCAGCGCCACATCGACGGGGGCTACGACTTCGTCTACACCCCGCACATCTCGAAGGCCGAGCTCTTCGAGATCTCGGGCCACCTCGACTGGTTCGCGGAGAGCATGTATCCGCCCATGGAGCTCGACGAGGGCCAGCGGTACTACCTGAAGCCCATGAACTGCCCGTTCCACGTGCTCGTGTACCGCAGCCGCCAGCGCTCCTACCGCGAGTTGCCCATGCGGCTGTTCGAGTTCGGCTCCGTGTACCGCTACGAGAAGTCGGGGGTGGTGCACGGGCTCACCCGGGTTCGGGGCATGACCCAGGACGACTCCCACATCTTCTGCACCCGTGAGGAGATGGGCACCGAGCTCGGCGCCCTCCTCACCTTCGTGCTCGACCTGTTGGGGGACTTCGGCCTCGACGACTTCTACCTCGAGCTCTCCACCCGGCCTCCCGGCAAGGCGGTGGGAAGCGACGAGGAGTGGGCCGAGGCCACCGAGGCGCTGCGCGAGGTGGCGACGGGCCGCGGGCTCGATCTGCTCATGGACGAGGGCGGCGGGGCGTTCTACGGCCCCAAGATCTCGGTGCAGGCCCGCGACGCCATCGGCCGCTATTGGCAGGTCTCGACCATCCAGCTCGACTTCCAGACCCCGCAGCGTTTCGGACTCGAGTACGTGGGCGCCGACAACGCCCGGCACCGGCCCGTCATGATCCACCGCGCCCTGTTCGGGTCGGTGGAACGATTCTTCGCCATCCTCCTCGAGCACTACGCGGGGGCGCTGCCGACATGGCTGATGCCCGTCCAGGTCGTGGTCCTTCCGGTGCGCGACGACCACGACGACTACGCCCGCGCCGTGGCCGCCACGGTGCGCGACGCCGGGGTGCGGGTCGAGATCACCCTCGCCGACCAGCCGCTCAATGCCCGCATCGGTCGCTGGAAGCGCGAAAAGGTCCCGTACGTCCTCGTCGTCGGCAACGACGACGTGGCCGCGGGCACGGTGGGCGTGAACGCGCGCTCGTCGGCGCGCGCCGTGCGCGACGTCCCGGTCGACGAGTTCGTCACGACGCTGTCCGCCGAGATCGCGGCGAAGGGCTCACCGGAGCAGGGCCAATCGTCACCGGACGAGGTCGGTGAAGGAAGCCCGGTGACCGAGCCCAATGACTGAGCCCCATGACTGAGACCCATGGCTGAGTTGGGCCTCGACCAACTGTGGGCGGGGTGGCGCAACGACTATGTCGTCTCCACCACCGAGGCGGACCGACGCAAACAGTACGGGGAGTGTGTCTTCTGTCGCATCGCCGCTTCGGGACCGCCCAGTGCGGACAACCTCGTGGTGTGGCGCAGCGATCTCAGCTTCGCCGTGCTCAACGCCTATCCCTACGCGAGCGGCCACCTTCTGGTCATGCCCGTCCGCCACGTGGGCGAGCTCGACGAGCTCACCCCCGAGGAATCAGCGGACCTCTGGGTCGGGACCAGGCTGGCGGTCTCGGCCATCACCACCGCCTATGACCCCGACGGCATCAACATGGGCGCCAACCTGGGCCGGGCCGCCGGGGCGGGCATTCCGTCCCATCTCCACATGCACGTGCTGCCCCGGTGGTCGGGGGACACCAACTTCATGACGGCGGTGGCGGGCGTGCGAGTCATGCCCGAGACACTGGCGGTGGGATGGCAACGCCTCTACGGGGCCTGGCCGCCGACCTGAGATCGGCGTCTCAGCTGCCGTTGGCCTTCGCCTTGGTCATGCGCTCCACGAGGTTCGGCGGCATCGTGTCGTAGTGGTCGAAGGTGGCCTGGAAGCGCCCTCTCCCCCCGGTGAGGGATCGGAGGTCCACGGCGTAGCGCTGGATCTCGGCGGTGGGCACGAGGGCCGAGATCTTCTGCAGGCCACCGTCGAGCGAGTCGGTGCCCTGGACGCGTCCCCGACGGGAGTTGAGGTCGCCGAGGACGTCGCCCTGCATCGTGGCGGGGACGGTGACCTCGAGCCGAGACATGGGCTCGAGCACCACCGGGCCCGCCTTCACCATGGCCTCACGGAAGGCGAGCGCCCCCGCCATCTTGAAGCTCATCTCCGACGAGTCGACGGAGTGGTACTTGCCGTCGTAGCAAGACACTTGCACGTCGACGACCGGGTACCCGTGCACCCCGCCCTGGCTCATGGCCTCGAGGACGCCCTTCTCCACGGCCGGGATGTACTGCTTGGGAATGGCGCCGCCGACGACCTGGTCGACGAAGTGGAATCCCTCGCCCCGCTCGAGGGGCTCGATGCGGATCGAGGCCACGCCGTACTGGCCGTGGCCCCCGGTCTGCTTCTTGTACTTGCCTTCCGCCTCGGCCTGTTGGGAGATGGTCTCTCGGAACGGCACCAGCACGTCCTCGGTGGCCACCTCCACGCCGAACTTCCGGGCCAGGCGCTCGGCCGCGACGGCCAGGTGCGTCTCGCCCGTCCCCCGCAAGATGGTCTGGTGCGTCTCGTCGACCCGCTCGACGACGAGGGCGCGGTCCTCTTCCTGGAGACGGTGCAGTCCGGTCATGAGCTTGTCCTCGTCGCCCTTTGACTTGGGGCGGATGGCCACCGACAGGACGACGGGCTCGGCCGGCGCGGCGGGCACGACCACCGGGGTTCCCTTGGGGGCGAGCGTGTCACCGGTGGCGGTGTCGGACAGCTTGGGCACGGCCACGATGTCGCCCGCCTGGGCTTCGGAGACGGGCTGGGCCTCCTTGCCCCGCAGCAGCTGCAGCACGTGGAGGCGCTGATCGGCGTGGGTGCGCGGATCGGTGAGGACGGTGTCGGGCCGGATCGTGCCCGACAACACGCGCAGGAGCGAGATCTTGCCGACGTAGGGATCGGAGATGGTCTTGAACACCTGGGCCAGCGGCGCGCCGGCGGGATCGCAGGCCACCTCGGTGATCGAGTCTCCGGCGCGGACCTCCACCGGAGGGCGCAAGTCGGGACTGGGAGCGATCTCGGCCAGCAGGGTGGCGAGACGGTCGATGCCCACACCGGTCACGGCCGAGCCGCACACCACCGGGAACACGAGGCCCTGGGCGACACCGCTGGCCAGGGTGGCCTCGAGCTCGGCTCCCGACAACGCCTCTCCCTCGAGGTACCGCTCCATGAGGGCGTCGTCGCCGACCACGATGCCTTCGACCAATTGCTCTCGCACCTCGTGCTCGACGGCGGCGAGGTCGTCGGGGATGGGACCGGATTGGGGGGTGCGGCCCTCGTAGATGATGGCCGTGTCGGTGAGGAGGTCGGCGATACCCCGGAAGCCCGCCTCCTCGCCCACGGGGAGCTCCAGGGGGGCGATCCCCGCGCCGAAGCGCTCCTGGAGCGCGCCGAGGGTGCGGTCGAAGCTGGCGCGCTCGCGGTCGAGCTTGTTGATGAACACGAGTCGAGGCACGCCCAGCTCGGCGGCGAGGTTCCAGGCCGCTTCGGTCTGCGCCTCGATACCTTCCACTGCGCTCACGACGACAACGGCCAGGTCGACGACCGACAGTGCATCGCGCACCTCGCCGAAGAAGTCCGCATACCCCGGCGTGTCGATGATGTTGAGCTTGATGTCGTCGAGCACGCACGGGGCCATGGCGAGCGAGAGCGACATGTGGCGCTTGATCTCCTCGGGCTCGAAGTCGGACACCGTGGAGCCGTCGTCGACCTTCCCCTGGCGGGTGACGGCACCGGTGGCGAAGAGCAGCGACTCGGCCAACGTGGTCTTGCCCGAGCCGTTGTGTCCGACCAGGGCAACGTTGCGGATACGGGACGGCGGGTAACTCGGCACCCCGCGCACCTCCCTCCCTCGAGATCCTTCCGGCGTGCGACCGCGTGCGACCGCTGTGGGTGGCAGCCTACCGGTGACAGCTGCACTGAGCCCGGGCGATTTCCGTCTCCTCGACTCCCGGGCCGAGGTCAGCCCACCTGCCGTCGCCAGGGCCGGCGAGGGCGGCCGACAGGGCCCCGCCGTGCTTCTCGGCCAGGACGTCTCGAGTACGGGACGGCGATGGGGCTATCGAAGGAGCCTCGAAGAGCCGATGGTAGGATTGGGGCGGAACCCCCCGGAGGAACTCACGCATGTTCGATGGTCGTTGGCGCCACGCGGTGGACCGCACGACCAAGCCTGTCGGCACGGTCTTCGTGCGTGTGGGGATCACCGCCGACGTCCTCACCATCTTCGGCCTGGTCATGTCCGTGGTCACCGCCGTCGCCGTGGGTTCGGGCCACCTGGTGTTGGGGATCCTCCTCCTCTTTCCCACCGGCCTGCCCGATCTCTTCGACGGGCCGGTGGCCAAGGCCTCGGGACGGGCCTCGGTGCGCGGCGCCTTCTTCGACTCGGTGGCCGACCGGATCTCCGACGCCTTTCTCTTCGGGGGTGTGGCCTGGTACCTGGCCGGGCGCCATCACGGCGAGATGGTCCTGTTGCCCTTCGCCATCCTGGCGGTGACGTCGCTCATCTCCTATCAGCGGGCCAAGGCCGAGCTGCTCGGCTTGTCGGCCAAGGGTGGGCTCATGGAACGCGCCGAGCGGTTCATCTTGCTCGGGCTGTGCTTCATCGCCGGCGCCGTTTCTGTCGCCGCCTTCGTCCCCGCGTTGTGGGTGTTCTTCGGGCTCCTGTGTGCCACGGCCCTGGGGCGGTTCGTGAACGTGTGGAAGGAGGCCGAGGGGCCACCTCCCCTGGCCTCGACGCGGGCTGTGCTGGCCGAGGCCGACATGGACGTCACCCGCCGGGCCCTGGCTCGTTGGCGAGAGGGACGGGTGGACTCGCGCTGGCGGACCTGGCGTGAAGCCCGTGCCCATCGCGACGCCCTGGGGGCGCACGCGGCGGTCCCGCGCCGTGCCGCCCAGCCGTCGGGTCGGTGGCGGGCGCGACGCGCCGGTGTGCCCTCGAGTCGTTCGGGTCGTATCTGGCGTGCCCGTCGCGAGGCCCGACCCACGGCGCGCAACACCCGCCGGCCGTCGTCGCGCGGCTTCTGAGCCCCGCCTCCCCCGTCTGACCCGGTCACGCGGTCCGCACGGTGCCCGACGCGTCCGAACGCACCGACGGGGTCGGTGACCCTGGCGATGGCGGCGGCGATGGGGACGACGACGGCGGCGTCGGTGCCTGGGTCTCGTATCTGACGTATCGCTCCCTCGGGACGGCGATGCAGAAGCTTCCCGAACACGTCGCCGCGGCGGCGGCCTCGATGGTGGCGATGGTGTTGTCGAACTTCTCCGGCGACGCCGGGGCCATGTACGGGCGACATCTCCGGCGCGTGCTCGGCCCCGGGTTGACCGACGCCGAGGTGCGGGCCGCCACGCGGCGCGCCTTTCTCAACTATGCCGCGCTACTGGTTCGAGGGGGCGCGCCTGCCCGCCATCCCTCCCGCCGTCATCACGGACCGGTTCGTGGTCGAGAGCGGGTGGGAGCACCTCGTGTCGGGCATGGAGGCCGGCAACGGCGTGATCATGGCGCTTCCCCACATCGGGAGCTGGGAGTGGGGTGGCGCCTGGCTGGCGCAGCAGGGCTACCCCATGACGAGCGTGGCCGAGCCGCTCAAGCCGCCGGCGATGTACGACTGGTTCGTGGCCCAGCGCGAGGCGATGGGCCTCACCATCGTGCCCCTCGGCGCCGACGCCAGTCGCGTGTTGTTGCGCACCTTGCGGGCGGGGAAGCTCGTCGGGCTGCTGTGCGACCGAGACATCGCCGGCAACGGCATCGACGTCGAGTTCTTCGGCGAGCACACCACCATCCCGGCCGGTCCCGCCATGCTCGCCCTGCGCACTGGGGCGGTCTTGCTCCCTACCGCGGTCTACAGCGGTCCCGGCATCGGGCACACGGCGGTGATCATGCCCCCGGTGGCCGCCACCCGCACCGGAGGGCTGCGCCAGGACGTGGCCCGCGTCACGCAGCTCGTCGCCAACGACCTCGAGCTCCTCATCCGTCGCGCCCCGCAGCAATGGCACCTCTTCCAGCCCAACTGGCCGAGTGACACCGGGCCGGGCTCCTCGGACTGAGGCGAGGACGTTTCGGTGCGCGTGGCCCTGCTGTGCCCGTACAGCCTGAGCCGGCCCGGTGGTGTCCAGGGCCAGGTGATCGGTCTCGCCGCCGCGCTCGCCGCCGCCGGTCACGACGCCGTGGTGCTTGGCCCTGTCGACGACGACCGTCCCGTTCCCGGCCTGGCCCCGGGCGCGCTCGTCGGTCTGGGTCGCTCCACGGGGCTGCCCGCCAACGGGTCGGTGGCCCCGGTGGCGTTGGGCCCGGGGGCGGCCGTGCGCGCCGTGCGCGCCGTGCGAGACGGCGGCTTCGACGTCCTGCACCTCCACGAGCCGCTGGCGCCCGGCCCCGCCTACGCGTGCCTGGTGGCGTGCGGCCTGCCCAAGGTGGGGACGTTCCACCGGGCCGGGAGCAGCGTGGCCTACCGGGTGCTCGGTCCCGTGGCGCGCGCCCTGGCGGGTCGGTTGGCGGCGCGCTGTGCCGTGTCGTCCGAGGCGCGCGCCACGGCCCAGGACGCGCTCGGGGGCACCTACGAGATCATCGGCAACGGCATCGACCTCGAGCGCTTCTCGACGGCGAGCCCGTCCCCGACCACGGGGCCGACGGTGCTCTTCGTCGGGCGCCACGAGGAGCGCAAGGGACTGGGCGTGCTGCTCGAGGCGGCGTCGCGACTCGAGGCCGGCACCATGACCGTGTGGGTGGCGGGGGAGGGCCCCGATACCGAGAAGTTGCGCCGTCGGCATCCCGGTGGCGACCGGCTCGAGTGGCTGGGCCGGCTCTCCGACGACGAGTTGGCGTCGCGCCTCGCCGGGGCCCACGCGCTGTGTGCGCCCGCGCTGCGAGGCGAGTCCTTCGGCGTGGTCCTGCTCGAGGCGATGGCGGCTCGAGCGGCAGTGGTGGCGAGCGATCTCCCCGGGTACGAAGCGGTGGTGGCGGGGCACGGCCTGCTCGTGGCGCCCGGCGACGTGGCCGCCCTGGCGCGCGCCCTCGAGACCGTGGCGGGCGACGCCGCGCAGGGCACGGGGTGGTGCGCCCCGGCCGCACTCGACGCCGCCTTCACCCACGCCTCGCAGTGGTCGATGCCGCGGGTGGCCCAGCGCTACCTCGGTGTCTACGAGCGGGTCGTGGCCGGGAGCCGCTCGTCGCCCTGAGCCCGGGCCGTACACTTCGGGGACGATGGCCGGTACCCCTCCATCGCCGGGCTCGTCATCGGGCCGGCGACGCTCGCGCTCCCGCCGACCTTCCCAGGGTTCCCCGGGCACGGGGGGCGGGCGCAACGCCGGTGGTGCCCCGGGCACGGGTCGAAGCACGGGCGGGGGCCGCACCGGGGCCAACCCGTCGGCCGGCTCGGGGGGCAACCGGTCGGGCGGTGGAGGCGGCTCGGGCGGTCGACGACGAGGAGGATCGGGGCGAAGCGCAGGCTCGGGTGGACGCGGTGCCCCCCAGGGTCGCGGCGGAGCCAGTGGCGGGGGAGGCAGTGGCGGGGGAGCACCCCGCTCGGGACCGACGGACCGGGGCGCGAACCGTTCCGGGGCGCGTCCCCCGGGATCGGGTTCGCGCCATCGGGTGCGAGAGACAGCGCTCGCCGCCGCGGTGGACACCGAGCCCGTACCGGTGCCCGTTCCTCCCGGGACGAGAGGCGACAGCGGCGAGTTCCATCACAACCGCCGCCGGGCGTTGCTCATCTCGGCGGTGCCGGGCGTGGCGGTGTTGGTGGTGGTCGCCGTGGTGGGCGTCGCCATCGGTCTCGACATCCTCGGTCTCATCCTCGGCGTGGGCATCGGGCTCCTGGTGTGGTTGATGGTGTGGCGGGGCGCGACGCGCTTCGTGCTGCGCGCCCTGGGGGCGCGTCCCGGCGGGGAGGTGGAGCTGGCTCGGGCCGAGAACCTGGTCGACGGTCTGTGCGCCACCATGGGCGTCGACCCCCCCGACATCGTCGTCATCGACGAATGGACCCGCCAGGCGCTGGCCCTGGGCCGCAAGAGTGGGGCCGCCGTGCTGGTGCTGACGTCGGGGTTGCTGCAATCGCTCGACCCGGTGTGCCTCGAGGGAGTGCTGGCGCACGAGCTCGTGCACGTGAAGCGCGCCGATATCGCTCCGGCCACGATGGCAGCCGCCATCGCGCTCCCGCTGGCGACGTTCTTCCCGGTGTCGGGGCTCGTGCACACGCTGGCCGGCCGAGGTCGCGAATTCCGTACCGACCGCCTCGCCGTGGCTGTGACCCGCTTTCCGCCCGGGCTCCACGACGCCCTGGTGATCATGGCCGAAGGGCCCCCGCCGCGTCCCCCTCGTCGCTCACCCGACGCGGCGTGGCGCGCACGACGCGTTGGCTGTGGACGGTCGCGCTCCCCGAGACCCCGGGTGGCGACGTGATGCGGTGGGACGTGGTCGACGAACTCGACGCGCCCGCCCTGCGAGTCTCCTCGCTGGCCGAGTGGTGAGCACGGGCCGGTAGGCCCCGTGCCCCGGTGGGGCCGGCGAAGCTCGGGGGTAGACTGGCACCATGGAGGACGCCCCCACGGCACAGCCCACATCGACACGGACGCCAGAGCCCGTCGGGGCCGAGGTTCCGACCGGGAACCGGCAGACCGGGACGTTCACGGTCAAGCGCGGCCTGGCCGACATGCTGCGCGGGGGCGTGATCATGGACGTGGTCACCGCCGAGCACGCTCGGATCGCCGAGGACGCCGGCGCCGTCTCGGTCATGGCGCTCGAGCGCGTCCCGTCCGACATCCGCGCCCAGGGCGGCGTGGCCCGCATGAGCGAT
Source organism: uncultured Acidimicrobiales bacterium (assembly GCA_963794615.1). Classification (GTDB taxonomy): domain Bacteria; phylum Actinomycetota; class Acidimicrobiia; order Acidimicrobiales; family UBA8190; genus Chersky-840. The sequence goes on along the minus strand of CAWCEP010000005.1, from coordinate 1,226,291 downwards.
CCGGCCCTGATCGAAGCCATCCAGCGCGCCGTCACCATCCCGGTCATGGCCAAGGCCCGCATCGGCCACTTCGCCGAGGCCCAGATCCTCGAGGCCCTCGACGTCGACTACATCGACGAGAGCGAGGTGCTCACACCCGCCGACGAGGCCCACCACATCGACAAGCGCGCCTTTCGGGTTCCCTTCGTCTGTGGCGCCACCAACCTCGGGGAGGCACTGCGCCGCATCTCCGAAGGGGCGGCGCTGATCCGCTCCAAGGGCGAAGCGGGTACGGGCAACATCGTCGAGGCCGTGCGCCACCTTCGGTCCATCCTCGGCGACATCGGCGCCCTCACCCAGGCCGATGGGGCCGAGCGCTACGCCTGGGCCAAGCGCCTCAGCGCCCCGATCGATCTCGTGGAGGAGGTGGCCGACACCGGACGCCTGCCCGTGCCCCTGTTCTGTGCCGGTGGCATCGCCACCCCGGCCGACGCCGCACTCGTGATGCAGCTCGGGGCGCAAGCGGTCTTCGTCGGATCGGGGATCTTCAAGAGCGAGGACCCGGCGCGCCGGGCCCGCGCCATCGTGGAGGCCACCACGCATTTCGACGATGCCCAGATCGTCGCCAAGGTGAGTCGTGGTCTGGGTGCCTCGATGCCCGGGCTCGAGGTGGCCGGGCTCGACCAGCGCATGGCCGACCGAGGCTGGTAGGCCGATGTCCCCCCGCGCCGCCGAGGTGCCTCCACGTGGACATCGGCGTCCTCGCACTCCAGGGCGACGTCGCTGAGCACAGCGCTGCGCTGACCGAGATCGGGGCATCGCCCCGGAAGGTACGCCGGCCCGACGACCTCGCCGGGCTCGACGGCATCATCCTCCCCGGGGGCGAGTCCACGACGATGTCGATGCTGCTCGACTCCTCGGGATTGGCCGACCCTCTCGGCAAGGAGCTCGCCGCCGGGCTTCCCGTCCTGGGGACCTGCGCAGGGATGATCCTGCTCGGGACCGGCGCCGTCGACGGGCGAGCCGACCAGCGCTACTACGGCACCATCGACATCACGGTGCGGCGCAATGGGTTCGGACGCCAGCTCGAGTCGTTCGAGTGTGACCTCGACGTCCCGGTGCTCCCCGGTGCCCCCCTGCGCGCCGTGTTCATCAGGGCACCGCTGGTCGAGGCGAGCGGGCCCGGCGTCGAGGTCCTCGCCACCTTGGTCCAGTCGGGCCACGCCATCGGGGGAGACGAACCCCTCGTCGGCGAGGCCAGGGTCGTGCCGGTGTTGTGTCGCCAGGGAAACGCGCTCGTCGCCGCGTTTCACCCCGAGCTCACGCCCGACCGGCGGGTCCATGCGTTGTTCGTGTCGATGATCGGGGACCGCCGATGATCGAAGCCATCGGAATCAAAGGACGGTAGGAATGTCAGGGCACTCGAAATGGGCGACCACCAAGCACCGCAAGGCGGCTGTCGACAAGGTGCGCGCCAAGGTGTTCGCCAAGCTCATCCGCCAGCTCGAGGTGGCGGCGCGAGAGGGCGGCGGTGACGTCACCACCAATGCCACCCTCCGCACCATGTTCGAGAAGGCGCGGGCCGCGTCGCTCCCTATGGACAAGATCGAACGGGCCATCAAGCGAGGCACCGGTGAGCTCGAGGGCGTGCACTACGAAGAGGTGTCCTACGAGGGCTACGCGCCGAGCGGGGTGGCCATCATCGTCGACTGCCTCACCGACAACCGCAACCGGACCGGCGCCGAGATCCGCAACGTCTTCACCCGCAACGGCGGGTCCATGGCCGAGCCCGGGGCGGTGGGATGGCAGTTCGCCCGCAAGGGCGTGATCGTGCTCCCGTCGTCGTTCGACGAGGACACGATTATGGAGGTGGCCGTCGAGGCCGGCGCCGAGGACCTGGCTCGCGACGGCGACCAGTGGGTCGTCACCAGTGCGCCCCAGGACCTCCACGCCGTGCGCGACGCACTCGAGGCGGCGGGAATGACGCCGGAGTCGGCCGAGATGGCCATGGTGCCCTCGACCACCGTCCCGGTGACCGAGGAGGGCCAGGTGCGACGCGTCCTGCGACTGCTCGAGGCCCTCGACGACGACGACGACGTCCAGAACGTCTGGTCCAACTTCGACACTCCCGACGAGGTGCTGGCGGCCGCGGTCGCCGACTGAGCCCCACATCCACCTCCGCCCCTCGGCCCCTGGCTAGTGTCGAACGCGTGTTCGTCCTGGGTATCGACCCCGGGCTGTCCCGGTGCGGGTACGGGGTGGTGCGGCAGTACGGCAGCGATCTGACCGCCATGTCCGGCGGGGTCGTCACCACCGAGCCCGAGCTCCCGCTCCCGGAACGGCTGCGGGTGCTGTGCAGAGAGCTCCGGGGCATCGTGGCCGAGACGCGTCCCGATGCCGTTGTCGTGGAGCGCGTGTTCTTCCAGACCAACGTCCGCACCGCCATGGCGACGGGCCAGGCGGGCGGGGTTGCCCTGCTGGTGGCGGCCGAAGCCGGGTGCGAGGTCGCCCAGTACAGCGCCAACGAGGTGAAGCAGGCCGTGGTCGGCTTCGGCGGTGCCACCAAGGACCAGGTCCAGCGAATGGTGGCGGCGCTGCTGGGACTGGCCGAGCCCCCCGGCCCCCCGACGTCGCCGACGCCCTGGCGTTGGCGGTGTGCCACCTCACCGCCCAGCCCCTGCGACGCGCCATCGAGGCGGCCGGCTCGGGGAGGCGGCCGTGATCGGCTGGCTGCGGGGCGAGCTCGTCGATCGCAGCCCCGACGGTGAGCTCATCGTCGACGTCGGCGGAGTCGGCTACCGCCTCACGGTAGCGCCGACGTTGCTCGCCGCCGTAGGCGATCGGGGCTCCCCCGTGGAGCTCCACGTCCACACCCACGTCCGCGAGGACGCCATCGTGCTCTACGGCTTCGCCACCACCGAGGAGCGCCGGTGCTTCGAGGCCCTGCTCGGCGCGCACGGGGTGGGCCCTGCCCTCGCCCTCGCCGTGCTCGGGGCGCTGCGCCCCGCCGACCTGATCCGGGCCGTGCTCGACGAGGATCTCGGGGCGTTGTGCACCGTGCCCGGGGTAGGACGCAAGACGGCGGCCCGGCTCGTCCTCGACCTGCGCTCGCGCCTCGAGCTGCCCGCCTTCGCCGGCGACGGCGTGCCCGGGGGGGAGGGAAGTCCCTCCGAGGCGCGCGGCGAGGTGCGGGCCGCGCTGACCGAGCTCGGCTACGGGCCCGACGAGATCCGGCGGGCCCTCGAGGGTGGCTCGGACGAGGGCACCGTCGAGGAGCTCCTGCGTCAGGCGTTGCGGGAGCTGGCGGGGGCCCGGTGAACGGCCGGCGCGAGGTGCTGTCGGCGCCCGGCGTTCCTCGAGCGGGGGACGTCCCCGGCGCGGCGTCGGGGGCCGACGACGTCCTGGCGCGGCCGGTGAACCCGCTTCCCGACCCGTCCGAGCTCGCCGACGAGGCCCGGCTCCGGCCTCGGCACCTCGTCGAGTTCAACGGGCAGCCGCAGCTCACCGAGCACCTCGAGATCGTGCTCGAGGCGGCGCGCCGGCGGGAGCAACCCGTCGACCATCTGTTGTTCGCCGGGCCTCCCGGCCTCGGCAAGACGTCGTTGGCGGGCATCGTGGCGGCCGAGATGGGTGTGGGACTGCGCATCACCTCGGGGCCCGCCCTCGTCCGCGCCGGCGACCTGGCCGCGTTGCTCACCGACCTGCAGCACGGTGACGTGTTGTTCATCGACGAGATCCATCGTCTGCCCCGTCCCGTCGAAGAGGTCCTGTATCCCGCCATGGAGGACTTCCAGCTCGACATCCTCATCGGCAAGGGGCCGACGGCGCGTTCCATCCGGCTCGACCTTCCCCGGTTCACGCTCGTGGGCGCGACCACGCGCACGGGGCTGCTGACGAGCCCGTTGCGCGACCGCTTCGGCTTCGTGGGGCGTCTCGACCTCTATGCACCCGAGGACCTCCAGGGCATCGTGGTGCGCTCGGCCGGCATTCTCGGTGTGGCCGTGGAGCTCGAAGGGGCCGGCCACATCGCGTCCCGGGCTCGGGGCACGCCCCGCATCGCCAACCGACTCCTGCGCCGGGTGCGCGACTTCGTGGAGGTACGGGCGCAAGGTGCGATCACCGCGTCGCTCGCCCTCGAGGGGCTCGAGCTCTTCGGGGTCGACGAGCTCGGCCTCGACAAGGTCGACCGTGCCATCCTCGACGCCCTGTGCCGTCGGTTCGACGGGCGCCCGGTGGGTCTCGTCACCCTCGCCCACTGCGTAGGAGAAGAGCCCGACACGGTCGAGGACGCCTATGAGCCCTATCTCCTCCAACAGGGCCTCCTCCAGCGGACGCCGCGAGGCCGGATGGCCACGCCCCGGGCCTTTGCCCACCTCGGTGAGGTTGCCCCCGGTGCCGAGCTCGAGGGAGCCGCGCCCACGCTGTGGTGAGGCCGGGCCGTGGCCGCCCGGGGCGCCGGGGAGGCCTGGAGTAACATCGGCCGTTCTCAAAGCCGGAGCCCACCATTCCACTGACCACTCCCAGCCTCCACGCCGTCCTCACCGTCCTGGCCGCGTCGTCAAGCTCGAAGACCACCAGCGGCAGCTCGGCGTATTCGTTCTTGTTCCTCATCGTCATCTTCGGGGTCGGGTACATGTTCTTCATCCGACCGCGGTCCCAGGCGGCGCGCCGCCAACGCGACACGCTCATGGAGCTCTCGCCCGGTGACGAGGTCCTGACCGGCGCCGGGATCTTCGGGACCGTGCTCGACGTCGAAACGGACCGCGTCACGCTGGAGACGGCACCCGGCACCCGCATCACCGTGCTGCGGTCGACCATCGCCCGACGGATCACCGACCCGGCCACCGACACCCCGAGCTGGGACGAGCACGACGAGGACGAGGCGCACGGCGCGTACCACGAGTACGAGCACGACGGACACGACGAGGCCGGCGAGCACGAGGAGCACGACGGACACGAGGAGCACGACGGACACGACGAGGCCGAGACGGACGAGGCTGACGACGAGCACGACGAGGCCGTCGCCGCAGATGCCCACGGCGAGGACGGGCAAGCGGATGCCGAGCACCCCGGCGCGTCCGACGCCGACGGGGCCGAGACCGACGATACGCAGGACAAGAACAAGACATGAAGCGGTCGCTGGTCATCAGCCTGGTGGCTACCGTCGGGATCACCATCATCGTGTTCGCGGCCACCCTGGGGGCGGGTTGGACACCGAAGCTGGGCCTGGACCTGGCCGGGGGGTCCGAGGTCGTCTACAAGCCGGCGCACACCATCTCGAGCGCGGAGATGGACACCACGGTCAACGTCATCCGCAACCGGATCGACGGCGCCGGCGTGTCGGGAGCCACGGTGGACTCCCAGGGCGGCAACGTGGTGGTGCAGTTCCCCGGGGTGAAGAACCCCCAGGCGCTCATCAAGCTCATCGGCACCACGGCCCAGCTCTACTTCCGGCCCGTGCTGTGCGGTGCGCCCGCCTACACCGCGCCGGCTAAGGGGAAGGCGCCCCCGTCGGGGCCGCTGCCCTCGTGCGGCCAGTACGCGACGACAGCGGCGAGCCTGAACGTGAACACGACGTCGGGGATACCCGGGAACAACATCCCTCCCAACCCCGCCTTCGCCTCCTACCCGAACACCAAGGTCGACGACCCGAACCAGATCGTGTTGCTCCCCTCCGACCCCCAGGCCGGGGCCCAGCAGTACGCGCGCTTCGTCCTGGGGAAGTCGCAACTCCCGGGCACGGCCATCGCCTCGGCCGTGGGCCAGTTCGACACCCAGAACAGCCAGTGGGTCGTGAGCTACAACCTCAAGCAGGTGGGACCGTGGGACAAAGTGGCCCAGGAGAACTTCCACCAGTACGTGGCCATCGACCTCGACGGGTTCGTGGAGTCGGCGCCGCTCATCCAACCCAACCAAACCTCGTTCTCGTCGTTCCAGGGCAAGGGCCAGATCAGCGGGAACTTCACCCAGGCGACAGCCAAGACGCTCGCCCTGCAGCTGAACTACGGCTCGCTGCCGGTCAAGCTCAGCGTCCTCACGCAGGAGACGGTGTCTCCGACGCTGGGCAAGTCGTCGCTCAAAGCCGGGCTCCTGGCCGGCATCGGGGGGCTGCTCCTGGTCCTGATCTACACGATCCTCTACTACCGGGTGCTCGGGATCGTGGTGGTGGCCGGCCTCCTCACCACGGCCGCCTTGCTGTGGGCCATCGTCTCGGCCTTGGGGCACTCTTCGTTGAACCTGACCCTGGACCTATCGGGGGTCACCGGCGTCATCGTGTCGGTGGGGATCACCGTCGACTCCTACATCGTCTACTTCGAACGCCTCAAGGACGAGGCGCGTTCGGGGCGGTCGGTCCGAACCAGCGTCGATCGGAGCTTCAAAGGCGCCTTCCGGACCGTCCTGGCGGCCGACCTGGTGTCGTTGGCGGCCGCCGTGGTCCTCTACGTCCTGGCCGTGGGCACGGTCCGTGGCTTCGCCTTCTTCCTCGGCTTGTCCACGCTGTTGGACGTGTTCACCACGTTCTTCTTCACCCGTCCCCTCGTCATCCTCCTGGGGCGCAGCACCCGTATCACCGAGGCCCGCGTCATCGGGGTGGCCCGGGGCCTGGCCGTTGGAAGTGAGAGCGTCACGTGAGTGCGACCGATGTGACCGCCGAGGAGCGCGCCGAGCGCAAACGCCCCAACCCGTTCGTGCGGGTCTATCGGGGCGAGACGAAGTTCGACTTCGTGGGTCGGCGCCGGTGGTGGTTCGCGATCTCGGGTGTCATCATCGTGCTGGGCCTGGTGTCGTTCGGCGCCAAGGGCTTCAACTGGGGCATCGACTTCAAAGGCGGCACCGCGTGGCAGGTGCCCGCCAACGGTGTCACCGTGAGCGACGTCCAGAGCGCGGTGGGTAACGCCGGTGTCCCCGGCGCCACCGTGCAGATCCTGGGCCACGGTTCCTCTGCCACCGTCCAGGTCCAGGCGGATCTGACCAAGGAGTCGAGCGCCCAGCAGGCCGCCAACAAGACGGCGGTCACGAACACGCTGGCCCGCCTCGTCCACATCTCGCCCAACCGGGTGTCGCTCACCGATGTCGGACCCACGTGGGGGAGCCAGATCAGCGAGAAGGCCGTCATCGCCGTGTTCGTCTTCTTCATCGTGGTCGTGGTCTACATCTCGTTCCGCTTCGAGTGGAAGATGGCCATGGCGGCGCTCATCGCCGTGATCCACGACCTGCTCATCACGGCCGGGATCTACTCGCTGGCCGGTTTCCAGGTGACCCCGGACACGGTGATCGCCTTGCTCACCATCCTGGGGTACTCGCTCTATGACACGGTGGTGGTCTTCGACCGTGTGAAGGAGAACAGCCGGGGCCAGTTCGGCGCGGGCCGGATGACCTACACCGACATCGTCAACCTGTCGATGAACCAGACCCTGGCCCGGTCGATCAACACGTCGTTGGTCGCCATCCTCCCCGTGCTCGCCGTCCTGGTCATCGGGGCGCAGCTCCTCGGGGCGACCACCCTGCAGTACTTCGGGCTGGCCCTGGTCATCGGGCTCACGTCCGGGGCCTACTCGTCGATCTTCATCGCCTCCCCGGTGCTGGCCGGCCTCAAAGAGCGTGAGGTCCGTTACATCAACATCCGCCGCAAGCTCGACAGCCGGTCCGAGGGACCGGGCCTGCTCACCCCGCGCCAGGCGGCGGTGCTGGCCCAAACGGGTTCGCCCGGTGGCACGCGGGCGGGGTCGACCGGGTCGACGCGCCCGGCCACCCGGCGCCAGTCCGGCGTGCTGCGCCCCGGGGCGGCGACCCGTCGGCCCGCACCCCAGGACGACGGCGACGCCGACTTCGACGAGGACGACGAGGTGGCCACGGTGGCCGGCGCCAAGGCCAAGAGCGCCACCAGCCGCGCCAACGGCGCCGGCCGAGCCGCGGGGGCGGCCCGCGCCGGCGGCGGCGGGGCCACGACCCCGCGTCGTCCTCCGCCCCGGCCCCGCAAGGGAAAGGGGGGCGCCAAGAAGGGCGGCAAACGCCGGTAGGGGGGCCTGCCCCCGGTCCGGATCGGCGCCCGAGGGTGCCGCCTGGGTCGGCCGGCCAGGTACGGTGAGTAGGTGGTCACCGTCGAGCGTCTGGCTGCACCGTTCCGCCGGCCGGCGATGCTCGACGACCTGGTGGGGGGTGTGCTGGCCGCCTACGACGCCCGCCGGCCCCGCTCCAACGCCGCCGATCGGAAGCTGATCGTCCGGGCCGGCAAGGTCGCCGAGCAGTCGCACCTGGGTCAGCTCCGCCAGACCGGGGAGCCCTACATCACCCACCCCGTGGCGGTCGCCACCATCGTCGCCGAGCTCGGCCTCGACGCCCGGTCGGTGGCATCGGCGCTGCTGCACGACGCCGTCGAGGACACCGGGCTCACCCTCGAGCTCGTCACCGAGGAATTCGGCCCCGAGGTGGGCGCCATCGTCGACGGGGTCACCAAGCTCGACCGCCTCCAATTCGACTCCAAAGAGGCCCAGCAGGCCGCCACCGTGCGCAAGATGCTCGTGGCCATGGCGACGGACTGGCGCGTCCTCGTCATCAAGCTGGCCGACCGACTCCACAACATGCGGACCGTGGCGGTGATGCCGGAGTGGAAGCAGCGCCGGACGGCCCAGGAGACCCTCGACATCTACGCGCCGCTGGCCCACCGTCTCGGGATCCAGGAGCTCAAGTGGCAGCTCGAGGACCTGGCCTTCGCCACGCTGCACCCCAAGCGCTACGCCGAGATCGAGCAGATGGTCGCCACGCGCGCCCCCGAGCGCGACGAGTACCTGGCCCGCGTGCTGGTGGCGGTGCGCGAGCGCCTGAACGCGTCGGGAGTGAAGGCCGATGTGACCGGTCGTCCCAAGCACCTGTGGAGCATCTACGAGAAAATGGTGGTGCGCGGCAAGGAGTTCGCCGAGATCCACGACCTGGTGGGCCTGCGCGTCATCGTCGACTCGGAAAAGGACTGCTGGGCCGCGCTGGGGTCGATCCACGCCATCTGGAGCCCCGTGCAGGGTCGCTTCAAGGACTACATCAACAGCCCGAAGTTCAACCTCTACCAGTCCCTGCACACTACGGTGATCGGGCTCGAGGGCAAGCCCATCGAGGTCCAGATCCGGACCAACGAGATGCACCGCCGCGCCGAGTACGGCATCGCCGCGCACTGGGGGTACAAGGAGCACTCCAAAGACGGCGCCGCCGCCACCACGGCCGAGATGGCCTGGCTCCAGCGCATCGTCGACTGGCAGCAGGAGACCATCGACCCGCTCGAGTTCCTCGAGACCCTGAAGCTCGACCTGGAGCAGGACGAGGTCTACGTCTTCACGCCCAAGGGGAAGGTCATCGCCCTCGCGGCGGGGTCGACGCCCATCGACTTCGCCTACTCCATCCACACCGAGGTCGGCCACCGCTGCATCGGCGCCAAGGTGAACGGGCGCCTCGTCCCCCTCGACACGCCCCTGCAGTCGGCCGACACCGTCGAGATCATCACGTCCAAGGTCCCCTCGGCGGGGCCGTCTCGGGACTGGCTCCAGATCGTGGCCTCGCCCCGGGCCCGCAACAAGATCCGGCAGTGGTTCTCGCGCGAGCGGCGCGAAGACGCCATGGAGACGGGCCGCGAGGAGCTCATCAAGGCGCTTCGCCGAGAAGGCCTGCCCGTGCAGAAGCTGGCCGCCTCCAACGCGCTCGAGCGCCTGGCCGCCGCCATGAACTACGTCGACCTCGACTCCCTGCACGCGTCGATCGGCGACGGGCACGTCTCGGCGCGCTCGGTGGCCCAGCGCCTGGCGCGCGACCTGCGCGGCGGCGGTGGTGAGGAGCAGCTCCCCACGACGGTGGGGCCCGGCCTGCGGACGCGCACCCGGCGGGGCTCGCCCGTGGGCGTCTACGTCGAGGGGCTCGACGACGTCATGGTCCGGCTGTCGCGCTGTTGCACGCCGGTCCCCGGCGACCAGATCGTCGGCTTCGTGACCCGGGGGCGCGGCGTGAGCGTGCATCGGGCCGACTGTGCCAACGCCACCGCGCTGGCGGCGGGGGGCGAGGAGCGGCTGATCGAGGTGGAGTGGGACCGCGAGGGCACGACGGTGTTCGTGGCCTCGGTCGAGGTGCTCGCCTTCGACCGCTCGCGTCTTTTGTCCGACGTGACGCGCGTCGTCTCCGAGCACCACCTCAACATCGTGTCGTCGTCGTCACAGACCTCGCCCGATCGCGTCAGCCGGATGAACTTCGACGTGGAGCTGGCCGACCCCGGGCACCTGGAGTCCCTCATCAGCTCGCTCAAGCATCTCGACGGCGTGTTCGACGCCTTCCGCACCCTCCCCGGCCGGAAAGGCTGAGCCCGGCGGTGGACGATCACGTGGCGCCGCTGCGCGCCCCCGCGGGGACCCATGACGTGTTGTGGCCCGAGTCGGCGCGCTGGGAGCGGCTCGTGGCCGAGTTCGCCCGGCGCGCCCAACGGGCCGGGTTCGGCCTCGTGGTCAGCCCCATGTTCGAGGACGCCCAGCTCTTCCGGCGCGGCATCGGGGACGAGAGCGACGTGGTGCGCAAGGAGATGTACGAGTTCGCCGATCGCGGCGGGCGGGAGGTGGCGCTGCGTCCCGAGGGCACCGCCTCGGTGGTGCGGGCCTTCGTCCAGCACCACCCGCCGGTGCCGTGGAAGGCGTGGTACGTCACGCCGGCCTTCCGCTACGAACGCCCCCAGGCGGGCCGGTACAAGCAGCACCACCAGCTCGGGGTGGAGGTGCTCGGCACCGACGACCCCGACGTCGACGTCGAGGTGATCACCCTCGCCGCCGACTTCTACGCGTGGCTGGGGCTCGGTCACGTCGACCTGGCGCTGAATTCCATGGGGTGCGGGGAGTGCCGGGCCGTCTACACAACCGCGTTGCTCGAGTATCTCGAGGAGCACGCCACCGAGCTGTGCGACGAGCACCGGGAGCGGTACCGGGTCAATCCGCTGCGGGTCCTCGACTGCAAGCGCCCGGAGTGCCGGGCCGTCACCGAGGCGGCGCCGCGCATCACCGACTACCTCGACGAGGCGTGTGCCGCCCACCTGGCCCGGGTGCGCGACGGCCTCGACGAGCTCGGCGTGGCGTACCGCCTCGAGCCGCGACTGGTGCGCGGCCTCGACTACTACACCCGCACCACCTTCGAATTCGCGGCGACGTCGCTCACCTCGGCCCAGAACGCCATCGGCGGCGGGGGACGCTACGACGGGCTGGCCGAAGCGATCGGGGGTTCGTCCAGCCCCGGCATCGGCTTCGGCATCGGCATCGAGCGGCTGCTCCTCGCCTGTGATGCCGAGGGTGTGTTCGCGGTGGACCCGCCCCCGCCCGACGCCTTCGTGGTGGACGTCACCGGCGGAAAGGCGGCGGTTGGGCTGTGCGCCCAGTTGCGCCGGGCCGGGCTGGGGGCGGTGCGCGCCTACGATGGCCGTTCGCTCAAGGCGCAGCTCAAACAGGCGGATCGCTCGGGGGCGCGCTACGCGCTCATCGTGGGCCCCGAGGAGCTGGCCGAGGACGTCGTGACGGCGAGGCCCCTTCGCCACGAGGGACCCCAGGTCGCCGTGCCCCGGGCCTCGGTGGTCGACTGGCTGGCGGCGCGACCTGCGACGGAGACGAGAGAAGACCAATGACGGCCACCACCGGGATGCGGACCCATCTGTGCGGCGAGCTGCGGGCCGAGCACGTCGGCGAGCGGGTGGCGCTGTGTGGCTGGGTGGCGAGACGGCGCGAGCACGGGGAGCACCTGTCGTTCCTCGACCTGCGCGACTACAGCGGCATCCTCCAGTGCGTGGTGGATGGCACGATCGACGTCCGCAGCGAATGGGTGGTGCGGGTCGAGGGCACGGTGCGGTTTCGTCCCGAGGGCACCGTCAACGCCGAGCTGCCCACCGGTGAGGTCGAGTTGGTCGAGGTCGAGGTCGAGGTCCTGTCCCAAGCCGAGCCGCCGCCCTTCCCCGTCGACGACCGGGCCGAGGTCGACGAGGCGGTGCGCCTCAAATACCGGTTCGTGGACCTGCGCCGGCCCCACATGCAGCACAACCTCCGCCTGCGGAGCCGGGTACTCGGCGCCATGCGGGCGGCCATGGTGCGCCAGGGCTTCTGCGAGGTGGAGACGCCGCTGCTGTGGACCCCCACCCCGGAAGGGGCACGCGAGTTCGCGGTGCCGTCGCGGTTGAACCGGGGCAAGTTCTACGTCCTGCCCCAGAGCCCCCAGATCGCCAAGCAGCTACTCATGGTGGCGGGCATGGACCGCTACTTCCAGATCGCCCGTTGCCTGCGCGACGAGGACCTGCGCGCCGATCGCCAATTCGAGTTCAGCCAGCTCGACATCGAGGCGTCGTTCGTCACCGAGGCGGACGTGCAGGACGCCATCACCGTGGCCGTGGTCGACGCCACCGAAGCGGCCGTGGGCGAGACCCCCGCGGCCATCGAGCGGATGACATGGCACGACGCCCTGGACCGGTTCGGCGTCGACAAGCCCGACGTGCGCTTCGGGATGGAGCTCGTCGACCTGGGGCCGGTCTTCTCGGGCACCGAGGTGCGCGCCTTCGCGGCGCCGTGCGTCAAGGCGATCCGGGTGCCCGACGGGGCCGGGCTCGGGCGCAACCGTCTCGACGGTCTCGTGGACCGGGCCAAGGAGCTCGGTGCCAAGGGCCTGGCCTGGTTCAAGGTCGAGTCGGACGCGCCGGTGGCGTTGACGTCGCCGCTCGACAAGGTCCTCTCCGACGACGAGCGCACCGCCATCGTGACGGCCACCGGCGCCGGCGCCGGAGACCTGGTGCTGGTGGTGGCGGACGTGTGGCGCACGGCGTGTGAGGTCCTCGGGCAGATTCGTCTCGACCTGGGTCGTCCCCCCGTGGGGGAGGGCGAGCGGCGCTTCTTGTGGGTGACGGAATTCCCCCTCTTCGACGGCACCGACGACGAGGGCAATCCCCTGGCCGCCCACCACCCCTTCACGATGCCCCATCCCGACGACCTCGACCTGCTCGAGTCGGATCCCACCCGGGTGCGGTCCCAGGCCTACGACCTCGTCCTCAACGGCTGGGAGCTCGGCTCGGGGTCGATCCGTATCCACCGCGAGGACATCCAGCGCCGGGTCTTCGATGCGCTGGGCATCAGCCCGGACGAGGCCGAGGCCCGCTTCGGGTTCCTCCTGGGGGCGTTCCGCTACGGCGCCCCCCCGCACGGCGGGTTCGCGATCGGGGTGGACCGCTTCGTGGCGGTGCTGTCGGGAGAGGAGAACCTCCGTGAGGTCATCGCCTATCCGAAGACCCAGTCCGGCACCGACCCCATGACCGGTGCGCCCAAGGCGCTGTCGGAGCGGGTGCTGCGCGACCTGGGCCTGCGCATCACCCCTGCGGGCGACTGAGCCCGGCACCCGGCGACCGGGAAGCGGACACACCGATGGCGAGCCGGGCACCGCGTCGAGGCGGCCCGGGACCACCTGACCTCTTCGCCCAGGCCGCGGCCGACCAGCTCCGGCAGCGGGCCCCGCTGGCGGCGCGGCTGCGGCCCCGGACCCTCGACGACATCGTGGGCCAGCGCCATCTGGTCGCTCCCGAGGCGCCCCTGCGGGTGCTCATCGAGGCGGACCGCCTGACCTCGGCGATCCTGTGGGGACCGGCCGGGACGGGCAAGACAACGCTCGCTCAGGTCGTGGCGGCCACCACGGCCAAGGCCTTCGTGCCCCTCTCGGCGGTGAACGCGGGCGTCGCCGACGTGCGCGCCGCCATCGACGACGCCCGTCGCCTGCTCGGCGAACAGGGCCGGGGCACCATCCTCTTCGTCGACGAGGTCCACCGGTTCAACAAGTCGCAGCAGGACGCCCTGCTCCCGGCGGTGGAAGAGGGCCTCGTGGTCCTGATCGGGGCCACCACCGAGAACCCGTTCTTCTCCGTCAATTCCCCCCTGCTGAGCCGGGCCACGTTGTGGCGCCTGGAGCCGCTCGGGGACGAGGACATCGCCGAGGTGATCCGGCGCGGCCTCGAGGTCGAGCAGGCCCGGGCTGACGACGACGCCGTGGCGGCGATGGTGTCGGTGGCCGACGGCGACGCCCGGGCCGCCCTCGGGACCCTGGAGGTGGCGGTGGCCCTGGCGGGGGCGGAGCCCATCACCGCCGCCGTCGTGGACCGGGCCCGGGCGGGGCGGCTGCTGCACCAGGGCGCCGACGCCCACTACGACCAGGTGAGCGCGCTGATCAAGTCCGTTCGGGGGTCGGACCCCGATGCCGCTCTGTACTGGTTCGCCCGCATGCTCGAGGGCGGCGAAGACGCCCGGTTCATCGCCCGACGCCTCGTGATCCTGGCCAGCGAGGACGTCGGGCTGGCCGATCCCCTCGCCCTGGTGGTGGCCGACGCCGCGGCCCGGGCGGTGGAATTCGTGGGCCTGCCCGAAGCCCAGCTCAACCTGGCCCAGGCCGTCGTCTACCTGGCGTGCGCGCCCAAGTCGAACCGGGTCACCACCGCCCTGGGGCGGGCCCGGTCCGACGCCCGCGAGGGGCCGCGGGCCGATGTCCCCACCCACCTGCGCGACGCCAGCTACCGGTCGGCGACCGAGCTCGGGCACGGCGAGGGGTACCGGTATCCCCACGACGACCCCCGGGGCTGGGTGGAACAGGACTACCGTCCACCGCAGGTGGCGGGGCACGTGTACTACGAGCCCAGCGGGCACGGTGCGGAGGCGGCGCTCGGAGAACGCCTGCGCCGTCGCCGTGGCGTCGGGGGGGACGACCCCGAGGACGGAGAAGATTGAGCGCTGTGATCCTCGGTCGTGCCGGACATCGGCGCCGGGTCGCGGCGGCGGGCGCCTGTCTGGCGGTCACGGCCGCCGTGGTGGCGGGCTCGGCGGTGGGGGCGCGCGCCGCCGCGCCGCCGTCGACGCCCCGGTCCTGGGTGCGCAGCACCCGCAGTGTCCCCACCCTCCCGAGCGGGGCCCGGGCGCTGCGCGCCGTGGCCCCGGCCACGGTGGTGCGCGGCGACGTGGTGCTCAAGCCCCGCGACCAGGCCGGGCTGGACGCGTTCGACACGGCGGTGTCGACGCCGGGCACGCCGTCGTTCCGGCACTATCTCGCCCCGGGGGAGTTCGCCCGGGCCTTCGGGCCCCGCCCGTCCACCATCTCGTCGGTACGCGCCTGGCTCGAGGGCCGCGGGCTCAGCGTCGGGCCCACGTCGGGTGACGGGCTCATCGTCCCCGTCTCGGGGACGGCCGCGCAGGTGGACGAGGCCTTCTCGGTGGGCCTCGAGCAGTACCGCCTGCCCTCGGGCCGGATCGTGCGCGCCCCCGATGCCGAGCCGCTCGTGCCCAGTGCGCTGGCGGGGGACCTCTACGGGGTGACGGGGCTCGACGACCTGAGCCGACCGGTGCCCCAACTGGTCCGTTCCGCCGTCGCGGTGCCGCTGACGGGCCACTCGGCGACGGGCCAGACCGGGGCGGGTGCCGGTGTCGCCCCCCGGGCGGCGGGGCCCACCCCCACGGCGGGGTGTGAGAACACGATCCAGTCCGACGGCTCGAGCGCGGCGCGCTCACCGTCGACCAATTGGCATCGGCGTACTCGTTCTCGAGCCTCTATTCGGGCGACGAAGGCGCCGGCGTGACGGTGGCCATCTACGAGTTGGAGCCCTTCCTCCAGTCCGACATCAACGCCTTCAAGAACTGTTACGCACCGGCCATCGGCGCGTCGGTGAGCGCGGTGAGCGTGGACGGCGCCAACCCCAACGCCGGTTCCGGCGCGGGTGAGGCGGCGCTCGACATCGAGATGGTCATCGGCATGGCGCCGAGCGTGAACGTCAAGGTCTACGTCGGTCCCAACAACGGGACGGGGCCCCTCGACACCTACGCCCGCATGATCGACAGCGACAGCGCGGGGGTGATCTCCACCAGTTGGGGGGAGTGCGAAGCGCAGCTGCCGACCGCCTACATCGAGGCGGAGGCCTCGATGTTCCAACAGGCGGTGGCCCAGGGCCAGACGGTGGTGGCCGCCGCCGGTGACGAAGGGTCCGAGGACTGCTACGGCTTTCCGAGCTCCAGCGACGCTCGGCTCCAGGTCGACGACCCCGCCAGCCAGCCGTGGGTGACCGGCGTCGGCGGGACCACCCTCGATGCCCTCGGGCCGCCCGCGACCGAATCGGTGTGGAACTCCGGCCTGTTCACGGGCACGGGTGGGGGTGGGATCTCCACCACGTGGACCATGCCGGCGTGGCAACGGGGCCCGGGCGTCCAGAGCTCCTATACCAAGGCGCAAGACCCCTTCACCGGGGCGCAGCCCTGTCCCTTCAGCTCGGGCGGGGGCACGTTGTCGTGCCGGGAGGTCCCCGACGTGGCGTCGGACGCCGACCCCCGCACCGGCCTCGCCATCTTCTGCTCGTGCGTCAGCGGGGGGTGGGTGCGCATCGGGGGGACGAGCATGTCGTCGCCGCTGTGGTCGGCGCTGGTGGCCCTGGCCGACGCCGGACAACCGTCGGTGGGCTTCATGAACCCCACCCTGTACCAGGCCCAGTGTGGGGGCAGCCCGGTCTTCGACGACGTCACCGTCGGCAACAACCAGCCGGTCGGCTCGGCCCCGAGCAACCCCCCCCGCAGCCCGGCCGGGCCGTACTACCGGGCCACCCCCGGCTACGACCCTGCTACCGGGCTCGGCACCCCGATCGCCAATGCGCTCGTGGGTCGCCTGCGTGCCCCCCCGGGCGCGACGTGCCCCGTGGTGAGCGCGGTCTCGGCGTCGTCGGGGCCGGCCGGGGGCGGCACCACCGTGACGGTGTCGGGGTCGAACCTGTCGGGGGTGACCGAGGTCGATTTCGGCAACGGCAACCCCGGCGTGATCACCGCGCTCACGTCGTCGTCGGTGACCGTCGTCACCCCGGTGTCTCCCACGGGGGGATGGGCGACGACGGACGTGATCGTGAAGGCGGGCACCGACGCCCTCGGGTTCGACGGCAGTATGCCCTTCACCTATCTCGGGCCCCGGGGGTACCGGACGGTGGCATCCGACGGCGGCGTCTTCTCCTTTGGGCAGATGGGGTACTTCGGATCGATGGGGGGTAGGCCGCTCGATCAACCGATCGTGGGCATGGCCTCGACCCCCTCCTCCAACGGCTACTGGTTGGTGGCGTCCGACGGCGGCATCTTCTCCTTCGGCGACGCCGCCTTCCACGGGTCGACGGGCAACCTCAGGCTCACCAAGCCGGTGGTGGGTATGGCGGCCACCCCCGACGGGGGCGGTTACTGGCTCGTCGCCTCCGACGGTGGCGTCTTCTCCTTCGGCGACGCGGCCTTCCACGGTTCGACGGGCAACATCAAGCTCACCAAGCCGATCGTGGGCATGGCGGCCACCCCCGACGGGGGCGGCTACTGGTTGGTGGCGTCCGACGGCGGCATCTTCTCCTTCGGCGACGCCGCCTTCCGCGGGTCGATGGGGGGCACGGTGCTCGCCAAGCCTGTGGTCGGGATGGCCACCACCCCCGACGGGGGCGGCTACTGGTTGGTGGCATCCGACGGCGGCATCTTCTCCTTCGGCGACGCCGCCTTCCACGGGTCGACGGGCAACCTCAGGCTCACCAAGCCGGTGGTGGGCATGGCGGCCACCCCCGACGGCAACGGCTACTGGTTGGTGGCATCGGACGGGGGCATCTTCTCCTTCGGTGGGACCTACGGCGGGTTCTTCGGTTCGACCGGCGACATCCGGCTCACCCGGCCCATGGTGGGAATCGGTGCTCCCTGACCCGGCGCCGTAGGCTTGGCTCGCCATGTCCGCCGACAACGTCGCTGCGCTCGTCGCCGCCATCGCCGCCGGCACGGCATCGCTCGTGCTCGTCGGGGTCGTGGTCGTGCTGAGCCGGCGCGTGCGCGAGCTGGGCCGAGCCGTCGACGAGTTGCGACAAGAGACGGTGCCGTTGGTGCACGGGGCGCGCGTGGTCGTCGACCAGGCCGCCACCGAGATGGTGCGGGTCGGCGACGTCCTCGACTCGGCCGAGGCGGTGTCGTCGACGGTGGACTCGGCGTCGCGCCTCGCCTACCGCGCCTTCTCCAACCCGGTGGTGAAGGTCCTCGCCTACAGCACCGGGCTGGGCAGTGCCACGCGACGGTTCTTCGGGCGCCGCCCCGGCCCCGATGCGCGGCCCGCGGCCGGGGCGAAGAGCCGGGCCCGCCGCGCCGATCCACTTCGACCCGAGGACCCGTCCGACAACGGGCACGGCACACCGGGCCGGGCCCGACCTCGCCGTCGCCACGCCGGGGCGCCGCGTTGATCCGCCGGCCCCTGTGGCTCGCCGTCGGCGCCGCACTCGGTGTGAGCGGCACCGTGTGGACGCGTCGCCGGGTCGAGCGGCTCTCGCAGCGTGTGCGGCCCACGGCGGTGGCGACCGAGGTCGCCTCGATCGTCGGGCGCACCCGGCGGGGTGCGGCCGAGCGGGTGCGCGACGCCGTGGACACGGGCCGGATCGAGGCCCAGCGACGGCAGGACGCCTTGTGGACCGACCTGGCCGCCCGCGATCGCGTGACGGTGCGGCGCCGCTGAACACGCTGGCTGGGAGCCCTGTTCGGGGCGCACCACGCCCCGGGTGGGCGAAGGCGGCCGGTAGGATCGTCCGATCATGGACGCATCCCAGCTCCGCTCGACGTTCACGGGCTTCTACGAGCAGCGGGGACATGTCGTGGTCCCGTCGGCCAGCCTGGTGCCGCACGATCCCACCGTGCTGTTCACCATCGCCGGCATGGTGCCCTTCAAGCCCTACTTCCTGGGGGAGGAGGCGTCGCCCTTCCGACGCGCCACCTCGGTGCAGAAGTGTTTCCGCACCGTCGACATCGACATCATCGGGAGCGACGAACGGCACTGCACGTTCTTCGAGATGCTCGGCAACTTCAGCTTCGGGGACTATTTCAAGGAGACCGCTATCCCCCTCGCCTGGGAGCTGCTGACCGAGGTCCTGGGGATGGACATGGATCGGCTCTGGATCACCATCTTCGAGACCGACGACGAGGCGTACGACATCTGGCTCTCGGTCCCTGGGGTGCGCGCCGAGCGGGTGCAGCGTCTGGGGTACGAGGACAACTTCTGGCAGATGGGCGACACCGGCCCGTGTGGCCCGTGCTCCGAGCTGTTCTACGACCGGGGGCCGGAGTTCGGGGCCGACGGTGGGCCCGCCTACGGCGGGGCCGAGCGATTCGTCGAGATCTACACCCTGGTGTTCATGCAATACGACCGGGCGGTCGACGGGACGCTCGGCGACCTCCCCTTCAAGAGCATCGACACAGGGGCGGGGCTCGAGCGCAATCTGCCCATCCTCGAGGGGGTACCGTCACTGTTCGAGACCGAGATGTTCCGCCCCGTCCTGGCGGTGGCCGAGGACATCACCGAGGTGCGCTACGGCGCCGATGTCCATGCCGACGTGTCCCTGCGCATCCTGGCCGACCACGCCCGGGCCATGGCCATGGTGGTGGCCGACGGCGTCCTGCCGTCCAACGAGGGGCGCGGCTACGTGTTGCGACGCGTCATCCGCCGGGCCGTGCGTCGGGCCTTCCAGTTGGGCGTGGTCGAGCCCATCACCCCGCGGCTCGTCGCCGCGGTGGCGGACGTGCTCGGTGATGCGTACCCGGTCCTCGTGAGCGACCTCGACCGCATCTCCGAGACCGTCGAGCGCGAGGAGGGGGCGTTCCGGCGCACCCTCGACGCGGGCTCGGTGATCTTGGAGGAGGCCTTGCGCGACGGTACGGGCCGGGTCTCGGGCCAGACCGCGTTCCGGTTGCACGACACCCACGGATTTCCCATCGAGCTCACCATGGAGATGGCGGCCGAGGTCGGCGTCGAGGTCGACACCGAGGGCTTCGAGCACGAGATGGCCGCCCAGCGCGACCTCGCCCGGGCCGACGCCCGTCGCCGGCGCCAGGCCGTCGCCGACGAGAACGTCTACCGGGAGATGCTGGCCCAGTCGGGCCCGACCCGCTTCACCGGCTACGAGCACTACGAGGAGCCCGCCCAGGTGGTGGCGGTGCTGGCGGGGGCCGAGCCCGGCACGGCCGAGATCATCCTCGACCGCACCCCGTTCTACGCCGAATCCGGCGGCCAGGTGGGCGACACCGGCGTCATCACGACCGAGAGCGGGCGGGCCCGGGTCCTCGACACCCAGACCGTCCTGCCCGGGCTCATCGTGCACCGCGCCACCATCCTCGAAGGCGAATTGTTCCCCCTCCAAGACGCCCTGGCCGTGATCGACGCCGGACGCCGTGACGCCACGCGCCGCCACCACACCGGGACGCACCTGCTGCACAGCGCGCTCCGTCAGGTCCTCGGCGACCACGTGCGCCAGCAGGGATCGCTCGTGACCCCCGACCGGCTGCGCTTCGACTTCTCCCACCCCAAGGGGCTTCGTCCCGAGGAGCTCGCCGAGGTGGCGCAGGCCGCCAACGCGGATGTGCTCACCGATGCCACGGTGGAGGTCATCGAGACGTCGAAGGCCGAGGCCGAGGCGCTCGGCGCGCTGGCCTTCTTCGAGGACAAGTACGGCGACCGCGTGCGGGTGGTACGCGCCGGCGCCCATTCGACGGAGTTCTGCGGCGGCACCCACGTCGACGCCCTGGGCATGATCGGCCCCATCACCGTGGTGTCGGAGGGATCGATCGGGGCGAACGTCCGTCGTATCTTCGCCGTGACCGGGCCCACGTCCCTGGGGCTGCTCGAAGACAACCGTCGCACGCTCGAACAGGCGGCACAGCTCCTCAAGGTGGAGCCCGGCGGCGTGCTCGACGCGCTCCAGAAAGTGCTCGATCGCCAGCGCCAGGCCGAGAAGGAATTGCAACGCCTGCAGGGAGCCCGTCTCCAGGACGAGGCCGGTCGCCTGGCCGACGGGGCCGGGGGCGGGGTGGTCGTGCACCGCCAGGACGGGGCGAGCGCGGACCAGTTGCGTGATCTGGCCCAGGCCATGGTGCGCCTCGGTGTCCGGGTGGCGGTGGTGGCCGGTTCCCCGGACGGGACGAAGGTGAGCGTGGCGGTGGCATCGGGCGACACGTCGGTCGACGCCGGGGTCACCGCGAAGGAACTGGCCCAGCTGGTCGGCGGGGGCGGCGGGGGCTCGGCCGAGTTGGCGGTGGCGGGGGGGTCGGACCCTTCGAAGATCGACACCCTGCTGGCGGAGGCGCGGCGCCGGCTCGGTGCCTGACGCCGTGCGGGTGGCCTGAGCGCAGTGCGGGTGGTGGGGGTCGACCTCGGGGCGCGGCGCATCGGTGTCGCCGTCTCCGACGGCACGGGGACGCTCGCCTCGCCGCGCACCACGATCGAGCGCAGTGGCGATCGCGCCGCCGACTGGGACGCGCTGGCGGCCGTGGTCGACGAAGCCGGTGCGCACCGGGTGGTGGTGGGCCTCCCCCTGAGCCTCAACGGCCGGCGTGGCCCGGCCGCCCTGGCGGCGCAGGCCGATGCCGACGAGCTGGCCGCGTTCCTGACTCCGCGCGGTGTGACGGTAGAGACCTTCGATGAGCGCCTCACGACGGTGAGCGCGGCGCGTTCGCTGCGCGATGCGGGTCGCCGCGGTCGCGCCCAGCGCGCCCGGATCGACCAGAGCGCGGCCGCCGTCCTCCTCCAGGCATGGCTCGATGGTCGCTCCCGACGCGACGGCGGTCACGATGCGTGACGGCGACGGCCGGCCCACGACCGCGGCGAGGGCTGACGCCGGCCCGGGGCCCGGCGGGGAGCGCCCCTCCCCGCCGGCGGGTGCACGCCGGCCCGGACCGCGCCATGGCGGCCACAGGCGGGCCCGGCCCGAGGTGTACCGGCGTCGACGCACCCGGTTGGCGTTCGCCGCCGTCGTGGTCCTGGCCCTCGTGGTGGGGGCCGTGGCGTGGTACCAGAGCCAGCTGGGAGGTCCCGGGGGGGCCCAGGTCGTGGTGGCCGTGGCGCCGGGGTCGTCGATGGGCACCATCACCGGATCGCTCGTGCGCGACCACGTCGTCGACAATTCGCTGGCCTTTCGCGTCTACCTGACCCTGCACGGCACCCCCACGGTCCAACCGGGCAGCTACCTCCTGCGCCGTCACGACTCCTTCGCCGATGTCCGCGCCGTCCTGGCGGCGGGGCCCAACGTCTCGAGCGTGACGGTGCTGCCCGGCTTCACCATCAACGAGGTGGCGACCCAGGTGGGAGAGGTCGCCGGGCACGACCCTTCGCACTTCCTCGCCCTGGCCAACTCGGGCACGGTCCGTTCGCCCTTCGAACCGGTGGGCTCGACCAACCTCGACGGCCTGGTGGGGACGGGGACGTACCAGGTCGTGCCGCGGGAGTCGGACCAGACGCTGCTCCAGGACATGATCGCCCGCTTCGACACCCTCGCCGGTGCCGTGTCGCTCACCAGCGGGGCGGCCGCGGTGGGCGTGACCCCCTACCAGGCGATCACGATCGCGTCGATCGTGGAGAAAGAAGGCGTGTACCAGAAGAACCTGGGCAAGGTGGCACGGGTGATCTACAACCGCCTGGCGCGCGGCACACCGCTGCAGATGGACTCGACGGTGCTCTACTCCGAGCATCGCGACGGGGGGCGCGTGACCTCCGCCGACCTGGCGCTCAACACGCCGTACAACACCTACCTGCACGCCGGGCTCACCCCCACGCCCATCTGCTTCCCGGACAAGGCCTCGCTGCAAGCGGCCCTGGCGCCCACGCCGGGGGACTGGCTCTACTTCGTGGTGGTGTCCAAGGACGGGACCGAGGCCTTCTCCTCCACCTTCGCCGGACAACAGGCCAACGAGCGTCTGGCCCAGAGCCGGGGCCTGGGGTAGGGCCCGTGCCGCATGGAGGGGATCCGACCCGATCGTCGCCGACCCGATCGTCGCCGACCTGGCCCAGCGGGGCTTCCACCGTCGTCGGGGTGATCGGGGACCCCATCGCCCATTCGCTGTCGCCGTTGTTGCACAACGCCGCCTTCGACGCCCTCGGCCTCGACTGGGTGTCGGTGGCGTTCCCCGTCGCGGCCGGTTCCACCGCTGACGCGCTCACCGGGATGCGCGCCCTGCGGATCGCGGGGTTGTCGGTCACCATGCCGCACAAAGAAGGCGCCTTCGCGGCGGTGGACGACACCACCGACGTGGCGCGTCGGCTCGGGGCGGTCAACTGCGTGAGCCGGCGCGACGGGGCGTTGGTCGGTGACTCGACCGACGGGGCGGGATTCTTGGCCGCCTTGCGACGAGGGGCCGGGTTCGACCCCGGTGCCAGGCGCTGTCTCGTGATCGGTGCCGGCGGCGCGGCGCGCGCCGTGGTCCTGGCCCTGGCCGACGCCGGTGCCGCCGATGTCGTGGTCCTGAACCGGACCGCGGCGCGCGCCGAGGCCGCCGCCGCCCTGGCCGGTGCGGTGGGTCGGGTGGGGTCGGCCGCCGATGTCACCGGGGCCGAGCTCGTGGTCCAGGCCACGCCGATGGGCATGGCGGGCGCCGGGGCGAATCCGTCGGGCCGGCTCCCCGTCGACCCCGACGCGCTGCACGAGGGGCAGGTGGTGGCCGACCTCGTGTACCACCCGGCGCAGACGCCCCTGCTGGCCGCGGCGACGGCGCGCGGCGCCGTGGCCGTGGGCGGGCTGGGGATGCTCGTGCACCAGGCCGCCCGGGCGCTCGAGCAGTGGACGGGCCGGGCCGCCCCCGTCGAGGCCATGTGGGCGGCGGCGCGGGGCCACCGCCCCGGTTGATCGAGCGTCGCCCGGCGTCAGCGATCGTCGGCCGAGGTGCCCGGCACCGGTGGGCCCGGCGTCGCCGCCACCGGGGCCGCCAGGGCGAAGACGCCTTGCTCCTGCAGCCGGTGCGCGATCTCCTGGCGCAGGATCCGGGCGACCCGCTCGCGGTCGTTAGTGGCGGTGCGCACCGAGACCCGGCACGTGAAGGTGTCCGCCGCCATGGCGACGACGCCCCACACCCGTGGAGGTTCGAGGCACAGCGGCGCGTAGTCGGGGTCGTTGGTCACCGCGTCGGCCCCGGCCCGCATAGTGTCGAGCACGGTGTCGACGGCGGCGGCGGCCGGTACCGGCACGTCCACGGTGGCCTGGGCCCAGCCCCGCGACGAGTTGGCGAGCTTGCGGATCTCACCGTTGGGCACGTACCAGACGGTGCCGTCGTCGGAGCGAAGGCGGGTGACGCGCAACGTCAGGTCTTGGACGGTGCCGGTGGTGTCGCCCACGGCGATGGTGTCACCGATGTCGAACTGGCCCTCCACGGTGAGCAGGACCCCGGCCAACAGGTCGCGCACCATGCTCTGGGCCCCGAAGCCGAGCGTGGCCCCGATGACCGTGGCCCCGGCCAACAGAGGGGTGAGGTTCAGGCCGATGGTGCCGAGGATCACGAAGAAGGCGATGGCGGCCACCACCCCCCGCCAGACGTTGGCGAGGAGGCTGGTGAGGGTCAGGGCCCGGGCAGCGGCACGGGGCGAGTCGGCATGGGCCACCGCCTTGTGGGCGGCCGCCCCCACCCAGCGCCGGATGATCCTGCTGCCCAGCCATCCGATGAGGATCGCCACCCACACCACCACGAGGACGGTGACGGGCTTGATCACCACCTCCTGCCAGTGGGCGGCCGTCGGCGTGCTCACCCCGGCCCAGCGCAGGACGTCGTAGAGCCACCCCTGGTCGACTACCAGAGGTGGAATGGCGGCGATGGGCACGACCGGTATTCTGGTCCGCCGGAGCACACCGGTTGAGCACCTCTCTCGCACACCGCCCGGCGACGGGTCGGCCCCTGGCGTTGCGGGTCGATTTCGCTCTGGTGCTGAGCACGCTCCTGGCGGCCGGCATCGGCGTCATCCTCGTCTATTCGGCCACCCGGTCGAAGCTCGCCGCCGCCGGACTCAACCCCCACTACTTCCTCATCCACCAGGCCGCCTATGTCGTGGTGGGCTTCGTCTTCATGGTGGTGCTGGCCGCGCTCGACTACCGCTGGCTCGAACATGCCAGCGCCGTGCTCTACGTGGCCATGATCCTGGCCCTGCTGGCCATGTTCAGCGGCATCGGGTCGAGCGCGCTGGGCGCCACGCGCTGGGTGCAGGTCGGAGGGGTGCAGATCCAACCCTCGGCGTTCGCCACCCTCGTGCTCATCGTCACCGTCGCCACCTTTTGCGCGCGGCGCCCGGAGGGCCTGGGCCGCAACGACCTTCTCAAGGTCCTGGCGCTGGCGGCGGTGCCGATCCTGTTGGTGGTGAAACAACCCGACCTCGGCAGCGGCATCGTGATGTCGGTGGTGCTCCTCGTGATGCTCGTCATCGCCGGGATCCCCAACCGCTACCTGTTGCTCCTGGTGCTGCTCACCGTCACCGGCGCGTTCGCGCTGGTGCACTTCAAGCTCCTCAAGGATTACCAGCTCACCCGCATCACCTCGGTCTTCCACGTCGGGAAGAACCTCCAGAGCACCGGGTACAACGTGGGCCAGTCGGTGGCGGCCATCGGGTCGGGAGGCTCGTGGGGGACGGGGTTGTTCCACGGACCGCAGACCAACCTGGCCTACGTGCCCGAGCAGCAGACCGACTTCATCTTCTCGGCGCTGGGCGAGCAGCTCGGCTTCGTCGGCGCGGCCGGCGTCCTGGCGCTGCTCGGGGTCCTGTCGTGGCGGCTGTTGCGAAGCGCCCAGCTGGCCCGTGACGCCTTCGGCCGG
Source organism: uncultured Acidimicrobiales bacterium (assembly GCA_963794615.1). Taxonomy (GTDB): domain Bacteria; phylum Actinomycetota; class Acidimicrobiia; order Acidimicrobiales; family UBA8190; genus Chersky-840. The sequence continues at coordinate 1,200,699 of CAWCEP010000005.1, read as the reverse complement.
CTCCTGGCGGCGGGCTGCTTCACCCTGGTGGCGTTCAGCGTGTTCGAGAACGCCGGGATGGCCATGGGCATCATGCCCGTGGCGGGGATTCCTCTCCCGTTCCTTTCCTACGGAGGATCGGCGACCGTGGCCTTCTTCTCAGCCATCGGCATCGCGTTGTCGGTGCAATTGCGCGCCCAGCGATGACCGACGTCGACGCCGGGGCGGCCGCCGCCGACGACCACGAGGCGTCGGCGCCGGACCAAATGGGCGCGGCCCTGGCGCCCACCCCGCTCGAGGTGCTCGACCTGTCGCCGGAGGTGTGGCGGATCGTGGCCGTGGCCGGCGTCGAGATGGATCTCCCGAGCGCCAACCCCGAGGTCGTCCTGCACGAAGCGCAAGACCCCTGGCGCGAGCTGCGGATCCCGGTGGGCATGGCCGAGGGCACGGCCATCGCCTTCGCGTTCCGCGCCATCGACACGCCCCGGCCCCTCACCCACGAGCTCGTGACCGAGATCCTCGACCGCCACGACGTGAGCATCGAGGCCGTGCGCGTCACCGTCCGACGGGGGCAGGTGTTCTTCGCCGAGATCGACACCATGGGGCCGCGCGGTCGCCGGGTCCTGCCGTGTCGGCCCTCCGATGCCATTGCCCTGGCCCTGCGCCAGCGGCTCCCGACCCCGATCCTGGTGGCGGAGTGGGTCTTCACCGGCGCCGACGCCCCGCCCGGGGTGGGACCGGAAGAGCCGGGCTCGCCGCCCTGACGGGGGCGCCCCATGGCGCCGGTCAGGGGCCGGTCAGCGTCCTGGCGCCGGCGCCACGGCGACGGTTGCGATCGTCGGTGGCGCCACCCGTTGGGCCGTCGCCTGGTCGGCCACGATGGCCCGCTCGCCTTCGTCGGAGATCCGCATGAGGAGGGCGATGAGGACGTAGTTGGCCACCAGTGACGACCCTCCGTAGGCCATGAACGGCAGGGTGATGCCGGTGAGGGGGAGCAGCCTGACGATGCCTGCCATGATGAACAGCGCCTGGAAGCCGATGATCACGGTCAGCCCCGACGCCACCATCTGGGCGAACTCCGAGCGCGCCGTCTGGGCGGTGCGGAAGCCGGCCCCGATGAGGAGCATGAAGGCGAAGAGGATCGACGCCGTGCCGAGCAGCCCCATCTCGGTGCCGAAGGCGGCGAAGATGTAGTCGCTCTGCACCTGGGGGATGTGGCTGATATTCCCGAAGCCCGAGGCCCGGTGCCGAGCAGTCCTCCCGAACCCAGGCCGTAGAGGCCGTCCATGATCTGCACGTTGGGCGCGGGGTGCAGCCAGTCGGCGACGCGCACGTTCACCTGTGAGAAGAGACGGTCCGCCGCGAAGGCCCCGGCCACGAAGAGCACCGCGCCCAGGGCGAGATAGTTCCATCGCCCCGACGTGAGCCACAGCATGGCCATGAACAGCACGAAGATGAGCAGCGCGAACCCGATGTCGTCCTCGCCGCCGAGCACCAGCATGGTGAAGGCCCACGCCACCAGGATGGGGACGAGGGGCCGGGGGTCGAGCATGAGCCGGTTCCCGACGCGCAGCGTCGGCACCGACAGACAGCTCGCGCTTCTCCACGAAGTAGGACGCGAAGAAGATGCACAGCGCCAGCTTGGCCAGCTCGATGGGTTGGCCGTTGATGGGCCCGATCCCCACCCACAGGCGGGCCCCGTTGTGCTTCTGGCCGAAGTGCGGGATGAGCGGTGACAGCATGAGCACCACCGCCACGAGCAACATCAGGTACCGATACCGGTCCAGGTCGCGCGACCGGCGCACCAGCGCCAGGGTCACGATGTAGGCGCCCACGCCCACCGCCGTCCATCCCGCCTGGGCCTGGGCCCAGTGCTGGGCGATGCGGGCCAGCATCACGTAGCCGAGCCCGTTCAACAAGGTGGCGATCGGGAGCAGCACGGCATTGGCGTCGGGTGCGTAGATGCGGTTGGCGATGTGCGCCACCAGGGCGAGCCCGAGCATCACGCCCAGGAACGGCCCCAGGTTGGCCGGGATCTTCGACGTGGTCCCCACCGAGGCGAGCACGTAGGTGGCCACCACGATGAGCGAGCCGAAGATGAGCAGCCCGAGCTCGGTGCGCCGTTTCGGCTTGGGACGGCGGGCCCGCATCCCCTCGGTGGGCGCGAGCCGACTGAGCAGTCGTGGCACCGGATCGAGCCTACTGCCGGTCCCCTCGCCGACCCTGGCACCGACCCCGGCGCCGGGTCGGGGACGAGGGACCGTGTCGGGACCCCACCGGCGGTACCCTGGACGTTCGATGCAGGCCTTCGATCCGGCGCGTGGCGCCACCACGGCCGCTGGCCCCAGCTCCGCGGTAGCCGAGGCAGCGCCGACACTCTCCCCCGTCGGGGTGGAGGACGCCGTCACGGCGCAGGGCCCGGAGCGGTTCTCCAACCGGGAGCTGTCGTGGCTCGAGTTCGGGGCCCGCCTGCTCGACCTCGCCGACGACGAGCGGGTGCCACTCCTCGAGCGGGTGAAGTTCCTGGCCATCTTCTCCGAGGGCCTCGACGAGTTCTTCCAGGTGCGGGTGGCGGGGCTCAAGGACCAGGTGGACGCGGGCCTGCGCACCCGGTCGGCCGACGGCCTGCGCCCCAGTGAGGCACTGCGCGCCATCCACGAGCGGGTGACCGAGCTCGTCGACCGGCAGTCACACATCTTCCTCGACTCGGTGGTCCCGGCCCTGGCCGAGGCCGGGGTCCGGATGGCGGACTGGTCATCGCTCGACGACGCCGACCGGGAGCACCTCACGGACGTCTTCAGCCGTCAGATCTTCCCCGTGCTCACCCCGCTGTCGGTGGACCCCGGGCACCCCTTCCCCTACATCTCGAACCTGTCGCTCAATCTCATCGTGCGCGTTGGCGATCCGGTCACCGGCGTGGAACGGGTGGCGCGGGTCAAGGTCCCCCCGCTGTTGCCGCGCTTCGTCGTGATGCCCGACGGCGAGCGGTTCGTGGCCCTGGAGCAGATCATCGCCGCCCAGCTGGCGACGTTGTTCCCCGACATGGTCATCGGCGAGCACTACGCCTTCAGGGTGACGCGCAACGCCGACCTCGTGCTCGACGAGGACGAGGCCGACGACCTCCTCGCCGCGGTCGAGATGGAGTTGCGCCGCCGCCGTTTCGGACGGGCCGTGCGCCTCGAGGTCGCCGCCGACATCTCCGACGACATGCGCGACATGCTGGTCCACGAGCTCGACCTCGGAGCCGACGACCGGTACGCCATCGCCGCGCCCCTTGACCTGGGCACGCTGTGGGGCGTCTACGAGCTCGACCGCCCCGACCTGCACGAGCAGGCGTGGGCGCCCATGACCCCACCCCGGCTCGCCAACGCCGGCAACGAGCCCGCCGACCTGTTCGCGGTGCTGCGCGAACGCGACGTCCTCGTCCACCACCCCTACGACTCCTTCGCCACCTCGGTCGAGCTCTTCATCGCCCAGGCGGCCGCCGACCCCGACGTCCTCGCGATCAAGCAGACGCTGTACCGCACCTCGGGTGACAGCCCCATCGCGGCCTCGCTGATCCAGGCGGTCGAAGCGGGCAAACAGGTGGCGGTCGTCGTCGAGCTCAAGGCCCGCTTCGACGAGCAAGCCAACATCTCATGGGCCCGTGCGCTCGAGGAAGCGGGCGTGCACGTGGTGTACGGGCTCGTCGGCCTGAAGACGCACTCCAAGGCGGCGCTGGTGGTGCGGCGCGAGGAGGACGGGATCCGGCGCTACTGCCACATCGGCACCGGCAATTACAACCCGCGCACGGCGCGTCAGTACGAGGACCTCGGCCTGCTCTCCGCCGACCCCGATCTCGGCGCGGATGTCGGCGATCTCTTCAACTTCCTCACCGGCTACAGCCGGTACGCCCGCTACCGGAAGCTCGTGGTCGCCCCCATGGCGTTGCGCCAGCGCATCACCGAGTTCATCGACGAGGAGGCGGCCGCCGGCCCCGAGGGTCGCATCGCCATCAAGGTGAACGGGCTCACCGACCCCGACGTGATCGACTCCCTGTACCACGCCTCGGTGGCGGGGGTTCCCATCGACCTCGTGGTGCGGGGCGTGTGCAACCTCCGTCCTGGCGTGCCGGGCCTGTCCGACACCATCCGGGTCCGGTCCATCGTGGGCCGCTTCCTCGAGCACTCCCGGATCTACCGCTTCGGAGGCACGGGTGGGCGGCCCCTGACCGTGCTCATGGGGTCGGCCGACCTCATGGAGCGGAACCTGGACCGCCGCATCGAGGTCCTGGTGCCGGTCCTCGACCCCGAGCTCCAGGTCCGGCTGCTCGAGGTGCTCGACCTCAACCTCGCCGACGACACCAACGCCTGGGTCCTCGGCCCCAACGGAGCCTGGGAGCGGGTTCCCACCGTGGAGGGGATCAGCGCCCAGCGTCGGCTCCAGGAACTGGCCCGGGACCGCGCCCGGCGCCGCCGCGATGCAGACACCCTGGGCGCTACGAGCTGATCACGCCGGCGCCCCGCTGTCGTCGAGGGCCACGACCTCGTCGCGGGCGTGGCGGAGGCGCTGGCCCCATCCTTCCCCCGAGAATCGCAGGGACAGATAGGCGATGCCCCCGACGGGGATGGGCAACCAGAAGTTGACGAGCCGGTAGCCCAGGACGCCGAGGAGGGCCGCCTCCTGGGGGACGCCGAAGCCGGTCAGGGTGGGGATGAGGACACCCTCGACCACGCCCAGGCCCGAGGGCGTGATCGGGATCACGGCGAGCACCTGGGCCAGGCCGTAGGCGACCAGCAGGTCGACGGGGGAGACGATCGTCCCCAGCGCGGCGATGAAGACGAACAACGAGGCCGCGTCGAGCAACCAGAAGGCCGCCGCCCACGCCACGGCCCGCAGCAGGACCTGGGGTTCGGCGAGAAATTGGCCCAGCCGCTCGGCCACCCGGAGCGCCTGGACGCCGAGCTTGTCGCCGTCGAGGAACGGGATGTGGGCCGCCCAGCGCCGGCACATCTCGATGGAACGGTCGCGGCCCCGGGTGAGCGCGAAGACGACCCCGGCGAACAGGCCCATGAGGACGACCCCGGCCCCGGCGGCCACGGCGTAGAGCGGGTTGTAGCCGTGGAAGAACACCGACACGAGCAGGGCCAGCCACAAGATGGAGTTGAGGACCAGCGCGGAGCCCACACCTTGCATGCCGAGGGCGAAGCCGGCGTCGGCTCCCGTCACACCCGACTGCGTGAGGAGCCGGAAGGCGACGGCGGTGCCCGGCGCGGTGCCGCCCGGCACGATGTGGCTCACCGACAGGCTCGATAGGTTGATCCGCAGCAGCCGCGACCGCGGCGGTCCCACGTTGTGCAGCACGGTGTGGGTGAGCTGGCTGTAGGACACGAGCGAGGCGGCTTCGAGGAGCACGCCGGCGATCACGTAGGCAAAGTTGATTCGCCCCAGCAGGTGGACCGATCGGCGGGCTCCGGCGAGCTGGGGCAGGACGAGGTACTCGAGGACGAGGAACAGCCCGACCGCGTAGAGACCCCACTTGACCTGCCTGCGCACCCGCCGCCGCCTGGGGGCGGCCTCCGTCTCCGCCTGCATCCGAGCCATGTTTCCACGCCCGAGGGCGCGAAACGGGCCAATCCGTCTCGGCGCGCCGGCCTCGGGGTTGTGCCGCGGTCGCCGGGACGGGGGCTGCCATGCTGGGGACGATGCCGGACGTGCCCGCACCACCGGTGACCCGCCGAGCCCGGCTCTGGGAATGGGCCGACGATCGTCGCGTCCCCCTCCAGGCCATCCTCGTCACCGTGGGCGTGGTGGTCGCCACGCTGGCGGCGGGAAAGATCGCCTACAAGCTGCGCGACGTGATCCTGCTCATGGCGGTGGCTGGGTTCATCGCGCTCCTGCTCAACCCCCTGGTCGTCGCGTTGCAGCGCATGGGCCTGGCGCGCCGGGGTTACGCTGTCGCCATCGTCACGGTGTTCGCGGTGCTCGCGTTCGCCGGGCTCGCCTATGCCTTCGGCGCACCGCTGGCGAACGGGTTGACCCACCTCATCTCGAAGCTCCCCAGTTATGTCAAGAGCGCCGAGCACGGCAAGGGGTACATCGGAAGTCTGGTCCGGAAGTACCACGTGCAGCACTGGGTCCAACAGAACCTGCCCAAGCTCCAGAGCTACGCCAAGAACCTCTCCAAGCCGGCCTTGAAGCTCGGAGCCGGGGCCTTCGCCCTCGGTTTCAATCTGTTCGTGGTGTTCATGCTGGTGCTGCTGCTGTTGTTGGAGGGTCCCAAGATCCGCACCGGACTGTTGCGGCTCATCGCCCCCCAACGTGCCGCCCGGCTCACCCGCGTCGCCGGGGAGGTCAACCGGTCGGTGACCGGGTTCATGCTCGGGAACTTCATCACCTCGGTCATCGCCGGCGTCGTCGTCTTCGTGACCTTGCTGGCGTTGGGGGTGCCCTACGCCCTGTTGTGGGCCCTGTGGGTGGCGCTCTTCGACTTCCTCCCCATGATCGGGGGGGCCCTGGCCGGGATACCCACCGCTCTGTTCGCACTGACGCACTCGGTGACGGCCCTCATCGTCTTCGCCGTGGTCTTCCTCACCTACACCCAGATCGAGAACCACGTGCTCAATCCCATCGTGATGAGCAGGACCGTGCGCATCAACCCGCTCCTCGTGCTCATCGCCATCCTGGTGGGGGCCAACGTGGGCGACCTCGTGGGCGGGTTCTTCGGGGGGTTCGTGGGCACGCTGCTCGCCATCCCCATCGCCGGGTCGATCCAGGTGATCGTGCGCGAGATGTGGCAGTCGAGCGCTCCCGAGGCGCAATTGGAGATCGTGGGAACCACCGGCGGACCCACCACGGTCCCCTAGGCTTTCGTCGTGCGCGTCCTGGTCGTCCTGCCGACCTACAACGAAGCTGAGAACATCGACCACGTCCTGCATCGCATCCGGGACGCCCTCCCCGACGCAGGGGTGCTCGTGGTCGACGATGGCAGTCCCGACGGCACCGCCGACATGGCCGAGAAGCTTGGTGTGGAGCTCGGCCACATCGACGTCCTGCGGCGCCACGCCAAGTCCGGCCTGGGGAGCGCGTACCGCGCCGGCTTCGCCTGGGGCCTCGAACGAGGCTGGGAGGCGTTCGTGGAGATGGACGCCGACCTCTCGCACGAACCCGAAGCGCTCCCCACCTTGATCGCACCCCTGCACGAGGGTGTCGACCTGGTGATCGGGTCGCGCTACGTGCCGGGCGGGTCCATCCCCAACTGGCGCTGGCACCGCCGGCTGCTGTCCCAAGGTGGCAACGTCTACGCGGCGATGTTGCTCGGGCTGCAGGTGACCGACTCGACCTCGGGGTTCCGGGCCTACCGGGCTGATGCGCTGCGCCGCATCGACCTCGACGCCGTGCGCGCCGAGGGGTACGGCTTCCAGATCGAGATGGTGTACCAGGTGCTCCGGCACGGGGGACAGGTGACCGAGGTGCCCATCCGGTTCGTGGACCGCGTCGAGGGCAAGTCGAAGATGTCGATGCACATCGTGGTCGAGGCTCTGCTCCTGGTGACGTGGTGGGCCTGCAAACGAGCCGGGCTCGTCCTCGTCAAGGGTGGCGGCCACCGGGCCCGGACCGGGGTGGCGGCCTAGGCGCGCCGCCATGGCCTCCGGGTCGGGCGCCCCGTCTGAGAACATGGAGGGGTGACCACACCCACGAAGATCCTGGTCGTCGACGACGAGCCCTACATCACCGATCTGCTCGGCGCCGCCCTCCGCTTCGAGGGATTCGCCGTGGAGACCGCGTCCACGGGCGGGGACGCCATCTCGATGGCCGAGCGTGGCCACCATGACCTGGTGCTTCTGGACGTCATGCTTCCCGACGTCGACGGCACCGAGGTGTGCCGCCGGATGCGAGAGCAGGGCAACAGGACGCCGGTGCTGTTCCTGACCGCCCGCGACGCCACCGAGGACAAGGTGGGCGGTCTCACCGCCGGCGGTGACGACTACGTGACCAAGCCGTTCAGCCTCGACGAGCTCGTGGCCCGCATCCACGCCGTCCTGCGCCGGACCGCGCCCTCGCTCGACAGCGACCGGCTCACCTTCGCCGACCTGGAGATGGAGGACCAGACCCACGAGGTCTGGCGCCAGGGCTCGCTCATCGAACTGACGGCCACGGAATTCAACCTCCTGCGCTACATGCTCGAGAATGCCCGTCGGGTGCTGTCGAAGAGTGAGATCCTCGATCACGTGTGGACCTACGACTTCGACGGCGACCCCAACATCGTCGAGACCTACATCAGCTACCTGCGCAAGAAGATCGACCGTGTGGACCCACCGTTGATCCACACCATCCGCGGCGTGGGCTACAGCCTCAGGCTCCCGCGCGACCGGGAGTAGTTCCCGGTGTCGCTGCGACGCCGGCTCGTGGTGGGCATGCTCTTGCTGCTCGCCGCCGCCCTCATCACGACCGACGTGGTCACGTCGTCGTCGTTGCGGTCGTTTCTGATCGGAAGGCTCGACGAGCAGATCGACGCCTCACAGACCCAGGCCTACAACTACATCTCCCAGGTCTATGCACGCGACCTGAAGGCGGGGGACCGCATGCCCGTCACCCACCCCGGCAGGTGGCTGGCCGAGTTGAGCACGAAGGCGCCCCCGAGGTTCAACGCCACCCCGCCCCCGAACCCGCGCTTGAACGGGAGCGTGCTGGCCGACCGGCTGAGCTCCGACGCCTACGTGGAGGTCCTGTCGACGACGGGCACCGTGCTCGTCCGGCTGCCCTCGGGTCTGGCCGCCAACCCCGACCCCGCCCCGGTGCTGCCGCGGGACCTGCCCGTCCAGCACATCACCAGACCGCACGTCTTCGGGACCAACCACGGCCCCTACGCCCCCGAGAGCCGGGCGATCGACGTCGCCGCCGTCGGGTCGAGCCGGGTGCAGTACCGGCTCGAGGCGGTCGCGGTCCCGGGGGGGACCGTCGTGACCGCCATCTCGCTCGACCCCACCGACAAGACGCTCGCCTCGCTGGCGCACGTGGAGCTCATCGTGTCGATCGCGGTGATGATCGCCCTGCTGCTGCTCACGCTGTGGATCGTGCGGGTGGGGATGCGCCCGCTCGACGACATGACCGAAACGGCCGGGGCCATCGCCCGGGGCGACCTGACCCGACGGATCAGGCGTACCGACGACCACAGCGAGGTGGGTCGCCTCGGCGTGGCGCTGAACGGCATGTTGAGCCAGATCGAGGCCGCCTTCCGCGAGCGCACATCGTCCGAGGTGCGCCTGCGGCGGTTCGTGGCCGACGCCTCCCACGAGCTGCGGACCCCGCTCACCTCGATCCGCGGCTACGCCGAGCTCCTGCGCAAGGGGGCCTTCGAATCCGAGGAGGAGCGCCGACTCGCCGCCGAGCGCATCGAGGGTGAGGCGGCCCGCATGAGCCTCCTGGTCCAGGACCTGCTCCTGTTGGCCCGGCTCGATCAGGGCCGTCCTCTGGCGCGCGACCCCGTGGACCTGGGCCGGGTCGTCGCCGACGCCGTGGACGCCACCCGCACCTACGACCCCGACAGGCCCGTCACCCTTGCCCTCCACGCACCGGTCGTGGTCCTCGGCGACAGCGCCCGCCTGCGCCAGATCGTGGACAACCTCCTCCAGAACACGGTGGTGCACACGCCCCCGGCCACACCGGTCCACGTGGACGTGGCCCGCGAGGGGCGGACCGCCCTGGTGCGGGTGGCCGACGAGGGTCCCGGTCTCGACGCGGAGCAGGCTGCCCATGTCTTCGACCGCTTCTACCGCGGCAGCGAGGCCCGCACCGGGGAAGGCACGGGTCTGGGGCTGTCGATCGTGGCCGCCCTGGCCGGCGCCCATGGCGGCATCGCCCGCGTCGAGTCCGCGCCCGGGGTCGGTTCGGTCTTCATCGTCGAGATCCCCGTCGCCGACGCCGACGGTCCCGACGGGCCACCGCCGCCCGCACCCGACGCCGAGACGTCGTCGCAGAGCCCCGATGGCGGGGACGAGCACCTTGCGCCGTCCGTACGTCGTTGACCGCGGCCGGGGCGCCCCGGTCCTCTTCGTGCACGGACAACCCGGACTCGGCAGCGACTGGGACCCGGTCGTCGAGCGCTTGGAGGATCACCGCGTGCTCGTCGTCGACCGCCCCGGCTACGGACGCAGCGGCGAAGAGACCCTCACCATCGCCGGCAACGCCGAACTCCTGGCCGAGGTCGTCACCGAGCGCGACGCGGTGCCGGTCACCGTGGTCGGCCACAGCTACGGCGGCGGGGTGGCCATCGAGCTTGCGGCGCGCCGACCCGAGCTCGTGGCCGGCCTCGTGCTGGTGGGGTCGATCGGCCGCGCCGACAGTCTCAACATGCTCGACCGCGTCCTGGCCACGCCGGTGATGGGAGAGGCCCTGAGCGCAGCGGGCCTGTTCACCTTGGCGCGGGTCCTTCCCCGCGTCCGTCATCTGGTTCGCCCCCAACAGCACGCCGCACTGGCATGGTTGCGAGCCAGCCTTCCCGATGAGCGCTACGACAGTGTCTCGTTGCAACGCGGTCGACAGGTGTGGAGGAGCTTCGTGGCCGAACAACGGTTCCTCGTGCGCGAGATCGGGGCCGTCGAGACTGCGCTGAGCTCGGTGCGGGTGCCCACCGTCGTGATCTCGGGGACGTGGGACCTGGTGGTCCCCCCGTCGGTGTCGGCCAGCATCGCGGCGTCGATCCCCGGCAGCGAGCTCGTGAGTGTCGCCCGTACCGGGCATTTCGTGCCCCGCGACGCCCCCGATGTGGTGGCCTCGGCGGTACGCACCGTCGAGTCCCGCGCCCAGGCCCAGCGGGCGCAACAGGCGGAGTCCGACACGCCCGATTGAACAACACGGGACGGCCGTGGTCGTTGCGAGAGGACGCTCCCGGGGTGGAAGACTGCGCCGATGGCCATCGATTTCACCTTTGAACCCGATGTCGAAGAAGCCCGGCTGCGCATGCGGGCCTTCGTCGACGACGAGGTGCGTCCCACCGAGCAACGCCTCAGCGAGGGGGGCTCGGGCCGCGGCGATTGGCGGGCCGAGCTCGACCGTCTCCGGGCCCGGGCCCGGGCGCTCGACCTGTGGATGCCGCACATGCCCAAGGAGTGGGGTGGGGTCGGACTCGGCCCGACGGCGCTGGCGGCCGTGTCCGCCGAGTCGTCCAAGGCGCGTTGGGCGTCGTACGTCGTCAATTGCTATGCGCCCGACGAGGGCAACATGCACACGTTGTTGCACTGGGGCACCGACGACCAGAAGGAGCGGTACCTCGCTCCCATGTGCGAAGGGACGGTGCGGTCGTGCTTTGCGATGACCGAGCCGGAGGTGGCGGGCTCGGACCCCACCCTCATGCGCACCCGGGCCGTGCCCGACGGCGACGAGTGGGTGATCAACGGCCACAAGTGGTTCATCAGCGGGGCGCACGGGGCGCGCTTCGCCATCCTGCTCGCCCGCACCGAGGACGACTCCGAGGTGCCCCAGGCGGCGACCACGGCCTTCATCGTGGACGTGCCGTCGGCAGGGTGGGAGATCGTGCGCGACGTGGAGACGATGGCGGGGAGCCACAACCACTGTGAGATCAGGATCGACGACCTCCGGGTGCCCGACGCCAACCGGCTGGGGGAACGGGGCCAGGGCCACCGGCTCGGGCAGTACCGCCTGGGACCGGCACGCCTCGCCCATTGCATGCGCTGGATCGGGCAGATCGAGACCGCCCTGGACCTCATGGTGGCGCGGGCCACGCAGCGCTATTCGCACGGGTCGTACCTGTCGGAGAAGCAGGGCATCCAGTGGTTGGTGAGCGAGTCGGCGATCGAGCTCTACCAGGCCAAGTTGATGGTCCTGCACGCCGCCTACCGGATCGAGCACAAGCTCCCCTTCACCACCGAGGTGTCGATGGCCAAGCACCACGTGGCGAACACGCTGTGGCGAGTGGTGGACCGGGCGGTGCAGGTCCACGGGGCGCTCGGCTACTCCAAGGACTCGCCCCTGTCGGACATGCTCCTCCAGGCGCGCTGGAGCCGGTTCGCCGACGGCGCCGACGAGATCCACAAGTGGCGCGTGGCCGAAGCGGTCATCGCCGCCTACAACGAAGACGGCACCACGCGTGCCGCCACGGGGGATCTCCCGCTGTGAAGCAGGGGAGCGGTCCGCGCCGGACTGTCACCAGGAGTAGCGGTAGACCACCTGGGCCACACACGACGGCTTGTCGGCGCCCTCGGTCTCGACCGTGATGTCGAGCACGGCCTGAGCGGCGTCGGGGCCGACGGTCTCCACGGACGCCACCGCCGCCCCCAGGCGGAGCTTCGACCCCACCTTGACGGGGGACGGGAACCGCACCTTGTTGGCGCCGTAGTTGACGCCGAACTTGAAGCCCTCGACCCGGATCACCTCGTGCAGGATCGACGGGATGATCGACAGCGTGAGGTAGCCGTGGGCGATGGTGGTGCCGAAGGGCCCCGACGCGGCCCGCTCGGGATCGACGTGGATCCACTGGTGGTCGCCGGTGGCATCGGCGAAGAGGTTGATCTGCGCCTGGTCGATCACGTGCCAATCGGAGTACCCGAGGTGCTGGCCGGCGAGCTTGCTGAGCTCGTCGATGCTCGAAACGGTGGTCGTCATGCCCCGACACTATGCGCGCCACCCGTCGCTCGCCGGGCGTCGCGCCCGGCTGCAGTCACTTGAACCAGACGCGCTGGTACTCGCGGCTTTGGGGATGGAGATAGAGGGCGCCCAGGACGAGGGTGAAGATCAGGTTGATGCCCACCAGCCTGAAGCCCGACACGATCCCGACGTCAGCGAACACCGACAGGAAGAACAGCACGCTGAGGCCGGCCAAGATTATGCCGAGCCGGTAGCCCCACCTCTTCTCGTTGGCAACGCCGTACCCGGCCGCGCCCAATCCGAGCGAGATCACCGACGGGTACGCCCCGAACAGGAGCCACAACAGGCTGAGGGCGGCGATCAGATAGCTCAGCATCACCGCACCCTGGAGGGTCTGGGGCTGCGACGGGTCGAACCATCGGCGGGGCTCGGCCATGGAGCCATTCTTGCAGGTCCGGGTGGCCGCTCGACCCCGGGGCGGTCGGTAGTCTCGCGGTGGTGAAGGCGACCGGTGAGCTCGAGACCCGCGGCCGGGCGGCCCGATTGTTCGGTCGCCGGGCGTCGCACGCCCACCCGAGCCGCCGTGGCACAGGTGAGGCCCATCTGTGGGACCACCATCATCGCAGCGTCCAAGGTGGAGGGCCACGCGCCGCGGTGTTCGGGGTGAGCGACGGGCTCGTCTCCAACGTGTCGTTGATCCTTGGCTTTGCCGGCGCCAACGCTGGGCCGAGCACGGTGCGCCTGGCCGGGATCGCCGGGCTCATCGCCGGCGCGTTCTCCATGGGTTCGGGGGAATGGATCTCGATGCGCGCCCAGCGCGAACTGCTCGAGCGCGAGTTGGCCATGGAGAAGCACGAGATCAGGCACCGACCCGAGGGGGAGCGGCGCGAGCTCGTCGGCATCTACGAGAAACGCGGCATCGATCCCGGTGTGGCCCGGACCCTCGCCGACGAGATGATGCGGACACCGGAGCTGGCGCTCGAGACCCACGCCCGGGAGGAGCTCGGCATCAACCCCGGCGCGTTGGGCCGCCCCATCCAAGCGGCGGTGTCGTCGTTCGCCACCTTCGCCCTCGGCGCCTTCCTTCCCCTCATCCCGTGGCTCTTCGCCCGAGGCACACCGGCCGTGGTGGCGTCGGTGGCGGTGGGGTGCGTCGCCGCCCTGGGGGTCGGTGCCATCCTCGCCGCCTTCACCCATCAGGGTTGGTTGCGCTCGTCGATCCGCCAGCTGCTGGCGTCGGCGACGGTGGCGGCCGTCGTCTATGGCGTCGGTGTGGCGGTGGGTGTGTCCCGGGGCGCGCACTGATCGTCGCGCCCTGATCGCCGGCGCCCCTCCATCGGAGCGGGATGCGGCTAGGGCGTCGGCGTGTGTCGGGAGTGGTGTCGGGCGAGGCGGAACATGATCCGGCGCGGCGTGTCCACCATGACGAGGAGGACGAAGCCGAGCACCATGAGGGCGCCGCCCACCACGGCCAGCCACTGCGCGATGACCCCCACGCCGGTGAAGGCCAGGGCCCCCGAGCTCGCTGCCACGACGGGGCCGGCGGCGGTGGTCGGGTCCGCGGTGTCCGTGTGCGAGGACCCTGCCGCCGTGGCCGTCGCGGCCGTGGTCGACGACGCCGGTGTCGCGGTCGTCGCCGAGCCCGGTGCCGGGGTGGTCGTCGTCGGGGGCTCGGTGACGGTGACGGGAGCGGTGGACTCCAGAGTCGTGGTCGGTGCCGGGCCCGTCGTCGGCGATGCGGTGACCGTCGTCGGCGTCGTGGGCGTGGTCCCGGTCGAGCCGGTTGCGATCACGGGCGCCACCGGTGCGGCGGTGGGGGCGCGGGCCACGATGCCGGTGGCTTCGGCGTTGTTCGGGAAGGGCTTGCACGTGAGGTTCAGCGTGCTGCCCGACACGTTCAGGGCCAGCGACACGGCCGGGTCCACGGTGAGCGTGACCTCGCCGCCCGTGGGGGTGAAGGGGCCGACGGTTCCCGGAGATGAGGGCACCGCCAGGGCCAGGCCCGAAGCAGGCACCGGGCTCGGGATGGGGGCGTCGATGTCGAGCGGACCCGACGACACCGTGGCCGGGTCGGCACCGGTGGCATCGACCCTGATGACCGCATCACCCACGATGGCCGAGTTGCCGAGGGCGGCGGCCGCGGAGACGATCGACGACGGAATGGTGAGGTTCGTCTGGAAGTTGGTGGCCTCGAACTGCTGCCCTATCGCCAGATTGCCGGGGAGGGACGCCGTCGAGGTCACGTTGTTCAGCGCGATGTTGCCCACCGGCGTGCCGGGGCAGTACAGCTCGTAGGGTCCCGTCGTCTGTCCGGGGGGAGTGGTCGGGGGCGGGGTCGGAATGGTCGGGGGTGGCGCCGGCGGACCGTTCGAGGCGATCACGGGCGAGACAGGCGCGCCGAAGGGTGGTGTTTGTGTGATCCCGCTCGTCGGCAGGGTGTCGTTCGGATACGAGGTGCACGTCAAGGAGAAGGGCACCGCGGTATCGCTCCCCGAGGCCAAGAGCGTCAAGCTGATCTGCTGGCCCTGGGAGATCGTGATGGGCCCGCCCGACGCCGTGAACGGGCCGATCGTGCCGGGCGTGGACGGCACCGCCAGGGCCAGCCCGGATGCGGGGACTGGGGTGGGGATGGCCACGCTGAAGGTCATGGTGGCGGAGGGACTCGACGCCGGGGTGGCGCCGCTGGCATCGATCTGCGTCGTCGCCGATCCGCTGATCATGGTGTTCCCGAGGGCCGCGGCGGCCGACACGATGTCTTGCGGGATGCTCAGGTTGTTCTGGTACCCCGTCACGGTGAACGACTGTCCGGGCAAAGGATCTTCCGAGGACAGTGCGCCCGAAGTGGTGACGTCGTTCATGACGATGCTTCCCACCGGCGTGCCCGGGCAGTACAGCTCGTAGGGTCCGACGCTCGGTGGGGCCGGCGTGATGGTGGCCTTCCCGGTGGCGATGACCGGTGTGATGGGCGATCCACTCGGAGCCGTGGTCGTGAGGCCGGTGGGCTCGGTGTCGTTGGCGAACGGCGTGCAGAAGAGCCCGAAGTGGTCGCCGAACTCGGTCACGTTGAGGTTGACCTCGTTGATGCCGAAACTGATGGGACCCCCCGCCGCCGTGAAGGATCCCACCTGCTCGCCCGAAGGGACGGCCGCGTCGAACTGGACCCCGCTGGACGGCACGGGGTTGGGCAACGTCACCGTGAAGGGGAGGTCGAAGAACGTCGGGAACGGCTCGATCGGTTGGGGGAACGGCACCCCGGGGGAGACGGGCTCCACGGTGACCGACGTGGTCGTGGGGGTGGGGGGCAGGTCCGTCACCGACGTGCCGGGGGACGACTCGACGACGCCGACCGGACCGGAGAACTGGGACACGCCCGTGGCGTTGAGGAACATCGACATGTTGCCCGAGATCTGGGTGAGACCGAGGGCTTCGGCCTGTTGGACGACGCTCTGGGGGATCGAGAACTGGGTCTGGAGGTCGGCCAGCTGGAATGGCTGGTTCTGGGTCAGGGTGGAGGGGGTGATGGTGGCCGATGTCGTCGTGTCGTTGAGCACCAGGTCGCCGACGGGACTGCCCGGGCAGTACAGCTCGTAGGGGCCGGTGGGCGACGTCGGGGGGACGACCGGCGGTGGTGCCGTGGTCGTCGTCACCGTCGATCCCGACGCCGATGCGGTGGCGATGATGGGCCGGATGGGGTTCCCGGTGGGGGCGGTGCCCGTCGATCCCGACGTGGCGATGTCGTCGTTGGGGTAGGCCGTGCACGACATCGTGAACGCCTTGCTCGACAGGGCCGCCACCACCATCGTGGACTGGTCCTCGGCGATGGTGACGGGCCCACCCGAGGCGGTGAAGGGCCCGACGGTGAGGGCAGCGGTGGGGAAGTCGACGCCGAGGCCCGAGCTCGGCACGGTGCTCGGGATGGGCACGTCGAAGCTCATCGATCCCGTCGACGCCCGAGCCGGGGTGGCGCCGTAGGCGTCGACGGCACTGGCGGCCAACCCGTTGAAGCTGCTGTTACCCAACCCGGCCGCGGCGGAGACCAGGCCGGCGGGGAGCGGGATGTGGGTGTGGTACCCCGTCACGTCGAACTGCTCGCCGGCGGAGAGGCTGCTCGGCGAGATCGAGGCGGTGGTAACGACGTCGTTGAGGACGAGGTCACCCACCGGGGTGTGGGGGCAGTACAGCTCGTAGGGCCCGGTGATCGTCGGGGGGGCGGGGGGCGGGCCTCCCTGCCCGGCCGTGGCGATGACCGGTGAGATCGGGAGCCCCGGCGGCGAGGTGTTGGTGAAGCCCGACGGAAGGGTGTCGTTCGGGTAGGACGAACAGTCGAGCGCGATGAGGCCGATGCCGTCACCGTCGATGTCGGTGGTGTTCAAGACCGGCGCTTCGCTCACGGTGATGTTGTCGCTCGTGGCGGTGAAGGGTCCGACGGTCGCCGGCGTCGACGGGACCTGCAGGGTGATCCCCGACGACGGCACGGGATTCGGGATCGGGATGTCGAAGGGCATCGCCCCCGTCGAGATCGACGGCGGCGTGGCACCGATGGCGTCGACGGAGGTCGTGAGCGTGCCGGTGAGCGAGGTGAGGCCGGTGTCAGCGGCGTCCTGCACGATGGTGGCGGGAAGCTGCTCTTTGACCACGAGCCCGGTCACGTTGAACGGCTGTCCCGTGGTAGGACTGGAGGGAGATAGCGCGCCGCTGACGACGACGTCGTTGAGCACGATGTTCCCGGCCGGGGTATTGGCGCAGAACGTCTCGTAGGGCGCGGTGTCGGCAAAGGCGGAACTCGTGAGTGCCTGCGTTATGACGCCGGCTACTAATGAGGTTCCGACGACGAGTGCGAGCGCGCCAACGATGCTCAGTCGGGTGGCGAGGTGCTGAAAGCGTCCCACGGTGACCCCCTCTGCCCGCCAGCTGGGAGATCTTGCCCCTCAGTCGGCGACGGGCGAGTGCGTCCCTTCATGGCAGCAGTTGCGTCCCGCACCCGCATCCCCAAGATTGATGAACCGCGCAGAGTGACTGTCCGAGGACGGCAACGACGTTCAGGACGATGCGGGCACGTCGGTGACGTAGGCGCGATCGGTGTGGTCGACCTCGAAGCCGAGCTTGCGGTACAGACCGACCGCGGGGGTGTTGTCGGCGTCGACGTAGAGCATCCCCACCGTGATGCCGCGCCCCGAGAGGTAGTCGAGGCCGGCCAGGACCAAGTCGCGCCCCAGCCCCAGGCCCTGGAAATCGGGGTCCACCGAGATCACGTAGATCTCGCCCAGCGGGGGTTCGGTGTCGTGGTGCACCTTCGTCCAGCACGAGCCGGCCAGCCGTCCGTCGCGCTCGTGGAGGAGAAACCCCTCGGGGTCGAACCACGCTTCGGCTTCGCGCTCGCGGATGGTGTCGAGGCTCCAACCCCCCTGTTCGGGATGGGAGGCGAAGGCCCGGTTGTTGACCGCCAGCCACGCCTCCTCGTCCTGGCCGGGCCGGAAGGGGCGGACCGCGATCCGGGGGTGGTCGTCCTCGACCGGGAGCGGTCGGCGCATCTGGTAGAGATCGCGGCCCCGTCGCAGGCCGCAGGACTCCGCCATGGCGTCGGTGAGGGTGGTGGGTTTCGGTACCCACAGATGGACGTGCCCGCCCCCCTCTCTGGCCACCTCGCCCAACGCCGCGGTGAGGAGGCTGATGCCGACCTCGGCATCGGGCTTGCGGTGGTCGGGGCGGATCACCACCTCGACGCCCCACGTGTCATGGCCGCGACTGAGCTGGGCGTAGCCGACCAGGGGGCCGTTGGACGGTTCGCGGGCGACGAAGCCGGCGAAGCCGGTGCGACCCCCGTGCACCAGGTCCAACCACTTGTGCTCACCCAACGGATAGTGGCCGTCGGCGACCAGGGCCTGCTGCAGGAGCTGGGACACCTCGGCGATGTCGGATTCGCCCATGCGGCGCTTGACCTCGATGGGATGCACCGTCGCAGGCTACCGAACGACGCCAGCCGATCCCGCCAGCGCCGGGGCCCCGGCGCGGCCTCGGTACTGTGACGCGGTGGCTCGTCCCCGCTCCCTGCGCGCCCGGGCCGCTGAGGTCGTGACCCGCCTCGCCCGCTTGTTCCCGGGCAGCGCCGAAGACCTGTGCGCGCTGCGCCACCACGGCCCCTTCCAGCTTCTGGTGGCGACGATCCTGTCGGCCCAGTGCACCGACGAGCGGGTCAACATGGTGACGCCCGGCCTGTTCGAGGCGTACCCGACACCGAAGGCCCTCGCCGCCGCGCCCCTCGAGGACCTCGAGGAGCGGGTGCGGTCAACGGGGTTCTTCCGCTCGAAGGCGAAGAACCTCGTCGGGATGGCTCAAGGCGTGACCGAGCGATTCGGCGGTGAGGTGCCGACGTCGATGGAGGACCTCACCAGCCTGCCCGGGGTGGGACGCAAGACCGCCAACGTGGTGCGCAGCGTGGCCATGGGCCTACCCGGGTTCCCCGTCGACACCCACGTGGGGCGCCTCACCCGGCGGTTGGGCCTCACGGCCCAGACCGATCCGGTCAAGGTCGAGAGCGAGATCGGTGTGCTGGTCCGTCCCGAGGAGTGGGGGACCCTGAGCCTGCGGCTCATCCTCCTCGGCCGCAAGACGTGCCGGGCCCGTACCCCGCGGTGCGGGGAGTGTGTCCTGTCCGACATCTGCCCCTCGTCGCTGGTCCCGCTGCGCCGACCCTGATTTGGGGCGAAGTTTTGGGGCTGTCCCTGGAAGGTAGAGGCGTCTCGTGGTGTTGTACGTGGTGCGGAACCGGTTCCCGCCACCTGGTTCCGATGAGTGCGGCCGGCATCCGCCGTCTGGCCCACTCGCGCGACGGCGCCCGCAAGGGCGCCGTCAGCGCTATCGGCCCGGCCGTCGGGCGCTTGCCCTGGTGTTACCGGCGCCGCACGGGGGCGGAGGTGAGCCGACCGAGACGCCGCCCGGCCCCGGTGAGGGCCCGCTCCACGGCGTAGAGCTCGGAGGCGGTGTCGTCATCGCTCTCCGACGCCGCCTGGTCGGCGATCGCGGCGACGCGTTGGCGTAGCTCCTCCAGCGCGGTTGCCACCGAAGACAGCTCGGCGAGGGGGGCGGTCACGCCCCGATGATGACCCATCCCCACGGACGATGCGAAGCCAGGCCGCCGTCCTCACCGCGCCGGACCGTCCGCTTCGACCGATTCCAACCCTCTCACCAGGACCGGAAGGTGCAGGTGCCCCGAGTACGATCGTGTGTCCGTGCCCATGAAGCGCCTCGACCTGCGTGGTGTGCCCGCCGACGAGCTGGCCGAGGCGCTGCCGCGCCCGCCGGCCGAGCAGACGTTTCCCAGCGACGAGGTGCGAGCCATCCTCGACGAGGTGCGGATCGGCGGCGACGAGGCCGTGCGGGCCCTCACCCGGAGGTTCGACGGTATCGAGGTCGGAGCCCTGCGAGTGGCCGCCGAGGACCTCGAGACCGCCTTGGCCGGGATCGACCCCGACCTGCGGGTCGCGCTCGAGGTCGCCTACGGACGCATCCTCGCCTACCACCGCCACGAGCCGGAGCCGGTCGCCGACTTCGTGAACGACGGAGTGGTGGTCCGGCACCTGCTCCGGCCGGTGGGGCGCGCCGGGCTGTACGCCCCGGGGGGCAGGGCGCGCTATCCGTCGACGGTGCTCATGTGCGCGGCCCCGGCCCGGGTGGCGGGGGTGGCCGAGCTCGTGTTGTGCGTCCCGCCCGGCTCCGACGGCGCCATCGCGGCCGAGACCCTGGCCGCCGCGGCGATCGCCGGGATCGACGAGGTCTACCGGGTGGGCGGGGCCCAGGCGGTGGCGGCGATGGCGTTCGGCACGCCGTCGATCCGGGCCGTCGACGTCATCGCCGGCCCCGGCAACCGCTACGTGGCCGAGGCCAAGCGCCAGGTGTCGGGGATGGTGGGCGTCCCCTCCGCCTTCGCGGGCCCCTCGGAGGTGGTCGTGGTCGCCGATGCCCACACCCCGGTGGCGTGGGCCGCGATCGACGTCGTGGTCCAGGCCGAGCACGGCCCCGACGGCCTGGCCTGGTTGGTGACGTGGTCGGCCGCGGCGGCCGACGCCATCGAGGCCGAGGTCGACCGCGTGGTGGCGGCCTCGCCCCGGCGCCAGGATCTCGAGGCAACGCTCTCGACGGGCGGCTACGTCGCGCTCGTGGACGGGCCGGAGCAGGCGCTGTCGGTCGCCAACGTGGTGGCCCCCGAGCATCTGGAGCTGCTCGTCGAGGACGCGGTGGCGCTCCTGCCCCTCGTGCAGCGGGCGGGGGCGGTGTTCCTGGGCCCCTATGCGCCCGCCAGCGTGGGTGACTACGTGGCGGGCCCCAACCACGTCCTTCCCACCGCCCGCACGGCCCGTTTCGCGTCGGCGCTGCGGGTCGACGACTTCCGTACCCACATCCACGCCGTGTCGATGGACGACGCCGCCCTGGCCCGATTGGCCCCGCACGTGGTGGCCCTGGCCCAGGCCGAAGGGCTCCCCGCCCATGCCCGATCGGTCGTGGTGCGGGGCGAAGCACCATGACGGGCCCCGTCCCGCTGCGCCCCGACCTGACGTTGCTGTCGGGGTACCACTCCCCGCAGGTCGACGTCGAGGTTCGTCTCAACACCAACGAGTCCCCGTTGCCGCCGCCGCCGGCGTGGCTCGACGAGCTGCGCGACGAGCTGCGCCACATCGACTTCAACCGCTATCCCGACCGCGACGCCACCGAGTTGCGCCACGCCCTGGGCCGGTTCCACGACGTCGACCCGGGCCGTGTGTTCTGTGCCAACGGCTCCAACGAGGTTCTGCAGTGCCTGTTGCTCGCCTATGGGGGACCCGACCGGACCGTGGCCGTGTTCGAGCCCACGTACGCGCTGCACCGGCATATCGCCTCGATCACCGGCACGGAGGTGGTGTCGGCCTGGCGAGGCCCCGATCACCAGTTGGACCTCGACGTGGTCGACAACGTCCTCGACGAGTCCCGACCCGTGATCACGTTCCTGTGCTCACCCAACAACCCCACCGGGAGAGCCGAGGCTCCCGGGGTGGTGGCGCACGTGCTCGAGCGCGCGCCCGGCCTCGTCGTGGTGGACGAGGCCTACGGGCAGTTCGCGCCGTGGAGTGCGCTCGATCTGATGGCGCGCGGTGCCGACGGCGTGGAGCGGCTCGTGGTGGTGCGCACCTTCTCCAAGACGTGGTCCATGGCAGCCTGTCGACTCGGGTACCTCGTGGCCGATCCGACCGTGGTCGCAGCGTGCAAGGCTGTCGTCCTGCCCTATCACCTCGATGCCATGACCCAGGCCGCCGGTCGCCTCGCCCTGCGACACGTCGATGCCATGGAGGGGCGCGTGGCGCTCATCACCGAGGAGCGCGGTCGCGTCGCCGCCGCGCTCGATGACCTGGCCGTCGAGTCGTGGCCCTCGGATGCCAACTTCATCCTGTTCCGCCCCACGGGCCGGGCCGCCACCGACGTGTGGCAGGACCTCCTCGGGGCGTCGGTGCTGGTGCGCGACTGTTCGAGTTGGCCCGGGCTCGACAACTGCCTGCGCGTGACGGTGGGGACCCCCGAGGAGAACGACCGGTTCCTGGTGGCGCTGCGCTCGAGCCTGTCGACGCGCTGACCGGCCCCATGGGCGCCGCCCCGTTGGCGTCGAGGGTCCGACCGGGCCGATCCAGCGCGTAACCTGGGCGATCCCATGACGTACCCCGACACCCCCGCCGACGGCACCGGGCCCCCCCGGCCCGAGCCCGACCGATGAGCCCGGGCCCTCGGGTCGCGGCGCGCCAGCGCAGGACGAAGGAGACGGCCATCGACGTCGAGGTCGACCTCGACGGCACGGGATCGGTCGGGGTGGAGACCGGGCTTCCCTTCTTCGACCACATGCTCTCCCAACTCGGTCGCCACGGTGGGATGGACCTGACGGTCAAGGCCACCGGTGACCTCCACGTCGACGCCCATCACACCGTGGAGGACGTGGGCATCGTGCTCGGCGAAGCGCTGGCCCAGGCCCTCGGGGACAAGGCGGGCATCCGCCGCTTCGCGTCCATCGCGCTGCCGCTCGACGAGGCGTTGGTGGAGGTGGCCCTCGACATCTCGGGTCGTCCCTACCTCGCTTATGACGTGGCGTTCGGCCCCGACGTGACGTCGCTGGGCTCGCCCCCGTTCGACCCCCAGCTGGCCGAGGAATTCTGGCGGGCCTTCGTCACCGCCGCCGGCATGACGATGCACGTGCGCCTCGTGACTGGCAAGAACACGCACCACATCGTCGAAGCGTCGTTCAAGGCGACGGCGCGGTGCCTGCGCGACGCGCTGCGGGTGGAAGGCGGCGGCGTCCCGTCGACCAAGGGCACGTTGGGAAGCACCGACGGTGCATGACGATGGACGGAGGCATCGCCGTCCTCGACTACGGCATCGGCAACCTCGCCTCGGCCCAGAAGGCGTTCGTGCATCTCGGGGCCGACGCCCGGCTCGTCACCGATCCCGACGACGCGGCGGGGGCGGCGGGGGTGGTGCTCCCCGGTGTGGGGGCATTCGGACGGTGTGCGCAGGCATTGCGGTCCACGGGCCTCGACGGGGCCGTCGACGACGCCCTCGAGCGAGGGGTGCCGTTCCTCGGCATCTGCGTCGGGTTCCAATTGCTCTACGAAGGGTCCGAGGAGTCGCCGGGGGTGCCCGGCCTCGGCGTCCTCGGGGGGACGGTGCGGTCGCTTCCCCACGGTGTGAAGCGTCCCCAGATGCAGTGGAACCAGGTGGTGCGCCGACCCGGCGCCGACAGTCGGCTCCTGGCCGGGATCGCCCCGATGCCGTGGGTGTACTTCGTCCACTCCTATGCACCGGAGATGTCGGGCGACGCCGTGGCGACGTGTGACTACGGAGGCGAGGTCGTCGCCGCCGCCGAGCGCGGGCCGGTGTGGGGCGCGCAGTTCCACCCCGAGAAGTCGGGCTCGGTAGGGCTCTCCATCCTCGCCAACTTCGTGGCCGTGTGTGGAGACGGGCCCGCCCGCCCGTGACGGGCGTCATGGAGCTCTATCCGGCCATCGACCTCCACGACGGGGGCGCGGTGCGCCTCGTCCAGGGCGACTTCGGACGGGTGCGCCGGTACGGGGACCCCGTGGCGCTGGCGCGCTCGTACGCGGCCGGCGGCGCCCGGTGGATCCATGTCGTGGACCTCGACGCCGCCCGGACGGGCGAGCCCGTCAACCGGGACGTGGTCCTCCAGATCGCCGGTGTCGTCGACGTCGCGGTGCAGGCGGGCGGGGGCGTGCGGGCGTCGGAGGATGCCGTCGCCCTGCTCGACCACGGCGTGGACCGGGTGGTGCTCGGCACCGCCGCCCTCGAGACGCCCGAGCTCGTCGAGTCGCTGGCCACGCGGTACCCGGGGCGGGTGGCGGTGGGCCTCGACCACCGCGGGGCGCGAGCGGACCTGGCGGTGCGCGGCTGGGAGCAGTCGAGCGGGACCACGCTCGGTGCCGCCCTCGGCCGGCTGGTGCCGGTGGAGCTGGGGGCGGTGGTGGTCACCGCCATCGACCGCGACGGCATGCTCGGTGGCCCCGATCTGGTGGGACTGCGAGCCGTGCTCGAGCTGACGGCCCATCCCGTGGTGGCGTCGGGAGGGGTGCGGTCGACGTCGGACCTGTCGGCGTTGGCCGGGCTCGACACGACGGTGGCGACGGAGGGGCGAGCGCGCCGTCTGGCCGGTGCCATCGTCGGGACCGCGCTGGTCGAAGGGGCCATGACCATCGAGGAGGCGATCGCCGCGTGCGTGCCGTCCGAGTGATCCCTTGTCTGGACGTCGACGCCGGACGGGTGGTGAAGGGTGTGCGCTTCATCGATCTCGTAGACGCCGGGGATCCGGTGGAGCTGGCGGCACGCTATGACGCCGAGGGTGCCGACGAGCTCGTATTCCTCGACATCACCGCCTCTGCACACGGGCGCGACACCATGGTGGACGTGGTGTCGCGTACCGCGGCCCAGGTGTTCATCCCCTTCACGGTGGGTGGTGGCGTGCGAACGCCGGACGACGCCCGTCGTCTGTTGCGGGCCGGCGCCGACAAGGTGGCGTTGAACACCGCCGCGCTCCTCGACCCGCCGCTCATCACCGAGCTGGCCGACGAGTTCGGCTCGCAGTGCGTCGTAGTCGCCATCGACGCGCGACGTCGAGCCGCGGAGCCGGGCTGGGAGGTGTTCACCCACGGCGGGCGTCAGGCGACCGGCACGGACGCGTTGGCATGGGCCGGCGAATGTGCCGGGCTGGGGGCAGGTGAGCTCCTCGTCACGTCGATGGACCGCGACGGGACCCGGGACGGGTTCGACGTCGAGCTCACCAGGGCGATCGTCGACATCGTCGGCGTTCCCGTGGTGGCGTCGGGTGGGGTGGGGAATCTCGACCACCTCGTCGAGGGGGCGACGGCGGGAGGCGCCGACGCCGTGTTGGCGGCGTCGATCTTCCACCGCCGGGAGTACACGGTGGCCGAGGCGAAGGCGTACCTCGACGCGCACGGCGTCACGGTCCGCCCTCCGACGGGGTAGCGCGACGGTGCCACCGACACGTCGAGCGAGATCGGGCCGAAGGTGGGATCGACTACGGTGCGCGGCGTGACTTCTGAGGGCAAGGCAGCTCGCGCCACGTCGCCCTCCCCGTCTCCGAAGCAGCCCATCATCATGCTCGCCGACCGGGTGCTGGCGCAGCAACCCGTGGCCGAGGGCGAGCGGCGTTCCCGGGCCGGGATCCTCATTCCTGCCACGGCCCAGGTGTCACGACGCCTGTTGTGGGCCGAGGTCGTGGCGGTGGGCCCGCACGTGCGGTCGATCAAGGTGGGCGACAAGGTGCTGTTCAACCCCGAGGACCGTTTCGAGGTCGAGGTGCAGGGTGACGAGTACGTGATCCTGCGCGAGCGCGACATCCACGCCGTGGCTTCCGAGCGCATCGACAGCGGTACCGGCCTCTACCTCTGATCGGCGGCCCTCCGCCGCCTCGGGAGGTCAGCTCGGGTTGACGTCGCCGAACTGCGGGTGCCACAGCGCGACCGGGGCCGGCACGGGTGGCACGTGCACGCCCGGGGCCACCGGCTGGGGCTGGGACTGCGGCGGCGGGGGCGGTGGCGCGCCGTGGGCCCCGTCGACACTGCCGTTGGTGTCGACGGCGCCGTTGGCGTCGGCACTGCCGTTCGCACCCACCAGGGCGGGGTAGCGCTCGTCGATCGTCAGGTATTGGGGCGGCGGCTTCTTGATCAGTCCGCGCGACACCCAGTTGCGTTGATCAGCCCACACCAAGATGGGCGGCAGCACGATCAGCGCGCTCAGCAGGGCGACGGTGATGTTGATGGCGACGATGACGCCGAAGTCGCTCAACAGTGGCATCGACGACAGGCCCAAGGTCGCCACACCGGCGATGGCGGTCATGCCCGACACCATGAAGGCTCTGCCGGTGCGCCGCGCCGTGGCGTCCATGGCCTGGCGCGGGGTGAGGCCCCGGGCCCGCTCTTCCACGAATCGCAACAGGATGAGGGACGTGAATTCAGTACAGACGGCCACCACGAGGGGCCCGGCCACCGCGGTCACGGGGCTCAGCTTGAGGTGGAAGGCCACGCCGATGAGCGACACCGCCCCCACCGCCACGAGCACGGGCACAAGCGACAGGACCGCCCGAATAAGGCTCCGCAGTCTGACGGTGAGGAAGAGGCCGACGAAGAGGATGGCCAGATAGGTGAGCTTGATCCGGGACGCCTCGAGGTTCTGGATGAGGCCCACGCCCACCGTGGCGATGCCGCCCGGTGCGACGGAGATCCCCGGCGGGGCGTTGATCCCACCCTCGAGGTCCTTCACCACGGGCGAGAGCTGATCGAGGGTGTCGGTCCGTCCCAGGAAGATGACGTTGAGCGCGGCCCCCTTGTCGGCCACCGTCGTCTTCACGATGCCGGGTGGGGCGATGAGGTAGATGCCCTGCATCTCGGCCCCGGTGGGCGGGATGTCCTTCATCCCCTTGACGGTCACGAACTGGTCGATGGTGTTGATGAGCCCGGCGCCGGGGAACAAGGTGTTGGGGTACTTCTTCTCCAGTTGGTGCGAGAAGTTGATGACGTAGTCGACGGTCTGGTCGCTCCACGGGTGCGCGGTCGAGATCCGCATGGCGATCTCGTTGTTGGACCCCGTCGCCGTCTTCAGCTGCACGATGTCCTTGATGGCCTGGGACTGGGGGTTCACCCAGGAGATGGGGTCGGTCTGCAGGGCCAGCTTCCCCTCGACGGCGATCCCCGACAGCAGGATCACCACACTGACGATGGCCAAGGGGACGGCGCTGCGCTGCGGGAGGCTCCCCAGGAACACCGCCACCCGGCTGAGACGGCCCTGGCTGAAGTCCTTGCCCTTGGTGGGCGACTTGAACTCGCGGATGCCGAGGACGGCCAGGGTGGCGATGATGCTGCACACGCACACGGCCACGATTCCGATGACGAGCAGGGAGCCGAATTCGCGGATGGCGGGCGTCTTGGCGAACCACAGCGCCATGAAGGCGAAGACGGCGTCGAAGGTGACGACGAGCAGTGCCGGCCCGAGGCCCCGGGCCGCGGCCTGAATGGGGTGGGCGGCGCGGTCGAGGATGACTTCCTCCTCGATGCGTGAGTGCATCTGGATGGCGTAGTCCATCCCCACCCCGAGCAAGACCGGGAGTGCGGCGATGGTGGCCAGGGTGAGTGGGACATGGAAGTAGCCGACGAGGCCGAACCCCCAGACGAGGCCGACGGCGACGATGGCGAAGGCGAGCAGTCGCCAGCGCACCGTGAAGGACAGGAGCAGGATCGTCATCATGATCGCCCCGGCCAACAAGGCTAGGACGATGATGCCGTGCTTGAGGTAGTCGTTGATGGTCTTGAGCAGCGCCGGCACGCCGGTGGTGATGGTCGTGACGTTCTCGAAATGCACGGAGTTGATGATCTTGGTCACCGACGACGCTGCGGTGGTCTCCTGGTTGATGTTCAGGTCGCCCTTCAGGTAGACGGCCATGAGGGCGTGGTGGTCGTCGTGGACGAAGGTCAGCAGCGACTGGCGGATGGTGCCGTCCTGCTCGTGGATGACGAAGTGCATCCACTGGGGATTTTGGAGCACCTGGTCGGCGGGCGGGGTCTTGGCCAGCCCGATGCCCTGCTGGGTCAGGTAGTGGGCCCGGATCTGCTTGTCGGCAGGGTTGTGGTCCATCGAGATGGCCTTCAGCAGCAGGGCCGCGGCCGGGCTCGCCAGAGGACTGCCGTTGGGACTGCTCAGGAGCTTCTGCGCGAACTGCAGGGCGTCCATGGGGGTGACCGCACTGAATACCCAGGGGTCGCTGGCCAGGGCTTTGGAGATCTTGGAGAAGGCCTTCTGGTTCTTCTCGGTCAGGAGATTGTCGACCGTCGTCCCCGGCTTCATGGTGAAGAGGACGGCCATGGGGTCGCCGCCGAAGACGTTCTCGTAATTGACGTTGTTGATCCAGGCCGGGTCGTTGGTGTTGAGGTAGTCGGAGTTGCTGGTCGTGAAGCGCAGCGTCGTGATGCCGAAGCCCAGGCCCAGGGTGATGAGCAGCCCGCAGATGGCGACCGTCCCGGCGCGCTTGCCCAGGTTGAGGCCGAGCCACTCCCACGTCCGTCTCATTGCGCCCCCCGGCGACCCTCCGCACCCCGTGTCGGCGGAGTTACCGAATAGTAGGCGTCGTCGGCGCCGATGTCTCGGTGTGGGCGCGTCTCCCCTGACGGCCGGGTGCCCGGAAGAGTCGTCGTGCCTGGCCCTTTGCGCCGGGACCGGGTGAGGCGACCGGTATCGTGAGGGCTCATGGACCGGGTCGCGTCACCTGTGGAGTACACGGAGGAGGATCTGGCCGTGGTGCGCTTCGGGGCCGATGGCCTCGTGCCGGCGATCGTCCAGGACGCCGGCGACGGTGCGGTCCTCATGCTGGGGTACATGGACGGCGAGGCCCTGCGCCGGACGCTGCGGACGGGTCGGTCCTGGTTCTGGAGCCGGAGCCGGAGCGAGTACTGGTGCAAGGGGGAGACGTCGGGCGACCGGCAGTGGGTCCGGGCCGTGCGCTACGACTGTGACGGCGATGCCCTCCTCGTGCTCGTGGACCAGGACGGGAACGGGGCCTGTCACACCGGGGCCCGGTCGTGCTTCTACCGGTCGTTCGGCGCCGGCGACGCCAACGGCGCGGCCGGGGGACCTCCGGCCCAGGCGTGAGCGCCACGGGGTCGCCTCCCGACCGTCCGGGGCGTGCCGTCTTCACTGCGCTGTGTGGCGAGCACCGCATCGTCCCGGTGTGGCGCGAGGTGGTGGCCGACACCCTCACGCCCGTGAGCGCCTTCCTGCTGGCCGTGGGTGAGGACACCGGGTTCCTGCTCGAGTCGGTCGAGGGCGGGGAGCGGTGGGGGCGCTATTCCTTCGTGGGACGCAATCCCTTGGCCACCTTGGTGGGCCGGGGCCGTTCGGTCCGCGCCGAGGGCGCGCTCGAACTGCCTCCCGAGGTGCGGGCCCGTGCCGACGAGGGGATCCTCGCCACCGTGGACGCCATGCTCAGCGCCTACCGGTCCCCGGCCGTCGCCGATCTCCCCCCTCTCCACGGGGGGCTCGTGGGATATCTGGGCTACGACGTGGTGCGGGAGGTCGAACACCTTCCCAACGTTCCCCGTGACGATGCCGGGCTCCCCGACGCCGTCCTGCATGTGATCGGACAACTGTGCGCCTTCGACCACTGGCGCCAGCGCGTCGTGCTCGTGGACAACGTCGTCGTGGGCGAGGAGTGGGACGACGCCGACGCCTCGGCCGCCTTCGACGCGGCGGGGACACGCCTCGATGATCTGGCGGCCGCGTTGTTCCGTCCCCTGGGTGGCCCGCCGTTGGAGGCGCCCCGTGCCGACGACGGCGCCCCCGAGGTGACGGGGACCATGTCGTCGGAGGCGTACCAGGCCGCCGTGTGCAGCGCCAAGGAGCTCATCCGGGCCGGTGACATCTTCCAGGTGGTGTTGTCGCAACGCTTCGACCTCGACCTCGGGGCCGATCCCTTCGACGTCTACCGGGTGCTGCGGCTCGTGAACCCGAGCCCGTACCTCTACTTCCTCCGCACCGACCACTGCACCGTGGTGGGGGCGACCCCCGAGCCGCTCGTGCGACTGCGCGACGGCGTGGTGGTGTCACGACCCATCGCCGGGACGCGTCGACGGGGTCAGACCGAAGCCGAGGACGACCGATTGGCCGGAGAGCTCGCCGAGCACCCCAAGGAGGTCGCCGAGCACGTGATGCTGGTGGACCTGGCTCGCAACGACGTGGGTCGGGTCGTCACCTTCGGGACCGAGCACGTCGACGAGTTCAAGACCGTGGAGCGCTACAGCCACGTCATGCATCTCACCTCACAGGTGTCGGGGCGCCTGGCCCCGGGCAAGGGGCCCATCGACGTCCTGCGGGCCACGATCCCGGCCGGGACCCTGTCGGGGGCCCCCAAGGTGCGGGCCATGGAGATCATCGACGACCTCGAGCCCACCAAGCGCGGCGTCTACGGCGGGGTGGTGGGATATCTCGACTTCTCGGGCAATCTCGACACGGCCATCGCCATCCGGACGATGGTGGTGACGCCCGACGGGCGCGCCTCGGTGCAGGCCGGGGCCGGGATCGTGGCCGACAGCGACCCGGGGGAAGAAGACGTGGAGTGTCACAACAAGGCCGCCGCACTGCTCGCCGCGGTCCCCGCCGCCCGGCGTGCCCTGCGTCGATGACCAACGCCGGCACGGCCTCGTCGCCCTCGCCCGCCGATCCCGGGTTCCTCGCCGACTACCAAGAGCTGCGGACCGCCACGGGAGCGGTGATGCTGCAACGGGACGTGCTCGGCGTGTCGGGTGCCGATGCCGTGGAGTACCTCCAGGGCCAGCTGTCCCAGGACGTCGCCGCGCTGGGAGTGGGGGAGTCGGCGGATTCCCTGATCCTGACGCCCCAGGGCAAGCTCGATGCCTTGGTGCGCGTGGCGCGCAGCGGAGACGACGCCTTCGTCCTCGACGTCGACGGAGGGTTCGGTGCGCTGGTGGCGGCCCGTCTGGCGCGCTTCAAGCTGCGGGTCAAGGTCGTCATCGAGCCCCTGGTCTGGCGCTGCGTGTCGTTACGGGGACCGCGCACCTCGGGCGGAACCACCGCGGGGACCTCGTTGGCAGCGCCGTTCTCGTGGAACGGCGTCGCGGGCGTCGATCTCTTGGGTGAGGCTCCGGAGGTCCCCGACGGCGTCCGGGTGTGCTCGCTCGAGGCGTGGGAGTCGGTGCGTGTCGAGGCGGGCATCCCCGTCATGGGTGCGGAGCTCGACGAGCGCACCATCGCGGCGGAAGCGGACCTGCTCGAGCGGTGCGTGAGCTTCACGAAGGGCTGTTACACGGGCCAGGAGCTCGTGGCCCGGCTCGACGCCAGGGGGAACCGGGTGGCGCGTCACCTGCGGGGCCTCGTCGTGGTGGGGCTCGCCGCCTCGGGAGCACCCGGCCCGGGCGGAGACCGGGCCCTGGCGTCGGGGTCGGAGATCCTGTCCGAGGGAAAGGTCGTCGGCACGGTGACCTCGTCGGCGTGGTCGCCGAGCCTCGACGCCATGGTGGCGCTGGGCTACGTGCACAGGACGGTGACACCCCCGAGCACCGTCGAGGTCCGCCCCGCTGCTGGGGGTGCGGTCGGTGACGCGCCGACGGCGACGGTGGCCGCCGAGGTGCGCGCCCTGCCCCTCGTCTGAGGGAACTACGCGGGCACGGCGTCGAGGATGGCCTTCGACAGCTCGGGTCGGCACACCAGCAGATCGGGGAGCCACGGGTCGGGCTGGTTGTAGCGCAGTGCGGCGCCGTCGAGGCGCGCCGCGTAGGCGCCGTAGGCATGGGCGACGGCCACGGGCGCGGCCGAGTCCCATTCGTACTGCCCGCCGGCGTGCACGTAGGCGTCGACGGTTCCCCGGAGCACCGCCGCGGCCTTGGCACCTGCCGAACCCATGGGGACGAGCTGCGCGTCGAGGCGGGCCGCCACGCGCTTGGCCTCCACGGGGGGCCGGGTGCGGCTCACGGCGATGCGCAGCGGGCCCTCGGCACGCGGGGCCAGCGCCCGGGACCGCGATCGTCGGGCCCCGGTGACGAGGACGACACCCTCACCGGGCAGCGCCACCGCCCCCACCATGGGAAGGCCGTCGAGAACGAGCCCGACGTGGACGGCGAAGTCGTCGCGCCCCTCGCCGTACTCGCGGGTGCCGTCGAGAGGGTCGACGACCCAGACCCGGCGGGCGCCGTCGCGCCCGGGTCGTCCGGTGTCGTCGCCCCCTTCCTCGGAGAGCACGGCATCAAGGGGACGGGCGTCGAGGAGAGCGGCCATGATGAGCTCGTTCGAGCGCCGGTCACCCTCGGCTCCGAGGGCCTTGGCGTCGTCGAGCCCGATGCGCTGCCTCAGCTCCACCAGGACGTGCCCGGCCTGCTCGGCGATCGAGGCGGCCAGCTCATCGTCGTCGATCGTGGCCACATTCACTCCTGGGGTCGGGGTCGGGCCCGGGAGGTCGAGGCCTCGGGACGTATCGGAAAGAGACAAGGCCAAGCTATTCTCGTTGTTCTATGGGGGGACGTGCTGGGGCCGGGCAGTACCAACTTTCTCATCTCGACGCCCTCGAGGCCCAGTCCGTCCACGTCATGCGCGAGGTCGTGGCCGAGTTCGAACGTCCCGTGTTGCTGTTCTCGGGGGGCAAGGACTCGGTGGTCATGCTCAGGCTGGCCGAAAAGGCCTTCTGGCCGGCGCGACTGCCGTTCCCAGTCATGCACGTGGACACGGGCCACAACTTCCCCGAGGTGCTCGACTTCCGGGACCGTCGGGTGGCGGAGCTCGACGCCCAGCTCAAGATCGCCTCGGTCCAGGAGTCCATCGACAGCGGACGCGTCGTCGAAGAACCGGGCCCGAACCCGTCGCGCAACCGGCTGCAGACGAGGACGCTGCTCGACGCCATCACCGAGCATCGTTTCGACGCCGTCTTCGGCGGCGCCCGGCGTGACGAGGAGAAGGCCCGGGCCAAGGAGCGGGTCTACTCGTTTCGCGACGAGTTCGGACAGTGGGACCCGAAGAACCAGCGCCCGGAGCTGTGGGGGCTCTACAACGGCCGCCACCGCAGCGGAGAACACATCCGGGTGTTCCCGTTGTCGGACTGGACCGAGCTCGACATCTGGCAGTACATCGCGCAAGAGCACATCGAGGTGCCGTCGATCTACTTCTCGCACCGTCGCACCGTGTTCCGGCGCGACGGGATGCTCCTCGCCCTCAACTCCTTCGTGACGGTCCTCGACGACGAAGAGGCGTTCGAGACCAACGTCCGCTACCGCACCGTCGGCGACATGACCTGCACCGGGGCCGTCGAGTCGACGGCGGTGACCGTCGACGAGATCATCGCCGAGACGGCGGTGTCGCGGCTCACCGAGCGCGGCGCCACCCGTGCCGACGACCGCACTAGCGAGGCCTCGATGGAGGATCGCAAGCGCGAGGGCTACTTCTAGGCATGGAGCTCCTCCGATTCGCCACCGCTGGCTCCGTCGACGACGGCAAGAGCACGCTCATCGGCCGGCTCCTCTATGACTCCAAGGCCATCTTCGAGGACCAGCTCGAGGCGGTCGAGCGACTCAGTCGTCAGCGCGGCGACGAGTACACCGACCTCGCCCTGTTGACCGACGGGTTGCGGGCCGAGCGCGAGCAGGGCATCACGATCGACGTCGCCTATCGCTACTTCGCCACCCCGCTGCGCAAATTCATCATCGCCGACACCCCGGGCCACATCCAGTACACGCGCAACATGGTGACCGGGAACTCGACCGCCGATCTCACCCTCGTGCTCGTCGACGCCCGCAAGGGGATCGTCGAGCAGACGAGGCGCCATGCCTTCCTGGCGTCGCTGTTGCGGGTCCCGCACCTGCTCGTCTGCGTCAACAAGATGGACCTCGTGGACTACGACGAGGCCGTCTTCTCGAGGATCCGCGAGGAATTCAAGGCCTTCGCCACACGCCTCGAGGTCACGGACCTGGCCTTCATCCCGATCTCGGCCCTCCACGGCGACAACGTCGTGCAGCGGTCCCTCAACATGTCGTGGTACGAGGGGCCCTCGCTCCTGCACCATCTCGAGCAGGTCTACATCGCCTCGGACCGCAATCTGATCGACCCCCGCCTGCCCGTGCAATGGGTGGTCCGGCCCACGGCGTCGACCGTGCCCGATTTCCGGGGCTATGCGGGGCGGGTGGCGGGCGGGGTGTTCCGGCCCGGCGACGAAGTCACGGTGCTGCCTTCGGGGCTCAGCACCACCATCGCCGCCATCGACACCTTCGACGGTCCCGTGGAGGAGGCGTTCGCACCGATGTCGGTGATGGTCCGCCTCGCCGAGGACCTCGACGTCTCGAGGGGCGATCTCATCTGCCGTCCCCACAACCAGCCCACCGTGGGCCAGGACATCGACGCCATGCTGTGCTGGATGGCCGACCGGCCGCTGACCGAGGGCGACGTCGTGGCCCTGAAGCACACGACGCGCTGGGTGCGGGCCCAGGTGCGGCACGTGCACTACGGCCTGAACGTCAACACGCTGCACCGCGACGACTCGGTCAGGGCGCTGAAGCTCAACGACGTCGGGCGGGTGAGCCTGCGGGTGACCCAGCCCCTCTTCTACGACAGCTACCGCCGCAACCGCTTCACCGGGTCGTTCGTCTTGGCCGCCGAAGACACCAACGCGACGGTGGGCGCCGGCATGATCCTCGGGGCCGACTGACCATGACTCCGGTCTCTGACCTCGTGTGGTCGGTGGGTCGGATCACGCGGTCCGACCGCTGGGACACCCTCGGGACCAAGGGCGCCACGGTCTGGTTCACCGGATTGTCGGGGTCGGGGAAGTCGACCCTGGCCGCCGCGGTCGAGGAGCGTCTGGTGGCGAGCGGGCGACCCGCCTACCGGCTCGACGGCGACAACATCCGCAGCGGGCTCAACGTGGACCTCGGCTTCAGTCCCGAAGGACGCGAGGAGAACGTGCGGCGCGTGTCGGAGGTGGCCCTGTTGTTCGCCGACGCCGGGCTCATCGCCTTGGCCGCGCTCATCAGCCCCTACGCCAAGGGGCGGGCCCGGGCCCGGGCCTTGCACGAAGACGCCGGGGTCAAATTCGTCGAGGTCTACGTCGCCACCCCGCTCTCGGTGTGCGCCCAGCGCGACCCCAAGGGCCTCTACGCCCGGGCCTCGGTCGGGGCCATCACGTCCTTCACGGGGTTCGATCACCCCTATGAGCCGCCCGAGGACCCGGACCTGGTGGTGGGCCATCATCTCCCCCTGTCCGACGCCGTTGACCTGGTCCTGGAGGCGTTGGGGGCGGCCGAGTCGGCGCGTCCACACCAATCGTGAGTTGAACACCACGTAGCGTGGTGACTTCCCTGGGCATATCGGATCATTCCGGTCACGACCGACGTGCCGACGTTGACTTCGCGCGAGGAGTGGTGAGATGCTTGGTTGTTACCGGACACCGGGTAGCGGCTGACCTGGCGGCGGGTGTTTGCTGAAGACAAAGGCCGCGGGTGTGGATCATCACTGTGAGGCGTGCTCGGGCGGCGGAACCTCGTCGTCCAACTCGACCTGGAGCTTGTAGGGGGGCCTTCCGTTGTCTGCGTTCCAACCCAGCGTGCTAGAGGACTCGGTCCTTGTCGTCGACGACGACCAGGCCACCAGGGAGAGCCTCGCGTCGGTGCTCAAGGGGGCGGGCATCGAGGTGTTCGTGGCGTCGGACCCGACCGAGGCCCTGACGTTGCACGGCCTGCAGCGTCCCGCCGCCGTGGTGGTCGACCACCAACTCGCCGACCACACCGGGGTCGAGTTGGCCCGCCGGCTCAAGGAAGAGGACCCCGACACGCCGGTCCTGTTGCTCACCGGCCTGGCGTCGCTCGACAGCGCGCTGGCCGCGTCGGCCCATCTCGACGGGTTGCTGGTCAAGCCCCTCGTCCCCCAGGCATTCGTCCAGACCGTCCGCAACGCGCTGACGCAGCGGGCGCTGGCGGTCGAGAACCACCGCCTGGCCGGGGTCATCGAAGACATGACGGCGCAGGCGCAAGCGGCCCCGGCCCCGGCGCCGGCGGCGCCGGCTGCGGCGGAGCCCACGGCGGCACCCGAGCCCGCCGACGACGTCTTCGCAGAGCCGCCCAACCGTGCGCTGGTCGAGGAACATCTCGACGCCGCTCTGGCCGCGGCCCAGCGTGCCGGGACCTCGCTGGCCGTGCTCTTCGTCGAGCTCGACGGCTGGCAGGACGTCAACCAGCAGTTCGGCGCGGGTGCGGCCGAGCAGGTGGCGCGCGAAGTGGCGAGCCGGTTGTCGGTGGCCCGCCGCAAGACCGACATCGTGTCGAGGGTGGGCAACGACAAGTTCGTGGTGGCGTGCGCGGATGTGCACTCCGACGCCGACGCCATGCGCATCGCCAGCCTCATCCTCGACGGCGCGGCCCGGCCCGTCATCGTGCACGGTGTGGAGCACCGGGTTCGCCCCACGGTCGGGATCGTCCTCACCAACCCGACCCAGGCCGGCGAGACGGCGGACAACGTGCTCGAGAACGCCGAGTTGGCCATGTACTGGGCCCGCGACGAGGGGCGCGCCTCGCGCATGTTCGACCCCTCCATGCGCGACCGTGTCGTGTCGCGCTTCGAGATCGAGCACGGGCTCCAGAACGCCATGGACAACGGCGAACTGGCGCTGTTCTACCAGCCCGTCGTCGACCTCCACAGTGGCCAGGTCGTGGGGGCCGAGGCGCTCCTGCGGTGGCAGCGGCCCGACCAGGGATTGCTCCTGCCGGGCGAGTTCCTCGACGTGGCGGGCGAGGTCGGGATGGCCGAAGCGCTGGGCCGGTGGACCCTCGACCGCGCCCTCACCGAGTTGGTCCTGTGGCGTCAGGCCGAGAACCTGCCCGACCACTTCCGCCTGACCATCAACGTCTCGGGCCGGGAGCTGAGCGACCCGGGCTTCGCCCAGACCTTCGAGGAGCTCACCCGCAAGCACGGCATCGCCCCCACCATGCTCAGCATCGACCTGTCCGACGACGCCGCCCGGGTGGCCGCGTCGTCGCCGGGCGCCGTCGTGGCGTTGAGCCAGATGGGCGTGCGGTTCAACCTCGACGACTTCGGCGCCCGGGAGTGCAACCTGTCGTGGCTCCAGGACCTCCCCATCTCGTCGTTGAAGATCGCCCCCGAATTCGTGGCCGCGCTGGACTCGACCAGCAACCCGCACGGCGCCGTGATGGTGCGGGCGCTGATCGCGCTCGGCCACGAGCTCCGGCTGTCGCTGGTGGCCGAAGGCGTCGAGACCCCGGCGCAGGCAGCCGCGCTACGGGTGATCGGCTGCGAGTTCGCTCAGGGATACCACCTCGGCCATCCGGGACCGCGCGAGCAGGTCTGGGCGGCGCCCGAGGCATAGTCGCTCCTGGGTCGGCAGACTCGGGCGAGCTCACCCCCGTGAGCCCTCCTTTTCGCGCGCCTGCAGACGTTTTCCCTGGTCAGGATGGGGAAACTGGGCGGCAGGAAATCGTCAATCGTGATGATGCCGAGGCGGGCGGGACTCCGTAACGTGCATACGAGGTGTTGCAGGCGAACGCCCGCGCGCGGCATGGGCCCGACAGGGGCCATGCGAGCGGGGCGTCGCCGCCGGCTCGGGAGACCGGGGAGGTCGTGGCACCGAGGAAGTCGAAGATCCGCCGAATAGGGGGGGAATGATGGCAAGGTCGAGCCGCAGAGGACGCGCAGTCGCGGCCGTCATAGTCGGACTGGTAGGGGGAACCGGCGGCGTGTTCGCGCTGTTCGCCGCCTCGGCGACGCCGGCGTTCGCCGACTCGTCTGCCTTCGAGCTCTACTGCCCGGGAACCCCCGTCGGCAACATCGTGCTCAACGACGTCGTGACGACGGGGACGATCACCCCGGCCTCGCCGGCGGCGGGCTCGCAGTTCAATCTCACCAACTACCAGTCGACGGTGGCACTGCCGGCGTCGATCGTGGGGGCCGCCGCCGCCCTGGGCAACTCCTCCATCGCGGGCTCGGCCACCTTGAAGGTCGACGCCACCGGCGCCACGCCGGCGAGCGTGGCCGCCCCTCCGATCACCATCAACGCGCCCATCCCGAGCCCGGTCCCGGCGACGGGCCTGTCCCTGACCCTGCCGTCGACGCCCGGCACCGTCGGCCCCTTCACGGCTTCGGGCGGCGCCATCAGCCTGACCGTCGACCCGGCCATCGGGCTCTCGCTCAACGTCTCGGGTAGCACGCTCACCCTGACGTGCACGCCGTACCCGAACAACAGCGCCACCACGGGCATCGTCCAGAATGCCCCGACGGCCGCCAAGGCCTCTCCGGTGATCGCCTCGACCACGTCGGGCGCCGCTGCCGCGCCCACCACCACGGCCCCGAAGCCGACCACCGCCGCCACGACGGCGACCACGGCGCCCACCACGGCCACCACGGCCCCCCCGGCCACCTCGGCGCTGGCCTCGACGGGCCCCGGGCCGCACCTGTGGCTCGTGGCCGTGATCGGCTTCATCGTCCTGTACCTGGGCTCGGTGGTGCTGGCCCTGGTCGAGCGGCCCCGCAGCCTGCTGCGGCGGGTGCTGCGCTTGGCGCCCACCCCGATGCCGGCCACGGCCTCGGTGGCGGAAGCTCTCGAAGCGACACCGGTGGCGGACCCGAGCGTGTGGTCCGAGCCGCCCAGCGCCAAGCCGGCCTATCCAAAGGCCGGAGGATCGCCAGGACTTTGGTTCGACGGTTGGGAGCCTCAGGGCCGCAACCGGGGCTGACGCCAGCGGCGCTCCCCCTACACAGGGGGGTGGAGGGGGAGCGCCGGCGTTAGTGGCACCGCGGCCGAGGCGCCATCGAGGGGATCCTCGTGGCCGGCGGGCGGGGGCGCGCTGCGCAGCCACAGCACCATCCGGGCGCCTCGTCCGTCGTCGAGTGGGGACTGCGCGTCGACCACGCCGCCCATCGCCGCGGCCAACTCCGACACGATGGCGAGGCCCAGGCCGACCCCGAGCTTGCGACCCGGGACGCGGTCGGAGCGGTAGTGGCGTTCGAAGATGTGGTGGAGGTCGTCGGGGCTGATCCCCGGGCCGTCGTCGGAGACCCACACCGCGATCCACCCGTCTTGTCGCTGCGTGCCGATCTCGACCCTGCCGGTGGCGAACTTCAGGGCGTTCTCGACGAGGTTGGCCATGACCTGGCCCACGCGGTCGGAATCGGCGTCGGTCCACAGCGCCCCGCCCGCAACGGCCACGAGGTCGATGCCGGCGCCGGCGGCTTCGGGCTGGAATCCCTCGGCCACGGTCCTGGCCACCGCGCTGCAGTCCACGCGTTGGGTGTGGAGCGAGAACTGGCGCGCCTGCAACCGGGCGAGGTCGAGAAGGTCCTGGACCAGTCGCTCGAGACGGCGGGCCTCGCTCCCGATGATGTGCACGGCCCCGGGCACGTCGTCAGTGGCGCCGTCGGCGATGGCATCGGCATAGCCGCGGATCGACGTGAGGGGGGTGCGCAGTTCGTGGGAGACCGACAGCAGGAACTCGCGTTCGAGACCCTGGGCCCGGCTGAGGTTCTCGCCCAAGGTGTTGATGGCCTCGGCCAGCTCGGCCAACTCCGGGTAGTCACGGTTCTCGACGGGGACCGTGGCCGCCAGGTTGCCATCCGCGATCTGGCGGGTGGCCCCGACGGCACGGACGATGGGCGCGCTGATGCGGCGGGCCAGCGCCGCCGCCACGGCGACGCCGGCGAGGAGCACCACCCCCGCCACCAGGAAGAAATAGCCGATGCCGTTGACCGGGTCGGCGACGTGCCGGGTGACCACGAGGACGCGCCCGTCCGACACGGGCAGGCCGTCGGCGAGGGCGGCGCGCTGCACCGGCGTCAGCTCGAGCGGCTGCGCCACGAACACGACGTGGCCCACATTGCCGGCCACGGTGTCCCCGGCGCGCAGGGCCGGTTCGTCGAGCACCCCGACGCCGAGGGGGACGGGAACCCCTTCGAGGCGGCCCGTCGGCATCAGGCCGACCAGGGTCAGGCGGTCGAAGGCACCGGCCCGGCGCAGCACGTCCTCGACGTGGGGGCTCGCGAAGGTCGGGTCCAAGGACATGAGCCCGCCGATGGCCTGGGCCTCGGTGGTGAGCTCGTTCTCGGCGGTCGAGAGGGCGGCCCGCCGGACGAGGAAGACGCTGCCCACCACGGTCAGCACGAGTGTCCCGATGACCACCCCGAGGATGGCGACGGTGATGCGGCGGCGCACGGGCCGAGGTCAGCCCAGCCGGTACCCGACCCCCCACACCGTGGTGAGAGGCAGGTCGTCGCCGAGTTTCTTGCGCAGCTGTCTGACGTGGACGTCCACCGTGCGCTCGTCGCCGTACCAGCCCTCTCCCCAGACGCCGTCGAGCAATTGGCGTCGTGAGAGGGCCAGCCCCGTATTGAGGGCCAGGTACGTGAGCAGGTCGAACTCGCGGGTGGTGAGGGCCACCACCGATCCGGCCCGACGGACTTCGCGACGACCGGTGTCGATGACCGCCTCGCCCACCTCGAGGATCGAGGGCGCCACCGGTGTCGGGGTCCCGGCCCGGCGAAGGATGGCCCGCACCCGGGCCACGAGCTCGCGCGGCGAGAAGGGCTTGGTGACGTAGTCGTCGGCGCCGAACTCGAGCCCCACGACGCGGTCGACCTCGTCGTCGCGGGCCGTGAGCATCACGATGGGGACGTCCCCGACGGCGCGCAGCCGCCGGCATACGTCGAAGCCGTCGAGCTCGCCCGGGAGGCCGACGTCCACCACCACGAGCTTGGGCCGGTCCCGGTCGACATAGGCGAGGCCCTGCTCGCCGTCCTTGGCCTGCAAGACCCGGAAGCCCTCTCGACGCAAGTACAGGGCCACCAGGTCGGAGATGTTGGGGTCATCCTCGATGACGACGATGGTTTCCCCGTCTGTGGCCATCGGCCCCAGCTTGGCACCGGGGGAGTCCGACCGGCGGGGACCCTCGGGACGCGCGCGCATCGGTCCATCTCACAACGCCGGGGTCAGCGGACCATGAAGCGTCGATGAGGAAAGTGTGATGTCGCAGCTCGGCCGGCCTGGTCGCGATGAAGCGGACGGTGGGGCGGAGACCGCTGGCCGCCAACCGTCGCCCAGTAGGCTTCGTGCGGTGCCGCCCGACACCTACCTGACGGGGATTCTCGCCTCCCACCGCGCCCGGGCGGCCGCCGATGGGCGCGACCTCGACGACCTCCTCGCCCGGGCCCAGGCCGCTGTGGCCACGCGGCCCTTCGCCTTGAGCCTGTCGGTCCCGGCGGGGGGTGAGCTGGCGGTGATCGCCGAGGTGAAGCGGCGCTCGCCGTCGAAGGGGGACCTCGACGTCGGGCTCGACGCCGCCGCCGTGGCGGTCGACTACGAGGCCGGGGGGGCCGCCTGTGTCTCGGTGCTCACCGACGAGGCGTTCTTCTCGGGTTCCCCCGCCGATCTGGAGGCGGTCCGCTCGGCGTGCCGGCTCCCGGTCCTGCGCAAGGACTTCACGGTGAGCCCCGCCGACGTCTGTGACGCCCGCCTCATGGGAGCCGATGCCGTCCTGTTGATCGTCGCCGCGCTGTCGGACGCGGAGCTGTCGGGCTTCTTGAGCGTGGCCCGGGAGCTCACGCTCGACGCCGTGGTCGAGGTGCACGACGAGGCCGAGTTGGTGCGGGCCCTCAACGCCGGGGCGGAGCTCGTCGGGGTGAACCAGCGCGACCTCACGACCTTCTCGGTCGACACCGATCGAGCGGCCCGTCTCGTGGAGAAGATCCCCTCCGAGGTGGTGGCGGTGGCCGAGTCGGGCATCGGGGGCGACGACGACGTCGCTCGCCTCGCCGCCGTCGGCTACCAGGCCGTGCTCGTCGGGGAATCCCTCATCCGAGCCCCCGACCGCGTGGCCGCGGTCCGGGCCCTCACCGGGCACCGGGTGGGCTCGCGCCTCGGCGCCGGGCTATCCGGGGTGCGCCCGGCGGCGACAGAGAGGTGATCCCGTGCTGGTGAAGATCTGCGGCATCACCACCGAGGCCGACGCGCTCCTGGCCGTCGGGCTGGGGGCCGACGCCATCGGGTTCGTGTTCGCCCCCTCGCCGCGCCAGGTCGCGCCCCAGGCCGTGCGTCGCATCATCGAGCGCGTCCCCCCGAGATCCTGACCGTGGGGGTCTTCCGCAACGAAGCACCGACGCGGGTGGTGGACATCGTCAACGGCATCGGCCTGCGTGCCGCGCAACTCCACGGCGACGAGACCGCCGAGGACACGCGGTGGGTGGCCGAACGCATCGCGTTCACGATCAAGGCCTTTCCGGCCGGACACCGCAACATCGCCCGGCTCGACGACTACGGCGTGGAGACGGTCTTGGTGGATGCCGAGTCGCCCGGGTCGGGCGAGGTCTTCGACTGGCGGTTGGCGGAAGGGGTCGCCGACCCGGCCCGGCTCATCGTGTCGGGCGGGCTCACCGCCGGCAACGTCGCCGACGCCATCGCCCATCTCCACCCCTTCGGGGTGGACGTGTCGTCGGGGGTCGAGTCCGAGCCCGGCCGCAAGGACCCTCGAAAGGTACGCGCCTTCGTGGTCGCGGCCCGCACCGCCGCCGGGGAGAAGGTGGACGACGAGGCCGAGGGCGATGCCGCCGACGACGAGGCCCTCGGAGGCCCGTTCGACTGGCAGGAGGACGAGTGAGCAGCCTCATGGGCGAGCCGTCGGCGAGCGGCCGCTTCGGCGAGTTCGGGGGGCGGTTCGTCCCCGAGTCGCTCATGCCGGCGTGCCTCGAGCTCGAAGCCGCCTTCCGGTCGGCGTGGTCCGATCCTGCCTTTCACGAGGAGTTCGAGGCCATCCTGCGCGACTACGGC
This sequence comes from uncultured Acidimicrobiales bacterium, assembly GCA_963794615.1. GTDB lineage: Bacteria > Actinomycetota > Acidimicrobiia > Acidimicrobiales > UBA8190 > Chersky-840. The sequence continues at coordinate 1,158,287 of CAWCEP010000005.1, read as the reverse complement.
GGTCGGCCCACCCCCGTCACCGAATGCCGCCGCCTGTCGGAGCGCCTGGGCGTGCGGATCCTGCTCAAACGCGAGGACCTCGCCCACACCGGGTCGCACAAGCTCAACAACGTGATCGGCCAGACGCTGTTGGCCCGGCGCATGGGCAAGCGCCGCCTCATCGCCGAGACCGGGGCGGGCCAGCACGGCGTGGCGTCGGCCACCGCGGCGGCGCTGTTCGGCATGGACTGCGTCGTGTACATGGGCGAGGTCGACACCGCCCGCCAAGAGCTCAACGTCTTTCGGATGGAGCTGCTCGGCGCCGAGGTCAGACCGGTGCGAGCGGGGAGCCGCACCCTCAAAGACGCCGTCAACGAGGCGTTGCGGGACTGGGTCGCGAACGTGGCCGACACCCACTACTGCCTGGGTTCGGTGATGGGCCCCCATCCCTACCCCTGGATGGTGCGCGAGCTGCAGCGGGTGGTGGGCGACGAGGCCCGGGAGCAGTGCCGCGTGGTGCTGGGCGGCGACGACCCGGACTGGGTCGTCGCCTGCATCGGCGGTGGTTCGAATGCGGCCGGGACCTTCGCCGGCTTCGTCGACACCGATGCCGTGCTGGTGGGGGTGGAAGCTGCCGGCGGGGCGGCCGTGGGCCGGGGGGTGCCAGGCGTCGTGCACGGCATGAAGTCCTTCGTGCTGCAGGACGAGGTGGGGCAGATCGCCGAGGCGTATTCGATCTCGGCCGGGCTCGACTATCCGGGGATCGGTCCCGAACACGCCTACCTGTCTTCGATCGGGCGTACCCGCTACGAACAGGCCGACGACGACGAGGTGGTGGAGGCGTTCAAGCTTTTGTCGGAGACCGAGGGCATCATCCCCGCCCTCGAGCCCGCCCATGCGCTGGCGTGGCTGGTGCGCGAGGCGGGGCACGTCGGTGCCGACCGGGTCCACCGTCCTCGTCACGCTGTCGGGGCGCGGCGACAAGGACGTCGCCCAGGTGCGCGAGATGTTGCGGTGACCGAGGTGGTGCCATGACACTGCGTTCCCCGGGCGGCGCCGCCGCGGCCCGCCAGTCGAGCACGGGGCCGCTCGAGGCCCACCTCCGGGCTCGGCGCGACGCGGGACGCAAGCTGCTCGTGCCCTACGTCACCGGCGGCATGGGGCCCGACTGGATCGAGTCGATCCACGCCGTCGCCGACGCCGGGGCCGACGCCGTCGAGGTCGGCATCCCGTTCTCGGACCCGATGATCGACGGTCCCACCATCCAAGAGGCGTCGCTGCGGGCCCTCCAGCGGGGGACCACGCCGACGATGGTGCTCGATGCGCTGGCCCGTGCCGACCTGGCCGTGCCGTTGTGTGTGATGACCTATTACAACATCGTGTTCCGCGCCGGTCTCCGCCGCTTCGCCCGCTCCTTGGCCGATGCCGGGGTGGCGGGGGCGATCATCCCCGACCTGCCCCTCGAAGAGGGCGAGGAATGGTGTACCGAGGCCGACGACGCCGGCGTCGCCACCGTCTTGCTGGTCGCCCCGTCGACGCCGCGGGCCCGGGCCGTGGCGATCTGCGAACGTGCCCGCGGCTTCGTCTACGCGGTGGGGGTGATGGGGGTGACCGGGGAGCGGGCCGCTTTGGCCGCGACGGCCGGTGACGTGGCCCGGTTGGTGCGCGCCGTCACGGACCGCCCCGTGTGCATCGGCATCGGGGTGTCCACCCCGCACCAGGCCGCCCAGGCCTGTGCCGACGCCGATGGCGTCGTGGTGGGGTCGGCGATCGTGCGTCGCCTCCTCGACGGGGACGGCCCCGAGGGCGCGGGTGCGTTCGTGGCGTCCCTGCGCGCCGGCATCGACGAACCCGCCTCCTAACTCGAGGCTCACCGACCGAGGAGCCACCCGCCGGCACCGGCGCGCCCGCTCGAGCGCGACGTGGGGATGTCGGTTGCGGTCCCCGAGCATCGACATCATCGTGAGGCTGGTGACGACCAGGACGACGCCGGCCAGCACCATCCAGGGCAGCGCGGGCCCGGGCCCCGTGTTGGCCAGGGAGGTGGGGGCGTTGGTGGTGGCGGCGGCAGCCGGGACCGGTGCGGGCGAGGCGCCCGAGACGGCGGCAGTGGCGGGTGCCGCCGCTCGGGCGGGAGGAGCCGCCGGCGCCGGGGCCGGCGTGATCGAGGCCGGCGCCGCCGTCGTCGGTGTCGAGGGTGCGGTCGATCCCGTCGTGGGGGCGGGCGCCGACGTCGTTGGTGTCGATGGCGCCGCCGCGACCTGGACGACCTTGAAGCCGCCCACGTTGTTCCCCGTCACCGCGCCCGGCGTCGTGTCGCCCACGAAGGTGTAGAGCGGCGCGCCGTTGTAGGTGACCTGGTACGTGCCGTTAGCTTGCAGCGCCGACGCCACCGTGCCCGGGACGCCGGTCCCGACCGTGGGCGTGGTGCCGGCGGGTACGGTCAGCGCCGGCCACACCGATACGCACGCGCCCGTGCACGCGCTCATCCCGTTGTGGTCGCTCGGGAAGGCGTACAGCGCGAAGCCCTGGGCGTTGGTGAGCACGGTGCCGAAGCTGGTCGTGGTGGCGACGTCGACGGTCGCTCCCGCCGCGTACGCCGCCGACGACAGCGCGCTGAGCACGGCGACCGCCATCGTGACCAGCCCGGCCCCGGCCAGGTGACGGCGGAGGGGTCGGCCCGGAGCAACCGGGCTGAGGGCGCGGGGGGTCAAGGTGTCGGCAGTCTTGGGGCGCATCGCCGGAGCCATCCTCTCGTCGCTCGGCCGCATCGGACCGACAGCGTTGGTACGGCCCGGCGCCCCGTTTCCTTCACGCCTTCCTGCCCGGCGGGCCGCGGCGCAGGCCCAAGGGGACGACGGACCCGGCCTCGCCGGCCGAGCGCATATGTGGCCCTGACCGGGAGAAAAAGGGCGAAATCCACAGTGTCGCCACAGAATCGAGGCGTACCGTCGTTCCCAGAGACGGCCCCCCTGCCGACGCGAGACGGAGAGGCTGAACGATGCACGACATGCCGGGAACACCACCCGGGGCCCAGGCGCCCTGGGACCCCACCCCCGACCTCCCTGGCCGCCCTCGCCGGCGCTGGCTGAAGGTCGCGGTCGGCATCGGCGCGGCGGCCGGCGTGGCCGTCGGCGCCACCGCGCTGGCCCAAGCCGCCACCGCGTCGGGAGGCACCCCCGACGCCGCCGCGACGGCCTCGACGTCGACCACCACCACTTCGGTCCCAGGCCCGAAGCACGAGTTCGGCGGGCCCGGCCGCGCCCGGTTCGGGTTCGGCGGCGGTGGGTTGGGCGGGGTCGGTCTCGGTGGACCGGTCATCGACGGCCAGTTCACGATCAAGGGCCCGAACGGCTACGAGACACTGTCGGAGCGCACCGGAACCGTCTCCAGCGTCACCGACACGTCGGGCAGTACGTGGTCGCTGACGGTGAAGAGCGCGGACGGCACGTCGGGGACCTTCACCGTCGACTCCGGTTCGAGCGTCAACGGCGGGGAGATGGGGATCGGCAGCGTCAAGACGGGCGACACGGTGCAGGTCGTCGCGGTGGTCTCGGGTGGGACGGCGACGGCCAAGGAGGTCGCCGACCAGACCGTGTTGCAGGCCAACGGCGGAACGTGGCGGCCGATGGGCCCGACGCCGGGCTCGAACACCGGGTCGGGGATGCCTTCCTCGCTGGTGACGCCTCCGGTCTGACGTCTCCGGTTCAGGGACGCCGCCGGCGTCGTCGACCCCGTTGGTGGTGCTCGAGGCGGCGCCGGATGAGCTCCCGGCGCTCCTGGAGCTCTGTGTAGGTGATGGCGTCCACGGCGTCGCCGACGCCGAGTGAGGCCCGGATCCCGGCCACGTCGAGGGCGGGGATGGCGCCCGGATCGACTCCCATCTCCTTGGCGATGCGGTCGCCGTGTCGCTCGTGGAAGTACAGCACCACCCTGACGATCTCCCCGATGACGTCCACGTTGGGGGCCATGACCGCCAACGCGCCGTCGAGGAAGAGCATGTCCTTCACGTAGAGCATGAGCTCCTTGGGCATCCGCGCCCCGTAACCGAGCAGACCTTTGGTGAGGTTGCGGATCTCGGCGGTGAGCTCCTCGGCGGTGAGGGTAGTGGGGTCGATCGGGGGGCGGTCGAGGCCGAGGTCGTGGATCACGGCGTCGATGTCCACGTCGACGGGCAGGGCGCCGAGGTCACGCATGGCCGCGATCTGCCCGGGGATGTCGTTGGCGGACGCGGCCATCACCAGACGGAGAAAGGCCAGGCGCCGGGGCTCGTCGAAACGACCCGTGATCCCGAAGTCGAGAAGGGCGACGCGGCCGTCAGGCTGGACGAACAGGTTGCCACCGTGCAGGTCGCCGTGGAAGACACCGTAGAGAAGGGCGCCCTCGAGGAATGCGATCAGCGCGGCGTGCAACACCTCCTCGGTATCGATCCCCGCGGCCCGCATGGCGTCGGCGTCGCCCCACGCGAAGCCGTCGAGTCTCTCCATGACGAGGACCCGGCGGGTGATGAGCGAGGGGTGCGGTCGGGGAACGACGATGGCGTGTTGGTCGGTGTCGGCCAGCACACGCGCCACGTCGAGCATGTTCTGAGCCTCGAGACGGAAGTCGAGCTCTTCCACGATGGTCTCGCCGAACAGCTCGACGAGGGCGGGCGGGTTGGCGAGGGCGGCGACGGGGATGCGGCCGACGAGGAGGGGCGCCAGCCAGCTCATGGCGGCGAGATCGCGGCGGACCAACGTGGCGACGTCGGGCCGTTGCACCTTCACCACGACGGCTTCTCCGGTCTTGAGGCGCGCCGCGTGGACCTGGGCCACCGAGGCCGCCGCGATGGGGATGCGATCGAACGCACTGAACTGTTGTTCGAGTGGCATCCCCAGATCGGATTCGACGATGCGCCGCACCACGGCGAAGGGCTCGGCGGGGACGCGGTCGCGCAGGAGGCGAAACTCGGCGACGAGCTCCTCGGGGAAGAGTCCCTCCCCCGAGGAAAGGATCTGGCCCAGCTTGATGTACGTGGGCCCGAGCCGTTCGAAGGCCCGACGCAGCCGGCGCGACAATCCGGCGCGCGACTGGCGTTGCCCCCGCCGGCGGTCACCCACGTACCAGCCCGCCAGCGCCGGGCCCAGGACGGCGGCCACCCGGACCACGCGCGACCCCGGGGGCAGCCGGCGTCTGCGGGTGAGCCGGGGGGCCTCGGCGCGCGTCCGTCGCCGGAGCTCGTCGATCCCCGCGCTCCACGACAGTCGGTCCACATCGAGGACCCAGGGAGGGTGCGAGGAGAAGGCGCCGAAGGCGAGGTCCGCAGGGTCAGGGTCAGGCCCCGCGGCCGCCCCGCCGTCGGGATTGGTCATCGTGTCGACCGTACCGTGCCCCACCGGGTTTTCGGTGCGGACCCCGGGCCGGGGTGCGACGCCCGGTCAGGCCGGAGGCGGCCCGATCACCAGGCACCCGTTGTGCCCACCGAAGCCGAAGGAGTTGGACAGGGCGGGGGCGGGTTCCCAGGGCCGGGCCTGGCCGTGGACCACGTCGAGGTGGATCTCGGGGTCGGGTTGCTCGTAGCCGGCGGTGGGTGGGATGAGGCGGCGGTCGATGGTGAGGGTGGTGGCGACGGCCTCGAGTGCCCCCGCCCCCCCGAGCGCATGGCCGGTGACGCCCTTGATGGAGGTGACCGGAGGCGACGGGGAGCCGAACACCTTCTCGATGGCCTGAGCCTCGGCCAGGTCGTTGAGGGGGGTGGAAGTCCCGTGGGCGTTGATGTGCCCGATGGCCGAGGGTGGCACCGCCGCGTCGGCCAGGGCCAGCTCCATGCAGGCGGCGGCGCCGTTACCTCCGGGGGCGGGGGCGGTGATGTGATGGGCGTCGGCGGTCGACCCCGCCCCGAGGAGCTCGGCGTAGACGCGCGCCCCCCGACGACGGGCGTGGTCGAGGTCCTCGAGCACCAGCGCAGCTCCGCCCTCGGCGCAGACGAAGCCGTCGCGCCGCACGTCGAAGGGCCGGGACATGCCTTCGCTCGACAGAGCGGTCATGTTGCCGAAGGCGGCCAGGCCGATGCCGACCATGGCCGCTTCCGCACCCCCGCCGATGGTCACGTCACACCGGCCTGTCGACACCAGTCGACCCGCAGCCGCGATGGCGTGGGTCCCGGCTGCGCACGCCGTGGCAATGGTCTCGCACGGACCGTGGAAACCGGCGTGCATGGACACGTGGGCGGCCCCGGCGTTCACCATCATCATGGGGATGAGGAACGGGGACACGCGCCGGGGCCCCTTCTCGTGGAACACGCCGATCTGGTCCTGGAGCGTCTCGAGCCCACCCACGCCGGTGGCGAACACGACGCCGGAACGATCCGGATCCGCGCCGATCTCGCCCGCGTCGATGAGGGCCATGTCGGCGGCCGCCACCGAGAATTGCGCGAAACGGTCGACACGTCGGACTTCCTTGGGGCCGAACCAGGCGGTCGGGTCGAAGCCCACCACGCGGCGCTCGCGGTCGGGGGCGGGCTGGAACAGGCCGTCCCAGAAGGCGTCGAGGCCGATCCCGCAGCACGAGACGACGCCCATGCCGGTGACGACGACGCGTCGACCCTGGACGGGCCCGTCGGGCCCGACGCCCAACAGCATCAGAGCTTGGCGGAGATCAGATCGTAGGCCTGGCCGACGGTCTCGATGCCCTCGAGCTCGGACTCGTCGACGGTGACGTCGAAGGCCTCCTCCAGCGCCATCACGAGCTCGACCAGGTCGAGGCTGTCGGCATCGAGGTCGTCACCGAATCGGGCCTCGGGCACGACCTTGTCCGCTGGCACCTGCAACACGTCGATCGCGCACGCCTTGAACTTGTCGAAGCTGGCGTCGTCGGGCACTGCTTCCTCCTCAATCGCATCATGTCCCGGTGGCCCGGGTCCTGTCGGTCGTTTTCCTTACTGGTCGTGGCCGGCGTCACCGCCGAGCCCTGTCCGTGTCCCCATGGCACCTCACAGCCCCATGGCCAGGCCTCCGTCCACCGGGAGTACCGCGCCGGTGATGTAGGCGGCGTCGTCCGAAGCAAGGAAGGCCACCGCCCCGGCGACATCGGCGGGGCTTGCTCTGCGACCCAACGGCACCAACGCCAGGAGCTGCTCCACGCGCTGTTCTCCCAGGCTGGCGATCATATCTGTGTCGACCACACCGGGCGCCACCACGTTGACGGTGATCCCCCGACTGCCCACCTCGCGGGCCAGCGACCGAGCCAGGCCGACGAGGCCGGCCTTGGCGGCGCCGTAATTGACCTGGCCGGGGGACCCGAAGAAGGCGACCACGGAGGACACGAGCACGATGCGACCCCGGTGGGCCCGCACCATGGGGCCGATGGCCCGGCGCACCACCCGGTAGACGCCCGACAGGTTGGTATCGAGCACCTCCTGCCAGGCCTCTTCCTTCATGCGCAGCAGCAAGGTGTCCTTGGTCACCCCGGCGTTGGCGACCAGGACCTCGACGGGGCCCAACGCGCTCTCCACCGCGGCGAACGCCGACTCGACCTGGGCCGGGTCGCGGACGTCACAGGGCACGGCCAACAGGTCCGTGCTGCCGGCGCCGGTCCCGGCCGGGTCGGGGGGTGGTGACGTTCGGTACGTGACGGCCACCTTGTCCCCGAGCCCCTGGAAATGACGAGCACACCCGAGCCCGATTCCCCGTGAGCCCCCCGTGACGAGGACCACGCGCCCCTCCGATGCGACGGGGTCGTCCGAGGCTCCACTCACGCCGAGTTCCCGGCGGTGTCGACCGTCCAGCGGATGACGGTGCTGGCCCAGGCCATCCCGGCCCCGAACCCGGACATGAGGACGTGGTCACCGGCATGCAGACGTCCGGCATCGGCGGCGTCGGCAAGGGCGAGGGGTATGGACGCGCTCGACGTGTTCCCGGTCCTGTCGACGACCACGGCGACGCGCTCCATGGGGATGCCCAGACGCGTGGCCGCCGCTTCGATGATGCGCAGATTGGCCTGATGGGGGACGAACAGGCCGATGTCGTCGGGGGTGAGCTTGGCCCGTTCGAGGGCGATGACGGCGGATTCGACCGTGACACGCACGGCGCGGCGGAAGACTTCCTTGCCCTCCATCTGCATGTAGCCGCCGTGGGGACAGGTGAGCAGATCGTGGGCGCTGCCGTCGATGCCGAGATCGACCGCCAGCAAGCCGTCGGTGTCGCTCGCCTCGAGCACGACCGCGCCCGCGCCGTCGGCGAACAGCACGGCGGTGGCCCTGTCGTCAGGATCGGTCAGCAACGACACGCAGTCGGCGCCGATGAGCAGGGCCCGGTGGGCGGCCCCGGCGCTCACGACACCGTGGGTCGCCACCAGAGCGTAGACGAACCCCGAACAGGCTGCGTTCACGTCGAAGGCACCCCCGGACAGCCCGAGGGCGTAGTGGACCGCAGCCGAGGTGGCCGGTACGGCCAGGTCGGGTGTGCACGTGGCCAGGACGAGGAGGTCCACCTGCGCCGGCGTCAGTCCGGCCCGTTCGAGGGCCCGGCGCCCGGCGTCGATCGCCAGCGACGACACCGTGCCTCCGATACGGCGCTCGCGGATGCCCGAACGGGTCACGATCCATTCGTCGGTGGTGTCGAGACGAGCCTCGAGGTCTGCGTTGGTGACGACGGCGTCGGGCAGGGCGGCGCCCCACCCCGTGATCACCGCTCCGGTAGGGCTCACGTGCCGTCGGCCTGGACGCGTAGCCAGGCGATGGGCTCGCCTGCCGCGACGCGTTCGCCGGGATGGGCGAGGAACCCCACCACCATCCCGGCAAAGGGGGTGCGGACCTCGGCGGCTCCCACCGTGCCGAGGAGGTCGCCCACCGCGACCGGGGCCCCCTCGTTGCCGTCGGGGGACAGGCCGCCGGGCCCGGGCGCGGCCAGCCCGGCGACGGGCTCGAAGACCCCCGCCGAGGGGGAGATGACGACCCGCTCAGAGGTGTAGAGGTGCTCTCCTTGGTGGGCGGCGGCGTAGGCGTTCACCGTGTCGCTGCCGGCGATGGCGTTGACCAGGGTGTCGAGATCGTCGGGGGTCGCCACGGCGCTGGCGGTCGCGTCGGGCAGCGTGCGTCGGGCCAGCCCGGTGAGCACGCCGCCCGTCCCGACCTCGACGAAGCGCGTCGCGCCCAGGCCCGCCAGGGTCTCGAGGCTCTGGCGCCAGCGCACCGGGCTGCACAGCTGGGCGGACAGCAACCCCGGCCATTCCTGGGCCTCGGTATGGGGGCGCGCATCGACGTTGGCGACGACGGGGACCTCGGGCACCGTGAAGGCCGTGCTCGCCAGCGACTTCCGGAGCCAGGACCGGGCCGGTGCCATGAGCATGGTGTGGAAGGCACCGGCCACGGCAATGGGGAGCACCTTGCGGGCGCCGAGCTCCTTGGCGATGGCGGCGGCGCGCGCCACCGCTTCGTCGGTGCCGGCGATCACCACCTGACCGGGGGCGTTGTAGTTGGCGACCCACACCTCGCCCTCGGCCCGCTGGCAAGCGGCGTCGACGGCGTCGTCGTCCGCCCCCATCACCGCCGCCATGGTGCCGGGGTGCTCTTCCGCCGCGTTTTGCATGGCTTCGCCCCGCTCGACGACGAGCCGTACCCCTTCCTCGAAGCCGAGAGCGCCGCTGGCGGCGAGGGCGGTGTACTCACCCAGGCTGTGACCGGCGCACAAACGAGGCTCGATCCCGACCCGCTCGATGGCGTCGAGGACCACCAGACTGAGGACGAACGTGGCGAGCTGGGCGTTGGCGCTGAGGGTGAGCTCTTCCTGATCGACGTCCAACAAGAGTCGGGCGACGTCGCGACCGGCCACGGCCGACGCTTCTTCGACCACCTCCCACGAGGGGTGTTCCCGCCAGGCGCGGCCCATGCCGGGTCGCTGGGATCCCTGACCCGGGAAGGTGAACGCCAGCACTCGGACTCCTCTTCTTCTTCGTGTACCGATCGATCGGGGTCGTCCCAGGGTGTCACGATCGGAGCCCCCGGTCACGTTACCGGCAGGTCATGAGCCCACCGCTCGCGGTCAGCTAACGCTTCGGACCGATGAATTCATCCAGCCGTCGCACGCTGCTCCTCCTGGCCACGGACAACACCCGGGTGCTCCGTGCGCGCCATTTCACACCCATGAGATCGCAGGCCTGGATGAAGAGGTCGCGGATGTCCGGCGACGCGTTTGAAAACTCATAACGAGGATATGCGCGTCCGTTGACCTTGTTGAGCACCCGACACCCGTCCGAATGGACGAGGCGCCGAAGGAGTGGCGCCGGGAACCGGTCGACGATCGACTGCTGCCAATCGAATAGGACGATCCGCCGGTCGTGCTTGGGGCCAAGACCGTGTTGGGGAAGAAGGCACGGCCAGTGCTTCGAATACGCGTAGACGTCCGTGCAGCCTGTTCGATGCGCCCAGGCGACGCGGTTGGGGAGGATCTCGGCCATGGCCAAGGTGCAATCGGCCATCAGCGACGGGTAGGCCTCGCAGCAGGTGATGCGCAGCTTGTAGACGCCTCTTCGGTGACTGGCGATGTACCCATCACCGAGAGAGAGGCCGAGGAGATATGCGTAAGGCCCGGGTGGGATGAGCTCGATCGTCCCGCGACAGACCAGGCACGGAGAGGAGACTGAACGGGCGGGTGTCCGCCCGAGCGCCCAGGCTCGGATCGTCGATCGAGAGACGCCCGTCGCCCGGGAAACCTCCGATTGATTGTGACCGGCATCGAGAAGGGCAAGAACGGCGGAAACTTGATCGGGCGGATACACGTCGGATCTTCCCTTCCCAGTACCATTCAGTTGGCACGCCCGAGTGAGGGAATAGGCAGACCTGAAGGCCTCAAAAGCCTTTGTTCGAAAGGACGTGCGGGTTCGAATCCCGCCTCGGGCACGATCGGCGGGCTGCTCCCGACCGTAGCGAACAGGTGTTTGGGGACCGTCGGTGCTCGACCGGCCACCAGGTCACCTACAATTCGCACAGCATGCGACGCTCCCTGGTCGAACGATCCCTCCGGGATGTCCACGGACGCCTCGTGCGGGTCCGCGAGGAGCTGGCGGTGCTCGACGAGCAGCTGGCGGTGCTCAACGACGCCGCCGACGACGCCCGGATCCGTTCGCTCGTGTCAGAGACGCCCCTGGCCGGGCACGACTACGCCGACGCCCAACGCTCCGCCGACGCCGCCAACCGGGGCCGGGCGGCACTGTTGACCATGATCACCGAGTTGGAACACCGCCAGGACGAGCTGCTCGGCAAGCTGGTCGTCGAGCCCAGGTAGCCGGGCACCGGACCGCAGCGCCACCACACCAGAAGGAGAGAGACACGCCGCATGGGCAAACGCGTCGTCATCGCCGAAGACGAGGCCATCATCCGACTCGATCTCAAGGAGATCCTCGAGGCCGAGGGGTACTCGGTCGTGGGGGAGACCGGTCGCGGCGACGAGGCGGTCGAGCTGGTCGCCACCCATCAGCCCGACATCGCCATCCTCGACATCAAGATGCCGGGGATCGACGGGATCGAGGCCGCCCGCCGCATCTCGGCGAACCACCGGGTGGCCGTGCTGATCCTGACGGCCTTCAGTCAGCGCAACCTGATCGAAGAGGCGCGCGACGCCGGCGTGGCCGCCTATCTCGTGAAGCCCTTCCAGCGGGGCGAGCTCGTCCCGGCCATCGCCGTGGCCACGGCGCGCTTCGAGGAGTACCGGGCCATCGAGGACGAGCACACCCGGCTGTCCGAGGACGTGCCCACCCACGAGGACAAACTCAGGACCCGGCAGATGGTGGATCGGGCCAAGGCGGTCCTCATGGACGGCCACCACATGAGCGAGGAAGTGGCCTTCGCCTTCATCCAGCGCACGGCGATGGACCGGCGGATCCGGATGGAGCGGGTGGCCCAGGAGATCATCGACGGGGACCTCACGCCCTGACGGCGGGCGGTCCGGTGGTGACCGGGCAACGGCCCCGGGCGGGGTGACATCGGGCCGAGGCCACATAGGATCCGGGGCGGTGGCAACCTCGAAGCCCGACACCGGCACCCTGTATCTGCTCGACGGCAATTCCCTCGTCTTCCGGGCCTTCTTCGCCCTCCCCATCGACCTGGCCACCAAGGCCGGCCAGGTGACCAACGCCGTGCACGGCTTCACCTCGATGTTGGTCATGCTCCTGCGCGACAACGAGCCCGGTGGCATGGCCGTCGCCTTCGACCGGCCCGAGCCGACCTTCCGCGACGACATCGTCGTGGAGTACAAGGGCAACCGCCCCGACACCCCCGATCTGCTCGTCCCCCAATTCTCCCTGGTGCGCCAGATCCTCTCGTCGCTCGGCATCGTGATGGTCGAGAAGCCCGGGTTCGAGGCCGACGACATCCTCGCCACCCTCGCCACCCAGGCGCGCGACGCAGGGCGCAATGTGGTGGTGGTGAGCGGCGACCGCGACACCTTCCAGCTCGTAGAGGACCCGCTCGTCAAGGTGATGTACACGCGCCGGGGCCTCTCCGACACCGTCGTCTACGACGAGGCCGGGATCATGGAGCGTCACGGCGTGTCGCCCCGCGCCTACCCGACGCTCGCCGCGCTGCGCGGCGACACGTCCGACAACCTGCCCGGGGTGCCTGGGGTGGGGGAGAAGACCGCCGCCAAGCTCGTGAGCACCTACGGCGACCTCGACACCATCTTCAGCCACATCCAGGATCAGACGCCGAAGCTCCGCCAGAACCTGGCCGAGCACGAGGAGCAGGTGCGGCGCAACGCCGAGGTGATCCCCCTGGTGCGCGACGTCGAGCTCGACCTCACCCTGGACGACCTCGCCCTGGGCAAGTGGGACGCGTCGGAGGTCAAGCGGGTCTTCGGTGAGCTCGAGCTCCGCTCGGCGTGGCAGCGTCTGGCCCCGCTGCTCGGTGGAGATGCCGAGGAGGCTCTGCCCCGCGCCGCGGGGACGCGGGCACCGCCCGCCATCGACCTGGCGTCGGTCACCGCCACCGTGCCGGCCGACGCCGACGCGGCCGCCCAGGCGCTTTGCGCCGCCGCCGAAGCCAAGGACCCCGTGGCCCTGGCACCGGTGTGGTCGGGGGACGCCGGTCGGAGCCCGCTCGTGGGCATCGCCGTCGCCGCCGCCCCGTCGGACGGTGATCCCGGCGACACCGCCTCCGAACACGCCACGTCCTCCGACGCGGCACCGCACCCCGCCGTGCCGGCCCCGATGTGGCTCGACGAGGTGGCGCTGACCGACCGTGCCGTCCGAAGTGCGCTGGCCGCCCTGGTGGGGCCGGGCGGGGCACCCCTCGTGGCTCACGGGTCGAAAGAGCTCATGCGGAGCCTGCTGCCCACCGGTATCGACATCACCTCGTTGGCGCTCGACACCGCCGTGGTCGCCTACCTGCTCGACCCGTCGTCGGGTCGGTACCGCCTCGAGGACGTGGTCGAGGTGCAGCTCGGGCTGGCGCTCGACGCCGAGGTCGAGGCCGAGGCGGCCGGCCGGCTCGCGCTCGACGGCCCCGGCGAGCTCGAGGTGTCCACCTTGGCGACGCGCAACGCCGTGGCCCTCGGGCTGCTGTACGCGCCCATGCGAGAGGCACTCGTACGGGCCGGCCTCGAACGACTCCACGACGAGGTGGAGCGGCCCCTCGTGCGGGTCCTGGCCCGCATGGAGGTGGCGGGGATACGCGTCGACACCAAGGAGCTGCGCCGCATCGCCGACGGCCTCGTGGCCGAGTGCGCCCGGCTCGAGGCCGAGATCCACGAGCTCGCGGGCGAGACCTTCAACGTCAACTCCACCCCGCAGCTGCGGGCCGTGCTCTACGACCGCCTCGGGCTGACGCCGGGGCGCAAGACCAAGACGGGATTCTCCACCGACGCCCAGACCCTCGAGAAGCTGCGGGGCCAGCATCCCGTCGTCGACACGTTGCTGCGCTATCGCGAGTTGGAGAAGCTGCGCTCGACCTACGGCGAGACCCTGCTCGCCGAGGTCGCCCCCGACGGTCGCATCCACGCCACCTTCGGCCAGACCGTGGCGCGCACCGGCCGCCTGTCGTCGGACCGGCCCAACCTCCACAACATCCCGGTGCGCAGCGACGAGGGGCGGCGTCTGCGCAAGGCGTTCATCCCCGCCGAAGGGTGTCGGCTCCTGGTGGCGGACTACGACCAGATCGAGCTGCGTGTCATCGCACACCTGTCGCACGACCCCGGACTCGTGGCCGCCTTCGCCGAGGGGCGCGACATCCACCGGACCACGGCCGCCAGCGTGTTCGGCGTCGATCCGAACGACGTCACGTCCGCGCAGCGCAGCCGGGCCAAGATGGTCTCCTACGGCCTGGCCTACGGCATGGAGGCCTACGGCCTCGCTCAGCGGCTCTCGATCGAGCCGGCCGAGGCCGCGCAGATCCTCGACGCCTACTTCGTGGCCTTCCCGGCGGTGCGGGCGTACATGGACCGCACCGTGGTCGAAGCCCGGTCCCGGGGTTACACCGAGACGCTCTTCGGCCGGCGGCGGCCGCTGCCCGATCTCCACTCTCCCAACCGCAACCTGCGCATGGCGGCCGAGCGCCAGGCCATGAACGCCGGCATCCAGGGCCTCGCCGCCGATCTGTTCAAGGTGGCGCTGGTGCGCCTCGACGCCGCGCTCGAGGAGAAGCAGCTCGCCTCACGGGTGGTCCTCCAGGTCCACGACGAGGTCATCGTCGAGGTGCCGAGCGACGAGGAGTCGATCACCGGAGACCTCGTCACGAGCGTGATGGCGGGCGTGGCCGACGCCGTCCACCTCGCCGTGCCCCTCGAAGTGTCGGCCGCCTGGGGTGACACCTGGGCCGACGCCAAGGGTTGAAGCACCCTCGGCCAGGACGGCTCGAGGCGGCCCTTTGCTAGCATTGACGATCGGCCGTCACCGGCGGCCGGCCCGACGTGCTCTCGACGCGTGGGGTGTCCCAATCCCGAAAGCGAGTTCCGAAGTTCATGCCTGACGAAGCTGCCGGTTCATCCGGCGTAGCTGACCCGGCGGCCAGTCCCGCCGCGGCGGCCGGTGAAGTCCCCGGCGCCATCGCCCTCCTCTCCGACGCCCCCATGGGCACCTTCGACGAAACGGGGAAGTACGTCCCCCGTGCCATCGTCGAGGACGACCTGGGCGGCGCCTCTCTCGAAGAAGCCATCGACGCCACCATCGTCGACTTCGACGACGGTGACATCGTCGAGGGGAAGGTCGTCAAGATCGACAAGGACGAAGTCCTTCTCGACATCGGCTTCAAGTCCGAAGGGGTCATCCCCTCGCGCGAGCTGTCCATCCGCAACGACATCGATCCGTCGGAGATCGTCAGCCTCGGTGATCAGATCGAAGCGTTGGTGCTCCAGAAGGAAGACAAAGAGGGTCGGCTCGTCCTGTCGAAGAAGCGGGCTCAGTACGAGCGCGCCTGGGGCACCATCGAGAAGATCAAGGACTCCGACGGCATCGTCAAGGGGCCGGTCATCGAGGTGGTCAAGGGCGGCCTCATCGTCGACATCGGGCTTCGTGGATTCCTCCCCGCCTCACTGGTCGAGCTGCGCCGGGTGCGCGAACTCCAGCCCTACGTGGGTCGCAGCATCGAGGCCAAGATCATCGAGCTCGACCGCAACCGCAACAACGTGGTCCTGTCCCGCCGGGCCTGGCTGGAAGAGACCCAGAAGGAGCAGCGCGGGGAGTTCCTCGTCAACCTGAAGCCCGGTGAGCGTCGCCGGGGGGTCGTGTCCTCGGTCGTCAACTTCGGGGCTTTCGTCGATCTCGGTGGCATGGACGGGCTCATCCACGTCTCAGAGCTCTCCTGGAAGCACGTCGACCACCCCTCGTCGGTGGTGTCGGTCGGCGACGAGGTCGAGGTCGAGGTGCTCGACGTCGACCTCGACAAAGAGCGCATCAGCCTTTCCCTCAAGGCCACCCAGACCGACCCGTGGCAGGAATTCGCCAACACCCACCAGGTGGGCGAGCTCGTCTACGGGCGCATCACCAAGCTCGTGCCCTTCGGTTCCTTCGTCCAGGTGGGCGACGGCATCGAGGGACTGGTGCACATCTCGGAGATGGCCGGCCACCATGTCGACCTCCCCGAACAGGTCGTCACCCCGGGCGAGGAGCTGTGGGTGAAGATCATCGACATCGACCTCCAGCGTCGCCGCATCAGCCTCTCGATCAAGCAGGCGGCCGAGGGCGGCGAGGTGTCCGAGGAGTACCGCGAGGCCTTCGGCGAGCACGCCTACGATGAGCAGGGCAACTACATCGGCTACGACTACGGCGGGACCGAGTTCACACCCGAGACCGAGGCGCAGGCGGCGTGGGCCGAGTACGTGGCCGAGCACGGCACCCCACCCGAAGGTGCCGAGGGCGGACCTCCCCCCCGCCGGCCGGTGACGGCAACGGCAGCGCCCCCGAGGCGTCGGCTCCGGCCGCACCGGCTCCCTCCGATACGACGGCGCCTACCGAAGCACCGGCGGCTCCGGCCGCCACTGCGGCGAGCGAGGCCGAGGCTCCCGACGCGGCGCCAGCCGAGGGCTGACCTCGGTCGCGTCGGTCGGTGTCAGCGGGCGCCGGGCCGGCAGCCGGCGTCGTGCCCTGAGCGGAAGAGCGTCAGCGGGGATCGACCCACAGGGGCGAACGCTCCGGGACGACCTCCGGCGCTGACGGAGGCGAGGTGGCCGGCGCGGGTTGCGCCGGTGGTGGGGAGACCGGCGTCGACGACGCCGGCACCGGGTCGGGCGCCTGCACGCTCCACGCCGGTGGCGCTTGTGGGTCCGGGGCCGGCGGGGCGACCGGGGGTTGGCTCGACACCGAGTGGGCAAAGGCGGTGGAGGGCTGCGTGTCGAGCGGGAAGTGACAGGCCACGAAATGGTCGGGCCCGATGGCGCGCATCTGCGGTTCCTCGTCGGCGCACTTCTGCTGGGCGAAGGGACAGCGCGTGCGGAACCGACATCCCGAGGGCGGGTTGATTGGTGACGGGAGATCACCCGACAGAGTCGCCTTGCCATTGCGTGCCGCGCCCGGATCGGGCTCGGGGATGGACGTGAGCAGCGCCTCGGTGTAGGGATGCTCGGGCCGGTGGTAGAGGTCGTCGGGCCGGCCCACCTCGCACAGCTTCCCGAGGTACATGACGGCCACTCGGTCGCTCACGTTCTTCACCACGGCGAGGTCGTGGGCGATGAACACCATGGTGAGTCCCCGGTCGCGCTTGAGGTCGTCGAGGAGATTCAGGATCTGAGCTTGGACCGACACGTCGAGCGCGGAGACGGGCTCGTCGCAGACGAGCACGGTGGGCTCGAGCATGAGGGCCCTGGCGATGCTGACGCGCTGGCACTGACCACCCGACATCTCGGTGGGCCGGCGGCCCCCGGCGTCGTCGGGGTCGATCCCGACGGACTCCAGCGTGGCCCGGGCCTTGGTCTTGCGTTCGTCCTTGGTGCCGATGCCCCACACCGACAGGGGCTCGACGACGGCGTCGAGGACCCGACGGCGAGGGTTGAGTGACGAGATGGGGTCCTGGAACACCATCTGGATCTTGGTGCGCGCCTTTCGGGCCTCGGCGCGCGACAGCGAGGTGAGCTCGGTCCCGTTGAACTTGACCGATCCCGAATTCGGGCTGCTCACGAGGGCGACGGCGCGACCGGTGGTCGACTTCCCGCAGCCGGACTCCCCGACGAGTCCCAGGGTCTCACCGGCGGCCACGTCGAAGCTCACATCCGACACGGCCCGCACCCGGTGCCGTCCGGATCCGAACTCGACGACGAGGTGCTCGACGCGCAACAAGACGTCGTCGCCCCGCATGTGGGCGGTACCGCTCCCGGCCATCAGGTGGTCCTCGCCCCGTTGGGCACCACCATCGCCGCGTCCCGCACCGGGGTACCGGTGAACGCCAGGGCGGCGGGCACCCGGGAGGCCACGTTGTAGGCCAGGGCGGCGTCCCCTTCGGCCGAGCCGACCGGGTACCAGCACCGGAAGAGGTGTCCCTGGCCCGCGGCGCGCAGCGGGGGCTCCTCCTTGCGGCAGTGGTCCTGGGCATACGGGCAACGGGGGGCGAAGCGACAGCCCTGGATGTCGGCGGCGAGGTCGGGCGGTCGGCCCGGGATGGCCCGCAGCCGGGTGTGCGAGGGCTCGGCCAGACGGGGGATCGAGCGCATCAAGCGCTTCGGTGTAGGGCATGCGGGTGTGGGCGAAGAGCTCGGCGGTGGGCGCCTGCTCCACGACACGGCCGGCGTACATCACCATGATGTCGTCGGTGCGGTTGGCCACCACGCCGAGGTCGTGGGTGACGAGGATCATGCCCATGTGGCGCTCGCGTCTGCTGGGCGGCCAGCAGGTCGAGGATCTGGGCCTGCACGGTGACGTCGAGGCCGGTCGTGGGCTCGTCGGCGAGCAGGAGCTTGGGACCGCACGCCACGGCGATGGCGATCATGACCCGCTGGCGCATCCCCCCCGACAATTCGTGGGGATAGTTGCGCAGGCGCCGTTCGGGCGAGGGGATGCCCACCGATTTGAGCAGTGCCACCGCCGTCTCCTGGGCGGCCTTGCGGTCGAGGCCGGCCCGCAGACGAAGGGACTCGGTGATCTGGCGTCCCACCCGCACCACGGGGTTGAGCGCCGTCATGGGGTCCTGGAAGACGAGGGCCACCTGCATGCCCCACACCTCGCGCAGCTCGGCCAGGGACATGGCCGTGAGGTCGTGGCCCGAGAAGCGGACGACACCGGAGCGTTCGACGTTGGATCCCGGGACCAGGCCCATGATCGATCGGCTGAGGACGGTCTTCCCCGACCCCGACTCGCCCACCACGCCCAGGGTGCGGCCGCGCGCCGAGCGTCAACGACACGCCGTCGACGGCGCGCACGAGCCCGCGGCCGGTGCGGAACGACGTATGGAGGTCGATCACCTCGAGGAGCGGGCCCTCGATCGCTCCCACGTCGGGGAAGCTGAGCTGGGGCCGCCGGCCCCACCGGCTCACAGCGTCACCTCGCGCAGGTCGAAGTAGGAGCGCAGGCGGTCGGCCATGAGGTTGAGGGCGGTGAGCACCAAGAAGATGTAGAGCGACGGCCACAGCGCGATGTAGGGGTTGATGGTCAGGTTGTTGCTGTTCACCCCGTCGTTGATGATGTTCCCGAGCGACGACGTGGGGAGGCCGATCGACAGCCCCAGGAAGGCGAGCGACCCTTCGAGCACGATGGCGATGGCGACCCCGATAAGCGCGAACGAGACGGCTGCGGGGACGATGTTGGGGAGGAGCTCGCGCAGGAGCAGGCGCGACGTCTTGGCACCGGTGGCCCGGGCCGCCACCACGAATTCCCGACTGGAGAACGACAACGTCGTGGCGCGTATGACGCGGAACAAGAGGGGTGCGGCGACGAATGTGAACATCACGGTGAGCTTCAAGAGCGACACGGGCTTCCAGAACGTCTCGATCACCATGATCGCCAACAGGGCGGGGAAGGCCAGGAGCACGAACGACACCGCGTTGAGGATGGTGTCGGCGGGGCCACTGCGGTAGCCGGCGAGGAGCCCGGCGGCGCCCCCGATGACGAGGCCGGCCAGGATGGGGGCGAAGCCGATGACGAGCGAGACGCGCGACCCGAAGATCACGCGTGACAAGAGGTCTCGGCCGAGGTCGTCGGTGCCGAGGAGATGGTGCGCCGTCGGTCCGACGTTGACGGCCGAGTAGTCCTGGAAGTTGGGAGCCTTGATCGGCAGCACCGAGGCCAACACGGCCAGGAGGATCATGAAGGCGACCCAGCCCAGGCAGATCCAGAACGTGATGCCGAGACCGCCCTTCTTGGAGAGGATCCCGCTGGCCGGGAGTCGCGACGCCAAGGCCTGGGCGCCGGCCCCTGTCCCGCCGAGCGACGCCGTCGAATCGGACTCCAGCGCGACCTGCGAGGGGAGCTCAGGCACGGCGCACCCTCGGGTCCAAGATGGTCAGGAGGATAGTCGACGGCGAAGTTGACGACCACGAATGCCACCGCGGCCACCAGCGCCATGCCCTGGACCACCAGGTAGTCGCGCCCGTAGATGGCCTGGACGAGCTGGAAGCCGATGCCCGGCAGCTGGAAGAGGACTTCGACCACGAAGGCGCCGGTGAACAGGGTCCCGATGCTGATCCCCGCGCCGGCCAGCAACGAGAACGACGACGGCCGCATCACGTGACGCAACAAGATGTACCGGGTCGACAGGCCCTTGGAGCGGGCCATGGTCACGAAGTCCTCTTGCAAGGTAGCGATGAGGTCGGCGCGCAGGAGCCGGTAGTAGACGGTGATGGAGCCGATGGTGAGGGCCACCGACGGCAGGATGACCGATTTGAGGTTGGGCCCGAGCCCCTGCGAGAGCCGGTCGAACCCGGTGGCCGGGACCCACTTGAGCGTGACGGCGAACACGAGGACCAGCAGCGGGCCGGCCACGAAGGTGGGGAGCGACAGCATGGCGAAGGTCGACGTGGTGGCGACGCGGTCGAAGGCGCGGTTGGGGCGCAGGGCGGCGAAGAGTGCCATGGGGATGGCCACGAGGAGGGCGAGCACCTGAGAGACGACGATGAGCTCGAGGTCGATCGGCACGGCCACGCCCAGGGCGTTCGTCACGGTCTGTTTGGTCAGGAACGACGCCCCCAGGTTGCCGTGGAAGATGTTGGTGATCCACGTGCCGTACTGGGCCAGCAGACCCTTGTTGAGCCCGAGCTGATGCAGCAGCACGGCTCGGGCCGCGGGGGTGTCGTTGGGCCCGAGGATCGCGTTGGTGGGGTCGCCGGGGAGGAGGTGGACGAGCAAGAAGGCGAAGACGGAGATGAGGAAGCAGATGACGACCAGCTGGACGAGGCGGGTTGCGGTGAACCGGAGCATGGGAAGGGCGGCGCTCAGTCCTTGCGCCACAGGGGCGTCGGGTCGAGCACTCCGTTGGTGAACCCGAGGGCCTTGGAGCCGTCGGGCAGGGTGAGGTTGTTGAAGTTCTGCACCACGTTGCTTCCTATCGAGCACCACGTCGCCAGGGACGCCCACAGATAGGGCAGGTCCTGGGACAGACGTTTGTCCACTTCCTGGTAGGCCTGGGCGCGGCTTGCCTGGTCGGACGTGGTGCGGCCCTTTTGCAGCGCTGTCTCTAGCGCATCGTCCTTGTTGCGGGAGAAGTTGAGCGCGATGGGCCCGTTGGCGGTGGTGGGGCTCAGCCACACGTAGTTGAGATCGGGGTCGGTGGCGCCGAACATCTCGTCGGTATAGGCCTGGAACTGGCCTGTCACCAGGTTGTCGATGAACGTGACCTGCTCGATCTCACTCACCGTGGTCTGGATGCCGGCCAGCCCCCACATGCTGGCGATGGCCTGGACCTCGTTGAGCAGGCGGGGATCGGTGATCGTGGCCAGGGCGATCTTGATGGTGCCGCCGTGGTTCGGAGCGGCCTGCGCCACGAGCTGCTTGGCCTTGGCGAGGTCGTAGGTGGGGTAGCCGTTGTCGGCGGGGCGGTACGGCGACCCCGGTGGGAACAGGCTGAGGTTGGGTGTGGCGATGCCGGCTCCGAACAGCTTGACGAGCTCCTCGACGTTGATGGCATGGGCGAGGGCCTGGCGCACCAGGATGTCGCTCGTGGGCGCCACGGTCGTGTTGAGGATGACGAAGTCCATGTCGCCCTGCCCGACCTTCGGGTTCAGGACGAGCTGGTAGTCGGCATTGCCACGGAGGTCGCGGATGGCGTCGGGGTCGCGCGTGACGATCAGGTCGACGGTTCCCGACCGCAGCGAGTTCTCCCGGGACTGGTCTTCGCTGATGGGCCGGTAGGTGAGGCCGTCGAGGTAGGGGAGCCCCCGGCGCCAGTAATTGTGGTTGCGCGTCACGGTGAGGTGGTCGTTGGGCACCCAATCCACCAACGAGAATGGCCCGGTGCCGATGGGCTTGGTGGTGTTCTGGCTCTCGAGCTGGGCCAGGGCGATGACGTAGCCCACCTGGGTGGCGAGGTAGTGGGGGAACGCCACGATGGGCTCGGCACAGGTCACGGCCACGGAGAGATCGCCCGTCTTGGCGACGGTGTCGACCACGCCCCTGAGCGCCTGGCCCGTGAGCGCCGACGTCTGCAGCGCCTGGATGTTGGCCAGCAGGACGTCGGCGTTCAACGGCGAGCCGTCGTGGAACGTGACCCCGGGTCGCAAGGTGATCGTCCACACCGTCATGTCGGTGTTCGGGACCACCGACTGGGCCAGGTAGGGCTTGGCCGAGCCGTCGGCAGCCACCACCGTCAAGGTGTCGAAGATGGTGTTGGCGTAGGTCAGGCCGGAGTTGTCGAAGTGGCTGGCCGAGGGCAAGAAGCCGTCGATCTCCGAGTTCAGGCCGATGGTGACGGTCCCGCCCCGCTTGGGTGTCCCGATGCCGATTCCCGGGGTGGACGAGGTGTGAGGCGGTGCCGGGGTGCCGCTCCCGCACGCCGCCAACAACGAGGGCAGGCCGACGCCGGCCAGTCCCACTGCCGCCGCGGTCGTGGCGCCGCGGGCGAGAAACGCCCGCCGGTCGTATCGATCCGCGGAGTCAGCCATCGGTCCCCCTCGCCCTGGTCGGACGCGCAGCCCCCTGGCGCCGTTGGCGCGCCATGGTAGACGTCGTGCCGCCGAACAGCCGGGCACAGACCTCCCAAGCTGCACGCGGGGAGGGTCCGAAGGGCGGCATGTCGGCGGCCAAGGACGCCCGATCGGGAGTGCCGGGTGGGCGACAGGCCCGTCGTTAGCATGCGGTCATGCGGACCCCGATGCGGCGCCAGCCGACCTCCGCCCCGGTGGTGACCCCGGCACGCCCGGGACCCCCACCGGCGGGACCGCCATCGGAAGGGCCTGCGCTCTCGGCACCGGCGCCAACGTCGACGCCGACGTCGTCGGTCATTCCAGGCCCGAGCGGCTGGCGGGCTTCTGCCCGTGGTGGTGCATCGACCACACCCGCCGGCCACGCTGCGGTCGGGCGGGAGGACCTGACGTGGGCTGTCCGCACCGCGGCAGTGCCGTGGGTGGTGGCGCGCGTCGTCGTCGCGGGCGCCCTCGTCGCCGCTCACGAGTTCGTCAACCAGGCCAAGCCCTCGGCGGCGGTGGCGACGCGCGTCCACGAGGGACTGCTGGGATGGGACGCCGGTTGGTACGAGACGATCGCGCGCCACGGGTATGCCGGAGCCGGCCATCTGTCGTTGCGGTTCTTCCCTCTCGTCCCCCTCCTCACGCGCGCCGTGGCGTCGGTCCCCGGCATCGGGTTCGGTGCCGCCCTGGTGGCGGTGGCGAACGTGTCGTCGTTCGTCGCCGTGGTGCTCCTCGCCGTCCTGGTGAGACGAGAGACCGGAGACGACGCCTTGGCGGGGCGCGCCGCCTGGTTGCTGTGCGTCGCGCCCGCCGCCTTCACCCAGGTGATGGGGTATGCCGAAGGGACGCTGCTGGCACTGAGCGTCGGGACCATGCTCGCCCTCCGGGCCCGGGCGTGGTGGTGGGCCGCCGCCCTGGGGCTGGCCGCGGCCACCACCCGCCCCTTGGGCGTGCTGCTGATCATCCCCGCTGTCATCGAGGCGCGGCGGGAGTGGCACCGGTCGTCCCCGTCGGGGCGCGCCGGGCGCATGGCGGCGGTGGTGGGACCCGCCCTCGGGTTCGGTGCCTTCCTGGGTTGGGTCGGGTGGCGCTACGGCGACGCCCTCGCTCCCCTCAGGGTCCAGCAACAGGGGTCGTTGCGCGGTGGTGTCACCGACCCGTTGCGCACGCTGGCCCACGACGCCTCGCTGGTGGTGCACGGTCGACATCTGGGATCGGCGCTGCATCTGCCGTGGGCCCTTCTCGCCGTCGCGCTCGTCGTCGTGGCGCTGCGGCGATGGCCCTTCTCCTACGGTGCCTTTGCCGCCGCGGTGCTGGTGGTGGCGCTCACCGCCGCGAATCTCGACGGCTTCGAGCGCTATGCGCTGTCGGCCTTCCCGCTGGTCCTGGCGGGCGCGTCCCTGACATCGGGCCCCCGCGTCGAGCGGTTGGTCCTCACCCTGGCCGCGGCCGGGCTCGGCATCTACGCGTTGCTTGCTTTCACCAACCTCTATGTCCCCTGACCTGGTCGTCGGGCGATCGGAAGGCGATCGTTTGGCTGGGTCGGGGTGGTGCCAACCGGTAGCCTGGCGACGGGCCGGAGGCCGAACGGGGGATAAGAGGCGAGGTGACGCAGACGGCGGCGGCATGGCGAGGCGATCGCCCCGTGGTGGTGATCGGGGCCGGGCCCGCCGGGCTCACCGCTGCGTACCAGCTCTCCAAGGCGGGGCGCGAGGCGCTCGTGCTCGAGGCCGACGACGTGGTCGGAGGCATCAGCCGGACCGTGGCGCGTGGCGGATGGCGCTTCGACATCGGCGGCCACCGCTTCTTCACCAAGGTCCAGCCTGTTCAAGACCTGTGGCACGAGATCCTCGCCCCCGACGACTTTCTCCTGCGTCCCCGCATGAGCCGGATCTACTACGAGGGCAGGTTCTACGACTACCCCATCAACGTGCTCAACGCGCTCCACAACCTGGGTCTGGTCGAGGCGACCCGGTGCGGGATGTCCTATCTGAAGGTGCGGGTGTCGCCACCCAAGGACCAGACCTCCCTCGAGGGCTATGTGGTCGCCAATTACGGGTGGCGGCTCTACGAGCACTTCTTCAAGACCTACAGCGAGAAGGTGTGGGGTGTCCCACCCTCCGAGGTCTCCGCCGACTGGGGTGCCCAGCGCATCAAGGGCATGTCGTTGTTCAAGGCGGTCTGGGAGCCCCTGCGCTCGCGTCTCGCCGGCGGCCGCCGCAACCGGGCCCGGCAGGTGACGAGCCTCATCGAGGAGTTCCAGTACCCGAAGCTCGGACCCGGGATGATGTGGGAGACGTGTAGGGACCTGGTCGAGAAGGCGGGCGTCGGGGTCCTCCTGCAGAGCCCCGTGGTCGGGGTCGAGCGGGGGCCGGGGGGTGCTACCGCCGTGGTCTTCGAGTCCGGGGGCCGGCGCCATCGCGTCGAGACGGACCATGTCATCAGCTCCATGCCGTTTTCGGCGCTCGTGCGGGCGCTGGACCCGCCGCCACCGGACCCCGTCCTCGCCGCCGCTGACGCGCTGCGGTACCGGGACTTCCTGACCGTGGCCCTGGTGGTGCCCGAGGGGGCGGGTTTTCCCGACAACTGGATCTACATCCACTCCCCGAAGGTGCGGGTGGGCCGCATCCAGAACTTCGGCGCCTGGTCCCCGTTCATGGTCCGCGACGGCACCACGTGTCTGGGCATGGAGTACTTCGTCTTCGAGGGCGACGAGCTGTGGGACACCGACGACGACGCCCTCGTGACGCTGGCGACGAACGAACTTGCCACCATCGGCCTGGTCGATCCCACCCAGGTGGAACGGGGCTACGTCGTGCGCATGCCCAAGGCGTACCCCGTTTACGACGACACCTACCGGGCCGCCGTGGACACCATGCGCCACTGGCTCGCGGCCGAGGTTCCCAACGTGCACCCCGTAGGCCGAAACGGCATGCACAAGTACAACAACCAGGACCACTCCATGTACACGGCCATGCTGACCGTGGAGAACATCGTGGCGGACGCGGCCCACGACATCTGGTCGGTGAACGTCGACGAGGAGTACCACGAGGAGAAGGCGGGCGGGGGCGGCGGAGGAACGGGCCGAGACGCACCGGTCATCTCCCGACCCGTGGCCGCCATCACGGGTAGCGGCGCGCCGTAGTGGACCCTGTCGCCCAAGGCGGTCCGGCCCGGAGCCCGGGGAGCGCCTCCCGCGTCCACCGCGTGCAGGAGGAGGCGGCGGAGATCCGCCACGCCATCCCCCTGGCCATCGCCGCCGCGCTGGTCGGCGTCGTCAGCCTTCTCACCACCGTCTTCGTCGCCCACGTGCTCAGCACCCGTGGCTACGGCACCCTCATCATCCTGCTCGGGCTGTTCCTGGTGGTGTCGCAGCCGGGCACGGCGCTGCTCGTCAGCGTCGTGCGCCGCGTCTCGTCGTGGCGGGCGGCCGGTCTCGGCGATCAGGTGCGCCCCTGGGTGGCGCGCGTCCACCGCATCGCTGAGGTCTGTTTGGTCTTGCTCGCCGTGATCACATTCCTCATCCGGGTGCCGGTGGCGCACGCCCTGTCGCTCCCCAGCCCGAGCGGGGTCACCGAGATCCTGACCGCTGCCGGCATCTGGGTGGTCTTGGCGATCGACCGCGGCTTGCTCCAGGTGAGCCGCGATTACACCGACCTCTCGATCAACCTCGTGATCGAGTCCGTGATGCGCTGTGCGCTGACGGTCGGCATGGCGGCCGAGCTCGGGGTCGAGGGCGCCGCCATCGGTCTTCTCATCGCTGAGGTGGTCACGGCCGGCCACGCCCGACTCAGCGCGACCCGGGCCATGGTGCGGGCTTTGGCTCCGACCGACCCTCCGCAACCGTCGTCGCTCCCGACGCCGTCGGAGAGCGCGCCGTCCGGGGCGGTGCCGTCCGGGGCGGTGCCGCCCGCCACCGCTCCCGCCGGGGCCGTGCCGTCGGGGACGGACGCTGCCGCGGAGACCGTCGAGGAACCGACGGAATTCGAACTGGAGGTGGTAGCAGAGGCCACAGAGTCGGTCGTCGCCGCCACCGCCGTGCACGGTGGCAAGGACTTGGTCGCCGACGTGTTGACTGCGCTCGGGAGTCTCCTGCTCCTGGCTCTGCTCCAGAACCTCGATGTGATCATCCTGGGGAGCAAGTCGCACGGGCACCACTCCGGGGCCTACGCGGCGATTTCGGTCCCGTCCAAGGCTCTGGTCTTCGTGGCCCTGGTGCTCGTGAACTACCTGCTCCCCGAGGCGACGATTCGCCATCAGGCCGGCTCTCACGCGTTGAAGCAACTGGGCCAGACCTTCGCCTTGCTGGCCATCCCCTGTCTCGTCCTGCTGGGCATGGCGGTGGTGGCCGCGCACGGTGTCCTCGGTCTGGTCTTCGGGCACCACCTCACCGGGGCCGCACCCGCCTTCTCCACCATCGTGCTCGCCATGATCTTCCTTTCGGTCACGGTGGTCCTGGCCATCTACCTCCTGGGGGTCGGGTGGAGGTGGGTGGTCCTCGTCCTGGCCGTCGGCGCCGGCGCCCTGGCAGCCGCGGCGGCCGCCGCCAACGGTGAGTACCTTGCCACGGCCCGGGCCGACCTGGCGGTGCAGGTGGGGCTGTGCGCGGTCACCACGGTGTGCTTCGTCGCCGTCCACCGGCGCACGGCCCGGCGCCGGGCCCTCGTCGCCAATGCTTCGTTGGAGGCCGACCAGTCACTAGCGTGACGGCCGTGCCCGTCATGAGCAGGCGATCCATGTCGCGACCGAGCCTGGTCCACCGGCACTTTCGGGTCCAGGAGGAAAGAGTCCAGTCGTGACCGAGCTCCACGATCGGCGGGGAAGTGCGGTGACGGCCGCGTCCGACACTCCGCCGGCGACCCCCCATCAAGGTCTGGTCCTGCTGCCCGGCGCGTCCCTCGCCACGCTGGACGATGTCGTCGCCCGCGCACTGGACGTGGGATTGCGCCGCATCCAGATGCTGGCGTGGAGAGACCTCGACGACCCCGAGGCCGGTGGGTCGGAGCGCCACGCCGATCATGTGGCGGCGCGATGGGCTCGTGCCGGCCTCGACGTCACGCTGCGGACCTCGGCGGTAGAGGGGCAACCGTCGGGCGCCGACCGCGACGGGTACCACGTGGTGCGCAAAGGCCGGCGCTACAGCGTGTTCCCCCGGAGCGCCCTGAGCGGCCTCGTCGGCAGTGGAAGTCCCGACGGGGTGGTGGAGATCTGGAACGGCATGCCCTTCTTCTCGCCGTTGTGGGCCCGGCGGCCTCGCGTCGTCTTCCTCCACCACGTGCACGCCGAGATGTGGCAGATGGTGCTGCGTCCGTGGCGGGCCCGGACGGGGGAGCTGCTGGAGCGGAGGTTGGCGCCTCCGCTGTACCGGAGGACGCGGATCGTGACGCTGTCGGAGTCGTCGCGCCGCGAGATCGTGTCCATGCTCGGGTTCCGGGCGTCGCGGGTGAGCGTGGTCCCGCCCGGCGTCGACTCCCGGTTCTCGCCGGGGGGCACCCTCTCGCCCCAGCCGCTGGTGATCGCGGTGGGCCGTCTCGTCCCGGTCAAGCGGTTCGACGTCCTCATGGACGCGCTCGTCGACGTGCGACGCACCGTTCCCAACCTCCGGGCCGTGATCGTCGGCGAAGGGTACGAGCGCGAGCGTCTCGAAGCGCACCGCCATGCCCTCGGTGGCGACGACTGGATCGAGCTTCCGGGGCACATGGACGATGACGACTTGCTCACGCTGTACCGGCAGGCCTGGGTGCTGGCCAGCACGTCACAACGCGAGGGGTGGGGGATGACGGTCAGCGAGGCCGCCGCCTGTGGCACACCGTCGGTGGTGTCACGCATCGCCGGCCACGTCGACGCGGTCGAGGACGGCGTCAGCGGCCTGGTGGTGAGCCTCGAGCCCGGTGGTCAGCGGCCCGGGGCCCCGGTGCCGACGGCGCCGTTCGCGGAGGCGCTTCGCACCGTCGTCGTCGACCCGGCGCTGCGAGGGCGCCTGGGACGGGCCGCCTTGCGCCGCGCCGCCAGCCTCACCTGGGACGCCACCGCGGCAGGCACCCTCGACGCCCTCGTGGACGAGGCGGTGGCCGGGAAGCGTCCCGGCCGCTAGCGCCGGTGCTCGCGGTCGGGTTGACGGGAGGGATCGGGTCGGGGAAGTCGTCGGTGGCGGAGCTCCTGGTCGAGCGCGGTGCCGTGCTCATCGACGCCGATCGGATCGCCCGGGAAGTCGTGGTCCCCGGAGGTCCCGCCTACCAGCCCCTCGTCGACCGCTTCGGCACCGGCATCCTGGCTCTCGACCGGACCATCGACCGCGCCGCCCTGGCCTCGCTGGCCTTCGTCGACGCCGAGTCGGTGGCTGCCCTCAACGCCATCACCCACCCCGCCATCAGCGCCGTCATGGCCCAGCGCCGCGCCGCCGAGGAGGGGGGCGACCGCGTCGTGGTGCTCGACATCCCCCTCTTGCAGCCCGCCCACCGCGAGGCGCTGTCGCTGCAGGTCGTGATCGTCGTGGACTGCCCCGTAGAGATCGCCGTGGACCGACTCGTGACCCAGCGCGGCTTCTCCCGGCTCGACGCCGAGGCCCGGGTGGCGGCGCAGATCACCCGGGAGGAGCGCCGGGAGGGGTCGGACTTCGTCATCGACAACGCCGGGGACCGGGTCCACCTCGTCGCCGAGGTGGACCGGGTCTGGGGTGCGCTCGGGGCCTGGCCCCGCGGATCTCCCGGCCCGGGCTGATACACCCCCCCGGTACCATCGCAAGGTGCCCCGTTTCGAGGTCGTGACCCCGCTGCGCCCCGCGGGCGACCAGCCCCAGGCGATCGAGCGCCTGACCGAGGGGATCGGGCGCGGCGACCGGTACCAAACCCTGCTCGGTATCACCGGCAGCGGGAAGACCGCCACCATCGCCTGGACCATCGAACAGGCGCAGCGGACCACGCTGATCATCGAGCCCAACAAGTCCCTGGCCGCCCAGCTGGCCGCCGAGCTCCACGAGCTCTTCCCCAACAACCGCGTCGAGTACTTCGTGTCGTACTACGACTACTACCAGCCCGAGGCGTATCTGCCCACGTCGGACACCTACATCGAAAAGGACTCGTCGATCAACGACGAGATCGACCGGTTGCGGCACTCCACCACGTCGAGCCTCTTGTTGCGCCGCGACGTCATCGTGGTGGCGTCGGTATCGTGCATCTACGGCCTGGGGTCGCCCGACGAGTACCGCCAACGGATCATGGCCGTGCGGCCGGGCGACACCGTCAACCAACGCGACCTCCTGCGCAAACTGGTCGACCTCCACTACGACCGCAACGACGCCGTCCTCACCCGCGGGCACTTCCGGGCCCGGGGCGACACCGTCGAGCTGCACCCCGTGTACGAACAGCAGGCGGTGCGCATCGAGCTCTTCGGGGACCAGGTGGAGCGGATCAGGCGCTTCGACGCACTGACCGGCGACACCGGCGAGGACATCGACGAGCTCGTCGTCTTCTCGGCCACGCACTACGGGGCCGGCGACGACACCATGCGACGGGCCGTGGCGTCGATCGAGACCGAACTCGGGGAGCGCCTCGCCGAGCTGCAGTCGGCGGGCAAGCTCCTCGAGGCCCAGCGTCTGCGGCTCCGGACCGAGCACGACCTCGAGATGCTGGCCGAAGTCGGGGTGTGCAACGGCATCGAGAATTACAGCCGCCACCTCGACGGCCGGAGCGCCGGTGAGCCCTCGCACACGCTGCTCGACTTCTTCCCGACGGACTTCCTCACCGTGATCGACGAGAGCCACGTCACGGTGCCCCAGATCCACGGCCAGTACGAAGGAGACCGCTCTCGAAAGGAGACGCTCGTCGCCCACGGCTTCCGGCTGCCGTCGGCCCTCGACAACCGGCCGCTCACCTTCGACGAGTTCACCGAGCGGGTGGGCCAGGTCGTGTTCCTGTCGGCCACACCGGGGGCCTACGAGCTCGACGTGTCGAGCCAGGTGGTCGACCAGGTCATCCGGCCCACCGGTCTCGTCGACCCCGAGGTCGTCATCCAGCCCACCACCGGCCAGATCGACGACCTCATGGAGCGCATCCACAAGGCGTCGGAGGCGGGGGGGCGCTCCCTGGTCACCACCCTCACCAAGAAGATGGCCGAGGACCTCACCGACTACCTCGTCGAGCTAGGGGTGCGGGTGCGCTACCTGCACTCCGACATCGACACCATCACCCGCATCGAGCTGCTGCGCGACCTGCGCCTGGGTGAATACGACGTGCTCGTGGGCATCAACCTCCTGCGCGAGGGGCTCGACCTGCCCGAGGTCCAGCTCGTCGCCATTCTCGACGCCGACAAGACGGGGTTCCTGCGCTCGGCGTCGTCGCTGATCCAGACCATGGGCCGCGCCGCGCGCAATGTCGACGGCCTGGTCGTGCTGTATGCCGACACCATCACCGACGCCATGCGCTCGGCCATCTCCGAGACCCAGCGCCGGCGCGCCTTGCAGCAGGCCTACAACGCCGAGCACGGCATCGACCCCACCACCATCCGCAAGGCCGTGACCGACATCCTCGCCAGCATCCGCCCGGCCGGCACCGTCGTCACCAACGGGCCGGGACGGGGGAGCCGGGGCGGTCGGACCCGGCCCGGGCACCTCCCGGTGCGAACACCACGGGTGCCGCGCCGCGACGGCGTGGGGGGGAGGCGCCTGGCCGGAGCCCGGGCGGTCGGGACCGGCGACGACACCACGGCCGTCGACGAGATGGCCGAGCTCAGCACCCTCCCCATCGACGAGTTGCAACGCCTGGTGGTGCGCCTCGAGCAGGAGATGCGCCTCGCCGCCGCCGAGCTGCGCTACGAGGAAGCGGCGCTGTTGCGCGACGACATCGCCGAGCTTCGCCTCGCCCTGGTCGAGGCGGGAGACGCCGCCACGCCGGGCGCGGCGGGCCCTGTCGGGGTCGGCGTCCCCGTGCCCACGGCGTGACGCCATCTCGCGCGGCGACCCCGAAATCGGACCCCCGCCTCCCCGGTAGCCTCCCACCGATGGCCGACCGGTTGGTGATCCGCGGGGCACGAGAACACAACCTGCGCGACGTCTCGCTCGAGTTGCCGCGTGACCAGCTCATCGTGTTCACGGGCCTGTCGGGGTCGGGCAAGTCGTCGCTCGCCTTCGATACCATCTACGCCGAGGGTCAGCGCCGCTACGTCGAGTCCCTGTCGTCGTACGCGCGCCAGTTCCTGGGTCAGATGGACAAGCCCGACGTCGACTTCATCGAGGGGTTGTCGCCGGCGATCTCGATCGACCAGAAGTCGGCCAGCCGCAACCCCCGGTCGACGGTGGGGACGGTCACCGAGATCTACGACTACCTGCGGCTGCTGTACGCCCGGGTGGGCCATCCCCATTGCCCGAACTGCGGGCGCCCCGTCGCCCGCCAGACGCCCCAGCAGATCGTGGACCGCATCCTCGACCTGCCCGAGGGGACCCGCTTCCAAGTGCTCGCTCCGGTGGTGCGGGGTCGCAAGGGTGAGTACGAGGCGTTCCTCGACGACCTGGCCAAGCAGGGGTTCGCCCGGGCCCGCGTCGACGGCGAGGTGGTCGAGCTCTCGGACCGCGCTGCGGTGAACCTGGCGCGCTACGAGCAGCACACCATCGAGGTGGTGGTCGACCGGTTGGTCCGGCGCGACGACATTCGCCAGCGCCTCACCGAGTCGATGGAGACGGCGCTGCGGCTCACCGACGGAATCGCCGAGATCGGCATCATCGCCGAAGACGGCACCGAGGAGCTGATCACGTTCTCCGAGCACCTGGCGTGCACGCACTGCGGCCTGTCCTTCGAGGAGCCCGCGCCCCGCAATTTCTCCTTCAACTCCCCCTACGGCGCGTGCCCGGCGTGCGACGGGCTCGGGACCCAGTTCGAGGTGGACCCAGACCTGGTGGTGCCGGACCCGACGCGCACCCTCGAGGAGGGGGCCATCTCGCCGTGGATGGGGGGACACAGCCGTTGGTTCGACCGCATCGTGGAGGCCGTGGCGGCGGAGTTCGGCTTTTCGACCGACACCCGCTGGGAGAAGCTTCGGGCCAAGGACAAGAAGGTCCTCCTGTACGGGTCGGGGACCCGGCAGGTGCACGTGCGGTACCGCAACCGCTACGGCCGTCAGCGTTCGTTCACGTCACAGTTCGAGGGGATCGTGCCGTGGCTCAAGCGCCGACACCGTGACTCGGAGTCCGACTCGGTGCGGCAGTGGACCGAGACCTTCATGCGCGAGGTGCCGTGCCCGACGTGCCACGGGGCTCGCCTCAAGCCCGAGTCGCTGGCGGTCACGGTGGGGGGCCGCAACATCTTCGAGCTGTGCAGCCTGTCGATCACCCGTGCCGCTGCCGAGGTCGACGCCCTCGACCTGACCGAACGCGAGCACCTCATCGCCGACAGGGTGCTGCGCGAGGTGCGGGCCCGGTTGCGGTTCCTGCTCGACGTGGGCCTCGACTACCTGTCGCTGGCGCGCGGCACGTCCACGCTGTCGGGCGGCGAGGCGCAGCGCATCCGATTGGCGAGCCAGATCGGATCGGGCCTCGTGGGGGTGCTCTACGTGCTCGACGAACCCTCGATCGGGCTCCATCAACGCGACAACCGCCGGCTGCTCGACACCCTGGTCCGGCTGCGGGACCTGGGCAACACCGTGATCGTGGTGGAGCACGACGAGGAGACCATTCGCGAGGCCGACCACGTCGTCGACATCGGGCCCGGTGCCGGTGAGCACGGCGGCGAGATCGTCTACAGCGGCGGGGTGCCGGGACTGCTCAAGACGAAGGCGTCGGTGACCGGGAGCTACCTCACGGGAGAGCGGTCCATCCCCGTCCCCGGGAAGCGGCGCCCGGGATCGGGCGAATACCTGACGGTCCGAGGCGCCCGGGAGCACAACCTGCAGGCCATCGACGTCCCCTTCCCGCTGGGGTGCCTGGTGGCGGTGACCGGGGTGTCGGGATCGGGGAAGTCGACCCTGGTGAACGACATCCTCCTGCAATCGATGTTGGCGCAGGTGCACCGGGCCCGCACCACACCCGGGCAGCACAAGGCCATCGACGGTGTGAAGTACGTCGACAAGGTGGTGGCCATCGACCAGTCACCGATCGGGCGCACGCCGCGCTCGAACCCGGCCACCTACACCGGGTTGTTCGATCACGTCCGCAAGCTCTTCAGCCAGACCAACGAGGCCAAGGTACGGGGCTATCAGCCCGGTCGGTTCTCGTTCAACGTGCGAGGGGGGCGGTGCGAGGCGTGCGCCGGGGACGGGACCATCAAGATCGAGATGCATTTCCTTCCCGACGTGTACGTGCCCTGCGAGGTGTGCGGGGGGCGCGCTACAACCGCGAGACCCTCGAGGTGACGTTCAAGGGCAAGAACATCGGTGATGTCCTCGACATGTCGTGCGAGGAGGCACTGTCGTTCTTCGCCAACCAGCCCACCATCGCCCGCCATCTCCAGACCCTCGTCGACGTCGGTCTGGGCTACATCCGTCTCGGACAGCCCGCCCCCACCTTGTCGGGAGGCGAGGCGCAGCGGGTCAAGCTGTCGTCGGAGTTGTCGAGACGGTCGACCGGCCACACCCTGTACGTCCTGGACGAGCCCACCACGGGCCTGCACTTCGACGACGTGCGCAAGCTCCTCGAGGTGTTGAGCCGCCTCGTGGACCAGGGCAACACCGTCATCGTCATCGAGCACAACCTCGATGTGATCAAGACCTCGGACTGGATCATCGACCTCGGGCCCGAAGGGGGCGAACGGGGCGGCAAGGTGGTCGCCGAGGGCACGCCCGAGGACGTGGCGGCCACGCCGGAGAGCTACACGGGCGAGGTCCTCGCCCCCGTGCTGGCCCGCGCCGGGCGGGACCGCCACGAACGGCTCGGGCCCACCGGATCCCGACGGGCCCCGGCCAAGCGGGCGGGCCGGGACACGGCGGCGCGGGCCCCCCGGGCCGTCAAGAGCACGGCGGCGGTCAAGAGGGCCAAGGCCCCGGCCCGTCCCGCCGCGGCGAAGCGCCGGAAGGCGGGCTGATGGCCGTCGTCCGGCGCGACCACGTCGCCCGCTGGCTCGAGGGATACGAGGAGGCGTGGCGCACACCGGGCACGGCCCGCCTCGCCGAGCTGTTCACCCCCGACGTGACCTACGCGCCGTCCCCCTGGGCCGACCCCGTGCAGGGGCTCGACGAGTTGGCGTTGTTCTGGGACGCCGAGCGCGACGGGCCCGACGAGGTGTTCTCGATGTCGAGTGAGATCGTCGCCATCGACGCCGACACCGCCGTGGTCCGGGTGTGGGTGGAGTACGACAACGACCCCGACACCCCGTGGCGCGATCTCTGGGTGCTGCGCTTCGCGCCGGGGGTCGGTGCGCCGCCTTCGAGGAGTGGCCCTTCGCCCCCGACCAGGAGGACGGGCACCCCGACACGGACTGAGCCGCTTCGCCCGTGCCGGTGAGGGCGATCAGGTGATCTCGAGCATGCGCTCGAGGGCGAGACGGGCCCAGTAGGCGGTGTCGTCGTCCACGGTGATGCGGTTCACCACGTCCCCCTCGACGAGGCGCTCGAGCACCCAGCACAGGTGGGCGGCGTCGATGCGGAACATGGTCGAGCACGGGCACACCAAGGGGTCGAGGGACACCACGGTCTTGTCGGGGTGCTCGTCGTCGAGCCGCTTCACGAGGTGGATCTCGGTGCCGACCCCGATGACCGATCCCGACGGCGCCTCGTCTACGGCCCGGATGATGACGTCGGTGGACCCGACCTTGTCGGCCATGGCCACCACCTCGTGCGCACATTCGGGGTGGATGAACACGAGCCCCCCGGGGTGCTCGGCCCGAAAGGCGTCGACGTGCTCGGGCCGGAAACGCTGGTGCACCGAGCAGTGCCCCTTCCACAGCAGCAAGGTGGCGTCTTTGACATCGGCGTCGTCGAGGCCGCCCATCTCGAGCAGCGGGTTCCACACCCGCATGTCGCCGGCACCCCAGCCGAGCTCGAATCCCGTGTTGCGTCCCAGGTGCTGGTCGGGGAAGAACAGGACCTTGTCCCCCTGGGCCACGCCGGTGCCGGCCGGGTCGAGCGCCCAGGTGAGCACGGCCCGGGCATTCGAGGACGTGCACGCCGCGCCCCCGTGGCGCCCCACGAACGCCTTGAGCGCGGCCGAGGAGTTCATGTAGGTCACCGGCACGACGCGCTCGGTGTCGGTCACCGTCGCCAGGGACTCCCACGCCTCTTCCACGGAATCGATGTCGGCCATGTCGGCCATGGAGCACCCGGCGTTGAGATCGGGGAGGATCACCTGCTGGTCGGCGGCGGTGAGGACGTCAGCCGACTCGGCCATGAAGTGCACCCCGCAGAAGACGATGTAGTCGGCGTCGCGCCGATCCGCGGCCGTGCGAGAGAGCCCGAAGGAGTCCCCCCGAGCATCGGCCCAGCGCATCACCTCGTCCCGTTGATAGTGGTGCCCGAGGATCAACACCTTGGGACCGAGCACGTCCTTGGCGTCGGCGATCCACGCCGCCAGCTGATCGGGTGTCGCGTCCACGTAGCGCTCGGGGAGCGCCCGCTGCAACCGGAACATGGTCAACCCCCTTCGGGGAGCACTCCGACGGTGGCCGGCGGGGACAGCCTGGTCGCCCATCCGCGGGGTTGTCGGCCTCGGAGTGATATGTACGCCGGGATACCAGGCCGGCGCTTGAGCCCAGTCTAGGCGCCCGGCGCTCCGGCGTGCGTCCGGGACGGGTGCACGACGGGGCGCGTCGGTACGGCACAGTAAGAAGGTGCGCACGCGTCCTGCCCCGGGCACCATCCCCGACACCCCCGGCTCGTACCAGTTCGTCGACGCCGAGGGACGGGTCCTGTATGTGGGCAAGGCCAAGTCGCTGCGCAGCCGCCTGAGCAATTACTTCGCCGATCCGGCCACCCTGGCACCCCGCACCGCCCAGATGGTGGCCTTGGCCGACCACGTGGAGTGGATCCAGGTCGGCAACGAAGTGGAGGCGATCCTCCTCGAGTACACGCTCATCAAGCGACACCGGCCCCGCTTCAACATCCGCCTCACCGACGACAAGTCCTATCCGTCGTTGGCGGTGACCCTCGCCGACGAGTGGCCCCGGGCGGCGGTGGTGCGAGGACGGCGCCGTCCCGACGTCCGCTACTTCGGCCCCTACGCGCACGTGGGCGCCATCCGTGACACCCTCGACCTGCTGCTGCGGACCTTCCAGGTGCGCACGTGCTCCGATCGCAAGCTCGACCGCCACACCAAGTTGGGCAAACCGTGCCTGCTCTTCCACATCGAGCGGTGCTCGGGCCCGTGCATCGGAGCCGTCGACCCCGAGCGCTACGACGCCATGGTGGCCGACCTCATGGCCTTTCTGGCCGGCGACACCGACGAGGTGGAGCACCGTCTCGAGGCCGAGATGGAAGAGGCCGCGGGCGAGCTCGACTTCGAGCGCGCCGCCCGGTTGCGCGACCGCCTGCACACGCTGCGGATGGCGTGCGAACGCCAGCAGGTGGTAACCGAGCGCCCTGAGGACCTCGACGTGGTGGGCATCGACGAGGACCCGCTCGAGGCGGCGGTGTGCGTCTTCCACGTGCGCCGGGGTCGGATCGTGGGACGGCGCTCCTTCGTCGTGGACAAGGTGGAGGACCTCACCCGACCCCAGCTGGTAGGGCGCGTCCTCGAGGAGCTCTACGGCGACGCCGAACCCGAGGCACCGGCGCCGCGCCGGGTCGCCCGGGTGCGGGGCGGAGACAGCTCGGGGTGGACGTCGGGGGCGGGGGACCCGGGTCGGTGGGGGACCGTCGGGACCGCCGCGCCGGGCGTGCCCCGGCAGGTGCTCGTGCCCGACCTGCCCGAGACCCCCGAGGTGTACGAGCAATTCCTGGTCGACCGGCGCGGTGCCCCGGTGGCACTGCGCGTGCCCCAACGGGGCGGCAAGCGCACCCTGTTGCAGACCGTGACGCGCAACGCCGGCGAGGAGCTGGCCCGGCACCGTCTGCGCCGGGCGTCTGACCACGACAGCCGGGCCCGCGCCCTCGAGTCCCTGCGGGAGGTGCTCGGTCTCGAGCAGGCCCCGTTGCGCATCGAGTGTTACGACATGAGCCACCTCCAGGGGACGGACTATGTCGGGTCGATGGTGGTGCTCGAGGACGGGCTGCCCCGGAAGTCCGAGTACCGGCGCTTCCGCATCCGCGACGTGCCCGGCAACGACGACTACGCGGCGATGGAGGAGGTCCTGACCCGGCGCCTGACGGCCCTGCTCGAGGCCCGCGCCGGGACCAGGGGCGAGGACGCCACGGCCGGCAGCGCCCGGGCGCGGCGCTTCGCCTACCCGCCCCAGCTCCTTCTCCTCGACGGCGGCAAGGGCCAGCTGGGGGTGGGGGTGCGGGTCCTGGAGCGCCTGGGGCTGGCCGAGGAGATCCCCGTGGCGGCCCTGGCCAAGTCCTTCGAGGAGGTCTACGTGCCGGGCCGCCCCGATCCGGTTCCCGTCCCCCGGGGATCGGATGCCCTGTTCCTCCTCCAGCGCGTGCGCGATGAGGCCCACCGCTTCGCCATCTCCTACCACCGCAACCTCCGGGGTCGTCGCATGACCCGCAGCGCCCTCGACGGCGTGCCCGGGCTGGGCCCGAGCCGCCGGACCCGGCTCCTACGCCAGTTCGGCAGCCTGAAGGCCCTACGAGCCGCCTCGGCCGAGGACCTCCGGGCTCTGCCCTGGCTCCCCGATGCCGTGGCCGGGGCGGTGTACGCCCACCTCCACGCCGCGCCGGCGCGGGCACGAATACCCGGTGCGGTCCCGGTGTTGGTCCCCGCCCTGGGCCAGGATGGGAGTGGGACCGCGTCGCACCCCGGGGCCGGGGAGGGCGGCGCCGGGCCCGGGCCCGCGAGGACGGGCGACACGTGAGCGACTACCTGGTGATCACCGGCATGTCGGGTGCGGGGCGGTCGACGACCGCGGCCGCCCTCGAGGACTCGGGTTGGTACGTGATCGACAACATGCCCCCGTCCCTCCTGAGCGAGGTGGCCGAGGTGGTGAGCCGACCCGGAGCCACCCAGGACCGCGTCGCGCTCGTGCTGGGTCGGGGGGGCGGCGCCCGGGTGGAGGAGGCCCTCCCCGCCATCGACGCGCTGCGCGCCAAGGGCCATCGGGTCCAGCTCGTCTACCTCGACGCTCCCCAGGATGTCCTCGTCCGGCGCTTCGAGGGCACCCGCCGTCGCCATCCGATCCTGGAGCGCCAGGTGGCCGAGGCCATCACCGACGAGCGCCGTCTCCTCGAGCCCGTGCGGGCCCGGGCCGACGTGATCGTGGACACGGCCGAGCTCAACGTGAACCAGCTGCGCCAGCGCGTCACCGACCTCTTCGGCGACGACCAGGACTCGGGCATGCGCATCTCGGTGGTGTCGTTCGGGTACAAACACGGCTTGCCGCTCGACGCCGACCTCGTCTTCGACTGCCGGTTCCTGCCCAACCCGCACTGGGTCGAGGAGCTCCGCCCGTTGTCGGGGCTCGACGCGCCGGTGCGCGACTTCGTCATGGCCCAGGAGGCGACCGGGCCGTTCCTGGGACGGGTGGACGAATTGCTGGGCGCCCTGCTTCCCGCCTTCGAGGAAGAGGGGAAGTGG
Organism: uncultured Acidimicrobiales bacterium; assembly: GCA_963794615.1. Taxonomy (GTDB): domain Bacteria; phylum Actinomycetota; class Acidimicrobiia; order Acidimicrobiales; family UBA8190; genus Chersky-840. Next base: position 1,119,209 of record CAWCEP010000005.1, on the reverse strand, counting down.
TATCTGGCGATCGCGCTGGGGTGTACGGGGGGGCGGCACCGCTCGGTGGCCCTGGCCGAGGAGCTCGGCGCCCGCCTGCGCACGCGGGGGGCGTCGCCCGTCGTGATCCACCGGGACGTGGACCGTTGAGGAAGGGGCCGGGCCCGCGCGTGGTGGCGGTCGGTGGTGGCCACGGGCTGGCCGCCACGCTGCGCGCCGTGCGCCTCTATGCCGGCGAGATCACCGCCGTGGTTTCGGTGGCCGACGACGGTGGGTCGTCGGGGCGACTGCGCCGCCAGCTCGACATCATGCCCCCCGGTGACCTGCGCAAGTGCCTGGTGGCCCTGGCCGAGGACGACTCGCCCCTGGCGGCCGCCTTCGAGCAGCGCTTCGAGGCCGAGGAACTGGTGGGCCACGCCCTGGGCAATCTGGTGATCGCCGGCCTCATGGAGGCCCTGGCCGACCCCCAGAAGGGGCTCGACGAGGCAGGCCGGTTGCTCGGGGCGCAGGGCCGGGTGGTGCCGGCGGCGTCGGAGCCGGTGGTCCTCAAGGCCGAGGCCGGGGGCGGGGAGATCGAGGGCCAAACCGAGGTCATGGCCACCGCCAACATCCGGCGGGTGTCGCTCGTGCCCGCCGATCCTCCCGCGTCTCCCGTGGCGCTGCACGCGCTCGGCAACGCCGCCCAGGTCGTGATCGGTCCCGGATCGCTGTTCACCAGCGTGCTGGCGGCGGTGGCGGTGCCCGGCCTGGCCGAGGCCATCCGGCGTTCCCCGGGGCGCCGGGTCTACATCGCCAACCTTCGGCCCGAAGGCCACGAGACGGCGGGTTTCGACGTCGCCGCCCACGTGGCCGCCTTGGCCGCCCACGGTGTCGACGTGGACGTCGTGGTCGCCGACCCGGCCTCGATCGCCCTCGGGACGCTCGACGTCGAGGTCGTGGCGTTGCCACTGGCCAAGGCCAACGGGCTGGCCCACGACCCGACGAGACTGGCGGCCGCCCTCGGCCGTCTGGTCGGATAGGACGCCTGATGACGGTGCGGGTGGGGATCAACGGCTTCGGGCGCATCGGCAGGAATTTCCTGCGCGCGGCGCGCGCCCAGGGCGCCGACGTCGAGGTGGTGGCCCTCAACGACCTCACCGACGCCACCACCAACGCCCATCTCCTGCGCTACGACACCACCCACGGCCGCTTCGACGGCGAGGTCCGTGCCGAGGACGACCACATTCTCGTAGCGGGCCAGCCCGTCCAGGTGCTCGCCGAGCGCGACCCCAAGGCCCTGCCGTGGGGGGAGCTCGGCGTCGACGTCGTGGTCGAGGCGACGGGTCGTTTCACCTCTCGCAGCGCGGCGGCGGCCCACCTCGAGGGGGGTGCGCAACGGGTGGTCATCTCGGCGCCGTCGAAGGACGCCGACGCCACCTTCGTGATGGGAGTCAACGACCAGTTGTTCGACCCCGCCCACCACGTGGTGGTGTCCAACGCCTCGTGTACCACCAACTGCTTCGTGCCCATGGTCAAGGTGCTCGACGAGGCCTTCGGGGTGCGCAACGGGCTCATGACCACCGTCCACGCCTACACCAACGACCAGAACCTCCTCGACCTGCCGCACGAGGACCTGCGTCGGGCCCGTGCCGCCGCCCAGAACATCGTGCCGGCGTCGTCCGGCGCGGCCCGGGCCACGGGCCTCGTGCTCCCGGCCATGCAGGGCCGTCTCGACGGCGCCGCCCTGCGCGTTCCGGTGGTGGACGGCTCGATCACCGACTTCACCGCCCTTGTGGGGCGCGCCGTGTCCGTCGGTGACGTGAACGGTGCCTTTCGCGAAGCGGCGTCGAGCGGACCGCTGGCCGGGGTGCTCGAGTACACCGAGGACCCCATCGTGTCGTCGGACATCGTGGGCAGTGCCGCCTCGTGCACCTTCGACGCCGGGCTCACCATGGCCATGGCGGTGGACGACGACACCACGCTCGTCAAGGTGCAGGGCTGGTACGACAACGAGTGGGGCTACGCCAACCGGCTTGTCGACCTGGTGGCGTTGCTGGGCTCGGCCGGCCCGCCGCCGTCCTGAGCGCGGCCCGGGCCGGCAGAGCGACGGCGATGGCGGAGGGGGGGTCAGCCGCGGTCCGGCCCGACCGAGGCCCGCTCGTGGGGCTGCCCCTGCTCGAGGACCTGCCTCCTGTCGAGGGGCGCCGGGTCCTCGTCCGCGTCGACTTCAACGTGCCGTTGGGCCACGCGCCCTCGGGGGAGGTCGTGGTCGAGGACGACTTCCGCATCCGGGCCGCGCTTCCCACCTTGTCGTGGCTCACCGACCGGGGTGCCGACGTGACGGCCTGTGCCCACCTGGGCAGGCCCAAGGGCACCGTCGACCCCCGCTACGACATGGCCCCGGTGCGGACCCGCCTCGCGGAGCTGGCGCCGGGTGTGGGCATGCTCGAGAACCTGCGCTTCGATCCCGGTGAGGAAGCCGATGACCCCGGGTTCGTGGCCAGGCTCGTCGACGGCTTCGACGCCTATGTGAACGACGCCTTCGGTGCGTCGCACCGGGCCCACGCCTCGATCGTCGGGCCCCCCGCGCTGCTCCCGTCGGCGGGCGGGAGGCTCCTGGCTCGCGAGGTGGGGACCCTGGGCGGCCTGCTCGTCGACCCCGACCGTCCTTTCGTGGCCGTCGTCGGGGGAGCCAAGGTCGGAGAGAAGCTGGGGGTGTTGCGCGCCCTGTTGGAACGGGCGGACGCGCTCATCGTTGGGGGCGGCATGGCCTTCACCTTCCTGGCCGCCCAGGGCCACAACGTCGGCGCCTCGCTCCTCGACGCGGGCCGCATCGACAGTTGCGCCAAGCTCCTCGAGGACGCGGGAGGGCGCATCCTGCTCCCGTCCGACTTCGTGGCCCTCGGCCCACGGGGCGCGATCGGGGAGGGCGCCGGTGGCAGCGGCGACGTGCGCATGGTCGGGGCGGACATCCCCCGAGGCTGGCGCGGCCTCGACATCGGGCCCGAGAGCGCCGGAGAATTCGCCGACGTCGTGGTCCGGGCCAGGACGGTGTTCTGGAACGGGCCGATGGGGGTGTTCGAAGACGAGCGTTTCGCGGCGGGGACGAGCACCATGGCCACCGCCGTGGCCGAGTCGACGGGGTACAGCATCGTCGGAGGAGGCGATTCGGTCTCCGCGTTGGAACATCTCGGTCTCGCCCGTCGGGTGAGCTTCGTGTCGACGGGGGGCGGGGCCTCGCTCGAGTTGCTGGAGCACGGCGACCTCCCCGGGCTGGCCGCGCTCCGCCACGCCTCCAACGCCCCGACGACAGGAGCCTGACATGGCCAAACCCTCTACCGCGTCCGGGACGGCGCGCCGTCGGCCGCTTGTGAGCGGGAACTGGAAGATGCACCACGACCACCTGCAGTCGATCCGCACCGTGCAGGACCTCGGATTGCGGATCGGTGCCGTCGACGTGGCGTCGCTCGACGTGTCGGTCCACCCGTCGTTCACAAGCCTGCGCTCGGTGCAGACCGTCATCGAGGACCGCGCCATCCCCGTGGCGTTGGGAGCGCAGCACTGTTACTACGAGGACCAGGGTGCCTTCACCGGTGAGGTCTCGCCCCCCATGCTGGCCCGTCTCGGCGTGTCATTGGTGATCGTCGGCCATTCCGAGCGCAGGCAGTTCTTCGCCCAGACCGACGAGGTGGTGGCGGCCACGGTCCGAGCCGTCGTCCGCCACGGCATGACCCCGATCCTGTGCGTGGGCGAGACCGAGGAGGAGCGGGAGGACGGGGAGACCGACGCCCGCCTGAGCGCACAGACCACCGCCGCGCTCAAGGGTCTCCCCGGCGATCAGGTCGGGGGACTCGTCATCGCCTACGAGCCCATCTGGGCCATCGGCACGGGCCGGACCGCTACCGCCGAGGACGCCCAGTCCGCCTGTGCCCACATCCGGGCCGTGGTGGGGGAGTTGGTGGGAGCCGAGGCGGCCCGAGCGGTGCGGATCCAGTACGGCGGGTCGGTGCGGCCCGAAAACGCCGCTGAACTGCTCGGACAACCCGACGTCGACGGGGTCTTGGTTGGAGGGGCCAGCCTCGACGCCGCCACGTTCGCTGCCATCGTGCAGGCGACGGCTTCGGTGGTGCCCACCCGCACGTGAGGACGCGAGGACGGCGAGAAGGGTCCCTTTGGTAGCGTTACCTGGTCCGGACCGCCCGAGGAGGATGTCGTGCTGACCATAGCGCTGGTGGTGCTGCACATCGTGGTGTCGTTGGCGCTCATCTTCCTGATCCTCATGCACTCCGGCAAAGGCGGCGGCCTGTCGGACATGTTCGGTGGCTCGGTGGGGCAGGCTGCGGCGGGCTCGACCGTGGTCGAGAAGAACCTCGACCGGATCACCATCACCGTGGCGATCATCTTCAGCTTCACCACTGTGACCCTGGCCCTGCGCGTGCAGTGACCGCCGGCGATGCCGGCGGCAGCGGACGTGCCCTGGCGCCGGCGACGGACCACCCCCGGCGGCGTGGTGGCGTGCCACGACTCCGCCCCGGCACTCTGGTCACCGCGGTCGCGCTTTGCGTGTCGGCATCGGCGTGCGGGCCCGGCGCCAGCGGTGTGTCGGCTCGCTCGACGCTCACGACGAAGGCGCCCCCCCTGTTGGTCCCGACCAAGGGTGGCACCGTCACCATGGCGCTCGACCAGGTGCCCACGGCGCTGAACGATCATACGGTGGCCGGCGCCACCGCGGCCGGGCGGATGCTCGGCAGCGCCATCTGGGCCCAGGTGTTCCGGGTGGGCCCCGGCCTCGCACCCCAGCTCGACACCAATGTGGTCGACAGCGCCGAGGTGGTGAGCCTCTCGCCCCAGACCGTCGTGTACCAGATCGATCGCCGGGCGGTGTGGTCCGACGGCGTGCCCATCAGTGTCGACGACTTCGCCTACGCCTGGCAGTCACAGCGCGGGGACGGCACCGACATCGACGGCACGCCGGACTCGGTCGCGACCACCCTGGGGTACAGCGACATTGCCTCGCTCACGGGCTCCAACGCCGGGCGGACGGTCACCGTCGTGTTCCGCACGCCGTTCGCCGACTGGACCTCGCTCTTCGACGACCTGCTGCCGGCGCACGTGGCCGAACAGGTGGGGTGGAACCGCGGGTTCGACCAATTCGCCACCGGGGTGTTCGTCTCGGGCGGGCCCTGGGAGGTGCTGTCGTGGCAACCCGGTGCCGAGATCGTGCTGGGCCGCAATCCACGGTGGTGGGGGAGCCCACCCAACCTCGACCGGATCGTGGTGAAGGCAGTCAGCGGGGGCACGGCCCTCGCCTCTGCCTTGAGCCAGGGCCAGGCCGAGGTCGCCGATCCGAGCGGGTTCGACCCGTCGTTCATGGCCCAGGTCTCGTCCTCGTCTGTGCTCCAGAGCCAGTCCGGGCTCGGGACGCGCATGCTCCAGCTCGAATTCAACGTCCGACACGCGCCGTTGAGCTCGGCGACGGTGCGGGAGGGAATCGCCCACACCATCGACCGGGCGGGCATCGTCGAGAGCGTGGGCCAGCCCGAGAACCCGTCGGCGTGGGAGGACAACAACCATCTCGAACCCAACGCCGAGCCTGGCTACGTCGACGACGCCACCGGGTACGAGAAGGCCGACCCGGTGTCCGCCGCCCACTTGCTGGAGCAGAGCGGCTTCGCCCTCGACGGGCACGGGCGATGGACGATCCACGGCAAGCCGGTGAGCCTCAACGTCGCATGGGCAGCCGACGACCCCTGGTCGGCGGTGGTGGGGCCGATCGTGACCGCTCAACTCGTGGCGGCCGGCTTCGACGTCGTCGCCACGCCGGTGTCGATGGCCCAGCTCTATGCGACGGTGCTCCCGGGCGGCGCCTTCGACCTCGCCCTCGTCCCCGTCGACGCCAGCGCGTATGGGAGCGCGTTGGGCGACGTGTTCTCGACGTCGCCGGCCATCACCGGTGGTGCAGCGTCCCAAGACTGGTCGGGGTTCGAGGACCCCAAGATCGACGCCCAATTCACCCAGGCGGTGCAGGACCTGGCCCCTCCCCAGGCGCACGGGATCTACCGCCAGATCGACCAGGCGCTGTGGACCGCCATGCCCACGCTGCCGCTGTTCGCAGAGCCCACGATGCTCGTGTGGTCGTCGTCATTGTCGGGTGTCCAGGACGATCCCGGCGGCCTCGGGCCGTTCTGGAACGTGCGCAACTGGGTCCGACGCGTGGCCGAGCGGGCGCACGGGACCTAGACCGGCTCGGTGATCGGACTGTTGCGACGCTCGCGCTAGAGTCTCGATGCGCTCAGGGGCGCACATACGTCGGAGTGGCGGAATAGGCAGACGCGCTAGCTTGAGGGGCTAGTGCCCGCAAGGGCGTAGGGGTTCAAGTCCCCTCTCCGACACGTCTGTGATGTGTCGGGACATCAGCGAATGATGTGTCGATACATCGTAGAAGCCCACCCGAGCGTCTGCAGGGTTGAGCAACTCGGGACGCACCTCAAGCTCAGCGGTCATCGCTCCGGGTCCGACATCGGTGACCCGGAGGTCGAGGTACTCGGGGATCCCGGCGAGGGGCATGCTGGACACCATCGCGTCCGCTACCGCCTGGTCGTAGGTGTCGAATGCAGGTCGCGGGCTCGGGAGGTCAATCTCGTTCGACATGGCTCCTCTGTCTACCTGACGCTCCCGTTGAACACCGGTCCCAGCGTTCCCCCTATTCGTCCCGGCCCGGGTCAAGGATGGAGTCGTGGCACGCTCCCGCCGTCCTCCGTCACATGCGACTGTCCGGGAGGCCGCCGAATCCCTCAAGCGACTCTTGCACGCCGTCGAGGCCGGCGAGGTGGTCGTCTCCACCCCGCGCGATGTCGCCCTCCTCCGCCTCCTCCAAGGCACCCAGGCGGGCTGGGAGGAGGTCCTTGGGAAGGAGTCCAAGAAGGACGGCCACTCCCAGTGACCGTTCACGAATACGTCGGTTTCTGTACAGTCCCGGCACCCTCTGAGGGGTGAAGAAGCGTCCTGAGACCCAGCGAGTGGTCGGCTACACCCGAGTCTCAACGGACGAGCAGGCGACCTCAGGGCTTGGTCTGAAGGTCCAGCGGACCCTTATCGAGGCCGAGTGCGAGCGCCGTGGCTGGGAGCTTGTCCAGGTCTTCCCGGACGCCGGGGCCAGCGGGAAGGCGGTGTCGGGCCGACCCGCCCTGGCCAAGGCGCTGGAGGCCGTCAGGGGAAGCGATGCAGGTGCCCTTGTGGTGGCCAAACTCGACAGACTGTCCCGCTCACTCCTCGATTTCGCGTCCCTGATGGAGAGCGCCAGGAGGGAAGGCTGGGCACTTGTGATCCTCGACCTCGGCGTCGACACCACGACACCCTCCGGGGAGATGATTGCCAACGTCATGGCTACCTTCGCCCAATTTGAACGGCGGCTGATTGGGCAGCGAACAAAGGACGCTTTGGCCGTCAAGAAGCGCGAGGGGGTGAAGTTGGGTCGTCCGGTGGCTGTCGACGAGGCCGTGGCCAAGCGCATCGCCCGGGAACGTCGTCGAGGACGGTCGCTGCGGGAGATCGCCGTAGGACTCAACGAAGATAGAGTCGGGACCGCGCATCACGGAAAGCGGTGGCACGCATCGACCGTGAAGTCAGTGTTGAATCGGGTCGGTTGATTGATGACCGATAACAGACTGATGCTCGATTGAGCAAGGATCGAGCCTCGGGAGGGTCACGCCGAATGACGGACACCAATCCGGTGGAGGACTGGGAGACCGACTTCGACGTCCTCGATGATCGGTATATCCGTGACCCATTCCAAATCTGGGACGAGCTGCGGAAGACGTGTCCGATTGCGGTGACAGACCGGCGTGGCCGCGCATGGCTCCCCACAACCTACGAGGACATCACTGCCATCGCACACGACACCTCCACGTTCAGCTCGCTTGACGTAAGTGTGATCGCGGCCATCCCAGAGGAAGGTGACGAAGACAAGCTCCCTTACGGTATGCCGCCCATTTCGGCGGACCCGCCCCTGCACACATGGACGCGGCGGCTCCTATTGCCCTGGTTCTCGCACCACAGAGTCGACTCCTATGAGGAGATGACCCGCGGGCTATGCCGCACTCTGATTGACGCCTTCGTCGAGGACGGGCGAGCCGACGCCGCCCGTGACTATGCCCAACAGATCCCGGTCCGTGTGATCGCCACCATCCTGGGCGTCCCCGAGGAAATGTCGGACACCTTTACGGGATGGGTTCGTGATTCCCTGGAGTTCGCCGACGATTCCGAGCGTCGAAAGCGCGGGAACTACGGGATCGGGTACTACCTGTGGGACCAGATGCAGGTGCGCCGCGACACGCCAGGCGACGACCTGTTGAGCGAACTCCTTCAAACCGAGGTGGAAGGCGTTCCTATCGAACCCACGATCGTCCTCGGCATGGCGATGCTCACGTTGATCGCAGGCATCGACACGACGTGGAGCGCCATCGGGTCAGCGCTGTGGCACCTCGCTACCCACGATGTCGACCGCCATAGACTCGTCGCTGAGCCCGAACTGATGTCTACAGCCGTCGAGGAGTTCCTTCGGGCTTACTCACCGGTAACGATGGCTCGCGTCTTGACGGAGGACGTGACGTTCCGTGGCTGTCCAATGCAAGAGGGTGACAAGGTATTGATGAACTTTCCCGCTGCCAATAGAGACCCGCTGACATTCGACCGGGCCGACGAGGTCGTCCTCGACCGCACCGTGAACCGTCATGTGGCGTTCGGATCGGGCATTCACCGGTGTGCGGGCTCGAACCTGGCGCGGATGGAGCTACGGGTGGCTATTGAGGAGTGGCTGGCGCGGATTCCGTCATTCCGCCTCGACGAGGAGGGTCAGCCGGTGCTGTGGGCTGGTGGGCAAGTGCGGGGGCCGCGCGAACTCCCCGTGGTGCTGCGTTGACAAGGGACACCGTAAGTGTCTCATCAGTTGTCTCGTTCGGGAGTCGGGCGTTGACACCCACAGCGCAGTCATGAAGGGGCGCATCATTGGTGTACTAGCCTTCGCACTTGTCTTGCTGATGACGGGGTGTACGACAACGACAACAACTCATTCCGCCACGCCGGTCAAGTACTACATCTCGCTGGGGGACTCCTATTCCGTGGGGTACCAACCCTCACCTGCTCCCGGTGCGACGGCAGGGTTCACCGCCTATGTCGCCAAGAAGACGAACCTCAAGCTGGAGAACTTCGGCTGCGGGGGGGCCACCACGCTCTCCATCCTCCACACCAACGGATGCATCGCCCCCAACGGGCCGGTGGCAGCCACGGACTCGGTGGCCTACACTACGAAGCCTCAGACCGTCGCCGCTGAGGCGTTCATCGCGGCGCACAAGGGCTCCATCGGCCTTATCACGGTGACCATAGGAGGAAACGACGTCACCTCCTGTGTCGGAGCCTCGAACCCGATCACGTGCGTGGTCACCGCCGCAGGCATTATCAAGGCCAATGTCACCAGCCTGGCCCGTCGGCTGCGCTCGGTCGCTGGTGCCAGGGTCCCGATCATCGGGCTCACCTACCCCGACGTGATTCTCGGGCTGTGGGTCTATCCCCCGGGCAAGACAGACCACGGTCTGGCGACGTTGTCGGTAACCGCCTTTCAGAGTCTCATCAACCCCGCGCTCAAAGCCGCCTACACCACGGCAGGAGCTACGTTCGTGGACATCACGGCGGCCACCGACGCCTACACGCCACTAACGGACCTCACCACGCTCGCACCCTATGGAACAATCCCTAAGGCGGTGGCCGAGGTATGCACCCTCACCTGGTACTGCTCACTCGGCAACATCCACGCCAACACCGCTGGCTACACCTTTATCGGCCAGCAGATCGCAAACGAGTACGCCATGTTGCCGCATCCCTGAGAGTGTCGGGAAGCGCCCCCCGGCAGACGGCGGACTGCCTAGACCATTTGTTGGTTCTCGACAAACGACAGTTCGGGACTCCGACGCCTCATCCAGAGCTGCCAGGGTATCTCCGGTCCAGTCGATCAACCGCCCTAGCCAACCCGATGACGACATTGGAGATTCCCGTCAGCGCCCCTGCGACACCCCCCACCGCTCTTCACCTCCGGGTGACGTCGTCACGGCCTGCCGCAAAACCAGCTCGGTAGCTGCGATCGAGCGGTGTAACTCGGCGGACACGGCCTCTTCCAGGGTGCGAAACTCATCGTCACTTGGCATGGCTGGAGTCTCGCATGAGCGCGCTTCTTAGACCACGACCCTGGAACCGTCGGGGTGAACCGGCGGACTGCCCACGATACTGGGCCTGGCCACTTTTCGACGCGCATTCTGGAACAGCCCTCTACGACTCCTGAGCCGCGCTACCCCTCCATTGTTAGAGGTTGGCGTACCGCCGGGCGCCGCGAGGCATGGGGACTTTCGGCCCTACTGCCAAAGGGTGTTGGGTGCCAAAGTTTGAGATTGGGACGTCCCGGTGCCACATGCGGGTTCTGGGATTCGCCCAGGAGTTGCAGCGGAGTGGGACAGGGTGGTCACCATGCCCTCATGGTTCCCTGTTCCCCCGCCGCGCTGGTGGTGGCGACGGGAGTGTGGGGACCATCTCACTCCTAAACAGGGCCTCGTACTCCTTGTCGCCTCCCCGAGACGCGATGGCGGATTCGATTCTTCTGACCCCCTAAAGGGGGTTCAGAATCGGAATCAGGAGTCGATTCCCGGGAATCGCCAGAAAGGATTCGGAATCGTGGATCCAATGTGTGAGAGCAGGTCTGTCATCACCGCCCACCCTCTTCTTCGGCGACCTCACCCAAGACGGCGTCGACGAAGTGTTCCGCCCACGCGTCAATCTCCTCGTCGGTCATGTCCGGGTCGGGGCGCGAGTAGTGACGCTTCGTCCCTGGCGGCGGCTCTCGGTGTTGTTCGTCGCTCATGCTGCATCACCATTCTCGACCGGCTCGGCCGCGCAGTCCTGACACGTGTCGGGTTCGTCGCTGCCCAGAGGTCCAACGCCGTCACTCTCGTGCCTCCGGGTTGGGGGTAACAAGAGGACGAACTTGGGGATTGCGCCCATATCCATTGCAGCCGGACCGAAGGGGACCCCTGACTCCTCAGTTGGGCCACTGCTTCCCCGATGTGGTGCGCTGGTGTAGTCACAGCAGCCTCAGATCGAACGCTCAGAACATCTGTTGTGTACGGATGGGTCCGAGAGTTCGATGCCCCGGTGGGTGCGGTACTGGTTACTCCCCGGTACTGGACGTGACATCCGGACACGCTCATGCTGCGAGAAACGGGGGGCATTCGGTACCGGCGAAATGGGAGGGCTTCGGCCCTCCTGTTTCGCATTCGAGCTTCGCTCGCCACCGGCACAGCGTCGCCCCCAGACCGGATTTCAGTGACGACGATCAGGGTGCGGCCCGGAGATCTCCCACAGCGGTTGCTGGCGTCGCTCCAGACGGACATCGTCGAACGCGAATACGTCTGGGAAGACGTGATCATCTAAGAGCCGTCGAATGCGGTAGCCGTCACCCAGTACCTCTGCCACCTTGAAGCCGGTGATCCAATCACCGAGGAACCGGTTCCGCACGTATACCTTCGTTCCCACACCCAAAGGCGAAGCCGGATGGCCATTTTGGATGGAGGCGTTACCAACGTCCCGGGCCTCGTCCGTCTCCACACTGCCACCTTCCCGAGCCTTCGACTATTGAAGCGACACTGACTCGCGTTGAGTGTTTACCGAGGCGAGGTCACGGAGCCGTGGTCCCTGGTTACCACATCTGTCTCTCCGATCTGAGTCCGAGCGAGGGTCCAGAACTCCGACCAGTAGCCGCGCCAGTCGGAGGACCCGAGTGCCCACGCCAGGGCAGCGACTCCTAGCCCACCCGCGACCATTCGGCGCATACGGAAGACATCGACAAGCCGGACATGGTCCTTTAGGTGTCCCGGATCAGGTGGCCACTCCCGCCTGTGTCTTACCCCCATCGTCGGGGACGTACGGCATACCCTGCTGCTGGGCGCGAGACGTGGGGCCGTCAGGGGCGCGCTGAAATGGCCTTCCCTCGTCAAGGGATCAATGGCATCCCCGCCGCGAAGAGGTCGAGGATTTATCCTGGCCGAAGTAGGCGGTTGCCGGAGATCGAATGGCCGAGCGTGAGATTGCCAGCATCGTCTGGGAAGAGCGGGACGATCAGATTTGCGTGGCCTACGTAGCGGATGAACCCGATCACATGGTGGCAACTCAGTTGGTTGCCGCCGAACTCGCCAGGGACGCCGGACTGAGTCTCGTCGCAACGCCGTTGGCACCTACCAGTGAGTTCGTGTCCCGGGAACACTGTGCGTCGCCACAGATCAACGGTCTACGGGCGTTGCCCAATCACCGGAACAGGGTGGATTGGCCAGCCAACGGAAGCCTCTGTCTGAGGTCGAACGGGACAGTCTATGGATACGTGATCGTCATTTCTGACGAAGACGTTCCCTACCCGTACACCTACCGTGGTTCTGGGTAGCTCCGGGAGGTCGATGGCCCCCCATCGTTCGCCAGGAGCGCCCAGGGGGGATGCGGCGGGGCGTGGGACGGTGCCGAGGCGCGGCATCGGGTGCGCCTCCTACGCCTCGCCGACCTCCAAGGTATCCACATTGGTCTCCGAGCTGTGCATCACTGAAACCTTGGAGTCTGGGTAGGAGAGTGAGCCCGATGCGGTTCACCTGAGCGGCGCCTGTTCCTCTCCCGTCGTCAGCGAACGCGCTGCGATGAACGTGACAATGACGATCTCACTCATGTACACGGGCCGCCCTCGGGACAACCTGCCAAGAGTCTGCGTAGCGGACCCATCGAGCCTCCCCGTCGGGAGCGGGCGCAATCTGGAGTCCTGCAATCTGTGCCAGCGCAGTGGCAACGAACTGGTCTCCTCTACGGTGCTCGGACCGCGAGTCGGTGTAGATGACTTCGATCCGGTTCCCCGGCCGGTGCCAGACCACACTCTCGATCTCGACTGCCACAGATTCCCCTTAGGAGGATTGGTCTCGGCGTGACGGTGTTGACTCACCCGCTGCGACCTGACTCAGCCTCTTTTCAGACAACTCGATCATCGAGACTCGATGTGCCTGGGTCGATGCGGATCGTCCGGCGCCGCACTGATGCCACCCACCTCGGGAGGAGTCGGGTGCGCAGTTGACGATGAGTTTGGAAGTCGGTGCTTCTTGCTCTTCGGCCTCAAGCGACCGAATCGGCGCCCAGCGGTCTCCTCGCCCCTCGTCGGCTTCGCTCCTGAGCCCATGGCTTCGCCTTCGGGGGGATCCGCTGGCCAAAGGGATGGTATGACCCAGACCTGTCTTGCCATGGGAGTCTCCTCACGCCCCGACGCGACCCACCTAGCGCCACTCGGTGTACTCAACGCTCACCCAAGGTGGCGGTCACAAAGGATGCATCCACCGCATCGGCTTGTCAAACAGGGAGCCATGGCGTAGCACGGGTGAACGTCACTCTGTGTCGTTGGCGAATCACTTCCAGTGCTCCGATCCAAAGGAACCACGCGCTGTGACTTCCTCGATGTGATGTTGTCTACCGGTGCATCAATGAATCCGTAAGCGCATCGGATTGACTCGGCTGGGAAATGAAGGTGGAACTCTGGAGGTGGAGGTTTCCCGGGTGGAACCCATGGTCTCCGGACCGCCACCGGTTCTGGCCATCACCGTTTCGCCGCGCCAGTAGACTCGGTCGTGGCGGATGCGGCAGTGGGTGTCGTTTCCAGCCGAGATCGGGTGCGCCTTCACCTTGGCCTCATAGACCTCCAGGGGCGTCTTCCGCCCGAGGGACCGATGCGGTCGCACGATGTTGTAGTAAGTGACGAAGCGGTCGAGCTGGGTCTGGAGCTGGGCCAGGGTGCGGGCCGGATCCTGGCGGGCGAGGAACTTCTTCTCGGTCTGGTGGAATCGCTCGGCCTTGCCGCAGGTCTGGGGATGGTTCGGCTTGCTTTGCTTGAAGGTCACGTGCAATCGCTCGAGCTCTTACTCGAGGAGCACGCGCCCCAGGCGGTATTTCCCGGGATAGATGGCGCCGTTGTCGCTGAGCACACTGGCCGGGGTGCCTAGATATCCCTGGCCTCGTTGAATACCCGCACCACGTCGGTCGTCTTCGTGACTGCAAGCGCCATGGACGTGATGCACAAGCGGCTGTGGTCGTCGATGAAGTTGAGGATCTCTACTTTGCGCCCGCTTCGAAGTGCCCGGGCTCTGGAGACGGGACCGGGATCGTCGTGGCGGGCATAACGGGGAGTGGTCCTGAGGCGCACTTCTATGTCCTGTCGGATGAATCCCTACGCGGCTCCCCCAAGGCGTGGGCGAGCAGAGTGGACGTGGCTTTGAGAAGTGGCAGGCCGACCGGGTCATCGCCGAGACGAACCAGGGTGGCCAGATGGTCACCGACACTCTGCGTCACGTCGCCCCGAACATCCCCGTTCGCACCGTTCATGCGCACAGGAGCAAGCAACTCCGAGCCGAGCCCGTCGTGGCACTGTAGAGCAGGGGAGAGTCCACCACGTCGGCGTCTTCCCCCAGCTCGAGGAGCAACTGACGACGTGGGTCCGCGAAGTGGGTCGGAGCCCCGACCGTGCAGACGCCTTGGTCTATGCGCTCATCGAACTGGCCGAGAGTGGTCGTAAGCGCCCGCGACGGATGACCATGCTCAGCCGCGAAGAAGACGCGGCGCTCCCCAGCGTGGAACTGAGCACCACCAGAGCCACTTCGAGCGGCGTCCGGAACCGTGTGGTCCCATAGGTGAGCATGGAGGCGATGATCACCTCTGCAAACAGGCCGACAAACGGCATCAAGGTGATGGCGCGGCGTCGGAGTGCAACCGCTCCGAAAATCGACGTGACGACCAAGGCGTAGTACATGAAAAGGCCTATTTTGGCAGCGAGCAGCGGACGGTACTCCAGCGTGTGATCGAGGTCGATCTGCTCCAAGGAATGGAATAGCCCGAGCTCTCGTCCAGCGCGAGCCGCCATGACGATCGGCAGTTGGTCTTCGTGAGCCTTGATGAACTGGATGGCCTTACGGCGATACTTCGCATCCTGAACTGACTCATCACCACCTGCGTGGACGTGTCTGAGGCAACTTCCGTTCCAGTAGCCGAGCAGGCGACCTTGGTAGGTGACTCCGTCGTTGGCGCAGAACAAAGTGGTACCGAGCTCGCTGGAAATAAACTCGGGTTGGCTAAACCGTGACAGATTGAACCCGACCCAGGGGGCCATGGTCAGGAGTGCGGCGAGCACGCCGATTCCCACCAGAGTCACCCGCCGCCGGAGGCGGACCCCTCGCAACGTCAAGCCGACTGGCACGAAAACCAAGACAATAATGAGCAGAAGTTCGGAGCGAGTGAGGGCGGCGAGCGCGCAGAGCACACCCAGCGTGACCGCAGCTTGCCAAGTCGGATGCTGCCAGAAGCGAAACGTCCACAACAGGATCGCCGCCACGATCAACAGGACCAAGGTCTCGGATAGCCCAAGCCCATCGTTCAGCCAGTAGTTCGGGTACACCGCGGCAAGCGCGCCCGCGATGAGCCCCGCCGTCGTTCCAGCCACTCTCCTCGCGGCCAAACCGGTGCCAAAGACGGCGCCACTTCCCACAACACACGCAAAGAACAGTTGCGACAGGTAGCTCTTGCAACCAGCGAATGCGGCCACCGCCAGCACCAGTGTCCAAAGCGGCGGATGATAGGCCGCTGGGACGATCTGTTGGTGAGAATCGAGGTATGTCACCGGGTTGATGAACCAACCCTTTCCCTCCGCAATCAGATTGGCCTGGTAGTGGTAGTAGAACGCATCGTTGAAGGGTAGGCCGGCGTGGCGCTTTGCGATCAGGACATAGGCCACCCGAATCGCCAATCCTGCCGCCGAGATTGCCGTCAACCATAGATACCAGTGCCGCGGTGATTCGGCTCTTCGGGGTACGCAGTTCCCATCACGCTCTGCCGCCATCATGTCCTCACCGAGGTGAGACACCGACTTGGTGAGCTCGGTAGAGTTTTAGGTTAGTCGGCGGCGAGGGCGCGGCCATGGTGCTCCGGTTCGACCATGGTTGCATCTGCTGAGCCTGACTCTCCCTTCGGTGCGGGTTGAACTGCCTTCGCTCAGGGCGCTCCATCGTGTTGCCTTCCACACCCGATAGCAGAAAGCTTCCATGTGCGCTAGTGGTAACAAGCACATGTTCCGGGACGGTGCTAACACCAGCGCTAACCGGCTCCGCAAAACGAACCCAACCGGAGCCTAACGAGCCCCAACGATGGCGCGGCGAGATACTCACCAGACCAGGGTGTGCCTATCTGTACCGAACGCGACTTCATAGCCTTTGCGTGCTTGAGGGGCTAGTGCCCGCAAGAGCGTAGGGGTTCAGGTCCCCTCCGACACCACTGTGATGTGTCGGGACATCAGCGAATGATGTGTCGAGACATCGTAGAAGCCCACCCGAGCGTCTGCGGATGGTAGTCGAGGTTCGGGTCCAACGTCACGGTGCGGAGCAGGTCACCGCCGGTTGAGAGGACCCGGACCTCGGCATCTGCCACCAGCATCACGACCCGCAGGCCCTTGAGCGGCGCTCCCATGCCGATGTGGCGGAGCTTGCCCTCGTAACAGATGGTGAGCTTGTCGCACCAGTCGACTCGGTCGTGGCGGATGCGGCAGTGGGTGTCGTTTCCAGCCGAGATCGGGTGCGCCTTCACCTTGGCCTCATAGACCTCCAGGGGCGTCTTCCGCCCGAGGGACCGATGCGGTCGCACGATGTTGTAGTAAGTGACGAAGCGGTCGAGCTGGGTCTGGAGCTGGGCCAGGGTGCGGGCCGGATCCTGGCGGGCGAGGAACTTCTTCTCGGTCTGGTGGAATCGCTCGGCCTTGCCGCAGGTCTGGGGATGGTTCGGCTTGCTTTGCCTGAAGGTCACGTGCAATCGCTCGAGCTCTTACTCGAGGAGCACGCGCCCCAGGCGGTATTTCCCGGGATAGATGGCGCGAGTGAAGCGGCACGTCTGCCTGGCCGAGCATGTCTGCGAGAAGGATCAGATCCGCCAGACTGCAAGATAACCGGTCGAGCCGCCTCATCAGCACGTGTGACACATGGCCGGCTTCGACAAGGCCAGCAGCTGCTGCAGTCCCGGGCGCGCTAGGTCCTGGCCCGACCGCCCGGGGTCTTCGATGACCGTGACCGGTCCAAACTCATGTGGCTCCGCATAGGCCCGCAGTCGGTCCGCCTGGCCCTTGATCGAGTAGCGCTCGTCGGCATGCTCTTCGGTCGAGACTCGGCAGTATGCCACAATCAGCACCTAAGCCCGCTCCCTGATCGTCGTCCCCTCGCAGCAACCGAAGCACGGTGCGAATCACCACGTCCGCGCCTCGCTCATCATCGGGTTCGGTCGTCATCGCAGACGACACCCCCTCTTTGCGCCTGCTCACCCGTTCCTCGAAGCTCAGCCGGCTCTCTCGACCGTAGCGATCCAACATCACCGCCAGCTGTTCCACGGTGTCGTCGATCCCCCCGGTGCCTGCCTGAGCAGCGAAGCTCGTCAGGTATCCGACAAGGTACGGAGCCATGTCCCGCAGCGCCTTGCGCCGTTGACCCTCGTACATGCGCTCGACGCCCTCTCCGCCAGCGCTGATCGCCGCACGCTGTATCTGTAATACCACCAGTACAGCGAATCACAACCATGTGATACTCGCAGTCGGCAACGAGGGCCAGCGCTTGACCTTCGGTCGCTGGGCCGCCCAGTACGCCGTCGGGTCGACCCTCATACCTGGGATCTTGAACTCGTCGGGGTGCTGCCCGGTGACCCGGCGGAACCGGGCCACTTCGCGCCAAATGGTCGAGGGATGCATCCCGCAGCGCTCCAGCCCCTCGAATCCGCCGTATAGGTGCCAGAGGACCCAGAAGCCGATCAGATCCTCTACGACCTGGCGACCAACCGGCTGCAGTGCAGGCTCGAGAACGGGGCCACGGAGGGATACCCATGCTTCTCGATCGCCCCAACATACCGTCCCACGCTCGCCTGGCGAGGCCCTTTCCTTCGGGGCTGTCCATCGGGTCGGATCGGCAATCGATTACTCAGCAAGTACCTGTCACACAGAAAGGCATCGGTCGCCGTCAAGAGCTAACCCGAGCGGACCCCGTCAAGGCTTCCCTCCGGCGGCTTGGCCGGCCTCGACCGATCCTCGCGGGGTACGACTTCGAGGAGCCCGTGCAGTTTGCGGGTGCTGTGATACAGAGTCCGCACCCGTAACCTTGCCAAGAAGTCAGGCCGCTCCTTAGCTCTGCCAACGCCAACGCCATACGCCTACGCCACCAACCAAATCGCAGGTCTCACGGCGTTAAGTGGTAGAGGATGTTATTTGCCGTCATCGAAAGCATGTTGACCCCACTAACTCCGACGTGAGTTTTCCCAAATGTCCAAACGTTTCCGCCGGAGTCGATACCTTGTGACCGCAGTCCCCCTGCCGCTACAAAAGTGAAAGTGATGCCCGAGGGTATCTCGACCTCTACGGGTGCATCCTCATTTGTGCTACCTCCATCACCTAGCTGGCCGCCGGAATCGTCTCCCCAGGCAAACGCTTCATGGTTGGTAAGAAGTGCGACGGTATGTCCATTATTCGGTTCGTCTCCACCTGCATAAAGCTCGGCAACGGAAACTGGCAAGCCAGCGACACGTGTCGGCAGTGCAACTGCTCCACCAAGGTCGCTGGCGGTACCAACCTGACCGAAGGCATTGTCCCCCCACATGTATGCATTGCCCTGAGAGTCGACTGCGCCAGAGCTACGGTTGCCTGCGGTAATCTGAACGATGGCAGACGAACCAGCGGGAAATCTAACAGCGACAGGAGTAGCGCTTGCTTTTGTGTTACCAGTTCCCAGCTGCCCCTGACGATTGGTACCGCAAGCCTCTACATCTCCGTTGGCCATGAGCCAGAGAACGTGGTTTTCCCCGCCTTGAACAGAACCGGCAGCTGGTTCTACCCCGGCCATTAGGGGAATCTTGACCGGCGTTGGCTGCTCTTTGCTGTTGCCAATGCAGAGCGAACCGCTACCATTGGCTCCCCAACCATATCCCTGGCCCGTCGAATCAACAGCGAAGCCTTCGTTCTTTGCTTCACCAATCGCAACAACCCCCACGCCTGGTGGAAGAGAAAGCTTGACCCTGACCGGATTAGAGCTGCTCCTACCCGCAGAGCCGTTGCCCAGCTGGCCGTTGTTGTTGTCACCCCAAGACCAGACAATTCCATCGCTGGTGCATGAGCTTTTCCCCCCGACGCACTCAAGTGCGTAGCCAGATGAGTTACTCGCTTCAACAGTGACGATGCTTTGTAGCCCTGGGACTGGTATCGGACGTCCGGCCGGATTTTTGGGTCCGCCTATGTACGAACCCACCCGATAAACCTCGGATCCGACCACCGGATGAGTTGCTGGCTTGGCTGATTGAAGGGCTGCCGCCGGTGTTGCAAACAGGCAACTCACTAACAGAACCGCCAATACTGGCATCAAACGCACGAAGCGAAGCATGGGCCTCCCGCCTAGGCCGATGACGTCAGACACTTATCCCTTCATTGTTTCACCAGCCAGCATGCCAGGGTCAACCAAATAGTTCAACACGAACCCGTTCCGGACCCGGCCTCCCCTGACCCTGCCCGTGCACCCTGAAGTGTCCGACCGCCCAGGGCACCAGGATCCCAAACCGGTCGCCGTGCTCAACCTTGCGCCACCCGTCCACCGGCCTCCACCGAGGGCTTTCCGACATGACCTCCAGCAAGCGCACCACCGGAGCGCCCTCGGTTTGACGTGCCGGGACGGCCCTATCGAGGCCAGGGCTCAAGCCTCCAGTCGGAGAACGGGGGCGTCGGCTCTCCGACACGTTCTGTGGTATGCGCAGGGTATCCTCGAACTGTGGATGGCCGAGGACCCGGTCACGCGTTTCGCTGTCTTCGAGAAATAGCTTGTTCGGCCTTGCTGTCAGGTGAAATGACTCCCGAAGCGGTTGGAATCGAACCATCCGGGAAGGTAGTAGATCGTGCCCGCATCAAAGCCAGAGGCGTCGACATATCCCCACTTGGTCATGTTCTTCAGATCGCGAGTCGTCGGATCCCACAGCCCGAGTACGACGTCCGGTCGGAGTTTTCCGATGCTGTAGGCGTAGTCCCACTTATCGTGTCCAGGCCACCAAAGAGAAAGATGAGGCTTTTGAGTCGCGACAACGTGGTCGTTGTACCCGAATAGGTCGACGGCCCGCCGGTGGCTAAAGAATACGAAATTGCCTGCGCCAAATACCCCTATGGTTGCTGACGCCGGTGTGCTCACTGCAAACGCAGCACCCTCCCGGGCAGCAAAGGCGTCCTGACCCAGGAACACATTGTTCTGTTGAGCCCACGTCGCGAGAGGGACTGCGTTAGTTGCAAGTATCGCTGCCAACGCGAATCCACAAGCGATGATCATCAGCGGTGCGTTCCACACCCTGATGACAGTCCCCAACACAACAAGCGCGAGCCCGGCAACGAGAACAGAGATCTTGGCGTTGGCGGGAGTCGCCCACCAGATTTGGATCAAGCGTGTCGGAAACAGTTGGAGCTGAGTGGCCGCGTCAGCCACCAGGATGGTCAGTCCACACAGCATCACCGTACCCATCGCCGCTCGTGTTGCGTGGGCGACTTCGACCGCACCCAAAATCGCCAGGAGGAAGAGAAAAGGCACGACTGGAACCAAGAAACGGTCCGAACCCACTACGTCGTAGCTATCCCCTCCTACATAGACCATATAGAGGCTCTGAGCAACCACAATGCCCAACAAGAGCCCGCATCCCTGCGGTACGGAACGGGTACGTCGATATGAGAGCAAGAACAACGCAGCTGCGAGCACGACAGGGACCACGAGCTGGAGAGTGGCGTTTTGTCCTAGAACGACCAAGCCTCGCTCCAGCCGAACGATCAGCGGGGTGCCTTGCACCTTGAGGTAGTAGGTATTCGGGAGAGCTTCCCCGTAGTAGAGGAGTCGAAAGATGAGGTGCCCGACGACAGCGATGACAACGGGGCCCCACGTTCGAAGAAGATGTGATCCACGATCCGATCGCAGGTACACAAACACTCCGATGACAAAGGCGACCACGAGGGTGTCATCGCGAGTGAGTGCCGCCAGCGCCAGGAGGACGCCGCTAACGAGGAACAGTCCGTTTCGCCGCTTCGGGGTCGTTTCAGGATCGCAGGCCGACAGGACAACAAGCACAGCTAGTGCATACCAAAGCCCTATGAGGCCGACCTCCATACCGGACAACGTCCAAGAGACGAGCGGATAGTAGACCGCTGTCGCGAGTCCCACGAGGAAGGGAACGAGGGAGGAACCTTTGGCGAGCGATCGCGCAATAAGAGTCAGTACAATTACGTTGGCGGCAAGTATTATGGCACCGGAGATCATTACTTCGAGTCCGACCAAATTGTCAGAGGGATGTGGGAGTTCGAGGGTTGCCATCCACAGTGTCCAGAGGAAGTTTGAGTAGCCCTCGACTGGATGTTGGCCCGCTATCCACACCAGACCGTGCCCGTTTGCCAGGTTCCGCGCATAGTTCAACGAGATGGTCGAATCGTCGAATAGAAGATAAGCTCGGTGGCCGTTGATCCGGGTCGCAGATCGGACGATGTACAAGGTCGACAGTGCAAGTGAAACGGCGACAGGAAAAAACTCCCAGTATCGCCAGTGCACCATCCTGCGGACGCGCCTCGTGGCTTCGGGCTCCCTTGTGGTTGTTCCAACGGTGCCATGCAGAACTGCGGAGACACCGCCCTCGACGGGTGTGTGCACACGCGAGTTTATCGAGCGTTCCCGGTCAAGCTGGAAGAGTGAATTGATAACGAAGGTAATCCGGCTGATGATCGCGGGTGCCACCGTGTCACTCATTAGTGACACGGTGGCACCCATTAGTGCCAGTGGGTCTTGCACGAACTCGCAGCGAAGCACAATTGTCCTCGGGGCCATCGCCACGCTTCCCCCTCACCCTGCTGTGGACAGGAAGAAGGAATGGATCAATGGCCAACCGTGAGCGGCTGAGGTGCGGCTCGTTGGGCCGGAGCTCGGCGTGCTCTGGAATGGGATGGCGGTGGGGCAGGGTTACGTGCGAACAACGTTCTTCGAACGCGAGGGCGTAGTTACAGTCGCCGTTGGTTTTCCGATACGTCGCTTCGTACACCGTTGTCCCAGCGGTCCATTCGCATTCTCGGGAGCTTGGCGGCCTGGCTCTGTAACACCCTGCCGCCTGAGGGTTGGCCTCAAGTAACGAAGTGTTGTCAGCCGCCGAGTGTTTTGGCCACGGCGTGGCTCGAAAGAGGCGAGCAGAAACGGTCTCATCAGGATTGCCCGGCGTGGCCGCCCACGAGAACAGGGAGGAACATGATGGTGTTGATCGGCATTGACCCGCAAAGCGACAACACTGCGGTGACGGTCGACACAGAAGAGACGGCACTGGCGGAGCTTACGGTGAAGGCAGACCGCCACCAGGTCGAGCGTCTCCTCAAGTGGGCGATTGACTTCCGGAGTGTCGCTGGGCCGTCGAGTCGGCCAACGGGCTCCCGGTTCTTGTTAGCCGTAGCCGGCGCTTCAGCGCGCCCAACGGCCTTTCTTGACAGATAGAGGCTTTGTTCCCGGGGGCTCTCGGGAGCCCAACGGGGCAAACGTTCTGCCGATTGGAGAAGCTTGGCAACTCATAGCCGGACCTCGCCTCGCAGGAGCGCCGATGTACTAGCGGGGTCGACGCCGCTCCGACAACGTTCGTCGGCGCGCAAGCGTTGTGATCGCCGCCCCAGCCTTCGCGACCTTGGTGGCAGTTCTCTCTGCCCGGAGCACGGTTCAAGAGGCAAGGCTTGCCTCACCACGATCAGGGACGAGAGCGGGACCGCCAGCGGTGAGAGCGGGCCGCTGAGCTAATCGAGGAACGCCACGAGAACTGTGTCACTCGCGAGCGAGGATTTACCGGGCACGAATGGCAGTGACCCGGACCAAGCTCCGAGCTGTCCTCGCAGGGAGACCCGACGATCTGCCGAAGTGTCACGTTCTGGTGGCGGAGGCGACGACCTTGGCCACTTGCCGAAGCGGCACACCGGACGCTCGAGATGAGGCCTCGGCAGCGCTGATCGAGGTGACGCAGGGATAATCTTGGTCATGTCGGATGAGCCGCTCGCACCACCTCACGTGCCCCTGCCAACTGAGACGCTCGTGCAAGAGGTTGATTCGTAGCACCAGCCTCTTTGGTTCGACGGCTTCCTCCCGCCGCCCATCGGCTCGCGGGTCAACCTCGACAACGTGCGTGACCATCCCCATGTCCCCCTGGACTCCGAGTGATTCCCAACCAGCCGAGCCGATGGGGTAGTCGTGGCCTTCTGACTGTACGGTACCCAATCTCCGTCAAGAGTCCTGGTCATCAAGGTAGAACTGGCGGAGCCGGGTGACGCATGTGACTGGACCACACATCATGGTTTGGGCTGGACCGGCGACACACCCAGTTAGGTGTTCTGCCCACGGACCTTGTTGACACGAATCCCTGAATGAGCTGGGCCTCCCGGCTAAGTGTGGAGCTGTCTAGAACTCACACTCGCCAAGGAGGCCGCAGTGCACCGTAACGCTCCGCTCATGTCGGAAGGTCAGTTCCGTCTCTGCCAGCGCATCGAGGCTGGCTGGACGGTGGCTGGTGCCCCTTAGTGCCCTGATCTTTGCGGTCGTGCTTCACTTCGGTTACATCGTGCAGTTCGGAATCAACGTCCCACATTGGGACGATTGGCTGACTGTCGAGCTCCTCGTCTCGTAGATCAACAGGACTGTCCACTTCTCACAGTTGCTGCCCAGGATCAGACTAGAGAATCACTCGATGGTTGGTCGTAGCTGATCAAAAACCTTCGCCCGGCCGTTTACGAGCGTCGCTGGCATACCAACGTCGCTTTCAGCCATGGTCCACAAACTGAAGACCGATCCCTATCCGACCCGGGCCACGGCGTGGTGAACAAGAGCGGAAGGTCTGGCCAGTCACTGCTTCCGGGTTGATACTGGCCCATCCTGTTGAAATCTTCTAGCCTCTCAGCGAAACGATCCCAGACGGGGACAACTCTCTTGCAATCGGCGGAAATCGAAACAGATGACGTCAGCGATTCTCAGCCGCCGGCAGCTATCTGGTCGGGTGTCTTCCTGACCGTCATTTCCTGGTTCCTATGCCGCTTCGTTGTCGGCGCGGCATCGGGGTCTGCCCGAAACCCTCTGACGTTCAACCCTTCCCAGTGGACACACTGGGATAGTTCCAACTATCTGACAATAGCTGTCCACGGAAGGACCTTCGGACAGTGTGGGAGTCCAGGTTTCCCAGCGGCCGGAATCATCCGCTTAGACCACCTGCACTGGTGTGGAACCGCCGAGTGGCTGCCCGGCTACCCATGGATGATCCAAGCCTTGCACGCGACAGGGCTCACTGACCCCGATGCTGGGCTACTCCTCTCGTGGTCTGCGATCGCAGTAGCGATGTTTCTAATTTGGCTTGGGTGGGGCCGAGATCTCCCTCCCGGGCGGGGACTTGTGCTGCTGCTGCTCTTTGGGCTCTTCCCGGGTTCCGTCTACAATTTTGCTCTATTTCCAACCTCTGTTGCACTTGCTTGCATCGTCGGAGCAATATTGTCGGGCGTTCGGAAAAGGTTCTTTACAGCAGCTTTGTTAATGACCATTGCTGGACTGTGCTATCCCTCGGCATGGTTCGCGGCACTCGGATTCGCGGTCGGTCTCGTGATCCTCGCTATCCCTTGCGGCCCGGGCGTCATCGCACGGCGAGCACTCTGGGGGATCGCGAGTCTGAGCGCACTGCTGGTCCTCGCGCTTTACGACCAGATCACTTTTAATCACTTCGATGCCTATCTTCTCGAAACCCAGCAAGGCCTCTCGCCTGGGTTCCCAGGGCAAGGGTTTCTAGTCCTTGTCTTTGAGCAAAATACGTTCGTGCAAAAACTGCTTGGCCGATTCAGTGCTGCGGTTCTTGTTTTTCAGGCGCTGGATGCGTGTTTGCTCGCTGGGGCGGGAGCGGTACAGGCAGTCATACATTGGCGACGTAAGAGCTCCGCCGGCGCTCAGCTCTACCCCGCGATGGTTGCCATCGCGGTAACTATGGCACTCGTTTTCGAGTCCACTGTTGGGGCCTGGGACCGAAGCATCGTCCTCGCTGCACCTTGTGTGGTTTGTCTGCGCCGCGCCCCCCTGCCGTTGCTCTGCGCCCTCGTTACCGTTATAGGAATCACCACTGCCGTGATCTCCCGTTCGTTCTTTATCAATACCTTGGTATAGGGATTGCTTGAGACTTACACGATAAACACACGATGCCCGCTCGGAGGGCACCTTGTAGCCTTCCCACCCAGAATCGCGATGAAGCGCCAACGTCCGTCCAGGCCTCTCTGCGAGCGACAGATCGCCGACACTGCCGAACCACTCGCCGGTTGATGCCCAGTCCCCGGTACACACCGCCCTTCAACAGGGCTCAACCAGCGTGTGGCTGTTGGGCCGAGTCCGTGCAAGGCCGATTCTTCGAGATCCGATGGGTGCTACGCGTGGAGATCCAGCGAGTTGTATGCGGTGGCCGAAATCATGTCTACGCCGCTGTCGATCTTGAGAGGGATCAGGGACCGAGATAGGTTGCCAGCACCGAGTTGGCCTTCACTTCCACCACCCCAGGCGTAGACGTCACCGTTGGTATCCAATGCCAATGAACTATTGCCGCCGGCGGCGGCGCTCGTGAAGACCAGCCCGGCTGGCAAGTCGACTGGGACGGGTGAGAACTCGTTCGTCCTCATTCCGTCACCAAGCTGACCATTCGAGTCGTCACCCCACGCATAGACGCTGTGATCACTGAGAATCGCGATGGTGTGGCCGTTGCCCACGATGTCGCCACCCGCTGACAGAGCAATGGCTGGGAGCGGAAGATGGACTCTAGTGGGGGAGGAAACCAACTTGCTCGAAGTTACTCCAGTCTGTCCTTGGCGGCTAAAACCCCACATGTACACGCGGCCCAGACTGTCAATAGCACCAGAAGACGTGTTTCCAGCCGTGATCTGTACGATGTTGGAGAGACCCACGACCGTCACGGGCACGGTGCTGCTCTTGGTCTTCCCGGTACCGAGCTGCCCAGATGTGCCGATCCCGCACGCCATGACCTTACCGCCGGAGGTCAACCAGAGGACGTGATCTTGCCCACCTTGCACAGCCGTGACGCTGGTGAGGTCGGGGATCATAACGGGGGAGGTCTGCATTGCCGTATTGCCAAGACAAAGGGAGCCGTGTCCGTTGTTTCCCCATCCCCACGCTTGACCGGTGGCGTCGATGGCAAAACCTTCGTTCCGGGCCTCTCCGATGCTTACGATGTGGACCCCCAAGGGGAAAACAACTTGACGTACTGTCTTTTGTGAGTTTGAAGTCATTCCATCACCCAGTTGGCCATGACCACCATCACCCCATGCCACGACTGTTCCGTCCGATGGACAATTGCCGGTGCCGCCGGCGCATTCCAGTGCGTAGTTACTGCTATTGCTGGCATCAATAGCAACGACGTGCGCTAGGCCGGTCATTGCACGTGGCGTTCGCAGGATCTGGGTCGGACCGCCAAAATAGTTACCCCAGCGAGCCACGGATCCCGATGGAATCTGCGCCCTAGACTCAATTGGCGTCGTGTCGGATCTTGCTGGAGTCGACAAAACAATCGAAAAGGCAGCCACGGCCAGAATGCGCAGAATGACGCCGAGGGAGCCACGATGTCTTGGCGCGATTTGCCACGCCTCCGGATCGAAATGTCGGGACCCGTGTCTCTCGGGCCTGAGACCCACGCGAAAGCCTTCAACCATGACGGCAGAGACGACAATTGATCTGGCCGTTCACTCGGCTCTCCCCGCTGAGATTGAGTGGTCGTTTGCTTGTTGAGCTGATTGGCTACTCGGCGTGACCCGACGGCACACCAGTCATTGAGACCGTTGGGCGATGACAGATCACAGTGACCCGCCGCAGCGCCTGGTGTCATCGTCAAAACTGGCGAGCACTCCTCGTTGCCAGGGTGACGTGAACAGCGTCTCAATGACACAGGATGATGCTGAGACGGCACTCTAGGTGCCATCACGCCAGAGCCAATGTCGACAAGGCACCTTAATGTGCCTTAGTGGCAGTCTATCCTGTCATTCACGGCAGCACGGGTGTCATCGGCGCATAGGCGATGACCCTGTGGCAGAATTGTTGCCTCGGCCGTGCTCATTTGTGGTGAACTTGGAGTGCTCCTCAGTAGTGGCCGTTGGGAGGCCTTTTGAAGACATCCTTCACTGGTTGGTGGGATGGGGCGCACGACGACGAAGAAGCGCCGACGACTATTGAGTCACAGCGTCCGGGGATTACGAACCTCTCACTGGCTCAGGAGCAGCAGCATGTGGCGTGTGAGCGCATTAAGAGTGCCACCAAGGCGCTTCTTGTTCAGCGTGGATTTGAAATCACAATCGACGAGATAGCCAATGCTTCTGCAGTGAGTGCAAGGACGATCTTTCGCCACTTCGGCAGCCACGACCGATTGATCGTCGAGACCGTGAGAGATATTTTCGATTCGTGGTCGCAACGACCCAGTGCTCGGTTACCTCGACCAGCAGATGATCTCGACGGCTGGCTCGAGGGGTTGGCCGTTGCAGTCCACACCCGAAACGCCCAAGATCTCGGGGAGGCGTTTTGGGGAATTTATTCGTCGAACAGTCGAGGCTCATCGGCTCTGTCAGAGTTGAAGACGTTTCGGTCGGATTTCCGAGATCGGGCTGTGCGCTACTTGACCTCGTGCGCTTGGTCGGCGGCTGGAGGTACCAGCGATCCACCCGAGACTTTGGTTCTTGGATTCGCGATCAATCTTTCCGTCTTCACAACGAAAGCACTCATAGTGGACTCGGACCGGACTCCTAGCGAAATCGGATCCTTAACGGCCGCTTTCCTTAAGACGCTCCTTCAGCGCGCAGTGACTGATATGGGTGTTGCTTTCGAGTAACGAGTCATCGACAGTCATCGTGAGTCGATCAGCAAGCGCCGGGGCTAAGCACTCGGCTGGTAGTTCGGCGCGGTCCACCATGTAGTGAGTCACCAGAGTGATCCTTGATGTGTCCGCTTGAGGCAAAGGACGACTGAGCTCGCTTCTTCCTCGCTCAGAGTGACGGGGGCCCTGACGGAGCCCCGTTTGATGATCCACCCGCTATGAGCATGCGGTTAGGTTTTGCTCGGTCCATGTCATCTTGCGTACGTATCGTTGCCCACGGGGCGCTGCCGTCGGGTTCTCCATCGTCCTCGGAGGCGGCCACGCCTGGCCGGGAAGCGAATTCAGCGCCATCAACGGTCCGCCGACCTTCGAGATCAACGCGACCGATCTGATCTGGAGCTTCTTCCGGCTGCACCGCCTCGCCGTCCCCTATTGTCCCGCTCCGGCCCGACCACGCTCGTCCTTCCAATTCCCCGCCTATCCCAACTGGTTCGGAGGAACTGAGTCAAGATCAGGTGACGACGAGCCGATTCCCTCCTCATGAGCCGGGTGCTCGCCGTGGGCTTGATCGTGACTGGGCTCGTGTTGGCCGCCTGTGGGGAGAGCCCCCAGGCCGCCCACCGAGGCACGACGGTCATGTCCGTTCCGCTGATCGCGAGCCCCAGCCCGATTCCGGACACTAGTGCCGCCTGGACGCCCGTCGTCGCCGCGCAGACCCAGGCTGCACAGTTGGCGGTTGCGGAGGAGCAGTACGCGACGTGCGTCGCCTATGCGGGTCTGAACCAGAGCCTGGTGGCGTCACCGGGCCCGGCCGCGGCGCCGGTCACGCCGTCGTGCCTGCCAACAGGCCTAACCCCTCCCGAAGCAGAGCAGATTGAGAACCTGGTGCTCCAAGCAGCATGAGAAACCCCGCCTGACTGAATCGGAGCATCGCGTCGTACGTCGGGTCGTCCCTGCGACGCCGTCGCCCGCCGAGCGACGAGCGTCCGGACACCGTGCGAGTCAGAGCAACGACGCAAGGTCGGGCGAATCGACGCGGCGATGCTCCAACGCGTCGGGGCCGTCGGGCTTGCACCCGGTGTACGGTGTAACACCCTGGTTCGGACTGGCGGGAGTCCTGATCGATGTCAACTCGAATGCTGGAGCAGCAAGAGCGGAGGTCATCACCTCCTCCGTCCTTCGAGGGCGACGTCCTGGCGTCCCTCCTTCCGCGCATCATCGCCATCACGGTGGTGCTGGTGGTGGTCCTCGTCTCGATTCGAGGCAGTACAGGCGCCAAGGCCTGGGATCAGGCCGCATTTGCGGCATCGGTCGTTGCCGATCTCGTGTTGGTCATTCGTTTCATTCGCCGATCGACGCCGATCCCGCCCAGTCGCATCGCCCTGGTCATCAGCGTCGGCGGGATGCTGTTCGGTATCGCCCGAGTGGAACACCGTTGGCTGGGCCCGACATTTTGGGAAGGGTTCGGGCTGTCGGTGGCCATACTGGCCGTACCCCTTGCGCTGGTCATCATGCCCGTAACGGACTGGGCGAGAAGAACGCGTCGACGCGCCAACGTCCTCGCCACCGTCATGCTTGTGCTGGGTGCAATAGACGTCCTCAGCTTGTTCCGGGACCTTTCCGACTTCGTCAATAAGTACGACAACAGATTTGTGCTCAACGAAGTGCTTGCCCCGGCCGCAGGGCGCGTGCCGGGTGCCACCTTCGTCCCCCAGTACACGAACCTCTACGGGTGGTTCATCCTCCCATTCCGCCATCTGCTCTCGCCCACGGGATTGGCCAACATGGCCACCATCGTAGTGAGCGGCCTGGGCATCTGTGCCGTCGTCCTCGCCGTCGTCATTGCGCGACACACCCTGCCGGAGCGCTCATTGTGGTTGGCGTTGGGTTTGACGGCGCCGCTGGCCGCCGTCACTACGCTCCATGGCGCGCTGAACGGCTCCATCGCCTCGAATCTTCAGGAACTTGCCATCCGCATTTTCCCGTCGATGCTCTTCTCCCTGATCGCCATCGGCGCAATGGTGGCTCTCCTGCATCACTCGGTGCCCAAGGCGTCACTGGTTGTTCTGGGCGTCCTGGCCGGCTTGATGGTATGGAATTCCCAGGACTTCGGTATCGTCGTTCCCGTTGCGTTCGTGGTGGTCCTGCAGATCGTGACATGGGGCGGGCCCCGCAAGAGCGCCACGATCCTCTGGGTCTGTGGGCTGGTGCCGGGGTTCCTGCTCTATCCGCTGTGGACCGTGAGCCTCGGGCACCCGGTCCAATTGCGGGAGCTCGCTTTGACCGTGACGTCATTTGGCAGTGGTGCCGCGGCAGTCCCGATTCAACTTGAGGGGCCCGTGCTGTTCGTCGTTCCCGTGATCCTGGGCAGTGCCGGCGTCGGCATCTGCCTTCTGTGGAGAGCTGTCGCGAGGACCGCTGAGCTATCGAGAAGTCAGCGGTATGCGATCGTCACCCTTGCGTTCGTGGGACTGTGGACGACGCTGAGCTTGCCCTACTACGTGAATGAGTCGTTTGCCACGGGTCAACTGCAGACGTTTCTCCTGCCACTCGGGGTATGCCTATGCGCATTGCTGTCGCTGGGTCATGCCGCCATTCCTCAGAAGAAGAAGGGCGATGGCTGGGATCTCCGTACGTCTCTCAATCTGTGGCTGCTCCCCCTGACACTGCCGATCGCCGTTGGCCTCGGTGCGATCCTCCAGACGCCCTATCCGTCGACCACCTTGCACGCCTTGATCAATCCTCCGGCCTCATACGGGTTTCTCGGGACGGTGTCCAGCGGCGAGATATCGATTGCGAAAGCGTACGTTCGCAGTCATGGCGGTGGGGCAGTGGGCTATTTCGGGCCCAACGCCAACTATGTGGAGTTGGCGTATGGCTTACGTCCCCGCATCCTCTACGACGATCCGAGCGATATCTATCTGAGTCCGGCCGCGCACGAGCTGGGTTGCCACTATCTCCGAGACCACCCGACGCCATGGCTCGTGGTGCTCCCGGGAGCGGAGGATTTCACTTTTGGCAAGGACATCTTCTGTGGCGGGTACGCGCCGCTACAGGTGCCAGGTCTCCCGACGTATCGGTTGTTCAGGCTGCGAGATCCTGGTGCGTGACCGCAGCACTGGGTTCCGCATCGTCTACCCAGGAGGGGGATGATCGTTGGGGCAGATTCCGTCGTAGAAGTAGACGAGGTCGTGGATCCAGGGTTCCTCCCACCACTTCTCGGTCGAGAGGGGAAGCGCCCACCGGGCTTGGAGGTCGGTCAAGACGGCCCCGGCGTATCGGGCCGTCCCGGCCGGACAGAGGTGGAAGGCATCGGTGCTCCGCACTCGCACCCACTGCCCGCTGTCATCGGGAAGCCATGTCGAGAACTGCCCATCGAGCTCGATGGCATCCGCCACGGGCAGATAGCCGACGTCGCCAGGACGGGCGGCGGCCTCCGACGCCACGATCGCGTTCCACGCCTTCAACGAGTGGTCGGTCGTGGCGATGCCTCGGACACTTCCTCCAAAGGTCACTCCGGCCAACGGGAACTGCAGAAAGACCATTCCCTGGACCCCGTTCCCGGGAGCCAGGATCGTGGCCAAGGCGGCGTGGAGCAGCTTCCGGTAGGCGGCCGGATGGTAAGCCGCCTCGGCCTTGTCCCAACTCCACGTTCCCATGACGATGTCCGGTTTGAACCTGGCGATGCGAGCGCGCAGCTGCGACTTCCACTGCTTGTCGGTCGTGAGCCCCCAACCGGCATAGGCCATGGACGCGGTCCGGATCACTCCGGTGGATGCGAAAGCTGGTCGGAGTCCCGTCACCGCGAACTGCATCACGCTGTCGCCGACGAAGAGGACCCGCAGTGGGTGTGCAGGTGTTGGAGGCCGAGCGAGAGCGAACAATCGGCCACTGATGGGCGACGGAGGAGGGGCGTCGGCGCCGGCCACCGCGGTGGGAACGGTTTCGAGGGCGATCACGAGGGCTAGCGCTGCCGCGGCGAGAGAGGCGAATGCGGCGGCGACACGCACGCCTTGGAGCCCTCGTTGACGAATGGGTCTTTCGACGACGTAGAAGCTCACGGTGGCGAACGCGAGCGTCAGGGCCACGCGAGTGATGGGGAGCGCCCAGCCCGGTAAGCCGGTCGACGAGGCGGTGACGAACACGAAAACGGGCCAATGCCACAGATAGAGCCCATAGGAAATCGTGCCGATCCATCGGATCGGTCGCAGGGACAGCACCGCTCCCAGGGATCCTGGGCTTGCTTGCGTCACGCTGGCGATCAGAACTGCCGCCAGGATCGCGACCACCAGGAAGCCACCGTCGAACATCCAATGAGGGGGGCCTCCCAGGAGGCCGAAGCCGGCGAGAATGGCACCGGCCGCGACGAAGCCGGCCCGGTGGAGGACTCGGAGGGTAACTCGGGACAGTCGGAATGGTCCTTCTCGCCAGAATGCGAGCAGGGCGCCGATCATCAACTCGAAGACCCGGGTGTCTGTGCCGAAGTACACCCGAGTGACGCTGTTGGCGCCCTGCGCCAAGATTCCCTGGTCCAAGACAGAGCCGAGGGCAAGCGCGGCCGTCCCCACGATCGCCGCCCGTCGCCAGTTCTTGCCTCCGATCTTGGCGAACACGAGGAGCAACGGGGGCCACGCAACGTAGAACTGCTCCTCGATGGCGAGTGACCACGTGTGTTCCAGAGGCGACGGCGCAAGGAACTGGGCGAAGTACGAATTGTGAGCGGCGATGAAGTGCCAGTTCGCGAAGTAGAAGAGCGTGGCCACGAAGTCGCCCCGCAACGTGGTGGGATTGACCCCTGGACCCCCGAGGATCGTGTAGAGCGCGATGGCACCGAGCATGATGAGCAGGGCCGGGAACAAGCGCCGGGCCCGGCGGGACCAGAACCGTCGCAGGCTGACCGTGCCCGTCGTTGAGCGTTCCTCGATCAGGAGGCTCGTGATGAGGAAGCCGCTCAGCACGAAGAAGAGGTCGACGCCGAGATACCCCCCACCCGCCCAACCGAAGCCGAGGTGGTAGGCCATGACGGCGCACACGGCCACGGCCCGAAGTCCGTCCAGCGCCGGGAGGTGATGACGGCGGAGTTCGATCTGGCCGCTCCCAGCGTCGCCTTCCACGTCCCCCCCTCGCTATCGAGCTCAGCTCTGCTTGTTGACCTGGTCCTCGGTCAGGTGGTCCTGCCGCAACACCTGCGCTGCGGCCGTTGCACTTAGCCCAGTGGCCTCGCTGCGGCCATGACACAGCGCGTCTCGGTGATCAGCGAACTCGTGGAGTTCGTCGCCACCCGGGAGCAGCGTTGGAACGCCGATCCCGCCAATACGACGGCACGCGTCGAAGACTGGACGTCGTTCCAAACGAGCGCCGAGTCTTCGGAGATCGGGAGTCGTCCCACGGCAGCGGTGATGAGACCGACCGCGTCGGCCGCTCGCCACCCCTGGTCGGTGCTGGGTATCGCGGTCGGATCGGGCACCACGATTGTCGTCACTTCCCAGCCAGTCAATGCGGCTCGGACGGCGCGCACATTGGCGATCGAAGCGTCGGCCGCACGGGATTCTGGCCAATTTGAGTCGGACAGGAGCGCCAACCCGGTACGTTCCTGCCCGGCGCGAGCCGGAATGCTGCCGGGGCCGCCGCCCCCGGCCACGGCGAACGCCATGCCGTCGACGGCCTGCCATGTCAACACCGGGGGCGCCCAAATGCCGGGGAAGGGATAGGCGAGGACCACATCGGTGCGGGAAAGATGGCCGTGCTGCAGGTTGAACCAGTCGGGTACCACCACTCGTCCAACGGTGAGGGGCAGCGCGTTGGCCTCTGCTGCACCAATGGGCACGACGGCGACGAGGGCCACGATCAGACCGATGGCCGCGCCGAACACAACGGCGGAACTCGCACGACGCTGGCTCCGGCGCCAGATGTGCTCAGCGGCGCTGTGACTTCGATCGATGACGATGGCGAGTGCCGCTCCGACACAGAGAAATGTCAGCGCCATGAACCGATAGGGAATGATGTTCTGGACTAGGGGAATCTTGATCAGTACCTTCCACGGATCCAAGATCGGATTCGAGGAGTCCTGGATCGACAACGCGATGTTCATCAATGCAAAGATCCCGAAGAACCAGAGACGACGATCACGTCGCCACACCGCTATCCCCGCGGCGATGGCCACCACGAGCCCCGGACCCAGGTAGCCCACGGCCAGTAACGGACGACCCCGGTATCCCGAGATATAAAAATAGGATGGACCTGGGCGCGACACGGACCACAACGAGTGCAGGAAGATCCCGCCCGCCCCGGGGCGCACTTGGGATCCCCACACCTGCCCTGCCAGGTGAGCCGGACCCGACAGGAGAAACCACACCGGGTAGGCGAGAGCGACCACAGCGATGACAGCGGTTGTCGAGAGACCTCGAAGCGCGTGGGGGACCCGTCTGCGGAGAGCGGTGCCCTCGCTGAGGAGCCCGTACGCCACGAGGACCACGAACGCACCCGCACCGGCTACCACCATGACGGCCAGAAGTTCCGTGCCCAAGAAGAACTGAACAATGACCAGAACGCCGAGGAGCAGTCCTACTCGGCGAGGTGGGCGTCGCTGTCTGACGAGCAATTCATCGAGACAGGCCACGATGAGTGGAGGAACCATCAGGGACGACGTCATGAGGTGCGAGGTCGCCACGCTGGCAATCATCAACGGCGAAAACCCGTAGACGAGGCCGCCCACGAAGGCCGCAGGTGCCCACCGAACCCAACGGCGAAGGAGCCAGAACATGGCGAGCGCCGACAGCGCCGGGGTCAGGGTCGCCGCGACGTTGAGGGTCGCCACCGGTCCGAAGAGCCAGGTCACCGGGGCCAAAGGGATGCCGAGAGCCAGACTGCTGGCATTCGACAGAAGGTTGATTCCCGTCGGGTGGAAGATGTCCGAGGAATAGAAGGGGCTCAATCCGTGGAGCAGCGCGTGCGCCGGCCACGCCATGAACCACGTGACAAGGGCGGGATCCGCACAACTACACGGCGCCACGCCACTGGGGTGGCTGGACCACACGTTCCACCAGACCACGACGGCCAGCACCAGGTAGGCACCGAAGGCGGCCAAGATCGCTCTTGATCCCTTGGGGGTCGCGTCGGGCGGTGGGTCCTTCGTGCTGGTGGCTCGGACCCCCGCGCTGGGTTTACTGGCCGTGAGCAACACCGTCTCGATCGTTGCGCGGTCTGCGGATCGCTCTCGCACCGTCGGGCCGAACGGTCCTCTTGTCTTCAGCTGATGTCAATGTGCTGCCTCCGGCTCGAGATGGGGCGGGTAGGGCGGGGGACAAAGAGGTGTTGCGTTTCCAAAGCCCCCCGTAGCGCCCCATCACTCGCACGCCGAGTTTAGGGCACCCCACCCCGATGGCGCTGGTCAGATGGGGGGCGATGGGACCGTCCACCGCCGCGTTGTGCCTCCTACCCATGCCATGAGGGTGTCGATGATCGGGGCGATAATGATGGTGTGACGCGCCGCTTGAGGGGGATGGGACCGAAGGGGCGGCAAATCACGCTTGTGGCGGGAGCCGTTGTCGTGTTCGGCGGAGGGATCCTGCTGGGGGTGAACCTCCAGGGCACCAACAACGGCCCGACGCAGCCTCGCCCCGCTTTCGCGTCGGGGAGGGGACTTCGTCCCAGCTCGAAACAGGTGACGGTGATCTGCACGACCCTGGCGGGAACGGTCTCCGGTGTGCTCACGCTCGGCGGCTGCAACAAAGCCGCCGCCACCGGCGGATCAGGCACCATGCCCGGCTCAATATTGCGCACGTCGGGCTCGGGGACGGTCAGGTGGAACGGAACCGGGCAGACGACCTTCCTCTTTTCGTCCACCCCCGTCCGCGTCAAGCGGGACAGGTGCGGCGGCGGGACCGAAGTCGTCGTACGAGGATCGGTGACGGGCAACCGCTCGGTCGGCACCGGCAATCTCGGGGTCAAAGGGGCGGTGCGGGCCAAGGTTTGTACCGACCCAGGCCTGAACGCGAGCTTGCTAGGGGGTCGGTCCTTCCGATTTTGATTGCAAACGCTGGACAGCGAGGGCTCCAGCGCGCCACCGAATAGCGGGCTACGGGCAGAGACGGGGCGGGACCACGACGACGGCGGGAACACTCAACACGGCCTTCTCCCACACCCATGCTTGGTGGGGCGTCATGCAGAGGCTCATCGGGGCCAGACCCTTGGTCGTGACCGGCGTGCGGGATGTCGCGGGGCGGTCATGCCGAATGCCGCGGTGGCGGCGACGGCGACGACAGCCACGGCCAGCTGCCGGCCCGAGCGCATCCGTGAGGTCCCCATGTCCCTTACGACCTCCCGGTCGCTGTGCGCGTCATACACACCACTCTGTGTCCTGAGTGTCCACGGGGTTCCAACGTGGGACCAACTGACGCCCAATCACGGCGTCCTCGCGTCCCGGCAGTGGAAATCAGGTCGAATCGTGTTCGGAACGGTCCTGGCGCTCCGGAAATCAGGGAGCCAGACAGAGTCGGGCCATCACGGCTCACCAAGGGCCTCATGGGGAGGTGTCCTGGGGCGCCCGTCGCGCCGAGGATGCGGGGCGACCCGTGTCGCCGAGCCGCCTGGCTGAGCCCGTCACTGGGATCCGGTCCCCATGGGCACGGTTGGGATCGTCTGAATTGACGAGAAGATGCTTGGGGCCGGTGGCAACGGCCATTCCTGAACTTTTCGTGGTGCTGCGCCTGGGTTCGTGACACGATGCAGCGATGGGGGATCCGCGTTACAACCGTAGGCAGGTGCTGGCTGGAGGCGTCGGAGCGGCGGTAGCGGTGGGTGCTGCTCACGCCAACATTCCTCGATCGCGCCGACGCAAGATGGTCAAGGCGGCAGCGTCGGCGAAGGCAGCAGGCTCCGACCTGGGTGCTGTCGAACACGTCGTGTTCCTGATGCACGAAAACCGGTCATTCGACCATTACTTCGGCATGTTGGGGGGCGTTAACGGATTTGATGCCACTGTCGCGCAGAACTCTCAGGCGTTCGCACAGACGTGGCCGGGAGGAGCGAGCAGCAAGCTCCTGCCGTTTCACATCGACACACAAACGACCAATGCCGAGTGCACCTACGACCTCTCTCACACATGGCAGGCCGAACACGCCTCTTGGAACAACGGAGCGATGGACAGCTTCGTTTCGACGCACACTTCAGACGCGTACGAGGGTCCCGGACACGGCCCGCTGACCATGGGCTACTACACGAGCACCGACATCCCTTTCTACTACGAACTGGCCCAGAACTTCACCATCTGCGACAACTACTTCTGTTCGGTCCTGGGTCCGACTCATCCAAACCGGCTCATGCAGATGACTGGAACGCTCGATCCGGCTGGCACGAGTGGCGGACCGATTCTCGTCACGAATGACAACCGCCATCTCGAGTTCACCTGTAGCTGGCCCACGATGCCCGAGGTGCTCACCGACTACGACGTCTCGTGGAAGGTTTACAATCCGCCCGGCCCGTCCTACCACCCCGGCAATCCGAATTCCATGCTCCTGTGCAAGAACGTCCTCATGTATATGAACCAGTACAAGAGGAAGTACAGCAGCCGGCGCCACAAGAATGCGTTCGGGTACTACGGTCCGAACATCGCGCCCGGGCTCGCCTTCACGACCCCTGGTCCGGACAACTTCGCCGCGCGACATCATGAACAACAAGCTCCCGGCGGTGTCGTGGATCATTCCCCCCGACGGATACGACGAGCACCCTCCGGCGCCAGCGGCACTCGGCGAGTGGTACACGGCCCAGGTGCTATCGACTTTGATGCGAAATCCCGAGGTATGGGCCAGCACGGTCCTCTTCGTGATGTACGACGAGAACGACGGCTGGTTCGACCACGTGCCCCCTCCCATGCCACCGCCGGGCACTCCGGGGGAGTACATCACCGCTCACCCCTTGCCCTCGACGGCGGGAGGCATTGCCGGGCCGGTGGGCATGGGGGTTCGGGTCCCCATGATCGTGGTCTCGCCCTTTAGCGCGGGAGGGTGGGTGAATTCGGACATCTTCGACCACACCTCGCAGCTGCAGTTCATCTCGGAGCGGTTCGGCGTGCCGATCCCGAACGTGTCGGCGTGGCGGCGCGAGACCGCCGGTGACCTCACGAGCACGCTCCCCACGCTGGGTTCGCCCAAGACCGCTGTCGCACCGTTGCCCGCTACGTCCGATGACGTCCACGCACCTCCGGTTGGGAACGAATGTGGCTTCTTGCAGATCCTCGAGCTGAACGTGAGCGTAGGCACGTACCCGGTGCCGCCGGCCACCCAGGCTCAGCCCACGCAAGGGCCCAACACGCTGACCCCGACGCCCACTTGAGGAGGTCGAGCCTCCGTCGTCGAGGCGCGCCGGCATTCGGACGACTCTGGTTGTCGAAGTAACGCAACGCGTCGCCGACATGTGCCGACGGTAGGATCGGATCAGGTATGAACCGGTCTTCGGCGAGGCGTCGATTCGGGCACCTCGTCCACGACGGGGCCACGGCCTACGCGGCGTGGCGGGAGCCCGAGTATCGACGGCTTTCGAAGACGTACCGGCTTCCCGACGGGGCCAAGCGCGTCTACTGCCACCACATCCGAAAGACGGCGGGCACAAGCCTGCATTTCAGCTTCCTCGCCCTCGGTGACGAGGATCCCGCTGCCGTCCACCGGAGGATCGCGGCTTCCGAGCTGCACCGCACCACCAGCGGGAGATATGCCTTCGCCGCACATCATCGCCAGGTGCTCGAGCAAGGCGCCTACCTCTACGGCTGGTCGCACCTGCCCGCACATCGGATCTCGCTCCCACCGCGGACGTTCGCCGTGACGATCCTGCGAGACCCCTGTGACCGTGTCGTGTCCCATTACAACTACATACGCGAGGGGGACCAGCCGGGTATGGCCTTCGCCGTCACCGATGCCGAGCGGGCGCTGGCCGGCAACGGTTTCCCCGCATTCCTGGCGGCACTGCCGAAGAAGGACCTCCTGCGACAGATCTTCACCTTCTCCCCGAGCTTCAGCGTGGCCGAGGCTACCGAGCGGATCTCGGCGTGCTCCGCCGTCTTGTTCACCGAGACATACGAGCCCGGTCTCGCCGCCTTGGCCACCCGATTGGCCCTTCCCCTGGAGCTCCGGCGCGATCGCACCACCCGTGCGCCGAGCTCGATCTCGAGTGAGGAACGCGAGCAGCTTCGGGAGATGCTCGAGCCCGAATACGATCTGCTCCGACAGCTCAACGTCACGGCGACCGGGGAGGTGAGCCCGCGCTGAGCGCCCCCGGAGCATTTTGCGGCGCCGATTCGGACGCTGAGGAGGGTTCTCCGGGCCATTGTGGCTGTCGCTGGCTACGATGCAGCTGTGCCTCCTCGCAAGTCCCTGCGCAGCCAGCTCTACCGAGCGGCTCGAGACCTGGGCAATGTCGAGGCCGCCACCAAGGGTCCGGGTCACTACGGCAAGCGAATCGTGCGGCGCAAGGTGTACCGGTCGACGAACGGCGCCCTGGGAAGGTTGCTCAAAAGCATCCTGGGTTGAACGACGTCGGACGAGGGTCTCCTTCCGGATCAGGCCACGAAGAGCGTCTTGCGAAGACGCTGCACGCCGTGCATCTGGCGGGCCAGCTCTTCTTCGCTCACACCGTGGCGGGCGCGCAGCCGCTCGCTCAAGGCATCGAGCCTGGCCACTTCGCGATCTCGCAGCTCGGACTGCTCGGCGGCACTGCGGAGCCGCAACGCCCGGTTGAAGGCGGCGTTGGCCTCGATGGCGCCGGCGAGGTCCAATTCCTCGGCGATCCCGGCGAAGGACAGGCCCTGATCCCGAAGGACCAGGGCCTGTTCGTCGCGATGCCTGCCCTCAGGCATCCTGAGAGTGGGCCTTCCGGGCTGGAACCGAAGCCTGCCTTAGAGGGGTCGGACGCGCTTGGCCTGGAGGCCTTTGGGGCCCTGCTCGGACTCGAAGTCCACTTTTTGGCCCTCGATGAGCTCGCGGTACCCGGAACCCTCGATGGACGAGAAGTGTGCGAAGACGTCGGGCGTGCCGTCGTCAGGGGTGATGAATCCGAAGCCCTTGGTGGCGTTGAACCACTTCACCGTGCCTGCTGCCATGATATTGCTCTCTTTTCTCCACGCTCGGGACATTTGCGGGAGACCTTGTGGCAACCGGCAACGACGTACAGCTCGCGTGAAAACTGGCTGTCCGCGACGCCCACTCTAGTCGGTATGGACAACGTCTGTGTCCCATAGCGCCAGCAGGAGGGGTAGGGTGGGACATCAACTCACCCGACAGTCGCCGGACGGCACTGCGGGCGCTCGACTTCCAAGACGATCCTGAAGGACGCGCCGGCTCCGTATTGCAGATGCCTTCGCCGCGTCTGGTTCTTTGGCATGCCATCCCGGTCGTGCTCGAGAGCGTCGTCGCCCCCGTGGCCGCCTACTACTGCGTCCTTCTGATCGCCGGTTTTCGTGGCGCCCTTCTCGGGGCCCTCGGTTGGTCGTACCTGATCGTGGTCCGCCGTCTCGTTCGACGTGAGCGGGTGTCTACCCTCCTCCTGCTCGGGACCATCCTCCTCACGACCCGGACCGTCATCTCGTTCGTGACGGGGAGCGCTTTTCTCTATTTCATCCAGCCCACCGCCAGCACCTTCCTCGCATCCCTCGTGTTGTTGGCGTCGGCTGTCCTGGGTCGCCCGTTCACGCAGCGGTTCACCCATGACTTCTGCCCCCTCACCCCCGAGCTCTTGGCCAGACCGACGGTCCACCGGTTCTTCGTCCGGGTCTCGTTCTTGTGGGCGGTGGCGATGTTCGTGAACGGGGGAGTGGTGCTGTGGCTCCTTCTGACCGCCTCGGCCGGGGCCTTTCCCCTCGAGCGCACGGTCATCACCCTGTCCCTCACCGCGGCGGCGATCTTCTTTTCGGTGACATGGTTCACGCGCAGCATGCGACGAGACGGTGTCACGGTGCGATTCGGGGGCCCCATCCCCTTGCCCGCGCCTGCGGCGATCATCCCGTAGCGCGCGCCGGGCGGCGCCCGGCCCGCGTTGCTCTCCTTCGAGCTCCCTGTGAGATCCGCCCCGGCGGCCTCGTTCACAGGCAGTTGCCAGGTTGACTCCGTATCGTGCCCGCCGTCGTCGGGGAGCACCGGAGGTGCTGATGTTCGCAGTGGGATATGCGTGGAACGAGCTGCGCAGGCGGTGGAGCCGGACGGTGGTGACCGCCATCGGCCTGGCGGCCGGGGTCGGGCTGGTCATGGGGATCGTCGGCGTCTCCGATGGGCTGACCCAGGCCCAGAACAAGATCCTTTCCCCGCTTTCCTCGGTGGGCACCGACATCATCGTGACCCGGACCGTGGACGCCACCACGACCTCGAGCGCCTCGACCACCACGACCACGACCGCGCCGACTGGAGGAGGTTTTCCCGGAGGGGGAGGCGGCGGTGGAGGAGGGGGCTTCTTTGCCCCCGGAGCCGGACGCGGTCGAGCGGGCGCCTCGACCATCGCCACGTTGAATGCCTCGGACCAAGCCGCGCTCCTCAACGCCAACTCGTCGGTGCTGACCGATCTGTCCAAGCTCGGTCCGCCCGGAACGCAGTTCACCTATGACTTCTTCGTTCCCGGCACGCTCATCACGTTCCCGAGCGCGGCGGTGGCGGACGTCGCGTCGGTCAAGGGGGTGGCCTCAGCTGTCCCGGGTCTCTCCCTGCAGGCCTTGCACGAGACCGGCACCGTTCCTGCCCAGACGGACACCGTGACCACGGGCGGGCAGACGATCACCAGTGTGCAGAAGCCGCCACCGCTGACCGCGGCCCAGGAGGCCTCGGTGCGAGCGTGCCTGGAGTCGTCGGGGGCGTTCGGGACGACGTCCACCACCTCTCCCGCCGCCACTCCTACCACCACCGCCCCGACAGGCAACTCGGGAGCGGGAGCTCCCGGAGGAGGAAGCGGAGGCGCCGGGGGTGGACGAGGCTTTGCCGGTGGTGGCGGGGGAGGTGGAGGCGGTGGAGGGTTCGGTGGTGCCGCCTTCGGCGCCGTCTTCTCGAAGTGTCTGCCCGCCTCGTACCAGCAGTACGAGGCCAAGGTCGTCGTGCCCGAGCAGACCATCACCCGGGTGCTGAATCCGCCTTCGACCAACACCGAGACCAAGAGCTACACAGTCGCCGGGGTGAACCCGTCGGACACCTCGACCGGGCTCATCACGCCCGCCCAGGTGGTCAAGGGCAAGTGGTTCGGCACCAAGCCCGCCGACCAGATCCTCGTCAACACCGCCTACGCCAGCACGAACAACATCAAGGTCGGACAGCAACTCACCATCGACAAGACCGTGTTCACCGTCGCTGGTCTTGTGAACCCGACTTTGACAGGCAACACCTCCGATATCTATTTCGACCTCGCCACCGTGCAGAACTTGGGCTCGAACACCGGCCGGGTCAACGAGGTGCTGGTCAAGGTGGACAAGTCTTCGGACGTGAACGCCGTGGCCGCGGCGATCCACAAGGAGCTCCCCGGCGCCCAGGTTCTCACCGACAAGCAGCTTTCGGGCCAGGTCACCGGGAGCCTGTCCAACGCCCACACGCTCGCCACCAACCTCGGCGGGGCCCTGGCCGTGATCGTGTTGTTGGCCTCGTTCCTGATCGCGGCACTGCTCACCCTGTCGAGCATCGCCAAGCGAGTCAGAGAGATCGGCACGCTTCGGGCCATCGGCTGGTCGCGGGGGCGGGTGGTGCGCCAGATCGTCGCCGAGACGGTCGGGATCGGCATTCTCGGCGGTGTGCTGGGGGTGGCCGTCGGGATCGCCGTGTGCGCCATCATCGGAGCCGTCGGTCCCGCCCTCACCGCGACGAGCTCGACCATCCCGGTGGGAACCTCGACGGTGGGCGCCGTCTTCCACCAGGCCACGACCGCAGCTCAGTCCTCGGCAAAGATCCATCTGCGGGCCCCGATCGACGCCGGGATCATCCTGCTTGGCCTCGCCTCCGCCGTGGTGGGTGGACTCATCGCCGGCATAGCCGGCGGTTGGCGCGCCTCGCGCCTCGCACCCGCGGTGGCGCTCCGGGACCTCGGATGAGTGCTCCACCAGTTGAGGAGCCGGGCCTGCCGGAGGGGGCCGAACCCATGAGCGAAGAGCGAAACCGAGAAGGACGAGCGCCGACCGAGAGCAGGGTCGATCCCGCCCCGTCCGTGTCGAACAGCCGGCTCTACGAGTTGCGGGGCGTGGAGCGTCGCTACATGCGCGGCAGCACACCCGTTCTCGCCCTCCACGACGTCAATCTCGACATCGAGCCTGGGGAGTTCGTCTCGATGGAAGGGCCCAGCGGTTCGGGCAAGAGCACCCTGCTG
The DNA here is from genome assembly GCA_963794615.1 of uncultured Acidimicrobiales bacterium. GTDB lineage: Bacteria > Actinomycetota > Acidimicrobiia > Acidimicrobiales > UBA8190 > Chersky-840. The sequence continues at coordinate 1,075,937 of CAWCEP010000005.1, read as the reverse complement.
CAGTTGCTCGGCGCGCTCGACACCCCGACCCAGGGGACCATCCGCTTCGAGGGAAATGAGATGGGCAGGGCGACGGACTCCACGCTGACGCGGCATCAGGGGTGAAGAGATCGGGTTCGTCTTCCAGCAGTTCAATCTCATCCCCACCCTCACGGCGGAGGAGAACGTCGGCATCGCCATGGTCCCCCACGGCCAATCGAAGGCCGAACGTCGCCAGCGCTCGACCGAGCTGTTGGAACGGGTCGGGCTCGGCGGGCGCCTCGACCATCTGCCGTCGCGATTGTCGGGCGGCGAGCAGCAACGTGTCGCCATCGCCCGGGCCCTGGCGAATCGCCCCCGGGTGATCATCGCCGACGAGCCCACCGGAAACCTCGACTCGGCGAGCGCGCACGAGGTCATGTCCCTTCTCAACGAGCTCCAATCCGGCGAAGAGGCCGTCACGATCGTCGTGGCCACCCACGATGCCGACGTGGCCGGCCGGGCCGGACGACGGATCCGACTCCGAGACGGGGCCGTCGTCTAGCGCTGGTCGCGGTTCCTCGGGCGCCCTTAGCAGACCGGCATCCTGCACGTCTCGCTCGGGGAGCGGCCAAACTTGGCCGGAGCTGGCAGCGTGGCACCATCCCCTGTCGGTAACGAGTCCACCGGGTGAGGGACCATGACCAGCGGCGCACGAAGGTGATGACGCAGCGGCGACGCCACGCGGCTCCGGCACGCCCGCCGTGGGCGTGGCTGACCCCGGCGGCGCGACGGTTGGCAGGGACCCCCGACATCCTGGGGGTCCTGTGGGTGCTAGGCGCAGCCGGCGCGGTCATGGCGCCGGCGCTGGCCCATGGCACCTCTCTGGGTCCGTTCGACCTGCTGGCGCGCTACGGGTTGTCCCAGCAGCCGGGGGTGGTGGCCCACAACGCCCAGGCCACCGATCAGATCGCCGAGATGATCCCGTGGACCTCCCTGGCGTGGACGCAGGTCCATCACGGCCAGTTGCCCCTGTGGAACCCCTACAACGCCCTGGGGCTGCCCCTGGCCTTCAATTGGCAGTCGGGAGTCTTCAGCGTCCCCGCCCTCCTCGGCTACCTGGCCCCGTTGCACCTCGCCTACACGGTGCAGGTGCTCGTCACCCTCGCCCTGGCCGGGACCGGCGTGTACGTCTTCGCCCGGGTGCTCGGCCTGGGGGTCATGGGTGCGGTCATGGCGGGCACCATCTACGAGCTCAGTGGCGTCTTCATGGGATTCCTGGGATGGCCCATCGGCGGCGTCATGGCCTGGGTGGGATGGATCTTCGCTGCCACCACATTGGTGGTGCGCGGCGGCCATCGCCTCCGTGGCGTCGCCTTCCTCGCCGTCGTCGGGGCCTGTGCGGTTTACGCCGGCCAGCCCGACGCCTTGGTCGTGCTCGGGCCGTCCCTGGTGGTGTTCGTGGTGGTGGTCCTCGTGCGCGGGCGCGGCCCCGAACGCCGTCGTGTGGCGCGGGCCTCGGTCGATCTGGTGGCGGCCGCCGTGATCGGGCTCGGGTTGAGCGCTCCCTTGTTGCTACCCGGGCTGCAGCTGATTCCGGGCTCGGTGTTTCGCAACGCCACGCGCGTGAACAACGCCATCCCGCTGCACAACCTGACGAGTCTGATGCTTCCCGGATTCAGCGCCTCGTCCTTGGCCCACAGCCGGTTCTTCAGCGTGGGCGCTTCGGACTATGTGGGTGTCATCGCCATCGTCCTGGCGGCGATGGCACTCGCGCTTCGAGGGAAACGGCCCGAGGTGCTGGCGTTGGGCGCGGTCGGCGTCGTCATGTTCGCCCTCGCCTTCGTGGTGCCGGTGGCGTCGGTCATGAACCAATTGCCCTTCCGGGCGCGCTGGCATCTGGGGGTGGTGATGGTGAGCTTCGCGGTCGCCGTCCTCGCCGGGGTGGGTGTCGACATCGTGGTCAAATCGGGACGGGACTGGGCAGTGCGGACATGGGTCGGTGCCGGCTTCGGCGTCTCGATCCTCGTCCTGGCCGCTCTGTGGGTGGTGGGGCGCGGCACCCTCACGCCCCCCGCCGCCCACCAGCGTGCCGACAGCTTCATCTGGCCAGCCGTACAGGTGGTCGTGGGACTGGCCGTGTGCGGCTTGCTCTCGGTGCGTCTGGGGCGGGGGCAGGACCGAACCCGATGGTGGGCTGGGGCCTTGCTCATCGCCTGTGAGACCGCCTTCCTGGCCGGCGTGGGGGCGTCGCTGTGGTCTTCGAGCCCGACCTTCGTGGCGCCCACCGTGGCGGAGGTGAGCTTGGCGAAGGCCGTCGGTGCATCGGTGGTGGGGTTCGGGGCCCGATCCTGTGAAGCGCCCCCGACCATCGGGATCCTGCCCGAGGCCAACATCCTGGTGGGGGTGCGAGAGTTGTCCGCCTACGACCCGATCACCCCGCAGGCGTATTTCCCGGCCCTGCACGCCAAGCCGACCATCCCGGTCAGCGCGTTCTGTCCCGTCGTGCGAAGCGCCGTCATCGCCCGCCGCTACGGCGTGGGATACGTGCTCGTGCACTACGGCCAACCGATCCCTGTCGGTGGCGTCTACGACCAGCGGGTCGGGGACGAGTACCTCTACCGGATCCCCGGCGTCGCCCAGGCCACCGTGGTTCCCGCCCCGTCGGGCCGGGCTTTGCCCGCTGTCGATGCACCGGGTCAGGCGGCGTCCGTGACGGGCCCGGACCCCGCCGTCCGTCACGTCGTCACCGATGCCCCCGGCCCGACGGTGCTCCGCCTCCGGCTCACCGACCTCCCCGGATGGCACGCCACCATCGACGGCCGTCCCCTGGCACTGCAACGTTTCGCCGGCGTCATGCTCCAGGCCCGCATCCCTCCCGGACGGCACGTGGTCGTGCTGCAGTACAGGCCCACCGCTTTCAGCGTCGGGATCGCCGTGGCGGCGCTGAGCGGGCTCGGCCTGGCCGGGGCCGGGCTCATCGCCTGGACCCGGCGGCGGCGTCACCCGCCTGATCCGTCATGTTCCCGATAGACCCGGACACGGCGCCGCGCCTTCGCCACCAGGCGCGACGACCTGCGCCCCGGTGCGGCGCGGAGCGAGGCCGTGCGTCCGTCGCGCCACGTCTCCCACGACTCGCGCAACCGGGTGGACCGCGCCGCCGGCTCGAGCATCGTCGTGGCGCGGCGGAGGACGAATCCGAACTCGATGCCGGGCGGGCTCTCGTCTTCGGGGAGGATGCCATCGACGAACGTCCACTGCTGATCGAGGTTCTGGGCTCCCCACACGAGCACAGCCAGGAACTCGGGCGCATCCCAACAGTGCACGTGCACCGAGCGGCGGCGGTGATGGTCGAGGGTTTCGAGACGTTCCTCGGGAGTGGTGCCGAGCGGTTTGCCCCTACTCTTCAGGAACTCGACGACGTGGGCGTCATCGACCCTTGTGACACCGGCGCGGTACTCCGAGACGAGGTGCTCGAGTGACGTCGCGGGCCGCTCGCGGTCCTTGGTCCGGTGCCGGTCCGGCAGCAGGATGAGCGCGGTCCCTCCCGGGCGCAGGACTCGATGGATCTCGGCGATGAGCCCGATCGGCTCAGCGAGGTGCTCGAGGACATGACTGGCGATGACGAAATCCTGGCTGGCGTCGGGGACGGGACGGAGCCGATCGGTGTTGAGGTCCGAGACGATGTGTGGCGCGGTGAAGGCACCCCGGTTCGCCAGGTAGGGGAAGAGCTGGGCGCTCTGCTCGGGAAGCCATCGGTCCACGAACCGGACGTCGACACCGGGCAGGGTCAGCGGGAAGGGATGGTGGCCGGGCCCGAGCTCGATCCCCGAGCCTTCAAGGTGCCTGGCCATGAGCTGGCGCGGCGTCACGCGACGCGGTCTCCCGTCAGCCGGTCGTCCCGGCTCGGCGTGCCCCCCCTGTTCGCCGTGTCCGATGGCGGGCAAATCTAATCCCAGCCCGGCATTCACGACGTCCACAAGAGCGCGTTCGGCATCGGATCAGGATGGCTACATCGCCATTTCAATGATGTCGGTCGGGGTGCAGTGGAACGTCGGGTTCGTTACCGTCGCACCCTTCTTGGTCGTTGTGAGGAATGTCTCCCTGGTTGAGAAGGAAAATGTCGTCGTCGAACCATTGGACCAGCTAATCGACGAGCTCCCACGGGTGGCGGCAGCGGCGACCACGAGCGGAGACGAGTGTGAGAAGTCGCGCCAAGCGAGATCGATGCATGCGGTTTCACCCTTGTATGACGTGGCTGTCAGGGTTCAGCGGATGTCGACCGGTGGGCATCTCGTCGTCAAATTTGGGGAGTGCCGCAAGCTCACCCGCGATTTCCCGGTACGGATCGTCACTGAGTCAGAGTGAAAAGCACGGTCAGTGAGAATTGTTCGGTCAGGCCGATTCAACGCGGCCGAGGCACGGGATCGATTCGAAGTCAGGTCCGCTCCAAAGCCCCGTACCGTCACTCTTGACGATGCGGAACTGTGGGACGCTCGCCTAAGAAGAGACGATGTCTATCGGGTCACCTGGCTTTGGGTTCGTCGCCTTGGCAAGGAGTGTCGCCGTTCTGGCGGTCCTGAGCTCTGTCGTGGTCGGTCTCGGCGCTGGAACGGCGGGCGCGCAGATCCAGACCGTATACCGGTGGGGGTCGTACAAGACGGTCGGCCAAGGCGCCGCCAACGATCAGCACGTGCCCACGGCGGTTCCGGGCCTGACCAACGTTACGGCGCTGGCGGCGGCCAATTCCGCCAACTACGCGTTGCTCGCCAATGGCCAGGAGTGGGCCTGGGGGAACGGGAGTTTCGGCCAGCTCGGCAACAACAAGCGAGCCAATAGCGTGACGACGCCGGTCCAGGTCCAGTTCCCTTCGGGCACCGTGATCAAGGCCATCGGTGAGGCCCAGGACATGGCGTTCGCGGTGGACTCGCAGGGTCAGGGTTGGGCCTGGGGCTGGAACGGCCGCGGCACGCTCTGTCTCGGGAACCACAAAGAGGAGCGGAGGCCCACCAAGGTCCCGGGCCTCTCGAACCTGATCGCCGTGACCGGGGGCGGCGGCATCGTCGTCTGGCTCACCGCAGCGGGTGCCGTGTACTCGTGCGGGTACACGTTCTCGGGCAATGTCGCCAGTCCCCGTCTCGTGACGGGGCTGCCCGCCGGTGACCCGGTCGTGGCGATCAGCGACGGGAACGCCTACTCCACGGCCCTGCTCCAAAGCGGCCAGGTCTGGGACTGGGGACTCGGTGGCGCCGGCCAATTGGGGAACGGATCCACGAAGAATTCGGCCGTGCCCGTCCAGGTGCAATTGCCGAGCGGCACCCATGCGGTGCGAGTCTACGCCGGGGGCGACCTCGGCAACGACGGACACCAACTGGCACTGCTCAATACCGGAGCCGTGGTGGCGTGGGGCAGCAATCTCTGCGGTCAGCTGGGTGCGGGGCGCCCACACAAGGAGTCGATTCCCGTCGTGGTGAAGGTATTGAGCGGTCAGACCATCTCCCAGGTGGTTGCTGGAGGGTCGACGTCGTACGTCGTCGACTCCAACGGCAAGGTGTGGGCGTGGGGGAGCAACAAGGGGGGTCAGGTCCGTGCACCGAGCAGCCGCTGCGTGGCCACGCCGACGGCGGTGGACAGCGGCGTCACCCTGTTGTCGGCGACGGCGTCGGACGTCATGGATTTCCACGGCTGACGAGGCGTCGACACGCCGTCCGGCGACGGTCGGTGCGCTCGGTTAGCTCTGCGCTGACGGGACGAGGATGGCGGAGGGTCGGCCTCCGACGTGAATGGCACGCTGGGCTCGGCCGGTTCGAGGGTCGACCGGGGTTACGGTGCCGTCAATGCCTGCCACCCATGCCGTCGTGCCACCGGGCCCGAGGGCGACCGCCTGGGCCACGTGACCGACCGCGATGGCGGTGCCGGCCGTGCGAGCCGCGACATCGATCGGGATCAGGGACGAGCCCACCGACACCCACGCGCTCTGCGCCCCACTCGCCCATGCGATCCCCGTCGGCCCGGGACCCACGGGGATGGGTCGACCCGCCCGGAGCGTCGTGAGGTCGACCGGCGTGACGGTGCCGTCCCCGAGGTTCGCCACCAGCGCGGTGGTGTCTCCCGGTCCCCCCACGGCCACGGCGTCGGGCTCCGAGCCCACGGGGATGGGTCGACCCGCCCGGAGCGTCGTGAGGTCGACCGGCGTGACGGTGCCGTCCCCGAGGTTCGCCACCAGCGCGGTGGTGTCTCCCGGTCCCCCCACGGCCACGGCGTCGGGCTCCGAGCCCACGGGGATGGGTCGACCCGCCCGGAGCGTCGTGAGGTCGACCGGCGTGACGGTGCCGTCCCCGAGGTTCGCCACCAGCGCGGTGGTGTCTCCGGGTCCCCCCACGGCCACGGCGTCGGGCTCGAGCCCGGTGGTGACGGTCCCGACGACGGAGCCCGTGCCCGAGTCGAGAACCATGAGGTGGTTTGCGCCCTGCGCGGTGGCGAGGAGGCGTCTCCCGTCCGCTGTGGCAGCCAGAGCCGACGGTAGTGATCCCGCGCCCAAGGCCACGGGCGACAGGGCGTGGTCGCCCACAAGGTCGACAACGGCGACCGACGTTCCGGGATCGGCGTTGAAGGCACCATTACAGACGTAGGCGATCGCGCCGGCCTGGACGCGGACAAGACCGGCCGAGGTCCCGCCACACCCACCGACGAGCCCGACGACGCCGAGGGACAGCCACCCTCGCCACGAACGTCGGGATAACCACGAACGCTTAGGCGGTGGCCGTGATTCGCACCCCACTGCGGTCCTCACCGCGAGGCGACGTGTGGACTCGCGGCGCCGTCTCTCAGGCGGCCGGTTGGTCCGTCGTGCTCTTTGTGCTCGGGGCCGCCAGGGAACGCCGCTCGACGAAATAGATGATGGCGGCGACCGCCCAGAGGACGATGGCCAGCGCCAGCACAGCTTCGCCCCGCCGCTTGCGGTGGGCCTGCACATGGTGGAGCGGGCCCAGGAACGAAGGCAGGGATTGAGCGGCCACCGTGAAGTAGATGATGGCTGCCACGAGGGCGATAAGGCCGAGAACCGCGAGGACTGCGGTAAGCCATTTCATCGGAGTCATCTGGATGACTCTATCGAAGAGGGCGGGGCTGGCAAGGTGATCATGGGGTCAGGCGGTCGAGGCTTGGCGGGGAAGGGTGCCGAAGGCAAGGGCGACCGCGGCGAGCTGAGAATTGACGTTCAGCTTTCTCAGGATGGAGCGGATGTGCGACCGCACCGTAGTGAGCGACACGACCAACATGTCGGCGATCTCAGAAGCCGAGCTGCCCTCCATCATGTGGAAGAGGACCCGTCGCTCGCTGGGTGTCAAGTGGACGAGCGCGTCGTAGGGTGCGGGCAGCTGCCCTGGACCGCGAGGCTCGTCCCGGACGCCCGGCGTCGCGCTGGTCGAGGCGCTGGCCCGCGCCGTGGCCAGGCGGGCCAGTTCCTGCGGGAGCAGGTCCGAGTGGAAGAGCCCGACCGCCCCCTGTTCGACACACACCGCCAGAGCGGCCGCACTCGCGCCCATTCCCAAGGCGACGACGGGAACACCAACATCCCGAAGCGCCCGCGCCAGTTGGGCGGGACGTTCCCAGGCGCGGCCCCAGTGCGGACCCAGCTCGGATTGAGATCCAAGTGCTTGAAGCACGATGATCACCACATCGGGCTCGGTCAGGTAGAGGTTGAGCAAGACTCCGTCCGGGTCCAGGGCCGACGCCACGATGGGCTGGGCGCCGGCTCGACAAGCGACCGCGGCGACGGCGTCCACCATGGGCCGTGGGATGTTGTCGGATCCGGGTTCGGGATCCACGAGCAGAACCCGGAGCCCTGACGCCGACAAGGGAGCGCTGTCGCCCGCCAAGGGCGACTGCCATGCCTCGGTCTTCGTGAGCGCGCCGCTCACGACGTCTCGGTCCGCGGCCAGTGGCACGAGGACTCGTCGGACGAGGCGATTCGGTGGCCATGACGGGGACCGGCGCACCGGCTTGCCAGTACCCGAACTCGATCCGTTGTGGGCGCCGGCGAGGAAGGAAACCACGTGGTCCGGCACGTGCGTCACGGCGACGAACGGTCGGGGGGGCGAGGTGCCGACCGTGCCGGCGCGCGCGGTGGTCTCACGGATCGTCGCCATGGCCGCCGCGGCCAGCTCGGAGGATTCCACGTCGCCTGACGCCGCGCCGATGCCGACCGCGACCCGCAAGTCGAGACCGGCCGTGCCCACGGCGAGGTGGTCGCCCATGGCTCGCGCCAGGCGCCGCCCGAGCGCGCTCGGCGCGATCCCCTGGCCTCCCGCACCCAGACACACCGCGATGCGCGCGCCGCCGAGCATGCACATTTTGTCTTCGGGCCGGACGCATCGCTCCATGCGACGAATCGCCAAGCGCCACAGCACGTCGAGTCGCTCGGGATGCGCGCCCGACTCCGATGTGGGCTGGACGTCGACGCAGGCGATCACGTGGTAGCCCGGGGTCGCCCCCCAGACCCGACGACCGGCGATGGCGGGCACGTCCCCGACGGAGTGCCCGTTTTCTGCGGGAGTCAGTTCTTCGGGATCGCAGACGAGCGACGGAGTTGCGACGGGCGCGCTCCGAGTGGCGGCTGCTCGGCGTCGCCGGTCATCCTCACTCCCGAGGCGCTCAACGAACGCCATCACCGTGCTTTCGAGACACTTCCCCCGCACCCCCCGGGACCCCTCACCACGGAGCGTGGCCCCAAGTCCTTAAGATAGCTGGTTGTGTGGTCGTTGGCCAACCGCAATGGCCTCTTCGAGGAAAAAAACGACCCGGGAGGGACCGCCTCTGGAGGGCCAGATGGCCTGGATACGCCGGGTTCGGGGCCCTTCGGCGGACGTCGAGGGAGGCCCATCGACTCGATTGACAAATTTGAGGGACGGTCTAGGGCCACAACGTCGTTGCCCGGCGGCTGACGATCGAAGGACAGGCATCAGAAACTCTGGGGCAGGGCCAGGCTGATGTGCTGGTAACAGACCAATAATCCCGCCAAGGTGAGGGGGGCGCCCATGGCGAACACCACCCACGACCACGGTCGACGACCCCGCCGCCAGCCCACGAGACCGAGCCCGGCCGCCGTCACGGTCAAGGCGCCCCACACGACGGCCAGTTCCACCTGTCCTCGTGTGCTCACCCCACTGAGTCCGCCGCTGCTCTCCCCGGCGGCCCCTCCGAGGCTCTTGGGGAGGGTGACGGTGGTGCTGCTCGAGCTCGAGGGCGGGCCGCTGGTGGGCACCGTCGGGGGGGTGGTCAGCGCGGCGGCGGTGAGCGTGGCCAGGACGACCAGCCGCGTGGCGGCGCTGTAGCGCGGGTTGCACGTCGTCAGGGTCAGCTCGGGGCCGGTGCTGGCGTCGAGCACGGCCGTGTTCGAGGGGGACACCACGTGTGCGTTGACGACCCGGTACGTGAAGGTTCCCTGGGACGTCTGGATGATGATCGGGTCGCCCGGCTGTAGTTCGTTGAGGTTGTAGAAGGGGGCGCCGTACGTCGTCCGGTGACCGGCGATGGCCGTATTGCCGCCCTGACCCGGAAGTGGCGTTCCCTGGTAGTGACCGGGGCCCTGCTGCAGCTGGTTCTCGTCGGTGCCCTCGACGATGGCGGCGCCGTTCATGCCGATGCGCGCAATGGTGAGAAGGCCGATGGGTGTTCCGACCTTCGGGTCGGGAGTGGTCGGCGCCGCCGCCAGCGCGGCCGGGGTGGTCGTGGTCGGGGTCGGGGTCGTCGTCGGAGAGGACGTGGTGGGGGGCGTGGTCGTGGTGGTTCCGAGTTTCTGCTGGAGCTCCTGGCGCAATTGGTCCTGGGCGTGGTGCTCGTAGAGTGCCGTTCCCCACAGCTGATACGCCACGAACGACAGGAGGAGGAGGCCGATGGTGACGAAGGTCAACGCCACGCGCTTCAGCACCCGGTGCCCCCTCACAAGGCGTCAGTGTACGACGCGATGTCGTGAAGACGCCGTCGTCGCCCCGAGAAATCCCAGGAGAAGACGCTCTTATTGCCACGGTCAGTCACCCTGTCCCTACGGAACCACGTCGCCGGCCCACGGGACGCCGGGGATGAGGCTCCTATTTAGTCAATCGTGACGATGTGACCCGGCCCCGTACTCCGTATCGTGGCCGGTAGTAACGGTTGCGGGGGGTCCCGGGCGGCCGTTTGTGCGCGTCGCGAGATGGGCGCAGAAGATCGTCTGGGGACCCACGGAAACGGAAGGGGGTAGGGGGACTTCAACTCGCGGTGAGCGCTGGATTGCCGAAAGGCAAGGTCGAAGTGCCGGGACGCACCCCCCTGACACATCGATATGCGGACACCTGCGGGGATCCATGGGGGGGATGCGTGTCAGGAATCGTTTCATCCGTGATCAACCAACCTGATCAACAAAAAAGGAGCACCAACACATGCGTCGTAAAATCCTGATGGGCGTCCTCGCGATTGCCCTTCCTATTGGCACCCTCGTGGGGTTGTCCTCAGCGGCATCGGCAAAGAACGGCAGCACAGTGCCTGCTGATGGGGCGGTGAACTGCACGGTTTCGGGCAGCGCCACGTTCCCGGCCCCCGGCCTGTCGGCATCGGGCTCGATCAGCGCTACGTCCAAGACCTCGGTCACGACCGCGAGTGCGAGCTTCGGAGGGTGCGGCGGCAGCTCGGCCCTGTCGGTCAACATCAGCTCGAAGAACACGAAGTGCAAGGGCGCCAACAACCCGCAGGCTCCGTGTGCGGTGAAGAAGACGTACCTGTACGACACCGAGAGCGGGTTCGCCACGACAGGCACGACGTCGATCCAGAAGGCCCTCAAGAAGATCACACTCCACGTTGGCGGTCGCACGTACCAGACCAAGACGAGCGCTGCGAGCAGCACCGGCTGCACCGCACCTCCTCCTGGCCCTGGTGGTGTCCAGCAGGAAACCGGCTTCAAGATCGTGGGCACGGTGAAGAGCCCCAAGCAGGACAAGGGCCAGACCGTGACCCTGATCGCCTGCCTGGGCGCTGACACCGGTCCCGGGACGACCGGTAGCTTCACCAGCGACCTCCTGCTCGGCACCGGCACGATCGCCTCGGCCACCATCGACGGTGCCACGAGCACCCTGTCGATCAGCTGAGCGACTGAAGGACCACTGCAAGGACGTATCAAAGGAGACGTATCAAAGGAAGTGAAAGCGCTCTTTGGGGGCGGGGCCAACTGGTCCCGCCCCCGAGGGCCGCTTGTAGCGAGCAGTGCGTGACGAGTTCCAAGCGGGCAGTTTCATGCAGGAAGTTCCAAGCAGGGCACGAAGGTAGTTCCGGAGAGTGATCGCACAGGGTGGGACCGACCGGTCCCAAATCTCGGCGGTCCGACTGGGGGGGACGTGGAAGGCTTGAGGAAGACCTCGAGATGGTTGACGGCGACAGGTGTGCTCACCCTGGTCATCGGCACGTTGATGCTGGCGACCAACGTGACGAGTGCGTCCGCCGCTACGCAGACGCTTTCGCTGACGTCGACGGCAGCCGGGGTGACGTGCAACAACTCGAACCCTTCTGCTCCGATATGCTCAGGGTTGGCAGCCGGTGACACCGTCGCTGTAAGCGGCGCGCACTTCACGGCCGGCTCGCTGGCCTCGATCGAGGAGTGCAATTCCGACCCTACGCAACCACAAGTCTTCCTCCTCGGGAACGACGTCCCCGTCAGTTGTTCCCAACTTGCCCTCACGAACATCGCGGCCTCGGGCGTGCTGTCGGGTACCAAGGTTCTGAAAGGCGGGACCGTCGGGCCGCCCCTAGCTGGCAAGCCCACGTGTACGCAGACCGTGCCTTCGACATCGGTCATCACGGGCTGTTCGACCTCGGGCTCGTCGGCGACCGATGCGGCGAATTTCCCGTGCCCACCGACCGCGGTCCAGCAGGCCGCCGGAGACACCTGTGTGCTCGCCATCGGTGACCAGGCCGGTGACCGTGCCATCGGCATCATCCTGTTCGGCTCGGAGACTCTGCCGACCACCACGGTGGCCGGGGCCACCACGACCTCCTCCGGGGCCACCACGACCTCCTCCGGGGCCACGACCTCCTCCGGGGCCACCACCACGACCGGGGCCACGACCACCACCACGGGGGCGACGACCACGACGACCGGGGCCACGACCACCACCACGGGGGCGACGACCACGACGACCGGGGCCACGACCACCACCACCGAGGCGCCCACGACCACGACCGAAGCCCCGACGACGACGACGGAGGCGCCCACCACGACGACCGAGGCGCCGACCACGACCACCTCGGGGGCGGGGACGACGACCACCACCGCCCCACCCACCACGATCACGGGGGCCTACGAGCTGTACTGCCCGGGCACCCCGGTGGGCAGCATCGCCCTCAACGACGCCGTGACCTCGGCCACGTTGTCGCCGGCGGCGCCGAGCGCCGGTCAGTCCTTCACCTTGACCGGCTACCAGACGGTGGTGAACCTGCCCGCCTCGTTGGCCTCGGCCGCGGCGGCGGTGTCGCCGGGACAGCCCCTGGCCGGCTCGGCCACGGCCCAGATCGACGCCAGTGGGGCGACGCCGGCCAAGACCCCCCAGCAGCTCACCTTCAGCGTGCCCTTCCCGAGCCCCATCCCGGCGTCGGGGGTCAGCCTGTCGCTGCCCGCCACCCCGGCCACGATCTCGGGCTTCACGGCCACGAGCGGGGCCATCACCATCCAAGAGGACGCCTCGGCCAGCCTGAGCCTGAACGTGGCCGGCAGTGCCCTGGCCCTCACGTGCACGGCCTATCCCAATGACGACATCGCCACCTCGGGCATCACCACGGCCACGCCCACGGGCAGCCCCATCGCCCCGGTCATCGCCGTGGCCGGCGGGGGATCGACCTCGACCACCTCGGTGGCGCCGGTCACCACCACCACCAAGGCGGGGACCACCGCCACCACCTCCGGTAGCGGCGGCAGTGGCGCCAAGCCCGTCACGGCCTCGTCGCAGTCCCTGGCCTTCACCGGCACCGGGCCCGGCGTCGGGATGCTGGGTGTCATCGGCGGGGTCCTGATCCTGATGGGCCTGGCCCTGCTCGTCCTGGTGGACGCCCCTCGTCGGGCCATCGCCCAGCTGGCCGCCCTCAAGCCGAGTCACTTTCGGGGCGGCCCCGATGGGGGCGGCCCGGGCGGAGGCGGGAGATCCATTCTCGCCTTCCTCAACACGAGCCAGTCGACCGGCGGCCACGGTGAAGGCGCCACGCCTCGGTCCGCCCTCGTGAACCCGCTGCGATGGATGCCGAAGCGGCGGGAACGTTCCCCGCGTGCCGTGACGACGAACGAGTCGCCCATGGCGCCTCCGTCGATCGATTCCCGGCCCTCCGGGCAGCGGAGGAACAGAGAGCGGTTCTCGCAACTGCCCAGCCTGAGTCGCAATTTCGCGGAGCAGACCGTTGGCATTGCGAGGAAGACGGCGGCCTGGTTCCTGGGGCGCTAGCTCGCTCCCACCGACACCCCGCGGGGTCCTCCCCTCGGGGTGTCGGTGAGTCTGAGAGCCACGCCGTCCGAGCCACGGCCGGTCCTGACGCGCCGGGCCGACTACCCCTCACGTACGCCGCCCCGGCCTTTGTGGGGGCGTTGCTTCGGCCTCTCCGGCCCGCACACCGATATCCCTGGTCGGTATGACCCGAGCCGCGCCGTGGCCTCGGGGTCCGACAGGGGGGCCAACCATGCCAGGATCGGCACATTGGGTGGATGTCGGGGGCAGATGGGATCACGGACCGGGTCGGGGACCGTCGCCGGGGGGACCACGAGGCGGGGCAGTCCTGCGTCCCACCGGTGTCGTCGTCTTCGCCACTCTCGAGACGCCCGCCCGACGGCACGGGCTCCACGCTGCGCGCGAGGCGATGTCTCCCGTCGCGCTTGGCACGCCCCCGGGTTGGGGCGTCGACCGACCGACGGCGCCCGCGCACCTGGCCCGACGAGGCGTGGGGCACGTCGTCACGTGGCTGCTGGGGCGCTGAGCCTGCCGCCCCACCCGCGCCGGCTCAGGAGGTAGCGTGTCTCGGTGGGCGGCGCCGCGACCCCACGACGGCGACGAGGAGGACGACGAGCGCCGCCGCCGCCACGACCAGCCCGGTGCTGAAGTCGTCGGGCCAATAGTGGAGCTCGATGTGGTGTCGACCGGCCGGGACACGGGCTTCGAGCATCACACTGGCATAGGTGTCGAGCGCCAGGGGCCGGCCGTCGATTGAGGCGTGCCAACCGGGGATGTCGGAGAGGCGCAGCCGCAGCGCGCTGGGGCTCGTGGCGTCGGTGACGACATCCCACCGGGCCGGGCCCGGATGGGTGACGGCGACGGGGGTGCCGGGGGCGTCGTCGGCGGGGAAGCCTCCGCCGGCGCGCAGGGCGCTCAGCGTCGCGGGGGCGGCCCCCGGGACTCTCCACAGGCTTTCGTTCCCGATGTGCGCCGCGAGCACGGAGCCCGTGGGACCGCGTCGGGCACTCGGCTCGAGGACGTACCCCACCCCGTAGCGGCGGGCGACGGTCGCCGAGGTGATGGCCGGGCAGAAGACGAGCGGGGCCCGCCCCGGCCCACCGGGCGCACCCGTCGTGGCCCGCCAGGCGCGGAAGAACGCAGCCGGGATGACGGGGTCGTAGACGGCGAGCTCGTGGACGTCGAAGGCGACGTTGACGTTGGGGAGGATCCCGAGGGTGGGCGGCTGGGAACAGGCGCGCGCTCCGAGCCCGACCAGTGAGCTCCCCACGACGCGTTGCAGGGCCACCTCCGACGGGGTCGGGGCGAGCGACGTCGGGCTCGACGACAACAGCGGTGCGCCCGCGATCACGAGGAACACCGTCTCGCAGGCGAGCAGGACGGCGCCGGCCACGTGCCCGACGTCGACGCGGCGCGGGCCGGCCCGACCGGCGCCGCCGCGCCGGCGCTTGTCGGCCAGGAGCAGGCCCCCCACGACCGCCACGCCGACGACGATGTCGGTGGCGGGCCAGATGAAGCTGTCGCGACGGATGCCGGCCTCGGCGGCGGGGAGCTGTCCGCGACCGAACGCCCACAGCGCGGCGACGACGAGTGCCGCCACCGCAAACCCCCCTCCCGCCCAGGCGCGCACGGCCCGCTCGTGATGGGCGCGCACCACGGCGTCGAGACCGACGCCGGCCAGGACGGCGAGGGCGAAGGCCATGGGGAGCAGCGACCGCTGCCAGGCCACGCCCCGTTCGTGGGTGATGCTGTGCAGGATCGTCACGACGGGGGAGAGGAACACGAGCGCGGCCGTGACGAGGACCACGGCCGCGAAGGCGAGCACCTCGGGTCGTCGACGGACGGCGACGGCGGTGACGGCGAGCACGACGGCGATCACGCCGACATAGGCGGCGGACTCGGGGTAGATCGAAGGCCCGAACCATCGACTGCCCGCCACCGGGATCCCGTCGAAGCCCTGGAACACCACGTGGGCGAGGTCGTGAGGCGGCAGCGCGGCGTAGTAGCCGACGGCCCTGCGGATCGAGGCCGTGGTGACCTGCAGGCCCGGCAACAGCAGCGGTGCGGCGAGGGCCACCCCGGCGACTCCCCCGGCGGCGACGGCGAGGGCGGGCCGAAGCACGGGCCCCGATCCACCCAGCCCCGGCGCCCGCAGAGCCAGGAGGACGACCACGAAGACGAGGAGGGCGATGCCGAGCTCGACGGCCGTCTCGGGCTGCCCGGCGTAGAGCACGAAGGCCAGGATCACGGCCAACAGGGGCACGGTCCGGGCGCGCCGCCCGCCCCCGATGACGAGGATGGTGGCGGCGAACAACCACCCCGCCCACGCCATGACGCCCGACAGGGGCCAGCCCAGCCACCCCACCACGGGCCCGCTCAGCTCGAAGACCGTGGCCGCCATGACACATCCCAGCGTCCCGATTCCCAGCAGCCGACACAGGACGTAGACGCCGGTCCCGGCGATCACGAGTGTCGTGACGATGGCGGCGGTGTAGGCCAGATGGAGGGGGAACAGATAGCCCACCAGTGCGGGCACGCTGAACGCCGCCGACAGCCAGTTGAAGGCGAGCGGCATGCCGGTGGCGCTGTAGGGGTTCCACAACGGGAGGTGGCCCCCGTGCACCTCCGTCCACGCCAAGGTGGTCCACGGGATCATCTGTTGGATCTGGTCGCTCGGGCCGGTGTAGTGCACCACGACCCCGGGCTGGCTCGACAGGCCGAAGCGGGACAGGACGTCGTAGGGACCGAGAAAGGCTCCATGGGCGAGCGCCGGTGCCAGCACCGCCCCCGCCGCGGCCAGGACCCAGACGGCGCCGAGGATGTCCGGCCCCCACGAGCGTCGAGGCGAGGTGGTGCTCCCCCCAGCTGGCCCCGTCGGTCCTGGCCCCGTCGGTCCTGGCTCGGCGATCACCCTGGTATCGAAGCAGATCGAGACGGTCCCGAAGCAGATGCCGTCGGGGCGGCTCAGACCCCCCGGCCGTGGGGTGGGGCGGGAGACCGACCCTGGGCATTGGAGCGGAACCAGTCCACGGTGGCTGCCAACCCTTCGATGAGCGCCACGGGCTCGATGGCGGGGAAGAGACCACGCAGGCGGCTGACGTCGGCCTGCGAGTCCCGGACGTCACCGGCCCGGGCCGGTGCGTGGGTCCGGGCCACGGGATGGCCGAGCACGGTCTCGAGGGTGGCGACGAGGTCGAGCAGCGAGTGGCGCCCGCCGAAGGCAAGGTTCACGGGACCGGGCGCGGTGACCTCGCCGGACAGTGCCTCGGCCAGGACCGCCGTCACGCTGCCCACGAAGGTGAAGTCGCGCGTTTGCAGGCCGTCCCCGTGGATGGGGAGGGCCCGGCCCTCGAGGGCGGCGGACACGAAGGCGGGGACCACCGCCGCGTAGACGTGATCGGCCCGCTGCAGTGGTCCGAACACGTTGAAGAAGCGGAAGACAAGCACCGGGACGCCGAACGACGTGGCGTGGGCGAGGGCGTACGCCTCAGCGGCCAGTTTGCTCGCCGCGTACGGGCTCAGCGGGACCGGGACCATGTCCTCGCTCGCCGGGAGGGCGCGGTTGGCTCCGTACACCGACGACGACGAGGCCACGATCACGTGCGGAGCTCCGGCCTGCCGGGCCGCCTCCAGGACCCGCAGGGTGCCGGTGGCATTGGCCTCGTGGGTAGCGACCGGGTCCTCCAAGGAGCGGGGGACCGATGCCCTCGCCGCGAGGTGGACGACGGCTCGGGCGCCACGGGTAGCGCCCTCGAGCAGATCGGTGTCGAGGATCGACCCCGTCACGATCTCGACGTGGTCCAGACCGGCCAGGTTGTCGGCCCGTCCGGTCGAGAAGTCGTCGACGACCACGATCCGTTCATCCCCCGGCAGGCAGGCCAGGGCGCGGCACAAGTTGGCCCCGATGAACCCGGCTCCGCCGGTGATCACGACGTGGCCAGGACGTCGACGTGCTCGTGGCACCGCTCAGAGTCGCTCGACGTTGGGACCCGTCATCCGATTGCGGGTGTCGAGCACGAACGGCGCGTTGTCGACGACCGACGCGTAGTCGAAGGCGTCGTGGTCGGTGACGAGCACCACGGCGTCAGCCGTCGCGATCTCCTCGGGCGTCGCCACCACCAGGGGGACGGTGACGTCTTCGGCTCGCATGTGGGGATCGGCCACCACCACCTGGGCTCCGAGCTCGACGAGGCCATCGACGATCGACACCCCGGGAGATGTACGGGCGTCGGCGGTGTTGCGCTTGTAGGCCAGGCCCAACACGAGGATCCGTGACCCGTTGGCGGGCTTTCCCATCCGGTTCAATGCGTGCACGAGCCTTCGAACCACATAGTCCGGCATATGGGCGTTGACGTCGTTGGCGAGCTCGACGAAGCGGAAGGGCACGCCGAGGCTGCGCCGCACCTTCCACGACAGATAGCTGGGGTCGATGGGCAGGCAGTGGCCACCGACACCGGGGCCGGGCGTGAACCGCATGTAGCCGAAGGGTTTGGTCGACGCCGCCTCGATGGATTCCCAGACGTCGATCCCGAGGTCGCCGGCGAACATGGCGAGCTCGTTGACGAGGGCGATGTTCACATGACGGAAGGTGTTCTCGAGGAGCTTGGTGAGCTCGGCCACCCGCGTGCTCGACACCGGGACGGTCCGGTCCACGATGCGGTCGAAGAACGACCGCACGGCCTCCAGGGACGGGGGGTCGATGCCGGCCACGACCTTGGGGATGGCGACGAGGGTCCATGTCGGGTTCCCCGGGTCGATCCGCTCCGGGCTGTAGCCGAGGTGGAAGTCGGTGCCCGCCACCAGGCCCGATCCTTCTTCGAGGATGGGGGCCACGAGCTCCTCGGTGGTACCCGGATACGTCGTCGACTCGAGGATCACGGTGGCTCCCCGCGTGAGGTGGCCGCTGATCATCCGCGCCGCCGCCTCGACATGGGAGAGGTTGGGATTGCCTTCGTGCAGGGGCGTCGGGACGTCGATGACGGCGATGTCGAACCCGGCGCAACGGGCCGGGTCGGACGTGGGCTCGTACCGACCGGTCGACAGCGCCGCGCTCAGGACGCCTTCGGCGACGTCTTCGACGTAGGAGTCCCCAGCCGCGAGGCGCTTGATCTTGTTGTCGTCCTGGTCGATGCCCACGACGTCGAACCCGGCCTCGACGGCCCCCATGGCCAGGGCCAGCCCCACGTACCCCTGGCCGACGACGACGACCTTTTCGAGCACGGTCTCACCGACCACGCGACGCCTCCCCGGTCACGGCGCTGGGCGGCGGGGGAGACGCCGCGGGTGGCTCACGCCGAGATCGGGTCGGAGTTGGCGGCCGCGATCTGGTCGGCGTCGACCGGACGACGATTCGTCGTGGTCAGGGTGAAGAGGATGTCGCGCACCAGGGCGCCGTCGCGTCGGGCCATGGCGTCGCGCATGGCGAGCAGGCCCTTGTCGACCACCTCGGTGGGAGGGTCGGCGGGTGCGAGGCGACGGATGAAGGGGTGCGACGTGGAGAACGCTACCTCCTCGGGGCTGTGCAGCTCCTCGTGGAGCTTCTCACCGGGCCGGCGGCCGATCATCCGGACGGGGATGTCGGTACCGGCGTCGTGCCCCGAGAGCCGGATCATGCGCTCGGCGAGATCGAGGATGCGCACCGGCTCGCCCATCTCGAGCATGAAGATCTCTCCGTTGAGCGAGAGCACCGAGGCTTGGAGCACGAGCTGCACCGCTTCTTCGACGCTCATGAAGAACCGCGTCATGCGGGGATCGGTGACGGTGAGCGGTCCCCCGGCGGCGATCTGGCGGGCGAAGGTCGGGATCACGCTGCCCCGGCTGCCGAGGACGTTGCCGAAGCGCACCACCGAGTACGCCGACCCCGGAGGGGCGTGTCCCAGGACGACCTGCTCGGCAAGCCGCTTCGAGGCGCCCATGACGCTGATGGGCTCGACCGCCTTGTCCGTGGAGATGCACACGAAGCGCGTCGTGCCCGCCGCCGCGGCCGCCTCCACGACGTTGAGGGTCCCGTAGACGTTGACGTTGACGGCTTCGATGGGATGGCTCTCGAGGACCGGCACGTGCTTGTGGGCAGCGGCGTGGAACACCACGTCGGGTCGATACCGCAGGAGCACCTCGAACACCGCGGGGCGGTCGGCGATGTCGACCAGGAGTTGCTCACACGGGCCGGGGAGCGCGCCGGCCACGTCGTGGAGATGCGTCTCGTCGTGGTCGAGCAGCAGCAGCTGCGAGGGACTGAAGTCCATGACCTGGCGGGCGATCTCCGACCCGATCGAACCACCCGCCCCCGTGATCAGGACCCGGAGGTCCTTGAGCGACCGGCGCACCGCCCCGAGGTCGGTGGAGACCGTGCTCCGCCCGAGGAGGTCGTCGATGCGCGGCTCCCGGGCCTGGCGAACCGCGGCGGTGTGGACCGTGCCCCCGACGACGTCGCGCACCGAAGGGATGATCCTCATCGTCACGCCCGCCGCCTTCGACGCCTTGAGGGCGCGTTCGACGATCTCGGGCGAGGCATTCGGGATGGCCAGGAGGACCTGCTGGATGGTGTAGCGCACGGCGGCCTCGGGGATGTCCTCGATGGTGCCCACGACGGGGACGCCGAGGAGCGAGAGCCCGTGCCCCCGGCCGTCGTCGTCGAAGACCGCCACCGGCACGAGCCCGGCCACGGGGGTGTTGAGCATCTCCCGGATGGCCGTGGCACCGGCGTCGCGGCTGCCGATCACCGCCACCCGGAGCCCGACCCGGTGAGACCCTCGCTGCCACGCGAACAGCCGCGAGTGGAAGCGCAGCGCACCCGTGCCCATCGTGACCAAGGCACAGCCGATGAACAGGACGTTGAGGGGGACTCGCTCCAGCCACAGGCCGTGCCAGATGGGGCGCAGCGCCACCAGCACGACGAAGGCGGACAACGTCGACACCAGGATCTGGCGAGCCTCCTGGATGCCGGCGTACCGCCAGATGCGCCCGTACAGGCCGAAGATCCAGTTGGCGCCGATGTGGACCACCAGCGCGAGGACGAGGAACAGGGCGAAGTGGCGCCAATAGATGGCCGGAGGCTTGTCCCGGAAGTAGCTCACCTCGGCCACG
Source organism: uncultured Acidimicrobiales bacterium (assembly GCA_963794615.1). Classification (GTDB taxonomy): domain Bacteria; phylum Actinomycetota; class Acidimicrobiia; order Acidimicrobiales; family UBA8190; genus Chersky-840. Next base: position 1,055,433 of record CAWCEP010000005.1, on the reverse strand, counting down.
CCGTAGGCGGCGGTCACCACCACGGCGTCGAGGACGATGAAGAGGATGCGAGCCCGGACCCGAGAAGCCCAGGTGGCGACCCGGTCCCCCCGGACATGGGTGTGCGGAAGGAACCTGCGGAGACCACCGGGTTTAGCGCTCGAGCGCTCCCTCCGTACCGCCATTGCCATCGCGAATCTGCCCCCCTACCCCCGGCCCGTGACGCCGCGCGACAATGGCGCTCGCAATGGCCTGACAAGCACGTTATGAGACCCCTTCCGGTGTCGGCATCGTCAGTATTGAGGATTGCGCCCAGAGTGATCAGGGCGCAGGCGCCAGTTTCGCAGATCAGAGGTGGGTTGGAGGCAACCAGGGGAGTTTTCGACGCCCAGGGTGCTATGTCCCGGACTAGGGGTAATGTAAGGGAGCCGGACCGGAGGCCACTAAGCAGGTCGGCCAGGGGAAGATGAACGCGATCGACTTCAGGGGGGCGGTGTTTCGCGGCTGGCGATTGATCGTCCTTTTCGCGCTCATCGGCACCGCGGTGGGGTATTTCGTCTCCGCCCCCAAGGCGAACTCGGGGGTCGTGACCCCCCTGTGGTACAACGCCGTCACGATCGTCGGCCCCCAGCCGGGCAAGCATTCCGTGTCGGTGAGCCAGTTGTACGTGGACATCAAGCAACCGACCGTCCTGAACGAGACCAACAAGCTGGCCGGCACCGCCATCCCGATCGGCGTGCTGGCCAATCAGATCCTCGTGGTCAACGGCAAGGCGGCGCTCGGTATCACCCGCCACAACAAATTCCACGTGAAGGCCTTAGCCATCACCGTCTCGCAGTACACGCCGGCCGCCGCCGCCGCCGTCGCCAATGCGGTCGCGACGGCCGTGGACGACTATCTGAATACCCAAGCCGTCATAACGTACGACGCCTCCGTCAGGCACACAGCGGCCGTCGTGCAAAGTCTCGAGACCCAACTGACGGACCTGGCCACGCAGATTCAGAATACGGACCCGTCCGATCCCTCGCGCGGCATCCTCCTCACACACCGATCGGTGGTCACATTACAACTGGCCGCCGCGATCAAGACGCAATTGCACCTGTCACTGGGGGGACCTGCGGTACCTGGGTACAGCATCTTGCGCACCGCCGGTGTTGCGCCTGTCTACAACACCAAGAAGGGCGTGGCGTCGATCGTCGGGCACCGGTCGACGAAGGTCCTGGGCGGCGCGCTCGTGGGACTCCTCGCCGCCTTGGCCGTCATCCTCGCGGTCGAGATCCTGGACAAGAGCTTGCGCACGGTACGGGCCGTGGAGTCGTCCTTCGACTTCCCGGTGGTAGCGGAGATCCCCCAGCGGGGTTCGAGGCGTCCGTCCACCCAGACGTTGACTTCTCAGGCGCGCCTCGACGTCGTCTCCGACCCGGGCTCGGCCGCCGCCGAGGCGTACCGTCGGCTCCATACCGCCGTGCTCCTCGAGCCCCTTGCCGCTGAGCTCGCTGCCATCACCAACGGCAATGGCTACGGGAACGGGTTTGCCAATGGCTACGGGAACGGTCATGGCAACGGCAACGGTGGGCAGTTGGTGCGGGACAACGGCGGTGCCGACACGGACGTGAACGGGAGCGGGCACCGCAACCTCCGCCAGGTGATCCTCGTCGTGTCCCCCGGCCGCGAACCGACGAGGTCCTCGGTCGTAGCCAATCTGGCCGCCGTCTTCGCCGAATCTGGCGACCGTGCCCTGGTCGTGAGCGTGGGGAACCTGGATTGGCGCCCCGGCTCGTTGGCGGAGCATCCGGCGCTGCCCCGCAACGGGGAGATCGAGCCCGACGACCTCGCCCCTCTCACGGTGCCGTCGCCGGTAGACGGCGTGTCGCAGCTCATGTTGGACCGCTTCCTCGAGAGCCGCGGGCAGGTCGTGACTCAGGGTCCGGGGATCGTCGCCGCGGCCCGGCGTATCGCCGACGTCGTCCTCGTCGACGCTCCCGGCTTGCTCATTGCCCACGACGCCATCGCCCTGCTCCCCGCCGTCGACGTCGTCCTCGTCGTGGCCCAGCACGCCGTCACGAAGTTCGACCAAGCGCAGGAGTCCGGTGACGTGCTACGCCGCTTCCGCGCTCCCGTGCTGGGCGTGGTCTTCACCAATGTCCCCACCAAGACCAAGTGGCCACGGGGAGCCAAGACGGGACCCGACCCCGTAGAGCCCGTGCCGGTCGCACTCGACCCGATGCCGACCGCCCCGGTCACCGGCGCCGGGCTCTGGGTGTAACCGCCACCACGCACAAGACGCGTCGGCACCATGGTGACCTTGCAAGTCTTCGGCGCCGCGGTGGGTTCGAACACGATCGTGGGATTCGCGGTGGCGGCCCTGCTGATCCTCATCACCGTGCCCATCGCCCGAAGGATCGCGTTCGCAGAACGCGATCCTTCGCTCTACAACCTCCTCATGGCGGCGGTGGTGGCGCACCTGTTCTTCACCATCGTGCAACTCTGGGTGGTCCACCACATCTACCACGGGCTCACGGACTACAACAAGTACGTCAACCAGGGTGCGCTGCTCGCCCACCGATTCGACGCGTTCAACTTCTCGACGGCGGGGTTGAACGTCAAGATCCTCGGGCAGGGATCGGTCAGCATCGCCGCCGGTGTCGTGTTTGCCATCGTCGGGGTCGACAAGCTCGCCGCGTTCTTCGTGTTCAGCTGGCTCTCGTTCGTGGCCACGGTCTGCTTCTACCGCGCCTTCACCATGACGTTCCCCGACGCCGATCGCCGGCGCTATGCGTACATGGTCTTCTTCATGCCCTCCCTGCTGTTCTGGACCGCTGATGTCAGCAAAGAGTCGATGATGTACCTCTCGATGGGGGCCGCCTCCTACGGTGCCGCTCGCATCCTGGCCCATCGTCCCGGTGGGGGCCTGCTCCTCGTCATCGGCACCTTCATCGGTGTCTACGTCCGACCCCAGGAGATCCTGTTGTTCCTCGGGGCCTTCGCCATCGCCGGCCTGTTCCGGCGCCGGGGCACGCGCCGGAGCCTGCGGGGCATACGGAGGGTGGCAGTGATGGCTCTCCAGGCGGCGTTGCTGATCGCGGCCGTGACCCTGTCTCAGCAACTGGGGAAGACGGCCCCTGTCTTCAACCTGACCCTGCTCAACCAGAACAACACCGGCGTTGGGAGCGACGTCATCTACACGCCGGGCCCCAAGGGCTATTTCAAAGACGTCTACACCGTGGTGTTCGACCCACTCCCTGTGAACGCACACGGCAACACCCAGCGGGTGGCCTCCCTCGAGAACACCATCATTCTCGTCCTCATCCTGATCTCGCTGCGCCGATTGCGCTACGTGCTGCGAGCCGCATTCCTGCGACCATATGTGTTACTGGCCTTGATGTTCACGATCGCCTTCCCCTATGCCTTTGCCGCGCTCGGAAACCTGGGCCTCATCGACCGAGAACGTGTGCTCTTCCTGCCTTTCCTGTTCGTGTTGTTGGCGATCCCCGTCTCCCCGAAAGGCTCACCCCCCACACTGCCGTGGGAGCTGTCGAGCCGGACGCGGCGCGAACAGCGCGCGCCGAAGAACCGGTGGCGCCATACCTCGACCCTCCGTCCCTGACGGACGCGTTCACGAGGCGATGTCGGCCAGCCACGCCTGGAGCATGAGCACGTCCCAGAGCTCGTACTGGCGGTCGACGCGACCCGACAGGTGCTGTCTCCACATGCGGCGCACCGGGTCGGCGGCGAGGTAGCCGTCGCGCTCGATGCGGCCGGAGTCGAGGAGATCCTCGGCCCATTCCCGCAGGGGGCCGCGCAACCAGGCGCCGAGGGGGACGCCGAAGCCGGCCTTGGGCCGGTCCACCAGCTCGGGGGGAACGTAGCGGTAGAGGAGACGGCGCAGGAGCCACTTGCCCGTGCCGCCCCGGACCTTCATGTCGGGGGGGAGTCGCCACGAGAGCGCGGCCACGCGGGGATCGAGAAAGGGGAGGCGGGCTTCGAGGCTGGCGGCCATGGTGGCCCGGTCCACTTTGGTCAAGATGTCGTCGGGGAGGTATGTCATCGAATCGAGGTACATCATCAACTCGACCGGTCCCACCGATGCCGGCCACAGCGTCGGTCGGGAGAGAAGCGATCGGGGCTCTCTGGCCCCGAGCACCAGCCGCTCGGGCTGCTCGGCGTGCGATGCCAACAGCACGTACGTCTCGTGCAGATCGGCGGCGGGAAGCACCCGCGCTACCTTCTGGATCTTGGTGCCGGGGAGGCGGACGTCGAAGGACCGGGGAAGGATGCGCCCCACCCGCCGGGCGCCGCGGTCCCACACCCGGGGAGGGACCGCACCCAACAGGGCGCCAGCCACGCCCCGGATGGGGCGCGGGACGGGCTCGACGAGACGCCAGAAGCGCTCTCCCCAGGCGTAGCGGTTGTAGCCCCCGAAGAGCTCGTCGCCGCCGTCACCCGACATGGCCACGGTGACGTGCTCACGCGTCAGGGCGGCCAGGACCGCGGTCGGGATCTGGGACGAATCGGCGAAAGGCTCGTCGTAGAGAGCGGGGAGCCTCGGAATCGTGTCGAGCGCGTCGGCCGCGGTCATGAGCAGCTCGGTGTGTTCGGTCCCCAGATGACTGGCGACACGACGGGCGTGGGTGGCCTCGTCGTAGCCGGCATCCTCGAAAGCGATCGTGAAGGTCTTCACCTTCGACGCCGAGTGCGCCTGCATCAATGCCACCACCAGCGACGAGTCGATTCCGCCCGACAAGAAGGCGCCGAGGGGGACGTCGGCGCGCATCCGGATCCCGACCGCGTCGCGCAGCGTGTCGTCGAGCTCGCTGAGCGCTTCGGTCTCCGTCCCCTCCCAGCGCGACGCCACGCCCGCCTCGGCCACGTCGCGCAGGGACCAGAAGGCCTCGGGAGGGGGGAGGACGGTCGGCGCCGTGGACGGCCCCAGGGTCACGAACGTGCCCGGAGGGAGCTTGGCGATGCCCTTGAACGCCGAGTAGGGCGCGGGCACGCAGTTGTGGCGCAGGTAGAGAGCGAGCACGTCCCGATCGACCTCGGTGCGGAAGGCCGGGTGGGCACGTAGGGCTTTGAGCTCCGAGCCGAACAGCAACGCATCGCCGGCCCACCCGTAATAGAGCGGCTTCTCCCCGAACCGGTCACGGGCCAGGTGGAGTTGGTGTTCCTGGTTGTCCCACACGGCGAGCCCGAACATCCCGTTGCACCGTGCCAGCGCGTCGCGCACCCCCCAACGCTGGACCGAGGTGACGAAGACCTCGGTGTCCGACGACCCCCGGAAGCGGTGCCCGAGCCCTTCGAGCTCGGCGCGCAGATCCGAGAAGTTGTAGATCTCGCCGTTGAAGGAAACGACGTACCGGCCATCGGACGAGACCATCGGTTGGTGCCCATGGGCGCTGAGATCGATGATCGCCAGCCGCCTCGTGCCCAGCGCGATGCCGGCGACGGCATCGACGAAGGACCCGGCGTCGTCGGGTCCGCGGTGCCGCATGGTGTCGGTCATGGCCACGATGCGATCGTGCAGCTCCTCGGCTCGTGCCGGCCGGCGGTCCCAGAATCCGGCTATCCCGCACATGGTCCCGGGGGGCGCGACGACGGTCTCGGGGTACGCGCCATCGGTCCGTGCACCCTCACGGTTTGTAGGATAGGCGCGTGGGTCTCGAACCGAGACGGGGCCGAAGGCCGAAACGGGACGAGCCCTGGAGCGGGGGGGTGGGGGGCGGAGTGGAACAGCGCGTCGGGAAGCCGGACGCCCGGCGCGGGTGCCGGATCGTGACGACCTCCATGACGGCCCGACTGCTTCTGGACCACCAGTTGCGGGCGCTCGACGAGATCTCGTGGAGTGTCGTGTCCGGCGATGCGTACGGGGACGCGCCCCCGGACGTGACGGTGGAGGTGGTTCCCATCCGGCGGGAGTTCGCGCTGTCCGATGTGGCCGCCTTTGCGAGGTTGTGGCGGTTCTTGCGACGTCGGCGTTTCGCCTTCGTGCAGACCCACACGCCCAAGGCATCATTCCTGGGGCTCCCCGCCGCCCGGCTGTGTGGCACCACGGCCATCTACACCATCCACGGATCGCTGTACTTCCGCGACAACAGCCGACAGTCGAACGTCTTGGGTTGGTTGTTCGAGCGCTGGTGCTGCAGCTGGGCTGACCTCGTCCTCGTCCAGAGCCGTGAGGACGAGGTGGTGCTGCCCCGGGCCCACATTTCTCCCGCCCGCAAGATCCGCTACGTCGGGAACGGCGTCGTGCTGGACCGGTTCCTCGAGGCGGTGCCGCCCGCTCCCAGAACCTCGCGCCCGTTCGTGCTCATGGTCAGCCGCCTGGTACGGGAGAAGGGTTGCGCCGATTTCCTGGCTCTGGCCCGGTCTCTGGCGGCACAGGCCGACTTCGTCCACGTGGGCCCGGTCGAACACGACCAGCGCGATGCGCTCGACGAGGCCGAGATCTCGGCCGCGTCCGGGTGCGTGTCGTTCGTCGGGTCGGTCGACGACATCCGCCCCTACCTTGCCGCCGCTGATGTGGTCGTCCTGCCCTCCTATCGCGAAGGCATCCCGCGCGTCGCCATGGAAGCATCGATGGCGGGGAAACCGGTGGTGGCCTACGACATTCGGGGCGTGCGCGAGGTCGTCGACCCGGCCTGGGGACTCCTCGTTCCCCGGGGAGACGTGCGTGGCCTCACCACGGTGGTCGAGGAGCTCCTGCGCGACCCCGAGCGCCGGGCCACGCTGGGCAAGGCGTGTCGCGAACGGGTGACCGAGCTGTTCTCGGAGGACGATGTGATCACCCGGCTCCGGGAGATCTACGCCCGGCTACCGGCGGCCTCGTGACGGCCATGGACCGCCAACGCGTCTGTGTGACCGTCGACGTGGAGGACTTCTACGAGGGCATGGAGGCCCTGGGCCACCATGTGGCACGTCCCGCCGCCGTCACCGACGGCATGATGACCGTGCTGTCGAGGCTCGAGACCCAGGCCACCAAGCCGCGCCTCACGTTGTTCGTCGTGGCACGCTACGCCCCGGCGCTGCGCAGCGTGCTCGAGGCCTTCGCCACCGCCGGCCACGAGATCGCCAGCCACGGTCCCGACCACGGGGCCATGCCCAACCGCGACGTCGTCGACTGGCTGCGCCGGGGGCGCGACCAGCTCGAGCAGCTGCTGCAGATCCCGGTGCGGGGCTTTCGCTCGCCTCGCTTCGACGTGCCCTCCGGGGGACTGGCGGCGTTCCGCCACCAGCTCGCCGAAGCGGGCTACGCCTACGTCTCTGACACCTCGAGGCTCGGCGCGAGCTCACCGGTGCAAGAGATCCCCGTCCTGGCGTGGCACGGACTGCGCATCGGCGGGGGCAGCTACCAACGGCTCCTTCCCTTCGCCGCGTTGCTCACCGGGATGCGACGGTCGACCGGGCCGGCCGTGCTCTATTACCACTCGTATGACTTCGACGGCACGCTGCCGGGGCTCGGCGCGGTGCGCTCGCCGATGCTGGCCCGGCAGGTGTTGGGCCGGGGTCGGATCGCCCCCATCGTATGGCGCGTCACGGAACTATTCGGAAGCGAGACCTGCTCTGATGTCGAACGCTGAGTTCGGGACGTACTTCCAGCGCCGAGCCTCTCGGTTCGCGCGCTTCTATCGCAGCGAGAGCGTGGCGCGTGCGCTCGGGCGCGGTCCGCTGTTCGACCGGCTGCGGGGCAGCGTCGACATCGTGACGGCCTTGGGGGCGACGTCGGTCCTGGACGTGGGATGTGGGAGCGGCCCGCTGTTCGCGCCGCTGGCGGCGACCGGGGTGCGGATCACGGGCCTCGACCCTGCCCCCGCCATGGTGGCCCTGGCGCGCCAGGAGGCCGCTGCTTTCGGAGGGGTGGTGACCGTGGAGGAGCGGGGGTGGGAGTCGATCACCGAGGTCGACGCCTTCGACGCCGCGGTGGCGCTGGGGGTCCTCGACTACGTGGATGAGCCCGTGACCCTCATGACCCGGATGGGACGCGCCGCCCCGCACGTGGTGGCGTCGTTCCCCGCTCCCGGGCTCCGGCTCCGGCTCCGCCAGGTCCGCTACGGGGCGCGCGGCGTGCACGTCCACGGCTACACCCGAGACGACCTCGTCGCCCTGGCCGGCTCCAGCCGGCTTGTCGTGACCGACCTCATCCCTCTGGGGCGGGCGGGATTCCTCGCGCACTTCGCGCGCCCCGACTCCTGAGCCGCGGCTCCAGCAGGGGTTCGAGGAACGAAAGCCAGCAGGTGGCGACCGCCTCGAGGCTGAACTGTTCGCGACAACGCCGCCGCGCCGCGCTCCCCATCCGGCGCCGCAGCCCGGGGTCGGCCACGAGCCGGGCCGCGGCCTGCACCATCGCCGCGCTGTCGTCGGCGTCGACGACATAGCCGGTCACCCCGTCCTCCACGATGGTCCGCACGCCGGGAACCGCGCTCGCCACCACGGGCAGGCCGCTGAGCCCCGCCTCGATCAGGACCCCGGGCATGCCCTCGCCGGTGGGCAGGCTGGGAAAGACCAGAACATCCGCGTCTCGCAGGATGGCGGCGACATCGGAACGGCTCCCGAGCACCTCGACGCCGGCTGCCGCCGCCGGCGCGCTGAGCTCGGCGGCCAGGGGGCCGTCACCACACAGCGAGGCGCGCAGCGCCACGCCTTGGTGGCGTAGCGCGGCGACGACCTCGACGAACCGGTCGGGACGCTTCCCCGACGTGAGCGCCCCCACGAAGACCACGAGCGGTGGCCCGGGAGCAGGCTGGTCGGCCGACACGGCCCGGGGGCTGAACTCCTCGGTGTCCCGGCCGTTGGGGGCGAGCACGAGTCGACCCGCAGGGACGCGCAGCACCTCGCCGCACTCCTCGAGGACCTCGGTGCCCTCGGCGGCGACGACGTCGGCCCTGCGCACCAGGGTGCGCCACAGGATCTGGGAGGGGACGTGCCCGGCGCGGGCGAACGTACCGGTGGCGTAGTAGGCGAGGGGCACCGGCAACAATGCGATGGCGGGCACGAGGTACTTGAGGGGGTCACCACCGTGGGCCACGATCACGGTCGGGTCCAGGCGCTTGATCTCGGACCGCAGCCGCCATGCGAGGCGCGGATCGAACCCCACGGCGGGGCGATCCCCACCCCGATGATCGAGGGCGTAATCGACGTCCACCTCCCGGGCGGCGATGAACAAGCTCATGAGCCGGTGGTGACGGATGCCGGGGACGTCGAGGCGCGTGGCCAGGGCGCGCGCTTCGCGTTGGGCCCCCCGGGCCACGGCGGTGGGAATGACGTGCAACACGAGCGGAACGCTGCGAACGCTCCCGCCCGCGGCCGGCCCGGTCACCTCGTTCGATCCTCGAGGATCCTCGAGTAGGCCGCCTCGATGACCGCCACGGCACGCGCCACGTCGAAGTCCTCGCTCCGCACCCGGGCCGCGTCGCCGAGCCGGGACCGCAGGGCCGGATCCGACGCCACGCGCTCCAACGCCTGGGCCAGGAGCTCGGGCCGCCCCGGTGTCACCACGAACCCCTCGACGCCGTCGGTCACGATGCCGGGCACACCGCCCACGGCGGTGACGACCACGGCGAGCCCGGCACTCATGGCCTCCATGAGCGCCACGGGCAGGCCCTCTTGGTGCGACGGGAGGACGAAGACGTCCGCGCCGGCCATGAGTCGAACGATGTCGGTGCGCGGACCGAGGAGCTCGAAGCGCCCGTCGAGCCCGGCCGCCGCCGCGGCGCGGCGCAACGACCCCTCGAGCGGGCCCCGACCGACCGACACGAAGCGGGCCGGCACACCGTGGGCGACGGTCAGGCGGGCCGCCTCGAGCAAGACGTCGTAACCCTTCTCGCTTCGCAAATTCGCCACCGTCAAGACCAGGATCTCCCCGTCGCCCACGCCGAGCTCACCCCGGACCGTGCTGCGCAGGGACCCGTCGGCGTCCTCCACGACTGCGAATCGGGCTCGATCCACACCGTGGACGACCACCTGGGCCCGGGCGCGCAACCGCGGTGGAAGGGTGTCACGGGCGGCCGTCGAGACCACGAACAACGCCGAGTCGAGCGCCACCGTGCTCCCGTTGAGCGCCTTGGTCACGATGGCGGCCTTGTTCCAGAGGCTGTGCTCGGTGTACACGAGGGCGGGACGTCGCCGGCGGGGCAACGACAGTGCCACCAGCCGCCCCATCGCCGCGCTGTAGGGCAGGTGGGAATGGAGGATGTCGAATCGGCCCGCGGCGAGGAGACGGCGGAGTCGAAGCATCCACCTGACGTCGGTGCTCCCCGACGTGCCCAGGTCGTGGACGACCACCCCGGCGGCGCGCATGGCCGGCACCAAGGCGTTCTGGCCAGAAAGGACGTAGGCCACCTCGTAGTCGAAATCGGTGCGGCCCCGATGGCCGACCACATCCACCAGAAGCCGCTCGGCGCCGCCCAATCCGAGGCCCTTGATGAGCAGCAGGACCCGGGGGCGACGGGTGGACGCTCCCGGGTCCGGCATCCCCCCTGCGTGCACGGGCCGCGATGGTAGTAGGGGGCGGCGACGCCCCGTGACGACCCGAGCGCCGTTCGCACTAGACGAATAATGGGCGGTAAGCTGGCCAATCGTCAGGTGGGGCGCCGTTGGGAAGTGGGGGGAACTTGACAGCGACAATAGAGCCGCTTGCCGAGGAGGCCGCTCTCAAGGTTTTCGACGCCTCGCTCGTCCCCGACGATCCCCCCGTCGAGATCTGGTACCACCACAAGCCCAATCTTCTCAAGTCGGTGCGCGAGCTATTCCGACGGGGCGAGATCATCTACACGCTGGCCGAGCGTGACATCAAGGCCCAGTACAAGCAGGCCGTGCTCGGCATCAGCTGGGCTCTGCTGCTGCCGTTGGTCAACCTCGTGGTCCTGACCATCCTCGTCGGGCACACCAAGGGGTTCAGCATCGGCGGTGGGGTCCCCATCGTCCTGTCGATGTACGTCGGCCTCTTGGTGTGGGGATTCTTCGGCGGCGCCATCGGCGGCGGAGCGAGCTCACTGGTGGGCAACAAGATGCTCATGGCCAAGAGCCACTTCCCCCGGGAGTGCTTCCCCATGGCACAGATCCTGGAATCGGCCTTCACCTCGCTCATGGCCGTGGCGCCGCTGTTCGTCCTCTTCGGCATCACCGGCTTCGGCCCCAAGCTCACGTCACTGTGGTCGCCGCTCTACCTGGCCATCGAGATCCCCTTCAGCCTGGGCTTCACGCTCTTTGTGTCCGCCATCATCGTCCAGGCGCGCGACCTGCAACAGGTGATCCCCGTCGTGCTGCCCCTCGCCATGATCGTCACCGTCTTGAAGCCGTTGACCCAGGTGTCGCACCACGTCCTGCACCCGGTCTTCATCACGGGGTGGCAGCGCATCGCCTACTGCATCGTCAATCCCATGGCGCCGATCATGACGGTGAGCCGAGACTCCATCCTCATCGGCATCGGGCCGCAATGGGGGCTTCTGGGCTGGGCGCTGCTGGGATCGCTCTTGTACCTCGTCTTCGGCTACAAGGTGTTCAAGCGGCTCGAGGTGAACTTTGCCGACCTTACCTAACGGGACGGTCCTCGCCGATCACGTCTGGAAGCGCTTTCGCGCGGATCGCTCCCGGGCGCTGTTCCAGGACCAGATGATCCGCATGGGTCGTCGTCTCAAGGGCCAACGCCGCGAGTATCGGTGGGTGCTCAAGGACGTGAACCTCCATGTCGAGCCGGGTCGCACCCACGCCATCATCGGCGTCAACGGGTCGGGCAAGTCGACGCTGCTCAAGATCATCTGCCAGACCACCTACCCCACGGCGGGCCGGATGGCGGCGGTGGGCCGCATCGGCGCGCTCCTCGAGGTCCGCAGCGGGATCCACCCCGATCTTTCGGGCCGCCAGAACGTCTACCTCTACGGCAACATCCTGGGCCTGTCCCGTGCCGACATCGCGGCCCGGTTCGACGACATCGTCGACTTCGCCGAGGTCGGCGACGCCATCGATCGCCAGGTCAAGTTCTATTCGACGGGGATGGCCATCCGGCTGGGCTTCTCCATCGCCGCCTTCCTCGAGCCCGACATCCTGCTCGTGGACGAGGTCCTCGCCGTCGGCGACGCCCGATTCCAGCAGAAGTGTCTCGAACGCATCAGCCAGGTGGTGGCGAACGGCACCACGTTGTTCTACGTGTCGCACGATCTCCCCACCGTCGAGGCCGTGTGCGACCAGGCCATGTGGCTGGCGGACAGCAACGTCCGGGCCGACGGCCCGGCGCGCGAGGTGGTGGCGCTGTACCGGCAGTCCGTCGAGGAACAAGCGCAGCTGACATCGGCGTCCGACACGGGCATCAGATTGCTCAAGGCCGAGGTCACCGGGCCCGACGGGGGACAGGTCCGCTCGGGTGAAGAGGTGAACCTGCGCTTCGTAGTCGAGTCCGAGGAGCCGATGTTCGGCGCCTTCCACATCGGCATTTCCCAAGGCACGGCCCAGCCCGTGTTCGTGGTCCGCTACGCCACGTCGTTCCCCGAGGGACAGTTCGAGGTGAAGTGCCGATTGCAGAGCCTTCCACTCCCCAAGGGGTACTACTCGGTGTGGACGGCCATGAAGGCCCCCGTCGCCAGCGAGATCAAGACCTCGTTCCCGTGGCAACCGGTGACGTCGTTCGAAGCGTTCGGCCCCGTTGGCATCAAGGGACCCGCGGGCGTCATGGTGCTGTCCCCCGTGTACGTGCCCGCCGACTGGGAGCTGAGCTGACCACGGACGCTGCACCTGGCCTCAACGGGGTCACGGCCGTCGTGCTGACCCACCTGCGTCCCCGCTTGGCCGGCGCCACCGTGCGTTCGCTCCTCACCGACGAGGGCTTCTCGCCGAACCGGGTGGTCGTGGTCGTCAACGGGGAGGGCGGCCTCGACGACCCCGAGCTCGAGCGGGCCGTGCGCATGGTGCGCCTCCCGTCCAACCTGGGCCCGGCCGACGGATTTCGCCACGGCATGGAGGAGGCGTTCCGAGACCCGTCGACCCGGTGGGCATACCTGTGCGAGGACGACATGGTGCTGCTGCACCTGCCGGCGCCCCGCGTGGCGAGCGTGCTCGCTCGGGTTCCCGTCGTCGAGGCGCTCGGCGTCCGCGTCGGTGCCGTCGTCCCGTTCGGAAGGACGTTCGTGGCGCGTTCGGGCCATAGTGTCAACGTCGTGCCCCGACGAGGATCACCCGGAGAGCTTGCTCCCGTCGACGTGAGCACGTGGGGGGCCACCTTGGTGTCGCGATCGGTCGCCGATGCCGGCGTCCTGCCCGATCCCGAGCTTTTCTTCGGCTTCGAGGACTTCGACTTCTTCTGCCGGGCCCGCGAGGCGGGATTCGCAGTCCTGGTGGACGTCGCCTGCGCCCGGAAGGTGGCGCATCGCCAAACGCTGGCGAGCCGGGACACCGCCCTGCGCGACCACCGACCCATCGACAGCGACGAGCCCTGGCGGGCGTACTACTTCGCCCGGAACTTCTTCGCCCTGGCCCGACGCCACGGTCGGAGGAGCTGGTACGCCTGGCACCTCGTCTATTCGGCGCGGCGCCTCCAGCTGGCGAAGAGCGGCGCCGAGCGGCGAGCCATCCTCGAGGGGCTCGGTGACGGCGTCCGCGGCCGCCTCGGCATCAATACCCGGTACCTGCGCCGAGTGGGCGAGCGTCCCGGTCCTACCGGGTCCGACTCGACAGGGTCCGACAGGGCACGAGCACCGGGCACGGTCGAGGCGCACAGCGCCCCGTCGGTCGTGGCCATGGTCCTGTCCCACAACGCGCCGCGGGCACTCGACCGGTGCCTGAGGGCCATCGCCGCACAGACGGTGCCACCCGACGCCGTGATCGTGGTGGACAACGCCAGCGAGCCTCGGGTCCGGGTCGCCGACCTCGAGGCCACCCTGGGGCGGGTGCCGGTTCGGGTCGTGCGCTCCGAGCACAATCTCGGGCCCGCCGGGGGTTGGGCCATCGGCTTCGAGGAGTTTCTGAAGAGCTCCTTCGACTACGCCTGGGTCTTCGACGACGACATCGTGGCCGACCCCGATTGCCTGGAGGTCCTCCTGGACGAGGCCAACACGGACCCCAAGCGGGCGTTTTGCTTCCCTCGCTCGATCCAACCCGACGGGACGGTGGGGGAGTGGGGATCGTGGTGCGGGTTCGTCGTCTCGGCCCACATCGTCGAGCAGGTCGGCGTGCCGATGGCCGAGCTCTTCTGGTGGGCCGAGGACAACGAGTACTGCCATTGGCGCATCCCCCACGCGGGGTACCCGCGCACGATCGTGGACGGCGCCGTGGTGCAACACGATGCCGTGCGCCAGGCACCACGGGTGCCGCTGTGGAAGTACTACTACGAGGCCCGGAACATGCTCTATCTCCACCTCCACGTCATGCACCGGGTGGGGTGGTACCCGCGCAACATCACCAAGTTGCTGGGCAGGATCGTGCTCCGGGAACGGGGCCGGCGCCTGCGCTGCCTGTCGACCGTGGCGCGGGGCCTCGCCGACGGGGCCCGGGGGCAGCTCGGCATTCGCTTCCCCATCGAGCCGATGCAGGAGCAGCCCGGGTCGGGCGGGTCCCCGGCCGGCGTGCAGTGATCATCGTCACGGGTCCAGGCCGGAGCGGGACCTCGTTCCTGGCCACGCTGTACCGGGAACTGGGATTCGAGCCGGGCGGGCGATTCGAGCCCGCCGTCCACGCCGGGCTCGAACACCGCGACGTCGTGACCCTGAACCTGGAGGTGGCGCGGGCCCTCGGTGTCTCGATTCGCGAACGGCGGGGGAGCCGGGTGCTCGAGGCCCTCGGGCACGTGGTCCGGGCCAGCGACGGGCGTGTCCCCCCGGCAGTCCGGCGCCCGATCGCCGACGCGGTCGACGCGCTGCGCTATCGCCGCGCCACACCCGATCTCATGGACTGGAACAGCCTCGATCGCGTCGTCGAGCGCTACGGCCCGCAGATGCGGGCCTTCGCCCGGGACGTCCAGGTTGTCAAGGACCCCCGGTTCTGTTGGACGCTGCGGGCCTGGCTCGCGGCCGGCGTGCCCATCGAAGCCGTGGTGTTCACGTTCCGGCCGCTCGACGCCATGGCCGACAGCCGCGTGCGGGTGGGGATGTACTCGCCGCGGGCCCGGGACTGGGCCCGACACAATTACTGCTACGGCATCGGCCTCCTGCTGACCGCGGTGGCCGAGCACCGCGTGGCCTTGTCGATGCTGCGCTATCCGGACTTCCTACGGGACCCGGCCGACCTGTACGCCACGCTCCCGTGGCCCGAGCCCCGGACCTGGGAGGAGTTCCAGCGCGCCTTCTCCACGGTGTTCGACCCCTCTCTCGTCCACGACGAGCGTTGACCGTGGCGAGCTCCTCACCGTCGTCGGGCCGTCGGGCCGTCGACGAGGCCAAGCCCACGCCCAACCTCTTCATCGTGGGGGCGCCCAAGTCGGGCACCACAGCCCTGGCCAGCTACCTGGACCAGCACCCCGCTGTCTTCGTGGCCGACAAAGAGCTGAGCTTCTTCGGGAGCGACCTCGTCTTCCGGACCGACTCCGGCGATCGGTGGCAGATCTCGTACCGGTCCTATCTGGAGTGGTTCAGCGGTCACGGCGACCGTCGCTGGCGGGCCGACCGGTCGGTCTTCTACCTGTACTCGTCACTGGCGGCCAGCGAGATCCACGCCTTCGATCCGTCGAGTCGCATCATCATCCTCCTTCGGAATCCCGTCGACCAGATGCATTCCCAACACGGCGAGATGCTCTTCCAGGGCGACGAGGACATCCGCGGCTTCGCCCCGGCACTGGCGGCCGAGGCCGACCGCCGATGCGGGCGCCGCATCCCGCCGAGGTGCCACAAGCACTTCGGCCTCCTGTACCGCGACATCGCCCGGTACGCCGAGCAGGTCGACCGCTACCTCTCGGTGTTCGGGCCCGGGGGAGTGTGTGTCGTGCTCTACGACGACCTCGTCGCCGACGCGGAGCGAACATACCGAAAGGTGCTGGACTTCCTCGACGTCGAACCCGCGCCGGTGCCGACGTTCGACGTCGTCAACGCCAACAAGGTGATCCGCAGCCGCCGGGCCCGCGATCTGCTGCGCCACACGCCGCCGGCGCTGCGCCGGGTGGGCCGCATGGTCGTTCCCAACCAGTACGCCCGCGCCGCGCTGCGCAGGCGGTTGCACGGCCTCAACACCGAACGCCGGCCGCGGCCACCGGTCGAGCCCGGGCTCCGCCTCGCCTTGCAGCAGGAATTCGAGCCCGACATCCGGCGACTGGAGCGGCTGCTCGGCCGGGACCTCACCCCGTGGTTGGCACCCGACCCCGCCGGCCGCCCGGGGGCGTCGGCGACCGGACGGGGGAAGTGACGATGCCGGGGATCATCGTCCTCGGCATGCACCGCAGCGGGACCTCGGCGGTGACCCGCATCGTCAACCTGCTCGGGGCCGGGCTCGGTCCCGCCGACGACCTCCTGACGGAGTTCGACAACCCTGCCGGGCACTGGGAGAGCATCAGGCTGAATCGGTGCAACGACCGCATCCTGGCCGCCTTCGGGCGGTCGTGGGACTTTCCGCCCTGGCTCGCCCCCGGCTGGGAGCACTCGCCCCGGGCGACGCGACTGCTGCCCGACATGGCCGAGACGTTCACGGGGGTCTACTCGTCGGACCCGTGGGTGTGGAAGGACCCCCGCACCTGCCTGACCCTCCCGCTCTGGCGACGGGTGCTCGACCCCGAGCCGCGCGTCGTGCTCGTGCTGCGTGACCCCGGCGCGGTGGTGGCCTCGGTGCACCGCCGCGACGGGATCCCCCGCCTCTATGGCGCCGGGCTGTGGCACCACTACGTGCGGTCCGCGGTGAGCGGAGCGGCCGGACTGCCCGTGGTGTGCCTGCACTTCGAGGACCTGGTCCGCTCCCCGGTGGCCACCATCGAGCGACTGGCCGACGACCTCCGGCTCCTCGGCGTCGACCTGCGAGGCGATACCACCGCTGCGGCCGGCTCCCTCCGGGACGACCTCGTGCACGGCAACGACCACGGGGCCGTCGTCCGGCGACTCACGACGTCCACGGTCGGGGTGCTGGGTGCACTTCCGCCCCGCAGCGAGGTGTTCGACCCCCCGTCGTGGCGGGAACCGCGCTGGGTCCGGCCCTTGCTGGTGGCCTACCGGGGCCCGTGGGCGGTACGGGCCCGCGCCGGTCGGCCCCTGCGCCCGGGATTCGCATGAGTGCGGCACGGCCCACGAGCCGGAGTCGACTCGCCCTGGGTCAACGGCGCCGCTCGGCGCCCCAGGGCATCTTGATCCTCGGCATGCACCGCAGCGGGACGTCCGCCGCCACCCGGCTCGTCAACGTGCTGGGCCCGGCGACGTGTCGCGAGGACGACATGGTGCGGGGACCGTGGAACCCGCGTGGCCACTTCGAGAGCCGCTCGCTCATGCACCTCAACAACGAGCTGCTCGGGCAGATGGGTCGGACGTGGTGGTACCCACCCCCGGTCGGTCCCGACTACGAGGCGGTCACCGCGGCGATCACGACCACCCCTGCGCGGGCGCGGCGCGTCTTCCGCCGTGTCCATCGCGTCACGCCGTGGGTGTGGAAGGACCCGAGGACCTGCGTCCTGCTGCCGTTCTGGCGGCACGTGCTCGGTCCGCGCCTCGCCGCGGTCATCGTCTTCCGCAATCCCCTCGAGGTGGCCGAGTCCTTGCAACGGCGGCACGGGTTCGCGCCGTCCTTCGGGTTGGCGCTGTGGGAGCGCTACAACCGGCTCCTGCTCTCGCACGCCGCCGGGCTCCCCGCGCTCGTCAGCCGCTACGACGACCTCATGACCGACGCCGACCGCTGGACCGAGCAGGTCGCCGTGTTCCTGGCCGGTCTCGGCATGGAGATCGGCGCGCCGAGGATCGATGGTGCCATCGCCTCGTTCGTCGATCCCGGGCTCCGCCACAGTTCCCACACGCGCGGCGAGATCACCGACGCCTCCCCCGACGCCCGGACCGTGTACGACGGGCTCGAGGCGGCCTTGGGTCAGACCGGGTCCTTCGTCCCGCCTCCCCTCCCCCCCGAACCGCCGTCGGTGGAGCAGGAGCTGCGCACGCTCGGGCCCGACCGTCACCCCGACTGGCATCCACCGCCGTGGGCCGGCGCCGAGGACGGCACCGGCGAGCCGGCAGGAGAAGCGTAGGGATGGGCGCCGGATCTCCCTATGATTGGGTGACCGGACGGTGCTGAGATCGGACGACGGAGGGTGGGGGATCCTCATATCTGATGAGGTCAGGTGGTCCGACATCGCGCTTGACTCGATCGTGAACCCCACGGCCGCAAGACGTCGGCGCTGCGGGCCACGGCGTGCCCGGGGACGACGGGTGATGGGAACGACAGGCAACGGGGGGGTGTGCAGTCGATGGACTTGATCGAGCGTCCGACCGACGAGGTACGCCGTCATCCCTGGGAGATCGCCAGGGCCCGCTTCTTCCTCCGACTCGTCGAACGCCTGGGTGTCGTCCCCGACACCGCGAACTGGCTCGACGTGGGGGCCGGCGACGCCTGGTTCGCGCAGCAGCTGCGCGCCGTCATCCCCGAAGCCGCCCGCCTGGTGTGCTGGGACGTCAACTACTCTCCGACTCAACTCGAGGCGGCGTCGAACACCGGCGTCGTGCTCACCCGGGCCCGGCCGTCAGGCGAGTTCGGCGGTGTCTTGATGCTCGACGTGATCGAGCACGTCGAGGACGACGTCGGGTTCGTGCGCGGCATCGTGCGCGAATCGGTCGCCGCGGGCGGGTGGGTGCTCGTGAGTGTGCCCGCATACCAGGGCCTGTTCTCCGAGCACGACCGGGCGCTCAAACACTTCCGCCGCTATTCGCCCCGGACGCTGCACGCCGTCCTCGAGGCCGCGGGGCTCAGCGTGGAGGCCCGGGGCGGACTGTTCCACGCCCTGCTTCCGGTGCGCGGCGCTCAGGTGTGGCGTGAGCGCCACCGGGGTCCGGCGCCCGAGCAGACCGGCATCGGCGCGTGGCAGGGCAACGACCGCGTGTCGCGAGTCGTGACGGCGGCGCTCGACCTCGAGACACGAGTCTCGCTGGCCATGGGGACGCGACACCTTCCGGCGGTGCCCGGGCTCAGCACATGGGCCTTCTGTCGACGACGCCGCGGGGGCTCGTCGTGACGGCTCGAGAGGAGACCCCCATCGTCGTCGTTCCGTGTTACAACGAGGAACGACGGATCGACGAGCAGGCCTTCCTCGACATCGCCCGCAGCCGCAGGCTTCGATTGCTCTTCGTCGATGACGGCTCGACCGACACGACCGCCGAGATCCTGGCCCGGTTGGCCGATCGATCGGCGGCGCTCGACGTCTACACCTTGGGCGCCAACGCCGGGAAGGCGGAGGCGGTGCGCCGCGGCATGCTCATGGCGGTCCGCAACGGCGCACCCGTCGTCGGCTACTACGACGCCGATCTGGCCACGCCTCCGAGCGAATTGCTCCGCCTCGTCCAGACCATGCGCGCCGTGCCCCAGCCGGCGGGGGCGTTCGGGTGCCGGGTGGCCCGGCTGGGCAGCGCCATCGAGCGCAACGCCCTGCGGCACTACCTGGGCCGTACGTACGCCACCGTCGCCTCCATGGCGCTCGGCGTCACCGTCTACGACACCCAGTGCGGGGCAAAGCTCTTCCGGGTCAACGAGACGTTCGCCGCGGCGCTGTCCGAACCGTTTCGCTCGTCGTGGGCGTTCGACGTCGAGCTCCTCCAGCGGCTGCTGCGGGGCACCGCCACGACACCACCCATCCCGGTGGCCTCGTTCGTGGAGGTTCCCCTGGAGGCCTGGCGCGACGTGGGTGGGTCCAAGATGAGCATCGGGCCGGCCGCTACGGCGCTGTTCGACCTGGTGAGGATCGCCCGCAGCACTCGGCGGGGGCGCCGTGGCGCGACGATGCGTGCCGCGCCGCGCGTCGAGCACCGAGTGATCGCTCCCCAGGTCGCGCCCGACCTCCGACGGGATCCGTCTCCCGCGCCCTCCGAGCTCGGTGACGGCGTGTCGAAGCGACGGCACGCGTAGCGCATTCGTGCCAACGGCGGGGGGATGCCGGCACAGGCGCACCACGGGCAACAGGGCAGGTCATCGGCAGGGTTTCGGGGTCGGACTCGACCCCTTCCGTCGTCAATTCCGATGATGACCCTCTCGGCACCAGCGGCCTATTGTTAGCGCGGGAGTGGAAATGAAAAACCGACGATCTCGCCACTTGGGGCGACGGGCCCGTGGCCCGATGGTGAGGTCGCGCGCGGGTCGACGGCTGCGCCGCGCCGTCGGCGCCGGCGCAGTGCTCGCCCTCGGGCTCACCGCCTTCTGGTCCGGTGTGGCGCAGGCCAACGCACCCGGTCCGACCGGGGTCATCCACATGACAGCCGTGCTCAACGCCAACCAGACTGTGACCGTCGAGGCCAGCGGCACGTGGCTGTGGATGTATTCGCGTAGTGATGCCGACGGCGGCCTCAACGCCACCGTGAACGCCCCCTGTGACCATCGGTCCGGGGTCGGGTGGGGCGTGATGTGGGGCGACCCGCAAGACTCGGGATTCACCGAGACGTACATCGACAAGGTCGGTCAAAAGACGGTACAGATCGGGTCTCGAGGGGTGAACCCTGCCAACACCGACAACGTGGTGGCGTTCAACCCCAGCGACTCGTGCGGTACGTTCATCCAGACCAACCAGCCCGCTCCCGGTGACGGCTATGTGACGGGCACCTGGACGAGCGCCCACGTCTACAGCAGCGCCGCCGCCGTGCCGCCGGCCATCTGCGTCGTGACCTACGACCTCGGGTTCGGCAGGGTGCCGCTGCCCAAGTACCGCAACTTCTCCAACGACGACAACTCGGTGGCCTGGCAAATGCAGGACACAGGCACCTGGTCCATGAGCAGCGGCGGCATCAACTGCCAGAGTGTCCCGCCGCCGACCATCGCTCCCCCCGTCCCTTCCGTCCCCCCCGTGCCGCCCGCCAAGACGGTGGCCAAGACGACCCCGCCCACTCCCACCCCGAAAGTTGCAGTCACGACCCCCGCTCCTGCGCCGGCACCACGGCAGCCCGCGGTGACGGGTCCGCTCGCCTTCACCGGCTTCGGCCCCACCGGTCGGCTCCTGACACTGATCGGCATCATCCTGGTCGTCGTCGGTGCCGTCTTCTACTTCGTGGACATGCGCAAAGCGGTGGGATGGCTGTTGGGGTTGTGATGTCGACGACGTCTCGTCGGCGCACCACGGTCGGGATCTGACCCTGCGGAGCTGACCGGCCGTCACCGCAGCGGACGAGGTCGGGTGGTATACCAAGGGTCGATGCCCGGGCCGCGCACGATACTGTTGCCGCGCCTTCAGCCTGGGCCTCCCGGTCGGAGCCGTCGAGCGTGACCCCTCGGCGCCACGGTCAGTGGCGCGGGTGGGGGGACACCCTGGGTGTGCTGTGGGTGTTGGCCGCGGCGGCGGTGGTCTTGGTCCCCGCCCTCGCGGACGGTGCGTCACTCGGGCCCTTCGACCTCCTGTCGCGCTACGGGCTGACGAAGCAACACGGTGTCGTCGTCCATGACGCATTGAGCAGCGACCAGATCGATGCCTTCATCCCGTGGACCACCTTGGCGTGGACCCAGGTGCACCACGGGTTCCTCCCCCTCTGGAACCCCTACAGCACGCTGGGGCTACCCCTGGCCTTCAACTGGCAGTCGTCTGTGTTCAGCCTGCCGTCGCTCGTCGGCTATCTCTTCCCGCTCCACCTCGCCTACACCGTCGCCGTGGTGCTCACCCTCGTCATCGCCGGGACCGGGGTCTACGTCCTGGGACGGGTGCTCGGCCTCGGGGTGCTGGCGTGCACCATGGCCGCCACCGTCTACGAGTTGAGTGGACCGTTCATGGGGTGGCTGGGTTGGCCCGTGGCGGGCGTGATGTCGTGGGCGGGATGGCTCTTCGCAGCGACCATCCTCGTGGTCCGCGGGAAGCGCCGCGTCCGTGCCATCGCCGCGTTCGCCGTCGTGCTGGCCTTGGTGCTCTACGCCGGCCAACCCGAGATCGTCGTGCTACTGGGCGTGGCCCTGCTCGTCTACCTGGTGGTCCTGTTGGGGCTGCGCGCCCCCGGGCTGGGGGGTTCGGGCCCCATACGCCGCCCCGTCGCCGACGTCGCCGTGGCGGTAGTGGCGGGGGCGGCGCTGGGCGCCCCCATCCTGCTCCCCGGCGCCCAGATCGCCTCGGGCTCCATCCGACGCTCGGTCGGCTTCTACGGTGCCTTGCCCGGACACGACCTCATCCACATCCTGTTCCAGGGCTTCGACGGATTGCCGGTGGCGGGCAGTCGATCCTTCGGCGGCCTCAACTACGTGGAGACGGCGGGGTACGTGGGCGTGATCGCCGTCGTGCTCAGTGTGCTGGCGATCGTGGCGCGGCGCCGCGACCATCAGACCCTCGCCTTCGGCGCCGTGGCGGTCAGCGCCATGGGGCTCGCCTTCCTCTCCCCGGCCGTCTCGATCCTCTTCGTGATCGGGCGGGTGCAGTGGCACCGGGACCTGGTGTCGATGGCGTTCGGGCTGGCGGTGCTGACCGGAATCGGGACCGACGTCCTCGTGCGCTCGCACCGCCAACGATCGGTGCGGATATGGACGGCCGGCGGCTTCGTGGGCGCCGCCGTCGTGGTCGGCATGCTGTGGCTCATCGGCCGCGGCCGGCTCCATCCCCTGCAGACGTCGATCCGCGAGAAGAGCTTCATCTGGCCTGCGGTCCAGATCCTCGTCGGACTGGCCGTGATCGCGGCCGTGGTGTGGGCCCGGCGCCGACCGGCACGACACGGGGTGGATGGCGGGCGTGTGCATGCCGGTCGTTGGGCGGGAGCGGTGTTGCTGGCGTGCGAAACGGCCTTTCTCGTCACCGCCGGCGCGCCGCTGTGGTCCTCGAGCCCGACCTTCCTCCCCCAGACGACGGGGGTCACGGCGCTGCAGCGGACGGCGGGGTCTTCCCTCGTCGCCATAGGGAACCTCTCGTGCCATCCCTTCGTCTCGCTCGGCATCCTGCCCAACGTCAACATCGCCTACGGGGTCCAGGAGCTGGCCGCCTACGACCCCGTCATCCCGAGCGTGTACTTCGACACCTGGAAGGCCACCACCGGCCAGCCCGCCGGCTTCCCGTTCTTCAAGGAGTTCTGCCCGGCGGTGACCTCGGCCACCTGGGGCCGCCTCTACGGCGTGGCCTTCGTGCTCGAGCCCCGGCACGGGCGAGGCCCCGAGGGCGCGGTGTTCGACACGGTGGTGGGCGACGAGGACCTCTACCGCATCCCCGGAGCGGCCCCGGCCACCCTGAGCGTCCTGCCACCCGGGGGGGACTGCCGGGGCTGACCGCCCGAGGCACGCCGGTGGTGGTGGCCCATCCCGACCCCGCCTCGTGGGCGCTCACCACCACGGCCCCGGGTCCCCGGGTCTTGCGTCTGCGACTCACCGACGTGCCGGGCTGGCACGCCACCATCGACGGCCATCCTCTGGCCTTGAGCCCGTTTGCCGGGGTCATGTTCCAGGCACGCATCCCCCCGGGACACCATCACATCGAGCTCCACTACTGGCCCGATACCTTCAGCGAGGGCCTCGTCCTCGCTGGGGCAGCGGTCGCCGGGCTCCTGGTGGCGCCGATCATCGTGGAGGTGCGGCGCCGACGCCAGGTGGGGCGATCGACCTAAGATGTGTGCTTCCGTCGAAAGGGAGTGGCATGCGCAAGGCCGTGGTCCTGTTGGTCCCGCTACTGGTGGCGGTGGTGGCAAGTGGGTGCTCGTCGGGCGTGACATTGGTGGACCACCCCGCCGGGACGACCAGCGGTACCGCCCACGTCGGCGACACGCTCGACCTCTACACGCTGTCGGGGAAGCACTTCTCGGTGACCCTCACCAAGGTGATCGATCCGGCGACGGGGGCGAAAAAGGCCAGCCCGGGCGGGGGAGAGCGGTTCGTGGCCACCGTGTTCCGCATCAAGAACACGTCGGGCAAGCAGCTCCAGGCGAACCTTGGTGCCGACACCGTGGTGCTCTCGTCGAGCGGCACCCAGTACAACCACGACCGGGTGCAGTTGAAGGATTGCGCGGGCTCGTCCAATGAACAGTTCACCTTGAACTCGGGCCAGTCGACGACGCTGTGTGCCGCGTTCCGGCTCCACAATTCCGTCAAGGTCGCCATGGTGCAATTCCTGCCGACCGTGGGGGCGGCCAATGACTACGGGCAGTGGGACGTCCCGTGACCGCGTCGTAGACGTCTCGTCACGGCTGTCGTCGTGACTCCTCGAGCGGTACTCGTCGGGCCTAGGGATTCGTCTCGGACTTTGTGGCACGCCGCCGTCGGCGAGTGTGTCCGATAATGGGCGCGGCCACGAGGCAGAGCACGCTCACCAGGGCGAGGACGATCCCGACCGAGAACGTCTCGGGCCAGTAGTGCAGCTCCACGGTGTGGATCCCCGGCGGGATGTCGGCTTGCACCATCACCTGGTTGAAGGGACGCAGCGCCAACGGCTGCCCGTCGAGGCTGGCATGCCAACCCGGCACGTCGGTGAGGCGCAGGCGCAGGACCCGGGAGCTCGCCGCGTGGGTGACGACCTTCCAACTGGCGGGGCCGGGATGGTCGACGGCCACGGGCGTGCCCCGGGCGTCGGCGGGTAGGCCGAGCGGGGTGAGCGTGGCGGGGGCGGCGCCGGGAATCCGATACAGCCGCTCATCGCCGATCCGCGCGTCGAAGACCGCCCCCCGGGGCCCCGGCGCCCCAGGGGGCTCGAGCACGAACTCCACCCCGTAGAGCCGGCCCAGCTGCGCCGTCGTCACCGCCGGGCAGAACACCGACGCAGCCTGAAAGGGCGGGGGCAGTCCCGCCGACTGCCCGCTGGCCGCGAACCACGACGCCTTGTAGGTACGCGGCGTGAGCGGGTCGTAGACGGCGAATTCGTGCACCCCGTAGGCGAGATTCGCATTGGGCAGGATCCCCACCTTCGGACCGGGGGCACCGAAGCACGACAGCACTCCCGCCCCCACGACCGAGGACCCCACGGCCCGCTCCAGTGCCACGGTGCCCGGCGTCGGCGCGAACGAGTGCGGGCTCGAGGACCACAACGGCGTACCGGCCACGACGAGGAAGATCGTCTCGCAGGCCAACAGCAACACCGCCACGGCACGAACCGCTCGGCGTCGGAGCCGATCCGAAACGGCCAGGAGCGGTGTGCCCCGCACCCGGAGCGTCGCCGGCGCGCCCACGAGCACGAGCCCCACCACGGTGGCGACGAGGGGCCAGACGAAGCTCTTCGCTCGCAGGGCGGCCTGAGCCGGCGGGAGCTGGCCCCGACCGAACAGCCACACCGCCAGCACCGCCACGCCGACGCCGGCAAACGCCGCCACCGCCCACACCCGCACGGCGCGCGTCGAGAAGGACCGGACGAGGACGTCGAGGCCCACACCGGCCAGCACGGCGAGGGCAAAGGACATCGGTCCCAGGGCCCGGACCCATCGCACGTTCCCGAAGAACGGCACGTGTCCCATGAGCGAGACCAGTGGTGACACGAAGACGAGTGCCGCCATGGCAACCGCCACGACGGCGAATGCGAGCACCTCGGGTCGTCGCCATCGTCGTGCCACCGCCACGACGGCCAGCGCCACGGCGATCACCCCCACGTAGTCGGCGACGTCGGAGTAGAAGACCACCGTGGGGCCGAACCACACGATTCCCGGCCGTCCGTCGAACCACTGGAAGAAGACCTGGACCAGGTAGTGCAGCGAAAGGCCCGACTCACTGACCAAGGTGCGGTTGGAACCCGGTATCAACTGCAGCCCGGGCAGGGCCAGGGGAGCGCCGAGTGCTGCTCCGGCCACCGCGGCGACGGCCAGGTCGGTGATGGGTCGCAGGAGGGGCCCCGATCCCCCCAACCAGGGGGCGCGCAGCACGAGCAGGGCAACCAGGAACACGACCACGGCCAGGATGAGCACGACCAAGGTGTCGGGCTGCCCGGCGTAGATGGCGCCCGCGAAGGCGACAGCCAGGAAGGTGATCGATCGGACGCGGCGCCCGCCCCGGACCACGAGCACGGCCGCCGCGAAGACCCACCCCGCCCACGACATCACCCCGGCCACGGGCCAGCCCAGCCACTCCATGAAGGAACCGCCCAATTCGAAGACGGTTCCGGCCAGGGCGGACCCCAGCACCCCGAGGCCGAGGACGCGACCGAGGACGTACGCGCCGGTGCCGGCGATGACCAGCGTCGTGATGACGCCGACGGTGTAGGCGAGGTGGAGCGGGAAGAGATAGCCGATGAGGGCCGGCACGCTGAACGCCGACGATTGCCAGTTGAAGGCGAGCGGCATCCCGAGTGCGCTGTAGGGGTTCCACAGCGGGAGATGGCCGTGGTGCACCTGGGTCCAGGCCAGCGCCGTCCACGGGATCATCTCCCGGATCTGGTCCCCGTGCCCCGTGTTCAAGACGGCCACGCCCCGCTGACTGGTAACGCCGTAGCGGGCGAGCAGGTCGTACGGGCCCAACGACGCACCGTGCACGATCGCCGGGGCGAGGACACAGCACCCGGCGACCACCACCCAGGCCAGGCCCACCAGGTCGGGCCAGCGCGCCGACAGTCGCGCCCTCCTGGTGCTCGACACGATGTCGGGTGTCACGCAGGCGTGGGTTTCCGGGCGTGCCGGCCCCGAGACCGAGGTGACCGCCCGCGCCGGGCTCTCGCCACGACCAACGCTCCACCCAACGCGAGAGCACTGGCGGCGGCGAGCGCGAGCCCCGCGGTGAAGGTGTCAGGCCAGTAGTGGAGCTCGATGGTATGGGTCCCCACCGGGATGCGCGCCTGGAACATGACGCTCGACAGCGGCAGGAGGGCGAGGGGTCGGCCGTCGATCGTCGCGTGCCAGCCCGGCAGGTCGGTGAGGTGGAGCCGTAGGACCTGGCGACTCGATGCGTGGGTCACGAGCTTCCAGCTCGCCGGCCCGGGACGGGTGACGGCCACCGGGGTGGACGGGGCGTCGACACCCGGGAGGGCGCCGCTGACCGGGGCGCGCGTCAGGGTGGCCGTCGCCGCGTCGGGGATCCGGTACAGGTCCTCGTCACCGACCGTCCGGGTGAAGACGCCACCGTGCGGGCCCGGGGCTCCGTGGGGCTCGAGGACGTACCCCACCCCGTAGCGGCGCGCCATCGTGGCCGTCGTCACCGTCGGGCAGTAGATGAAGACCCCCGGGGGACCCGCCGGACGTCCCGTGGCCGCCTTCCAGCTGCGGAAGTAGGCCAAGGGGACCATCGGGTCGTACGAGGCCAGCTCCCGCACGCCGTAGGCGGCGTTGACGTTCTGCCGGATCCCGAGCTGGTTGAAGCCGATGCAGGTGGGTGTCCCGAACGCCACCAGCGACGAGCCCACGGTTCGCTCGAGGGTGATCACGGCCGGGGTGGGGGAGAGCCCCGAGGCGCTCGACGACCACAGGGGGGCGCCGGCGGCGACGAGGAAGGCGGTCTCGCCCGCCAGCAGCACCGCCGCCGCCCACGGGCCGGCGCCCACACGGCTGCGCCGAGTCGCCCCGTCGGCGCTGGGGCGGGGCGGGCGGGCCAGGACGAGCCCCACGACCGTCCCCGCACCGATGAGGGTGGCCACCACCGGCCACACGAAGCTCTTGGCCCGGACCGCGGCGTCGGCGGGGGGGATGTGCCCGCGCCCGAACAGCCACAGCGCGAGCACGACGACAGCGGCGACGGCGAACCCGCCGCCCAGCCAACGTTGCACCGATCGGCTGGTGCCGGAACGAACGACGACGTCGGCGCCCATACCGGCCAGCACCGCCAACGCGAATCCCATCAGGGTCAGGGCGCGGAACCACAGGACCCCTCCCAGGTGGGCGGGGAGGTGGTCGAGGACCGACACCACCGGGGGGGCGAAGACGATGGCGGTCATGACCACGGCGATGGCGCCGAACGCCAGCACCTCGGGTTGGCGCCGTCGTGTCGTCAATGCCGCCACACCGAGCACGATGGCGATCACCCCGACGTAGGCGGCGACGTCGATGTAGAGGAAACGATCGGAGAACCAACGGCTCCCCGACACGGCGAGGCCGTCGAAACCCTGGAACACGACGCCGATGAGGTTGTGCAGTGGCAGCGCCTGGGCCAGCGTCGCCTTCCCGGTGTAGGAGGGCTGGCCCCCTCGGACCTGGCGGATCGACAGGCCCCCGACCTGGATGCCCGGGAGCAGGAGGGGTGCACCCAGGGCGGCTCCGGCCACTCCCGCCACGGCCAGGTCGAGGAGGGGACGGAGGATCGGGCCTCCGTTGCTGCGACGAACCCGGAGCCCCAGCACGACCACGACGAACACGACCATGGTGATCGCCATGAAGACCAGGCCCTCGGGCTCACCGGCATAGATCACGCAGGCGATGACGATGGCGAAGAAGGGCACGGCGCGAACGCGATGACGACCCCTGATGACGAGGATCAGGGCCACGAAGAGCCAACCGGCCCACGACATCACCGCACCGAAGGACCACCCCACCAGTGCGAACAGGGAGCCGCTCAGCTCGTAGACCGTGGCCGCCATCGTGCAGCCCAGCACGCCCAGTCCCAACAGGCGACCCAGCACGTACACACCGGTGCCGGCGATAGCCAGGGTGACGAGCACCTGGACCGTGTAGGCGAGGTGGAGCGGCACCAGGTAGCCGAGCAGGGCGGGGACGCTGAAGGTCGCCGATTCCCAGTTGAACGCCAACGGCATGCCCAGGGCGTTGTACGGATCCCACAGGGGCAGATGGCCGTGGTGCACCTCGGTCCAGGCCAGATTGGTGAACGGGATGAAGAAGTTGATCTGGTCGCTCGACTGGAGATTGTGCACGGTGACCCCGGACTGCTGGGTGAGGCCGTAGAAGGTCTGGATGTCGTAGTTCCCGAGCGACACACCGTGCACGAGCGCCGGGAGCAGGGTCGCCGCGGCCGCGGCCAGGACCCACAGCACACCCAGGATGTCGGGCCCCCATGTCCGAAGGCGGGGAAAGCCGCCCCGTCGGTGCCCCCGCAGTGCGGTTCCGTCCGGCCCGGTCGGATCGGGACCGGAGAGGGTCGAGGGTTCGGCCTCGAGGGGGCGCGCCCCGGTCTTCGCCGACCCGCCAGCTCGCCCCGCCATCGTTCTCCCTGGGTCCCCCACCGGTGCCTCTGGGCGCACTCGAACGGTTCAGGGTATCGCACGACCAGGTCAGAACCACGGTCGCTGGCGCGCCCCGGACACCGTCGTCAGGACGATGTGTTCGCCGTCGGCCCAGGTGGGCGGGTCCTCACCGTGGACCGGGGACGGCCGGTGCAGGTACCCTGGCACCAGGGTCCGGGGTTCTTGGGGGGCAAGACATGAAGCGGATCGGCATCCTGATCGTCGCCTACAACGCAGCGTCGACGCTGGCGTCGGTGCTCGACCGCATCCGCCCCGAATTCGCCGAGCGGGTGACGGAGATCCTCGTCTGCGACGACCACAGCAAGGACGCCACCTACCTGGTTGGCCTCGGGTACAAGCAGCTCATGCCCGACCTGCCCTTGACCGTCATCCGCCACCCCATGAACTTCGGCTACGGGGGCAACCAGAAAGCCGGCTACCAGTGGGCGTTGGAGCACGACCTCGACATCGTGGTCCTGCTCCACGGTGACGGCCAGTACGCACCCGAGATCCTGGACCAGATCGTGGCCCCCCTCGAGAACGACGAGTGCGATGCGGTACTCGGCTCCCGGATGATGGAGCCGGGTTCGGCGCGACGCGGTGGCATGCCGGCCTACAAGTACATCGGCAACCGTATTCTGACCAAGGCCCAGAACGCCCTGGTGGGGACGTCGCTCTCGGAGTGGCACAGCGGCTATCGGGCGTACTCGGTCCGGGCCTTGCGCGACATCCCGTTCCAGTCGAACTCCGACGGGTTCGTCTTCGACACCGAGATCATCACCCAACTGGTCGAGTCGGGAAAGCGCATCGTCGAGGTTCCCATCCCGACCTATTACGGCGACGAGATCTGTTACGTCAACGGGCTGGGGTACGCCCGTGACGTGATGCGCCACGTGGTGCGCTACCGGATGCACAAGATGGGCCTGGGCTCCGGGGACGCCACCTTCGTGGAACAGCAGTACGAGCTCAAGCACGACGAGGAGACCTCCCACGGCGTGATCAGGGAATGGCTGAAGTCGCGGCGCGACCTCGACATCCTCGATCTGGGGTGTGCCGAAGGCGTGGTGAGCCTCCAACTCGTCGAACAGGGCAATCGTGTCACGGGCGTGGATCGTGACCAGTGGCCGAAGGTGGCGGGGAAACTCGATCGTTTCGTCACCGCCGATCTCGACGACGGGCTCCCGACCGAGATCGACGAGCAGTACGACATCGTCCTCGCCGCCGACATCCTGGAACACCTCCGGGAACCGGGCATGCTCCTCACCCAGGTACGAGAGCATCTCGCTCCCAACGGGTGGGTGCTCGTGAGCATTCCCAATGCCGTGCACTGGTACCCCCGGTTACGGATGCTCTTCGGCCGCTTCGACTACGACCGCCGGGGCATTCTCGATCGCGGCCATCTGCGGTTCTTCACCCGGCGCAGCTTCGAGCGTCTGGCCCGCTCCACCGGATTGACGGTGACCCGGTGCCAAGCGGTGGGGCTGCCTCTGGAGATCCTCAACCGGGGTGGGGGCGACCATCCCGTGTCGCAGAAGGCGCCGTTGCGGATCTTGGCCTTGCTCGATCGTGTCATCACGCGGCTCTGGCCCAACCTCTTCGCCTACCAGTACGTCATGCGGCTCGAGAAGCGGTAGGGGAGCGGCCCCGCCGTCGCCGTGCACCGAAGGCGACGGGGACGGCGAGGGCCACGACGGCCACACCGGCCACGGCGAGGCCGAGGTTGAACATGTCGGGCCAGTAGTGGAGCTCGATGCGGTGACGGCCGGGGGGGATGCGGGCCTGGAGCATCACGCCGGCGAACCGACGCAGGGGGAGGGCGCGGCCGTCGATGCTGGCGTGCCAGCCCGGCACGTCGGTGAGCCGGAGCCGCAGCACCCGTGGTCCCGGCGCGTCGGTCGTGAGCTTCCACGACGCCGGCCCGGGATGGGTGACCGCCACCGCCGCCCCGGGTGCGTCGGGCCCCGGCAGGCTCCCGCCCGCGCCCAGGCGGCTCAACGTGGCCACCGCCGCCCCGGGGATGCGGTAGAGGTCGACGTTGCGCAACTTGATGTTCTTCACGAAGACCGCCCCGGACGGGCCGCGAAAGCCGGTGGGCTCGACGACGAACCCCACGCCGTAGCGGCGGGCCATCCGGGCGGAGGTCACCGCCGGGCAGAAGATCAACGGGGACACCGACGGGCCGGCCGGGGTCCCGGCCGCGGCGGTCCAGGAGTCGAAGTAGGCGCGGGGGACGACCGGGTCGTAGACGGCGAACTCCTGGAGGCCATAGGTGAGATTCTCGTTCTGGGTGATGCCCGGCGACTTGGGGAAGCAATTGCTGCGTGCCCAACCCGAGCACCGCCGTCCCCACGTCCTGCTTCAGGGCCCACGCGAATCCGCCCCGGGGGGGCGGTGACAAGGGTATCGGCGCCGCCTTCCACAGCGGAGCCACCGAGGCGGCGAGGAACGCGGTCTCGGTGGCGAGCAGCACCAACCCCGCCCATCGCCCGAGGCGCGGGGAGGAGATAGGCCCGGCGCGGGCGGGGCGCGGCCACCGTCGGGGCAGGATCGTGAGGAGCCCCACCACGGCCAGACCGGTGACGACTTGGGCCACGGGCCAGCCCAATCGCCCGGTAGCGGACACGGTCAACAAGACGACGCAGGCCACCACGAACGACACCGCGGCCCCGAACCGCACCCGACGGTCCGGGTGCGATCGGACCAGGACGTCCAACCCGACGCCGGCCGGCACGGCGAGGGCGAACACCATCGCCACCGTCGCCCATTCCCAGTGGACGTTGCCGAGGAACGGGAGCCGGTTCATCACCGACTCCACCGGGGCGGAGAAGGCGAGCAACGCCATGACGAGCGCGGCGGCCAGGAAGGCGATGAGCGAGGGCCGCCGCCAACGCCAGGCGACGGCGATGATGACCAACGCCACCCCGATGACACCCATGGCCCTCAAGTACCCCATGAAGTCATGGAGGGGAATGGCTTGGCGGTTGATCCCCGCCAGCCCGCGCACGTTGTTGATCGACCCCACGATGACCTGGGCCCCGGGGAGCACGAGCGGCGCCGCCAGGGCGAGCCCGATCACGGCGGCGACGACCAGATCGAACGCGGGCCGCAGGACGGGACCACCCGCACCGCGCCGAAGCCGACGCACGACGAGGAACACGACGAGGAACACGGCGACGGCCACCCCGAGCAAGACCACGGTCTCGGGGTGCCCGGCGTAGAGGGCCAAGGCGAACACCACCGCGAAGCCCGCCCGGGCGCGGCCCCGGCGTCGTCCCCGCATCACGAGGATCGCCGCCGCCAGCAACCACCCTGCCCACGACATCACCCCGGCCACCGGCCATCCCAACCAGCCCATGAACGTGCCGCTCAGTTCGTAGACGGTGGCGGCCATGGCACACCCGAGGATCCCGAGGCCGAGCACCCGACCGAGGACGTAGAGGCCGGATCCGGCCACGATGAGCGTGACGAACATCTGGGTCACGAAGGCGAGGTGGAGAGGAACCAGGTAGCTCACGAGCGCAGGGACACTGAATGCCGCCGACTGCCAGTTGAATGCCAGCGGCATCCCGAGCGCGCTGTACGGGTTCCACAACGGGAGATGACCCTGGTGCACCTCGGTCCAGGTGAGGTGGATCGACGGAATGAAGTAGTCGAGCTGGTCCCCGCCGAAGGGGCTATAGAAGGCGGCACCGTGGGCCAGGGGCGGTGCGAGCACCGCCACGGCGAGCACGAAGACCCAGCCGATGCCGAGCGCGTCAGGAACCCAGGGTCTGGCCACCCGCCGACCCCGACGGGCCGGCGCCGTGGTCAAAGAAACTCCCGGTAGAACTCGGGGTCCCGCTCGATCTTGGCCAAGATCTCGTCGCGCAGGCGCTCGGCGGTGGCGGCGGTCCGGGCATGGTGTCGCT
Source organism: uncultured Acidimicrobiales bacterium (assembly GCA_963794615.1). GTDB lineage: Bacteria > Actinomycetota > Acidimicrobiia > Acidimicrobiales > UBA8190 > Chersky-840. The sequence goes on along the minus strand of CAWCEP010000005.1, from coordinate 1,022,436 downwards.
GCGCCAGTGCCTTGTTGCGCCGTCGGAGGAGGCGACCCACGCCCGGTATGCGCTTGGCGCGGCGTCTTGACGCGCGGGATGTCGCGCAAGTCCACCCGGCCCACGGCCCACCGGAAGCCGGCGCCATGGTGGTAGACGATGCCCCCGTAGATCCCGAACCACAGGGGATGGAGATTGACCCGGTTGCTGCGCAGCAACGGCGTCCACGAGTCCCCGGAACGCTCCAACGCCCGCAGCAGGTTCCCACCGACGTCGGTGGTGAGGCGCCCGTTCTCCGCTTCCCAGCAGAAACCCGGCGACCAGTCCCCGTGCAGCCGCTCCCAGTCGCGTACCCGCACCGCGCAGAACGCAGGGTGCGGCTGGGTGTCGATGGCGTTCTCGTCGCGCCGCACCGCGACGAGCGTCGAATGCTCGAGCGCGTCCCGCACGGTCGGCATGGGATCGACGACGGGGAAGGCGTCCCCGTCGAGAAAGATGATGATGTCGTCGGGTTGTGCGTCGGCGCTGATCTCGGCGGCGAGGAGATTGAGCTTCCCGGGGTGCTGTCCGCTGGCCGGCACGATGCGGTCGAAGCTCGCCGTGTGGTCTCCCTCCACCTCCTGGAGATTGGCGTAGACGCGGAACGGCTCCGAGATATTTCGGTGCAGGAACGACGACTGCACGTCGATCCAACGCGCCGACCCGAAATGCACGGTGGCGACGTAGATCACGTTCCGATCCCCCTGCTGAGGACGCGCATCACGGTGACCCTAGGCGTGGGCCACGGTGATGTCAGGCTCGGCGTCCCGACGCCGTGCATGTGCGGCGATTGTCGAAGGCGTGACCCGTGTGGCACCCTGAATCGGTGGCTTCGCGCAAAGCGCTGGGGAGGGCGCTGTACCGGGTGCCAGGAGCACTGCGCGACAGACTTCCCCGCGCGGCGCGAGACGCCGTCCGGCATCGGATCGGCCCCTTCGCGCCATGGGAATCCGGATTCACCCATGCCCCGCCCCCCACGGCCGACGGGGAGCGCACCGGTCCCCCTGACTTCGTCGGGATCGGGGCCCAGAAGTCGGGCACGACGTGGTGGTTCGGATCGATCGTCGCCCACCCCGGCGTGTTCCACCGGACGTCGATCCACAAAGAACGGCATTTCTTCGCTCGCTTCGCCACCGAGCCGTTCGGGCCTGCCCAGGTCGGCGCGTACCACGCATGGTTCCCGAGACCGGCCGGGACGATCACCGGTGAGTGGACGCCGGACTACCTGTGCCAGCCCTGGGTGGCGCCCCTCCTGCGCCGAGCCGCGCCGGATGCCCGCCTCCTGGTGATGGTGCGCGATCCGATCGAACGGCTCGTGTCCGGCCTGGCGCACGGTCGGCGCCTTCCGGGGTCCCACAGCGGAGCGGCTGTGGTCGAAGCGGTCGACAGGGGCTTCTATGGCGCGTCGCTGCACCCCTGGGCCGCGTCGCTCGAATCCGGACAGCTCCTGGTGCTGCAGTACGAGCAGTGTGTCGCCGACCCGGCCGCGCAGCTCGCCCGCACCTACCGGTTCCTCGGCCTCGACGACTCGTTCCGGCCGCCCGATCTCCGGCGCCCCGAGAACCCGACCCGGCGACCCAAGGCGACGATCGACGCCGACGCCCGCGGCCGCCTGGTCGACGTCTACCGGGCCGATGTGGCGGAACTGGCCCGTCTGGTCCCCGAGCTCGATCTCGGTCTGTGGCCGGACTTCGAGCCGCGCTGAGCAGCGGTTCACGGCTGGAGAGGCGGCACGGCCCCGGCCCGCAACGCGGTCCGGTCCGGCCCGGCCAGATACAACCGGGTGAGGCGCAGTGCGGTGGCACGGCGTGACCCTCGTCGGAAAAGACCGCGCGCGCTGTAGCCCACGACGGTGCCGGCCCGGTACGAGAACCATCCGGCGGGCCCGTACCACTTCCGGACGTAGCGTTCGATCCCGGCGTGCAGGCGCAGTTGGAGTCGGACGGGGTCGTGTTCGGTCCCGCCGGCGCGGTGCAGCGCGGTGACCTCCGGGCAGTACCGGACACGCCAGCCCCGGGCACAGGCCCGCTTCTGCCAGTCCTCGTCCTCGCTGTAGAGAAAGAACCGTTCGTCGAGCACTCCCACATCGGCGAGGGCTTGGCGGCGGAGCAACAGGACCGCACCTCCGAGGAAGTAGCTCGGCGACGCGAGCCGCCGAGCGCTGCAGCCGATCGCCTCCGCCCACGCTCCGGCGGGCGTGTGCCAGGGCCACGTGGCTCGGGCCGGGCGGCCCGCCACGTCGGCGCGCAGCGACGGCGCCACCGCAGCCAGGTCGGGGGTGCGGTGGAGGAGGTCGTGCAACCGCCCGATCTCGCCCGGCGCGATGCGGGCGTCGGGGTTCAGGAGCAGGACGTCACCCGATGGGGGGTTGGTGCGGGCGAGGGCGCGGTTGACGGCGGCCGCGAATCCGAGGTTCACCCCGGGATCGATGTAGGTGGCACCCGACGCCGCGCTGAGCTCTCGGGTCTCGGGCGAGGATGCGTTGTCGACGACGATGACCGGGTACGTGCCGTCGAGGGCCAGCAATGCTTCGGCGAGCAGGGCCGGGGACCCGTAGGCGACGATGACGACGGTGAGCACGGCGCCGCCCGGCCCGGCCCCTCCGTCGCCGAGGCTCATGGCGGACCCGGGAGGGCACTTGCGTGCGCCCGGCCCGGCCGGGGCCGGCGTCCACGGCGTCGGGTCGCGATTATCTGGACACCCCACGCCAGCACGAAGGCCAGCACCGTGCCCAGGGCCACGCCGATACCGACGCTGAAGAGCGACGGCCAGTACCGAAGCTCCACGACGTGGCGACCGGGGGGCACCAACGCTTCGAGCATGGCCCCGGTGGCCCACGTCCGCAGTGCGAGGGGATGTCCGTCGATGGTCGCCTGCCATCCCGGCACCGCGCTGAGACGGAGGCGCAAGATCTGGGGTGCGGCGCTGTCCACCACCACCCGCCACGACGGCGGGACCCGAATACGTGACCGCCACCGGCACCCCGGCGGCTTCGGTGGGGAGCGTGGCCCCGTGGGCCAGCGGCGGGACCAGGGTGGCACTGGCCGAGTCCGGGATGCGGTAGAGCGTTTCACGGCCGATGGCCCCGGCGTAGACGCTGCCCGTCGGTCCGACGTGGTGAGCCGGCTCGAGCACGTAGTTGACGCCGTAGACACGGGCCTGAGTGGCGGTCGTGATGCGCGCGCAGAACACGCCCAGCGTGGTGAGGGCGGCGGGGGAGTGCACACCGCTCACGGCCAGCCACGATTGGTAGTAGCTCCGGGGCAGGATGGGGTCGTAGATAACGAACTCGTGGATCCCGTACCCGATGTTGGCGTTCGGGCGGATCCCGACTTCGCCCGGATTCGACGTGAGGTACTCCAGAGGACGACAGGTCCCGTACCCCACGAGCGCCGAACCCACGCTGTCCTGAAGGGCAGTGATGGCGGGGGCAGGTGTGAAGTACCCCGAGCTGACCGACCAGAACGGCACCCCCGCGCTGAGCAGGAAGCCTGTCTCGACGGCGAGCAGCACGGCCACCACCATGACCGGGGCCGACCGTCTTCGAGGGGCCCGGCCGTGCGACGCGGGTCGTCCCCACCACCACAACCCCGCCACCAGGCCCAGACCGACCACGACCTGCGCGGCGGGCCAGAGCAAGGCGCCCTTGTGGTGCACGGCCGCCTTCGACACCCCGAGCTGGACCGCGACGAGGAGTCCGGCCAGCACGACCCCGGCGGCGACGAACCCCCCGGCCGCCCAGCGGATCACGACGCGGTCGTGGGCCGACCTGAGCAACGCGTCGAGGCCGAAGGCACCGAGCACGGCGATCGCCAGCGCCATCGGCATCACCGCCCGGCTCCAGGTGATCGTCTTGCCCCCGGGGAGCAGGGCCAGGATCCGGTCGGCAGGTGCGACGAAGGTGAGCACGGCCGTCACGACCACCGCCGCCGCCAAGGCGGGCACCTCGGGCCGGTGCCAGGCCAGGCGCGTCCCCACCGCGGCGAGGACGACGGCGATCACACCCACGTACGCCGCCGTCTTGAAGTCGGGGCCCTGGAGGCCCGCCACGAGGACGTTGGGCACCTGCGTGATGGAGTAGGCGGGCTGCCCGATCCGTAGCGACGGACCGAGTTCAACGCCAGCTGCACGCCGGGCAGCAACAACGGTGCCGCCAGCCCGAGCCCGCACACCCCCGCCACCACCAGATCCCGGATCGGGCGGGCCACGGCGTCTTGCGCCGACCGGGCCCGCACCACCAGATAGACGGCCACGAAGACCAGGACCGTTGCCCCCAGCACGACGAGGCTCTCGGGATGCCCGCCGTAGACGGCGAGGGCCACCACGACGGCGAGCATCACCGTGTGGCGAAGCCGATGGCGACCCCGCATGAGGAGCACCGCCGCGGCCAGGATCCAGCCGGCCCAGCACGTCACCGACGTGTGGGGCCACCCACCGTGGACGATCATCGGACCGGAGAGCTCGAAGACGGTCCCGCCGAACGCCGCGCTCAGGGGGCCGAGCCCGAGCACCCGGCACAACACGTAGGCGCCGGCCCCGGCGATGACGAGCTTGGTGAGCACGACGGCCGTGAACGCCGCGCTCACCGGGAACAGATACCCCACGAGCTCGGGGACGCTGAAGACGCTCGACTGCCAGTTGAAGGCGAGGGGCGTGCCGAGGACGTTGTACTGGCTCCACAACGGCAGGATGCCGCTGTGGACCTGATGCCACGCCAGGTCGGTCCACGGCACGAACTGCTGGATCTGGTCCGCCTGGATGGCGTTGTGCACGACGACACCGGGCTGATGGGTGGTCCCGAAGCGCGTGAGCAGATCGAACGGACCGAGTGAAACGCCCGGCCGCAGGGCTCGAATGAGCACGACGGCGGCACACGCCACCGTCCAGAGGATGCCTACGACGTCGTAGACGACCTTGGTCGTCGGTCCGGTTGCCGGCCCGGCGTCGACCGCTCCGGGATGCTCGCGAGTGACGGAGTCGTGGCCTTCCCCCCTTGGGCTCACCATTCGAGCCTACGCGGGGGACGACAGCCGGTGGATGACCTCGACGACGCGGGCCAGATCGGTGTCGGAGAGGCTCGAACCGCTCGGGAGGCACAATCCCTGTTCGAAGATCCGCGCCGCCTCGCCTCCGCCCAGGACGGGGTTGTCGACGAGGAGGGGCTGGAGGTGCAACGGCTTCCAGGTGGGGCGCGCTTCGATGTCCTGCGCCTCGAGGGCGAGGCGAAGCTCTTCGCGACCCACCCCGTAGTGGTCGGGGTCGACACGGATACAGGTCAACCAGTCGTTGGGCTCGCCGTAGTCGGCCCGCGGCATGAAGGTGATCCCGGCCACACCGCCCAGCGCGCCACGGTAGGCCTCGTTGATGGCATGGCGTCGGGCCATACGCCGATCGAGCCCCGCCAGTTGGGCGACGCCGATCGCCGCCAACAGGTTGCTCATGCGGTAGTTGTAGCCGAGGTCGACGTGCTCGTAGTGGGCCTCGGGCTCTCGCGCCTGGGTGGCCAGATGACGGGCCCGCTCGACGAGCTCCGCGGACCGTGACACGAGCATCCCGCCCCCGCTCGTGGTGATGATCTTGTTCCCGTTGAAGGAGAACACGCCCGCCACTCCGAACGAGCCGGCCGGGGCGCCTCCATACGTGGCGCCCAGCGCTTCGGCGGCGTCTTCGATGAGCGGCACCTCGTACTCCTCGCACAGCGGCACGAGTTGTCCGTAGTCGGCGGTCTGCCCGTACAGATCGACTGCGACGACCGCCGTGGGCAGCCGTCCGCGCCGCGCCCGCGACCGCAGGTCCTCCGCCACCAGGTCGGGGGCGATCTGCCAGGTGTCGGGGTCGCAGTCGACGAGCACCGGTCGGGCACCGATGTACATCGCCGCGCTGGCACTGGCCACGAACGTGAACGTCGGCACCAGCACGTCGTCGCCGGATCGCACCCCGACGAGCAGCATCGCCAGATGCGAGCGCGGCGGTCCCACTCGAAAGGGCGACGGCGTGCGGCACCCCGATCCGCGCCGCCAGATCGCGCTCGAAGGCATCGACGTGCGGGCCCAGTGGTGCGATCCACCCCGAGTCGATGGCCTCGACGACGGCTCGGCGCTCCTCGTCGCCGACATCGGGTGGAGACAGGTAGACCCGACTCATGCCGACACCGACCGGTCCGGCGACAACGCGCCACACGCCGAGGCGATGACCACGATCGCAACCGCGGTGCCCGCCGTCACGACCACCGGGACCACCAGTGCGTGCGCCTTCGACGCCCCCAGCGCGCCGGCCACGAGGACGACCTGCCCCACCACGTAGCAGAGCGCGGCGGTGCGGGGCGACCACCCCCGGGCCACGGCGAGGTCATAGGGATGGCGACGATCACCGAGGGTCACCGGTTGGTGCGACCGCACGCGGCGCACGACGGCGAAGGCGACCTCGGCCACCGGGACCGCCACGAGCATGAGACTCACCACACTGACGGGGGAGCGCACGCCCTTGCTCCACGCCCACGCCACCAGGGCGGCCAGGGCGGCCCCGAGGAAGTAGGCACCCCCGTCGCCGAGATAGACCCGGGCGGGCGGGCGGTTGTACCAGAGGAACCCCACCAGCGCCGCCGCCAGCGCCACCGACAGGTCGCGGGCGCCGTGGTCCAAGAGCAGCGCGAAGCCGACCGCGGCCGCGGCGAGGACACCCGACGCCAGCGCGTCCAGGCCGTCGAGGAAATTGACCCCGTTCATGAGCAGCACCGTCACGGCGGTGACGAGCACCCCGCCCCCGATACCCGGCACCCGCGTCGTGACCACGACGGCCACACCCACCCCGACCGCACCCTGCCCCAGGAGTCGGAGCCACGCCGGCAGGTCGAAGCGATCGTCGAGCACCCCCAACACGACCGCCCCCGCCAGCGGCGCGACGACGGTGGGACGGCCGGCCCACGCTCCCACCATCGACGCCACGAAGACGGCCACACCACCGAGATACGGCACCGGGGCGGCCTGAGGCTTGAGTGGGCCGGGGTGGTCGACCACCCCGGTACGCACGGCCACCACCATGGCGAGCGGGGTGAGGACGGCCACGACGGCCAGGGCCACCGCCGCGATGACGGCCACGCGCGTCACGGGCCGGGCCGTTGCATGAGGACCGAGGTGGTGCCCCGGTGCATCTCGAAGGTCCGCGCCGTGATGAAACCGGTCCGGTGGTAGAGCGCCATGGCGGCGACGTTGTCCGCTCCGACCACCACGTGGGCCCGCGGCACGCTTCGCTGCGCCAGCTCGTCGAGAAAGCCTTCGACGAGTCGCTCCCCGATGTGCTGGGCCCGCCAAGCCGGGTCCACGGCGACGGCCAAGAGCTCGCCGCCCGACGCGGCGCCTTCGGAGGCAGGGTGGCGGAGGGTCTCGAGCACGCGCGGCCACGCCCGCACCATGCGCCCGGGAGCGCTCAGAGCGGCCAGAATGCCGTCGTGCACCAGGAAGTCCCGGTACAGCCTGCCCACCGCCACCGAGCCGGCGATGAACCCGACGGCAACGGAGTCGGCCTCGGCCACGAGCAAGAAGGAGCCCTCGGCCCGCGTGATGCGCCGGTAGAGCCGCTCTAGAAAGCGCGGTCCCAGACTGGAGAGGAACCCCTCGGCGATGAGTGTGGTGTGCATCGCAGCCGCCGCCGGCGCGTCCGCGGCGCCACCCCGGCGCACGGAATACGGGACGTCACCGGGCTCGCCCGCCACAGACCCCCCTGCGCTCGACCGCATCGTCGCCCTCTCTGCCCGCGGTGCGCGGAGCTTGATCGCGCCTCGTGCCGGGCCTCGAGTCTACGCCCCGTCCCTCGCCCGCTCCGGCCAATCCGGCGTCACGAGGAACGATGCACGGCCCTCCGAGCACGGCCATGGCCGCGGTCCATCCGCACGAGTCGCGCCATGAGCCGGGCCTGCAAGCCGGGGTCGTGGCGCCGCTGTCCGACCCGGCTGGCGGCGAGGCTCGACGCCAACAGCAACGCCACGAAGGCGGCGTCGGTCATGCCCACCCCCGGACGTGGCGCGAGGTGGCGCACCATCGCGGCGCGGCCCTGTTCGTATCCGGCGAGGACGGTCTCGTGGAAGAGCCGGCACGAGGGGGTCATCATCTCGCCGTACTTGGACACCAGGGCCCGGCGCCCCTCGATCTGGGACCCCGGCGTGCGCGTGGCGTGGGCTCCGCCGTGTTGGGTGTAGAGGTACCCGACATGGGGGACGGTCCGCAGCGGGCGCTCCTGGGAGCACCGCAACCACAGGTCCCAGTCCTCGCCGGTCGGGAAGGAGGGATCGAACCGAATGTCGAACGAGAAGGCGCTCCGCCTGATCATCGCCGAGATGAGGATGAAGTTCTGCCACAGGAGTTGGCCGGTCTCGTGGACGAGCGGACCACGGAACACCGCCGCCCTCCCCGTCTGGGCATGGAGCACCAGGTGCCACGAGGAGGCGACGCCCACGTCGGGATGCGCCCCCAGATAGTCGACGAGCACCCGGCCGATGCCGGGCAACCACACGTCGTCGTCGTCGCAGAAAGCCACGAGGTCGCCCCGGGCGACGTCGAGGCCGCGGTTGCGCGCTTCGCAGGGGCCCACGGCGGCGTCGGTGCGCACGACACGGATGCGCCCGTCCTGGGACATGAGACCCTCGAGGACCTTGGTGGTGTCGTCCGAGGAGCAGTCGTCGACGACGACGAGCTCGAGATCGTCGATCTCCTGGGCGAGGACCGACGCCGCCGCCCTCGCCACCTCGCCGGCACGGTTGCGCGTGGGCATGATCACGCTCAGCATCGCCGGCACGCCGCAGTCACCCCGCTCCGCATCCGATAGGCCTCACGACAGCGTACGTCTGGTTCAGCCGCTACCCCGCAGCCGGTCTCGCAGGGCGGCGAACCGCTCCCGGGCCCGCCAGAAGGGGCTGGCCCGCATGGACGCCACCTGCAGACGGGCCTGCTCGAGCTCGGCACCGAGGGCAACCTGTTCACGCCGGAGGCGGGTGACGAGATCGGCGATGGGAGCGGGCTGGGCGGGTTCGGGGGCCTCCTCGGGCCCGGGCGCACCGGTCGGGCCCGATGGGTCGAGGAGCCACGAGTCGATCGAGGAGAGATTGGTGTGCACCGGAAGGCGGTCCTTCCATTTTCGGGCCAGCACCCGCTCGCTGTCGCGGTACTTCCACGGGACACGACCCGTGAGCGAGTTGTGGTGACACGTTGCATCGAGGACGACGACCCGCAATCCCCTCCTGATGGCCTGGAGAGCGAGATCGGTGCCGTACAGGTGCCACCCCAGGTCGGGATCGACGCGCAGGGGCGTCTGGCGCGGTACCACCATCAAGAGCTCGTCGAGTCCGTCGACGTCGGCGGGAAGGTCCCGATGCATGAGCAGGCGGTCGCGATGGACCACCCGACCGATGGCATCGAACGGCACACGACGGTCCAGCACGCCGAAGACCCCGCCGATCCCCACGGGACCGCCCTGCTGTTGGGCGAGCCGCCATTGCGCCGTCATCCGCTGTGGCCATCCCTTGGGCAGATAGACGTCCTGATGGACGAGGACCACGAGCTCGTGCTCGGCCTGTTCGATCCCCGCGTTCAGGCCCTCGGCCGCGCTGGCGCAATCCCGGAACAGCAGCACCTGGTGTGGGCTCGGGTCGCGCAGACACGGAGACGACAACAGGTTCGCCTCGAGCTGCGCCTCGTCGTTCACACAGGCCACGACGGTGATCGCCACGTCGTCCTCGTCGTCCACGGTCGGAAGTGGGAGCCCCCGCACGAGCATGTGGGTGGTGGTGAGGTCCCGTTCGGCATCGCCGATGCCGACGCCCAGCAACTCGAAGAGCGCCGCCCCGGCTGTGATCGTGGCCGGGACGGGAGGGTCCTCGTCGTTGTCACGGAGCCGGTCGATGGTGTCGGGGGCGTAGCCGGCGTCGAGCAGGGTCTGCATGACGGTGGCGAAGGTGAAGAAGCGCTCATAGGAGGGGTCGAGCAGGCTCCCGACCCGGTATCGGAACATCCCCCGCACCAGCTGGGTGACCACGCTGTGGTGCTGCAGGTTCGGCACCGAACCGCAGATCGTCCCCGATCCCGACAACAGACGTCGGTGTCGGTCCAACACCGCCACGGCGTCACGCAGCCTCGGCAGCTCGTCGGGGTAGACGATGCAGTCGACCGATCCCGCATCGAGGGGCGGGTCGTCGCGATCGAGATCGAGCTCGAAGAGCGCGTCGAGCTCCGGTGTCGGCGCGGCGCCACCGGCCCGGGGCGAATGCGCCCCGTACACGATGCGTGCCGGGTTGCGAGCCTTGAGCGCGGCCGCCAGCCATCCGTGTGCCGATCCGACTTGGAGGATGACCCGGGCCGAGTCCGGTACGGCCACGACGAGGCGCTCGTTCAGCACGACCGATGCCTCGACGTGCCCCGGTCCCCCCTGGTGCATGGCGAGAGGCTAGTGCCCACACCCTGCGACAGGTCCTATAGCTTGGAAACGCTGGCCGCCACCGACGGTGGTGCAGAGTGCTGAGGGGACGTTGGCCGATACCGTCGTAGCAGGGTTTCCCCCCGGACCATGGGTGCTCGTCGTCGGGATGCACCGCAGCGGCACCTCTGCGGTCACCGGCGCGCTGGGACGGCTCGGCCTGGCGGTGCCCGCATCGCACGACCTCGTGACGGGCCGGCCCGACAACCCGGTGCACTTCGAGAGCCGCGCCCTCACCGACGTCGACGACGCCGTCCTCCAGGCCGCCGGTGGGACGTGGAGCGCACCCCCCGTCCTCGCCCCCGGTTGGGACAAATCAGCGGCGGTCCAAGACGCCATGCAGGGGGCTCGTGGCGCAGCCTGGAGGGCATTCCCCGATCGCGGGCCGGTGGTGTGGAAGGACCCCCGCATGTGCCTGCTGCTCCCGTTGTGGAGAGCCGTGCTCCCCGGGCCGCTGACGGTGGTCTACGTGTGGCGTTCACCGTTGGCGGTGGCGCGTTCTCTCGGCTCACGACAGGGGTTCACCGTGAGCCACGGCCTAGCGCTGTGGGAGCGCTACAACCGGGCCGCGCTCGCCGCCCTGGCCAGCCACGAGGTCTTCGTCGTGCGCTACGAGCAGATGCTCGACGATCCCGAAGTCACCCTGGCGGCCCTGGCCGGTTGGCTCGGCCCCCGGGATCGAGCGCTGGAGGCCAACGACGAGAAGATCGCCGCCGCGACGTCCTCGGTGTCGAGACGGCTGTCGACCCACGATGGAGCGGGTGAACTCCCCCAGGTCATTCGCCACGCCGTGGACTTCTTGACCACGCTCGGGAATGTCAACCACCGCCTGCCGGCGGTCGAGTTACCCCCGGCTCCGCCGTGGATGGCCGACGCCGTCCGCCAGCGGCGCGACTACGAACACCTGTACGGCCGGTATCTCCGCTACGTCAAGTGGCGCCGCAAGATCCCGATCCTCGGGTCGCTCAAATGGGGCGGTAACGACTGAGGGCACCGGCCACGCCGGCTCACCGGCGCGCCCCGGTCTCGAGCACGACGTCCCACAGATCCTCGATGCGCCCCACCATGGCGTCGACCTGGTACCGTTCGGCGGTGTGCCGGGCCCGGCCGCCCAACGCCGAGCGCAGCGCAGGGTCGTCGAGCAGGCGCCCCACCGCTTCGCTCAGGTGCTCGACGTCCTCGGGGTCGACCAGCACGCCGTCGACCCCGTCCTCGATGAGAAGGAGCGGGCCATCGGTCTTGGCGGCGACGACCGGCTTGCCGGCGGCCATGGCTTCGACCACGGCCAGCCCGAAGGGCTCGGACCGGGCCGGGTGCACCACGACATCGGAGCCGGCCACGATGTCGTCTTTGAGCGGTGGACGGATGTCGCCCGGCATGAAGAGTCGGTCGGCGAGACCGTACCGTGCCTTGAGGGACTCGAGCTGGCGCCAGTAGCTGCCGGTGCGGTCGCCGGGGCCACACATCACGCCGTAGAGATCGGGGTGGCTCGGCGCCAGCCGGCCGAGACAGTGGACGAAGTCGGCCTGACCCTTCTGGGACACGACGCGCGGCGAACATCGAGATGACCTGGGCGTCGTCGGGGATCTCGAACGCCTTGCGACCCCGGGTGCCATCACCACTGCGGCACTGCTCGAGATCGATGCCGGGAAGGATGACCGACGACGGGACCCCTTCGAAGGGCATCGTCTTTCTCTCCGTCCCCGGTGAGGTGAAGACGATGTGCGCCGGCGGTAGGCGGCGAAGGACACCGTTGGCAAGCTTCTCGGCTCGCCCGTGGGGCCACATGGGGGCGTGGATGTGCCACACCACCGGTGTCCCGGTCAATCGCCCCGCCAACGTCCCGTACAGCAGCGCCGAATTCTCGCTGGCATGGATGATGTCGATGCGGGCACGCCGGACCAGGCGCGCCAGCGCCAGGACCACGTGCGCCAGGTTCCCCGGTGATCGCAAACGCTGGCGCGGGAAGCTGTAGGCGGCGGTGCCGGTGGCGCGGACGAGGTCGGGCCACCGCCCCGGGCCCAATGTCGCCAACGTCGGCACGAAACGAGCCCGGTCCATCCTGTTGATGAGCTCGTTAACGACCGTCGACGCACCACCGAGGTCCTCGTAGCCCAAGCTGTCGACCAGGAGGACGTGGGCCGGACGGTTCGTCGTCACCGTCGATCTCCGCCGGGGCTCCCCACCACCGGCACATGGTAGTTGCGGTGGGGGACGATCCCCCGCTGCAGAGCCGTGCGATACGGGCCGCGTGCGTAGAGACGAGCGAGCGCCAGCGATGCACGACGGCGCGGCCCGCGGTGCGTCGCCGCTCGGCGCAACGCCGTGAGCACAGTGGCGGTCTGGTACGACCGCCAGCCGAGGCGGCCACTCCATTTTCGCACGTAGCGTTCCACCCCGGCGTGGAAGCGGCCCTCGCGTCGATCCGGTTGAACATCGGTGGCGCCCCCCACGTGCGTCGCGTCGGCTTCGGGGCAATACGACACCCGCCATCCCCGATGGGTCGCCCGGCGTTCCCAGTCCGCCTCCTCTGCATAGAGGAAGAACCCTTCGTCAAAGCCACCCAGGTCGACGAGCGCCTCTCCTCGTACCAGCAGCACGGAGGCGGTCACGTAGTCCCAGCCCGGTCGGAACCGGCCCAGGCCGACGGCTTCCTTCCACGCCCGCCATGGGGTGGGGAAGGGCCAGCACACCGGCGAGGGCGCCGGCGATCCCGGTCGATGCTGGCGGGGGGCGACGCACGCCGTGCCCGGCTCGGCCGACAGCACCCGGCGCAAGGCCTCCACCGCGGGCGGATCGACGAGCGCGTCGGGATTGAGCAGGAGCACATCGGTCTCGGGGATCGCCAGGGCGGCCAGTCCCAGGTTCACCGCCGAGGCGAACCCGAGATTCTCGCCCGGGTCGAGGTACAGGGCGCCGTGGTGACCGGCCACCGCCCTCGTCTCCGGGGACGAGGCGTTGTCCACGACCACCAACCGGTAGGCGTCGCCGACCGACCTGAGGCAGGCCTCGAGGGCGGTGGGATCGCCGTAGGCGACGACGAGGACGGTGACGGTGGTCACGAGCACCGGTCCCTTCTCATCGATAGCGCCGCATGACCGCGGCCAGCTGTGGCGCGATCACGGCCACGGAGAAGGAGCGCTCGGCCAGGGCCCGACCGGCGCGCCCGAGGGCGCGTGCCCGATCGCGGTCGCGGTACAGGGCCAGGAGGGCTTCGACCCAGTCGTCGCCGTCGATGGCGGGGAGCCCGACATCGGCCATGCCGAGCACCTGCGCGCTCATCCCCACCGGTGACACGACGGCGGGCACCGCGCACGCCAGGTACTGCAGCATCTTGAAGGCGCATTTCCCCCGGGCCCAGTCCCCCCCGGGCAGGGGCATGAGCCCGACGTCGAAGTCGTGGATCACCGTGGCCTCGGTGGCGGGGCTCCACGGCACGTAGTCGACCCGGTCGGGGGGGAGCTGGGGGAGAGGGACGACGGCGTCGGCCATGACCACCAGGCGCGCCTCGGGGGCCTCGGCGAGAAAACGGGCCACGGCTCCCGAGATGGCCCGGAGGTAGCGAAGGCTCGACCCCGAACCCGTCCAACCCACCACGAAGCCGTCGTCCCGGGGCGGGCCGGGGGTGAAACGCTCGGTGTCGATGGCCGTCCACACCCGCTCCACCGCCGGTGCGGCCGACGCGAACCACTCCGCCAGGAAGTCGTTGCCGGCCACGACACAGGCGGCCCGCCGCGAGATGGCGCGCGTGGCGCGCTCGTGTCCGGGGGACAGGAGCCAGATGGCGTCGTCGACGTCGAAGACGATCGGCCGGTGCAGCAGCGGCTCCAGGGTCAGGTGACCGGGCAGCACCTCGCGTTCCAACCACGTGACATCGGCTCCCCACGACCGGACGAGGGCGGGTGTGCGAGCGCCCAGCTTGGCCGCCCGGAGGGCGACGGTTGCCGGTGCCGATGTCAGGCGGGCCCGAGCCAGTCGCGAGGGCACCGAGGCGTACTTGGAGATGCGCGGTGGCCGGGCCGACACCTCCACGCCGAGGGTGCGCAAGGCCTCGACGTGTTGGATGACCCGGAACCGGCTCGACGCCGCCAGTCGCCCCGACACCACCGCCTCCACCCGGACGTCGACGGTCACGGCCCGCCGCGCCCGCCGGGAAGACGACGGATGCTCGACTCGGCCCGTTGCCCGGACTCCGAGAACCGCAGCCGGGACAGGGCGTGGAGGCGGGTCCAGGCGTCGGCCTCGTCGTCCACGGAGGAGATCCCGAGCCCGATGCGGAGCAACCGGCTGAGTAGGATTCGACTGCGCAGCAACTGGGCCCGGGTGTGATGCCGCAGGCGCGGCGCCATGATCGCGTTCCAGAGCACGACCGTCTCCGGGCCGTCCGCCAGCAGGCGTCGCGGGGACTCGACCCGCGAGAAGAACCGCCGCCACTGGTACCACGGCACGGGCGCCACCCTGGGCATGGGGATCGCCTTCCACGGCACGTCGCGCGCCAGCTTCCATGTGACGTCTTGCGCCAGGCCGGCGTAGGAGAGCGTGGACCAATCGGCCACCCGCGACAAGGCGCGGTCCTGGCGCTCGACCCAGGCGTCGACGAAGGGCGTCCCCGGGGCGGCCGCGCACAGGCCTCCGAAGAAACGGTGGACCTCCTTGCCGAAGCACACCATGCCGGTCTCGTCGAGTTCGTCGAGCAGGAATCCAAGGGGCGACAACGCCACAGTGTCCACGTCGATCCACACCCCGCCGTGGCGCTGCAAGAGCCGAGAGCGGACGTAGTCGGACCGGTAGTTCGGCGCTGGAAGCGTCTCCCACCGCTCGAGATCGATGGCCGGAAGCCACGTGACGACGTCGTGGCGCGACACGACGCGCAGCTCGAGGGGAGGTGCGTGCCGTTCGATCGTCTCGAGACAGAGGTCGAGATACGGAGCGCGAGACTGATGGGGCCCGTCCTCCCAATATGCCCACACGACCTGGGCCGGCGGCGCGCTCGAGGGGCTGGTCACGACGAGGTGCCCTGTATGCTCGGCCGGTGCAACTCGGCATCCTGTTCTGGTTCTATCGGGATGTCGCGGTGTGTGAGAACCGTGTGCGGCTGTTGCGCCATCGCAACCCCGGGGTCCCGATCTACGGCCTCTACGGCGGACCGCGTCAGGACGAATCGCGCTTCGCACAAGCGCTGCGTCCTCATCTCGACGATTTCTGGGCCTTCCGCGTCGACCGGGATCGCCAATGGAGATGGCGCAACGGTGACCTCATGCTGAGCGCGTGGTTCACCGGGCGCGGCGAGCGCCTCGAGTGGGATTCGATCTTTGTGGCGCAGTGGGACATGGTCGTCGTGACGTCGTTGGCAAGGTTGCTGCCGCCCCTCGCCGTGGGGGAGATGCTGATCTCCGGGGTCCGGCCCGTGCGCGAGGTGGAGCCGTGGTGGCAATGGACCCAGGGCGCGGCCCGCCGGGAGTACGAGGCGTTCTTGGGCCACGTCGCGTCGCGCTTCGGCGCCGTCGAGGACCCCATGTGCTGTCAATTCATCGGGCTCGTCGCCCCCCGTGGATTTCTGGCCCGCTATGCCGGCATCGACGAGCCCGAGCTCGGCTTCTTGGAGTACAAGGTCCCGACCTACGCCCGGGTCTTCTCGATCCCGCTCGTCCCCGACACGTGCTTTCGGCCCTGGTGGCCCGAAGAGCCGGGCACAGCCGGGGTCGGGAGGACGGCGACCCTCGTCCACGCATGGGCGACGCCGGTCAGACTGCCGGTGATGCTGTACGAATCGTTGCGCCCGGGAGGTCGGCGCGTCTTTCACCCCTATCACGGGATCTACCCGCATGACCTGGCGTCGGTGGGCGACGCCGTGCGCCGGCGCCGCGAAGACGACTGAGCCGTCCTCGTCACCGCGTCGCTCATGGCCGACTCGATGGCGTCGACCTCGCGCTCGAGTGACAGTCGGGCCTCGGCCTCGGCCCGAAGGCGATGGCCGAGATCGGGCTCGCCCTGCTGCCACCCGTGCAACGACGAGATCCGCCGGGCGAGGTCCTCGACGTCGTTCGGTGCCACCAGGTACTGGGCCAGCCACCCGGTGAGGATCTCGGGGTTGCCGCCCACGTCGGTGGCGACGACCGGCACGCCGCACGCCACGGGCTCCATCACCGAACGCGACAACGGCTCGGGCCACAGGCTCGGGGCCACCGCCACGTCGGCGGCCTGGACGAGGGGGACGACGTCGGGGCGAGCCGGGATCCACGACACCGGTAGGCCATGCGCCGCGTCGCGCAGCTCCCGTTCGTAGCGGGCCGAGTCCTCGGGATCGGCGCCGAGCGACGGGGATCCCACCACGACGAGCCACGCGTCGGGGAGCGCGCCGTACACCCGCCCGAACGCCTGGACCAGGACGTCGACACCCTTCTCGCGGCCGATGCGCCCGGCGTAGAGGACCAGGAAGCTGTCCTCGGGGACCCCCAGGGCGCGGCGCGTCACCGCTCGTTCGTCGGGCGCGGCGGGGGTGTAGCGGGACAGGTCCACCCCGGTCAGGACCACCGTCGTCCGATCGGGTCGCAGCCCGGTCCCCGCCCACCGTGACGCGGTGTCGCGGGAGACGGCGAGGGTCGCCGCCACCCGTCTCAGACAGATCCGGAGCCACCTCGGGACCATCCTCGGAGGGGGGAGGCAGAGGTGGAACACGAGGGGCGCTCTCGCCATCAGTCCTAGGGCGGCGGCGTAGGGGAGGTCCCAATAGCGGTAGACGTAGACGACGTCCGGTCGCAGTCGCCGCGCCGATCGCAGGGCGGGGACGAGGGCCCGGGTCGAGGTGAACGGCCGGCGGCGGTTGGGGAGCGATCCCCGGATCTGCACCATCGAGCCGGTGATCCGACGCCAGTCCTCGGCGAAGTCGCCGGCGGTCACGAACACGAGGTCGACCCGGTGTCCGCGGGCTGCCAACGCCGCGCAGTTCGTGAGTTGGGTCCGCTCGAGGCCGCCGCGCGCGCCGAGGTGGTTGGCCACGGTCAGGACGCGGATGCCGGGTCCCCGGGCCGAGCGGGGCCCCCGGTAACCGGGCCCCCAGTTGTGATCGCTCCCATACGGTCATGCCGACAATACAAGGGAGCCTCACGAACCTCGGGTGCCGAGGATCCCTCGGTACCCGAGGCGTTGGCCATGGCGCCGTCGGGATACTGTTCCTCGCGCCGAAACCGGACGGACCGGGTGCGGAAGGGATCTGTGCTTCAGAGTCGCCTGCTCGAGTTCCTCGCCTGCCCTCGTTGTGGCGCCGGATTCAAGACCGAAGGTCCTGAACACTCCGGCCCTGTCGTGTGCGCCCAGGGTCACCGGTTTCCGACCGACGGAGGCTATCTGGACCTGTCCGGAGCGGTCGCCGCCGACGGAGTGACGAGCCGGACCTTCGAGAGCTTCGGCTACGAGTGGAACACGTTCGACGACGTCCGGGACGAGGACGCCGAGTTCTCCGAGGTGTACTTCCGTGACCTCGACATGGCAACGCTGCGAGGCAAGGTGGGGGTCGACGCCGGATGCGGAAAGGGGCGCTACACCCGTTTTCTCGCCCCTCATCTCGACTCGCTCGTGGCGCTCGACGGCTCGAGTGCGGTGGAGGCGGCGTCACGGAACCTCGAGCCCTACGCCAACGTCCTGGTGGTCAAGTCCGACCTCCGGACGGCACCGGTCGTCCCCGGGACCATCGACCTGGTCGTGTGCCTGGGGGTGCTCCATCACCTCGCCGACCCCCGCCAAGGGTTCAAGACGCTGGTGCGGATGCTGGCTCCGGACGGGCGCATGCTCGTCTATCTCTACAGCCGGCCCACCGGGTTCGGGGCGCGCCGCGTCGCGCTGTTCTTCGCCCGATGGCTGCGCACGCTCACGGTACGGGTGCCGTACCGAACGCTGCGGGCGCTGAGCATGCCCGTGGCGGCTGCCTTGTACGTCGGGGTGGTCCGTGCCGGCGCATGGGGCGAACGCGTCGGGGTGGGGCCGCTGGCGCGGCTGCCCATGGCGGGGTACCGGGGCAAGCCGTTTCGCAGCCTCTTCCTCGACACCTTCGACCGTCTCAGCGCTCCCGTCGAGCACCGCTACGTGTGGGAGGAGCTCGCGCCCTGGTTCGCCGACGAGGGGCTCGTGGTCGACGCTGTGCGCGACGAGGCCGGCTGGTTCGTCCTCAGCCACCGTGCCCCGGTTCCCGAGCACGGCTCGGGCCCGGGAGTACCGGCGTCCTGAGTATCGCCTCGGGCCGGACCCAGCCGGGCGGCCCGCCAGTCCTCAATTGTGACGATGTGCGATCTGTCGAACGCATCCCATACTGGGAAGTCGGGGGTTCGTGACAACTCGATGGGGCCGACGGTGGCGCGCGTCGAGACGGGACCCTGCCATTGGGGGCCGGACGAGCCGGAGCACCCCCGCGGTGAAGGGGGTGGGGGGCTTGAGGATCCTCGTGCTGGGGGGCGACGGGTACCTGGGGTGGCCGACGGCGCTGCATCTGTCTCGGCGGGGCCACGACGTGGGCGTGGTCGACAACTTCTGCCGGCGCCAGTACGACTTCGAGATGGGGGTCGACAGCCTCGTCCCCATCGTCCATCTCCAGCACCGGGTGCGGCGCTGGGCCGAGGTGTCGGGGCTGAGCGTCGAGGCCTTCGTGGGCGATCTCACCGACCACCGCTTCTGCGAGACCCTGCTCGAGCGCTTCGAGCCCGAGGCCATCGTCCACTTCGCCGAGCAGCGCAGCGCGCCCTATTCCATGATCGACCGGGCCCATGCCGTCTACACCCAGGTCAACAACGTGGTGGGCACGCTCAACCTGCTCTACGCCATCGCCGAGCGTGACCCGTCGATCCACCTCGTGAAGCTCGGGACCATGGGGGAGTACGGCACCCCCAACATCGACATCGAAGAGGGCTTCATCGAGATCACCCACAAGGGCCGCACCGACGTGCTGCCCTATCCCAAGCAGCCCGGGTCCTTCTACCACCTGTCCAAGGTCCACGACAGCCACAACATGCACTTCGCCTGTCGCATCTGGGGCCTGCGGGCCACGGACCTCAACCAGGGCGTGGTCTACGGCCAGGAGACCGACGAGACCACCATGCACCCCGACCTGGCCACGCGCTTCGACTACGACGCCGTGTTCGGGACCGTGCTCAACCGCTTCTGCGTCCAGGCCGTGGTGGGCCACCCCCTTTCGGTGTACGGCAAGGGGGGCCAGACCCGGGGCATGCTCGACATCCGAGACACCCTGGCCTGTGTGGAGCTCGCTTTGCTCAACCCCGCGGCGGAAGGCGAGTACCGGGTCTTCAACCAGTTCACCGAGTCCTTCTCGGTGCTCCAGATGGCCGAGCTGGTGGCCGACGCCTATCCCGGTGCCACCCGCATCGACCACGTCGAGGACCCCAGGGTGGAGAAGGAGGAGCACTACTACCGGGCCGCCCACACCAAGCTCCTCGACCTCGGCCTCGTGCCCCATCTGCTCGAGGAGCCGACCATCAAGGGCCTGCTGGCCGTCGTCGACCGTCACCGCGACCGGGTCGACCTCCGGGCCATCGACCCCACCGTGCAGTGGCGCAAGACCTCGAGCATGTTGCCGACGGGTGGGGGCTCGGCGTGATAACAACACCGCAGTGAGGGCCGGTCTGAACTCTTGACGACAGGCGGGGCGCGCGACCACGAGTTCGGTCGTGGCCCGCCTTTGGGTGGTATCGGCCATACTTCGGAGACATGACCAGGACCTCCATGTTCGCGTCGGGCCGGCCTTCGCGCCTCGTGATACCCGACGTGTTGGGCGTGCTCTGGGTTCTGGCCGCAGCTGGAGCCGTCTTGGCCCCCGCCCTCGTCCACGGCGCGTTCCTGGGCTCATTCGACTGGGTGTCGCAGTACGGCCTGTCTCAGGCGCCCGGCGTCGTCGTCCACAATCACCGGGCCTTTGATCAGGTCTCGGAGTTCATCCCGTGGACCAATCTGGCCTGGACACAGGTCCACCACGGTCACCTGCCACTGTGGAATCCCTACAGCGTCCTCGGATTGCCACTGGCGTTCAATTGGCAAGCCGGCACGTTCAGCATCCCGGTCCTGTTGGGGTACCTCGTCCCCCTCCGGGACGCATACACCGTCCAGGTCCTGGTAACCCTGGTGCTGGCCGGGACCGGGGTGTACGTCCTCGGGCGAGTGCTGCGGCTGGGGGTCCTCGCCTGCGCTATGGCGGCGACGGTGTACGAGTTGAGCGGCCCGTCGCTCGGTTGGCTCGGATGGCCCATCGCCTCGGTGATGTCGTGGCTGGGGTGGCTCTTCGCCGCCAGCCTCTTGGTGGTCCGCGCCCGGCACCGTCTCCGCGCCATCGTGTTGCTCGCCGTCGTGGTCGCCTGCTCGGTCTACGCCGGGCAACCCGACACGTTGGTCCTCTTGGGCACGGCCCTGCTCGTATTCCTCGCCGCGCTGTTCATCTCGAGGGCTTCGCGGTTCGCGGACGCGGGTCCCATCCGGCGCCCGGTGATCGACACCGTGGTGGCTACGGTGGCGGGCGCCGCACTCAGTGCGCCGCTGCTTCTCCCCGGTCTGCAGATCCTCCCGGGCTCGCTCCGCACCGGGAAGAGCCTCAGCCGAGCGGTGCCCGCCCAGAGCCTCGTGCTGACGCTCTTCCAGGGATTCGACGGGTCTCCGGTGGCAGGCAGTCAGTGGTTCGGGCCCGCCACCCCCTGGACCGTCGCCTACGTCGGGGTGGTGGCGGTTGTCCTCGCCGTCCTGGCCGTGATGGCGGCAGTGAAGCTGCGGCGGCGGCGGCCAGAGGTCATCGCCTTCGGCGCCGTAGCGCTGGCAATGACGGGAATCGTGTATGTCCCTGTCATCGAGTCCGTGCTCGACGGCCTTCCCCTCGTCGGCGGGGACAAGTGGTTCCGGGCGACGATGCCGATGGCGTTCGCCGTCGCCGTTCTGGCCGGCATAGGGACCGACGTTCTCGTGCGCTGGCACCGGGAGCGGGCCATACGCCGGTGGCTGGGGTGGACGTTCGTGGCGTTCGCGGTTTTGGTTTTGGGATTGTGGCTCTTCGGCCGTGGACATCTCCCACCCATGGAGGCGTCGATCCGTGCCAAAAGCTTCATCTGGCCCGCCGCCACCGTGTTGCTCGGCTTGGGGCTCACCGGCGGATTGGTTCTCGTGCACCGACGACGCCAGGGCACCGGCACTGTCGGTGGAAGGCTCGGCGCCGGTAGATGGGCAGCAGCCGTCCTTCTGACCGCGGAGACCGCCTTTCTCGTCTCGGCTGGCGCGCCGTTGTGGTCGTCGAGCTCCACCTACCTGGCGCCGACGCCAGCCGAATCGGCACTGGCGCGTGCGGTGGGGTCCTCGCTGGTGGGATTCGGGCTCAACACGTGCTTCAGTCCCAGCCAACTTGGCATCGTGCCCGACGTCAACGTGGCCTTGGGGGTGCAGGAGTTCGCCGTCTACGACCCGCTCATCCCCCGCAAGTATGGGGAGACCTGGAGAGGGGTCACGGGCCAGACCGCCACCCTGGCGCCTTACGCCGGCGCGCCATACTCGGTGTTCTGCCCGGCGGTGGAAACTGCCGCCATCGCCCGCCTCTACGGGATCGCCTACGTGCTTGAGCGCAAAGGCGCCCCCGGCCCGCACGGTTCGGTCTTCGATCAGGCCGTGGGCGACGAGTACCTCTACCGAATCCCCGGTTCGGGTCCGGCCACCGTCACCCCGATCCCATCGACGGGGAAGCTGCCCGCACCCACCGCGTTGGGAACGGTGGTCCCCGTCTCCGATCCGGACCCGACGTCGTGGAGGGTCGTTACCGACGGCACGGGCCCGCAGGTGCTCCGTCTGCGGCTCAGTGCCGCCCCGGGCTGGCACGCCACCATCGATGGGCGACCACTCCCGTTGCGGTCGTTCGCCGGGGTGATGCTCCAGGCCCGGATACCCCCGGGTCGCCACGTGGTGGTGGTCCGGTACTGGCCGAGCGCCTTCACCGCCGGCATCGTCCTCGCCGTCGGCTGTGTGGTCACCTTCGCTGCGGTGTTCCTCGCCGGGTCGGTGCGTCGGCGCCGACGACCACGCCTGCCCGATATGGAGATCGCGACGCCGGTGTCGACGCCGGCGACGCCGGTTACGACCCCGATGTGAGATCGTCGAGCGGCACCGGGTCCTCGACGAGCCCCTTGCTCGGCACCCACCATTCGAAGGGGAGGTTCTGGGTCTCCACCAACGAGCGCCACGCCTCGCGCAGCGCCTCGTCGTCGCGTGCCCCCAAGCCGCGCCAATGCTTGCCCACTTGGGCGCTGAGATCACTGGCGTAGAGCGCGGCCGAGCCCTGGCGCAGCTTGCGGACGAACTGCTCCTCGGACCGGTACGGGAAATGTCGGATCTCGAGGCCCGTGGTCCGTCTCCCCGGCCGTGACACCCCGTGGTTCCCGTAGGCGAGTCGGGCCCGGCGCTGGGCACGGAAAGCCACCTTGTGCAACCGGTTGGGCTCGGTCTTGCGCCACCGGAGCCGCCGCACCGGGTCGGGCTCGTCCTCGGGGTCGCGCCCGGTCGGAACGTGGTTGTACATCGGCGCCTGCACGACATCGGCGTCGCACCCTCGCAGGAACTCCGCCAGCGTCCCGGTGGGAGAGAGCCAGATCTCGTCGGCGTCGAACGGGATCACCCAGCCGGCCCCGGCCCGGGCCGCGTAGCGGGCGAGCAATGTGGTCTTCTCCGCCTGGTAGTACTCGGGCAGCCGGTCCATGAGGACCGTGACGGGATGCGACATGCTCAGTCGCTCGAGGATTTCGTGGGTCCCGTCGGTGGAGAGGTTGTCGGCGACCACCACCCGCTCCACGCCCTGGCTCAACAGGTGACGGACCACCGTCTCGATGATGTCCGCCTCGTCGCGCACCATCGCCACGGCCCACACTCCCCCCGAACCGTGCTCGAGATCGGGAAGGGGGTCGAGGTGACGTCGGACGGCAGCACTGTGGCGGAACCACCCTGGCTCGCGCTTGAGCCGCTTGGGCACGCCGGGCACGCTATCGCACCGGTCGCGCCGCTACGATGCCCGCGCGAGCATGCCGCTTCCCAACCTCTTTGTGATCGGGGCGCCCAAGAGCGGGACGACGTCGCTGCACCGGTACCTCGACCAGCATCCCTCGATCGCGATGTCTGTCGTCAAGGAGCCGAAGTTCTTTCTGGCCGACGGCACCCGCCCGCGCCACCGTGGTCCCGGCGACGAACGCGCCTGTCGGTCGTACGTCGTCGACCGATCGGAGTACGAGGCACTGTTTCACTACCCCGACGGCCCGGTGAGCTACGCCGGCGAGTCGAGCCCCTTCTACCTCTGGCATCCTGACGCCCCGGCGCGCATCCACGCGCTCGTGCCCGAGGCGCGGCTCGTGGCGGTCCTGCGCGAGCCCACCATGCGGGCGTACTCCAACTGGGCCGACCTCAAGGAGCAAGATCGCGAGAAACTCGACTTCCCGGCCGCGCTGGCCGCCGAGGAGCGACGGTGCCTCGACGATTGGGAGCCCTTCTGGTTCTACCGGTCGCTCGGGCTCTACGGCGAACAGCTGGCGCGGCTGTTCTCGGTGTTTCCCCGGTCGCAGGTCAAGATCGTGCTCGCCGAGGAGCTCGCCGAGGCCCCGGAGGCCGCCCTCCACGAGGTCCTCGCCTTTCTCGCCCTGCCCGACCTGCCGGGCCCGGTCGAGGAGAAGCGGTTCAACCAGACCATGTACGCGCCCGTCGACCGCACGAGCAGGGCCCTCGAGAAGCTCTTCGCCCGAGGTTCGGCAGCCCGCCCCCTCGTCCCGCCCTGGGCCCGGGCCCTGGCCCGGGAGGTCGTGCGTCGGGGGCTCCGGTCCCGAGCCACCTCGGGCGTCGGCGGCTCCGACCTGCGGGCCCGCTACGGCGAGCTCTTCGCTCAAGACCGTCGGGTCCTCGAGGATCTGGACATCGACGTCTCGAGGTGGGACCGGACCGCCGGGCCTCGGGGGTGACGGCCGGGGGACCATGGATCACCCTGGACCATGGGTCACCCTGTGGATATCGGCCCGCAATATCGTCAGATGTGACGATGAGGACACCTCAGGCGCTTCCTAGACTTCCGTGGGAGGGGTGTCGGACGACATACGTGGGGGGCGTAAGGGCTTCGCTCACTTCGTCGTGTCCTGAGTAGCGGGTCAGCAAGGGGGCACGGTGGCCGACGTCGAGGTCCTGCATGCGGGCAAGGACGGCACCCCGGCGATCACCCACCCCATACCGGACGCCGGTCAAGACCCCCACCAGGCCCATCGTGTGACCGCCGTGGCCAACTTCGAAAAGGTGGCGGCGCGGGCGCTCGAAGTGGGCCTGCGCAAGCTCTCGATCATCGCCTGGCGGGACCTGGACGACCCCGAAGCGGGGGGCTCCGAGCTCCACGCCCACCAGATCGCCTCGATCTGGGCGAGCGCCGGTTTGGACGTGTCGGTGCGCACCTCGGCCGTGGCCGGGCTGTCGGCCACCACCACCCGTGACGGATACCGGGTCCTGCGCAAGGGTGGGCGGTTGAGCGTCTTCCCCCGCACCATCCTGAGCGGACTGGCCGGACGGGGCGGGAGGCCCGACGGGCTGATGGAGATCTGGCACGGGATGCCGTTCTTCTTGCCCCTGTGGGCACGCCGTCCCCATGTCGCCTTCGCCCACCACGTCCACGCCGAGACCTGGCGAGTGATCCTGTCGCCCTCGCTCGCCCGCGTCGGCGAGGTGGCGGAGCTGCGCCTCGCTCCCATGGTGTACCGCCGGAGCGTGGTGATGACCGACTCCGAGTCTTCACGCCACGACCTCGTGTCCCTGGTCGGCTTGGACCCTGCCCTGGTCAGCGTGGTCCCCATCGGTGTCGACCCCATGTTCACGCCGGGCAGGGAGCGCTCGCCCGTGCCGCTCGTCGTGGCCACGGGGCGCCTGGTCCCGGTGAAGCGGTTCGAGTTGCTGATCGACGCCCTGGTGGCGGCGCGTCAGTCGGTTCCCCAGCTGCACGCCGTGATCATGGGTGAAGGAGTGGACCGGCCCCGCCTCGAGGCGCGCATCGCCGCGGCCGGTGCCCAGGACTGGATCGAGCTGCCCGGGCGGGTTCCTGACGACGTCCTCGTCGACACCTACCGCCGGGCGTGGGTGCTGGCCAGCACGTCCCAGCGCGAAGGGTGGAACATGACCATCACCGAGGCGGGGGGGTGCGGCACCCCGTCGGTCGTCACCGACATCGTGGGGCACCGCGACTCGGTGGCGAACGGGGAGAGCGGCCTGCTCGTCGAGCCCGGGGACGCCTTCGCGGCCGCCCTCGTCCGGGTCCTGAGCGACACCGACCTCCGCCAGAACCTGGCCAAGGGGGCCCTGGCCCGCTCCCAGGCCCTCACCTGGGAGGGGACGGCGGCGGGCACGCTCAGCGCCCTCGTCGAGAAGGCCCGGAACCGCGACTAGGGGCTGGGCTCGAACCGGGGACGGACCCCACCGCGGTCGCCGGGCCGAGGCCCGTCAGCGCCGGGGTCGACGCACGAGCTCGGCGACGATGTCGGCAGCGAGGATCGCCACCGCCGTCCACACCGCCACACTGGCCGCCTCGAAGTGGTTGGTCCACCCCGCCGCGGTGAAGTGCTTGGTGGCCTGCTCCACCACCACGTAGGCGGCAGCCACCGCCGCCAGGCCGGGCACCAGCACGGCGAACGCCGCTCGCCCTCGGGGCAAGACGAGGGCCACCAGGGCCACGAGGGCGACGACGAACCCGAGGGGAGCCTTGGGCAGGATGGTCGCGGTGGCGAGCCCGCTGATCAGCGCCACGATGAGGGCCTCGCCGATCGGCAGGACGGGCGCGAGGGCAAAGGGGTTGACGAGCACCGGGACCAGGTCCTCGTCCCCAGGTGTCGAGTCCGCTGCCACCGGCGCATCGATGACCGTGGCGCTCGCCGATGCCACCGTGGCGCGCCGGCGCCCGGGCGCCACGCGCCGCCGGCGCGGCCACAGCGCGAGGCCCAGGCACAAGACGACGGCCGCGGCCGAGACCACCAGGGCATCGGTCACCGTCCCCTGGGGTGCCCATCGCAGCGTGACCGAGAGGGTGCGCGCCCCTGCCGATCCGCCGGCATGCGACGAACCGCCGAATTTGGCGGGATCGACGAGCCAGCCGTTGGCGAACCCGTCGATCAGCGTGGGGGTGCCCAGGCTGGTGCCGTGCCCGGCCACCGTCGCCTCCCAGCCGTTGTTGAGGCTCTCCCCGAGCACGAGCCAAAACGGCTTGGTGGCGCCGGTGATCCGGACCTGGAAGCTCGTCGGCGTCGATGACGTCACGTGGACGACGGGCACCGACGGGGCCGAGGCCCCTGGCGCGGCCGGGTTCGCCGGGGCCACCGGGGCCGAGGCCAGGAGCAACTGGTCGATGTCGAGCCCGGTGGCCGCCCCGTCCGTGCTCTTGACGACGTGGCGCCCCGGTCCGAGCTTGATCCCGGCCGCGTCGGTGCCGCACGGTTGCACGGCCAGGCCTTGGCCGGCGAGGGCAGCCTGGGTCGAGCCCGTGACCCTGATCGACACCGGTCGACCGTCGATGCTGAGCAGGTCGGCGCGGCACGGGTCGGGAACATCGGACGGGGCCGGTGCCACCTTCACGCCGGGCATGCCCAACTCGGCGATGCCGAGGGGCAGGGCGATCGGGGTGGGGTTCTTGGTGGTCTCGAGCCTGACCCCGGTGACGGTGACGGTGAAGTACCGGCCCGTCAGCGCCGCGAAGCTCACGGGGGCGGCGACGGTGGTGTTCTGGCGCCGACCGTCGGCGATGGGTGGCACCGTGACGTCGCGGGTCTGCGACCTGGTCGAGGGACACCGGGAGTCAGGGGCGAGGTGCGCACACGACGTCACGCGCAGAGCGGTGGGCACCGAGTGGTACCCGTCGGCGGCGATCTGGAGGTCCAGGTGGTTGACGGTG
Source organism: uncultured Acidimicrobiales bacterium (assembly GCA_963794615.1). Lineage (GTDB taxonomy): Bacteria > Actinomycetota > Acidimicrobiia > Acidimicrobiales > UBA8190 > Chersky-840. Next base: position 995,033 of record CAWCEP010000005.1, on the reverse strand, counting down.
GTGGGCCGGGGGAGTTTGACCTGGATCCAGGCTCCCTGCTGATTGGGGGCGCCGAAGCCCGGAGACCACATGGTCGAGGGGTTCCCGTCGAGTGCCGCCGAGGCGGTGTCACGGATGTCGCCGACGAGCCGGCTCGACGAGTAGGCCTCGACCCCGTTGGCGGGTCCGGGCCGACCCACGACACTGTCCACCGTGTTGTCGGCCACCGACGGGTCGACCCGTGCCGTGCCCGACACGGTGAAGCGCCGGGCCGTGGGGAGCGTGAAGGCCCGGGCCAGGAGGGGCTCGGGGTCGAGTTGGGGGGTGATGATGGCGGAGCGCTGGCGCGTCATCACCAGGTCGAGCGGTTGGCTCTTCGACGCGGTGCCCGCCCCCGACAACAGGTCACGGGGCATGTTGATCGTCTGGTGGGCGCGCACGTTCCCGATCTTCACTTCGCGCAGCCCCACCGGCGAGGACGCCGCGATGATCTTCGATCCCGCGTTGCCCAGGGTGGCGCCGCCGATGGTGATGCGCAGCGTGGTGAACGTGCGGGTCGGGAACGAGATGCGCTGACCCGACGCCCTGTGCGACGCGGGGCCGAGCTTGACGTGCTGGGCGGGGTGGCCGTCGAACGTGAATTGCACCTTGGTGATCCATCGGTCGTACTGGTAGTCACCGGGCTGGGCCTGGACGATGGTGATGTGGTTGGTCGTGACGGGGTTGTTGAGCGTCACCTGCCACCAGTCGCCGTGGGGGAGCGCCCCGGCCGTCGTCTCCCACGCCGTGTCGGGGAGGCCGTCGATGGCCATGAACGGAGCATTGGCCGCTTTCGTCGGCAGGGCGGTGACCGATTGCACCCCGGTGATGGTCGACGTGGTCTGCGACCCGGGCGTCACCTTCTTCCCGAAGATGTTGAGGTTGTTGACGGGCTGGGGGGCGGCGGCCCCCAGCGTGGGCCCGGTCTGGCTGAGCGCCTCGTACCCGAAGGACCGCTTCCGGTTGGTGTCGGTCACCACCAGCGTGGCTCCGCCCCGATCGGCGGCGGCCAGGGTCCCGAGATGGTTGTCGAGCGTCGCCGCGTACAGGATGGGGGCCCTCGTGTCGAGAAGGCCCAGCCCGGCCGCGGCGTTCACGCCCTCGCCGTCGCCGTCCACGATCACCGCATCGGCCTGGGACTCGCCCCGGACCACCGACCGCGGATTGGCCACCGCCATGACCTGGACCGGCGACGGCCATGCCACGTCGGGCGAGGTGGCCAACACCGACGCGTTCACCACGGGGATGACCGGCACGCTGGGGCGGGGTGCGCCGTACCCCGTCGGTGGCCCGAGCCCGGGTGGGGTGGGGTCGAGCAGGGCGCGTAGCGCCCGCGGTTGCACCTGGTTGTAGAGCTCGTACTGGATGTCGTTCTGCACGAGCACGTCGCCCACCCCCATGAGCCGAGCCAGGGGGGCGATCGCCGCGGGGCTCTCCGTCTGGTTCTGGATGGGGTTGTCGAGGCCGTAGAGGAGGTCGAAGCCGGCCAGTGTCCCCAGCGGGACCTGACCGCCCTGCACGAAGGGCCGCGACAGGACCCCGGGCCAGATCGAGTCGGTGAGGGTGCCGTAGCGATAGGGAGACCCGATGCCGAAGGCGTTCTGGGGAATGGCGAGCACGCCTGCGTCGGTGTGCTCGCTGTCGAGGGCCTTGGCCGCGGCGAGCACGTAGCTCGGTGGCGAGGCGGGCTCCGTGTAGCGATCGAGCACGGTGGCGCCGTCCCACACCGGAGGGTTGGCGGCGGCTACGACCCCGAGCGCCACCACGGCGCTCACCAGTCCCGCGAGCCGAACGCGTCGGGTGAGCGCGGTCACACCCGCGCCCAGCAGCATGGCCAGGCTCAGGACGACGGCCGGTGTGGCTCGGTCGGTCGACCGCGCCGCCAGACCCAGGCTGGTGCGCGTCATGACGATCTTGAGCAGCCCACCGATGGCCGACGGCGTCAGATAGGGATGGGGTCCCACCGCCAGCACCATCGCCACCACCAGGGTGAGCACGAAAAAGGCACGGTGACGCCACCGGACGACGACGGCGGCGCCCATGGCGATGATGGGGACGGCGAAGCTCGCCACCAGGAGCCAGATGTCGCGGGCGAAGCTGACGGACGTGCCCGCCCACTGCCCGAGACCGTCGGACCCGTAGAAGAACCACGACCCGAGTCCCCGCAGCACCTCGGAGGCAAGAGACGTCTGGGCCACGGTGGGGACCGACTCGGTGTAGTTGAGGACGTCGATGCCGAATTTCGACTCCACGAGCAACGGCGCCACCCACCACAGCGATACGAGCACGGTGAGGATGACCACCCGCCACGCCGCGGTCCAGACCTGCCGCCAGGTGTGCTCCTTGGCGATGAGGACCGCGTACAGCAACCACAGCGTGGGCGCCACGGCGACGTACAGAGCCCCACTGGCACTGATCCCGCTGACGGTCAACCACACCAACGCCACCAGGGCCGGATATCGCCACCTACCGGTGCGCACCGCCCGTATCACCAGCGCCAGCAACCAACCCAGTCCCGCCCATGGCAACAGCAGTGCCGAGATGCGGCCCGCGTATTGCAAGAAGTACGGCGTGAGCATGAACGCGAAGGCGGCGACGAAGCGCCCCGGCCCGTCGAGCCCGATGGTCCGACACAGAAACAGCACGCCCGTGCCGGCCCCGAAGAGCAACGCTCCGACCCAGAGACGCTGGCCCACCCACAGCGGGATATGGAGCACGTGGACGAGCCAGTAGAAGGCCCCCATGGGATACAGGTAGCCGATCTGCTGATGGGTGAGCGTGCCCAGTCCGACGCTGGGATCCCACAACGAGGTGGACTGGCGGAGATAGCGAGACGGGTCGAGATAGAGGTAGCTCTTCGTGTCCCCGACGACCACACCGGGCCGGCTCAGCAACTGGGGGATGAACGCGACCACGGCCAACGCCAGGTGCTCTGCCCATGTCGTGACCCCGGGGCGAGTCCGGGCGCGCCCTATCGCGCTCGACACTGTCAGGCTCAACGCGCCGTTCCCCCTCTCCCGGCGTGGCGCCGTGGTCGCAGAGCAGTATGGCATGGCGTCGTGCGGGCCCGGCGCCTCACATCGATCCCACAGACTCCCTGCGCCCGAGAATAAGACGTGGGCTCGGCTACCCTGGGTGACGGGGGGGTTAGGGTGAAAGCGGGACGTTGCGCACCATCAGAGACGGCTCCGGCTAGGCCGGCGGCGATGCGCGGGCCCACGGGGAAATCGGTCGATGGTGCCGCTGCCGGCTCGTCGTGTAGGTGGATTTGAGGCCGACGGTGGCTGCGTTGTCGTGGCGGCGGCTGCTTCCCCCATTGGCGATCGTGGGCGTGCTGGCGGCGTCCTGTTCGCCGGGGGCGAAACCCGTCGCCGCCAAGACCGACGGCGCCATCGGCGCCATCCTCACCGCGTCGAATGCGACGATCAAGTTGGACAAGGTCCAGCGCGACCCGACCACCACCTTCGTGGTGGTTGTCCTGACGATCACCAACACCACAGGGTCGACGACGAGCTACTCGATCCTCCCGACCGATTCCTTGCTCAGTGACTCGTCGGCTCGAACCTACACGCCGAGTCCCTCCGCCATCACGTCGCTGACCCCGTGCCAAGGGACGAGCTTCTACGACATGGTCGACCCGGGAGCGTCCCTCACGACGTGCGAGATCTTCGCCGTTCCCGTCGGCGTCACGCCCGTGACGCTCCAGTTGCTCGTGACCCCCACGTTGCAATGGCGACTGTCCAACGTCGCCGTGGTGCCGACCACCGGAGCAGGCAACACCGGCGGCACGGGAACCGGCACGGGCACCGGGACGGGAACTGGGACCGGAACGGGCACCGGGACGGGTACGGGCACCGGGACGGGCACGGGCACCGGTGACACCGGCACGAGCACGGTAACGACCAAGGCCAAGACCCACCGCGTGAGGAGACCCAAGCCGCACCGCGTGAGGGCACCTCGGCCCCGGCGCCCGAAGCACCCGAAGGCCTCGTCCGCGACAACGGGCTAGGGGACCCCGAGCCCTGTCCGTGCCCATCCGACGAACTGCCACCACGGTGCCCGGCGGTCGCGCCTGGTGGCGCGGCCCCGGGTGGGTCGGCGCGTGGTCGTGGGCGGCGGTCGGGCTGGCCGTGGTGTGGAATGCGTGGCACTGGCGGCCCGAGCTCACGGGCGTGCCCTACCTCGACGACAGTTCCGTCCACGACCAGATGGTGCGGTTCGCGACGCGACGACTGCAGGCCGGGCACCTTCCCCTCACCAGTTGGTTCCCGTATCTGGGGCTCGGGTCGCCACACTTCCTCCACTACCAGAGCCTCCCCTCCATGCTGACCGGGGCGGCGGGGATGGTGGTCGGTGGAGACGTGGCCTTTCGCTGGTCCCTGTACCTGCTGCTCGTGCTGTGGCCGCTCCCGGTCTTCGTGTCGGCCCGGGTCTTCGGCCTGAGCCGTGGCGCCGCCGCCGTGACGGCGGCGGCGTCGCCGTTCCTCGCCAGTGCCATCGGGGTCGGTTACGAGCCCAAGGCCTACGTCTGGATCGGGTACGGGGTGTGGGCGCAGCTGTGGGCTTCGTGGACACTCCCGCTGGCGTGGGCGTTCACGTGGCGGGCGATGTCGTCCCGACGGGCGGTCTTGCCGGCGGTGGTGTTCGTGGCGCTGACCATGGCCCTGCATTTCGAGACCGGGTATCTCGCCGCCGTCGCCATCGTCATCGTTCCCTTCCTTTCGTGGCCGGGCCTTCGGGATCGCCTCCGACGCGCCGGGCTGGTCGCGCTCGGATCCCTCCTGTGCTCCGCCTGGGTGACCGTGCCGCTCATCGCCGACGGACGGTGGGCGGCCACCAACGAGATCCTCGCCCCAACCCCCCTGGTCAACGGCTACGGGGCCAAGACCGTGCTGTCGTGGCTGGTCACCGGGCGCCTCTACGACGCCGGACGGTTCCCGATCGTCACCGTGCTCGTCGCCGTGGGCCTGGGGACGTGCCTGGTCCGCTGGCGTACCGACTCGAAAGGGCGCGCCATCGTGGCCCTGTGGGTCGTCAGCCTGCTCCTCTCGTTCGGACGTACCACCTTCGGCGTGCTGACGAAGGTCCTGCCGGGCAGCACCGACATCTTCATGCGCCGCTTCATGATGGGCATCCAGCTGGCCGGGCTCTTCCTGGCCGGGATCGGTGCCATCACCGTGCTGCGCCTCGCCGCCCGGGTCGTCGACCGCGTGCGGCCGCCGTTGGCGGCATGGGCGAGGACCCGTCGCGCCGCGCCCGTGGTGGCGGGGGTGGCGCTGGTGGCCCTGGTGGGGGCGCTCGCCCCGGCATGGACGCAGATGGGGGCGTATGCCGGTCGCAACGCCGAGGCGGTGGCCGCGCAACGCGCCACCGACACCGTCTCGCAACCACAGATCGGAGCGATCATCGCCTACGTGCGTCAGCACGGAGGGGGACGGGCCTACGCGGGCCTACCATCCAACTGGGGCACGAACTTCACCGTGGGGGTCGTGCCCGTGTTCAAGTACCTCGAGAGCCAGGACATCGACGAGGTGGGCTACACGCTGCGCACGGCGTCGCTCATGACCGATCCCGAGTACTTCTTCGACGAAGACGTCCCCGGAGACTTCGCTCTGTTCGGGATCCGCTATCTGATCCTCCCCGCCGGCCACGTTCCCCCCGTCCCTGCCGACCTCGTGCTGAGCAGAGGCCCGTACGATCTCTGGGTCATCCCCGACGACAGGTACGTCCGGGTGGTGGACACCGTCGGCGTGCTCACGGTGGACCGGACCGATGTGGGGGTGAAGTCCGTCGCCTACCTGCGTTCCCCGCTCCCGGGCATGGGGGAGTACCTGGCTGTCGGATTCGACGGAGACGCCCCGTCACCGTTGACGGCGCCGACGGCGGCGGCCGCGGCGCGAACCGACGTCGGCACGGTGCGATCAGAGACCGACCATCTCGCGGACGGCACCGTCCGGGCCACCGTCATGGCGCGCCACAAAGCCGTCGTCGTCCTGAGCGCGTCCTTCGACCCCGGATGGACCGTGGTCGTCGACGGCCATCGCGCCCGGCCCGAGATGCTCGCCCCCGCCCTGGTGGGAGTCACGGTGGACGCCGGGGTACACACCGTCGTCTTCGACTACGTGGGTTTCTCCGCCTACCCGGCGCTGTTCGCCGTCCTCGTCGTGGCCTTCGTCGCGCTGGTGTGGATCTCGATCTTCGGCGCCGCGCCGGAGCCGATCAGCGCGCCGCCTGACGGCGGCGAGCCTGCTTGGCGCGGTACATGGCGTGGTCGGCTTCGGCCAGGAGGTCGGCGGGGAGGACGTCGGGATCGCTCGTCATCGCCAAGCCGACACTGACCCCGACGCTCAGCTCGTTGCCTTCCACGTTCATCGGCGTGTCGAAGGCCATGGCGACGCGATCGACCACGGCGGTGGCGCCATCCTCGTCGATGCTCTCACACAAGACGACGAACTCGTCCCCACCCAGATGCGCGGCGGTGTCGGCGGGCCGGATGACCGCCTCGATGCGCCGGGCCGTCTCCACCAGGACCTGGTCGCCCACGCCGTGGCCGAGTCGGTCGTTGATGCCCTTGAGCCCGTCCACGTCGCAGAACAGGACGGCCAGGGTCGTCGGCGCCCGCCTGTCCCTCGCCAGCGCCTGTCGCAGCCGGTCGTCGAGCAGGTAGCGGTTGGGGAGTGCGGTGACCGGATCGTGCGTGGCCCGGTACGCCATCTCCGCGTCCGCCACCGACCGCTCGGTGACGTCGCGCAACAGGGCGAGCACGGCCGGTTCGTCGTCCCAGTCCGTGGACAGGACACGCATGTCGGCCAGGAGGACTTCGTGGTCGGGGCGACGGGAGGTGGTGTTGACGACAGGGAAGTTGGCGGGTTTGCCGACGAGCTGGGACCGAGTCGTTCCCAGCATGACCGCCGCCGCCGCGTTGGCGAAGACCACGATGCCGTCTCGGTTCACCACGACCACACCGTCGGTGCTGTTGTCGACGGCGCCACGGAAGTGGCCTTCGACACTGGTCAGGCGGTCGCGCAGCTCTCGGACCTCCTGGCGGAGATCGTTGCCATCGTGCTCGTCGCGGTGCTCGACTTCGTCGCCGGTTGTCAATTGCCTCTTTCGGGCCCTGATGGCGGCCTCGTCGCGGGCCCCTGGTGGCGGGCTCGCCCCGACCGCCGTGTGACGAAGCGGCGCCGACCCCTCGGCCCGGGCCCCGCCCCTACCCCACGTGCCGTCCTCTGCTACCCACTGATTGTGGGCCGCCAGGCCCACTGCAGTCCCAACTTACACACAACGCCCATCCAATTCCGGCTCGTCTCACCACGGAGCGTCGGCATGGCCGACGGGTAGGCGAGGTCGAAACGGGAGGAGCCACACCCCGGCCCAGGGCGGGTGGCGTGGGGGCGGGTCGCCGAGGGTCAGTCCAGCGCGTTCAGGGCCTGTTGGGCCGCCTCGAGGCGGAGCACCTTGGCGCGCTCCTCCTCGGCCCGACGCTTGTGCTCCTCTTCCCGGCGGACGAGGAGCTGGCGGTACCCGGCATTGGCGGCCTCCACACTGGCCTTCACGTATTGCACCGCGCCGCGCAGGTCAGCGGCCGGGACGGTCCAATGGATCGAACCGCCGGAACGGATGTCGGGCGCCGGCATGGTGACGAACTCGGACGAGCCGGTCCGGGCCACGTCGACAGTGCGGAACTCCCGGGCCCAGTCACTGGTCGGCCGCCGGTTCAACGACCACACCACGCGGACCGCGTCCCCCTCGACGTCGACGGCATCCTTGCTCGTGATTGCAATCGGCTCCCACGGCAACGCGCTGAGACCTCCTCGAATGGGCTCCCCGAGGTTATCCGGCGTCGTGGCGAAAGTGCCCGCCACCGTGCCTGGGGCGCTCGGGCCGGGACCGGCGGACGGACGTCGGCCCCGGTTCCTCAGGCGGGAACAGCACGCCGACGCTGCCCAACGGGCATCATGGACCATTGTGCTGATCCTGCTCATCCGCCATGGCCATGCGGGGACCAAGGAGGGTTGGGCCGGTGACGATGGCCTCCGGCCGCTCGATTCGCGGGGGAGGCGTCAAGCCGAGCACCTCGCCGTGGTGGCCGTGGACTACGGGCCGACCCGCCTGTTGTCGAGCCCGTACCTGCGCTGCCTGCAGACGATGGAACCGATCGCGGCGAAGACCGGCCTCGCCGTCGAGGAGGCCGACGCCCTCACCCCGAACGCCGGGCCACGGGCCGTGACGCTCGTGCGAGAGCTGTCCGGTGCGGGGCCGGAGAGCCGGTTCGTGCTCTGCACCCACGGCGAGGTGATCGGCGAGGCCTTGGCCACATTGGCGTCGACCGACGGCGTGCGCCTGCGCCGGCGTCCGCCCGGACCCAAGGGTTGTGCATGGCTCCTCGATTTCCGCGAGGGCAAGATGGCAACGGCGCAGTACATCTCGCCGCGGCAATGACGACTCGCCGCGTGTCGACCGCTGACCGCCGTTGTGGGAGCACGACGGGGCAGACGTAGACGCGGAATCGGAGCAGGTGCGTGGTAAACAGACCGTCGTGACCACGCTCCAGACTCGTCCGGCCACGCGTGCCAGCGCGGGCCCGACCCAGACTCGGGCGCGTCGGCAGGGCTATCACGCCGAGATCCTGCTCGTGAGCTTCGCGGCCCTCATCATCGAGGTCTGTTTCACGCGGGTCATCTCCTACAAGCTCTTCTACTACTACACCTATCTCATCATCGGCCTGGCGCTGCTCGGCATCGGGACGGGCGGGGTGATGGTGGCGGTATCCGAACGGCTGCGCCGGGCTCGGACCGACACCGTGCTCTTCTGGAGCTTCCTCCTGGGGGCGGTCGGGGTGGTGGCGAGCTATGTCGTGGTGGCCTACACGTCGCTCGACTCGCTGGACATCTGGCGCTACGGAACATGGGCCTCGGCCAAGAGCATGGGCGAGCTCCTGGCCATCTGCTTCTGCATCTTCGCCCCCTTCGTCGCGCCGGGGGTGATCATCTCGACCCTCTTCGGCCGGCGGCCGGAGGGGGTCGGCAGCCTCTACTTCGCCGATCTGGCCGGCGCCGGTCTCGCCTGCGCCATCGTGATCTACCTCACCGCCACCATCGGACCACCCGCGGCCATCATGTTGGCGGCCGCCGTCATGCTCCTGGGGGCAACCATCGTCTCTGGCCGCATGCGACCGCTGGCGGTCCCCGTCGTCGTCGTCCTGACCGCGATCACGGTCATCTTCGTAGCCGACCCCAACCTGCTGCCCGCCCAGCGCCTCGACACGAGCAAGGTGAGCACCACCACCGGGAAGGTCGTGTACTCGGCCTGGAGCCCGATCTTCCGTGTCGACGTGGTGCAGGACTCCCCGGATGTACGCGCTCTGTACCACGACGGCATCCTCGGCTCTGCGATCTACCGATGGAACGGGAAGGTGTCGTCCCTCGCTCACTACGACTTCAACGCCGATCCACGGGCCATCCCCTTCGCCGTCACGAAGACGCCGCCTCGCCAGGAGGCCATCATCGGCGCCGCGGGCGGGCACGAGGTCCTGGCTTCGCTGTGGTTCGGGGCCAAGCACATCGATGCCGTCGAGCTCAACCCGGTGACGTACTCACTCGTGAAGACGACCTACCAGAACTTCGACGGCCACCTCGCCCAGGATCCTGCCGTCGATTACCTCAATGCCGACGGCAGGTCCTTCATGGCGCGTACCAACAAGACGTACAACATGATCTGGTACCCGGCCCCCGACAGCTATGCCGCCACGAACGCCGCGACCGCCAGCGCCTTCGTGCTCTCCGAGAGCTACCTCTACACCACCAACGCCGTCGTCAGCAGCCTCCACCACCTGGCTCCGGGCGGCATCTTCGTCGCCCAATTCGGCGAGGTCGACTACAAGGACAAGCCGTACCGCACCACGAGGTTCGTGGCCACTGCCCGTCAGGCGCTGTCCCAGATCGGCATCACCGATCCCCGCGACCACATCCTGGTGGCGAGCTCGCCTGCGCATTTCTTCGGCTCGTTCACGTTGTCGACCATCATCGTGAGCCGGGGGCTCTTCACACCCGCCGAGGTGAGCCGCTTCGTGGCGTCGCTGTCGGGAGTCCCGGGGACGTCCTTGCAGTACGCCCCGGGCCATGTCGTCAAGGCGAACCCCGTCAACACGGTGGCCTCGTCGACACCCGCGCAGTTGCGCTCCTTCTACTCGTCCTACCGGTACAACGTGGTGCCGACGACCGACAACGATCCGTATTTCTGGCACTTCGCCCGCTTCGGCTCGGTGCTGCGCGACTACCTCCACCCCATCACGACCACCGACCGGGAGGACCAGGTCGGAGAACGCGTCCTCACCCTCCTCCTCGGCCTGGCCGTCGTCATCTCGGCCCTGTTCCTCCTGGCTCCATTCGTCGTGGTCCGCTCCACCTGGCGGCGGCTGCCGGGCAAGTGGGTTTCGGGGGTGTTCTTCGCCGCCATCGGGTTCGGGTTCATGTTCTTCGAAGTGACGCTCATGCAATTGCTCAACCTCTTCCTCGGGTATCCGACCTATGCACTGACGGTCACGCTGATGTCGCTCCTCTTGTTCACAGGAGCCGGCGCTCTTCTCAGCACGAGGGCGCGTGGCCATCGCCGGGCCGCCCCGCTCCTCGTCCTCGCCATCACCGGGCTCACCGTCTTCTACGTGCTGGGCCTGACCCCACTCACCGACGCGCTGCTCGGTCTCCCCATCGCGGCACGGGTGCTCATTGCCTTTGCGCTGTTGGCGCCACTCGGGCTGTGCCTGGGCATGTTCATGCCCCTCGGGGTCCGAGCCGTCTCGTCGTTGAGCGACGCTCCCCGTGAATACGTCGCCTGGGGGTGGGCGGTGAACGGCTTCGCATCGGTGGTCGGAGCGGTGCTCGCCACCTTGTTGTCCATGATCTTCGGGTTTCACGACGTCCTCGTGCTCGCGCTCGTCGCATATCTGATCGCCCTCGTCGCGTGGCGACAGCTGGCGCGCCGGGCCGCGGCGGTGACGGCAGGCGCGTAGCGCCCGTGCACGGCGGCGCACGGCACGACCGTTACCATGTGCCGACATGATCGCCCCGCCCGGCCCGATGGGCCCGTCCGACATCACACCGGGCCCCAGGGGATTGCGCCGCTCCGTCGCGCTGTTCCGAGCCTTTCGCTTCGAGCAGACCGACCCCGACCACTTCTACCGGATCCAGGCCGCCGACTCCGTGGACCAATTGCGCCGCTACGCGGCGGTCGACGGACGGCTCGTCGTGGATGTGGGCGGAGGCGGGGGATATTTCACCGAGGCCTTCACCGCGGCCGGAGCCCGTTGTGTCCTGGTGGAGCCCGAGGCCGGTGCCCTTGGCCTTGACGACCCCGAGCACGACGAGAACGCCGGGGACGCGGTGGGGACTGCGGCCGTCTCCGAATGCGTCCGCCGGTTGCGGCACCGTCGCGCCGTCCGGCCCGGGCGCCTGGCCCCGGGGCGGACGATCGCCGGTGACGGAAATCGCCTCCCGCTCTCCGACGCCGGGGCCGATGTCGTGTTCTCGTCCAACGTGCTCGAGCACATCCCCGAGCCACGGACGATTCTCGACGAGATGATCCGGGTGACACGCCCCGGTGGCACCATCTACCTTTCGTTCACGGCCTGGTACTCCCCGTGGGGGGGGCACGAAACGGCTCCGTGGCACTACCTCGGCGGAAAGCGCGCCGCCCTGCGCTACGAGCGGAACCACGGACAGCCACCCGGAAACCTGTTCGGCTCCTCACTGTTCGCATGCCACGTGGGCCCGACCCTGCGACTGGCTCGCGCCCATCCCGGCGTGGACGTGGTGGACGCCCTGCCGCGCTACTACCCGGACTGGATGCGCTGGGTGGTCTCGGTCCCGGTGGTGCGCGAGGTCGTCACCTGGAACCTTCTGCTGGTGCTCCGCCGGCGGGGCACGGATCGGTGATCCCGGGGGACGACGACGGGCACGACGGCGGTGTCGGGCTGACGACGATGCCGACCGCGCCCGCCGCAGAAGGCCGAGGGCGCGCCGCGGCGGAGTCCGAACGACGTCGCACCCGTCGGTGGTGGGTGTGGCTGGGCGTCATCACGCTGGGGGGCTTCGGGATACGGCTCGGCACCGTCCTCGGGCGTCCCGGTCGGCGACCGGGGGGCGACGCCTACTACTTCCACAACGCCGCCAACCTGTTGGTGGAGGGGTACGGCTTCATCAACCCGTGGGCCTACACCCTCCATCCCCACCAGTACATCCAGACCGCCGATTGGCCCCCGCTGTTCGTGTTCGTGCTGGCCATGACCTCGGTGGTCGGGTTGAAGTCGTTCTTCGCCCACCGGGTCTGGTGCTGCATCATCGGTGCCGCCGCCATCTCCGTGTGCGGTGTGACCGGTCGCCAGATGGCGGGGCGCCGCGCGGGGCTGATCGCCGCATTCCTGATCGCGGTGTACCCCAACATCTGGATGAGCGACGAGCTCGCCCTCTCCGAATCGCTGTCCCCGCTGCTCGTCGCGCTCATCCTCCTGGGCGCGTACCGATTCTGGAGGCAACCCGGAATTCGCCGCATGCTCGTCCTCGGGGCCGTGACGGGCGTGGCCATCCTGGGACGAGACGAGTTGGCGTTGCTGATCCTGCTCATCGTGATCCCCCTCGGCCTCCTGGCTCGTGTCCCGTGGCGCTCGCGCCTGACCCTGGCGTTGCTCGGCACCCTGGCCGCCCTCACCGTCGTGGCTCCCTGGGTGGGCTACAACATGAGCCGGTTCGAAAAGCCGACACTGGTCAGCTCCGGGCTCGGCATCACGCTGGCGTCGGCCAACTGCGACGAGACATGGTCGGGCACCTTCGAGGGGTATTGGTCGCTGCAGTGCTCGTTGCGGGCCCCCATCGATCATCACGCCGAGGAGTCGGTGCAATCGGCTCAGGCGCAGGCCTACGCGTTGCATTACATCCGAGCCCACCTGCACCGCTTCGGTCCCGTGGAACTGGCCCGACTGGGGCGCGCCTTCGGGGTCTTCCACCCGCTCCAGCAGATCGAGCTCGATTCCTACGTGGAGACGCGCCCGTATCACTGGGCGCTCGTCGGGCTCGGGATGTACTACGCCTTCGTGGTGCTCGGGGCCGGTGGCATCGTGGTGTTGCGGCGGCGGCGCGTCCCGGTGTTCCCGTTGTCGGCACTGGGCCTCGACGTCGTGGCCACCGTCCTCCTCAGCTTCGGCCAGACCCGGTACCGGACCACCTTCGAAGTGTCGCTGGTGCTCCTGTCCGCGGTCGCCCTCGATCGGCTGTGGGACGGCGCCCGGTCGTCCGGGCCACCCGCCGACGTGGTGCGCGGTGTTCCCCGGGCCGAGCCGACCCCACAGGCCGATCCGACCGGACCGGTGCCGGTGCCGTCGCGCTAGGGACCACGCCGGCCGCCCCACCACCCCAGACGGGCCTTCAACCGCAGGATGGGCCGCTCGACGAGAAGGTAGCTGGCCGTGGCCGACGCCACCGCCAGAGCTAGGACCACGCCGAAGGTCTCGGGGAACGACACCCGGAACAACTCGCCGGTCCACCGGATGAAGAGGTTCAGCCACGCCTGGTGCCACAGGTACACGCCGTACGACACGACTCCGAGGCCAACCACGGGCTTGAATTGCAGCGCCTTGCGGATGATCCCACCGCGCTTGGGCCCGAAGACGGCGGGAAGCAGGAGGAAGAAGGCGAACAGCCCGTACAGGAACTCTTGGAGCAGACCGTGTCCTGGCGCCGTGTGTTGCAGCGGCAGCCGGGACACGCCGACGTGCGCCACCGCCCACAGCAGCCCCAGGGCGACCAGCCAGCTCGCGCCGGGCAGGATCGGGCTCCACAGCCAGCGGGGCTGCACTTGGCGATGGACCACCCAACTGCTCAACACCGCCAGCAGCATGCCGAGGGCGAACAGGTCGAGGCACGACGGGAGCCAGTCGAGCATGACGTAGGCGAGGGGGGTGTGCACGTGGAGGAGCCCGAACCGAAACCCGAGGCCCGCCACGAAGAGCCCTGCCACCCCGAGCAGCTCGCGGCGCAGTTGGTGACGGTCGGAACCGCGCCGCAGCACCATCAGCGCCGCGTAGAGAGGCAGGAAGAGATAGAAGGAGACCTCCGTGCACAACGACCACGCCTGCGTGATGCCCGTCAGGGCGTGGGAGGGGAAGTAGACCTGGAGCAGTCCGAGGTAGATCAACAACGAATGCCACCCCGGGACCACCTTGAGGTTGGCATGCATGACGTAGGTCGTCACGACGAACGCCAGCCAGTAGGCGGGCATGATCCGCAGAAAACGACGCATCCAGAACTTGCCGACCGACGGCGAGATGGATCCGGCGATGTGTGAGGCCGCGAAAGGCCGGTAGAGGAGAAAGCCTGAGATCAAGAAGAACACCGCCACACCGATCTCGAACCGGGCCGTGTAGATGCCGGCTGACGAGCGGGACGTGAAACCCGAACCGAACGACGTGTGCACGAGCACCACGAGCACCGCGGCGATGGCACGCAAGCCGTCGAAGCACGGGAAGTGCCGGGGCTGCTCGGCCGCTTGGTGCCGGTTGCGACGATGACGTCGCGTCGTGCGCCGGGGCACATCGCCCTGTCCGTCGTCGAGAGCCTCGGGCGCGGGACGGGGCGCGACATCGACCATCAACCGGTCGACCGTAGCACGCTGTCTTCGCGCCGAGTCAGATACGCCGGGAGTGTTTCGCGCGCGTGCGGGTCCAACGTCGTCGTCGATGTTCGACGGGCGTATGGCGCGCGTCGTGCGGTGCGTCGTCACGACGGGCCCGCCGCTGTCGCACCTCCTGCACCACCGCGTCGGCGGCGAGCGCGCACACGGCCAGCCAGGCCAATGTGCTCGCCGTCTCGAAGTGGGTCGGCCAACCGAACTCGGCCAGGTAGCGGAACTTGCTCTGGCCGGCGGTGACCATCTCGTCCACCGCCACGAGCAGACCCACCGATCCCACCGCCAGAAGGATGCGCCCGTACGAGGACGCCAGGCCCACGAAGGTGGCCACGCCGACGGGGATACCCGCGGCGGGCGCCACCACGGCCGACGCAACCCCCCCGACCAGCACGGAGACCACCAGCGCCCCCCACCAGCGCGGTCGGGCGCCCGTCGAGCGCAGGGGGGAGCCGAGCACCGGCCCGTCCCCGCCCACCGCCGAGTCGACCGGGGATGACGCCGCCGGTGAAACAGATGCAGAGGCATCAGGGGTCGACGTGACCGGCGACGAGGGAGCGGACCGCGCCGGCTCCCTCCGGACGGCGGGACGCCCGGCCGGGGGGCCGGCCGGCACGGACACAGGCGGGAGGGGTGGCTGACGACGACGACGCAGCCGGCGCGGCCAGCACGCCAGGACGAGACAGAGCGCCAGGGTGGCGCCGGTGACCACGATGGCCTCGTCGACGAATCGCTGGGGGGTCCACGTCAACGTGATCACCATGTCGTGGCCCGGGCTCGGCGGGGTCACGAGCCAACCGTTGGCATAACCGTCGATCAGCTGTGACGTCCCGAGATCTTTGCCGCCCACCACGGCGTGCCAGCCCACATTGGTGCTCTCGCCGAGCACCATCCAAAACGGAGCGGTGGGATCGTGCACGACCACCCGGGCGGACGTCGACGAAGAGTGGACCACCGACACCGTCGGCGCCGGGCCGGAGTCCGTGGGCTCGACCCGCCCCGACGGCGCGGGGGCGAGGGGCCCACCCCCCGCGGCGGAGTCCAGGACCAGGCTGTCGATGTCGACGTCCACGCCGGGCGTGACGCCGGGCTGGGTCTGCAGTTCGTGGGACCCGGCGCCGAGCGTGATCCCGGCGGCGGCACTCCCGCACCCGTGCACCTGGAGGAGGCCGAGCGACGCCGCCTGCTGGGTCGTCCCCGTGATGCTCACCGGGACTTGCTTCCCGTCCACGGTGAGCAGGTCGCTGCGACACCTCCCGGGCAGCGAGGCCGGGGACGGCCGCGAGCCCGCCACGCCGGGGATGGTCACCTCGGCGATCCCGAGGGGCAGGCTGATGGGCTTGTTCGAGAATTGGTCGAGATCGGTGACGGGACGAATGGTCTCGAAGGTGATCCGCACGTGCGATCCCGTGAGGGCCGGGAAGGCCACGTTGACGGTCTGCGTCGTCCACGGCGTCGTGGCATCGGCCAGCGCCGGGAGGCCGACCGTGCGGGTCGTGCCGCCGGCGCTGATCGTGACGGAGGTGGGCACCGAATGCTTTCCGTCGGTGACGACGGCCATCGAGAGATGGTCGAAAGTGATCGGCTTGGCGAGGTCGTACTCGAGCCAATTGCCCACCTGCGGGCCCAGGCCCGGGCTCCACACCGTGGCGAGGCTGCCGTCGAGCGTCGACGAGGCGCGGTCCTGGACGTCGCCGGGCAATCGTCCCGAGGAGTAGGCGGCGGCGACGCCCGGGACCGTCGTGCCGAGCAATTTGTCGATCACGTCGTCGGGGATCAGGGGTGAGAGCTCGGCGGCGCCGCTCACGGAGAACGTGCGCGCCGTCGGAAGCGTGAAGGAGCGGTCGATGTCGACCTCGGGATCGGTGCGGGGCGGCACCGGGGCGGCGCGGTCTCTCGTCATGAGCAACGTGAGGCGGTGTGATGCCGAGGACGGCCCCGCCGCGGTGAGGAGGTCCTCGGGCATCCGGATGACCTCGTGGACCTGCTGGCCGGCGATGCGCACCTCGGCGAAGCCGACCCCTGACTGGCCGCCGTAGGAGGCGCGCCTCCCGGTGTTGGTGGCGTCGATCGTGATCTGCACGGTCGTGAACGACCGGGACGGGAAGGTGACGGTCTGCCCGGCCGCCGTCCGCGACTTGGCGCCGAGCTTCTCGGTGACTGCACGACCGCCGTCGAAGCGCAGGGTGACACGGGTGATCCATCGGTTGCGCGGCCCGTACAGGGGCTGGACGAGATCGACCTGGTCGGTCGAGACCGGATGCGCCAAGGTGATGCGCAGGTATTGACCGAGGGGGTTGTCGAAGGCGTCCACGGTCCACGCCGTCCGCACGTTGCCGTCCATGGCCTGGTCGGGCCGGTTCTCGGGCGTATAGGTGATCGGATTGCCGTAGCCACTGGCCTCGACGCTCTTGACGCCCTCCTCCAGGGCCACGGTCTGGCTGGCCGTGCCGGCCCCGGACGGGAAGGGCGAGGTCCGTACGTCGCGGTCGTCGGGCACCGGGGTTTTCTCGCCGACCGTCTCGGTGTACCCGAAGTTGTCCCGCACCGTGCCGACCTGCTCGGCGCGCTTGCGGTTGCTGTCGGTCACGACCAGATCGGCGCCGTCGCGCAGGGCGCGTTGCAAGCCGGCCGGGTTGGTGGCAAATGACGGCGAGTACAAGACCGTGGCGGGCGCGTCGAGGAGGCCGGCACCGGCCGCGGCCACGAGCCCGCTCCCGTCCCCGTCCACCAGCAACGGGTGGGACGCGCTCTCGGCGCGCAGGATGGTACGGGCGCCGGGAACGGGGAACACCGCCACCGGCGGCGGGTAGGGCGCGCCGTGGGGAAGGCCGAGCTCGGTCTCGTCGATCAACGGGTACTTGACCGGCGGGGCGGCGGTCACCGCCGGGTTGCCGAACGCGACGGGGGCGCCGAGACCCGGCGGGGTCGGGGTGAGCGTCTGCCACAGGGCCCGGGGACGGGGGGTGTCGTAGTGCTCGTAGGCCAGGTCCGACTGCACGACCAGATCACCGGCGCTCATGAGGCGGGCCATGGGCGCCAGGGCGCTCGCATCGACGGTGCCCGCCTGCACCTGCTCGTCGAGGGCGGTGAGCAGGTTCGACGCTCCCGTCGATCCGTAGGGCACGAGGCCCCGATCGACCTCGGGACGCGTCATGATCCCGGGCAGCACCGGATCGAGGGTCGATCCCCACCGGTAGGCGGCGAAATCGATGCCGGGTTCGGTGAGCACCCGCGTCTTCGCCGCACCGGGTTGGTCGTCGAGGAACTTCGCCGCATCGGTCCAGTACGAGGGCACCTGTTCCGGGCGCGACCAGCTGGTCGTGACGAATTGGCCCGTCCACAGGGCGGGCATGTCGGCGGCGAGGAGCCCCATCACGGCCACGGCCGAGATCGCGCCCGCCACCTTCCAGCGTCGTGCCAAGGCGGCCACGCCGGCACCGAGGAGCACGGCGATGCCCAGGACGACCAGCGGCGTGGCGCGGTTGGTGCTGCGCAGCGCCAGCCCCGCCGTCGAGTCCGACGAGCTCGCCTTGATGACACGTCCCAGCGGCGACGGGTCCGAGAGGGGATGCACGCCAACGGCGAGGATCGTGCCCACCAGAATGAGCGCAACGAAATAGGCACGCTCGCGCCATCGCACCACGAACGCGGCCAGGAATGCGACGGCGGGGACGGCGAAGCTCACCGCCAACAGCCACAGCGACGTCATGTACGGGCCCGCCGTCGGCAGGTACAGGCCCAGCTTGTCCACGCCGTAGAAGAACCAGTAGCCCAGCCCGCGCAAGGTCTCCGACGCCAGGCTCGTGCGGGCCACGGTGGGGATCGACTCGGTGTCGCGCAGGATATTGCCGAGGTAGGCCCCCTCCACGCCGAGCCCCACGATCCACCACGCGCACGCCGCCACGCTGAGGAGGCCGACCTTGAGCACCGTCGACAGGGCGCGCCCCCACCGGACCCGGCCCGTCACGAGCTCCCACACCACCCACAGCACGGGACCCACGCCGACGAAGATCAACGAGGCGGCGTTGGTGCTGCCGACCAGGGCCGCGACGAGGGCGAAGAGAGCCGGGTAGCGCCACCCTCCCGCTCGCAGCCCCCGGGCGACGATCCCGAGCATCCACGGCAGGCCGACCCAGGGCAGCAGGAGGACCGACTCGCGCGCCTCGTACTGGACGACGTAGGGCGACAACATGTAGGCGAGCGCACCCACCATCGCCCCCAGGCCCCCCAAGGTGGCCATGTCGAACGAGCCTCGGCCCGGTCCCTCGCTGGCCGTCGACAACGAGCGCAGCAGGTAGAGCACGCCGGCTCCGGCGAGGAAGAGGAGGCTCCCTGTCCACAGCCTCTGGGCCACCCACGTGGGCACGCCGAGCACGTGCATGAGGGCGTAGTACGGGCCCATGGGCAGCAGGTAGCCGATGTACTCGTGGGTGACCGATCCCATGGCGAGGTCGGGGTCCCACATCGACGCCGAGACCGACAGCCAACGGACCGGATCGAGATAGAGGTAGGCCTTGGTGTCCGCCCCCACCCGGCCCGGGGCGGTGAGCAGCAGCGGGACGTAGGCCACCCCCGCCAGGACCAGGTGCGCCGCCCACGAGGTGACGGTTCGACGCCCCGGTCGGGGCGGGCGGATGTTCGTGGTGGGGCGGGTTTCGGTCACGAGCGAAGAGGGCTCCGGCACCTCACGGGGGCAGCTGCATGCCGGGGCAGCGGGCGCAGCCTACGAGGTGCGCGAAGGCTCCGGTGGGCGCAGCCTCGGGCCGAGCCCGGCTGAGTGGTGTCGTGGCGGCGCGTCCACGTCGAGACCCGCCCTGGCGTGTAGAACGGACCGGATCGCCACACCACATCGATCCGATGGTGAATTGGGACTGCACTCGTGGACCGACCCGGCCGTCGTGGCCGTGGCGTTCATGGCCCTCGCCTCGGGCTTCGGACAATTCGGGGCCGTCGCCGCCCTCGGCGACGTGGCGAAGCACTTCGGGCGCATCGTGCACGGAACGTCCATCGCCAACCAGGCCGGTCTGTCCCTCACCGAGCTCGGGGTCGGCCTCGCCATCTTGCGACTGGCCTCACTGGGCGGGTTGCCCCTGGCCGGGCTGGCGGACCGCGTCGGTCGCCGGACCGTCCTGGTGTTCTCGTGCGCGCTGGGCCTCGCCTTCACCGTTCTGGCCGCGTTGAGCCCCGGGTACTGGTGGTTCGTGGTCATCTTCGCCCTTGGACGACCGCTGCTGAGCGCCACCAACGCCGTCGCGCAGGTGTGTGCGGCCGAGGAGACCGCCTTCTCGGATCGCGCCAAGGCGATCGCGCTCGTGGCGGCGGGTTACGGCGTCGGCACCGGCCTCACCGCGGTGATCAACGGCCTGTGGAAATCGACACTCGGGTTCCGGGGCCTGTTCGCGCTGTCGGTCGTCCCGTTGATGGCCATCTTCGTCATCCGGCGCCGGCTCGAGGAGACGGGGCGTTTCAGGGCGGAACGCGCCAAGGGTGGCGGTCCCCACCTCTTCATCGGTGCCATCCCCCCCCCGATACCGGTGGCGCCTGGCCACGGTGGTGTCGATCGCGTTCGCAGTGGGCGTCGTGACCGGCCCCGCCAACAGCTTCATCTTCGTCTACGCCCAGAACGTGCTCAAGATCTCGGGCGACGTCACCGCGGCGATGGTCGTGGTGGCATCGGTGTTCGGACTGGCGGGCCTGCTGCTGGGGCGTTTCCTCGCCGACCGTTTCGGCCGCCGCCCGACCGGGGCGCTGGCCATGTTCGCCATGGCGATCATCGGCATCTACACCTACAGCGGGTCGAAGACGGCGTTGCTCGTGGGGTACGAGCTCGCCGTGTTCTGCGCGTCGACGTTCGCCCCCGCCGCCGGCGCGCTCGCCAACGAGTTGTTCCCCACATCGGTTCGGGCGTCGGTGGCGGGTTGGAACGTGGCCGCCAGCGTCGTCGGCGCCGTCGTCGGGCTCGTCGCCTTCGGCGCCATCGCCGAGGTCGGGAACCGCTTCGCGGTGGGGGCCGCGGTGACGTTCCTCCCTGTCGTGCTGGCCACGGCGCTGTTCGGACTCCTCCCCGAGACCAGGGGGCGCGAGCCCGAGGATTTGTGGCCGGAGGAAGCCTGAGGAGGAGACGAGAGGCTACCGTCGGCGTCATGGATCTCATCGACGCGCTGCGCACGACCGGGGCCGTCCGCGATTTCCAGAGCCTCCCCGTGAGCGACGAGGTCGTCTACCGCCTGCTCGACACGGCCCGGTTCGCGCCCAACGGCGGAAACCGCCAGGCGTGGCGCGTCGTCATCGTGCGCGACCAGACGTTGCGGACGGCGCTGCGCGACCTGTACCTGCCGGGCTGGTACGAGTACCTGGCGCAGAGTGCGGCCGGGCTGGTGCCGTGGGCGCCGATCACCGACCACGACGTCGAAGTCCGGGCCATCGAAGGCGCCGGCGCCGTGGCTGCTGCCGCCGCGGCCGGGCCGGGCGGGTTCGCGGAGCATCTCGACAAGGTGCCGGTGCTCATGCTGGTGCTCGCCGACCTCCGCAAGCTGGCCAGCGTCGACCGAGGCTTCGACCGCTACACCTTGGTCGGCGGTGCCTCGGTGTACCCCTTCGTCTGGAGCTTGCTCCTGGCGGCCCGCGCCGAGGGGCTGGCCGGGGTCATGACCACCATGGTGGTGCGGCGTGAGGTCGAGGTGCGCGCCGCCTTCGGGGTCCCCAACCACTTGGCGGTGGCAGCGGTCGTGGCGCTCGGTCACCCGCTTCGTCAACCGACCCGCCTCACCCGGCACCCCGTCGAGGACTTCACGACGGTCGATCGCTTCGATGGACCCACCCTGCCGGGCCGCCCCGACCCCGGCTAGGTCCCGGACCCCGTCGCCGTGGCCCGTCGGGCAACCCAGCTCCTCGAATTCCGGGTCGAAGACACCTCCGAGGTGGTCGCCGTCATGGACGACCTCGCCGCCGTCCACGACGGCTGGATCAATCTCCACCCCGAGGTCCGACCCGAGGACGAACCGCCTCCCCGGTCCGGGTTGACGACGCTCCTGGCGGGGCCGATCCACGACGTGCCGGTGTGCACGTGGGTGGCGGGCAAGGCCACGAAAAAAGAGCGCGGCCCACTCCCGGACTCAATCGGGGTGCAGCACGCCGCGGGTGAACGGGTACGCCTGCGCCTGATCACGGCGGGCGTCGGTGTACCCGAGGGATGGCGGATCGTGCAGGACCATCCGCGCCGCGGCCTGATCGTGACCCCTTCCCCCGATACCTCCCACCACGACGTCCTGGCCTGGACGCTCGAAGCAGGCGCGGCGTTGAGCGCGGTCCGACTCAGCGGGGAGTGGCGCGCCGAGGTGCACCTTCCCCTGTGAACCCACCTCCCCCTACAGCCCCCGGCGGTAACCTGCAGCGATGCCGCCCATCCGCATCGGAATCCTCGGCGCGGCGAGGATCGCACCGTCCGCCATCGTTCGCCCCGCCCGGCACGTCACCGACGTGGAAGTCGTGGCCGTAGCAGCGCGCGACCCGGAGAGGGCGAAGGCGTTCGCGGCCAAGCACGACATTCCTCGAGTGATCGCCTCGTACCAGGACCTCGTCGGCGACCCCGACATCGATGCCGTGTACAACCCCCTTCCCAATGGTCTCCACGGCCGATGGACCATGGCTGCCACGGCGGCGGGGAAGCACGTGCTGTGCGAAAAGCCTTTCGCAGCCAATGCCCAGGAGGCTCGCGCTGTGGCAGGGGCCATCCCGGCCGGCGTCGTCGTGATGGAGGCGTTTCACTACCGCTACCACCCGGTGTTCATGCGGGCGCGCCAGCTTCTCGACGAGGGGGCCATCGGCGCCGTGCAGCGGGTCGAGACGGCGCTGTGCTTCCCCCTGCCGATGTTCAACGACATCCGCTACGACCTGCACCTGGCCGGTGGGGCCACCATGGACGCGGGGTGCTACGCCATTCACATGGCTCGCCACCTCGTCGGGTCCGAGCCCGAGGTCGTGTCGGCGCGTGCCAAGCTCCGATCCCCGGGCGTCGATCGCGCCATGGAGGCGGAGGTCCGCTTTCCAAGCGGGACGACCGGGAAGGTCACGTGCTCGATGTGGTCGAGGCGGTTGCTCCACGTCGGCTTCCGGGTCGAGGGTGACGCCGGTGTGCTTCGGGTGTTCAACCCCGCCGGGCCCAACATCTACCACCGCTTGTCGGTGCGCGGTCGAGACGGGCGCGTCGTGGAACACCTGAGCCGGCGTCCCACCTACGAGTTCCAGCTGGAGGCGTTCCACCGGGCCGTGGTGACGGGGGAGCGACCCCTCACCGATACGGCCGACGCCATCGCCAACATGGACGTGATCGACGCTGTCTACCTGCACGCCGGGCTTGAGCCCCGTAGACCGACACCTTAAACACACGCCGGAGTGAGCACTTCGATCGGCTTCGCCCTCGGGCTGGACCCAATGAATCTAGGCTTCATCGCCGTGCCTGAGTCAGTTACTCCGAGTCGTCAAATGTTTGGTGGACATGATTGCTTCCTTTGAGTCATCAATTGCCACGACGCCTCAGGGAATCTCTGAAGAGGATTGCACACATCGGGAGCGCCGATCACGACGTATGGCGATGCTAAATCAGCTACTTCAAATCGCCGCGTAGGATAGGTACAGCAACCACACGATGCTTGACAGCGTCCCCGTCACGCGGCATCTCTTTGACTTGTTACCAAGCCAAGCAATCATCGTCGGCCGGGAACTCTCTCAGTACCATCGTCAGCTCTGGATAAGTCATGCGTAAGAGGTAGGTTCCGCGTGCGTGCCCCAACGAGTGTGCGAACTGTGGCCAGACTGGTTGTGTGGGCCAACGATTTCCAGCGTTCGACTAACTGCCGACGGGGACGGATGTCAGGCGCCACGTCTGAGGATTATGCACGTATCTGGGCGCTCATATCACCCTGATTCATAATTCGTGGCGACGCCGGGCTTCGGCCCTAGCGTCTCGGAAGCTCGGCGGTTTGGCTCTGTAACCACGCCATCCACGTGATCGCCATCACCCAGATCCGCAACCAGTGCGAAGGGCGGCAATACTTCGACCGCAAGGTGGCCGAGGGCAAGACCGCCACGGAAGCACTACGCGCCCTCAAGCGCCAGATCTCGAACGCCGTCTATCGCCAACTCGTCATCGATTCGAGTAGGTGACATAGCGGATCCGGGAGGGCAAATAGGGGCGCCTCCTATGGCCAGCGCGACCGGCTTGCACCCTGATACCGGCTCTTCGGTTCGGCCACTTCCCGGATCCACCATCAACGTTACGCCCGGCCGTCGGCCGGTGCTTTCGCGCGCCCGAAATGCCCTCTTGACAGAAAGAGGCTTCGGTCCACGGACTCGACTCCTCTCGGACGTCGATCGATACCGCCACTTTCCAGGTTGGTTACTGGAGCCTTATGCGATCTGCCGCCGTTCGGGACTCTTCGAACCTGAAGTACCGTTACCCGACGTCAATGTGAACGATGGGGTGAAAGGGTTTGGCCGAGCCGGACACGCAGTTGCCAGGCAGTCGGTTCTTGGCGTCGGGAGACGAGTCGGGTAGCGCTCCCGAAGATCGTCCGTTTCGGCCCGATGTCGAGGGCCTACGGGCGGTGGCCGTGCTTCTCGTCGTTCTATTCCATTCCGGCGTGTCGTCATTGTCAGGCGGATACATCGGGGTCGACGTCTTCTTCGTCATCTCGGGGTTCGTGATCACCGGTGTGCTGCTCCGAGAGCGCGTCACAACCGGCCGGACCTCAATCCTCGCCTTTTACGGGAGAAGGTGTCGTCGGATCATCCCCGCTGCCACGATCGTTATCATCGTCACGGTCTTCTTGTCGTATGTCTTCTTGGGCATGGGGGCTGGAGGTCGCACCGCCACTGACGGGCGTTGGGGGAGCGTCTTTCTGGCTAACTTCCATTTCAGTGCGACTGGGACGAACTACCTGAGCGCCCAGCAGCCCCCCTCACCACTCCAGAACTATTGGTCCCTGTCGGTCGAAGAGCAGTTCTATGTGGTTTATCCGACACTATTCCTCCTCTTGGCGGGCATCCGCACGAGACTTTCGCTCCGGGTGCGACTGGCCCTCGGCCTCGTCATGGTTATCGGTGCGTCCTTGGCCTTTTCGGTCTTCGACACCCAGAGCAACGCCACCAGCGCCTACTTTTCACCGTTCACGCGGGCCTGGGAGCTGGGCCTCGGGGCGTTGGTGGCGGTGGGGACGCCGTGGCTCAAGAAAGTGCCTTTACACATCGCCGCCACAGCGACATGGCTCGGGTTGGGGGCTGTCCTGGTCGCGGCCTTCACGTTCACCGCCCAGTCGGCTTATCCCGGATCACTCGTGTCCATTCCGGTACTCGGCGCGGCACTGATCATCGCGGGAGGGGTACGAGCCGGTCACCTGGGAGTCGAGGCGCTCTTGGGTCTCTCCCCGTTCCGGCTATTAGGCAAGCTCTCGTACTCGTTGTATCTGTGGCATTGGCCGATTCTGATCATCGCGGCAGAGTACGCCGGAAAGACCAGTCTGGCTGTCCCACAGAACCTGGCCTGGGACCTGGTGGCTCTCGTCGCGTCAGCGCTCACCTACTCGCTTGTGGAGAACCCGATCCGGCACGCGAAGGTTCTCCTCCGCATCCGGTGGGCAAGCGTCGGCCTTGGGGCTGGGCTCATCGCTGTCGCCCTCGGAGTCATTACATTGCAGTACGACCTCGCGAGCGGTTCAAGTGCTCTCGGCAAAGGGGCGACCCCGCCGGAAGGGGCTGCAACGCAGACCGTGCTCCGTCTGGTGGCAGCATCCGACAAGATCCGAACCGTGCCGGCACATCTCGTTCCCTCGCTCTCCGCCATTCTCGCTGATCCATACTCGTACATCGCGCCGACTAGCACGGGCTGTCGGCCGTCACCGCCATCGGCGTGCATTTACGGGGATCGCAGCGGATCGCACACAATGGTCCTCTACGGAGACTCCCATGCCGGGATGTGGTTTGACGCTCTCAACGACATCGCAACCCGTGCACATTGGAGACTCGATGTCTTTGTTACGGCGTCGTGCCCGGCTGCCCCGCTCTCCACCCACGCTGTCGGGGTTCAGGGTGATTGGGTTCTCTGTGATCAGTGGCATCGGCTTGCCATCCAACGCATCGATCGGATCGACCCAAACCTGTTGATCGTGTCGCAGACGTCGCCATATCAGACCGCTGCTGGCCGCTACTACACCCCAACTCAGTGGGAGACCGGATTGAAACAGCTCTTGGGCCAGGTGACAGGGCCGAGAACAGTGAGAGTGGTCCTCGGAGATCCCCCAGGGTCCGGGGGTCCGGATTGCGTCGCTCGACACGTCGACAGCGTCCAGGACTGTTCAGTGCCACCCAACCCTGGACTGGTGCGCTACGTAAGAGCTGAAAGACTCGCCGCCGAGGCCAGCGGGGCGCAGTACGTCAGCGTCAGATCGTGGTTCTGTGCCAAAACATGCAGCTCCATCATCGGAAACTACGACGTCTATCTCCTCGGAGACCATGTCACCGTTGGTTACTCGCGCTTCCTCGAAGGCGTCCTAGCCCAGACGCTCAATCTCCCGAGCTTCGGATAGCCGAGCCCTTGGCGCTAAGCAACACGCGCAATGCCCTTCTCTGCGCCGGGAAGAGACCAGCCCTACCACTCTCAGGGCGCCCGGGATCACCTGTGGCCTCAGCTGGTTGTCGCAACGGCCTCGTTGAACGCCCCAGATGGTGACTTCCAACCGAGTGTTTGTCGAGGGTGCCCGTTCAGTGACCGAGCGATGGCGTTGAGCTGGGCCTGGGTGACCGTCGAGAGGTCCGTGGTCTTGGGCAGGTACTAGCGGAGCAACCCGTTGGTGTTCTCGTTGCTGCCGCGCTGCCAGGGTGAATTGGGGTCGTAGAAGTAGACTGGGAGCCCGGTGTCGATTGTGAAGCGGGCGTGCTCGGCCATCTCCTTGCCTTGGTCCCAGGTGAGTGACCGGCGCAGTTCAGTGGGAAGTGCACGGATCTTCTTGGCCATGGCGCTGTTGACCGCTTCGGCGGTGTGTCCGTGAGGGAGGGCGAAGAGCATGACGTATCTCGTCGAGCGGTCGACCAGTGTCCCGATGGTCGTCATGCGACGGCCATAGATGAGGTCTCCTTCCCAGTGGCCGGGCACGGCTCCCCGGATATGGACGAACAGCGACATGTAGATGGTCCCGTTGCTCACCTGCATCTCCGGGTCGTCGGGGTACTCGAGAGCCAACCACGCCGAGATCTCCTGCGGTGACCAGTAGTTCTCCAGCCCTGCCTCCGCGATCCGACGCAGCCGGTGGCAGCGGGCCAGCTTGGCCACCTGGGGGCGCCGGGCTCGGTGCCGGGCCGAGCGCTCGGCCTGCAAGGCCGGGTAGTGCTGGCGTCCGCCAGCCGCCTGCACCTCTCTGCTCACCGTGGACGGTGCCCGTGCCATGCCGGCCGCAATGACACGTGCGACAACCCGGCAGCGAGCCTCCGGGAAATCTCCTCGCGCTCAGCCAGCGTGAGGCGCAGATCGGAACTCCCCGGTGGCCGCGGCCTTCGTCCAGCCTTGTCCACGAGGAAGGTTCTGATCGACCCATGGGATCTGTCGAGGCGTCGAGCGATGGCCCGCATGGCCTCGCCGCGCTCGACGGAGTCCCGGATGTCAACCTTCTCGGTATCCGTGAAGCGCCTCATCTTCCCGACCTCCTCGCTCGAACGACATCTCAGTCGTCAACGAGGTATTGCGTCGATGGGTTGAGACCACACCCGTGACCGGGTGGTCTGAGCCAACCGGGCAAAACTTGGCTGATGCGGTAGGTAACTCAAGACCCCGCTTCCGACGGCTCTGGCAATGCTCGTGGAGAGGCAGCTGGCGGTAATAAAGGAATGTTCGCCGGGCCCATCATCTACCACCGCCTGTCGGTGCGCGGTCGAGACGGGCGCCTCGAGGACACCTGAGCCGGCGTCCCACCTACGAGTTCCAGCTGGAGACGTTCCGCCGGGCCGTGGTGACGGGGGAGCGACCCCGCGCCAATACGACCGACGCCATCGCCAACATGGACGTGATCGACGCTGTCTACCGGAGCGCCGGGCTCGAGCCCCGACACGCCACGGCCGCCACCTGATCGACCTCGACCCGGGGGTGGACTCGTCAGAAGATCCCCGCTGCCATCCCGGCGGCGAGGGTGGCACCGAGCTCGGCGACCTCCTCGATGTCGGCCGATGTCGTCGCCCCCACCACCGTCACGGGCGGGAGCACCCGCCGCCACTTGAGCCCGGCGGTGATTCGCTCCACGCTCGACACTGCTCCGTCGACGTCGGTGTCTCCCTTGACCACCAGCGCGTAGGCGAGCCCTACCGTGTGCTCGAGGCAGGGGTGGTACACACGCTCGAAGAAGTCCTTCATCGCACCCGACATGTACCCGAAGTTCGCCGGGGTCACGAGCAGGACGCCGTGCGCCCACAAGACGTCGTCGGGCCCGGCGCTGAACGCCCCGAGGACCCGGAGTCCGACCTCGTGGCCGGCCGCTGCCGTCGCCGCGGCCACGGCTGCGTCGCACAGGGCCAAGGTGGACCCCGTGCGCGAGTGGAACACGACGAGCAGGTGACGGGATGCGGTACCGTCACCGGTCGTGGCGCCGTCGTCGGGCATGGCTCGATCGTAGGGAGACCGGGGCCCGGGGGCCCACCGGCCCATGGCATCATCGGTGGATGGCGCACGCCGGGCAGGCCCCGCGGTGATCACGGCGTCGGCCCCCGTCCGGGTCTGTGACAACGGTGGATGGACCGATACGTGGTTCGGCGGCCCGGGACGGGTGCTCAACATCGCAGTGAACCCGGGAGTGGAGGTGTCGATCCGCACCGCGGCCGGCCCCGATCCGGTCGTGCTCGACGTCGCCACCTTCGGCGACCGCTACCCGGTCGTGCCGGGCGCGCCTCGGATCGCTCGTCACCCGTTGCTCGAGGCCGCCGTGGACGCGTTCGCGCCTCGGGGGGACGGCGCCGTCGAGGTGAGTGTCCGTTCCGCCGTACCGGCCGGATGCGGCACCGGGACGTCGGCGTCGGTCGCCGTCGCCATGGTGGGCGGGTTGGCGGCATGGCGCGGTGAGCACTTGTCACGACGTGATGTCGCCTACGCCGCCCATCGGCTCGAGGTAGACGTCCTCGATGCCGAGAGCGGGATCCAGGATCAGCTGAGCGCGGCGTTCGGTGGGATCAACTACATCGAGATCGAGCGCTATCCGGATGCGACCGTGCACACCCTGCCCCCGTGGGACGAGCTCGGTCCTCTGCTGACCCTGCTCTTCCTGGGCCGCGCCCACGATTCCTCTGGTGTGCACCGCGACGTGGTCGCCGCGGTGCGGCGGCGCGGGTCGGCGTCGTTCTCCCGGCTCCGAGATGCAGCCCTGAGGGCTCGCAACGCGGTGCTCGCCCGGGATCTCGACGCCTTCGGTCGAGCCATGATCGCCAACACCGAAGCTCAGCGGTGTCTGCACCCCGAGCTCGTCGGCGTGGACGCCACCCGCACGATCGAGACAGCGGCGGCGCAGGGCGCGCTGGGGTGGAAGGTCAACGGGGCGGGAGGCGACGGCGGCTCGATCACGTTCTTGAGTGCCACCCCGGAGGCCAAGGAAGCGCTCGAGCATCGGGTCGCCTCGTTGGACGAAGGTTACGAGGTGCTTCCCGTCCACATCAGCCCGGAAGGACTCCAGGTCCAGGGGGCCGTCTGACCGGCCGATGGCGGGTGCGCCCGATGTCATGATTGGGTGATGTCGGGACGGGAGGGCGCCGCCGCCGGGGCTGGGGTAGAGGTGGCCGCAACGGTGCCTGGCGCCGGCACGCGATCGGTGTCGTCGGGCATGGTCCTCGCCCTCGTGTGCGTGGGTCAGTTCATGGTCGTGCTCGACCTGTCGATCGTGAACGTCGCCCTGCCGTCGATGCAACGCGATCTGAGTTTCACTACCTCGGGGCTGCAGTGGGTGGTCAATGCCTACGCCCTCTCCTTCGGCGGCTTCTTGCTCCTGGGCGGACGAGCCGCTGACCTCTTCGGCCGGCGCCGCGTCTTCATGCTCGGGCTGGCCCTTTTCGCGGGCGCCAGCCTGGTGTGCGCCATCGCGCAGAACCAGTTCATGCTCGTGGGGGCACGCGCCCTCCAGGGCCTCGGCGCGGCCGTCCTCTCGCCGGCCACCCTGACCATCCTCACCATGACCTTCCGGGCGCCCGCCGAGCGCTCGCGTGCCCTCGGGATCTGGAGTGCGATGGCCGCCGTGGGGGGTGCCTCGGGGGCACTGCTGGGCGGGATCCTCACCGACCTGCTGTCGTGGCGCTGGATCTTCTACATCAACGTCCCCATCGCCGCCGCCGCGCTGGTGGCGGCGCGCGTCGTGCTCGTCGAGACCCGGGCCGAGGGGGAGCGACCGTCGCTCGACGTACCCGGAGCGTTGCTCGTGACGGTCGGTCTGTCCGCCCTCGTCTACGCCGTGGCCGGCACGAGCACCCACTCGTGGGCGTCCGCCGCCACCGTCGTCCCCCTCGTGATCTCCGTCGTCTGCATCGCCGCCTTCGTTGTGGTCGAGACCAAGATGGTGCGGGCGCCGCTCGTGCCCTTCGGGCTGTTCCGCTCCCGGGCGCTCACCACCTCGAACCTGGCCATGTTCTTCGCGGGAGGGGCCATGTTCTCGATGTGGTTCTTCGTCTCGCTCTATCTCCAGGACGTCTTGCGGTTCTCCCCGCTCACCACCGGCTTGGGATTCCTGCCCCAGACCGCGGCGATCGCCGTCGCCGCCCAGATCAGCTCCCGGCTCGTGCCGCGCTTCGGGCCCCGCCTCCCGCTGTTGGTCGGGGTCCTCATGAGCGCGGCCGGATTGGAATGGCTGTCACGGGCGGGGCCCGTCGGCTCGTACTGGGGATCGGTGTTCGGCGGCTCCACACTGGCGACCTTCGGGATGGGACTCGCCATCACCCCGCTCGCCTTCGCGGCGACCGCCGGCGTGGCCCAGTCCCAGGCCGGCCTGGCCTCGGGTGTGCTCAACACGAGCCGACAGATCGGGGCCTCGGTGGCCCTGGCCGCGCTGGCCACCATCGCCGCCGACCGCACCCAGTCGATCCTCGCCGCGGCCCGGCACGGGGTGCACCCGGTGGTGCACGAGGCGGCCGCGCTCACCGCCGGATTCTCCCGGGGCTTCACCGTGGCGGCGCTGATCGCGCTGGGAGGTGTCGTGGCCGGAGTGTTCATCCCGCGCCCGGCGCGCCCGGCGCCCGCCGTGGTCGAGGCGCGAGCCGGGGACGTCGACGGTGCCGTCCCCGTCGCACCCACCGGGTCGGGTCAGTCGAACTGACGCCAGTTGGCGACCGACGGCTGGGTCACCGAGCCCGGGCCCGCCCCGAAGAGCGAGAAGACGTTCTCCATCATCCGCCACAGGACCGGAGTCACGCCGGGGATGGCGGCGAAGACGATGTTGGGGTCGATGCGCGGCGCGTCGGAGAGGCGGCACACGAACATCGCCGATCCGCTGGCGAGCACACCGCCGCCGCCGGGGGCGGTGTAGTACGTCATGTCCGAGACCCGCCCCCGACCGCGGTTGGCCACCGGCGAATGGGCCAGGAGCATCACGTTCGCCGGTCCGTTCAACGACGACTGGTAGCTGTCGTACTCACCTTGGACCACACGGGACAGGTGCTGGCCGTCGGTGACACCGGTGCCCGAGAAGATCCACGCACCGGCGTCGGCGACGACCATGTCCGCCATGGCACCGACGTCCGCGTACTGCGATCCCACCAGTTCCTGTTCGGGCCGGGGCACGGGCCCGTCGGGCCAGTTGGCCGTCACCTCGGCCGGGTCGGTCCCCCACAGAGGATCCTCCCGGGCCAGGTCCGACTTGTAGCAGACCTGATGCCGGTCGATGCCCAGGGGAGAGGGCTCGAGGCGGATGTGGCGGTACACGGCGTTGGCCCCCAGGAACGCCAGGTTCACGCCCAGCGACAGCGCCTCGGCGGCGCCGTCGCGCATGGCACTGGACCAGTACTCGTCGTGACCCAGGCTGAACAGACACCGGTGTCGTCCCAGGCGGCCGGGGACCTCGTGGAGGTCGATGTCGGTGAAGTAGGTGACGTCGAGCCCGAGACGCTCGGCCAGGAAGATGAGCGGGAACTCGTTGCCGGTGAAATCGGGCGCTCCCCACCCCCTCTGGTCGTAGGGCCGGTCGAACGAGACCACCCGGGAACGGTTGGCGGTGCCGGTCTCGCCCACGCGCGTCGTCCCGGGGCCGACGTACAGGCTTCTCCCCCCGAAGGCGTTGTAGGCCTGCCATGTCGTCACCGAATGCATGATGGCGAAGGCGGCCGTACTGGCGTCGTCCCGGACGCACAGCGGGATGTATCCCGCCGTCATGCCGTTGTCGGTCCCGGTGAGTTTGAAGAGGTACGCGCCGGGCGGCCAGGCGTCGTCGATCCCGACCCGGATGGTGGGACTCCACCGGCACTCGACCATGTTGGTGCCCGCCGCCACCGTGGGCGCCGGTTGCGCGGGACCGCCTGCCAACGGGGCCGATCGCCACACGAGCCGACCGCCGAGCCCGCCGTAGTACCCCATCCGGTACAGCTCGACGTGATACGGAACCGGGGGGGGGTCGACGAAGAGCGTCACCACGTCACCCCGGACCGCACTCACGCGGTCGCTGTAGCCCCAGATGCGACTCGTGGCGCTCATCACCCAGTCGAGCGTGCCGGGCTGCTGGTTCTCCTCGACGACCCAGTCCGCCGACGGCACCACCACACCGCTGTCGAGGGTGACCATGCGGACCGAGTCGGGACCGGGGACCGCCACACCGGTGCGCCGCGCCGCCGCGTTCGAGGTGCTCGTTGCGACCGGGCGCGCCCCGTGACGCGACCCGGCCCGTGGTCCGACCTGCTCGCCCAGTTCCCAGGCGGCCCCGCTCAGGGCGACGAGGCCGAGGCCGGCCCCCGAGGCGCGCAAGAACCTCCGTCGGGTGAGGGCCGTCTCGCGGTGGGTGTCTGGGTCCTCGACATCACCGGAGCGGTCAGGAGGGGATGTCTCCGGGGGACCGATCCGCCCACACTAAGCCCGAAGCCGGACCGGGTCGGAGGCGGGGGAGCCGAAACGAGGCCTCCACCAGGGTCCTTCGCGGCCGCGTACGACGAACATACGTTCGATATGCTGGGACCCGTGGGCGAGCCCGTGGCGTTCCGCTGGAAGAAGGCCGATGACGACGGTGGCCAGCCCATGCTCTTCGCCGAGGAAGAGCTCGTCGATCGGCACGTCGGGATCGGCGAATACCGGGGCCTCGAGTTCCTCCACGTCAATGCGAGCCGCGTGATCAACGAGGTGCCGGCCGCATCTCGCGTGCCGTTCCGCTACACGATCAACGCCTACCGGGGTTGCAGCCACGCCTGCGCCTACTGCTTCGCCCGTCCCACCCACGAGTACCTCGGGCTCGGCGTGGGCGAGGACTTCGAGCGCAAGCTCGTGGTGAAGGTCAACGCCGTCGAACGGGTGCGGGCCGAGCTCCGCGCTCCTCGGTGGCGCGGCGACCACATCGCCATGGGCACCAACACCGACCCCTATCAACGCGCCGAGGGTCGGTACCACCTCACGCGCGGGATCGTCCAAGCGTTGGGGGAGGCTCGCAATCCCTTTTCGATCCTCACCAAGTCGACGCTGATCCTGCGCGACCTCGATCACCTCGTCGCCGCCGCGGCCCGGACCGATGTGCACTGCAACCTCTCCATCGGCACGCTCGACGAGGAAGTGTGGAGAGCCACCGAGCCCGGTACCCCGCACCCCCGGCGCCGGATCGAGGCGGTGCGCCGGCTCAACGAAGCCGGCATCCCCACCGGTGTGCTCATGGCGCCGATCATCCCCGGGTGGTCGGATTCGCCCGAACAGCTCGAGGAGGTGGCCGCCGCCTGTGTCGATGCGGGTGCGGTGTTCGTGACTCCCATCGTCCTCCACCTGCGCCGGGGGGTGAAGGAGCACTTCCTCGCGTTCATGAAGGAGCATCATCCCGAGCGCCACGGCGCCCTGGCCCGTCTGTACGCGCGTTCCGCCTATCTCCCGCCTGCACAGCAGGAGGCCGTCTCGGCACGGGTCCACGCCGTGGTGGCCCCCGAGCGACGCCGGCGCAGTCCCGCCGACACCTTCGGCCACCCCGCCTCTCGGGCCGCGTCGCCGGCCACACCACCCGATCCCGCTCCGCCGCCGACGGCACCGGTCGAGCAGTTGCCGCTCCTCCCGCCGCCCTGAGCGGCGCACCAGCGACGGCACCGGCATCGTGACCCATCTGCGAACATGACGGCGATGGGCGGGCGCATCCCCACCGGGGGCACATGGGTCATCGATCTCGACGGCGTGGTCTGGCTCGCCGACCAAGCCATCCCGGGGTCGGCCGATGCCGTGGCGCGCCTGCGCCGCGCCGGCCGTGGTGTGGTGTTCGCCACGAACAATGCCTCGCCCACCGTCGCCGAGCTCCGTCGACGCCTGGCGAAGGCCGGGATCGACGCCGGGCCCGAGGAGATCGTGACGTCGGCGCAAGCGGCCGCCTCGATGCTCGAGCCCGGTACGACGGCCGTGGTGTGTGGCGACGACGGCGTGCTCGAGGCGCTGGCGGCACGAGGCGTCTCGGTCGTGGCGCAGGGACCGGCGGACGCGGTGGTGGTGGGATGGACCCGGCGCTTCGACTTCGACCTCATGGCCACCGCCGCGACGGCGGTGCGCCAAGGAGCGCGGTTCATCGGCACGAACGAGGACCCCACCCACCCCACACCGGATCGGCTCCTGCCGGGGTCAGGGGCGATCCTGGCCGCGGTGGCGACCGCGGCCCAGGCCACCCCCGAGGTGGCCGGCAAGCCTCATGGGCCCATGGTGGCGCTGTTGCAGGCACGCGCCCCTGACGCCGTCGTCATGGTGGGGGACAGGCCGTCCACCGACGGGGCCCTGGCCGGGCGGCTCGGGCTCCCGTTCGCGCTGGTGCGGACCGGCGTGACCTCCAGCGACCGTGAGCCCATGGTCGTCGAGCCCGACGAGGAGGCCCCCGACCTCGCCACGCTCGTGTCGCGCCACGTCGCCGGCGACGACTGACCCTCGAAGGCTCTTTCTGCGGGACACCTCCCTTGCCGCGAGACGGAGGTCGGTCCTAGCGTGTCGTCATGACCGAGAACGACGGACTGCGCCGCTACGTCGAGGCCGCCACGACGCTCACGCAGATCACCCGATCCCGTGCCGAGGAATTGGTACGCGAGTTGATCAAGGCGGGCGAGATCGAGCGTCACCGGGCCCA
Organism: uncultured Acidimicrobiales bacterium; assembly: GCA_963794615.1. Taxonomy (GTDB): domain Bacteria; phylum Actinomycetota; class Acidimicrobiia; order Acidimicrobiales; family UBA8190; genus Chersky-840. Next base: position 960,051 of record CAWCEP010000005.1, on the reverse strand, counting down.
GGACTGGGTCGAGGATCTCGTGAAGACGAGTCGGGACCGGTCCGAAGCGCTGGTGGGGACGGTACGGGGTGAGGTGCGCCAGCAGCTCAAGGAGCTCGGCTTCACCAACATGGACGATCTCGCCAAGAAGGTGGCGGCCATCCTGGCCAAGTCTTCGGCGGCCGGCCGCCAGGCCACGCACCGACCCGCCGCCAAGGTGAAGAAGGCGAGCCCGAAGAAAGGCGGCCCTGGCAAGGGGGGTCCGGCCAAGAGTGGCCCCGGCAAGAGTGGCGCGGCCAAGTCGACGACGCGCAAGGCGACGGGCACGAAGAAGGCGGCCGCGAAGAAGGCGGGCGCCTGACTCCGACCCGGGTGCGCCGCCGGCTCGACACCGAGCTCGTGCGGCGAGGGTTGGCCGCTTCACGCGAGAGCGCTCGCCTCCTCGTCGAGCAGGGTGCCGTCCTGGTGAGCGGATCACGGGCCGACAAAGCGGCGCGACTGGTGGCGGAGTCCGACCCCGTCGTCGTCCTCGACACCGGCACACGGTCCTTCGTGTCGCGTGGGGGGCAGAAGCTCGACGCCGCGTTGGACCGCTTCGCCGTGGTCGTGGCCGGTCGCCGCTGTCTCGACGCCGGCGCGTCCACGGGCGGGTTCACCGACTGTCTCCTGCGTCGGGGGGCCTCGAAGGTCGTCGCCGTGGACGTGGGCCACGGCCAGCTCGACGCGTCGCTCCGAGGCGACTCGCGGGTCGAGGTGCGCGAGCGGACCAACATCCGGACCCTGGGGCCCGGTGACGTCGGGGGTGAATCCTTCGACCTCCTCGTCGCCGACCTGTCGTTCATCTCGCTCGTGAGCGTGGCTCCGGTCCTGGTCGGGACCCTGGCCCGACCAGGCGCCGACGTCGTCGTGCTCGTGAAACCCCAATTCGAGGCGGGCCGGGTCGAGGTGAGCCGGGGCAAGGGCGTGATCAGAGACCCGGCCGTGCGCCGCGGCGCTCTGGAAAGGGTGGCCTCCGCCTTCGCGTCGCAGGGAGCCAGCATCATGGGGGCCATGGCGTCACCGCTCCTGGGCCCGGCCGGCAATGCCGAGTTCCTCCTCCATGTCCGGGCCGGCACCGCACCCGGAGCGATCTCGGCACCCATCTCCCCCCCGACCGGCGGCAGCTGGGCCCAGCTCCTCGCCGCCGCCGTCGGCGAGGCTCCCGATGCCGCCGTCACGGCCCGTGTCCCGGAGGACGAGGGGACGTTGGGTCCGGTGGCGCCTTCACCCGAGGGTCGGTAGCAACCGGTGGCCGCCATCGCGTTCGTCGTGCACCCGGAACGGCCCGATGCCGCCGCCATCGCCCAACGGGCGGGAGCGTGGCTCGAAGGGCGCGGGCACCGGGCCGTGGAGGTGCTCGACCCTTCTCCCACCGACGACACCGGTGTCCTCCGGGCGCGCTCGGCAGCACAGATCGCCGCCGGTGAGGACACTGGGTTCGACAGCACCATCGACCTCGCCGTCAGCCTCGGCGGTGACGGCACCATGCTCCGCACCGTGGCGCTGGCTTGCCGACACGGCACCCCGGTCCTGGGCGTGAACCTCGGCCGCCTCGGCTATCTCACCGAGGTCGAGCCCGACGGCCTCGAGCACGCCCTCGAGCGCTTCCTCGCCGGCGACTACGGCGTCGAGCAGCGCATCACGCTCGAAGTGACCCTGGAGCGGGCCGGGGTCGACGCGCCGGAGCCTGCGGAGCCTGTCGTCGTGCTCAACGAAGTGGTCGTCGAGAAGACCTTGCCGGGCCGCACCATCCGGGTGGCCGCCGCGATCGCGGGCCGCCCCTTCGTCACCTATGCCGCCGACGGGCTGCTCGTCGCCACCCCCACCGGGTCGACGGCCTACAACCTGTCGGCGCGGGGGCCGATCCTCAGCCCCGGGCTGCGAGCCCTGGTGCTCACACCCGTGTCACCGCACATGTTGTTCGACCGTCCCCTCGTCCTCGAGCCCGAGCAGTGGGTCCGTCTCGAGGTGCTCGGGCCCCTTCCGGCCGTGCTCGTGCTCGACGGGCAGAGCTCGGACCTCCTGGGACCGGGTGATGCCGTGGTGTGCCGGGTGGGACCGTCGCCGGCCCGACTGGTGACCTTCGGATCCCGCGACTTCTTCTCCATCCTGCGAGCCAGGTTCCACCTGGCGGATCGCTGACCAGGCGCGCCGATGCTCGTCGAGCTCCGGGTCCGCGACCTCGGTGTCATCGAGTCGGTGGCGCTCGATCTCGGGCCGGGCATGACGGCGCTCACCGGCGAGACGGGGGCGGGCAAGACGCTGTTGGTCGATGCACTCGATCTGCTGGTGGGAGGCAGGGCCGATCCGGGCCTGGTGCGCCCCGGGGCCAGCGAGGCCCTGGTCGAGGGACGGTTCACCCTGGGCGACGAGGAGGTCATCTTGGCCCGTGCCGTGCCCGCCCAAGGTCGGTCGCGGGCTTGGATCGACGGTCGGATGGCCCCCGTCGCCGCCTTGGCCGACGCTGGGGCCCGGTTGCTCGAATTGCACGGACAGCACTCCCAGCAGTCCCTTCTCGACGCCCCGGCACAGCGCCGGGCGCTCGATGCCTTCGCGGGGACCGACCTCGGCCCGTTGACCGCGGCGCGTGCCCGGCGCCGGGCCCTGCTCGCCGAGCTCGAATCCCTGGGCGGTGACGACCGGGCCCGGGCGCGCCAAGCCGACCTGGTGCGGTACCAACTCTCCGAGATCGACGGGGCCGGGATCGAGGACCTCGACGAAGACGACGTGCTGGCCGCCGAAGAGGAACGGCTGTCGGAGGCCGCCGCGCACCGGGACGCGGCGTCCATTGCGCTCACCGCCCTCGACGGCGGTGACGATCGGGTCCCCGATGTCGTCGATCTCCTGGGCGCAGCCCGGGCCGCTCTCGACGGCCGCTCCCCGCTGGCCGAGCTCAACGGGCGCCTGGCGTCTCTGCAGGCCGACGCCGCCGACGCCGCATCCGAGCTGCGACACGTCGTCGAGACCTGGGAGGACGACCCCGAGCGGCTCGAAGCGGTCCGGGCCCGCCGCCAACTACTCCGCGACCTGTCGCGCAAGTACGGCGAGGGGCCGGCCGGCGTCCTCGCCTTCGCGGCCGAGGCCCGCCACGAGCTGGCCCTGCTCGACGCGGCCGAGGTGCGTGCCGGCGAAGTCCTCGCCGAGATCGAACGGACCGATGCCGAGGTGGGCGCGGTCGAGGCCGCCGTGGGCGGAGCGCGACGCCGGGCCGCGCCCGAGCTCGCCCGGGCCGTGGAGGAGCGCCTGCGGCGCCTGGCCATGCCGCACGCCCGGGTCGAGGTGACCGTGGGAGAGCCCGACCCCGGCGACGACGTCACCTTCCTGCTGGGCGCGAACCCGGGCGAGGCCGTGCTGCCGCTGGCCAAGGTGGCCTCCGGAGGCGAGCTCGCCCGAGCCATGCTGGCGCTGCGCCTGGTGCTCACCGAAGCTCCCGCCACCATGGTGTTCGACGAGGTCGACGCGGGAGTGGGAGGCGAGGCGGCCCAGGCCGTGGGGGGCGCCTTGGCCGAGGTCGCCCAGCGTCATCAGGTCCTGGTGGTCACGCACCTGGCCCAGGTCGCGGCGTGTGCCCGGCAACAGCTGGGCGTGCGCAAGGAGGTCACCGGGGGCCGGACCGTGGCCCATGCGGCGGTGCTCCACGACGAGGACAGGGTGGTCGAGCTGGCCCGCATGCTGTCGGGTCGACCCGATTCGGCGACGGCACGGCGCCACGCCGAAGAGCTCCTCGGGCCCGAGGTGCGGAAACCGAAGCGCAGCGCGTCCCGAGCCCGCTGACGCGCCGGATCGCGCCGTCACACTCCACCGGTAGATTGGCCCCGTGGTCTACCGTGGAACGATGCCCGGGAAGCTCCGAGCTTGACCAAGTACGTCTTCGTCACCGGCGGTGTGTCCTCATCGCTCGGCAAAGGACTCACCGCCTCTTCGCTCGGCCGGCTTCTCAAGTGCCGAGGCCTGCGGGTGACGATGATCAAGCTCGACCCCTACATCAATGTGGACCCCGGAACCATGAACCCGTTCGAGCACGGCGAGGTCTTCGTCACCCACGACGGCGGTGAGACCGACCTCGACCTCGGGCACTACGAACGCTTCATCGACGTCGAGCTCAAGACGACGTCGAATGCCACCACGGGGTCGATCTACTCCGAGGTGATCCGCAAGGAGCGCCACGGGGAGTACCTGGGAAAGACCGTGCAGGTCATCCCGCACATCACCGACGAGATCAAAGCGCGCATCCGCCACCTCGCCTCCGAGGAGATCGACGTGGTGATCGTCGAAGTGGGCGGCACCGTGGGTGACATCGAGATCGTGCCCTTCCTCGAGGCGATCCGGCAGTTCCGCCACGACGTGGGGCGCGACAACGTCTGTTACGTCCACCTCACCCTGGTGCCGTATCTGGCACCGTCGGGGGAGCAGAAGACAAAACCCACCCAGCACTCGGTCACCGAGTTGCGGAGTCGAGGCATCCAGCCCGACGTCATCGTGTGCCGTTCGGACCAACCCATCTCCGACGGGCTCAAGCGCAAGATCTCGTTGCTGTGCGACGTCCCCGTCGAGGGGGTCATCTCGGCGGTCGATGCACCGAGCATCTACGAGATCCCTCTCGTCCTGCACGAGGAGGGCCTCGACCGCGTCGTGTGCCAGATGCTCGCCATCGACTCCGAGGAACACCCCGTCGACCTCTCGGGGTGGGAGAAGGTCGTCTCCCAGGTCTCCGCGTCGGAGCGGCCCGTACGCATCGGCGTGGTCGGCAAGTACGTCAACCTTCCCGACGCCTACCTGTCGGTGGGTGAGGCCCTGCGCCACGCCGGCTTCCACCACGGCGCCAAGGTCGAGGTGGACTGGATCCAGGCCGAGAAGGTCCCCGACCTGTTGGGCACCGACCGCATGTTGCAGCTCGACGGCATGGTCATCCCGGGAGGCTTCGGCGAAAGGGGGATCGAGGGGAAGATCGCGGCGGTCGAGTTCGCCCGCCAACGCGAGATCCCGTGCCTGGGGCTGTGCCTCGGCCTCCAGGTCATGGTCATCGAGGTGGCGCGCCACCTGGCCGGCCTCGAAGGAGCCAACTCGCGCGAGTTCGACACCATCAGTCCCCACATGGTCATCGACCTTATGGACGATCAGCACAAGGTCGTCGACATGGGCGGGACTATGCGGCTCGGCTCCTACGTAGCCCAGCTCGAGCCCGGCTCCATCGTGGCCGAGGCATACGGGACGACCGTCGTGTCCGAGCGCCACCGCCACCGCTACGAGGTCAATCCCCGCTACCGCTCCAAGCTCGAGGAGGCGGGACTGCGCTGTTCGGGGTCGTCGGCCGACGGCGTGCTCGTCGAGTTCGTCGAGCTTCCCGGCCACCCCTTCTGGGTGGGGACCCAGGCCCACCCCGAATTCAAGAGCCGCCCCGACCGTCCCCACCCGCTGTTCCGCGAGCTCTTGGGGGCGGCGCTGCGACGTGCCGACGGACGCCTGCCCCGACTCATCACCATCGACTCCGACGTCGGTGCTGCCTCCTGAGAAGGGTTTCCGTCACCTCGGTGACGAGGTGCTCCTCGAGGGGTGGAGGATCTCCTTCGACCGAGCGGAATTCGAGGCCCCCGACGGGACGCGTTTCAGCCGCGACGTCGTTCGCCACCCGGGTGCGGTCGCCGTCGTCCCCGTGACCGACCGCGACACGGTGCTCCTCGTGCGCCAATACCGCGGATCGGTGGACAAGGAGCTCCTCGAGATCCCCGCCGGCACGCGCGACGTCGAGGGTGAAGCGCCCGAGACCACGGCGGGTCGCGAGCTCGAGGAGGAGGTGGGCGTGCGGGCCGGGACGCTGCGCCAGGTCGGCGTCATGCTCAACAGCCCCGGCTTCTGCGACCAGGAGACGCTGCTCTATCTGGCCCAGCACCTCGAGCCCGTCGAGCCCGCCCGTCACGGGGAGGAGGAGCGTTACATCGAGGTCGTGGAGGTCGCGCTCTCCGAGATCGACACCCTCATCGCGTCGCGTCAGCTGGTCGACGCGCAGACCTTGCTGGGGCTGCTCCTGGCCCGCCACGCCCTCGAAGTCGAGCGTTCGGCGCAACCCGGTGCCACCGCGGCGCCGTCGACGACCTGAGACGGCTGCGATGACACCGGTCACGATCGACGTGTCCGAGAGCGGGCCCGTGCTGAGCCGCCACGCCGAGGAATACCTCACGTGGTTGGCCATCGAGCAGGGCCGGGCCCGCAACACGATCCTCTCCTATCGGCGTGATCTCGTGAGCTACGAAGCGTTTCTCGCCGCGCGCGGCACCACGGTGGACGGCGCCGATGTCGCCGCGGTCGAGGAGCACCTCGCCGAGCGGCGCGCCGCCGGGCTCGGCCCCGCCTCGGTGTCGCGGGCGCTGGCCGCGCTCCGGGGGCTGCACCGGTTCCTCCTCGAGGAGGGCGGCGCCACCGGTGACCCGACCGCGGACGTGCGTCCCGTGCGCACCCCCCGTCGGCTCCCCAAAGCCATCGACGAGGACGAAGTCGGCCGGCTCCTCGACACGACGACCAAGAAAGACGCGGCGTCGATACGAGACCGGGCCATCCTCGAGGTCCTCTACGGCACCGGGATGCGCGTGTCGGAGCTGGCCGGGCTCAGCCTTTCGGACCTCGAGTCCGATACCGGGCTCGTGCGGGTCCTCGGCAAGGGGGACAAGGAGCGCCTCGTGCCCATGGGCCGCTGCGCGCGTCGGGCGCTCGACGCCTGGCTCGGCCCTCGCGGGCGACCCGAGCTCGAGCCGCGGCGCTGGGCCCGGCGCGGCGATGCCGAGGCCGTGTTCCTGAACGCCCGGGGCGGCCGGCTCACCCGCCAGGGAATCTGGGGAGTCCTCAAGAAGCGGGCCCGGACCGCGGGCCTCGAGGACAAGGTCCACCCGCACGTGCTGCGCCACTCGTGCGCCACCCACATGCTCGCCCACGGCGCCGACATCCGGGTGGTGCAAGAGCTCCTCGGCCACTCCTCGATCGCCACCACCCAGCTCTACACGAAGGTCTCGTTGGAGCACCTCCGAGAGGCCTACGAACAGGCACATCCGCGCGCCGACTGGGGTAGGGCGCAGTAATCTCCTAGGCGTGTCTCCCGACGCCCCGACCGTCGATCACCGCGCCCTGCTGGAGGCGGAGCGCCGCGATCTAATTGCCAAGCTCGAGGAGCTCGGTCTCGGTAGCGCGGGCCTGACCTACGACTCCAATTTCGCCGACTCCAGTCAGGTGACCGCAGAGCGTGGTGAAGCCGAGGCCCTGGGGGCGTCGCTGCGGGAGACCCTCGACGACGTCGAGCGGGCCCTCGTCAAGCTGTCAGACGACACTTACGGCGCCTGCGAGGACTGCGGACAGGCGATCGACCCGCTGCGCCTCGAAGCGAAGCCTGCGGCGCGGTACTGCATCAACTGCGCCGCCAAGCACTGACCGGAGCGGGCCGTTGAGCGCCTGGGGACCCCCACCGGCGTCGGGACCGCCGCGCCGCCAGGGCCTGAGCCCGCGCACCACTATCTGGATCATCGCCGGGGTGGCGTTGGTGGCGGTGCTCGTCCGCACCCATAAGGTGAGCACGGCCGAGATCCTGCTGTTCGTCGCGCTCATCCCCTCGGTGATCCTGCACGAGGTCTCTCACGGGGCGGCCGCGCTCGCCTTCGGCGACGACACCGCCAAGCGGGCCGGCCGGTTGACACTCAACCCGGTCAAGCACATCGACCCCTTCGGCACGATCATCCTCCCCGCCTTGCTCGTGCTTAGCGGCCTCGGTGTCATCGGCTACGCCAAGCCGGTACCCGTGAACGTGTCTCGCCTGCGGAACTCCCGCAACACGAGCGTGGTGGTGTCGTTGGTGGGACCCGCGGTGAACATCGTGCTGGCCATCGTGCTCGGGTTGGCCTACAAAACCCTGGTCCCGGTTTCGATCAAGGCCCTTCCCACGTTCGGGCAGGAGCCGACCTGGGCCCAGCTACTGTTCGTAGCGGGATACGTCAACGTCCTCCTGGCGGTGTTCAACCTCATTCCCCTGCCGCCCTTGGACGGATCGGCCGTCTTGGAGCGCTTCCTGCCGAGGAGCTTGCTGCCCGGGTACTACCGCATCCGACCGTTCACGATGTTCATCCCGCTCATCCTCGTCGTACTTGACCCGAGCGCGCTCAGTGGACTCTTCAACTGGGCTTTCAACCACTACGCCAACGCGGTGCTGTGAGCGACGTCACGCGCTGAAACCACCCGGGGGAACCAGGAGCCCGACGGCGCGCATGGCCCGGTCGAGTGTCGGCCCCGCCACCTCTCTGGCTTTGGCGGCCCCCTCGGCGAGGACCGACTCCACGTAGTCGCGCTGCGCGTGCAGCTCGACGAGCCGCTCGCGCACGGGACGCAACAGCTCGGCCAGCGCCTCCGACACATCAGCCTTCAAGGAGCCGTAGTTGCCATAGCCAGTGGCCAGCGTGGCGGGGTCCCCCCCGGTTGACGCGGCGAGCAACTCCAACAGATTCGACACGCCCGGCTTGTGTTCGGGGTCGTAGCGCACCTCGGTCTCGGTGTCGGTCACGGCCTTGCGCACCTTGCGGTCGATCTCGTCGGGGGAGTCGAGCACGAGCACGGTGCCCAGGGGCGAGCTCACCGACTTCGACATCTTGCGGGTGGGCTCTTGGAGGTCCATGACGCGGGCCGCCAGCGTGGGCACCGCCGGTGCGGGCACCACGAAGGTCGGGCCGTACCGGTTGTTGAAACGCGCCGCCAGGGTCCGGGTCAGCTCGAGATGCTGGCGCTGGTCATCTCCGACGGGGACGCGCTCGGCGTCGTAGAGCAGGATGTCGGCGGCCATGAGTACCGGATAGGTGAGCAACCCCGCCCGCACCGTCTCCTGGTCCTTGCCCTTGTCCTTGAACTGGGTCATCCGGCGCAGCTCGCCGTAGGTGGCGGTGCACTCGAGCACCCACGTCAGACGGGGGTGCTCGGGGACGTGGCTCTGGACGAACAACGTGCACACCGAGGGGTCGAGGCCCACCGCCAGGAGGTTCTCGGCGGTCTCGAGGGTCTTGGCCGCCAGGAGGGCGGGGTCGTGGTCGAGGGTGAGGGCGTGGAGGTCGACGACGCAGAAGAAGGCGTCGAATTGGTGCTGGTCGGCCACCCAGTTCCGGAAGGCGCCCAGGTAGTTGCCGAGGTGCAGATCACCGCTCGGTTGCACCCCGGACAAGACCCTGGCCATGGCGTGCCATGGTACGGGACCCGTGTCTGGGCGCGGTGCTGGGGCGGTAGCGGCAAGCGGGGCGCGGCGCGGACCGTCGTTCCTGCTCAGGGGCCATGCACAGACAACGACGGGGGAGCCGGTAGGGTCGAGATCGTGGTGGCGCACGTCTCGACGCCCGTCTTTGAAGGGCCCTTCGACGTGCTGTTACAGCTCGTGTCCGACCACAAGGTCGACATCTACGAGATCCGGATGTCGGACCTGGTCGACGCCTTCGTGGCCGAGATGCACGCCCGCCAGCCCTTCGACGTCCAGACCGCCAGTGAATTCCTCGTGATCGCGGCCATCCTGGTGGAGCTCAAGTCGCGCAAGCTCCTCCCCGGCCCCGACGAGGTCGACGACGACGAGGAGCTCGCCGGCTTCGAGGAGCGGGACCGCCTCTTGGCCCGCCTCCTCGAGCTCCAGGCCTACGCGGCCGCCGCCGACGCCTTCGCCTCTCTGCTCGACCAGGCCCGGCGCACCCTGCCCCGCGTGGCCGGCCTCGAGGAGCACTTCCGCGACCTGGCCCCGGACCTGCTGGCCGGCGTGACCCCCGAGAAACTGGCCGCCGCCTTCATGGTGGGGACGGTGCCGAGGCCCGAGTTCCTCCTCGACCTGTCCCACGTCACCGTAGAAGCGGTGACCGTGTCCGAAGCGGTCGCCGAGCTCGAAGAGCGCCTCCCCAGCGCGGGTCGGCTGTCGTTTCGCGACCTGACCTCGCACTGCACGACGCGGATGCAGATCATCGTGCGCTTCCTCGCCCTGCTGGAGCTGTGCAAGCGGGGCTGGGTCACCCTCGATCAGGGCGAGACCTTTGGTGACCTGGTCGTCTACTGGTCCCGAGACTCGTCCGTGCTGTCCAGCGTCGGCGGTGGCGACACGGTCGAGGAATACGACGGCTGACGGTTCTGCCCGTGGGACTCCCTGAGGAGTACAGGGCCATCGAGGCCATCTTGCTGTCGGCGCTCGAACCGGTGCCGCCCAACATGCTCGCCGAGCTGCTCGAGATGCCCATCGAACGCGTCGACGCGGCCTGCACCGAGCTCGCCGCCAGCTACGAGGAGGAGGGCCGGGGGTTCGTCCTGGCCCGGGTGGCGGGGGGGTACCGCTACCAGACACACCCCGACCTGGCCCCCTTCGTCGAGCGCTTCGCCATGGAGGGGGTGTCGTCGCGCCTGTCGTCGGCCGCCCTCGAGACCCTGGCCATCGTCGCCTATCGCCAGCCCGTGTCGCGTGCCCAGATCGCCGCCCTTCGGGGCGTGAACGTCGACGGCGTGGTGCGTCTGTTGGAGCAGCGGGGCTACATCAACGCCGTCGGCCACGCTCCGGGCCCCGGCCAGCCCGTGCTGTACGGCACCACCGCCGCCTTCTTGGAAAGGCTCGGGCTCTTCGTCCTCGAGGAGTTACCCCCCGTCGAAGACCTCCTGCCCGGCCCCGACGTCGTCGAGCAACTCGAGGAGCGCCTGCGCCCCGGCGCCGATGCCTGACGGGGACCGCGACCCACCCCGCACCCGAGCCGCCACGCCCGACGCCGCCAGCGCGGCGCCCGAGGGCGAACGCCTCCAGAAGGTCCTGGCCCGCCTCGGGCTCGGGAGCCGGCGGGCCTGCGAGGAGCTCATCGCCGATGGGCGGGTGACGGTGAACGGCGAAACCGCCGAGCTCGGTCGGCGTGTCGATGTCGGTCGCGACGTGGTGTCGTTCGACGGCGTGGCCCTACCCGTGCTTCCCGGTCTCGTGCACTACCTGTTGCACAAGCCGGCCGGCATCGTGACCACCGCGCACGACCCCTTCGGTCGTCCGACGGTGCTCACGCTCGTGCCCGACGCGCCGCGCGTGTTCCCGGTGGGGAGGCTCGACGCCGACACCGAAGGCCTGCTCGTGCTCACCAATGACGGCGACCTGGCCCAGCGGCTCACCCATCCTTCCTTCGGGGTCGAGAAGGAGTACCTCGTGGAGGTGAACGGGGTTCCCTCCGCGGGCGACCTGCGCCGGTTGCGCCTGGGGATCGACCTCGACGACGGGAAGACGGCACCGGCCACGGTGGGCGTGGTCGCCCCCGGGGTCATCCGCATGGTCATCCACGAAGGGCGCAACCGCCAGATCCGCCGCATGTGCGACGCCGTCGGGCACCCCGTCCGGCGGCTGGTGCGGACCCGGATCGGGCCGGTCACCGACGCCCGCCTGAAGCCGGGGTCGTGGAGGGCGCTCGACCCGTCCGAGGTGCGCGCCCTGGGCCGTGCCGCCGCGCTCCGCCCGGAGACACCCCCAGCCGCACGGCGTCGCGACGGCCCTGGCCAGCGGCGCGCGCCGCCGGGGCGCCGCGGTGGGCCTGGCTAGCATCGGGGCCATGTCAGCCGTCCGGGCCCTGCGCGGCGCCACCACCGTGGACAGCGATACCCCGGACCAGGTCTCGACCCGCATGCAGGAGCTGCTCGGCGACCTCCTGGGGCGTAACGGGCTCGAGCACGACGAGGTCATCAGCATCGTCTTCACCGCCACCGGCGACGTCGTGTCGATGTTCCCGGCCGCCGCGGCCCGGGCCATGGGCCTCGGGGACGTCCCCCTGCTGTGCGCTCGTGAGCTCGACGTCGTCGGGGCCACCCCGCGGTGCCTGCGGGTGCTCCTCCACGTCGACACGGACCGGGCCCGCCCCGAGCTCCACCACGTCTACCTGCACGGGGCCCGGGGGCTGCGCGATGACCTCCCCGAGTGATGCCCGCCGCGCCGCGGTCGTCGGGACCGGCCTGATTGGCGGCTCGATCGGGCTCGCCCTGCGGGCCCGGGGCTGGTGGGTCACCGGGCGCGACACCGACGCCCTGGCCGCAGACCGGGCCAAGGCCCTCGGTGCCATCGACGCGGTGGGGGACGACCCCGACGCCGAGATCACCTTCGTCGCCACCCCCCTGGGGTCGGTGGTGGACGAGGTCACACGCTCGTTGAGCCTGGCCCGGCACCAAGGAGCGGTCGTGACCGACGTCGCCGGGGTCAAGGCACCCCTGGCGGCCCAGCTCCCCCAGCCCGGCTTCGTGGGTGGCCATCCCATGGCCGGGTCCGAACAGGTCGGCATCGACGGAGCCGACCCCGAACTGTTCGTCGGGGCCACCTGGGTGCTCACGCCCACCGCCACCACCGACCCCGACGCCTATGCCCGCTTGCAATCGGTGGTGAGCAGCCTCGGGGCCGAGGTCCTGGCCCTCTCGCCCGAGCAGCACGACACCCTCGTGGCCATGGTCTCGCACGTGCCGCACCTGACCGCGGCGACGCTCATGAACCTGGCCGACCGCGCTGCCGAGGAGCACGGGGCGTTGCTGCGTCTGGCCGCGGGCGGCTTTCGGGACATGACGCGCATCGCGGCCGGACAGCCCGACATCTGGCCCGACGTGTGCGCCGAGAACGCGCCCGCCATCGTCGCCGCCCTCGACACCTTGCTGGCCGACCTGTCGAACATGCGCGACCGGGTGGCCGCCGCCGACCGGGCGGGCCTGCTGGCCGAGCTCGAGCAGGCGGCGACGGCGCGGCGATCGCTGCCGGCGCGCGCCGTGGCACCCGAGCGGTTGGCCGAGGTGCGGGTGCCGGTGCCGGACCGGCCCGGGGTGCTGGCCGAGATCACGACCCTGGCCGGCGACCTCGGCGTCAACATCCACGACATCGAGCTGGCCCACAGCGTCGAGGGTGACCGCGGCGTGCTCGTGCTGGTGGTGGACGGGGACATGGCCGAGCGCCTCCACGACGCCCTCACCGGGCGCGGCTACCGCTCGACGGCGGGGCATCTGCAATGAGCGCGGCCCCGTCCACGAGCGCGGCGCCGGGCCCCGCCCCGGGCACCGGCAACGCCACGGTGCTCACCGTGGAGGGGGGAGGTCCCCTCCACGGGCACGTCCGTGTCCCGGGCGACAAGTCGGTGTCGCACCGGGCTCTGCTCCTCGGCGCCCTGGCCACCGGCGAGAGCGTGGTGCGGGGGCTCTCCGACGGTGACGACGTGGCCCGCACGGCCGCGGCCCTGCGCGAGCTCGGTGCGAGCCTCGCCCCCGGCACGGCCGGGACCGTGGTCATCACCGGGGGGCGCGACGCCCTGCACGCCCCCTCGGGGCCCCTCGACCTGGGCAATTCGGGCACCACCATGCGGCTGCTGGCGGGAGTGGTGGCCGGTCGCCCGTTCACGACCGAGCTCACCGGCGACGCCTCGTTGTCGAGCCGCCCCATGGACCGGGTCGCCATCCCGCTCCGGCGCATGGGGGCCACCGTCGAGGGGCGCAGCGAACACTGCCTGCCGCCGCTCACCATCCGGGGCGGGTCCCTCAGGGGTATCGACTACACGACACCCATGGCGAGCTCGCAGGTGAAGTCGTGCGTGCTCCTCGCCGGGCTGGACGCCGACGGCGAGACGGTCGTACACGAGCCGATCCTCACGCGGCGCCACACCGAGGAGATGCTGGCCCGCGCCGGTGCGCAGGTGACCGAGGAGGACGGCCCCGACGGCTCGCACGTGGTACGCGTCGGCCCGTCGGAGCTCGAGGGGTTCGAGCTCGACGTGCCCGGTGACCCGTCCCAGGCGGCGTTCTGGGTCGTGGCCGCGTGCGTGGTACCCGGCAGTGCGATCACCGTGGAGCACGTGTACGTCGGACGGGGCCGACGCGGCTTTCTCGACGTCCTGGCCCGCATGGGCGCCGACATCGAGGCGGTTCCCGTCACCGGCCCCGACGACTTGGGTGCCACCGCCGACATCGTGGCCCGATTCGGTCCCCTGTACGGGACCGAGATCCACGCCGCCGAGATCACTGGCCTCGACGAGGTCCCGGTGTTGGCGGTGGCGGCCGCGTGCGCGTCGGGTGACACGGTGTTCCGAGACGTCGGCGAGCTGCGCGTGAAGGAATCGGACCGCTTCGCCGGGGTCGTCGAGCTGTTGTCGGTGTTCGGGGCCCGGGCCGACGTCGACGGCGACGACCTGTGCGTGCACGGCCGGGGCCGGCTCGTCCCCGGCGCCCTCGACGCGGGCGGGGACCATCGCATGGCCATGGCCGCGGCGGTGGCCGGCTTGGCGGCGGGGAGCGCCGCCACCCGTATCGAGGGGTGGACCGCCGTGGCCACCAGCTATCCGGGCTTCGCCGCCGACCTCGCCGCGCTGCGCGGTGGGCGGCCGTGACCGGGACGGGGGGAGTGCGGGTGGTCGCCATCGACGGCCCGGCCGGAGCGGGGAAGTCCACCCTGGCCCAGGCCGTGGCCGCCCATCTCGGGTTCGAGCGACTCGACACCGGGGCGATGTACCGGTCGGTGGCCTGGTCGGCGCTCGAACACGGGGTCGACGTGCACGACGCCGAGGCGGTGGCCCGGTTGGCCAAGGACACCGACATCGAGGTGGGCGAACGCGTCCTGGTCGACGGCGAGGACGCCACCGACGCCATCCGCACGCGGGCCGTGGACGGGGCCGTCTCGGCCGTGGCCGCCAACCCGGCCGTGCGCGCCGAGCTCGTGGCGCGCCAGCGCGCTTGGGTAGCCGAGCGGGGCCGGGGGGTCGTCGAGGGTCGCGACATCGGCACGGTGGTGCTCCCCGACGCCGACGTGAAGATCTACCTGACCGCCGCCACCGAGACCAGGGCCCGGCGCCGGGCCCGTCAGCGCGCCGATGGGCGCAGCGTGGCTTCGGTCCATGACGACCTCGTGCGGCGCGACCGCCTCGACTCGACCCGCCTCGCCTCGCCCCTGCCATCACCCGAGGACGTCGCCGCCGATGCCAAAGTGATCGACTCGACCGGCAAGTCGAGCCGGGCCGTGCTCGAGGAGGTACTGGCGTGCCTGTGAAGCCTCATCTGGACGTGACCGAGGACAGGACCACGACCCGACGGCGCGCCGGGGTGCGCGTCCCGTCCTGGGTGTACCGCACCCTGCGCGTCCTCGTGCACCTCGTCAACCGGGCGTACTGGCGTGTCGAGGTACAGGGCGCCGGTGCCGTCCCCGCCACGGGCCCGGTGATCCTGGCCCCCGTGCACCGCAGCTTCATGGATTTCTTCGTGGTGTCCGAGGTGACGGCCCGCAAGATCTTCTACATGACCAAGGAAGAGATGTGGAAGACGCCACTGTTGGGCTCGTTCCTCGACGCCGTGGGCGCCTTCCCCGTCCACCGCGACGGCGCTGACCGCCTCGCGCTGGAACGGGCCCAGGACGTGCTCGAGCGCGGGGACGTCCTCATCCTGTTCCCCGAGGGCACGAGGCGGGCCGGCCCGACGATCGAGGACCTCCACGAGGGTGCGGCCTTCCTCGCGGCGCGCACCGGTGCGCCCATCGTCCCCATCGGGATCGGCGGCACCGCCGCAGCCATGCCCAAGGGGTCGAAGTTCGTCCGCCCCGTGAAGGTGCACCTGGTGGTGGGCCCCCCCATCGCCGCCCCCGAGCGCTCGGCTCGAGGCCGGGTGCCCCGGACCCAGGTCCATGCCCTCACCGAGCAGCTGCAGGTCGAGCTCCAGTCTCTCTACGACGACGCCGAACAACGGGCCATGCCACGAGGCCGACCATCACGATGAAGCCGGCCGCCGAGGCCACGAATCCCTCGAGGACTCGGTGGGGCCGGTAGGTGAAGTGGACGAGCGACGTCCCGGCCGGGACGTGCACGGCCTGGATCAATCCGTGACGTCGCACCGAGACGGCCTGATGGTTCTCGCCCCCACCGGGGCCCGCCGCGGTCATGACCGTGGCCTGCCACCCCGTGGCGTACTGCTCGGAACGCACCAGCGTGGCGGGATGCGCGGTGGTGACGCGAATGGTCTCGTCGCCCCACGGCGTGGTCGAGACCACGTGTGCTGTCGCGGCGGGGCCGCCTCGGACCCGGCCCTGCACCCAAGCGCGGCCCGACGCCGAGGCCTGCGTGAAGATACTGAAGGGCCCGATCATGCCGCGGTAGCGCCACCGCCCCGGCGTCACCGCATCGCGTAGCGACCCGTCGATGCGGTACGTGCCCTGCCCGGCGGTGCGCAGGATCACGGCACCGATGTCGACCGGGGCGGAGGAACCGGGGCCGGCCTCGAGGACGACGCCACTGGACGGTTTGGGACCGGGCACCGACACCTGGACCGATCCGGGCCGGGCCGAGACCGAGCCGATCCAGGTCGTCGAGCTGCCGTCGGGCGCCAACAGGCCCACCCGCAGAAACCCCGAGCCCGTCTGCACCGGGATCGAGACCGAGGTCACCGACAGCACCGTGCCGAAGTACTGGGTCCGGGACCGGCCCAACTGGAGCGACACCGTCGTCGCCGGCGGCGGCGCGTATCTGGTAATTGCTGGGGGAGGTGGGCGGGGGCGGGGTGGTGTCGGGGGGTGCGCCCGGTTGCGGCCCCACCGGCGGGATGCGGGTGGCCCCGGTGACCACGCTCACCGGCGCGTCCGGCGGCGCCACCACCACGTGCTCGAAATACTCCGGCACGGTGGCGAGGACGCCGAGATCGAGCTGGGCGAAGGTGCCGTCGGCGAGCGCGCTGGGCTTCATCTCGAGCTGGCCGTGGGTATTGGTGGCCCGGTCGTAGTTGGCGTCGACGACGGCCCCGTAGCCCTGGACGCTGCTCAGGTTGCGGAGGATGGTGAGGTCGGGTTGGCCGATGCGCTCGGTGGCGACCGAGTAGTAGCGGTCCGGGTCGAACAGCGCCACCCGGTGTTCCTCGCCGGCGGGGCCCTGGCCCTGGGCGGCGACGAAGGACGCCAGCGCGTTGGCCGTGGCGCTGTCGTCGGTGGCGCCCTGGGGGTCGGCCGATCCCTGGGTGAAACCGTTGAACAGGAGCAGGTCCACGATCAGCAGCACCGTCAGGAGTCGCGGCAGGCGTGCCCGGAGACGTCGGCGACGCAGCAGGAGCCACGAGGCCCACGCGGCGAGGGCACTGGGGATGGTGAGAAAGGCGATCAGGGGCCACAACGACGATCGGGTCACGTGGCCGGGCACGTGGAGGAAGTGGGGGAACCAGGTGCCGCCGGCGAGGAGGACGATCTGGAGCCCGATCACCGCCCCGGGGGGGATGAGCGGGAGCACGACGTCCGAGTGCCAACCGGCTGGCCCCGGCAGCGTCCGCCACCACCGCCCCGTCGAGCGCTCGGGGGTGGGAGCCGACGGGGGCGCGGCCTCGGCAACGACGTCTGGCGAGGGGCCGACGTCGGACAAGGGCGACAGCAGCATGTGGTCGACCCAGGCGGCGAAGAGCACGGCGATGGCGAGGTCGACCTCGAGGAGGTTGCGCGACAGCAGGCGTTGCCGGTTGAACAACGGCAGGTGGAAGAAGACGTGACCGAGGGGAGTGAAGTCCCCCCACGTGAGCACCAGCCCCAGGGCCAAGATGGCGTACCAGACCCACCATCGGCTCGACTCGGGGTTGCGGCGGTGCCGCCGGGCCAAGAGTCCGAAGACGCCCATGAGGGGCATGATGCCGACGTAGCTCGACACCTCGGGAAGGCTGTAGGTGGCGAAGAAGTGCAGCGGGAACGCGCCGCTCGTCCCGAGCACCAAGGGATCGAGCCCGAGCACGGTCAGGGACTTGTTCATCGACCCCGACGTGAAGAACGCGTAGTCGTGGATGGCCCGTTGCGACTGTTCCTGGATGAGCGCGCCGGGGACGAGTTGCGCGCCGGCCAGCGCCAGTCCCAGCGCGACCCCCGCCGCCACCCCGAGCGCGAGCGAAAGGCGACGGGTCGGGGTCTTCCAGAAGAGCCACAGCGCGTACACCGTCAGGGCGACCCCGCCGTCGAGGATGGGCTCGGCCGCGCCGGACAACCCCATCAGGCCGATGGAGGCGCCGAGCATCGCCACCCACGGCGTGGCCGAGCGGCCCCGGGGGCGGTGGGCCAGCCGGTCGAGACCGGCGAAGGCCCACGGCAGCCACGCACCCGCCTCGACGAGGTCGATGTGCACGTTCTGCGCCGCCATGAAACCCCCGTAGGCGAACGCGACCGCACCCAGGCCCGACGCCGTCCAGGACCGGCCCAGCACGCGCAGCAGCACGACCATGCCCAGCGCGGCGACCACCTCGACCAGGGCCTGGTTGACCACCCAGGCCAGTGCTCCGGGGAGCACGGTGAAGAGCCACGTGGCCGGATAGGCGGCCCCGGCGTTGAACCCCGACAACAGGGGCGACCCGCTCCACAGATAGGGATCCCACACCGGGGCGTGGCCGTGACGGAGGTCGACCCCCACCAGGACCCGCAGGGGGAAGTTCTGGATGAGGTTGTCGTCGACGAGCCACGGCACCCCGGCCAGGGCGGGCAGGGCGAAGATGACGCTCGGGACGGCCACGAAGGCGGCCACCATCCATCGGCTGGAGCGGTGGTGAACAAGACGCGCGGCGCGAGAAAGCACCGGGACCGTCTCCCGGGCGAATCAGGTCAGCTGCGGTCGCGCAGCCAGGTATGAACGATCACGGGCGCGTACTGCAGTCCGACGTGGGCCCCATCAGAAGCTATGGGGGCGGGCGAACACCTCTCGCACGAGGGGCTCAAAATGCGCGAGCGTCTCGGTCGGGTAGTCGGGGTCGAAGCTCGCCTGGTCCCACTCATCGGCGAACTGCTCGCCCAACGCGAACCATGGCTCACCGCGGTACTCCTCCCGGGCTTCAGGGTCGCCGCCGAAGTGGTGGTAGTAGTGCCGGCCCTGGAAGTCCTGGTGGGTGAGGATCACGTGGAAGATCTCGTCGCGGACATACGGCCGCAGGATCTCTGCCGCGATGCGAGGGTGATTGGGCACCGACACGTACTTACCGATGTCGTGGCACAGTGCCGCCACCACCATCTCGGGGTCGGCCCCGGCCTCCTCGGCCCGGGTGGCGGTCTGGAGCGAATGCACGAGCTGGTCGACGGCGAAGCCGTCGGTGATGTCGCCCAATCCTTCGAGCATGGCCAGGACCTGGGTGGCCACCCGGGCCTGGCGCTTCGAGGTCAGGGCGCCGATCTCGGCCCACTGCTCGGCACTCGAT
Organism: uncultured Acidimicrobiales bacterium; assembly: GCA_963794615.1. GTDB lineage: Bacteria > Actinomycetota > Acidimicrobiia > Acidimicrobiales > UBA8190 > Chersky-840. Next base: position 940,878 of record CAWCEP010000005.1, on the reverse strand, counting down.
TCGTCCATCCGACGGAAGCTGCCGGAGCCGGTGGTGGTCGTCTTCGTGGGGGTGGTGCTCATGGCCCCATTCTCGCACTCTGGACGGGAAGGCGCCGTGACGTGGGTCGTCGCCGGCGCCTCCGGAGAGGCCTCACAGCTTGGAGCCCACCGGTTGCCGGTCGTCGTGGGCGAGGGGCGTCGCCTCGAGCGGACAACACACCGGGACCCTCCCGCGGCGTCGAGCCCGGGCGGTGAGGCGCGCCGTGACGCCGGGATTCCGTATCAGCAGTGCCGCCAGGACCCCGCCCCCGGCGGCGGCCACCCCGGAGAGGACCACCGCGTAGCGGAACCCGGTCTCGAACTCACCGGGATGGAGATAGCTGTGCCCGGACAGGCCCGACAACGCCGGAAGGATCGCCACCGCGATCAGGCCGCCGGCGCGCGCCACGTCGTTGTTGACCGCCGAGGCCATGCCGGCATGCTCCACCGGCGCCGACGCCAATGCCGTCGAGGTGAGCGGGGCCACCGTGATGACGAGGCCGAGGGCGAGGACGAGGACGCCGGGAAGCACCTCGGTGAGATAGTCGCCCGACGGCCCGATCAGACGCAGCAGCACCATGCCCACACCCACCACGACCGGACCGACCGCCATTTGCAGTCGGGGGCCGATCCGCACGGCCAGGGCGCCGGAACGAGCGGAGAAGGCGAGCATCACGGCGGTGAGGGGGAGCAGCGAGCTCCCCGCCTCCAGTGGCGAGTAGTGCGAGACCTGTTGGAGTTGCACAGGCAGGAGGAACAGCGCACCCCCGAGCGCGGCGTAGACGACGAAGGTTACGGCGTTGGTGGCACAGAACTGCAGGTTGCGGAAGATGGCGAGCGGGAGCATGGGGTAGCGCTCGCGCCCCTCGGCGACCACGAACGCCACGAAGGAGACGAGGGCGACGATGAGCAGGGCCAGGACCAGGGGAGAAGACCAGCCGTAGGTCGGAGCTTCGATGAGCCCACCGGCCACCCCCACCAGGCTGATCGTGACAAGGACGGCGCCCATCACGTCCACCGGCCCGGCCGCGGCAGGATCGCTCGTCTCGGGCACATGGCGCGTCGAGATGAGGACGACGGCGAGTGCGATCGGCAGGTTGATCAGGAAGATGAGGCGCCACGACACGGCGCTGATGAGGAAGCCGCCCGCGAAGGGGCCGATGGCGGTGGCGACACCACCGAGGCCGGACCAGGCGCCGATGGCACGGGCCCGGTCGTCCTTGGCGAACGAAGCCTGGAGGATGGCGAGCGATCCCGGGGTGAGCAGGGCGCCGCCCACCCCCTGCAACGCCCGCCCCGCGATGAGCGCGCCGGCATCCGGAGCGATGGCACACACCAGCGACGCCACCGCGAACCAGACCACACCGATCACAAAGATGCGCCGCCGGCCGTACCGGTCGCCGAGCGCCCCACCCACCAGCAGCAAGCCGGCCAGCGAGACGAGATAGGCGGTCACCACCCATTGGAGGCTCGACACCGACATGGAGAAGTCACGCCCGATGGCAGGGAGAGCGATGCCGACCACCGTGGAGTCGATGGCGGTCACCGCCGAGCCGAGCACCGTGGCGGTCAGGACCCAACGGCCGGGAGCGCTCGAGAACCGGAGCTCGACGGGGACTGCTGTCGAGCTCACCCCGCCAGCCGGGCCAGGACGTCGGCGGCGGAGATCTGGCGGTCGCCGAGTGCCGCGCCGCTGCGGGTCGACCCGGCCTGGTCCAACCCGACGTCGGGCGACGGGGTATCGAGGCCGGCGACAACCGGGGCCGGCCCGTCGGCGGGAGCCGGTGCGGCCAGCCCCACCGCCACCGCGGCGGCGAGGCCGCGCAAGAGGTCGCGCAGCTCGGGGGGTGGCGGAAAGTACTCGTCCTCGTCGGTGACGTGGACCTCTTCGACCCCGTGCAACGGCGCCAGGCGCGCCACCACCGCGTCGACCAGCTCGTCGGGGGCCGACGCGCCGGCGGTGACCCCGACGGTGCCCGCCAGGTCGCCGGGGAGCTCGGCGGCCTCGTTCACGCGCAGGACGAGGGGGCACCCCGAGGCCCGGGCCACCTTCTCGAGGGCGCGCGTATTCGAGGAGTTGACCGACCCGATGACGACCACGGCGTCGGAGCGGGCTGCGATGACCTTGAGCGCCGCCTGACGGTTGGTGGTGGCGAAACACAGGTCCGACCGGTTGGGCATCCACAGCTCGGGGAACCGGTCCCGGGCCCGGTTCATGATGTCGGACCATTCGTCATGGCTCAGCGTGGTCTGGGCCAACAGTGCCACCGGGACCCCGGGGGTGATCTCGGACGCGGCGACCTCGACATCCTCTTCCGACCGCACCAGTCGGACCGAGTCCGGTGCGACCGCCATGGTGCCGACCGCTTCTTCGTGGCCCTCGTGGCCCACGTAGAGCACCGTGTACCCCTTGCCGGCCCGAACCTTCAGCTCGTGGTGGACCTTGGTGACCAAGGGACACACCGCGTCCACCACCACCCGCCCGCGTCCACGCGCCGCCGTCACCACCTCGGGCGCCGAACCGTGGGCCGAGAGCATGAGGGGGGCGCCGTCGGGCACCTGCTCCACGTCATCGACGAAGATCACTCCCCGGGCCCGGAATTGGTCGACGACATGACGGTTGTGGACGATCTCGTGGTAGCAGTAGACGGGCGGCTCGAAAACCCGGACCATCCACGCCAGGGCCTTGATCGCCTTCTCGACTCCGGCGCAGAAGCCCCGGGGGGAGGCCAGTAGGACACGCTCGACCGGCACCTTCCCAGGCTACCGGCCCCGTGTGTCCTGGCCGTCGAGGCAGGGAGGCGTCGAGGACCAAGTAGCCTCGATGGCATGTCGGCGCCTCGGGTGGTCTCCGTGGCGGCCGCCTCCCCGGCGCAGCGGGCCGGCCTCAGGGTCAACGACGAGCTGCTCGCCGTCGACGGTCGGGTGCCGCGCGACGTGATCGAATACCGCCTCTTCGTCGACGAGGCCGACCCCGAACTCGAGATCCGCCGGGGTCACGAGGAGCTCACCGTGCAGCTGCGGAAGCAGGCGGGGGAGGTGCCCGGAATCGAGGTGTCCTCGGCGCTGTTCGACCGGGTCCGCACCTGTGACAACCACTGCGAGTTCTGTTTCATCTACCAGCTCCCCAAGGGCATGCGGCGCAGCCTCTACCTGAAGGACGACGACTACCGGCTGTCGTTCCTGTACGGGAACTTCACCACGTTGACCCGGTTCACCGAGCTCGACCTCGAGCGCGTCCTCTCCGAGCGGCTGTCGCCGCTGTTCGTGTCCATCCACAGCACCGATCCCGAGCTCAGGGCCAGGATGTTGCGCAATCCCCGCGGCGCCACCAGCCTGCGGTGGCTACGGGCCCTGCTCGACGGGGGCATCGAGGTGCACGGCCAGGTCGTGGTGTGCCCGGGGGTGAACGACGGCGACGCCCTCGAGACGACGCTCGGCGGCCTCGTCGACGAGTACTCCGATCTCGCCACCGTGGCGTGCGTGCCCCTCGGAGTGAGCGACTACACGACCGAGCCGTCCATGCGTCCGCATACCGCGGCCGAAGCGGCCGCGGTGATCGACACCGTCGAGCAGTGGCAGGACCTGTGTCTGGGCGCGTTGGGACGTCGTCTGGTCTACGTGGCCGACGAGTACTACCTCCTGGCGGCCAGACCCTTCCCGACTGTCGACGCCTACGACGGCTTTCCCCAGCACGAGAACGGCATCGGCATGGCCCGCGCCTTCGAGGCCGCGTACCACGGCAACCTCACGGCCGCCCACGGGGTCCAGCCCGGTTTCTTCTCGTGGGTCGACGGCGCTCCGGCCGCGGGCTACCGCGCCCCGCGCACCGACGCAACGCCGACACCCGCCGACCGCCACGATCCGACGGGGTCCGCCGGGCTCAGACCGGTCGCCATCCTCACCGGCGAGTACGGCGCGGCGGTGCTCGAACCGCTTCTTGTCGACGGGGAGCAGCACCACGTTCGCCTCGTCCCGGTCCACAACGCCTTCTTCGGGGGCAACATCGCAGTGACCGGGCTCATGACGGGGGTCGACATCGCCCGAGTCCTGGTCGACCAGCCGAAGGGCCATCGCTACCTCCTTCCCGACGTCTGTCTGTCCGAGGGACGTTTCCTCGACGGTATGACCGTGGCCGAGCTCCCCCGACCCGTCGAGGTCATCCCGAGCGACGGGTACTCGCTCCGAATAGCCATCGGCGCGCCCGGGCCGGCGCGACCACCGACCCCACCGCCGCGCCCGGCCGCGGTCACGGTGGCCCTGGGAGCGTCCCGGTGAGCCCCGGCGCGCCGGCACGCACGCCGGGACGGATCGTGCCGGGCACGTCGGCGACCGAGGCCCGTCCGCTGGTGGTGATCGCCGGTCGTCCCAATGTGGGCAAGTCCACGCTCGTGAACCGGTTCGTGGGCCGGCGCGCCGCCGTCGTCCAGGAGAAGCCGGGCGTCACCCGGGACCGGCTCGAGCTCGACTGCGAGTGGAACGGTCGGCCCTTCGTCGTGGTCGACACCGGAGGGTGGCTGGGTCGAGGTGACACACTCGACGCCAAGGTGGCCCGCCAGGCCGAGAGGGCGGTGGCCGCCGCCGACCTCGTGCTCCTGGTCGTGGACGCGGCCGTCGGCGTCACGACCGAGGACGACGAGGTGGCCCGGGTGCTCACCCGCTCGGGTCGCCCGGTACTGCTCGTCGCCAACAAGGTCGACAACGACCGGCGCGAAGCCGACGCCTGGGAGCTCGTCTCGCTCGGGCTGGGCGATCCCTGGATGGTGAGCGCACTGCACGGACGGGGGACCGGCGACCTCCTCGACGAGGTGGTGCGGCGGCTCCCCGATTCTTCCGCCGCCGGGGGCGACGCCGAGCCAGCCGGGGCCGAGCCCGACGTGCCCGCTGTCCGGGTCGCCATCGTGGGCCGACCGAACGTGGGGAAGTCGACCTTGTTCAACCGAATGATCGGCGAGGAGCGCTCCGTCGTCCACGATCTGCCCGGGACGACGCGCGACGCCATCGACACCCAGATCGAAAGCGACGACGGGCCCATCCGGTTCATCGACACCGCCGGCATGCGGCGCCGCTCACGCACCGAGGAGGGAACCGAGTTCTACGCCATGGTCCGGGCCTTGCAGGCCCTGGACCACGCCGACGTGGTCCTCCTCGTGATCGACGCCACCGAAGGCGTGACCCACCAGGACCAGCGCCTGGCCGAACGGATCGGCGCCTCGGGGAGCCCGGTCGTCGTCGTCCTCAACAAGTGGGAGTTGCTCGACACCGACGGTCGGCGCGACATCGTCGACGCCGTCGACGACCGTCTCGCCTTTCTCGGGGACTCGCCCACGGTCAAAGTCAGCGCCAAGAGCGGTATGGGAGTCCACAAGATCCTCCCCGCCCTGAGCCGGGCCGTGGAGGCTTATCACCACCGGATCCCGACGGGGGAGCTCAACCGCGCCATCCGCTCCATCCAGGCCGATCACGCCGCGCCCGGGGCGCGCATCCGCTATGCGGTGCAAGGGGCCATCGACCCGCCCACCTTCACCTTGTTCGCCACCCGGCGCCTGCCGGCTCCGTACCTTCGCTATGTGGAACGCAAGCTCCGAGAGCACTTCGGGATCGGACCGACCCCGGTGAAGTTCCGGGTACGGATCGGATCATGAGCGAGAGGGCGCCTTTTCTCGCGTTGCCGTCCGGTGCGGTGGCGCGCCAGGTCTGACCATGCCGTGGTGTGACACGTGCGAGCACATGGTCGACGACGACCAGCTCACCGACGAGGGTGAGTGCCCCGAGTGTGGTGAGCCGCTGGGTCGCCGCAAGATCCCATGGCACTTCAAGCTCATGATCGCTGCCACCGCCGTCTACCTGGGTTGGCGGGCCTATCAAGGCATCGGGTGGCTCGTTCATCACGCCTGACCGACTGCGTCTAGACTGCAGAGTTGCATCAACGGGCTGTGGCGCAGCTTGGTTAGCGCGCTTGACTGGGGGTCAAGAGGTCGGGAGTTCAAATCTCCCCAGCCCGACCAACAAGTCCAGGTCAGAGGCCCGTGTTCCCACTCACCACCACATAGGGAATGCGGGTAATTCTAGCCAAAGTGGTAGCCAACGCCTCTCCCGTAACGGACCGATTCACGAAGCGCCAGGGTCGTGCCTAGGCGAGTACATCGAAGCGACGAATACCGAACCTGAGGGAGTAGTCATACAGAGTCTTGTCCTTCGATCCCTGGATGCACACGAGCTTCCCATCGCGGCTGTAACGGACTCCACCTTCGGCCGGTTCCTGATGCGTCACGCGGTGCTCCGATGTCATGGTGTCTTGCGGGGGTTGATGTAATCAGCCTATCGGCCCACCTTCTCCAGCCAGCGGTGAAAGCTGGCCAACGCGACCAACCTGAGCGTGGGATTCCCGCGTCGCACATCGTGGTCGCTAGCTCCTCGGTCATGGCGGGATTCGGATGGCCCAGGCCGTCCGATTTCGGAGAAAGGCCTGGTAACGGGGCCTCGACGCCGCTCGGGCGCTCCTCGTTCACGACGAGATGTCCCTGATCGACGTTCAATCCCGGGTCGATCCTGACCGATATTCCCAGAGAGTGTTCGGCCCTACATGACGGGGCGGACCGGGGAATGGGGGTTGGAACGGCCTGATGGTGTTCATCGGCAAGAAGCCCACTGGCGCGACGCCAGACGACCGTTGGCGCGGTCGGCCAGTTCTCTCCGCGCTCGTGAGCGTGGCGGTCTTCGTCATCCCCATCGCCCTGTCGATCGTCTCGGCCACAATCGCCGCGCATGTGCTGCCCCGACCGCACGGCACCGGCTGGACTGTGGGGTGGTGGGCGGTGGTCCTAGCCGTGCCGACGGTCGTGTTGGTGGTTACCGACCGTTTGGCGCGCCACGCTTTGCCGCTGGCAGTGCTCTTGAAGATGACCATGGTGTTCCCCGACAACGCCCCCAAGCGCATGGCCGTCGCCCGCAAGGCGGGCAGCACCCGGGATCTGGCTCGCCGGGTGGAGGAGGCCAAGATCCACGGGGTCGAGGATGAGCCGGTCCTTGCCGCCGAGAAGATCCTCGCCTTGGCGGGCGCCCTTAATGCGCATGATCGGCTCACCCGGGGGCACGGCGAACGGGTACGTGCTTTCACCGACCTCATCGCCGACGAACTCGATCTCCCCACCGCCGACCGGGACCGCCTGCGGTGGTCGGCACTTCTCCATGACATCGGCAAGCTGGCGGTTCATCCCCACATCCTGAACAAGCCGGACAAGTTGGACGACGAGGAGTGGGTGGTCATGAAGAACCACCCGCTTGAGGGGGCGAAGCTGACCGCACCTTTAGCGGGTTGGCTCGGACAATGGGCCAACACCATTGCCGAGCACCACGAGAAGTACGACGGCTCGGGCTATCCCTACGGGCTCGCGGGTGAGCAGATCTCTCTCGGGGGCCGCATCGTGGCCGTGGCCGACTGCTACGACACCATGACGGCCACCCGCAGCTACAAGCGGGCCATGAGCCCCGAGGCAGCCCGAACCGAGTTGGCAGCCTGCGCCGGTACCCACTTCGATCCGAGAATGGTGCGAGCCTTTCTCGACGTTTCGATCGGTCGGCTTCGCCCGGTAGCCGGGCCACTGTCTTGGCTGGGATCGCTTCCCTTTGTGAGCAGCGTCCCCCGACTGGGCCAGGTGGCATCGGCCCTCGGTCGGGTGGGGGCGGCGACAGCCGTGGTGGGGGGTGCGGTCACTATCGGAACGGTGACCTCGACCAGCGAGGCGACCGCCCTGCCCCACGGGGTGCAGGTTGCGTCACCCATCGGCACCGGATCCCAGGCGAAGGGGACCGAGGGCTCGTCGAAGAACCCCCAGGGAAACGGCTCCAAAGCCGGATGGAGCGCGGGGACGTCATCGGAATCAAACGCCGCACTGACAGGAGGACCGCTCAACACGGTGGCCAGTACAAAGGGATCGTCGACGGAGTCGACCGTCGCCGGACAGAAGGGCGGCTCCGGTTCCAGTGGTTCTGGCTCCAGTGGCTCAGAGAGCAGTGGCTCAGGGAGCGATCCCACGACGATCCCAGGGACACCGCCCGCAGCACCCTCTGCACCGACCGCAGTGAACGCGGTAGCTGGGAACGGCCAAGTTACGGTGTCGTGGTCCGCACCGAGCAATGGCGGCAGTCCCATCACTTCGTACACGGTGACGCCCTACGTAGGCGGCGTGGCCCAGGCGCCGCGTACATTCGGAACGACGACCTCGGCGGTTGTGAGCGGGCTCACCGACGGCACCACCTACACCTTCACTGTGGTCGCGAGCAACGCCGTGGGATCGAGCCATCCGTCAAGCGCGTCGGCTGCGGTGACGCCGATCGCCCCATCGTTGGCCATTCCTACCGATCTCCAGGCCGGTCGCCCCGAACAAGGAGACCAGATCATCGTGACCTTCTCGCCGGTCCCGTCACTTGGTGCTCTTTGTTCCACCTGGAGCACAACGTCCTATCCGGAGCTTGATGACCCCAACGTGGTGGTGCAAGGAAGCCAGCCGTCAACGGGAGATGACACGGTGACGGTGACCGACAGTGTTGACTGCAATGGAGGGTTTCACTTTGGGACCATCGACTTGGGCCAACGGGGCTACTTCAATAACACCGCGACCTTTGGGGGTAGCTCGGCGCAGTGTAAGAGCGGCACCACTACGGGCTGCTCGACGATCCAGTGGAACGGCCACAACACACTCACGATTACGCTGGGCATAGCAAGTGGCGGTCAACCGACACAAGGGACAACCAGCGTGGCCGTCTACGCGCCCGACCCGGCGCTTGGTCTGTCGGGGACGATCAGCAGCGTGAAGGAAGAGAACTTCTGATCGCTCAGACCTGATCCCATCCTCAAAGTGCCTGGGCGAACTGGGGTTCGACCGCACACTCTTTGGGGAACACTCAAGACGAAGATGGCCCGAAGTGTCCCGGGAACCGTGGGGGAACGCGGCTCGACAGCCTCGACCTCGCAGGTCATTGCTCTGTGATCTTTCCGGGGAACGCTGGGGAACGTTCGGACTTGTTCCCCGTTTCCCCCCGACGTAGTCGGGGAACGGGGAGCGGATGTCCCGAGACACACGTTTTCAAAGCTATGGCGTCAGTCCCGCACTCTCCAGAGCGCCGTCGCCGTTGGCGATGCCTAGCTCCATCCCGACGTGGCATAAAGGTGTGCCACGTTGGCAGAAATGCCTGTCAGAACTCAACCCAGACCAGGCAGGGCCCATCCCAGCGGCTGGGTTCGGGGCGTCACTATTGATGTTGGCGTAGCCGTGCCCAGCTTGCTCTAATGGGCGCACCAACCTGCGGGGGATGGTGAGATGGGCGGGAGCCAGTCGGGCAGGGAGCGGTGGTGGCCGAGCGCGTTCTTGCCCGTCCTCTTCCTCGCCGGTCTTCTTCTGGCCATCGCCTGGGATGCCGACGGCGATCCCACCACTGACAACCTGCCACCCGCCACCCTCGCCATCTCGCCACGCAGCGTCTGCTCTGTCGATGCAGAGTCAGATGGGAACGCAGAAGACGCTACTGACTCTCGTCCTTCCAGACGTGGCCGACTGGGACGGAGACGTCAGCACTTTCTGCGGGATTGGATCTGGCAGTTCGTTGCAGTTCCAAGCCGAGGTCCGTAGCAACCGAACACCGTTCTTGCGCTGAACATCTGAGATCGGTTGTGCGATACGGCCCAGGGTTGGGCGCGCTCGCCACCTTCACGTCTTCGGAAACACACTCTCACTTCACGGGCTTCTAAGGATTCTCTTCAGTCCAAGCAATCACGTTTTGCGGCAGGGGGACGGTGACTTCGGGTGCCGTCCCCTCGCCCCAGACCATCAATCGGCGACGCCGTGTCGCACAAGCAGAGGAATGCATCATGAAACAAGGCACAATGGACCCGATTACAGACCGAGTTGGGCTGCAGGTTTGGTCGGTCATTTGTGGCACCAGAAGATGTTGCCTGGCCCTGCTGATGGTCGTGGTTGGGCTGGTGGCGGTGGGCACATTCACCGCCACTCCTGTTGGGGCCTCTGGGACTTGGTCGGGTCCCACCAACCTTGCGGGTTACGGGCAGTCGATTTCGTGTGCGAGCACAGATTTCTGTATGGCAGTGGACGACGCTGGGAATGCCTACACATTCAACGGGACATCCTGGTCGGGGCCTACGCTGGTCGACGGAACGAGCTTCCTCTACAGCGTGTCATGTCCCACGAACTCGTTCTGCGTCGCTGGCGATGACGTCGGCAGTGTGTTCATCTACTCGGCTGGTAGTTGGTCGGGAGCGATCAACATCGAATCGGCCTATATCGTTAGCGTGTCTTGTTCAACAACGACGTTTTGCATAGCGGCGAGTGATTCCAACGTGATGATCTATAACGGATCGGGGTGGTCTGAGCCCTACCCGCACAACCCGATTGATTCGCCGCACAACATCTACGCCGTCTCGTGTACCACAGGGTCATTCTGTGTCGTCAGTGACGACGCTGGCAACGTGTTGACCACTACCGGTGGCTATTTCTGGTCGGCGCCCAACAACGTCTCGACCAATGCCCTCGTGGTGTCGTGCGCGACCTCGACCTTCTGCATGGCGCATGACTACTTCGGCAATGTCGTCACCTACGATGGGACGAGCTGGTCGTCGCCCACGCTGGCCTCCTTGTCCCTGACCGCACTGTCATGTACCGACAACGTCCTTACGAGCGATGGTCCATTCTGCGTGGGTGTGGATGGTGCGGGCAACGAGATTACCTACACCGCTGGCGCCTTTGAGGCGCCAGTCAGCATCGACTCCTCGACCTACCAGGACTCCGTATCGTGTTCCAGCGAGTCGTTCTGCGCGACGTTTGACGCCACCGGCAACGTCCTCACCTATGCGAACGGCATCGTCGGCAATCACAACGCATGTGGCGCCAGTTGCACAACGGCGGTCGCGATTCCTGCTACTCCAAATACGCCGGCGCAGACGATCACGGTCGCAGGTACTCCGACATCACCAACGGGGACCGTTGACCTCAATGTGACGTGGGGGACGCTTGCTTGTCCCACCGTGAACCCGGCTCAGGCGCCGATTGCCGACCTCACCGATGCGGGCTTTGCGACGGCGCGGCTGACTCTCACGGCTGTTCTGCAAAACACGTCTCGGCCCGCGTCAAAGCAGGTCTGCTTCAACTCATCCGTGCCATTTCGCAACCGGAGCAGTCCCACTACCCCAGTGGCCGGTACCGCACTTTTGCTCAAGTGCTCCAAGACTCATAACGTCGCTCCCTGCTTGAAATCATCCAAGCAGGTTGGACGCAACGTGATTGTGACGTTCTATGCACCCGGCGGCGACCCTCGATTCCACATCGTCGGCCCGTCGGACGTCGAGATCAACAGAGAGTTCCTGCCAGCCGCCATCCAAAACCAGTTCTACCAACGCCAGCTCTACGCAACCGGGGGCACGCTTCCGTATCGCTGGAAGCTCACCTCCGGTTCACTTCCCCAAGGGATCAAGCTCAATGCCAGGACCGGCGTGCTGTCGGGAACAGCCAAGCGGGTAGGGACATACAGCTTCGTGGTCACCGCTTCGGATCACGAGAAGCCTCCGCTGACGTCTGCGCTGCCGGGCAGCATCACCGTGGAAGGGTGATGCGCCGAAGGCGACGCGTGAGGCCATAGATCGGGGAGTCGCGTTACTGCCTTGGGGGCCAATGGGGTCTTGCGGGCTAGCCCCCCGGGGGATCGTTGTGTGGCATCCGCAGAGGAGGGGGGGGTCACCTTGCCGGTGTTCGCGTAGTGCGACCACGGTGATCGGCGAAGAATCTCTCCAGTCGAAAAAGGGGGCGACTCGCCCGAGTTCGGAGCCACCGAGATGGGTCGTCGGGACCGCGACCTCCCACGCCCCTAGATGGAGTTCCGGTTCACGTCATGTCCCAAGCCAGATGAGCAGGCACCTGAGTGATTTGCCTGCCGTGGGCTCGCGCCCCGGTGCCGCTACGTCCCTTGCGAGGAGCGCCTCTGTGACAAAGGACCCTGGTCCCGATTCCTGCTTGCCCTCATCATCTTCCTTGTGTCGGAGCATGCCGAGGCCGAAACTGACCGCGAGCTGGTGGACGTTGTATGGCGGCGATTCGGCCTGCACGTCTTCCTCACCTACGCCGAAGGCGACCGTGAACACCTGGCGGGAGATCTCGTCCTCGCCATGGACATGGCACAGGACGCCGGACTGAAGATCCTCGACTCATCAGCCGCCACTGCCCATTGGGTGAAGGACCCTGCGGCCTCCCCATCGGCGCAGGTCTAAGGCATCTACGTCGACCTCGCCCCGATGAACACCCAGCGACAGATCTTCAGCATTGTCTGGTACCCGTACCGGCCCGACTGGTACGAACTGGAGTATGCCGACGGCGCGTCGAAGCGAATCCCAGGTACTCAGGTGGATGCCGCCGCTCTGGCTCAAGCTAGCGGGATGAAGCTCGTCCCCACGCGGGACGGCACGGTCCGATGGCAATGAATTGGAACGTGCCAAATCGAGCTGCATTACGGCGAGCGCTCAGAGAGGGGCTGAAGAGGCTCCTGACCGACGATCCGTAGTCAAGGGTGGCACGGACGCTGGGGGAGCCTGCTCGGTTCCCTGATGCGGGACTCTACCGGGGCTAGCGTCGTTGTTGACCTCCTGAGCGGGTAGTCAAGAGGTCAGGCACTCGGCAGTGGTAGCCAAAAGTGGTAGCCAATGGCCCTGAATCTGGGGACTATCGGTTACTACTACCGGTGACCGAGGACGGGTCAAACACGCTCCAAGCTGCGACTTTTGCCGATGGGGGAGGAGTCAGGACTACCACAGACTGTGTTCAAGAGTGCCTGGGGGTCAAGAGGTCGGGAGTTCAAATCTCCCCAGCCCGACGTGAGCGTCCCCGCCAAGGCGGCGCGGGAAGCGCCTGATCACGGAGCCAGCTGATCACGTTCTCCTGTCGGGTCCCCAGGCCAGTAGCTGCATCCAGTGCTGTGCCCTGTCCATAGTCGGGTTCCCAGCTGAGATCGGCGCCAGCGCCCAGCAAGCGCTCGGCTGCTCGGCGCTGACCGCCGGCGCAGGCGTGCCAGAAGGCTTGTGATGCATCTTCGGAACTTGGCTCCTCGCGAAGGAGTTCCTCCATGCGAGACAACATGCCGAGCGCGGCTGCGTGCCTGAGCTTGTCCACTGAGGCGCCTCGCCCCACAAGAAGACGAGCGACGTGCCAGCAGGCGTAGCCAACGGCATTGTCGAGCGGCGTCCCAATCGATCCGTCGGGTGTCTCAAGATCGGCACCTCGATCGATGAGTGCGGCCGCGACGTCGACGTCATCGCTGCTCGCCGCATAGTGCAGAGGCGTCTCGGAGCCGGGCCCCGGCGTTTCCGAGCCGCCTCCCGTCGTGAGCGCATTCGGGTCGGCTCCGGAGTCGACCAACAGATGGACGATATCCGGACCGTTCGGGAAGTACCCGGGCCAATCTGTCACGAAATGCAGTGCGGTACCTGTACTGCCCCGGGCCGAACATCGCGCCCTGGCCAGCTCGGGTGCGATCAGAGGAGACGTCTCACCAGGTCGACGTCCCCGGTGTGCACAGCAATGTGCAACTCGACAACCGTGGGGGCATCACCCGGGAGCGTGAGGGTCGTGGTCCAGTCAGTCATCACCGCAATGATCGCAGGACGGCCCCCCGAATGGAACTGGACACTTGCTTCAGGGCCGATAGACGAAGCCTGCGAACGAGGTGTACCCAACAACCACCAATGCCATCACCGCGGCGCTCGACGCAAGAAGTATGTGAAACCGCTTCCCGGTGAGGACGATCGCGGCCCCGGCCACGAACGGAAATGCGCTCAGGAGGAGACGCGGCGTGAGCCACAACGCCGAGTCGAACATCACGGAGACCAAGAACGGGACGGTGAAGGCCCACCACGTGCCGGGAACGTGTGCCCGATGCATCACCCACAGACCACCGAGGGCCGCCGCCAGACACAGCGTTTCGACGACTGTGACTCCTGACCAGGTCGTGAACCACTGCAATGGGGCAAAAAGATCGAAATGGTGTCCCCACCCGTTCCGTTCGGCGCCGAACCAGGCGAAGGGCGTCCCGACGTGAACCCAGAGGTAGAGGCAATACGAGATGAACCCCGATGAAGCAAGGATCGGCGCGATCCATGCCCGGCGCTCCCGGGCTCGCCATGCCCCCCATCCAGCTGCGACGACGATGGGAAGTGCGAGGGGCGCCGCGGCCGTAGCCAGCCCGCCGATCATTCCAGCCACAAGCCAATTGCGCCGGTCGATCAAGATCAAAGCAATGGCGCAGAGTGAGATGGCCACACCTTCTGCGTAGGCAGGACTGAGAAACGCTGCCCCGGGAGCCAGCGCGACGAGCCAACCCGCTCGTACGCCCGCCTGTGTGCCCGCCCTTTCGCGTGCCATGGCACCAACGGCCAAGCATGCGATCGCCCCGGCCAACAGCGACACCGTGGCCCCAGCCACAACCCAGTTGTCGCCAACCAGTGGTGCGGTCACCCGAACCAGAAGGGGGTAGAGGGGAAAGTAGGCAAGCACCGACGAGCCATGGCCCCTCACCACCGCCGGATAGCCGTGCGCAGCGATCCTTAGATAGGAGGTCCCGTCCCATATGCCGGCAAGCTGGATGATGCTTCGCTGCGGGCCGTAGATGTCGAGCAGGACGCCGAGGACAATCACCCGGCTCGCCAAATAGACGCCAAGAATCGGGGCGACGAAGGTGGATCGAGCCGCGTTGGCCTGGCTCGCACCAGGCACGGCGTCGACTAGAAGCTGGTCTGGCACCAAAACCCCCTCGGTGGCCATCTTGGCCTACTTGCCAAGGGTGGGATATGGGTCCTCAGACCTATAAGAACGGCAACGTCATGCCGGTCCCTATCGCGGCGATGATCACGTCAGAGCCGGGACCTCTCCCTTCCGCCCAAATCCCCGGCCCGGCCCGACTATTCGAAATTGCAGAGGACGTCTCGAGTGGTCAAATCTCACGAGGCGCCACGGTCATTTTCGATAACGAGGTCTGGAAATATACGCCAGCATGGGAACAGGCCCACCAAATCCACTATGAGCAATTGGCAGCTCAACTAGCAGCAGAGAATGGGATCACGTTCATAAACGCCCCTTACGGAGAAAGCACCAAGAACGACAATTGCGGAAGACGTGGGGCCGCAAAGTACGCGAGCGTCGTGCAGGTCCAGGCGCAGACCCTTGATAGGAATCCCAAGAACTATGCAGCCTTCGTCAAAAAGGATGTAGCCGCCATCCGACGCCGCAACTCCTGACGTGACGATCCTTGCCGGGTTAGCCACTGATGCCGGTGGCATACCGACGTCAGCGAATGACATGTACCAGGAATACAAGAGTGTGAAGAACATCGTACAAGGCTTTTGGCTCAACGCTGATACCTGGGTCCACGCCATGCTCGGGGCTGCGCTTCGCAAGGATGCCCGGCTACCGCTCGCAGTTTCCTCAAGATGATCGGCGAGTCCGGCTGAGGTCGTGAGCCCGAGACACGACGGGCCAGCTTGCCCCCGCATTCGACGGCTTCGATCAACACTCACGTCCCTAGACGAGCGACCGCTTCATTGGAAGGTCGCGGATGGCTTCCGGGACGACGCATTCGTCGTCCTACCACCAACGCGGCCATGAGGCCGAGGGCGCTGACGACCGCGATGGCGATGCCGGCCGTGAACGCCTCGGGCCAGTAGTACAAGTCGATGGTGTGTCGACCTCCCGGGATCGACGCCTCGAACATGACGCCGGTAAAGGGCTGTAAGCGAAGCGGTCGACCGTCGATGGTGGCATGCCAGCCGGGAACGTCGGTGAGGCGCAGGCGGAGCATTTCCCGCTGGGCCGTGTCGGTGGTGAGGTGCCACGACGCCGCGTCGGGATGGCTGACGTCAACCGCCGTGCCCGCGGCGTCGGGGGCGGGGGAGCCCCCGCTGTGGCCCAAGGGCACCAGGGTGGCGGCCGCTGCCCCTGGCACCCGGTACAGCCCTTCGTCGTTCAGCTCGCGATCGAACACGGTCCCGGGTGGTCCGGGGACCCCCTGCGGCTCGAGGATGAACCCGACGCCGTAGAGACGAGCTTCCGCCAGTGTCGAGACCACCGGGCACAGGGTGTACACGTCCTTGAACTGCCGGGCGTTCTTCGATCCACGCGTCAACGCTCGATAGTAGGCCTCGGGCGTAATGGGGTCGTAGACCGCCAACTCATGGACACCAAAGGCGATGTTGGCGCTGGGTTGGATCCCGAGCGCCGGGCCTCCGAGATTCCAGCAGGTGCTCGTTCCGAAACCGACGAGTGAAGAGCCCACGGCCCGTTGCAAGGCAACCTCGGCGGGCGTGGTCGGCAAGAACGTCGGGCTCGACGACATGAGTGGGGACCCGGCGGTGATGAGGAAGGCCGTTTCGGCGGCGAACAGCAACGCCCCGGCAATCCAACCGACGCTCGGAAGTCGCGGTCTCCACTGTCGTGGCAGCCCGAACAAGGCTGCGACGACGGCCAGGCCCACGGCACAACCGATCACCGGCCACAGAAAGCTCTTGGATCGGGTCGCGGTTTCCAGAGGAGGAAGGTGGCCGCGACCGAACAGCCAGATCGCCGCGAGGACCAGGGCGGCGCCGAGGAACCCGCCTGCCGCCCATCCTCGTACGGCCCGATCGGTGTCCGACCGGACGAGCACGTCCATCCCCACACCGGCCAGCGTGGCCAGACCGAGCGCCAGGGCCAGCAGTGCTCGGTGCCAGTGGTTGGTCCCGATGATCGGCAGCTGGATCATCACCTTCATCACGGGAGGGGCGAAGACGATGGCAGCCATGACGATCGTGACGATCCCGAGGGCCAGGACCTCGGGTTTCCGCCATCGCACCCCGAGGGCCACGACGGCCAAGACCACCGCGATGACCCCCACGTAGGCAGCCGTCTCCGTGTACAGAAGCGAGGCGAAGCCGTGGCCGAACGTCTGACTGCCGAGGACGGGGATGCCGTCGAACGAAGAGAAGATCACATGGCTCAGATTGTGCAGGGGAAGGGCTTTGTCCCCAACCGCCGTCGTCAGCTTGCGGTCTGACTCGCCGAGCACTTGGAGCCCCGGCAGGAGGAGCGGAGCAGCAAGAGCGGCGCCGGCAACGACACCCAGCGTCAAGTCCATGATGGATCGCCGCGTCGAAGCCGAACCGGCGCGTCGCGCTGCCAAGAGCACTGCGACAAAGACGACCAGGGACAGCCCAAGGAATCCGTACACGTCGGGTTCCCCTGCATAGATGGCACAAGCAACGACACCAGCAAGAAAGACCACCGCTCGGGCGCGATGCCGGCCGCGGATGGCAAGCACCGCCGCGGCGAGCATCCACCCCGCCCACGCCATGGTCGTGGCCTGGGGCCAGCCGAGCCACCCCATCACCGGACCACTGAGCTCGTAGACGGTGGCGCCGAATGCGCACGCCATGACGCCGAGTTGCATGACCCGGCCGAAGACGTACACGCCCGTCCCCGCGAGGACAAGCGTGCCCATGACCTGGGCATCAAAGGCGAACGGCAACGGGACCAGGTAGCTGATCAAGGTCGGGACGCTGAACACACCCGACTGCCAATTGAATGCCAGCGGCATACCCAGGGCGCTGTAGGGATTCCATAGAGGCAGGTGGCCGTGATGCACCTGCGTCCACGCCAGCTTCGTCCACGGGATCACCAGCGTGATCAGATCCCCCTGCGTCCAATTGTGTGGATTGACAGCTGCGTCTTTGGTGACGCCGTACAGGGAGAGGAGATCGTAGGGGCCGAGATGCACACCGCGGCTCAGAGCGGGAGCCATGATGGCGCCGGCGACAGCGAAAAGCCAGGCCACCCCGCACACGTCGCGGACCCACGAACGAGCCTTGCGGTCGTCGCCGCCGGTGGCCGTTGGGGAATCAGACCGGAAGCGGCTCTTGACCAGGGTCTGCTCTCCCGACGAGATTGGAGAGGCGATCGGGCCGGTCACGACGCGTCAATACGTCCGACGTCGTCGCAGCGCACTCACCCAGGGCTCAGGCGGTCGCGTCCTGGGGCTGGCCCCGGCGCCGGGAGCCGTGCATCTATGCATGTCGGTGAGCACCGGACCGACACCCGTGTCGCATCCCCCCACGATGCCTGCCAAAGCATCCGGTCCCATGACCCCATCATTATCGATTTCCGGTCCCAAGGACGCGACGCCTCCGGGTTCGATCATCCCGTGTCGCTGATCCGCCCTGCGTCCCCCCCGGCGCCGGCAGGCATGGGTTGTGCGAGGCGTGGGTCCTGCGCCTTGACGCACCAGTGGGGGAGGCTACCCCCACTGGTGGCGTCTGCCAAAGGCGGACCGCGCTATCCGTCCCGATTCGCGATCGGCCGTGGTGCTACGTCGCAGTCCCACCCCGAAGGCGTGCTATTTGACCACCGCCGCGATCAGGGCGCCGATGCGCTCGTACCCCGCGTCGTTGGCGTGGATGTTCCCCAGCTGGCAATACCACGTCAGCGTGCAGACCTCGGCCACGGCCTTCGGGACCGTGATCGTCCCCAACCCGAGGGCAGGGATGTCCATCTTCGTCGTCTTGAGAAGCTTGGTGTAGGCACCGGTCTTCTTCGTGACATCGACGAACTTGGCGTGACCGGACGCATACGCCGACTTCAGGGTGGGGTTGATGAGGATCTTGAAGGCGAGCTGCGATTCGGACGCCAAGGTCTGGTTGGTGTGACTGGCCGGGAAGGTCGGCGTGTTCGCCGGTGTACCTCCGGGGCCTGAGTTCACCCACAGGCCCAGGAGCACATCCGGGTAGGTGATCCCGACGACGGGCACTTTCTTCCCGGCCTTGGCACCATTGGCCGCGGTCAGGGCGCTCCGCAGGTCTTCCACGAGTGTCGTCACATTGGTCTTGAGCTCAGGAACGACCGTGCCGACACAGGCGACCGGATTCGCCGCCGCCGCGCACGCGGTGACGTCGTTGCCGCCGATGGAGACCGTGATGAGCCCGATCTGCCCACGATGGGCGGCGATGAACGCATCGGCCGCCTGGACCTGGGTCTGACCCACCGACGTAGGACCGGCATCGGTGGCGGCTGCAGGACCGTAGCCGTGGGGGTTATTGGTGGGATCGTTGACGCCGCAGTAGGAGTTGTCGAACGTAAGAATCGAGCTCGTCGTAGCTCCGCCGCAACCGAAGTTCTCGAGCTGGAAGTTCTTGTCCGCCGCGACCACAGCGGTGAACCCGCTGGTGGCCCCCGAAGTCGGGGAGGGCTGGTACCCCACCGAGTACGAATCGCCCAGAGAGAGGTAGTACAGCGGCCCTGAGGCTCCACTCACGTTCGGTACGGCCACGATGCCTGCCGAGGCAGCCAGACTCGCGAAGATCAAGAACCCGCGAGACATCGACCGAAACATGCCCTTCTTCACAGCGTTTCCCCCTTGGTCCCCATGAGCGACGGCGCCGGGAACTCCCTCGTTCTCGGCAGATAGTACCAAGGCCACCTCGATCAACCAATACCGTGCTCGAACCTGGCCAAGCAGACGATCGTTCTCATGGGACACAAACGCGGAACGGGGGAGATGCCTTGGTTCTAGTGCTGCGGAGTCAACCCGATCATGGCTGAGAGCACGACGATCGTCACCACGACCAGCCCCAGACCGAATCCGATCATCCGTCGCGACGGCAGCTTCCACCGTCTGATGGGGTTCTCAACCCAGTGGTAGGTCGCCACGGTCAGTATCAGGGACACGACGAAGGCTGGGATCCTCACCTTCCAAAGACTTGCGTTGCCGGCCGCCTCTGAGGCCACGATGAGCGCCGGCCAATGCCAAAGGTACAGGGAGTACGAACGTTTCCCGAGCCACCGGAACGGCCATGTGCCGATGAGAGATTCGACGCCAGATTTCGGAGCGGCGACTCCTCCCCCGATGATCAGGGCTGCCCCCACCACTGGGATGGCGACTCTCCATCCCGGATAGTCATTCGTCGAGACCCCTGTGGTGAAGACTGAACAGAGGATGGCCCCCAGTCCTATCCATGTCAACGCCGCGGCCCAGCGCGACGGAATCCGGAGCAACCACTGCGTGGACACCGCCACGAGAGCACCGAGAGCAAGCTCCCACGCACGAGTGAGGGGAGATACGAAGGCCCAACTGGAATCGGATCGGGACTGGAGTATCGACAGTGCATAGGAGGCGGCGATCACGACGGTCAGCCCGATAGTGAGACGCGCTCGGATCGACCCCAGTCCTTTGATCTTCGCCGCAGCCAGGAACAGCATCGGGTACACGATGTAGAACTGCTCTTCCACCGCTAGCGACCAGTAGTGGTCGAAAGGGGAGAGCGGGTTCCATCCCGGATAGAAGTGGTGAAAGTTGAATGCAAAGGCAGCCGCCCAGATGCCGTCTTGCGCACTGCCCTTGCCGAACCGGGAGTCCACCAATACGTAGGTGGCGATCACCGTAACGAGAATGACCAAGGTGGCCGCCGGCAGGATGCGACGGCAGCGGCGCGCATAGAAGTCGGTGAGCGATGTTCTCCCGGTGTTCTTGTTCTCACGAAGCAGAAGCCCGGTGATAACGAATCCAGAGATCACGAAGAAGACGTCGACCCCGACATAGCCCCCCACAAACCCCGGCACACTGAAATGCAGGGCCAGAACGAGCGCCACGGCTACGGCTCTGAGCCCCTCCACGTCCGGACGCCACGCACGATCGCCCGGGGCGCTCCCGGCCTGGACACCTTGCTCCGGGAAGCGTCGCTCACCCGTAAGGCCATCGCTGTAAACCACTTCGCCGTCGGCGTGATCCACCATGGCAGGCTACCGAAATGCTTGGCGACTACGAGGAACTGTCGCGCCGGTGCCACGACGCGTCACCCTCTTCGATCCGCGAACCCCGTTGATTGGGAGGGTCCGATATCGGCCCCGAACGTCGCGTCGGATCAGGGACGCCTCGGGGCGACGACCGTGTCCGTGATGAACGTGGCGCCTTTGGCCTTTTGGGCTGTCGTCGCCAGGCGGTCGCACGTCGGGCACCGGCCCGAAGACGCCGTCTGGTCCCAGGTGCGATGCGCCTCGGCCATATAGGAAAGACCGCACAGCGTCTTTATCGGCTTCGGGTACGTGTCAGCGACCGCGTGCCAATTCGGCACCGACCGGCCTCGATGTCTCAGCGAAGCCCAGAAACTGTGTGGCGGCATCTCCGGAATTGCGAGGTACCTCATGGCATGGACCCCCCCTGCACCCAATCCCGGCCCAATTGTAACGTCGAGGGCTACCCCCCGGCGAGCGGGCCCCCATCGCGCCCCCGTAGTCTCGGTCCCGTGCCTGGCCACGAACCCGGGGGAGGGGTAGAGAGCGACATCGACGGTGCGGTCGCCCGCGACCGTATCGAAGTGCAGCGCTCGTTGACCCACGCCTGCATGCAGGCCATGACCGTCGACCACGACGCCATCATCGGGACCCTCTCTGACGCCAACATCGACGACGAGCACGATCCGGAGGGATCGACGATCGCCTTCGAACGAGCCCAGGTGGGCGCGCTCCTCGACGCGGTTGGGGCCCATCTCAGCGACCTCGACCACGCGGTGGCCAAGCTCCGGGCGGGCACCTACGGGAGATGCGAGCAATGCGGCCGCCCGGTCGGGGTCGACCGCTTGGCCGCCCGACCCGCGGCCCGTACCTGCATCGGCTGTGCGTCGCCGCGCCCGGGGTGGGGCGTCGGTTAGGCACAGCCGCGTGGGGTGCGTCAGGCGGGCGGACCCGTGGTGAGCTGGACGGAGGCGCTGTGGTTGGCGCCTTGGGCGTCGACCCAACCGACCGTCACCGAGTTCCCGGGCTTGTACTTGATCAGGGCCTTGGTCAGGTCCTGCGCCGACGAGATGCTGGTGCCGTTGAGCGTCACGATCGTGTCCCCGATCCCGATCCCGGCATTGTCGGCCGCGCTCCCGGATTCGACCCCGGCCACGTAGGCGCCAGCCACGTTGGAGCCGCCGCCCGACCCGCCGAAGAACCCAGAGCCGGACTGCGACGAGTCGGTGACGTCGACGCCGAGCAGGGCCCGGGGGCCGATCTGGACCGTGGAGCTGGCTTGCCCGCTTCTGATCTGGTTGGCGATGGCGAGGGCCTGGTTGATGCCGATGGCATATCCCTCATTGGCGGTGGTGCCGTTGGTGGCGGCGGCCGCCGTGGTCAACCCGATGACCTTTCCGGACGTGTTGGCCAGGGCGCCGCCCGAGTCTCCGGGCTGGATGTTGGCATTGGTTTCGATCAGCCCGTTGAGCGTTTCGGACAACGTGCCGGCGTCACCGGCGGTGATCGTCTGGTTCAAAGCGGTGATGGTCCCGCCCACCGCGCTCGGGGTCCCACCCGTGCCCCCGGCATTGCCGATGGCGACCACGGGCTGAGCCACGCTGAGGTTGGAGGAATTCCCCGTGGTCACCGTCTTCAGCCCGGACGCATTCTGCAGCTTGAGGAGAGCGACGTCGTTGGTGACCGAGTAGCCCAGCACCGTGGCCGAGTAGGTCTGGCTGCTCCCCACGACCTGGACATTGATGGTCGAGGCGTTCTCGATCACATGGTTGTTCGTGAGCACCAGGCCCGACGACGTGAGGACCATGCCCGTCCCTGCCGCCGCGCCCCCCTGGGCCAGCGTGGTGTCGATGTCCACGAGCCCGGGGTCGACCTTCGACGCGATCGCGGCGGTGTTGAGGCCGGCGGGTGCGTTGTTCGACCCCGATCCCGACCCGAGGCCCGACCCCGATCCGAGGCCCGAGGATCCCTCGTTGGGGAAGGTGCCGAATGCCGATGAGTTGTTGTTCGCCGAAGGGGTGTCCACGGCGTGCTCGACTGCGGCGCCGACCACACCCGAGACGGCGATCACGAAGGCGGCCACGACGGCGGCGACCCCCCAGCTCCCGAGGGGCCGGCGCGTGGACGTCGGTGGGTACGGGGGTGGGCCGTAGGGGTAATGGCCTTGGTAGGCATAGGGCGGAGCGCCACCGGGAGGCACCGACCCCGGTACCCAGTAGCCGCCCGGGACACTGGCCCCGCCCGGCCCCGGCACCCACGGCGGGGGCGGAGGCGGCGACGTCGGCGGTACGGCGCCGCCGGCGGGGGGCTCGGTGGCGGGGGTTTCGCCGGCGGGAGCCCCGAACACCGGGACTTCCGTGGTGGGAGCGCCGGTGACAGGGGTCTGCTCCGTCGCCGGATCCGGCGACGGCGCCAGGGACTCGTGCTCGTGCGGCGCGCCGTCCCCGTACCTGCCCAGCTGCCCTTCTTGACCTGCGTCGTTGCTCACTGTGCTCCTGTCTACCGACTCGACGACCGTTTCCATCGACACCGAGTGACGATGACTGTTGCTGCATCTTGGACGTCGAACCTGTACGGCAGCTTGGAGATTGCTTTCAATCAGCCGTGAGCAAGAGCCTAAGGCCCCCGAGCGCTTCGCCGGGTCGCTGGCCGGGCGACCCGAATGTCCTGGGCAACGGCCCTTCGGGGACCAGGGCTCCGGCGCGGACCGCCGCCTGGGAAGCGACCCATAGGCTGGCAATGGCACAGCGGATCACTCGCAGCCACCCGATGACGGTGGGTCCGGGTTGATGCCAAGGGGGACGAACCATGCAAGCACCGACGTTCGTCGATGTCGCTGCCACGACCGCCGCCGTGATGGCTGGCGCGGGCTTCCTCTACGCACGGGCATCAGCACGGACGGCGCGAGCAGCAGCCGAGGCGGCGCGGCGTTCGGCCGCGATCGCCGAACGTTCCCGCCAAGCCGCGGCTCGGGCCCGCTTGCGCCTCCGGGTCGAGCACGTGGGCGAATTGGTCCACGAGATCCTGTGGACGTCGCACGCCGAACCCGCCACCGGCGGGCTCTCGCCGCGGTCCCAAGCGCAATGCCGGGTCCTCGATCAGGCCGTCACCGGGCTCAAGGACATCCTCCCGAAGTCGGCCGAGGTGGGCAAGGCGCGCTCGGTCGGTGAGCTCGGGGAGCGGGCTGCGGCCGCCAACTTGGAAATCGACGGCGTGCTCAAGAAGCTGACCCGTCATCGACCACAGCGGGCCTTCCGACCGCGGCGCAAGGTGCCCTGGCATCGTCCCACCCGGGTGCGAACCGGCGTGACGGCGAACGGCCCCGACACCGTTAAGCGTCAGCCGTCGCCCTGACGATTCGGGCGACGTCGACCGCCACGTCGAGGTGGTGCGACCCGCCCCCTCCCTCCACCGATCCCCGCAGGGGGGACACGTCCCAGTAGTCGCGCCCCCACGCCGTGGTGATGTACGACGCGGCCACGAACTGGTCGTTGGTGGGGTCCACGTCCACCCAACCCCAGCCGGGCAGATACACCGACGCCCAGGCGTGCGAGGCGTCGGCCCCGACCAGATGCGTTTGACCGGGCGGTGGAAACGTCTCGATGTAACCACTCACATACCGCGCCGCCAGCCCGAGTGACCGGATGCACCCGATCATGAGGTGGGCGAAGTCCTGGCAGACACCGCGCCGGTGCTCGAGCACCTCCAGCAGCGGGGTAGAGATGGAGGTGAAACCGGGCTCGTAGTGGAACTCCCGGTAGATGCGGGCCGTGAGGTCCATGACGGATTCCACCAGGGGACGACCGGGCTCGAACGAACCCTGGGCGTAGTCGGCCAAGGCACCCGAGGTCGGGATGAGGCGCGATGGGGCGCGGCACCGCCGGGCGTCGCGCGCCGAGGTCTGGCGGTCGATCTCGAGCAGCGTGCGCACGGACTCCCAAGGGGGTCCCGCCGGTGGGGGAGGCGGTGGCGAGACCTCGACCTCGCTGGTGGCGGTCACCGTCATCCGGTCGAACCCACCCTGCACCACGAACGTGGCCACACTGTTGCCGAACGGGTCGACGGATTCGAAGCGGGTGCTCGGCGCGGGGTCGATGGACAGGGTGTGCTCGAGGCACACCTGGTGGTCCGTCGGGCGGGGGCGGAGGTGGGCCTCGTTGTAGGACTGTTCGACCATCGCCGCGTACTCGTACGTCGTCGTGTGCGTCACGCGGTAGACCCTGGCCTCGGCCACGGATGCGATCTTGCCCGTCGCCGCCCGGAGTCGGGGGGATGTGGCGGGGTGGCGCGCCGGCGACTCCGGTCCGGCCGCCCACGCCCCGATGCCGTTCGTGGCCAGCGTCGGCGGGGTCTCGGGCAAGAAGAACGACGCTTCGATGTGGTCGTGCAGGTTGCCGATGGCCGGGCTCAGCTCGGCCAGGAACGCCCGCAGGCTCGCCGGCGTCGGGTTGGCGACAGGCGCTTCGGCCACCAGTACGGCGGTATCGGTGCAGGCCGAGAGGATCGGCTCGTTGTGGGGAAGGACCTTTACGAGATCGCGCAACTCGCTCAGACAGGCGCACACGGCCCGGGGGAAGGCCTCGTCCTGGAGCAGGAACCGCAAGGTGGACGTCGCATCGGGACGGGCCGGCACGGCACGACGGAACGGCTGGTAGGAGGCGAGCGATCGCAGCAGGGCCATCTGGTGGACCTCGGTGTAGACCTCATGCCCGGGATCGGGCACGGCGCTGTCGGCCCGCACCGCCAGGACGCGACACGTGATCTCGGCCCGCTCGAGCTGCTGGCCCATCTGGAAGAAAGCGAGCGCCTCGTCCCGGCGCATCGTGCCCTGCATCACCCCGTTCATGCGCTGGATCTCGTCGATGACACGTTGCAGCCAGCGCACCCGTTGGTCGCGGGCGCCGATGGTGGTGGCAGTGGGGCTCAAGGAGATCCACAGTTCGTTGCAGAGCTCCCACACCTCTCTGGGCACCACCGGACGGGCGAGGCGCAGGTTGCCCCGGGCGCCCGCGATCGAGGCCAGGACGGAGGAGGGATTGTCGCGGTCAGTCAGCACGTAGGCGACGACACGCGCCTCCACCGACCGCTTGAAGGCGGCCGACGACGTGCCCGGGCCCAGCTGGCTGTTGCCTTCCTGATACCCGGCCATGGAGCCGGCGATCTCGATCAGCGGCGCCCAACCCACGTCCTCGCCCACGGGGAGGTCGATGTGGGTCTCGCCGTGGACCTGCACGATGCGGGCCGTGTCCTCGGCGCGCTCGAGATGGCGACCGGCCCAGTAGACCGCCTCGGCCATTCGTGCCAACAACATCACTCGCTCCTCTCCGAAGGGTGGGGACGGTCCTTCGCTGTCGGGTCCTATTGGGCCAACTCCCATCCGTCGATGCGAAGGGTGCGATCCGACCGGACCATGGCGATCTCCGGCTCCCCGAGGGTTGGCGGCGTCAGCGAGTCGGAATCGGCGGTCGCGCCCGTGTCGTCGAGGTCGGCCAAGGTGGCGTCGACGATCCAAGTGTCCTTGCTGCCACCACCCTGTGACGAATTCACGATGAGCGACCCCGCGTTCCGCGCCACCCGAGTGAGCCCGCCCGATGTCACGTAGGCACCGGTGGGCCCGAGGAGGGCGAAGGGCCTGAGGTCCACGTGCCGGGGCACCACTTCCCCGTCGCACAGGGTCGGCATGGTGGACAACGACAGCACCGGTTGTGCCACCCAGTTGGGCGGGAACTGCTCGATGCGCTGCGCCACGAGAGCGAGGGCCTCGGCGCCCGCCGTGGGACCGATCACGACGCCGTAGCCGCCCGATTCGTTGGCGGGCTTCACGACCAGGGCGTCGAGATGCCCGAGCACGAAGTGGCAGTCATCGGGGTCACCGCACCGCCACGTGGGCACATTGGGCAAGATGGGTTCCTCGCCGAGGAAGTACCGGATGATCTCGGGCACGAAGGCGTACACCGCCTTGTCGTCGGCGATCCCCGCACCGGGCGCGCTCACGACGGCGACGGTTCCGGCCCGCCAGGCGCGCAGGAGGCCTGGTACCCCGACAAAGGAGTCTCGCCGGAACACCTCGGGATCCAAGAAGAGCTCGTCGACGCGGCGGTAGATCACGTCGACGCGTTCGAGCCCGCCCACCGTGCGCATGTACACGGTGTCATCGTCGAGAACGACCAGGTCCCGTCCCTCGACGAGCTCGATCCCGAGCTGCTGGGCCAGAAAGGCGTGCTCGAAGTAGGCGGAGTTGTGGATACCCGGCGTCAAGACGACCATCGTGGGCTCGTCGCCCGTCGGTGACACCGACGACAGGAGCCCGCTCAGGCGGGTGACATAAGGATCGACGGGCTCGATGCTGTAGGACCGGAACAGTTCGGGGAAGACGCGCTTGGCAACCATCCTGTTCTCGAGCAGGTACGACACTCCCGACGGGATCCTCAGATTGTCCTCGAGGACGTAGAACGTTCCGTCCTCGCCCCGGACCAGGTCGCTCCCGCAGATGTGCGCCCAGATCCCGCCTAGTGGGTCGACGCCCATGCACTCGGGTCGAAAGTTCGGCGACCCCGTGATGAGGTCGAAGGGCACGATGCCCGATTGCACCGAGCGTTGGTCGTGATACACGTCGTCGATGAAGAGATTGAGGGCGCGAAGGCGTTGGACGAGCCCGTCGCGCACCCGGGCCCACTCCGAGGCGGCCAGGACCCGGGGGATCACGTCGAACGGCCAGGGCCGATCGAGCACGGCATCGCCGTCATAGATCTGGAACGTCACGCCGATGCTGTGGATCTCCCGGTCGGCCGCACGTTGGCGCTCGATGAGGGCATCGAGACCCAACGTGGTGAGGTGACGCCACAGCCCCCGGGCGGTGGGGCGGGGAGGGCCCCCGGGCTCGACGAGCTCGTCGTAGCCCGGCCCCGGCTGGTAGGTGGACAGCATCGGGACGTTCCGACGTTCTCGGCGCTCACGCCTCGGGGGACCGCACAGGGGGAGCGTACGAGGCGGTGGTGAACGGGAGGGGTCCCCACGATGACGGCTGTGTTAATGGGCGGACACGACCGCTGAAGGAGTCAGCACGACCGCTGCACGACGAGCGCCTTCACCAGGGCTCCCCATTCGTAGGCGATGTCGTAAGGGAGATGGGAGACGGGGTCGCTCACCGGCACCATGTCCAGGTGGGCGGCCGTACACCGTTTGAACACCATGCGGGCCCGCGTGGACTGGCTCCGCTCCGAGACGATGATCAGGTGGTCCCAGTGTCGCTTGCGGGCGAGACGAGAGACGTACTCCGCCTCACCCCTGGTGTCGAGGGGATCGGCCCGAAAACAGATCACCCGCACGGTGGCGCCGTGGCGCGGGCATGCCACCGCCGGTATGCCCCCCAGCGAGATCACCGCCACGGGTGCGAAGCCCGCGCCGACCAGCGCCAGGGCCTCGTGTGCTCTGCGCTGTCCGGGATCTCCCCCCAGGGCGACGACGGCATCGACGTGGGTGGGACGGTCCGTCGGCGGCCAGACGAACAGCCGGGCCGTCGCCGCCGCGAACACGGCGACCAGGACGACCGCCACCACGAGGATCCGACCCCGCACGGTCGAGGGCATGTGTCCCTAGGGCCGGACGATGACCTTGCCGGCGTCAGGATCTTGCTCGAGACGGGCGAAGCGCTCCGGTAGTTGCTCGAGGCTGATGGTCTCGGTGACCATCGGCACGACGTCGAGCCGGCGGGCGTCGAGCGCGTCGAGCGCGTCGGTGAAGTCTTCTCGTCCGTAGTAGATCGAGAAGCGGATGTCGAGCTCCTTGGACAGGCCCCAGAACGGGAAGATGGGGTCGCTCTGCAGGCAGATGCCGACGACGACCACGCGACCCTCCACCGCGGTCATCTCCATGGCCTGGTCGATCAGCCCCGGTCGCCCGCTGCACTCGATGACCACGGACGGGCCCCCGGCCGTCGCCTCGAAGACCCCCGCCGACACCGGTCCCTCGGCAGGGTCGAACGTCGCCGTGGCCCCCAGCTTCGCGGCCAGGTCCCGGCGCAGCGCCGACGGCTCGCTCACCACCACGACCTCGACACCCATCGCCACCGACCACGCCACGGCGGCCAGTCCGATGGGCCCGGCGCCGAGCACCGCCACACGATCCGACGTCGTCACCGCCCCCCGTCGAAAGGCACGCCGCATGACCGCCAACGGTTCCACCAGGGGTTGTTCGTCGGCGAGGACGGAAGCGGGGAGCTCGAACAGCTCGTCGGCGCGCACCGTCACGAATTCCGCGAAGCCCCCGGGGCGCTCCAAGCCGATGAGCTGGAAGTGTGCGCAGTGGTCGGCTCGGCCACGGCGACAGAATGCACACCGACCGCAACCCGAGAAGGGGCGCACCACCACGGCTTTGCCTTCCCGCCAGCGCGCGTCGTCGACCCCTTCCCCCACGCTCGCCACCGCCGCCGCGATCTCGTGCCCGAGGACGGCGCCCGTCGCCCCCAGCTGGCTGGCGATGTGGAGGTCGCTGCCGCAGATGCCACAGCCCGTGACCCGCAGCAGCGCTTCGCCCGGGCCCGGGGCCGGAGTGGGCAGGTCGGCGAGCTCGAGCCGAGGGCGATCCTCGGCCAGGACAGCGGCTCGCACCAGTCAGCTCCCGATGACCACGACGGGGGGATCGCTCATGTCGTACTGCTCGGCGCAGGCGGCCCGATAGAACGGCAAGATGGCGTGAGCGTCGATCACGAGCTCGACGTTGCCGTCGGGGCCCAGGTTCAAGTTCGCGCCGTGGATGGCGAACCAGACGTCGGTGACACCGTCGTTGCTGGCTGGAACGTGGAGAGTGTGGATCGACCCCGCCGGCTCGTAGAGATACGAACCGGCCGTGTTCACGACGTCGGGGTACTCCTGGTAGAACCACGAGCCCTTCTGGGTGAAGGCGAGCACGTGCCCGGTGTGCTTGTGGGTTTGGATCGTCGTGTCGGGCGGGAAATGGTTCCGGACGATCCATACCCCGTTGGCCAGGTCCACCTGCAGCAGCTGCAGCGTGGCGCCATCCCCGATGTCGACGAAGGGCAGTTCCTTTTCTCCCCGGTGGATCGCAGTCGGCGGAAGACCGGTCATCGTCATGGCGCACCCCTCGTTCGTTGCTCGTCGCAAGGACTCGAGGCCATTGAACCGCGCCCGCGCCAGGCCGTCCACCTTTCGGCACCGGGCGATGCACCGCCGCCGCCCGGCGACCCCGGGGGTGGGCGCCGGTCCATGGCGCCGGGCCCGGGGACCGGTCCCCGGGCCGGTCACGAGCGGGGGTACGGCGCCCTCCCGAACCGGCCGTCACCTCTACTGACCCGGCAGGGCTGTGACCAGGACCGGAGCCCCTTCATTCGTTACTATTGACGATGCCAATGCCGATACCGGGTGCATAGGGTCGGGGGCGGGCCGATCACTCGTCGGGTGCGGTGTGGTGATCGGACGCAGGTTCGGGGACGCGAGGAGCTCGGGGGGAACGTGGGGTCACCGGCGAGGCGGATCAACACGAAGCTGTCCATGGTGGGCGACACCACTGCGGCTGAATACGCGCTGCTCGCGACCCAGTTCGAAGGGGCCGAGGCCGAGGAGGTCGTGGCCTGGGCCGTGGAGCGTTTCGGCCGTCGGTTGTCGCTGGTGTGCTCGTTCCAGAATTGCGTCCTCATCGACCTGGTCACGCGCGTCGACCCCAAAGTGGAGGTCATCTTCCTCGACACGGGCGCCCATTTCCCCGAGACCATGACCTACGTGGAACGGGTGGAAACCCAGTATCAGCTCAAGCTGAGAGTCGTCACCCCCGGAGCCGACTCCGATGCGTGGCCGTGCGGCTCGCAGCGCTGCTGTGAACTGCGCAAGACCGAGCCCCTCCGGCGAGCCCTCGAGGGGCAGGCGGCCTGGATGACGGGCCTCAAGCGCGTCGACAGCGCCGAACGTGCCGCCACACCCATCATCGACTGGGACGAGACCAGGGGACTGGTGAAGATCAACCCCATCGCGACATGGACCCACGACGAGGTCTCGCACTACGAAGCCGATCGCAAGCTCCCGATCCACCCGTTGTTTCGCAAGGGTTACCTCTCCATCGGCTGCAGCCCGACCACGCGCCCGGTGTCGAGTCTCGAGGACCGGCGGGCCGGGCGCTGGCCCGGAACGGACAAGACCGAATGCGGGCTTCATCAGTAGGCACTCCAGCAACGGTGCCGACCCGCTCGGTAGCACAGCGCGCCTGAGGGCGCCTTCGTGGCATGCTGTAGGTGTGCCCGCCACCGCCCGGCGTTCGCGATCCTTCCTCTTCGTGAAGCTATGGCTGATCTTCGCCCCCATCGCGGCGATCGTCCTCTGGGTGTCGAACATCCCCGCGTCGTGGTTCGCATACCTGGTCATCGCTTCTGCCGTGGCCATCGCCGTGAGCATGAAACGGGCCGATGACGCGAGCCGATCCTCGGCCCGACGGGCCCGTCGGCCATTGTGGACACGAAGCCAGAGACCCCGAATGACCGCAACGGTGACCAAGCCCCGGACGCCGGTAGTGCGTTCACCTCAGCGCGGTCCGCGGGGAGCCCCGGTCCCCCGATCACCGAGTCCCCGTCCGCGCCCCGGTCCGGTACCCAGAGCGCCCGCATCACGTCGCAGAGGCTGACACGGCGCTGGGCTGAGGTCAGACGCGAAAGACCGTGTGAAGGCGCCGCGAGTTCGTCGTGCCGTTCCGGAGATGCAACCCTGGCCTGCCACCACCGCGTGAATTCGTCGGCGGGGAGCGCGGGGGACCAGAGGTACCCCTGCGCCATGTCGCAACCGCATCGAGCGAGGAACCGCCGCTGCGACTCGTTCTCCACGCCCTCGGCCACGGTGCGCAGGCGAAGGGCGTGGGCCATGTCCACGATTGCCACCACCAGCGGACCACCCTCTGATTCGACGGCGAGACCGTCGACGAAGGACTTGTCGATCTTCACGATGTTGACAGGCAGCTTGGAGAGCGACGCCAGAGACGAATACCCGGTCCCGAAGTCGTCGATGGCCATGGAGACCCCCAGGGCGCGGAGATCGGCCAGGGACCGCCGGGTCACGTGGTCGTCACTCATGATCACCGACTCGGTGATCTCGACACTGATCCGGCCGGGATCGACGCCTTCGCTGCGCAGTGCGCTGCGGACCATCGGGCACAGCGTGGGGCTCGCCAGCTGTCGGGCGGACACGTTGACGGCCACGATCTCGGGATGGGGGCCGTGCGGGTCGCGGTCCCACCGAGCGCAATCCGCTGCCGCGGTCCGGAACACCCATTCGCCGAGCGCCACGATGAGGCCCGTTTCTTCGGCGACGGACACGAACTCGTCGGGGAACAGCAGCCCTCGAGTGGGGTGCTCCCAACGCACCAGTGCCTCGACACCGAGCGGGGACCCGGTCGAGGTCGTTACGAGCGGCTGGTAGTAGAGACGCAGCTCTCCACGGCCGATCCCGTGGCGCAGATCGTGCTCGATGGCGAGCCTCGCCATGACGGACCGGCGCTGGCCCTCGTCGAAAATCTCGAAGCGGGCGCGCCCCGTCTCCTTGGCCCGGTACATCCCGGCATCCGCGTCTCGCAGCACCGTGGCCGCCTCGGCGCCGGGGCCGGGCAGGACGATGCCGATGCTCCCGGTGACGACGATCTCGCTGCCCTCGATCGTGATCGGCTGTTGCAGGGCGTCGAGGATTCGCTGGGCGACGACCGCGGCCCGAGTGACGCCATCGACGTCGTGGAAGATGAAGGTGAACTCGTCACCCCCCAGCCTCGCCACGGTCTCCCCGGCCCTGACCACGTCGAGCAGGCGGACACCGACCGCTTTCAGGAGCTCGTCTCCCACGTGGTGCCCGAGCCCGTCGTTGACCACCTTGAACCGGTCGAGGTCGAGGAACATCACGGCCAGCTCGCTTCCGGTACGAGCCGCATGGGAGAGCTCCACGCCCAGACGATCGAGGAACAGGGCCCGGTTCGGCAACCCCGTCAGGGAATCGTGCATGGCCTGGAAGGCGAGCGCTTCGGTGGCGGCCACCTCTTCGGTCACGTCCTGCACCGTCGCCACGAACGTCGACGGCTTCCCTACCGCTCCCGGGATCGGACTGGCCAGTATCCGCACGTCACGGACCTCTCCGGAGGGCCGCAGGAGCCGAAGGCTCGCGCCGGTGTCGTCCCTGCTCTTGCGGGCCGACAGGGCGATGGCCACCGCGCTGGCGCGATCGTCGGGATGGACGCAGTCGAGCCAGCTGTGGTCATGCCAGAAGTCGTCGTCGACCCCGGCGATCTCGTTGAGACGCGGGTTGAAGTATTGCGTCGTCCCGTCGTCGTCCATCTCGATGATGCCCACCGGGGTGGATGAAGCCATGGACCGGAAGCGCCGCTCGCTCGTCACGTACGAGCGGGTGGCGCGCAACCGGCCGCGCCCCAGGTCCCACACGAAGCCGGCCAGGGCGAGATTGAGGAGCGTGCCCATGACGATGAGCGCCCCCGGCCCCAGCAAGGGGCTGGCCGGCCCGGGCGCCCCGGGCAACGGGCGGATGGCCACGGTCCATGTTCCGGCCACGTCGAAGTGCTCGATCACCGACCCTTGGGCGTCGGCCTTGAACCCCGTGGGGGACGACACCACGAGCTGCTTGGCGGCGACGGCCTCGCCTGTGTAGAGCCCGACACCGAGGTGGGCCCAGGTCGGGCCCAGCGCCGCCTTGAGGAACTGCGCCCCGTCCACCAGGGTCGCCACCCACCCGATCCGATCCGAGGTCCGTTGGGCCGCGGTGGCGGGGTCCCCTTCGTAGACAGGAGCCACGAGGAGGAAGTTCCCGGCGTACTCGGGCCCGGCCACGAGGGTCGATTCCCCCACGGCCTGGGTCTTCCCGGTCACCGTGGCCGCCGCGAGCACCGCCGCCATCGCGGTGGACGTGCACAGGTCATAGCCAACGATGGGAATGGCCGTCTTCACGTTGCTCTCCTCGAAGCGGCTCACCAAGCAGTACGCGGGACGGCTCCCGGCCGGCACCACCGTGAAGCCCGGGGCCCCGTCGGTGCGCCAACTACTGGCGAAGGCGGCGAGACCCGAGTTCGGGACCCACGAGATCAGTCCGAGGCCATAGATCCCCTTGTACCGGCCGTAGAGATCGAGGCTGTCCACATACGAGTGGAACGCGCTCCGGTCGATGAGACCGGGCTGGCTGAACAGCGCCACGGCGCTGGCGATCTGGTCGTCGTAACCATCGAGGGTCTTCTTCGTCGTCACCGCGATCTGGGCCGCGTTCGCCTCGAGCGCGGCGCGGTCGTTCGACTCGTTGTGCGCATACCAGGCCACCGACCCCGCCACGACCGCCGTGGTCCCGAACACGAGGATGGCGATGGCGGCGAGCTGCCACAGCTTGACCGTCGCGCGCCCTCGCATGTTCTCCATCGCCAATGCCTCGTCGTGTCGCGGGAGCCCGCGGCCGTTCCAGTCATGACGCGCCCCGCGAGCCTTCCCCATGGGTATCGACGTACCTTCCCCCACCGCGACAGGGACTTTGGTCCCGAAATCGGTGTGGTCCTGTCATTCGCCCTCCGAGACGACCTCGACGATCGGGCCCGGGCCAGTAGGGTCGCCGGCCATGGGCATCTACGCACTCGGCGACGTGGTGCCGACCATCGACCCCGGTGCCTACGTCCATCCCGACGCCGTCGTGATCGGCGACGTCACCCTGGGGCCCGACACGACGGTGTGGCCCAGCGCGGTGCTCCGCGGCGACTACGGGGCCATCGTGGTGGGGGAGCGCACCTCCATCCAGGACGGCACCGTCATCCATGCCGGACCGCGATTCCCGACCGTGGTGGGCAGTGGCTGTGTGATCGGCCACCTGGTCCACCTCGAAGGATGCACCCTCGAGGACGAATGCCTGGTGGGATCGGGTGCCGTGGTGCTCCACCACGCCCGCGTCTGCTCGGGCGCCACGGTCGGAGCCGGCGCCGTCGTGCCAGGCCGAACCGTCGTCCCCGCCGGGGCGCTGGCCCTGGGCGTGCCCGTCGTGATCAAGCCCGGCGCCGCCCGTCTCGACGCCATCACCATCGCAGCCGCCGAATACGTCAGGAACGGCCAGCGCTACCGGTCTGACCTGCGACGCCTGGATTGAGGGCAAAACCTTCACGCTCTAGTTGAGGGTGAAGGACGGGCTGGCAAGGTCCCCCTCTCTGCCTTGCCCAACGCTGCCTCGCGCCCGGACTGCCGAGTACCGGCGCGCCGACGCGCACTGCCCCGACGGCCCCCGGGATGTCGGTTTTTTCCTTGTGGCACAAGTGACTCTCGGTGGTCGAGCCCGGTCCTGCCCCTAGTCCACCATCGGTGACAGAACCGTAACTACCCTGTTGTGACACGACGGGGTAGGATTGAACCTGCACCTGAGGTGGAGGAGGAACCCCGATGGTCGACAGCCTGTCGAACGCCGCGCAACTGCCGGGTATGTCGGAACCGGTAGCCGACACAGAAGGTTTCCGTGGACCGCAGGTCTGCGCGCTGATCGGCATCACCTATCGCCAACTCGACTACTGGGCCCGCACCGGATTGTTGCGGCCGTCGATCGCCGACGCGCGGGGCAGTGGCACACAGCGGCTGTACTCGTACACCGACGTGGTCGAGCTCAAGGTCATCAAGCAGCTCCTCGACGCGGGGATCTCACTCCAGCGGGCACGGCGCGCCGTCGAGTGTCTGCGCGACGGTCTGGGTGGCGATCTGGCGTCGTCGAACCTCGTGCTCGTCGGCACCGACTCGGTGCTGGCGCACAGCGATGGTGAGGTCGTCGACCTCCTCAAGGGCGGCCAAGGGGTACTGAACATCGTCCCACTCTCGGGTGTGCTCGAAGAACTCGATGCCGCCATCTTGCAGATCGAACGGAAGGGCGCCCGCACCGGTGCGTCCGGGGTGCAACCGCCGGTCCAACCCCACGGGGCCGTCCGGGAGGCCCGGGGCTGACGGTGGAAGCCTCCGAGGTGGCCCCGGCGTCGAGGAAGGTTCTCTTCGCCCACGACTCGGAGATGCACTTCGCCGAGCTCCTCGATTTCTACGGTGTGCGCTGGGAGTACGAACCCGTCGAGTTCGTCCTGGAATGGCACCCCAACGGGACTCCCCGTCTCGCCTTCCGCCCCGACTTCTACCTCCCCGACCACGGGTGCTTCATCGAGCTGACCACCCTCAGCCAGAAGCTCGTCACACGCAAGAACGCCAAGGTGCGCCGGCTGCGCGAGTTGCACCCCGGCATCGAAGTGAAACTCCTGTACCAGCGCGACTACCAGGCGCTCCTGGCCAAGTACGGCTTTACTCGTTCCTCATCCCCCGCCGCCTAACCTGGCGGTGTGGCGCCCCCTGAACCGGCTCTGACCTCCTCCGAGACGCGCCACGACCCTGGTCCGCCACCGGGGTCGGCGCTGCGCCATTCGCCCCTCGAAGACGCCCATGGAGCGCTCGGCGCCAAGCTCGTGGAGTTCGGCGGTTGGCTCATGCCCCTCGCCTACCCGACCGGGACCCTGGCCGAGCACATGGCGTGTCGCACCGACGCCGTGGCCTTCGACGTCAGCCACCTCGGCACCGTGCGCGTCGAGGGAGGGGGGAGCACGGACCGCCTGCAGCGGGAGCTGAGCAACGACCTCCGCAAGGTGAAGCCGGGTCGGGCCCAGTACACCCACCTCCTCGACGTGACCGACGGGTCGGTGGTCGACGACATCATCGTGTGGTGGCTGGGCGACGACGTGTTCGACGTCATGCCCAACGCGTCGAACACGTCCCGGGTACGCGACGCCATCGGCGGTGACGACACCACCGAGTCACGGGCCGTGATCGCCGTGCAGGGACCCCAGGCGCGGCGCCGGTTGGCGTCGGTCGCCCCCGACGCCGCCGCCGTCCCCCGCTTCGCGGTGACGCGCTTCTCGTGGCACGGCGTCGACTGCGTTGCGGCCGGAACGGGGTACACCGGGGAGGACGGCGTCGAATGCGCCGTGCCCCGGGACGCGGCGCCGGACTTCTGGCAGGCCGTCCTCGCCACCGGCGTGGTGCCGGCCGGTCTGGGCGCTCGCGACACCCTGCGCCTCGAGGCCGGGTTTCCGCTCCACGGCCACGAACTGGGCCCGGGCATCACCCCCCTCCAAGCCGGACTGGGGTGGGTGGTGGGATGGGACAAGGGGGACTTCCGAGGTCGCGCCGCCCTCGAACGTGAACGTGAGGACGGGCCCCGTCGCAGGTTGCGGGGACTCGTGACCGAGGGGCGCCAGCCCCCCCGCGACGGTGCCCCCGTGCTCGGGGGAACCACGCCCATCGGCGTCGTGACGAGCGGGAATTTCTCACCCGTGTTGGGCCGTGGCATCGCCATGGCCCTGCTCGATACGGCCGCCAACGTGAACGTTGGCCGAGACGCTCGTCATCGACGTGCGGGGCCGTCACCTCGCGGCGGAGGTGGTCGGCATGCCCTTCGTGCGGCCCGGACAGGCGACCGGTATGGCGAGAGGGACGTCGTGAGCGGGTATACGCCGCACACCGATGCCGACGTGGCGTCGATGCTCGACTTCCTCGGACTCCCCTCGCTCGACGAGCTGTTCTCGGTCGTCCCCGAAGCCCTGCGCCTGGCGGGCGGGCTGGACCTCGCCGCGGGCCAGCCCGAGCCCGACGTCTTCGCCCACATGGAGGACCTCGCCGCCGCCAACCGGCCCTGCGGCCGCGATCTCGTGTGCTTCGCCGGTGCGGGTGCCTACGACCACGAGGTCCCGCCCGTGACCCGCGCCTTGGCATCGCGCTCGGAGTTCGTGACGTCCTACACCCCCTACCAACCCGAGGTCGCCCAGGGCGTGCTCCAGGCCGTCTTCGAGTTCCAGACCCTCGTCGCCCGGCTGTCGGGCCTGGCCGTCTCCAACGCCTCGCTCTACGACGGGGCGGCGTCGCTCGTCGAGGCGGTCAATCTCGCCGTGGGGACCACGGGCCGTCAGGACGTGTGGCTCTCGCACGGCGTCAACCCGACGTGGCGCGAGGTCCTCACGACGTTCTCGGCCGGCACCGGCCACGTGGTCCATGACATTCCTCTGGTGGGTGGGACCACGGACTGGGCGGCGACGGCGTTCGACGACTACGACGAGCCCGCCGCCATCGTGGTGGCCTACCCCAATTACCTGGGCTGTCTCGAGGACCTGGCCGAGGCCCGGGCCCGCTGCGACCGAAACGGCGCCTTGCTCATCGTGGCCTTCGACCCCGTCTGCGCCGGGATCCTGCGTTCGCCCGGTGATTGGGGCGCCGACGTCGTAGTGGGGGAGGGCCAGGCTCTGGGCATGCCCCTGGGTTTCGGGGGCCCCTACCTCGGGCTCTTCGCCTGCTCGATGGACCACGTGCGCCGACTGCCGGGACGCCTGGTGGGCGAGACGGTCGACGCCGAGGGACGGCGCGCCTACGTCACCACGCTGCGCGCCCGCGAACAGGACATCCGGCGTGAGAAGGCGACCTCGAACGTGTGCACGAACCAGACTCTGATGGCGGTGACTGCGGCCATCCAATTGGGCTGGCTCGGGACGTCGGGGATGGCCGAGGTGGCGCTGCGCTCGGCGCGAGGAGCGCGCTACTGCCGGGACGGGCTCCTCACCGTGCCCGGTGTCGAGCCCCTGACGACGGCGCCGGTGCTGCGCGAGTTCGGATTACGCCTCCCGGTGGACGCCGCTATGGCGGTCGAACGACTGGCCGACGAAGGATTCCTCGCCGGTGTCGCCCTCGACCCCAGCTACACCGGAGGCCGGACCGACGGGCTCCTGGTGGCGGTAACCGAACGTCGCACGCGGGCCGAGATCGACGCCTTCGTGTCGACGTTCGAAAAGGCGGTGCGATGATGGTCGACGATCTCGTCCCAGCGCCGGCCGCGGGCGGTCGGGCCGCCAGTGCGCCCCTCCTGGGCCGGGACACCGAGCCCACCCTCTTCGAGCTCTCCGAACCGGGGCGCCACGCCTGGCAACTCCGGACGACGGGTGTCCCCGAGCTCACGGTCGAAGAGCTCGTCCCCGACGCCCATCGCCGCGCCCGCCCCGTCGAACTGGCCGAGGTGTCCGAACGCGATCTGGTCGGGCACTTCACCCGCCTCAGCCACCGCCAGTTCTCCGTCGATCTCGGCGCCTACCCGTTGGGCTCGTGCACCATGAAGTACAACCCCAAGATCTGCGACGCGGTGGCCGTACTCCCGGGACTGGCCGATGTCCACCCGGCCGCACCCACCAATTGCGTCCAGGGATGGCTCGAGCTCCTCGTCGAGCTCGAGGTGGCGTTGTGCGAGATCACCGGGATGGCGGCCGCCACCCTGCAGCCCGCGGCCGGCGCCGCCGGCGAGCTCACCGGGCTGTTGCTGATGCGCGCCTGGTTCGCGGCCAAGGGGCAGACCCGACACAAGGTGATCATCCCCGACTCGGCCCATGGGACCAATCCGGCGTCGGTGACGCTGGGGGGCTTCGAGGTGGTGACGGTGCCGAGCGACCGGCGCGGCTGCGTGGACGTCGACGCGCTCCACGCCGTGCTCGACGAGGACGTCGCCGGGATCATGTTGACCAACCCCAACACGTTGGGGCTCTTCGAGGAGGACATCCGGTCCATCGCCGACGCCGTCCACGGCGTGGGTGGCCTCTTGTACTACGACGGCGCCAATCTCAATGCCATCCTCGGCGTGGTGCGGCCCGGCGACATGGGCTTCGACATCGTGCACCTGAATCTGCACAAGACCTTCGCCACCCCCCACGGTGGTGGGGGACCCGGCGCTGGCCCCGTGGCGGTGTCCGAGCGCTTGGCGCCCTTCCTCCCGGGTCCTCGCGCCACCCGGTTCGGCGAGGCTTCGTCCGGCCATTTCGGCTGGACCACGCCCGAACAGTCCATCGGCCGCGTGCACTCGTGGCACGGCAACGCGCTCGTCCTGGCCCGGGCCCTGACGTATGTGCTCGTCCACGGCAACGACGGGCTCCGGGACGTGGCCCGTCTGGCCGTGCTCAACGCCAACTGGCTCAGAAAGCGCTTGTCGCAGACCTTCGACGCCCCCTACGACCGCCCCTGCATGCACGAGTGCGTCGTGTCCGCGTCGTCGCTCAAGCGGTCCACGGGCGTCAAGGCGCTCGACGTCGCCAAACGGCTGCTCGAGGAGGGGTTCCACTCGCCGACGGTGTACTTCCCGCTCATCGTCGACGAGGCGCTCATGATCGAACCGACCGAGACCGAGAGCTTGCAGACCCTCGAGGCCCTGGCCCGCGCCCTGGAGCGGATCGTGGCCGAGGCTGCGACGCCGGAGGGCGCGTTGGCCGCCACCGAGGCTCCCCACCTCACGCCCGTCCGGCGCGTCGACGAGGCACGCGCGGCGCGCCATCTCGTCCCCACCTACGACGCCCGACCCTCCTAGGGCCCGCCGGCGCCATGGCGCCCGTGCCGTCAGGGCGCGGGGACCTCACCCGCCGGGTCACGACTCGGTGGTCTTGGCCTTCACCTGCTTGGCGTCGCGCTCGGCGTGATGGTCGGTGATGGCCTGCATGATGGCGCCACCCACCGCTCCGATGAATTCGGGACGATTTTCTGCCGCCCAGTCGCGTGAGCCCTCCAGGGAGGACAAGGTCCCTTTGAAGTACGGCACCACCTCACGGGCGAAGAGCTCGTAGGACCGCAACGTCGCCTCGCGATCGGCCCACTCGTGCGCCATGAGCAGGTACGTGCCGAAACCACCCGATTGCTCGGCGAGCCGCTCGATCTGGGCGATGGCCATGGCCGGGGTGCCGACCACGGCGAAGCCGGTCTCCATGAGCGCGTCCACCATCTTGTCGGGGTCGAGGGTCCCCGGCGCCAGCGGCAGGGCGGCGACGCGCTCGAAGTAGTCCACCCACTGGGCCAGTCCGAACTTCACCTCGGCACGCGCCTGCTCCTCGGTCTCGGCGATGTGCATGGGACCCACGAGCCGCCACTTGCGGCGATCGACCTCGGTGCCGAATTCGACGGCCCGTTCCTCCATGACCTGCCAGTGCGACCCGAGGACGTCGAATCCGCCCGCCGAGGTGGCACCGATGGACAGCAGGGACAACCCGAACCGGCCCGCGGCGCGGGGCCCGGCCGGAGAGATCTGCGCGGCGACGGCCACCTCGAACCGGGGGTGGGTGTAGGGCCGCAGCTGGAGTCGGGC
The DNA here is from genome assembly GCA_963794615.1 of uncultured Acidimicrobiales bacterium. Lineage (GTDB taxonomy): Bacteria > Actinomycetota > Acidimicrobiia > Acidimicrobiales > UBA8190 > Chersky-840. The sequence continues at coordinate 899,910 of CAWCEP010000005.1, read as the reverse complement.
GTTGTGCAGTGTGAACCACGACGCCTCACGCGTCACCGGCTCGCTGCCCTCGAGCAGCGCCAGGATGGCTTCGAGCGACTCTTCCATCATGTCTCGCTGCTTCATGGGATCGATGCCCATCATGAAAGCGTCCGACGGCAACGCCCCCGGCCCCACGCCGAACATCACCCTGCCCCGGGTGAGGTGGTCGAGCAGCACCATCCGGTCGGCCAGGATGAAAGGGTGGTGGTAAGGGAGTGAGCTCACGCCCGTCCCCAGCCGGATGTTCTTGGTCCGTTGCGACAGCACGCCGATGAACACCTCGGGCGACGCGATGATCTCGTAGCCGGCCGAATGGTGCTCCCCGAACCACGCTTCGTCGTAGCCCATCTCGTCGAGGCGCACCACGAGCTCGAGGTCACGTTCGAGCGCGAGGGTGGGGTTCTGTCCCACGGGGTGGAACGGGGCGAGGAAGATGCCGAATCGCAGGGGCCAGTCCATGGCAGGGCATTCTACGAGCAGACACCCAGAATCGCCGTGGGACGGGCGTTCTGGGCTGCTCTGGGGCGCGATGGCAGGAGCGAGGACTCAATCAGGGAGGAGATGAGTCCGGACGAATCCGCACTGTCGGCAGTAATACGAGATGGCCGGGTGGGGACGCGAGCGCGGGATCGGTGCCCGCCGGCGCGCCGGCGTCAGAGGCGGTGCCCACGGGCGGTGAACCCCCCGTAAACGCACCGACATCGGACATGAGGATCCAATGCTCAGCGCCACAGAATGGGCAGTGGCGGGCGTTGATCTGCTGGTCTACGAACTGGGCGCCCTTGGTGACGCTTTCGTCGGTCATACCATCTGACGCTACGCCCATTCGCCACCGAGTGGCCGCGTGCCACCGCACAAGAATCCGACTGATGCGTGGGTCAATTTGGATGGGCCGGTTCGCTCGGCCCAGCCCGGAGGATGGCGATGGAGCCCACCGCCCACGCGCCTGCCACGACGAACCAGACGATGACCCTGAACCACCCCGGCGGCCCTGACGAGGGAATGGAGAGTTGGGCGGTCGAGGCGTAGGGGAACGTGGCCAAAGGGACGAAGTACGAGCAGAAGGCGTCCAGGGCGACGCCGAGAGCGACCACCAGCACGATGCGCTCGCCACGACCCAGGTGGCGGATCCGATCCATGGTTCAATCGTCGCATGTCGCAACTCGCTACGGACTCCTTTGTCGGCCCGTACATACCCCGCATGATATAGTTCATCTTTGATATGGTGGGACCGACGACGGGTGGGCGATCGACCAAGGCGGCTTCCTCGAGCCGGGTGCCGCGCCGTCCCGCCCCCGGTCGGGGGCCCGAAGCCTTCGCGCGCTACGAGCGCACCCGCACGTCGATCATGGCCGGCAGCGCCGTTCGTGCCGCCCGCCGCCGCGCCGGGGTCAGTCAGGCCGAGCTTGCGGCGCGCTCGGGGACGAGCCAGCCGTCGATCGCCCGGCTGGAGAAGGGCCAGGTGTCTCCGACGGTGATCACCCTCGACCGCATCGCACGGGCGCTAGGCACCGACCTCGTCATCGACTTCGAACCGCGAAGCCACGACGGCTCTGGCGCACCACGCGGTAGGGGATCGAACATCGTCCCGACACCTTCTCGTCGACGTCCCGCACCCGTCCGTGAAAGGGCACTCAGCTCCGTCCCATATAACGGCACGACGGGGTTCTCCGAGAGAGGGGAGCGCGTCATGCACCCACCGGTAGTGGGTCATTGAGATCTCCAGATTGGCGTCAGCGTTACAGCCTGTAAATAGCGTCATGACGTGGGTCGTTGTCGCTCCTACCGATACCTGCTGCAGCCGACGGTCCCCCAGCGGAGTCGCTTCGAGGCACTGCTCCGCAACCAGTGCGAGCTTTACAACGCGGCCTTGGAGGAGCGCCGAGGGGCCTGGACGTGGGAACGGCGGTCTGTTTCCTACGTCGACCAGAGCCGGACACTCACCACCCTGCGGGAACAGCGGCCCGAGATCCTCGACCACGGCGTGACGGTCTGTCGGGGAACCCTCAAGCGCCTCGACCGGGCCTTCGGGGCCTTCTACCGACGGTGCCGAGCCGGACAGACTCCGGGCTATCCGAGGTTCAAGTCGTCCCGGCGCTGGGACTCGGTCCAGTGGGAAGACACCAACGGCTGGCGTCTCAACACCGAATCCCGTCGGCTGCGCTTGCTCGGCATCGGCGAGGTCAAGGTCCGTCTCCACCGAGAGCTCCGGGGCACCCCCAAGGCCATCACGGTGGCCCGGGAAGGGCGGCGGTGGTGGGTGACGGTGCGTTGTGTCGATGTCCCGGCCACGCCCCTCTCAGCCACAGGAGAGCAGGTGGGGATCGACCTCGGGGTGTGTGTCCAGGTGGCGACCAGTGACGGCCGGCTCGTCGTCGACGGCCGCTACGAACGAAGAGCCCGCGCCCGCCTGGCTGCCGCCCAGCGCGAGCTGGCGACCAAACGCCGGGGATCCCGTCGCCGGGGGCGCCAAGTAGAAGCGGTAGCGGCTGCGCATCGCAAGGTCCGGAACCAGCGCAAGGACCTGGTCCACAAGCTGTCTCGGCAACTCGTCAACCGCTACGACCTCATCGTCCACGAGGACCTCAAGATCGCCAACATGGTGCGTCGCCCCCGGCCCCGAAAGGCCGAGGACGGCAACTACGAACCCAATGGAGCGGCGGCCAAGGCCGGCCTCAACCGCTCCATCGCAGACGCCGGGTGGGGACAGCTCCTGCAGTTCATCGCGTACAAAGCGGAAGACGCTGGTCGCGACGTGGTTGCGGTGGACCCCCGCCACACCTCCCAGCGGTGCTCGTCGTGCGGGCACCTCGACAGGGAGAACCGGCGAACCCAGGCCGAGTTCCGATGCCAGGCGTGTGGTCACGAGGCCCACGCCGACGTGAACGCGGCCATCAACATCTTGCGGGCCGGTAGGGCCCGACAGGCTCCGGCCTGTGATGGGTCGGCAAACTGACCCACTACCCACTACCGTTGTCCGGATGCGCAAAATCGTTGCCGGGGTGCTCGGCGCCCTCATCGCTTTCACGGCAGCGTCTTGTGGCTCGTCGACCCCCGCCGCCACGAACAACGCACCGCCCAAGACCGTGTCGACGGCGAACGTCGGCGCGCTGAAGGCCAAGACCGGAGCGCAGATCCTGAAGGCCGCCACCACGGCCGCCACCAAAGCGGGATCCACCCACTACGTCCTCACCGCCGTCGAGGGCACGTCGTCGCAGACGATCAGCGGCGACGCCTCGAAGACAGAGGGGCGACAGTCGGTGGCACAGGGGTCGCAACACATCCAGGTCGTCTACGTCGGCGGGGTGGCCTACGTGCAGGGCAACGCCGCCGGCCTGACCTCTGCCATGGGCTTCGCGTCCACGGTGGCGACGAACTACGCCAACAAGTGGATCGCGGTGCACAGCAGCGACAGCCTGTTCAAGTCGATCGTGTCGGCCGTCACCCTGGCCGGCACCCTCGCTCAGCTCGATCCGACGGGCACGCTGACCGTGACGGCTCCCACCACGGTGGCGGGTCGACAGGCCGTCGGCGTCAAGGGTGGACTGCCCGGCACGCCGCAGCAGGGCGTCACCGGCAACACCACCCTCTTCGTCGCGACGTCGGACCCGACCGTGCCCCTGAAATTCAGTGGCACCGCGGCGCAGGGCTCGCAGCACGTTGTCGACAAGGGCACGTTCAGCAACTGGGGCACGCCGCTGAACCTGACCGCCCCGACCGGCGCCGTGCCGTTCTCCTCGGTGCCCACCAAGTGAGGCCCGCACCCGTCTGAACGGGCCCTACCCGGCCATCGCCACCGGCTGAGAGTACGACACGCCTCGTCGGGGAACGATGATGTCGTCGATGAGGCCGTAGTCCTTGGCCTCTTGTGCAGTCATGAAATAGTCACGATCGAGGTCCCTCTCGACCTGTTCGACGGGGCGGCCGCTGTGATGCGAGATGATCTCGGCCAGGCGACGGGTGATGGCGAGCACCTCGCGCAATTGGATCTCCATGTCGCGCGGGGCGCCGCGGGTTCCCGCCGAGCCTTGGTGGATCATGATCTTGGCGCTCGGGAGCGCGAGGCGCTTGCCTGTCGCGCCCCCGCACAGGATCATGGCGGCCGCCGACATGCCCATCCCGACGCACACAGTCGACACGTCGGGTCGGATGTGCTGGATGACGTCGTAGATGGCCATACCCGCGTACCCGAGGCCGCCGGGGGAGTTGATGTACAACGAGATGTCGCGCTCGGGGTCCTCGGCTTCGAGGTACAACAACTCGGCGATGATGAGGTTGGCGATCTGGTCGTCGACCTCCTGGCCGAGGAACACGATCCGTTCGCGCAGGAGCAGCGAGTAGATGTCGAAGGCGCGCTCCCCCGCGCCGACTGCTCGAGGACGGTGGGGATCACCGACTGGCGTAGGGGCACGTGCTTCCTCCTCGCGTCGAGCCGCACCCGCTCGGGCCCTGTCTCCGGCCGCGGCTATATCTCATTTACGAGATATCATATTCGAGCTAATGTGGAGAGCCGACACGGTCGGACACGAGGAGGCCGGTGCCAGCCCGACGCCACGAGACGGTGTTCCCCGGATTCCGGGAGATGGCGCAGCGCCGCAAGGATCTCAGCGCCGAGCTCGTGAGCCGGCGCCAGGCCGTGGGCCTGTCGCAGACCGAGGTGGCGGCGCGCATGGGGACCTCACAGTCCGCCGTCGCCCGCCTCGAGGCGGGGGAGGCCGACGTGCGTCTCTCCACCCTGGAGCGCTACGCCGCCGCCGTGGGCATCGAGCTCGCCTGGAGCCTGGGGGAGCGGGGATGACCCCCGCCTCGGGGACCACCCCGCCTCCGCCGGCGCAGCCCCACGACGGCAGGCACCGATCGGCGAGGGACCGTCTGTTCGACCAGCGGGTGGTCTTTCTGTGGGGCTACCTCGACGACGCCCTCGCCAGCCAGCTCGCCATCGAGCTCATGACCCTCGATGCCAACGGCGACGACCCCGTCCAGCTCCACATCGACTGCCCCGGGGGCACCCTCGACGCCGCCCTGTGCCTGGTCGACGTCATCGACCTTCTCGGGGTCGACCTGACCGCCACCTGCGTGGGCCAGGCGGTCGGCCCTGCCATCGGGCCCCTGGCCGTGGCCCCGCACCGCCGGGCCACGCCCCATGCCCGCTTCCGCCTCTCCGAGCCCGTCTTCGAGCTGTCGGGTCCGGCCCGTGATCTCGACGCCGGGGCCGTCAGACCACCGGGCCCAATTCCGGCGGTTCTGCGAACGGGTGGCGGGCGCTCTGGGACTGGCCCCCGAGACCCTCGAGACCGATCTCGCCACGGGTCGTTTTCTCGATGCCGACGAGGCGCTCGAGTACGGCCTCATCGACGAGGTCTGCGGGCCCGGCGCCCGCGTCTATCCCTTGCCCGGGCCACGCCTCGGCTTCAAGCCCAGGTCATGACCCCTTTCGGCCCGAGGGGAGGGGCATCGCGGGCCGACCCCATGAGCGTGGCCCAGACACCCTCGTCCTCTCTGCGCTAACTTTACATAAGATACATTATCGGCGGTTTTTCCCTTCAGACCGAAAGACGACGGAAAGACGCCCGGCCCTCGACCCGGGACCCTGGGCCGGCCCTCCCGGGGCCCCCTCGGGCGCCCGTCGCCGCCGCACCGTTCGTCACCCACCCGTCGAGATGCGGCCCGGGTCACCCGCCGTACCGGTTCGGCTTCGTACTGCCTTCCACTCGTTTCCCCCGGGGTTCGTCCAGTCCAGGGAGCATTCGGCGCCGGCCCGTAGACACGCCTGATGCGGAGGCGTACCGTGGTCTCCAGGCCCCACCCCCGACCCCGTTGGCGACCGTTTGACGGACACCGGCGGGGCGTCGGCTTTGGTTCTCACAGCGTGGCCAGCGCCTCGGCCGGGTCCGGATTTGGGTCGAGCGGGCGCCTTCTCCCACCGCCTCAGCGGGACCCGATTTCCTTCGACGCGTCAGCTCGCCGGCAGGTGCTGCTCGAACCAGGCCAGGGTGCGCGTCCAGGCGTCCGCGGCCGCCTCGGGGTGGAAGTCGGGGCGCATGTCGCAGTGGAAACCGTGGCCCGCCCCGGGATACCGCACGATCTCGGTGGGCACCTTCGCCTTGGCCACCGCCGGTCGCAGGGCCTCGACCTGCTCGGGTGGGATTCCCTGATCCTCGTCTCCGTACAGGCCCAGCCACGGCGTCTGGAGCTCGGGGCCGAGCTCGACCATCGGCGCCATCCCGAAGCGGCCCTCGGTCACACCACCGCCGTAGAAGGTCACGCCCGCCCCGAGGGGTCGGCGCACGGACCCCAAGAAGGCCACCGTGCCCCCCATGCAGAAGCCCACGATCCCGATTCGCCCCAGCGAGAAGCCCGCGGTCTCGAGATAGGCGATGGAGGCGTCGATGTCGTTCAGCACACCGGCCTCGGAGAGCCCGGCGAACTGCGGCATGATCTTGTCGTAGTCGCCGTACTCGATGACGGGGTCTCCGGTGCGGTGGAAGAGGTGGGGTGCCACGGCGCGGTACCCCGCCGCCGCCAGGCGTCTCGTGACGTCCTCGATGTGGGGGTTCACGCCGAAGGCTTCCTGCGCCACGATGACGGCCCCCCGGGCCTCCCCTTCCGGCTCCGCGTCGTACAGCCCCATGTCGCCGTCGCGGGTGCTGAGTGTCACTGTCGTCGCCATCGGTCCCCCGTCGTCGTCCATGCGTCGCTGCCATGCCCCCGCCGCGCAGCGGGCAACACACGATGCCACCCCCGTTGCCGGCGTGGCCATCGGGAGGCTCGTCGGCTATATCATCGTCGTTATATAGCATTTCTGGGTGATTATATACTTGACAAACCGTAGGCACGGGCAGACAATGAACCTATGGAACCGTTCACCCTCCGCCAAGCCTCCAAAGCCCTCACCGACGAGGCGTTCGCCTGGGAACTTTTTGAGTCCTTCCGCTGGCCCAACGGCCCCCGGTGTCCTCGCTGCCATGAGTACGGAGGGGCCTACCTAGCGCCCCGTGGGGGCGTCCGTGTGACCCGTACGGGCAAGGTGTCGCACCGGAAGGTCTACAAGTGCAAGGCCTGTAGGCATCAGTTCACGGCCCTTGTGGGGACAGTCTTTGAGGACTCCAAAATCCCTGTCGGCAAGTGGATCATGGCGGTCTATTTGATGGCCTCTGCAAAGAACGGCGTGTCCGCCCACGAGCTGCACCGGGACCTGGGGATCACCTACAAGATCGGCTTGGTTCATGTGCCACCGCCTGCGCCTTGCAATGTCTCTGTCCCCCGCCGCCGACAGGTGGAGTGGTGGCGTCGTGGTGTCTGACGAGACGTGGGTCGGCGGCAAGCCTGGTAACCGTCACAACCGGCCCCCGAAGGGAAGTGGCGGACAGAAGCAATCCGACAAGACACCTGTTGTTTCTCTGATCCGGCCCGAGACTGGCGAGGTTCGCTCCCAGGTCGTCCAGGCCGTCTCTGGCGCCACTGTGGGCAACGTCATTGAGACGAACGTGGATTTGGCTAACACGGTCCTACACACCGACGCAGCGCCCTTCTACCGGGGCATCGGATCGGAGATGAAGGGCCACGAATACGTCAATCACGCCGAGGGTGAATACGTTCGGGGTGTCGTCACAACGAACAAGGCCGAGGGCTACTTCTCGCAACTAAAGCGGTCACTTGACGGCACTCACCACCACGTTTCTGTGGAACACCTTGGGCGCTACACCGGAGAATTCGATTTCCGCTACACCACCTGCAAACTGGCCGACTCAGAACGTGCCGTACGGATGGTCGGACAGGCTGGCGGAAAGCGCCTTACTTATGTCGGCTTGACCGGGCGGGGCGTTCGTCCTCCGGTGTCAGGTCGTCGTCCTCTGCCTCAGCGTCGGCCAAATCCTTTGGCTTGACGGCCAGTAGGGCTTTCATCGCCTCCGCTGGCGTTAGCGGAGCGAATGAAACCGGCTTAGATGCTGGTCCTCGAACTGGTGATTTCTTAGCCACAGTACGATTTTAGTCCTCACCCTCGTCAACGAGTGTGAGGGTGCCCCCGGGGGGGATGCGCCAAATCATCACCTTTCCGCCTAGTTCGGGATTGGCCGCGATGCACCCACGCATAAATGCACGTAGACCACCAGAGGTGTTGACCGTAGTTTCGGGACTGCAATTCCTCTGAGGATTCCTAGGGCCAGCCGAGTAGACGCCTCACCAGAACCTACAAACACCACATCATCCTCAATCTCGGTGTCGAACTTATTGCCGGTCGAGTAACTGACGTGAATCCTCGGTCCATCCTCTAGGTAGCCCGCGGAAGAATCCGAGTATCCAAGGTGGGATCGTGCTCTTGCCGATTGTTCTGGGTTACCTCTACTCGCAACAGGCGAACTAGTTCCTGAATGTGCGCCCCCCTGTAAGTCACTCCACTTAGAAGGGTGCTGAGTAGAAAGCCAGTTGCGGAAATCCACCGCCAACGTGCTCCCCCCGGCGCGTCCCCAGGCTACGGATTTGAGACCAGGAACCGGGCGAAACTTCACGGTTCGGTGCTCTGTAGGGGCATCATCGCCGGGTCGTGGGGATTGCCGGTCCTCCCGCGTGTCGGCGGCCAACAAAATGCCCCCAGGGGTAATGACGGCGGCCAAAAGCGTCACGGCGATGACGCTAGCGGAAGTTAGATTCCGCCAGTCAGGTCGATAGTCAATACACACACCAGTTTATCAGTGTGTGTCAATACCTTTCCGCCAACTAGGGAGTCTGAATCGTCAGATTGACGGTCTGATTGTGCGAAACGATCCCGCTGCTCACCCTGACAGACACTTCGGCGTTGGTATAGCCCGCACCCGCCCCACCGCCCAGGGCCGTATTCAGATGAGCAGAGGCCCACGAAACGGCAGATGGAGCAAACTGGCTGATACTGCAGACAGAAGCGACGATAAAGCCTGAGCGGTTAGGCGGGAGGCGTTGGCGGCACTGAGAGGTTGCCCCGGAAGGCAGGTCATTCCGATCGAGCCGACATTACCGACAGCGCCAAGAATGGAGATATCACATCCGGTCCCAGTTCCGCCGTCCTCATTGTTCTGCCCGCAAAACTCGGTACAGCCCTGGGCGGCCGTCAAGGTCTGTCCCTTGCTCCAATACTGCGGTTCGGCCCCGTGAGCGTTAAAGAAGGACTCGACTTGGGCCAGGGATACGCCCAGTCCGCTCGGAACCGGGCGCGTCGTTGTGGTGCCAGCGGTAGTCGCGGTAGTGGCAGCAGTTCCCCCACAGGCCGTCAGGACGATGGCTAGGACACCCAGAAACGCAGTCCTCCGCATGGGCGCCAATCATGCCCGAGATCGGAGGGGGCATGACTCAGAGGCGCAGCGCCAGTGCCTCAATCTCCGTGGCCGCCCGGGAAAGCCAGCCCTTGCTCTGTCCGTACCACTCGATGTGCATGACCTGACCCTCATCAAGCAATCCGAGATTCTGAAACTCTCCGAGAACGTGGTGGAGTCGTCCACCAAATTGATTAGCCAATTCCTGACGTTCCCGTGAACTGGCTTCAATCATTTGCTGAGTCACTTGCTGCCATATCGCATGCAACTCCTCCTCGGTTGCACCCTTTCGGCGCGCCCTCATCGCCTGCTGCGGAGCCATGGCTTCCGCCCAGGGGCAGGCGCATCACGGAGGTATGCGTGTATGTCGGCCACTAGGTCGGTGGCCTGTGCGTGAAGCGCCGCCGAGCTGATCCAACCGGCGGGTTGTACCGAAGCGTCCAGCCGTCGCCGCGAACACCACGCTGAAAAGCCGCTGTGGCAGCCGAACGGCTGAGGGGGTCCAGGAATAGGCGGCTAGCACCAGGCTGCTGACCACGAATACGGCCCCTATCGGCCATAGGGGGGCCATAGTGGCCACCCAAGTCACGCCCCCCACAAACGCAGCACCCCCGCCAAGGGGTCGTCGGAGCTTCCGTGTAGTTCCTTCAGGAGATTCCATGCTCCCAGTGTCACCCATGACCTCTGTGGGGAACGAGAGGCCAATCCTGCAATTCAACGTGGACGACCGAGTATTTAGGGTGGTCAACCCTGGGAAAAGCGACAGTTGGCTCATGGCTCAATCAAAGAATCTCATGTAGCACCCACGCCAAACCCACAAGCGCCGCTAGAAGAAAGGCCACACCGGCCCCAGTCCTTCAATGTGTTATGAAGAGACCAGAAATTACTAGCTCAAAGTCGTAGCCCTTGTTGATGACACTTTCAAGGAAGCCTCCTAACCGCACCGCCAGGATTCTGTCAATCAAGTACCCCTCTGCGATGCACTTCTCAAGCACTCGGCGTATTAGCGGTCTGTCCAAAACCATCGTTTCCAACAAACCAGGTTATGCCGCCCAGCGAACACATCAACAGCGGCTTGTTTCGTGAGCAACATGCTTGTCCGGCGTCGACATACCTCGTGCCCGCTCGTGCCAAGTAGTTCCTTGTAAATCCACCGCACGAGCGCCACTGCTTAACAAAGTCCGCATGTCAAAGAGCCTGGCAGCCGTGCCAGCGGGGACCAGGGAATACCAAAGACGGTATAGACCAATGTCTAGCGATTTCGTTTGCTTTGGGCAATGACCCACCAGGTTCGTCAGGTATAATCGCCCATTTCTGATATTTAGGACCAGGGCGAGGCCACCACCCCCTAGCCTCCCCTGCCATGGCCACCGCAGTGTTCTTCCACGCCCATCCCGACGACGAGGCGATCCAGACCGGGGGCACGATGGCCCGCATGGCCGCCGAAGGGCACCGGGTCGTGCTCGTGACGGCGACACGCGGGGAACTGGGAGAGGTTCCCGAGGGCGTCCTCGCCCCCGGGGAATCGCTCGCCGAGCGACGCGCCGTCGAGCTCGCCGCGGCGTGTGCCGTCCTCGGGGTGGCGCGCCACGAGTACCTGGGCTACGGCGACTCGGGGATGGCCGGGGAAGCCACCAACGACGACCCGGGCTCCTTCTGGCAGGCCGACATCGACGAGGCGGCGGCACGTCTGGCCGCCCTCCTCGACGACGAGCACGCCGATGTGCTCGTCGCCTACGACGAGAACGGCGGCTATGGGCACCCCGACCACATCCAGGTGCACCGGGTGGGCCTGCGGGCCGCCTCGCGCGCCGCGACGCCGCGGGTGTTCATGGCAACGATGAACCGCGACTACATGTTGTCGCTGGTCGACCGGGCCGACGAGTTCGGATTCGACCTGCCCCCGGAACAGCGGTCCATGCTCGACACCATGGGCGTGCTCGGCGAGCGGGTGACCACGGCCGTGGACGTGCGTGACTACCTCGACCGCAAACGGGGCGCCATGCAGGCCCACGCCAGCCAGATCAGCGACACGTCGTTCTTCCTCAAGATGCCGCCCGAGGCCTTCGAGGCGGTATGGGGCACCGAGTGGTACATGCACGTCGGGGCCGAAGGCACCCCCGTCATCGAGGAATCGCTCCTTTCGACGCCATGACCCCGACCGAGGGCGCCGACCACAACGTTCCCGCCATCGTGTCGGGAGAGCGGGACACGCTCCTCGCCTTCCTCGGGTACCTGCGCACGAGCGTCGACCGCAAGCTGGTGGACGTGTCCGAGGACGACGCCCGCCGTCGATTCGTGGCGTCGAGCACCACGCTCCTCGGGGTCGTCAAACACCTGACCTCGGTCGAGGTCTACTGGGTCCAACGGCGCTACGCGGGCTCCGACGTGGCGCGGCGCGACGACGGCTTCGATCTCGAGCCGACCGACACGGTGGCGTCGGTTCGCCAGGCCTATGCCGAGGCGGTCCGACGGTCCGACGCGATCCTCGCCGACTGTCGCGACCTCGACCGGCCGCTGGCCCTGGGGCGCCATGGTCTCACGGCGCGGTGGATGCTCGCCCATCTCGTCGAGGAGACGGCGCGCCACGCCGGGCACGCCGACATCTTGCGAGAGCTCGTGGACGGCCAGACCGGTCGCTGAAAGACGGTCCGGGATCAGCCCGCCGGGGCCAGGCCCAACGTGGCGGTGACGGTGATCTTCTTCTGGGCCCGGTACAGCGTGAGGTGAACGGTGGTCCCCGACGACAACGCCTGGACGTCGTTGGTGAGCCCCTGGGCCGAGGTGACGGCCTGGCCGTTGAAGCTCACGATGACGTCACCGGTGCGGATGCCGGCCGAGTCGGCGGGCGAACCGCCCACCACCGAGACCACCAGGGCGCCCGAGGCCGGGACGAGCCCGTAGGCCTGTTGCTCCTCGGTGGTCTCGTCGGTGACCTCGACACCGAGATAGGCCTTGGCCTTGCCCGCCGTCCCCCCGGCGCGCAACGTGGCAACGAGTCCCTGGATGGTCGATGAAGGAATGGCGAAGCCGATGTTCTGCGCCGGCGCGTTCCCGCTGCTCGACGAGGCCACGGCGGTGTCCATCCCCACCACCTGGCCGGCCGAGTCCACCAGCGGCCCGCCCGAGTTGCCCGAGTTGATGGCCGCGTCGGTCTGGATCATGTTCTGGAGGGTCTCCCCCGCTCCCCCACTCCCGTCGCCGGCCTGGACGGTCCGGCCCGTGGCCGACACGATCCCCGACGTCACCGTGGGCGTGCCGGCGGAGAGCCCGAGGGCGTTGCCGATGGCGATGACGGCGTCACCGACCTGGAGTTTGGTCGAATCCCCGAACGTGACGGCTTGGAGGTTGGCGGGAGGAGCATTGATCTTGAGGAGGGCGGCGTCGCTCGAGGGGTCCGCCCCCACCAAGGTGGCGGGCAGCGCCGCAGTCTGCCCGTAGAGGGTCACCGTGATCGTGGTGGCGCCCGAGATGACGTGGTTGTTGGTGACGACCTCGCCGGTGCCCGAGATGATCATCCCCGTGCCCTGGTCCTCCGTCGGCCCGCCGAAGACACCGCCCACCGCCGACCCCGGGCCCTTGGCGTCGATCGACACCACCTCGGGGAGGACGCTCTTCACGATGGTGGGGATCTGCGCCCCGCCGGCGAGGGCGGGGCCCGGCGTCTCTTCCCCCACGCGCACCGGGGGCGGCGAGCTGTCGCCGTTCCCAGTGCCCACCGCCTCGGCGATGCCCGCGCCGGCGGCACCCCCGACGAGGGCGGCGACCACGGCGACGAGGATCCAGCCCCGGGCGCGACTCGGTGCCTGTCTCGATTCCGACTCCGGGGTGCTTCGCGCCGAGCCTGCGAACGGCCCGGGTGGGACCGCGCCCGCAGGTGCGGCCCCCGACGGTGGCCAGCCCGGGACCACGGGCGCCTCGGCGCCTCTCCACACCGGCGTGCCCGGGGCCGGGGGCGCCACCAGCGGGCCGGCCCCGTAGGGGGGTGACGGTGGCAGCGGGGACACCGGCGGCGCTGTCGAGGTTCCTCCGAGCGACGGCGGCGGGGCCGGTGCCGAGTCGGCGTCGTTGGCCCCGTGGTCCTGACGCTCTTCGTCCACCGCTCGCGCTCCTCTTCCCCGGGAGAACCACCCTCGGGTGTGCCCGACGCCTGTCAGATTAGGGAACGCGCATGGCTCCGGGGTGCGTTTGGCTCGTATTCTCAGAACCTGCACAGAAATGCTGTACGAGGCCAACGGGACCAGAGGCGCGAGGTGTTCTCACCGTGTCGGCGCCGACGGTAGCGTGGTCCGACCCCAATGACGCGACGCATCGACATCGAACTGACCAGCAGCCGCGACGACGGCACGTGGACGTGGCGCGCCCCCGGGGCCCGCCAGCCCCGGGGCTCACTCGAGGGCACGCTCCTGCCCAGCGGCGCCAAGGTCGGCGACGTCCTGCGCGCCGACGCCGAATTCGACCTCGAGGGCATCGTGGTCACCTCCGTGCTGGCCCCGAAGGAAGCCCCCGCCATCGAGAAGGTGGCGCGCATCGAGATCGTGGGCTCGGGCCGTGACAGCGCGCCGGGCGGCGTGTCGGTCATCCTCGCCCCCGGAGGGCGCCGACGCGACGAGGACGGCCGGGGCGATCGGCCCCGACGGGCCTCGGCGGGCCGGGGCGCGGCGCCGCGCCGCAACGGCGCCCCGGGCTCCCCCGGTGACGACCGAGGGGCACGGCCGCCGCGGCCCGGACGCGACGGGCGCCCGGCGCGTGACGGCCGGGGGACCCGGCCCGACCGCGAGGCACGCCCGGCGCGCCCGAGCGCGCCACCGAGGGCCGGCCCGAACGCAGTGGTCGCGACGGCGCCGGACCGCGCCCGGTGCGGGCCGAGCGAGCTGACCGGCCCCGCCGTCTGCAGACCGTGGCCACGCACCGCAACGCCGCGCTGGCCGAATTGCGTCCCGAGCAGCTCCCCGTGGCCGAGCAGCTGTTGCGGGGAGGGATCCCCGCCGTGCGCAACGCCATCGAGGAGCAAAACGCCCGTGCCCGGGCCGAGGGACGCGCCGAGGTGTCACCCGACCCGTTGCTTACCATGGCCGAGGAGCTCCTGCCCCGGATGACCTTGGCGGGATGGAAGGACCGGGCCGTCGCGGCGCGCAACGCCGGGAAGGACGCGCCGCTGCGCGAGGTCCGCTCCGTCGTGGCCTCGGCCTCCACGGTGAGCCTCGACGACGAAGGCCGGGAGATGGTCACGACACTGCGTGACGCACTCCAGTCCCGGGTGACAGCCCTGCGCGACGGCTGGCTGGCCCGCATCGTCGCCGCACTCGAGGACGGTCGTGTCGCCGACGCCCTTCGGGTCTCGGCGCGGCCGCCCGAGCCCGCCGCCCGGGTCCCCGCCGACCTGGCCGTGCGCCTCGCCGAGGCGGCCGGCGCGGCGATGTCCGCACAGCTGGCCGAAGACGAGTGGAAGGCGCTGCTCGACGCGGTGGTGGACTCACCGGTGCGCAGAACGGTCAAGCCGGCCGGCCTGCCCGATCCCGCCGGCGCCGAGCTGCGCGCCGCGGTGCGGCGCGCCGCGGGCCAGGTCCCCGAGCTGGCCCGGCTCCTCGGTCTCCCCATTCCCCCGCCGCCCGGACCCCGCCGGCCCACCCCGTCCGGGGCGCGGGGCGCCTGACCACACGAGCACCGCCCCTCCCCCGACCCCCTTCCCGGCCGGACCTGGGTCAGGCGAGCACACCGTGGGAGCGGAGGAAACCCTCCAGGCCGTCGACCAACGACCGGGCGACCATCGCACCGAGCGGGACCCAGGCCGCGGCGGCGGCGTCGCTGCCCGGCACCGGCTCCCCGCAGCCCTCGGGCACCACCACGGTGAAGTCGAGGATGACGAAGTGGTAGCCGGGGCCGATCCGCTCGGCCCAGCCCAGCAACGGCCCGCACCGCAGCTCGAGCCCGGTCTCCTCGAGCACCTCGCGCTCGACGGCACCCGCCATGGTCTCGCCCGGCTCGACGTGGCCGCCCGGCACGCTCCATTTCCCCGCCTCAGGGTCACGGGCTCGTTGGACGAGGAGCAGCGCGCCGCCCCGCACGGCCACGGCACCCACCGCCAGCACGGGCCGCAGCGCCGCCGCGGCCCCGGGCGCGCGCCTCACTCCAGGGTTCGGTGCATGGTGATGAGACGAGCCTTGAACCCCGACGCCTCGAGGAGGTTCTTCGTGGCCCGGTCACCGGGCAGGGCGCTGATGTCCACGCCGCGACAGCCCGACGCACCGAACCACGTCACCACGGAGTCGAGCAGCGCCGTGCCGACCCCCACGCCCCGCGCCGCGGGCTCGACATAACAGGCGTCGATGATCCCGAGTCTCGTCTCGCCCACTTCGTCGAGGCGCCCGATCGCCATGCCCACCACCGAGTCGTCGACGGTCCCGAGCACGACCCGGCGCCGGGGGTCCGACAGCAGGCGGTCGAGGCCACCGGGACGTAGGAGGGCCTTGGCGATCAGACCGGTCTCCCGGCGCACGAACAGGGCCCCACCCCGGGCCCGTTGGACCTCTTCGAGCGCGCTACGACACAGCGCGCCGCAGCGGTCGGCGTCCTCGCGGCGCGCCGGACGGGTGCCCTCCACGGGACCGACCCGACCCGTTGCCCGGTCCGCTAGGACGGCACGCTGTCTCCGCCGGTGAGCAGCTGCTCGACCCGGTGGAGAATGGTGCGGCGCTGGCGGTGCGAGGCCTCGTGGGCGCGCACCTCTTCGAGCTCGGACGGCGACAATCCCTCCAATCGCTGGACCACTTGCGACGCCGAGAGGCTGTCGTAGCCGGGGATGGCGAGCGACGACGGCGACTCGGTGCCGTTGGGTCCCCCGCTCCCGAGCCACACCGATGGCCGCCACGGCGTCGACGCCGGCTCGCGCCCGGCCGCCACCGACGACCCGGCGCGCCGATCGACGTCGGGGACGTCGCCGGGAGACGCCTCGGCGGCGGGGGCCTCGGCCCCGGGCTGATCGTGGTCGATGCCGGGGACGGTGTCGACGTCGTCGTCGCCACGACCGCCGTCAGCCTGAGCGACGAGGTGCCCGAGCGTTTGCTCGAGTTGGCGACGGCCCATCTGAAACGCGACCTGCCCGACGAGGCGGGCGGTGTGGACCTGCCCTTCGACGCGGTGGCGGCCCTTCTCGACGAGCTTGGGGAACTCCTCGACGAGCGTGACGGCCAAGCCGGTGGGCCCGAAGACCACGAGCTCGAGCAACCGGTCTCCGGGAGACTTGTCGTCGGTCATCTCGCACCCTCCTGTCCGTGGCGCCCTCTCACCACCGCGCTCACACGCAGTCCCGGCACAGCCCCTTTTCGGGATCGGCGAGCTGGCTGGAGTGCTTGACGAGGAAACAGGAGCTGCACACGAATTCGTCGGGCTGCTTGGGCAGGACCCGCTCCGAGCCCTCGGAGCGGTCGTCGGGCTCGACGACCTCCTCGTCCTCGGCCTCCTCCTCCTCGACGACCAGGCGCTCCTTCAGGATCTCGTCCAGGCTGGCCTCGACATCCTCGTCGTCGACCTCTTCTTCCTCTTCGTCACCCTCCTCGGCGGTGGTGACGGTGGCCACGGGGACGACGACCACGTCGGGCTCGTCCTCCTCGACGACGTCGATATCGGCGACGACGTCGTCGTCGTCATCGTCGACGAGGGCGACGTCGAGGTCCTCCTCGTCGAGGACTTCTTCGAGCATTTCCTCGTCGGCGAGGTCCTCGAGGTCCTCGGTGTCGAGCTCCTCGGGTTCTGCCACATCATCCAGGTCGTCGGCCACTTCTGCCCTTTAGGTCCCTTTAGGTCGTCGGACGCCGCGGGAGCATATCGGCTCCGATCCGGGAGTCAGATCACCGCGACAGGGCCATCGGGAGATCTCGGTGTGACGCGTACGCCGGGGGCGGTAGGGCCCGGGAACCTTTGGTGCCATCTCCACCAGACCGGCGGCACCCGCCGGGGTCATGGTGGTGACGTTCTCTACTCGGTTCCCCGGGCCACCCTCCGCCTCTCACAGTAATCCCCCCCTCGCCACCCGCTCAGCCGGTAGACCGGAGGAGCAGCTGTAGGGGCGTCTGGGACTGGGGCGCACAATAGGCTCCGCTCGATGGAGGACTCAAGCGCCTCTTGATGGAGCCGACCAGGGCCTTTGCGCATCCCCCCTGGTCAAGACGACGGCGGCTTTTCTCCTCGGCGTGCGATCGGCGCCCCGGAGTCCGACGGTGTCAGGTCGGGACGGCGGCGGAGCGACGAGCCTCGGCCCGTTTCTCGGAACCGAGTCGCTCGAGGTCGTAGGACTGATGGTCCACAAACGTCATGGCCTCGGCGATGACCCGGTGCCCGGCGTGCTCGGCGATGAGCCGGTGCATGTCCTGGGCGACGACCCGGTAGGCGGGATGGCCCTGCTCCCCCGACCGCAGCTCGAGCATGTGCAGTGCTTCGCGCGCATTCATCTGCATCGCATAGCGAACCCGGAAGGCGAGCGCGACCGCATAGGGCGCCTGGGTGCGACACACCCGTGTCATGACGTCGTAGAGATCGGCCGAGCGTGCCATCGACCGCGCGTAGCGGTCTCCGAGGCCCGCCTCCGCCACGGTGTCGGGCATCTCGTAGCCGAGGCCGGGGCCGAGGTCCTGCCACTCGATGGTGAGCATGCGGTGGCGCTGCAGGTCCCGGAACGCCCCGTAGTCCGAGACCACGTCGAACCGGTAGTCGGTGCGCTCGAAGGCCCGCCCCGGACGGTGGCGACGGTTGGTGCGCTCCCCCACGTAGGCCCGCATGATGGATCGCCGGTCCTCGGGCCCCAGCGCCCGGACCCGACGGAGGACTTCCTGGTCCGACAGGGTCGTGCGCGGGTAGCAGATGGCCGCGATGACCTTGTCCTCGCCTTCGGGGTCCCAGTCCACGAGGGCCACGCTCGACGCCTGCTCGGGGGGCGGGCCCTGGGCGTCGGGCCACAGCCGGGCCACCACCTCGTCGGTCCGGGCCGCGGTGTCAGCCAGGTACTCGGTCCACACTCCGCCGCGCTCGGGGATGTCGACGCGCTGGAGGAACGACGGGATGACCTTGCGCAGCTCGTCCAGCATGAGCTGCGCGTACCGGCGCGCCTCGGGAAGAGGATGGGCCCGCATGCGCAGCAACAGCATCTCGTAGGACTGGCCCGTCCCGTACACGCCGACATTCGACAACGACGCCGCGGGCAGCAGCCCGCGTAGCGCGTCCAGTGCCTTGGCCCGGATGGACTGGCGGTACACGAAGTCTGAATCGCCGGCGCGCTGGGGAAAGCGCTTGGAGAGCCAGGCCTGCAACTCGGGGAGCGACGCGCCGTAGGTGTCGAACATGCGGTCCATGTCACCGACGTACCGGGCTCCGATGGAAGACTCGAGCACCTCGGGGTCGCGGTGGTAGCGGTAGTGGCCGGAGCTGAGGCGACTGTCGTAGGGCACGTAGCGCGTCGACTGCTCGAGATAGGCCATGAGCCGGCCCCACTCGAGCACCTTGGTGAGCATGTTCGACGCCTGCTCGCAGGCGAGGTGGACGCCGCCGAGCTGGGCCACCGAATCGTCGCCGTACTCGAGGAAGACGCGGTCGTAGAGCTCTTCGGCCCGGCGCAGTCCCATGGTGGCGTCGACCCCGGCGTCCCCGGTCACGTCGAGCTCGCCCACGAATTCGTCGAGGAACAACCGCCGCAGGCTCTTGGCCGAGCGCGAATAGCGGGCGAACAACGCCCCTTTCACCACTTCGGGCAGGTTCACCAGGGCGAAGACGGGCCCCTCGACGTTGGTGACGTATCGGCGCAGCACCTCGGTCTCGTCGGCGCTGAACGTCTCCTCGGCGTAGGGGAACATGGCCCCGGCAACACTACGACCGGCTCGACGCCGTGGTGGCGGACCCCCGATTACCTGCCCCGAGACCCGCGCCACCCCTGTTCGAGGGGCATTGCGGCCCCCTCCGATCGGGTCATGCCGGCCCCCGGCGGGGCCTCGTCGGCGACGGTGGGCGCCGGCGCGGAGGCGAGATCGTCGAGGGCGAGGGTCGGGCCCGCCGACGCCGCCACCACGCCGCGTTGGAGCAAGTCGGCGGCGTGACGGGCCGCGCCGGCGGTGTCCGCGACGCCCACCACGGCCAACTGGCGCAGCAGGTCGATCAGTTGCTTCACGTTGCGCACGAAGTCGCCGGGCGCGAGCTCGGCCCGCTCGAGGACACGGTCGAGGCGTTGTCCGCGCGCCCACCGGAGGGCGACGTCGGCGAACCCCTCGTCGGGGGCCCGGGTGCGCGGCAGGCGCGACGCCTGCTCCTCGGCGCGCAGGCGCTCGGCCACGTCGGCGATCGCCTCCAGTCTCGGGCGAAGCGCCTTGGGGGGCGACGCCAGCACCGGCGCCCGACCGGGGCGCGTCTCGAAGGTGCACGACGACACCACCGCGGCCAGTTCGGGCGGGTCGAGCCCGTCGAAGAGCCCCTCGGCGAGGGCCTCGGCGACGAGGAGATCGGACTCGTGATAGATCCCGGCCAACGATGCGCCGCGCGCCGTGAGCCGCCACGCGGCGAGGTCCACGTACCCGAAGTGCTCGAGCAGCGCCAGGGCGCGATCGAGCCGGCGCGACAGGGCGTGGTGATGGGCGCGGTCGAGGAACTGGGCGAAGGAGCGGTCCAGGATGTAGTGGGCCTGATCGACGTGGTACCGGCGCACGAGGTTGACAGCCAGGTTGTAGCTGGCCCGGAACGACGACCGCAGATCGGGGGGCGCAGAGGTGGCCAGCGTGGCGAGCGCCGTCATCGACACTTGTGGGGACCACACCACCACGGCATGGCCGACCGAGTCGAGACCGCGCCGGCCGGCTCGTCCCGTCAACTGCGCGTACTCCCCCGACGACAACCCGCTGCGCCCGTGCTCGCGGATCTTGGTGAGCCGCTCGATCACCACCGTGCGGGCCGGCATGTTGATGCCGAGCGACAGGGTCTCGGTGGCGAACACCACGCCCAACAGGTTCGAAGAGAAGCAGTCCTCCACCGCCTCTCGAAAGGCCGGGATCAGGCCGGCGTGGTGCGACCCCAGCCCCGCTTCGAGACCCGCCGCCCACGGCCCGTACCCCAGGACGCGCAGCTCCTCGTCGGGCAACCCCTCGGTGTGCTCCTCGCAGCGACGTCTGATCTCGGCTCTCTCCTCGGGACTCGTGAGACGCATCCCGTCGGAAAGGCACTGGGCGACCGCCGCGTCGCACGCCGCTCTCGAGAAGATGAAGACGATGGCCGGCAACATGGTCAGGTCGTCGAGCGCTTCGATGAGCTCGCTGCGGCGCGGGCCCACCAGGCGCGAATGGCGGAGCCCGCCCGGACGTCGCGCCAGGCGCGCCACCCGTTGGTCGAGCGCCAGCGCCTTGGGGTGGATCTTGCGATGGTGCAGCAGCGGCACGAGCTCGACGCGGCGACTCCCCTTCTCCGCCACGGCCACGTGATTACGCAGCTCGACGGGGCGGTGCGTCTCGATGACGACCTCGGTGGCGCCGCGCACGGTGGTGAGCCACTCTCCGAACTGCGCCGCGTTGGACACCGTGGCCGACAGGCACACGAAGACCACCTCGGGGGGGCTCAGGATGAGCACCTCCTCCCACACCGACCCGCGGTAGGGGTCCTGGAGGTAGTGCACCTCGTCCAGGACGACCAGACCGAGGCCGGCCAGCTGCGGGGAGCGGGCGAAGAGCATGTTGCGCAACACCTCGGTCGTCATGACGACCACGGCGGCGTGCCCGTTGTGCGAAAGATCACCGGTGAGCAATCCCACCTCTTCGGGGCCGTACACCTCGGCCAGCTCCGAGTACTTCTGGTTGGAGAGTGCCTTGAGCGGCGTCGTATAGAAGGCGCGCTGACCCCGGGCCCGGGCCCGGGCCACCGCGTAGTCGGCCACCACCGTCTTCCCCGAGCCGGTCGGCGCCGAGACGAGCACCGAGCGTCCCTTGTCGAGGGCGTCGAAGGCCGCCTCCTGGAAGGGGTCGAGCGGGAATCCCAGGCGTGCCCGCACCTGGGCGCGCACGGGGTCGCCGGCGCCGGGACCAGCCGTCACCGACTGTTGTGGCTCAACGGCGCAGGAATTTGCCGAGCAGGATCGACACCTCGTAGAAGATGTACATCGGCACCGCCAGCGCCAGCATGGAGAACGGGTCCCCGCTGGGCGTGATCACGGCTGCGAACACCACGATGCCCACGATGGCCCAGCGCCGCACCGACGCCAGTTTCCTCGGCGTCAGGACGCCGACGAGCTCGAGCGACACCAAGATGACGGGGAACTCGAAGGTGAGCCCGAATACCGCCATGAGCGCCACGATCAGGCCCAGATAACTGTTGGGGTTGTAGATCTGCTGGAGCGTGGGGCCCCCGATGTTCTGCAGGAACTGCAGCGCGTGGGGGAAGGACACGAAGGCCAGGTACGCCCCGAAGGCGAAGAGCGCGATGGACGACACTACGAAGGGGATGGCGTAGCGCTTCTCGTTGCGGTGCAGACCCGGCGTGATGAAGCGCCACAGCTCCCACAAGATGACCGGTGATGCCAGGAACACCCCTCCGTAGGTGGCCAATTTGATGCGCAGGGACAACCCGTCCAGCGGTGCGGTGACGTACAGCTTGCACGAGCGGGGACGAGTCACCCGGCAGTACGGCGCCTGCAGGAAATGCAGGATGTGGGGGTAGACGATGAACGCCACGGTCGAGCCGGCCCCGAACGCCACCACGCAGATGACGACCCGTCGGCGCAGCTCCGCCAGGTGCTCCCCGAGCGTCATCGCTTCGGCCGAGGGTCGCGTCGACGCGCCTCGGAACGGCAGTCGGAGTCGGGTCGCCATGGTGGTCCGTGGCGTCGCCGGTCAGTTCATGCTCGGGTCGTCGGGCACGGCCGGGAGCACAGACGACACCGGCGTACCGGCGCCGTTGGTCGACCCTGCCCCGTTGGTCGACCCTGCCCCGTTGGTCGACCCGGCCCCGTTCGACGACCCCGGTGGTCTTGGCGCCGGGACGGCCGGGGAGACCGCGCCCGTCGTCGCGGCGTCGACCGGGGGGGCCGGCCCCGAGGCGTCGGTCTCGCCGTCGACGACGGGATCGGTGGCGACGCCCGGCTCTTCGCTCAGGGCCCGCTCATGCTCGTCGGCGAGACGGTCGAGGAAGGCCAGGGGCGAGCGCACGGCCTGGGCCACCTCGTGGGTGGGGGGCAGGTTGGGAAACGTCCCCCGCACCTCGCTCTCGAGTCGGGTCCGCCACTGCCGCAGGTCGTGCCAGGCCGCGCCGATCTGGCGCGCCACCTGCGGGAGCTTCTCGGGCCCCAGAACGATGAGCGCGATGACGAGGATGACCAGCAGTTTCGCCGGGCTGAGCGACAGCATTCGGCGCCAAGTCTACGACGCCGGGCCTCCCGGCAACGGCGGCGGACGGCACGGCCGTCCGGGCGGTGCGAGGGATCAATAAATGTGGAGGGAGGTGAGCGGCCAGATCTTGACCACCACGCGCCCCACGATGAGGTTCTTGTGGATGGGTCCGAAGAAGCGGCTGTCCGACGAGTCGGAGCGGTTGTCCCCCATGACGAAGTACTCCCCGGCGGGGATCTTCCGGGTGGTGATCCCGGTCGTCACGGTCCCGGGGACGAGCCAGGGCTCCTTGAGGGGCTTCCCGTTGATCACGACCTGGCCCCCGGCCGACGAGATCGTCTCGCCGGGCAGGCCGATGACGCGTTTCACCAGGTCCTTGACGTCGGGCCCGGCGTCCTCACCGGGGGGCGTGGCGAAGACCACGATGTCGCCCCGGTGCACGGCGTGGAGGTGGTAGCTGACCTTGTCGACGAGGATCCGGTCGCCGATCATGAGGGTGGGCTCCATCGAAGCCGACGGGATGAAGAACGTCTGGACGACGAAGGTCCGGATCCCGAGGGCCACGACGACGGCCACGATGAGCACGACGGCCCACTCGATGATCCAGCGACTCCCCCGGCCGGGCCGGCGGGCCATCGGGGGGCGGGCGTCGGGGCTCCCCGGGATGAAGTCGGGGCTCCCCTGGATGAAGTCGGGGCTCCCCTGGATGAAGGTGCCGTTGTCCCCCGGCGCTGTCCCGGGGAGATCAGGCGCGGAGACCACCGGGGCCGACGGGGTCGCAACCATCCAGTCGCTCACCGCCACCGGGGCCGGGGCCGGGGTCAACCACAGGGCGTCGAGTGAGCTCGAGGGTGGCGCCGTCTCCGGCCGGTCAGGGGTCACGAAATTACGAGGCTAGTGGACCGGACCCCGTTATTTGCCTCCGGCGACGCTCAAAGACTGGCGATCAGCTTCTCCACCCGCTCGTCGTGGGACCGGAAGGGGTCCTTCAACAGCACGGTCCGCTGGGCCTGGTCGTTGAGCTTCAGGTGCACCCAGTCGACGGTGAAGTCGCGGCGTCGCTCCTTGGCGCGGCGGATGAATTCTCCTCGCAGACGGGCGCGTGTGGTCTGAGGCGGACGCGTCATGGCCTCGGTGATGGCGCCGTCCTCGACGAGCCGGTCCACCCGGTCGCGTGCCTCCATCCGGTAGTAGAGGCCCCGGCTGCGGTTGACGTCGTGGTACTGCAGGTCGAGCAGCGCCACCTTGGGATGGCCGAGCGGAAGTCCGTGTCGTTCTCGGTATGCCTCGATCAACTGGTACTTGGCCACCCAGTCGCACTCGCGTCCAAGGGTGAGGGGGTCGGACTCGAGCGCCTTGAGGCAGTGCTCCCACATGTCGAGGGCGCGGTCCTCCTGCGGAGAGAGCCCGTGGGTGTCGCGGTAGCGCAGGGCGCGGTTGAGGTACTCGGACTGGATGTCGAGCGCGCTCACCTCCCGCCCGTTGGCGAGGCGGACCTTGCGACGGCACGTGAGGTCGTGGCTGATCTCGCGGATGGCGCGGATGGGGTTCTCGAGGGTGAGGTCGCGCAGCACCGTGCCGGGGTCCTCCAGCATGCGCAACAGGATGCTGGTGGAGCCCACCTTGAGGTAGGTGGCGTACTCGCTCATGTTGGAGTCGCCGACGATGACGTGCAGCCGGCGGAAGCGCTCGGCATCGGCGTGGGGCTCGTCGCGAGTGTTGATGATGGGACGGCTGCGGGTGGTAGCGGACGAAACCCCTTCCCAGATGTGCTCGGCCCGCTGAGAAAGGCAGAACACCGCACCGCGCGCTGTCTGCAGGACCTTACCGGCGCCGGCGAAGATCTGACGGCTCACGAGGAACGGGATGAGCACCTCGGTGTAGTGGGCGAAGTCGTCGCGCCGACTCGTCAGGATAATTCTCGTGACAGCCGTACGAATTCCCCGCCGAATCGGTGTTGTTCTTGAAGAGGTAGATGACACCCCGGATGCCCTCCTCGCGCAGACGGGCCTCGGCCCCGGTGACGAGATGGTCGAGGATGCGCTCCCCCGCCTTGTCGTGGGCCACGAGGTCGGTGATCGAGTCACACTCGGGCGTTGCGTACTCGGGGTGACTGCCCACGTCGAGATACAACCGGGCACCGTTCTCGAGGAACACGTTCGACGAGCGGCCCCAGCTGACCACGCGCCGGAAGAGGTACCGGGCCACCTCGTCGGGCGAGAGGCGGCGCTGGCCGCGCAGGGTACAGGTGACGCCGTATTCGTTCTCGAGTCCGAAGATCCGCTTGTCCACTGGCACCCACGGTAGTGCCGGGTGCGCGCCAGCCGGCGCCTCCCCCTGGGCAGGGCGGGGCGACGCTCGGTACCCTTTGCGGGTGGCTACGCCGCTCATGGTCCACCTGACGACAGTGGGGTCGATGTTCGAGGCCCGCGTCGTCATGGCCCGCCTCGGCGCCGAGGGCATCCTCACCCAGCTGCGCGGCGCCGGCGAGGGCCCCTATCCCCTGCCCGGGCCGGTCGAAGTGCTCGTCGTGGTGGACCAGGCCGACGAGGCCCGAGAGCTCATGCTCGCCGACCAGGTCGAAGCGCTGTTCGACGACTTCGAGGACGAGCCCGGCGCCGAGCGGTAGCTCGCCGGGACCGCGCTCACTCCGAGCGCAGGGGTCCCCCGTCGCTGGGGGCGTCGGCGCCAGTACCGGCTCCCGACCCGGCGTCGCCGCCACGCGAGCCCCGGGGGGAGGCCTTTCGCCCACCGCTCATGAGCTCGGTCAGCTCGTCGGGGCCCAGCCGGCGAAAGGCGCGACGACCGTTGGCGCGAGCCAGCACGGCCACCTCGAGGTCGGCGGGGCCGAGGGTCCGGTCCGGCCCTCCCAGGGCCGCCACCGTGGCCCGCAGCGCGGCGTCGAGCGCCCAGCCGTCCTGGTACGACTCCGCCACCCGGTCCGAGATCGTCTCGGTCTCCCCGCCGAGCACCGCGAAGCGGTCCTCGTCGGTGATCGTGCCTTCGTAGGCGATGTGGTAGAGCTGGTCCGTCTTGCCGTCGACCCCGAGCTCGGCCACCAGGATCTCGACCTCGAGCGGCTTCATCTCGTGGGTGAAGACCTGGCCCAGGTACTGGGCGTAGAGGTTGGCGAGGGACCGGGCGTCGACGTCCTCGCGGCTGAAGGCGAAGCCCTTGGTGTCGGCGTGTCGCACCCCGGACACCCGCAGCTGGTCGAACTCGTTGTACTTGCCGACCCCGGCGAAGGCGATCCGGTCGTAGATCTCGCTCACCTTGTGCAGCGAGCGCGACGGGTTCTCGGCCACGATCAGGATCCCGTCCGCGTACACACAGGCCACCAGCGAGCGCCCGCGGGCGATGCCCTTCTGGGCGTACTCGGCGCGGTCCTTCATGACCTGCTCGGGCGCCACGTAGAAGGGCATGGTCATGGGCCACCCCCCGCGATGCCGCGCCCGAGACTGCGCCGCTCCACCAGGCTCGTGAAGGCCTGGGCCACCTCGGCGTCGGCCAGCCGTTCGTAACCCTGGGCGGTGACCGTCGCCACCACGGGGAAGATCCCCCGCACCAGGTCGGGCCCGCCCGTGGCCGAGTCCTCGTCGGCCGCCTCGTACAGGGCCCGCACCGCCAGCTCGACGCTCTCGTCGCGTCCGAGGTCGGCGCGCCACCCGAGCTTGATGGTGGTGCGGGCGTCGCGCCCCCCGACCCCGTCGCGGCGTGGTCGGCCTCTTCGAAGTGCCCACCGGTGACGTCGTAGGTGAAGATCCGCCCCTCGCCGAGGCGGAGGTCGAAGCCGCAGTACAGCGGCACCACCACGAGGCCCTGCATGGCCATGGGGAGGTGCTCGCGGACCATCTGGCCCAGTTGGTTGGCCTTGCCCTCGAGGCTGAGGGCGACACCCTCGACCTTCTCGTAGTGCTCGAGCTGGGTCTGGAAGAGCTTGACCATCTCCACAGCCGGTCCCGCCGCCCCCGCGATGGCGACGGCGGAGTGCCGGTCGGCGGGGAAGACCTTCTCCATGGCGCGGTGCGCAATGACATTGCCCTCGGTGGCGCGACGGTCTCCCGCCATCACCACACCGTCGGCGAACCGGAGCGCCACCACCGTGGTGCCGTGGGCCACGGCCGGGAGCGCGCCCGGGCTCATGTCCGCCGGGGCCAACAAGGGCCGGGTCGGATCGTGGTGGCGGAGGAGAGCCGCGAAGCTGGGGCCCGGGTCCTCCCCGGGCGGAAAGAGGGGCAGACCCACCCCGCTACTCCCCGCCCTTCTGCACGTAGTTGCGGACGAACTCCTCGGCGTTCTCTTCGAGGACCTCGTCGATCTCGTCGAGCAGGTCGTCGAGCTCGGCCTTCAGCTTCTCACCCTGGGGGGACGGCGCCGGGGCCTCGGCCTCCTCGGTCGTCGTGTCCTCACGCGTCGTCGTCGCCGGCCGGCGCTTCTTCTCTTGCTCTGCCATCAACCCACTCCTAGGCGCTCAACCGTGCCAACAGCTCCGCCGGTGACGAGCTTCCATCCAGGAGCTCCTCGACGAATTCAGCTGTTCCACGTAGCGGATCCATCATAGGGACGCGTCGGAGGGGATCGGTACCCAGGTCGAACACCAAGGAGTCCCAGTTGGCACTGGCGACCGAGGACGCCCACCGCTTGAGGCACTGCCCGCGGAAATAGGCACGGGTGCGGCGGGGCGGCTCGGTGACGGCGTCGAGGACGTCCTGGGGATCGACGAGGCGCTCGGTGTCGAGCCGGGCGAAGAGCGAGCGCTCGGGACGCAGGTCGTGGTACTGGAGGTCCACCGCCGCCAACCGTTGGTCGTCCCAATCGAGCCCGTGCCGGTCGCGGTACGCCTCGAGCAGCCCGAGCTTGGCCGCCCAGTCCACCCTGTCGGCGACCACGCTCGGGTCGGTTTCGAGGCCGTGCAAGACGTCCTCCCAGCGCTGGAGCACCTGTTGGCCGACGGCTTCGTCCCCGAGGCAGGCCAGGCCACGGTCCTCGGCGTACTTACGGGCCAGGCCGAACAGCTCCCACTGCAGCGCCAGGGCGGTGGTGGTGCGACCGTCGGCCAGGTCGATCGGCTGGGCCAGGCTCAGGTCGAGCGACACCTGGCGGATGGCCTTGACCGGGTTGGCGAGGGTGAGCTCGCGCCCGTCGAAGGCGTCGTCCTCGATCAGGGCGAGGACGAGGGCGGTGGTCCCCACCTTCAAGAAGGTGGCGACGTCGCACATGTTGGCGTCCCCCACGATGACGTGCAGTCGCCGGTAGCGCTGGGGGTCGGCATGGGGCTCGTCGCGGGTGTTGACGATGGGCCGCTTCAGGGTGGTCTCGAGGCCGATCTCCTCTTCGAAGAACTCGGCCCGTTGCGAGATCTGGAAGGTGATGTCCCGGCCGGCGTTGCCCGCCGTCTCGCTCCCCACCTTGCCGGCGCCGGCGAAGATCTGGCGCGTGACGAAGTGCGGTGTGATCAGGTGGGCGATGCGCGCGAAGGGGACGGCCCGGTCCATGAGATAGTTCTCGTGGGTGCCGTACGAATTGCCCTTGCTGTCGGAGTTGTTCTTGTAGACGACGATGGACTGGCCCTCGGGCAGCACCCTGCGCACCGCCGCCATCGATCGCCGCAACACCTCCTCCCCCGCCTTGTCGTAGAGCACCACCTCGAGGGGATCGGCGCACTCGGGCGTCGAGAACTCGGGATGGGCGTGGTCGACGTAGTACCGGGCCCCGTTGGTGAGCACGGCATTGACGAGATGGGTCTCGATCTCGGGTGGCATGGACCCCTCACGGGCAAAGCCGCGGGCGTCGTTGCCGGGCGACTCGTCCTCGAAGTCCCATCCGGCGCGCGCCAGGTCCGAGACGTACGCGTTCACGAGCAGCGACGACGACGCGACCGGGTTGCCGTCGCCACCGACGTGGTGAATTCCGTACTCGGTCTCGATCCCGCATACCTTCGCGACGACCACGAAACCGACCCTAGTGCGTAACGGCTGGGGCGGCGCGTCCCCTCCGCCGTGACGCCGGAGCGGGCTCCGGCCTGTTCACAGGTACTGGCCGGTACCCACCCGCTCGATGGAACGACCGCCCCTGGTCTCCTCGGTGTCGGCCAGGAGGGTGCGCACGTACACGATGCGCTCCCCCTTCTTGCCCGAGATCCGGGCCCAGTCGTCGGGGTTGGTGGTGTTGGGGAGGTCCTCGTTCTCCTTGTACTCCCGGCGGATCGACTCGAGGAGGTCCGTGGTCCGAACCCCTTTGCCCTCCCCGGCGATGGCCCGCTTGATGGCGAGCTTCTTGGCCCGGCGGACGATGTTCTCGATCATCGCCCCCGACGCGAAGTCGCGGTAGTACAGCACCTCTTTGTCGCCGTTCTGGTAGGTCACTTCGAGGAACTTGTTCTCGTCGTCGGCCCGGTACATCTCGGTGACGGTGTCCTCGATCATGGCCTGCACCGACTTGGCGGCATCACCGCCCCCGAGGCGCTCCACCTCCGTGGCGTCGATGGGAAGGTCGGCGGTCAGGTAGCGCGAGAAGATCTGCGAGGCGGCCTCCTCGTCGGGCCGCTCGATCTTGATCTTCACATCGAGGCGACCGGGCCGCAGGATGGCCGGGTCGATGAGGTCCTCGCGGTTCGAGGCGCCGATGACGATGACGTCGCGCAGGGCCTCGACCCCGTCGATCTCGGCCAGCAGCTGCGGCACGATGGTCGACTCCATGTCGGAGCTGATGCCGGTGCCCCGGGTGCGGAACAACGAGTCCATCTCGTCGAAGAAGATGATGACGGGCACGCCCTCCTCGGCCTTCTCCCGGGCCCGCTGGAACACGAGCCGGATCTGGCGTTCGGTCTCACCGACGTACTTGTTCAACAATTCGGGGCCCTTGATGTTCAAGAAGTAGCTCCGGATGTTGGCGTTGCCCGTGACCTGCGCCACCTTCTTGGCGAGCGAGTTGGCCACCGCCTTGGCGATCAGCGTCTTGCCGCATCCCGGCGGCCCGTAGAGCAGGATCCCCTTGGGGGCGGGGAGCTTGTACTCCTTGAACAGGGCCCGGTGCAGATACGGCAGCTCGACGGCGTCGGTGATGTCCTCGATCTGGCTGTCGAGGCCGCCCACGTCCGCGTAGGTGACGTCGGGCACCTCCTCGAGCACGAGCTCCTCGACCTCGGGCCGGGGCAACTTCTCGACGAGCAACTGCGAACGCGTCTCCATGAGCACGGCGTCGCCGGCGCGCAGGTGCACGCCGAGCAGGTCGTGGGAGAGCTCGACCACCCGCTCCTCGTCGGCTCGGGCGTACACGATGGCGCGCCGGCCGTCCTCGAGGAGCTCCTTCAGGGTCACGACCTCACCGGAGTCCTCGCCCTCGCGGGCCAGGATCACGTTGAGCGACTCGTTGAGGACCACTTCCTGGCCTCGGCGCAGGTCGACCTCGTCGATCTCGGGATGCACCGCCACCCGCATCTTGCGACCGCCCGAGAAGACGTCGACGGACCCGTCGTCGTTGGCGTGGAGGAAGGTCCCGTACGCGCTCGGGGGCTGGGTGAGCTTGTCGACCTCCTCACGCAGCGCGGCAATGTGCTCCTTGGCCTGCTGCAGGGTGTAGGTCAGCTTCTCGTTCTGGGAGACCGCCTGGGCCAGCTGGCCCTTGGTCTCGAGGAGCCGCTCCTCGAGGCTCTGGACGCGGCCGGGCCCCTCCGACAGGCGCCTCCGCAGGACGGCGACCTCCTCGTCGGCCTGACGGCACCGGTCGCGCAGACGCTCCAGCTCCTCGTCCAGCGCCAGCTGTCGTTCCTCTTCCGGCTCGGCCGTCGGAACCACCTCCTGGGCTTGTCTCCGGACGCCTCTAGCGACCATACACCGGCCCCGAAGCCAAATTGACGCTCAAGGAAGGCGGGAATGACGCCGACGTCCCGGTAGACTCTTGCCCGAGTGACAACGGGTCAGACCGGCACGTCCGGTGGCGCTCCGGGTCGCGACGGTGACGGGGTCAATTGACACCGCGAACCGGGCGTCGTTACCTTCCGAAGACGTCGACCGAGCGACGGAGAAAAGGCGAGAGCGAGCCATGAAGGTCTGGATCGACCAGGATCTGTGCACCGGCGACGGCCTGTGCGAGGAGATCGCGCCCGCTGTGTTCACGTTGCTCGATGACGGCCTCGCCTACGTCAAAGAGGGTGACCAGGTCAAGAACGAGCCGGGCGGCTCCGCCGGCCTCGCCCTCGTCCCCGACGACCTCGAAGACGCCGTGACCGAGGCGGCCGAGGAATGTCCCGGGGAGTGCATCTTCATCGAGCAGGGCTGACCCCGCCTCACAGCTCCGGCTCCGGAGCGGGAACGAGGAGCCTCGCCGTGGTGATGAACCCCGTGTGGGCCACCATGCGATGGTCGGGTCGGACCGACCGTTCCTCCACGTGCCACGTGCGCCGCAGGACCTCGAAGGTCTCCGCCATACCGAACGACTGCCGGGCCATCGCGGCGCGCAGCGCGGCCACCTGCGTGATCGACGGCAGGTAGGACAGAAGGATCCCGCCCGGTCGCATCGCCTCGGAGACGGGGCCGAGGGCCCGCCACGGCTCGGGGAGGTCGAGCACGACGCGATCGAGGTCGCGCTCGTCGATCCCTTCGTAGACGTCGCGCTCCTCCACGCGATAGCGCGCGTCGGGCCCCGTCCACGCCGCCACGTTGGCCCTCGCCCCGGCGGCGAAGTCGGCGCGGACCTCGTACCCCACGACCTCCGCGCCGGCGCGTAGCAACGCCATCGACAGCGCCCCCGATCCGACACCCGCCTCGAGCACGCGCATGGCGGGGCCGACGTCGGCGGCGATGAGGATGGCACCGAGGTCCTTCGGGTAGATCACCTGCGCCCCGCGCGGCATCTTGAGGACCACGTCGGCCAGCGTGGGCCGGAGCACCACGAACCGACGCCCCGTCGTGGCCGCCACGGCCGACCCCTCCCGTCGTCCGATGACGTCGTCGTGGGCGACGATGCCCGAATGGGTGTGGAAGGACGCGCCCGGCTGCAATGTCACCAGGTACCGCCGGTCCTTGGGGTCGACGAGCAGGACGCGCTGGCCGGCCGCCAGGAGGCTTCCGAGCGAGTCGCCCGGGGGCGTCACTCCCCGCCGGTCGGTGGTGCGGGCGTGGAGCGGTCGCCCACGGCGATCACGAGGCGCTGGCCGGGCTGCACGCGCCCGCTCCACGCCACCTGGTCGCGGCTCTTGAGCGTGCGTCGCACCAGCCAGGCCGCCCCCGCCACCGCCAGCCAGATGGGCTCGCCGGCCCGTCCCCGCCGAACGGCCCGCGACACCAGGAAGCCGAGGAGCCGGTCCACCGCCCTGCCTCAGACCTTCCGGATCTCGATCACGGCCGAGCGCGCCCGGCCCCGGCGCCGCCCGAGCAGGTAGGCGACCAGGATGGCGAGCACCACAGCCGCCGCCGCGGTGCTGATCACCGTGGGCCGGGCCGCCTCGACAGTCTCCTCCACACCCCCCGAGATCTCGCGGAGCTTGGCCTCCAGGTCATCGCGGCTGATCTTCGCCGTCGTCGCCATCGTCAGCTCCCCTTCCTCGCCCGGCCATCGGGCCCGGCGGCGCCGGCGCCGTGCTTCTCGGTGCCCGGGCCCTTCACAATCCGCCATGCTGCCAGCCCCATCACCGCTATGGCGGCCGCGGCGACGATCAGGTACGGCAACCAGCTGAGGTGGCCCGTGAACGACGACCCCGTCTCGGTCTGCAGCGCCCGGAGCAGCGCCAACAGGAGGAGGACGGTCCCGAGGGTGATCGCCACCGATCCGACCAGGCCGAAGAGGAGGAACCGGCCGAGGCTCTTGAGGGGCCCCAGGGTCTCCTGCTTGGCGTAGTCGACGACGAGACGGAAGAAGTCGCCACCGGCCGCGGTGAACCCGCCGCCGCGCCCCGAACTACCACCGTCACGTGCCAACCGACCCCTCCTCGAAGCGCGCCATCCTCCCCCGCAGGGCTCGATGCTGGCAAGCACCGTCTCCGGCGTGAGCCTCAGCCCCGGGGCGAGAGGAGATAGGTGGAGCTCGCCTTGGCCACGAGGCGCCCGTCCTCGTCGACCAGCTCGGCCTCCACGAACGCGGCCCGGTTCCCGCCCGAGATCACTCTCGACGTGCAGGTCAGCACGCCACCGGGACGGACCGGAGCGAGGAAGCTGACCTTCATCTCGGCGTTGGCGGAGAACACCTTGCGTCCCCTGGCCCAGGTGACGGTGGCCGCGCCCATGGCGGAGTCGCAGCACGCGGCCAGAAACCCACCTTGGAGGACCCCCACCGGGTTGGTGAAGCGCTCGTCGGCGGGCATCTGCCACACCGTGGTGCCCGGCACGGACTTGTCGACGCACACCATGCCCAGGGTGAGGTCGCAGTTGGGCGGCACCTGCACCTGGGGATCGGCCACGGCGATACCGTACGACCCGCGTGCCCAGGCCACGAACCGACACCGCCGCCACCGGCGCCCCTTCCGGCAATCTGACCGGCACTGCGAGCGGCGGTACGGGAGGCGTCGTCAGGGCGTCCACCGTGCTCACGCCGACCGGGCCGGTGGCCGACGCCGAGGTCGTCGTCGAGAACGGGCTCATCACCGCGGTCCGGCCGGCACGAGGACCCGTGCCGGCCCTGGTGCTGGCCCCGGGGTTCGTCGACCTCCAGGTCAACGGGATCGGTGCCGTCGACGTCGCCCGTGCCGCCGGAGCGGACTGGGACGCCCTCGACCGGGCTCTCTTGGCCCAGGGCGTCACCACGTGGTGCCCCACGGTGGTGACGGCACCGCTCGACGCGCTGGAGGCGTCGTTGGCGGCGATCGCCGAGGCGGCGCGCCGCCCGGGCGGGGCCCGCCCCGCCATCGCCGGAGCGCACCTCGAGGGGCCGTTCCTGGCCGTGCCCGGGGCCCACCGGCCCGAGTTCGTGCGCCACGAGGTCGACCTGTCCTGGCTCGACTCCCTCGGCGACGCGGTGCGCGTCCTCACCGTCGCCCCCGAGCTGCCCGGGGCCATCGACGCCATCACCGCACTCAGCGGGCGCGGCGTGCTCATCTCCCTGGGCCATTCGGCGTGCACGGCCGAGACCGCCCTCGACGCGGCCGACGCCGGGGCTCGGCTCGTGACCCACCTCGGCAACGCCATGGGACCCCTCCACCAGCGCGCCCCCGGGCTCCTCGGAGCCGCCCTCGCCGATGATCGTCTCTCGGTGTCGGTCATCGCCGACCTCGTCCACACACATCCGGTCTTCGTGCGCATGGCGTTCGCGGCCAAGCGATCGGAGGGAGGTCGAAACCCCGGCGTGGCCCTCGTCACCGACGCGGTCGCGGCCCCAGGCGCACGCGCCCCCGACCGGGCCGCGCCGCCGAGACTGGCCGACGGGACGTTGGCCGGCTCGGTGCTGACGATGGCGGACGCCGTCTCCAACGCGGTGCGCGCCAGTGGCGTGGCCCTGGCCCACGCCGTGCAGGCCGCCAGCTCCACACCGGCCCGGTTGCTCGGGCTCGACGACCGGGGATCGATCGAGGGGGGTCGGCGCGCCGATCTCGTCGCGCTCGAGCCGACCGGGGGCCGGTGGCGCGCCGTGTCGGTGTGGGTGGCGGGGCACGAGGCGTGGCGCTCAGCCGGCGAGCGATGACCCGGCGAGCGAGCACTGAGTCTCCGGGGCCCGAGCCCTGACCTCGCGAGCCCGGCGATAGGGTCGGCGTCACGATGCCCTTCGCGGCCGCCATGAGCGAGCACCCGCTCACCGCCCACGCCGTGGGAGAGGTCACCGGCGCCGTGCTGGAGCAGATCGGCGATCGCCCCGACTTCGCCACGGTCTTCGTCACTCCCCCGCACGCCGGCGCCCTCGAAGACATCATGGGGACGGTGGAGGAGGTCATCCACCCCTTGGTGTCGCTCGGCTGCGCGGCCGAGTCGGTGCTGGGCCCGCACCGCGAGGTGGAACAGGACGCCGCGGTGACGCTCCTCGCCGGGCACGTGGGCCCCCTGGTCCCGCTCGCCCTCGACGCCGTACCCTCCCAGTCGGGGCCGGGCCTGACGTTGCGGGGATGGCCGACGGAGATCCCCTTCACGCCCGAGGCCCTCGTCCTGGTGGGGGATCCCTTCAGCTTCCCGACCGAGTCCTTCCTCGACTGGATCGACACCAACCACCCCGGGCTCCGGGTGGTGGGCGGCATGGCATCGGCGGCACGGGGCCCGGGCGGCAACCGGCTCGCCCTCGGGACCCGGGTCCGCACCGGCGGCGCCGTCGGCGCCATCCTCGGCCCCGGAGCCGAGATCACGACGCTCGTGTCCCAGGGGTGTCGTCCTTTCGGTGATCCCCTCGTCGTGACCAGGGCCGAGCACAATCTCCTCTACGAACTGGCCGGCCGCCCCGCGCTCGAGCAGGTGGTGGCGCAGACCCGGGACTCGCTCAGTGAGGCGGAGGTCGTCCTGTTGGAGACGGGCGGCCTGCACCTGGGCCGCGTCATCGACGAACACCGCGAGCACTTCGGGCGCGGCGACTTCCTGGTGCGCAACGTCGTCGGCGCCGACCGCTCCTCCGGTGCCATCGCAGTGGGCGACCCCGTGCCGGTGGGCACGACCGTGCAGTTCCATCTGCGCGACGCGGCGACCGCCGACGAAGACCTCCACGAACTGGTGGCGTCGCGCCGGGCCGACGCCGCCTTGGTGTTCACCTGCAACGGCCGGGGCACCCGGCTCTTCGGCCAGCCCCACCACGACGTCCGCGTCCTGTCCGAACACCTCGGCGCCGTCCCCATGACCGGGTTCTTCGCGGCCGGGGAGCTCGGTCCCATCGGTGGACGGAATTTCGTGCACGGGTTCACGGCGTCGGTGGCGCTGTTACGGACGCGGTCCGGCCTCGACCCTCGCGCCGAGCCGGCCCACCGCACGGGCGACGACGAGCCCGGGGGCTCGTGAGCGCTCGGCGGCGCACGAGGTCGACGTCGTGGTTGTCGGACCCCGACGAGCGGGTACGGTTCTCGTCGTGACCGGAGCGGATCTCGAACAGCTCGGGATCAACGTCGTGCGCGGCCTGGCCATGGACGCCCCCCAGAAGGCCGATTCGGGCCATCCGGGCACGGCCATGGCACTGGCGCCGCTGGCGCACGTCTTGTTCACGCGGATCATGCGCTACGACCCCGCCGATCCCTCCTGGCCCGATCGCGACCGCTTCATCTTGTCCAACGGTCACGCCTGCATCCTTCTGTATTCCTTTCTCTATCTCACGGGGTACGGGCTCACCCTGGACGACATCAAGCAGTTCCGGGAGTGGGGAAGCAAGACGCCGGGACATCCCGAGGTCCATCTCACCAAGGGGGTCGAGGTCACGACCGGTCCGCTCGGCCAGGGGTTCGGCAACGGCGTGGGTATGGGCATCGCCGAGCGCTGGCTCCGGGCGCGATTCGGTCCCGAGCTCTGCGACCACCACACCTTCGTGATCTGCGGCGACGGCGACCTCATGGAGGGGATCAGCCACGAGGCGGCCTCGCTCGCCGGCCACTTGGGGCTGGGCCGGCTCGTCTACATCTACGACGACAACCACATCACGATCGACGGCCCCACGGAACTGGCCTATACCGACAACGTGGCCGAGCGGTTCGACGCCTACGGCTGGCACACCGACGACATCGGGGAGGTGGCCAACGACACCGACGTCCTCGAAGCCGCGCTGCGACGGGCCATGGCCGTCGAGGACAAGCCCTCGATGGTCCTCCTGCGCAGCCACATCGGCTGGCCTTCTCCCCACAAGACCGACACCGCCGCCGCCCACGGCAGCCCCCTGGGCGAGGACGAGGTCCGTGAGACCAAGGCTCTGCTCGGACTCCCCCCCGACCAGGAGTTCTGGGTCCCCGACGAGGTGCTCGAGTACTACCGGCGCAGCACCGAGCGGGGGAAGGCCGAGCGCCACGGCTGGCAGGCCCGATTCGACGCCTGGGACGGCGACAAGGCCGTATGGGAGGCGTGTCAGCGCGGTCGGGGTCTGGCCGATTGGTCCAAGCGCCTCCCGGTCTTCGAGCCCGGCACGAGCGTCGCCACCCGGGTGGCGATCAACCAGTGCATCAACGCCACCGCCGACGCCCTCCCCGGACTGGTGACGGGCTCCGCCGATCTCACCGGCAACACGGGCGTGAAGCTCGACGACACCGTGAACCAGTCCGCCGAAGCTCCCGGTGGTGCCCAGATCCACTTCGGGATCCGCGAGCACGCCATGGCGGCGACCATGACCGGCATGGCGCGCCACGGCGGTGTCCTTCCCGTGGGCGGCACCTTCTTCGTCTTCAGCGACTACATGCGTCCCGCCGTCCGCCTCGCCGCCCTCTCCGATGCGCACGTCGTCTACTCCTGGACCCACGACTCGGTCGGCCTGGGCCAGGACGGTCCCACCCATCAACCCGTCGAACATCTGGCCTCGTTGCGCGCCATGCCCGGCCTGCGCGTCATCCGCCCCGCCGATGCCAACGAGACGGCGCATGCATGGCGCATCGCGGTGGACTCCGACGGCCCCACCGGGCTGGTGCTGTCGCGTCAGAACGTCCCCGTCCTGGCCGGCACGGCCGAGGCCAGAGAGGGCGTCGAACGCGGTGGGTACATCCTCGTCGACCCACCCGGCGGCGAGCTCGACATCGTGCTGATCGGCACGGGGTCTGAGGTGGCCGTGTGCGTGGCGGCCGCGGCCGCCCTCGGCGCGGCCACCGATCCGGTGCGGGCCCGGGTGGTGTCGCTGCCGTCGTGGGACCTCTTCGCGCTGCAGACCGATTCGTACCGCGCCCAGGTGCTTCCCCCCGGCGTGAGGCGCCTCGCCGTCGAGGCCGCGGCCTCGTTCGGGTGGGAGCGCTACGCCGACGACGTCGTCGCCATCGACCACTTCGGCGCGTCGGCTCCGGGCGAGGTCGTACTGGAGCACTTCGGGTACACACCCGACAACGTCGCGGCACGTGCCCGAACGCTCCTGGCCCGAGCCGGCCCGGCACCACGCTGACACCCATGCACAGCCGGGGGCACGCCGTCGAGCGCGTCCAACCCGGCGGGAAGGGAGCACCATGACCAAGCTGCACGACCTGTACGAGCAGCAGGGCCAGAGCCCGTGGCTCGACAACCTCCGTCGGGACTACCTGCGGGGCGGGCGCCTGGCCGAGCTCGTGGCCCAGGGCATCCGGGGTGTGACGTCGAACCCCACGATCTTCGCCAAAGCCATCGAGAGCGGGAACGACTACGACGAGCAGTTCAGCCAGCTGCTCGGATCGCATACCGTCGAAGAGGCGTACTGGGAGCTCGTCGTCACCGACATCCGCGACGCCCTGGCCGTCTTGCGCCCCGTCTACGACAGCTCCGAAGGGGTCGACGGCTTCGTGTCATTGGAAGTGGCGCCGGGCCTCGCCCACGACACCGAGGGGACCATCGCGGCGGCCCGCCATTTCCATCAGCTCGTGGACGAGCCCAATCTGTACGTGAAGATCCCGGCCACGGCCGAAGGCGTGCCCGCCATCCGGGCCATGTTCGCCGAGGGTAGGAACATCAACATCACCCTCCTGTTCAGCCTGGAGCGCTACGACGACGTGATGCTGGCCTACATCGGGGGTCTCGAGGACCTGCTCGCCACCGGCGTGACCGACCTCTCGACGGTGCGCAGCGTGGCCTCGTTCTTCGTGAGCCGGGTCGACACCGAGGTGGACCGGCGCCTCGACACCCTCGCCAGCCAAGCCCCGGGACGCGCCGCCGAGATCCAGGTCCTGCGGGGCACGGCCGCGGTGGCGCAGGCACAGTGCGCCTACGCCCTGTTCACCGAGCGGTTCACCGGACCGCGTTGGGACGCGCTCGCGGCGCGTGGCGCCAAGGTGCAGCGACCGCTGTGGGCGTCCACGTCGACCAAGAACCCTGCTTATCCCGACCTCCTCTACGTGGACAGCCTCATCGGGCCCGACACCGTGAACACCATGCCCGACGAGACCATCGCCGCCTTCCTCGACCACGGAACGCTGGCACCGACGGTGGACGCCCACCCCGACGCGGCCCGCCACGCGCTGGCCCGCATCGACGCGGCCGGCGTGGACATGGCGGACGTGGCCCACACCCTCGAGGACGAAGGCGTGGCGAGCTTCGCCAAGTCCTTCGACGAGCTGATCCAGAAGCTCTCCGACAAGGCCAACGCACTGTCGGCGGGCGGCTGACGCCGAGAACGTGAAGGGGCGGGCGACGTGAAGATCGGCATGGTGGGTCTGGGGAAGATGGGCGCCAACATGACGCAGCGACTCATCGAGAAGGGTCATCGGGTCGTGGCGTTCGACCTCTCCGAGGAGGCCCGTCGCGCCGTGGCGGCCAAAGGAGCCGAGACCGCCGCCACGTTGGAGGAGATGGTGGGCAAGCTCGACCCTCCCCGGGTGGCGTGGGTGATGGTGCCGGCCGGGGCAGCGACTACGTCCACCATCGATACCCTCAAGGCCCTCATGGCCCGCGGCGACGTCGTCATCGACGGGGGCAACTCCAACTACAAAGAGGCGGCGCCCACCGCCGCGTCGCTGGCCGAGAAGGGCATCGGCTTCGTCGACGTCGGCACCTCGGGAGGGGTGTGGGGCCTCGCCAACGGCTATTGCCTGATGGTGGGCGGTGAGCCGTCCGTGGTGGCGATGTGCGAGCCCGCCTTTCTCGCCCTCGCCCCCGACGGTGGCTATGCGCACGTGGGGCCGGTGGGGGCGGGCCACTTCGTCAAGATGGTCCACAACGGCATCGAGTACGGCCTCATGCAGGCCTACGGCGAAGGCTTCGAGGTCATGGAGAAGGCGGAGGAGTTCTCGCTCGACCTTCACGAGATCGCCTCCATCTGGCGCTACGGGTCGGTGGTCAGGTCATGGCTCCTCGAGCTCGCCGAACGCGCCCTCGCCCCCGGTTCGGGCTTCGAGCAGATCGAGGGCGTCGTCGTCGACTCCGGCGAGGGTCGGTGGACGGCCCACGAGGCCATCGACCGCGGCGTGCCCGCGCCGGTGATCACCACGTCGCTCTTCGCCCGCTTCGCCTCGCGCGACCAGAACTCGTACTCCAACCGCCTCGTCGCCGCCCTGCGGAACCAATTCGGTGGGCACGCCGTGGTGACCGATGCGGACGCAGGCTCCGACGGCCCGTCGACGGCCACGTCGGGAGCGAGGAGGTCGGCGTCGTGACCGTGGACACCACCATCATCGAAGGCGTCGACATCGACGATCAGGAGCCCGTCGAGCAGATCGCCCACGCCCTCGACGCCGTGCAGGCCCCGCCGCCGTTGTCGCTCGTCGTCTTCGGGGCATCGGGCGACCTCGCGTCGCGCAAGCTCCTGCCCGCCATCGCCGCGCTGGCCGAGCACAAGGCGCTCCCGGCCGGCTTCACCGTGGTGGGGGTGGCCCGCACCAAGTGGACCGACGAGCAATTCCGCCAGGCCGCCCTCGACGCCGCCCCCCAGGCCGGGCCGGAATGGGAGAAGGTCGTCAGCCGGTTCCGGTACGTGGCCGGCGAGTACGGGGAGAAGCCGACCTTCGACAAGCTGAAGAAGGTGCTGGACGAAGCCGACGCCCAACTCGGCACGGGTGGGAACCGCGTCTACTACCTGGCCACCATCCCGGCCATGTTCGGCACCGTCGCCAGCGCCCTCGCCGACCACGGTTGCAACCTGCCCGGGGACCAGGGGACGTTCGCGCGGATCGTCGTGGAGAAGCCGTTCGGCCGCGACCTCGAGAGCGCTCGGGCCCTCGACGCCACCCTCCACGCCGCCTTCGACGAGGACCAGGTCTTCCGCATCGACCATTACCTGGGCAAGGAGACGGTGCAGAACGTCCTCGCCCTGCGCTTCGGCAACGCCATCTTCGAGCCCATCTGGAACCGCCGCTACGTCGACCACGTCCAGATCACCGTGGCCGAGGAGCTCGGTGTCGAGCACCGCGGCGGCTTCTACGAGACGGCCGGGGCCATGCGCGACATCGTGCAGAACCACGTCATGCAGGTCCTGGCGCTCACGCTCATGGAACCACCCGCCACCGTAGACGCCCTCGGCATCAGGGACGAGAAGGTCAAGCTGCTGCGGGCGGTCATGATCCCCGACGTCGACGCGGCCGTCATCAACTCGGTGCGCGGCCAGTACGCGGCCGGGACGATCAACGGCGAGCCCGTGATCGGATACCGGGACGAGGAAGGCGTCGACCCCCGCAGCCGGACCGAGACCTTCGTGGCCCTACGGCTGCACGTCGACAACTGGCGCTGGGCCGGGGTCCCCGTCTACATCCGCACCGGCAAGCGCCTTCCCAAGCGCGCCACCGAGGTGGTGTTGCAGTTCCAGCGGGTGCCGCACCTCGCCTTCGGCAGCCGGCTCACCCGGGACCTGCGCCCCAACATGCTGCTGCTGCGCATCCAGCCCGACGAGGGGATCTGCCTCTACTTCGGAGCCAAGGTCCCCGGCGAAGCCTTTCGGCTGCGCTCGGTGGACATGGACTTCAACTACGCCGACGCCTTCCCCGGCGCCGAGGGCGGGGGGTACGAACGACTGCTGCACGACGTGATGATCGGCGACGCCACGCTGTTCATCCGCACCGACGAAGTCGAGCGCGCCTGGCAGATCGTGGACCCCTTCCTCGAGGCATGGAGCCAGGACGACGTGCCCCTGTCGCAGTACCCGGCGGGCACGTGGGGCCCCAAGGAGTCCGATGCGCTCCTGGCACGCGACCTACGCCACTGGCACGAGCCATGACCGCGCCGGGCACGGTCGGCACGTCGGAGGGTGACCGCTAAGGTGACCGCCGTGGCCCCCGACGACCTCCTCGCGGCCACCACCTCTGACCTTCGAGCCCGAGCCCGGGAGGTTCGGGCGACGGCACACGGGAACCGGGTCACCTACTCGCCGAAGGTCTTCATCCCGCTCACGATGCTGTGCCGGGACCGGTGCGGCTATTGCACCTTCGCCAAGCCCCCTGCCCGCGTCCGGTCGCCGTACCTGTCCCCCGACGAGGTGGTGGCCATCGCCCGGTCGGGATCGGCGGCGGGATGCCACGAGGCACTGTTCACCTTGGGTGAAGCACCCGAAGCGCG
The DNA here is from genome assembly GCA_963794615.1 of uncultured Acidimicrobiales bacterium. Classification (GTDB taxonomy): domain Bacteria; phylum Actinomycetota; class Acidimicrobiia; order Acidimicrobiales; family UBA8190; genus Chersky-840. The sequence continues at coordinate 858,222 of CAWCEP010000005.1, read as the reverse complement.
CTATCCGGCGGCGCGCTCGTGGCTCGACGACCACGGCTACCACTCGACCGTCGACTACCTCGTCGCCATGTGCGCGCTGGTGCGCGACGAGACGGGGCTCCTCCCCCACGCCAACGCGGGTGCCCTGAGCGCCGATGAGCTCGCCCGCCTGCGCCCGGTCTCGGCCAGCCAGGGGATGATGCTCGAATCGCTCGACCCCGACCTGGCCTGTCACCGGGGTGCCCCGGACAAGACGCCCGAGCGCCGGCTGGCCACGTTGGACGCGGCGGGCCGGCTCGCCGTCCCGTTCACGACGGGGGTGCTCGTCGGCATCGGCGAGTCGCGCCCGGAACGGGTCCGGACACTGTCGGCCATCGCCGACGCGCACCGCGCCCACGGCCATGTCCAGGAGGTCATCGTCCAGAATTTCCTCCCCAAACCGGGCACCGCCATGCACGACCACCCCCCGTGCCCTCCCGAGGAGCTGCTGTGGACGATCGCCGTCGCCCGGCTGGTGTTGCCGGCCGAGGTGCACGTCCAGGCTCCCCCCAACCTGTTCGACGACCTGGGTTCCCTGCTCGACTCCGGCCTCGACGACTGGGGCGGGGTATCACCGGTCACCGTCGACCACGTCAACCCCGAACGGGCTTGGCCCGCGTTGGCCCTGCTGCGCGAGGCCACCGAGGCCGCCGGGATGACGTTGGCGGCGCGCCTCACCATCTATCCCGGCTACGCATCGGACCCCGAGCGCTGGCTCGACCCCGCCATGCGCTTCCCGGTGCTCGACCGGTCAGACGCCGACGACCTCGGACGCGAAGACCCGTGGTGCTCGGGGGGCGTCGAGTTGCCACCGGTGCTGGTGGGCGACCGTCCCGCCATCCTCGACGGCACCGGTGCGGTCGGCCGGTCTCCGTCGCCCCGGGTGGCGACGGTGGGCGGCGCCGTGGCCGAACTGCTCGACGGTGTGAGCCGGGGCCAGGAGGTAGGCGAGGACGAGATCGTCACCCTGTTCTCGGCGCGCGGGCCCGAGGTTCGTGCCGTGGCCGAGGTCGCCGACCAGGTGCGGCGGGACGAGATCGGCGATGTCGTCACGTGGGTGGCCAACCGCAACATCAACTACACCAACGTGTGCACCTTCAAGTGCAAGTTCTGCGCCTTCTCCAAAGGCCCCCTGTCGCTCAACCTGCGGGGCGCGCCCTACCTCCTGGAGCTGAGCGACATCACCACCCGGGTGATCGAAGCCGAAGAGGCCGGCGCCACCGAGGTGTGCCTCCAGGGCGGCATCCACCCGAGCTTCGACGGTGACTACTACCTCGAGGTCATCCGGGCCGTGCGCGACGCGTCGGAGCGCATCCACATCCACGGGTTCACGGCCCTGGAGGTGACCGAAGGGGCACGACGGCTCGGCGAGCCCCTCGTCGACTACCTGCGACGTCTCCAGGACGCGGGGCTGGCGACGCTGCCCGGGACCGCGGCGGAGATCCTCGACGACGCCGTCCGCGCCGTGCTGTGCCCGGACAAGATCAACACCGAGCAGTGGCTCGAGGCGCACCGGGTCGCCCACAGCATCGGGTTGCGTTCGAACGTGACGATCATGTTCGGTTCCATCGAAAGGCCCCGTTCCTGGGCGCGCCATCTCGTACGCACCCGCGCCCTACAGAAGGAGACCGGGGGCTTCACCGAATTCGTCCCTCTGCCGTTCGTGCACATGGCATCGCCCATCTACCTGCAACACCGGGCGCGGCGGGGCCCGACGTTCCGTGAGACATTGCTCATGCACGCCGTGGGGCGCATCGCCTACCGGGGGTGGATCCCGAACATCCAGGCCAGCTGGGTGAAGATGGGGGCCGCCGGTGCCGTCCAAGCCCTGCAGGCCGGGGTCAACGACCTCGGGGGCACGCTCATGGACGAGAACATCTCGCGCGCCGCGGGGGCGAGCCACGGCCAGCTCATGGACGAGGAAGGATTCCACGCCCTGGTGGAGCCCTTGGGCAGGCGGCTCGAGCAGCGCACCACCCTCTACGGTCGCGTCCCCGCCCCCTGCTGAGGTGGGCGATGTGAACGGCGCCGGACCGAACGACCCCGCCGCTGCCGAGGCGACCGCGGCCGAGACGCCTGATGGCGCCGCGACGGGCGACGACGGCCTCGGCATCGGCGGCTCGGACCTCGTCCCTCCGCTCGCGGCCGACACCGCCGGGCTCGAGGACCTCACCCCCACCGAGCGGCTCGATCCCGGCGAGCAGAACCTCGTGGACCAACTCCTCGATTCGGTCGGCGTCACCCAGCAGCGCGACCTCTATCGGTCGATCATCGGCACCGTCGTCCATCTCGCCGAGGATCGCACCGACCCCGTCGACCTCAAACTGGCGCGTGCCGCGATGGCCGAGATGGCCGAGGCCTTCCGCGTGTTCCGGCCCTTTCGCCAAGAGCACAAGGTCACCTTCTTCGGATCGGCACGCACCCTGCCCGACGACCCGTTGTACCTCCAGGCGCGGCGCCTGGCCGAACGCATGGCCACCCACGGGTGGATGGTGGTCACCGGGGCGGGCCCCGGCATCATGGCGGCCGGGATGCAGGGGGCGGGACGGGAACGCTCCCTCGGCGTCAACATCCGGCTCCCCCACGAACAAGGGGCCAACGAGTTCATCGCCCAGGACCCGAAGCTCGTGGAGATGCGGTACTTCTTCACCCGCAAGCTCATGCTGATCAAGGAGTCCGACGGCTATGCCGTACTCCCCGGTGGGTTCGGCACCCTCGACGAAGCCTTCGAGCTGCTGACCCTGCTCCAGACGGGCAAAGCCCAGCCCGCCCCGCTCGTGCTCCTCGACGTCCCCCACGGCACCTACTGGAAGGGGTGGCAGCACTTCCTCGACACCGAGGTGGCGGCGGGAGGGTTGGTCTCACCCGAGGACCGTTCGCTCTACGTCATCACCTCCGACGTCGACGCGGCGGCCGCCGAATTGCTCGGCTACTACCGCAACTACCACTCGTGCCGGTGGGTCGGTGACCTCCTCGTCGTCCGACTACGCGTGGCCCCGAGCAAGGAGCAACTGGCGAAGCTCAACCGCCGCTTCGCCGACATCGTGGTGAGTGGTTCGATCCGCCCCTCCAAGCCCCTCGGGCCCGAACGGTCGAGCCGCGACCATGTCGAGCTGCCCCGCGTCGCGCTGCGCTTCGACCGGATCCACTACGGCCGGCTGCGCCAGCTCATCGACGCCCTCAACGAGCTCGTCGACTGAACGGGGCGCCCCGGGCGTCAGTCGAAGGCGTCCTCGCCGGTTGACGCGGGGGCCCGGCGCAGGAGCACCACCGCCTTCTCGACGGCGCGACGGGCCCGGGTGAGACGCTTCTCCTCGGCCACGACGGCGGGATCGGGAGTACCGGTGCGGCGCGCCCCGCTCGTGGCCTCGCGCAACCGGTCGAAGGCGAGATCACCGAGCTCCTCGGCGATCGCCGCCAGCCGATCGGCAACGTCGTCGATGTCCACGAGCCTTCCCCCGACCGCTAGCGGTGGGCGGGGAGGTCGACCTCGTAGATCTCGAGGGTGCCGTCGGCGGCCTTGGTGCGCAGTACCTTCTTGTCGAACTTCCCCACCGATGTCTTGGGGATCTCCTCGGCGAACGCCCACCGCTCGGGGAGCCACCAGCGGGCGACGCGTCCCGAGAGGAACGTCAGGATCTCGGCCGGCTCGGGGTGCGCGCCCGGCGCGGCGACGATGACCACGAGGGGGCGTTCGTCCCAACGCTCGTCGGGCACACCGATCACCGCCGCTTCGTAGACAGCGGGGTGGGCCATGACTTCGTTCTCGAGCTCGACCGAGGAGATCCACTCCCCCCCGGACTTGATGACGTCCTTGGTGCGGTCCGAGATCTGCATGAAGCCGCGGTCGTCGAGGCTCCCCACGTCCCCGGTGCGCAGCCACCCGTCGTGGAACCGCTCGGGGGTGGGGTCCCCGTAGTACGAGGCGGTGACCCATGGCCCTCGAACCTCGAATTCGCCGACGGACTTGCCGTCGTTGGGGAGCACCGCCCCTTCCTCGTCGACGACGCGGAGCTCGACCCCGGCGATGATGCGACCCGTCTTGGCCCGCCAGTCCATCTCCTGCTCGGGGGGGACGCCCTTGGGCGGGCGACCGAAGGCGCACACGGGGCTCGTCTCGGTCATCCCCCACCCCTGGATCATGGCGATGTGGAAACGATCCTGGTACGCCTCCATGAGCGACCGGGGCACAGCGGCACCTCCCGCCGTGAGCAGCCGCAGCGACGAGAGGTCGACGTCGTGGGCCAAGGAGTAGTGCAGCAGGTCGTTCCAGATGGTGGGGACGCCGAGCGACAGCGTCGGGCGCTGCTCGGCGATGATCCGGCTGAGGGGCTCGGCTTGGAGGTAGCGCTCCGGGAAGATGAGGTCGGTCCCCGCGAAGAAGGCGGTGTAGGGCATGCCCCACGCGTTGGCGTGGAACATGGGCACGATCACGAGCACGCGATCGCCCTCGCTGGCGCCCACGCAGTTGGTGTTCATGCCCGCGAAGGCATGCAACCACGTGGAGCGGTGGCTGTAGACGACGCCCTTGGGATTGCCCGTGGTGCCGCTCGTGTAGCACATCGACGCGGCCTGGCGTTCGTCGAGCTGGGGCCAGTCGTATCCGGGCTCCTCGGCGGCGAGGAGGTCGTCGTACGACAACGTGTCGCCCAGGCCGGTGGTGTCGCCCTCTCCCACCACGATGACGTGCTCAACGGTCTTGCACTCGCCGCGGACGCGGGCGAACAACGGGGCGATCGAGGCGTCGACGATGACGACCTTGTCCTCGCCGTGGTTGACCACATAGGCGAGCTGCTCGGGGAAGAGCCGGATGTTGAGCGTGTGCAGCACCGCCCCCATCGAGGGGATGGCCAGGTAGGCCTCGAGGTGCTCCTGGTCGTTCCAGGCGAAGGTGCCCACCCGGTCGTCGGCACCGACCCCGAGGCGCCGCAGGGCGCGGGCCAGTCGTTCGGCTCGAGCCGCCACCTGCGCGAAAGTCGATTCCCGATACCCGTCGGCCCGGGCCGTCACGACGAGGCTGCCGCCGTACACCGCCTGGCCACGACGGAGGATGCCGCTCACCAGGAGAGGCCCGTCCTGCATCGTGCTCAGCATTCCCGGAGCTTACCGGTGCCCCTCGGCGTGGGCGGGGCCGCTGCAATAGCCTGCGGCCCTATGGACATCGCCACCGCACTCGACTTCATCGCCCAGAATCACCGGGCCGTCCTCGCCACCTCCCGCGCCGACGGGAACCCGCAGCTGTCGCTGGTCGCGGCCGGGGTGGACGACGACACCGTGGTCGTCTCCACCCGCGAGACCGCGGTCAAGACGAAGAACCTCCGGCGTCGGCCCCGGGCTTCGTTGATCGTCTTCACCGACAACTTCTACGGGAATTCCGTCCAGGTGGAAGGGCCCGTGGAGGTGGTGTCGCTCCCCGACGCCATGGACGGGCTCGTCGCCTACTACCGCCAGATCTCGGGTGAGCACCCCAACTGGGACGAGTACCGGGCCGCCATGGAACAAGAGCGACGGGTCCTGCTGCGCATCACCGTGGAGCGGGCCGGGCCCGACCAGGCCGGCTGATCGCCGCCGCCATTAGGGTACGGCCGGCTCCGGGGTCGGGAGCGAGGCGGAGGAGGGGCACATGGGGCAGGTCCACACGGTGCGCGGTGCGGTCGATGCCGCCGATCTCGGCACCACGCTCATGCACGAGCACGTCTTCGTGCGCTCGCCGGAAGTGGCGTCCAATTGGCCCACCGGGTGGGACCGAGCCTCGGAGGTGGCCCGAGCCGTCGAACGACTGCACGAGCTCAAGGCAGCCGGCATCGACACCATCGTCGACCTCACCGTCGTCGGCCTGGGTCGGGACGTCGAGACGGTCCAGGAGGTCGCTGCCCAGGTGGAGCTCCACATCGTGGTGGCCACGGGCCTCTACACCTACAACGAGCTCCCGCACTACTTCGACTACCGCGGCGCGCCGTTCCGCCCCAGCGGTGTCGACATGTTGGACGAGTTCTTCCTTCACGACATCGAGAACGGCATCGCCGGGACCGGGGTCCGCCCCGGCATCCTCAAGTGCGCCACCGACAAGCCCGGCCTCACGCCCGGTGTCGAGCGCATCCTGCGCGCCGTGGCCCGTGTCCATCGTGCCACGGGCCTTCCCATCTCCACCCACACCGACGTGGCCACGCGGCGCGGGCTCGACCAGCAACGGGTCTTCACCGAGGAGGGGGTGGACCTCTCGCGCGTGGTGATCGGGCACAGCGGCGACAGCACCGATCTCGACTACCTGCGCGAGCTCCTGGCGGCGGGATCGACGCTCGGCATGGACCGCTTCGGTGTCGACGCCTACTGCCCCACCGAGCAACGGGTCGAGACCGTGGCCCGACTGTGCGAAAGCGGGTGGACGCCGTACATGGTCCTGTCCCATGACGCGGGATGCCACATGGACTGGTTCGACGACGACTTCCTGCACATGGCCCAGCCGAACTGGAACTTCCTCCACATCAGCACGGTCGTGCTCCCCGCCCTCCGAGACCGGGGCGTCAGCGACGAACAGATTCACGCCATGCTCGTGGACAACCCGCGCCGCATTCTCGACCACGGGGCTGGGTACTGACGTCGGTCCATCAGCCCGAGCGCCGGGGCGCGCCCCGTGCGACCCGTGCGTCCTTCGATACGCTCGCGCCCACCGATCCCTCCGAGGAGACCGACGTGGTGGAGTTCAAGAACTATCCCCCGGGAACGCCCTCGTGGGTGGACCTGTCGTCCACCGACCTTGCCGGCGCCAAGGCCTTCTACGGCGCGCTGTTCGGATGGGAGGCGACCGGAGGCGGTCCCGAGAGTGGCGGCTACTGCATGTTCCAGAAGGGCGGCAAGAACGTCGCCGGCCTGGGCCCGGTCATGGACCCGGGCCAACCGCCGTCCTGGATGACCTATATCTCGGTGCAAGACGCCGATGCCACTGTCGCCAAGGTCAGCGCCGCAGGGGGCACCGTGGTCGTCGCCCCCATGGACGTCCTCGACGCCGGCCGCATGGCCGTGTTCATCGATCCGACGGGAGCGCCCCTGGCGCTGTGGCAGCCCGGCGCCCACGTCGGCGCCGAGCTCGCCAACGAGCCCGGGACCTTCACCTGGACCGAATTGCAGACCCGCGACACCGCGGCGGCGGCCGCGTTCTACGGCTCGGTCTTCGGCTGGGTTGCGGACACCCGCCAGGACGGGCCCATGGCCTACACCGAGTGGAAACGAGGGGACGACAGCGTCGGGGGGATGATGGACATGCCCGCCGAGGTACCGCCCCAGATCCCCGCCTACTGGCTCGTCTACCTCGCCGTGGAGGACTGCGACGCCACCGCGGCGCAGGCCAACGGTCTCGGCGGCGCCATCCTCCTGGACCCCATGGACGTGCCCCCCGGACGCTTCTCGGTCTTGAGCGACCCCAGCGGAGCGGTGTTCGCCGTCATCACCATGCACGCCCCCGCGTAGCCACGCCACGCGCCAGGCTGCGGCCAATCGAGAGTTCGGCGCCCCGCCCGCGCCGAGCCGTGGAGACGAGGCGGGTGGCACCGCTGTCGCGTGCACTGCTGTCGGGTGCACTGCTCGCCGCCGTCGTGGCGGGGTGCTCGAGTACGCCGGCGGCCACCACGATGCTGCCGTCGGTCAACGTGGGGAGCGTGCCGCTCGGGATCTATGCCGGATCGGGCGACCCCACCCGCATCGCCGGCTTCGCGGCGCGCACCGGGGCCAAACCCAGCCTGGCTTCTGACTATCTCCCCCGCACCAACGGCTGGGCGGGCATGGTCACGGTCAAGGCGCTGCGCCACGTCCTGGCCCCGTGGCAGGGAAGCCGCTACCGGCTCGTGCTCGGTGTTCCCATGCTGCCGACCCGTGCCGGGCACCAGGACGGGACGATGACCGCAGGCGCGGCGGGCCGCTACGACGCCGAATTCGCCACGCTGGCGAAGACGCTCGTGCACTACGGCCAGGGCGACGCCCTGTTGCGGGTGGGCTGGGAATTCAACGGCACCTGGTATCCGTGGTCGGTCACGAACCGTACCGAGGCCGGCCACTTCGTCGGCTATTTCCACCACATCGTGACCGCGATGCGAGCGGTACCGGGTGCCGAGTTCCGCTTCGTGTGGAACGCCACGTCGGGGTCCGAGCCGCTGGCCGCCTCGTACTCGTACCCGGGCGATGCCTACGTCGACTACATGGGGCTCGATCTCTACGACCAGGTGTGGGGCATTCCCCAGGACCCGGGATTGGCGTGGCCCCGCTACGTCACCGAGGTCGACGGCCTGCAATGGCTGGCGTCGTTCGCGTCGGCACACCAGAAGCCCGCCGTGATCCCCGAATGGGGCCTGACCATCCGTTCCGACGGGCACGGGCTCGGGGACGACCCCCTCTACGTCGCCAAGATGGCGCAGTGGATCTCGCTCCATCACATCGCCTTCACGAGCTATTTCGACGTGGACGCCCCCGACGGCCAACACGACATCCTCGACCATGCCTTCGCCCGGTCCCTGGCGGTCTTCGAGCGGTCGTTCGCGGCGGCGCGTCCCAGCGTCGTGACCTCTCCGGCCGCCTAGCCGCAACCCATCCGGGCCGTCCCCGGCCCCGCCCCGATCCGCCCCGGCGCCGCCCGAGCCCCTCGTACGTGGGAGACGTGGGCGATGTGATGACCCTGAGCGTGTTGGGTCGATGTTGACGCCCTGTTGGCCGCTTCATGAGGTTGAACCATCACCATGCGCTGTAACCAAGACCGACGAAGATAGGGAGAGCTCCAATGCGGAGCCATGACGGCGAGGGTCCGAAGCAATTCAAGATCGGCTTCCGGGGCTACCAGCGCGACACCGTCGACGAGTACGTCGAGCGGCTCCACCAGTGGCTCCTCGACTCCGAGGCCCGGGCCGAGCACGCCGTCGAGGCCGCCACCGCGGCCGTGGGTGACCGGGCCGCCGAGATGCTGCGGGCGTCGCTGGCCGTCGTCGAGCAGGCCGAGCAGGAGGCCGAGGCCGTGAAGGCCGCCGCCGTCGAGAACGCGCAGGCCGAAGCGGACCGCATGATGGGAGACGCGCATCGCCAGATCGATGCGTTGCAGCAGAGCATCGACACCCTCGCGGTGCGCCGGGCCAACGTGGTGAGCGAGCTCGGTCGCCTGCAGAAGTACCTGGCCGCCGCGGCTCCGGGCGGAGAGGCCCGCGACGCCGAGGTCGACGGCGACGTCGACGAGGACGAGGACGACGAGATGAACGAGCCCATGAGCGCCGCTCCCGACCCGCGCCCGAGCTCGAAGAACGGCGACCGGTCCGTCGCCCAGTCAGCCTGAACGGTCGGATCCCGGCGGGACGACCCCCCGCCTGAGCCCGAGGCGCCACCGGCACTCGCCGCCCCCACGGTGGCGACCGTCGCGGTCAACCTCGGTCAGCGCAACGCCAGTTGGCCGGGCACGAGCGGGGCCGGCAGTGCCGTGTCACCCATGATGAAGCGGTCGACGCTCGACGCGCACGACCGTCCTTCGGCGATGGCCCACACGATGAGGCTCTGACCCCGGGTCATGTCGCCGCACACGAACACGCCCTCACGATTCGTCTGCCAGTTCTCGTCACAGGCCACGCTGCCGCGCGGGTCGAGGGCGAGATCGAGCTCGCCCACCACCCCCCGGCGCTCGGCGCCGAGGAAGCCCATGGCCAGCAGCACGAGCTCGCACGGCAATTCGAACTCGCTGCCCGGCACGGGCTCGAACACGGGGCGCCCTCCCTCGTCGCGCACCTCGACGCGATGGCCGGCCAGGGCCCGCACCGCGCCGGCGCCGTCGTCGACGAACCGGGTGGTCGTGACGCTGTAGATCCGGTCGCCCCCTTCCTCGTGGGCGGCGGAGGTCCTCAGGATCAACGGCCACGTGGGCCACGGGTTGTCGTCGAGCCGGCCGTCGGGGGGACGGGGCAGGATCTCGAGCTGGTGGACGAGCGACGCCCCCTGGCGATGCGCGGTGCCCAGGCAGTCCGCTCCCGTGTCGCCCCCACCGATGATGACGACCCGCTTGCCCGCGGCGGTGATCGGTGCGGCCTCGAACACCCGCTCGCGCACCAGGTTCGAGGGCTTCAGGTAGTCCATGGCCAGATGGATCCCGTCGAGATGGCGACCCTCCACCGAGAGGTCGCGCGGCAGCGTCGCCCCCCCGGCCAGGACCACGGCGTCGAACTCCGACCGCAACGACGACGCCGGCACGACATGCACGTCCGGCGCCGACGCCGCTCCCAGGCCCCGGCGCTGGCCGGGTTCGAGGCTCGACTCCGGATCGTCGGCGTCGTCGGGGGCGCCCACCGCCGTCGAGCACCGGAACTCGACCCCTTCGGCCCGCAACTGGGCCAGGCGGCGGTCGAGGACCGCCTTCTCCATCTTGAATTCGGGGATGCCGTAGCGCAGGAGGCCACCGGGCCGCTCGGCCCGCTCGTAGACAACGACGCTGTGGCCGGCCCGGGCCAGTTGCTGCGCACAGGCCAGACCCGCCGGCCCCGAGCCCACCACCGCCACCGACTTCCCGGTGCGGACCGTGGGGACCTGGGGCGTGACCCACCCCTCGCTCCAGCCCCGCTCGGCGATCTCGTATTCGATGTGTTCGATCGTGACGGGATCGGCGTTGATGCCGAGCACACAGGCGCCCTCGCACGGAGCGGGGCACAACCGTCCCGTGAACTCGGGGAAGTTGTTGGTGGCATGCAGCCGCTCGAGGGCCTCGGGCCAATCGCCGCGGTACACGAGGTCGTTCCATTCCGGGATCAGGTTCCCGAGCGGACAGCCTTCGTGACAGAAGGGGATGCCGCAGTCCATGCAGCGCGCCCCCTGGCGCTCGGCATCGTCTTCGGGGAACGGCTCGTACACCTCGCGCCAGTCCCGCAGCCGCACCGGGACAGGCCGGCGCGCCGGCAGAAGCCGGTCGTACTCGAAGAAACCGGTGGGCTTGCCCATGGTCGACGTGCTCGCTCTCGGCCGTGGCGTCAGCCGCGCGCCGCGGCCATGACAGCCTCGTCCACCGACTCGCCGGCGTCGATGGCGCGTCGGGTGACTTCGAGCACCCGCCGGTAGTCGCGCGGCATGACCTTGACGAAGTCGTCGAGGGCCGTGTCCCACTGGGCGAGCAGTCGGTCCGCCGCCACCGAGCCCGTCTCGTGGCGATGCCGGGTCACGATCTCGAAGAGCCAGCGGCGATCGTCTTCGTCGAGCGGTTCGAGGTCGACGAGCTGGAAATTCACCCGTTCGGGGAAGTCCCGGCCGGGATCGTGGACAAAGGCGATCCCGCCCGACATGCCGGCCGCGAAGTTCCGCCCCGTCGGGCCGAGGACGACGACCCTGCCCCCCGTCATGTACTCGCAGCCGTGGTCACCCACACCCTCGACCACGGCGATGGCGCCCGAGTTGCGCACGCAGAAGCGCTCCCCCACCTGGCCCCGCACGTAGCACTCGCCGCCTGTGGCCCCGTAGAGGATGACGTTGCCGGCGATGATCTGCTCCTCGGCGGCAAAAGGGGCGGCGTCGTCGGGGCGCACCACGATGCGGCCCCCCGACAGCCCCTTGGCCAGGTAGTCGTTGGCGTCACCGATGAGCCGCATGGTCACGCCGCGCGGGACGAAGGCGCCGAAGCTCTGGCCCGCCGATCCCCGGAAGGTGAGCGTGATGGTCCCGTCGGGGAGGCCCGCTCCCCCGTGGCGGGACGTGATCTCGTGGCCAAGCAGCGTCCCCACGGTGCGGTCGACGTTGGTGATGGGGAGCTCGAGGGCGACGGCGGTCCCGTCCTCGATGGCGGGGCGACACGCCTCGAGGAAGCGGTGGTCGAGCGCCTTGTCGAGGCCGTGGTCCTGGGCCTGGCGGCACGAGCGCCCGGTGGGCGGGCCCACCTCGGGCTCGGCCAGGATCGGGGCCAGGTCGAGGCCCTTGGCCTTGAAATGATCCGTGGCCACGACGGCGTCGAGGAGATCGACGCGCCCGACCGCCTCCTCGATCGACGCCAACCCCAGGGCGGCCAGATACTCGCGCACCTCCTCGGCGATGAACTCGAAGAAGTTCTCCACGAACTCGGGCCGGCCGGTGAAGCGCTTGCGCAGCTCCGGGTTCTGGGTGGCGATCCCGACCGGGCAGGTGTCGAGATGGCACACGCGCATCATCACGCACCCCGACACGACGAGCGGTGCGGTGGCGAAGCCGAACTCCTCGGCCCCGAGCAGGGCGGCGACGACCACGTCGCGGCCCGTCTTGAGCTGCCCGTCGACCTGCACCACGATGCGGTCGCGCAGCCCGTTGAGGACGAGGGTCTGCTGGGTCTCGGCCAGGCCCAGCTCCCAGGGGATACCGGCGTGCTTGATCGAGGTCAGCGGGCTGGCGCCGGTCCCGCCGTCGTGGCCCGAGATGAGCACCACGTCGGACTTGGCCTTAGCCACGCCCGCCGCCACCGTCCCCACCCCCACCTCGGCCACGAGCTTCACGTGCACCCGGGCCTTCGGGTTCGCCGACTTCAGGTCGTGGATGAGCTGGGCGATGTCCTCGATGGAGTAGATGTCGTGGTGCGGCGGCGGCGAGATCAGCTCCACCCCGGGGGTGGAGAAGCGCGTCTTGGCGATCCACGGGTACACCTTGTTCCCCATGAGCTGCCCGCCCTCGCCGGGCTTGGCCCCCTGGGCGATCTTGATCTGAAGATCGTCCGCGTTCACGAGGTATTCGCTCGTGACCCCGAACCGGGCCGACGCCACCTGCTTGATGGCGCTGCGCCGCAGGTCGCCGTTGTCGTCGGGGACGTAGCGCTCGGCGTCCTCGCCCCCCTCCCCCGTGTTGGACTTCCCCCCCAGGCGGTTCATGGCGATGGCCAGGTTCTCGTGCGCCTCGGCCGAGATCGACCCGTAGGACATTGCGCCGGTGGCGAAGCGCTTCACGATCTCGGACACGGGCTCGACCTCGTCCACCGACAAGGCGGGCTGCACGCCCTCGCGCAACCGGAGCAGGCCGCGCAGCGTCGACAGCTGGGCGGCCTGGTCGTCGACCAGCTTCGTGTACTCCTTGAAGATGTCGTAGCGCTTGGCCCGCGTGGCGTGCTGCAGCTTGAACACGGTGCGGGGGTTGAAGAGGTGCACCTCACCTTCGCGCCGCCACTGGTACTCGCCCCCCACCTCGAGCTCGCGATGGGCCCGCTCGGTCGGACGGGGCAGATGCGCCAGCCGGTGGCGCGCCGCGACCTCCTGGGCCAGGACATCGAGGCCGACCCCACCGATCCGGCTCACGGTGCCGGTGAAGTACTCGTCGACGACCTCGGGGGCGAGGCCCACCGCTTCGAAGATCTGCGCCCCGGTGTACGACGCGACGGTCGACACCCCCATCTTGGACATGATCTTGATGACACCCTTGCAGGCGGCCTTGATGTAGTTGGTCCGCGCCTGGCGGGGCGATGTCCCTTCGAGGAGGTTCTTGTTGGCGATGACGTCGTCGATGGTCTCGAAGGCGAGGTACGGGTTCACCGCCGACGCGCCGTAGCCGATGAGGAGCGCAATGTGATGCACCTCGCGCGCATCGCCGGACTCGACCACGAGGCCCACCCTGGTGCGGGTCTTCTCCCGCACGAGGTGTTCATGGACGGCCGCGGTGAGCAGGAGCGACGGGATGGGGGCCATGCGGGCGTTGGAGTTGCGGTCGGAGAGGATGATGACGTTCGAGCCCAGGGCGATGGCGATGCTCACCCGGTTGCGCACATCCTCGATGGCGGCTCGCAAGGCGTCGCCGCCGCCGATGGGGTCGAACAGGCCGTCGATGGCGAAGGCCTGATAGCCCGGGGTCTCGCCGTGCTCGTTGACATAGGCCAGCTTGGCCAGCTCGTCGTTGTCGATGACCGGGTAGGGCAGGATGATCTGCCGGCACGACGCGGCGGTGGGCTCGAGCAGGTTGCCCTCGGGGCCGAGCTTGGAGCGGCCCGAGGTGACCAGCTCCTCGCGGATGGCGTCGAGCGGGGGGTTGGTCACCTGGGCGAACAGCTGGGTGAAGTAGTCGAAGATGAGGCGCGGTCGCTCGCTCAGCGCCGCGATGGCCGCGTCGTGGCCCATCGAGCCGAGGGCCTCGCCACCGGACTTGGCCATGGGGGCGAGAAGGAGGCGGAGCTCCTCGTTGGTGTAGCCGAACAGCTCCTGGTGGGTCACCACCGACGCGTGTTGCGGGGTGAGCATCATCCGAGGCGGCAACTCGTCCAGGGTGACTTGGCCCTCTTCCAACCACGTGCCGTAGGGATGCACGGCGGCGAGCTGCGTCTTGATCTCGTCGTCGTCGACGATCCGACCCTGGGCGGTGTCCACGAGGAACATCCGGCCGGGCTGGAGGCGGCCCTTGCGCACCACCTTGGCCGGGTCGATGTCGAGGACGCCAACCTCCGAGGCGAGCACCACGAGCCCGTCGTCGGTCACCCAGTACCGGGCGGGTCGCAGGCCGTTTCGGTCGAGGACCCCACCGGCCACGGTCCCGTCGGTGAAGATCACGCCGGCCGGGCCGTCCCAGGGCTCCATGAGCGAGGCGTGGTACCGGTAGAAGGCTCGCCGGGTCGGGTCCATGGTGGCGTGGTTCTCCCACGCTTCGGGGATCATCATGAGCACGGCGTGGGGCAGACTGCGCCCTCCGAGATGGAGCAGTTCCAGGACCTCGTCGAAGGTCGCCGAGTCGCTCCCGTCGGGATCGCAGATGGGGAACAACCGCTCGAGGTCGCCGGGAATGAGGTCGCTCGCCAGCAGCGCCTCGCGGGCCCGCATCCAATTCCGGTTCCCCCGCAGCGTGTTGATCTCCCCGTTGTGGGCCAGGTAGCGGTAGGGGTGGGCCAGGGGCCACGACGGGAAGGTGTTGGTCGAGAACCGGGAGTGGACGAGGGCGAGCCCGCTCTCGAAGGTGGGGTCCGACAGGTCGGGGAAGAACGTGGCCAGCTGGTGCCCGGTCAGCATGCCCTTGTACACGAGGGTGCGCGCCGACAGCGATGACACGTACGCACCGTGGACCTCGTGCTCGACGCGCTTGCGCAGACAAAAGGCGATCCGGTCGAGCGCCAGGGCGTCCCCGCCCCCGGCGGGGCGTCGATGGGGGCGGGCTCGGACCGCACCACCACGACCTGCGCCATTCGCGGCATGGCCCGGCGCGCCGAGGCACCGAGGCAGTCGGGCTCGACGGGGACGTCGCGCCACCCCAGCACGGCCAGGCCCTCTTCGGCGGCGAGCTCTCCCACACGCCGTCGCGCCTTGGCGGCGTCGTCGGCGTCGGTGGGCAGGAACACCAGCCCCACCGCGTACTCGCCGGGGTCGGGGAGGTCGAAGCCCCCGGGGCCGGCGAGGAACCGGTGGGGGACTTGGACCAGGATGCCGGCACCGTCGCCGGTGGCCACCTCGGCGCCGGTGGCGCCCCGATGGGCGAGGTGCTCGAGCGCGGTGATCCCCTGGCGGACGAGCCCGTGGCTGCGGCGTCCCCGGAGGTCGGCGACCAGGGCGATGCCGCAGGCGTCGTGCTCGAAGGCAGGGTCGTAGAGGGGTGCGCCGGGGTGCGTCGGCAGGCGCCCTGGAGATGCAGGGTGTTTGGCTGTCGTCACTAGGTCTCTCCGTGATCGGTCACGCGGAGTGGCTCGCTGACGCTTGGGACGACACTGGCCCTGCTGCAGCCCCCTTAGGATACCCCGCGTGCACCGGCCACCTGCGCACATGCCACCCGCACGCGGGGGCCGGTGACGGCGCCCGGGCCGACGCCCCGGGCCGACGCGCCCGCCGACGTCCGCTATGACGTCGTGGTCGTGGGCGGCGGTGTCATCGGCCTGGCGTCGGCGTGGAAGATCGCCGCCACCGGGATGACGGTCGGGGTGGTGGATCCCGAACCCGGACACGGGGCATCGTGGGCGGCGGCGGGCATGCTGGCCCCGGTGAGCGAGGTGCACCACGGCGAGGAAGCGCTCCTCGCCCTCGCCCTGGCGTCGGCCCGCCGGTGGCCGGCGTTCGCGGCCGAGCTGACCGAGACGGTGGGCCGGCCCATCGGCTACCGCCCTTCGGGGACGCTGGTCGTCGCCGCCGACGACGGCGACCGCGCCTGGGCGCACGAGCTCTTCGCCTTCCAGCACGAGCTCGGTCTGGGCGTGCAGTGGCTCACCGGTCGTCGCGCCCGGCAGCTCGAGCCCTCCATCGCCCCGGGCGTGCGCGCCGCCATCTGGGCCCCCGACGACCACCAGGTCGACAACCGCCAGCTCGTGGGCGCGCTCCTCGATGCGGCCGCGGGGGCCGGGGTGGTGCTGCACACAGAGCGCGCCACCGCGCTCGAATGCTCGGGAGGAGCCGTGTCGGGCGTTCGCCTGGCCGGGGGAACCGCCCTCGGCGCCGGCGCGGTCGTCGTGGCCGCCGGCACGTGGTCGGCGCAGCTCGATGGCCTCCCCGACGGTGCGGCGCCGCCGGTGCGACCGGTGAAGGGACAGATCCTGCGCCTGCTCCCGTGCGAGCGCGCCCCGGTGCTGACCCGGACGGTGCGGGGCATGGTGCAGGGCTCCTCGGTCTACGTCGTCCCCCGCCACGACGGCACCGTCGTCGTGGGTGCCACCGTCGAGGAGAAGGGCTTCGACACCACCGTCACCGCCGGCGCCGTCTACGACCTGCTGCGCGACGCCCATCGCGTCGTGCCGGGGATCACCGAGATGATCCTGGGCGAGGTCACCACCGGCCTTCGTCCCGGCTCACCCGACAACGCCCCCATCGTGGGCGTCGCCGCCGTCGACGGCGTCGACGGACTGGTGGTGGCGACCGGCCACTACCGCCAGGGCATCCTGCTCGCCCCGGTCACGGCCGCCACGGTGGCGGCCATCGTCTCGGGCCAGGAGCCCCCCGAGGAGATGGCACCGTTCGGGCCGGGCCGCTTCGCCGCAGTGGCGGCGCGCGCCGGCCCCTGATCGAGGTGCCATGCTGGGTCGGTGGGTGACATCCGGCCCCCCGACACCGAGCTCGCCACCGACATCATGGTGAACGGCGAACGGCGCGCCCTCGCGCCCGGCGCCACCGTGGCCGATCTCGTCGCCGCGTGGTGCCGCGCCCCCGGCGGCATCGCCGTGGCCCGCAACCGCGAAGTCGTCCCCCGCAGTGCGTGGGCCACCACCCCGCTCTCGGCGCACGACGTGGTGGAGATCGTGACGGCGGCGGCCGGTGGCTGACGTGGGTCCGGCCGACGACGGCACCACCGCCGGACGGGTTCGCCATCGCGGGCCGCGCCCTGCGCTCCCGGCTCATCCTCGGCACGGGCGGGATCTCGAGCCCCGAGGTCCTCGATGCCGTGGTGGTGGCATCGGGATCGTCGCTCGCCACCGTGTCGGTGCGACGCGTCGACCCCGGGGCGCGAGGCGGGGTCCTCGACGTCCTGCGGGCCCACGGTGTCGGCGTGCTTCCCAACACCGCAGGCTGCTTCACCGCCGCCGAAGCGGTCCTGACCGCCAAGCTGGCTCGCGAAGCGTTCGAGACCGACTGGATCAAGCTCGAGGTGATCGGCGACGAGGACACCCTCCTTCCCGACGCGGTGGAATTGCTCGACGCCGCCGAGCAGCTGTGTGACCAGGATTTCGTCGTGCTGCCCTATACCAACGACGATCCCGTGCTGGCCCGGCGCCTGGAGCAGACGGGGTGCGCGGCCGTCATGCCCCTGGGGTCGCCCATCGGCAGCGGCCTCGGCATCAGGAACCCGCACAACGTGGCCCTGATCGCCGAGCGGTGCACGGTGCCCGTCATCCTCGACGCCGGGATCGGGACGGCGTCGGATGCCGCCCTGGCCATGGAGCTCGGGTGCGCGGGGGTCATGGTGGCGACTGCCATCACCCGGTCCCGACAACCGGCGCGCATGGCGGGCGCCTTCCGAGCCGCCGTCGAGGCGGGCTACGAGGCGCGGCGCGCCGGCCGGATCCCTCGGCGCTACCTGGCCCGGGCGTCGAGCCCCGTGGAGGGGACGCCGGACCTCTGACCTACGGTGGCGCCGTGGATCCCCCGGTGGCCATGACGATCGCCGGCTCCGACTCGGGTGGGGGTGCGGGCCTGCAGGCGGATCTGAAGACCTTCGCCGCCCTGGGCGTGTTCGGCACGAGCGCGGTGACCGCCGTCACCGCCCAGAATTCCTCCGAGGTCCGGGGCGTGCACGCCGTCGAGCCGAGCTTCGTCGAACTGCAGATCGACACGGTGATGGCGGACCTGCCCGTCGCCGCGGTGAAGACGGGCATGTTGGCGTCCTCGGCGACGGTGGCCGCGGTGGGGCGTCGGGCCGCGGCGGGATTGCTCCCCAACCTGGTGGTCGACCCCGTCCTCGTCGCGTCGACGGGGCGTCGCCTCCTCGACGAGGGCGGCGTCGACGCCTACCTCCGGCTCCTGTTGCCCCACGCCCTGGTGGCCACCCCCAACACCCGGGAGGCGGCCTTGCTGACCGGCGCCGCCGTCGAGGACGTCGAGGGCATGGCACGCGCCGCCCGCCGCCTCGCCGACACCGGTGTGTCGGCGGTGGTCGTCAAAGGCGGGCACCTCACCGTCGACCACGCCCCCGACGTGGTGCTCTTCGAGGACGAGCTCCACGTGCTCGACGGCCCCCGGCTCGTCTCTCCGAACGACCACGGCACGGGGTGCACCCTGTCGGCGGCCACCGCCGCGTTGTTGGCCCGCGGCGTCGGGCTCCTCGACGCGCTGGCCCAAGCCAAGGGCTTCGTCACCACCGCGTTGGCAGGCTCGGCGGGGTGGCACCTGGGCACGGGCCGCGGTCCCCTCGATCATTTCGGTTGGGGCTCGACCCCCCCGGCCGTCGACTGAGGATCGAGCCGTCGCCGGGCCGGAAGGAGACGCGGGGCGACGAGCCCGATCGCTCGTCGCCCCCGCCCCCCATGGACGCCCAACAGGTGGGCGAGTCACCCCCCAAACACGGCGCCACCGGCGAAAACGCCGGTCGCACCGCCCCCCCGGGGCCCTTCCAGGCCTCGGTGTCGGGGACACTGTAGGCCCCCCGCAAAACCGGCGTCAACGCGATTTGTAGAGGTTGGATCACTCTGAGGAGTCGGTCCGGGTGCTCGGGGCCTACCCGACGTGGCGGGCCCGGCACTCCCCTGACGGTTCCCGACCGGGGAGGGGGGGTGGGGCCCTTGTACACTGACCCCGCCGTCGCCGGCGTCGGACCGCCACCACGCGGGCTGGCCCGCTCGGTCGGCGTCCCCCACCATGCCCAGCCCCGACGACCTCCCCGGTGCCCCCCGTCGCCCCGGGCGCGGTGCCGCCACCACGGTCGAGGCCCGGAGCAACGGGCACGGCAGCGCCAACGGCCATCGGAGTCCCCCCGGCTCGCCGGGCTCCGACTCCACCCGGCGCCCCCCGGGACCCAGCACCAAGCCGGCCCTCATCGTGTTGGGGCTCACCTTCGTGCTCTTCCTGGCGGGCGTCGGGCTCGAGCTCCTGGGGGGGAGCCAGAGCCGGCCGACGGCCGCTCCCACCAGCATCGCCACCGCCCGTGGCGCGGTGCTCCACGCTGTGCCCGCCCGTCCCCTGCTGAAGGCCATCACCTCGCAGGGGCAACCTCCCGACGACCTCCTCAACGCGCTGGCCGTCCCCCGGGGCGCCTCCCCGGTCCCCAGCTCGGCCCTCGACCAGGGCGTCGAGAGCTACGACCGGTCGCTGCGATTCGAGGTGCCCGCCACCCAGCAGGACCTCATCTCCTTCTTCCGGGCCGAGCTGGGGTCCCTGCACTGGCGGCGGCTCAGTCAGGGGCCGACCGGCCCCACCGCCACGCAGTACCTGATCCTGGAACAGCACCCCGCCAGCGACGGTCTCGAGTGGGACCTCGGCGTGACCGTGGCCCCCACCTTCTTCGGCGACCAAGGGGCCTCGGCGACGGCGTCGCCGGGCACCACCTCGTTCACGCTACGGCTGTACTCGGAGTCCGACCAGGACTGAGCCCATCTCGGTGCGCGACGCCGTGAGCACCCGGCTCCGCTCCGCTCCCCTCCCGGTGGCGGCACCCTCCGAGCACGATCCGTCGGTGCCGGAAGGCCGGGGGTCACCGCCGGTGCCCCACCCCCCGCCGGTGGTGCCGTCTTCGGGGTCGTCGCCGTCCGCGCCCGAGGCCGGCACCCCCACCCCCACCGCTCGCCGCTCTTCCCTCGATCGTTCCGGCGGGGGGTCGACGGTGTCCTCGCCGCGCAACAGCCACGCCCACACGAAGAAGTCCACGGGGTAGAGGAGGTAGCCGACGCGGGTGGCCGGGGCCAGCAGGATGGCCACCGTCATGATCCACCCCACGAGGCGCGCCAACGCGGCCGGGCTGGTCGGCCGTCGTTTGACCAGGACGTAACCCAGCACCAGGACGCCGACCAGGGCCACGATGGCGGTGAAGACGCGGTGGATCCCGGGGAACAGCGACACCACGAGATGCCCGATGAGGGGGCTCGCCGCCGGTGAGCTCACCCCGGCCAGCCCGAGCGGGAAGCGGACGACGTTCTCGATGAAGGCGGGAAGGTTCTCGGTCGCCGTCGGCAGCACGGCCGGGATCATCACGCCCACGATGCCCGCCACGACGGCCAACGACGGTCGGCGGCCGCGCTCGCCGTTGCGGTCGCGCGCCACCAGGAACGCCAGTGCGGCCAGGGGCCAGGCCGTGATCTTCATCGATGCCGCCACCCCCAAGGCCACCCCCGCCCACAGCGGTCTTCGCCGTTGCAACAACACCAAGCCGAGCAGCAACAACGCCGCCACCGGGAGGTCGTCTCCCCCCGTGGCCAGGGGAAGCGCCGCGGTGGGCAACACCGTCATGCTCTGCAACGCCAGGACGCGGGGACCGGTCGGCCCCCGACACAACGCCATGGCGATCACCACGATGAGGATGGTGAACACCGAGAACGCCACGCGGGCGTCGGTCAGTCGAGGGGGCGCATCGGTGCTGCGCGGCCCACCGAACAGCGACATGAGGGGGAGGTACGGGTTGTAGACGTCGTAGCTGGGCTCACCGGCCGGCACCGAGACCTTCTGGTGGGGCTTGATGAACCGGTAGGGATCCCTGCCGTTGATGAACGCCACGCCGGAACGCTCGACGACGGCGACCTCGGGCTGGACGTGGGCGGTCCCCCCGGTATCGGTCCGCCACAGGACCTCGAGGGCCAACGGCATGAGCGTCGCCCCGAGCAGGACGACGAGGAAGATGACGGCCCGGGGCGTCGTCCAGTGCCAGGTGGCCCCGCCCTGGGTGCCGGCCTGGTTCCCCCCGGCCCCGCCGAAGGCCGTTGCTCCCGGCCCCGCCGGTGGGGCGGCCTGCACCGCCTTGCTCCGGGCGCGCCGGGCCGCGATCGCGGATGCCACCGCACCCGCCGCGTAGGGCCCGACCGCCAGTCTCCCCCACTGCTGATAGAGGCTGATGGAGGCGAGTTGTGCCGTTCCGATGGCGAACAGCGCGGATGCGGCGTAGAGCACGGCATCCCGCTCCACGGGGCTCCACGACGCCATCGCCCGGGCACCCCGCCCGAGGATGCCGGTGGACATGGGCTCCATGGTAGGTCGGCGACACCACCACGACGGGTACCGGGGCGGGCCGGTGGGCGCGCCCGTAGGCTACGGCCCGTGCCCGACGTGTCGTTCCCCGCGTACGTGGTGCGCCGCCACGACGATGCCGTGACGGGCGGCCTCGAGGAGCTCGGCCTCGACGACCTGCCGCCCGGGGAGGTGCTCGTCAAGGTGACGTGGTCGTCGGTCAACTACAAAGACGGCATGGTCACCGCGGCCGGCAACCGCGTGGCCCGCATCTCCCCGCTCGTGCCCGGCGTCGATCTGGCCGGCGTGGTGGTGGCGAGCGACGATCCGGCCCTGGCGGTCGGCGCCGAGGTCCTGGCGCACGGCGGCGACCTCGGCGTCTCCCGCCACGGGGGGTACGCCGGCTACGCGCGAGTCCAGGCCGGCACCGCTCTCGCTCTCCCCGACGGGCTCTCGGCGCGCCAGGCCATGGCCATCGGCACGGCCGGCTTCACCGCCGCGCTGTCGCTCGACCAGCTCGAGCAGCGCGGGCTCCGGCCCGGTGACGGACCCGTGCTCGTGACCGGGGCCTCGGGCGGTGTGGGCTCGTTCGCCGTCGACCTGCTGGCGGGACGCGGCTACGAGGTGGTGGCGAGCACGGGCAAAGCAGACGAACACCCCTGGCTCGAGAGCCTCGGTGCGATCACCGTCATCGGCCGTGACGACATCGACGAAGCCGGCGGGCGCGTGCTCGGTCCCGAACACTGGGCGGGTGCCGTCGACTGTGTCGGGGGCGAGACGTTGGCCCGGATCATCCAGACGTTGCGCTACGGGGCGGCGGTCGCCGCGAGCGGGCTCACCGGAGGCACGGCCGTGGCGACGACGGTGTACGCGTTCATCACGCGCGGGGTGGCACTGCTCGGGGTCGACTCGGTCCAGACCCCGACGGCGCGTCGGCGCGAGGTGTGGGGTCGTCTCGCCACCGACCTCCGTCCCGCCCATCTCGACGATCTGATCGCCGCCGAGGTCCCGCTCGGAGAGGTCGGCGACGCCCTCTCCGACATCCTGGCGTCACGGGTGCGGGGCCGGTTGCTGGTGCGCGTCGACGCCTGACGTCGCGGCGGCGCGACTGCGCCACGGGAGCCACGGGCACGCGTCAGGCTGGGGGCGGTGCCGTGGTCTGTGTCTGCGGAGCGGTCGAGCTGAAGACCGGTGACACCGTGAGGGTCCCGCCGTTGCACACCACGGCGTTCACGGCCACCACGTCGTGGTCCACGGCGTGCGGCGGCGTCACCTCGATCTGGGTCGCCGTCGGGCACGCCGTCTCAGTCCCGGTGGGCACGTCGGAGTAGGCGAGGTTGAAGTAGGCGGTGGCTCCCGGCCCGAGCACCACCGGAGCGGGGGCGAAATTCGTGAACTGGTAATTCCCACCGCTCACCACATGGGTGGCGAGCTCGGTGCCCGACGCGTCGAGGAGCTGCGCCCCGGGGTAGCCCTCCAGGGGGCACGACAGCGTCGACGTGTTGTGCAGCGCGACGGTGAGCTCGAAGGTTCCGGCCGCGCCCTCGGACCCGACCACCTTGGCGGTGAGGTCACGGGCCGCACAGGCCGCGCCGGCCGGGACCGACGACGTGGTGGTGGAGGACGTCGACGTGCTTCGTGGCGACGCCGTCGTGGCCGTCGTCGCCGGGCCGGCCCGGGGCGACGAGCACGCCGCGAGGCCCACGACCGCCAATGCCGCCGCCGCGACCATCACGGGCCGGGTGCGACGGGTTGGAACCGCCGCAATCCACCGGCGCGACCGGTGCGGTGTCGAGGTGGTCAGGAGCTGAAGTCCTCGGGCCTGACGGTGTCGAGGAACTGGCGGAACTCCCCTACCAATTCGTCGGGCGTGGACGGGTCGCCGTCCTCGTCCTCGTCCTCGGAGGGAAGGAGGATCCCCTCGGCGTCCATCAGATCGTCGGAGACGAAGAGCGGGCTCCCGGTGCGCACGGCCAGCGCCACCGCGTCCGATGGGCGGCTCGACACGTTCAAGGTGCCGGTGCCCCGCTTGAGCTGAAGCTCGGCGAAGTACGTGGCGGAACGCAGCTCCGTGATGACGACGCGCTCCAGCGTGGCGCCGAGCGCGTCGACGACGTCACGCAGCAGGTCGTGCGTCATCGGTCGTGGTGTGGCGACACCTTGGATGGCGAAGGCGATGGCGGTGGCCTCGGGTGCACCGATGAAGATCGGGAGCGTCCGACCGAGTCCGTCGGCCTCGGTGAGCAACAGCACGGGCGTGTTGGACTGCAGGTCCACCCGCACCGCGCTCAGCCGCACCTCGACCATGCTTGAAACTTACCGCCCGTAGAGGGCCCCGACATACGCGTCGGGGTCCAATTCGAGCGTCCGGGGGTCACCGGCGGCGACAAAAGGCAGATTGCGGTAGCGGCCCGCCACGTCGAGCCCATACCCGAGGAGCAGGTCATCTGTGGCCTCGAAGCCCGAGAAGCGCACCGAGACCGGGACGATCCGCCGCACCCGGCGATCGAACAGGGTGCAGACCTCGAGCGACCCCGGGCCCCGGCGGCCGAGTTCCCCCAGGATGTATGTGCAGGTGAGGCCGGTGTCGACGATGTCCTCCACCAGGACCACATGGTGGTCGTGCACGTCGTGGTCGAGGTCCTTCACGATCCGCACCCGACCGGTGCCCTCGGTGTACGGGGAGATGCCCAGGAAGTCGACCTCGCACGGAACCGTCACCTGGCGTGCCAGGTCGGCGACGAAGGGCAGGCTGCCTTTGAGGACCGCCGCCAGGAGGACGCCATCGGGGTAGGCGCCGGACAACTCCTCCCCCAGTCTGGCCACCGTCCGTGCCAGCGCATCGCGGTCGTGCAGGATCCGAGCGCCGCCGCGCTCGTTCACGTGCCGCGCCCGCTCACCTGCCGAGCTGGTCGCGCAACGTGGTGCGCAGGAGGACGTCCCGAAGTGCCTGGCCCAGCTGGGTCAACTCCGTCACGATCTCGTGGGCGCGCAGACGGGCCTCGGGATTGCGCTGTTTGAGAAGGGGCAGGACGATCTGTTCGATGAACCCTGCTTCGCGCTCCGCGGCGTGCTTGTGCAACCGGAGATGTCTGGCTTCGACGCCGTAGCGCGCCAGTCCCCCCGCCACACGGGCCACGGTGAGCGCATCCTCGTCGTAGTACGACACGCCCCCGACCACCCGTCCGCACAGCAACCCGTAGGACTCGAGCTCCTCCACCGCGGCCACGTCCACACCACTGCCCTGGGCGAGCTCCTCGATGGTCATGGTGGCGCCCGACAAGGCACCCACGACGAGCTCGTCGGTCAGCTCCTCGGCCGCGGGGGGGCCGGTGCTGGTGGGCGCGGCGCGGGGATGGCGCGACGCCAGCTCCGTCGATCCCATGGCCGCCCTCGGCGCCTTGGCGGGCTCGGGGGTGGCCGCACCGGCGCGGGCGCCACGGCCGACCGAGGAACGGGGGTCGGCGGGGCGCGCCGGTCCACCCGAGCCTGGCGCCGGTCCCGACGAGGGCCCGCGTCCGACCGCGCCCGGGCCGGTGGTGGCGGTGGGGGTCGGCAGCGCGCCCGGTGCCGTCGCCGTCCGGGCCGGCGCGGCCGACGCATCGCGCCCCGCCCCCACACCGCGACCCGGGGTCGGGGCGGGTCTCACGGCACCGGGGGCCGCCGTAGCTGGGGCTCCGGCCCCCCGATCCTGATCGGGGCGCCTGCGGACGGTGTCGGTGCCCCTGGCCTCGAACCCCGGGAGCTCACGCCCCGCGGCCCGGGATCCACCGGGGACAGCGGCGCCTCCCACCAAGGCGGGCTCGGGGTGTCCCGGTGTCGGCGACGCCGGCGCGCCGTCGTGCCCGTTGTCATCGCCGTAGTCGGAGACCTCTTGTTCGAGACGCCCCTTGATCACCTTGAGAGGAAGGAAGTGCTCGCGCTGTTGCCGCAACACCCAACGCAGCCGCTCGACATCGTGGTCGTAGAACTTGCGGTAGCCCGACGGGGTCCGCTCGGGATTGACGAGGCCCTGGCTCTCGAGGAATCGGATCTTCGAGATGGTGACGTCGGGGAATTCCTGGCGCAGCAGCGCGAGCACGTCCCCGATCGAGAGGTACGTCCGGCTGCTCATGGTGTCCCGGCGACGACGCTCACTCGTCCGCCGCCGCCAGGTAGACGAGCTTGAACTTCCCGATCTGCACCTCGTCGCCCGAGGAGAGCACCGCTTCTTCGATGCGCTCGCGGTTCACGTACGTACCGTTGAGCGAGCCCACGTCGCGCACGGTGTAGCCACCGTGACCCTTGCTGAATTCGGCGTGGCGACGCGACACGGTGATGTCGTCGAGGAAGATGTCGCTCTCGGGATGACGCCCGGCCCGCGTGATGTCGGTCACGAGATCGAAGCGCGTGCCGGCGTTGGGGCCCCGCTTGACCACGAGGAGTCCGGTGCCGCTGGGGCGTTCGGGAAGTGTCACGCTGAGCTCCTCGTCACCCGCCTCGCCCTGGGCGTCGACGGGGTGAAGAGTCACCGTCGTGTCCGATGACCCCGCGGTCAGCACCGCGCCGCACGACGAGCAGAAGTTGGCATCACCGGGGTTGCGATGCCCGCAGTTGTGGCAGAACACGCCGTCCACGCTAGCCCGTCCCCCCGAGCCTGCCCGACGGCAAACTACTCGGAGATCAGCGCCGTGTAGCGCGCTGCGTCGAGGAGGGAATCGAGTGATCCGGGGTCGGTGGGGGCGATCTCGCTGATCCACCCGGCCCCGTACGGGTCGGTGTTGAGGAGCTCGGGCGCATCCGCCAGTGCGGTGTTGACCGCCACCACCTCGCCGGCGACCGGCGCGTAGATCTCCGACACCGACTTGGTCGACTCGACCTCACCGAGGACGCCTCCGACGTCGACGTGGGCGCCCACCGTGGGTAGGTCCACGTAGACGACGTCACCCAGCGCGTCCTGGGCGTAATCGGTGATCCCCACTCGCACCGTGCCGTCGGCGAGCCGTGCCCACTCGTGGTCGGAGCTGTAGCGGCGGTCGTCGGGCACGAGCATGGCCGGGACGATACCGGAAAGGCCTAGCCGGTGCCCGGGTCGTGCCCTCTCACTGGTGGCTCACTGCATCATCTGGCGAATACGGATCGCTTGTTCCTGGGCCCGCGCGTGCGCCTCGGCTTCACTGGGCGCTTCGGCCCATACGTGGGTGACGGGCTCTTCGGGATCGGGCACGACCAAGGTCCACCCGTCGGGCTCGGGGAGCTTCACGCCGTCGACGAGGATGACGTCGCGACCTTGGGCCCGCTCGACGGTGGTGCGCATCACCGTGCCCTTCTGCTCCCACGGCGTGACGACCTCTTCGTGGACGATGTGGATGGGCGGGAGCCGGCTCGCCAACTTCGACAGGCGCTCGTCGGTGCGCGCCAGCATGGCCAGCAGGTGGACGAGCGTGGCCACGCCGTCGAAGGCGGGGAGGAAGCGCGGGAAGATGTAGCCCCCCATCTGACTGGCCGCGAAGGTCACCCCGCCCGTGCTCGCCACCTCCATGATGTGGGTGGCGGAGAGCTTGGTCCACGTGATCTCGGCCCCGTGCTCGGCGCAGATGTGCTCGGCCGCCATGGGCGACGACACCGGCAGGGCCACCTTGGCGTGGCGGACCCGGGAAACCACCAGGTCGAGGAGCAGGAGGAGGGTCTGGTTGTCGGAGAAGACCTTGCCCTCGTCGTCCACCAGGGTGATGTTCTCGCCGCCGGGGTCGATCACCGCTCCGAGGTGCGCCCCCGACGCCCGCACCAGGTCGGCCACGTGGCCGGCCGCGGCCCGGGGGTCACTGGCCATGACCGCCGCGGTGGCCGCATAGGGGTTCACCACCAGGACCTCGGCTCCCAGTTTGGCGAGCACGTTGGGCATCACGAAGCTGGCCGTCCCGAAGGAGTAGTCGAGGACCATCTTGAACCCGGACCGGGCGATGGCGTCGACGTCCACGGTGTCGCTGAGGGCGGCCGTGTAGAGCTCGAGGGCCCGCGGCGCGTAGCCGATGTCGCCGATCTCCGACGCCAGCGCCCGCCGGAACTCCTCACGGTGGTAGAGCCGCTCGATCTTGCGTTGCCCGGGCTCGGCGATGTCGATGCCGTCCTGGTCGAAGAACCGGATCATCACCGACTGCGTGTCCTGCTCGAAGAGACGGACGGTGATGCCGCCCAGGCTCCGCCCCGAGCGCGCCTGGAAGCGAGTGACGGGCACCGTGGCCACCTCGAGGTCCTCCACGTCGACGCCCGCCGCGTTGCAGCCCACGATCATGGCCCGCTTGAGCACGCGCGCCGCGCGCGACGTGTCACGGGAGGCGGTGATGGTGCTCCCCTTCTCGAGCGTGCTGGCCCACGCCATCGACAGGCGCATGACGAGCTCCGGGCTGATGTCCACGTTGGCGAGGCCGGTGATGCCGAGCCGCCCGAAGAGCGAACGAGGTCCCCGGGACTCCCACACGATCGAGGTGTTGACCGTGGCGCCGGCCTCCACCGTCTTGAACGGGTAGACCTTGACGCCGGACTTGATCACGGCGTGGGCCCCGACGAACGACTCGTCGCCGAGGACCACCCCTTCCTCGCACCGCACCCCCTGGCGCAGGTCACAGGAGCGGCCCAGCACGCACCCGTCGAGACGAACCCCGGCGCCGAGGAAGGCGTTGTCGTGGACGACGGTGCGCTCGAGCGACGCGTTGTCCCCGATGCGGGCGTTGGCCCCGATCACGCAGTACGAGCCCAGGACCCCGCCCGCCCCCACGTGGCAGTTGTCACCGATGATGACCGGGCCCTTGACCTCGGCCGTCGGGTCGAGCTCGGCCCCCTTCCCGAGCCAGACACCGGGCCGCAGGGCGAACCCGCTGATCTGGACGGCGACGTTCTCGTCGAGGATGTCCTGGTGGGAGCGCAGATAGGCGTCGAGGGTGCCCACGTCCTCCCAGTAGCCCCCGGCCACGTAGCCGAACAGGGGCTTCTCGGCCTCGAGGACGGCCGGGAACACCTCCTCGGAGAAGTCGACGGCGCGGCCCTCGGGGATGAAGTCGAAGATCTCGGGCTCGAGGACGTAGATCCCGGTGTTGATGGTGTCGCTGAAGACCTGGCCCCAGGTGGGCTTCTCCAGGAACCGCTCGATCGAGCCGTCCTCGCGGGTGATGACGATCCCGAACTCCAGGGGATTGTCCACCGCCTTCAGCGCGATCGTGGCCAGCGCCCCCTTCGACTCGTGATGGGCGACGAGCGTCGTCAGGTCGAGATCGGTGAGCACGTCACCCGAGATGACCACGAACCGCTCGTCGAGCTCGTCGCGGGCGTTGCGGACCGAGCCGGCCGTGCCGAGGGGCGTCTCCTCGGTGGCGTACACCATGCGCACCCCGAACTCGGACCCGTCCCCGAAGTAGCTGCGGATGGCGTTGGCCATGAAGGCCACGGTGACCACGATGTCCTCGAAGCCGTGCTGGCGCAGGAGGTTGACGACGTGCTCCATCATGGGCCGGTTGGCCATGGGCAGCATGGGCTTGGGTTGGTTCGATGTCAGCGGGCGGAGGCGCGTCCCCTCGCCGCCCGCCATGATCACCGCCTTCATGCGAGCACCACGGCGACCCTACCCCGCCGCCATCCGGTTCGCGCGACCCGCGGCCAGGGCGCGGCGCGACACCGGGACGTACGCGGCGGCCGCGATCCACGCCAGCGTCAGGGCCGGGACGGCACTCACCCACGCCACGATCTCGATGGGATGCTGCCACCCGGCGTGGCCGTGGGCGAGGAGGAAGGTGGGATAGGCGAACATGAGCCCGAAGGTCCCCGCCTTGCCGACCCACAGCACGTCGATCCGCTGCGCGCCCAGCCCCGCCAGCAGCAGCACCGCGCCCGAGACGAGGGCCTCGCGCACCACCGTGAGCACGCCGAACCACAGGGGCACGGCCCCGTCCACGATCACCGAGATCACCGCCGTCGCCACCAGGACCCGGTCGGCGGTGGGGTCGAGCACCTTGCCGAGGGTGGACACCTGGTGCCATCGCCGGGCCACGAACCCGTCGACCCAGTCGGTGGCGCCGAGGACAGCCAGCAGGATGGCCGCGGCCACCTGTTGGTGGGCGCCGAACAGCAGCCACACGAACACCGGGATGCAGGCCAGGCGGACGAGGGTGATGGCGTTGGGGACCGTGAGGACGCGGTCGACCCCGGGGTCGACGTCCTCGGGCGGTGCGGTCACGCCGAGCAGTCTACGAGGCACGCCGCTTCTCCCCCGGCCTCACGCCGTTGTGCTACGCAAGGCCGATGCCGCACTTCCGGCCTTTCGAAGGCCTTCGCTACGACCGGTCCCTCCCCCTCGACAAGGTGATCGCCCCTCCCTACGACGTGGTGGGCCCCGAGGAGCGCGCCGTGCTGGCGGCTCGCCACCGCGCCAATGCCATCCACGTGGAGCTCCCCGTCCAAGACCCCCGCACCGGGCTGGACAAGTACCGCTCCGCGGCACAGATCCTCGCCTCGTGGCGCCAGGACGGCGTGCTCGTGCCCGAGGGCCGGGCCGCCTTCTACGCGTACCGGATGACCGACCCCGGGGGCGGCTCGACCACCGGGGTCATCGGCGCTCTGGAGTGTGAGCCGGTCGGCGGTGACATCCTCCCCCACGAGCAGACCATCCCCAAGGACAAGAGCGACCGCCTCGACCTGCTACGCGCCTGTCGGGCCAACCTCTCCCCCATCTGGGGTCTGTCACTGTCGCGCGGGCTGGCCGCCGCCTACGAGCCCGAGGGGCCGCCGCAGGCCGAGGCCCTCGACGACGACGGCGTGCACCATGCGCTGTGGGTGCTCGACGCGCCCGGGGCCGTCGAGGAGATCGTGCGGGCCGTCGAGGCCGCCCCTGTCGTGATCGCCGACGGTCATCACCGCTACGAGACCGCGCTCACCTACCAAGCCGAGCGACGCGCGGCGCGGGGTGGGGCCCCCGGCCCCTACGACCTGGTGATGGCGCTCGTGGTGGAGCTGTCCGAGGGCCAGCTCACGGTGGGTCCCATCCATCGCACCATCACCGGGGTCCCGCCCGACCTCGACGTGGCGGAGTGGTTCGGCCGGTGGTTCGACACCGTGACGGCGGGCCCCGCCGACCAACAACTCGTCGAGTCGGTGGCGCAGTCCGGTGCCCTCGCCCTCGTCACGAGGCACGGGGTGTGGTTGCTGACCCCCCGGGAGCAGACCTACGCCGAGGCCGGATCCGACCTCGACTCGAGCCTCGTCGCCCTGGCCACCGACGCCATGGCCGACGCCTCGGTGGCCTACGTCCACGACTGGCGCGCCGCGGTCTCGGAGGTCTCGGCGGGACGGGCCGACGCGGCCGTGCTGCTGCGGCCCGTCACCGTCGACCAGATCTCGGACTGGGCCCACGCCCGCCAGCGCATGCCCCCGAAGAGCACCTACTTCTATCCGAAGCCCCGGACCGGGATGGTGTACCGGACCGTGGACGAAGAACCGGCCTGACGAACACGCCGGAGGAACAGGGGCGCCGCGGCGCGCCCCCTGGCCGCAGCGACGGCTGCGAACGGCACCGCGGGCACCCTGTTCCGGTACCCCCTTGCGGGCCTGCGAGCCTGTCCCGCCACAGGACGGCTCGGCAGGGCCCGGAGAGGTATCGGCGCCACGCCGGGCCCGGTTGAGACGACGGGGATGGGACCCCGGACCTGTTCCCGGCCCGGTCCGAGGCCGGGACGCTCAGCCCTCGACGGTCCAGGTCCCGCCCGAGGCGAGCAGGCTGGTGAGGTCGCCCGGGCCCCGGCGCTCGTTGGCATCGAGGAGCTGCTGGGTCATGGCCGCCCCGTACTCGGGGCGCTCCACGGCGCGAAAGACGCCGATGGGCGTCGGCTCGTAGGGGCCCCGGGCCAGGCGGCTCAGCTGGAAGGCGAGTCCCGGCTCGTCCCGCCGCTCGTCGTGGACGAGCAGGGCGTCCTCCCCGACGTCGGCGACCTCGGCGATGCGGAGGCGGCCGTCGGGCTCCATCACGACGCCGTGCTCGAGCTCCGCCCCGAAGCGGATGGGCTCGCCGTGGACGAGCGGGATGAGGTTGTCGGCGCGGGCGTCCTTGGCGGTGATCTTCTCGAAGGCGCCGTCGTTGAAGACGTTGCAGTTCTGGTAGATCTCGACGAAGGCGGCCCCGTTGTGGGCGTGGGCCCGCCGGAACATCTCCTGCATGTGCTTGCGGTCCATGTCGTGGGTACGCGCCACGAAGCTGGCCTCGGCGCCCAGCGCCAGGCTGACCGGGTTGAAGGGCGTGTCGAGCGACCCGAAGGGCGTCGACTTGGTGACCTTGCCCTGTTCCGAGGTGGGCGAGTACTGGCCCTTGGTCAGACCGTAGATCTGGTTGTTGAAGAGCAGGATGGTGATCTTGACGTTGCGGCGCAGGGCGTGGATGAGGTGGTTGCCGCCGATCGACAACGAGTCGCCGTCCCCGGTGATCACCCACACGTCGAGATCGGGCCGCGTCACCGCCAGTCCGGTGGCGATGGCGGGGGCACGGCCGTGGATGGAGTGCATGCCGTAGGTGTTCATGTAGTACGGCAGGCGCGCCGCGCAGCCGATGCCGGACACGAACACGGTGTTCTCGCGCCGCACCCCGAGGTCGGGCATGAGCATCTGCAGGGCGGCCAGGATCGAGTAGTCCCCGCACCCCGGGCACCACCGGACCTCCTGGTCCGAGGTCCAGTCCTTGCGGGTGGTGACCGGGATCTGGGTGTCGGTCATCAGCTGGCCACGTCCTCTTCGTCGATGGTGGTGGCGGTCGAGGCGCCGAGCATCTCGAGCACCACCTCTTCGATCTCCGCCGCCCGGAAGGGGACGCCCTGGACCTTGCTCAGGGACCGGGCGTCGACGAGGAAGTCGGCGCGCACGAGCCGGGCCAGCTGGCCCAGGTTGGCCTCGGGCACGAGGACCTTCTCGTAGGCGTGGAGCACCTCTCCCAGGTTCCTCGGGAAGGGGTTGAGGTGGACGACCTGCGCGTGGGCCACCGACAAGCCGCGGGCCCGCACCCGGCGCACCCCCGCCGCGATGGCCCCGAAGGTGGACCCCCAACCCAGCACGAGCACGGGAGCGCCGCCGACGCCGGCGGGGTCGTCGACCTCGAGGAGGGGGATGTCGTCGGCGATGCCGGCCACCTTGGCGGCGCGCAGGTGCACCATGCGCTCGTGGTTGACCGGGTCGTAGGAGACGTTGCCCGAGCCGTCCTGCTTCTCCAGTGCTCCGATGCGGTGCTCGAGCCCGGGCGTGCCGGGCACGGCCCAGGGCCGGGCCAGGGTCTGCTGCGTCGCGCAGGTAGGGCCAGAAGACGGCGGTGCCGTCGTCGTCGGTGTGGTTGGTCTCCGTGGCGAACTCGACGTGGAGGTCCGGCAGCGAGGCCGGGTCGGGCAGCCGCCACGGCTCGGCCCCGTTGGCCAGGTAGCCGTCGGACAGCACGATCACCGGTGTGCGGTACTTCACGGCGATCCGGGCCGCCTCGATGGCGACGTCGAAGCAGTGCGAGGGGGTCATGGGGGCCACGATGGGCACGGGCGCCTCGCCGTGCCGGCTGTACATGGCATGGAGGAGGTCGGACTGCTCGGTCTTGGTGGGCAGGCCCGTGGACGGGCCGCCCCGCTGGATGTTGATGACCAGGAGCGGGAGCTCGAGGCTCACCGCCATGCCCACGGACTCCGACTTCAGGTCGGCCCCGGGCCCGCTCGTGGTGGTGACGCCCAGCGAGCCCCCGAAGGCGGCCCCGATCGCGGCGCCGACGCCGGCGATCTCGTCCTCGGCCTGGACCGTGCGCACGCCGAAGTGCTTGTGCTTGGACAGCTCGTGGAGGATGTCCGAGGCCGGGGTGATGGGGTACGAACCGAGGAACAGCGGGAGGTGGGCCTGGTGGGCGGCGGCGATAAGCCCCCACGCCAGGGCGGTGTTGCCGGTGATGTTGGTGTAGACGCCGGGCTCGAGATTCGCCGGTCGGACCTGGTAGTTGACCTCGAAGAGCTCGGCCGTCTCGCCGAAGTTGTACCCCGCCTTGAAGGCGCGGGTGTTGGCGTCGAGCACCATGGGGGTGGCGGCGAAGCGCTTCTCGATCCATCCCAGCGTGCCGTCGATGGGCCGGCTGTAGAGCCAGCTCACGAGGCCGAGGGCGAAGAAGTTCTTGGACCGCTCGGCGTCGCGGGGCTTCACCCCGGCCGCCTTGGCGACCTCCAGCGTGAGCGAGGTCATGGGGACCTCGTACACCTTGTAGCCGACCAGGCTGCCGTCGGTGAGGGGATTGGAGGTGTAGTTCGCCTTTTCGAAGGCCCGCTCGTCGAAGGCGTCGACGTTCACGATGACGGTGCCGCCCGGGGCGACCGCCCCCACGTTCGTCTTGAGGGCGGCGGGGTTCATGGCCACGAGCACGCTGGGCTGGTCCCCGGGGGTGAGGATGTCGTGGTCCGAGATGTGGACCTGGAAGGCGGACACGCCGGCCAGGGTGCCGGCGGGGGCCCGGATCTCGGCCGGGAAGTCGGGAAGGGTGGCGGTGTCGTTGCCGAACATCGAGCTGACCGAGGTGAACTGGCTGCCCGTCAGCTGCATCCCGTCGCCCGAGTCGCCGGCGAACCGGATCACCACCCGATCGAGCTCGGTGGTCTGGTGACGTGTCGCGGTGGACACCGTAAAGCCCCCTGTCTCGAGATCGAAGGGCGCCCCCGACCTTCCACCGGTGCGGGGCGCGCCAGCACCGACCCTTCACCCGAGCATACCGCCGTCACCGACGCGCTCCGGGAACCGTGCCCTCCCCGTGGGCACCGCCGGACGGGGAATTCGCCGAATTCCCGGGAAAATTCCCGGGATCACGAATTCGCGCTAGGCGATGGTGACCGACGGGTCGAGGAAGACGTCCTGGACGGCGTGGAGGAGCTCGACGCCTGCCGTCATGGGTCGCTGGAAGGCCTTGCGGCCCACGATGAGCCCGGTCCCGCCGGCCCGCTTGTTGATGACGGCGGTGCGCACGGCCTGGGCGAGGTCGTCGGCCCCCTTGGACTCGCCCCCCGAGTTGATGAGGCCGATGCGGCCCGCGTAGCAGTTGATGACCTGCCAGCGGGTGAGGTCGATGGGGTTGTCCGTGGTGAGCTGCTCGTAGACGAGCGGGTCGGTCTTGCCGAACTTGAGCGCGTTGTAGCCCCCGTTGTTCTCGGGCTGCTTCTGCTTGATGAGGTCGGCTTCGATGGTGACGCCGATGTGGTTGGCCTGACCGGTGAGGTCGGCGGCAAGGTCGTAGTCGGCCTCTTTGGTCTTGAAGGCGGGGTTGCGCAGGTAGCACCACAACACGGTGAACATGCCGAGCTCGTGGGCCTCGGCGAAGGCGGTCCGGACCTCCTGGATCTGGCGGTCGCTCTGTTCGGAGCCGAAGTAGATCGTCGCGCCCACCCCGACGGCCCCGAGATCGGCGGCCTGGCGCGCCGATCCGAACATGACCTGGTCGTACTGGCTCGGATAGTGGAGGAACTCGTTGTGGTTGAGCTTGACGATGAACGGGATCCGATGGGCGTAGCGGCGGGCGATGGCCCCAAGGCCGCCCAGTGTCGTGGCGATACCCGAGGACCCGGCCTCGAGAGCCAGTTCCACCAGGTTGGCGGGGTCGAAGTAGGCCGGGTTCTTGGCGAAGCTCGCCGCGGCGGAGTGCTCGATGCCCTGGTCCACGGGAAGGATCGACAGGTAGCCGGTCCCGCCCAGCCGACCGTGCTGGTACAGCGAGGCGAGGTTGCGGACCACGGGGATGGGCCGGTCGGTGCCAAGAAAGACACGGTCGATGTAGTCCGGGCCGGGGAGGTTCAGCTCGTCGGCCCTGACCCCCTTGCAGGTGTGGGCGAGCAGGCTCTCGGCCTCGGTGCCGAGCAGCGCCTCGATGTTGGTGGCCACGGGTGACGCCTCCTGTCGGAGAATCTGCGGGTGCAGGTTGAGCCTACCGCTCCTCCTTCCAGGGGTTACGGGGCGGAGGCCACGGCCTTGACGGCGCGCTCGAGACCGACGTCATCCACGTCGTGATGGGTGACGAGGCGCATGACCCCGGGGGCGATCGTGCCGGACAGGATGCCCTCGCCGTGGAGGTGCTCGACGAGCCGGTCGGTGGCGCGGTGGCTGAAGATGACCATGTTGGTGAGCACCGACGCGGGGTCGCAGCCGGCGTCGGGCCAGCGGTCGGCCACGGCCTGGGCCAATCGCCGGGCCCGGGCGTGGTCGTCGGCCAGTCGTTCCACCATCGTCGTGAGAGCCACGAGCCCGGCCGCGGCGATGACCCCGGCCTGGCGCATGCTGCCGCCGAGTCGGAGCCGTTCGACGCGCCCCTGCTCCATGACGTCGGCCGGTCCGGCCAGGACCGAGCCCACCGGCGCGCACAGGCCCTTGGAGAGACACGACATGACGGTGGTGACGGGCGCCGCGAAGCGGGCCGCGTCGACACCCGTGGCGACTTCGGCGTTGAAGAGCCGGGCCCCGTCCATGTGCACGGGCAGCGCCCCGGCCGCCCCCACGACCGCCTCGACGGCGTCGAGGCTCCACGGCACGCCCCCCGAGGGCATGTGGGTCTGCTCGATGCACACGATCCCCGGCGCGGGGTAATGGTGATCGGCGGCCTCGATGGCCCATTCGATGTCGGCCACGGAGATGGTGCCGTCGGTGTCGTCCACGGCATGGACCTGGACCCCGGCGTTGGCCGCCACCGCGGCGGCCTCGTAGATGACCACGTGCTGGCGCCGGCCGGCGATGGCCAGCAGCCCGGGCGCGGACAGCACTCGCAGCGCCACCTGGTTCGCCATGGTCCCCGACGGGACGAACATCGCGGCGGGCTTGTCCACCCGCTCGGCGTAGGCCTCCTCGAGCTCGTTGACGGTGGGGTCGTCCCCGTACCCGTCGTCGCCCACCTCGGCCTCGGCCATGGCCCGGCGCATCTCCGGCGTGGGGCGGGTGACGGTGTCGCTGCGGAGGTCGACGAAGCCTGACCCTCCCGTGAAGGCGGTCGCCGGGGACATGCCGTCGATGCTACCGACGGCCGCCTGCGGATCCCCGTCGTTGGCGGCGCCGGGGAGCCCCCAGGGCGAGGAGCCGTTCGGTGACGTCGGCGAGCTCGGGATCCACCGATGCCACCCGGGCGAACAGCTCCCGGGCCAACGGGACGTTGCCGGCCCGTTCGTAGAGGTCGGCCAGGACGTACCACTGCCGGAGATGGCGGTCGCCGGGGTTGCGGAGGTTTCGGGCCGCGCCCGCAGTGGCGAGCACGAGGATGGCCTCGTCGAGCTTCCCCGCCTCGGCCAAGTCCTCGGCCAGCACCAGACGACCCTCGACGAGCACGTCGGCGGACGGCGACGCGGCGCGCAGCTCGTCCCACAGGACCTCGACCCGGCGGTGGTGTCCCTGGGCGCGGTGACAGTCCATGATGACCGGGATCTGGCTCGGGTCGCCGCCCGAGAGCCTCCTCGCCGCTTCGAGATGCTTGACCGCTTCGCGCCACCGGTTCAGCCGGTAGCAGACGAGGCCGTGCAGCTCTCGTGCCGCCGCGGACTCCGGCACCTGCTCGACGAGCTCGCGCGTGATCCGTAGCGCTTCGGGATAGCGGTCGCGCTCGTAGGCGCGAGCCGCCGCGGCCAGACGGTCGGCCACCTTGCCGGCGCGGGCCCGCCCCACCGCGCCGGTGATCTCGTCGACGATGTCGGAGGGAAGGGTGTCGTCGGCTCTGGGTGGCGTCGGAGAACGACGCCGGTCGGTGGTGCCGGAACGATCCGCACGGCGCGCCGGGCCGTCCCGGACCGGACGGGCGCCGCGTTCGGGGGCGTCGTTCGCCAACCCGTCGAACACCCAGACCTCCTCGGTCCACTGGGGGCGCGGATGGCCTCGGGCTCCACGCGCCGCTTCGCGCTCGTCGTCGGGCCCGTGGGCACCGTCCCCGCTGAGCGCCCGGGCCCCCTTGCGGGCCACGCTCCCCCATCCCCGTCCGGCCCCGGGCAACGGGGCCGCGGCCGGTCTCCGGTCCGGTGGCTTGCCCTCCGTCGATCTGCGGTCGGTCGGCCTGCGGTCGGTGGTGGGCCTGCGGTCGGTCGTCGGCCTGCGGTCGGTCGTCGGCCTGCGGTCGGTCGGCCTACGATCGGTAGGCCTGCGATCGGTAGGCCGGGGACGACGCGGACGGCTGTCCGGATCGGGCGGGCGCGGTCTCGTGGACCGGGTCGTGTCGCCGTCGGCGCGCCGCGGGCCGGAAGGCCTTCTGCTCTCTCCATCGGCTCGGCGTGGACGCGCCGAGCCGGCTCGAGCCCCGCCCGTCAGCTCGGATCGGGGTCCGGTCCGTGCCTGCCCCGGCGTGGACCGCCTCGGAGTGCGGCGCGGGTCGACGTCGACGTGCCGTGCCCGGGGTGCAGGCCGCCCCCGGGCGGGCGTGTCGGTCCGGTCCCGGTCGGGTTTCCAGGCCGAGCTTCCCTGTGTGGGGCGACCCGCGACCCGAGCGGCACCCCCACCAGGGCGTTCGTCGCGCGATGCTCGGGGGGGACGGGGTCTGGCCCCGGCGCCACGGCCATCGGGACGGCCCGAGGCACCCCGGGCGCCGCGGCCGGGTGCTCCCCGGCTCGGAGGCGCGGCCCTTTTGCTTCGATCGGTGGCAGGGCGCCCGGTACGGGGACCGTCAGGTCTCCGAGGACGCCCCGACGCTGCGTCCTTCGGCACCAGGCGAGTGTACCGAGAGCGGTCGGGGACCCTCTCCAGAAGCGGTTGGGCCCTGGGAGCCGCACCCCCCAACCCGGCTGTTGTCCGCCACAAGATGGGCAAAATTCGCTATCAGCGCGAAGATCGTCGCGGAAAGTTAACGTTCCTGTCATGTCTGCCGGCAAGGGCCGGTAGGTGGAAGAGGAGATGCGATGAGACGCACCAGGACAATGCTCACCGTCGCCGCCGTGATGACATCCGCTGCGCTGCTCCTAGCGGCCTGTTCCTCGTCACCCACGACCCCGAGCGCCAATGGGAGTGCCAAGGGCACGACGGTGCCGACCGGGGGCACCCCTCAGACGGGGGGCACCGCGACGTGGGCCGAGCTGCCCGGGACCGCACCCAACTTCATCTTCCCCTTCGACCCGGCGGGCCTGTTCAGCGTGTCGAACATCTCCCAGTTCCAGTACCTCATGTACCGCCCGCTGTACTGGTTCGGCCAAGGCACCACGCCGAATCTGAACCTGTCCCTGTCGGTCGGGAAGAACCCCGTCTACTCCAGCGATTCGAAGACGATCACCATCGACCTCAACAATTACGTGTGGTCCAACGGTGAGACGGTCAGCGCCCAGGACGTCGTGTTCTGGATGAACATGATGCACGCCGAGAAGAACACTTACGGCGCCTACGTCCCGGGGATCAACGCCATCCCCGACGACGTGACCAATGTGGTGGCCACCACCCCCTCCGAGGTGACCTTCACCCTGAGCGGGGCGGTGAACACCAACTGGTACACCTACAACAACCTGTCGCAGGTCACTCCGATGCCGAAGGCCTGGGACATCACCGCCAAGGGTGCCACCGCCGGTTCGGGAGGCTGCTTCAGCGGCGCCTACGGCACCGCCGGGACCGACGCGGCGTGCACCAAGGTCTTCGACTTCCTGGCCACATCGGCCGGCTACGACCCCGCCAATCCCAAGGCGGCCAACAACTCGTTCTCGACCTATGCCACCAACCCCATCTGGCAGGTGGTCGACGGTCCGTGGCACCTGACGTCGTTCGACGCCACCGGGAACATCACCATGGCACCGAACACCACCTACTCCGGTCCGGTGAAGCCCAAGCTCACCAAGTTCGTGGAGGCGCCCTTCACCGACGAGCCCACCGAGTACAACGCCCTTCTCGGTGGCAAGCTCCAGGTCGGCTACCTGCCCTTGGCCAACGTGACCAAGGCCACCACCAATCCGAACGTGGTGGCGGCCCAGGACCCACGGCTGTCGGGCTTCTACCTGAACGAGTACTACGGCTGGGAGTTCGCTTATTTCCCCGTCAACCTGAACTCCTCGGGTAACGGCGGCGCGGCCGGCAAGATCATCTCCCAGCTCTACTTCCGCCAGGCCATGCAGACCCTGGTCGACCAGCCCGCCATCATCTCCAAGGTGTTCAAGGGGTACGGAGCCCCCGAGTACGGGCCGGTGCCGGTGCTGCCGGTGACCAACTTCCTGTCCTCGGGCGAGAAGACCAACCCCTACCCCTACAGCCTGTCCAATGCCGAGAAGCTGCTGAGCTCGCACGGCTGGAAGATCAACCCGGGTGGCACCGACACGTGCACGGACCCCGGTACCGCAGCCAACCAATGTGGGGCGGGGATCCCGAAGGGCACCCCGCTGACGTTCAACCTGCAGTTCGCCACCGGGATCACGACCCAGACCGAAGCGGTCAATGACGAGATCTCGTCGTGGGCGGCGGCCGGCATCCACATCAACGAGACCACGTCGACGTTCGACACGGTCATCGGGAACGCCACGGCGTGCACACCCGGACCCAGTTGCACCTGGGAGTTCGAGGACTGGGCCGGCAGCTGGGTCTACTCCCCCGACATCTACCCCACCGGCGAGGAGCTCTTCGCCACCGGGGCGGTGGCCAACTACGGGAGTTACAGCAACCCGCAGGCAGACAACTTCATCAAGCAGACCGACTTCACCAACGCGTCCCTCGACAACTACGAGAACCTCATGGCGAAGGACGTGCCGGTCATATATCTGCCTGACCAGGTGCAGTCCTTGACCGAGACCCAGAACAACCTGCGCGGCGTGGTGCCGCAGAACCCGTTGTCGACGATCACCCCGGAGAACTGGTACTTCGTGAAGTAGCAGTCCCCGGCGAGAGCGGACACCCCACGATGGGAACCGCCCCGATCCCGCGCTCCATGCGTAGGGTCGGGGCGGTTCCGCGTTAGCGTGCGCTGCGATGATCGCCTTTCTCATTCGACGGATCATCCAGGCGGTCATCGTCGTCCTGCTCGTGCTGCTGGGGCTCTTCCTCCTGACCCACGTGATCCCGGGAGGAGCAGCGCGCGCTGCGCTCGGGCCGCGGGCCACGAAAGCGCAGATCCGGCAGTTCAACGTGACCAACAACTACTACAAAGGCATCTTCGTCCAGTTCTGGCTGTACCTCAAAACCCTGGTCTGGCACCACAACCTCGGGTACTCCTACAAGATGAACCAGGACGTCACCACCGTCATCGCCCAGCGCCTGCCCAAGACGCTCGTGCTCGTGGGTATCTCCACGATCCTCGCCTTGATCATCGCCGTCCCGCTCGGGATCCTTCAGGTCGTCCGGCGGAACAAGCCCATCGACCACATCCTGACCGGCATCACCTTCGTCGGCTACGGCATGCCCTCGTTCCTCCTGGGGACGCTCCTGATCCTGTACTTCGCCATCGACATCCACATCTTCTCGGTAGAAGCCCCCCAGGGCCAGACGGTGGGGGCCATTCTCGGCGATCCACGCGGCCTGGTCCTGCCCGAATTCACGTTGGCGGCGATCACCATCGCCTCGTTCAGCCGGTACATGCGGTCGTCGATGATGGAGGCGATGACCGAGGACTACGTCCGCACGGCCCGGGCCAAGGGAGCCAGTCCCCGCCGGGTGCTGTTCCGCCATGCGCTGCGAAACGCCATCATCCCCATCGTCACCCTGCTGGGCCTGTCCATCCCCGCCATCGTCAGCGGCGCGGTCATCACCGAGACGGTGTTCAACTTTCCCGGCATGGGGCTCTTGACCTACGAAGCGGCCACCAACACCGATGTCCCGCTCCTCCTCGGGACCGCGCTGGTGGCCACGTTGGCCACCGTCATCGGCTCGTTGCTGGCCGACATCCTCTATGCCGTCGTCGACCCAAGGATCCGCTATGCCTCGCGATAGGGACCGCGACACCTCGGGCTCGCCGTGGTCGTCGCACGCCGTGCAGAACGAGGGGGGACCGGCGTTCCCCGTGCCGATCGCGCCGCTCCCGGTCGATACGAGGGAATTGCTGGCGGCCGCCGAGGGTTGGACACCGAGCGGCGGAGAGGCCGTCTCCACCGGCAGCATGTTCCGGCAGATCCTGTCGGTATTCACGGAGAACAAGCTGGCCGTCATCGGGCTGGGCGTCTTCGTCTTCATGGTGCTGTTCTGCTGGTTGGGGCCGGTCTTCTATCACACCAACCAGACCAACGCCCAGGAGGCGCTCGTCAATTCCACCTCCAATGCTTCGCCCAATGGGCAACATCTGCTCGGCACCGACAACGCGGGGTACGACATCGTGGGCCGGTTGATGTTCGGTGGGAAGAACTCGCTCGTCGTCGGCCTGTTGGCGGCGATCCTGGGGACGGCGTGGGGAGCCCTGTACGGAGCGGTGTCGGGCTTCTTCGGAGGCTGGGTCGACGCCCTCATGATGCGCATCGTGGACACCCTGCTCTCGATTCCGGTGTTGTTCCTGCTCATCGTCCTGGCCGTGATCTTCCACCCGACGTTGACCGTGCTGATCCTCGTCATCGCCTTCGTCTCGTGGCTCGTCCCGGGCCGGCTCATCCGGGGTGAGACCCTCACGTTGCGCGTCCGGGAGTACGTGCAAGCAGTACGGGTCATGGGGGGGAGCCGACGACGAATCGTCCTGCGCCACATCCTGCCCAACGCCATCGGGACCATCATCGTCAACGCCACTTTCCAGGTGGCCGACGCCATCCTGTTCCTGGCCTTCCTGGGGTTCCTCGGGCTCGGGGTGCAGCTCCCCCAGACCGACTGGGGATCGATGCTCTCGAACGGCGTCACCTACGCCATCCAGGGTTACTGGTGGGAGATCTACCCGGCCGGTCTCGCCATCGTCCTCGTCGTGGTGGCCTTCAACTTCATCGGCGACGCGCTCCGCGACTCACTCGAGGTACGACTCCAGCAACGGTGACCATTGCGGTCTCGCCGTCGGCCCCGTGGGTCACCCGACGGCGGCGGGGACCTGGTCGGCGGGAGCCGAGCCTGACGGCGTCTGCAGGGGGAAGTGACAGGCGGCGAGGTGTCGGGTCCCGAAGGGCCGCAGCGGTGGTTCCTCCTGGGCGCAGATGTCCTGGGCGAAGGGGCAACGAGTCCGGAAGCGGCAGCCCGACGGCGGGTTGAGCGCCGAGGGGAGCTCCCCCTTGATGTGTCCCACCGGCTTGGCCCGGGCCCGAACCACGTCGGGCTCGGGAATGGCATCGATGAGGGCACGCGTGTAGGGGTGGGCGGTGTGCTCGTAGACGCTCTGCGAGGGTCCGACCTCGACCAGCTTGCCGAGGTACATGACACCGATGGTGTCGGACACGTACTTCACGACGGCGAGGTCGTGGGAGATCACGATGTAGGTGAGCTCGTGGCGGAGCTGGAGCTCCTTCAGGAGGTTCAGGATCTGCGCCTGGATCGACACGTCGAGCGCGGATACCGGCTCGTCGGCCACGATCAGACGGGGCTCGAGAGCCAGGGCACGGGCCAGTCCGATCCGCTGCCGTTGACCACCCGAGAACTCGTGCGGGTAGAGGTCGACGGACTTCGGGCTCA
This sequence comes from uncultured Acidimicrobiales bacterium, assembly GCA_963794615.1. Taxonomy (GTDB): domain Bacteria; phylum Actinomycetota; class Acidimicrobiia; order Acidimicrobiales; family UBA8190; genus Chersky-840. Next base: position 815,194 of record CAWCEP010000005.1, on the reverse strand, counting down.
GCCCGACCTCGTTCAGCAGCGCCTTGACCTTCTCGTTCCGCTCGGCGGAGGTGCCGATCCTCTGGACGACGAGCGGCTCGCGCAGGATCGTGCCCACCCGCATCCTGGGGTCCAGCGAGGCATAGGGGTCCTGGAACATGAGCTGCATGTCACGGCGCCGTTCCCGCATCGCCTTGCCCCGGAGGCGGCGGATGTCCTGGCCGTCGAAGACGATCCGCCCCGAGTCGGCCCGCTCGAGGGCGACGGTGAGCCGGCCGATGGTGGTCTTGCCACAGCCCGACTCACCCACGAGGCCGAAGGTCTCCCCCTTGCGCAGGGAGAACGAGACGTCCGAGACCGCCTTGACGCTGCCCACCTTGCGCTGGAGCACCAATCCCGATGTGACCGGGAACTCCTTGACCAATCGGTCCACCTCGAGGAGCACCTCTTGGCCTTCGAGCTTCTCGGCCCGGGTGCGCTGGTGGGTGAGCACGGCACCGTCGGGCCCCACCTCGGCCCCCAGCACGACATCACCAGAGGCGACGGCCGCCTGGGCCGCCACAGACGTGTGCTCCTCGCCGGTGCCCACCGGGTAGAAGCACGCCGCGAGGTGGCTCGGGCTCCCGCCCACCCGCACCAGGGGGGGCTCGAGCTCCCAGCAGTTGTCGTGGGCGAACCGGCACCGGGGTGCGAAGCGACAGTTGTGCAAGGGCTTGGAGAGGTCGGGCGGAAGCCCGGCGATGCTCCGCAACGGCACCGACGCGTCCTGGTCGACCTTGGGCACCGACGCCAGGAGCGCCTCGGAGTAGCGGTGGCGCATACTCGTGAACATCTCGAGGGTCGAGGCCTCCTCCACGATCTTCCCCGCGTACATCACGAGCACGCGGTCGGTGCGGCCGGCGATGACCCCCATGTCGTGGGTGATGAGGACGACCGCCATCCGCAGTTCCTGGCGGAGGCTGTCGATCAGATCGAGGATCTGCGCCTGGATGGTGACGTCGAGGGCCGTGGTGGGCTCGTCGGCGATGAGGAGTTTCGGCTCACAGGCCAGGGCCATGGCGATCATGACCCGCTGGCGGAGGCCGCCGGAGAGTTGGTGGGGGTAGGAGTCGAGCCGCTCTCGGGGGCGGGGCATGTCGACGAGCGAGAGGACCTCCAGGGCGCGCTCGCGGGCCTGGGCTTTCGAGGCCCCCCGGTGGAGGCGGACACTCTCGGCGATCTGGCGACCGATCGTCATGGTCGGGTTGAGCGATGTGAGCGGGTCCTGGAAGATCATCCCGACGTCGTTGCCCCGGACCTGGCACATCTCGTGCTCCGACAGGGGTACCAGATCGCGTCCGAGGAGGCTGATCGTCCCGGCCGTGACGTGGCCCACGGGGGGGAGGAGCCGCATGACCGAGAGCCCGGTGGTGGTCTTGCCACAGCCGGACTCCCCCACCACGCCCACGCACTCGCCCTGGTCGACGTGGAAGGAGATGTCGTCCACCGCCGCCACCGTCGAGTGCTTCAGGTGGAACTCGGTCGTGAGGCCCTCGACCTCGAGAACGGCGGTCACCGGCCTCTTCCGCGCCAAGCAGGGACGGGCCAATTCCGGACCATCTCCCCAGGCTACCTGCCAATTCGGACCGCAGGCCGGAGCCTGGAGCGGCCGCTCGGGCCGTACCTCGGAGCAGCACGCCTAAGGTATTCCGGGCGGTCGGAGGCCGCGGGGTCGCAGTTGTCCCGAGCCCTTCGACCGCAACGGCACTCGTCCACGATGTGGGCGAACGACGACATGTTTGACCCGGGGGGGAGACAGAAGCGGTGAAGGTCATTCGACCGACGCGGCTCACGACCATGGTGGTCTCGATCGCCGTGGCGGCAATGGTGCTCGCTTCGTGCGGCGCGGCCATGGTGTCGTCGTCGACGTCGGGCCCTTCGGGTGGCGGCACCAGGCAGCACGCCGGGACCGCCACGTGGGCCGAGGCCCCGGGTGCGAAGCCCGATTACATCTTTCCGTTCATGAACCTCGCCTACTTCACCGTCGCCAACGTCAAGCAGTTCCAATACCTCATGTATCGGCCCCTCTACTGGTTCGGCACCGGGGGCCAACCCACGCTCAATCCCTCGCTCTCGCTCGCCGACGCTCCCGTCTACTCCCACGGCGACACGACGGTCGTCGTGACCTTGAAGCCCTACCAGTGGTCCGACGGCGAAACGGTGACCGCCCCGGACGTGATGTTCTGGATGAACATGCTGCATGCCGACAAGGCCAACTGGGCCGCCTACACACCGTCGTTCATCCCGGACAACATCAAAGGAATTGCTGTCGACAGCGCCGACCGACTGACCTTCACGTTGAAGGCGCCCGTCAACCCCCGCTGGTTCACCGACGACCAGCTGTCGCAGATCACCCCGATGCCCGCCGCATGGGACATCGCCGCCCTCGGGGCCGTCGCCGGCTCGGGTGGGTGTTCCACCGCCGCCTTCGGCCAGGCCGACGCGAAGTGCAACGCCGTCTACAGCTTCCTTTCCAAGCAGGCTGGCTACGACCCCGCCTCCCCCGCCAACAGCGCCCTGGCGACGTACGCCACCGACGCGCTGTGGCAGGTCGTCGACGGGCCCTGGAGGCTCGCGTCGATCGACGCCGCCGGGAACGCCAGCTTCGTCCCGAACCCGCATTACTCCGGTCCCGCGACGGCGTCGCTCTCCAAGTTCGTGGAGGTGCCCTTCGCCACCGAGGACGAGGAGTACAGCGCGCTGACGAGTGGGCGGCTGACCTTCGGGTACCTGCCCCTGAGCAGGGTCACCCAGCCGACCACCGACCCGACCACCCCGACCGGATACCGCCCTCGGCTGTCCGGCTACTCCCTGGCCCCGCTGTACACGTGGTCCGTCGACTACTTCCCCGAGAACTTCGACTCCACCGGGGATGGCGGCAACGCCGGCAGCATCTGGCACCAGCTCTACTTCCGACAGGCGGTCCAGGACCTGATCGACCAGCCCCGCGCCATCGCGGAGGCCTACAAGGGTTTCGGCGTCCCCACCTACGGGCCCGTACCGCTCACCCCCGATAACCCCTTGGCCTCGAGACTCGAGAAGAGCAACCCGTATCCCTACGACCCGTCCAAGGCCAAGACCCTGCTGACCAGCCACGGGTGGAAGGTGGTACCGAACGGGACCACGTCGTGTACCCGACCCGGAACGGGCGCCGGACAGTGCGGGAAGAACATCCCCGCCGGAGCGAAACTGGCGTTCAGCCTGGAGTTCGAGAGCGGCGACCCGTCCATGGTGAGCCTCATGCAGATGGAGAAGGCCTCATGGGCCCAGGTCGGGATCAACGTCACGCTCAGCGAAGCCCCCTTCGACACGGTGATCGGCCATGCCGGGGCGTGCCGACCGGGACCGGCCTGCAGCTGGGAGCTCGAGAACTGGGGTGCGGGTTGGGTGTACACCCCCGACTACTACCCCACCGGTGAGGAGAACCTGTCGACATCGGCGGCGGCGAACTCGGGGAGCTACACCGACGCGACCAACGATCACCTCATCGCCCAGAGCGACTCGACGGAGGTGGGGTTGACCACGTGGGAGAACTACGAGGCCGAGCAGCTGCCAGTGGTGTGGCAGCCGAGCCCCGTGACCGAGTTGTCCGAGATCCAGAACGACCTCCGAGGGGTACTCCCCCAGGACCCGTCGTGGAACATCAACCCGGAGAACTGGTACTTCGTGAAACGCTGATCGCCGCCGCGGCGTTCGGATCCGGGACAGCCACTGTCGATCGCGCCTGGCGCGGGGGTTGCGAAAAATAGAGACGGGCCCCCGCTTTCGCGAGGGCCCGTCTCTGTCGAAATATCCCGGCGACGTCCTACTCTCCCAGGGAGTCGCCCCCCAAGTACCATCGGCGCTGGTGGGCTTAACTGCCGTGTTCGGAATGGGAACGGGTGTTGCCCCACCGCCATGGTCACCGGAAATCCTGCTCCGCTCAGGGGATTTTGACCCCCGAGGTAGAGCGGCCGTCCGGCCACCCCGTGAGCGTTCCATAGCGAGCGCGAGCATAAATGTCTCCAAGCCCTCGGCCGATTAGTACCGGTCGGCTGAACACGTTGCCGTGCGTACACCTCCGGCCTATCAACGTGGTGATCTAGCCACGGGCCTTACCAGGTTGTTCCTGTGGGAGACCTCATCTTGGAACGAGCTTCGCGCTTAGATGCTTTCAGCGCTTATCCCATCCGTAGGTCGCTAACCAGCCGTGCCCTTGGCAGGACAACTGGCACACGAGAGCTACGTCCGTCCCGGTCCTCTCGTACTAGGGACAGCCTTCCTCAGGTCTCCTGCGGCTGCATCGGATAGGGACCGAACTGTCTCACGCGTGATAATCCCGTATTGCTACGGGCACAGACTATACCTTCACCCTATTTCTAGGGGCCGGCGTCTCATGGCGTCCGTGATTCGTTGGATGGTTGTTGCTCTCTGACGCCATCCCCTCGCTTTTGCATGCGAGGAAGTCGTTACAGGGGCACAACACGCCCGTGCTACGCAGATGTTGCAAGACATCCGCGGCGGAGTTCCGCTTCGATTTCGAATAGTTTAGGGTTGCAAAAGCGTCGACTTCGTGTGCCAGTCGCAGGAACTCCCCCGGATCCCTCAGCTTGTCGAGCCGAGGAAGCAAAAGGAGCGCTCGCCGCACGTGTTCTCGTTTGAAGATCACGTATGGCTCCACGGCGGAGAGCAGTTTGAGGAGTAAGGGCCGACTCGTGATCACAAGATCACTCATACCGGTCCCGCGATCTCGCATGTATCCACCTCCACCCACCAGGCGCTGGATTTCCTCCAGACCTGAACGAGCGGGGGTGCTCTGTGAGAACGACACACTGGCTCGGATGTAATACCCGAACCTGTACTCCTTCTGCCGGACGAGCTGGAAGTGGATACTTCCGTCGCCGTCGAGGAATCCTGCAACATAGGACGCGTCCAACGCTCTCAATGTGTGTTGGCCTTCCCTCGGTATTGCCCTGAACATAACGTTCGGTTGTGACATTCAGGGTTCCACCGATATGAGCCGGTGAGCACCCAGGAATTACTCCCTGGGGACGCAGCATTCTACGTTCTAAACCCAGCTCGCGTACCGCTTTAATGGGCGAACAGCCCAACCCTTGGGACCGGCTTCAGCCCCAGGATGCGACGAGCCGACATCGAGGTGCCAAACCTTCCCGTCGATATGGACTCTTGGGGAAGATGAGCCTGTTATCCCCGGGGTACCTTTTATCCGTTGAGCAACGGCGCTTCCACAAGCCACCGCTGGATCACTATGCCCTGCTTTCGCACCTGCTCGACTTGTAGGTCTCGCAGTCAAGCTCCCTTGTGCCATTGCACTCGACGGCTGATTGCCAACCAGCCTGAGGGAACCTTTGGGCGCCTCCGTTACAATTTAGGCAATCTGTTAGCCCGGTAGTTTCGCGATACAGCGTGTTCAAAACGCAACTACCGTCTCGAGGTCATTTCTGCCTCGATCTGCATGTCGCCATGCAGTTCAGACCATCCCATCACCCGTTGCAAAGCAACGGGGCTCTCGTTGTGGTCGTTGAGGTAGGCGGCAAATCTCCGCCCAACCTGCTGATTGTCCGCACTGGTCAGATTTTCACTGCCCATGTCACAACGCTACAAGTGCGATGTAACACGGACGAGTACTGCCAGATACTCGGATGTTCCAGCATACGCCGAAAGTTTTCTCTCACATGGTTGCCCATGATTCGCCCCATTTTGTTAAGGCGACCGCCCCAGTCAAACTACCCACCTGACGCTGTTCCCGATCCGGATCACGGACCTGGGTTAGGGCCCCGGCACGAAAAGGGTGGTATTTCAAGGTTGTCTCCACCTCGGCTGGCGCCGAAGCTTCAAAGACTCCCACCTATCCTACACAATCCGTACCAAAGCTCAACATCAAGCTGTAGTAAAGGTCCACGGGGTCTTTCCGTCCTGATGCAGCTAACGAGCATCTTTACTCGTAGTTCAATTTCGCCGGGTCTGTGGTTGAGACAGTAGGAAAGTCGTTACGCCATTCGTGCAGGTCGGAACTTACCCGACAAGGAATTTCGCTAAGTGCTGTTACTTGGTGACCTACCGATCGAACTGCATCAATAGGCGGGCCGTGCGTTTCCGCCAGCCTCCCTACGTCGCCGCAGGGCTCGGACCATCTCATCATCTCACCGGATCTTGCTCGGTGAGATGGTCGGCGTATGGCCTCTGAGGATTCTCGGAACCAAACAACAATCCCGAGTCTTTCCTGCTGATTTTCCGCACCTCTCACATTGTCACTGCCGTTTACGAAGAACGCGCAATACAAACCTGCGTTCCGAGGTTAACGACGAGTAGTGGAGGATTCACCGGGTTTTCCAGCATATAGCCGACTGCGCACCACATCGTCACCGATGCGGGGGGCAGCTACCTCTAAGTATCTAGAGGCTTCCCTACCTTAGGACCGTTATAGTTCACGCACTTCCCCCATATCGCTATGGGGCGTGGACCATATCTTCATCCACCTGGCTTCACAGATGGAGCCTTGCGTATGGCCTCTGAGGATTCCCAGTCCCTCAATACGGCGAGAATGTACTTCTCGTCATATCGGCGCTTGCCGCCTCGGTTCATCGGGCTCCTCAGGATGAGGATGTCACCGATTCCCTCAGTCGACAGGTGCCGACCTGACAGGACGAGCTCGGTGATCTCACGAAAAATCGCAAGATCCCCTTCTTTCGGACTGCGTAGCCGAAACTGCTCGAAGAACGGGAAGACCCGTTCGAACAGCTCCCGGGGTCGTGTCACCTCAAAATAGTGAACGCCGTCCCCTCGGTCCCTGACCGTTCCAACGCCGAAGACCGTTCTCAGGAGCTCTGGGAGCTCCCGACCGATCTGCGACACGTTGAACGACAGTGACACTCGCCACGGCAAGCCACGATCGCGCTCTCGACGGATTGGGACGTTGAAGCTTCCCTCTCCATCGACGAATCCGGCGACCCAGTTACCTAGGTCACACGGAATCTGATCCAGCCAGCTCGAGGAACTAGGCCTTTCCTGCTGATTGTCCGCACTGGACGGATTGTCACTACTCATATCGGCACCTTAGAAAGAAGGTGCGACATGAATGAGTACCGCCAGATTCACGGGGTTTCCAGCATATAGCAAGGTTTGTTCCAGTCGGTTACCCAACTGGAGCCGCAACTGGTGTTTACGGCCGCCGTTTACCGGGGCTTAGGTTCAGGGCTTCGCCCGAAGGCTAACCCTTCCCCGTAACCTTCCGGCACCGGGCAGGCGTCAGAGCGTATACATCGTCTTAGGACTTCGCACGCTCCTGTGTTTTTAGTAAACAGTCGCTTTCCCCTGGTTTCTGCGGCCCCCTCAGGCTCAGGACGCGAAGTCCTTTCACCCTAGCGGGGCCCTCCTTCTCCCGAAGTTACGGAGGTAATTTGCCGAGTTCCTTAACCACAGTTCTCCCGATCGCCTTGGTATTCTCTACCCGCCCACCTGTGTCGGTTTGGGGTACGGGCACCGTGCCAGCTCGCTAGAGGCTTTTCTCGGCAGCATGGGATTAGTGACTTCGCCTGATCGGCTCGGCATCGCGTCTCGGGATTAACGGGGTCCGGATTTGCCTAGACCCCTCCCTACTCGCTTACCCCAGGACAACCAACGCCTGGGCTCACCTACCCTCCTGCGTCCCCTCTTCGCTACCCGCCTCCGAATCGGTCGGTTCGGCCCGAAGGCCAGCCCCTTAGGACATCGAAATTGGGTTGGGCGCGGACACGGTGGTGCTGGAATATCAACCAGCTGTGCATCGACTACGCCTCTCGGCCTCGCCTTAGCTCCCGACTCACCCTGGGGGGATTAGCCTTCCCCAGGAACCCTTGGGCTTACGGCGGAGGGGTTTCTCACCCCTCTCTCGCTACTCATACCAGGATTCTCACTCGAACTCGCTCCACGACGGTTCACACCGGCGCTTCACTGCAGAGTTCGACGCTCCCCTACCACTCCCATCCGTAATTCCCGGAAGGCACCGCAAGCGGCGCGTTCCGAGCGGAATGGAAATCCGCGGCTTCGGCTCTTGACTTGAGCCCCGTTACATTGTCCGCGCAGGACCACTCGACCAGTGAGCTATTACGCACTCTTTCAAGGGTGGCTGCTTCTGAGCCAACCTCCTGGCTGTCTTTGCGTTCCCACATCGTTTTCCACTTAGTCAAGAATTTGGGGCCTTAGCCGGCGATCTGGGCTGTTTCCCTTTCGACCAACGAAGCTCATCCCCCGTGGTCTCACTGCCGGGCTCTTGAGCATCGGCATTCGGAGTTTGATTGGGGTCGGTAAGCTTGTAGGCCCCCTAACCCATTCAGTGCTCTACCTCCGATGCTGAACACCCGACGCTGCACCTAAATGCATTTCGGGGAGAACCAGCTATCACCGAGTTTGCTTGGCCTTTCACCCCTATCCACAGGTCATCCCCCCTGTTTTCAACCAGGGTGGGTTCGGCCCTCCACGGGGTCTTACCCCCGCTTCAGCCTGCCCATGGATAGATCACTCGGCTTCGGGTCTACCACATGCGACTGTACGCCCTATTCAGACTCGCTTTCGCTCCGGCTCCCCCTCGCGGGTTAACCTCGCCACACACGGTAACTCCCTGGCTCATTCTTCAAAAGGCACGCCATCACGGCCGGCCATGTGATCCCACACCGAAGTGTGGGGACCGACGACGCTCTGACTGTTTGTAAGCCAACGGTTTCAGGTACTATTTCACTCCCCTCCCGGGGTACTTTTCACCTTTCCCTCACGGTACTTGTCCGCTATCGGTCGCCTGTGAGTACTTAGCCTTACGAGGTGGTCCTCGCAGATTCACACCGGCTTTCCCGGATCCGGCGCTACTTGGGAAATCCAATCGGAGGCCTCTAACCTTTCGCGTACGGGGCTCTTACCGTCTGTGGCGTGGTGTTCCAAACCACTTCTGCTAGGTCGAGGCTTTGTAACTCCGTGAAGGGTCTGGCGCCCCTTCTATTGGCTCCCACAACCCCCAACCGGCAACGCCACCAGGCTTGACACCGGTTCGGTTTGGGCTATTCCCGTTTCGCTCGCCGCTACTAAGGGAGTCGCTGTTGCTTTCTCTTCCTCGGGGTACTGAGATGTTTCAATTCCCCCGGTTCCCTCTCTCGGTCCTATGCGTTCAGACCGGAGTGACACCCCATGACGGGTGCCGGGTTTCCCCATTCGGACATCCACGGATCGAAGCTTGGTCGGCAGCTCCCCGTGGCTTTTCGCAGCCTCCCACGTCCTTCTTAGGCTTCAGGCGCCAAGGCATCCACCGTTGGCTCTTTGTAGCTTGGAGAACAAAGATGCTCGTGCTCGCTATGGAATTCTCAAGGGGCGCGCGCTGCCGCCCTTTGGAACAGGCGGCCGGACGAAGACGCGAGCGGTCGACGAGCACAAACGCCGTCGACTTCGCGGAAGCAGCGACAAAACACATAGTCGCTCCCTCAAAACGGAACAGTGAGGTCCGACGATCACACAGGCCCGGAAAACGGGGCCGGCCCGGGCCGCTCCCCCGAAGGAGAACGAATCGGACGCGGACTGCCGCCGAGCATGCACGAGCGCCGAATAACCAGTGATCGACTGGGAGTCCTCGACCGGAATGGTCGAGAAAATGACTCCTTAGAAAGGAGGTGATCCAGCCGCACCTTCCGGTACGGCTACCTTGTTCACGAGTGCCCCCATATCGCTATGGGGCGTGGACTATATCTTCATCCTGGTTTGGATCTGTTGGCGCTTCACTGGATGCTCAAGGCCTCCAGGCCTTTTGCGCCAACAGCCAGGAGCTCGGCGTGTAGTCTCTGAGGGGTCACATCACCACCCAAGGTGGAAAATGATGGACTTCCCTGCTGATTGTCCGCACCGGTCGGATTGTCACTGCGCACGTTGATGGAAACCCTTGCAAATGGGTGTGACGTGCACGAGTACCGACTGGATACTCGGGTTTTCCAGCATACAGCCAAGTTTGTGTCGCTCGTTGTTACCAACGAGAGGTCGCAACTTTTACTTACGACTTCACCCCAATCGCCGACCCCACCTTCGACGGCTCCCTCCCCAAGGGGTTGGGCCACCGGCTTCGGGTGTTGCCGACTTTCGTGGTGTGACGGGCGGTGTGTACAAGGCCCGGGAACGTATTCACCCCGGCGTTGCTGATCCGGGATTACTAGCGACTCCGACTTCATGCAGTCGAGTTGCAGACTGCAATCCGAACTGAGACCGGCTTTTGGGATTGGCTCCCCCTCGCGGGATAGCAGCCCGTTGTACCGGCCATTGTAGCATGTGTGCAGCCCTGGACGTAAGGGGCATGATGACTTGACGTCATCCCCACCTTCCTCCGAGTTGACCCCGGCAGTCTCCGACGAGTCCCCGGCATAACCCGCTGGTAACATCGGACAAGGGTTGCGCTCGTTGCGGGACTTAACCCAACATCTCACGACACGAGCTGACGACAGCCATGCACCACCTGTTTAGGACCCCGAAGGACACCGTATCTCTACGGCTTTTCCCTAAATGTCAAGCCCAGGTAAGGTTCTTCGCGTTGCCTCGAATTAAGCCACATGCTCCGCCGCTTGTGCGGGCCCCCGTCAATTCCTTTGAGTTTTAGCCTTGCGGCCGTACTCCCCAGGCGGGGCACTTAATGCGTTAGCTGCGGCACGGAACCCGTCGATAGGGTCCCACACCTAGTGCCCAACGTTTACGGCGTGGACTACCAGGGTATCTAATCCTGTTCGCTCCCCACGCTTTCGCTCCTCAGCGTCAGTACCGGCCCAGACCACCGCCTTCGCCACTGGTGTTCCTCCTGATATCTGCGCATTTCACCGCTACACCAGGAATTCCATGGTCCCCTACCGGACTCAAGCCATGGCAGTATCACGTGGCATCGCCAGGTTGAGCCTGGAGATTTCACACGTGACTTGCCAAGCCGCCTACGAGCTCTTTACGCCCAATAATTCCGGACAACGCTCGCCCCCTACGTATTACCGCGGCTGCTGGCACGTAGTTGGCCGGGGCTTCTTCTGCAGGTACCGTCACAATCGTCCCTGCTGAAAGTGGTTTACAACCCAGAAGGCCTTCGTCCCACACGCGGCGTTGCTGCGTCAGGCTTTCGCCCATTGCGCAAGATTCCCCACTGCTGCCTCCCGTAGGAGTCTGGGCCGTGTCTCAGTCCCAGTGTGGCTGATCGTCCTCTCAGACCAGCTACCCGTCGGTGCCATGGTAGGCCATTACCCCACCATCAAGCTGATAGGCCGCGAGCCCCTCTCAAAGCGGAATCCATTTCCTCACCAGGCCATGCGACCCGGTGGGGGTATCCGGTATTAGCTCCGGTTTCCCGGGGTTATCCCAGTCTTCGAGGCAGGTTGCTCACGTGTTACTCACCCGTTCGCCACTAGGTCTTCACCAGTGTTGCCACCGGATGGACCTCGTTCGACTTGCATGTGTTAGGCACGCCGCCAGCGTTCGTCCTGAGCCAGGATCAAACTCTCCATCGAGACCAACGATGGCGCCCGAAGGCTCCACCGCAGATCGGAGAGCCGATTCGGGGCTGACTGCCCCCTCATCGACCCGGCACAGCACGGTCTTGTTGCTGTCCGTGAAGTGCTTGGTTCTGTTACTTAATTCTGTGTCGTTCAACCACGAGACGCGCGAAACGCGCCGCGCGGTTGCCCGCACTGGCTTTTGGCTCTCACTGTTCCGTTTTCAAGGAGCGACGCGGCACACACCCGGAGGCGTTGGTGCCAGGTCCCGACGATCAGTCTCCCGACCGGGGGTTCATCAGGTTAGCGGCGCCGTCTCGGGGTGTCAAAGGGGCAAAACGCGCCACATCCATCACACGAATCACACAACGGGCTCGATGGCCGCACCCGGCCCCGGTCCCGAAGACGCGAGACTACCGGGACCCGAGCGATGGTGAGACGCGTGCCTTCGACACGTTGGGATCACCCGGCACCCACCACCGCCACGGCAGGTCGGCGGCGTGGCGGATGCCGACCCGACCGGAGCGTGCGGGGACCGTCGGTGGTGGCACCCCGTCATCCACAACCCGGATGCCACCGCGGCCCGTGACCAGATCGACACCGTCGTCGGCGCCGGTGATGCCCAGGGCCTGGCACAACTTGGCCGGGCCGCTCGCCAGCTGCGCGTCCTTGGTGGCGGCGGGACGGGCGAGGCGCATGGCCTCGAGACCCGACACCGGCGCCAGTGCCCGGAGGAGGACGGCCTCGGCCGTTCCCTCCGGCATGCACACCACGTTGGCGCAGAAGTGCATCCCGTAGGTGAAGTACACGTAGAGGAGCCCGGGGCGCCCGAACATCGTCGCGTTCCGGCGCGTCGGGCCCCGAAAGGCGTGCGAGGCCGGGTCCGCACTCCCCCGGTACGCCTCCACCTCCACGATCCGGCCGGCGCGACCGTCGCGCACCAGCAGTTTGTTGAGGAGTTGGGGGGCCACCTCCACCGAGCTCCCGGCGTAGAACCGCCGGGGCAGCACCCGGCGACGGTGGGACGAGACGGCCCGGTCGGTCACGCCCCGTTTCGGGGGTCGTCATCGGGACCACCCGCGATATGAGCGGCGGCCGCGGCGTGGCTCACGCGCTGACGGTCGAGGTCGAGGCGGTGGCGGAACCGCTCCACCTGCACGGCGACGGGCTTGGGCCCCGCCCCTCCCGGGGAGGTGCGCCGGGTCACGGCCACACCGGGCTCGAGCAGTCCCAGCGCGTCCGTCCCGAGATGGGGGTTGGCCTGGACGAGCTCGGCGAGCGGCACGCCGCGTTGGACCGAGTCGCGCACGATCGAGCCCACCACGGCGTGGGCCTGGCGGAAGGGCATCCCCCGCTCCACGAGCCACTCGGCCAGGTCGACGGCGGCGGCGGCGGGGCCGTCGGCGGCGGCGCGCATGGCGTCGGTGTCGAAGTGGGCGGTGCCGAGCATCCCCATCACGGCGGGCAGCGCCCGCTTGATCTGGTCGAAGGAGTCGAAGAGGGGCTCCTTGTCCTCCTGGAGATCGCGGTTGTAGGCGAGGGGCAGCCCCTTGAGCGTGGCCAGCATCCCCGCCACATGGCCGATGAGCCGGCCCGCCTTGGCCCGGGCGAGCTCGGCGACATCGGGGTTCTTCTTCTGGGGGAGCATCGAGCTCCCCGTGGCGTAGGCGTCGTCGAGGGTAAGGAAGCCGAACTCCTCGCTGGACCACAGCACGAACTCCTCGCCGAGGCGCGACAGGTGGACGCCCAGCAACGCCAGGTCGAAGAGCGCCTCGGCGACGAAGTCGCGGTCCGACACGGCGTCGAGCGAGTTCTCGAACCGGCTCCCGAACCCGAGGTCCTCGGCGACCCCGTCGGGGTCGAGCGCCAGCGACGACCCCGCCAACGCCCCGGCCCCGAGCGGGCTCACGTCCATGCGCACCAGACTGAGCAGCAGGCGGTCGAGGTCGCGCGCCAGGGCCCAGCCGTGGGCCAGCAGGTGGTGGGTGAGCAGCACCGGTTGGGCGCGCTGGAGGTGGGTGTAGCCGGGGAGATAGGCGTCGCCCGCCTCGACGGCGCGGTGCATCAGCGTGTCCTGGAGCTCGATGATCGCGGCGGCGATGGCCAGGAGCTCGCGGCGGACGTAGAGGCGGAGGTCGGTGGCGACCTGGTCGTTGCGACTGCGCCCGGTGTGGATCTTCGCCCCGACGTCACCGGCGAGCTCGGTCACCCGGCGCTCGACGGCGGTGTGGATGTCCTCGTCGCCGGGCTGGAACACGAAGATCCCCGCGCTCAGCTCTTCCTCCACGCGGTTGAGGGCGGTGAGCAGCACGGCCGACTCGCCGCCCTCGAGGACCCCGGCCCGGGCCAGGCCCCGCACGTGGGCGCGCGACCCCGCCAGGTCGTCGGCGGCGAGACGCCGGTCGTAGGGCAGGCTGGCGGTGAAGGCCATGACCTCGTCGGCCGTCCCGCCGAGACGGCCCTCCCACAGGGTCACGGCCGGTCGGCCGGGCGTCTGGGCTCGGACCCGGCCGGACCACCCTGGCGCGCCGACCAGGTGGCGAGGCCCAGACCCCACAGGCGCAGGAATCCGGCCGCGTCGGCGTGGTCGAAGGTGTCGGAGGCGTCGTAGGTGGCGAGGCCGTGGTCGTAGAGCGACACCGGACTGCGCCGGCCCGTGACCATGCAGCTCCCCGGGGCCAGGGCCAGGCGCACCTCGCCGGTGACGTGGCGTTGGGTGGTGGCGAAGAAGGCGTCGAGCGCCTCTTTGAGCGGCGAGAACCACATCCCGTCGTAGACCAGCTCGGCCCAGCGCGACTCGAGGCGCGCCTTTTCGCGCGCCACGTCACGCTCGAGGGTGAGATCCTCGAGATCGGAGTGGGCGAGGAGGAGGGCCAGCGCGGCGGGGCACTCGTAGGTCTCGCGGCTCTTGATTCCCACCCGGCGGTTCTCGACCATGTCGATCCGGCCCCATCCGTACGAGCCGACCACCGACGCCACCTCGGCGATGAGCTCGGCGAGGTCGAGCGACCGGCCGTCGACGGTGACGGGCACGCCGGCCTCGAAGCCGAGCACGAGATCGCGCGGCTCGGTGGCGGTGGGCCGGGTCAGGGTGAAGACGTCGTCGGGCGGTGCCGCCCACGGGTCTTCGAGGGCGCCGCACTCGATGGCCCGGCCCCACAGGTTCTCGTCGATGGAGTAGAGCTTCTCCTTGGTGGCCTCGATCGGGATCTCGTAAGCGCGCCGCGTACTCGACGCAATCGGCCCGCGTCATGCCCCAGCTCCGGGCGGGGGCGAGGATCTCGAGGTCGGGGGCCAAGGTGCGCGTCCCCACCTCGAACCGCACCTGGTCGTTGCCTTTCCCGGTGCAACCGTGGGCCACGGCGTCGGCACCATGGCGGCGGGCCTCGGCCACCAGATGGCGCACGATCACGGGGCGCGACAGCGACGACACGAGGGGGTACTTGCCCTCGTACCGGGCATTGGCGGCGATGGCGGGCACCACGAAGTCCTCCGCCATCTCGGCGCGGGCGTCGATGACCACGGCCTCGACCGCGCCGGCGGCGAGGGCCCGGCTGCGCACCACGTCGAAGTCCCCGCCCTGGCCGACGTTCAACGCCACGGCGATGACCTCGAGCCCGAGCTCCTCCTGGAGCCAGCGCACCGCCACCGATGTGTCGAGGCCTCCGCTGTGGGCCAACACGACTCTCTTCGCCATCACTGCGCTCCGTTCATCTCCGGTGCCATCCCGGTTCCTGTCCCGTTCCCGTCGGTGATCCCGGCCAGCTCGGAGAGCCGGGCCGCGATCACCGCGCCCCCGCTGTCCTGGGCCGCCACAACGAGGACCGTATCGTCCCCCGCCACCGTGCCGATCACGCCCTCGAAGCCACTGCGGTCCAATGCCGAGCCCACCACGTGCGCACACCCGGGTGGTGTGCGCAGCACCACGAGGTTGCCCGAGTACGCCGCCTCCACCACCCACTCGCCCAGGATGCGACGGAGATGGTCCTCGGGCGCGACCTGTCTCACCGGCAGCTCCGGCAACGCGTAGACGGTTTCGCCCCCCGGCACGCGCACCTTGATGGCCCCGATCTCCTCGAGGTCCCGAGACACGGTGGTCTGGGTGGCCTCCACCCCTTCCTCGGCCAGCAGCCCGACCAGCTGGGCCTGGTTGGACACGGCGTGGGTCTCGAGCAACCGCACGACGCGGTGCTGACGCTGGGGCTTGCCCATCTTCACCGGGGACCACCTCCCCCCGGGCCGAGCAGCCAGGCGAGCAACCCCCGCACGGCGTGCATCCGGTTGGCCGCCTGTCGCCACACCACGCTGCGCGGCCCCTCGAGGACCGAGGCGGTGATCTCCTCGCCGCGGTGTGCGGGCAGGCAGTGCAGCACGACCGCGTCCGGAGCGGCACACCGCACCATGTCGTCGTCGATGGTGAAGCCCGCGAACGCCTTGCGACGGAGCTCCTGCTCTTCCTCCTGGCCCATCGAGGTCCACACGTCGGTGTAGAGGGCGTCAGCCCCGCTGGCCGCCTCCATGGGATCCGAGGTGACCTCGACCTCACCGCCGAGCCGGGCCACGCGGGCCAGGTCGTCGGCATCGGGCTCATAGCCGTCGGGCGACGCCGTGCGGATCCGGATGCCGGTCATCGCCGCGGCCAACGCCAGGGACCGCCACACGTTGTTGGCGTCGCCGATGTAGGCCACGGTGCGACCTTCGACGTCGCCGAACACCTGTCGCAGGGTCAACAGATCGGCGAGGGCCTGGCAGGGATGGGCCCGGTCCGAGAGCAGGTTCACCACCGGCACCGGCACCGGGAGGTCGTCGTCGTGGGCCTGGTCGAGGGCGCCCACCATGCGGACCAACGTGATGTGGTCGATGACGCGCGCGCACAGCACGGCGTGGTAGCAGGCCAAGGTGCGGGCCACGTCCTCGGCCGTCTCCCGCACGTCGATGCCGACCTCGGGCCCCTGGATGTACACGGGATGGCCACCGAGCCCGACCACGGCGAGCTCGGTCGAGCTGCGCGTCCGGGCCGAGGGCTTCTCGAAGAGGAGGGCGGCACCCCGGCCGGCCAGCACGGGCGGGACCTCGGCGGCCGGGAGCGACGCCGCCGCCAGCACGTCGTCGAGCTCGTCGCACGACAAGTCGTCGACGTCGAGGAAGTGCCGGGTCATGACGACGCCACCGTGGTCGAGGGCTCCCCGCTCGCCGCCACGCCGACGACGGCGTCGGCCAACACCGACGAGAGCAGCGCCAGCCCCTCGTCGATCTCGTCGTCGCTGACGAGCAGCGACGGAGCGAGGCGGATGGTGTCCGATCGGGGCGCGTTCACCACGAGCCCCCGTTGCATGGCGGCGACGGCGACGTCCTTGGCCCGGTCGTGGTCGAGCGCCACGCCGAGGAGGAGCCCTGCGCCCCGGACACCGATGACGCCGGGGAGCACCTCGAGGCCGGCCCGCAACCTCGCACCGGCCCGCTGCGCCCGGGCCGGGACGTCCTCGGCCTCCATGACGGCCAGGGTGGCGCGGGCCGCGGCGGCGGCGAGCGGCTGGCCGCCGAACGTGCTGCCGTGATCGCCCGGGGAGAAGGCCGCGGCCACCTCGGCCGTGGCCCAGCACGCCCCGATGGGCACGCCGTTGCCGAGCGCCTTGGCCATGGTCACCACGTCGGGCTCGATGCCCATGTGCTGGAAGGCGAACCACCGCCCGGTTCGGCCCAGACCCGTCTGGATCTCGTCGACCATGAGCAGGATGCCCCGTTCGGTGCACATCTCCCGCACGCCGGTGAGGTAGTCCGAAGACGGCGCGATCACACCCGCCTCGCCCTGGATCGGCTCGATCAGCACCGCCGCCACCCGAGCCGGGTCACACGCCGACTCGAGGGCGGCGAGGTCGTCGTAGGGGACGTGCTCGAAACCCTCGGGCAGCGGGGCGAAGGGGGCGTGCTTCTCGGGCTGGCCCGTGGCGTGGAGCGTGGCCAGGGTCCGTCCGTGAAAGGCGTCCGCACGTGCTCACCACGACGTGTCGGCCCGGGCCGGCCCACTTCCGCGCCAGCTTGAGCGCGCACTCGTTGGCCTCGGCGCCCGAGTTGGTGAAGAAGACCTGGCCGCCGGCGCGCTCGATGCCCCCGCCGACGAGCCGGTCGAGGGTCACCGCCACCTCGGGGCCCACCGTGGTGCCGAACAGGTTCGAGACGTGCACGAGGGTGCGGGCCTGTTCCGACACCGCCTCGGCCACGGCGGGATGGGCGTGGCCGAGCCCCGTCACGGCCAGTCCCGACAAGAAGTCGAGGTACCGCTTGCCGTCGGTGTCCCACAGCTCCGAGCCGGCACCCCGCACGAAGGTCACCGTCGGCTCCGGGTAGGTGTGCATGAGCGCGCTGCGATCGGGCCCGGTGGTCATGCGGGGTCCTCGTCGCCGCGGTAGATCATCGTGCCCACTCCTCGGTCGCTGAACACCTCGAGCAACAGCGCGTGCGGGACCCGGCCGTCGAGGATGTGGGCGCGCCGCACCCCGGCGCGCACGGCCCGGGCGCACGCCTCGACCTTGGGGATCATCCCCGACGAGGCCGCCCCCGACGCCACCATGGCGTCGATCTGGTCGACCGAGACCTGGGCCAGGCGCGAGCCGGGGTCGTCGGGGTCGGACCGCAGTCCGGTCACGTCGGTCAGGCACACGAGCTTCTCGGCCTGGAGGGCGGCCGCGATCGCACCCGCCACCGCGTCGGCGTTGATGTTGTAGGACTGCCCGGTCGTGTCACCGGCGATCGTCGCCACCACGGGGATGATGCCCTCGGCCAGGAGGCGGTGGAGGAAGGAGGGGTCGACCACCCCGACGTCGCCCACGAAACCGAGCGAGGTGTCGCGGGGCATGGCGGTGATCATCTTGGCGTCGTCGCCCGACAGGCCCACCG
Organism: uncultured Acidimicrobiales bacterium; assembly: GCA_963794615.1. Classification (GTDB taxonomy): domain Bacteria; phylum Actinomycetota; class Acidimicrobiia; order Acidimicrobiales; family UBA8190; genus Chersky-840. Next base: position 796,805 of record CAWCEP010000005.1, on the reverse strand, counting down.
CCAGCGAGCCGTGCACGTTCATGGCCGACACGATCTCCCGGTTCACCTTGCCGATGAGGACCATGCTGGCGATCTCGAGTGTCTCGGCATCGGTCACCCGCATCCCGTCACGGAACTCGGGTACCTTCCCGAGCCGCGCCATGAGCTCGCCGATCTGTGGCCCCCCGCCGTGGACGACGACGGGCAGCATGCCCACCGATCGCATGAGGACCACGTCCTCGGCGAACGAGGCCAGGGCCTCCGCCTCGCTCGACGTCGCCGCGTCGGCTGTCGGCTCCCCGTCGCGGGGAGCCAAGGCGTTGCCGCCGTACTTGATGACGACGATCTTTCCCCAGAAGCGCAGGATGTAGGGCAGCGCTTCGACCAGCACGGCGGCGCGCGCCGAGGGGGCGAGGTCCCCGGTCACGACGTCGTCCTGTTCTCGTCGATGTAGCCGTAGCCGAGATCGGTGCTCATCATGGCGCCGGTCCCCGCACCGAGGCCGAGGTCGCAGCGCAGCTCGATCATCCGGCCGGCCATGTGCTCGCGCACCTTGTCCGCGTCGTGGTCGACGCCGACCCCGCCCCGGCACACGGCCACGCCGCCGTAGGCCACCTCGACGAGGTCGAGGTCGAAGGGCACCCCGGCCGACCCCAACTCGCTCACCACCCTTCCCCAGTACGGGTCCTCGCCGTTGAGCGAGCACTTGACGAGGAGGGACTCCGCCACCTTGCGAGCGGCCCGATGGGCCTCGTCATCGGAGGTGGCGCCGGTCACCACGACGTGGGACACCTTGGTTGCTCCCTCGGCGTCGGCCACCATCATCCCGGCCAGATCGGCGCATCCCTGCCCCAACGCGTCGGCCAAGACGTCGACGGGCACCGCCGTCCCGCTGGCCCCGTTGGCCAGGACGAGCACGGTGTCGTTGGTCGACGTGCAGCCGTCCACGCTCATCCGGTTGAAGCTGGACTCGACGGCGCGTTGCAGCGCCACGGCCAGGACGCCGGGATCGCAGCGGGCGTCGGTGGTCAGCACGGCCAGCATGGTGGCCATGTTCGGCGCCAACATGGCCGCCCCCTTGGCCATGCCCCCCACCGAGAACCCCGCCGCCTCGACGGTCACCTCTTTGCACACCGTGTCGGTCGTCATGATGGCCACCGCGGCCCGGCGCGCCGCGTCGCGGTCGGCGACACGCGCCGCGACGAGGGCGGGGATCCCGGTCTCGACCGGAGCCAGGGGGAACGGGATCCCGATCAACCCCGTCTGGCACACGAGGACCTCGGTGCGGTCCACGCCGAGGCCACCGGCGACCAGCGCGCACATGCGCTCGGCGCCGGCCACGCCGGGCGCCCCCGTCGCCGCGTTGGCGTTGCCGCTCGAGAGCACGACGGCAGCGGCACGGCCCGACGTCGCCGCCAGATGCGCCCGGCTCACCTGCACGGGGGCGGCCGCGGCGAGGTTGGCCGTGAACACTCCGGCGGCCGGGACGGCACCCGCCGCCGACGCCACCAGGGCCAGGTCGGGGGCGCCGGACGCCTTGATCCCACTCGCCAGTCCGGAAGCCACGAACCCCTTCGGTGCGGTGACGCTCACGGGTACACCCCGACGGTGGTGAGCCCGGCACCCTCGGGAAGGCCGAGGGCCACGTTGGCGCACTGCACCGCCTGGCCCGACGCGCCCTTCACGAGATTGTCGAGCGCACACAACGCCACGACCCATCCGGTGCGGGGGTCGACGCGCGCCGTGAGGTGGGCGCAGTTGGACCCGAAGGTCGCCTTGGTCGACGGTGACGTCTCGCTCACCACCACGAAGGCCTCGCCCTCGTACGCGGCTGCGAGGATGCCGATCGCCTCGCCGGTGTCGAGCGCGCCGGCAGGGCGGGCGTAACAGGTGGCGAGGATGCCGCGGTTCATGGGCGCCAGGTGCGGCGTGAACAGGACCTCGGCCCCCGACGCCTGTTCGATCTCGGGGGTGTGGCGGTGGTTCAGCAATCCGTAAGCGGTGAAGTCCTCGTCGGCGGTGTTGAAGTGCGTGGTGTGGGACAGCTTCCGCCCCGCACCCGACACGCCGCTGGCGGCGTCGACGATGACGCCCGTCGGCTCGATCACACCGGCGCGCACGAACGGCGCCAGCGCCAGCGCCGCCGCCGTCGGGTAGCAACCAGGGGCCGCCACCAACGTGGCCCCGGGGAGCTCGGACCGGAAGAGCTCAGGCAGCCCGTACACGAACTCGTCGAGGAGTGCGGGGGCGACGTGGTCGTGCCCGTACCACCGGGGGTAGGCATCGACGTCGCGCAGCCGGAAGTCGGCGGACAGGTCCACGAGGAGCCCGACCCGGCCCACGAGCCCGGGCGCCAGGGTCTGGGACTCACCATGCGGGAGGGCCAGGAACACCACGTCGAGGCCGACGAGCTCGTCGGCACCCAGCTTGGAGAACTCGAGCGTCGGATAGGCGGCCGTCAACGAGGGATACAGCGCGCCGACCCGCTCCCCCGCCTGGGTATCGGCCCCGGCGAGGACCACGTCGAAGGCCGGATGGCCCGCGCACAGGCGCAAGAGCTCCGCTCCGGCGTAGCCGGACGCACCGGCGATCCCCACTTGCATCGCAAGAAAATACAGTATCCTGCATGGATATGCAAGGACGGTGGGCCGGGGACACTCGAAACACGAGACTGATCCGAGGCCCATGAGTCGATATCGGCCCCCTCGGCCTGCTCCTGAACAGTGTCAGCGTCAGACGGGTTCTTGCTGAGCAGTCAGGCGGATCGCTTGCCGCCGCCGTGCCAGGCCTTGGCCACGACCCGGCCCCCCACCATGGCGGCCCGACCGATGCCCGCGGCCACCAGGGCCAGGGCGGCGAGCACGGCCCCAAACGCATACTGGCCCGGGACGGCGTACGGGAAGGCGGAATCCCGGCGCTCGTCGACCTGCTGTCGCCTCGTCACGCGTCTTATCACGGCGATCAGGACGATCACGCCGAGCGTTACGAGAAAGACGATCGCTTCCGGCCTCACTGTTCTCATTGTCCCATCGGGCGGGCCATGCTCCAAGCCCGCCGGACGAGCGGCGCCGCCCTTCATGAAGCCGTCACGGAGGCGGGCGTACCGTTCGTTGGGGCACCCCCCTCCTTACCCCAACCCGGGTGGGTGACTCGGTGGGGCGGCGGGACACGGGCACCAATCCCCCGGTCCGTGCCCCGTTCACCCCCCGTTGGTGCCTGGGACCCCGGTCCGACGGACGAACCGAAGACCGATCTCGGTCACCGCGCCTGGCGTCGGGCCCGCCGGGTGAATCTCCTCCACCAGGCGAACGGGCCGGTGATCCCCGGCGAGCGAGCGACGTCGGCGAGGCGGCCGATCCCTTCCACAGTGCCTTCGAAGAGCAACATCGTGTTTTGCTGCGGTCCTCGCAGTACGCGGGGCTCGGGCGGCGGGCCGGTACGGCGCACCTTCGCCTTCCTGTCCCGCTTCCGGCGTTGCCCATCCGATCCCATGCCCCAGTCTCTCAACACCCCGGCCACCCCCGGGGGCGCAGGCCTAGTCTCGTGGTCGTTGACAGATTTTCTTGCTGTTTCATATCCTTTCATTATGACGACGGATCCCGAGGTGGCCCTGGTCCTGGCGTCGGCCCCGGAGTTCGTCGACCGCTACCTCGACCTCGCCGAGGCCGCCGATGGCGATCCCGGGGCGGCCGCCACCCTCACCGAGCTGGCCGACTACGTCGCCGGCCTGGTGACCGAGATCGAGCACCTCACCCCCGTCCTGGCCCGTTGCCTGGAGGGAGTCGAATCGGTGGCGGTGAGCTCTGACGACGCCGCCGAGCTGGTGGCGTGGGCCTTTCTCGACAGTCTCTCCCCCGACGACCGGCGACGCCTCGCCGACAGGTTCGGCCCCCACACCCGCGCCCTGCTGCGCGAGGTCGACCCCGAGCCGGGCTCGGGATCGTAAGGCGGCGTCCCCCTACGGCACCGACCCGAGCGCGCCGAGGAGGACGGGGGGAAGCTCGCACTTCCCCGAACCATCGGTACGGACGGCCACGTACACGGTGCTGGCGAGCACCACGGTGCGATCGGACGACATCACGTCGAACCGTAGCGTGAACGAGGTTCGCCCGATCTGTGCCACGACCACCCGTACCTCGGCCTGATCTCCCAGACCGAGGGGCCCGTGCCAGTCCAACTCGGTGTGGACGACCTGGGCGTCGAAGCCCGCCGCCAGCAGGTCCCCGTACGGAAGGCCGCCCGCGTCCAGAAAGGCCGTCATGGCTTCATCGAGGTAGGCCAGGTACCACATGTTGAAGACCACGCCCTGACGGTCCACCTCCAGGTACCGCACGGTGATGGGATGGACGAACGGCACCGGCCGCGACATGGACCTGAGTCTCTCAGGCACCGGGACGGGGCGCATCCGGCGGGGCGCTTCGACGTGTGCGGGACGTGGCGACTATAAGTGTGCGCCATGTCCGGGCCCGTCCGCGTCGCCAATCAAGCCGACGCCCGCCCTCTCGCCGCCAGCCTGGCCCGCGCCTTCTACGACGACCCCGTCATGCGCTTCCTGATCCCGCACGAGCCGTCGCGCCGTCGTCGCATCGCGCAGTACTTCGAAATCGCACTCAAGATTCAGCACCTTCCCCACGGAGGCTGCTACACCGACAACGACCGCGCCGGCGGTGCGCTGTGGGATCCACCGAACCACTGGAGACTTCGCTTCGGGCAGATCCTGCGCGGGTCGCCCCAGATGGTCTCGGCGTTCGGCCTCCACGTGCCGAGAGCGTTGCGCGTGGTCTCGACCATCGAACGCCGGCACCCTCTGGTCCCCCACTGGTACCTGGCCGTCCTCGGCACCGATCCCATCCATCAGGGCAAGGGCATCGGCTCCGCCCTCCTCGCCCCCGTGCTTGAACGCTGCGACCGCGACGGCATGGGCGCGTATCTCGAGTCCTCGAAGGAGAGCAACATCGCCTTCTACCGGCGTCACCGCTTCGAGGTCACCGGTGAGATCGTCCTGCCGGGGGGACCGACGGTGTGGCCCATGTGGCGAGAGCCCCGACCCCCCGACGCGAGCTGAGCGCCGTCCGCGTCGAGGTGCGGGCGCTCTCGGCTCAGGACAGCCCCGACACCACGGCATCGAGGAACGCCGTGGGGGATTCGAGCATCGGGTAGTGGCCCACGTCCTCGAGCCAGATGAGGCTGGCGTCGGGGCGGGTCTCCTGGAGCCGGGTGGCCATGGGTGCCACGGCGATGGGGTCTTCGGTACCCCACACGATCGCCAGGGGCGAGGGGTGGGACTCGATGGCACCGGTGAACCGGGCCTGGTTGCGGCGCCGCTCTTCGATGTACCGGATGGTCCGGGGTAGCAGGAGATGGCCCTGGTCGTGGGAGACCAGCTCCCACTCCCCTTCGAGATCTCCCGCATCCACCACCGAGCGCGGGGAGAACGTCGCCGCCAGGCTCGCCTGCATGGTGGGCCCGTCGATGCCGGCCGTCTCGGGGAGGCGTTCGTCGGGAAGGCTGAGCAAGAGCTGCTGGCCCGTGCTCAGATGGGCCATCTCGATGTAGATGCTGCCGTTGGTGAGGACCCGTCGCGTGATCTCGACCGGCCACCGCCCTTCGCCGTGGCGGGCCAACAACTCGCCCCCCACCGTGTCGCCGAGGTCGTGGGTGAGCAGCGCCAGCGTCGTGACACCGGCGTCGGCCACGAAGGCCTGGGCCACGTCGGCCTGCAGGTCGATCGAGTAGGCACGATCGGGCTTGGCCGAGAGCCCGTACCCGATCATGTCGAAGACCAGCACCCGACGGTGGCGGGCCAGCGCGTCGAGCACATGGTGGTAGTCGAACGAGGAACTCGGGAACCCGTGCACGATCAGCAAGGGCTCGAGCGTCTCGGCACCGGTCGCGGCGACGTCGATGGTAAAGGTCTTGAGCCCGGCTAACACCCGGTAGGTGCCTCGCCCCTCCCACGTCGCCACCGACGACGACTGCCACGGCATCGACGCCACTCAGGACTGCGACTGGGATTGGGAGTCGAGCAGCCGATCAGCCCGGATCCCCTCACGCTCCTCGAACTTCATCCACTGGTAGACGATCACCGCCATGGCCACGAAGGTCGTGAGCTCGCCCACCACCCACAGGATGGACCCGCCCCGCTGGGTATCGGCCACGGTGTGAAAGAGCGGTGCGATCGAATCCCGGGCGCCGGTGAGGCTCACGCCGAGCACGGCCGTCACGGGGATGCCGATGGCCAGGATCCCGAGCTTGGCCGGATAGGACAGGCGCCAGCGAGACGGGTCGCGCCCGACCACCAACCACCACAATAGGCAGCCCGAGACGAGGAAGTGCAGATGGGTGAGGTCGTGCACGAGAGGGTGCTCGAGCGAGAAGTTGTAGAACGGTGTGAGGAAGTAGGCGATCATCGTGCCGTAGCTCACGACGACGACCAACGCGGGATTGGTCACGAACTCGACGACGGGATGATGCAGGACCTTGAGCAGGCCCTGCTGGGTCCGTCGTTCAGACGACTGCAGGGCCAGGGTCACCGGGGCGCTGAGGGCGTAGAGGATGGGGGCGAAGTTCATGAGCAGCAGGTGCTGGACGACGTGCGCCGCGAACACCTGGTCGTCATAGGCGGCCAGTCCCGATTGCACGGCGATGATCACGAGGACGGTGGCACCCAGGAACGACGCCGTTCGCCACGGCGACCAGGCCCGGCCCCGCTTGGCCAGACGACGCACCGACACCACGTACCAAACCGCCAGCCCGACCTCGATGGCGAGGGTGACCAGGCTCAGCCCGTCGGTCTGGAAGCCCGTGAGCAGCGCGTGGACGCGGATGGGGGGAGAGATGGCGTCGGCGAGCATCACGGTCGACGTACCTCACCCCGCCGTGACGACAGCGCCGTGGAGAGGGTCCATCGGAACCCGACGGTAGCCCTGGGGTCGCACCGCACGCACATCCCCCACCGGCGCCGGCACGCTAACGCCGGTAGGCCTCGACGCACTCGACACCGTCGGCGCCCACGGTCGCACTGTGTCCGACACCCGGGGGGAGCTCCATGCGGTCTCCTGGCGCCAGGGACAGGTCGCCGGCGTCGGTGTGGAAGATGATCGAGCCCGACACACACACCAGGACCTTGTGGTGCGCGTGGCGGTGGCGCTCGTAGAAGACACCGGGCCCGTTGCGCCACGGGCGCGGCGTGAGCCCCTGGGCCCGCAGGACGTCCTCCACCTCGGCGCGCCCAGGTGCGGTGCCGGTGACGCGCCGCACCTCGACCGCCGGGGCGTCGTCGGGGGGGCGGCCCGAGGCGGACACCGGTCCCTCAGCCCCGCAGGCGTGCGCCGTGACCCTGCTCGACCGCGGCGATGCAGCGGGCGCGCAACTCGGCGACCTCCTCGTCGGTCAATGTCCGGTCCGGGGCGCAGAACCGGAGTCGGTAGGCGAGGCTCCGGGTGCCGGGGGGCGTGCCGGGGCCGCGGTACACGTCGAAGAGCTCCACCGACTCGAGCAGGTCGCCCCCGGCGAGGCGAAGGGTCCTTTCCACCGCCGCGCCGGGCGCGGCCTCGTCCACGAGGAAGGCGAGGTCGACATCACTCGACGGGAACCTGCTCACCGCCGTGAGGAGCTCGGCGCGCCGCGGGGCATCGGACAAGAGCCGGCCCAGGTCCACCTCGAGCCACCCGACCCGTCCCCGTTCGACGTCGAGGCCGAAGTCCTCGAGCACTTCCGGGTCCACCTCGCCCACCACCCCGATGACCCGGGGTGGCTCGCCGGCGCGCTCGGGCAACACGACACGCGCCCACCGGGTGGGGTGCAGTCCCGGGGGGACCGAGCTCAGCTCGGGGCGGTTGTCGACCCCCGGTCCCACGAGGTCCACGTCGACGACGGAGAAGGCGTCGGCGAGGACGACCCACGCCGCCGCCGCGCTGCGGGCGTCATCACCCTCGCTCGCCAAGGCCAGCCCCAAGACTTCGTGCTCGTCGATCACGGTGTCCCCGGCGCGCGCCAGGGCCCGCGCCACGCGCTCGGGATCGGGAGGGGGAAAGACATGGCCCACCTCGAAGAGCCGGATGCCGCGCTGACGACGGCCGGCGTTGAAGGCGAGCGCACCCAGCATCCCCGGTAGCAGGCTCTGACGCAGCACGGACTCGTCCGGCGTGAGCGGGTTGGTCACCCGGACTCCGCCGTCGATCCCCACCCGGCGCTGCTGGTCGGGGCCGAGCAGCGACGGCGTCCAGGCCTCGTGGGCACCCAGTCCGGCCGCGACCTGGCGGGCCAGGCGCCGTTCGCGTTGATAGCGGGTGAGGCCGCCCACCTGAGGGGCCGACGGCCGCCGCCGGGGCAGGTTGGCATAACCGTGATGCCGGGCCACCTCTTCGATGACGTCGATCTCACGCTCGGTGTCAGGACGGAAGGTGGGCACCGTGACGTCGATCACGCCCACCGACTCCCGCTCGCAGGTGAACCCGATGGGCTCGAGGTATCCCACCACGCGGTCATCGTCGAGATCGCTTCCGAGCACGGCGTTGACCCGGGCGGTCCGTACCCGCACCCGTGACGGGGTCGGCACCGGCCCGCGCACGTCGAGCACGCCCGACGCGCTGCGGTACCCGACTCCGGCGGTCGCCCCCAGGAGGTCGCAGAGCCGCAGCGCGGCCCGGTCGATTCCCTCGGGATCGCAACCACGCTCGAAGCGCGCCGATGCCTCGGACCGCAGGTTCAACCGCTTGGAGGTCCTGGCGATCGCCATGGGCGTGAAGTAGGCCGCCTCGAGCAGGACGCGACGCGTCACCGGCGAGATCTCGCTGGTGGCCCCGCCCATGATCCCGCCGATGCCGATGGGCACGTCGTCACCGTCACAGATGACGCAGTCACGCCGGTCGTCGCCGATCCCCACCGAGCGCTCCCCCAGTCGGCGCTCGACGCCGTCGAGCGTCACCACCACCTCACCGGGCGTCGCGGCGCGGACCCGCAGCCCGTTCCCACCGACGAGGTCGAGGTCGTAGGGGTGGGTGGGCTGGCCCAGATCGAGCATGACGTAGTTCGACGCGTCGACGACGTTGTTGATGGAGCGCATCCCAGCCAGCGTCAGCCGTCGGGCCATCCACTGCGGGGACGGACCGACGGTGACGTCGAGGAGGAGGCGCGCGGTGAAGCGCGGACACAAGTCCGGGTCGAGCACCTCCACGTCGGCCAGTGCCCCGACCGGCGCGCCCGAGTCGGTGACCGGCGCGGGAGGCTCGGGCAACGAGAAGGGCAGGTGCAGCTGGGCGGCGAGGTCGCGGGCGATCCCCGCCACCGACCACGCGTCAGGGCGGTTGGCCTCGACCGAGATGTCGAAAACCGTGTCGGGCCCGAGCCCGAGTGCGTCGACGAGATGGGCCCCGGGCGTGAACGCGGCCGCGGGGGCCGAGCCGTCCCCGTCGACCTCCCCGCCGGTGCCTCCCGGCGTGTCGCCCACGATGAGGATCCCGTCGTGGTCCTCGGTCAACCCCAGCTCGCGTCCCGAGCACAGCATGCCGTTGGAGACGACGCCCTTCATCTTGCGCCGGCTGATCTCGAAGCCACCGGGGAGCACCGACCCGACCGGGGCGAATGCGACGGTGTCGCCGGGCTGGAAGTTCCAGGCCCCGCACACGACCTCCACCGGCTCGCCCCCCGCATCGACGACGACCCGACGGATGCGGTCGGCGCCGGGGATGGTGCCGATCTCGAGGACACGGGCCAGGACCACGTCGCCGAGGCCCTCGCCCACGCGCTGGATCTCCTCGACGACGAGGCCGAGGTCGTCGAGGACCGATGCCAGGTCGGCGGGGTCGCCTTCGAAGGGGGCGAAGTCCGTCAGCCACGAAAGAGGGACGCGCATCGGTACTCAGATCTGGCGCAGCACGCGCACGTCGTTGTCGAAGAAGACCCGCATGTCGGGGATCTCGTGGCGCATCTGGGCGCAGCGGTCGATACCGAACCCGAAGGCGAACCCGGTCCATTCGTCCCCGTCGAGGCCCACCGCCGCGAACACGGCGGGGTCGACCATCCCGCAGCCACCGAGCTCGATCCATCCCGTCTGGGAACAGGTGCGGCACCCCCCTCCCTTGCAGATCGTGCACGTGACCTCGTACTCCGCCGACGGCTCGGTGAACGGGAAGTAGGACGGGCGCAGACGGCTGTGGATGTCGGGCCCGAAATACGCGGTGGTGAAGGTCTCGATGGTGCCGGCCAGGTCGGCGAAACTGATGCCGCGGTCCACCACCAGACCTTCGATCTGGTGGAAGGTCGGGATATGGCGGGCGTCGGGCGTGTCGCGGCGGTAGCACTTCCCCGGCATGACGGCGTAGATGGGTGGGCCCTGGCTCTCCATCAGGCGCACCTGGACCGGGGAGGTGTGGGTCCGCAGCATCACCGTCTCGGGGTCCCCGAGGTCCAGGTAGAGCGTGTCCCACATTCCCCGGGCGGGATGGGCGGGGGGCATGTTCAGGGCTTCGAAGTTATACCAGTCGGTTTCGGCCTCGGGGCCCTCGGCGATCACGAACCCCATCCCGACGAACACGTCCTCGAGCTCGTCGCGCGTGCGCTGGACCACATGCAGGCGCCCCCTCAGGGGCGGTGCGATGACCTCGGTCAAGTCGAGGCGCTCCGCGTCGAGCCGATGGCGGCGTTCGACGAGCTCGAGGGTGCGTCGCTTGTCGGCCAGGCTCGACTCGATCTGTCGTCGGGCCTCGTTGAGACGACGACCGGCCTCGGGGCGTTCCCCGGGGTCGAGTGCGACGAGGCCCTGATGGGCCCGCGCCAGCGCGGAGCGTTTGCCCAGGAGCTCGCTGTGCAGTTCGTCCAGGGCCGCCACGGTGCTGACCTGCGAGAGCAGCGCCGCGGCCGAGGCGACGAGCTCGTGCGGTTCGACGCCGGACGGAGGCCCCTCGCCCGCGGCCGGGGGCGGGGTCATCGGGCCTCCTCCATGGAGTGGAGATTAGAACGCCGGCGTGCCGCCTCGAAGCAGAGGACGGCGGCCGCCGTCGCCACGTTGAGCGACTCGGCGCCGCCTCCCATGGGAATCGTCACGCGGCCGTCGAGCCGTTGCTCGAGGAGGAGGGGAAGGCCACTGGCCTCGTTGCCGAGCACCAGCGCCACCGGAGCGGTCAGGTCGACGTCGGTATAGGGGGTACCTCCGCTCGACACCGCGGCCAGACAGCGCAAGCCGTGCCCGCGCAGCGCGTCGAGGACGTCGCCGGCTTCCCCCGCCATCACGACCGGGATGTGGAGGACCGACCCGGCTGACGCCCGGACGGTCTTGGGGTTGAAGGGGTCGACCGTCCCCTCACTGCACACCACCGCGTCCGCCCCGGCGGCGTGGGCCACGCGGATGACGGCGCCGGCGTTGCCGGGATCACGGACGTCGACGCACGCCACCACGAAGGTCGTCCCGGCCAACTGGTCCAGGGTGGCCGTGGGCATCCCCACGACGGCGAGGACCGGCTGCGGTGTCACGGTGTCGGCGACTCGCTCGAGCACACCGGGAGCGAGATCGAAGACGCGGGCGCCTTGTTGGAGGGCGGCGTCGAGGACCGGCCCCACCTCGAGCTGCGAACGGGCCCGGTCGTCGACGAACACCGCCTCGACCGCAGCGCCGGCGTCGAGCGCGCTGGCGAGCAGCTTCACGCCCTCGACGACGAACGCCCCCTCCGATCGGCGCGTGCTGCGCCGCGTCAGGAGCCGCCGGAGGCGCTGGACCCGCTGGTGCCGGAAGGCGAGCCCCGCGGTCAGGAGCGGTCCCCGGCCTCCGCGGCCACGGGAGCCGAAGGTCGGTCCGCCAAGGCCGACGTCGCCACCCCCACCAGGCGCGAGAACGCCTCGGGGTCGGTGACAGCCAGGTCGGCCAGAACCTTGCGGTCGACGACGACCTCGGCCTCGCGCAACCCTGCGATCAGACGGCTGTAGCTGGTGCCGTTGGCCCTGGCCCCGGCGTTGATCCGCTGGATCCACAACCGCCGGAAGTCCCCCTTGCGCGCCCGGCGGTCCCGGTACGCGTACTGCAGGGAATGCATGACGGCCTCGTTGGCGGAACGGAACGTGCGGCTCCGGTTGCCGTAGTAGCCCTGGGCCGACTCGAGGACGGCGCGACGGTGCTTCTTCCCGTTGACAGCGCGCTTCACCCTGGCCATGGCCAGCTCTCCTTTCGTGGACGACTTCGAATCGCGCCACCGCAACCGGTGCGACGACTCCGGGGGCGGGCCGGGAGCCCGCCCGTTGTGTTACCGACCGAGCAGTCGCCGCACCTCGCGACGGTCCGCGGCAGCAACCTCGGTCTCGCGCCCGAGCCGCCGGGTCCGGACGCTGTTCTTCTTCTCGAGCAGGTGGGAACGGTTGGCCTGGCGACGACGCAGCCGCCCCGTGCCCGTGACCTTGAAGCGCTTGGCGGCCCCCCGGTCGGTCTTCATCTTCGGCATGTCAGGTTCCTTCCTCGCGACCGGGCCCTGCATCCCCTGTGGCCGCTGCTGGTGCCTGGGCGGACGATCCGCCGTTTGTCCCCACCACACCCGGGCTCCCGCTCGGCACGGGTCTGGCCGGTTCCCCGCTCGTGGCGCCGGGGATGTCGTCATCGTGTTGGGCGGCCCGTGCCGCCGCTGACTGCTTGGCCCGCTTGTCCGGCGCGAGCACCATCACCATGTTGCGACCGTCGAGCCTCGGTTCGGACTCCACCCTCGCCGTCCCGTCGACATGCTCGGCCACCCGGTCGAGGATCCTCTTCCCCAGCTCGGGATGGAACACCTCTCGACCACGGAACATGATCGTGACCTTGACCTTGTGCCCCTCGTTCAGGAACTTGAGCACCTGCCGGGTCTTGGTGTCGAAGTCACCGGGACCGATCTTGGGCCGGTACTTCATCTCCTTGATGCCGACGCTGGTGGTCTTGCGCCTGGACTCCTTGGCTTTCTGCGCCTCGTCGAACTTGTACTTGCCGTAGTCCATGATCCGGCAGACAGGCGGGTTGGCCAGGGGTGCGACCTCGACCAGATCCAGGTCGAGCTGCCGGGCGATGGCCAGCGCCTCCGGCAACGGGCGTATCCCGAGCTGAAGGCCATCTGGGTCCACCAGGCGGACATCGCGCGGACGAATGCGGTCGTTGATCCTGGTCTCGTTGGTCGTCGTGGGTGTGGCGATCCGACATCACTCCCGTCAATACAGGGCTCCGGGTCTCCCCGAAGCCATTCGCGGAAGCGCGGTCGCTGCCCTCGGTGTCCTGACACGGACCCCTGCGTTACCCGACGCACCGTTGCCGATGGCGGGTGGGGGTTCGCCCGACGGCGTGACCCCGCTTTCCCTTGTGGCTCAGCGTTCTACGCTACCAGGCGTGAGCAGCCTCTGGACACCTGAGGGCGAGCACCGGGTGCCGCCCGCCGCCGACGACCGCGACGCTCCCCCACCACCATCGCGCGCTGACGACGGCGGACCCCCGGGGGGGCCCCGGCGGCGCTCGGCCCCCGTCGACAGGGGCCGATGACCTCGACGACCTCGGGCCCGAGGAGAAGGCCGAGCTCGCGGAGCGGCTCGACGAGCTTCGCCGCCAGCTGTTGGGCACCCCGGCCGAGGTTGTCGTGGCCAACCACGCCTACGGTTTGTTCGAGCTCGCCGCCATCCACCTCTCGCAACAGCCGCCTCGGCGCGACCAGGCCCGCCTGGCCGTCGACGCCATGGCCGTCCTCGTCGAGGGCATGGAGGGACGGTTGGGAGAAGCCGAGCGTCCCCTCAAAGACGCCCTGGCCCAGATCCGGCTCGCCTTCATCCAGATCAGCGAAGCGGCCGCTGCCACCGATGGAGAGGCGGGCGACCCCGAGCCCTGAGGCGAAGGACCCTTCGACGCGCTCGGGAGCCCCGGGTTCGGGGTGAGACGAAGCCGACCCGATCCGTCAAGGGGCCGGGATGGTGGTCACGGCTCGAGCCTCGTCGCGGCCTCCGTGCCCGGCCATCACGGAGAACACCACTCGGGTCCCGAGCTCCACCTGCCTGGTCCCGTCGGCCACTGCCGCGCAGTGGAACGCATAGGTAGGGCCGTCGTCCTCGCGCACGACGCCGAGACCGCGCTCGGCATCGAACTCGACCACGACACCGATCCTCGGTGCCGCCGGACCACCCCGGGCGTGGGTCATGACCGTCGTCGGCGCCTCAATGGACGATCTTCGAGAGCGGCAACTCGATGATGTCGGTGGCACCACGGTCCTTGAGCGCCGGGATCAAGACGTTGACATCGGTTTTGGGCACCACGGTCTCGACCGCGAACCCGGCGTCGCCCGAGAGCTCCGACACGGTCGGCGACTTGAGCGCGGGCAGCACCGACACGACCGCTTCCAGCTTGGCCGCCGCCACGTTGAGTTTGAGCAGCACCTTGCCCCTCGCTTCGAGCGCTCCCTGGAGCAACGTCAGCAGATGGCTCATGGCCAGCCGCTTGTCGGGGTCCGAGGCGGACAGGGGGTTGGCAATGAGCTCGGTCCGGGACACGAGCAGCGTCTCGACGATGCGCAGCCGGGCCGCCGCCAGCGCCCGCCCCGTCTCGGTGATCTCGACCACGGCGTCGGCGATGTCGGGGATCTTGGCCTCGGTGGCACCGTAGGACATACGGATGTCGGCCTGCACACCGTGCTTCTCGAGCACTCGCCGGGTGAGCTCGGGGTACTCCGTCGAGACGCGCGCCCCCGGCGGCAGCGCCGCGATGGTCGTCACGGGGGAGTCGATGGCGACGGCCAGGACCACGCGGATGGGTTGGGCCGTGGTCTTCGAGTACGCGAGCTCACCGAGCGAGAGCACCTCGGCCCCGGTCTCCTCGATCCAGTCGCGTCCCGTGATCCCCAGGTCAAAGAGGCCCTCGGCCACGTAGCCGGGGATCTCCTGGGGCCTGAGGATTCGAACCTCGTCGACACGAGGGTCGTCAACGGTGGCTCGGTAGTCGACCTCGGAGCTCCGCACCACGGCGAGGTCTGCGGCCGTGAACAGATCGAGCGTCGCCTTCTCGAGCGAACCCTTGGGCAGGACGAGCTTGAGCACGGCGGGTCCCCGGGGAGCGCTCAGGACGCCGTCGCCGGGGCCGAGCCCGGCAACGTCCGGAGAAGGTCGGCCATCTCGAGCGCGGTAACGACTCCCTCGTGGCCCTTGTTGCCCGCTCCGGCGCCGCACCGGGCCAGCGCCTGGTCCACCGTGTCGGTGGTGAGCACGCCGAACACCACGGGGACTCCCGTGTCCAGGGCGGCACGTTGCAGTCCCGACGCGCACTCGCCGGCGACGAAGTCGAAGTGCGCCGTCTCGCCGCGGATCACCGCGCCGAGGGCCACCACGGCGTCGACGGTACCGGACTCGGCCAGGCGCATCGCCGCCAACGGCAACTCGAAGGCACCGGGCACCCACGCCACCGTCACCGTGGTGGCCTTGACACCGCTCGCCTCGAGACCGGCGAGGGCTCCCTCGAGCAGACGTTCGGTGATCCCACCGTTGAATTTGGAGCACACCAGGGCGACGCGGGCCTCGCTCGCCGCGCTGCCGACATGAGAGGTGCCGACGCGCCGAGCCACCTCGTCGACGGCGTCCGGCGACAACGCCGTAGCGTCAGAGCTTGTCATCGCGCACCTCGTCGTCGAGCCCTTCCATGAAGTGGCCCAGCCGCTCGCGTTTGGTTCGCAAGTAGGCGATGTTCTCGGGGTTCGAATGCAGCGTGAGCGGCACACGCTCGACGATGTCGAGCCCGAATCCCTCGAGACCGCCGTACTTGATGGGGTTGTTGGTCATGAGCCGCATGGTGGTGACACCGAGATCGACCAGGATCTGCGCGCCGATGCCGTATTCCCGGTTGTCCACCGGCAATCCGAGCTCCAAGTTGGCGTCGACGGTGTCATGACCCTGCTCCTGGAGGTTGTAGGCCCGCAGCTTGTGCGCGAGGCCGATTCCTCTCCCCTCGTGGCCGCGCAGGTACACGATGACGCCGGTCCCCTCTTTGGCGATGAGACGGACGGCTTCGGCCAATTGCGGTCCGCAGTCACAGCGCAGCGATCCGAAGGCGTCCCCGGTCAGGCACTCGGAGTGGACCCGGACGAGCACGTCGCTCTTGCCGCGGACGTCACCACGCACCACGGCGAGGTGGTGCTCGCCGTCGATCTCGGACTCGTACACGTAGCCGGCGAAGTCGCCGAACTCGGTGGGGATGCGCGCCGGCCCGGCGATGCATCGCACCAACTTGTCCTTGTGGCGCCGGTATCGGATCAGATCGGCGATGGTGATGAGTCGCATCCCGTGGGTCTCAGCGAATGCCTCGAGCTCCGGGAGCCGCGCCATGCGGGTCTTGTCGGCCGAGACGAGCTCGCACAACACCCCGGCCGGGTAGAGGCCGGCGGCGGAGACGAGGTCGATGGCCGCCTCGGTGTGCCCGGCCCGTTTGAGCACCCCGCCTCGCCGGTAGCGGAGCGGGAAGATGTGGCCGGGCCGGTTGAGCTCGATGGGACGGGTGTGCGGGTCGATCAGTGCGTGGATCGTCGAGGCGCGGTCCTCGGCCGAGATGCCCGTCGTCGTGCCGTGGCCGTAGTCGACGCTGACGGTGAACGCCGTGCGCTGGGACTCGGTGTTCTCGCTGACCATGAGCGGAAGCTCGAGCTCGTCGGCACGCTCGGGCAGGAGCGGCACACAGATCACACCGGAGGTGTGGGCGAGGAAGAAGGCGATCTTCTCGGGCGTGACGGCCTCGGCCGCCATGATCAGGTCGCCCTCGTTCTCGCGGTCCTCGTCGTCGACGACCACGACGATCTCCCCGTTCCCGATGGCCTCGATGGCGTCCTCGATGGCGCTGAACGCGGTCACGCCGTCACCTCGGCGCCCGGGAGGCCGGCCTCGGCGGGAGCGAGCTCGACGCGCAGGTCCGATCCGAGCTGCGTGACCGACACCACGCGGCCGCGCCACAGCTCCCCGACCGTCGGGGCCCCGGGTCCGCCGAACATGGGCACGGCATCGTCCCCGCCGAACAGGGCGGGCGCGAAGTACAGGACGTAGCGGTCCACCAGGCCCGAGCGGTGAAAGGCGTGGGCGACCCGGGCCCCACCCTCGACGAGCACCTGCAGCACACCTTTGGCCCCGAGCTCGTCGAGCACGGCACCGGGTTCCCCCGACACCTCGAGCGCGGGATGCACCTTGGCACCGTCGGGCACGTGACCGAGCACGACCCGCAGGGGCTGGTGTTCGGGCGACGGGCCCGCCCGCACCGTCAGCTCGGGGTCGTCGGTCCGGACGGTGCCCGCTCCCACGAGCACGGCGTCGGACAGGGCGCGCAACCGATGGGCATCGGCGCGCGCCGCCTCGCCGGTAAGCCAGCGCGCCGTGCCGTCGGGGGCGGCGATCCTCCCGTCCATCGTCGCGGCGAGTTTGAGCACGACCCAGGGCCGTCCGGTGCGGCGGTGCTTCAGATACGGGGCCAGGAGCTCGGCGGCTTCGTCCGCCCCCACACCCACCTCCACCGAGATGCCGTCCTCGCGCAGGACCTCCACGCCCCGCCCCGACACCTGGGGGTCGGGATCGAGCACCCCGACCACGACCCGGGCCACACCGGCGGCGAGGATGGCCCCGGTACACGGCGGCGTCCGGCCGTGGTGCGCGCACGGTTCGAGGGTCGTGATCAACGTGGCCCCCCGGGCCCGCTCCCCGGCTGCCTCGAGGGCGACCACCTCGGCGTGCGGACCGCCCGGCGGGGCCGTGGCTCCTTCGAACCACTCCCCTTCGGACGTGATCACGACGGCGCCCACCCAGGGATTCGGGGACGTGCGCGTCCGCACCGACGCGGCGAGGCCGAGGGCCCGACGCATGGCGGCGAGATCTGCGTCCCGGATAGCCACCCCGGGCGGCTCCTGAGAGGCCGTCATGGGACCACCAGTCTACTTGGCGCTACTTCTTTGGCCCTCGGGCAGGGCTTTTTCTCCCGCCTCCCGGATCCGACGCGCCGCCTCCCAAGGGCGGTCGTCGGCGAAGATGGCCGACCCCGCCACGAGGACGCGGGCACCGGCACGGACCACCGGTCCGGCGGTGTCCTCGTCGATGCCCCCGTCCACCTCGAGCTCGGCGCCGAGCCCGCGCCGGTCGAGCTCGGCCCGGGTGCGGGCGATCTTGGGCAAGACCTCGGCCATGAAACGCTGACCGCCGAAGCCGGGATGGACCGTCATGCACAGGATCAGATCCGCGTCGTCGAGAAACGGATCGATGGCCTCGTACGGGGTTTCGGGATTGATGGCGAGCCCGGCACGCAACCCCAACCCCTTGGCCTGCGCCAGGAGCGCGGCGGTGTCGCCCACCTCGACGTGCACGGTGCACCCGTCGGCACCGGCGCGGCGGAACGACTCGAGGAAGTCGCCCGGGTTGGTCATCATGAGGTGACAGTCGAAGAAGAGGCCCGAGTGCCGCCGCAGCGACTGCACGACGGGGGGGCCGATGGTGAGGTTCGGGACGAAGTGCCCGTCCATGACGTCGACGTGCAACCAGTCGGCCTCGGGAGCGACCTCGCCGACGGCTTCGGCCAGGCTGCCGAAGTCAGCCGACAGCACCGAGGGGGCGATCCGAAGCACCGCGCCGAGCCTACCGGGGTGACTCGTCGCCCCCGAGCGCCTCGCCCGCCTCCACTCGTGCACCGCGCCACCACGCCGAGGCGGGCATCGGATGCTTCCCGGCCGGCTGCACCTCGACGAGCTCGAGGACACCGTCACCGGTTTGGACCGAGGTGCCGTGGAGGACCCCGGGAGCCGTCCCGGCGCTTGACCCCGGCGCAACGGTGTCCGCCGCCGTGAGGGCGACGGCATCGAGCACACGGAGACGCTCGTGGCGAAACGTCGTCCACGCCCGGTCCAGGGCCACCACCCGTTCGAGCTCGGAAGCCGATCGGTCCCAGTCGAGGCGGAGCTCTTCGGGTCTCACCTTGTCGGCGTAGGTCACCTCGCCGCGCTGGGGCGTGCCGGGCGGAAGCTGGCCGACGCCGGCCGCGAGCGTGTCGACGAGCAATTGCGCACCGATCACGGCCAGGCGACCGGTGAGTGCCGAGACGTGCTCGCGCCCACCGATGCGCACACGCCGGGACGCGAGGACCGGCCCCGTGTCGAGGCCTTCTTCGAGCCGCATGACGCAGACGCCGGTCTCGGCGTCGCCGGCCAGCACGGCGCGTTGCACGGGGGCCGCACCGCGCCAGCGCGGCAACAACGAGAAGTGGACGTTCACCATGGGGAGGACGTCGAGAATGCGGCCCGGGATGATACGCCCGTAGGCCACGACGACGCCGAGCTCCGCCCCCGTCGTTGCCACCTCGTCGAGTCGGTCGGTGACATCGAGGCCGAGGTCGAGCGCCACTTGCTTGGTAGGGCTCGGGCTGGACTCGGCGCCCCGTCCCCGCCGCGCGTCGGCCCGGCTCACCACCAGGGTCACGTCGTGGCCGGCGTCCACGAGTGCCTCGAGCGCGACCGCGGCGGCGGGCGGTGTCCCTAGGAAAGCGAGGCGGGCCACCGGCGGCGGCGCGTCGCTACAGGCCGGAGTGCGGGGCGGGCCGGTCGTCGGCCACGAGCGTGCGCAACCCGTCCGGATCGGCGTCGGGCAGTCCGAGGGCCCGGGCCCGCAGGATCCGCTTGGCCTCCTTGCGCTGATCGTCGTCGAGCCGCTGGACGAGCAGCACGCCGTCGAGGTGATCGACTTCGTGTTGGAACACCCGGGCCAGGTACTCGTCGGCTTCGATCGAGATCTCGTTGCCGTCGAGGTCCAGCCCGGTGAGATGGACTTCCTTGGGACGCACGATGGGCCATGACAGTCCGGGCACCGACAGGCAGCCCTCGTCGAAGGTCCACTCCCCCCGGGCTTCGGAGAGCCGTGGGTTCACGATCGTGACCGGGCCCGCTCCGTCGCCGGTGTCATAGACGAACATGCGCTTCTGCACGCCGACCTGGGGGGCGGCCAGCCCCACGCCGGGCGCCTCGTACATGGTCTGCACCATGTCGTCGGCGAGCTGCTTGAGCGCCCCGTCGATGTCCTCGACGTCCGCCGCCCGTTGGCGCAACACCGGGTCGCCGTACATGCGGATGGAGTACCTCGACATGCCGGCCATGGTACCGGGAGCCCCCGGGTCGACTGCGCCGAGGCTGCTCAGGCCCGCACCGGGTCGACCTCGACCCTGAGCCGCCCCGGTGGGCGCGCCACGTCCGCCAGCAGGTCGCACAATTCGGCGTGTCCTGGAGCCCGCACCGACCACACGCCGTCGACGGGGCCACGCACCTCGACGGCTTCCGGCGCATGATCCCGCAGCGCCCTCCCGTAGGCGTCGGCGGCCGCACCCGACACCACCGCCAAGGCCCGAAAGGGGGGAAGACCGAGGGCGCGCCGCACCTCCGCCTCCTCGGTGGCGAGCACGCCCGGGTCGGCGGACACCGCGGCCACGAGGGCAGGGTGACGGGGCTGGCGCGTCTGGACCACCACCCGCCCCGGGGCGCGATCCCCGCCCGATCCACCTCCGGTGCGTGCCACGAGCCGGGCCGCTCTGGCCAGGAGCGCCAGGGCCTGCTCGGCGGCGCGGAACCGAGGGGCGAGGAGCTCGGAATCGAACTCCAGAAAGACGACGACCGCGGCGTCCGGCACGCGATGCAGCGCCGCCTCGGTGCCCACCACCACCCGGGCGCGCCGCACCCGCGCTTCCTCCCCCTCGTCGGCGGCCGGGCCCCATACCTCGGCCACGGGCACCCCGGCGAGCGCTTCGAGGTCGTCGCGCACGCGCGTGACACCGAGGCGCAGGGCCTTCATGCGGGTGGCGCCGCACCGGGCACACACGATCGGGCGCTCCTCGCCGCAGCGCCGGCATCGCAGTCGCGGGGACGCCACGGCATCATTCGGATCAACCCCGCTCACGGCTTGGCCGCGCCCCGCCTTGCGTCGCGACGGCTCGCCGGCGAGCTCGAGGGCGGCGCCACAGCGCTCGCAGCGGGCCAGCTCTCCACAGGCTGCGCATCCCAGCAGTCGCACGCGCCCGGTCCGATTGATGACGCACACCACCCGTCCGTCGGGGGTCGCGGCCGTGTCTCGTACCAGTCGTACCACGCGCTCGGAGAAGAGCCCGGTGCGGGGATCGTCACCGCGACGGTCGATGACCTCCACCGCGGGCCAGCCCCGGCGCTCGAGCGTGCGGGGATCGACGACCAAGGTGGCGGTGGCCAGCATCTCGAGGGTCGGACAGGGCGAGACCAGCGCGCACGGCGCCCCGTCGCGCCGGGCGCGCTCGGATACCACCGCCCATGCCGCCCAGGTGGGGGCGCGCTCCTCGTGATACGCCTCGTCGTGGGCGTCGAGGACCACCGCCGCCGCCAGCCGGGGCAGCGGGGCGAAGGCCGCGGCGCGCGTCCCCACCACCACACAGCCACCGGCGCGCGCCCGGGCCCAGTCCCCCGGGAGCAGTGCGGTGGGGACGCCTTCGGACCGGAGCCGCTCGGGCCACCTCGCCCGCCCACCGCTGTCCCGGTGCCAACACGAGCGCGCCGGCGTCGACACCGGCGGCGGCACGGCGCGCCGCCGCGGCCAGGACGACGGGCCACGGATCGACGGCCGGGCCGAGGCGGACCACCGTCGTCCCCCCCTCGAGCCCCGCCGGGGCGGGTGACGGAGGCCCGGGAGCGGGCGACGCCGTCACCGGCGCGCCCTTCGGACTCATAGGAGGCAGGCCGCGCACCGCCAGCGACGACGAGGCGGTGCGCAGGAAGGCGGGGACGGGGCCGGCCCACCGCCACGCCGCCCAGGTGGCCAGCGCCAGCACCGCCGGCGGGGGCCCCCAGCCGCGCACCGCCGCGATCGGTCGCAGCACCACGCCGGGCGCCGGGTCCACGTGGTCCTCGACAACCCAACCCCCCACCCGTCGCGCCCCGAGGGCGATCCGGACCTGGGTGCCGACGCGTACCCGATCGGCCAGAGCCTCGGGAACGCGGTAGTCGAAGGTCTTGCGCAGCGCACTCACGTCGGGGAGCACCCGGACGACGCGTTCGACGGGCTGCGCCGGCATGGCGGCAGTCTGACCCGGGGTTGGGTCGGGGCCCTCCCCCGCCCCCGACCCCCCTACAGACCGAGAGCGCGCTTGAGGTCGTCCACCCGGGGCGTGGCCTCCCAGGTGAACTCCTTGTCCGAGCGCCCGAAGTGTCCGTAGGCGGCGGTACGACGGTAGATGGGTCGCTTCAAGTCGAGATCACGGACGATGGCGGCCGGTCGGAGATCGAACACCTCGCGCACGGCCTGCTCGATCTTCACGGGGTCCACGGCCTCGGTGCCGAAGGTCTCGACCATGAGCGACACCGGACTGGCCACGCCGATGGCGTAGGCCACCTGGACCTCGCACCGTCTCGCCGCCCCCGCCGCCACCACGTGCTTGGCCACCCACCGGGCTGCGTAGGCGGCGGAGCGGTCGACCTTGGACGGGTCCTTGCCCGAGAAGGCGCCGCCGCCGTGCCGGGCCATGCCTCCGTAGGTGTCGACGATGATCTTGCGACCGGTGAGCCCGGTGTCGGCGTGCGGACCACCCAACTCGAAGCGTCCGGTGGGATTGGCGAGGATGCGCAGCGCCGAGGTGTCGAGGTCGGGTGGCAACAGCGGGTGGATCACGTGTTCACGGAGATCGGGAAGCAGCAGCGTCTCGATGTCGACGCCGGCGGCATGCTGCGTCGAGATGAGCACGGTGTCGATGGCCACGGGCCGACCCGACTCGTAGACGACGCTCACCTGGGTCTTGCCGTCGGGCCGCAGGTAGGGCAGGACACCGACGCGTCGGACCTGGGCCAGGCGCTGCGCCAGACGGTGGGCCATCCAGATGGGCAGCGGCATGAGATCGGGTGTCTCGTCACACGCGTAGCCGAACATCATCCCCTGGTCGCCCGCACCCTGCGCGTTGAGCTGGTCCTCTCCGCCCGAGCCGGTCCGCAGCTCGTGGGCCGCCGTCACCCCCTGGGCGATGTCGGGAGACTGCTCGTCGAGCGCCACCAAGACGCCGCAGGTGCGACCGTTGAACCCGTGGGCGTCGCTGTCGTAGCCGATGTCGCACACGACCTCGCGGGCCAAACTGGCGATGTCGATGTAGCACTTCGTCGAGATCTCGCCCGCCACCACGACGAGGCCGGTGGTGAGCAGTGTCTCGCACGCCACCCGTCCGTCGGGATCCGCGGCCAGGACCGCGTCGAGCACCGAATCCGAGATCTGGTCGGCCATCTTGTCGGGATGGCCTTCGGTCACCGACTCCGATGTGAAGGTATGGCGCGTGGTCACGAGTCGCTCCTCGATTTGTCGTCCCCCCCGGAGGCACCGGCACGCCGAATGCCCCCGCCTCGACGCTGTCCGCCCAGGCGATCGATCACACTATCCAAAATGGCGTGGGCGACCTCGAGCTTCGAGGTCAGAGGGACCTCCCGACACGTGCCGTCGGACCCGAACACGGTCACGGCGTTCGTGTCGTGGTCGAACCCGACTTCGTGGGCGGAGACGTCGTTGGCCACGATGAAGTCGAGGTGCTTGCCACGGAGCTTGGCCGTCGCCCGCGCCGCCAGGTCGTGCGTCTCGGCCGCGAATCCCACCAGCACCTGTCCATCGTGCCGGCGCCGGCCGAGCTCGGCGAGGATGTCGGGCGTGGGCTCGAGCACGAGCTCGGGTAGGCCATCGGCCTTCGACAACTTGGCGTCGGCGGGCGTCTTCACCCTGAAGTCCGCCACCGCGGCCGCCATCACCACGACGTCGGCGTCGACCCCGTGCCGCAGCATGGCCGCCTCCATCTCCGCCGCGGTCTCCACCCCCACGACCTCGATGCCGACCGGCACCGGGCGGCGGGCCGTGGTCACGAGGACGACATCGGCACCTCGGGCGGCGGCGGCCTCGGCGATGGCGTGACCTTGCTTGCCCGACGAACGGTTGGAGATGAAGCGCACCGGGTCGATCGGCTCGCGCGTGCCGCCCGCGCTCACGACCAGGCGCCGGCCTTCCATGTCACGTCGGCGTGGGGTCGACCCCAACACCGCCAGCGCGGCGGCGACGATGTCGACCGGCTCGGCCAGGCGCCCGGCCCCGACGTCACCGCCGGCGAGGCGTCCTTCGCCCGGCTCCACCACGTGCACCCCGCGCCGGCGCAACGTCGCCAGGTTCTCCTGCACGGCGGGGTGTTCCCACATCTCGGTGTGCATGGCGGGGCACACCACCACCGGCGCACGCGTCGCCAACACCGTGGCACTGAGCAACGTGTCGGAGATCCCCGTCGCGTAGCAACCGAGAAAGCGCGCCGTGGCGGGGGCCACCAGCACGAGATCGGCGCGTCGACCCAGATGGGTGTGGGGGATGGGGTCGGTTTCCGACCACAGGCTCCTTTGCACCGGCTCCGACGCCAGCGCCGAGAAGGTCACCTCACCGACGAAGCGCGTGGCGTCGTCGGTGAGGACGGGAACAACGTGGGCGCCGGCGTCCACGAGTCGGCGGCACACCTCGACCGCCTTGTACGCGGCGATGCCACCGGTGACGCCCAGGACAACGGTCTTGCCCGCGGCCGGGCCCGGCGTCACGGTCCGAGATCCCCGGGCTGGTGGCGGGCAGGCACTCCCGCCTGCTACTCGCCGGCCTCCGGCTGGTCCGCGCCGAGCTCTTCGGCGGCCTCGGAGACAACGTCCTCAGCGAGCTCGCCGGTGAGCGCCGTGAGCTCGGGCCCGGCGGAGACGGCGTCGCCCTCGACACCCTCCTCGTCCACCTCGGAGGGGTCGATGCGGTGGTAGGTGGCTTTGCCCGCGGCGACCTCCTCGAAGGCGATCGTGAGCGGCTTGCCCGAGACCGAGGTCACCTGGGGCGGGACGACGAAGCCGAGGCCCTCGCCCAGCTGGTTGTAGTACGAGTTGATCTGGCGGGCACGCTTGGCCGACAAGGCCACCAGCGTGAACTTGGAGTCGACCTTGTCGAGGAGGTCCTCGACGGGCGGGTCCATGAGCGTCGAGCGGCGCTGAGGCAATTCAGGCTCCTCCGCGGTGGCCGGCCGGCGAGTCCGGCGGGAGATGGCGGTGAACGTCCAGTATACCGGCCACCTCGGACACTGCCCGGTCCACCTCGTCGTTCACGACCACGAACGGGGTCAATTCCTTGCCCAGGCGCATCTCCTCGGCGCCGATGGCGATGCGGCGGTCGACTTCGGCGGCGCTGTCACCACGCTGGTGCAGACGCTGGCGCTGGATCTCCGGGGTGGGCGGGACCAGAAGGACCACCAGTGCGTCGGGGTGCCGCGCCCTGACCTGGCGCGCCCCCTGCAGGTCGATCTCGAGGACCACGTCCCTGTCGGGCGGCGCATCGGGGACAGGCGTGCCGTAGAGATGGCCGAGGAACTCCGCCCACTCGAGAAACCCGTCGGCGGCGATCTTGTCTTCGAAGGCGCTGCGGTCGACGAAGGTATAGGCATCTTCGGCTTCACCGGGACGCCGCGGCCGCGTCGTCCACGAGCGACTGAGCCAGAGCCGGGGGTCGCGTGCGACCAGGCGGGCGACGACGGTGCCCTTCCCCGCCCCACCGGGGCCGGAGATGACGAGGATCAGGACTTCGACGTATGTGTCAGCAGGGCGTCGCGCTGGTTGGCACCGAGTCCCTGCAGACGTCGACTCTCACTGATTCCAACCGTCTCCATGAGACGACGAGCCTTGACCTTGCCGAGACCGGGGAGCGACTCGAGCACCGACAGCACCTTCATCTTGCCGACGGTCTCGTCGTTCTCGGCGCGCGTGAGGAGCTCGGACAGGGTGATGGACCCCATCTTGAGCTTCTCCTTCACCTCAGCCCGCTCGCGGCGGACCTTGGCGGCCTTGTCCAGCGCCGCCTGGCGCTGCTCCGGGGTAAGTGCAGGAGGTTGCGGCATGCGGGCCACCATAGCGCCCTCGTGGGCGGGGGTCATCCGAGGGGCGAGGCCATTGACGATGCAACTTCGGCCGCCACCGCGGCCGCCATCGCTTCGGGGTCCTCAGCGGCGGTGACGGCGCGGCCGATCACGAGCATGTCCGCGCCGGCCGCGATCGCGGCCCCAGGGGTCGAAGCACGCGCCTGGTCGTCGGGGGAGGTCCCCGCGGGCCGGATCCCGGGCACCACGGTCAGGAGTCCGGGGGCGGCCCGGCGCGTGACGGGGAGGTCCGGGGCGCCACACACGATCCCCCCGCAACCCGCCTCCGCCGCCAACCTCGAGCGGGCGGCGAGGGTGCCGGGGGCGGCGTCGGTGTCGCTCGTGAGCACGGTGACTCCCAGCACGCACGGTGTTGGTGCTCCGGCCGCGTCGGCGCCTTCGGCCATGCCCGACACCGCCGCCTCCACCATGGCGCCACCACCCTGCGTGTGCACGGTGGTGAAGGCGACACCCAGGCCACCCAGGACCCGGGTGGCCCGGGCCACCGTCGTGGGGATGTCGTGCAACTTGAGGTCGAGGAACACCCGGTACCCCTCGTCGGCCAAGGCCGAGACCGTCTCGGGGCCGGCCGCCCCGAACAGCTCGAGGCCCACCTTCGCCACCGAGAACCAGGGTCGGAGCCGCCGCCCGAGGCGAAGGGCCGCCACGAGGTCGTCGACGTCCAGCGCCAGGGCCAGCCGTTGGCGGGGGTCGTCAACCACGGTCGCTCCCCGGCGGCCGAGGGCCCGGCCTCGGGGAGAGCGGTGGGACGCGCCCGGGATTGTCGGGCCTCGGCATCGGGCCCGGGCGCGGTCGGTCGGGACGGGGAGCCCCGGCGCGGTCCGGTGGCGGTGGGGGTGCGGACCATGGCGCGGGGCCGTCCGGCGAGGCCCCGACGGGGACGGCGACGGGCGCGCCCTGGACGGCACCCACCAGTCGGCGAACGTCGCCGACGTCGTGCAGCCGGCACCACCGCTGCAGGCCGGCCAGCACCCGGACCGGGGCCCGGGGGTCGCGAAATGTGGCCGTGCCCACCTCGACGGCGTCGGCTCCGGCGAACATCATCTCCACGACGTCGACGCCCCGGCCCACCCCCCCGACCCCCACGATGCCGGCGTCGGGAAACGCCACCCGGCAGTCGTGCACGGCGCGCACCGCCACGGGGCGGATGGCGGGGCCCGACAGTCCGCCGCCCGCCGACCCCGAGCCGAGTCGGTACGTGCCGCGCCTCACGTCGATGGCCATGCCCAGCACGGTGTTCACGAGGACCAGCGTCTCAGCCCCGGCGTGGAGCGCGGCCCCGGCGATCTCGACGATGTCGGGCACGTTCGGGCTCAGCTTGACCCACAACGGGAGTCCGCACGCGCCCGCGGCAGCCACGGCCTGCGCAGTGGCGGGCGCGGAATGGGCGAACATGCGGCCGCGGTCTTCGACGTTGGGGCAACTGACGTTGACTTCGACGGCGACGACGCCGGGGGCGTCCGCCAGCAGAGCGGCGGCCTGTCGGTATTCCTCGGTGCTCCGACCCCAGATGCTGGCCACCACGCGGGCGCCCCGATCGTTGAGGGCGGGGAGCTCGTGGGCGAGCCACGCCGCCACCCCGGGGCCCTGGAGGCCGACAGAGTTGAGCATGCCCGCCGGAGTCTCGTGCACGCGCGGCGGTGGATTGCCCGGCCACGGCAGGACCGAGAGGGACTTGACCACGATGGCGCCGAGCCGGGCCAGGTCGAAGTACGCGGCGAGCTCGGCCCCGTGGCCGGCCGTTCCCGACGCGGTGAGCACCGGGTTCGGGAGCGGGACCGATCCGACATGGGTCCGCAGGTCCACGGCCATCCTCATCCGTGGACCTCCTGC
Source organism: uncultured Acidimicrobiales bacterium (assembly GCA_963794615.1). Lineage (GTDB taxonomy): Bacteria > Actinomycetota > Acidimicrobiia > Acidimicrobiales > UBA8190 > Chersky-840. Next base: position 769,078 of record CAWCEP010000005.1, on the reverse strand, counting down.
AGGCACACGACCGAGAGGCCGTGGCGTTGCCAGTCGACGATGCCCGTGGCCGCGGCGCGCGCCGCGGCCACCGTCGTCAGGCAGGGCACCTGGTGGGCGAGGGCGGCGGACCGGATGTGCACACCGTCGGCGCGCGGTCCCCGGCCCCGGGGCGTGTTCACCACGAGCTGGACGCGTCCCGATGCGATGAGCTCCACGGCGTCGAAGGCCCCGGACTCCCCCACCTTGGCCACCACCGTGGCCACCGGGACGCCGTTGGACTCGAGGAAGGCGGCGGTGCCCGACGTGGCGAGGAGCTCGAAGCCGATCTCGGTGAAGGTCCGGGCCGCTTCGAGGCCTCCCGCCTTGTCCCGGTCGGCGAGCGACATGAACACCGCCCCCTCCGACGGCAACCGCATCCCCGCCGCGATCTGGCTCTTGGCGAAGGCGAGCCCGAAGGTCGACCCGATGCCCATGACCTCGCCCGTGGATCGCATCTCCGGCCCGAGCAACGTGTCGACACCGGGGAAGCGGTCGAAGGGGAGCACCGCCTCCTTCACGCTCACCCACGCCCCACCCGTGGGCGGGCGGAGCAGACCCTCGGCGCGCAACGCCGCCAACGTGGCACCGGTCATCACCCTCGCCGCCACCATGGCGACCGGCACCCCCGTCGCCTTGGCCACGAACGGCACGGTGCGACTGGCACGCGGGTTCGCCTCGAGGACGTAGACCGATCCGTCCTTCACGGCGTACTGCACGTTGATGGGCCCGACGACCTCGAGAGCCTCGGCGATGGCGTGGGTGTGGGCGCGCAGGGTGTCCATCACCGCGTGCGACAGCGACTGGGGCGGGAGGGCGCAGGCCGAGTCCCCCGAGTGCACGCCTGCCTCCTCCACGTGCTCCATCACCCCGGCGATCACCACGTCGCCGGTCCCGTCCCGCACGGCGTCCACGTCGACCTCCACGGCGTCCTCGAGGAACCGGTCGATGAGGACAGGGCGTTCGGAGGTGGCCGCTCCTTCCCGGGCCAGTGACCCGGCCAGCTCGTCGACGACCCTCGCCAGACGCTCGTCGTCGTAGACGATCTCCATGGCCCGGCCCCCCAGCACGTAACTGGGACGGACGAGCACGGGGTACCCGACCTTGTGCGCCACCGCCAGCGCCTCTTGTTCCGAGACGGCGATGCCACCGGGCGGCTGGGGAATGCCCAATCGCTCACACAGGAGGTTCCAACGCTCCCGGTCCTCGGCCAGGTCGATCGAGACGGGGCTCGTGCCGAGGATCAGGTCGGGGGGCAGGCTGGGCGCGAGTTTGAGGGGGGTCTGGCCCCCGAGGCTCACGATCACGCCCACCACGGGCGCGCCCCCCGGCCCCGACCCCGCCGCCACCTCGGCGTCGATCACGTTGGCGACGTCCTCGGTGGTGATGGGCTCGAAGTACAGCCGGTCCGAGGTGTCGTAGTCGGTGGACACGGTCTCGGGGTTGCAATTCACCATCACCGTCTCGTACCCCGCGGCCCGGAGTGCCATCGACGCGTGCACACAGCAGTAGTCGAATTCGATCCCCTGCCCGATGCGGTTGGGCCCCGACCCCAGGATGATCACACGGGGCCGATCGCTCGGCCGCACCTCGTCCTCGTCCTCGTAGGTCGCGTAGTGATACGGCGTGCGCGCCTCGAACTCGGCACCACAGGTGTCGACGGTCTTGAACGTGGCCCGCACCCCGGCGGCGAGGCGGGCGGTGCGCACCTCGCCCTCGGTGACGGTGGGGACGGCCCCGTCGGGGACCGGGGCGGCCCCACCCGACAGCAGGTAGGCGACCTGGCTGTCGGAGAATCCCAGTCTCTTGATCGCCCGCCACGTGCGCCGGTCGAGGTCGGCGACACCCAGCCCCGCGCTGGCCATGGCCTCGAGTCTCGTGCGGGCCTCGCTGATGATGGCCAACTGGTCCAAGAACCATGGGTCCACCCCGGTGGCCGCCGCCAGGGCGTCGGGGGTGACGCCCCGCCGGAGGGCGGCTTCGAGCTGGAACACCCGCCCCGGCGTGGGCGAACAGGCCTGGGCCACGAGCTCGTCGTCGTCGAGGAGGTCGTAGACGGCCTCGGCACGATCGCCGTTGAGGCCGGCGCGGCCCTGCTCGAGCGAGCGGATGGCCTTTTGCAGCGACTCGGGGAACGTCCGGCCGATGGCCATCACCTCGCCGACCGACTGCATGCGGGTGCCGAGGCGCTCGACGGCACCGGGGAGCTTCTCGAACGCCCAGCGCGGGATCTTGGTGACGACGTAGTCGATGGTGGGCTCGAAGCTGGCGGGCGTGGCCCCGGTGATGTCGTTGGTGATCTCGTCGAGCGTGTAGCCCACCGCCAGTCGGGCCGCGATCTTGGCGATGGGGAACCCCGTCGCCTTCGACGCCAACGCCGACGAGCGCGACACGTGCGGGTTCATCTCGATCACGAGCCGTCGCCCGTCGGTCGGTCTCACCGCGAACTGGATGTTCGATCCCCCCGTCTCCACACCGACACGCCGGATGCAGGCGAAGGCGTCGTCGCGCATGGCCTGGTACTCCACATCCGACAGGGTCTGCGCCGGGGCCACGGTGATCGAGTCACCGGTGTGGACACCCATGGGGTCGAAGTTCTCGATCGAGCACACCACGACGCAGTTGTCCACCCGATCACGCATGACCTCGAGCTCGAATTCCTTCCACCCCGCGATGGACCGCTCGATCAGGATCTGGTGGACCGGGCTCGCGGCGAGTCCTTCGGCCGCCTTGGTGGCGAGCTCGGCGTGGGTGGCGGCGGTCCCGGTGCCCGCCCCCCCCAAGATGAAGCTCGGGCGGATCATGAGGGGGAAGCCGATGCGTTCGCCCAGGGCCATGGCCTCGTCGAGGTGGGTGGCGAACCCCGAGGAGGGGACCTCGAGGCCGATCTCCTCCATGGCGGTCTTGAACCGGTCCCGGTCCTCGGCGGTGGCGATCGCTTCGGCGTTGGCGCCGATGAGCTCGACCCCGAACGTGTCGAGCACCCCCCGTTCGGAGAGCCCGAAGGCCAGGTTCAGGCCGGTCTGGCCCCCCATGGTGGGCAACAGCGCGTCGGGCCGCTCGCGTTCGACGACGGCACTGAGCACGTCGAGGTCGAGGGGCTCCACGTAGGTGCGGTCGGCGATCTCAGGGTCGGTCATGATCGTCGCCGGGTTGGAGTTGACCAGCACCACGCGATAGCCCTCGGCGCGCAGGACCCGGCACGCCTGGGTGCCCGAGTAGTCGAACTCACACGCCTGGCCGATCACGATCGGGCCCGATCCGATGACGAGGACGGTTTCGATGTCGGTGCGACGCGGCATCAGACGTGCACCTCGTCGATCATGCGCCGGAACCGCTCGAAGAGATAGCGCGCGTCGTGAGGCCCGGGGCCGGCCTCGGGGTGGTACTGCACGCCGAAGGCCGCCAACGCGGTGCAGCGGAAGCCCTCGACCACCCCGTCGTTCAGGTTGACATGGGTGACCTCGGCGGCGAATGCCCCCGAGGTCGGGAGGGTGGTGCCGTCGACGGCGTAGTTGTGGTTCTGACTGGTGATCTCGACCCGGCCGGTGTCGAGCCGGCGCACGGGATGGTTGCCCCCGTGGTGGCCGAAGGGGAGCTTGAAGGTTCGGGCCCCGATGGCCTCGGCGAGCAACTGGTGCCCGAGACAGATGCCGAACACCGGGACGTGCCCGAGCAGCTCGGCGATGATCGAGGCGTGCTCGGCGAGGGCGGCGGGGTCTCCGGGCCCGTTGGAGAGAAAGACGCCGTCGGGCTCCATGGCGAGGGTGTCCGACGCGCCGTGCGCGGCGGGGACCACCGTCACCGTCGCCATGTCCCCCAGGGCACGCAGCATGGTCTCTTTCACGCCGAAGTCGTAGGCGACGATGCGAAGGGGCCCCGAGCCCCGCTGGTACGGGGCCGACACGGTGACGCCGGTCACGAGGTCGCGCCCCGTGGTCCCCGGCTCGGCCGCGGCGGCGGCGGCAAGCACCGACTCCGGTGCGGTGCCGAAGGCACATCCCATGGCGCCGTCGACGCGCAGATGGCGCGTGAGCCGGCGCGTGTCGACACCGGTGATCCCGGGCAGCCCGTGGCGACGCAGAAACGATTCGAACGAGCCCGTGGCGCGCCACGACGACGGCCGGGGGGGCACGTCGCGCACCACCACGCCCCGGCACCACGGTCGGACCGCCTCGTCGTCGAGGTCGGTGACGCCGTAGTTCCCGATGTGCGGATAGGTGAAGGCGACGACCTGGCCCGCATAGCTCGGGTCGGTGACGACCTCCTGATACCCCGACAGCACCGTGTTGAAGACGAGCTCGCCGGTGGCCACGCCCTCGGGGGGGACGGCCCCGACGGCCTCACCCTCGAACACCTCGCCGTCGGCCAATACGAGCAGCGCCGGCACCCGGCCCCCGAACCAGTCGCCGGCCGGTGCCGTCGAGGCGGCGGCGGCGGGGCGGATCGGCGCGCTCATCGTTGGGACTGCGCGTCCACCACGACCGGCTCCCCCCGGAAGACGGTGTGACGGACCTGACCGGTCATGACTCGCCCCGCCCACGGGGTGTTGCGACTCCGACTGGCGAGTCGGGCCGGATCCACCTCCCAGGTGGCGGCGAGGTCGATCACGCAGATGTTGGCGGCCGCACCGGGCTCGATGGGCCCGCCCTGATCGCCACCCTGGTCCGGAGCCAGCCCGGCGATGCGGGCCGGACGCCACGACAGAAGGCCGAGCACGTCCCGGGGCGCCATGGCCGGACGGGGCTCGCCGCTCCCCCCCGACCCCGCGCTCCCCCGTTTCGGCCCCGGTCGCCCGCCCCGGTCGCCAGCGCCCCGAGCGCGACGGGGAGCGCCGTCTGGAGCCCGAGCATGCCCGGGGGAGCCACATCGAGGGTGGCGTCCTTGCGCTCGGGGGGGTGAGGGGCATGGTCGGTGGCGATGGCGTCGACCGTGCCGTCGGCGCACGCAGCTCGCAGCGCGCCAACGTCGGCGTCGGCGCGCAGGGGTGGGTTCACCTTGAAGACGGGGTCGTAGCCGGCCAACTCCGCATGGGTGAGCGAGAGATGGTGCGGTGTCACCTCGGCCGTGACGGCCAGACCCTCGGCTCGGGCCGCGGCGATCAGGGCCGCCGACCTCGCCGTCGAGATATGGAGAAAATGGACCCGGCCCCCCGTCAACCTCGCCAGCGCGATGTCCCGGGCCACCATCATCTCCTCGGCTTCGGCCGGGAATCCCCGGAACTCCGAGCCGGCTCGACCACTCGCCCTCGTGCATGAAGCCACCGCGAGCCAGGGCGTCGTCCTCACAGTGTTGTCCCAACGTCACGTCGAACCCGCGTGCGTACTCCAAGGCGCGCCGCATGACCGACACGTCCTGGACGCCGGCGCCGTCGTCGGTGAAGAGGCGTACTCCCAACGAGGCGAGCTCCCCGATGGGAGCGAGGTGCTCCCCGGCCCGCCCCATGGTGATGGCCCCCGCCACCGCCACCTGGCACATCGCCCCCGTGCCCAGCGAGAGCACTTCGAGCGCCACCGCGGCGCTGTCGACGGGAGGGTCGGTGTTGGGCATGGCCACCACGGCCGTGAACCCTCCCAGCGCCGCGGCCCGGGCCCCGCTCTCCACGGTCTCGGCTTCCTCGGCGCCGGGCTGGCGGAGATGGGTGTGCAGGTCCACGAGCCCCGGGGCCACCAGACACCCGCCGGCGTCGAGCACGGTCGCCCCCCGCGGCACCGACACGTCGCCGCCGACCTCGACCACCTGGCCCTCGCTGATGACGACGTCGGCCGCCCGTGACCCGGTGCCGTCGACGACGGTGCCCCCCCGGATCACGATGTGACGCGCCACGCGACCGGTGGCGGCGCTGCGGCTCGTCGGCTCAGCCACCGACGATCGTCCCGAGGGCCCCGAGCGCGGGCGTGAGCCCGGAGGCTCCCCCGCTCCCCACCTGGCCCTGGCCGAGCAACATGAAGAGCACCGCCATGCGCACCGCCACGCCGTTGGTCACCTGGCGCAGCACCATCGACTGGGGCAGCGCGGCGACATCGTCGGCGATCTCGACGCCCCGGTTCATCGGTCCGGGATGCATGACGAGGGCGCCGTCGTCCAACAGGGCGGCCCGCCGCGCCGTCAGTCCGTACCAGGCGCTGTATTCGCGCACCGACGGGAGAAAGGCGCCGGCGCCGCGCTCGGACTGGAGCCGCAGCAGGTAGCACACGTCGACGTGCGGGAGCACGGCGTCGAGATCGTACGACACCCCGGCCACCGGCCACCCCTCGAGCGACGGAGGGAGAAGGCTCCCCGGTGCCACGAGCGTCACCTCGGCACCCGAGCGCGCCGAGCGCCAGGACCAGGGAGCGCGCCACCCGGCTGTGGCGGACGTCTCCCACGATGGCGACGCGCAGGCCCACGAAGCAGGCGACACCGACGTCCTCGAGGGTTCGCCCGGCCCGCTGGGCGAGGACCTGGCGGATCGTGTAGCAGTCGAGGAGGGCCTGGGTGGGGTGCTCGTGCCATCCGTCGCCGGCATTGACCACCGAGGCGTCCACCCAGCGCGCCACCGCCGCGGGCGCCCCGGCCGCGCTGTGGCGGACGACGAAGGCGTCGACGCCCATGGCGGCCACGGTCTCCACCGTGTCGCGCAGGGACTCCCCTTTCTTGACCGACGAACTGTCGACGGAGAACGAAAGGACGTCGGCGGAGAGGCGCTTGGCCGCGGTCTCGAAGGACAGCCGGGTGCGCGTGGATTGCTCGGCGAAGAGGGTGACCACGGTACGGCCCCGCAGCGACGGCACCTTCGGGATGGCGCGCTGCCCGACCTCCACGAAGGCGTCGGAGACCTCGAGGATCTCCTCGATCCCCTCGGCACCGAGCTCGGCGATCGAGAGGAGGTGGCGCGGGCCCCCCTTGGCGACTTCGGTCATCGCGGCACCACGTCGCCCAGGACGACCCCGTCGAGGCTGACGTCGACCTGCTCGTCGATCCGGGTGGGCATGTTCTTGCCGACGTAGTCGGGCCGAATAGGCAGCTCCCGGTGGCCCCGGTCGACCATCACCGCCAACTGCACGGCCCGGGCCCGGCCGTAGTCGGCGAGGGCATTGAGGGCGGCCCGCACGGTGCGACCGGTGAACAGGACGTCGTCGACGAGGACGACGATCTGGCCGGCCAGGTCGCCGGGGATGTCGGTGGCGGCCTCGGGGAGCACGGGGCGGATCCCGATGTCGTCACGGTAGAAGGCCACGTCGAGCAGCCCGACGGGCACGGCGGTGCCTTCCATCTCCTCGAGCACGGTGGCGATCCGGAAGGACAAGGGGACGCCACCGGTCTGCAACCCGACCAAGACCACGTCCTCGAGGCCGTGGTTGCGCTCGATGATCTCGTGCGCGATGCGGGTCAGGGCCCGCTGGACGTCCTGCGCGGTCAGAACCTGGACCCGAGGAACGAAGACCCCACCTCGCGGTGGGGTCAGTCTGCGTTCTCGCTCCGCCAAGGCTCCTCCACGGTCCGTTCGGGCCTCTCGGGACCCGCTTCACGGTCGTCACGTGATGGTACCACCCGCGGCCGCGCCGGGTGTGGGCTTCGACGCCGTTTCGGCGACTTTCTCGGCGCACCCTGCCCCGGGCGGCGCGCTCAGGCGCGCACCTGGCGGGCGATCGTCGACAAGACGCCGTTCACGAATGCGCCGGAGAACTCCGTCGAGTACTGCTTGGCCAGCTCGACCGCCTCGTCGATCACCACCGCCACCGGCACGTCGGGCTCGGCGATGAGCTCGTAGGTGGCGAGTCGCAGGATGTTCCGGTCGAGGACCGGCATCCGATCGATCTCCCAACCCTTGGCCGCGGCCGCCATGAGCGCGTCGATCCGTTCCTCGTGGGCGGCGGCCCCCTCGACCAGGGCCACGGTGAACGGGTCGGGCGCGACCGACAGGGCGGCGAGCACCTGGGCGGTGGTCAGGCGCTTCATCTCCGCTTCGTAGAGCAGGGCGAGGGCTCGTTCGCGGGCCTCGTGGCGGGGCCCTTCTCCGGGGGCGACCGCGGCTCGATCCTCGGGCACGGCCACCGGCCGGGCTACGCCCGGGTGATGTACTCGCCGGAGCGCGTGTCGACCTTGATGCGCTCTCCGGGGTTCACGAACAGGGGGACCTGCACCACCAGCCCCGTCTCGAGCGTGGCGGGCTTGCGCGCCCCCGACACCCGGTCGCCTTGGACACCGGGCTCGGTCTGGGCCACCGACAGCTCGACGGCGGCGGGAAGGTCCACGCCGACGATCTCGTTGGCATACATCTGCAGCACGGCGTTGTCTCCCTCCTTGACGAACTGCGCCGCGTCGCCGAGGGCGGCGGGAGAGACATGGAGCTGGTCGTACGACGTGATGTCCATGAACACGTAGTCGGTGCCGTCGCGATAGAGAAGCTGCATCTCCCGCTTGTCGACGATGGCCTGCTCGACGCGCTCGTCGGCACGGAACGTGCGCTCCAAGACGGCGCCGGTGCGCACGTTCTTGAGCTTGGTACGGACGAAGGCACCACCCTTCCCCGGTTTGACGTGCTGGAATTCCACGACCGAGAACAGCCCGTCGGGCAGGTCGAGGGTCATGCCGTTGCGGAGATCATTGGTCGTGATTGCCATCAGGCGGCGATGTCCTTGGGGAATCGGGTGAGTGTGTGACAGCCGTGCGCGGTGACCACAACGGTGTCCTCGACACGAACACCGCCGATCCCCGCCAGGTACACGCCCGGCTCGACGGTCACGACGACGTCGGTGGCGAGGATAGCAGTCGACCCCGGGCCGACCGCCGGGGCCTCGTGGATGTCGAGGCCGACGCCGTGCCCGGTGCCGTGCTCGAAGGCGTCCTTCCAGCCCGCCGCGGCGATGACGTCACGACACGCTTTGTCGACGTCCCCTGTCGACACCCCGGCGCGCACCGCCGCCACGCCGGCGGCCTGAGCCTCCCCGACGACCTCGAAGACCCGGGCCAGGGTGCCCGGTGGCTCACCTCCCACACAGAACGTGCGCGTCATGTCGGACCGGTATCCCTCGAAGATGGCGCCGAAGTCCACCACCACCGGATCCCCCTCGGAGATGGTGCGCTTGGTCGGCCGTGCATGTGGCTTCGCCGCGTTCGGGCCCGACGCCACGATGGTCTCGAAGGCCCGGTCCTCGGCCCCCAGCCGCCGCATGGCGGTGTCGAGGGCCAGCGCCACCTCGTCTTCTCGGCATCCCCGGCCCAGGAGCGGGAGCACTTCCCCGAGTGCGGCATCGGCGATCGCCGCGGCGCGTGCCATGCGCGCCAGCTCACCGGCGTCTTTCACCTGGCGCAGCAGCTCCACCACCCCGCTGGTGGGGACGGGCTGCGCCGGCGCCAGGTCCTCGGCCCATCGTCGCTGGGCCGACCAGGTGACGTGGTCGGCCTCGAGGCCGAGGCGGTTGACCCCACTCGACCTCGCCGTCGCGGCGAGGGCCTCGCGCTGGGCCTGGATGCCACCCACGCACAATTCAATGGTGCCGTCATGGCCGGCGGCGGTGAGCTGTTCGGCGGCCTGGGTCCGGTAGCGGCCGTCGGTGACCAGCAACGCACCGCCCCCCGTGACGAGCAACGCGCCGGCCGAGCCACTGAAGCCGGTGAGGTACCGAACGTTGGCGAGGGCGGTGACGAGGAGCGCGTCCGCTCCCGCCGAGGCGATGCCGGGGCGCACACGGGTCAGCCGGCCCTCGACGTCCAAGGGAGGGAGCACGCCGTCGAGCCCCGGCGCCACCGCGCTCATGTCGGCGCCGAAGACCGGTCGGAGAGCAGGCGGGTCACGGCCTGGACCGCCAACCGGTAGCCGAGGCCGCCGAAGCCGGCGATCGATCCGTCCGCCACCGCGGCGACCACCGAGGTGTGACGCCACGGCTCGCGTGCGGCTGGGTTGGAGAGGTGCACCTCGACGACGATCCCGTCGAAGGCCGCCAGGGCATCGTGCAACGACCACGAGTAATGCGTGAGCGCGCCAGCATTGACGATGAGGGCGTCGGCTCTCCCCCGGGCGTCGTGGACCAGCTCGACGAGCTCGCCCTCGTGGTTGGTCTGGTGGTGTTCGAGGTCGAGGCCGCACCGGGTGGCCTCCTCGACGGCGGCCGCCACGTGATCGGCGAGCGTGGCGGTGCCGTAGACGTCGGGTTGGCGCTCGCCCAAGAGGTCGAGATTCGGACCCGACAGCATCACCACGAGCGACTCGCCGCTCACGGTGCGCTCCCCATGTCCGTCAGCGTGGCGAGCACGTCTGCCTCGTCCACGTCGTGCACGGGCTCCACCCCGTCGGGCCCGTCGAGGACGAAGGTCAGGTCGTGACGCGCCTTCTTGTCCCGGGCCATGAACGCCACGAGCTGGCGCGCCGAGGCACCCACGGGGAGATCGGCGTAGAGGTCGAACCCGGTCACCACCCGGCGGTGCAACGCGACGCGCTCGTCGTCGATACGGTCGAGTCGCCGCGCCAACAGGGCCGAGAAGACGAGGCCGATGGCGACGGCCTCACCGTGGCGGAGGTCCCACTTGGCGTCGGGGCCGAACGAAGACGCCTCGAGGGCATGGGCGAGCGTGTGACCGTAATTGAGGACCATGCGGTGGCCCGATTCACGCTCGTCCATCGTCACGACGGCGGCCTTGATGGCGACGCACTTGGCGACCTGCTCGTCGAGGGGCAGGCCCAGGATCGCGGCGCCGGGACGACCCTGTTCGAGGAACCCATCACCGAGGAAGGCGTATTTGGCCATCTCGCCTCGACCCGACGACCATTCGCGCGCCGGCAGGGAACCGAGGGCTTGGATGTCACAGAGCACCGCGGCGGGCTGCCAGAACGTGCCGACGAGATTCTTCCCCTCGGGGAGGTTCACACCCGTCTTCCCGCCGATGGCCGCATCGACCTGCGCCAACAATGTCGTGGGCACGTTGACGTAGGGGATGCCGCGATGAAAGACCGACGCCGCGAATCCCGCCACGTCGCTGACCACGCCACCTCCGAGCGCCACGACCGCATCGGAACGGGTCAAGCCGAAGCGGGTGAAGTCGCGGCACAGCTGGGTCACCGACGCCAGCGTCTTGGCGGGCTCACCCTCCTCGACCACGAAGGTCTCGGAAGGAACCCCCGCGTCCACCTCGACCTCGACGTTCTCCTGGGTGACGATCGCCACGCGCCGTACGCCGGGTGGGAGTACCTCGGGCAACTGCTTACGGGCCCCCGCCCCTACGATCACGTCGTAGGACCGCTCCCCGAGACCGACGGGCACCGTGATCATCGGATGTGCTCGCGCCGCGACGGGCCCATGGCGTCGAGGACGCGCTCGGCCACCGCCGCGGGGGCGAGATCGTCGACGTCGATGACCACCGTGGCAACCTCCTCGTAGAGCCCGCGCCGCTCCCGGTCGATACGGGCCAGCACCGTGGCGGGGCCGCCGGGCTCGGAGACGTCGGCGGCCGCGGTCAGCAACGGACGGTCGGCGCTTCTCCCCACTCGGCGGGCCAGGGTCTCGGGCCGGGCGCGCAGCCACACCACCGTGCCCGCGGCGCGCAGGGCGGCACGGTTGGTGTCGTCGATGACCGCACCACCGCCCACCGACACCACGGCCGGGACGCTCCCCCCGAGTACCGCTTCGAGCACCCGCGCCTCCTCCGACCGGAAGCCCGGCTCACCGCGCGCCGAGAAGATCTCGCCCACCGTCGCACCGGCGGCCCGCTCCACCTCCGCGTCGGTGTCGACGTGCGGTCGACCGAGCCGCGCCGCCACGAGCCGGGCCACCGTCGACTTTCCGGCGCCCATCATCCCCACGAGCACCACGTGCTCAGCCACGGCCGGCCGACGCGGCCGACGACGGTGTGTCGTGGAGCGACGACAGGTACCCGTCCCGGTTGCGCACAAGCTCGGCCAGCGAGTCGCCACCGAACTTGCGCAGCGCTTCGGAGGCGAGCACGAGCGCGGTCATGGTCTCGGCCACCACGCCCATGGCGGGGACGGCGGTGACGTCGGTGCGTTCCTTGAACGACACCGTGGACTCCTTGGTCACGACGTCGACCGTTGCGAGCACGGGCCGGTTCAACGTGGCGAGCGGCTTCATCCCGACCCGCGCCGCGATGAGCCCGCCGGTGGACATGCCTCCCTCGATCCCTCCCGCCCGGTCGGTCTCGCGCTGGTACTCCCCGTGGCCCTCGTCCCAGGTGATGGCGTCGTGGGCCTCCGAGCCGCGTCGGGACACCACCTCCGAGCCCTCGCCCAGCTCGACGTGCTTCACGGCCTGGATGCTCATGAGCGCCTGGGCCAGCAGACCGTCGAGGCGGCGGTCCCAGTGCACGTGGCTGCCGAGACCCACCGGCACGCCGTAGGCGAGCACCTCGACCACCCCGCCCAGCGAGTCCCCGTCCTTGGCCGCCGCCTTGATGGCCTCGACCATGTGCGCCTCCACCTCGGGGTCGAAGCACCGCACGGCGGAGTCGTCGATGCGGTCGAGGTCAGCCGGCGCGGGGCGGGTCAGCCCCTCGGCCCGCACCGGGCCGAGGCCGACCACGTGGCTCAGCACCGCCACCCCGATCTGGGCCAACAGGGACTTGGCCAGGCTGCCGGCCGCCACCCGGGCCGCGGTCTCACGGGCCGAGGCGCGCTCGAGGACGTCGCGGGCGTCGTCGAACCCGTATTTCTGCATGCCGGCCAGATCGGCGTGCCCGGGGCGGGGCTTGGTGAGGACCTTGGAGGGCGACCCCGGTTCGGGGGACATCTCCTCCTGCCACTTGGGCCATTCGGTATTGGCGATCTCGATGGCGACCGGCGAACCGAGGGTGCGCCCGTGGCGTATCCCCCCCACCAGCGTGATCTCATCCGCCTCGAACCGCATGCGGGGGCCGCGCCCGTACCCGAGGCGGCGGCGGGCGAGCTCGCCGGCGATCTCCGGGGCCGTGACGGGCAGACCCGCCGGCAGGCCTTCGACGATCACCACGAGGGCCTTGCCATGGGACTCTCCCGCGGTGAGGTACCTGAGCACGGCGCCAATCTACTTCGGGGCCCTCTCGGCCCCGTTCCGGTCACGCACCACGGCGGTCGCCCGCTGGCGCCGTCACATGCTGTGATGGAACAGCGTGTGGGCGACGGGGTTGCCCCACAGGATGGTGACCACGGCGCCCACGGCGAGAAAGGGGCCGAAGGGGATCCTCGTCTTTCGGCCTGCCCCCGACACCGCCATGGCCCCGATCCCGACCAGCGCGCCGAGGACGAAGGCGGCGAAGAACCCCACGAAGGCATGGCCCAGCCCCAGCCACCCCGTGGCGAAACCCACCACGCCGGCGAGGCGCACGTCCCCGAAACCCATTCCCCGGGGCACGATGAGATGGACGACCAAGAAGGCCACGAAGGCCGCCGCGCCGCCGATGGCGGCACGCGCCAACAGCCCCCACTTGTCGTCGACCGCCGCCGCCACCACGAACAACGGCACCTCGAGGGCCAAGGTCGAGTACACGAGCCGGTTGGGGATGATCTGGCGCTCGAGGTCGACCGCGCTCATCGCCACCATCGACAGACCGAACACGGCATAGGCCGCGAGCACGACGTCGTCACCGAACCGTGCCGCGAAAGCACCGAGCACCACGGCGCTCACCACTGCCAGGACGGCGGGTCGCCACGGGTGTGAGACCCGCTCCCGGCACGAGTGGCACCCTCGCCGCAGGAACAATGCGTTGGCCACCGGGACGAGCCCTCGACCCCGATAGGGCGTGGCACACGACGGGCAGCGCCACCAGGGACGGTCGAAGGGCCGACGCTCCCCCAGCCGCTCGACGACGATCTCGAGCTCACCGCCGAGGAGAAGTCCGGCCCCCGCGCTGACCCCCGTGACGAGGGCGTGCATGTCGGCACGCTAACCGACGGGTTCTGTGCCTCCGCGGATGCGCGGCCCGGCGCGGCGCGGCGGGAACGCCGGGCCGGGTGGACTACTTCTTGGCGGGCTCGTAGAAGGGGTTGGCGCCGCTGGCGTGGTCGGTGACGTCGACCACCGACACGACTTCGGGAACCGAATCGCGCAGCGCCACCTCGATGCCTTGGGAGAGCGTCACCGACGCCAACCCGCACCCCTGGCATCCCCCGCTCAGCCGCACGTAGACGACGCCCTCTTCCACCGCGACGAGGTCGGCGTGACCACCGTGCATGGCGATGGAGGGGTTCACCTGGGACTCGAGCACCTGGAGGACCCGCTGGGCGAGGTCGCTCGAGAGGTCCACCTCGGGCCGGTCGGCGAAGACCTGGGGCCGGGGCGGGGTGTTGGGGTTCACGATGACGAGCCCACCATCACCGTCGTCGGACCAGTCGAGCCTGGCCCCCACGATCCGGGCCAAGCTCGACTCCGGGACCACGACGGCCAGGCCGTCGTTCTCGGTGACGCTGTCGCCGGGGCCGGCATCGGCCGCCGCCTGGAAGTAGATGTCGTAGGTGTAGGCACCGTCGCGTGCCCCCGTCACCTCCACCCACAGCGCCAGGCGATCGGCTTCCGCTTCCTGGGCTCGGGCGTCGAGCACGACGCCGCGGGCTGCCGGTGTGACCGTCAGCGCGGTAGAGACCGCAGTGTCGCCGGCCGGCGAGACGTCCTCCCCCATGGGTGTCAACCTCCTCCGGCCATCATAGGTGGGTGGCCCGGCTACTCCTCCTCGTCCCCTCCGCCAGTTACCGGGCCCGGGACTTCCTCGATGCCGCCCGGGCTCTGGGCGTCGACGTCGTCATCGGCACCGAGCAAGCCCATGCCCTGGCTGAGGTGATGGGGTCGCGTACCCTCGAGGTCCCCCTGGACGATCCCGCTGAAGCCGCCCGCGTCATCGTCGCCCACGACGCCGTGGCCCCCCTCGACGCCGTCATCGCCGTCGACGACATGGGCACCCTGGTGGCGGCGGAGGCCTCGGCTCTCCTGGGGCTCCGCCACAATCCACCCCACGCCGTCGCCGCGGCACGCGACAAGCTCGCCCTGCGCACCCGGCTGGCGGCGTTCGAGGTCCCCCAACCCGTCTTCGCCCCCCTCGCCGCCGGGGCCGGCCCCGAGGAGATCGCCACGGTGACCAGCACCGTGGGACTGCCGTGCGTGGTCAAGCCCACCACGCTGTCGGGCAGCCAGGGGGTGCTGCGAGCCGACACCGTCGAGGAAGCCGTGGCCGTGGTGGCGCGTGTCCGTCGCATTGCCACCGCCGCCGGCGTCGACGCCGGCGCCCCCCTGCTCGTGGAGCGATTCGCCCCCGGCCCCGAGGTCGCCGTGGAGGGACTCATGCTCTCGGGCGAGTTGCGACCCCTGGCGGTCTTCGACAAGCCCGACCCGCTCGACGGGCCCGCGTTCGAGGAGACCATCTACGTGACACCGAGCCGTCTGGGCCCGGCCGACCTCGCCGCCGTGGTGTCGGCCACCGCCGCCGCCACCACCGCCCTGGGGCTGGTGGACGGGCCCGTCCACGCCGAGGTGCGCGTGGACGATGGTCGGGCTTCGGTGATCGAGGTGGCGGCGCGCACGATCGGCGGGTTGTGTGCGCGGGCGCTGTCGTTCTCCACGGGACGCTCCCTGGAGGAGCTCGTGATCGCCCACGCGCTGGGCCGACCCCTGGGCGCGACCGGCGCCGTGGGGGCGTCGGGTGTCCTCATGGTGCCCATCCCCCGCGCCGGGAAACTCGTCGCGGTGGAAGGACAGGCCGAGGCGCTCCTGGTGCCCGGTGTGACCGACATCGAGATCACCATCGCGGTGGGCCGCGCCGTGGAGCCCGTCCCGGAAGGCAACCGCTACCTCGGATTCGTCTTCGCGCGTGACAACACGCCGGCCCGGGTGGAAAAGGCGTTGCGACGGGCGTGGGCCTGTCTCGACGTCCGCGTCGACGACTGAGCCACCGACGCCGCCGAGGTCCGTCCCCCCACGGAGATCCCGCTACCGTGGGGCGGTGCGCGTGGTGTTGGTCTCGACCTACGAACTCGGCCATCAACCGTTGCACGTGGCCTCACCCGCCCGCGCCCTGCTCCGGGCCGGCCACGACGTGGTTGGCGTCGATCTCGCTGTCGACCCGTTCGATGTCGATCTGCTGTCGTGGGCCGACGCGGTGGCATTTTCGGTGCCGATGCACACCGCCATGCGACTGGCGCGTCCCGCCTGTCGCGAGATTCGCAGCCGCCGCCCTGGCGTGGCGCTGTGTCTCTACGGCCTCTACGCCGGCCTGGACGGTGCCGAGGGCTTTGCCCCGGTCGCCGATCTCGCCATCGCCGGCGAGTACGAGCCCCGCCTCGTCGCCTGGGTCGACGCCCTGGGTCGAACCCCGGCCCTTCCGGGGGCCGATCCCGCCGGTGCCGATCGCCGCGTCGTCGAGCTGGGGCGGGGGCGCTTCGCGCTCCCGGCCCGTGGTCTGCTGCCCGGCCTAGACCGCTACGCCCGGCTGGCGCTGGGTGACGAGCGCCGTCTGGCCGGCTACGTCGAGGCGAGTCACGGGTGCGCGCACCGATGCCGGCACTGCCCGGTGCCCGTGGTCTACGACGGGCGGACCCGTGTGGTCGGTGAAGAGGCCGTCGTGGCCGATGTCGCACAACTCGTCGCCATGGGAGCGCGTCATGTCACCTTCGGCGACCCCGACTTCCTGAACGGCCCTCGCCACAGCGCCCGGGTGATCGACGCCGTCCACGGGGCCTTCCCCGACCTGACCTTCGACGTGACCGTCAAGGTGGAGCACGTCCTTCGCCACCGCGACGTGTGGCCCCGCCTGGGGGCGGCCGGATGCCTCTTCGCCGTGTCCGCGTTCGAATCGGCGAGCGACCACATCCTCGAGCAGCTCGACAAGGGCCACACCGCCGAGGAGGAGCTCGAAGCCGTCGCCGTCCTGCGCGCCTCGGGTATCGAGCCTCGACCGTCGCTGCTCCCCTTCACGCCCTGGACCGGTCCCGAGGACGTCTTCTCCCTGTTGGACCTCGTGGCGCGCGGCGACCTGGTCGGCAACGTGGATCCGGTGCAGTACGCCATCCGGCTGCTCGTGCCGCCGGGCTCGCTCCTGGTCACCTCGGGGCGACTCGACGGGCGGCTCGACCACTACGACGACGAGCACCTGGGATGGTCGTGGCACGCCCCCGACCCCCGTCTGGACCTCCTCCAGGGCCGGCTCTCCGACCTGGCCGGGCTCGCCGCCGCCGAGGCGTGGCCCGCCCGGGAGTGCTATGACGCCGTGCGCGTCGCCGCTGTCGCCGTACTCGGGGAGGGCGCCGGTCACAGCGCGGCGGCCCCGGAGCCCGACCCGCGCCTTCGCTCGCCCCTCCCGGCGGACGAGCGGCCGAGGCTCACCGAGGCGTGGTTCTGCTGTGCCGAGCCGAGTGAGGCCCAGATGGCCGCGGCGGGTGTCCGGGATCGGACACCCACGCCGGTCGCCACGGGCGGAAAGTGAGCGAGATGGCCACGGGTCGAGCAACCACCCAGGGAAACACCGTCAAGGCCAAGGACCGGCACGGGCCCTGGCACGGCGCCCCCGCCGGTGCGCACGAGTGGGTGAGTTTCCCGGACCTCGAAGAAGAGCGGACGTGGCAGTTCGACGTCACCTTCCTCGAGAGCCGCTGGACGTGCATCTTCGGCAACGGCTGCCAGGGGGTGCTGACGGGCCCGGCCCCCGAGATGGTGCAGGGATGCTGCTCCTACGGGGCGCACTTCACCAGTGCCAAAGACGCCCGGCGGGTCGAGGCGGTGGCGGCCACCTTGACCCCGGAGCAGTGGCAGTTCCACGGAAAGGCCCGTCCCAAGCGGGGGACGCGACCCAACATCGTGGTCAAGTCCAAGTCGGGGGAGCTCACCACCCGCCTCGTCAAGGACGCGTGCATCTTCCTCAACCGTCCTGGCTTTCCGGCCGGTCCGGGGTGCGCTTTGCATCAGGTCGCGGTGCAACGGGGGGTCCCCCACCTCGAGCTCAAGCCCGATGTGTGCTGGCAACTCCCCCTGCGGCGCGACGACGAGGTCGCCGATGACGGCCATGTGACATCGGTCATCCGGCAGTGGGACCGTCGTGACTGGGGTGAAGGTGGTTTCGAGTTCCACTGGTGGTGCACCGAGTCCCCCGAGGCCTTCGTCGGGACCCGTCCCGTCTTCAAGGAGCTCGAGCCCGAGCTCGTGGCCATGGTGGGCAAGAAGATCTACAAGCGCCTCGTGCAGTACCTCATGGCGCGCGAAGAGGCGCTCGGTGAACCGGCCGTGGCGCCTGCCCCCGGGCCCGCCGCGGCGGCCCCGGTCACCGTCGGTCCCACCCGCAATGGCGTCCGCAGGGCCAAGGCCGTCCCGTCAGGGGGACCCGTACCGGTCCGACTGCCCCACCCCGCCGTCAGGCCGGCTCGATCCTGACCGAACCGGTCCTCGTCCGTGCCGGACAGGGCCGTCAGTCGGCGAGGGGGTCGTCCTCGACGGACTGGGAAGGCCCCTGCCCCAGGATGTCTTCGAACTCGGTCTCGGCCATGCACCACGACGCGTGTTCGTCGTCGGGCTCCGCGCCACACTCCGGGCAACGCTGGTTGGCGGTCGCGACCGATCGCTTCAGGCTGCGGGCCTCCTCGAAGCGGCGATGCCGTCCCTTTTTCACGAGCGACTCCTCCGGCGGGCTGGCGCGTAGATCACGGCGAGGACTCCCTGTGAGTGTACCCGCCGTCGCGTGCCCCTCCGACCCGGGGTCCCTGCCCTTGTGGCCTGCTCAGGGAGCGTGCAGGCCGCCGGTAGAGTCGGGGCGTGCCCGAGGAGTTCGATCCGGCCGCCATGGTCGAGCGCTTCCGCGCCCGGGCCGCGGCGGTCCGCTCCCGGGGTCTTCCGCCCATCGAAGGCCCTGAGCGCAAGCGCTTCGCCGAGCAGGCCCAGCTCGACTACATGGACTACGCCATGCTCGGCGACGCCGAGGTCGCCCTCGAGAACGGGATCCTCACCCTGCGCGTGGACCTTCGCCCCCCGACGCCGGCGCCCGACGGTCACCCGGACTGACCGCCGCCGTCGGGGCCGCCGCCGCCGCCGACCCCTTCACCCCCCGTAGTTCATCCGGGTGTCCTCCATGCGCAAGACGCCCGCATCGGGTCCAGACGCATCGCCGGGTGACGCACCGCAGTCGACGACCTCGCCGACGAACCAACTGTGGCTCCCCAGGGGGAGCACGTGGCGCACCTCGCAGTCGAGCCACGCCAACGCGACGTCGAGGATGGGAGCGCCCGTCGTGGCGACGTGCACCGCCTCCCCCTGCATCGTCTCGCGACCACCGTCGTCGAGGGATGATTCGGTGACGGGCTTCGCGAACCGGCGGACGACGGTGCGTTGCGAGCGAGGGAGCAGGCTGAGGGCGAACACGCCGCCCGTCTCGAGCAGTTCGTGGGTGACCGCCCCTGACTCGACACCGATCCCCACGAGCTTTGGATCCATGGCCACCTGGGTCACCCAGCTGATCGTCATGAGGTTGCGGCGGGAACCGGCGCGCGAACCCACGACATAGAGGCCTGACGGCAGGGACCACAGGACCCGGCGCCGCAGGCGGTCGTAGTCGTCGGGGTCGCTCCCCGCCGGCACGGGCCCGACCACCGTCGTGCGCCGGGCTCACGACGACTCCCCCGGCCCGGTGGCGCCCAGGGCGTCCAGGCGGGCCTCGGCCTTCACGTATCCCGACGCCGCGCCGGCGAGCTCGACAGCCGAACGGTGGAGCAACGCCACGTCGCCGTCGGCGCCCGAGAGACAGTGCCGCCCGGCTGCGGCCGCCGAGGCGTAGGCCGACGAGAGGATCCCGGTCAGCGTGGCGTCGGGGCTGGGCAGGTTCTGATTGGCGCTCAGGGCGTCGTTCACGAGCACGTCGCAGTCGGTGCGCACGCCGGCGCCGTCGTGGGTCGCCTCGACCGCCGCGATGCGGCCGGCGTCACCGCGCAACGTGTGCAGGCTGGCGGCGAGCCCGGTGGTCGTGGCCCACGAATGCACCTGCTGGCCGAGGGTGCGACCCGGGAACGGGTTCCCGCACGAGGCCAGGGCACAGGCGCCGACGAGCAGCACCGCCCCGCGGCCGATCACCGGTGGCCCGGACCGACGAGCTCGGGGGGTGGCCAGGCCGGGTCGAGCTGGCGGAGGAACATCGCACATCGCACCTCCTCGGCGGTTTCGCCGATGGCGGCCGCCGAAGCTCGCAGGCCGTCGACGCAGCGCAGGAACCCGCGGTTGCTCGGGTGCGCCCACCGCACGAACCCACTCCCCCTCCACCCCGCACGGCGCAAGGCGTCGAGGCCCCGGTGGTAGCCGACCCGGAAACACGCGTAGGCCTCGACGTCGTCTCGAGCCACCTCGCCCAGCGCCGCCCACGCCTCGGACCACTCGGGAAAGGCGCGCACCACGTCCGCCACGGCGTCGCGGCGCCTCGGCACGGGGGCGTCGAGCGCGTTGGCGAGGCGCGTGCGCGCCGCCGGGGGTGCCGGGTCGAGCACGGTGTCGGGGGGCGCCGAGCCCAGGTCGATCGGACCGGTCATGGCGATGTCCCATCGGCATCGGGGTATCCCGAGAACGAGTCCGGAGGCGGCCCGGCACCGGGCGGCAGGAACAGGCTCAGGGCCGACGCCGCCAGGACGACCACGATCACCAGGGTTCCGAGGAGTGCGTACAACATCAAGCCTCCTGTCGCGCCCGGGACACGGTCACTCGAAGCGCACGAGATGGTAGTCCCGCCCCTTGCGCAGGACGAGGTAGTGGTCGAACAACAGGTCCGACGCAACGAGGCGCGCCTCGGTGTCGCGTTCCTGCTTGTCGTTGACGTAGACCCCGCCCTGGGTCACGAGGCGCCGTGCTTCGCTCTTCGATTTGGCCAGGCCGGCGTCGATCACGGCGTCGACGAGCGCCAGTCCCGGCTCGTCGAGGACCCGGCGCGCCCGGGTCGACGTGGGCGTCTCCGCGATGACGGCGAGCAACGACTGCTCGTCGAGCGACGCCAACTTCCCCGCGTACAGGGCCAGCGCCGCCGCATCGGCGCGGCGCGCCTCGCCCTCCCCGTGCACGAGGGTGCACACTTCCCGGGCCAGGGCCCGCTGCGCCTTGCGATGCTCGGGATGCACGGCGGTGTCGGCGTCGAGGTCCAAGATGGCGTCGTGGTCGAGAAAGGTGAAGTACCGGAGGTAGTCGCCCACGACGCTGTCCTCGGTCCGGTAGAAGAATTGGAACAGTTGGTACGGGCTCGTGCGCGCCGCGTCGAGCCACACGGTTTCGGTCTCGGTCTTCCCGAATTTCGTCCCGTCCGCCTTGAGCACGAGCGGGGTCGTGAGCCCGTACACCTCCTGGCGGCGCGCTTTGCGGATGAGCTCGATGCCCATGGTGATGTTCCCCCACTGGTCGCTCGCCCCCATCTGCAGCCGGCAGCCCTCGTGGTCGAACAGATGGAGGTAGTCGTAGGCCTGGAGCAGCATGTAGCTGAACTCGGTGAAGGAGATCCCTTGTTCGGGGCGTTCCAGCCGAGTCTTGACCGCTTCCCTGTTCATCATCTGGTTGACGCTGAAGTGCTTGCCGACATCGCGCAAGAAGTCGATCACCGTCAGACGTTTGAGCCAAGTGCCGTTGTCGACCAACAAGGCTCGCGACGGCCCGGCTCCGGCGTCGACGTCGATGAGCCGCTCGAGCTGGGCCCTCATGCCCGCCAGGTTGGCGGCGAGCTCGTCGGCACTGAGGAGCGCGCGCTCTTCGGTCTTGCCGCCGGGATCGCCGATGGCTCCCGTGCCCCCTCCGGCCACGGCGAGGGGACGGTGCCCGGCCTGCTGGAGCCGCCGGAGCATGAGCACCTGGAGGAGGCTGCCCACGTGCAGGCTGTCGGCGGTGGGGTCGAAGCCGATGTAGGCGGTGAACTGCTCATTGTCGAGCCGCGCCGGCAGCGACGGGTCGGTGACCTGATGCACGAGGCCGCGAAACTCGAGGTCGGCCCACAGCGACGCTCCGTCGCGCTCACGAGCCATGGACCGCGCCTCCCACCGTGCTCACACCCCGCCCGACGGCATGGCCAAGGCCCCGCCGTCCACCACGAGCACGTGCCCGGTGATCCACGACGCCGCTTCTGACGCCAGGAACAGCGCCGCTCTGGCGATGTCATCGGGTTCGCCCAGACGCTTCAGAGGGAGTCGCTTGGCCACCGCGTCGCCGGAGCTCTCCCACAGGGCGCGGGCGAAGTCGGTGCGCACCAGACCCGGGGCCAGCGCGTTGACGCGCACGTCGGGGCCGAGCTCGGCGGCGAGTTGGCGGGTCAGGTGCACGAGGGCCGCCTTGGTCACGTTGTACCAGCCGATCCCGTGCTCGACCGACAGACCGCCCACCGACGACACGTTGATCACCGATCCGCCCCTGGCCTCCATCGAGGCCCGCCACGCGCACTGGGTCCACACCAGGGCGGCTTCGAGGTTGACCTGGACGGTCTTCTCGGCGCGGGCCAGGTCGAGCTCCATCAACGGCCCGTAGTAGGGATTGGTCGCGGCGTTGTTCACGAGGACGTCGAGCGAGCCGAATCGTTCGATGGTGGCGTCCACACAGGCCCGCGCCGCGTCGGGGTCGCCGACGTTGCCCGCATACCAGGCCACCTCGGCACCGAGCCCCTCCATCGACGCCGCCGCCTCGGCCAGGGCATCGGGCTTGCGTGAGGACAGCATCATCTTGGCACCGGCCTGGGCGAAGCGCGTGGCGATGGCCCGACCGATGCCCCGCGACCCCCCCGTCACGAGGGCCACCTTGCCGTCGAGTCGCAGGTCCATGGCGCCACACCCTACGACGGCCCTGGGGAAGCCCGGACCATCGTGGCACGACCCGACGAGGCCGAGATGGCGTCCCCGCACGGCGCGACGTGGATGGGCCGCCCCGCCGTGGCGGGGCCGTAGGCTCGCAGCAATGAACCGACTGGCCTCGGAGACCAGCCCCTACCTCCGCCAGCACGCACACAACCCCGTCGACTGGTACCCGTGGGGCGACGAGGCCTTCGACCGGGCCAGGCGCGAGAACCGTCCCGTGTTCTTGTCGGTGGGGTACTCGGCCTGTCACTGGTGCCACGTCATGGCGCACGAGTCCTTCGAGGACGACGTCACCGCCAAGGAGCTCAACGACCGGTTCGTCTCGATCAAGGTGGATCGTGAGGAGCGTCCCGACGTGGACGCCGTCTACATGGAAGCCGTCCAGGCCATGACGGGCAGCGGCGGATGGCCGATGACGGTGTTCCTCACGCCCGACGGCCGTCCCTTCTTCGGGGGCACGTACTTCCCCCCGCGCGACGGCCCCGGCACGCCGAGCTTCCGCCACGTGCTCGACGCCGTGGACGATGCATGGCACAACCGCCGTGACGAAGTCGACCGCCAAGCCGATGCGTTGGCCGAAGCCGTCGACCGCCGCACCCGGGTGCCCCAGGACCTGCTGACTCGGCCCGGCGACGCCGCCGACGAACCCGCCTCCCGCACCGCCGCCCTGCTCACCTCCGCGGCGGCGGAACTGGCGGCGCGCTTCGACGCCACTTGGGGTGGGTTCGGCCCCGCGCCGAAGTTCCCCCAACCCCAACTGGTCGAGTTGTGTCTGCGCCACCATCGGCTCACGGGAGCGGCGTCGTCACTCGCCATGGCCACCGCCACCCTGGGGGCGATGGCGTCGGGTGGGATCTACGACCACGTGGGCGGCGGCTTCGCCCGCTACTCCACCGACGCCACGTGGACCGTCCCGCACTTCGAGAAGATGCTCTACGACCAAGCCGGGCTGGTGCGCGTCTACCTCCACGCCTGGCAGGTCACGGGCGAGGCGCAATGGCTCCAGGTGGTCGAGGAGACGGTCGGCTACGTGCTCGGCGAGCTGGCGTCGCCGGGGGAGGGCTGTACTCGGCCCAGGACGCCGATTCCGAGGGCGAGGAGGGGCGCTTCTACGTCTGGACGCCGGCCCAGTTGGCCGACGCGCTCGGGCCCGAGCTCGCCGCCGTCGCCGCCGACTGGTACGGGGTCACCGAGGCGGGCAACTTCGAGGGCCGCACCATCCTGCGCCGCCCACTCGGCGCCGAGCTGGCGCGCCCCGCCCTCGTCGAGGAGGCGCGTCGCACCTTGTTCGACGCCCGCCGCACCCGGGTCCATCCCGGGCTCGACGACAAGGTACTCACCGAGTGGAACGCCATGTTCGGATCGTCGCTGGCCGAGGCGGCTGGCGCCGCGGGCCGCCCCGACTGGGCCGACGCGGCCGTCAGGATCGGTGAATTCCTCCTGGCCGAATTGCGCGACCGCGACACGGGCCGGTGGCTGCGGTCGTGGCAGGACGGTCGGGCGAGACACCTCGCCTACGCCGGCGACTACGCCTGGCTCGTCGAGTTCTTCACCCGGTTGGCAGAGCTCACCGGAGCGGTGCGGTGGCTGGACCATGCGCAGGAGACCGCGCTGGGCATGCTCGAGCTCTTCGCCGGCGAGGGGACCTTGCTCTACACCACGGGCAACGACGCCGAGCGCCTCGTGGTCCGTCCTCTCGACATCCTCGACGGCGCCGTACCCGCCGCCAACGGGGTGGCCGCGGCGGCGCTGCTCCGGCTCGGCGCGCTGCGCGCTGACGATGCGCTCACCGACGCCGGTGCATCGTTGCTGCGGACGCTGGCGCGGGTGGCATCGGAGTACCCGTTGGCGTGCGCCAACAGCGTGGCCGCCTCCGAGCTGTCGGGTGGGGGCGTCACCGAGGTCGTCATCCCCGGGGACCGCCCTGATCTGCTCGCCACGGCCAGAGCCCGGTTCGAGCCGACGATGGTCCTGGCCTGGGGCGAGCCGACGTCGTCACCGCTGTGGGCAGGACGCGACGAGGGCTACGCCTACGTGTGCCGGCGTTTCGTGTGCCGGTCCCCCGCCACCACCCCCGATGACCTCGCCCGGCGCCTCGACGACGAGCTCGCCGCCGGAAGGGCCGTCATGGCGACGGGGCGCCCGTGACGACCGAGACCGAGTGGGGCGCTTCGGGGCGTGACGAGGACGACGACCACACCCGACGCCGGGGGCGTCGCAAGGGGCGTCTGCCCCCGCAGGTGCCGGGGGCACACCGCTGCATGGTGCTGGCCTGCACCGACGAGGACACCACCGCCGTCGACCTGCACACGGGCGCCATCGTGCGCCTCCGGGTCGATTGGGGTGAGGACCACGTTCCCGATCTCGAGCCCCTCGAGATCGTGGACGTCGTGTGGGCCGACGATCCCGAGCGCGACGACCTGGCCCAGCCCGAAGCGGTCACGGTGACCGGGGTGCCCTCCGTCCTCGGCGCCGTCAAGGGCCGACGGGCGCGCCGCGTCCTGCGTGACGTCGCCCTCCCTCCCCAACAGAACCTGCTCGGGTTCGCCGGTTCGTCCGCTCCCTACTGGGAGTTCCGGGGCATGCGGCCGTCGGTGGCCGTAGTGGTCCCGAGCCGGGGGCCGGTGATCTTCCGGCGCCGGGAGGACGACACGGTGTGGGCACGGTTCGGTTGGCCCCGGAGCGACAACTGGCTCCCCATGGAGGACCGACGCGCCATCGTCGCGCTGGAGCGGGCCCGTCGCGACCGGCTGTCAGGGAAGGACCTCGAGAGTGCGCTCGGCTTCCGGACCCACTATCTCGTGGTGGTCCTCAGTCGACCGCGTGACGGCCACTGCTACAAGACCGTGGCCGCGCTCCTGCCCCGACCCTGAGCGTCAGCCCCGGGCGTTAGCTGCGGGTGGGCTTGCCGGCGGCGAGCCGCCCCGAGGCCAGATCCTCGGCCATGGCCCATCCGAAGGCGACGAGCCGGTCGTCTCGCTTCAGGTTCAGGGCTGCGAACAGCGCGGCCACGTCGTCGGCGGGGACCTTCACCTTGGGTCCGCCCAGGTCGAGCGCGCCCGCCGTCGATCCGTCTCCGGCCAGGATGAAGGTGCGGTCGTCGATCCGACCCTCGGCCCCGAACCGCTTGGCCAGGCGACGGCCCCAGGCCCGCTCCTCACCCGAGGCCTTGTGCCCCGGCCGGGGTACGACGTCGGCCAGGCCGGCGAAGGAGTTGTACCCCTCACACGACGCCAGGCGGGTCCCCACCAAGACGTCCTCGTCCGGGAAGGCGAGCAGGGCCCGGCGGTACTGGTCGCCCAGGAGCAGGCGCATGGCCTGCTCGGCCTTGACCGTCCGGTCGACGGTGGCCACGCCGATGAGAAGCGACGGCGTCCCGCCGATGCGCTCCAGCGTGGAGAACGAATAGCCGCGCAGCTTGCTTCCCTCGCGTGCCAGGCTGACCAGGACCCACTCCTCGCACTGCTTGGAGAGGAAACCGATGTCGAATCCTGGCGCCCGATCGACGCACAGGTCGGCCATCTCGGCCAGCTCTGCGTCGCTCAGCGCTGTGCAGTCCTTGGTCCCGACCTCAAACGGCATGGCCTGCTCCGTGCTCGTCCAGCTGCTCCGACGCCCCTTCGAGCGGGTCGGCCGATGGCGTGGCCAAGGTCCGCTTGCGCTCGGGGGGTACCACCAGGATACGGGATGCGGCGACCCGTGGCCCACTCGACACTCCTGACACGGCCCCGAGCGCAGGTGACGGCACCTGCGGGCCCGACGATCAGGCCACGATCACGCTCGGGCCGAGGAGCATCCGCAGCTCCCCGAGGAGCCCCCGCCGGCTGTCCACGTTGAACTCGGCGGGCAACCGCAGGACCGACTGGCCCACGTGGAGGAACACGGGCTCGTTCCCGGGGTGCTCGGACAACAGTTGCTTGAGCCGCTCGACGACGGGGTCGGTCAGGACCCCGAGGGGGAGCTCGACCCGGAGCTCGCCCGCCCCGTCGGCAGCCAGCTGGGGACGGTGCGCCTCCATGCAGACCAGCTTGACCTGGTCATCTCGGCTGTCGAGCCGGCCCCGGACCACGAACACGGCGTCGTCGGCGAGCAGCGCCCCGATCTCGGCCATGACCTTGGGAAACACGAACACCTCGATCGAGGCGCGCAGGTCCTCGAGGACGAAGGTGGCCATCAGCTCCCCGCGCTTGGTGTAGCGCCGGACGAGGCCGGTCACCACCCCGCCGATCGTCCTGACCTGGCCGTCTCGTCCCGAGCCGTCGGCGGGGCCGTCGTCGAGGTCCTTCAGGTCCCCGATCGAGCAGTCCGTGAGGCGGGCCACGGCTGTTTCGACGCCACGCAGGGGATGGTCGCTCACGTACAGGCCGAGCATCTCCTTTTCGAAGGCGAGGCGCTGGGTCTTGGCGAACTCGGTGTCGGGCACCGGCACCCTGGGGTCCCCGTAGCCGACGGGAGCCGAGCCCCCGTCGGGATCGCCGAAGCCCTCGAGCGTCGAGAACAACGTCGAGATCCCGGCCTGCTCCTCGCGCCGGCGCTCGAGCGTCCGGTCGACGATCTCCTCGAACACGAGACACAGCCCCTGGCGGGGGTAGCCGAGCGAGTCGAAGGCCCCCGCCTTGACGAGCGACTCCATGGTGCGTTTGTTGAGCACCACCGGGTCGACACGCTGACAGAAGTCGTAGAAGTCGGTGAAGGGACCGTTGGCCTCGCGTTCGGCCACGATCCGGTCCACGAGGCTCTCCCCCACGTTCCGCACCGCGGCCAAGCCGAACACGATGCGGTGGGCGCCGTCTTCGCCGACGAGCGGAGTGAACTCACCGGCCGAGCGGTTGACGTCGGGGACGAGCACCTCGGTGCCGAGCGTCCGGCACTCGCCGAGATAGATGGCGGTCTTGTCCTTGTCGTCCTTGACGGAGGTCAACAGGGCGGCGAAGTACTCGACCGGGTAGTGGGCCTTGAGCCACGCCGTCTGGTACGCGACGAGGCCGTACCCGTACGAGTGCGACTTGTTGAAGGCGTAGTCGGCGAACGGTTCGATGATGTCGAACAATTTGGTGCCCAGCATCTTCTCGTATCCCTGGGTCACACATCCTGCGACGAACTTCTCGCGCTCGGCCTGGATCATGGCGCGGATCTTCTTGCCACACGCCTTGCGGAGGTTGTCGGCTTCCTCGAGCGTGTAGCCCGCGAACCGCTGCGCCACCCGCATGACCGACTCCTGGTAGATCATGAGCCCGTAGGTGTCGCTCAGGATGGGCTCGAGATCGGCGTGCAGGTAGCTGACGGCCTGGCGGTTGTTCTTGCGGTCCGCGTAGTCGTGGTGCATGTTGGCCGCCATGGGCCCGGGGCGGTACAGCGCCACGAGCGCGGCCACGTCGTCGAAACCGGTGGGTGCGAGCGAGCGCATGAGGGATCGCATGGGCCCGCCCTCGAGTTGGAACACCCCGATCGAGTCCCCGCGCTGGAGCATCGCGAACGTGGCGTCGTCGTCGAGGGGGATGGCGTCGATGTCGGGGCGCTTGCCCTCGGTCTTGGCCACGAGGTCGAGGGCGCGCTCGATGACCGAGAGGTTGCGCAACCCCAGGAAGTCCATCTTGAGCAGCCCGAGCTCCTCGACCCCGTGCATCTCGTACTGGGTGACGATGGGCGCCTCGGCGGGATTCTGGCCGCTCTCGGGCTTGCGCTGGATGGGCAGGTACTCGGTGAGCGGCTCCTTGGTGATGACCACGGCCGCGGCGTGGATGCCGTCCTGGCGACGCAGGCCCTCGAGGCCCTTGGCCACGTCGATGACACGACGGGCCTCCTCGTCGGTGGCGTACATCTCGCGCAGGCCCTGGGCGGTGGCGTAGCCGTCGTCGAATCCGTCGACCCGGTCGAGACAGGCCCGCAGCGGCGTGTCCCGGCCCATGATGAGCGGGGGCATGGCCTTGGCGATCCGGTCGCCGACGAGATACGGGTACCCGAGGACGCGGGCGGCGTCGCGTACCGCGGCCCGTGCTTTGATCGTCGAGAAGGTGACGATCTGCGCCACCCGATCGGCGCCGTAGCGCTCCGTCGCGTACCGGATCATCTCGCCCCGGTACCGCTCGTCGAAGTCCATGTCGATGTCGGGCATCTGCTTGCGGCCGGGGTTGAGGAACCGTTCGAAGAGCAGGTCGTACTTGATGGGATCGAGGTCGACGATCCCGAGGCAGTACGCCACGCAACACCCCGCCGCCGAGCCCCGGCCCGGCCCCACCCGGATACCGCTGTCGCGGGCGTGACGGATCAGATCCCACACCACCAGGAAGTAGGCCGAGAAGCCCATGCTGGCGATGACGCCCAGCTCGTAGTCGATGCGGTCGCGCACCGGCCCGGGCAACGAGGACCCGTACCGGCCCTGCGCGCTCGTCAAGGTGAGGTGGCGCAGATAGGCGTCGGCGCGCTGCTCGTAGGTCTCGCCCTCGAACTCAGCGGGAACCGGGAACTCGGGGAGGGCGTTCACACCGAACTCGATCTCGACATTCGCCCTCTCGGCGATCAGCAGCGTGTTGTCACACGCTTCGGGGACCTCGGAGAACAGGGCGCGCATCTCCGCCGCCGACTTCAGATAGTGCTCCTCGCCCTCGAACTTGAAACGCTTGGGATCGTCGATCAACGCGCCCGTCTGCACGCACAGCAGCGCATCGTGCGCTACGGAGTCCTGGCGATGGGTGTAGTGGCTGTCGTTGGTGGCGAGCAGCGGGGCGCCGAGTTGCCGGGCGATGCGGACAAGTGCGGGATTGGTCCGCCTCTGCTGGGGTAGGCCGTGGTCCTGGAGCTCCACGAACAGGCTGTCGCGCCCGAACACGTCCTGCAGCCGCCCGGCCAGCTTGAGGGCGCGTTCCTCGTCGTCGGCCAACAGGGCCTGGAGCACCACCCCGCCCAGGCATCCGGTGGTGGCGATGATGCCCTCGTGGTGGCGCTCGAGGAGCTCCCAGTCGACTCGGGGCTTGTAGTAGTAGCCCTCGAGGTAGGCGGCCGACGAGAGCTTCAGCAGGTTGCGGTAGCCCTGGTTCGTCTCGGCCAGCAGGGTCAGGTGGTAGTAGAGCTTCTCGCCCCCTTCGACGTCCCCGCCCGTGTCGTCGACCTTGCCCCGCCGTACCGGGCGCTCGTGGCGCGACTCCCCCGCCATGTAGGCCTCGGTGCCGATGACCGGGGTGATCCCCGCGTTGCGGCACGCCGCGTAGAAGTCGAGGACCCCGTACATGTTGCCGTGGTCGGTGATGCCGAGGGCGGGCTGCCCGTCGGCGACGGCCGCGTCGACGAGGTCGTCGAGCCGGGACGCGCCGTCGAGCATCGAGTACTCGGTATGGGTGTGCAGATGGGTGAACGATCCCCTGGCGGCCATGAGCCGTCCTCCTCGGCGGCGTCGCGTCGACGGCTGTGGGCCCCCTGGAAGCGCCAGCCCGCCGTGCCCACGTGGCCTTGTCCACAGCCTGTGGAGAATCACAGCGTTGTCATTCGACAGTAGCAGCCCTACAGGTAGGTGCCGGGCCGCGCCGGCACGGCTTCCTGGCTCGACATCCCCCCGGGGGGAAGGCCGCGCTGGCGCATCTCCTCGAGCTGGGCCCGGGCCGCCATCTGCTGGGCCAGGAGCGTCGCCTGGATGCCGTGGAACAGCCCCTCGAGCCACCCCACGAGTTGCGCCTGGGCGATGCGCAGCTCGGCTTCGGACGGGACCGAGTCGTCGAAGGGAAGCGTCATCCGGTCGAGCTCGGCGGCGAGGTCCGGGCTGAGGGCGCCGGCCAACTCCCTGACCGACTGCTCGTAGATCTCCCGCATCCGGGCCCGGCTCGCCTCGTCGAGGCTGGCGGCGCGAACCTCGTCGAGCAGCTGTTTCACCATCGAACCGATCCGCATGACCTTGGCCGGCTGCTCGACGGACTCGGTGACGTCCCGGTCCCCGCCTTCGTCACCGTCTCCGGAGCCCGGCGAGCCCGACGCCGGGGAGGGGGGTACGAGGCCCGACGGGCGCTCCCCCGGCTCGAGGAGCACCGCCTCGCCGGCGTCGACGCCGGCGGGTTGCTGGGGTTCTTGGTTCATGGGGCGATCCTTCCAAACGGGTGGTCGCCGGCCACCGCGACCGGCTGTGGTTGTGGGTGGTCCCGAGGTCAGGGTGAGGGCCAGGAGACGAAGGGGACGGCCATCTCGGCCGAGGTGAGCGAGCCGTGGCGGCCCAACAGCCGTGTCTCGCCCGTGTCGGCGGGATCGAGGAACGCGACCGGCGCGTGGGCCACCAGCGCCACGTCACCGAGACGGCGCGCCGTCTCGGCGGGTAGCGGCCCTCCGAACCAACCGTCGTCGACCATCTGATCGCGAGTCCGGACCCAGGCTTCGTCCCCGTGCGCCTCCAGCGCGATGTCCACGGCGTCGTCGAGCGACCCCGGGCGCACATGGATCCAGCGGAAACGGCCTTCACCGGAGAACAACTCGGCCATCTCGAACAGAGCGGGGGCCGGGCAGCCTCGTGGCATTG
Organism: uncultured Acidimicrobiales bacterium; assembly: GCA_963794615.1. Taxonomy (GTDB): domain Bacteria; phylum Actinomycetota; class Acidimicrobiia; order Acidimicrobiales; family UBA8190; genus Chersky-840. The sequence continues at coordinate 737,822 of CAWCEP010000005.1, read as the reverse complement.
CCCACTTCGACCTGCCCGTGGTCAGAGGTCACCGCCAGCACCGCGCCGGGGGGCAGGACCCCGAGAAGGTCGGCCACCAGCCGGTCCACCGCCCCCAGCTCCTGGATGTAGTGGTCCCCGAGACCGTGCTCGTGGGCCACCTTGTCGAGACCGTCGTAGTACGCGTAGACGAACGGCTCCCCGGCCCCGAGCAGTCGTCGGACGTTGACGACCAGGGCGGAGGGCACCGACCAGCCGAAGAGACGGACCCCGGTGAGGTGCGCGGCGGTGAATCCGGTGGAGGCGAATTCCGAGCGCGTCACGGCGGGGACGGCGCGTCCGCCGAAGGGCGCCACGGGCTGGAACCGCGGCGGCGGCAGCGTACGGCGCATGTCACCGCGACTCGTTCGCCAGCGCAGCACGTTCATCACCTCCCCGGGGGGGCCGTCCCCGTCGACGCGCAGGCGGTAGCCGACGATGCCGTGCGCCGAGGGCGTCGTGCCCGTGGTGAGCGACGTGAGGGCGGTGGCCGTGGTGGTGGGGACGACCGACGTGATGGGACCGCCCGTGGCCGCCGCCAGGGTGGGTGCCGACGCCGCGAAGCCCTGGAGCTGCTCCCAACCCAGCCCGTCGAGCACCAGCAGCACCACCTGTCGCGCCCCCGATACCGGCGCCGGGACCCATCCCGGCGCGTCCCGATTCCCGGCCAGGGCCGAGAAGAGCGCGGGGACGACAGAGGTCAAGCAGGCGCGGCCGTAGTCGGGAAGGACCGGGGAGGCAACGCCCGGGCCCGACCGGGTGCTCGAACCGGTGACCGCGGCGTCGCGCATGCTCGGCACTGTACCCAGACGGGACACGCCCTCCCCCGTCCCGGAGCACATTCCGAGCCTGGCGGTCAGCCGGTCCGCGGCGGTCTCACGGGTAGCATCGCGGCGTGAAGGTCTCGACCCGCGGCGACTATGCCAGCCGCGCCCTGTTGTCGTTGGCGCTGCACGACGATTCGGCCAGCCCGACCTCGGTGCGCGACATCGCCGAGCGGACCGGGCTGCCCCAGCCCTATCTCGAGCAGATCCTGCTCGCGTTGAAAGGGGCCGGCCTGGTGCGGTCCAAGCGGGGCGTCGGCGGCGGCTACGTCCTCGCCCGGCCCCCCGCCGAGATCACGCTGGGCCAGATCGTGAGCGCCGTGGACGGCCCCATCGTGGCAGGGGATTTCGGGCGCCCCCACGAGAACGGGGCCTGTGAGCACGAGGGGCAGTGCATCTTGCTGACGGTCTGGTCCGACGTCGGCGAGCACATGCGAGGCCACCTCGACTCGTTCACGCTCGACGACATGGTGTCTCGGGCGCGGGGAAACCCTGTGCCGGTCCGCCCTCTGCACTGAATGACCCGCGTCGCGGCACGACCTGCCGCCGAGCGCCGCGAGCGGGACGCCCGTCTCAGGCGAGGGGGTCACCAGCCGGGTCGTTCCACCGGGTCACGACCGGTACGTCGCGCTCCCAGCCGAGCACGCTGATCGTGGCCGGCGCCAAGGTGAACAGCGCCCCCGCCTCCGGGGGCAGCCCCACCCACCGGGCACCCACGACGCGCAGGACGTGCGCGTGCGCGAACGCGAGGACGTCCCCGGTCGTCTGCCTGACCCTCGAGATGACACGGTCGGCGCGCCGGCCCACGTCGGGCGCGTGCTCGCCAGCGGGTACGCCGTCGCTCCACAGCGACCATCCCGGGCGCCGCGCCCGGATCTCGTCGGTGGTGCACCCTTCGTAGTCGCCGTAGTCCCATTCCCGCAGGTCCTCGCAAACCTCGGCCCTGGCGCCGAAACCAGCGATCTCGGACGTCTGGCGCGCCCGTCGCAACGGGCTCGTGAGGACCACGGCGAAGACGTGGCCGGCCAAGCGACGTCCCAGCTCTTCGGCCTCGATCCGGCCCTCGTCGAGGACGGGCAGATCGGTACGACCGGTGTGACGGCCCGACCGGCTCCACTCGGTGGCGCTGTGGCGCACTACCACGAGACGAGGTCGGTCGGCGGCGGCCGGGGACCCCCCGTAGGGGGATGACGACGGCTCTCCCGGGGGCCGGGCGGCGTCGGGGGCGGGGGCCGGGACGGCTTCCGGGGGCATCGCCCCAGGGGATCACGGCGGGAGGTCAGCCGCAACCCGGCTCGGCTGCGGGTGGTCCGGTCAGAAATGGGTAGGCATCACCCGGGGCCGAGGTCGAACCCCGGCCCGCCGGCCCGCCCGACCCGACCGCCAACTTGCCGACGGCCAGGAATGCCGAGCGTCACAGCGGTGTTATTCGATACGCAGTACGAACGACGAAGAGGAACGATGGCGAACTCATCTGGCACCCATGACGGCATCCGACTGTTTCTCGATGATCTGGACCGGTACCCCCTGCCCGACCACGAGCAGCAGGTCGAACTGGCCAAGCGCGTCGCGGCGGGCGACGACGAGGCGCGCCGCGAGATGATCGCGGCCAACCTCCGCCTGGTTGTCCACTGGGCCCGGCGCTACCAGGACCGGGGCGTGGACTTCGGCGATCTCGTCCAGGAGGGAACCTTCGGCCTCATGCGCGCCGTCGACAAATTCGACTGGCAGCGCGGCTTCCGCTTCTCTACCTACGCCACGTGGTGGATTCGCCAGTCCCTCCAGCGTGCCGTCCAGCAGCACGGCAACACCATCCGGGTCCCCATGGAGGTAGCCGAGCAGGCGCAGCGCGCCGACCGGGTGACGTGGGAGCTCGCCGCCGACCTCCAGCGTGACCCCACCCCCGAAGAGGTGGCCGAGGCGAGTGGCGTGGACAGTCGCACCCTCGAGACGGTCCAGAGCGCGGCCCGGGTGGTTGCCAGCCTCGATCAGCCCGCCGGCACCGACAGCGGCACGGCCCTCGGGGATCTCGTCGGGGCGGACGAGCAGACCTTCGAGGATGATGTCGAGCGCCAGATGGTCCTCGGCCGGGTCCGTGACGCTGTCGACACCCTCGGCGATCTCGAACGCGACGTCCTGCGCATCCGGTACGGGCTCGATGACGGGATGCCGACGTCGCTGCAGGCGACCGCCTCGCGCCTCGGCATCGGCGTACGTCGGGCCCGTCAGGCCGAGGCCCGTGCCCTCCAGCAGCTCGCCACCCTCGCCGAGGTCGAAGCAGCCCACCAGGCCGCCTGACCGTCGCTCACCCCGACAGTCCCGCTTCCACCACGGCGAGATCGTCGGGGAGGGGCGCGTCCCAGGTCGCCCGCCCTCCGGACGGGTGATCGAGGGACAGTCGGAAGGCATGGAGGAAGAGCCGGCCCGACGCCATCAGTGTGAGCAGCGCCGGCGGCCGGGCCAGCGATCTCCCGTAGCGGTCGTCCCCGATGACGGGGTGCCCGATGGCCGAGAGGTGCACCCGGACCTGATGGGTCCGGCCCGTGTCCAAACTGGCTTCGAGCACCGTGCACGGCACCGGCGACACAAAGCGCTCGAGGACGCGGTACTCGGTGCGCGCCTGGCGCCCCCGGGCGCTCACGGCCATCTTGGTCCGCTGTCGCGCCGATCGACCGATCGGGGCGTCGACGGCACCCTCGTCGGCCTCGACGGTGCCGGCCACGAGGACACGGTACTGGCGGCCCGCGCTATGGGCCCGGAATTGCTGCGACAGCGAGCGGTAGGCGGCCGGAGTGCGCGCCACCACCACGAGCCCCGAGGTCCCCTTGTCGAGGCGGTGCACGATCCCGGGCCGGTCGGGGTCGCCCCCGCCCGCCTCGGCCAGCGTGAGCAGATCGGGAAAGCGGGCCAACAACCCGTCCACCAACGTCCCGCCGTGGTGGCCGGCGCCGTGGTGCACCACGAGACCGGCCGGCTTGTCCACCACGATCAGCTCGGAGTCCTCGTGGACGACGGTGAAGACCACCGAGGGGTCGGGCACCGGCACGTCGATCTCCTCGTGCCGGACATCGATCTCGAGCCGCTGCCCGCCGCGCACGGGGCGGCTACGCGTCGTGACCGCCACGCCGTCGAGCCGGACCCCCCCGTCCCCGATGAGCTCGGCCACGGTACTGCGGGGCATGCCGCTCAGCAGCGACACCACCCGGTCGACCCGGGCCCCGTCCAGCGCGGCGGGCACCGTCAGGTCCAGCCTCGGCGGCAGACGAGGCGGGTCCGACGAGGCGGGGGGAGGCGGGGCTCCGTTCATGGCTCGGTGGCCGGGCGTTCGGCCCGCCACAGCAGCACGGCGGCGAGGATCCCCCCCACGACGATGCCCGAGTCGGCGACATTGAACGTCGGCCAGAAATGCAGCGCGATGAAGTCGATCACCGCACCGTGGTGGGAGCGGAACACCCGGTCGGCCAGGTTGCCGATCGCCCCGCCCACGACGAGGCCGAGGGCAACGGCGAGCGGTGTCGACTGGACACGGCGAACGGCCCCGAGCAACACGAGGACGATGACGACGGCCAGGCCCCCGAATACCGGGGCCCAGCCCCGGGCGAAGCTGAAGGCGGCGCCCGAGTTGTACGTCAGTTGGAGGTCGAGCTTCCACACCACGTGGATGGAGCCCCGCGACAACCGGTGCACCGCCCACGACTTCGTCACCTGGTCGACGGCCACCACGACGACGGCGACGGTCACGGCGATGAGCAGGCGCCGGAGGGCGTCGCGCCGCGGACGCTCCCCGTCGTTCAGCGCCGGTGCAGCCCTCCGCTTTTGCACGACACGCACAGCCGGGCGTAGGGGAGCGCTCGGAGCCTCGCCTTGGGGATCGGTTGCCCACAGCTCTCGCACGCGCCGTACATCTTGGTCTCGATGGTCTTGAGGGCCATGTCGATCTCGTCGATGGTGGCCATGGCCTGGGCCGACAACGTCAGGTCTCGCTCGCGGTCGACGGCCACGGTCCCGCCCTCGCCGGACTCCTCGTCGAACTGCACATCGCCGGGCTCACGCTCGAGCGCCAAGGACTCGGCCTCGGCCCGGAGGTCGGCGGCCTGGTTCTTGTAGACCTCGCGTTCCTCGAGCAGGAACTTGCGCTGCTCCTCGAGGAACTTCGCCTCCGACGCGTAGGGCCCGCGGGTGGGCTTGGGGGGTGGCTTGGGAGCGGCCTTCACCGGCGGCGCCTTGGGAGGGGCGGGGGGGGTGGTGGCGACGGCCGGTCGCGGCGGCGCCTTCTTGGCCGGGGCGGCCTTCTTCGCCGCTACGGCCTTTTTGGCCGGGGCAGGTTTCTTCGCCGGAGCTGCTTTCTTGGCCGGAGTCGCCTTCTTAGCCGCGGCCGCCTTCTGCTTCTGGGGCACGGCCTTCTTCTTGACCGCGGCGGGCTTCTTAGCCGGGGCCGGCTTGCGGGCGGGGCCGGCTCTCTTCTTCGCCACCGCGGCCTTCTTCTTGGCCGGGGCGGCCCTCTTCGCCGCCGTGGACTTCTTCTTCGGCGGTGGCGACTTCTTGACCGCGGCCATCAGCAAAACCCCTTCGGCCGCCGAGCGGTGATCGCGATGTCGGTCATCTCCCCTGGCTCTCGTCTGCCCGACGAAGGTGGGCGAACCTAGCGTCGCCACGTCAGGGCGGCAACACCGCGGCGGCCAGGAGTATTCCACGTCGATGGGGCCACAGGGTGACGCCGCTGCTCCAATACGCTGGGGGCATGCCCAACCCGCCTGGCGGCCAGGCGCCGTACCCCGACGTCGAGCAACAGGCCGACTACCCCCGTCTCGAAGAGCAGATCCTCGAGTACTGGGCCAAGGACGGCACCTTCGCGGCCTCCGTCGAGGCCCGGGCCGGTGGGTCCAACGAGTTCGTGTTCTACGACGGGCCCCCCTTCGCCAACGGGCTCCCCCACTACGGCCACATCCTGACCGGATTCGTGAAGGACGCCGTGCCCCGCTACCAGACCATGCGGGGCAGGCGCGTCGAACGCCGCTTCGGATGGGACTGCCACGGCCTCCCCGCCGAGATGGCCGCCGAGAAGGAGCTCGAGGTGTCGGGTCGGGCCGGCATCGTCGAGTACGGGATCGACAACTTCAACGAGTACTGCCGGGCCCTCGTCCTGCGTACCACCGACGGCTGGGAGCGCTATGTCACCCGCCAGGCACGGTGGGTGGACTTCGCCAACGACTACAAGACCATGGACCTCTCCTACATGGAGAGCGTGATCTGGGCGTTCAAGGCGCTGTGGGACAAGGGGCTCGTCTACGAGGGCGAGCGGGTCCTCCCCTACTGCTGGGAGTGCGAGACACCCCTGTCGAATTTCGAGACACGCCAGGACGACGCCTACCGTCCCCGCCAGGACCAGGCCGTCACCGTCTTGTTCTCGCTCGACCCCGACGACAGCGGCACCGCCCCGGCCGAGATCGCCGGGCCCCTGCGCGTGATGGCGTGGACGACCACGCCGTGGACCCTGCCGTCGAATCTGGCCCTGGGGGTGGGCCCCGACATCGACTACGCCGTCTACGAGCTCCTGGGAACGCCCACCGTGATCGCGGCGGCGCGGGCCGCCGCCTATCCCGAGCTCCTGGGTGACGCCGAGCCGCTGGCCCGTTTCCAGGGCTCCGCCCTCGTCGGGCGCACCTATCGCCCCCTCTTCCCGTTCTTCGCCGACGAGCCCGGCGCCTTCCGGGTCCTGCGAGCCGACTTCGTCGCCACCGACGAGGGCACCGGCGTCGTGCACCTGGCGCCGGGGTTCGGTGAGGAGGACTTCGACGTCTGTCGCGAGGCCGGCATCGCCGTGGTGTGCCCGGTGGACGACCGGGCGCGGTTCACCGACGAGGTGCCGCCCTACGCAGGCCAGCAGGTGTTCGACGCCAACCGCGCCATCACCGCCGATCTCAAGGCGGCCGGTGCCGTGGTGGAGGTGAAGTCGTACACCCACAGCTATCCCCACTGCTGGCGCACCGACACGCCGCTCATCTACAAGGCGGTCGGCTCGTGGTTCGTGCAGGTCACCGCCGTGAAGGACCGCATGCTCGAGCTCAACCAGGAGATCGACTGGGTCCCCGCCCACATCAAGGAGGGGGCTTTCGGGAAATGGCTCGAAGGGGCGCGGGACTGGTCGATCAGCCGGAACCGGTTCTGGGGCTCGCCCATCCCGGTGTGGAAGAGCGACGACCCCAGCCATCCCCGCATCGACGTCTACGGGAGCCTCGATGAGCTGGAACGAGACTTCGGCGTCCGGCTGACCGACCTGCACCGTCCCACCATCGACGAGCTGGTCCGGCCCAACCCCGACGACCCCAGCGGGCGTTCCACGATGCGTCGCGTCACCGACGTGCTCGACTGCTGGTTCGAGTCGGGTTCGATGCCTTTCGCTCAGGTGCACTACCCCTTCGAGCGGGCCGAGTGGTTCGAGTCGCACTTTCCCGCCGATTTCATCGTCGAGTACGTGACGCAGACCCGGGGCTGGTTCTACACGCTGCACGTGCTCGGCACCGCCCTCTTCGATCGTCCCCCCTTCCGGCACTGCGTGGCGCACGGCATCGTGCTCGGCGACGACGGCCGGAAGATGTCGAAGCGTCTCGGCAACTACCCCGAGCCCGACATGGTGTTCGACGTGTGGGGCGCCGACGCCATGCGCTGGTTCCTCCTGGCCGCCCCGATCCTGCGGGGCCAGGACCTCGTGGTCCACGCCAAGGGGATCGAGGAGGTGCGGCGCCAGGTCCTGAACCCGATCTGGAGCGCCTGGTACTTCCTGTCGCTCTACGCCAACGTGGACGGCATCAAGGGCCGGGCCCGCATCGACGCCACCGGCGTCCTCGACCGCTACATCCTGGCGAAGACGGCATCGCTGGTCGACGCCGTGACGGCGTCGATGGACGCCTACGACATCTTCGCGGCGTGCACGGCCATCACGCGCTTTCTCGACGCCTTGAACAATTGGTACATCCGCCGGAGCCGGAACCGGTTCTGGCGCGCCCGCGACGGGTCGGCGGAGGTCGAGTCGGACAAGAACGACGCCTACGACACGTTGTCGACGGTGCTCGTCACGCTGTGCAAGATCGCCGCCCCCTTGCTACCGCTGCTCACCGAGTCGGTGTACCGCGGGCTCACCGGAGAACGAAGCGTCCATCTGGCCGACTGGCCCACCCCGGGCGGGCTGCCCGCCGACCCCGACCTGGTCGAGGCCATGGACGCCGTGCGGGACGTGTGCTCGGCCGCCCACGCCGTGCGCAAGGCCAACAGCCGGCGGGCCCGCCTGCCGTTGCGCCGCCTCACCATCGCCACGACGCGTCCCGAGCGGCTCCGGCCCTTCGTCGAGATCATCGAGGACGAGGTCAATGTCAAAGAGGTGGTCCTCACCGACGAGGTCGGGGGGATCGCCGACGAGATCCTCACCCTCGTGCACCCCGTCCTCGGCCCCCGGCTGGGCCCCGAGACCCAACGCGTCACGGTGGCGGTCCGTGACGGTGACTGGCAGCGCACCGACGACGCGGTGGTGGCGGGCGGCGTCCGCCTCGAGCCCGGGGAGTACGAGCTCGTGCTCCGGCCCCGCAACGTGGTCGAGGGCCGCACCCTCCCCGAGAACGGCGGGGTCATCACCCTCGACACCGCCGTGGACGACGACCTCGAGTCCGAAGGTCGGGCTCGCGACGTCGTCCGACTCGTGCAGGCGGCGCGACGCGACGCCGGCTTGCACGTGTCGGACTGCATCGACCTCGACATCGTGGCCCCGGCCGAGATCGCGGCGGCCGTCGAGGCGCACCGGACCTACGTGGCCGATCAGACCCTGGCCGTGGCCGTCACCGTGACCGTGACCGTGGGGCCCGAGCTGGCGGTCGGGGTGACCAAGACGCCGTGCCCTGACACCTGACCCTCGCCATGGCGACCCCTGGTGAGGTTGAACCGGGACGCGGCCGTCGAGGGTGCCGGGAGCGGACCGAGCGTCCGGGGTGGGTCAGCGAGGTGCGATGGGCTGGGGCTGGCCGGTGTCGTCCATGGCCATGATCCCCTGGTGGTCGCTGTCTGCCGACGGGCTCTCCGCGTCCATCGGGCGCGCTCCCCCGGTCGCCGCATTGCCCTGCACCGACACGGCGGCCCGTCCTCCACCTTCGAGCGTCATGGCCGAAGGCTCGTGCCCGGGGATGCCACCGACCGAATCGGGGGCGGCTACCGTCGGGATCTCTTCGCCGGGCCGGGGCGCCGTCATGGTGGGCACGTCGTCGCTGGGACGCGCCGTCGGTCGGGGTGCGGTCCGTTGGGCGAGGATCGAACCCGACGGCTGGACGTGCTCGTCCACCCACGTGAGCATGTCGCTCAGCGCACCGCGCAACCGGTTGCGCTCGTTCTCCATGTGACGGCCGATGGTCTCGACCTCGCCCGCCAACTGGGCGCGGATCGACTCGAGCCGGGTGATCTCTTCGCGCAGGTGCCGCTCGGTGTCTTCGGTGACCGACTTCGCCCGCAATTCGGCTTCGCTGAGCACCCGGCGGGCGCGGTCTTCGGCGTCCGACACGAGCACGCGTGCCTGAGCCTCGGCTTCGGCCTGGGTCTGATCGACGAACTTCTGGGCGAGGAGCAACGTCCGTTGCAAGGTGTCGTCACTCACGGGCGCGCTCGCCTGCGGTTGCAGCTGCTGTTCCTGCAACATGCCCTCGAGTTGGGCGATGCGCTCAGCCGCCTGCCTGAGTCGCTCTCCCGCTTGGCGCACCTGCTCCTGCAGCGCCTCGGCGTCCACTGCTACGCGTTCGAGGTACTCGTCTACGTCGTCGATGTGATACCCGCGAAGAGTCTGGCGGAATTCGACGGTACGCAGGCTGTCGAGGCTCGAGCCCTGGCCGGTCGGCTTTCCACTTTCCATGTGGCGAATCCTAGCCACGGCCCACGGGGCCATGCTCGCGATGGTGTGCAGGCCCCGGAGCCCGGCCGGCCCGCACGCCTGGACGGCCCGGGCCGGGCCGGGTGTCGGTGCGCTTAGAGCAGCCGGTAGACGATCGGGATCACCACCAACTGGATGCCGAGGAACACGATGATGAACGAGAGGTCGATGCCGAATCCGCCGGCCCGCACGGGCGGGAGCAGCCGGCGCACGGGCCCGAGCACGGGCTCGGTCAGCCGGAACAGCACGGAGTTGATGCTCGCCAGCGTGGAGCCGGGCGCGGCCGGGAACCAGCTCAGCAGGGCACGGGGGAACAGCACGCCCCACAGATAGATCTCGAGCAGATAGACGACAATGGTGCGGAGCACGATGGCGAGGCTACGGCGTCAGTCGTGGGACAAGGTGGCGGGCTCGGGTGCGGCGCTCAGGGCCGCAGGAGCCCGTTCTCCTGAAGGCGCTGTCGCTCCTCCGCGGAGACCTTGACGTTCGACGGTGTCACCAGGAACACCTTGTCCGCCACGCGCTCCATCTTGCCGCTCAAGGCGTAGGCGACGCCGCTGCAGAAGTCGATCATGCGACGCATGAGCTCTCGGTCCGCGACCTGAAGGTTCACGATGACCGGTTGATTGGCCATGAGTCGATCGGCGATCTGTCTGGCGTCGCCGAATTGCAGGGGCGCCACCACGTGCACGCGCGCACCCGGTTCGGCGACCACGGGCCGCACGACACTCCCCATGGTGCGGGGGGTGATGGTCTGTGACGGCGGGTACTCCTCGCGCGCCATGGGGCCGGATGGTGCTGGTGGCCACGGCGGAGGTGGGCTCGTCGTCGTCCTCGGCGGCCAGAGACACCCGCTGGCTCATCCGTTGACCGACGGGCGCGCGTGGCTCGTACTCGTCGTACTCGTCGTACTCGTCGTCAACCAGGCCCAGATACACCATGGACCTCTTGAAGAATCCAGACGCCATCGCCAGCCTCCCTTCGACAAGCGTAGTGCCTCCAACCAGGCACATGGGGATGGAGGAGCACCACCGTAGACCACTCCCTCAGGCAGGCCGGAGCGGCCGTTCCCCGAACAACGCGCGCCCCACACGCACCATGGTGCTGCCCTCGGACAGCGCCACCTCGAGGTCGTCGGACATGCCCATCGAGACCTCGGGAAGGCCGAGGTCTCGGGCCAGGTGCGCGGTGAGGCGGAACCCGGGCCGGGACTCCTCGGGGGGCCCGGCCGGGCCCACCGTCATGAGGCCGCGTACGTCGAGGCCCTGCTCCCGCAGCGAGGCCACGAGGGCGGGGACCTCGGCCGGGGTACAGCCGTTGCGTCCCGGGGCCCCGGTGGTGTCCACCTCGACGAGCACCGTGGCGCCCGGTGCGTGCAACGCGATGGACGCGCCCTCGACGACGCGGCTGACCGTCTGCCACCACGACACCACGGGAGCGAGCACGCGCACGCGCCGACGTTGGATCGCGCCGAGGTAGTGCCAGCGCGTCTCGGGTTCCGCGACATCGACCTCGTCGCCACTGTCGTGTGCACCGGCCCCGGCCTTCGTCAACAACTCGTCGACGTAGTTCTCCCCGATGTCAAAGAGCCCGGCCCGACGCGCCGCATCGATCGCGCTCGAAGTGAAGCCCTTCGTCACCGCCACGATGCGTACCGCCGACGGGTCGCGCCCCGCCTCTTCGATGCGACGGCGCAGCGCCACCACACGCGCTGTCACGACGTCGGGAGGGGGCGCGCTCGCCAGGACCCGCGGCACCGAACGCGGCATGGCGTGACCCCGCTACCGCTGACGCCAGACGAGTAGCGCCTGACGCGCCTCGTCCCGCCGGCCCCGGTGTGAGAAGTACCCCGGGGTGCACATCGTGCACGGCCCTGACTCGACCACCAGCGATGCTCCGGAGCGTGAGAGCTGACCACGCACAGCGGCCGACAGATCGAGCGAGGGCCGCCCCCACGTCGTCGTGGTGGCGACGTCGCGACCACACGTCGTTGCCAGCGCGTCGAGATCGTCCCGGGAGAACTCGTAGCAACACGGCCCGATGCACGGTCCGAGCCCTCCGACCACGGTGCGGGCCCCGAGCACCCGCATGGCGGCGATGGCCCGGCCCAGCACCTCGGCCCCGAGTCCTCGCCACCCCACGTGGACGGCACCGTGGACGCCTTCGGGAGACCCCAGCGCCACCGACGCGCAGTCGGCGGTGAGCACGGCCAGCGCCACCCCCGGCTTCGTCGCCACCACGGCGTCGCCCTCGGGGGGAGTGTGGCCCGGTCCCGGTGCCCAGGGCACGGCCCCGTCGGGAACGGGCCCGTCGACCACCACCACACCGGCACCGTGGACCTGGCGCATCCGGCGCAGCACCAGGCCGGCGGGCACCCCTGCCGGGAGCGGGCCCTCGCCGATCGTGCGTTGGTCTCCGTGGGCCGCACCCGTCCACAGAGCGTGGACGTCGGTGCCCGCCAGCCGCGTGGGGGTGCTAGCGGAGGAAGGACGGGACGTCGAACTCGTCGTCACCGAGATCGAGGTCGTCGTCGTCGGGCGTGGCGAAGATGTCCTCGTGCACGTTCTCGAACCCGAGCACCTGGCTGCGGTCCTCGGGACGAGGTTCACCGCGGCCCTCCTCCCAGCGCTCGAAGCCGGCCGCGATCACCGTGACCCGCACGGAGTCGGTCATGGACTCGTCGATCACGTTGCCGAAGATGATGTTGGCGTCGGGATGGGCGTGACCGTGGATGATCTCCATGGCCTCGTTCACCTCGAACAGTCCGAGGTCGGGGCCGCCCGCGATGTCCACCAGAATGCCCCGGGCCCCCTCGATCGAGGCCTCGAGCAACGGGCTCGTGATCGCCCCCGCGCCGCGTTGACAGCCCGGCCGTCACCCGAAGCCTGCCCGATTCCCATGATGGCGGTGCCGGCGTTGGCGAGCACCATGCGCACGTCGGCGAAGTCGGTGTTGATCTGTCCGGGCACGGTGATGAGGTCGGTGATGCCCTGGACCCCCTGGAGCAGGACCTCGTCGGCCATCTTGAAGGCGCTCATCATCGACGTCTTCTCGGTGGACACCGTGAGCAACCGGTCGTTGGGAATGATGATGATGGCGTCGACCTTGTCCTTGAGGTTCTGGATCCCCGTCTCGGCCTGCACCGAGCGGCGGCGTCCCTCGAACGAGAAGGGGCGGGTGACGACCCCGATGGTGAGCGCTCCCCCGGCCCGGGCGATCTCGGCCACGACGGGGGCCGCCCCCGTGCCGGTGCCTCCACCCTTCCCGGCGGTGATGAAGACCATGTCGGCGCCCTTGAGGGCTTCTTCGATCTCGACCCGATGCTCCTCGGCGGCTTGCCGGCCGATCTCGGGATCACTGCCTGCGCCCAGCCCCCGAGTGAGCTGGCGGCCGATGTCGAGCTTCAGATCCGCGTCGCTCATGAGCAGCGCCTGGGAGTCGGTGTTCATGGCGATGAACTCGACACCTTTGAGGCCGGCCTCGATCATGCGGTTGACGGCGTTGACGCCACCGCCGCCAACACCCACCACCTTGATGAGAGCGAAGTAGCTGCTCTGCGCTGGACCGGTCATCAACCCTCCTCGCCACGACCCGAACTTCGAGCCTCATCGTGGAACCCCGCCCGGTGGTCGAGCCGTCCTCGCTCCGAGCACCAGGTGACCTCACCCTCGACCACAGCTTCATTTGGGATGGTTCCGGGGCCTGCCGAGGTGTCCTCACGATACGGCGGCACCGCGAACCGGTCAAGAAGACCCACGGCCACGAAGGGTGCCCAAACCCAGGTCACCGGCGTCGTGCTTACCGTCGCGACCCTGGTGGTGGCGGGCCCACCGTCGGCTCGTCCGGCACCGTCACGTCGATCAGGGCCGGGCTAGACACGTGCGCGCCGGCCGAACACGCTGGCCACGGCGGTGAGCTTGGCGGGGAGCTCGGCCGTCGAACCCAGCGAGGCGCTCACCCCTCCCCCCAGATCCAACGTCACCATGCCCCCGGCGTTGGCGCTCACGTCCCGCACCCGACCGGCGAGCGAGACCGGGAGGGCCGCCGCTACCTGCAGCGCCGGTCGCGCCGCCGAAGCGAGGACGGTGCCGGGGGGCCCGGGCGTCACCGGTGCCACGAGGACCAGCCCAGGCGGGGGCATCGATTGCCACGCCAGGACCCGGCCCGACGCGTCGACCACGGCGACGCCCCCGCCGGGCCGGGTCATCGAGCCCAGCGCGACTCGCTCGGTGACGGTGATCGTCACACTGTCGGGCCAATGCCGGACCACCACGGCGTGGGCCACCCACGGGAGCCGTTCGACGCGGGCGGCCACGGTGCTCGGATCGACGTCGATGAGGGGCGGATCGTCGAGGAGCCCCGCCTCCGCCAACACCGCCTGGGTGCCCGTGTGCTGGGCACCGCGCACGGTGGCGTTGCGCAGGGCCAGCAGGGGGGTATGGAGCACGAGCAGGGCTACGCACAGCACCACGAGCACGGCCACACCGGCCACCACCCAACGGAGCCGGCGCCGACCCTGCTCCCGCAGGACAGCCACGCGCCGCTGCCACACCCGGGGATGCACCACCGTGGCCGGGTCGGCGGGCGCCTCGTCGTCCGTCCCGGGGGGTGGGACCTCCGTCCGCTCGTCCTGCGCAGGCCGTAGAGCCTCGTCCCGTTGAGAAGGTGGGCCGGGGCCCCCGGGGACCGCATCGTCACGAGACGCGTCGAGGGCCGCTGTCTCCGGGGCGCTGGTCTCCGGGGCGCTGGTCTCCGGGGCGCTGGTTTCTGAGGCGTTGGTCTCGGGGGCGTTTCCGTTGGCGCCGGCCTCCTCGGAGAAGGCCTCCTCCGAGGAGCCGGACTCGTGGTGCGCGCCGTTCGAGGCCTCCGTCCCGGTCGGACGGGTGACGGTGGGTACCTCGGTCACGACTCTCTACCTCGAGTAGAGGTCGAGGGAGAGGGAGGCCCGTCGGGCGAGAACCCCACCATCCGCACCTCGGTGACCAGCTCGACGCCGATCCGTTCGAGAACCTCGGCCCGGACGCGGTCGACGAGGCTCCGCACGTCGTCGGCCGACCCGCCCTCGTCGGCCTGGATGAAGTTGGCGTGCTTCGTCGACACCTGGGCCGAGCCCAGCCGCATCCCCTTGAGGCCGGCCGCATCGACCAACCGACCGGCCGAGTCACCGGGGGGGTTCATGAACACCGATCCGGCGTTCGACCCGCCGGGCTGGTGCTCGCGTCGCCACCGCACGATCTCGTGCACCGTCTCTTCGGCACGGTGGCGGTCTCCGGCCAGCAGCGAGAAATCCGCCCGCACGACCACATCCCCGGCGCGGAGACGCGACGTGCGGTAGCCCAGGGCAAGTGCCGAGGGGCTCGTGTCGACCCCTTCGCCCGCCATGAGATCGAAGAGGCGGCAACCGGACAGAACGGCGGCGACGTCGGACCCGTGCCCACCGGCGTTCATCCGGAGCGCGCCGCCTACCGATCCGGGCACCCCCACTCCCCACTCCAGGCCGTGTAGACCGGCCGCTGCCGACCTCCGGGCCACAACGGGAAGTTTTGCACCACCGCCGGCGCGGACGGTCGATCCCCGGATCTCGACCTCGGCCAGACCGCCACCCAGGCGGACGACGAGACCGGGGAAGCCGGCGTCGGCGACGAGGAGGTTCGAGCCCTCCCCCAGGACCAGGAGCGGGATCGTCGCGTCCACGGTCACGAGGGCACGGTGCACGGCAACGAGATCGTCCTCGCTGTCCGCCTCGACGAGGACGCCGGCGTCCCCGCCCACGCGGTAGGTGGTGCGGGACCCCAGCGGGGCATGGCGCTGGGCCCGCGGGCCGAGAAGGCCGGCGACGGCGTCGAGCGACCGAGGGAGCTCCGGCCGCCCGGAGGGGCCGGCGCTCACCACGGCGTCGTGGCCTGGAGCTCGTCGGGGAGCGTCGTCAGGTCCCCGGCCCCGAGGGTCAAACAGAGATCGCCAGGGGTCAGGAGCCGGGCCACGTGGGCCTGCAGCTCGGCGCGCCCGGGGACGTAGGCGACATCGAGGGTGGGATGGGCCCGCCCCACCGCGTCGGCGACGACGCGCCCGGTCACCCCCGGTAGCGGTGACTCGCCGGCGGCGAACACGTCGGTGATGACCACGACGTCGGCACCGGTGAAGGCGTCGGCGAACCGGTCGCCCAGCGCGGCGATGCGGCTGAAGCGATGGGGCTGGAACACGACCACGAGACGGCGCGGGTCGGTGGCCCGGGCCGCCGCGATGACCGCCTCCACCTCGGTCGGCAGGTGCGCGTAGTCGTCGACGAAACGCACCCCGTTCATCTCGCCGCGCCATTCGAAGCGCCGGGCCACGCCGGCGAAGCGAGCCAACGCGCGCTGGGCGGCGTCGAAGGCGACACCCACGCGCAGCGACGCCACCACGGCCACGGCCGCGTTGCGGGCGCTGTTGGCGCCGGTCACGGGCAGGGCCACCCGACCGAGGATCTCGCCGTGCACCCGCAAGGCGAACGACACGCCGTTGCCGGTCTCGACATCCTCGATGTGATGGGTGGCCTGCGGGGAGGTGCCGACGAGATCGGCGCCGTGTACCGCCCCCAGGCGCGCCGCGACCACGTCGTCGGCACCGACCACGGCGCCGCCCGGGGCCGAAGCGAGGAACCGGTCGAATGCCTCGACGAGGTGGTCGAAGTCCCCGTAGTGGTCGAGGTGGTCGGCCTCGACGTTGGTCACTACGGCGATCTCGGGGGCGAGGTGCAGGAACGTGCCGTCGCTCTCGTCGGCCTCGATCACCATCCACTCGCCGGAGTCCCAGACCGCGTTGGTGCCGATCTCGTTCACGTCCCCCCCGATGAGAAAGCTCGGCCGCAACCCCGCCTCGATGAGGATCAACGCCAACATCGACGTGGTGGTGGTCTTGCCGTGGGTTCCTGACACGGCGATACACCGGCGACACGCCGCGATGGCGGCCAGCGCATCGGCCCGGCTCAACACCGTCAGCCCCCGACGGCGAGCCTCTTGGACCTCGGGATTGGTGTCGGGGATGGCCGTCGACAGGGCCACGATCTCGGCATTGGCGACGTGGCCGGCATGGTGGCCCACGAAGACCTGCACCCCGCTGGCGGCCAGGCGTTCGAGCGCCGCGGAGGTCTTGAGGTCGCTTCCGGTAACGACGTGGCCCATGGCGGCCAGCACCGACGCGATGGCACTCATGCCCGCGCCACCGGCTCCCACGACGTGCACGCGTCGGGGGCTCGCCAGGTCGAGGGATCGCACCGTCGGCGCCGGTTCGTCGGCCGGCCCGGGGTCAGAGGGCATGTGCAGCCCGGGTTCCACGATGACGGGCGCGGGCATGGGACCGGGCCAGCGCCGCCACCGCCGCCACCGCGTCGGGGCGCCCCACACGGCCTGCCGCCGTCCCCATGGCACGCAGACGGCCCCGGTCTGCGGCCAGGACGTCGATCTCGGTGGCCAGATGCGGACCGGTGCATTGCGGGTCTGATACGACCACCGCCCCCCCGGCGCGCTCGAGAACGGCCGCGTTGGCGCGCTGGTGGTCGCCGGGCGCGCCGGGCAGGGGCACCAAGATGGACGGCACGCCGACCACGGCCAGCTCGGCCACCGTGTTGGCGCCGGCCCGAGCGACCACGATGTCGGCGGCTTGGTAGAAGAGCGCCATCCGTTCCTCGTAGGGGACCTGGATGTACCACAGGCCGTCCTCGACCGGACCGCGGCGCGTCGGCGGCACCGCCTCCGACGCCCAGGTCCAGTCGCGTCGCCCCACCACGTGGTACAGCGCCACGTCGGGCCGGCGCGCCCAGAGCCCGGCGAGCTCGATGACCGCCTCGTTGAGTCGCTTCGAACCGAGCGAGCCGCCCACCGCCGCCACCACGAGGCGGTGGGCGGGGAGCCCGAGCGCAACCCGCGCCGCGGCGCGGCCGGCCTCCTCGGGGTGGGCGCCGGCGACGATGACGCCCCGCACCGGGGCACCCGTGACCACCGCCCTCGGCAACGCCGTCCCTTCGAAGGCGACGGCGGCGGCCCGGGCGAAGCGTCCCACCAGACGATTGGCGGCACCGGGCACGGCGTCGACGTTCACGAGCACCACCGGGATCCCCATCACGGCGGCGGCCAGGGCGGTGGGCACGCACGCGTACCCTCCCATGGCCACCACCACCGAGGGGCGCCGACGCGCCACGACCACCACGGCGGCCACGAAGGCCGCCACCAGCCCGGCGACGGCGCCCACGTTGGCGACGATGGAGCGCACGTCGAGATGACGGGCGATGCCCCGCCCGGGCAACAGCGTCACCGGGACACCTTCGTCGGCCAGGAGCTGGGCGTCGAGCCCTCGCCGTGCCCCCACCAACTCGACGGCGTCGGGGCCCTGTCCTTCCGCCAGGGCGCGGGCCACCGCCAACGCGGGGACGAGATGGCCACCGGTCCCTCCCCCCGCCACCAGCGCGTAGCGCCGGGTGCTCACCCGCGGTCGCGGCGACGCAGTGTGTCGATGCCCTTGGGGGCGGCCCCCCGAGAGCCCGCCGGCACCGACGACGGCGCCGGGGTGGCGAGACCCGGAGGTCTCTCGTGGGACGCCACGTTGACGAGGATGCCCGCCGCCATCAGCGTGATGACGAGCGAGGAGCCCCCGAAGGAGATGAACGGCAGCGGGATGCCGGTCACCGGGAGCACGCCGATGACCGCCCCGATGTTGATGACCGCCTGACTCGTGATCCAGCTGGTGGCGGCCACGGCCAACAGCGCCCCGAAGCGGTCGGGGGCCCGCACCGCGGCCCGCAACCCGTACCACGCCAGCGCGCCGAAGAGGCCGAGCACGATGAGCGCCCCCAGCAGTCCCCCCTCCTCCCCGATCACCGAGAAGATGAAGTCGGTGTGGGCGTTGGGGAGCAGCCCCCACTTCTCCCGTCCCCCGCCGAGGCCCAGTCCATAGAGATGGCCCGAGCCCAGCCCGACGAGCGACTGGACGACCTGGTAGCCCGACCCCTTGGCGTGGGCGAAGGGGTCGAGGAACGAGAGCAACCGGGCCCGGCGGTACGGCTCGGCCAGGCCCACGATCAGGCCGATGACGGCGGTGACCCCGAGTGCCTTCAGCACCGGGCGAAGCGGCACCCCGCCCGCGTAGAGCAGCGCGAAGGTGAGGAAGGCGAGCACCAAGGCCGTTCCCATGTCGGGCTGCTTCAGCACGAGCAGGCCCGACACCGCGAGCAGGCCGAGCAGCGGGACCACCGCCGCGATCGGCTTCTCGAGCCGGTCGGCGCGCCGGGCGAGGAGATCGGCGGCGAAGACCGCCATGGCCAGCTTCATGAGCTCCGAGGGCTGGACGCGCAGGGGCCCCACCCCGATCCAGCGGCTGGAACCGCCCGCGAAGATCCCGATGCCGGGCACGAGCACGGCCACCAGAAGGCCCAGGGTCAGCAACGGCAGCACGATCCGGAGCCGGCGCCACTTGTCGTAGCGGATGCGGATGGTGCCCACGAAGGCGATGGCGCCCAGGCCCATCCACAGCACCTGGCGCTCGAAGATGGTCCACACCGACCCGTAGTACCGCAGCGACGTGTACGCCGAGGCGGACAGCACCATGACGAGCCCGATGCCGCACAGCGCCACCACCACGCCGAGCACGGCGGTGCGCGTCGAGACCAGGTCTCGACGCCCGACGCCAGGAGCAGGGCCTCGGGCTCGACGGCTCTCGGCCTCGACGAGGCGGAGATGGGCCGGCGGCGGACCGTCCCGTCGGGGGCGCGGCGACGGCGCCGGCGTGGCGGGGCTCACCGAGACACACCTTCGGCCGCAGGGGTGAAGCCGGGCAGGGCGCGCACGCACCGGGAGAAGTCGTCGCCCCGTTCCGCGTAGGACCGGTACCAGTCGAACGACGCGCAGGCCGGCGA
The DNA here is from genome assembly GCA_963794615.1 of uncultured Acidimicrobiales bacterium. Classification (GTDB taxonomy): domain Bacteria; phylum Actinomycetota; class Acidimicrobiia; order Acidimicrobiales; family UBA8190; genus Chersky-840. The sequence continues at coordinate 718,186 of CAWCEP010000005.1, read as the reverse complement.
CAGCACCACCGCGTCGCCCGGACCGGCCATGGCCGCGGCGGCCTCGACGGCACCGGCCATCGACGCGGCCCCGCACCAGGGGCACCGACCCCGCGAAGGCGGCCGCCACCTCCTCGGCCGCTTCCCCGATGGCCACCACGCCCGTGCAGGTCGGGGCCGCGGCCCGGAGCACGGACAGGTCGAGGCCCTTGTTGCGGCCCCCGGCGATCAGCACCGCCGGAGCACACCCTTCGACGGCGGCCAGCACGGCGCCGGGCGTGGTCGCCTTGGAGTCGTCGTAGAACCGCACCCCGCTAGCCTCGCCGACCAGCTCCACCCGGTGGGGGAGCCCACGGAACCCGAGCAGGGCGCGCCGGCAGCCGTCGGGCGCTCGCCCCCGCCGCCGGGGCGGTCGCCAGGGCGCACAAGAGCGTCGACCACGTCGTGGGGCATGGTCCGGGCGAGCTCGTCCGACCGCGCCACCACCGACGCCGTCCGGCCCCACCAGCGCACCGTCGGCGCACGGTGTAGTCCCCGGCGCCGAGAGCCCGAAGGTCGCGCACCGTGGCGCCCCCCGGGCCGGGCCACCTCGGAGGCGGCGAGCACCACCGGGTCCTCGGCGTTCGCCACCGCCACGTCCCCGGGCCCGCTGTTGGCCCACAGCCGGGCCTTGGCGTCGCGGTAGTCGTCGACGGTGGCGTGCCAGTCCAGGTGGTCGGCCGAGAAGTTCAACCAGGCCGCCACGGCGGGCCGGAACGTGCTCGTGAGCGCCAGCTGGAACGACGACACCTCGGCCACCACCACCTCGGCGTCCCCGCCCACGGCGTCGAGCAGGGGCAGGCCGATGTTGCCCGCGGCCACCGCCCGCAGCCCCGACGCCGCCAGCATGGCCTGGACCAGCGTGGTCACCGTGGTCTTGCCGTTGGTGCCCGTGATGGCCACGATCGGGCACCGGGCCCGGCGCCAGGCCAGCTCGACCTCGCCGATGACCGGCGACCGGCGGCGGTCCAACGACGAACACGGCGTGACAGGCGGGCACCCCCGGGCTCACCACGATCTCGTCGACCGCGCCGCCAGCGCCGCCAGGGTCGAGGTCGTCGGGCGCCGCCACGAGCTCGATGCCCAAGCGCGGCGGCCTGGCGCCGGGGCCGTTCGCCGGCGTCGTCGTCGGCGGCGACCACCTCGATCCCTTCGGCCAGCAGTGGGTCGGCGGTGGCCGCGCCGCTCACGCCGAGGCCGTAGACGAGGATGCGATCGGTCACCGTGGCCGCGTCTCAGTGCAAGCCCGGTCGACCGACAGGAAGTCGGCGTAGAACACGCCCAGCCCGAGGGCGGCGAAGAGACCGCCGAGGATCCAGAAGCGCACGATGACCGTGGTCTCGGGCCAACCCAGCAAGCTCGAAGTGATGGTGCAGGGGCGCCATGCGGAACACGCGCCGGCCGAAGACCCGGAAGCTGACCACCTGGATCACCACCGACAGGGTGACGATGACGAACAGGCCGCCGATGACGGGCAGGAGCAGCTGGAGATTCATCTGCAGACGACAGCGCGGCCAGGCCCGACGCCGATGGCCAGCGAGCCGGTGTCGCCCATGAAGATCCGCGCCGGCGCCGCGTTCCACCACAGGAAGCCCAGACAGGCGCCGGCCAGCGCCATGGAGGCGAGGGCCAGGTCGAGGGCCGAGGCCACGTGGTAGATGCGAATAGTGGCGGAACTGCCAGTAGCCGATGACGGCCAGGCATGGCGAAGCAGAAAGTGGCCGACCCCGAGGCCAGCCCGTCGAGCCCGTCGGTGAGGTTCACGGCGTTGGCCGTGCCCACGACGATCGACCACCGCCCACACGATCCACCCCAGCTGCCCGAGGTCGATCCCCATGGAGTTCCAGCGTGTGAACGACAGGTGCGTGTTCACCCCGGCCCAGTGCTCGGCGAGCAGGGCGAAGCCGAGGGCGACCACGATCTGGGCGGCGAGCTTGGCCCGCTTGTTGAGTCCGAGGCTGCGCCGGTGCCGGACCTTGATCCAGTCGTCGACGAATCCCACCACGGCCGCGCGACAGCGTCACCCCGATCACGAGCAGGCCGGGGCGGCTGAACGCCACGTGGGTCCCGGCGTGGGCCATGCAGATAGCCGGCCACGCCGGCGGCGACCAGGGCCACGCCGCCCATGGTGGGCGTGCCCGCCTTGGCCAGGTGCATGGACGGGCCGTCCTCGCGGATCTGCTGCCCGAAGCTCCGGCTGCCGAAGCCACCGGATGAGCAGCGGCGTCCCGAGGACGGCCACCCACAGGGCGATGCCGCCCGAGGCCATGAGGCTGATCACGGCGTGCCGCCTCCGGGCCCGGCCGGGGGCGAGTCGACGGCCACCGCCGCAGCCGCCACCTGACGGTCGTCGAAGGGCAGTCGCGACGTCGCCGATCTCGATGATCGCGTTCGTGGCCCTTGCCCGCCACCACCACCACGTCACCGGCGGCGGCCAGCGCCACCGCCAGGTCGATGGCCTCGGCGCGCTCGGGTCCTGACCACGACCTCGATGCCCCGGTGGGAACGCCCGCCATCGACGTCGTCGATGATGGCGGTCGGGATCCTCGTGTCGGGGATTGTCCGACGTGATCACGGCGACGTCGGCGTGGCGCGGCGGCCACGGCGCCCATGGCCGGGCGCTTGTCGCGATCGCGGTCGCCGCCGCACCCGAACACGCACAGGACACGATGCCCCGCCGCCAACCGCCGGGCGCTGTCGAGCACCACCCTCGAGCCCGTCGGGACGTATGGGCGTAGTCGACGGCGACCGTGAACGGCGCGGCGGTGTCGACCACCTCGAAGCGTCCGGGCACGGGCCGGGGCCCGGACGAGACCGGTGACGATGGCGTCCTCGGGGACCCCGAGGGCGGCGGCCGTGGTGGCCGCGGCCAGGGCGTTGGCCACGTGGAACGACCCGGTGAGGGCCAGCTCGACGCGAGCGCCCCCGCCACGTGAACGAGGTGTCGGCCGGCGGTGCTGTGCACGGCTCGCTCACCTCGGTCATCGAGAATGTCCACGGCCGGGACATCGGCCCGGTCGAGGATCCGGCGGCCCCAGGGGTCGTCCCCGTTGACCACGGCCAGGGCGGTGCGCGTCGGAGTGAACAGCGACGCCTTGGCGGCGAAGTAGGCCTCCATCGTCCTGTGGTAGTCGAGATGGTCGTGGGACGAGATTGGTGAACACCGCGGCGTCGAAGCGGATCCCGTCGACGCGGGCCTGGGTGAGGGCGTGGGACGACACTTCCATGGCCACCGCCCGCCGGCCCTGTCGTCGCGCCTCGGCCAACAGCCGTTGGAGGTCGGGCGACTCCGGGGTCGTCCGCGCCCCGTCGAGCGTCCCGATGACCGTGGTCGGCCACCGTGCGCCTCGAAGATCGAGGCCAGGAGGTGGGTCACCGTCGTCTTGCCGTTGGTACCCGTGACCCCGACGGTCAGCAAGCGCCCGAGCCGGGTGCGCCGTAGAACGCGCTGGCCACCTGCGCCATGGCGGGGCGCGCCGTCCCCGGCGCCACGACGGCCTGGGTCACGTCGAGGGCCAGGCGACGCTCGACCAGCAGGGAGCGACGGCGCCGCGCGTCGACGGCGTCGGCGGCGTGGTCGTGACCGTCCCCGCTCCGGCCGGGAAGACAACAGAACAGCGCCCCGGGCTCGACGTGTCGGCTGTCGAAGGCGATGGAGGTCACCTCGGTGCCGGCGGGATCCCCGTATGCCTCGATGACCTCGACCTCGCGGAGCAAGCGGTCCATGCGCACGATGGGGGAGCCGCGGAGGCGGTCACGCTCTTTCTGGGAGCTTCCCATGGGAAGCGACGATCGTAGTCGTCGTGGTGGTGGTGCTCGGGGCGCTGGCGGCCGCGGTGGCTGCGGGGGTGAGACCTGGGGAAACGGCACGGACATCGGCGTCGCCGCCGGTGGTCCCGCCCCCGGGCGACGTCGGGATGCCGTAGCGGTGTAGCGCGTACCGCATGATCTGGGAGAACACCGGGCGCGGCCACGATGCCGCCGTAGATCGGGTTCGGGCGCTCGAGCACGACGATGGCCGACAGGGTCGGGTTCTCGGCCGGGGCGAACCCGGCGAACGTGGCCTCGTAGGCGCCGGGGATGTACCCGCCGTGGACGGAGTCGGGTATCTGGGCCGTGCCCGTCTTGCCCGCCACGGTGTAGCCGGGCACGCCGGCGGTCACGGCAGTGCCGTCCTGGACCACCTGCTCCATCATCGTGGTCAGCTGCGATGCCACTTCTTGTGACAGGGCGCGGTGCGGGGTGGCCGTGGGGGTCTTCGTGACCGACCCGTCGGGGGCGACCGTGGCCTGGACCAACCGGGGCGGGACGAACACTCCCCCCGTCCCCACCGTGTTCACCATGTCCAGGACCTGCTGCGCCGTGACGGCGTCGTCCTGGCCGATGGGCGTCGAGCCGATGTCCGAGACGTGCCACGTGGCGGGGTTGCTCTTGACGAGGCCGGCCGACTCGGCCGGGAAGCCGAGGCCGGTGCTGCGCCCGAAGCCGAGCGTCGAGATCTGGGCCGCCAACCGGCCTTCCCCGAGCTGCTGGGCGATCTCGATGGTCCCGATGTTCGAGGACTGGGCCAGGATCTGGGTGGCCGTGAGGACCTCGGTTGGGTGGCTCTCGGCGTCGTGGAACACCCACTTGTCGATGGTGAGGGTGTTGGGGACGGTGAAGACCTCGTCGGGCGAGATGATCCCGTCTTGCAGCGCAGCCGAGAACGTCACCAACTTGAACACCGACCCGGGTTCGTACACCTGGGTGAGGGCGAGGTTCTGCGGCGCCTCGATGACGGTGGTGACCGGGGGCGGGGGCGCGGGCGCCGTCGTGGTGGTCGTGGGTCCCGCCGGCGTTCCCGCCGGCGCGGCGGTCACCGTCGGCGACGGCGTCGGTGTGGGTGTCGGGGGCTGCACGGTCTTCGACACCAGGTTCGCCATGGACAGGATCTCGCCGGTCCGGGTGTTCATCACGATGGCGATCCCACTCTTGGCGTGCGACGCCAGGATCTCGGCGCTGAGGGACTGCTCGGTCACGTATTGGAGGGGCTCGTCGATGGTGAGCTCGACCCCGGTGCCCGGAACGGTCGCCGAGCTCTGCGACGTCTTGCCTGGCAGGGGGACACCATCGGGCGACACCTCTTCGTTGGCGATGCCGTCTTGGCCCGCCAACAGCTTGTTGTAGCGGTACTCGAGGCCCGACTGCCCGGCGTCGGCGGCGCTCACGGTGCCGATGAGGGGTGCCGCCAGGGACCCGGACGGGTCCACCCGCTCGGTGACGGGAAGCACGTTGATCCCGGGCAGGGTGAGCGCCGTGACCTTGTTGGCCACTGCGGCCCCGACTTCGTGCGCCAAGAGGACGTACCCCGAGTGCTCGGACAACTCACCGGTCAACGCCGCCGTGGACACGTGGAGCACCGACGACAGGGCGCGCGCCACGCGTCCGGGATGGGAGATGAGCATCGGGTCGCCCACGATGTTCGAACGCGGCACCGACAGCGCCAGCGGCGCCCCGTCGCGGTCGTAGATGCCACCGCGCACCGCCGAGACGGTCACGGTCCGGTTCAGCTCGGCCGCTCCCATGGCCGAATAGCGCCCACTCGAGAACACCTGGACACCGATGAGACGCACGGCCAGGGCGGCGAACACGAGGACGACGACCACACGCATCCAACCGATACGACGGCGATGGGCTCCCCCCGTGACCGGGCGGGCCTTGCGGTTCTGCTTCGGTGGTGACGATCCGACCCAGCGTTCATACCCGCGCGGTCGCGCCACGGTCGACCGCGCCCCGACGGGGCCAGCCGTCGTACGGATCGCCGTGCGCGTACCGGACGCAGCGCGCGCCGCGGAGGCAGAGCGCGCCGCCGAGGCAGCGCGCGCCGCCGAGGCAGCGCGCGCCCGTGCCGCCAGCCTGCTCTTTACCCGGTTGGTCTTGGCTCGAGACGTGGCTTGGCTCTTGGCTACCGATCGCGCCCTGGCCGCTTTCGCCACTGGTCGCGCTTTTCCTGTCGCCGCCGCGGGCCGGCGTGTCGATCCGGAGGGGGCCGCACCTGATCGTCGGCCCGCGGGCGGACGGGCCCGACGGGGGCGGGGCGCGCCAGGTCCCTGGCCCTTCGGTGTTCGGATCACGGGCTGCTGGGGGGCGGGGGCGACGCGTGCCCGGCCGTCGGGGTCGTCGTCGACGGCTCCGACGGGTCTACCTGGTTCAGGTCGGTCACGTTGGTGGGCGCCACCAGGCCGTGGTCTTGAGACTGCGACACCACTTTGGACGGGTTCGACAGCGCCGCCACCTCATTCTCGAGGAGGTGGTGCTGATCGAGCACCGTATTCAGCTTTCCCTGCATCCGGGTCAGGCTGACCTGACCCTGGGTCAGATACGCGCTGGCGGCCACCACCATCAGGAGACTGACCAGGATGATCACCCCGGCCAGCGCCGCCGTCTTCGGGAGCGACCACCGGGGCCCCCGTACACCGGGCGCTTCGGAGACGGGGCGAGCCTGGCGTTCGAACCCGGGAGCACGGGCGGGATCCGGCCTCACCGGGGCGCGGGCGGGAGCCGATGCGGGCGCCATGGTGGCGCGCTCGGGCGACGTGGCCACCGCCATCAGGCCGCTCTCCGCTCGAAGGCACGCAACAGCGCACTCTCAGAGCGACGGTTGAGAGCCACTTCGGCGGGAGTGGGCCGGCGCGTCCCTCGGAACACGAGCTTGCCCGACGACACCGCGCCACAGGTACAAGGAAGTCCGGGCGGGCACGTACACCCACCGGTCTCGGCCTGTCGAAAGGCCGCTTTGACGATGCGATCCTCGCCGGAGTGGTACGAGATGACCACGCAACGCCCTCCGGGGGCGAGGGCGTCGATGGCGACTGGGAGCGCGTCAACGAGAACCTCGAGCTCCTCGTTGACCGCCACCCGAAGCGCCTGGAACACGCGGCGGGCCGGGTGGCCGCCCTGGCGACGCACCGCGGCGGGGAGTGCCGCGCGAACGACATCGGCCAGGCCGGTGGTGCTCGTGACCGGCCGGGCCGCCACCACGGCCAGGGCGATCCTCCGGGCGAAACGTCCTTCACCGTTGGCGGCGAACAGTCGCGCCAACTCGGCCTCGGGCCACGTGTTCACGAGGTCGGACGCGGTCGGCCCCTCCTCGGGGTCCATGCGCATGTCGAGAGGTGCGTCGGCCCGGTATGAAAAGCCGCGCTCGGGACGGTCGAGCTGCGGAGAGCTCACGCCCAGATCGAACAGCACGCCACTCGCCGATCCGGGGGGGATGCCCATCTCGTCGGCGACCTCGCCGAGGCGGTCGAACCGGGCCCGGCGCACGACGGCCCGATCCCCGTATGCCGCCAAGCGTTGGGACGTGGCGTCGACGGCGTCGGGATCGCGGTCGAGACAGAGCAGGCGAAGCTGCGGGTGGGCGGCGAGCAACGCGGCGGCGTGCCCGCCTCCTCCCGAGGTGGCATCGATCACCACCCCGGCGGGAACAGGGGCAAACAGCGACACCACTTCTTCGACCATGACCGGCTCATGGCTGAACACCTGGCGCATCCGCAGCCCCTCGACTGGCGGGATGCCGTCGGGAGGGTTGCTCCTGCGACTCGGTTGGAAGCGGGCGGAGGAGGAGTCTTCCACCGAACCAGCCGAGGGGCTGCGCATGTTCCGGGTGCTCGTGTCTGGTCGAGGCCAGCTCGACCGTTGATCCTGGGCGTTGCTCCTTTCCCTGTCATGGCGACACCGTGTGGTGTCGTGTCCTGTGTCTCGGGCCGTGATGCTCAGTCGTCCGCACCCTCGGTGAAACGCAGTTCCTCCGGTCCGATGTTCGACTGCCAGCGCGTCGGGTCCCACAGCTCCACCCTGTCGATCACTCCGACCACGGTGACGTCGTTCTCCAACGCCGCGTACTGCCGCATCCGGGCCGGGACCACGATCCGCCCCTGACGGTCCACTTCGAGATCGTGGGTGTGCGACGCCCACATACGGGCCAGGTTCCTGTCGCTCTTGCCGCTGGCCGCCCGGGCCTGCATCTCTTCCATCTGCCGCTCGAACTCGTCCGGCGTCCAGAGCGCGAGGCAGCCGTCCCGGTATTCGGTCAGGTATCCCCCGTGTTCGAACGACGTCCGAAACCTCGACGGCAGGATCACCCGACCCTTGCTGTCGAGCGAATGCTCGTACGTCCCAAAAAACCGTGCCACCGAATCGAGCTCCCACGACGCTCCCCCCGCAAGTTCGGCGGGCTCCTCCCCTTTACTCCACTTTGCGCCACTTTAGCCCCCACTCCCCCACAGGTCAATGCCCATTCACTCCACTGGTCCCCACCACGGCGCCCCACCTCCCCCCTTCGCAGCGCCGCGGCCTGGGACCCCACCGGGCCCGCGTCCGAGCCAGCTGACGAAGCTCCGCCTCGGCGACGCCTCCCCGGCGGGGAAAGCCGAGGCCACGCCGAGGCCTTTGATACCGACCACGCGTCGCCACAACGCTCGCGAGACCGTGCGGGGGCGACGATCAGATCAGGGCGCGACGCGGGCGCGGCGCGAACGCGACGCGACGCGACGACAAGGTACGGAACCCGCGACTGCGTCGAGTCAGGGCAAGGTGGACAACAGCACGTCCTCGACGGTGGTGACGATCGAGGCGCGGTCGCCGTGGAGTCCTGCGGTGGGAAGGATGTCGACGAGGCCGGTGGCGACGCCCGACAGCACACCGTCGGCGCCCGGCAGCTGTCGGGTGTCGTCCCCCTCGAGCACAAGCAACGACAGCAGCGCGGTCGGGTGCCACGACAGCATGGCCATCGAGTGCAACCGGGCTCCGTCGCGGCTACGACGCTGGGCCATACCGACCACCTTGGACGGCCCCGTCGTCACCTCGCCGGGGCCAACGCCGGCGAAGCACACGATGTCGGACCACTCGGTGCCCGTGGCGCGTCCGCGATGGACGAGCAGCGGGGCGGCGCCGACCGCATCGAGGGCGCGCACCCAGGTCTCCCCCAACCACCACGATGACGCGATGACGTCCTCGTGCCAGAGGGGATCTCCCCGGGGGATCCACGCGTCGAGCCACACCTGGGCGCCGGGACCCACCCACACCGCGCCACCGCCCGATCCCCGGCGCACGATGTCGACACCGTCGTCGGCAGCGCGCCCCCGGTCGACGACATCGATGCGCTGCGTGCTCCCGAGGACGAGGGCGTCCGGCCCAACCACCGTGCACAACGCGACCACCCGGCTACTGCGGTCGGCCCGCGCCGGCCACGGCGCGAGCAGGGCACGGGCGGTGTCGACGCGGCGCTCGACCGACCACCCGCCACTGGCGGCGCCGATCACGCCGTCAGGGACTGCTCACCCAGGTACGGCGCCCATTCGTCGCGTGCGCTCCCGCCCATGGCCAGCAGCCATACCCGCTGGCGCGGCGCACAAGGCTGGGTGCGCAGGACGAGACCCACCTCGTGCGGCAGCCGATCCTCCTTGCGAGTGTTGCAGCGGCGGCAGGCCGCCACGACGTTGTCCCAGGCGTGCATGCCACCCCGGCTGCGGGGCATGACGTGATCGATGCTCTCGGCCGCCAAGCCGCAGTACTGGCAGCGGTGGCCGTCGCGGGCGAAGACCGTGCGCCGGTTGACCGCCACGGTGCGGTCGTGTGGCACCCGGACATAGCGCGCCAAGCGGACGACAGAAGGTTCGGGAAAGGCCCGGCGCTCGGAGCGGAACGTCCGATCGGTGGCGTGGACGAGCTCAGCCTTGGTCGCGAGGACCAGCAGCAGGGCGCGCCGGGTGGAGACGAGCCCCAGTGGCTCGAATGTCGCGTTGAGCACGAGCGCTCGGCTCGCCCCATTGGCGCCGGCTTCCCTGGCCAACATCACTGAGGAGGTTACTCCCGTCGGCGACGTTCGCTCCGGCACGGAGCGTCGTCACTGTCGGCGCCATCGGCCCATCGTGCTGCACCACCCGATGAACGACACGACATCGGCGGGATCGGGCACCGCATCACCGGAGCCGCCGTAGGCCGTCTCCATCCGGAACCGCCACAGGGCGGGGTCGGGCAGCGGGACCGGCGGCCACCGGCGCCACCAGCCGGACGGAGCCAGGCGAACGGCCTCGGCCATCGCGGCGGGCCATAACCAAGGGCGCCGGGCCAGCGCCCCCAGCACCACGCTCATCGCCGGCCCCGATGTCGGACCGCGACCGCCACGGGACGCGGTGGTGGCGTTCACGGCGCCTGCACCAGACCCCGGTCGGCCGCCCGCCAACCCAATGCACCCGCGCCGACGAGCGGGCCGTCCGAGGCGAGCCCGCTCGGCACGATCTGCGCGTCGGCCGTGAACGACAGGCGGGCGCGGGCACGCAATTCGGCGTTGGCGGCGGCGAAGAACGGGATGCCGAAGCCGAGCGCGACCGACCCTCCCACCACGATGAGTTCGATGTCGAGCAGGCTCACCGCCGAGGCCACGGCCCGTCCGACCAGACGACCCGTGCGCACCACGACGTCGGGCGGGGCATCGGCCGGTGGCTTGCCCGTCATCGCCAGGATGGCGGTGCCCGATGCTTCGGCTTCGAGACATCCCCGCGCCCCGCACGCGCACAGACGACCGTCGGGCTCTACGATGACGTGGCCGATGTGACCGGCGTTCCCCGACGCCCCGTCGAGCAACCGGTTGTCGACGACGACGCCACCACCCACACCCGTCGACACCACCATGGCCAGAAAGTCACGCCGCTGACGCGCCGCCCCCGTCCAACCCTCGGCCAGCGCCAACGCCTTGGCGTCGTTGTCCAACGCGACGACGAGGCCGGTGGCCTCCTCGAGGCGACCCCGCAGCGGGAAGTCGCGCCACGCCGGGATGTTCAGGGGTGAGACGGTGCCGCGCCCCAGGTCCATGGGCCCACCGCAGCCCACCCCACACACCACCAGATTGGCGCCCGACAACACCGCGCCGTGCTCATCGCCGAGAACGCCGTCGATGAGGGCGACCAGCGCGCCGAAGAGGGCGTCGGCGTCGTCACCGTGCGGCGTCGGGGCCCGCCTGGCCCCGAAGACGTCTCCGCTCCGGGACACGAGCCCGGCCGCCAGCTTCGTGCCCCCGATGTCGATGGCCAGGCAGAGGTCCACGGTTACTCCCCCGGCACTGCGGGCACCCGACGATCAATGAGTCGGGTCGGCGCGTGCGTCAGCGGTTGCGGCGAAAGCGGTCTCGCAACCAGCCGCGCGTGTCGTGCAGGGCATTGCCGATGCCGTCGGTCCGCAGCGAGTGACCGATCTCCTCCCAGCCCGCCTTGCCCATCCGCCGGATGTTGGTCCAGAAGGTGACGAGGGAGGCGAACATGATGAGCACGCCGAGAAATCCGAGGAACACGTTCGTCGTGAAGAAGAAGAGCATGACGGCCAGTCCCGCCACGAAGCCGACCACCGACCATTTCAGGTATCGGCCCGCGTACTTGTAGACGCTCTCGGAGCGGACCCGGTCGGCGAACGCCGGGTCCTGCTGGTACAGCGCTTGTTCCAGCTCGTGCAACACACGCTGCTCATGCTCGGAGAGCGGCACGCTCACCCCCTTCCATACCCCGTCGCGACGTGGCGCGCATCGTCAATCTTAGGCACCGAGGAAGGGCAAGACAACGTCGCCGGGGATTCTCCGTCACCTTGTTCTCTCCCCCACGTCCACGATCTCCCCCCTGGTCCGAGCCCGAATCCGGGGTTCTGACCCGTCCTCGGAACATCCTCGGAGAAATGGTGCGACCTCCCCGGTGATCACCGCTCACCACCGGCGGGCGGCGCCGGTGCGCTCGGGCCCCACTGGGTGTCACCCCGCTCCTTCACCGCCAGTCCGTGTCTCCCCACCAGAGCGGCCGGGCCCACCGAGGCGTTGCCGTAGCGGGCCCGGATGGCGGTGACCGCCGCCTCGACCTCGTGCCAGGCCAGCTGGCGCGCGCCGCGGCACCGCCCTCGTCGGGCTCGGCGGCGAGCCCGTCTGGGCCAGGGTCGGGGCGGTGCGGGTCGGGTCGGGACCCGAGCACCTCCTCGTCGTCGAACGAGAGCTGACGGGCCGTGGCGGCGGTGTCGACGAGCCCCGAGACCGATACCCCGAGGAGCCGCACGCCGGGGGCCACGTCGACGGCGTCGAGCAGCGCCCCTGCCACCGCACCCAGGGCCCGGGGGGAGTCGAGCGGCGCCCCCACCGTGTGGGATCGCGTGATGGTGACGCGGTCGCCGTAGCGGACCTTGACAGTGACGGTCCTCCCCGCCAGCTTCGCCTCGCGCAGACGCGTCCCCACGGCGTCGGCCATGCGCACGATGTGGCCATGGAGGCCGACGTGGCTGTCGATGTCGAGCGCGAAGGTCTCCTCGTGCCCCACCGACTTCACGGCCCGGGACGCTTCCACCCGTCGGGGGTCCTCACCCCGGGCCAGTTGGGCGAGCTGCCGGCCATTGGCGTCACCGACCGACCGGCACAGCGTTTCCTCGGGGATGCGGGCGAGCTCCCCGATAGTCATCACTCCCAGTGCTTCGAGGCGGCGCGCCGTGGCCGGTCCCACACCCCACAAGGCCCGAATCCCCAGCGGGTGGAGGAAGGGCAACTCCTGATCCGGCAGGATCACCACGACACCCGGCCCCGGCCGGGGGCCCTCAGGGGTGAGGACCGGCTTGGCGGCGCGCGACGCCAGTTTGGCGAGCAGCTTGGTCCGCGCCACCCCCACGCCGCATTCCATGTGCATGCCGTCGCGCACCGCCGTGCGGATGGCGGCGGCCACGGTGGGAGGGGAGCCGAGAAGACGGCGCACCCCGGCGACGTCGACGAAGGCCTCGTCGAGGGCGATCCCCTCGACGACAGGCGAGAACCGCTGGAGCACGGCGTGGAGCATCTCGCTCATCTCGACGTACCGGGAGAACCGGCCCGGGAGGAACACGGCGTGAGGGCACCGTCGCCGGGCCTCGATCGACGGCATGGCGGAGTGGATCCCGAAGGCACGTGCCTCGTAGGTGCACGACGCCACCACGCCGCGCGCCCCGGCGCCCCCGACGATGACGGGGCGACCGGCGAGCGAGGGGTCGTCCAGGACCTCGACCGACGCGAAGAATGAGTCCATGTCGACGTGCAACACGGTGCACGCATCGACCCCGGCGCCCGTGGCGCCCGGGTCAACCACCGAGTCGCAGCCGCCGGAAGCCTTCGGCATAGCCAACCCCGGCACGGCGTCCGTCCTCTCGGGCACGCTCTCTCACCGCGCCTCTCGCCCATTCGCCACCGTCGGCGAACTGGCTGCGATGACACGACACCGCCGCCACCTTGTCAGCGATCGTGGCCGTGACATCCACCCACACCGTGGGCTCCAGGGTGCCCGACAGAAGGGCCGTCTGCACCTGGTAGGCGGGGCCCGCCTCCGGGAAGTAGTGCGGGAGACCGGCGGCCGGGGACAGGGCGTCGAGGAGTGCGAAACCGGTGGTCCGGTGGTCGCGGTGGTTGAAGTAGTCCTCGCCGAAGAACACCGCCGTGGGGTCGGGGGCGAGGACGGTCAGGGGACGGAGCCTGCGGATCCACCCCACCAGCGTGGCGCGCAGGGACGCGTCGTCCTCGAGCTCCCCGTCGCGGTAGCCGAGGAAGTGTTGGCCGGCGATCCCGAGGAGCTTCGCCGCCTCGGCCGCTTCCCCGGCGCGACGCCGGGCGAGGTCGTCGGGGTCGGTGGCAGGGTCGGTCGTCCCCTTGTCGCCGTTGGTGCAGATGAGGACGTGGACCTCGGAACCGGCCCCGGACCACCGCGCCAGCGTCCCCCCGCACGAGACGTCGGGGTCGTCGGGGTGGGCATAGACGGCGAGCACCCGGTCCGGGACGCCGTCGAGAAGCTCGGGCACTCGTCGTCAGGCCCGTCGCTTGGGCTCGGTCGTCTTGGTGAGGAGGCCCACCTCGCGTTGGAAGTCACCGAGGTCCTCGAATCCCTTGTAGACAGAGGCGAAGCGCAGGTACGCGACGTCGTCGACCTCGCGCAGGCGCTCCAACACGGCCACGCCGATCTGCTGGCTCGACACCTCGGCCCCCTCCCCCCGCAGGGCCTCCTCCACCTGCTGGGCGATCTCCTCGAGCCGCTCCTCGGTCACGGGCCGGTTCTTCGTCGCCGCCCGCACCCCCGACACGACCTTGGCGCGGTCGAACGGCTCGCGTTGCCCGCCTCGCTTGACCACCCACAAGGGAGCCTCCTCGAGGCGCTCGTAGGTGGTGAAGCGTCGGTTGCAAGAGAGACATTCGCGGCGACGTCGGATGGCGACGCCGTCCTCGGCCAGGCGTGAGTCGACGACCTTGTCCTCGAGACTCTGACACCACGGGCACCGCACCGGTCTAACCGTAGTGCCACCGTCCGAGCGGTCAGGGAAGTGCCAGTTGCTCCCCGGGGACGACGTCGTCGCCGACCTCGGCCTCGAGCTTGGCCACCACGGGACGGGGATCGCCGGTCGGGTCGAGCCGTAGCGCGATGGACCACAACGTGTCGCCGGGCCGCACGACATAGGCGTGGTGGGCGATGACCGCCTCCCCCGCCAGAGCGGGACCGGAGGTGGCGAGGGAGCCTCCGGTACCGCTCCACGGCAGGGCGAGGGCGACGAGCAAGCCCGCCGCCACCGTTCCGAGCACGACCCGCCGGCGCCGCACCGCGACGCTCGGGCGGGTCGTCCGCCCGTCCGTGAGGCACCCGGCACGGGTGGGACGCGTCTGATGCCGACGGCGGTCGGGCTCGGACTGGAAAGAGGGCCGCCCGGCCGGGACGCTGCGACGCGCCGGACGAGCCGGGGCCGCCGGGGTTCCCGGGGCCACCACCCGGAGCGAGGCCCTCGGGCTCCTGCGACCCGAGGGGATCGGCGAGAGGGCGACGGCCATCAGCGCCGTCCCGCCCAACGTCGAGTCGAACAGGTGTTCGTCACGCCGCCATCACACCACGAACAGGTGTTCGTGTCAAGGGGCCCGGGTGCGCTCCGGCGGGGGGTGGCGGCGGCCATGTCCACAGGGTGGCACGCGGGTGTAACGGGACCTCCGTCCCTGGTCACGGGGCTCGTCACGAACAGGTGTTTGATCCGGTGCCCCCCGGGCGCTACGGTGACACGAACTGGTGTTCGCCTTCCGGGATTGGCGGACGGGCACCGCTCCGACGGCGGATCGGGACGAGGAGATCGACATGGCCGAGGCATTGACGGGGAAGCGACTCGAGATCCTCGAGTTCATCGGTGACAGCCTGCGGGAGCAGGGCTACCCACCGTCGGTCCGGGAGATCGGCGAAGCCGTCGGGTTGACGTCGTCGTCGACCGTGCACGCCCATCTGGCCGTGCTCCAGCGCGAGGGGTATCTGCGGCGCGACCCGACCAAGCCCCGGGCCATGGAGGTGCGGTTCGACCCGTCGTCGAGAGCGGCCATGGCGGCCAGTCCGGTCCGCCACGTGCCGCTCCTCGGAGACGTAGCCGCCGGCACCGGGGTGCTCGCCAGCGAGAACGTCGAGGAGCTGCTTCCGCTCCCCGAGGACTTCACGGGCTCGGGTTCGGTGTTCATGCTCCGGGTGCGCGGGGAGTCCATGATCGAAGCCGGCATCTTCGACGGCGACTTCGTCGTCGTCCGCCAGCAACCCGATGCCGACAACGGCGACATCGTGGTGGCGGGGATCCCCGGGGACGAGGGCACCGTCAAGACCTTCGCCCGGCGCCGGGGCAAGGTCGTGCTCTCACCCGCCAACGCCGCCCTCTCCCCCATGGAATTCAGCCCCGACGACGTGACGATCTACGGGCGCGTCGTCACCGTCGTGCGCAAGCTGTGACGGGATCCCGCCCCTGACACCATCGCGCCACGCCGGGGGTCATGAGCGCGCCGGGATCTGCTGAACCGCCCAACCGTTTCCGTCGGGGTCGCTGAAGAAGACGAACGAGCCCCACGCGAAGTCCTGGACCTCACTCACCTCCACGCCCCGTTCCACCAGCTCGGCACGCGCCGCGGCGACGTCGAGGACGACCAGCTGCAGACCCTGTATCGACCCGGGCACCGAGGTCACGATCCCCTGCCCGATGGCGATCGAACAGGCCGAGCCGGGCGGGGTCAGCTGCACGAAGCGCATGTCGTCGCTGACCCGATGGTCGTGGTCGGCGACGAAGCCCACTTGGTCGGCGTAGAAGGCCTTGGCGCGGTCCACGTCGGTGACGGGCACGGCCACGAGCTCGAGCTTCCAGTCCACGGGGTCACTTCCCTCCGGTCGGTGAGGCGGTGGCGACGATCGTCACCGCTTTTGGCACCGTACCGTCGTGAAGTGGCCATCCTCTGACCACGTTTGACACTCGTTGGGGCGGGTGGCCGTCGCCGAGACCGGCGGGGATGGCGCCCGGGGGTCTCAGTCCGAGAGCAGGACGGAGGCGAGCACGGCGCGGGCCCGCTCGAGCTCCCGGCGCGTCACATGCTCGTCGGGGGTGTGGGCGAGCAACGGGTCGCCGGGGCCGAAATTGGTGGCCGGCACGCCGAGGTCGGCGAAGGTGGCCACGTCGGTCCACCCCACCTTGGCCCGGGGTGGCGCGCCCGTGGCGGCGACGAGCGCGGCCAGCACGGGATGGCCGAGATCGGGCGGTGCCCCCGAGGCAGCGTCGACGATGTCGATGCCGTCACCCGCCGAGGGATCGAGCCCCGCGCCCACGAGGGCGCGCAGCGTCGCTTCGGCCCCGCCGGTGTCGACCTCGGGAGCGAAGCGGTAATTGATTCGTGACCGTGGCCCGGTCCGGCACCACGTTGCTGGCGATCCCACCTTCGATCCCCACCGCCTGGAGCTGCTCGGTGTACTCGCAGCCGTCGAGGACGACGCGGCGCGGGACGTAGCGCTCGAGAGCGTTGAGCACCGGCGCCAACCGGTGCACGGCGTTGACGCCCGTCCACGGCCGCGACGTATGGGCTCGGCGCCCGCCCCGCGACACCACCGCCCGCATGGTCCCCTGGCACCCCGCCTCCACGACGCCGCCGGTGGGCTCGCCGAGGACGGCCGCGTCGGCAGCGAGGAGCTCGGGCCGCGTGGTGGCCAAGCGGGCCAGGGCGTTGTGGCGGCGCTCCACCTCCTCACACGCGTACAGCACGTAGGTGACGTCGAGGGCGGGGGCGGCCACGGCGGTGGCCAGGTCGAGGAGCACGGCGACGCCGCCCTTCATGTCCACCGCACCGAGGCCCCACAGCGTGTCGCCCTCCACCCGCCCCGACCCCCCGTCGAAAGGGGGGACCGTGTCGAGATGCCCGGCCAGCACCACCCTACGGGGCCGACCGAGCTCGGTGCGGGCCACGATGGTGTCCTCGAAGCGCATGACCTCGAGATGCCCGGCACTCCGCAGGTCGGCTTCGACGCGGTCGGCCAGGGCGGCCTCGTGATGGCTCACCGAGGGGATGGCGACGAGCTCGGCGGCGAGCGCCAGGAGGTCGGTCATGGCTGACGCACTCGCCGACTCGGTCAGGAACCGACTTGGTGCTCACGCAGGACCGCCTCGAGCTGGGCCTTGTCGTGGCGCTCCCCGGGCTCGAGCCGCTTGATGACGAGCACACAGGGAAGGAAGAACTCACCCCCGGGAATTCGCGCCGTCGCGAGGCCCCGACGGCCACGCTCCAGGACGGCACCACCCCCCGGCCCAGCTCCTCGCCGGTGGTGGCGTCGATCACGGGGATGCTCGGGTTGAGGATCACGCCTTCGGCGAGCACGGCCCCGTCCCCCACCCGGGCGCCCTGGGTCACCATGCACCGGCTCCCGATGTTGGCGTCGTCACCCACCATGACCGGTGCGGCGTTGGGCGGCTCGAGCACGCCGCCGATGCCCACACCTCCCGCCAAGTGGACACGCGCCCCGATCTGCGCACACGAGCCCACCGTGGCCCACGTGTCGACCATCGTGTCGGCCCCCACCCGGGCTCCGATGTTGACGTAGCTCGGCATGAGGATGACGCCCCGGTCGAGGAACGACCCCCAGCGCGCCGACGCGCCGGGGACCACCCGCACACCGGCGGCCTCGTATCGGGTCTTGAGCGGGAGCTTGTCGTGGTACTCGAACGGATCGAGCTCGACGGTCTCCATTCCCCGCAGCCGGAACAGCAACAGGATGGCGGTCTTGAGCCAGCTGTGGACGACGACCTCGTCGGTGGCGGGATCGATCTCGGCCACCCGGGCCTCACCCCGGTCGAGCAGGTCGATGGCCTGGGTGACGACCCCGAGAGCGTCGCCGTCGGCCGGGCTCAGCTCGCCCACCCGGGCCCACAACGCTTCGATCTGGGACGGCAGGTCGGCCATCGGCCCGAGGTTACCGGGCCGCGTCGTTGCCCCCCGGACCCCCCGCCCCGGTCGATGGCGGCCGGCGCCCGAGATGCGGATGGTCCGACGCGGCGAGGCGCGTCGCCACCAGTTCGATCCGTTCGTCGGGTTGGACGACGGCGATGCGGACGAATCCCGCCGCCTGGTCCCCGTAGAACTCGCCCGGGCTGACGAGCATCCCCGCCGCCTCCGCCAGCGCGGTGGTGAGCACCCAGGCGCCGGGCCGTGCCTCGACGGCGCCCTGGGCATCGGCCCAGGCCGGCACGGGCACCCACAGATAGAAGCCTCCCGCCGGCAACTCGACCTCGAGGCCCGCGCCCCGCAGGATCTCCGCCAGGCGATCCAGGCGCCGACGGTAGCGCCGGCGCTGCTCGGCGACGTGGGTGTCGTCTTCTAGGGCCACGACCGCAGCCGCCTGGACCGGGCCCGGCACCATGAACCCGGCGTGCTTGCGGATCTCACCGAGGTACTCGACGAGCGCGGCGTCGCCGGCATAGAAGCCGACGCGCACCCCGGCCAGATTGGAGCGCTTCGACAGCGAATGCAGCGCCAGCACTCCCTCGGTGCCGTCCTCCACGACAGTCGTCGGCTCGCCCTGCCAGGTGAACTCGGCGTAGCACTCGTCGGAGAGCACCGGGACCCCCCGGGCTCGACCCCACGCCGCGGCGGCGGCTAGGTCGGTCAGGGCGCCCGAAGGGTTCGACGGGCTGTTCACCCACAGGCACAGCGCTCGCGCCGCCTCGTCGTCGGTGACCGACGACAGGTCGAGTCCGCCGGCGTCGCCGGGAGGCACCTCCATCAGCCGGCATCCGGCCAGACGCGCCCCCATGGCATAGGTCGGGTAGGCCAACGCCGGGGCCAGTACCGTGTCGCGACCGGGGGTGCGCAGCTGCAGGAACCACGCCGCGGTGGCGACGAACTCCTTGGTGCCCACACAGGCGGCGACCTGAGCGGCATCGAGCGACACCCCGAACCGGCGTCGCATCCAATCCGCCGCCGCGCCCCGTAGGGCGGCGCTGCCGATGGCGGGCGGATAACCGCGCTCGGCGCCCGAAGAGCCGAGCGCATCGACCACGGCGTCGGGGGGTGGGTCACACGGCGTGCCGACCGACAGGTCCACGGCCCCGCCCGGATGCGCAGCCGCCGTCTGCGCCGCTGCGGCCAGGCGGTCATAGGGATAGGGCGGGGGCGAGAACCCCTCCCGGGTCGTCGGCGCGCTCACGACGTCGCGAATTCCCGGAACCGGGCGCGTCCGGCGTCGTCGAGCACCACGTGGACCACGGTGGCGCCTTCGCTGTGGGCCTCGTCGACGACCTCGCCCTCGCGGTGGACAGCGGCCAGGACGTCGCCGCGTTCGAAGGGCACCACGAGCTCGACCACCCGGTCGGCGACACGCAGACGTTCACCCAGTGTCCGCAGCAATTGCTCGATCCCGTCACCGGTGAGGGCAGAGATCACCACGGCGTCGGGGTAGGCGTTGGCCATGCGCCTCGCGCTCTGCGGGGCGCGGTCGGCCTTGTTGAACACGAGGAGTTCGGGCACGCCGGCGGCGTCGATCTCGTCGAGCACCGATCGCACCGCGTCGATCTGCACCTCGGGCTCGGGCGCCGATGCATCGACGACGTGGACAAGCAGGTCGGCGTCCTTCACGACTTCGAGGGTGGAGCGGAAGGCCTCGACCAACTGGTGGGGGAGCTTGCGCACGAAACCGACCGTGTCCGACAGCAGGACCGTCTCCCCGCCGGGAAGGGCCAGGCGTCGCGTCCGGGAGTCGAGCGTCGAGAACAGACGGTCCTCGACGAGCACGCCCGCGTCGGTCAGCCGGTTGAGCAGGGTCGACTTGCCGGCGTTGGTGTAGCCCACGAGGCTGACGACGCGCTGGCGCGAACGGAGCCGAGAACGGCTCTGGGTGCGACGCGTGGCCGAGACCTGTTTCAGGTCGGCCTCGAGTCGTGTCATGCGGCGCAGCAGGCGCCGGCGGTCCACCTCCAGCTGGGTCTCTCCCGGCCCCCGGGTGCCGATGCCACCCGCCTGCTGGGACAGGCCGAGGCCCTTGCCGCGCAGCCGGGGCAGCCGGTACCGCAGCAGGGCCAGCTCCACCTGGGCTTTCCCTTCCTGGGAGCGGGCGTTCTGGGCGAAGATGTCGAGGATCACCGCCGTCCGGTCGATGGCGGTACGACCGAGGATCTTCTCCAGGTTGCGCTGCTGGGCCGGCGACAACTCGTCGTCGAAGACGATGGTGTCGGTGTCGAGGGCCAGCGAGAGCTCGTGGAGCTCTTGCGCCTTGCCCCGTCCTATGAAGGTGGCGGGGTCGGGCCGGTCCCGGCGCTGCACCACGCGGTCCACCACGGTCGCCCCGGCCGTGTCGACGAGGAGGGCCAGCTCGTCGAGATCGGCGTCGACCGAGTCGGGAGAGGTCCACGGGAACACCACACCCACGAGCACGATCCGCTCGCGGAAGCTGCGCTCGATCAGCGTCACTGTCGAGTCGCCACCTCGGTGGCAACGGCACCGGGCGTGGCCCCGGAGCCGGTCGGGGGCACGCCGACGGGCCCGGTGGCGTCGATCATGTCCGCCAGGGCGGCCAGCACTGCTTCGTCGACCGTGACATCGCCGACCTTCTGGGTGGGGCCGGCCAGGAACACCCCGGCGGCGTCGAGCTCGACGTCGAGAGGACCGCCCGGACTGTGCACCCGGACGCGGGTGGCCGCCTCGCCGTGGGCATGGGCCGCCGCCGCCGCCGCACATGCCCCCGTCCCGCACGCCAGGGTCTCCCCCACGCCGCGCTCCCACACCCGCATCGAGAGCTCCCCCGCCCCCGGCCCGGGCCACACGAACTCCACGTTGGCCCCGCCGACGACCGATCGTTCCCAGTGCGGACCCACGCTGCGCACGGTCTCGTCCGAACCCCGGGAGCCGAACAGCACCACGTGGGGATTCCCCATGTCCACGTGTTGCCCCCACCGGGCGTCGCCGAGCTCGTCGGCACCGACGTCGGAGCCGAGCACGGCGTGGCCCATGGCAACGCGCCCGTAGCCCTGCCCGGCGCCGGGCCCGGCCCGGTACTCCACCGAGCGCGACCCGCCCAGGGTCTGGACGAGCACCGACCCGGGCCGCACCATCCCGCCGTCCACCGCCGCTTGGACGAGGCACCGGATCCCGTTGCCGCTCATCTCGGCGACACCCCCGTCCGCGTTGCGCAGGTCCATCACCAGCGCCGCGGGCCCGGGGCCCGAGGTGGCCCGCAGCACACCGTCGGCCCCGATGCCCCGGTGCCGGTCACACAGGGCGCGGACCTCGGGCGCCGACAGGGGACGGCGGTCGTCGGGATCGAGCATCACGAGGAAATCGTTGCCCGCTCCATGGTGCTTGGTCAGGCGCAGCGTGGCCCGGGCGTCCATCGCGGTCAGTCTCGCACCTCCCCGCCCGCCCCGACGCCGGTCTTCGGCGGCATCGTCCCGGTCGAGTCCCACACCGCGAGGAGCTGCGCCAGGAGATCGCCGTCGGGGTCGAGCCACACGATGCGGGGGTCACGCCGGAACCACGCCCACTGCCGGCGGGCGAATGCCCGGGTGCGGCGCGTGGCCTCGTCCACACTCTGGTCGAGGGGAGTCCCTTCCTCCACGTGCGCCAGCAGCTCCCGGTACCCGAGGGCCTGGCGGGCGGTGCGCGACAGCCCTCCCGGCCTCCGGGCCAGGGTGCGCACCTCCTCGACGAACCCCGACTCGAGCAGATCCCGGAAGCGCTGGTCGATGCGCGCATCGTGGACGGCGGGGTCGAATGGGATGCCCACCAGCCTGAATGGTGTGGGCGGATAGGCGTCGAGCCCGGGACCGAATGACGAGAAAGGCCGTCCCGCACCTATCGTCACCTCGAGGGCGCGCACGACGCGACGACGGTTGGTCGGCTCCATGCGAGCCGCCGCGGTGGGGTCGAGCGCCGTCAACTTGGCGTGCAGGAGCGCCGTGCCCCCCGGGGTGTCGGCCTCGCGCTCGAGGGCGGCCACGACGTCGGGGAATCGTCCCGGGACCGACAGCTGGTCGACCACCGCCCGAAGGTAGAGCCCGGTCCCACCCACGAGCAGGGCGCGCCGCCCCCGCCCCTCGATCGCCGCCAGTGCGTCGCGCGCCAAGGCCTGGAACCGGCTCAAGGTGAATTCCTCGTCGGGATCGACGAGGTCGACGAGGTGATACGGCACGGCCGCCCGCTCGGCCTCGCTCGGCTTGGCCGTCCCGATGTCCATGCCCCGGTACACGCACATCGAGTCGACCGACACCAACTCGGCGCTCGGTCGCCGCCGCGCCAGCTCCAAGGCCAGCGCTGACTTCCCCGACGCCGTGGGTCCCACCAGCGCGACGTGGCCCGTGACGGTGTGGGCTTCGACCGTAGCCACCGGCCTTAGCGCACCGAGACGGCGATCGGGATGCGCTGTCGGGGGGCCGCGGTGAGGCGCTGCAACTCGCCGCGCAGGTGGTGGGGGGCGGCGTCGGTCACCGTGACCTCGGCGTAAGTGCCGGCGGTAGGGATCCCCGTCGGAGGTGGCGCGAAGTGCACGAGCTTGTTCTGGCGCGTCCGACCGGTGACCACCCCGGGGTCTCGTGCGCTCGGTCCTTCCACGATGACCTCCTCGACGCGACCGACGCGGGCCCGGTGCTTGGCGAGCGCCGAGCGTTCCACCACCACCCGCAGTCGCTCGAAGCGGTCGGCCACCACCTCGTCGGGCACGAAGGACGTCGTCATCGACGCCGCCCTGGTCCCGGGTCGGGGCGAGAAGATAAAGGTGTATGCGCTGTCGTACTCGGCCTCGGCGGCCACTTCGAGGGTGCGTTCGAAGTCGTCCTCGGTCTCGCCCGGGAAGCCGACGATGATGTCGGTGGTCACCGCCAGGTCGGTGACGGCGGCCCGGGCCGCGGCCAGCCGGGCCAGGTACCGATCGGCGCGGTAGCCGCGGCGCATGGCGCTGAGCACCCGGTTGCTCCCCGACTGCAGGGGCAGGTGGAGGTGCTCGCATACCGCCGGCGTCTCGGCCATCGCCGCGATGGTCTCAGGGCGGAGGTCTTTCGGGTGGGGGCTCGTGAAGCGGACGCGCCGCACCCCTTCGACCGCCCCCACGGCGCGCAACAGGGGCGCGAACAACGGCCGGCGCCGGGTCAGGTCGCGTCCGTACGAATTCACGTTCTGCCCGAGCAGCGTCACCTCGGTGACACCACGCGCGCTCAGGCTCCTCACCTCGGCCACGATGTCGTCGACGGGCCTGCTCACCTCGGGCCCGCGCACCTGGGGCACGATGCAGAAGGCACACGAGTTGTCGCAACCCATCTGGATGGTCACCCAGGCCGTGTACGGAAGCTCACGCGCCGCCGACAGAGCCACGGGGAGATCCGACGCTCCTTGGGGCGCGGGTGCGTCGAGGATCTCGACGACGGGACCGGTGGCGGCGGCCTGACGAAGCAGGGCCGGGGCCCGGGTCAGGTTGTGGGTCCCGAAGACCACGTCGACGTGGCCGGCGCGGGAGCGAACCGCGTCGCCGTCCTTCTGGGCGAGGCAGCCCCCCACCGCGATCTGCATGGCGGGGCGGCTCGCCCGCAACGCCTTGAACTGGCCCAGATGGCCGTAGAACTTGTGGTCGGCGTTCTCGCGGATGCAGCACGTGTTGAAGACCACCAGATCGGCGTGCTCGATGTCGTCGGTGGGCTCGAGCCCGTCTCCGATGAGGAGCCCGGCCAGGCGCTCCGAGTCGTGCTCGTTCATCTGGCAGCCGTACGTGCGGATGTGGAAGGTGCGCGTCACAGACGGACGCCCTCGACGATGAGCCCCTCGAGGTCGGGCCGCAGCAGCAGGGCCCGCCCGGGGACCCCGATGCTTTCCATGGCCTCCTCGGCACCGGCCCGCACGCGCTCGCCGTGCTCGCCGTCGCAGATCCCGAGCAACGTGGGGCCCGCCCCGGACCAGCACGACGCCAAGGCCCCCGCCGCCACCAGACGGGCCAGCAGCTGTGGGGCCTCGGGGAAGAGCGGACTGCGGTAGTCCTGATGGAGCCGGTCCTCGGTGGCTTCCCGGATCAACAGGGAACGGTCGGCCAGACCGGCGAGGAGCAACGCCAGGCGACCCAGGTTGAACGTGGCGTCGGTCCGGCTCACCTCCAGCGGCAGGGCCTGGCGTGCCTTGGTGGTGAGCAGGGGCCGCTCTGGCACCAAGGCCACGAGGACGAGGCCACCGTCGAGAGGCATGCGGACCGCCCGCACCGCCCCCCGTACCAGCGTGGCCGCCACCAGGCCACCCACCACCGAGGCCGCCGCGTTCTCGGGGTGCCCGTCGATGCGGGCGGCCACCCCCAAGGGGTCTTTCGACCCCGCCGCCGCGGCCGCCGCCACCGCCAGCGCGGCCGAGGAGCCGAGCCCCCGCGCCACCGGGATGGCTGATCGAACCGTGACGGCGAGACGGTCGTGACCCACGACGTCGATGGCGACCCGGGCGGCGAGGTGCATGTCGTCCTCTTCGAGATCGGCGCCCTCGCCCTCGGATCGGACCACGAGGCGCGAGGCGGGCTCGACGTCGACTTCGACGTAGAGGTCGAGCGCCACCGCCAGGACGTCGAAGCCGGGGCCGAGGTTGGCCGCCGAAGCAGGGGCTCGGGCGCGCATGGAGGTCCAGGGTAGTGCCGTCCCCGCGTCGGGCCGGCGGCTCCGCTCAGGATCGCTTGAGGCGCCAGGTCATCGACGGGCCGGTCAGGCTGTCGGCCACACGCACGGGCACGACCATCCGTTCCTCGCCGATCGACGCTGCCAACGAGCCCACCCGGGCTCCTTGCTTCGCACCCGAGTGCACCGGGCTCAGAGCGAGCGCCAGGCGGGGCTGCTGACCGGGCCACGCCAGCAGCGTGATGGCTCGGGAAGCCACCACCGGGACGACCTTCGGGGACCAGGCGCGGGTGACGTGGGCGACGTCGGTGCCCGAGGCGGTGACGGGCACCTCACGCAGTCCCGAGGCCACCGCGTCGAGCAGGTGCTCGTCCACCCCGCTGGCGACGTCGAGGGGATTCAGGCCCGGTTGGCCGGTCACCGCGGCCAGCACGAGCACGCGGTGCCCGGCCACCGTCCGCTCCCCGGCCAGGACGAGGCATCCCATGGCCGCCTGGGTGAACCCGGACTTCACGCCCACGATCCCGTGGGTGCCGACCAACGACACGTAGTTGCTGAGCTCGCCCACGATCGGGAGCGTCACGGTGGGCTGCGACACCACGGCCGCGAAGGTGGGAATCGCCATGGCCGCCTGGGTGACGAGCAACTCGTCGCCGGCCGTGCCCGCCGTCCCGGGATCGAGACCACTGGCGTCGGCATAGTGGGTGTGGGCCATGCCCAGGGCGGCGGCGGCGGCGTTCATCTTGGCCACGAAGGCGGGTACCGTCCCCGCATCCCACCGCGCCAGGATGTCGGCGAAGTCGTTGGCCGAGTGCACGAGCAGGCCGTCGAGCAATTGCCGCTCGCTCAACTCCTCCCCTGGCTGCACCGGGACGTTGGTGGCGCCCTGCTCTTCGTCTTCGAACGCTTCAACCTGGTCGGCGGACGTCATCACCAGCATGGGGCCCTGTGCCGTCGGGGCCAGCGGGTGGTCCCGCAGGGTCAGGTAGCCCGTCATGATCTTGGTGAGGCTGGCGATGGGCACCGCCGCCTCGGGCCCGGACTGGAGGGTGACGCCGAGCTGCGGGACTGCCACCGCCGCTTCCCCCGCCGCCGGCCACGGCAGCACCGGTGTGGCGCCGGTGACCGGTGTCATGACGGGGAGGGTGCGCGCCACCGCGACGGCCGGGACGGGACGGCCGAGTTGCACCCCGGTGCCCACGACCACCGCGACGACCAGCACCAGGGCCACCCAGGGCCAGCGTCGATGGCGATGTCCCCCGTCGGGCTCGGCCACCATCGGCGTGGCCGGGGGCCGCGACAGCGACACGGGCGGCGACAGGATCACAGGGACCTCGCGTGACACCGGGGGCAACGCCGTGTCCGGCGCCGACACCGACACCGACACCGATTCCGACGCGACGTCGAGGACCGCCGCCAGGGTGCCGCCGCCCTGGCTCTCGGGGGCCGCGGTCATGCCGTTGAGACCGAGCTCGGGAACGTTGAGCCCCGCGCCGTCGCCGGTGATGGTCGGCACATCGGTGGGGAGGGTGATGCTCATGACGTCGCCCTCGGCGGCGTCCCCACGCGCCCCGCGGCTGTGCCGGCCTCGATGTCGGACCATGCGGTCTACCGGTCGGCTAGCTGCTCGAGCTCTTCGGGCGCCATGAGCACCGCACGGGCCTTGGATCCCTCCGACGGCCCCACCACCCCCCGGCGTTCCAGAAGGTCCATCAGACGTCCCGCCCTCGAGAAACCCACCCGGAGCTTTCGCTGCAACATCGACGTGGACCCTAGCTGAGATCGAACGACGAGCTCCATGGCCGCAGACAGCAGCTCGTCGTCGTCATCGAGGCCGTCACCGCCGCGCGCCGAGTTCTCGTCCCCGGCGATGCCCACCACGTATTCGGCGCTGCGTTGTCGTTGCCAGTGGGCGACAACGGTGCGCACCTCAGTCTCGGACACCCACGGGCCCTGGATCCGTCGCGCCACCGAGGACGAGGCCGTGAGGAGGAGCATGTCGCCCTTGCCGATGAGGCGCTCGGCACCGGGCTGGTCGAGGATGACCCGGCTGTCGGCGAGCGACGACACCGAGAAGGCCAGGCGGGACGGGACATTCGCCTTGATCACGCCCGTGATCACGTCGACCGACGGGCGCTGGGTGGCGAGGACGAGGTGGATCCCGACGGCACGAGCCATCTGCGCGATCCGGCACACCGACTCCTCCACGTCGCGCGCCGCCACCATCATGAGGTCGTTGAGCTCGTCCACCACGATGAGGATGAAAGGCAGACGCTCCCGGTGCACCGTGGGGGTCACCGCCGCACGGGACTCGGCCAGGTGCGCGGCCACGCGCTCGGCGACGTCGTCATCGAGCTCGCCGTCGGCCTCGGTCTCCTCGGCCTCCTCGGTGTCGGAGGCGAGAGGCCCGAGGTCGTCGAGCTCACCGCGCTCGACCGCCGCGTTGTACCCGGTGATGTCGCGCATGCCCGCCTCGGCCAGGACGTCGTAGCGGCGCTCCATCTCGGTCACGGCCCACGACAGCGCGTTGGCCGCCTTCTTCGGATCCACGACGACCTGGGTGAGCAGGTGCGGGAGCCCGTTGTACTGGCCGAGCTCGACCCGCTTGGGGTCGACGAGGATGAGTCGGAGCTCCTCCGGCGTGGTGCGCATCATGATGGAGGTGATCAACGAGTTGATGCACGACGACTTGCCCGCCCCGGTGGCCCCCGAGATCAGGATGTGGGGCATGTCGGCCAGGTTCTCGATGACCGGCCGCCCCGCGATGTCGCGTCCCAGGGCGACCTCGAGGGGATGGGTGGCCTGGCGCGCTTCGTCCGATGCCAGCACGTCGCCCAACGTGACCAGCTGGCGCATGCGGTTGGGGACTTCGATCCCGATGGCCGACTTGCCCGGGATGGGGGCCAGGATCCGAACGTCGGCCGAGGCCATGGCGTAGGCGATGTCCTTGGCCAGGCTCGTGACCCTCGCCACCTTGACGCCGGGGCCGAGCTCGAGTTCGAACCGGGTGACGGTGGGGCCGACGGTATGGCCCAGCAAGCGGGTCTCCACGCCGTGGGCGGCCAGGGCGCTCACCAGCGCCCGGCCGGCGGCGCTGATCTCCGAGCGGTCGAGCTCCTGGAGCTTCGACCGCGACAGGAGCTTCATGGGGGGCAAACGCCAGTCCCCCGTCGCAGCGCGGGCGTCCAACGAGAGCCCCGCTTCGGGCCGGGCGCCGACCGCGGCGACGATGGGTGCCTCGTCGGGTCGGGCCTCGACGAGCGCCGTGTCGATGACCGGTTCGGGATCGGTCGACTCGATGGCGGCGGCCCCGACGTCGGCGGGCGGATCGGCGCTGAGCATCTCGTCGAGGTCGAAGAGCGCGGGAGGGTCCCCGTGGCGCCGTCGGCCGCGACCGGTGGTGGGCGCCTCGAGGGCAAGACCGTCGTCCATGCCGTCGTCGAGTCCGGCGTCCGACGAAGGGGCGTCGAGGTCGTCGGCGTCTCCGTGGGGGACCGCCGTCTCCCACAGCACCCGACCGAGTTGGGCCGCGCCGGCCAGCGCCACGCGCAGGGTCACCCCCGTGAAGAGCACGAGGGCGAGGGTCACGAGGGCGAGCAGGACGACGGTGGCCCCCGAGTCCCCGAGCCCGGACCGCAGCGGGTTGCCGAAGGCGGACCCGATGAGGCCTCCCGCCCCGGCCAGCCGTGTCGACGAGGCAGACCAGCGCGGCGCCCCGCCGGCGAGGTCGGCGAGACCGGCCACCGAGGCCAGGGTCAGTGCGAGCCCGACCCCGGCGCGGGCCGGCTCGTGGCGTGGCCTCCCGGCGATGAGCATCACCCCGGCGGCGGCGAAGGCGGGTGGGACCAGGAAGCGGCCCACGCCGAGAACCACCCCGAACCCGTGCCGGACCCCGTGGCCCACCGGCCCGAGAGCGTTGCCGTACAGGGCGAGGGCGCCCAGGATCCCCACCGTGACGAGCCCGATGCCCCAGGCGTCCTCGACGTGACCCTCGAGGACCGACAAGGCGGAGAGCACCCAGGCCGGGCGCCGGGCTCGGGTCGCGGCCCGACGGCGGCGGCGGGCGGCCGGGCGCTTGGGAGGGCGCGTGCACGCGGGAACGACCTTTGGATTTGCTCCGGCGCTTGCCGGGTGCCGACCGGGAGGAGGGGCGTGAGCCCACCGGGCGGCGCTTCGTCGTCACCACAATGGCCCCAACGCTAACAGCCGCCCCATGACCAGCCGAGGACCGGTTCCTGGCCGTGCGACCAGGGAGAACGCCGGCTCGGCCGGCGGCGGGACTCAGACGGTGACGACGACCGGCACGATCATGGGCCGACGTCGGGTCCGCTCCCCCACCAGCCGGCCCAGCGCCTTGCGGGCATGGCGGCGCAACGTCTCCTGGTCGGTGGCGCCTTCGGCCATTGCCTTCTCGAGCGCGACGCGCACGACGTCACTCGCCTCGCCGAGCAGGGCTTCCGCCTCGGGCGCATGGATCCAGCCCCTCGTCACGATCTCGGGCGGGCTCACCACCTCCCCGGCGTGGGGGTCGACGGTGGCGACCACCACCACGACGCCCTCCTCGGCCAGGACGCGGCGGTCGCGCAGCACACCGTGACCCACGTCCCCGACCGTCCCGTCGACGTAGAGGAACCCGGCCGGGACCGACTCCCCCCGGTGGATCCCGGCGTCGTCGATCACCACCGAGTCGCCGTCCTCGCACAGCAGGGCCTTGTCGTCGTCGACCCCCATGCGCGTGGCCAGCTGCACGTGGTTGACGAGGTGCCGGTACTCGCCGTGAACGGGGATGAACCACTCGGGCCGCGCCACCGACAGCAGCACCTCGAGCTCACCCTGGCGGGCGTGCCCGCTCACGTGCACGGGCTCGACGCCGGTGTGGATGACCTCGGCGCCGCGGCGATACAAGCCGTCGATGACCCGTCCGACCGCCCACTCGTTGCCCGGGATGGGGTGAGCGCTGATGACCACGACGTCGTTGGGGCGCAGGTGCAGCCACTTGCTGTCGCCCCCGGCCATGAGCGACAAGGCGGACATGGGCTCGCCCTGGGACCCGGTGGAGATGACGCAGACCTTCCCGGGTTCCATGTCGTCGACGTGCTCGACATCGACGACCTGGTCCGGCGCCAGCTCGAGGAGGCCCAGCCGTCGAGCCAGCTCGACGTTCTTGGCCATGGAGCGACCGAGGGTGGCCACCTTCCTCCCTGTCCCCAGCGCGGCGTCGACGACCTGCTGGACGCGATGGATGTGGCTGGCGAAACAGGTCACGATGATCCGTTGGCCGGCGCGGGCCTCGAAGAGGCGACGCAACGTGGCGCCGACCTGGGTCTCGGACTCGGTGAACCCCGGCTCCTCGGCATTGGTCGAGTCCGACAGCAGCAGGCGCACGCCCGGGCCCGTGGCCAAGGTGCCGATACGGGCCAGGTCGGTGAGGCGGCCGTCCACGGGCGTGAGGTCGATCTTGAAGTCGCCCGAGTGCAGGATCACCCCCTGGGGGGTGTGGAAGGCGGTGGCGAAGCCGTGCGGCACCGAGTGCGTGACGGGAATGAACTCCACCTCGAAGGGGCCAATCTGGCGGCGCTCGCCGTCGACGACCTCGACGAAGCGCGCCCGGTTGGCGACGCCGGCCTCCTCCACGCGGTTGCGGGCCAGCCCCAGGGTGAGCGCCGACCCGTACACGGGGACCGACAGGTCACGGAGCAAGAAGGCGAGGCCGCCGGTGTGGTCCTCGTGACCGTGGGTCAGGACGACGGCTTCGACGGCGTCGGCCCGCTCCCGCAGGTACGAGAGGTCCGGGAGCACCAGGTCGATGCCGGGCATGTCGGGCTCGGGGAACATGATCCCGCAGTCGAGGACGACGATACGACCGTTCAACTCGAAGCACGCGCAGTTGCGGCCGATCTCTCCCAGCCCACCCAGGAAGATGACGCGAACAGGATCAGGCAAGCGACCCGCCCGCGCGTGCACCGGCAACGGTGTGCACGTCGCGCCCGAGGTTGGCGATCACCGTCCGGGCCCGCTCGTCGAGATCGGGTGGGGCGGCCCCGAGCGGGAGCCGGCACTGGCCGGCGGGCAGGCCCAGGGCGCGGCACGCCGCTTTGGCCGGGAGAGGGTTCGGGAACGCCTCGCTCGTCTCGAAGTCGTAGGACTCGAAGAGCCGGGCGTTCGACGTCCGCGCTCCGTCGGTGTCGCCCTTGAACCAGGCCGACACCATGGCCGCGATCTCCTCGCCGGCCCAGTGCGACGCCACGCTCACCGCACCCACCGCGCCCAGCGCCAACAGCGGCAACGTGAGCGCGTCGTCCCCGCTGTAGAGCTCGAATCCCTCAGGAGCTTCGGCCATGACCCGGGCCGAACCGGCGGGGTCGCCGGTGGCGTCTTTGACGCCGACGATGTTGGTGACGTCTCGGGCCAGCTGCACCATGGTGTCGCGGGCGATGCGCCGACCGGCGCGCACCGGGATGTCGTAGAGCACCACCGGCAGCGCCGTGGCCGCCGCTACAGCCCGGAAGTGGGCCGACAACCCGGCCTGCGAGGGCCGCGAGTAGTACGGGGTCACCACCAGCGCCCCCTCCGCGCCGGCCGCTTCGGCCAGCTTCGTGCACTCGATGGTGTGGGCGGTGTCGTTGGTCCCGGTACCGGCCAGCACGGGGACGGTGACGGCTTCGACCACGGCCTGCCACAGTTGCCCGAGCTCGGCGTCGGAGAGGACCGGGCCCTCGCCGGTGGTGCCCGCCACCACGAGCCCGTCGCTGCCGTGACTCGTCAGCCAGCGGGCCAGGGTCACGGCCCCGTCGACATCGAGACGCCCCTCGTCGTCGAAGGGGGTGACCATGGCAGTGATGACCGTGCCGAAACGCGCTGGCCCCGGTGACGACTTCACGGGGTCAGGCTAGCCCCCCAGACGACCGCGGCCCGCCGCCCGGGCAGCGCTAAGCGACGGCGGCGCCGGCGGGCGGAGTGGCCTGCAGGCTGTCGTACTCCTCGCCGGTGTCGGCCCAGTCCTCGAACGCGATCACGCCCAGCTCGGTGAACTTCACCCGCAGCCAGCCGTCGGCGGCGTCGAGGAGGCCGAGCTTCTTGCAGTTGGGCACGATCTTGGAGAACAACAGGGACTGGAAGACCTGGCGGTCGGGCACCTGCATGAGCAGCGGCACGATCTCCTTGGGGTTCACCCCCATCCGGTCCCACACCTCCTGCTGGAGGAACCGGTCACGCATGCGCACGGCCGCCTCGAAGGCGAACTCCTGACGCTCGCGGATCTCGGCCGCCGTGAGCTGCTGGTAGTACTCCTGGAGGCTGAGCACACCGAAGGCCACGTGGCGGGCCTCGTCCGCCATCACATAGCGCAGCAGTTGCTTGAGCAGCGGCTCTGTCGTCATCTGGTGCATGAACCCGAAGGCGGCCAGGGCCAGACCCTCCACCATGATCTGCATGCCGAGGTAGGTCATGTCCCACCGTTGATCGGCGATGATGTCGTCGAGCAGCAGCCGGAGATGGGCGTTGATCGGGTAGTGGCCCGACAGCTTGTCGTCGAGATACTTGGCGAAGACCTCGACGTGGCGGGCCTCGTCCATGACCTGGGTCGCGGCGTAGTACTTGGCGTCGATCCACGGGACCGACTCCACGATTTTGGCCGTGCACACGAGGGCGCCCTGCTCGCCGTGCATGAACTGCGAGAGCGTCCAGTTCTGGCTCTCCACTCCGAACTGGATCCACTCCTTGTCGCCCCAGCGCGCCAGCGAGGTCCCGCTCACATCCAGGCCCTCCCCGAGGCCACCGTTGGCGGCGGCGTTGGCCACCACCAGCGCCTCCTGGTCGACCTCTGTCTCCCACGGAAGGTCGGTCTGGCCGTTCCACTGCGCCTTCTTGGCCTTCTCGTAGAGCTTCTCGAGCTTGGGCCGCTGACCCTTTTCGTAGTCCCAGGTGAAGATGGTGTCGTAGACCGAATGGACGGCGTGGCGCTCCTCGTCCACGTCGGTGTTGACGACCGAGAGGATCGCCTCGAGATCGTTGACGTCGTCGCGGCCGATGATCTCGACCGTCTCGCGCATCTGCTCCGTCATGATGCTTCCCCTTGGTGGTGGGTAGTGACCGGTTGGACTGCAAAGAAGATCGGGTCCCCGCCGCGCTGCGCCGAGGGCGAGGTGGGCCGTCGATCCCCTGGGGCATGCGCAAGGCCCGGATCCCGGGGAGCACGAACAGTCGCACGAGGCGGCGGACCTGGGCGGCGTCGGTGAGGTCGACGCCGTCGGCAGGGCACACCAGATAGGACACGACGATGCGCGCCGCCCACTCGGCGACACGCCTGGACTCGGCCTGGTCGAGCCAGCGCCCGAGGAACGGCGTCGTGAAGGCACAGGTCAGCGCGAGCACCTCGTCCATGCGGGCGAAGGCCAACTGCGACAGCACGAGCTCGGGCTCGTGCGCCAACAGGTTCGTGATGGCGCGGTGCTCGCTCACCCGGGTGGCGGCCTCGGTCATGCCGGCCACGAGCACGTCCTCGAGATCGGTGGCGGCCCCCATGCGCACCGCCAGCGCGCTGAAGAACCTCGAGACCTCGGTGTCGACGACGGCGCCGAGCACGGCGTCCTTCCCACCCGGGAAGGCCCGGTAGACCGTGGCCCGGCTGCAACGCGCCGCTCGGGCGACGTCGTCGAGCGTGGTCTTGGCCACCCCGTGGCGGGCCACGCACGACAGAGCGCCGTCGATGACCCGCACCCGGGCGGGGGTGGCGGCGGCGTCGGGCTCGTCGACGGGATCGCCCGACCGCTCCCCCCGCACCAGCTCCAGTCGCACCGCACCCACGATGAGACGGTATGGCTCGAGATGTCTCATTGTCAATGGCCGCCCTCGCCGGGGCCTGCCCGGTGCGGTCAGGGGAGGGCGGGCCCCAGTTCGCCCACGACGCCGGCCAGCAGTTCGGTCCGGACCAGGGTGGCGACCTGCTCGGGGTCGGAGAGGTCCCAATGGCCCGGAGACGAGATGTAGGAGAGGATCATGCGGGCGAGAAAGTCCGCCGCCTCGTGGATGTCCACGCCCTCGGCCATCCCGTGCTCGTGGAGATAGGGCACGAGGAAGCCGGCGATGAGCCCAACGGTCCGGTTCGACTCGACGGTGAGCTTGGGCATGAGCACCTCGGGCTCGGTCTCGAGCATCTTCTGGAGCACCTCGTGTTCGAGGAGCGACCGCCGGGCGAAGACGAGACCTCGTTCGAGCACCTCCTCGAGCGAGGACGCACCGTGGACCTCCTCGTAGAGGCTCACGAAGAAAAGGAGGAATTGCCACGACACCACGGCGTCGATGAGCTCGTCGCGACCGCCGGGGAAATATCGGTAGACCGTGGCCCGCGATAGCCCCGCCTCGCGCGCCGCGTCCTCGACGGTGGTCTTGGACAGGCCCCAGCGCGCCACACACGCATAGGTCGCCTCGAGGATGCGCTGACGCGGCCCGTCCATCCCTCCAGGCTAGCGCCGCGGCGTCAGAATCCGAGGAGCGTGTCGAGGCCGACGGTGAGACCGGGCCGACTCCCCACCGACTTCACGGCCAGGAGCATCCCGGGCATGAACGAGGTGCGGTCGTAGGCGTCGTGGCGGATGGCGAGGCTCTGGCCGACCGCACCGAAGAGCACCTCTTGGTGGGCCACGAGGCCGGGAAGGCGCACCGAATGGATGCGAACCCCGCCCGGGCCCTCTCCCCCCGTGCCCCGGCGATCACCTCCGAGGCGGTCCGGTCGCCGGGCCAGGGATCGCCGCCGGCGGCGCGGCGGGCCCGGCCGAGCCGATCGGCGGTGTGCAGGGCCGTCCCCGACGGGCGCGTCGAGCTTGCCCTCGTGGTGCAGCTCGAAGATCTCCACCCCGTCCATGAACGGAGCTGCCAACTCGGCGAAGCGCATCATGAGCACCGCCCCGATGGCGAAGTTCGCCGCGATCACGCAATTGGCCTCGGAGCTCTCGAACAAGGCGCGCAGCTCGGAGAGCACGTCCTCACCGATGCCGGTCGTGCCCACCACGGCGTGGACCCCGTGCGCTGCGCACCATCGCATGTGCTCGGCGGCGGCGTCGGCCACCGTGAAGTCGACGGCGACCTCGGCGCCCGACCGCTCCAGGTCGTCGACGTCGCTCGCCACCTGCAGCCCGGCCCCGTCCACTCCGGTCACCTGGCGCAGGTCGATGCCCGCCAGGGCCGGATCGACGGCGGCGACGAGCTCGAGATCGGGGTCCTGCGTGATGGCCCGGCACACCACCTGGCCCATACGGCCGCCGGCGCCGAGGACTCCCACGCGCGTCATGGCCAAACCCTACCGACAGGCCCGGGCGCCGACGACGCCCGACCGGTCACGGCGCGTCGGGGTCGAAGGGACCCACCACCGACAAGGTACGGGTCTGGCTCGCCACCGACGCGGCCACCGCCGCGACGTCGTCGACGGTGACCCCGTCCACCTTGGACAGCACCTCGTCGATCTCGAGCACCTGGCCGTGGAGCAGCAGGCTCGAACCGATCCTGCTCATGCGGGCGCCGGAATCCTCGAGTGACAACAGCGTCTCGGCCCGGAGGTGCCCTTTGGCCACCGCCAGCTCGCGGGCCGAGATCCCGCTCTCGCCCATGCGGTCGAGCTCGCCGTGGACGAGGGCGAGCACCTCGCGGGCGTGCTCGGGCGCGGTCCCGACGCTCACGGTCAGGGTCCCGACCTCGTCGTAGTGGATCCGTTCGGACCAGATCGAGTAGGCGAGACCCCGACGTTCCCGTATCTCTTGGAACAACCGGCTCGAGATCCCTCCTCCCAGGACGTGGTTGAGCACGGCCAGGGGCCAACGCTCGGGCGAATGCCGGCCCGCGCAGCGCATGCCCACCACGAGGTGGACCTGCTCGGTGGGACGGTCGTGCACCGTGAGGGCGTGGCCGGGTCGGCTGGGACCGCTCCGGGGCGGCGACTCCCCGCCGGGCCGACCCGCGAAGCGGGCATCGACCTGGGTGGCCAAGCGGTCGTGGTCGACATCGCCGGCGGCGGCGACGACGAGATTGCCGGCCCGGTAGTGGTGGTCGAAGAAACGGCGGATCTCGACCTGGTTCAACGACTCCACACTCGTCGGGGTGCCGAGGACCTCGCGGCCCAGGGGGTGGTCGGGGAACATCGCCGCCGTGCACTGCTCGGCCGCGAAGTCCGACGGCTCGTCGGCATGCATCAGGATCTCGTCCAGGATCACCTGGCGTTCGGCGTCGATGTCGTCCACGCGCAAGGCGGGCTCGGTCATGATGGCGCCGAGCACGTCGAGGCCGAGCGGGAGGTCGTCGGCGAGCAGGCGGATATAGAACGCCGTGTATTCCTTGGTGGTGAAGGCGTTCATGTCACCGCCGATCTCGTCGACCGACTCGGCGATGTCCGCCGCACTCCACTTGGGCGTCCCCTTGAACAGCAGGTGCTCGAGAAAGTGGGACGCGCCGGAGTGGGCGTCGTCCTCGTCGCGCGACCCGGTTCCCACCCAGACCCCGATCGTCACCGAACGGGCCTCGGCCATCGGCTCGGTCACGAGGCGCGCGCCGCTCCCGAGCAGCTCGGTGCGGATCACGGGCACGCTCGGGAGACCGCCGTCGGCACCACCACGGTGCCGCCGACGGCCCGAGTCAAGGGGGGCCGTTCAGGACTGGGAGCCGAGCGATGCTCGGCGCTCACCGCCGACGAGGACGTCGAGGCCCACGGTCGCCGCCACGGTCCCCGCCGCGATGGCTACCGCGCTCGCCCCGCTCGCCCCCGCCACCCGACGTGGCCGGCCCCGGGCCGAGATCGCCCAGTTCACTGACGAGCTCGGCTTCGAAGGCGGCTTCGAACGACGCCACCGGCGCGGTGGCGGTGTCGCGGGCGCCCTCAGGTCCCCGGGAGGGTCCGGCGCCACGCGACGACCCGCTCGAGCCCGTTCCTGCGCCCGAGCCGGACGCGCCCGACCCGTTGCCGGCCGGCACGGGCGGTTCGCCCGCCAGCGACAGCGACACCTTGCCCTGGGGATCGATGTCGTCGACTTTCACCTCGAGGTCCTGGCCCAGCGACAGCACGTCCTCGACCCGGTCGACGCGCTTGCCGCCGCCCACCTTCGAGATGTGGAGAAGCCCGTCGCGTCCGGGAAGGATGTTCACGAACGCCCCGAACTTGGTGATGTTGACGACCTTCCCGGGATAGACGGCACCCACCTCGGCCTCGGGGGGATCCACGATGAGGAAGATCCGGCGCTTGGCCTCGGACACCGCACCTCCGTCCTTGGCGCCGATGGTGACGATGCCGAACAACCCGTCGTCGTCGACGGCGATGTCGGCGCCGGTCTCGGCCTGCAGGGCGTTGATGACCTTGCCCTTGGGGCCGATCACCTCGCCGATGCGGTCAACGGGGATCTGGAACGACACGATCTTGGGGGCGTTCTCCGAGACCTCGGGCCGCGGCTCTGCGATGGCATCGGCCATGACGTCGAGGATGATCAGGCGCGCCTCGCGGGCCTGGAGCAGTGCCCGGCCCAGGACGTCGGCGGGGAGCCCGTCGATCTTGGTGTCGAGCTGCAGCGCCGTCACGGCGTCGCGCGTGCCCGCCACCTTGAAGTCCATGTCACCGAAGGCGTCCTCGGCGCCGAGGATGTCGGTCAAGGTCACGTAGTTGCCCTCGTCGTAGACGAGTCCCATGGCGATCCCGGCGACGGGATCCTTGATGGGCACACCGGCGTCCATGAGCGACAGCGACGACCCGCACACCGATGCCATGGAGGTCGAGCCGTTCGATGACAGCACGTCGGAGACGAGCCGGAGCGTGTAGGGGAACTCCTCCTGGGACGGCACCACGGGGAGCAGCGCCCGCTCGGCCAGGAGGCCGTGCCCGATCTCGCGGCGCTTGGGGCCGCGCATGAACCCCGTCTCGCCCGTGGAGAAGGGCGGGAAGTTGTAATGGTGCATGTAGCGCTTGTGCTCGTGGATCCCGATCGTGTCGAGCAGCTGGTTCATGCGCGGCATGCCCAGCGTCGTCACGTTGAGCACTTGCGTCTCACCCCGCTGGAACAAGGCGGAACCGTGCGTGGTCGGAAGGAGCCCGACTTCTGCCGACAACGGTCTGATGTCGGTGGTGCCACGGCCGTCGATGCGGACACCCT
This sequence comes from uncultured Acidimicrobiales bacterium, assembly GCA_963794615.1. Taxonomy (GTDB): domain Bacteria; phylum Actinomycetota; class Acidimicrobiia; order Acidimicrobiales; family UBA8190; genus Chersky-840. The sequence goes on along the minus strand of CAWCEP010000005.1, from coordinate 680,135 downwards.
CGTCGACGATCCGCTTGCGCACGATCTTCTTGGTGAGCGACCGAACGGCCGCTTTGATCTCGCGCTCGCGCTCGGGGAACTCGGGACCCAGTTGGGCGATGATCGACGTCGTCGTTTCATCCAGCGCGGCATTGCGCTCGGCCTTCTCGGTGATGGTGTTGGCCTTGGCGACGGCGTCGCTCCCCACCGCCACGACCCGCTCGAACACGTCGTCCTGGTAGTCGGTGAACAGCTCGTAGGCGATGGTGGGCTTCTTGCCGATCTTGGCAACGAGCTCGCGCTGAAGCTCGATCGACTCCCGGATCCAGGTCTTGGCCGCCTCGAGCCCCTCGGTCAGGACTTCCTCGGTGACCTTGGGGGCGCCCGCCTCGTAGTACTTCCACGAGTCCTCGGTCCCACCGGCCTCGACCATCATGATGGCGATCTCGCCCCCGGGCTCCTCGGACAGGGCCCGCCCCGCCACGACGAGCTCGAAGCACGAGGCGTCACCCTCCTGATAGGAGGGGTGGGGAATCCACGTGCCCTCGATGGACCACGCGATGCGCACGGCGCCGATCGGTCCGTCGAAGGGGATCCCCGACAGCATGAGCGCCGCCGACGACGTGTTGATGGCGAGGACGTCGTGCGGATTGACCAGGTCGGCAGCGAGGACGGTCCCCACCACGTGTACCTCGTTGCGGAACCCGTCGGGGAACGACGGACGCAGGGGACGGTCGATGAGGCGGTCCGTGAGGATGGCCTGATCGGTGGCCCGGCCCTCCCGACGGAAGAACGAGCCGGGGATCTTGCCCGCCGCGTACATCCGCTCCTCGATGTCCACGGTCAGCGGGAAGAAGTCGGCCCCCTCGCGCACGCCCCGCGAGGCGGTGGCGGCCACGAGCAACATGGTGTCGCCGATGCGCCCGACGACGGCGCCGTCGGCCTGGGGGGCGAGCTTGCCCGCTTCGAAGGTCAGTGTGCGGTCGGTCCCGCTGATGGGGGCCGACACGGTGATGGCTTGCGCCATTTGTCTCCTCATTTCTCGAGGACACCGCGCCAGGCCAGTTCCCAGTGGTCGACCACCTCCCGCTCGTCGCTGCTCGCCTACCGGCCCGATCACATGATCGGCGGGGGCGCAACGCGGCGCAGGTGACCGGCGACTGGCAGCTGACCGCTGGCCAAGTGCCCTTCGGTCTGTCGGGCGGATTGTCCACCCTCTGCCCGGGCGGGATGTCCAACCCGAGGTTGGCTCCCGTTCCGGCCGGTCAGGCCGTCCCGGGGGCCGGCTGCTAACGGCGGATGCCGAGCCGGCCGATGATCGACCGGTAACGCTCGACGTCGTTGTCCCGCACATAGTCGAGAAGCCTGCGGCGCCGACCGATGATCTTCATCAGACCCCGTCGGGTGTGATGGTCGCCTTTGTGGACCTTGAGGTGCTCGGTGAGAAGCGTGATGCGCTCGGTGAGGAGAGCGATCTGCACCTCGGGCGAGCCCGTATCGGTCTCGTGCAGGCGATGCTCGGCGATCGTCGCGGACTTTTCGGCCATATGGGGGGAACGACCTCGGAATTGCTCAGGGACGGTAGGGCGAAGCCATGTCCGCCCCGGCCCGGATCCGGCCGGGACGGCGTCCCGGCTGGGATTTCACTTTAGCAGGCCTCTCCGGGCCCGCCCCACGCCCCTCCCCCGCCACGACCCCCGGGCACACGCCGGTCGGGCCCGTCAGGACGGCGACGGTTCGGCGGTGAGCCCGAGAGCGGCGCGCGCCGCGGCCACGTCGGCGTTCATCTGGGAGACGAGTGCCTCGGCGGAGTCAAATCGACGCTCCTCCCGCAGGTGCTCCACGAACGAGACCCGGGCCGGCTCACCGTAGAGGTCGCCGCTGAAGTCCAGGAGGAACACCTCGAGCACGGGGGCAGCGGCGATGCGGAACGTCGGGTTGCGTCCCAGCGAGGCGGCGGCGGGATGGACCGATCCGTCGGGCCGCTCGTACCAGCAGGCGTAGATCCCCTCGCCCGGCATGGCGACGCCTTCAGGGACGGCGACGTTGGCGGTCGGGAAATCGAGCTCGGAGCCTCCCCTGCCGTCCCCGTGCACCACCACGCCTCGGACCTGGTGGGGTCGACCCAGAAGCGCGGCGGCCCCGGCCACGTCGCAGCCGGCCAGCAGCCCGCGGATGCGGGTCGACGACACCGCGTGTCGGGACCCGTCCTCCTCGAGGGCCATCCCCACCACGTCGAATCCGTGCCGGGACCCCATCTCGGTCAGCAGCGCCACGTTGCCGGTGCGCCGGTGGCCGAAGTGGAAGTCCTCCCCCACCACCACGAGACGCGCCCCGAGCGCCCCTACGAGTACCTCGAGCACGAATTCCTCGGCGGTCTCCTGGGCCCGAGCCTCGTCGAAGGGCACCACCAGCGTGCGGTCGATGCCGGCCGACGCCAGCAGCTCGAGCTTCTGCTCGCGATCGGTGAGGATGGGCGGGGCCGATTCCGGCCGGACCACCGTCGCCGGATGTCGATCGAAGGTCACGACGACGCTCGTCAGCTGCCGCGCCGCGGCCAGGCGACGGAGCTCGGCGAGGAGGTGACGATGCCCCAGATGGACGCCGTCGTACGCACCGATGGTGACGGCCGAGCCACCGGGCGGCGCGGTGCAGTGTTCGGGACCGTCGACAACCTCCACGGGGACGAGGTTACCCGTGGAGGTTGTCGACCTCGGTGGCGACAGGCGCGGCGCGCCGAATCCCGGCCGTCGCCGCGTCGGGCACGATCATCCGCTCCCGGCCAGTACGCACACCGCCACCAAGCGATCGGAGCCGGTGGACCCGTAGACGGCCAGCAGTTGCCCTCGTCGGTCCAACAGTGCCCACGGCCCGTCGCCCGACGCCCCGACCGAGACCCTGTCGAGGGCGAGACCGTGCGACACCGAGCGGGCCATCTCGGCGTCGAGCTCGACCTGCGCCATGTCCCGTAACGCCTGGGCCGGGCTCAGCACGTGGGCCGCGCCGACCTTCCCCAACGTCGTGGCCTCGCCGACACCGAACGAGCCGATGCGGGTTCGGCGGAGATTGCGCAGATGGGCGCCGCCGCCGAGCACCTCGCCCAGGTCCGCGGCCAGCACGCGCACATAGGTCCCGGTCGAGCAGTCGACCTCGATGCGAAACACCCCGGTTTCGTCGTCGGACGGGGGGTGGACATCGAACCGGGCCACGGTGACGGGGCGGGCGGCCCGCTCGACCTCGATCCCCGCCCGGGCCAGCTCGTGCAGCCGCCGGCCGCCCACCTTGCGCGCCGACACCATGGGCGGGACCTGGTCCACGACACCGGTGAGCGATGCGGCCGCCTTGCGCACCTCGTCGAGGGTGACCCCGGCCATGTCCCAGGTACCGGTGATCGCACCCGAAGCGTCGAGGGTGCTGGTGGCGCGTCCGAGCACGACTTCGGCTTCGTAGCTCTTCGGGAGACCGGTGAGGAAGCGCAACATCCGGGTGAACCGGCCCAGACCGACGAGCAGGACACCGGTGGCGTCGGGGTCGAGTGTCCCGGCGTGGCCCACCCGCCGCTGCGAGAAGATGCGACGGCACCGCGCCACGGCGTCGTGCGAGGTCCAGCCGGTTTCCTTGTCGACGACGACCATGCCGATCATCTCCGGAGCTCTGGCGTCGCTACCGGCCTCCGGCATCGTCACCCCCGGCCACGTCGGGTCTGCCCGGCGCCTCGCGCAGGTTGCGAAGGATCTCCTCGACGCGCAGGCCGTGCGCCACGGCCGGGTCCGACTCGAACTCGAGGAGGGGCGTGCGCTTCATCCGCACCTGCCGGCCGATGGTCCTCTGCAGCTGGGTGCGCTGCTCGGCGAGGGCCTCGATCGCCAACGGAGGCAGCGAGCTGAGGTAGACGGTGGCTCTCGACAAGTCGGGCGTGATGTCGACGGAGGTCACGGTGAGCAGGCGGAGCCGGTCATCGGTGTCGGCCATCCGCTCGAGCTCCTCGGCCACCACTTCGCGCAAGACCTCGTTGACGCGTGCGGTCCGGGGAACGAAGCAGGAGCCCTCTTCTCGCGCCGGCGTCCGGGCATGGCAACCTCCTCTGCGAGCGCGACCGCAACGTCGGGGCGAAACGTTTCGCTTCACCGTGGATAACCAGCCCGGCTCTGGCGTGTCGGTCCCGACCGTCGGAAACCGGGCCGACATCGCGACACCGTCAGGTCCGGGGGATCTCGCGCTCCTCGTAGGTCTCGATGATGTCGCCGTTGTGCAGGTCCTGGAAGTCCGAGAGCCCGATCCCGCACTCGAAGCCGGCCTGGACTTCGCGCACGTCGTCTTTGAAGCGGCGGAGCGAGTTGATCGCACCCTTCCAGATGACGACACCCTCGCGCAGGAAGCGGACTTTGGACCCTCGGGTGATCACACCGTCGCGCACGTAGCAGCCCGCCACCGCACCGATACGTGGGACTCGGAACACCTCGCGCACCTCGGCCTCGCCGGTGACGATCTCCTCGTATTCGGGGGCGAGCATGCCCACCATGGCGGCTTCGATGTCCTCGAGCAGCTTGTAGATCACCTCGTAGGTCCGGATGCCCACGCCGCGCTCGACGGCCATCTCGCGAGCACGGCGGTCGGGGCGGACGTTGAACCCGATGATCGTCGCGTTGGACGCCACCGCCAGCTGCACGTCGTACTCGGTGATCCCACCCACGCCGCGGTGCACGAAGCTGAGCTTGACGTCGGGCCGTTCGAGCTTGCGCAAGCTGTCGGTGATGGCCTCCAACGTCCCCTGGACGTCGCTCTTGAGGATCAGGTTCAGCGTGGCCGCCTCACCCCGCTGGATCTGCTCGAAGAGGTCCTCGAGCTTGGCCCCCGGGGCGGTGGGCGACGGTGCGTGACCCGCCACCCGGTACCGGTGCTCGCGGGTCTCGCCGATGGTGCGGGCCGTGGTCTGATCGAAGGTGACGCGGAACTCGTCGCCCGCGGCCGGCGGCTCGGAGAAGCCGAGCACCTGGACAGGCGTCGAGGGGGGTGCTTCTTTCACCTGCTCGCCGTGATCGTCGATGAGGGCCTTCACCTTGCCCCAGGCCGCTCCGGCCACGACCGAGTCACCGACTCTGAGCGTGCCGCTCTGGACGATGACCGTGGCCACGGGGCCGCGACCCGATTCCAGATTGGCCTCGAGGACCACGCCGCGGGCCCGTGCCTCGGGACTGGCCTGGAGCTCGGCGAGCTCGGCGACGACGTCGAGCTGCGCCAGGAGATCATCGATCCCGTCCCCGGTCAGGGCCGACACCTCGACCACGATCGTGTCGCCGCCCCATGCCTCGGGCGTGAGGCCCTGCTGCGACAACTGTTGCAGCACCCTGTTCACGTCGGCGTCGGGTCGGTCGATCTTGTTCAGTGCCACCACGATGGGCACATCTGCGGCCCGGGCGTGGTCGATGGCCTCGACGGTCTGGGGCATGACCCCATCGTCGGCCGCCACCACCAGGACCACGATGTCGGTGACCTCGGCGCCGCGGGCCCGCATGGCCGTGAAGGCCTGGTGGCCGGGCGTGTCGATGAACGTGATCCGGTGGCCCCCGGCATCGGTCTGGTACGCACCGATGTGCTGGGTGATCCCCCCGGCTTCACCGGAGACGACGTTGGCGTGACGGATACGGTCGAGCAGGAGGGTCTTGCCGTGGTCGACGTGCCCCATCACCGTCACGACGGGCGGGCGGGGACGCAGGTCCTCCTCGTGCTCTTCCTCTTCTTCTTCGAAGTACTTGGCCTGGAGCTCGGCTTCTTGCTCCTCGCCGCGGTCGACGAGACGGATCTGCGCGCCGATCTCGGCCGCGAACAGCTCGATCATGTCGTCGCTGAGCGACTGGGCGGCGGTGACGACCTCGCCCTGGAGGAACAGGAACCGGATCACGTCTCCGGCCGAGCGGTTGAGCTTGGGCCCCAGCTCGCGCGGCGTGGAGCCCCGCTCCACGATGACCTCGAAGTCCGGCACGGGCGCGTTCGAGGGCGTGTAGGTGGTGAGCTGCGTGGGCTCGAGCTCCTCGAGGTTCCGACGCCGCCGCCGGGGGCGCCGCTGGGGGGGACGGCCCCGTCCTCCGGGCCCGCCCCGCAGACCGGGGGGAGGCGGACCGCCCCCGCCGGGACGACCACCGAAGCCACCGCCCCCGCCGGGACGACCACCGAAGCCACCTCCTCCGGGACCGCTACGCCCGGGGGGTCCCCCGCCCGGTCGTGAGCCACCCATCCCGGGACGGGCCCCGCCTCCGGGTCCTCCGCCCGGACGAGGGGCGCCGGGGGCGGGACGCCGGCCGGGGGGCGGCGGGATCGGGCGGCCGCCGTTGGCGCGAGGAGGTCCGGGAGGTGGGGGGATCGGGCGGCCCGACGAGCTCATGGGGGGCCGGACCCGCGGCGCCGGCGGTGAGCCGGGGGCGGGGCGCGACGGTGGGGCGCCCAGGTCGGGGGCGGTGGCCGGTGCCGAGGCGGCCGCGGCCGGCGGTGCGGCACGAGGCGGCGAGGGCGGGCGAGCCGCGGGAGGAGGCGTGGGGCGGGCGCTCGCCGGGGGCGTCGGGCGCGCCGGCGCGGGCGAGGGCATCGAGACTTCGCTGGCGGGCCGACTCGTGACGAGCCTCTGGCGGTCGGGCGTGGACACCACCGGCACGGGCGCCGCCGGGGTCGGGGCCGGCGACGTCGGCTCGGGGGCGACGGGGCTCGAGGCTGGGGCCTCGGTCGAAGGCGACCCGGGCTGGTCGGCCGTCGTCGAGGCCGCCGCCTTGTCCTCGGTGGCTCGTCCCGACCGGGTCGTGCCCCGAGCCGGCTTCTGCTCGGCGGGCTCCTCGGGGGAGACGGCGCGACGAAGCCCCTCGGCGTCGGCCTTTCGCCGAACACGGTCGGCTTGGGCATCTTCGATCGACGACGAGTGGCTCTTGACCCCGATGCCCAACGCCAGGCAGAGGTCGAGGGCCTCCTTGTTCGTTAGGCCGAGCTCACGGGCCAGCTCGTAGACGCGTATCTTCTTCGGCAAGGGTTCCTACGGTCCTTCTTGTTCGTTCGGGGGGGAACCGGGTAACCGGCCCGACCCACCATCCTCGCACACATGGGCACCGGCTTCGCCGGACGCCACACTGCTTCTCACCAGCTTACGGAGGCGTTCGACCGCCTCGGGCCCGACTTCGCCACGCAGGGCCCGTCCAAGTGCCCGGCGGCGCACCGCTTGGTCAAGGCATCGGGGCGAGTCCCGGCACAACCACGCACCCCGTCCTGGGCCGGGGCCGACGGCGAGCGCCCCGTCCGGTTGCGCCGACAGCCGGATCAGATCGACCGGCGCCGCCGTCCGTCGACACCCGACGCACGTACGGCGGGGGGCTACGGCGTGCTCTCCGGGTCGCCCGACGCGGCATCGCCCGACGCGGCATCGCCGGACACGGCATCGATCGTCTCGTCGGGCTTCTCCTCCTCGACCTCGGCCGCCACGGCTTGGCCGGGCCGACTGGCGGTGTCACCAGGCTCGGTGTCACCGGACGCGGTGTCACCGGACGCGGTGTCACCGGGCTTGCCCCCCGACTCCTCGCCCGAGGCGACTCTCGACCACTCCGCGGCCGACACGGCCTCGCCACCCTCGGCCGGCTGCCACACCATCTCGCCGGCCTCGTTCTCCACCCACTCTCCCTCGGCCCACTCCTCGCCGTAGCCGGCCTCCTCTTCGGCGAGCTGGGTCTCGCTCTTGATGTCGATGCGCCATCCCGTGAGCCGGGCCGCCAACCTTGCGTTCTGGCCCTCCTTGCCGATGGCGAGGGAGAGCTGGTAGTCGCTGACCACGACGGTGGCGATCCCGGTGTCGTCGTCGAGCCGGACCTCGCGAACCCGGGCCGGCTGCAGAGCAGCCTGAATGAACTCGACGGGGTCGTCGGCGAAGGGGACCACGTCGATGCGCTCGCCCCGAAGCTCGTTGGTGACCATCCGGACGCGCGATCCCCGGGCGCCCACACAGGCGCCGACCGGGTCGACGTTGGGGTCGTTGGACCACACCGCGATCTTGGTGCGGTGCCCCGGCTCGCGCGCTGCCGCCCTGATCTCCACCACACCCGACGAGATCTCGGGGACCTCCAATTCGAAGAGGCGCTTGACGAGCCCGGGGTGGGAGCGGCTCACCACGATCTGGGGGCCCTTGGTGGTCTTTCGCACCTCGACGATGTACGCCTTGAGCCGGGCCCCGTGCTCGTAGCGCTCGTAGGGGACCTGCTCCGCCTGAGGCAGGAGCGCCTCGACCTTGCCCAGGTCGAGCAGGGTGTAACGATTGTCGGTCTGCTGCACGATGCCCGTGACGATGTCACCCTCGCGCCCGGCGTACTCCTCGTACTTGAGGTCGCGCTCGGCCTCTCGGATGCGCTGCAGGATGACCTGCTTGGCCGTCTGGGCGGCGATGCGGCCGAAGTCGTCGGGAGTGTCGTCCCACTCCCTGATCACGTTGCCGTCCTCGTCCAGCTCCTGGCCGTAGACGCGGATCTCGCCCGACTCGGGGTCGACGGTCACCACGGCTTCTTCGGCGGCCCCGGGCATGCGCTTGTACGCGGCGACCAGGGCGTTGGCCAGCGCGTCGAGAAGGGTCTCCACGGAGATCCCCTTGTCGCGCGCGATCTGGCCCAGAGCGTCGAGGAATTCGAAGTTGGCCTTGCTCACGGCGTCGCCACCTTCTTCCTTCCTGCAGGTTTTCCCGCCGCCGCTCGCGGAGAACGGGCGGCAGGGCGCGGCGCCCCACCTTGGCGCGCCCCGGCGGGGGATTTCGATCCCCATTCGAAGACGGTTCTCGCCCGCTCGACCTCGTCGTAGGCGATGCGGCGCTCACCGTCGGGCAGCTCGTCGCCCTCGACGACGAAGCCGTGGTCGTCGGCGGACTTCAGCCGGCCCGCCACGCGGCGCTCCCCTTTGCCACCGGCCAGCGTCCGGACACTCACCATCTCCCCGACCGCACGCTGGAAGTGGAGCGGGGTGCGCAACCGGCGCTCCACCCCGGGGCTCGAGACCTCGAGGGTGTAGCGCTGGCCCGGCAGCGGGTCGTGCCCGTCGAGCACCGCCGACACGGCCCGTGTCGCCGACGCGATGGCGTCGAGGTCTACCCCTCCCGCCCGGTCCACGACGACGCGCACCGAGGTGGAGCGCCGCTCGAGGTCCACGAGCTCGAGGCCCAGGGGGGCGACGGCGGACGCGAGCAGGTCAGAGAGCTCGTCGTCCACCTGATCGTCCACCTCCCTCGTCCCTCCGCGGCTTGGCGCCTCGACAATGGTCCGGCCGGTGAAAGCAGAAGCGTGGGCTGCTGCCCACGCTTCTCACGCAACCTTCACCCCCCGGACCAACAGCGCAGTAAGTATATCAGCCACCCTTCTCGGCACTTCGGGCGCGACGACCCCGCCGCGGGACGATCGGGCGGCGTTCGGCCCGCCCCGGGGCACGTCGCGGAGCAATTCTCGGGGCCGTTCCGGCGGCCGGTCTCGGAGGGGCGGGACCGGGTTTCGGGACCTCGACCCGACGACCACCCACCCGTTCCGCCACCCTGCATCGGGTGCCAACCGACGGCCCGGACCCGGATCCCGACCCCGGCCCGGCGACGGTCGAGAGCGGGCCGCCGGCCGCCCGGCCCGGCTCGGCGAAGGTGGGATCGGCCCGGTGGCGATGGCAATCGGAGCCGTCCCCGCCGTGGTCCCGGTGCACGACGCCGTGCTCAGCGCTGCGGTCGTGTTCCGAACCGCCAGGGGGACGCGCCTCGACGGCGCGCCACACAACGCCGTCGTGCCCCTCGAGGTCGACCACGTGGACCCGCGGCGCCACGGGGGACGGCGCATGAGGGATCCGTCCCGAGCGCACCGGGGCAACGCGCCCAGCCCGTAGCATCCTGGTCGCCATGGCACGCAAGAGCGTTCTCGCCCCGCAGGCGACCGATTTTCCCCAGTGGTACCAAGACGTCCTGGCCAAGGCCGAGCTGGCCGACAACGGCCCCGTGCGCGGCACCATGGTCATCCGCCCCTACGGCTATTCGATCTGGGAACGCATGCAGGCCGAGATCGACGCCCGGATCAAGGCGGCCGGCGTTCCCAACGCGTACTTCCCGCTCTTCATCCCCGAGAGCTACCTGCGGCGCGAGGCGGCCCATGTCGAGGGATTCAGCCCCGAGCTCGCCGTCGTGACCCACGGAGGCGGCAAGGAGCTCGACGAGCCCGTGGTCGTCCGGCCCACCAGCGAGACGATCATCAACGCCTACTTCTCCAAGTGGATCCAGAGTTACCGGGACCTGCCCTTCCTCATCAACCAGTGGGCGAACGTCGTCCGATGGGAGCTCCGCCCCCGGCTCTTCCTCCGCACCACGGAGTTCTTGTGGCAAGAGGGCCACACCGCCCATGCCACAGAGGCCGAAGCCCGCCTGTTCGCGCTGCGTATCCTGCGCGACGTGTACGAGGACTTCATGGTCAACGTCCTCGCCATCCCGATCCTGGCCGGGCGCAAGACCGAGCGGGAGCGCTTCTCCGGGGCCACCACCACCTGGACGTGCGAGGCGATGATGCGCGACGGCAAGGCCCTGCAGATGGGCACCAGTCATGAGCTCGGGCAGAACTTCGCCCGGGTGTTCAACACCACCTACCTCGACGAGTCCGGGCAAGAGGCCCTCGTGTGGCAGACGTCGTGGGGGGCGTCCTCACGGCTCATGGGCGCGCTGGTCATGGCCCACGGCGACGACGCCGGGCTCCGCATCCCACCCCTCCTCGCCCCGGTGCAGGTCGTGGTGCTCGTGGTGCGCGACGAGGAGGGAGCCGGGGACAAGGCCGCCGCCATCGCGTCGCGATTGTCGGAGGCCGGGGTGCGAACGCAGCTCGACGGCCGCACCGACACGTCGTTCGGCCGACGGGTCGTGGACTGGGAGCTCAAAGGCGTGCCGGTGCGCGTCGAGGTCGGACCACGCGAGCTGGACGCGGGCGAAGCCGTCCTGGTGCGCCGTGACTCGGGAACCAAGACGACCGTGCCGCTCGTCGGGCTCGAGGACGCCGTGCGCGGTGCGCTGGCCGACGCCCAGGCGGCGCTGCTCGCCGAAGCACTCGAACGCCGCCGGGCCGCGACAGTCGAGGTGGCCACGGTCGAAGAGGCAGAAGAGGCTTCCCGGACGGGCTTCGCCGTGCTCGGTCTCGCTGCTCTCGGAGAGGACGGCGAGACCCGGCTCAATCGAGCCGGCGTGACCGTGCGTCTGGTGACGAGGCCCGACGGCTCGCTCCCGGAGGCGGACGAGGACGGGCCCGAGTCCGATCTGGTCGCCGTCGTTGCCCGGGCCTACTGACCGATCCGCCGTGACCGGCGCGGTCGCGGTCAGCTCGTCGGGCCCTCGTCGATCGTCTTGCGGATCAGCTCGACCTTCTGCGCGCTGTGATTGGCGTCGTCACCCTTGGCTTCGATGAGCAGCCGGCGGTCGGCTTCGGCTTCGGCTTCGGCTCCGGCGTCGGCGGCGGCGAGACGGGCCTCGATGCCTTCGGCCACGAGCTTCTCCGCCTCCTCCACGAGGGCGGCGACCATCTCGTCCTCGGGCACGACCCTGACGATCTTCCCCTTGATGAAGAGGTGGCCGCGGCGACGCCCGGCCGCGATGCCCAGGTCGGCTTCGCGTGCTTCGCCCGGGCCGTTCACCACACAGCCCATGACCGCCACCTGGATGGGGAGCTGGCGCGACTCGAGGGCGACTTGTGCCGCCCTGGCCACCCCGATCACATCGATCTCGGCGCGGCCGCACGACGGGCACGCAATGAGGTCGACCGACTTCCGCTCCCGAAGGCCCATCGCCTCGAGAAGCTGACGCCCCGCCCTGACCTCTTCGACGGGATCGGCGGTGAGCGAATACCGGATGGTGTCGCCGATGCCCTCGGCCAGCAGGGTGCCGATGCCGGCCGTGCCCTTGACGAGCCCGGCGGGCGGAGGCCCGGCCTCGGTCACGCCCAGGTGCAGCGGGTGGTCGAAGGTCTCCGACGCCAGGCGGTACGCCTCGATCATGAGCGGAACCGAGGAAGCCTTGACCGAGATCTTGACGTCGTCGAAGTCAACCTCGGCGAAATAGGCCAGTTCCATCCGAGCCGACTCGACGAGGGCCTCGGGCGTCGCCCCACCGAAGCGTTTGTAGAGCTCGGGATGCAGCGACCCGGCGTTGACCCCGATGCGGATGGGGACACCACGGTCCTTGGCCTCCTGGGCGACCTGCTTGATCTCGGCTTCCTTGCGCAGGTTCCCCGGGTTGAGCCGCAACCCCTGGACACCCGCCTCTAGGGCGGCCAGCGCCATCTCGTGGTGGAAGTGGATGTCGGCGACGATGGGGACCGGCGAACGCGGCACGATGTGCGCCAATCCTTCGGCGGCCTCCTTCTCGTTGCAGGTGCACCGCACGATGTCGGCGCCGGCCGACGCCAGGGCATAGATCTGGGCCAGCGTGCCTTCGACATCGGCGGTCTTCGTGATGGTCATCGACTGCACCGAGATGGGCGCACCGCCGCCGACGGCGACGGGCCCGACGTGGATCTGGCGGGTGGGTCGGCGCGGCGCCGCGATCAGGGTGGTACGGGCCATCAGGGCATCTCCCTGGTTCCGGGGACGGTGCCGCTCAGACCGGAGCGGCGCGGGACCGGGTTCATTGGAAGGGGTTCTTCACCGGGTGCGTGATGTCGAGGTACAACGACGTGACGACGACGAACCCGAGCAGCAGCACGAAGGCCCACACCACGGGGGTGAGCTTGTTGACATCGGCGTGGTACATCCGGCCGCGACGGCTGCGGATGCGCTCGTACACGGCGATGACCACGTGGCCGCCGTCGAGGGGGAGCATCGGGAACAGGTTGATGATCCCGACGAAGATGATGATCGTGACGAGCACCAGGATGAGCTGGGTGGCTCCCGCCTGCGCCCCCTGCACGGCGATGCGGGCGGCGCCGTAGATCGACTGGGGGCGGTCGCCGGTCTGGGCGGCCTGCGACGCGGCCTTGGCGCTCGTGAGGTCGTGGACGTAGTTCTGGATCCCGCTGGCCGAGAACACCTGGCCGATCCCGGCGAACGACCCCGTCACGACCCGGCCGAAGAGCTGTCCCGCCTTGCCCACGGATTCGACCGGTCCGCTGCGCACGACCGGTGCACCGATGAGGACCCCGATATGGCCCTTGGCGCCCGTCGCCGCTTGTGGCGTCACCACGATGGTCCGATCGGCGCCACCGCGCGAGACGACCAGGGTGATCGGGGTCCCGGCGTGGTGCTCGATCACCTTCTGGAGGACCGAGGCGGAACGGACCGAGGCGCCGTCGACGCGCACCACCACGTCCCCCGGCCGCAGCCCGGCCGACCGGGCCGGGTCGGCTCCATGGGCCAGGGGGGCGAACCCGCTGATGGCCACGGCATTGCCTTGGGGAGCGCCGATGAAGACGAACAACCCCCACAACAAGACGAACGCCATCACGCCGTGCATGGCGGAGCCGGCCACGGCGACGAGGAGCCGGTTGTGGAAGGGGCGCTGCCGGTACGTCCGTGGCTCGTCGGCGGGATCGACCTCCTCGGCGTTGGTCATGCCGAGGATCTTCACGTAGCCACCGGCGGGAATGGCCTTGATGCCGTACTCGGTCTCCCCCCGTCGGACCGACCACAGGCGGGGCCCGAACCCGAGGAAGTACTCGGTCACCTTCATGCCGCCCAACTTGGCGGTGACGAGGTGGCCGAGCTCGTGCAACATGATCATGATGACGAGCGCCACGACCACGATGAGGACCGACGTGGTGTGCGTCACCGCCGCGGCCAACACGACGGCAACCATCACGGCGACGAGCCGGGCCACCGATGCTCGCTGCTCGGGGCCGGGCCCGGTGTGACGGCGCAGGGGCGGCTCGGGCCCGTCGTGGTCCCGACCGGTGACGAGCTGACTCACGCGGCGCGCTCTCGTTGGTGCACGGCGCGCTCGGCCCACTCACGGGCACGACGGTCGGCTTCGATCACGTCCTCGGCGTCGGTGGCCTCGGCGCCGTCGAACGAGGCCAAGGTGTCCGCCACCACCTCGGCGATCGCACCCCAGCCGATCCGACCGGCCAGGAAGGCGCTCACGGCGACCTCGTTGCCGGCATTCAGCCACGCCGGGGCGAGGCCGCCGGCCCGGCCCGCCTCTTCGGCGAGGTCGAGGCAGATGAAGACCTTGCGGTCAGGAGGCTCGAAATCGAGTCGGCTCAGCGACGACCAGTCGATGGCGCCGAAGGGGTGCTCGAGGCGAGCGGGATACCCGAGCGCATACCCGATGGGTAGGCGCATGTCTGGCTGGGAAAGTTGGGCCACGGTCGATCCGTCAATGAACTCCACCATCGAGTGTACGACCGACTGGGGGTGGATAATCACCGCGATCCGGTCATAATCCACCGCGAACAGCTCGTGGGCCTCGATGACCTCGAGTCCTTTGTTCATGAGGGTGGAAGAGTCCACCGTGATCTTCGGACCCATCTTCCAGGTCGGATGGGCGAGCGCCTCCGACACGGACACCCCGGCCAGGTCCTCTGCCGTGCGCCCCCGGAAGGGCCCGCCGCTGGCGGTGAGCACGAGCCGGGCGACCTCGTCGGGGCCGCTGCCGGCCCGCAGGCACTGGTGCAGCGCGCAGTGCTCGGAGTCGACGGGGACGATCTCGGCTCCCGCAGTCGCCTTGGCCCGGGCGACAACCGGAGCACCGGCGATCAACGACTCCTTGTTGGCGAGGGCCAGACGTCGGCCGGCCCCGAGGGCGGCCAGGGTGACGGGCAATCCCGCGAACCCGACCACGGCGTTGAGTACGACGTCACCGAGTCGAGCCACGGTGGCGAGCCCTTCGGGCCCGGTGAGCACCTCGGTCCCCTTCGGGACCGCCGCCGCCAGTGCCCCGGCCAGGGCGGGGTCGCCGATGGCGACGATCTCGGGTCGCAGGGCGCAGGCCTGGGCGGCGAGCACCTCGACCGAACGCCACGTGGCCAGACCGACGGCGGTGAAACGTCCGGGCTCGGTCGTCATCACCTCCACGGCCTGGGTGCCGATCGATCCCGTCGACCCGACGAGGCTGACCTTCACGGTCCGGCCCCCGGGGAGGAAGGTCGGGCCCGAGGTGCGGTGCTGGGCCGGTACGGGGTTGTCCGGGGCCGGCCCCGGGGGTGTCGAGATCGGCGCCCTCGGTCTCGGTATCCGCCTCCGCCCCTCACCCGAGGTTGAGCGCTCGGACGAGATAGAACGTCGCCGGGAGGACGAAGAGCAGGGCGTCCACGCGGTCGAGCACCCCCCCGTGGCCGGGCAGGATCGACCCCATGTCCTTGACCCCCAGGTCGCGCTTCACGAGCGACTCGCACAGGTCGCCGAGCGGTGCTACCACGGCGACCACGAGACCCAGCAGCGCAGCCTTGGGGACCGTCCAGGGGTGGACCTGACCCGTGATGGCGGCGGAAAGGGCGATGGCCACCACCGCACCGCCGATCAACCCCTCCCACGTCTTGTTGGGGCTGACCGTCGGCGCCAGGTAGTGGCGACCCAACCAGCTCCCGATGGCGAGCGCGCCCACGTCGGCGCCGATCGTCGCCACCACCGCTCCCAAGAAGAAGGCGATGCCGTGGCGGTGCGGGAACAGACCGGGCGCGAGCAGCAGGGCCGCGAACGATCCCAGGAAGCCCACCCACACGAAGCCCAGCAATGTGCTGGCGACACCTTCGACCGTCGAACCCCGGTCGACTCCCACCAGATGCCAGACCAATGACGTCATGACCACGAGGACGAGGACGAGCGGGAGCGCCGGAAGGCCCTTCGTGTAGGCCGCCACCATGACCCCCACCGTGGCGACCAGGCCGAGAAGGGTGGCGGGGCGTCGGCCGCCACGCCGCAGGGCGGCGTAGCACTCCGCCACCGACAGGACCACGACGACGGTGGCCAGGGCGAGGGTGGCGACGGTGCCGAGCTCGAGACACAGCAGGGCCACGAGCACGAACGCGACCCCGGTGGCGATGGCGACGGGGAGGTTGCGGCCGTCGCCCTCACCGGTGGACGGGGACGGGACCATGATCCGGCGGGGGACGGGGCCACGGGGAGGAGTCGCCGACGACGCACCGGCCGGGTCGCGCCCGGCGCGCAACGGCGACGAGCTGATCGAAGCCACGCCCCGCTCGGCGGGGTCGGGGGCGGTGTCGGGTTCGGCCCCGACCGTCGCGTTCGGCACCGCGACCTCGGTCACCACCACGACGACATCCTCTTCTTGGTCCGACCAGGGGGCGGCGGCGGCTGCGGTGTGTTCGGCCTCCCACTTGTCCTCGTCAGCCGACGCCGCGGTGAGGTCGTCGAATTCCCACGGTCGGCGCTCCTCGAGCGGCGTCTCCTCCAGTGCGCCCACCCGGGTCTCTTCGTCGGCCAGGAGGGAGGGGTCGAAACTGCTGTCGTCCCATTCGTGGCTGTGTTCGCGCCACGCTGGTCCGGTGTCGCCGGCCGCGGTCCATTGGGCCTCGGTGCCGTCCTCCTCGGTGCGGCGGTCGAGGACGGCGGGAACCTGGCCCGTGGGGGGATCGGTCCAGTGCGGCATGTCGGGCACGACGGTGGTGGGCTCCGCAGCCTGCAGCACGTCTGCGCCCGGATCGAGAGGGTCGCCACCGTTGCGGCCGGACGGCGCCGAACGGCCCGCCTCCTCGGGGTGGGTGACGGTCTCGGTTCCCTCGACCCGCGTCACGGTCTCGGGCTCGTCGGCGAAGAGGTCGAAGGTGGGTGCGTTGGGAACGTCGCGGCCGGGAGGAGCGATGTCGCGCTCGTCCACCGCGGCCTCGGGGCCGGGGTCGGGCCCGGTCGGGCCGGCGACATCGCCGGCGGTCTGGGCCCCGATGATCCGGACGCGCTCGGTGATCGGCTCTATGGGAACCTCACCCTCCGGCTCGTATTCGTCTCGGTCGTCCACGTCGCCTCCCCACCGGCCGAGGATCCCCTGGGCCGGCACCCCTAGATCTCGAGAAGCTCCTGCTCTTTGTGGGCCAGCAGCTTGTCGATTGCGGTGACCATCTCCTGGGTGAGCTTGTCGAGTTCCTTTTCGACGCGCTCGAGCGCGTCCGAGGACATGTCGCCGTCGTGCTCGAGCGCCTCGAGTTCGTGCCGGGCCGCCCGCCGGAGATTGCGTACTGCCACCCGGCCCTCTTCGGCCTTGTGCCGTACCACCTTCACGAGCTCCTTGCGCCGCTCCTCGGTCAGCGGCGGGAAGCCGAGCCTGATGACATTGCCGTCGTTGGACGGGGTGATGCCCAGATCCGAGGCCTGGATGGCCTTCTCGATGCTGGCCAGCGTCGACTTGTCGTAGGGGGAGATCACGAGCATGCGGGCCTCGGGGACACTCAGGCCGGCGATGGTCCGAAGCTCGGCCTCGGCTCCGTAGACGTCGACCCGGAGATGCTCCACGAGGCCGGAGGTGGCCCTTCCGGTGCGGACGCCGCCGAAATCGGCCTGGGTGTGGCCCACCGCCTTCTCCATGCGCTCGCGGGTGTCGCTGAGCACCACCCCGGAGAGCTCGTCGTCCATCACCGGATCAGCGTACCGATCTCCTCGCCGGCCAGGGCACGATGCAGGTTCCCCGGGGTCATGAGGTCGAAAACCAGCACGGGGAGGCGGTTGTCCTTGCAAAAGGTGATGGCGGTGAGGTCCATGACCCGCAGGTCCTGGTTCACCACGTCCATGAAGGCGAGCTCGTCATAGCGCCGGGCCGAGGGGTCGAGCTTCGGATCGGCGTTGTAGACCCCGTCGACTCCCGAGTGGGTGCCCTTCAAGAGGATCTCCGCCTCGATTTCCGCCGCCCGCAGCGCGGCCGAGGTGTCGGTGGTGAAGTACGGGTTGCCCATCCCCGCCGCGAAGATGACCACTCGGCCCTTCTCGAGGTGCCGGATGGCCCGCCGCCGGATGTAGGGCTCGGCCACCTCGGCCATCGAGATGGCCGACAGCACCCGAGTGGGCTGGCCGTGATGCTCGATGGCGTCCTGGAGGGCCAGCGCGTTGATGACGGTGGCGAGCATCCCCATCGTGTCCGACGTCGTGCGATCGAGGCCCTGGGCCTCACCGGTCGTGCCGCGCCAGATGTTGCCGCCCCCGATGACGATGGCGAGCTCCAGGTCGAGCTCGGCACGCGCCACGGTGATGTCCCGGGCGAAGTGCTCGACCACTCCCCCGTCGATGGTCTCGTCCGATGCCGACGACGCCAGCGCCTCGCCCGACATCTTGAGGACCACGCGCCGTCTGCGCAGCGCGTGCTCGGGGGCCGGTGCCTCGGATGTCATCGACGCCACCGCGTCGGTCCCGGCGACCTCAGCCGCCGACAACGACCTGGGCGAACCGCACGATCTCGGCGCTCCCGATGAGGTCGGCGATCGTCCGCTTCTCGTCCTTGGCGTATGACTGCTCGAGAAGGCAGCGCTCTTTGAACCAACCGTTCATCCGGCCCTCGACGATTTTCGGGAGCGCCGCCTCGGGCTTCCCCTCGTTCCGGGACAGATTCTCCACGGTGGCCCGCTCGGCGTCGATCTCGGCCTGGGGCACGTCCTCGCGCCGGAGGTACAACGGCCGGGCGAACGCCACGTGGACGGCGACGTCATGGGCGAGCTCCTCCCCGCTGCCGCGCATCTCGACCAGGACGGCATTGACGCCTCGGCCCGACTGCATGTGGAGATAGGTCCCCACGACGGAGTCCTCACCCATCTCGAATCGGACCGTCTGGCCCACCGAGATGTTCTCCTTGAGCGTCGTCTTCAACTCGTCGATGTCGTCGGAGCGCTCGGCCGCGGCCTGCTCTCCCTTCTCGGCCACGAGCTGGGCGAGCTCGTCGGTGAGGTTGACGAAGGTCTCGGCCTTGGCGACGAAGTCGGTCTCGCACCGCAGCTCGACGATCGCCGCGTTGCGACCCGACACCGCCAGCGCCACCGCCCCCTGGGTCGCCTCGCGGTCAGAACGCTTGGCCGCACCGGCCAGGCCCTGCTCTCGCAGCCACACCTTGGCCTTCTCGATGTCGCCGCCGGTCTCCTCGAGGGCGCGCTTGCAGTCGAGCATGCCCGCGCCGGTGGCCCGGCGCAGGGCCTGGACGTCCTTTGCGGTGAAGTCGGCCATGGCTCAGCTCTCGTCGGTAGGTGGGATTGCGTCGGTGGTGGCCGGAGCCGGGGACCCGGCGTCGGCATCGGCCGCCGCCGGGGCGGAAGCCGGGGACGCCGACACGGTCTCGGCGGTTTCGGACTCGGCCGGCGCAGCGTCGGCTGGTGCGGTTTCGGCTGCCGCCGGAGCGGATGCAGCCGGAGCGGATGCAGCCGGAGCCGAGGCCGGCGCGGCTTCGGTCATGGTGGCGGCCTCGGGCGGAGCCGAGGGCGGCTCGGGGGTATCGGACCCCACCGGAGCCCGGGGCCCACGTGGGGGGCGTCGCTGTCCTGCGGTTGCCGCCGTCGCCGGGGGGGCGGGGGGCTTCGGTCGGTGGTCGGCGATCCATCGGCCCTCGACCACGGCTTCGGCCATGACCCGACACATGAGCGCGCCCGAGCGGATGGCGTCGTCGTTGCCCGGGATGACGTAGGTGATCACGTCGGGGTCGCAGTTGGTGTCCACCACGGCGACGATCGGCATCACCAACTTGTTGGCCTCGGTGACGGCGATGTGCTCCTTCTTGGTGTCGATCACGAAGACGGCGTCGGGGAGCCGGTCGAGCTCTCGGATCCCACCCAGGTTCCGGCGCAGCTTCTCGAGCTCACGGCGGAAGCGGAGGCCTTCCTTCTTGGGCATGCCCTCGAAGTCACCGGCTCGCTCCATGGCCTCGTACTCGCGCATCTTCCCCACCCGGGACGAGATGGTGGAGAAGTTGGTCAGCATGCCGCCCAACCAACGTTCGTTGACGTACGGCATGCCGCAGGCGGCGGCGTAGGTCGCGATAGGGCCCTGGGTCTGCTTCTTGGTGCCGACGAACAGCAGGATGCCGCCGTTGGCCACCAGGTCGCGCACGTACCCGTAGGCCTCTTCCAGCCCGGCCAGGGTCTTCTTGAGATCGATGATGTAGATCCCGTTGCGCTCGCCCAGGATGAACCGGCGCATCTTCGGGTTCCATCGGCGGGTCTGGTGGCCGAAATGCATGCCGGCTTCCAGCAACTGCCGAGTCGTGACAACTGCCACGGCTGTCCTCCTCCATCGGTTGTGCTTCCCCGGCGCTGCGCCCCAGCAGGGGCGACCGTTGGACGCGCCCGGGTGCTTCAAAGTGGTTTTGCTGTCCTACCCGACGGGCGGGACGGATCCATCGTATCGGACGGCCCGAGCGACCGTCACATGGGACGCGGCCCCGATCCGGCCTTCCGGTATCGTCGCGGTGGCGCGCCGGTGGCGACGAGGTGGGGTGGCCGGGCCGGCCCGTCGGGGCGGGAAGGGGCGAAGGCCGCGGCGGTCAGCCGGTGGCGGCGACGCTCGAGCGCGGACCGCGCCGACCCCCGGGGGGCCGGCCTCGGCGCTGGGTGTCGGTCCCGTCGGGGGAACGGTCGTTGAGGCGCCCCCGCAGCTGCAAGACGGCCTTGGTGTGGATCTGGCACACGCGGCTCTCGGTCACGCCCAGGATCTCGCCGATCTCGGCCAGCGTGAGACCCTCGTAGTAATAGAGCGACAGCACGGTGCGCTCGCGCTCACCGAGCTGCATGATCGCCTGGGCGAGGATCTCCTTGGATTCTTTGTCCTCGAACAACGCCACCGGGCCGGCCGTGGCGTCGGGGATGGTGTCGCCGAGCGTGGTGCGGTCGGTACGGTCACCGCCCACCATGAACACCTCGTCGAGGGCGGCCACCCCGACGAAGGAGATCTGTCGGAGGATGTCCTGCAGATCGGGCTCCGACATGTCGAGCTCGGCGGCGACCTCGGCATCGGTCGGCGTGCGCAGCAACGTGGCCTCGAGCGACGCGTAGGCCTGCTCCACCGCACGCGCCTTCGCCCTCACCGAGCGCGGCACCCAATCGATGGCCCGCAGCTCGTCGATGATGGCCCCCCGGATACGCGGGATGGCATAGGTCTCGAACTTCACCTGGCGATCGGGGCTGAACCGGTCGATGGCGTCGATCAGACCGATGATGCCGTAACTGACCAGGTCAGAACCGTCGACGTGCTGAGGAAGGCCGACCGCCACACGGGCCGCGACGTACTTCACCAGGGGCGAGTACAACACGATGAGCTGGTCGCGCAGACGACGCTCACCACTCTTCTTGTACTCGACCCATAGGCGTGCAGTCCCGCCGTCGTCGTCCGTCGCCACGCCTCCCCCTACGCTCGGGGATGGGTCGCCCCGTACACCGAGAGCAACCGGTCCTTGCTGACATGAGTGTAGACCTGCGTGGTCTGCAGACTGGCGTGACCCAGGAGTTCCTGGACGACTCGCAGGTCAGCACCCCCGTCGAGGAGATGGGTGGCGAAACTGTGGCGCAGGGCGTGCGGGTGGGTGGGAACCGATGAGCGGCGATCAACCACTCGCCGCACGTCGCGAGTGCCCAGGCGCGCCCCACGGCGGTTCAAGAAGGCGGCGTGCGGAGGCGACACCTCGGTCACGAGCACCTGGCGACTCGAAGACAGCCACACCTCGAGGGCTTCGGCGCACCGGTCGTGCATGGGGACCCGCCTCTGGCGACTCCCCTTTCCCATGACGGTGATCATGCTCGCCCGCATGTCGATGTCCCCGATGTCGAGGCCGCACAGCTCGGCGACGCGCAGTCCGCACCCGTACAGAAGCTCGAGCAGGGCGTCGTCGCGTGCCGTGAGCGCCGCGTCCCGGGTCGGCACCGTCCCCGGTGTCGCGCCCGATCCCGGGGCGGCGGGGACGAGGCCCGCCCCGTCGAGCATGTCCTCGAGCTCGCCGCGGTCGAGCACCCGGGGCAGGCGCGACCCTCCGCCGGGCGAAGCCAGGCGCCGGGCAGGGTCGACGTCGAGGACGCCACGGCGTCGCTGCCACGCGAAGTAGCAGCGCAGGGCGGCGGCCTTGCGCGCCACGGTGGCTCGGGCGTAGCGACGCGTGGTGAGGAAGGCCAGGTACCGCCGGAGCAGGATGCGGTCCACGCCGGCGGGGCCGTCGATCTGCGCACGTTCGGCCCAGACGGCAAAGGCGTCGAGGTCACCGACGTAGGCGCGTCGAGTGGCCGGGGACTGACCGGCCAGGGACCGGGAGAACGCCTCGGGGTCCCAGGCCATGGTCCAACGCTACCCGTCTAGGCGGGCCTGCGACGCTATTGTCCAGGACGGTGCAGGGCGCAACCAGCCGAGACATGTCGAAAGCGCCCCGAAGGGGGTAGGGACCGTGCCCGACCAGATCGACCGGCGTTCTTTTCTCGCTCGCAGTGCGCTTGCGGCCGGCGGCGTCGCCGCCGCGGGTGGGGTGGGCGGCCTGCTGAGCGCGTGCGGCTCGGGCTCGGGTCCCTCGGGATCGCTCTCGAGCGGCCCTCGCAACGGCATCTCCACTGCCACGCCCAAGCGAGGGGGCTCGCTCGTGTTCGGGGTCGAGGCCGAGGAGCAGGGGTTCGACCCGGCGACGGCCCGCTTCGACGAGACGGGGGTGCTCTACGCCCGCACCGTCTTCGACCCGCTCACCATCATCGCCACCGACGGCAGCGTCCAGCCCTATCTCGCCAAGGCGATCACCCCCAACTCTGACTACACGGTGTGGACGATCACGGCGCGTCCCAACGTCAGGTTCCACGACGGCACCCCCTGTGACGCGGCCGCCATCGCGGGGAGCCTGAACCACTTCAAAGGCGCCCTGCTCGGCGTGACGTTCACCGCCGTGAGCAACATCGAGGCGACGAGCTCGGACACCGTGACCATCACGCTCAAGCAGCCCTGGGTGCCGTTTCCCGCCTATCTCGCCGGCGGCATCGGCGGCCAGCCGGGCTACATCGCCGCCCCCGCCATGATCGCCGACCCCAAGGGATCGGAACGGCCCATCGGCACCGGGCCGTTCAAGTTCAAGGAATGGACGCCCAACGACCATTTCACGGCGGTGCGCAACGAGGACTACTGGCGCCCGGGCCTGCCCTATCTCGACTCCGTGACGTACCGGCCCATCACCGATGCCCAGCAGCGTGCCAATGCGTTGCTGGCCGGCAACATCGACATCATGCACACGGACCTGCCGGCGAGCATCCTGCAATTCCGGGCCGAC
Source organism: uncultured Acidimicrobiales bacterium (assembly GCA_963794615.1). Classification (GTDB taxonomy): domain Bacteria; phylum Actinomycetota; class Acidimicrobiia; order Acidimicrobiales; family UBA8190; genus Chersky-840. The sequence goes on along the minus strand of CAWCEP010000005.1, from coordinate 656,995 downwards.
GACAGCTACGGGTACCTCGACGACACCGCCCACATCGTGGGCGAGCCCGACATGAACTTCATCATGATCAACTGCCTGGACCCGGCCATGAAGGACATTCGCGTCCGCCAGGCCATGGCCATGGCCATCAATCCCCGGCAGTACTCGCAAGTGGTCGACAGCGGTGTCAACACACCCACCAACCAACCCTTCGTCCCCGGCACCCCGTACTATTCGGCCGACGTCGGCTACCCGGCCTACAACCCCAGCAAGGCCAAGGCGCTCGTCCGACAGTTGGAGACCGAGACGGGCAAGGCGGTCGCGTTCTCACTCCAGTCGACCAACTCGGCCTATTCGGTGAAAGTCGTGCAATACCTCCAGAACCAGCTCGCAGCGGTGGGGATGAAGGTGACGCTCACCCAGGTCCAGCAGGCCGACCAGATCAACGACGCCCTCGACGGCCTGTTCCAGGCCACGTCGTGGCGTCAGTTCGCGGCGGTGGACCCGGACCTCAACTACCTGTGGTGGAGCCCCACCGAGATCTTCGGGAGCGGCGCGTCGTCGATCGCGCCGAACTTCGCCCGCAACACCGACCCGTTGATCGAGACCTTCCTCCAGCAGGGCCGGACCTCCACCGACCCGGCGACAAGGGCGGCCGCCTACCAGGGCGTGGCCAAGCGCCTCAACGTGGACCTGCCCTACATCTGGCAGGACCGCGCCACCTGGGCCGTGGTGGCCAATTCCAAGGTGCAGAATTGGAACAACCCCACGACGCCTGAGGGTGCCAAGGCATACGGCATGATCGTAGGGACGATCTGGACCCCCCAGATCTGGAAATCGACCTGATCGCATCGCAGGCCCGACGGGGCTCCGACGCCACTGGTCGGTGGACCTGCTGTGATCGGACCCCGATGAACGAGCGCCCATGAGCAACCGCATCCTCCTCGTGGAGGACGACGAGCGCATCCGCGCCTCGATGCGCCTCGCGCTCGAGGACGAGGGGTACGAGGTCGACGAGGCGGGGTCGGGCGAGGTGGGGCTCGAACGATACGCGGAGCAACCCGCCGATGTCGTGCTCATCGATCTCATGCTGCCCGGCATGGACGGCTTCGAGTGCTGCCGACAGCTGCGGCGGACGAGCGCGGTGCCCGTCATCATGGTGACGGCGCGCAACGACACCCACGACGTCGTGGCCGGGCTCGAAGCCGGGGCCGACGACTACGTCACCAAGCCCTTCGTCGCCAAGGAGCTGGCGGCTCGCATCCGCGCCCTGTTGCGTCGCTCCCGGTCGGTCGACGCCTCCGAGGTGTTGTCGTTCGGCGACGTCGAAGTCCTTCCCGACGAGGGCACGGTCCGTAGAGCCGGTGTCGAGGTCCACTGCACCCGCACGGAATTCCGTCTCCTGTGCGAGCTCGCCACCAACCCGGGCAAGGTGCTGACCCGGGAGCAACTCCTCGACCGGGTGTGGGGCTACGACTACTTCGGTGACGGACGGCTCGTCGACGTCCACATCAGGCGACTGCGCACCAAGATCGAAGCCGACCCCGCCAATCCCCGACACATCCTCACCGTGCGTGGGATGGGCTACAAGCTGGCCACCTGAGGGCCCGGCATGCGCGCCCTGCGCACGCGCCGAGTGAACCTCATCGGCGACGCCCCACCCCGCCACACCCACTCCCGCCGACGACCGTGGTCGAATCTCGGCCTGCGGGCTCGTGTCACGGTCACCTTCGGGCTGGGGGCGCTCGCCCTGTCGGCGACCATGGCCGGCATCACGTATTTCACGGCCCGCCAATTCATCCTCAGAGAGCGCGAGACGGCGATCCTGCGCCAGGCGTACGTCAACGCGTCGTTGGCTCGCTCGTCGCTTCGGTCGGTGAACCCCAACATCTTCCAACTGCTGGCGTCGCTCGACACCGTGCCCGGCTCGCGCTCGGTCCTCGAGCACAAGGGCCAGTGGTACGCCACCTCGATCTCGGTGGGCGAGAACGCCATCCCGGTCGCCATGCGGGTCTTGGTCGTGTCGGGGACGCCGGCCACGCAACACTTCGTGCTGGGGAACACGCCGCAGATGGCCGTCGGGCTGCCCATCCCGAGCGTCAACGCGGCGTACTTCGAGGTGTTCTCGCTCGACGACCTGAGCCGAACCCTGCGCATCCTCGCCCTCGCCCTGGCCGCGGCCGCCCTGTTGACGACGGTGGCGGGCGCGGTGATCGGCCGATGGGCGAGCGGACGCGCCCTGCGGCCCCTGGCCCAGGTGTCGCGCGCCGCGGAGACGGTGGCCGGTGGGAGCCTCGACACCCGGTTGCTGGCCGAGGGCGACCCCGAGCTCTCCGCCCTGGCGTCGTCGTTCAACCGGATGACCGACGCCCTGCAGGAACGCATCGACCACGAGGTGCGCTTCACCGCCGATGTGAGCCACGAGCTCCGCTCACCGCTCACGACGCTCGCCACGTCGCTGGGCGTCCTCGAGTCGCACCGTGACGAGCTCCCCCCCGCAGCCGCCACGCCCTCGACCTGCTCAGCACCGAGCTCCACCGCTTCCAGCGGATGGTCGACGACCTGCTGGAGATCAGCCGCGTGGACACGGGTTCGGCCGAGCTGTCGCTCGACGAGGTCGAAGTGGGCGAGCTCGCCCGCCAGGCGGCCGCGGCCGGAGGCGCCGGCGACGTCCCCGTCGACGTGGACCCGTCGGTGTCGGGCTTGCGACTGTGGGTCGACAAGCGTCGCATCGAGCGCGTCGTGACGAACCTGGTGGACAACGCGGAACAGTACGCCGGGGGTGTCACCCGGCTGGCCGTCGTCCCGGGTCCCGACCGCGGTGTGCGCTTCGTGGTCGCCGACCGCGGCCCCGGTGTGGCGCCCGGTGAGCGCGACCGGATCTTCGAGCGTTTCTACCGGGGCCAGGCGGCGGGCCAGCGCGGCGTGACCAACGGGACGGGCCTCGGGCTGTCGCTCGTCGCCGAGCACGTTCGGCTGCACGGCGGACGGGTATGGGTGGAGTCCGGCTCCGACGGCGAGAACCGGTTCGTCATCGAGCTGCCCACCAGGGACGGTGACGGGGTCGTGGTGGCGCCGGCCGATCCGGAACGAGAACCGGGGACGGACCGGTCGTGACCTTCTGGCTGCATCGCATGCGCCGTTTACGCTCTGCCCTCCTGGCCACGGGGGCGGTCGTGGTCGGGCTGGCCGGCTGCGGCGTGCCGACCGACAGCCAGCCCGCCGCGCTGTCGCGCCACGGGGTGCCCTTCGACCTCCTGGCGCCGACGCAGTCCACCACCACCATCACCACCGTCCCGTCGCCGATCGCGATCCCCGTCCGCATCTACCTGATCGGTCCGACCGGTCACGTCGCGCCGGTGTCGCGTACCGTATCGGTCTCTCCGCCCGACCTCCTCACCGTGCTCAGGACACTGGTGGCGGGCCCGACCGATGCGGAGACGGCGGCGGGACTGCAGAGTGCCGTCACTTCCCAGACGACGGTGCTCGGTGCCAACATCGCGGGAGGCACGGCCACGGTCAACCTGGGCGGCACCTTCGGCCAGATCGTGGGACCACCCGAGATCCAGGCGGTGGCCCAGGTCGTCTTCACCGCGTCGGCGCTCCCCGGCGTAACCGGGGTCACCTTCGAGCTGGCGGGACAGCCCGTGGAGGTGCCGGTGGGCAGCGGGGCCCTCGTCCCCGTGGCCACCACCGCCCAGTTCCCCGCCTTGGCCCCCTGAATCCTGGTGGGGGTGCTCAGTCGCCGGCGCCCTGCTCGGTCAAGGCCCCGTCGGCCGAGCGACGAGGGGCGTGGCCCCACAACCGTTCGAGGTCGTAATAGGCGCGTGCCTCGTCCTGAAAGACGTGCACGAGGAAATCGCCGTAGTCCATGAGGACCCATGTCAGGTCGCGCAAGCCCTCGGTGGCGCGCGGCGCCCGGCCCGCCGACTCCTTCACCTGCCGTTCCACCTCGTCGACGATGGCGCGGACCTGACGGGCGTTGGCCCCGCTCGTGATGACGAATGCATCGGTGACCCCGAGGAAGTCCCCCATGGAGAGCACCACCGTGTCGCGGCCCAACTTGGCGTCTGCGGCGCGGGCCGCCACCAGCGCAGCCTCCGGCACCTCGGGAGGTCCGTTGTCCGCCGACGCCCGCTCGGCGGAGGCCGTCATACGGCGGGAACCGCCACACCCACCTCGGTCAAACCCCTCGAGCGCCCGTTGTCGGGCCCGGTGGCGGTTCGAACGGCATCTGCGCGACTCATCTGCTGTCAGCGTACAGATTTAGCTGGCGAATGCAACGTATGGCGGGCTCGGGAATGAGGAAATCCACGGACCTGCCCTGGGCCAGCCGCTCGCGGAGCTGACTGCTCGAGATGTCGAGGGCGGGGATGGCGAGCCGCTCCACCTGCCAACCCGGCGGATCATCGCCTGATCCCACCCCGCCCCGATCGACCACCACCAAGGTGACCACCTCGCGCAGCTCCGCCACCCGCTGCCAGGTTCCGAGCTCGCCGGCCACATCGGCGCCGACGATCACATACGGCCGTAGGCCAGGCGTCGTCGCCATCAGCTCGTGGACGGTGTCGGCGGTATAGCTCGGACCGCCCCTGTCGATCTCGACACGGCTGACCTCGAGCCCGGGGACCCCGGCGACGGCGGCCTGCACCATGAGAAAGCGGTCCTCGGCCGCGCTGACGGTGCGGGTCCCGGCTTTCTGCCAGGGCACGTTGGCCACCACGAGGAGCACGCGGTCGAGCTCGAACGCCTCTCGGGCCCATGCGGCCGCCACCAGGTGTCCGACGTGGACGGGGTCGAACGTGCCTCCGAAGATGCCGATGCGAGGTCCGGGCCCCCGTCCTCCATCGCCCCCTGCGGCCGCTGGTGTGTCCACGTCCCGAGCGTAGGCGCCGAGCATTTACGCTGTAGGCCCATGAGCCCAGTTGCATGGAGCCCGCAGCGCTGGCGGGATCTCCCCGCCGCGCAACAGCCGGACTGGCCCGATGCGGACGAGTTCGAGCGCGTCCTGAAGGAGCTCGCCGGGCTTCCGCCGCTCGTCTTCGCCGGTGAGGCACGGACGCTTCAGCGGTCGTTGGCGCAGGTAGCCGCGGGCGACGCCTTTCTCCTGCAGGCCGGAGACTGCGCGGAGTCCTTCGCCGAATTCTCGGCCGACGACATCCGGGACAAGCTCAAGGTCATCTTGCAGATGGCCGTGGTCCTCACCTACGGAGCGGGTGTTCCTGCCCTCAAGGTCGGTCGCATCGCCGGGCAGTTCGCCAAACCGCGTTCGTCGCCCACCGAGCTCGTCGGCGACGTGGAGTTGCCGGCGTTCCGCGGCCACATGGTCAACGACGACGCCCCCGACGCCGTCGCACGGGTGCCCGACCCGCACCGGTTGGTAGCCGCGTACCACCAAGCAGCTTCTACGTTGAACCTGGTACGCGCCTTCACCAAAGGTGGTTTCGCCGATCTGTCCCAGGTCCACCTGTGGAACCAGCAGTTCGTGGCGTCGAGCGAAGAAGGACGACGGTATGAGCAGATCGCCGGCGAGATCGACCGTGCCCTGCGGTTCATGGCCGCGTGCGGGATCGACCTCGACGCCGAACAGTCGTTGCACCAGGTCGACTTCTTCACGAGTCACGACGCGCTGATCCTCGGCTACGAAGAGGCGCTCACGCGCATGGACTCGCTCACCGGCGACTGGTACGACTGCTCGGCGCACATGCTGTGGGTGGGCGAGCGCACCCGCCAGCTCGACGGCGCCCACATCGACTTCTTGTCGGGGATCCACAACCCGATCGGATGCAAGCTCGGGGCGTCGACCACGCCCGCCGAAGCGGTGGCGCTGTGCGATCGCCTGAGCCCCGATCGGACGCCGGGGCGCCTGACGCTGATCGCCCGCATGGGAGCCGACGCCGTCGGCGACGCCCTCCCTCCGTTGCTCGAGGCGGTGCGGGCCGCCGGGCATCCGGTGGTCTGGGCGTGCGACCCCATGCACGGCAACACCTTCGTGAGCGAGGGGGGCCGCAAGACCCGACGCTTCGACGACATCCTGGCCGAGCTGAAGGGCTTCTTCCTCGCCCACCGTCAGGTGGGCACCTGGCCCGGTGGCGTGCACCTCGAGCTCACCGGTGACGACGTCACCGAATGCCTCGGTGGTTTCGGTGACATCGTCGAGGGGCAGTTGCACGAGCGCTACACCACGACATGCGATCCCCGCCTCAACGCCCGTCAGGCCATCGACCTCGCCTTCCGGGTGGCCGAGCTCCTCAGAGGCTGAGCTGCTCGTCGCAGACGATGGATCGCCGTGGCGCGCCATCGTGACGCGTGTATCGGCGCAGGTGGGCGCAGGTGCCGGGGGCGTCGTTGCTTCGCGCCGTGACCTCTACGAGAATGGGATGCAGATCCGGCCCTTTTCGACACCGCCACTTCGACCTGTTTGGAACCCACGGACGCGCCCTCGCGCAGCAAGGATCGCAGCAACTCCTCCATGCCTCGTCTCGCCCGACATGTGACGCGTCTCGCACGCGCCCTCGCTGCTGTCGTCGTCGCCCTCGCCGTTGTGGCAGCTGTCGTCGTCGCCTCGGGCCCAAGGCCGCGCCGACTGACCGATGCCGTTGCCACCTCCACCGCGGCGGTGCCGGCGTACTGGATGGTGGCTTCGGACGGCGGGGTGTTCAATTTCGGCGGCCTGCCCTTCGACGGGTCCATGGGAGGCGTGCGCCTGGCGCAGCCCATGGTCGGCATCGCCCCCACCACGGGCATGTCCGGAGCGGACGGCCAGGGGTACTGGACGGTGGCCTCGGACGGCGGGGTGTTCACGTTCGGCACGGCCGGATTCCACGGATCCATGGGAGGCGTGAAGCTCAACAAGCCCATGGTGGGCATCGCCGCCGACCCCGCCACCGGCGGCTACTGGACGGTGGCCTCGGACGGCGGGGTGTTCGCCTTCGATGCCCCGTTCTTCGGGTCGATGGGTGCGGTCAAGCTCACGAAGCCGGTCGTCGCCATCGTGGCCACCCCCAACGGAGGCGGCTACTGGCTCGTGGCGTCCGACGGCGGGGTCTTCGCCTTCGGCAATGCCGGGTTCGCCGGCTCGCTGGGCAACCTCAAGCTCCAGGCGCCGATCGTGGGCGCCACCTCTCCCGACGCCGGTGGCTATTTGATGGTGGCTGCCGACGGGGGGGTCTTCGCCTTCGGCGACGCCCGGTTCGACGGATCCCTGGGGGGCCACGCCTTGGCCCGCCCCGTGGTGGGGATCGCGTCCGCGGATCCGGGTGGGTACTGGCTGACCGACGCCAACGGCGCCGTCACCTCGTTCGGCGACGCCGGGTACTTCGGCTCCGCGCCCCAACACATCACGATGCCGGTGGTCGGCATCGCCGACGGCCCCGGCACGGGTGTGGCCGCCAATGGCGCCTATCCGTCGGGGAGCTTCGGGTACGACATCTCGAAATTCCAGGACAACCCCCCGACGTGCACCAACACGCTGCCGTCGGGACACACCGTCGGCATCGTCCAGGCCACCGGGCAGTCGAACGGGTCCCCCAACCCGTGCCTGTCCCACGAAGCCCAGTGGGCGGGGGGAGGGCTCAACCTCTACATCTTCATGACATACGGGACCGACCCCACCGATCAACCCGGCTGCAACGGTGACACGTCGTGCAACTGGGGATACGAAGCCGGTGTCTACGCATACCAGTACGCGCAGGCCCAGGGCGTGAACCCCCTGGTCACGTGGTGGCTCGACGTCGAAGCGGCCAACTGGTCGTCCAACACGGCCGAGAACGACCAGGTCGTCACGGGCGCCATCAACGCCTTGCGCGGCGCCGGGGTGAACAACGTCGGCATCTACACGAGCCCCCTCACCTGGAACGGCATCGCCGGCGCCTTCCAACCGGCGGTCCCGCTGTGGGTGGCGTGGTACACGAACGACCCTCAGGGCAACTGCGCCAATGCCGTGTCCTACGCGGCCCAGAACGGCAACCTCCTGCCCACCGGGGGCGTGTGGGTCACCCAGTACACCAACCAGGCGAACGGGGTCAGCCTCGACGGGGATTACGCGTGCTAGTCGGGGACTCCACCCGCTCGTCGGCGACGGCCCGCCCCGCCATGGCCCGCAGGTGGGCCGCGTCGTTGTAACGGACCAACCGCCACCGTCCCTCCCCCCGCTCCCATTCGGTGAGCGAGGTGTGCTCGGTGGGAAGACCCAGGCGTCCCCGCTCCGGCGCCACGGGCAGGAAGGCCAGGAGAGTCGACTCGATGACCCCGGCGTGACACACGATCGCCACGAGCTCGCCACGATGAGCCTCGGCGATCCGCGTCACCGCCTCCGACGCCCGGGTGACGAACGAGCTCCAGCTCTCCCCCCCGGGCGCCACCTCGGTGTCGGGATCAGCGTCGAAGTCGGGCTCGCCGTACCGGATGCGGAACTCGTCCCAGGTGAGGCCGTCGGCCTCGCCGGGGTGCAGCTCGCACAGGTCGCAGTCCCCCACCGGCGCGGCACCGTCCCCGATACCGCCGGCCACGATGGCCCCGGTCTCGAGGGCACGCAGCAGCACGCTGGCATAGAGCGCGCTGGCCTCGGCGAGCTCACCGGTCTCGAGGAGTCGGGAGCGCAGCGCTTCGGCCTGATGTCTCCCGGTGGCGGTCAACCCGGTGCATCCCTCATGACCCCCGACGACACCCCCAACGTTGCAGGTCGCCTCGCCGTGGCGGATGAGGACGACGCGCGTCACAGGGGCGGTCGCGTCGGGCACGGTGCGCACGCCTCGCGGCGCACCCCTGGCGCCGGCTCCCCCTGCGCTCACGCCAACTCGGTCACGAAGTGCTCGAGCTGGCGCAGGTTCCGGCACTCGAACACGTTGTCGCAGTGCACGGCGTACTCGCCCAGGATGGAGTCACCGGTCCCCCAGTAGGCACGAGGCTCGGGATTGAGCCAGTACACATGGCGGGCGCGGTGGCGGATCTCCTGGATGACCCAGGCCTGCGAGGCGTGATAGTTGTTCCGGGCGTCGCCGAGCAGCAGAACGCTCGTGCGGGGCGTGATCTCCTCACCCCACCGCTCCCAGAACACCGACAGGGCGTGGCCGTAGTCCGAGTGCCCGTCGACCCACACCACATCGGCCTCGGTGTTGATGCGGTGCACAGCGTCGGCGACGTCGTCGACGTTCTCGAAGAACCTCGTGACTTCGTCGATGCCGTCGATGAACACGAAGCTGCGCACCTTCGAGAATTGGGAGCTGATGGCGTGCACGAGATGGAGGGTGAACCGAGCGAAGGACGCCACCGATCCCGAGATGTCGGCGATGACGATGATCTCGGGCTTGGCCGGGCGCGGATAGCGGAACTTGGGATCGACAGGGACCCCTCCCGTCGACAACGAGTGGCGCATGGTGGACCGGAAGTCGAGAGGCCCCTTGCGACCGTGGCGGCGCTTGCGGGCCAATCGCACCGCCAGCTTGCGGGTGAGGGGATGGATGGCCCGGCGCAGCGACGCCAACTCGTCACGGGTGGCGTGCATGAAGTCGATCTCTTCGGGCAGAGGCTTGCGCAGGGAGCGGGCCAGCGCCTCGGTGCCCCGATCGGCCACGAGCCGCCGCCGGATCTCGTCCTCGAGCTCGCGACGAAGACGGTCGAGACGGCTCTTGAACTCGTCGCGGGCCAGGCGCTCTTCGAGCGGGGTCAGCTGCCCCTCGGGGGCGCCGGCGCGTGCCGTCTCCATCAACCGCTCGAGGACCCGGTCGAGGTCGAGGTTCCGCAGGGTCCGGTACAGGTAGTAGGTGCCCCCCACGGGACGGCCCGGCTCCATGCCCGCGAACCGGCTCACGGCCTGGCGGGCCAGCGCCGCGACCTGGGCGTCGTTGGCAGCCAACAAGGCCCGGAACAGCATCTCGGCGATCTCCTCCGGCGACAGCGACTCGCCACTACCTCCGCCCTGGCCCCGGCCCTGGCCCTGGCCGCGGCTCTCGCTGTCGGCGTCGGCGTCGGTGTCGGCCACGCCGAGGACTCGTCACCGAATTCGTACTGCGGGCCCCGCATCGAGAAGTAGACCTCGAAGGCGGTCTCGAACGCCTTCCAGTGCGACGAGGACTTGACCAAGGTGGCCGCCAACGCGTACTTGAGGGCGTCACGGTCCTCGAGCGGGATGTGGTGGACGGCTTCGGCGGCGTCGATCGACTCGGTCAGCGACACCGGCAGGCCGGCGGCGCGCAGCTCTCCGATGAAGCCGGTGAGGACGTCGAGCACGACCTCGGCCTCAGGCCCGGTCCTCCCCGGCCACGGCCAGCTCCTTGGCCGCGCGCTCGAGGTCGCTGCGGTACTTGAGCAGCACGTGCAACGTGGCTTTGGCCTGCTCGGCATCGATCGACTCGACGCCGAGCACCACGAGGGTGCGTGCCCAATCGAGGGTCTCGGAGACAGACGGGTACTTCTTGAGCTCGAGGGTCCGCAGCGACCTCACGATCCGGGCGATCTGATCGGCGAGCTCCTCGGTCACCCCGGGCACGCGGGCGAGGACGATGTCGCGCTCGCGCTCGAGCGAGGGATAGTCGAGATGGAGATACAGGCACCGACGCTTGAGCGCCTCGGACAGCTCGCGAGTGTTGTTGGAGGTGAGGAAGACGAGCGGGATCTGTTGCGCCCGGATCGTACCGAGCTCGGGGATCGACACCTGGTACTCCGACAGCACCTCGAGCAGCAGGGCCTCGGTCTCGAGCTCGACGCGGTCCACCTCGTCGACGAGGAGGACCACGGGGTCAGGGGACCGGATGGCCTCGAGCAACGGGCGGGTGAGGAGGAACTCCTCCGAGAAGATGTCCTCTTCGAGGTCGCGCCACGAGCTCGTCGAACCCTGGCCCGCCCCACCGGGCGCCGACGGCGACGCGGCCCTCGGATCCGTCGTCGTCGACGACGCGCTGCGCCTGGATCCGGAGCAGCTGCTTCTTGTAGTTCCATTCGTACAGCGCCTTGGACTCGTCGAGACCCTCGTAGCACTGCAGCCGGATGAGGCGGCTGCCGGTGACCCGGGCCACCGACTTGGCCAGCTCGGTCTTGCCCGTGCCGGCGGGGCCCTCCACGAGCACGGGCTTGGCCAGACGGTCGGCGAGGTGGACCACCCCGGCGATGCCGTCATCGGCGAGGTATCCGACCGCAGCCAGGCGCTCGCGCACCTCGGTCACCGACGAGAACAAGGGCGGGCCCGGGTCGGGGAACCCGAGCATCCCGGTGGCGTCGGGCGATCGGGGTTCGCCACCGTCCTCGTCGCCGGCGGGGCTCACCGCCGCACCTGCCCGTTCCCGTGCACGACGTACTTCACACAGGTGAGGTCGCGCAGACCCATCGGGCCACGGGCGTGGAGCTTCTGGGTGGAGATCCCGATCTCGGATCCGAGGCCGAGCTCTCCCCCGTCGACGAACCGGGTCGACGCGTTCGACGACGACGGCGGCGGCGTCGACCTCGCGGCAGAATCGTTCCGACGCGCCCAGGTCGTTGGTGACGATCGCTTCGGAATGCCCCGATCCGTACCGGGCGATGTGGTCGATGGCCCCGTCGAGATCGGCCACGACCGCCACCGACATGACGGGGCCGAGGAACTCCGCCCCGAAGTCGTCCTCGGAGGCGACCGCCATGGTGGGCAGAAGGGCACGGCTCGCCCCGTCGCCACGCAGCTCGACACCCGACAGGGCCTCGCCCAGGCGGGGCAGGAACTCCCCCGCCACCGCGCCGTGGACGACGAGGGACTCGGCCGCGTTGCACACCCCGGGGCGCTGGGTCTTGGCGTTCACCACGATGGACAGGGCCATGTCGAGATCGGCGTCGGCGTCGACGTAGACGTGGCAGTTGCCGTCCCCGTCGATCACGTAGGGCACGGTGGCGTGCTCGCGCACCGAGGCGATGAGGGCGTGGCCCCCCCGGGGAACCAGGCAGTCGATCATGCCGTTGAGCTGCATGAACGCCACCGCAGCCTCGTGGCTGGTGTCGGCCACGTTCACCACACCGTCCTCGGGGAGGCCGACCTTGGCCAACGCCTCGCGCAGACAGCTCACGATGGCGGCGTTGGAGGCGGCCGCGCTCGACGACCCCCGCAACATGGTGGCGTTGCCCGCCTTCAGACAGAGCCCCGCCGCATCGCTCGTGACATTGGGCCGGTTCTCGTAGATGACACCGACCACCCCGAGCGGGACCCGGACGCGCTCGACGCGCAAGCCGTTGGGGCGCACCCAGCCCTCGACCACCTCGCCGACGGGGTCACCCAGCGCCGCGATCTGGCGCAGGCTCTCGGCCATGCCCCCGACCCGCTCGGCGCTGAGGCGCAGCCGGTCGAGGGCCACGTCGCCGGTGTCACCGGCCCGGGCCCGCTCGAGGTCGGCGGCGTTGTGCTCGAGCACGTCGGCGCTTCGCTCCTCGAGCAGGTCGGCGGCCACCAGCAGCGCGCCATTCTTGGCGGCGCCGTCCGCTACGGCCAGGACCCGGGAGGCCGCCTTGGCGCGCCGGCCGAGATCGACGATGTGCTCCCGGTCCATGCTCCAGGGTACCTCCGCCACACCCCCTGCCCGGGCGGAGGGGCCGTGCCGAACCGCCCCACCCGGGGGTGGACCCTGTCGACGAGTGGGCGTGGTCAGACCAGCACCACCAGGTCGTCGCGGTGCACGATCTCGGGAGCGGCGCCATCGGGCAATTCACTGGTGCGTCGCCCCGCCCACGACGCCACCAGCTGGGCCCCGTGACGAGCGAGCCCTTTGGCGAAGACCACACCATCGGGCCCCGCGATCTCCACCGCGTCGTCGGCGTCGAAGCGCCCTGACACCGACACCACCCCGGCCGGGAGCAGCGAGGCCTCACGATCCACCAGCGCGAGACGGGCTCCTTCGTCCACGATGAGGGTCCCCGAGGCGGCGACGGCGAACGCGATCCACAGCTTCCGGGCCGGCAGGCGCCGTCCCCGGGCCCGGAACACGGTACCGACCCCGGGCTCACCGTCGATGGCGCCGCGCAGCACCCCGGCCCGACCGGCGTCGGCGATGACGGTCTCGACCCCGGACCACGCCGCGATCTTCGCCGCGGCCAGCTTCGAAGCCATGCCGCCGCTTCCCACCACGCTGCCCGCCCCGCCCGCCATCACTTCGAGCTCGTGGTCGACCTCGACCACCTCTTCGATGAGCGACGCCTCGGCCGTGGTCCGGGGATCGGCGGTCAGCAGGCCGGCCGTGTCGGTGAGCAGAACGAGCAGATCGGCGGCGACGAGGTGGGCGACCAGCGCGGCGAGCCGATCGTTGTCGCCGAAGCGGATCTCGTCGTCGGACGTGGCGTCGTTCTCGTTCACCACTGGGACCACACCCAGCTCGAGCAGGCGGGACAGCGTCTGGCGGGCGTGGAGGTACTGCTGGCGATGGATGAAGTCGAGCGGGGCCAGGAGAACCTGGCCCACGGCCAGCCCCCGGGACCCGAAGGCCTCGTCGTACACCCGCATCAGCTTCGACTGCCCCACGGCGGAGACCGCCTGCAGCGTGGCGGGGTCGGTGGGCCGGGGCCCGCCCCCCATGGCGGACCACCCCGCTGCGATCGCGCCCGAGCTCACGAGGACCACGCTGTGCCCCAGCTCGTGGAGCTCGCTCACCTGGGCACACAACCTGTCGACGGCGCCATGGTCCACACCACCGCCGGCGCTCGTGATCGACGAGGAGCCGATCTTCGCCACCACCGTGCGGGCGCCGTCGTGGACGGTCACGTCCCGGTTCCTCTGCCGCGTCTCCCTCCGCGCCGGGGCTCGGGAGGAGGCGGTTCCGCCACCACCGCTTCGACCCCGTCCTCGCGCCGGTAGGTGAAGCTCAACTCGCCGAGGTGCACGACATCGCCGTCATGGATCCCGGCCCGCACCAGGGCGCGTTCGACGCCGAGCCTGCGCAGCCGGGTCTGGACGTAGTCCACGGCATCGTGATCGTTGAGATCGGACAACGCCACCGCCCGTAGCGCGGGACGACCGAGCACCACGAAGGAGCCGTCCCCGCCCCGTACCACTTCGATCTCCTCCGACAACGGGCGGTGGATCACGACGGATCGGTTCGGCACGGCTTCGGCGGCCCGCGCCTCGACCACCATCCCCGCCAGTCGGACCAGCAGCTCGGGGATCCCCGCCCCGGTGACGGCCGAGATGGTGAGCTCGAGCCCGTCGGGGGCGGGCCCGGGAGCGACATCGGACTTCGATCCCACCACGATGCGAGGACGCTCCAGGAGCTCGGGACGATACCGGCCGAGCTCGGTCAGGAGGATGCGCTGCTGCTCGGACACCGCCATCTCGTCGGCGGGGGCGAGGTCGAGCAGCACCACCAGGGCGCGGGCGCGCTCGACGTGGCGGAGGAAGCGGTGCCCGAGGCCCCGACCTTCGGCCGCGCCCTCGACGAGGCCCGGGACGTCAGCCACCACGAACTCGGATTCGTCACCGGGCCGGCCCACCCGGACCACACCGAGATGCGGTTCGAGGGTGGTGAACGGATAGGCGGCCACCTTGGGACGCGCCGCCGAGATGCGCGAGATCAGGGTGCTCTTGCCGGAGTTCGGCAGACCCACCAATGCCACGTCGGCCAGCAGTTTGAGCTCGAGGTCCAGCCAGCGCTCCTCGCCCTTTTCGCCCTGCTCGGCAAAGGCGGGAGCCCGGCGGCGGTTGCTCAGGAACCGGGCGTTGCCCCGCCCCCCCCGTCCACCCCCGGCCGCGAGCCAGCGATCCCCGTTCGTAGCCAGATCGGCCAGCACGGCACCGTCGGGACCACGCACCGTCGTGCCCACGGGGACGGGGACGTCGAGGGCCTGGCCGCGCGGGCCATGGCGCTTCTTCCCCTGTCCGTGCTTGCCGTCGGTGGCGCGACGGTGCGGATGGTCGCGAAACCCGAGTAGCGACGCCTGGTTGGTGGTGGCCACGAGCCACACGTCGCCGCCGTCGCCGCCGTCGCCGCCGTCGGGGCCTCCCCGCGACACATGCGCCTCGCGACGAAACGACACGGAACCGGCGCCGCCGTTGCCCGCTTTCACATGAACCTGGGCCTCGTCGGCGAACCCGGACACGGCTCCGATTCTACGGGGCACCGTCCCACCCTCCCGGGGGAGCGTGGGCGGGCCGCCCCGGCTCAGGACTCGGCGCGGACGCTCACCTGGCGACGACCCTTGCGGGTGCCGAAGCTCACCACGCCCTCGGCGGTAGCGAACAGCGTGTCGTCGCCACCGCGCCCGACGTTCTCGCCGGGATGGAATTTGGTGCCGCGCTGGCGCAGGATGATCGCCCCGGCGGGAACGGTGGTCCCGTCGTAGACCTTCACGCCGAGTCGCTTGGACTTCGAATCACGGCCGTTGCGGGTCGATCCCCCGCCCTTCGTCTTCGACATGAGAATCGCCTCCCTACGGCGGTGTCAGCGGCCCGCGGGGACCGTGATCGACAAGATCTCGACGGTGTCGTACTGCTGACGGTGGCCCCACCGGCGCCGGCGCCGCGCCTTGGCCTGGTAGGTGAAGCCTCTGATCTTGGGACCCAGCTCCTGACCCACGACCCGGGCGGCCACCACCGTCCCGGCGAGCTCGGCCGGGGTGGCAAGGACCCTGTCGTCGTCGACGACCAGCACGGGGGCGAGCTCGACCTCGCTGCCCTCGGGCACGCCCAGGAGCTCCACGCGCAGATGCTGGCCCTCGGCCACCCGCTCCTGCTTGCCTCCGCTCTGGATCACCGCGTACATAGCCCGGCAATCTTACAGCAGGGAGTCGTCGAGGACGATCCCGCGCCCCCCGCACACCGTGCACACGGTCGAGAGCGACTCCACCAGGCCCTCCGAGACCCGCTTCCGGGTCATCTCCACCAGGCCCAGCTCGGAGATGTCGAAGACCTGGGTCCTCGTCTTGTCCCTGGCCAGCGCCGAGCGCAGGGCGGCCGACACCCGGTCCCGGTTGTCGCGGATCTCCATGTCGATGAAGTCGATGACGATGATCCCCCCGATGTCGCGCAGTCGGAGTTGTCGGGCGATCTCCTCGGCGGCTTCGAGGTTGTTGCGGTAGACCGTCTCCTCGAGGTTCGACTTGCCCACGTTCTTGCCGGTGTTGACGTCGATCACGGTGAGGGCCTCGGTCCTCTCGATGATGATCGATCCCCCCGAGGGCAGCCACACCTTCCGGTCGAGGGCCTTGTGCAGCTGCTCGTGCACGTGGAAGCGTTCGAAGATGGGAAGGTTCTCGACGACCGGGTCGTAGTACTCGACCCTGTCGACGAGCTCGGGGTTCACCTGCTCGATGTAATCACGCACCTGCGCGTACAGGGCCTCGTCGTCGATGACGACATTGCGGTACTCACGGTTGAATTCCTCCCGCACGATGCGCACGGCAAGGTCGGGTTCGCGGTAGAGCAACCCTGGGGCGTTGGACCGGTTGGCTTCGGCCTCGATGGCGGCCCACAGCGCCACCAGCCGTTCGACGTCGTGGCGCAGCTCGTCCTGGCTCGCCCCTTCGGCCGCGGTCCGCACGATCAGGCCGTGGCCGGCGGGTCGCACCTCATCGACGATCCGACGCAACCGCTTGCGCTCGTTGTCGTCGAGGCGCTTGGAGATGCCGAAGGCGCTGGAGTTGGGGACCATGACGACGAAACGACCGGGCAGCGAGACCTCCTGGGTCAAGCGCGCTCCTTTGGCCCCGATCGGGTTCTTGGTGACCTGGCACAAGATGACCTGGCCCGGGTGCAACATCTCTTCGATACGCGCCGAGGAGCTCTTGGCCGTTTCGACGTCCTCGACGTCGTAGCGGACGTCACCCCGGTACAGCACGGCGTTCTTGGGAGTGCCGATGTCGATGAACGCCGCCTCCATGCCGGGCAGGACGTTCTGGACCCGGCCGCGATAGATGTTGCCGTCGATCTGGGTGGCGTCGTCAGACGCCCTCGACACGTAGTGCTCGACCAGGGTTCGGCCCTCGAGCACCGCGATCTGGGTGGCATGGGGGCGGACGTGGACGCACATGAGGTACCGGCCCACGGGGCGGCCCCGCCGCTCGCGGCCACTACGACGTCGGGACCGGCCCCCCGACGACTTGGCGTCGGCCGGCTCGGGGCTCGGCGCCGTCTGGTGTCGGCCATCGTCGCCGCGGCCCGCGTCGACACCACCGGGGCGGGCGCCGACGTGACCCCTTTGGCCGAGAGCGGGGTCACCGGCACGGGGGGCACGGGGGCCACCGGTGGCCGGGCGGGACGGGTGTCGCCGATGCGGGGCCGCTCCACCGGGGCTTTCCGGTCCCCCACCCCGGGGGTGGGCGGAGCCTCCCCGGGCGACTCCCCTTCGCCGTCCTCGGCAGCGGCGCCGGGGGCCGGGGGTTCGACCTCCCCGGGCTCGGCGGCACCGGCGGTGTTGTCATCGGCCTCCGAGGAGCCGTCGGCACCGCCGTTCCCGGGGGTGCGGGCGGTGGCGGGGCGCTTGCGACGGCGACGCGGGTTCGACGGCGCCCGGGGCGGGCCGCCGGGGGGCGCATCCGACGTCGCGTCGGGCGACCCGGTCCCTCCCGGGGCGTCGCGTGGGGACGCGGTCGACTCACCACCGTCGATCCGGTCGGTCTGTTCCGGGACCGGGCCGTTACGGTCCGGAGGAGAGCCTCGCGATCCGGTGTTCAGCCCGGCAAGGACGTTCGTCGCCCCGGGGTCGGTAGGTGCGGGGACGGACGGGGAACGGGTCGGCTCCGCCGTCGGCTCCCCGGCGCTCGTATCGGACATGGGAACGATCCCTTCTGGTACTCCTCACGAGGCGCGCTCCCACATGACGGCGGTCCCCGCGGGGTCCACCCGGAGAGGCTCCCAGCGGGAGCCATCGCGCTCGATCCATTGACAGGTTCTGCGGGCAAGGCCGAGCTCGACACCCAAGGCCTGGGCGAGCTCGGATGGTCGTACGCCGCGGGGCCGGGTGCCGAGCTCGGCCACGAGCTGGGCACCGTCCCCGTCACATCCGGCACACGACAACGCCAGCACGGAGGGACGCAGGTCGTCGACCACGTCTCGTCCCTTGCGCTCGCGCCTGATGGGGAGAGCGTCGGCGGCGAGCGCTCGCCCGATCGCCACCTCGAGTTGGCCGGCACCGACCCCGGGCACGCCGATCTCCCAGGTGCACGAGGACACGTCCTCTTGGAGGGAGCTCGTCCCCGGTTCGAGGACAGCGGCCGCCACGACGTCGACGCCCTCGGGCAACATCGGGCCGACCCGTGTCGCCAGCTCCGACGGTGCGACCCCTTCGTCGAGCGCGATGTCGAGATACTCGGCCACCGACGCGCATCCGGTGGGCAGGGCCAACCCGAAGCTCAACTGCGGACGCGGCGTGAATCCCGCCGTGTAGGCGACGGGTATCCGGGCGCGACGCAGGGCCCGCTCCCACATCCGGGCCACGTCGCGGTGGCTCGTCCACCGCACCCGGCCGACCTTGGTGAAGCGGACACGGACCTTCATCGGGCCCGGTCCCGAGGCGAACCCGACGACGCCCCGGCCGTCTCGAGGAACCGAACCGGCACGGTGCCGCCCGAGGCCAGGTCCTGGCCCGTGCCCTGGCTCCCGCCCGCAGGTGCCACGGCCGAGGCCACCATGTGCTCGACCCCGAGCCCGGTGCAGGCCCCGCAGTCGTAGCACGGGGTCCAGCGGCAGTCCTCGAGGCCGTGTTCGGCCAGAGCCTCCTGGAAGTCCTGCCACAGGAAGTCTCGGTGCAATCCGGCCGAGACGTGGTCCCAGGGGAGGACCTCGTGCTCGTCGCGGTGGCGATACACGCTGTCGGCGAAATCGAGCCCCGCCGCCTCAAGCCCCTTCGTCCACAACCCCAGGTCGAAGTGCTCGGACCACTCCTGAAACGTGCCTCCGTGGCGCCAGACGTGCTCGATGACCGCTCCCATGCGACGGTCCCCCCGACTGACCAGGCCCTCCACCGCCGTCGCCTCGGGATCGTGCCAGCGCAGGGTCAGGCCACGCGTGCCTCGGGCCGCGTCCTTGAGCAATCCCACCTTGCGCCGAAGCTCTTCCATCGTGTTCTGCCCGAACCACTGGAACGGCGTATGGGCCTTGGGGACGAACCCACCCACCGAGGCGGTGACCGTCACGTTGTGGTGGTAGCGCCGACCGATGTCCGCGCACGCGCCGGCAAGGCGGGCGATCCCCATGACGTCCTCGTCGGTCTCGGTGGGCAGGCCGATGAGGAAGTACAGCTTCACCCGCCTCCAGCCTTGGGAGAAGGCGGCATCGACCGCCGCGTAGAGGTCCTCCTCGCGGATGAGCTTGTTGATGACCTGACGCATCCGCCACGTGCCGCCTTCGGGGGCGAAGGTGAGCCCGGTGCGGCGGACCTTTTGGATCTCGGCTGCCAACCCGACGGTGAAGGCGTCGACTCGTAGGCTGGGGAGGCTCACCGACACCTGACCGGAGCACTCGGGGTCGTTGATGACCGTGGACACCACGTCCCCGATGCCGGAGAAGTCCGCGCTCGAGAGCGATGTCAAGGTGACCTCGTCGTATCCCGTCCGGTCGAGGCCGTCTCGAACCATCTGGTTGACCTGGGCGGCGGGGCGTTCGCGGACCGGCCTGGTGATCATCCCGGCCTGGCAGAAGCGACACCCCCGGGTGCACCCCCGGAACACCTCGACGTTGAGACGGTCGTGGACGACCTCGATCAACGGCACCAACTGCTGCTTGGGGTACGGCCACTCCCCCAGATCGGCGATCGTCCGCTTCTCCACGCGCTCGGGGACATCGGGCGCACGCGGCGTCACACCGGTGAGGCGCCCGCCCTCGTAGCTTGGCTCGTAGCAGGAGGGCACGTACACCCCGGGGACCGTCGCCAGCACGCGCAACAGGTCGCCGCGGCGTTCGCCCCCGGCGGCCCGCCACGCCCCGATCACCTCGGTCAGGTCCCCGACCGCCTCTTCGCCGTCGCCCAGCACGAAGGCGTCGACGAAGTCGGCCAGCGGCTCGGGGTTGAAGGCGCAATGGCCACCCGCCACCACCAGGGGGTGCGACGAGTCGCGGTCCGCGCCCCGCACCGGCACACCGGCCAGATCGACCAGGTTGAGCACGTTGGTGTAGGTGAGCTCGGCCGAGAGGTTGAACGCCAGGACGTCGAACTCCCCCGCCGGCAGGCTGCTCTCCAGCGAGAACAGCGGGACCGAGGCGGCGCGCATGGAGGCCTCCATGTCGGTCCAGGGCGCATAGGCACGCTCGGCCAGGGCGTCGCCCCGCTCGTTCAGGATTTCGTACAGGATCTGGAGGCCCTGGTTCGGAAGCCCGATCTCGTAGGTGTCGGGGTAGACGAGCAGCCAGGCCACCCGGCCGGCCCCGTGCACGGGGCGGCGCGCCCCGAGCTCACCACCGATGTAGCGGGCGGGCTTCGTCACCTGGGCCAGGAGAGGCTCGATCCGTGGCCACAGAGACGTCATGTGCCCGCCGAGTCTAGAGCCCTCCCCGATGCCCCCGGCGCCGAGGAGCGGCGAGCGCCCTCGCCGTGGTGGTGGTGTGCGGCGTCGTCGTCGGGGAGGTCGAGGTCGTCGGCGTGGTGGCCCCCGGGGATGGTCGTGGTGGGCGTCGGGAGGACGAGGACGGGGGCGGGGGTCGTGGCCGGAGCGACGTGGGCCGGGGACTCGGGATGCGCCACGAGGTAGTCGAAGCCCTGGCGCGCCACGGGAGCGGCCGCCTGAGAGCCGAACCCACCCCCCTGGACCACCACCGCGATCAGGTACTGGGGATGGGGGACCGGCCCCCAGCCCACGAACCACGAGTTGGGCTGCTGCTCGTTGGTGGTGGCCGTACCCGTCTTGCCCGCCAGGGGGAAGGTGGAGAGGGGGAAACCGGCGAACGCGGGGGCGGCCGTGCCCTTGGAGTTCTGCACGGCCCCTTCGAATCCCGACAGCATGGCCTGGTAGTCGGCGGCCGAGTAGGTGATGTGCCCGGCGACCTTGGGGGCGATGGTCCGCACCACCTTGCCGTGGGCGTCGACCGTGCCGGCGGCGACCTCGGGGACGTAGCGGGTGCCGCCGTTGGCGAAGGTGGCGTAGGCGACCGCCTGCTCGAGCGGGGTGATCACCGTGCCCCCCTGGCCGAAGGCGAGCTCGAGGTTGTTCCCGGTGAACCACGTGCCGTTGGGGTAGTCCTTCGGGTCCTGGGCGTGCTCACGCGCCACCACAGTGGGCGAGTCCACGCGGGCCAGGTGGGTCTCGTTGGGGAGGTCGATCCCGGTGACGTCTCCGAAGCCGAGTTGGGCGGCGGCGTCCTGGATCGGCGTCTTGCCGTAGCGGCCGTTGGCCTTGTAGTCGTTCCAGAACTGGACGCCGAGGTTGTAGAAGAAGATGTCGCTCGACACCGTGAGCGCCTGGGACACGTTGATCCGGCCTCCCACCTCACCTTCGTTGTCGTGGTAGGTCACGCACCCCGACCCACCCGTCGCACACCCGGGGACCGTGTACGCACCCGTGTCGTTGAAGGTGTAGCCCGGGCTGATGAGCCCGGTCTGCAAAGCGGCGGTGGCGGTGGCCAACTTGAACGTCGACCCCGGTGTGTAGAGACCCTGGATGGCGTTGTTGTTCTGCGCCCCCGTGGCCTGGATCTGTCGGAAGTGGGCGGTCGAGATCCCGTTGGTCCACCACGTCGGGTCGTAGGTCGGCGCCGACACGAGCGCCAGGACCGCGCCCGTCTGGGGGTCGAGCGCGACGGCGGCGCCTTCGGTGGACTTCCCCTTGAGCGACGCGATCTCGGCATTCAGAGCCTGCTGCAAGGTCTGCTCGAGGCCGGCGTCGATGTTGGTGACGAGATCGTCGCCGGCCGTGGGAGGCGTCTCGCCGAGGCTGCCCACCACCTGCCCGTGCGCGTCGACCTCGACCTTGTCCACGCCCGGCCGTCCCCGCAGGTCGGCCTGGTACTCGTTCTCGAGCCCGCTCTGCCCGTAGAGGTCGCCGAGCTGGTATCCCTGCGACGAATGGGCCTGGAGCTGCTCACTCGAGATCTGCCCGACATACCCGAGCGTCTGCACGCCCGTCTGCCCGAGGGGAAAGGTCCGGTTGGTGTCGGCCACGGTCGAGACGCCCGGGAACATCGACGCGTGTTCGCCGATGTAGAGCACGTCCGACAACGGCGCGTTCTCGAGGATCGGGACGGGCTTGTACAAGCTGTACTGGACATTGGCGAGGTCGGCCTCGATCTGCGCGGACGAGATCCCGAGGAGGGCGGCGAGCTGTCCCACCACCGCCGGATGCTCTTGGGCCGACACCCGCGACAGCGTGACGTCCTGGGTCACCTGGTCGCCCACAATGATGTTGTCACTGCGATCGGTGATGAGCCCGCGCGGTGCGGGCACCTCCACGGTGCGGACCTGGTTGGCGGTCACCGTCTTGGAATACGCCGAGGTGTCGAGGACCTGGAGGTACCACAAACGGATGAACATGAGAGAGAACAGCGCGGCGACGACGACCCCGAGCACCCGCAGCCTGATCACCGTACGCGGCGGCGACGGCTCGCTCACCGTCATCACCCGGTCGACGACCGAGCGACGGGGACGCATACGAGGACCGGTCGGCTCCTGGGAGCGCTCCGGGCGCGGGGTCTTGGGTTTGGGATAGAAGCGGGCACCACGCAGGGGATGGCGCAGACGCCCTGTTCTCGAGCGCGCCGGGCGGGGCGGCCGCTTCGGGGTGTCAGCGCTGCGCAGTGCCAGCGCGAAACGCCGGCGTCGGAATCTCACCGAAGCCCCCCACCGGCGACGCCACGGCTCGGGCCCGGCTCGGGAACGGCCCAGGCCACGAAGCGCAGGACCGGAACGGCGAGCAGGGCTGCCGAGGGCGTCCCTACCACGAGGGCGGGCACGAGATAGGTCCTGAGCATCCCGGGATCACCGAGCACGGCCCCCAGGATCGCGTATGCGCCCATGCCGGCGGCCGTCGCGGCGGCGGCGACGACCGAGGGCAACCACCACGAGCTGCGCACGAGCCCCCGGGTGGCCAAGCCGGTGGAGTACCCGAGCAGACATCCCACCAGAGCGGAAAGGCCGTAAGGGGTGGGCAGGAACAGATCGGCCACGAGCCCGGTGATGAACCCGAAGACCGCACCCCGGTCGGGGCCGGCCGCGTACCCCGCCGCGATGGGCAGGAGCAACATGAGGTCGGGGTGGGCGCCGCCGACCCGCACCGAGTCGAGCATGGTGTGCTGGATGACGAGCACGACGGCGATCACGATCGTGGAGCGAGCCACGTCGGTGGTGGTCAAGGTCCTCCCGACCCGAGAGGTGGAGGCAGCCGGTGTCACGGCGTGGACTGCCACTGGAGCACGTCGACGTACTGCAAGATGGCGAGGTCAGCGAGGGGCCGGGCCGACACCGTCTGCTGGGTGGCCGAAGGCGTCGACGAGAACGAGGTGATGGCGGCAACGGGGACGTCGGCGGGGTATTGGGCGTGCTGGAGACCGCTCGTCGTGAGCACCTCTCCCTTGTGCAACGGTGTGCCCGGGGCGATCAGGTTCACAGCCAGACTTCTTCCCCGGCCAGAGCCCTGCACGAGCGCGAGATTTCCCCCCGTACCGAAGCGGACGCCGACCGACGAATCGACGTCGGTGACGAGGCGGACCGTGCACCCCGAGGACCACACCTCGATGACGTCGCCGACCAAGCCCGCCCCGCCCACGACGGGCATGCCGACGGCCACACCGCTCTTACTGCCCTTGTCGAGTTGGATGCTGGCCGCGAAGTCCGACGGGCTCAGGGCCGTCACTTGCGCGGTCACGGTGGGAATGGAGCCGACCCACGGCAACTTGTCGAGGCGCTCCAGGGCGCGCAACGAGTTGCGCGCCGCCTGCGACATCAGTGCCTGTCGCTGGAGGGCGCCGATCTCGCGTCGGAGTTTCGCGTTCTGGCTTTCGAGGTCGCCTCCGTGGACGGCACCCGACAGAAAGCTCCCCACGGGACGTGCAACGTCATCGACGACGCGTTGGATGGGTGCGAAGGCGTCGTGCGCGCCACGCTTGGCGCCCGAGATCACTCCGTGGGCCTGACCCCGGTAGTCGAGGGTGATGATGGCGATCGATGCCAAGACGAGCAGCCCGATCGTCGTCCCCCGCCGAGCCCGTCGTGCGCGCCGTGTCCTTCGCGGCATGTAGGAGCCCGCTCAGAGGGGAGAGCCGGCTCCGCCGGCGCGCGGCCGCCGGGACAGAAGGTCCCGAACTGCGATGGCGAAGCGGGGGCCGCGCCTGGCGCGGACGCCTCTCACCCCGCCGAGGACGTGATGAGGACCTGCTTGAGCGCTTCGAACTCCTCGAGGCACTGGCCACTGCCGATCGCCACGCAGTTGAGGGGATCACGGGCCACCACGATGGGCATCCCCGTCTCCTCCTGCAGCCGGGCGTCGAGACCGTGGAGCAGGGCGCCGCCACCGGTGAGCACGATCCCCTGTTCCATGATGTCGGCGGCGAGCTCGGGCGGGGTCTTGTCGAGTGTCACCTTCACGGCGTCGATGATGGCCGACACCGGCTCGTCGATCGCCTTGCGGATCTCCTCGGTCGACACGACGACCGTCTTCGGAAGTCCCGTCACCAAGTCCCGGCCTCGGATCTCGGCGTGCAATTCCTCCTCGAGCGCAAAAGCGGAGCCCAACGCGATCTTGATCTCTTCCGCGGTGCGCTCCCCCAGTGCCAGGCTGTACTCCTTCTTGATATAGGAGATGATCGCCTCGTCGAGCTCGTCACCGCCGATGCGCACCGACTGACTCGTCACGATGCCGCCCAGCGAGATGACGGCCACCTCCGTGGTGCCCCCACCGATGTCGACGACCATGTTGCCCGTCGGCTCGTGCACGGGGAGCCCGGCACCGATCGCGGCAGCCATGGGCTCCTCGATGATGTAGGCCTTGCGGGCGCCGGCGTACTCGGCCGCTTCCATGACCGCACGCTGCTCGACGCCGGTGATGCCCGAGGGTACGCAGATCACCATGCGCGGCTTGGCGAAGCGACGCTGGTGGACCCGCTGGATGAAGTAACGGAGCATCTTCTCGCAGATCTCGAAGTCGGCGATGACGCCGTCCTTCAGCGGGCGGATGGCCTGGATGTGGCTGGGCGTCCGGCCGATCATGCGCTTGGCCTCTGCGCCCACGGCCAGGGGTCGGCCGTCCTTGACGTTCACCGCCACAACGGAAGGCTCGTTCAGGATGATGCCGCGACCGCGCACGTACACGAGGGTGTTCGCCGTGCCGAGGTCTACGGCCATATCGCGGCCGAGCAAGAAGAACCGGTTGTCCCGCATGGCGTCGATCTACCTCTTGATGGAGCGGGGACCGTCGCCGAATCCGGGCGGCCTCCCGCCTCTGTACTTGGGGGTCGCGCCCCAGGCTACGGGACTACACCCGACCACACAAGGCGACATCGACGCCGTGCGCGGGCTGAAACCGACGGAAGACGACCTACGACGTCAAGCCAACCCCGGAAAGAAGATGGCGATCTCGCGCGCCGCTGATTCGGCGGAGTCCGAACCGTGGACGAGGTTCTCGGTCAGAAGTGTCCCCAGATCGCCGCGCATGGTCCCGGGGGGAGCCTCGGCCGGGTTCGTCGGCCCCATCATGGTGCGCACGATGCTCCAGGTGTCCTCGGGGCCCTCCACCACGAGCACCATGGCCGGCGATCGTGTGATGAACCTGACGAGATCCTCGTAGAACGGTTTGCCCAGGTGCTCCCGGTAGTGCTCCCCTGCGGTCTCTTCGTCGATCTGGCGCAGCTGAGCGGCCCCGAGTCGAAGTCCCTTGCGCTCGAGGCGACCGACCAGTTCCCCGACGAGACCACGCTCGACGGCGTCGGGCTTGCAAATCACAAGGGTGCGGTTCATGGCTCGGAGAGGCTATCGGGGTCCGCCCATTCGGTCGATCCGAGGAGGACCTCCCTGGCGTCGGCCACTACGTACAGCGAGCCCGTCACGATGAGCGTCCCACCCGGCGACAGCCGGCCGCGCGCCAGGGTGAGGCCGTCGGTCACGGTGTCAGCCGCAAGCGCCTGAAAGCCCAGGGCCCGAGCTGCCTCGGCGATCGACGCGGCGGGCAACGCCCGCGGTGACGGTGCGGTGCAGGCCACCACCGTCCGTACCCCCGCCGGACGCAGCGCCTCGAGCATGGCACTGGGGTCGCGGCCCTGGAGCATGCCGATCAGCACCACGGTGTCGTCGGCGGGGTCGAACTCGGCCACGAGCGTCTGGGCCAGCGCCTGGGCTCCGGCCACGTTGTGAGCCCCGTCGAGCACGATGACCGGCGATCTCCCGACGATCTCCATCCGCCCCGGGACCTTCACCGAGCCCAGGGCGTGCTCGACCACCTCGGGCGCGAGGGGGGCGCCGAAGAAGGCCTCGGCCGCGGCCGCGGCGCAGGCGGCGTTGTCACCCTGGTGCGCGCCGTGGAGCGCCAGGAAGACCTCGGGATAGTGCGCCCCGGGGGTGCGCAGGTCCAGGACCCGGCCGCCCACCGCCACCCGGCTCTCTACGCAGTCGAATTCCACCCCCCGCACCCAGGTCTCGACGGCCCCGTTGGCCTCGGCGGCATCACGAAAGACCTGGAGCAGCTCGGGATCGGTCTCGCCCACGACGACACGGCTCCCCGGCTTGATGATGCCGGCCTTCTCCGTGGCGATGTCGACGAGGGTCGGGCCCAGGATCTCGACGTGGTCGTAGCTCACGTTCGTGATGACCGCCACGTCGGACTCCACCACGTTGGTGGCATCCCATCGCCCCCCGAGCCCGACCTCGATCACCGCCACGTCCACGGGGCTGTCGGCGAACCATCGGAAGGCGGCTGCGGTCAGGAGCTCGAACCGGGTCGTCCTGTCGCTGAGCAAGGGCTCGAGGTCTCGGAGCGACGCAAGCAACTCGGCCAGCTCGTCGTCGTCGATGGGCTCACCGTTGCGGGCCAGGCGTTCGTTGACCCGGGCCAGGTTGGGGCTCGTATAGGTGCCGACGGTGAGTCCGTTCGCCATGAAGAGCTCGGTCAGGATCTTGGCGGTCGAGCCCTTGCCGTTGGTGCCGGTGATGTGCACGACCGGACACGACCGCTCGGGATCACCGAGGAGACGGCACCACGCCCGTATGCGATCCAGCGTGGGTGCACCCACCCGGGTGGGCATCGACAGCTCGTAGTCGGTGTGACTGTCGAGCCAGGCCACCATCTCGTCGCGTCCGGGGCGCGTCGCGTCGCTGTGGGTGCGCACTGACACCGCCGGATGGAGACCTGTCAGGAAGCGGCCCGGCGGGTGCGCACCTTGTTGGCCGGCTCACTTTGAGGTACGAGCGTCGGGTGGACGCGGTCGAGCACCACGGCCCGGTCGATAACGCACTTGCCGACATCGGTCCGGCTCGGGAGGTCGTACATGACCTCGAGAAGGACTTCTTCGAGAATGGCACGCAGGCCACGTGCGCCCGTGCCGCGTAGCAGGGCCTGCTCGGCGACAGCCTCGAGGGCGTCATCACCGAACTCGAGCTCGACGCCGTCGAGCTCGAACACGCGCCGATACTGCTTGACCAGCGCGTTCTTGGGCTCGACCAGGATCCGGATCAGCGCGTCCTTGTCGAGGCTCGACACCGCACCGACGACCGGCAGGCGACCGATGAATTCAGGGATCAAACCGAACTTGATCAGGTCCTCGGGCAGGACATGGCGCAGCACCTCACTGTCACGGGCCTCGGTGCTACGACGTACCTCGGCCCGGAAGCCAATGCCCTTGCGGCCGATGCGGCTCTCGATGATCTTGTCCAGCCCGGCGAAGGCCCCACCGCAGATGAACAGGATGTTGGTCGTGTCGATCTGGATGAATTCTTGATGGGGATGCTTCCGCCCCCCCTGGGGCGGCACGGAGGCGGTCGTCCCCTCGAGGATCTTGAGCAGCGCCTGCTGGACGCCCTCCCCTGACACATCACGGGTGATCGAGGGGTTCTCGCTCTTTCGGGCGATCTTGTCGATCTCGTCGATGTAGATGATCCCCGTCTCGGCCCGCTTGACGTCGTAATCAGCCGCCTGGATCAGCTTGAGGAGGATGTTCTCGACGTCCTCACCGACGTAGCCGGCCTCGGTCAGCGCGGTGGCGTCGGCGATGGCGAACGGCACGTTGAGCATTCGAGCCAACGTCTGGGCCAGCAGCGTCTTGCCACAGCCGGTGGGACCGAGCAGGAGGATGTTCGACTTCGCCAACTCCACCTCGGACGCCTGTGCCGTCCCGGCCTGGACCCGCTTGTAGTGGTTGTAGACGGCGACCGACAGGATCTTCTTGGCGTACTCCTGGCCGATCACATAGTCGTTCAAGAAGTCGAATATCTCCCGGGGCTTGGGCAGCTCCTCGAACGAGAACTCGGGGGTCTCGGCGAGCTCTTCGGCGATGATGTCGTTGCAGAGGTCGATGCACTCGTCACAGATGTAGACACCAGGGCCGGCGATCAGCTTCTTGACCTGCTTCTGGGACTTGCCACAGAAGCTGCACTTCACGAGGTCCCCACCGTCCCCGAACTTCGCCACGTCTCCCCCTTCGTCCCTGTACGAGCCTACGCCGCGCCGACGGCTTCGGCTGCACCCACGGCATCACGGGTCGTGATCACCTCGTCGATCAGTCCGTAGGTCACGGCTTCGTCAGCCGTGATCACGAAGTCACGATCCGTGTCTCGGGCGATCTTGTCCGGGGCCTGGCCCGTGTCCTCGGAGATCATCGAATTGAGCAGATCGCGCATCCGGATGATCTCCTTGGCCTGCAGTTCGATGTCGCTCGCCTGGCCGGCGGCACCGCCCCAGGGTTGGTGCAGGAGAATGCGAGCGTGAGGCAGTGCGAAACGCTTGCCCTTGGCACCCGCCGCCAGGAGCACCGCCGCCGCCGACGCCGCCTGGCCGAAGCAGAAGGTGGACACGTCGGGCTTCACGAACTTCATGGTGTCGTAGATGGCGAAGAGAGCGGTGATGTCCCCGCCGGGCGAATTGACGTACAGGTGGATGTCCTTGTCCGGCTCCTCGTACTCGAGGAAGAGCATCTGCGCACAGATGAGGTTGGCCACCGTGTCGTCGATGGGCGTGCCCAGGATGATGATGCGCTCCTTGAGCAACCGGGAGTAGAGGTCGTACCCCCGCTCGCCCCGGCTGGTCTGCTCGATGACGGTCGGGACGAGATACCCCTGCGCATCGCCAGCAGCCCTCACGACTGCGCCTCCTCGGTGGATCGTCCTTCAGCCGCCACGTCCTCGCTCCCTCGTTCACCGGGCTCGGCCCCGTCGGCGCCGCCCTCTTGGTCGCCTTCTTCGGCGTCACCCGCTCCCTGTGCTGCGACGTCCACGTGCAGGTCGTCTCGGGACAGGGGGTTTCCGTCCTCGTCGACCAGGTCCACGCGGTCGAAGAGCCAGGTCAGTGCCTTCGCCTTCCTCCTGTCGGAGCGTACCGCGGGCAGCCTGCCTGCGCGGTCAAGTCGACGCCGTAGATCGGCGGCGCTCGTGCCCGCCTGCTGCGCCATCTCGGCCAGCGTCTCGTCGAGTTCCTCGTCGGTGACCTGGATGTCCTCGGCGTCGGCCAGTGCCCGTAGGGCCAGGTCCAATCGGACGGCACGGGCCGCGTCGGCCCGGATCTCACCGAGGAGCTCGCCCTCGTCTCGACCCGACGCCTGGAGGAATTGCTCCACCGTCAGGTGGCGCGCCTCGAGGCGGTGACCGAGGTCGTGCAGGCGCTCCCGGACCTCCTCCTCGACAAGTGACTCGGGGGGATCCTCGGCAACCAGGCCGACCAGTGCATCGACGGTGCGCTCGCGCAGGGCGAGTTGGGCCTGGACGAGCTTGAGCTGTCGGAGCCGGTTACGCAGATCGGCTTCGAGGGCCTCCATGGTGTCGAATTCGGAGGCCTCGGACGCCCACTCGTCGGTGGGCTCGGGAAGGATCTTCTCCTTGACGTCCTTCACGAGCACCCGGATCTGCGCTTCCTCCTCGAGGTCACCCGTCCGCACCGGCGCCGAGAACTGCAGGATGTCGCCCGTCTTGGCGCCCCGGAGTTGTTCGTCGAGCCCCTCGATCTCCGCACCGCTGCCCACCTCGTAGAGGTAGTCCTCGACGTGGAGGTCCTCGCCGCCCTGGCGGGTGCCGTGGAGGTCGATCGAGACATGGTCTCCATCCCGGGCAGCGCGGCTGACAGAGGACAGTTCGCCCGACTGGTCGCGCAGACGGTCGACCTGAGCCGCGATCTCGTCGTCGACGACCTCGATGGCCGGCAGCGTCACCTGGAGCCCGCCGTAACCGGCGATGGATACCGTGGGTCTGATCTCGACCACGGCGTCGAACGTCACCGGCCCTCCGTCCTCACCCGACTTGATGTCGATCTCCGGAGCCGCGATCGGGTCCACTTCCGTGTCCACCACAGCGCGGGCGTACAGATCGGGCAGGGCGTCGCTCAGGGCCTGTTGGCGCAACGCCGTGGCTCCTCCGAGCCTGGCCTCGAGAACCTGGCGAGGAACCTTCCCGGGACGGAAACCCGGGACGCGCACCTGCGTGGACAGGCGACGGAAGGTGGCGTCGAGTGCTTGGTCCACCTCTGATTCGTCAACTTCGACGGAGAGACGGACCCGGTTGCCCTCAACCGGCTCTGCGGTGGCGCGCATAAGGAAGGCAGAGTCTACAAGCCCCTGTCGTGGGCCCGTCGCACCGGGGATCCGCCACGGACCGTGAGCGGGAGCGCGGTCAGATCATGAACGCCATGGCGTCGAGCACGCGGGACGCGAGATCCCCGTCGCCCTCGATCTCGACGAGCCCGGCGAGCCGGGCGGCTTTCCCGTCGACCCGACCACACGTCAGGCGCCAGAAGACATCTGCCCCCATGTCGAGGACCACCGTCGGCTGCCCATCGAGCGTGGGCAGCGCCTTGGCGCGACCGTCTCGTACCACCACGTCGATCCGTCGCGACAGCGGTCCGCGGAGCTCGAAGCGCACCGACGTTCCGTCCGGTGCTCTGGCCTGCTTGCCCACGACGAAGGGGATAGCCGAGCACAGCCGGTCCATAGCGAGCTGCGCGGCGGGACCAGCGTCGTGACCCGGCCTACCCGTGGCGACGCGGATGTCCTGTTCGTGGACCCAGGAGTCCATGACCCGGACGTGCATGAACTCTCGGTACGGGACGTCGCCGACAGGGCTGGGACCGATCTCCTCGAAACGGGACTCGGGCTGTGCCCGCAGGTCCGAAAGGCGACGCGCCGTGACCTCCCGGAATTCCTCGAGCACGTCGCGGCCGGGGCGCGACCGACGGGGAGCCACCCACGCTTCGTTGCGAGCACCGATCTCGTTCTCGACATACGACGGCAACTCGGTGAGAGGCGGGGGTGCCTGGTCGCCGAGCAAGGTCCGCTCGATGCCGATCAGGTGCGACAGGACGTCGCGCACCGTCCATCCCGGACATTCCGACGGAAGGTCCCACTCGCCGTCGCCCAGGTCCCGGCCCAACGAGTCGATGGCGTCCCACTCCTCCGCCAGGATCGTGATGACCGGCTCTTCTGTTCCTGTCACCACGACGACCTCCTCGCCGGAGCGGGACGCGCCCGGCTGGTTCCGGGCGTAGGTCCAGTGTGACAATCCACCGTCGACTCGGCCAGCGCTCCGACCTCTGGCGCAGCCGCCGAGACCGCCCGTCCCCTGGCCGTGGCGTCGACGGCGGGTTCGTCCGGGTGACACTGACCCCGCCCCACCGCAGCCCGTGCCTACCATCCGCGTCTGGAGGGGGGCCCGGGGATAGCTTCGACCCGATATCTGGCGGGGCGCACAGTGGAGGAGGACGAGCGTGGCTTCGTACGAGGGTTACTGTGTGAAATGCCGTGAAAAACGGCAGTTTGAGGGTCAGGAAGTCGAGCTCGCCAACGGCAGGCGAGCCGCACAGGGGACCTGTCCCACGTGCGGCACCAAGATGAACAGGATCTTGGGGAAGAAGACGACCTAAGGGCCCGTCCGGCTCCGAGCCGGGGGGCCTTGCACTGGCCCGGGTCGGGACTCTTCTTGTTCATGTCGGTCTTGTTCGCGTCGGCAGCTCGCCCCGTGGGCGTGCCCGATGTGCCGTTGCATATGGCCTCGGCGCCGAGGACCGCGAGCGTCACCGCGTGCTGAGCGCGTCGAGAATCGCTCCTTCGCGTAGTCCCCACTCGCTGACCACGAAACGCTCCACGCCAAGGGCTGATGCCACCGTGGCCAGGACGGCCGCGCCCACGGGGAGAAGGGGGGCCCGGCGGGCCTGCATCCCGGGAAGGGCGAGGCGCCCTCGAAGGTCGAGTCTCGCCAACTGTTCGGCCATCTCGACGACCTGGCCCGCGGGGAGCTCGACCTGGTTGACCTCGCCCGGCCCCGCCGAAGGCCTGCGCCGGGCGCGCGCCGTGGCCAGGCGAGCCAGGGCGCGCACCGTCCCCCCGCTCACGACGGTCCGTTCCGACACCCCGGGGAAGCCGGCCATGGCCGCGGCGATCGGTGCCATTGCCTCCGACGTCCTCGCCCGCAGCGCGACCTGGTCAGCCACCGAAAGTGGATCACCTGTCCCCAGCTCGCCGCGTAGACGAGCCGGGCCGATCGCCGCGCTCGTGGCCAGGGCGACGGCAAGGGCGTCGCCGACGGCTGCCTCGAGACTCCCACCGCCCAGGTCCATCCCGAGGGTGGGACCCGGACCCGTCCACACCCCGGCGCATTGCCCGATGAAGCACAGCCGCGCCTCTTCTTCCCCGCCGAGGACCATCACCTTGGTGCCGACGACCCGCTCCAGGCGTTCGACGACCTCGGCGCCGTTGGCCGCGTCGCGCAGTGCGGCCGTTGCCAGGGCGACCACGATGTCGGCTCGAGACTCGGCCAGCCCCGCCCGAAGGCGCTTGGCAGCGGCCACGGATGCCGCGACCCGGTCCCGAGGAATGGTCCCGCGCTCCCCCACGTTCAAGCCGAGGTTCAGAAGCGCCCGCCGATGGAGCACGGGGGTGAGCGTTGCGCCGGGGCCGGCCTCACAGACAAGAAGATGGAACGAGCTGCTCCCGAGGTCCCACACCGCCGCTCGAACCCCCACGGCGAGAACGTAGCCTGCGCCGCGCCGAGGGGCGGCGGAGGTCATTCGACATCCGGCGACATGCCGTGTCCCCGAGGGCCATGTCGGCAACGGCCACCGTGCCCGGTGGCCGGATCAGGGCACGAGCAGGACCCGGCCGAACGCCTTTCGGCTTTCGATGTACGCGTGCGCCTGGGCCGCCTCTGACAACGGGAAGCGGCGGTCGATGACCACGCGCAGGGCGCCGGCGGCGATCTCCTCGAGATGACGGGCGATCATGGCGTGGGGGCGGGGGGTCAGGAACAACTCGGCCCCGAGGAAGTAACCGGTCAGGCTCTGGTTGTTGGGACGCAACGTCGAAACATCGAGCTCTTCGCCGCCACCGCGGCCCGCGTCTCCGACGGTCACGCAGCGTCCACGGTAGGCCAGACACCGCAGGCTTCCCTGCAGTGTGGGCCCACCCACCGAGTCCACGATCACGTCCGCGCCCCGACCTTCGGTGACCTTGCGGACCTCGTCGACGAAATCCGTCGCCGTGTAGTTGATCCCGTGGTCCATGCCCAGCGGGACGAGCCGAGACAGCTTGTCGTCGCTCGACGCCGTGGCCAGGACGCGGGCACCGGCACGACTCGCCAGCTGAACAGCCGCGATCCCCACGCCGCTTCCCCCGGCGTGGATCAGCACGGTCTCACCCGGCTGGAGCCGTCCGAACTCGAACAGACAATCGTCGGCGGTTCCGAACGGAACCGGAACACACGCTGCTTCGTCGGTGGACAGTGCTGGAGGCACCAGCCATGCGAAGGGCGTCGGAACAGCTCGGAGCTCGGCGTGGGACCCGTCGAGACCGACGGTCACGACCCGGTCGCCGACAGAGAAGCCCTTGACGTCGTCACCAACAGCGACGACCGTCCCAGCACACTGGTAACCCACGATGTGGGGCACGGAGCCGAGTTCGCCCATGGCGCGCCCGAGCGTGTCGCCACCCTCGATACTCACCGCCTCCACCCGCACCAAGAGCTCCTGGGCGCCGGCCACCGGATCCGGGACCTCTTCGTAGCGAAAGACGTCGGGCCCGCCCGTCTCGTAGTAGACAGCTGCCTTCATGATCGTCTCCTTCCGCTGCCGTTCACGCCGCGTGCTGTGCCGCATCGATGCACGAGCGCATGAGGCGGAAGCTCCTGGTGTCGCCGGTGGTGCCGATATCCATCCGATTCATGACGTATCCCATGCCGAGGCGAAGCTCGGGATCCGCCCATCCGGCCGATCCACCCATGCCGAAATGCCCGAATGCACGTGGGCCCCCCAGACCCGCCGCGCCGATGATGCCGCTGTTCACGTTGAATCCCAGACCCCATTGGATGTCCAATCCCATGAGCACGACATCGGGGCCGTTGGTCTCCTGCTGCACGGCACGATCGACCTGTTCACGATCCATGATGCGGAACGTCTCTCCCGACGGCGTCTTCACGTCGTCCACACAGGCCCCGTAGAGAAGCGCGAGCGACCTCGCATCGCAGATGCCGTTGGCGGCGGGGATCTCGGCGGCGTGGAGCGTGGGGCTGTGCCACACCTCTTCGTCGGTCAGGGCACCCCCCGGAGCCGACATGGCCTTGAACAGTGGCCCTCCGGGGGCGAAGTAGGTCTTGGCCAGCTCGGCCAGCTCTTCGAGGTTCGGACCCGCCGACGCGCCGTCATCGCCTCCGGCACTGAGCGTCGCCGTACCCGACGCGAGGCCCTCGATGAACGACACGAGCCGTGCTACCCGCCGCTCCTCCGAGGCCGGAAGTCCGATGTAGAAATCTGCCCCGAGCGGCTCGGCGATCTCGGTGCGTAGATAGGTGCCGACGCTCATACCGGTGACCCGGCGCACCACCTCCCCCACCAACCAGCCGTAGGTGGTGGCGTGGTAGCCATGAGCGGTACCAGGCGGCCACGAGGGTGCTTGGCGTTCGAGAGCCTCGACGACGGGGTCCCACCGGATCATGTCCTCGAACGACATGGTGCCGTCGACCCAGGCCAGCCCGGCTCGGTGGGCAAGGAGGTCGGCCACGGTGACCGTCTCCTTTCCCGCCGGCGAGAATTCGGGCCAGTACGTGACCACGGGAGCCTCGACATCGAGCGCACCCTGCTGGGCGAGCCGATTCGCACACATGGCGACGGCACCCTTGGTCGTCGAGTAGACGAGTACCAGAGTGTCCTCGTTCCAAGGTTCTTGTGTCCGCTTGTCCGCAATACCGCCCCACAGGTCGACCACCTTCTCGCCCCGGTGATAGGCGCCGAAGGCCGCCCCAACTTCGACGCCGGCGTCGAAGTTGGCCTGGAAGACGTCCCGAACCCCTTCGAAGCCGGGCGCCACCCATCCGCTGATCGTCGTCACCCCGTGATCCCCCATGCTTCGGCTCCCGTGCCTGCGAGCGGTGGGTCGAGGTTACGGCGTCCGCCTCGGGCTCCGCATCCCGGCGCCCGAAGGTGCCTCTTTATCTGGGCGCTGAAGGGAACCCGCCGGCCGCTGATCGCAGTGATTGATTCGGATGAGGGCGAGACGGGCGGAGTACGGGTCAGCTCCCAGGCGGTCGGTAGGTCGCCTTCTTGGCTACGGCGGCGTCGATCTCGGCGGCCGTGAGAAGCACGACCGTGCGCGCCGTGGCCCCACCACCGGCACACACCGTCAAGGCCGCTGCCGCGGCGGACACAGTGTCGGGGAAATCGGCGATGACATAGACGTCGGTGCCCCCAAAGGCGAAGTAGAAGGACTCGACCTTCCCGCCGAGACCTTCAATCAATTCTGTGGCAGCGGCGACTCTTGCTGAACCGCCTTTGGCTTTGACTCCTTTGATTCCGTCCAGGGTGTAGTTCACTTCAAGCAGGTACTTGGACATGGGACCTCCTCGTGAGTTGTGCCCCCACGATATTCGGCTTGCTCCCCCCTCGCACCGGTGCGGCATCCGTGTGACCTGAAGCTGCGCCCTACGTCTCCTCTCGTCGGTGCAATGCATCCTCTCGGGCGAGGTCTTGTATGAGGGGGGACCGACTCGTCATCGATCTTGGTCTGGCCCCTCACAGGTGCGGCTCGGACGATCTCCAGAACCCCCTCCCGATCGCCTCCACTCTTTGCGTCGTTGCCTCTTTCTCATCGTCCCGGGGTATCCGTACTCCGAGCCCTGTGGTGGAGGAACGTTCGGGCCTGATCGGCGAGGATCGGGGCACACGGCTCGACACATCCGGGGAGTGGTGCAGCCTGGCAGCCCACCTGCTTTGGGACTAGCAAACGCTGAACGCGGTGCCGACCTGGGGATTCGCCGCTCAGTTCCGTGCGTTTGACTCGATGTAGCGGCGGATCGCTCTTGATCACGGCGCCGCGCACCCGGTCATGCAACCAACCGCGTTCTCGTCCCGACGACGAGGATTCCAGCCGAACCTATGAGCGTCGGCCTCGGGCGGGCAGCGGGAGCGCGGGAGCCCTCACAGGGACCCTTCCCTCCGCCGCTGGCGTTGTTTCTCAGACCTTCCCGACTCGGTTGAACTAGTCCATCCCGAGCAGGGAGCGCTCCAACTCGCGTGGGTTGGTGAGTAGCGCATACCTTCAGCTAAGCGGACGAGGCTTCGTCGCGGCAGGGTCGAAAGCCCCGTTGCGTAGGGTCCAAGCGGCCCAATGCCCGCGTGGCGGGCTCACTTGATTGCCCGTGACCGTACCCCCAGCGTCCTCAAGGCGCTGCTGACGGCCCTCTGACCCACCCACCAGCAAGCAGGGTCATTGGGGGACACGGGGAGCTCCACGTCCTCGCACAGCACCCTCACCGACCGGGTCATACCTCGATCGTCGTCACTGAGAGCTCCCACCGGTTGAGCGACTTGGGAGGAGTCTCGTGGCGAAGGAAGCCAACTCCCCGACCCTCCGACGGTTACGTCCCAGCGAGCGCGTCCGCATCGCAATGTCCACGACGTTGGTGATCACCTCGCCGAAAGTGTCTGGGTCAGCGATGAGCCACGCGTGAGAACCTTCAACGGTGAGGGAATGCGGGCTTCCCAGGACCTCGCACATCTCCTCGAACGCATCGCGGGTAATGATCCGGTCACGGTTGCCCCACAACACGACCACGGGGAGCCGCCGCCTCTTTAGCTCCGCCAGCTCCTCGAGAAGGTCTGCTCCTCGGGCCAGCGCTGCCACCCGCCAGAACGCGCGCGGCTCTCGGAGCAGGTTAGGCACGGCCTCCGACAGGATCACGGGCAGGACGCGCCTCGCCTGGCCCAACGGCCACAGGTCCCCGGGGAAATGCAGCCCCCAATCCCACAACGGACGCTGGGTAATCGTGCGGGGGGTTACGCCTCGACGTGCCCATGCGGAGGCGCCAATCGAGTTGATGAGCACGAGCCCGCGCACTCGCTCGGGATAGTTGTGGGCGAAGACGATCGCTACGCCGCCGCCGAAAGAGTGGCCCATGACCAGCGCCGGATCCGTGATCTCCAGCGCGTCGAGGAACTCTGCCAGCCACGCGGAAAAACCGGCGAGTGTCGACGCTTGTCGCGGCAGAGATTCCGAGCCACCGAAGCCGGGAAAAGCAGGCGCAACGACACGTACGCCCGTGGCTACCAGGCGCGCCAACGCCCGTTTGTACACCCGATGGTCGAGCCCCCAGCCATGGAGAAAGAGAACCGGCACCCCGTCCCCGGCCTCGCCATAGGCGACGGAGCGCCCGCCAACGACGATCGTCTTCCACGACAGCCAGAAGGCTTCGGGATCTCCCTCATCGCGCTCGGATAGGTCGGCCGGGTTGCTATCGCGGCAGACGGTATCGGCCTCGTTCATACCTCTACTCTGGCCCAGAGACCATCGGGGAACCCAGAGTCGAAGGTCCGCTTGCTCGTGCTACTTCGCCTCAGATCCGATCATGTGGTGGGGCTCTCCGTCGACATAGCTCCGGTCGATCCGGCGGCCCTGTTGGTGCCACACGATGCTCACGAGTTCATACCCGGCCATAAGGCCCTCAGACGGGAAGTTGTGCATCGTTGGGCGAAGGGGCGATGGGTTCTTCGTGACCCGCCGTTGTCGACGACGTGTGCGCAGGGACCCTTGCGGAGCGGTTCCCTGCGCTGCCCCTCTACCCCCCAATGCGGCGCTTGCGAGCGGGGGCGGGGGTCTTTCCCTGGAGCGCCAAGAACCACGCTACGCCGGTGTACGGCGTGAGCCAGAGTCCTTGGACTCTGTCTTGTCCTCAGAATGTCTTCGGGAACCCATTGGATACGACGAAAGAAAACGGCGACCCCGCTCTCGATGGCCGGATATACCCACATCCCACCGAGAGCCGCTCCAAGGGAATGACGAAATGTTCCGCTTGGTTGGGTCGCCTGTTGCCAACTCTGACACGCACCTCATAGCGAAGTCAGGGTCCAAAGTCCCAAATGGGACAACTCCCAGAAGCGACTGCCTCCTCCCGAAAAGGCGCGCTCGCAAGGCCGCCCCGTTCGGGCTCGTCATCGTAACTGGAGACGGCCGCCGTGGAGAGAACCGACCGACAATAAGCGCTGGTCGCGCACAGGGTACGACGCTCTTTGCGTCACCCCTCGTCCTTCAGCAGGGTTGGTACTGAGGAGGTGGCAGGAGTCGCGGCCTAATCGACGTCGTGCGGATCGGCCACCCACGGCCCGTCTGCAATCCAGTCGATGACGGCGTGGTGAAGCCCGTCACCGTGCCCTTCGTCGTGGGAGTGGGCGAAAGCCAGTGCTTCGCTGGGCTTCCACGAGCTGAGTTCAAGGAGTCCGTGGTCCGGACAGGTGATGCGGACCTGTTGGGGAGTCTCTCCTGACGTTCGGTTCGTCATTGTGTTCAAGTCTAGAAGCCAGTCGTGGCAATCTCGCAGTGACGCCGAATAGTGGCTGATGGCGCCGATGGTCGTCGTGAACTGACAATCGATTTCCGCAGGTGCAACGCCCGGGGGCCGGCGAGGCGTGGAGGCGCATCCACGGAATAGGGCACGTCCTCGTCAGAAATGGGGATCGTGGTCGTAACCAGGGACCGATAGAGACCTTCGCCCCTGCCGAGTCGGAGTGCCCCAGCGTACGCTGGATATTGAGCAGGATGGTCCTGCGTGAAGGGAGGGTGTCATGGCCCCCCGTGATGCTGTACCGCTGGAGGAGACGGTCCTCGACTTCGTCCGCAAGAGCGAAGAGGCCGTAA
The DNA here is from genome assembly GCA_963794615.1 of uncultured Acidimicrobiales bacterium. Classification (GTDB taxonomy): domain Bacteria; phylum Actinomycetota; class Acidimicrobiia; order Acidimicrobiales; family UBA8190; genus Chersky-840. Next base: position 617,853 of record CAWCEP010000005.1, on the reverse strand, counting down.
TCGAAGTCGGGCGCAAGTGGGCTGCTGCCGTCGAGGAGTTCGTACCGGTGGAGATGCCCCTCGTGCGCGACCTGCACAAGCAGGTCTTCGATCTTGTCGAGGACCTTCTCAGGATGCAACGTGAGTTCGCTCAGAAGATGCTCGCGGAGACGCGCAAGGCGGTGGTCGGCAATGCCAAGCCTGCGCCGACGCACGCGCCAGCGAAGCGAGTCCGCAAGGCTGCCTGAGTTCGGGGCCGTCTCCGGCGTCGTCGGGTAAAGCCGGTGCGCCGGAGACGACCGTGCTGGGGTGCTAACACCCCTGGCCTCCACCACGAAAGAAACGGCGACCCCGCTCTCGATATGTCAGAGCGGCCATACCCCTCAACCAGACGCCGAAGCCGCGGTCACGAACGCAGGAGAGTTGGTCGTGACGGCAATGGTTATCGTGAAAGGCGCGAGTGGGATCTTTCAGCTGCTAGGGACCCGAGAGCGCCAATGTAGACGCCACTGTGTCGAGAAGACGTTCCGGCGGAATGGGTTTTTCAAGAAACGTCACGACCTTCGCATCGACCCGAGCCTTCGTGGCTTCATCAAGCGCGTGGGCAGAGACGAGTACCACCAGCTGAGGGGCCGTGAGCGACTCCAGAACCGAGAGACCGTCTCGGCGCGGCATCCGAATGTCGAGGAGGACCATCCCAACGGGCTGTTCTCCTAAGAACCGCAGTGCGACATCGCCGTCTGGGGCCACGGCCACGGTGTAGCCCGACTGACTCAGGATCGCTGCCGACGTGGTACGCATTGCTTCGTCATCGTCGACTACCAGCACATCGACGCTTGACTGTGAATAGCTTGCGGATTGATATGACGCGCTCATGGCTCCCCTCTGGACTCGGCGTGCGAGGCGGGGACTAGGCCATGACACCAACTGCGTGCGGGGCCCATTATCGACCTTCACGATCGGCTGCGATAGGGTGAAAATACCTACGCGGTGATAGCATTGAGTCACCGCACGCACTCGGGGCGCAGCGTCCTGGACGGTCCCACGAGATGGGAGGCGACGTGCGGGTACACAACCATCATGGCCCTGCGGCTTGAATGCGGACCCACCGCACGCAGGGCAGCCATACGACGAGGCGCTTCACTCCTTCGCCGATTTAGAGAACCGCTCCAACACCAGGTTGCCGTGATGTTTGAGCCCTCCCATTGCCGTTGCGGCAAGCAAGCCTTCGTCCACAGACGCGGGTCAAGCATCGTTGTGGATAGAGCGGGAAACCGTGATGTCCGCTGGGCTCGATGTTCTCGTCGACGGCGCAGCCGCCGGAGTGATGACAGGTGAGGGGGAATGGGTGGAACGCATCAGAGTCCAGTGGGCGATGATGGGGTCATGACTGTTATCCGCATCAACGCCATCACTGTTCCCGAGAGCGGCGGCGAGGAGCTTGCCCGCAGGTTCGCCGAGCGGGCCGGGGTCGTCGACAACGCCGAAGGCTTCGAGGGATTCGAGTTGTTACGCCCCACTGACAACAGGAACACCTGGCTCGTCGTGACCAGGTGGCGCGACAAGGAGGCCTTCGAGGCATGGGTGGCGTCACCGGCCTTCGCCCATGGCCATCGGGGCGTGTCAGGCAAGGGTGCTGATCACCCGCCCGTGGCGGTCCACAGCGAGCTGTGGTCGTACGAGGTCGAGGTGGCGGTGCCACATCCACCGGCCTGACCCGGGGCCGCCGCGCGTTCGTCTCCCCGTCAGGATCGGAGCGTCACCAAGGTGGTCCTGCTCCATCTCGCAGGGACTTTCGACTCTTGGCACACGGCTCGCGGGGTGTCATTCTGGTCTTGTACCAACGGAGGGCCCAGGAGACTGGGGGCCGAAGTGACAGGAGGTCTTGCCTATGGTTCGTCTGATCTCCAGCGCCGTCGTGTGAGTGGCTCCAGGCAGGCGTCCGGTGGTGGCACATCGGGATGTTCCTCAGCGGTGACAGGTGCGATTGTCCGGGGCACGATGTCTCGGTCCGCACAAGGTCGAAGCGCCTAAGGCTTCGCTGAGTGTCCGTCTGTCGGTTCGGTGCTCATAGGAAGTCGCTGGTGACAAGTGAATGATGGCTCGCCCGTCCTGCCGTGCATGGTGGGGCGGGCGAACTCGCGTCAGACGACGAGTCCGACGGTCGCTTGAACATCCTCAAGATGCCGGTGAGTGTGCGCTCATCCGCGGATCCCGAGCGCCGCAGCTATCCAGCTGCCCGAGAACGTGGCGGCTGGCAGCACCCTGGGCCAGTGGGCAACCCCGAGCAGTACCCGCGGCCCTGACCGAGATTACGAACCCTCGGCGACTGCCCTGACTCGTTCGAGAGTGCGGAGCATGTCGCGCCGGTTGCGACGTTCTCGCAGGAACCCGCCGAGCGGGCGCCAGATCTTGGTGAAGATGTTGTTGCCGAGGTCGAATGACTCCGTGACGTCGGTACCCCCGTCCTCGGTGCTACGGAACTCGTAGCGCCAGATGTTCACCGGTCGGTCACGCATGATGACCGCGAACTCGAAGACCTCGCCGGGCACGCACTCGGTGATCTTGCACGTGGTCCAGTAGAGGACGGGCCAGTTCTCGTTGCGCTTGACGTGGCCCCGGTACCGCGCGCCTACTGCTGGACCGGTGGCGCCTTCGATCCACTCGGCCTCGATCACCTCGGGGCTGTACTCACCCATCTTTGTGATGTCGCTGACGAGCCCCCAGACCTTGTCTGGCGACGCGTCGATGTGGAGAGTGACTACAGCGCGCATCCACCAGACCCTAGGTCGTCGTCCGATGTCTGGGTACTTCTATGGCCAGAACAGGTGATCTCGATCAGTCTGGTCGGAACCTGTCTGCATGAAAAGTCCTGGGGTGAGGCTTGCGCCTCACCCCAGGACCAGTTGCCAATGCCCCTGGGACGTCGCCTACGGAAGCGTGATCACCCCGTGGGTCGCCGCCAGCTTCTTGAGCCCATGCTTTCCGGCCGCTAGACCAGCGACCACAAGTGCGCCATCCGCGCTGTAGGCGAAGCTGTGGTCGACAACAGCGCCCGTACCCGCAAACGAGCCCGTGATCGTGCTCGTCCCCGTCGCTGCGGGGTTGGGGAGCTCAAATCCCACGGTGGGCTCCACGATCGCGGCCGCTCCAGCGAGCGTGATCGTGCTGGGGGTGAATGTGGCCTTTGCCAAGCCGTGCTTTCCCTTCCAGACGATGTTGAGGTGCACCGGGGTGGTGATCCCTCCCAGCAAACCGTTGACTCCGGTACCGGCACCGCTAAAGCTTCCGGTGAGCTTGCCCTTGGTGATCGTGTCGGTAGAACCGGTCACGGTACAACCCGTCACCTTGCCCTTGACGGTGATCGTCGTGCCGCCACTACTGAGCATCAACGGCGGAACGAACGAGATCTTGACGTTAACGCCGGTGCAACTCACCGTGCCCGTCGCCGCCCCGAAGAACGGGGGTGGCTTCGGAGTCTTGGCCAGAGCCGGGGACTGAAGGATTGCCACGCTCGTCGCCGGCAAGGCGAGAGCGAGCACCCCCATTAGGATCTTGCGACGCATATGCATAATTCCTCCTCTAAGTTGACGCTGGGTGGACGCCCCATTGCGATGCCCCCGTCGCCCAACATGTGACGTTGAAACAGCGCACCCAATTCACCGTCGCGCCGGTGTTCATGGTCGAACAGGGCCGTTCGACACCTGTCTTGCCCTTCGGACGACTGCAGCGTTCGGTCCGACACTGAGAGAGGGGCCCGGGGACTCGAACAGCGTTCCTTTAGTCGCCCGGATCAGCGATCATTGTCAGGCGCGAGCCTCCAGCACCGAACCCGCACACTGCATCGGCCTGGTCGCCGCATCGTCCAGGCCGCGGCCGCGGGATCGCCGATATTCGGTGATCGTGCCGTGTATCCATTCGGGGCTCCATTCACAGTGCTACGGGTGGGGATCAATGTGGGGATGGCTCCGCCCGAGTGGTCAGAGTCGCTGGCCACCCGACAGGATGTCGAAATGGCAGAAGAACAGGGCCTTCCCGCAAATGTGGTTGCTGCGCACGAACGAGCCACCAAGACCGGTTTCCAGCTTGCCTGTGAGGTCGAGGTGGGGAGGTTGTTGGCAGCGTTCTCTGCGGCGGTGCCCGAGAGTGGTCGGATACTCGAGATCGGCACTGGCGTCGGCGTCGGACTCGCCTGGTTGGTTCACGGGCTGGGTGAACGCCACGACGTCGAGGTCGTCACCGTCGAACTTGACGATGAGGTGCAGCAGACGGCTCGCTCAGCGCCGTGGCCGTCGTGGGTTCGCTTCGAGTCGGGGGACGGTGCCGAGGTCGTTGGCCGCCTCGGTGAGTTTGACTTGATATTCCCAGACGCACCTGGTGGAAAGCTCTTCAAGCTGTCCCGGACGGTGGCGGCTCTTCGCCGTGGCGGCATCCTTGTCGTCGATGACATGGACGCGACACGACACGAAGATGAAAACCTTCGGACCGCTCTCACCGTAGTGCGCCAACGCCTCGTCGATCACGCTGAGCTCGTTTGCGCCGAGCTGCACTGCAGCAGCGGCGTCATCGTGGCGACCAAGCGCCGGACATGACCGCATACCCTTCTGCTCCCTGACCCCACGAGCACCAAACCGAGAGCACTTGATCGTTGCGATACGAGGGATGCTCGAGGCCCCTAAGGACCTTTGGCCCTGTCAAGGTTCCGGTGGGCGGAGTAGCACAGTATCAAGGGAGGTCTTATTAGGAAGGGGCCCGCGATGGAGAAGGCAATGGTTCGCGCTGAAGAATCGGGTCAGCTCAGTGACGCTGAGTTTGATGACATCGAATGCGAACTGAGTTGCTCGGCGCGGGAGGCAGGTGTGGGATTCGCTCCCTTTACGAATCTCAACTTCATGCGGGCCGCGATGGACTACGCACAGATTCGCGCTGGAAAGATCCAGGAAGCGAACCAGGTGAATAAGCCTCGTTGATCCACGATTAGGGCGCTATCTCAGGTAGCGCCCCGGAACTGCAGGCCTTTGCTCCGTTCACCCATATGGATTGAGCGACCGATAGTTGTCGCACCGTTGTGTCCGCGAGAGCTTGACCGACCGCTGGGTCCTGGGTCCGCAGTCGTAAACTGGGCACAGCGAAGGTCGTAGCCATGGAACAGGCTTTTCAAATAGTCAGTGTCGAAAGGGCCTTGACGAACTGGGGCCACTATCACATCATCGCTCTCGACACCGCTCCCAAGCCCGGCTCCCCTGACCGTTGGTCGATCACTTCGGTATTGGGCGCTCTCGCCGATGGGGATCTGTTCTACACGCTCAGTGGTCTGGGAGACCCTGCATTTGCCAGGCCGTACAGATGTATGTGCGGCTTCGACACCGTTCGGACAACCCCCGCAGGCGACTCGAAAGACGGCTTGGAGAGGCTCTCGGCAGATGAGTGGGAGATAAGGCAAACCACGCCTCCGTCGTTCTGACGACATCATGCGATGCGCTGAGGATAGCGCTGACCGGAAGTCGACGATCCGGGAATCTCCGATGTCGAGGTCGACTCAGGGTTGGAGGTGGGGGTTCTCCAACGCCACCCGACCACTTTGACTCACCGCGCGGACGCCCAGGGTCGTGCGCTCAAGGGACCGGTTCCATTGTTAGTGGGATTCACGCGCTCCGTCATGCCGTGGAGGTCGATCAGAGGCTGAGATGCGGCTCTAAGGGGGTGCAAGAGCACAGAATCGAATCACGCGATACGTGCTCGTGTCGCCAACGCAGCCCCCACCGGAGCGGCGATTGCCACGGCCACGACCAGTCGTTCACGTGACACCGGCCAGCCTGGCGTCGAAACGAGCACGAACCTCCCGAGCGTCTGCCCGCCGTACTGAACCGGAAGGTCGAGGTTTGAACCCGGCAGACCCATGGTCGAGACACCCCAAAGCAGGCCACCATGGACAACCTGACCATTGGACAGGATGGTTGTGCGATTCGGCCTCGGCACACCTGGCTGGTATGTACATCGTCGCAAGTGGAGGAGATGGATCAGCTCGTTGGAGGCACGTTCAATGACCTCAGCAGCGGGCTCACCCATTGCGACCATCTCCCCCAGGTCATGGATGATCGCCACGTAGTCGGCTTCTTCGAGCGCGACTCCCCGGTGATAGCGCCCACGGGCGGCAAGCTCCGTCACGATGAGCCCAACCACAAACACGCTGATCGTGGTCTCCAGATCAGGTCGATGGCTAATGGCGAACCGCTCGTAGGGCCGCGTCAGGAAGAAGTCGAACCAAAGCGCCGACGAGACAGACGCGAGAATGCCTGCCAGAAGGTTTCCCAGGATGGCGACAGCAGCGATGACCGCCACCAGGATGAGCGCGGAGGCGGTGCCGACAAGCGAGGCGCGAGCTGGGACAAGGGCGGCAGCCACAACCAGCGGTACGACAACAGCGCTGATGTTGGCCAGAGGTTCTCTATTGCTGGCCACCCCGCGCCTTACGCGCCCCGTCAGATCACGCCAACTCGTTGCCATGAGCCACGCCTAGGTCAAGTTGTTCTTCAGGCCTGAAGTCTACGTCGAGTCGATGGTCCGACGATAGGCCCATTCGGAACCATTATATGGGCGATGATCTTCGTCATCGGGAGCGATCCCGGACGGTTCGGTAGGTCAGGTCCGAGGACAACCCGCTCGCAAATCCCGGGCCTGAGTGATCGTGCCCCCAGTAACCGTCAGTTGCGAATCGGTGAGCCGGTGGCGAACCCGGAGGCGAGTTGGGTGGCACGAGGACGAGGAGAATGACCCTGGTCGCACGACCGTGGATCGCGCACAATCCCTGGTATCGACGGGCTGCCGGAGCTGCGGCACAACGGACACTGGAGGATGGCCCTCTGGGCCCTCCGCGTGGGGTACGTCGCCCTGGCCGTCGCCATCGCGGGCCTCATCATGACGTTGACGGGATCCACGCCGTGGGTCCTGGCTCTCGGGGAGATGATCTGGCTAGCCGCCGCTGCCGTCTCGTTGACCGGGTTCCTCTGGGCCCGCCACGAGTTGCCCGAGCCGCCTCCCGGGTACTGGTCGATGCGGCTCATGCTCATGCGCGACACCATCCATAAGATGCCGGAGTCGGATGAGTCTATGACCCCTTGACATGGGGGCCTTTCGGTATGCGGTTATCGGTGCGGGGATCCCGATCGCATGTGTATCCATCCAGGCCGGCCGGCAAGATGTGAGCGCCCGCGCTTTCCGATGCCCCGCCGCCCGGTAATCGACCGTCCGATATTCGCGCCCACGCACTCCCCACACCGGCCATCACATCCTCTCGTCCTGTTCAAGTCGGTGCCCAAATCAGCCGGAGTTCAGCCTGGAGCTGCGCTCAGACGTGCTGACTGGTTAGGTCACTGACTCGTTCGGCCTGTGGCGCCGGCCACGGGTGAAGCCGGGGGCCCTTATCGTGTGGAGGCTGGCCAGATAGAGGTTGATTCGATCGAACTGGTCCCGTTCTCCTCCATCGATGACGCGGACTTGGGACGCTCCGGCGATACCGACCTCCCGTCCCTCCGCCGAAGAGCAGCCCACGAGGTCCCATCCACGCCAACACGCTCGTCTACCGGATCGAGTTCCCCAGCCGCTCCAGATCCCCTACGCTTTCCACGGTACGTTCCTCCATGTCATCGCCTCGGATTATGTGTGCTCGGTGCGCGGTGCTGGAGGAGGAGTTCGGGGTTGAGCGGAGAAATCCAGGTCAGGCCCGGAACAGTCCGGGGAGTAGCGCAGCTCGGTAGCGCACCTGCTTTGGGAGCAGGAGGTCGGGGGTTCAAATCCCCCCTCCCCGACTCGCCGACAGGACCGCCGACCGGCCCGCGGTACTGTTTTGTCGTCCGCGGGCGTAGCTCAATGGCAGAGTCCCAGCCTTCCAAGCTGGTCATGCGGGTTCGATTCCCGTCGCCCGCTCCAAGGTCGTTTCCGCCGACATCGGGCGCCCGTGTCGGCGGCGGGCCGCGTCCGTGCCGATCAATGAGCGGAGTCTCCTGGAATGGAGTGATATGACCGAGACAACAGAGGCGACTGACGAAGATGACCACCGGTGGCGTCAGCACGTCCGAGAGTCGTTCCGCCTCCACCTTCCGTTGAGCGATGACCACGCATGGACGGCGATCGCCCGTGAACCCCTTGCCCTCCAATGGGATGGTCCGGACCTCGGGAAAGCGTTTCCGGCGAGAACGGCCTTCGCCCGGGCCGTCCTCGTCTGCGTCATAGAGTTAGGCCCCACGACGCTTCATGACTGGCGCGAGGCGGGCGATTCCGAGCGCGAGCAACTCGCCGAAGAGGTCGCCCTCAAGAGCCAGGTCGATGACCTCCTTCGTCAAGGCGAGCGGCCCGTTACTGACGATGAACGCGTCCTGACGATGCGCTCCGCGAAAGCGCTTGCCATGGTCGTCCTCGACAAGCTCGTCTAGGCCCCGCTCTGTCGGGGCCGAATTCGTCAAGGCGCGCCACAGAAAGCTTGGTGCGTAACGCCTAGGTGGTTTCACCACCATTGCAAGTGGAATCACCAATGCTCGGCCAAGACAGCGTCGGTATTTTCCCTGCATGGACTTCCTGGCTGCACCAGACACCCGATGGAGCGAAGTCCTCTTTCAACCGAGACCCGACTCGACGCCGTCGGCCCTGTATCACGCTCATCGTGTCGTTGACGGTGAACCATCAGCCCGGTCGATGTGCAGGTTGTACGAGACCGAGGGACCCTTCTTTCCATGGGAACCGAACCCGGGCGTGCGATGTCGACGCTGTGAAGCTGCCATCGACAAGCTTCAGACTTAGGCGGCCTCGGAATTCGAAAAGGTGGTCTGGTGTGTGATGCCCAGGCCATCAGAGCGTGGTCGGCACCGCTCCTACGATGTCGGTGATCCTGATCCCCAGACCGGGAAGCGAACCCACGAAGGGGGCATCGCCGAAGGCGAAGATTCCGCCGTCCGACCCGATCAACCAATAGCCCTGGTCATCGGCGGTGGGCACCAGTCCGGCCACGGGACTGGTCGGATTCACTCCCAACGCGTTCAAAGAGCCGAAGGAACCGGCGTCGCCGAAATCGTAGACACTCCCATCCTGTGTGACGACCCAGTACCCGCCACCATCAGGAGTCGGCGTGATTCCTGAGACCGGCGAAGCGGTATCCGTCACCGAACCAAAATTGGTCGCGTTGCCGAATGCGTAGACGACCCCATCGGCAGCCACGACCCAGTAGCCGCCGTCAGAAGGAGTCGAGGCGATCCCCACGACATCGGCGACGTGAATGCCTTCACTCGGCAAGGACCCCAGGAACGGCGCGTCGCCGAAGGAGAACACGCCCCCGTCCTGCCCGACGAGGAAGTAGCCCCGGTCATCGGGGGTTGGCACGATGCCCTTGACGTCCCGAACCACGATCCCGTCGCCGGGCAGGGATCCCAGGAACGGCGCGTCACCGAACGAGAACACCCCCCCGTCCTGGCCCACGAGGAAATAGCCTTGGTCGTCCGGGGAGGGAACCATGCCGGCGATGTCATGGACCGCAACGCCGAGGCCTGGTAACGACCCGAAGAATCCCCCCGCCTGGTTGGTCGGAAACACGAAAACCCCGCCGTCCTGACCCACCAGGTCATACCCGGATGACGAGCCCGACTTCGTGGCCGGAGGGGGTGACGACGTCGGCGTGTAGGTGAACAACCCCGTCGTCGTCCCCGCCCCCATGACGCTGGTGGCGCTCACCGACACCGTGCCACTTCCGCTCGGCACAAGAACCGTCGCCGACGTAGCGGTCTCGCCCACCACGGTCGCGCTCCTCCCTCCGAAGGAGACGGCGGCGGTCTCCAGGCCCAACCCACTCACGGTGACCTCGGATCCGGGGAGGGCCTCGGCCGGTGACACCGACACCACTTCAGGACATGACCAGCCACCGGCGATCGGGGTGCCGAGACCGGTAGCCGGGTCGTACCCAGAGGTAGCAGGGAAATATTGACCGCCGTAGGTGCGGGTCAAATCGTTGTCGCCGGTTTTCACGTCCGTGAGCGCGTTGCCGGCCAAGCCGTCAGCGGCCAGCCCGTAAAGAGCCTGAGCGACAGCACCCCTCCGGCCGGACCGACACGCCTGCGCGGTGTCGCTGACCAGACCGGCGACCAGCGGGGCGGCGATGCTCGTTCCGACGTAAACGCCCCAACTCCCTTCCACGTAAAAGACCTCAGGGGTACCGGCGTTGGCGGCGATGTCGGGCACGTCACGGCAGTTCGTGCCGCAGGCGTTTCCGGGGCCGCCCCACTCCCACTCGGCGGGTTGCCAACTCGGCCGGTCCTCGAGCCGAGAGATACCCCCTCCGCCGGCCAGGTCACCGAGGTTGGCACAGCTGGCGCTGGCCTGCCCCTCACAGTCGTTCCAAGCCGCCTGCGTCCCGTTGCTGGAGAGCGTGGTGCCGCCCACAGCCGTCACCGACGGGTCCGAGGCCGGAAAGTCGACCTGCATACTCGTGTCGAGATTCCCAGATGGCGGGTAACAATCCTCCGAACCCGAGTCGCCCGATGCCGCCAGAATCGTCTGACCCTGCAGCGCGGCCTGGGTGAACAACATGTCCTCCAGCGACACGATTCCATCCGCGGCACTGTCGGGTTCACAGAGCCCGAAGCTCGTCGACACCACGCTCGCCCGGTCCTGGGTGACGATGTCGCTCCACGTGTCGTACGAACCCTGGGCGGTATTGGGGCCCTCGTACGACAGGATTGCGGCCCCGGGGGCCTGGGTGGCGACTTGCTCGATGTCCGCGTCGGCTTCTGTCGTCCCGCCTCCGGGAGTACCTCCCCCGTCGACCGAGACGGTGGTCACAGGGTTGGCCAAACCGAAGCAGGCTTCGTACGTGGAGATATCGGTGGCGAGATGAGGAGCCAGTTCGTAGACGGCCACCTGTTGACCGGCTCCAGTCTCACCGGCGTTCGTCAGACTTCCGATGCCGTAGGCAGCTCCAACCTGATCAGGCGTGTCGATGTCGCTACCCGGAGGCGCGGACACGCATGGAAACAGGCCTTCGTCGTGCGGAGCGAGCCCCGCGCCCACTTGCGCGTGGGCCTGGACGATGTTCGAGGTCAGGCGAGGGGCGCTGTCCAATCCCAATACGCCGAGAACGCTTCCAGCAACCTCAGGCGGAAGAAGTGGGGCACCGGTCGCGTCGTGGATCTCCTGTCCGCCCACAAGTCTGTAGTTGCTCAGAGAGATGCCAAGTCCCGACTCGATCGCAGATGCGGTTCCCGAAACCTGAACCGCGAACCCGGACTTGTACGTGGCATGAAGTCCCTGGCCCGCAAGCCATGACTCGACATCGGAGATCGCCACCGGCGAAGGGTCGAACCGCTGTGCGAACTCCGCCTGCGTCAACCATCGGTGGTAGTCGGGCGAGCCTTCCTCGTAGATCGAGCGCATCAGCGATGCCATCTCCGCGGGTCGGGACGGGGCGAGCACCACGTCGAGACTCATCGATCGGGTCTTCGATAAGGGGCCGATGGGCGATGCGCCGACTGGTGGCCCCGGGGGTGTGAGGCGTGGTGTCCGTACCATCGAGGCGGCAGCACCGGCGGCCTGGGCGATTCTCAGGTTGATTGCGCCGGCGATGACGACAACGACAACGACGAGGGTGGAGATCGTTCGATGCTGTCGGAGCCGGACGTTTGCCGTGTACACATGATTATTCCACTCGACGACGACGTGCCGTGCAAGCCCCGCTCGACGGGGGTTGGTTGCCACTCGATCGTCTCGGGAGGCAATGTGAACGAAGGGTGACAACAACGGCCGGCCGGTCGCGAGATCGATGCTCAGTGGAGTGCATCTCCCTCCCGTTGGTGTTGATGTCGGTGCTCACTCAGCGACGGAGGTTCCGTTTCGCTCGCAGATCCACGGCTCGAAGCCCGTCGCCGGCGCCTGTCGTGCATGCACAGCTGCAGACGCTCGTGGCGTGGTCACTCCTTCCGACATCGACCTCTTTCGGGTCCAACCGTGACCGAGGGTGAGCCTGGGTCGAGGGGAATCACGCTCCGTGGTGGCTGATCAAGCCGGTGAGCACGGACGCCGATACCGTGACATGACATCGGAGCCCGAAGACAGAGGCATCGGTGAGATCGCAATGACCGCAATTCGACGGGTACCGCTTTCGTTCAGAATTGCGATCGTCATCGTGGTCGCGACCCTGATCGTGTTCTTCGTGTCGTCGAGCTCGAACAATCAGCGCGAGCACACTCTTCTTCAGAATGACGCATTCCAGGCGGCCACGATCGAACAGTCGACACTTTCGAACGTGGTGTCAGTGCTCGACACGCTCGCGACGACCACAACGATCTCCGATGGCTCAACGCAAGCGTTCGAGACGGAAGCACAGAACCTCATCCACACTCCCCTCTCGGTAGCGCTCGCTAAGGCGTACCTCAGCGAATACGTCGTATTCGCTGGAGTGGGTAGGGCGTTTGGCGTTGGACAGGCGCTCAATAGTGGCGTCTTCTCGACGCTCCATCCCACGGGCGTATCGGTGGTTACCGGTCCAGTGGTGAGTACCGGAGACGAGACCACCGCCACTTTCGCGGTAGGACCTCCCCTCGTTCCAAGCGGAGATGCAATCTTTCTTCAGTTCACGGTCAATCCATTTGTGGCCTCGATTCTACCGACAGGCGCGGCCCTCTCAGATCTTCGTGTGGCGCTCTACGGATCCTCGAACCCGGCCCGCAGCAACCTCGTCGTCGCAACGAGCAGCGACCCGCTCCCGTGGCCTGGGCCTGTGGTCAGTGTTCCCTTCACCGTCGGCAACAGCACCTGGACGCTCATCGCCAACGCGCGAGGCTCGCTCATAGGAGGTTTCGCCACCGTCGCTCCCCTCATTATCCTGCTCCTGGGTCTCCTTCTCGCTCTGTCGACGGGCGTGATCGTGGAGTTCTGGGTGCGTCGACGACGGTCCGCTCGAGCTGGACCTGAGATCGAAGCGAGATCGGCAGCGAAACCAAAGGAGGGAGCCCCAGTGCCGCAGGCCCCAGTGCCGCAGGCCCCAGTGCCGCAGGCCCCAGTGCCGCAGGCCCCAGTGCCGCAGGCCCCAGTGCCGCAGGCCCCAGTGCCGCAGGCCCCAGTGCCGCAGGCCCCAGTGCCGCAGGCCCCAGTGCCGCAGGCCCCAGTGCCGCAGGCCCCAGTGCCGCAGGCCCCCAGAGGGGTCGATGAAGGGGCCCTCCCTTCCTCCTCCGGTCACGGGACGACCTCTGCCCCTGCCGCTGGTGCGAATGCCCCAGACGTAAAGGCTCCGGAGCCTGCGACCGAGACCTCGACATATGCCGACTGGCGGCCCGACCCGTACGGACGGTCCGAACTCAGGCGATTCTTTCTTGGCAGTCCCACTTCTCTCGTGAGAGATGGGACCACCGAGCGCTACGATCCCATTTTGCCGACGTACAAGCAGGTTGAGGTGCTCGTCGCCCAGCCTTCCGTCGACCCTGACACGCACTCGCCATCGCCAGCTAATGAAGCGGTCGATACCGTTGCGGACCCTGCACCATCGGCCGACGTGCTAGCTCTCGAAATGGTGGCAGCTCGCGTCGCTGAGACAATTGCAGAGGAGATAGACGAGCTTCTTGCGGTCGCGACCGCCCTAGACGAGTACGTCCCTGATCGCGATTCGTCTCCTGTGCCGCTACAAGCTCCCACAGCCACATCGTCGCCGTCGACCTCGACTCCCGCTCCTCCCCCAGCGCCTCCGGTGGCGACACCACCACCTCCGCCCAAGGCTTCCGCACCCCCAGCGGCGCCGCATCCTCCGAAGCCGGTGGTGGCGTCAACAACACCTCCTCCGCCGCCGCATCCTCCGAAGCCGGTGGTGGTGGCAACAACACCTCCCCCACCTCTTCCCGCGCCTGCCGTGGCGCTCCCTCCACCACCGCCCAAGCCTCCCGTGGCGTCCGCGCCTCCGCCCCCACCTCGGCCCTCGCCTGTTTTGGCGTCTCCTCCACCACCGCCCAAGCCTCCCGTGGCGCCCCCGCCCCCGCCGCCGCCCAAGCCTCCCGTGGCGCCAACAATCGCACCGCCCACTCGCCCGACATCCCCCGCCGGTCGAGTCGCGTCAACAACGACGCCGTCCCCGCCTACTCCGGGGCAGGTCGCGTCAACAGTGCCAGCTCCGTCGCGCCCAGAGGCGGCGGAGACTTTCGCCCTTCAACCGAAGGGGGCGAGCGCCAAGAGCGGACCCGGCAGCGACGAAGCCCGCCCGAAGCAGGCGCATGAGGTTCCCAAGAGTCTGCTCAACGCGGCGTCGAACCTGTGGCGACGACTACGAGGAGACGATCGTCACCCCTAGCCGGAGGGTCGGGGGCTAACTCGTCGACGGTGGGTCCACAGAGCTCGGACCCCACTCGAGGTTCCGGACCGACGTTGACGGGATGACGCTTCCATCCTCCGACACGACATGGGATCGAGACGCATCCTGTCCCAATAGCGCATCACTCAGCGTTGAGAGTTCTTGGACAAGGGCCAAGTTCATCTGCGCAAACTCGCTGACGCTGGACCGGAGGGCCTCAACGGTCTGAAAGGGCCCGGACGCAAACCGACGTCCTTCGTCGAGGAGTCGTTGCGCCTCAGTTGTAGCGGATGTCACGATTCGCATTCCCTCGATCTCGGCTTCAGTCACGATCTGTTTGCCGATCTCATGCCCTTCTCTTAGTGCACCGCTGACAAATGCCTCAGCCTTCGCGAACAATTGATCGATCTCCAGGTCGCTCAGTCTCTGTCCGGTCGCGCCTGTGACAGACAAACGAAGCCTCCTCAGAATTTCAATCGGCCCTTCGACTGACTCGGGCGCGTGCTCCATCGGTGACTGTACGCTTCCGAACACCTGTTCACGGGATTCCAATGGGAGCTCCGATCGTCGCGCCCAGCCTCTACGCCGGTCTCTGGGTGGGAGTCAAATCTATCATCGTGCTTGCCGGATCCGGCGAAATCGTGGCTCGCGCGTGGGGCTTTTCGATTGCCTGGGCACAACGATTTCTCGGCCACAAATTGCCCAGACTTTCCCTGCACGTCACAAAGATTTTACTGCCCACTCGTACGCTCCTGCCCGTGGATCGATCAATGCCATCTCGGGTGGGCGAGGCGACGGAATCCCGTGGCACGACACTGAGCGCGGGTGATGGCCCCACCAAGGCACCGCTGAGACTCACGCTCCCCCGTCACGATAGGGACCGCGCGGTATCTGCACCTCTCTTCATCCGTTCTTAGTCGGGCCATGCGCCGAACCGAGGAAAGCGAGCAAGTGCCTTTCGTCGGCACATCTCTGCGTCCGCCGATAGGTGGGTCGGTTCTCAGATTCACGCCGGCACGGTGGCGACGGCGGGCCAGAACGGCCACGGTTCTTCTCGTGATTGCCTTGGCCGGCATCGGCACGATGGTTGGAAGATCCTTGCCCTCCTCCACCGTGGACAACGGCGCTGCGTCGGTTCCGGCTGGTCTGTTCGTGGATTCACAATCCCCTGCCGACGTCACCGCCTTAGGAACCCAGCTGGGTGTGGCACCCACGATCATGACTGTCTATGCCGACGGGTCCTGTTATTGCACCTACCCCGATCCACCATCGACGTCGATGACGCTGATGCTCGGGGTCGGGGCACTGACGCCCGGGGAAGCAACCACCATCGGCGAATCTCTCGTCGCCGCCAGACAGAGCAATGCGATCATTCGCATCATGTGGGAGCAGAACCAAGACGTCACGGGCTGGTTCTCGAACTGGAACCAGCTCGCCCTGTCACCGGCCCAATACATCGCGACATTCCAGGACATCGTTACGACCATGCGTGCCGTTCCCGGTGAGAGCTTCCGATTCATGTGGAACCCGAACGGTGGGACGAGCAACGAAGCAACGGGGCGGACGTGGGAAGACACCTGGCCCGGGAGTAGTTACGTCAATTACGTCGGGGTCGACCAATACGACTATTCGGGCTATGCCTCGGACATCCAAGCAGTGGTGGCTTTCGCCCAATCGCAGGGTCTACCGGCTGCAATCCCTGAGTGGGGATTGGATGGATCAGATGACCCGTCCTACATCAACGGCGTAGCGAGCCTAGTGGGCAACGCCTCCAACGACATCGCCATGCAAGCGTATTTCAGTTACAACGGTGGATCGGGTGGTATCAACTCGGACATTACTGAGTTCCCGATGTCTGAGGCCGCGTTCACGGCCGACTTTGGTGGGCTTCCTCCGACGAACACCACCACCAGCACGACGACTGCGACGACGACGACCAAGGCTCCCACCCCACCCGCCGGATCACCGCACGTGATGGTCGTGATGATGGAGAACCAGGGCTATAGCCAGATCATCGGGAACAGCGCTCTTCCCTACATCGATGGCCTGGCGTCGACCTATGGCTCGGCCACGAGGAGCTACAGCTACGCCCACCCCAGCCTGCCCAACTACCTGGCCATCGCAAGCGGGTCCAATCAGGGCGTGACGGTGGATGAACCACCGTCGTCCTCGGGCGTCTTCAGCGTTCCCACTCTGGCCAGCCAGCTGACCGCAGCGGGGTACAGCGCCAAGGCCTATGCCCAGAACCTGTCGAGCGACCCCACCAACGACTCGGGCCTCTACGCCGTGCGCCACAACCCCTGGGAGTATTTCTCCTCCGGCGACACCATGCCCGTGGCAGACGCCTCCACGCTCACGTCGGACCTCAACAGCGCGAGCGCGCCGGACTTCGTCTGGTACACGCCAAACCTGACCGACGACATGCACACCGGCCAGCCGACCGACACCGAGAACAACGAACTGGCCGGAGGCGAGAGCTTCCTGTCGACCTTCATCCCAAGCGTCCAGGCGACCCCCTGGTACGCGGACGGGGGCCAGATCGTGATCGAGTGGGACGAGGCTCTGGACTCCGACACCAGTGGCCTCAACGGCGGCTCAGGAGGGCAGGTGGCGACCATCGTGGTCTCCGCCGCCCTGAAGGGCGTCCAGGACTCGACCCCGGTGGACACCGTGGGGGTCTTGCACTCGATCGAGGACACCTACGGCTTGGCACACCTCGGGGGGTCGGCGGCAGACGGCACCATCGACTCGCTACTCCAGAGGCCCATCGTTCCCCCACCGACGACGGTGCCCCCCACGCCGACCACGACCACCTCTACCCCGCCGACGACGGTGCCATCCACGCCGACCACGACGACCTCTACCCGGCCGACGACGGTGCCATCCACGCCGACCACGACGACCTCTACCCCGCCGACGACGGTGCCCCCTACGCCGCCCCCGCCACCCACGAGGGCCACCACGCCACCCACGACAACGCCGCTGGCGCAACCGACCGTGACAACCGTGACCATGTCGACCGACCCTGATTCGGGAGGCCAGATACTGACCGCCACGGTGTCACCGGCCCCGGGGGGCGGAACCGTGACCTTTTCCGTCGACGGCCAAACCGTGGGCGATGCGGATCCCGTTGGTCCTGCCGGAACGGCCGGTACGGGTGTGGATCTCGCCAACGGTCCTCACACCGTGACCGCAACGTATTCGGGGACATCCGACTTCCAGTCGAGCACGGTCGACACGGTCCTGTCCGTGGGACAGGCACCGACGACGTTGAAGGTTTCGGCACCGTCGCCGTCCGGAACTGCGACCCAGTATGTGTTGACTGCCACCTTGACGAGCGATGGATCACCCATCGTCGGCGCGTTGGTCTCCTTCACTGCCCTCGGAAGTCCTCTGTGCCAATCACAGACCGATGCGGATGGGTCGGCGACGTGCTCGGTCGACACCGATCCCGACACCGGCCTCTCGCTGGCGACCACTGGTTACACAGCCACGTTCGTCGGAGACACCACCCATCTCCCCGCTTCGGGACACTCTCCTATGTTCGGAGACAACCACTGGAGGGGTCGACACGGGCGTTCCGATCGGACGTGGAGACGGCCTCCTGGTTCTGATTCTTCTCCCAGCTCGGGAACCACAGCCTCGCCACCGAGGTCGTGGCAGTCTCCCGCTTCACCCACCCAGGCAGGAGCAACCACCCTTCCGCCTACCGCTGTGTCGGTGATCGATGATCCGACGAGCGCGAAGAAGTCGGGGTCTGGATACGTCGTGGGATTGTTGGCTCTTGCGGGATTGATCCTTGCCGCCACCATGCTGGTCCGACGTCGAAAGCTCGGGGTCTACCCAACACGCTCGAGAGGTCACGGGCCTGCCCCGACGGAGGACTCAGCCTGAATCGAAACGGCGTCCCCCTCCTCAGGGAGTGTCGGGATGGTGAGTGACGCGGTACAACCGGAATGACGGGCACGCTCCCGCTCCTCCGAAGGTATGGACGAGGGTCGCGAACGTTCGCCCGTTGGGATCGTCTCCCTTGCTGTACAGCGCTGGGTAGAGTCGGTCCGTCGCCGTCAGGGAGCCCTGGCCTCCCGGCGGAGGGAGAAGGATGTACCTGGCATGGAACGTCAGTGGGTCGGCCAGAATCCTTTGAAAGTCCCGATCATTCGGGATCACGAAGACTCTGGGATCGGGCGACACGACGATCGCCAGCGGGACGCACGGCGAGGAGTTGTCTACCACCACATCACCGACGGGCAACCTCAGGTCGGCAATGTAGGAGGCGACGTCTTGGGACTTCTGAAAGCTTTGCGCGTACCCACGATCGAGGGCCGATCGATGGCTGTGCACCACGTATCCGAGAACCCGGCTCTCTTCGACTCCGACGCGGGGATTGACCATGCCGGCAGCCGTGGTGACCAGGGAGGGGGCCAGTAGGACGAATGCGAGCGCCGCCAGCGCCGCGATTCGAACGCGGCGCCTTGACGGTTCTCCGGCTCGTACCGGCATGCGGTCGGCGCCAGGTGGTGACTGCGCTCGAGGACCGCCTCTGAGGGTCCGGACCGGTGTGGCGGCCATGGCCACCCCGACGAGCACGACGTCGAGGGCGACGGTCGCGATGCAGTAGCGCAGCGACCAGATGATGCCGCCGCTCACATAGGAGACGAGATCGAATGCCAATCCACTGGCGATCACACAAACGGGCACGAGTACGAGCACATCGCGCCGGCGGAACGAGGTAACAGCAGCCAGGAGGGCCGACACCAGGAGGAGGGGGGCGAGATAGAGAAGGGCTTTTCCCTCGAGATCGATCGACGACAAGAGCCCCATGTGGGGGCCGCCCTCTCCCGCTTGGATCTGGGCCGAGTTCCCGTACACCGAGGTGAACTGGTCGAATGCCGACCCGGTGATCACGAAGCTGACCACCGCCCATCCCACGAAGGAGATGACGAACGGAAACAGGAACACCGCCAAGTCGGTGAGTCCACGCAGGAACCGCAACTTCCGCGGTCCCGAAGCTCGATAGAAGCTCACCGCAACCACAAGCGCCCCGGCCGTGATCGCCGGAGCCACCGCTTCATTGCGCGCCAGGTAGCAGAGCCCGAGGGCAAGGCCCGCAAACGCCAACGAGCTGGCGTCGTCGTTGCGCAGCCAACGAGCGAGGTACCGGCTCACGGCGACCAGGGTGAAGAGGTAGAGAGCTTCGCTCATCCCGTTGGCCCCGTAGAAGATCACCATGGGATTCAGGGCGAAGAGGGCGACCAGGACCAGACGGGGTGCCCTCGGGACGCCCCACTCCCGGAAGGCGGCGAGGAGCTGGTACGTCGCTCCCGCCATGCACAGGCTCGACACGATGGTACCCGCCATGTCCCGCGTCGCCAGGGCGGGCCATAGGTGGTACAGGAGCAAGGGAACCATGTCCGCCACCGACTGCAGCGGGTTCCAGACGAACCCGATCGCAGCGAGGTGGGGGTCACGCGAGTAGAGAACGTAGAAGCCGTTGGCCATCCGGGAGACGGCGTCTCCAAGAAACGCGTGGTAGTGAAAGGCCAAGACCGATCCGCACGTCAAGTACAACGCCGCGACGGAGAGGAAGGTGACGCCCCCCTCGCTCACAAGGCGTCGGCGGAGCGCGTGGCGATGAGGGTGAGCGCGGATTGTGGCCCCCTGTCCCCCGTCGTGCGGCAGGACGGGCCGCTCACTCGTGATCACGGCCATCTGGCGACTCTCTCCGACGTCCGGTCAGGCCGCGGTACTGCTGGAGGTCTCGGGACTGACGCGATCCAAGCCATGGACCGTCTTTTCCCAGAACGCGGGTCGTCGTCCGGCCAGTTGCCAGAACGCCTTGACGGCGGCAAGCGACATCATCACCCAGTACACCGGTACGGCCAGCGCCGCCCACAGAAGCTCCCCTCGGCGCGTGATTCGACAGCTGAGCAAGGTCAGGTAGGCGAGGGTGAAGTTGCCGAAAGCCCAGCACGCCAGGCTGAGGTAGTACACGGGCCCGGGAAAGATCTCCTGGATGAAAGCGGGATGGCCGATGAACCACAACGCCGTCATCACCCAGAAGACCGGGTTCAGGACGGCCAAAAGGGGCGTACCGCCCACGAAGATCGCGAAGTGGGCGGTGCCTCGCCACCCCATCTCGTGGACAAGCTCACGCGGTGAGCGCATGTGGACGAACAATGTCTGGAGGTAGCCCTTGTACCACCGCGAGCGCTGCTTCACCCAGTTGACGAAGTCACTGTTGGCTTCCTCGAGGGTCACCGATTCCAATACCTTGACGCTGAACCCTTCACGGAACATCCGGATGCCGAGATCGGCGTCCTCGGTCACGTTGTAGGGGTCCCACCCACCCAACGACCGCAACGCCATTCGGCGGAAGTGATTCGACGTGCCACCCAATGGGATCGGTGCCCCCATCGAAGCAAGGCCGGGGAGGAAGAACGAGAACCACATGGCGTACTCGATGGTGAACCACCTCGTGATGAGGTTCTGGTCCGGATTGTTGTACGACAGCTTGGCCTGGACGCACCCGACGTCAGGCCCGAGTCGGCTGAGGGCGACGGCGGCCCGTCGCAATTGCAGCGGGTCGGGCTCGTCTTCCACGTCGAAGACGGCGACCAACTCGCCCCGGGCCAGGGTGAGCCCGAAGTTGAGCGCCTTGGGTTTCGTCCGGGGCTCAGCCGGTGGGACCAGGACCAGCGTGAACTGGCGGCCCGGGTCCTCGTCTCGCACCGCGTCGATGGTCTCGGCGTCGTCGGCCTCAGCGAGGATCAGGACCTCGAGGCGATTGACCGGGTACTCCAGCCGAGCGACGCTCGCCAGGAGGTGGTTGATGACCTCGGGCTCCCGGTACGCGGGGATCAGCACCGTGTACGTGGGAAGCGCTTCGTCGGGAACGGCCCGGGCCTCCTCGTCGGTCACGATCTCCAGGACGTCTGAGCGCGAGGACCGCACGAAGAGGTAGGCCCGGTAGGCGATACAGACGACGTACATGATCGTCACCAGTCCGATGATCACCCGCACCGTGTCGACCACCGAGACCACGAGCCCGAGGACGACCAGGGCGGCGAGCCCGAGCATCACCCAACGCTGGCTCGGGGTGAGGAGCCGACGAACCGAGACGCTCGGCGCCGTCACGGCCAGTCCGGAGATACTGGCTTTCAGACGGAGGTCCGCTTCTGCGTCAGTCATGACCAGTCGGCGCACGCCACGAGGATACAGCCCAGCCTGTGGATAAACCCAGTCTGACGAGGGTAAACTCCGTCCTGAACAGCGATGACAGACGAATCCGATGGCACCATCGTCCTCGAGCTAGCCGATGTCGTCGGTGAGCTGACGCGGCGCCATAGTGACCTTCTCGGCTGCCTGAGAAGCCTAAACCGGGATCTTCACGACGGCACCCTGACCCTCGCGGCCTATGAGCCACCCCCGCCCCGCCTCGTCGAGCCACCCCCACCCCACCGGGCGGCCGCGGGCGCCGCGATCGCATCACGGGACTCCGGTGTCACATCACCCTCGACCGTCAGCCGCGCACCGGTCGCCGAGACCCGGCTCGGGTCACGGGGAGACCCGACCGGTTCCCACCGGCCGCTCACGAAACGTCACTACGACTACTTTGCCGAGCTCGACGATCTCCTGGCCCGGCTACCCTCCGCACCCCCTCCCGAAGAGACTCATCGACCCGTCGACTCCTGAGCACGCTGTCGCTCGTCGGTGGGTCAGACGGAGACGCCGGCCAACGACACCGCCACGCCGACGACACCGGCCGTGACGAGGACGCTCACGACGCTGCGCCGTGCCACCAGAACCCAGAGCAGCGCCGCGCCCAGGACAGGGATCTGCCACAGGTGCTGCAACGTGAGACCCAGGGAGACGGCGGACCCGGCGATGGCACCGATAGCGGCGGGCCCGGCACCACCGAAGAAGGACTGGACCGAAGGGTTGACGCGCATGCGACCGAAGCGCGGCGCGCCCAGGAGCACGAAGAGAAATGACGGTGTGAACGCCACCACAGCGGCGAAGAGGCCCGCGCCGACGCCGCCGGCGGCATACCCGACGACGGCGACGGTCTGCACCAACGGGCCGGGAGTCACCTGCCCCAGCGCCACCGCATTGAGGAATTGACCCGCCGTCATCCAGTGATAGGTGGTGACGGCATCGTGCTGCATGAGCGGGATGATGACGAATCCCCCACCAAACGACAGAGCCCCCACCTTGAGCGCCACCCAGGCCAAGGCCCCGAGCCCACCGAGCACGATCCCGTGTCCCGCCATGGCGGGGAGGACCGCCGCCGACCCACCGTTCGCCGAGGAGCGGCTCGACCGAATGGCGACTTCTGTCAATCCGCACAACACCAACACGATCACGAGGTAGGGACCGATCGCGACCGTGGCGACCGCGCCCAGGGCCACGTAGGCCAACCACCGCATCACCGGGGCCTGCCTCGCTCCGGCACGACGCCAACTGGCCGGGATCAGGTCGGCGGCCGCTTTCAACGCCACCGCGGGCACGGCGGCACCGGCGCCGGCGGCAGCACCGAGGATCCACGACGCCGGGTGAGGGCTGAGAAAGACCGCCGCGAGCGCCAGGATGACGACGAGCCCGGGGACGATGAAACAGATCCCGCCGACCAGCCCCCCGACGGCTCCCCGGAGCCGCCACGCGCACAGGATGGCGAGCTGGGTCGACGCCGGTCCGGGCAGGACGTTCGTCGCCGCGACGGCGTCCTCGAACTCCTCCGCCGACATCCACCGTCGCTCGTCGACACAGAGTCGTCGCAGCAGGGCCACATGGGTGGGGGGACCTCCGAACCCGATGCAGCCGATCCGCCCCCACTCCCGGACGATGGTGCCCAGTGTCACGGCGGGGCCAGAGAGCACCGCTCGATTCTGTCACCGCGCTGGCCCGGCTCCATCCACCTCAGCCGCCGGCAGGCCGATCCCCTAATCTCGGCCACCGATGCGAGTCACAACGCGCCTGGGCGCCCTCATCGGCATGGCGTCATCGCTGAGCATCGTCGTTGCCCTGGGTGCTCCGGCGGGCGCGGTGGCGAAACGTTCGCATTCCCACGTGGCCTCGTTGCCGACGGCGGGGACGCCGAGCCTCCCCGTGCGGAGCCTGCCGATCCCGCTCTACGGCGTCACCGTGGACAGCGTCGCCAACCTCAGTGCCATCGTGGCGGGCTCCGAGACGCTCAGGAACATGCCCATCACCCGTGTGTATTTCAACGTGAAAGAGCCTGCCTCCTACTATGCCGCCACTGTCCGGGGGCTGCACCCGGTGAGCTACGTGATGGGGGAGCTCCTCGATTCCTCGGACTCACGTCGCATCGCAACCGCCTCCTACCACAAGCATGTGCAGTCCTATGTCGCAACGCTCGCCTCCTCGGTCGACGTGTGGGAGATCGGGAACGAGGTAAATGGCAATTGGACGGGGCGGTACTCCAAGGTGGAAGCCAAGCTCACCGACGCCTACGACGACGTCACATCGGCGGGAGGGCGCTCCGCCCTCACGCTCTACTACAACGTCGGCTGCGGCGACGGACCGAAGGAGCTCGACCCGATCGCATTTTCGCAGCGGTATGTCCCGAACCCGGTGCGACAGGGGCTCGACTACGTCCTTCTTTCCTATTACGAGGGGGACTGCAACGGCATTCGACCGACCGCCGCCACCTGGACGGCGTACTTCACCCGACTCCACGCCCTCTACCCGCATGCGCTGGTCGGCTTCGGTGAGGTCGGCATGGACAGGCCCGCCACGGTCGCCACCCTCGCCACCGCCGAGTCGATCATGCGGTCTTACTACGGCCTCGACATCAACCTTCCGTACTACGTCGGCGGGTACTTCTGGTGGTACTACGACGAGGACTGCCTCCCGCTCGCGACCAGTTCGCTGGGGAGCGCCCTGCAAGCGGCGTTCTCCGCCGAGTCGGCCGCACTTTCTCCCTGACCGGGATCGGCGACGGCGATCAGGGGTGCTCGGGAGTCGGGACGGCGCCCTGGGGCGGCGGGTCCACGCCGAGCTCGAATCGGAAACCCACCCCCCGGACCGTGAGCAGGAATTGGGGATGGGCGGGATCCACCTCCAATTTCAGTCGAAGCCTCCGCACGTGGGTATCGAGGGTCCGGGTGTCAGCAAGGTCTCGACCGGCCCAGAGCTTGTCGATGAGCTCGTCGCGCGTCCGTACCCGTCCGGGCGGGGACAGCAGGAGAGCAAGGAGGTCGAACTCCCGACGAGACAAGTGGATCGGGTCGCCCTGAGCCGTCACCACTCGCCGGGCGAAGTTCACTTGGAACGGGCCGGCCGCGATCGCATCGGGGCCCGGGGTCGGCGCCACGACGCCAGGAGGGGGATCCTGCGAGGAAAGCGCCATTCGGCGCAGGACCGAACGGATGCGAGCCACCAGTTCCCGTAGGCGGTACGGCTTGGCGATGTAGTCCTCGGCTCCCAACTCGAAGGCGAGCACGACGTCGGTCTCGGTATTCAGCGCCGACACGATGATGATCGGGGTCGGTGCCAGCGCTCGCATCCTTCGGCACACCTCCAATCCCGACATGCCGGGCAGGAGCAGGTCCAGGAGGACGAGATCGGGAGGATGGTCGATGAACCGTTGCATGGCGGTGACGCCGTCGGCGACGACATCGACCTGATAGCCCTCGCGGGTGAGTCCCACCAACAGCGCATCCTGGTACGAACCCTCGTCCTCGACGACGAGAATTCTGGCCGCACCCACCAGGGGCTCCCCCCCGGAACCCGACCCCGGCGTGCTTCTCGACGTGTCAGCACCCATGGTTATCGAGACGATCCGATCGTGGCAGAGGGCGTGCCGGGACGGGGGTTGCTTCGCCATCGGGCCGGACCGTACCCGCAAGTGTCGAGATTGACGGCTCGCTCGGAGGGGCCGGCCACGGTTGTAAGCGCATAGGCGACGTCACGGATCGCGGTCATCAGCTGTGGTCGCACAACATCGATCGAACCCCCCCGTGGGTGTTAACCAGGACGGTAGCGAGCCGAGGTAATCGCCACGCGAATGATGTGTGACGGGTCGGTGAACCAAAGGCTTCGAAGGGACCACGCGCAGTGAACGCACGCCGTTGGCGACGCAAGGCCTCGTTCCGCGCACCGTCGTTTCCGATCAGACATGGCCCCTCGTCGTGCGCGTCACGCCATCTATGCCCTACTGGCCCGGCGCGTCGTAGCACCACTACCTCTCGCGTTCTCGTGATCCTGACGAACACAACTACGAAACCACCGACACCATCGTTCGCGACCAGCGCGTGACCGTGGGGTGACCTCGCCGCGAACTCGAGATGAACTCTTCGCAACGACCGGATTTGGCCCTTGTGCTGGACCTTTGTTCTTGATGAGATGCCGATGGGTCGGAGCAATCGCGCGGTCCGACTGTCTCCACCCGACCAGACCACCCCCAACCAAAGGACTACGTGTCAATGCGAAAGAAGACGCGACTTGCGCTCCTCGGAGCCGCTCTCGCCGTCGCCGGCTCCGGGATCTCGATCCCATTCGCCGGCCCGGCGAGCGCCAGCTCAGGCCCCAGTGTCACGATTGTGAACATGGCAGGGTCGTCTCTGGCCGATGGTGGGGCGGCCGTCGTCACTGGCTCGGGATTCCCGTCACACTCGGCCGATCCGTCAGGACTTGAAATCATCGAGTGCTCCGATCCCGGAGGCTCTCGGGCCAACCTGCCGATTGACCCCAGCCTGGGCTGCGACGGATCGACAGTGAGCGCGAACCAAATCAATACGAGCCCGAGCGGGGCCTTCAGCACGACATACTCGATATCTAGTCTTTCATCGTCCGGCAACTCAGATATCAACTGCGACTCCACCGATGAGTGCGTCCTGTGGGTAGGCGAGGACTACAACAACCAGTTCTCGGACGGTGTCACTGAAGCGTTCTCGGCGCCTTTCTTCGTGGTGCCTGCGGTGGCTCCCGCTATCACGAGTGGTTCCAGCGCCGCGTTTCCGACGTTCAGCACTTCGACATTCACTGTCCACAGCACCGGCATCGACGCGCCCAGCATTAGCGAGAGCGGCGCGCTTCCCGGCGGTGTGACGTTTACCGACAACGCCAACGGAACCGCCTCCTTGACGGGCAAGCCCACCACTACCGGGACCTTCCCGCTGACCTTCACGGCGTCCAACGGCACGACACCCAACTTCACGCAAAGCTTCACGCTCTACGCGGGCTTCCGGGTCACCACGACTTCTCTGCCGCCCGCCACGATCGGATCGTCGTACACAGCCTCCCTCAACGTCGCGGTAGGCACGGCGCCCTACAAGTTCAAGGTGAAGGGACTGCCCAAGGGACTGAAGGCGAGCAAGAGCACCGGCGTGATCTCGGGGACCGTGGTTGCGTCCAAGAAGATCCACCCTGGCGTGTTCACGGTCACGGTGACGGCGACCGACTCCAAGGTGAAGACCAGCACGAAGCACCCGAACCCGAACGGTCATGGCAAGGAGACGGCGACCGCCACCCTGCACCTGACCCTGCAGAGCTAACGCAACCGGCCCGTCTCTGACGGAGCCACCAACCTGATCCGACCTCTGCCGGGTGCCCCCCTCGGGCCCCGGCCGAGGCGCGTCCGGGTGACATGCACCGCCTGGGCCACGAATTAAATTCTTGGTTCTCATCAGATTTGGCGTCGGAATACCCAAAGGCCGAAGCTAAACTTGGCGTGACAGTCGTCGTTTTTTGCCGCACGCTGACAGCACATGCCGTCCAGGTACAGGAGCCTGGCCGCTTCCCGGAGGCCAAATGTCTGTTCTTCCCGGTGGGACCGAGAGCGGGGGTGTTTCACCCTCCCCTCCCCAGGAGGGCTCAAACCCGGCGCCTCCCGATGAGGCCTCGGACCCGATTGTGGCCATTGGCCGTACGGTCAGTGAGGCAGCCGGGGCGATGGCCGAGCTCCATGAAGTCTTCGAGCGTCTGCGATCGCTGTTGGTCCTGGCCCGCGACGAGCATGCCACCGAGGTGAAGATCGGGGAGCTCTTCGTGCGGGCCCAGGATCATGTGAACCACGCTGTCGCCGACGCTGAGGAACGGACCAGGCAGCTCTTGGCCGACGCCGAGCTCGAGGCGTCGCGAATCGTGATGGCAGCCAAGCAGGAGGCAGACCGACTTCTGGACGAGGCTCGCCAGCCGGCGATCCCCCCTGCCGTGACCGACCAGCTCCAGAGGACGATCGAGGGTTTCGCCCGAGTCAACAGCGAGTTGCAGTCCGAGCTGACGTCTCTGGTCCAGACGTTGACGGAAAAGGTCCAGAGGCCTCCGGCACCTCCCGTCGGGGCACCACCCGTCGGGGCTCCTTCGGTCGGGACACCTCCCCCTCCTCCTCCACCGGGATATGTGGGAGGCCAGGACCGTGCTGCTGTACGGGCACCCAACGCACCCCCGCCACCCGTCGCCCCCCCGTCGCCGGGCCAACCCGCGCGCTCCCCGTCCTGATCTTTTGAAGCCACCGCTGGCCGTTGGAGGGCCAGCGGTCACCTCACTCGGGAGTCCGGGAGCGGGCGACCGTAAGACGTCGGCCGAGGAGCCCCAGGAGGACCATGGGGACTCCCAGGCCACCGAGCCACAGGACGAGCCCAGGAAGGCCGGTAGAGGCGAGAGAACCAACGCCGGCGGCACTTCCAGTCGCCTCCGGGGGTGCGGTCCCGGGCGAGGTGGACGCCGCTGTGGTGGAGGTGGGCACCGGTGTCGTGGACGGGGCCGTGGCCGGTGCCGCGCTGATTCTGAAGGGGGTTGTGAAGGCGTGCGGGCCACTCAGAAACGCGTTGTTGTAATCGGTCCCGACCCACAGGACACACTCGTGGGTGTCGTCGCAGTCGATGCTCGACTTCCCTGCACTGGTGCTCAACGCCGCAATGGCATATGAGACGTGGAACCGACCGGCGCTGTCGGTATTGATCTGGCCCGGATTAACGGAGATTCCCTCACACCCCTGGCTGGGGTCGGTTGGGAGGTTGGCGGGACTCCCTTCCGGATCTGAGCACTCGATGATCTGCAGCCCCGTTGGGTCCTGGGCGCGGATCGGAAAGCCCGAGCCGGAGACGGCGATGTTCTGACCGTCGACGAACGGTCCGCTCGGGATACTGACCTCGGGGGTGGAGGCAGCCGCCGTCGCACTGAAGATGAGCCCCGGCGCCGTCCCCACGGCGACCAGAAGCATGATCTGCCGGGCTCGCCCTGGCTTGGCCGCCTTCGCCATCGAGGCTCGACGTCGGCTCATCACAGGTTCGCCGGCAATAGCCGGGTGAGTGACTCGAACAAGAAGAAGAACCCCGCCACCCAGATCGGTGTGAGCACCAGCCACCGGCCGATCCGCCCGTAGACGTTGCGTGCCCGCCTGTTGGCGAGGCCCAGCCCGATCAACAGCGCCGCCAGGAGCAGGACGATCGGGACGTATCCGGTGTTCCATCCGATCGGCTCCGTCACGATTCGGGCGCGCCGGGGTTTGCTGTTCGGTGTGGTGGCGACGGTCACCGTGTGCGGCTCGCTGAGTTCTGCGACGACGACGAGCCGCTGGGAGGAGGAGAAGCGTGGATTACACGTCGTCAGTGTGAGGCGGTTGTCCGCCGCCGGGTTGAGGACCGCCACATCGTTCGGGGAGACGGCGACGGGGTTGGCGCTCACGACGTAGGTGAGCCGCTCTCCGGCATTGCTCGTGAGCGAGATCTGGTCGCCGATTTTCAGAGCATTGAGGTTGTTGAACGGTGCGCCGTACGTCGTCCGGTGTCCGGCAATGGCGATGTTCCCTGCCTGCCCCGGCATCGACGTGCCGATGTAGTGACCAGGGCCTTTCGCCAGGTCCGCCTCCGCAGTCCCCTCGACGACGTATTGGTCGACCCCGATGGCAGGAATCTGGAGCCGACCGACGGCGGAGCCCTCCGGTGGCGCCAGGACGTTGGCAGCCGCCGAGACAAGCGTCGGGCCCGAGGACTTGGTGGTTGTCGGAGGTGGAGCCGAGGGAAGGTGGGACTCGAATTGCTGCCGCAACGTCTGCTGGGCCTGGCTCTGCTCGATGGAGGTGCCCCACAGTTGCCATGCTGCGAACGCGATCAAGATCAATCCGAAGTCGCGCATCCACCCGAAGGCCACGAACGCTCGACGCAGGCGCTTGTTCCTCCTGAGCCGTCGATCGACACCATTCGCGTGCACTGCGTCCGTGTCGTCTTCGTCCTGGCTGGGCGGGGTGGCCACGATACGGGGTGACGCCGGTCGCAAAGGACGTGTCTCGACCCGCTCGGCCGGAGACGGGCGGCCCGGTTCTGTCGGGGCGGGTGCCCAGGGAGGGGAGAAGGGAGGAAGCGCCACTCGAGCATCGACGAGGACGTTCGGGGGCGGCCCGATTTGGGGTGTCGCCGGAAGCGTTCCTCCACCGACGATCGACTGCTTCCAGGTGAGGATGTCGGATGCCATCTGCTGCGCCACGACGGCGGCGTGCCCAGCAGCCGTCTCCGGCGAGGCGGCGGAGTCCGAGACCCACAGACGCCCCCAGTCGATCTCCGGCGGCTCGGTCCCCGGAACGACCTCTCGAACGCTGGCGACTGCCTCGGCGACGAGATCCTCACAGAATTGCCGCAGAATCGGGAGCGAAACAATTCCGGCGGGCGAAGAACCGTTTGTGAAGCCATCCGAGATGGGGAGCCCTGCCGTTCCCTCGCAGCCAGGAGTCTGATGGTGATTCCGAAATGGGCCAAACCGAGGACGCCCGACCTTCCGGTCCTTCGTCGCAAGGGCCGTCAGCCGCACGTGGTCTCTGCTACGCCCTAGTGGCAAAAGACGATGGTCCGGAGGTCCGCGTCGGGAAGTCGAGACTCCCCCCCGCTGCGACGGGACTCCAAAGCGACGGGCTGCGCGGTGCCGCCAGGCGGTCAGCGGCGAGCGACGCCTTGAGAGCCTGGTTGACGACGAGCTCGTGGGCGAACGCCACGAGGAATGCCCGGTTCTGGACCAGGACGGCATCCGGTCCGGTGCTGCCGAGCGAACCGGCCAGGTTCGTGATGCGAACGTCGCGTGGCATGTGGATCCCAGCCCCCCCAGGCGCGTTGAGCAGATACAACACAAACCGTTCGTATCGAATTCCTTGACCCACCTTGACGGGCGCAATCCAGTATACGACCGACCAACTCTGTTCTCCCGCCCCCGAGAACGACAACGTCTGGCCGGTGATCCCACCCCCGATGTCCACCTGTGCCACATCGCGGAGCGAATACCCATGGAACTGGTAGCAGTCCTCGACCCCATACACCGAGAACGTCTGGAGATCCGAGGTGTCGATGACGTCGGCTGTCACTCCGTAGGAAGATCGCAGGTTCCCCCCGCCACCTGATGGAACGAAGAGGTACCTAACCCACGTCGAATCATCACCGAAGAGAGGTTTCGCCCAGTCATACTGGTTGGAGACCCGGTACCGCCACCCTTCCGGGGCGGTGGGTGCAGATCGAAACGCGAGCAGCTTCGGCTCACCGGCGGCGTTCGCCACCAAATTGTACGATCGCAGGCCGAAATCAGCGACGCCCAACAGAAGGGTGGCGATGGCAACGACGGCGACCGCCATGAAGACCTTTGGCACCGCCTGAACCGTGCGCGCAGGAGGAGACGGCCTCATCTCGGTGCCCGGGCGGCGGCCACCCTCGGATCCCGGTCGTCCGATCACCATTCCCATGGGTCGGATCGCCAGGGACATGATCACAACCCCAACCGTGAAGGTCACCAAGCCCACAAACGGGTGCAGGATGTTGATCGCCACGTTCTCGCCCCACATCTTGCCGGCCCAGAAGATGAGCAAGAGACGACCCAAGTTGACCAGCCATAAGAACAGCATCCCCGTTGCCAGCCAGACTGCCTTCCGGATCCACGCGCCCCGAACCACACCGACGAACGCGACGCCAATGAGGAGGAAGCCCACGATCCCATTGATTCCCGAGCACGCCGACACGACACTGATCGGGAAAGCTCGTCCGTTGTGCACGACGGTGAAGAGCGAACCGTCTCCGGACAACACCGGCTTGGCAACCGGCACCACGCGTAGCACAAACCGCAATCCGGCCAGGGTGGTGTTTGTCGATGCATCGAGGACCCGGAGAAGGACGGTTGAATACGGCCACGGCCAGGCGAGGAAGAGATAGCCGATGGCGAACTTCTGTCGCCACAGGACGCGCACACCGAACAGGACAGCCACCAGACCCGCCACGAACACTGGCAGCGAAAGCAGGTCGATCCGCCACACCCAGAACATCGCCGAGAGTTTGTTGGGCAGGAGCATGTTCATCGCCATCGCCGTGGCGATCAACGGCACTCCGACGATGTAGTCGAGTTGTCGGTCGTGGATCTGGGGCTCCGCTCGCTCAGGACGAGCGCATGCCACGGCCAACGCGATCGAGATTGCAGGCACAAGACTGATGTAGGCGAGGGGAGTCTGCATCTCAGCGTTTTGGAGAAGGGTGAGGAGGGAGTAGCCGTAGGCGATGACAACGGCCGCGGACATCACGCTCAGCTGGATCATCGTTCGGGTCCGCGGCTGTGCGTTGCTCCACCGCAAACGCCAGTGATCACGCTGCTGGCGTAGAGACCCCAAGCCCGGAGAGGTGGCCGGGATGCCGAGGACCTGGGTCACCCGAACCTGCCGTGGACGTAGTCGGCGGTACGCGGATCGACCGGGTCTCCAAACACTTGTTCGGTCGGACCGGCCTCGACGATTCGCCCCGGTTCGGCCTCCCCACCCACGAGGAACAGGGCGCAATCGTGCGAGACGCGCTGTGCTTGTTGCATGTTGTGCGTCACGATCACGATCGTGACCTCTCGACACAACTCACGGATTGTTTCCTCGATGACCCCCGTGGAGATCGGGTCCAGCGCGGAGCATGGCTCGTCCATGAGGAGCACTTGGGGACGCACCGCCAGGGCTCGGGCGATGCAGAGCCGCTGCTGCTGCCCACCCGATATCGCCCCTCCGGGCTCATTGAGCCGGTTGCGAGCCTCTCGCCACAGACCCGCCCTCTCGAGGCATTCCTGCACCAACGCGTCCGAATTCTGCGTCTTGAGTCCCGAAAGACGCAGACCCGATAGCACGTTCTGCGCGATCGTCATCGACGGGAATGGGTTGGGCCTCTGGAAGACCATGCCGATCCGGAGCCGGGTCTGGGTGACAGGGACCGAGGGCCCGTAGATGTCGACGTCGTCGAGGCTCACCGAGCCCGACAGCGCAGCACCGGGAATGAGCTCGTGCATTCGGTTGAGGATGCGTAAGAACGTCGACTTGCCACATCCTGACGGGCCGATCAGGGCGGTGACCTTGCCCGGCTCCATCGACAGGGAAATCCGTTCGAGAACCTTCTTCTTCCCGAACCATGCACTCACATCGCGCGCGACGAGTCGGGCCGGGCGCGCCGGGCCGAGCCCGAATTCGCCGGGTGCGGGCAGGATGGACGGGTCCAGGACCGGCAGTGGCGGCGACTCGACGTCAGAGGGCCCCTGGGAAGGAGCGGATGACGCGCCCCATCGCCACGGGTCAAGGGGAGCTGGCGGTTGCTGGTGCGACGCCGACGTGCCGTTCCAACTGGGCGGCTCCGACCGACGTGACCGGCCCAGGATGGTCATCGTCCCTCCCCCCGGGGTGTGCGATTCGAGACGACCCAGGGAATGGTCACACGCGCCCTCACGTCTTTGAGCTCCGGGGGGTGATACGGGACCGCAGCGCGCGCCGAGCCACGTAGCCCAACAGCACCATGGCCCCCCCCACCAGCGGCACGGGCCACGGCACACCACCGGTGAGGGCCAAAGACGGTGATGAGGACGGCGACATTGACCCATCGGACACAGTCCCAATGGCTACACCCGGACCGGAAGCTGCCGGCGGGGCCGTCGTAGGCGCCGATGTCGACGTGGTCGCGCTCGTCGTTGTCGTCGTGGTGGTCGTGGTCTTGGTCGTGGCCGTTTGCGCGGCAACCTCGTTCGCGATCTGGAGACCGGCAGCGACCATGGCGGGTGTGACGGGTGCGGCCCCCAGGGACGCGACGTCCGCTTGGCCCGACGATCCTAGGACAAATTTGATGAATGCGGCCAGAGCCGTCGCCTTCGCCGAGTCCAACCCTGACGTCGGCACAACAAGATAACTCATGACCGGGATCGGGTACGCGGCGGCGTCATTCGGATTGGCCGTGAACGTAACCAGGTTGGTCGTGGGGTCCATGGTGGCATCGCCGAGCGCGGCGCTCATCGACGCCACGGATGGTTGGACAAAGGCGCCGGCAGCGTTCTGAACGGCCAACGTGGGAATGTTGCGTGGAGCGCCGGTCCAGTCCATCGGTAAGAGGCGCGACAACACCCTGTCCCCATGTCTGCGGATTGGCGGGAGGGGCTGGTGGATTGGACTGCTCGTTGATGGGAATCAGCGACTGCGCGAGAACGGCATCCCCCCCGCTCGTCCCGTTGGTGTGGGGCCAAAGGTCTGTGGGCGTGTCGTCCGTTACGCCTTCGTAAAATTTCAAGTACGCGTCCCAAATGGGCTTCGCGGTGGCGTTGTTGACGAAGAGTGACTCGAGGGCGTAGTTCGATGCCGCCGGCTGTACGTCCTCCAAGGCCGTGATGTCGGCGCTGACGGTAGACACGCCGCCCAGACTCGGGGTCAAAGCCGTCAATTCCGGGTTGTTCCAGGTGCCGATGCCAAGACCACCGGGAGGGGGTGAGGCGGTGGGCGGGAGATCGGTGAAGATCTGCGCCAGGATCGGCACGGTCACTTTGATCGTCCCGCAAAACGTCGATGCCGTCACCGTACTGGTCTGGCTGCACTCGACGACGGCCGCGATGGCGAGCGGACTGGCCGCAAATGGCACGTACGCGAATGAGCGCCCGTTTTGAGCTGCCGTCGCCGCCTCACTGGCGGTCAACGGGAGCTCGGAAACTGCGTAGTCACTGGCTCCCGCGGCAAAGTCCTGGAGGGCCTGGTCGATGTCAGCATCGAAATAGGAGGGGGTGAACGGTGAGATCGCGGCCAGTGCTCCGGAATCGTTCTGCAGCAGGTTCACGATCGGTGCCAGCGAAGGATCCACCCTCGGCTGACAACGGTGGGCCCGTCGCTCCCCAGCTTTCCTGCACGCTCCCGAATGCGACCACGGCCACGGTGACGGCAAACACCGCCACCAGGTGGCCGATCCGCTGCCGTCGGGCATGGGGCTCTCTCATCGCATCCTGGCGCGCAACCGCCGGCGCGCCAACCATCCGATCGTCACAAAGGCGGCACCCGATAACACGATGGGCAGAGGATTGCCACCGGTCGTTGCCAAGGCAGGACTGGTGCCGAGCGACACGCCGGGGTCAACACCCGTGCTTGTCCCTCCGGCGGGGGACGTGCCCACACTGGTGTGGCTCCCACCCTTGGGGGCCGACTTCGAAGCCGTTCCCGTCGTCGTGTTCGTACTCGACCCTCCGCCCTTCGCCGCTTGGTTGGGGGTGGTGGAATTGTTCGTGTTCAGGACCCCACAGGTGGGTTGCGACTGTCCCGCTTGGACCTCGGGCACGGTCAGGTCACCGCAGGCGTAGGAGTTCTGTTCCTGCGCGGTCAAGGCCACGGCCCCCGGCACCTGCTGTTTCATGGCGTTGACGCCGTACTGCTCGAGGGACAGGCCCAGGGACGCGTAACCGATCTCGGTGGCTTTTTGTTGCCCGATCGTCAGCGCATAGTTGGCGAATTGGTCCATGACCGCGCCTTTAGCCGGGCTCCAGCCCGTGGTGGGCGTGAGGAGATAGCTGTATGTCGACGGGTTGTAGACCAAGGGGCCGGTGCCGTCGAAGTTGAGCTTGTGCGTACCATCGGCGTTCTGGGTCGCATACGCCAACGCCGAAGCGACGTTGACAGGATTAGGCTGCGTGTAGAGGCCGTTGGCGTTCTTCACCGACGCTGTCGGAAACCCACGTTGCAGCGCATACGCCGTCTCGACAGCCGTGATGTACCCATCGTCGTTGGGCACGGCGACATCGTTCGCGGCGGCCGCAGAGCCCGAGGCCTCGATCCCCCCTTGGAACAGCGGCCAGTCCGAACGCGGTTCAGTGGCACTGAGGTCGCCGACTTGCGACGGATTGTTGACCACTCCAGGCGAGGTCACAAAGGCTTTCCACATGGCGGGCTGCTCGTGGATGCAGTACTCCTGGAGCACGAAATTCGTCCCGGCCAGGTCCGAGCGAATGACAGGGTGGATGGCGGTCGCCGGCAGGTTGGCCCCGGGGTTGTCTGCCTGGATCACGGGGTCATTCCACGTCTTCACACCCCCCGTCATGATGGCGCAGGCCGAGTAGCTCGACAGCTGAAGGGTCTTGTTCAATCCATTGATGTGGTACATGAAGGCGAGCCCGCCGGCGGTGACGGGGACATAGATGAAAGGGAACGTGGGCTGCTTGGTGTCGAAGGCCGTCGACTGATACGGAATGTCGCTCACCGCGAAATCGACGGTGTCGTTCCCGAAGTTGAAGCGTCCATCGCCGGAGCTCGTCGAGGTGTAGTCGATGCTCAAGTTGTACGGCGACTTTGCCGTGTCAGCTTGCCACTGCTGGACCTCGGGCCCGGCGAACGACGATCCCGACCCGATGATCGTCGTGCCCGTGTGCGGAATCGGCACCCCCGATCCGGAGTTGGAAGCAGGCGAGCCGGCCGGCGGCGTGGTCGTGGGCGTCACCGACGGCACCTCGACCGCGCCCGGATTCGGCACCGGGGGAACGCTTGTCGACGGCACCGTGCTGGTCGAGGTCCCGGCACCTGAAGTTGCAGCTACCTGAGAGGAGTCGGCCCATGCCGGGGCAGACGCAACGATGGGCAGGCCGATCACGGCCAGGATGACAAGTCTCTTGGCGTACCCGAAGGGGTGGGGGCGAGTCGACGTCAAGACGGAACGACCTCCTTGGGGCTGTGTCGCCGGCGCCACCGACGCCGGCTTCCGGGCCGGGATGAGCCGGCCAGGCGGGCGGCGACGAAGAGTGCGAGGACCAGGGAAACCAGAATGAACGCACCACCCCAGCCGTCACGAACCTGATTGCCATTCGGACTCTGGATGAGCTGGAACGCCTGGAGGGGCAGGTTTGCCTGTGGTCCGCTGAACGGATTGAAGTTGTAGCGAGGTGAACCGTGTGCCGTGAAGAGGGCTGGAGCCGTTTCTCCCACTGCGAGAGCAACGCCGAGGATCACTGCCGTGAGAAGTCCCGAGCGGGCTGTCGGGAGCACGACCCTCAGGCTCACCCGCCAGCGGGGCGCCCCGAGGGCCAGGGCGGCTTCTCGTAGTGATCCCGGCACCACCCGGATTACCTCTTCGGCGGTGCGGATCATGATGGGCAGCATCAAGATGGCGAGGGCGATGCTCGCGGCGAATCCGGAGAAGCCGCTGGAACCTTTGGGCTCGACCCAGAATAGGTAGACGAAGATGCCGGCGATGATCGACGGCGTCCCCATCATGCAGTCGACGATCGTCCGAACCAGGCGGGAAAAGGCACTCGAAGTCTCGCTGAGGAAGATCGCCGTGAGCATCGAGACGGGCACTGTGAACAACGTCGCCAGACCGACCTGCTCGAACGTTCCCACGATGGCGTGGCCCATGCCTCCCTTCCAGACAGGGTCGGACGGGGCCGCCGTCGACAGGTCATGGACGAGGAATGCGGGAAAGTGCGAGAACACCACCGGAGCGCCCTGAGCGACGACGCTCACGAGGATCTCGATCAAGGGGAACAGTGCAACGGCGGCCCCGGTGATGATGCAGACCGTCGCCAACCGGTCTTTCGCAATTCGTATTCCATGCAGAAGTCTTGTCAGTACGCCGTACAGAACAAGGAATCCGAGGAACCAGCACGCGATCATGCCGTCGAGCGGCCGAGCCGAAGCGAACTGAAATGCCACGAGCACCAGGCACGCCGCGGCAACCGCCGATCCGAGGAACTCCCAACCCGCCCCCGGTGACCAGCGACGAGGCCGGCGCGGGCGGTCGGCGGTCGAAGTTGGAGGGGTATCCACTCCCGAATACCGGGGTGGGGCGGCTGTCTTGGTATCGAGCATGGTCATTGCATTGCGACCTGAGGTCGTCCTACGACGCGTCGGGCCGTGAAGTTGATGGCCAGGATGGTGATGAAGAGAAGCAACCCTGAGACCGTGAGCGCACTCTTCGCCAGCGTGTTCACTGACTCGAAGTTATTGGCGATGAGGGCCGGGATCTGGCCACCGCCAGGGCCAAGAATGTTGAGGTGGATCACGTTGGTCTGGGAGAGAATCAACAGCACCGCGACCGTCTCCCCCAGCGCCCGTCCCAAACCGAGAAGCACCGCGCCCAGGATCCCGTTCCGGGCGAAGGGCAGGATGACGTCGGTCACCATCCCCCATTTTGTGCCGCCCAGAGCCATGGCCGCTTCGCAGGCGTCCCGAGGCGCCTGGGCCATCACCTCCCGGCTCACCGATGTCACGATGGGGATGATCATGATGCCGACCACAACGCCGCAGACGAAGATCGAGTTGCCGAAGGTGCCATCGGGCTCGCGGAACAACGGGATGAAGTTGGCATGGACGCTCAGCCACTTGGTAAGGCCGTAGATCTGGTTGCCAAGGACCTTGAGTCCCCACAGGCCGTACAGGAGGCTCGGCAGCACTGCCAGGAGGTCCACGGCTGAGGTCATCCACCGCTTGGTCGACCGGGGTGCGTACTCGTTGATAAGCAACGCCGCACACAGCGACACCGGTACACCCACGAGCAGCGCAATCGCAGCGATCATCACGGTGCCAACAAGCGCACCGAGCAAACCGAACTGTTGATGGACTCCGGTCTGGGCCCAATGCTCACTGGTGATCAGACTCAGCCCGGCGTACCGAATGGCGGGCACACTGCTCTCGACCAGGAAGTACAAGATGGCGACGATCGCCAGGAGCACGACCGCGCTGGCGGCCAGCAACGTGCCGAGAAAGACCTTGTCGGCTCGCGTCTGAGCCGGTCTGAGGGGTTCAGGGACGTCTTCCGCCGGTCGACCGAACCCAACCGACGGCGGCGTCATGACCGTCATACGGGCCCGTCAGGAATCAGTCGCCGTCCCAGCCATCCAATAGCAGTCATGAGACCGCCAAACCCTGCCAACCACGGGAGGAACGGTGGTGATCCGGTAAAGGCGAGCTGACCCGAAGACGCCGATACCGGGCTTGCGCCACCGCCCGTGACTCCCGTCGTCGTCGCGGAGATGGCCTGCGTGGTGGTCGTACCAGACCCAGCGCCAGATGTGGTGGTGGTACCCGAACCCGAGGTCGTGGTCGTCGTACCCGAGGTCGTGGTCGTCGTGCCCGAGGCCGAGGTCGTCGTGGTCACGATCGGAAAGGTGGTCGTCGTGGTGGTACCAGAGCCCGAGGTCGTGGTCGTCGTGCCCGAGGCCGAGGTCGTCGTGGTCACGATCGGAAAGGTGGTCGTCGTGGTGGTACCAGAGCCCGAGGTCGTGGTCGTCGTACCCGAGGTCGTGGTCGTCGTACCCGAGGTCGTGGTCGTCGTACCCGAGGTCGTGGTCGTCGTACCCGAGGTCGTGGTCGTCGTACCCGAGGTCGTGGTCGTGATTTCGAATGGGGCCGAAAACGCGTGCGGGCCGCTCACGAAGGCCGCGTTGTAATCCTGCCCGACCCAGAGCACGCAGAAGTCGGTCGCATCGCAGTTGATGTTCGAGTTGCCCGTCGCACTCAGGGCCGAGATGGAGTACGAGGCGCTAAAGGCACCGGTGGCATCGGTGTTGATCTGAGTCCCATTTATGGTCGTGCCGTCGCAGCCGCTCGCGGCATCGCTTGGCAAATTGCACAGCCAGACCACCGGGGTCCGAGCACTCGATGATCTGAAGTCCTGTGGGCAGTTGAGAGCCCGGGGGGAACCCAGTGCCAGTCACGGTAATTGTCTGGCCATCGGTCAACGGTCCGCTGGGGATCATGACCGACTCGCCCTGTGCATAGGCATGACCGGGGAGGAACCACATGACTGCACACGCGATCAGGATGCCGAAGCCGCCGACTTGGACCAATGACCAAGCTCTGCGCCGTTCGAATCCCTTTATGGCGTCTTCTCGTCCCATGTCCTCCCCCCCGTTTCCCTTCTTTATGCCAGATGCCCGAGGAGCCCGGCAGTACATCGCCGGGTCCCCTCGGGCCTGGGTTCTTCATTCAGGTAGGCGCACTCAGTGCGACCGACCTTGGTGGTTCAGTTAGGAGCTTGAGTCGTGCACGGCGGTGATCAACTGGCACGAGTTGTTGGGCGATGCCGACTGTGTGTTCAGACGGATGAAACCGTATGTGGTCTGGATCGCAGCCGTAATCTCGTTGTTGTAGTTCACCCCGGTGTTGTTGTCGATGCCCTTGACGTACGCACTGTTCGAGTCGCAGATCCAGTTCAGGAAATCAGCGGTCGAGGCCCGCACCGTGTCGGTGCGGTAGATGTTGTACAAGGTTCTCGAAATGGGGAAGAAGTTATTGATGAGCGTGCAATTCAGCTGACCTGGATTGCAGGTCGTGGGGTTACCCGTCGTCGGAACGACGCCGTTGGCAGTCATCTTGATGGCCGCCACCTGCGTCGTCGTGCTCGGACCCGTCGGTAGCGTCACCAACCGGTCGTGCGGGTCACTGTTGTACGCCCCATTGCCCATGTACGACAGCGTGCTCGAGATCTCGGCAGCCTCGTCGGGGATGTACGTCGTGTCCGTCGCTGACGGGAAGTCGGACGCCGCGCAGGCACCGAACTGTGCGCTGTTGTTCTCAAGGAGCTGCGCGCCACCGCACAGGATGCTGAACTGGGCATTGACATTCGTGGTGCACCCAGCAAAGCCGGAGTATGTCGCTTCGGTACCCGAACCCGTGTTGATGTCGGCGATGACGATGGGAAGCGGGTGTCCAGCGATGGTCCCACCCTGTCCCGGGAGCTCTGACCCCGTGAGGTTCGTCAGCTGCGCCCAATCCGTGATCCGACCGGCACCGGTGTTGCAGTAGATGTCGTACACCTCCGAGCTGGTCCCACCGACATTCGAAATGTCCGTCACAGGGACTCCACTGCACCCGTTGATGGTGTTCTTCGGGTTGGAGCTCGAACCAGCAGCACCGGTGTCACAGGTCACGGGGTTACCGGGAAGCCAGCCGGCGGCTACTGGGCCGACGACCTGACCGTTCCACGGCGACGACGACCCTGTCGGTGTGTTTGGTCCCTCAGCGCCCGAGAAGTCAACCGACGGCACGGCGTCCTTACCGAAGCCCAATTCAACTTCTTGCGGCGCACAGGCCTGGGTCGTGTCAATGGGTTTCGACGACCGGGCGAAGTCCGGTGTTGCAGGTATTGTGCCACCGTTCTCTTCCCCGCCGCCGAACGGTGCTGACTCGGTTCCGCACAACTGCTTCTGCCCATCACCGGACCCGATCTTTCCTAGTCCGATGTCGATTTCTATGTGGTCGTAGTTGTCGGCAACGTCAGTCGTCCCAATCACATCGCCGGGCGCTGCAATGCAGGCACTATAGTTTGGTGTCAGAGCCGAGTTCAACTGGCAGCCGTACAACCCCGACTCTACGAACAGATCAGCGAGCTTCTGCATGGCGAAGAACGTGGTGTCGGATCCGGCGGCCCGAATGATCTCCGGCTTCCCGACGAACCAATGAGGGGCGGTGCCGTAGGTCGGAGAAGGGGGATTCGCCGCAGCGGTCCCTACGCCCAACGTCGTAGCGGCCATGAAGGCTGCGAGAGTCAACGACGCCGCAGCCGCAAAGCGGTTCCGCAGTTTGCGGTTTCTCATATTGGGTTCTCTCCTTAGTTGCTCTTTTGGGGGGAGTTGCTCTTCGGGACCTGTGGATCGCAATCGCGAGCGGGTCGGTACATCTACGCCCGGCTAGTGGGTGAGTGGGCTTCGGCTGCGCCGCCGCCGTAGGAAGAGGAATCCCCCCACCACGCCTGCCGCACAGACCGGGAGTGCGATTGCAAGCGGCGCCTCCGGTGTCGTTGCCGTCGGAGCTTGAACCTCGAAGGGGCGCGAGAAGGCGTGTGGACCGCTCAGGAACGAGTTGTTGAAATCCTGTCCGACCCAGAGCACGCAGAAGTCCGTCGCGTCGCAATTGATGTTCGAGTTGCCCGTCGCGCTCAGGGCCGAAATCGAGTAGGAAGCACTGAAGTTCCCGCTGGCGTCGGTGTTGATCTGAGTGCCGTTGACGGTGGTGCCATCACACCCGGTCGACGCATCACTCGGCAAGTTGGTCGAAAGCCCGCCCGGGTCCGAGCACTCGATGATCTCCAGCCCACTCGGCAGCACTGAATGCACCGGAAATCCGCTTCCCGAAACGGTAATGGTCTGCCCGTCGGTCGGGTTGCCGGCAGGGAGTGTCACTGTTTGCGCAAAGGCCGTTCCTGCAAATGACACCACGACAGCCGTTGACACCAGCGCCGCCGCGATCGCTCCCCTGACCGCCGGCCTGGTTGTTCTGAATCGATTCGCCATGCGGGTATCGGTCCCTTCTTGTTCAGCGAGAACTCGGAGTTATATGACGCGACAGCCCGGAACAAGCTCCGGACGCCCGCATTGTGGACACACCACCCCAGGGCACACAAGGCCGAATTGCGGGTGGCACCAGGATTTCATGTCAGGTTCGCGAACCCATCGCGTGACGATCACCGACGCGTCGTTCGCGCCACGAGCGATGACTCCTCGCTTACGCATAGTGAGTAACGATCACGGGACGCTCGTTCAACCGGCTTGGAGCTCGAGAACGATCCCACGCGCACGGTTTACCTCATGTTCGCGAAATGGTCACGGTTCGATTACCCGCGCGCTGACATGCCGCGGACTCTCAGCCCACGCCAGTGACCTTCACCTTCCAGACACAGCTTGACGGCGTCCGCACCTCCAGCTGCTGGCTTCCGAGCGTGCTCAAGGCCGTCACGCCATTGCCAGACGCGGGCGTGCCGATGACGGAGGGGGTGATCCCGGGGCTTGCCCCCGTGGCGAACACGAATACCTGGAAAGCCGGACCCGCGGCGGGAGCCGGCGTGCACTGGTACGCCCACCCCAGGTTCCACGGACCGCTCCCCACCGTGAACGAGGAGCTCGTCCAATTGCCCTTGGACAGCGGTGTCGGTCCCAGCAGCACCGACGCAGAACCCGATGGAGGCGACGTTGTGGATGCCGTGGTCGAAGATGCGGGTGCCGTGGTCGAAGATGCGCTTCCGGGACCCGAGGTCGTGGTCGCCGACGACGCGGCCGACCTCGAGGTGGTACTCGTGGAGCTCGGTGCGGAGCCACTCGGGACAGGCAGCGTGTACGAGGGCGTGTTCGGCGTCGAAGCGCTTCCAGGGCCACCAGAATTGCCGATCACCATGCCGACAAGGGCGGCGGCAACGGCGACGAGGACCAAATGCCACGTGCGCCAAGAGCGGCGCTCCTTGATCTTGAGCGATCCGGGCACCGGCGGGCCTGCCGGTGGTAGTCGCTGTGGAGCGGGACCCCAGGATGACAGGTGGTCTCCGACGGACTCGGCCGGCCTTTTGGGTTCGTCCACCACTTGATGAAGCGTGGGTGATCGCCGGCCATCCGTCAAGACCAAGGCGTGTCGTTGGGGCGGGCCGTGGCGCAAGACGAGTCAATCACAGGTGGCAGTCGAAGGCATCAGGGGATCTCTTGACGCTTCGACAATGCGATTCTCCGAGACTCGAGCTCGAAGCAAGACCGCATTGTCGTCAAGGGTCCCCCACCGACTCCGTCGATCTGAAGTCGGGATGGGTCTCGGGTGGGTACCAATTCCCGTCTGAGGCCAACCACCACCCGAGCCCGGTCTCTGTTGCGTCGGGATGGGTTTCGGGTGGGTACCAATTCCCGTCTGAGGCCAACCACCACCCGGGGCGTGGGGGCACGGGGAGAAGGGCCGGAGTCTCGGTGGTCGCATTCGCCTGCTTGCCCTCGCCTCCGGTGACCGACATCGATTCCAGAGCCGGTCCCGAACCCGGTGCGTGTGCCACCTCTGGTGCCTGCGCTTCTGGCGCTGTGTGGGTGGGCGGAGGGTCGTACGACTCGGCGTCACCGTCGCGGACCAGCTTGGTCGGCTGACCCTGAGAGAAATATCGCTGTTCATGGACGCCAAACGGATCAGATTGCCATCCGTGCAGGTCAGGCATGGGCACGTTCTCCGGTGTCGGGGGCAGCGAAATTGTTCGAGGATCGGGTCGCCGAAGATAGGCCGAATCGTGCGCCTGGCCGGACGGCGACTGCACCTCAGCGCGATGTTCACGGACCCGCAATCATGGTAAATCGTAGCGCTCGAACGACCTGCCACAAGTTCGCGAGGCTAGTCCTGGAAGGTGTTCAATTCACGTTTCGTTCGCGCAGATGTCACCCGTGGGTCACACCCGATCGGTATCCTGCGACATCCACGAGGAACGACGCGCGAGAGGAAGTCCGTCCCATGCGGATCCCGACTAGGAGGACGATCGCGAGCCGAACCGTCGGTGTTGTCGTCGTGTGCGCCGTCGTCGGATTTTTTGCCAGTGGTGCATGGGCGGCCGCCAGCGTGACCATTCCGTCAGGTGATCCCCACGCTGATCAGACGATCACCGTGATGGGGACGGGCTTCCCCGACCATGTCAAGGACCCGACAGGAATTCAGATTCTCGAGTGTTCAGATCCGGGCGGCACAACGGCGAACCTCCCTTCGAGCAATTTGTCGTGCGACGGATCGACGATCAATCCGACCCAGATCAATACGGACACAACTGGGGCTTTCACGGCCAAGTACTACGTCTACGCGCTCAATGGCACCCACAGTTCCAATATCTCGTGCGATAAGACCCATTTCTGCGTCCTGTGGGTGGGTATCGACTACAACCAAAACTTCTTCGGTGTGCACGCATTCTCGACCCCGTTCGAGGTAGGGGGTGCCGCCACGCTCTCGACGACCATCGGCTCGGGTTCGTCAAGCACGATCTGGATTGTGATCGTGGTAATCGTCGTGGTCAGTGTTGTGCTTTTCCTCGCTCGCCGCCGGCGACGTCAGGCGACATCAGCCTCGTCGAACCCCTGAGGTCGGGCCGAGGCGCTCGGTCCCAACGGTCGCCGGAACGCGCGATCTCGGCGTGTTAGTGCCAACAACCCACCACGCCGAACGATTGGATGAAGCAATGCCGGCTGTCTCGCCCCGACGGGACGGGGGTGCGACTCTTAGTT
Source organism: uncultured Acidimicrobiales bacterium (assembly GCA_963794615.1). Taxonomy (GTDB): domain Bacteria; phylum Actinomycetota; class Acidimicrobiia; order Acidimicrobiales; family UBA8190; genus Chersky-840. The sequence goes on along the minus strand of CAWCEP010000005.1, from coordinate 573,365 downwards.
GGCATCGAGAGAGGTGAAGGACACCGAGCTCGAAGGCGCCCTCACCCGATACTCCGTACCCCATTTCGAGAAGACTCCGACCTGAGTCACGGTCTTGCCTGTGCTGGCGTTCGTCGCTTGGGCATCGATGCCAACGGGCACGTTGGGGGAAGCCGTCGCAACCCAGAAGGTTGCCTCACCCTCGCCAGGAGAGCTCTGGAGGCTGCCACGTACTCCAACAACCTCGTGCCCCGAGACCGTCCCTGGGCTCGACTCGATCAACGGTGGTGCCGGCCTGAGCTCGGCGAGCAGGCTGCTCAGAGTCACGCCTTGGACGACGGTGCCATAGAACGAGTCGCTCTTCCGGAACGATATCCACTTCCCCGCCGCGTGAGCGGCGAGGGCGGCGGGGAATCCGATGAGATATTGGAGACCAGCAGCGTTTCCGCGCAGGAACGCCGAGCCCCCCACCACCTCGACGACCGTTGTGTCCGAGCCGGCCACCACAGACTGGGCTCCATCGCTCGTCCCGGCGTCACCGGTCACGGTCTGGATCTGGCCCCCGCTCGTCGTCTGCAGCACATAGTGGACACCACCGAATTTCTCCGCCGATCTGAGAGCGGTGCTCAAGATCGAACCCGGTGTTTTCCCACTGAGCGAGTTGCTTGCCGAGCTCCCACAAGCAGCCATGCCCGACATTGCCAGGGCGCCAAGAAGCAACGACAGCATTCGGCGCACGCTCGAGATGGTAGTGCACGACCTGAACCAAGATCCCGGTCGATCGACAACCGCTAGCAGCACGGCCGTTCGGTTCCCGTATCAGGCAAGACCGACCGCGTGTCTCGTCCGATCACGTTCACGCGAACAGTCTCTATCAATTCACTTGATCGCTGCTTCGACATGAGTGAGGCTGCCAGCGCATCGGCCCCCAGTAACAGCCAACTCCTCTGGACCGTCAGGGATGGAGCGCCGGGGCAGATGTCTGCAGAGGAGAGCGCACCAGACCCCACGTCTTCGGGAGGGGTCTGGTCGCGCCCCGGGGCCGGTCATATCGAGAGAAGCACCCGGCGCAATGCCGTTTCCCAATGCATGTTGGCTCATGTGCCAATGCGTGCCGACCACTTGGAGGACTGATCCTCGACCTCGAGAATCCTGCTCCATGTGGGCAAACGACCATTTGGAGTGGGACTTCACCGGTTGTTGGCACGGTCGTCGCGAATTGTTCATCTCGGACGCCGCTAGCCACTGGCTCTCGGAGATGGGAGCAGGACAACATCGATGCATGGACTTCGGGGAGGGGGGCTCGCCGATCGCGCCTCTCGGGCACGTGGCGCCCCTCGGGCCCACTGCGCCCAACGATGTTCGACGCCGCGGGCCGGTGCCATCGGGTCAGGGGCGCCTCCGTCGGCTGGCCGTCGCGCTGTGTCTTGCGACCGGTGTCGCGACGATCGGCACCGTCACGATGGTGCCCACGGTAGCCGACGCCGCCTTCCCGGGAACGAACGGGCTCATCGTCTTTTCCGGCAGCGGGGAATCACCAGGACGGTTCTGCGGAGGGCAGGATCACCAGGACCAACTCTTCGAGCTGCCGGCCGAAGGGTCGTCCCCGTTCCAGCTGACGTGCACACCGGGACGAGACGAGCATCCCTTCGTGTCACCGGACGGCACCCAGGTCGTCTTCTCGAACATCGACGACGGCGTCTCAGCGCTCTTCACGCTTTCACTACCGGCCTCGGGCCACCGGAGGGTTGCTCGACCTGCGTTCGTCTCCGACGATCCTCAGGCGAGTGACGACGACGCGTCGTGGTCGCCGGCCGGCGATGGCACCATCATCTTCCAGAGGACGTCACCGGGGTCCCCGACGCAGCTCTATTTCGAGAATGTGGCTGACCCGTCTTCCGCCGCCCCCGTGTTCGCGTCTCCGACGGGATTCGACGACACGGAGCCCGTGTTCAACCCCTCCGATCCGAATGTCATCGCCTTCGTCCGGCCAGTGGGCGGTCATTCCCACATCTTCAGCTACGACCTGTCTACGCAGGCGCTCACCGACCTCTCCGCGCAGGGCAACGGGGGTGGATCCGGCGATGACGCCAAACCCGATTTCGGCCCCGCCGGCGCGGGGGGGCGGATCGTGTTCGAATCCGATCGAGCCTGCGGGTACATGCAGCTCTACACCATGACGGCACAAGGCACCGACCAGAACCCCGTCCTCCCGACGACGAGTCACCAGACGCCGACCGGTGCCCAAGCATGCTCGAGCCCCGGAGACGATCCGGTGTACTCACCCCAGGGCGATCAGGTGGCGTTCGATCGGCAGGGGAATTCCTCACCGGGCGGTGACCCGGGTCACGGCTTCGCATACGAAGACCGTGAATGGGGAGGCTGGAGCAATCTGTCGTTCGTCACCGTCGACGCTTCGGGGACGGCGACCGGAAACCCGACCGGGTTCAGGCGTTTCGGCACCACCGGTGTCCAACCGAGCTGGGGACCCGCCGCCACTCCTCCCGCGCAGACCCCCGAAGCACCGCTTCCGATCATTCTCCCCGTCGCAGGGGCGGCCGTGGCAGGAACGGTCCTGTTCGTCCGGCGACGACGCGGCGCTCGGCGCCAATCACCTGCACTCGCGTGACGCCGACGACGCGACGAGCCCACCGACAGGTTGCGTCGGTCTTCGTGATCGGCGCCGGCCACTAGCCTCTCCCTTGTGTCCGACGCCCTCGCTCAACCGCAGCGAAAGCTCACGTTGACAGGATGTGTGAACTTCCGCGACCTCGGTGGCTATCCCGCCGCCGACGGGCGCACCATCCGTTGGCGACAACTCTTCCGCGCCGACGGACTCACCCGGCTCGACGAGGATGACTGCGCGCAGCTGGCCGATCTCGGTTTGGTCACGGTCATCGATCTCCGCACCAATGGCGAGGTGGAGCAGCGCGGCCGGTTTCCCGAGGACGCCTTCGAGGTCGAGTACCACCATCTGCCCCTCACCGACGTGTTGCCACCGACCGAGGACCTCAGTCGATATGACGAGCCGGCCTTCGTGACGACCCGGTACCAACAGTTGTTCTCGGAGGGATCGAGCTCGCTCCGACGCGCCGTCCAGCTCCTCGCCGAGCCGGACGCCCTCCCGGCGGTGTTCCACTGCAGCGCCGGGAAGGACCGCACCGGTGTCCTGGCCGCGCTCATCCTGGGCTTCCTGGGCGTTCCCCGGGACGTGATCGTGGAGGACTACGCACTGAGCGCCGAGGCGATGGTCGCGCTCCTGGAGCGCCTGAAGCAGGAGTACGCCGAGTCGGTGGCGGAAGTCGAGCGTTACGCGCCGGCCGTCATCTCGGTCTCGCCCCGGACGATGGCGGCGTTCTTGGACGCACTCGAGGCCGACCACGGCAGCTTCGAAGACCTGGCTCGTTCGCTCGGCGTCACCGATGCCGTAGCCCAGCTGCGCGCCACGCTGCTCGAGGCTCCGTAGCGATCCTCCACCGTCGACGACGGGTCCCGCCGCGGCGGCGACGTCTCAGTCGGCGGGCCGTCTGAAGACGAGGAGGTCCGACCCGTCGCGTTCGGTGACGGCGTTCACGAGCTCCCAACCGTTCTCCGAACGCGTGCGCAGGACCTCGTCAACCTTGCCCTCGTCGCGCTCGTCGTCGGGTCTCGACGCCCCCGGCAACAGTGTCACCCCATACCGCCACGGCCCCACGGCGCAGACCCTATACAACTCGACGGCCCGGGGCCCAAGGCATGCTCCCGGGATGGAGAACCCCACGGTCGCGACAGGCGGAACGTCCTTCCCGGGTGAACGCCGAGCAAACGAAAGGTAAACGGCTCGCGAACGTCAGGCACGACAGTGGTGGTCGGCGTCACGAAGGGGGTGTCACCTCGATGGCGGTCTCGACCTCGACCGTGGGGGCGACGGTGGCCAACACCGGGCAGTGCTTCTCGGCGAGCTCGAGGGCACGCCGGGCCGCGGCGGGGTCGACGTCGCCACCGACCTCGAAGCGCAGTGCGATACGGACGAACCGCCGCGGGACTCGTCCTCCTGCTCCGAGCGCACGGTGACCTCCAGGGTGTCGAGCGCCTGTCGCTTCTTGCGGAGGACCTCCACCACGTCGTAGGACAGACAGGCCGCCAACGACAGCGGCAGAAGGTCCGAAGGCTTCGCTCCCTCGGAGGCCTGCACGCCACTGATGGCGACGCGATGTCCCCAGGAGTCCTCCCCCTCGAACAGCAGGCCCCCGCGCCAGACGAGGCGTTGGATCGACGCAGCCCCCGACATCAGGAGATCCCGCCCCGACCGATGACGCGCATAGCTCACGGTCTAGTCGCCTCGACGGCTCCGTCGGCCGATAGCGTCGATCCGATGCCCGGGGAGGTCGACGACGAGGAGCCACTGCGGCCCATGACACCCGTCGGGCGGGTCACCACCCCCGACGGCGTCGGCATCGCCTACTACGACTTCGGGGGGGAGGGGCCCCCCCTCCTTCTCGTCCACGCCACCGGCCTGTGTGGCCCGGTCCTCGCTCCGATGGCCGAGCGGCTGCGGTCCCGTTTCCGTTGCATCGGCCTCGACCTGCGCGCCCATGGCGCTTCGGACCCGCCTCCGGGTGACGACTTCGATTGGCACGGCTTCGCCACCGACGTGCTCACCGTGGTCGACCACCTCGGGCTCGACCGTCCTTCGGGGTTCGGCCACTCGTGCGGGGGCGCCGCCTTGGTCCTCGCCGAAGAGGCCCGCCCCGGCACGTTCGCCGCGCTGTACTGCTTCGAGCCGGTCATCTATCCGGGGGACGAGCCCCTGGCTCCGCTCACCGAGGGGAACCCCCTCGCCATCGGCGCCCGGCGCCGACGCCAGGTCTTCGCGTCACGGCGCGACGCCCTCGCCAACTTCGCCGCCAAGCCCCCTTTCGATCGGGTGGACCCCGACGCCCTGGCTCGCTACGTCGACAACGGCTTCTCCCCGCTCGACGGGGGCGGCATCCAGTTGCGTTGCACGCGGGAGCACGAGGCCCAGATCTTCGCCCATGCGTTCTCCCACGACGCCTACGCCCATCTGGCCGAGATCTCGTGCCCGGTCACCTTGGCGTGCGGAGCCGAGACAGGCCCGGGGGGGTTCGGCCCCGACATCCTCGCCACCTTCGCCCTGCGCCTGGCCTCGCCGACCACGGTGGTGTTCCCCGGCCTGGGACATTTCGGGCCGCTCGAGGACCCCGCCGCGGTGGCCATCTCGCTGCGCGACGGCCTGGTCCCCCATGACTGACACAGTCGGGGCGTAGCCTTCGCCCCGATGGCCCTCACCCTTCCCCGCTCCCTCTCCCCCTCCAAGCTGAGCGCCTTCAAGGACTGCCCGCTCGCCTTTCGATTCGCGGCCATCGACCGGCTCCCCGAGGCGGCGGCACCCCACTTGGTCAAAGGCACTCTCGTGCACAGTGCCCTCGAGCGCCTCTTCTGGGACCACCCCCGCGGTGAGCGCACCGCCGAGGTTGCCCGCCGCGACCTCGACCTGGCCTGGCTCGCACTCCAGGACGATCCCGATCTCCTCGGCCTGGAGCTGACCGCAACCGAGGCCGAAGCGTTCGTGGCCGATGCCGCCACCCTCGTCAACGGCTATCTCCGGCTCGAAGACCCCGACACCGTCGACGCCGTCGGCGTCGAGCTCACGCTCGAGGCGGATGTGGCCGGCCTGCGACTCCGGGGCATCATCGACCGCCTCGATGTCACCCCCGACGGAGAGCTCGAGGTCGTCGACTACAAGACCGGGCGCGTCCCCTCGGTCAACCAGGAGCAGCAACGGCTGGGTGGAGTGCAGTTCTACGCCCTGTTGTGCGAACAGGTCCTGGGCCGCAGGCCGAGCCGCATCAGGCTCATGTACCTGCGAGAGCCGCTCGTGATCGAGGCCGTGCCCTCCGAACAGGCGGTCCGCGGGACCCGGCAACGAACGTCCGCCGTGTGGACCGCCATCGAGCGGGCCTGTGAGAACGAGGACTTCCGCCCCCGGCCATCCGCACTGTGCAAATGGTGCAGCTTCCAGTCCCTGTGCCCGGTCTTCGGAGGTGACCCGGCCCGAGCGGCGGAGTTCACCGGACCGGTCGCCACCGCCCCGGTGGCCCGGGCGGGCTGACCCGTCCCCCTCCTCGGAGCTCGCTCCCAGGCCGATGGAATGCGCCGATCCCGGCCGGGGTTGACATGGGAGTGAGCAGACCTTCTTTTTCGGTGACGTACGACTACCGGTGTCCCTTCGCCCGCAACGCCCACGAGCATCTGGTGGTGGCGCTCCGGGCCGGCGCCGAATGGGACGTCGAATTCCTGCCCTTCTCGCTGTCGCAGGTCCACGTGGAAGAGGGCGGGGTCCCCGTCTGGGACGACCCCGCCAAGGCCCCCGACCTCCTCGCTATGGAGGCCAGCCTGGTGGTGCGGGACGACTTCCCCGACCGGTTCCCCGATGTCCACCTGGGATTGTTCACGGCCCGCCACGACCGCAGTCTCGACCTCCGCGACGAGGCGGTGATCCGCGACGTGCTCTCGACGTCCGGCGTCGACGCCACCGAGGTGCTCCAGACCATCGCCGATGGTGGCCCTCGCGACGCGTTCCGCAAGGCGCACGAGACGGCGGAGGCCGACTACCGGGTCTTCGGAGTCCCGACCTTCATCGTCGACGACAAGGCGGCCTTCGTCCGCATCATGACCCGTCCCGGCGACGACGCCGCACAGGCCCGATCGACGATCGAAGGCGTGCTCGCCCTCTTCGACGCGCACCCCGAGCTCAACGAGTTCAAGCACACCCGCACCGACCGCTGAACCCTGCTAGCCCCGCTGGATCTCCAGGTGATCGAACAGGTCGTTTACCCGTCGGCCAATTTGGTCGCGGATGGGACGGATCTCGGCGATGGACTTCCCCATGGGGTCGCTGAATTCCCAGTCCTCGTAGTGCTTGCCAGGGACGAGGGGACAAGCGTCGCCACACCCCATCGTCACCACGACGTCGGCCGCCCCCACGAATTCGTCGGTCCAGGGCTTCGGGAACTCTCGCGAGATGTCAATCCCGACCTCGGCCATGGCGGCGACCACGTTGGTGTCGATCTGGGAACCAGGCTCAGATCCACCTGACCATCCGATCGCACGGTCACCCGCAAAGTGGGTAAACCAGCCGAGCGCCATCTGAGATCGACCGGAATTGTGGACGCACAAGAACAGGACCGCAGGGCGCTTGTTCGAGGCATGTTCTTCGGCTTGGACGAGAGCTTCGAGCCGCTGTCGAGCGAAGTTCTCAGCGCCGATCACCAACCAATCGGCGATGGTCGACTTCGCCGCCAGAGTCCGAAAGCTGTCGAACACCAACGCCTCGATCGTCTCCTGTCCGAACACGCCCTGGAACCTCGTATGGAGATCTCGCGCTGCGTGCGTGAGGGCCTTCCTCTGCCCCGGGTTCATCTGTACCAGGTCACTCATGTTTCCTCCCCCTGTCACGTGCCCCGCTATCTGAATCGCATCACCCAGCTCGGGCCTCCCCGAGGCGTCGCTGGGAGTCCGCACGCACCCAGGATTGGGCTCCCACCTGAATGGCGTCCCACGGGCTCCCCAGCGGCGGTGTGTACGAAAGGTCAAGCTCATTCATGGCGTCCACGGTCATTTCGTGGAAGATGGCAGCAGCGCCGATGTCAACTCGTTTGGCCACCTCGGCCTGCTTGTGGCCGAAGAGTTGAACGCCGAGGAGTCGGCCGGTCGTGGCGTCGCCGGTGAAGCGCATGGCGATGCGGTGACTTCCGGGGTAGTACGCCTTGTGGTCGTCGGCCTCGGCTCCGACGGTCAGCGGATCGAACCCGCCCGTGATGGCTTCGTGGTCGCGCAGTCCGGTGCGGGCCACGGCGTGATCGAAGATCTTGACGACCTGGGTGCCGAGACTCCCGGCGAAGGCACAGTCGCCGCCGAGGGCATTCTCTCCGGCGACCCGTCCCTGCTTGTGGGCCGTGGTGCCGAGCGGCAGGTAGGTCTCGCCGAGCAGTCGGTGATGGGTCACCACGCAGTCGCCGGCAGCAAAGACGTGCGGCAAGTTGGTCCGCATGTGGCGGTCGACGGCGATGGCGCCCCGCTGACCAAGGGCGGCGCCGGATGAAGCAGCCAACTCCGTATCGGGCCGAACTCCCACCACCACGAGCACCATGTCCACGTTCCGCATCACGCCCTGGCCGTCGGCCGCCGTTGCGTCGACGCGCAGACGAGCGGGCTCGCCGGGTCTCGCTCTGGCCACGGAACGGACGGTCGTTCCGGTGAGCACGTCCACGCCGTGCTCGACGAGCTGCCCGTGGACGAGGGCGCCGATCTCGGGGTCGACGGTGGGGAGCACCTCGGATAGCTGCTCCATCTGGGTCACCGAAAGCCCACGCGCCACGAGAGCTTCGGCCATCTCCAGCCCGATGTAGCCGGCCCCGACGATGATGGCGCTGGCCGGCGCAGCCTCCTCGAGGGTGCGCATGACGGCGAAGGTGTCCCCCATGGAGTGCAAGAGATGGACCCCGTCCTCGACCCCCAGGGCGTCTGGTCCATGGAGGCCCTCGATGGGGGGACGAACGGAGACGGCCCCGGTGCCGACGACCAGCTCGTCGTAGGAAAGAAGCTCCTCGTTACCATCGGCGTCGGTGACGAGGAGCTTGCGACCCTCGACGTCGATGCGGCGAGCCACGGTGTCCAGGCGAAGTCCCATCCCCGTAGCCTCGAGGTCGGCGATGGTCCGGTGGGCCAGGTTGCGCCAGTGGGTGACCTCACCCGAGACGTAGTAGGGAATCCCGCAGATGGAGAAGTTGGGATAGGCGTCCGCGACCACAACCGTGACCTCGGTGCCGGGTTCGAGCTCTCGGGCCCGCAGCGCGGCGCTGATGCCGGCGTCGCTTCCTCCGATGGCGATGAGGTGCATGAGGTCTCCTGTTGAGATCGCCTCGTCACGCAACCGGTGGCGAGGGTTGGTCCTGGTGCCAACGACGCGCAGTGGCTCCATCGGCATTGGCAGAATCGAGGCGACCGTCCGGAACTGCAGTCACCACGGGGTCGGGGGAACTCCGGAGGTGGTGAGGAAAGATGATGTCGGATGCTTCGGCCGGGGTGACGCCGGGATAGAGGGACTTGATGACGATGAAGGCGACGACACCCCCGACGATCTGAGCGCCGACAAAACCCGGAGCCGAGATGGGGGCGATGCCCGCGAAGGTATTGGAGAACATGCGCCCCACGGTGATGGCGGGGTTGGCGAAGCTGGTCGAACTGGTGAAGAAGTATGCCGCTCCGATGTAGGCGCCGACCGCGGCCGGGGCGCTTCGGCTCCGGCCGCTGCGGGCCAGGGCGAAGATGACCAGGATGAGCCCGAGCGTGGCCACGATCTCGGAGAGGAAATGGGCCGGGGTGGCTCGGTGGTGGGTCGAGATCGACACCGCGGCCTTGGAGAACATCAGGTTGGCGATGACCGCCCCCCCGACGCAGCCCGCCACCTGGGCGGGCAGGTACGCACAGGCGTCGCGCCAGCTCAGCCCGTCGAAGGCGGCGTCGACGAACGAGACCACCGGGTTGAAATGAGCCCCGGACACCGGACCGAACATCAAGATGATGGCGAAGAGCCCGGCTGCCGTCACCGCCGCGTTCTCGAACAGCTCGAGGCCGACGTTGCCCGGCGAGAGCTGTTGCGCGGCGATGCCCGAGCCGATCACGATGGCTGCCAGAAAGGCACTGCCGAGCAGCTCGGCGAGCAAGCGGCGCCAAAGCGCAGCGTCATTCATTTCCGACCCTGGTCGAGGGATCCGGAGACCGATGCCTAGCAGCAGGCGTTGGAGGCCGACGCGACGGACGTGGCGCCCACGGGGATGGTCGGCTCCCCTTCGGGCGCGCAGCCCTCGGTCGAGCACCCCAGATCGGTCTCTTGCGGCGCGTCGGCGAGAACGGTGTAGATCTCCCAGGGTGCGCCGTCGGGGTCGTTGACCCACGCCTTGTCCTGGAGGGCGTAGCAACACGTCGTCGACTCCTGGACGTCGGGCTCGAGCCCCTCGGCCGAGAGCCTCCGTGTGGCCGCCTGGACCTCTTCGGCCGAGTCCACTTCCACGCCCAAGTGATTCAGCGCACCCGCCACGCCGGCTCCCCGTCCCGCTCTCTCCTCGATGAGGACCAGCTTGAGAGGCGGCTCGACGATGGCGAAGTTGGCGTAACCAGGGCGGCGCTTGGCCGGCTGCGCTCCGAACAGCTTGGAGTAGAAGTCCACGGCGGCGTCGAGATCGGTGACGTTCAAGGCGAGCTGGACTCTGGACATGACGGCCTCCGGTAGTATTCACAAGCGTCGATGCGTGGAGTATGATCAATGCATCGACATCTGTCAATAGGAGGTGGGGCATGGCCAAGCAGGTGGCGACCACCAGGCCCGAGGCCACGGACCGCTGCTGCCCTTCCGTGCTGGCCTCGCCTCTTGATGCCACCCAGGCCGGAGAGCTGGCCATGGGGTTCAGCGCCTTGGCCGACCCGGTCCGGCTCCGTGTCTTGAGCATTCTCGCCGCTGCACCAGAAGGCGAGGTCTGCGTGTGTGACTTCGTGGAACCGCTGGGCAAGAGCCAGCCCACCGTTTCCCATCACCTGAAGATCCTGAGCGACGCCGGCCTCGTCCACGGCGATCGACGCGGGAAGTGGGTGTGGTACTCCCTCGATCGCGAGCGCCTCGCCGACCTTCAAACGGCCCTCCAGCCCGTCAGGTAGATGACGTCGTGACGTCGTGGCGTGGCGGCAACCCGTTCGGTCTCCTGCGGTGTGACACGCCGCCGACGTCGTGAACCTCTCGCCATAGCGCACACACCTCACCTCACCCAGCAGGACGATCGTCGAAGCTCCGAGTTCTCTCTGGGTATCGGGCGAACGATGGCAACGATCGAACGCAGCCACTTTGACCTCCCCGGCGCTATGCCTGAACGTGGCACCGCCGTTGGAGACACTGAATGAATAAGACGGAGGCGATTCGATCAGGTCACTGATCAGCGCTCGCCGATACGTAAGCTGAGCTGCACGTACGGTCTCGACCGTGATCGACGCCAGTTTGAAGTTCGCCAGCTCGAAGTCGCACCCTGGTGAAACGTCGCGGTGACGCTGGCCGCTCGCTCAGGAGCCCGCATTGACCCTCGCAAAGGCTGTCATCTTGGACCTGTCAGGAGCCAGGCGCGTGGCCGGAACGTCTCCTTCCCACTGGAAGCACGAGGGCAAGCGCCCGCCACGTCACGATGATGAGCACAGTGACCGTCGGCCATCTCCACCCACCGACGATCAGGCTCAATGCGCACGCCACGATGGCGGCCAGGACGCCAAGGCCCAGGACGACCGTGGGTCAGGAGGTGAATTGCCGTCCATTCCTGCCAACGTCATAAGACATGAGAATTGGCGGTGCTTTTCGGCAGCCCGGTCTCACCGGGCAGGGCGGGTACCGCTTCTCCTCGGGCCACGTTTCGAAGGGAGCGGTCGATCACCGACGAGTCAAGGGTAATGGCGCACAGGTTATCGGCCCAATCGCTTGGGGGCGGACGTAGAGCTAGCGCCGGAGTGCCTCATTGACCATGTCCGAGCTGTAGCGTCCCGCTCCAATCTCAATGTCTGGGGCTTAACCCGGCCCACGACTCGCACCGGAACCCTGGACCAGGCGCCTCGTACAGGACTGGCTCCGACGGTCGTTGGCCCTTCTCCTTCGATGAGCGTCGAGCTCTCCCGGGTGGACCACGCCGACATACCACGAGTGGGTGGTGGCGGCATCGTGCCGCTCCCCAGTACAGGGGGCCTGCGGCGAGGTTGCCAGGGCATTGGCTACTCGGCCGAGAGCGTGGGGTCACGATTGAGCGGGGTCCTCCCACGCAGTGCAGACAGGACCATGGCCGTCAGGGCGATGAGACCAAGAAACGCGGTTGACGCTTCGAAGCCCCGGGTCACCAGCGCCACCGAGGCATGTTCGGATCCAGCGGCAAGTCCGAAGATGAGACTGGAGAATGCGAGCCCCATGGCTGTTCCCATGCCTCGGGTCATATTGAGCACGCCGCTGGCCACCCCGGACTGTTCCTTGGGAACAGACCCCATGATGGCGGCGTTGTTCGGTGGCGTGAACATGCCGAGGCCCACACCGAGGATGGCCAGTTCGATCATGATGACAAGTAGCGAGCCGTGGGCGACGATCAGCGAGCCCATCATCGCCGCCGAGATAGCCATGCCCGCCACCGTGAGCGATCGCGCCCCGAGCCGCTCGGCCAGCCGGCCGGCGACGGGGGCGGCGACTCCCAAAGCGAGAGGCATCACGCCGAGCATCAGGCCGCTGCGGCCAGGGCTCTCGTGAAGGGCGCGCTCGAGATAAAAGGGGACGACGAACAAGGTGCCGAAGAGCACCATGTATGACAGCAGGCCGCTCGTGATACCAGCGGTAAACGGCATCCTCTTCAATAGTGTGAGGTCGAGCATCGGATCGGCAACGTGGCGCTCGCGATGGACGAATGCTGTCCCCATGACCAGTGTCCCGACGAAGAGTCCGATGATGGTAGGAGACCTCCAGCCTGCCTTGTCGCCGAAGGAGAGGGCGCAGAGCACTGCGGCGACGGCGGGGACGAAGAGGGCCAGGCCGAGCCAGTCGAAAGGCACCCGGGCCTGGAGATGACGGCTGCGCGGGATGAGGTACCAGGCCATGACCGTGCCGATGATGCCGACGGGAACGTTCACGAAGAAGATCAGCCGCCAGCCGCCGAGCGCGATGAGCAGTCCGCCGATGGTCGGGCCCAGGGCGAGCCCGAGGGCTTGGGCCGCTCCTTGAATGCCGATGCCGCGGCCCAACCTCCCTCTGGGGAGAGCGAGGACGAGGATGGCCACGCTGTTCGCTTGAATCATCGCCGCACCGACGCCCTGTAGGACCCGAAAGCCGTCGAGCGCGAGGAGGTCCGGAGCCAAGCCGCACAGGGCCGAGCCCACGATGAAGACAATGAAGCCGTACATGTAGAGCAGCTTTCGACCCATCATGTCGGCCATACGACCGATGCCGGTCACGAGCCCGACCAGGACCAACAGATAGGACAGCCCCGCCCATGTGACGGCCCCGAGACCGGCGTGGAAGCTCCGCTGCAACGTGGGGAAGGCAACCGTCACGATGCTGGCATCGAGCTGGTTCATAAAGGCCCCGATACAGACCGTCATCAGGACCAGCCAGTAGGCGTTGGGCCGGGCGGCAATCGACGGCGGTCGGCGATGCTCGACGAGGATGCGACGCCATCCCAGCGTGGTGGCGCTCTTCATTTCGGTGGATGTCATCCGTTGCGCCCGGACGGCCCCGTGTCACTCAGGGTCATGGACAAACAGGTGCTTGGCATTTTCGATGTCGTCATCGATCAAGACGACCGCTCGTCCCGATCGATCGAGCAGGCTGGCGGCGATGCCGGCGCGATACCCGGTGACGCAATGCACCCACAGCTGGTCGTGGGGCAGCTCGTCGAGCCGTCCGAGCAGCGAATGCAACGGAATATGAGCAGAGCCGGGGATGTGACCCAGTGCCCGCTCATCGTCTCGTCGCACATCGAGCACAACGGCGCCGGGCTCTCGGGCAAGGTCGTCGAAGGTCGCGGCCGGGTAACTTTCCAGGACGCTATGCGTGGCGACATCGCCCGGCGCCCCGGTGGCCGCACCTTTGGGCCGGTCGATCCCGATGCGGACGAGCTGTCGCTGAGCGTCGCTGATCTGCTGCGCGCTCTCCCCAAGCAAGGTGAGCGGTGTATCCCAGGGGATGAGCCACCCCAGATACGTGGCGAAGTGCTGTCCGAGGGGGATCCCGATGGTCCCCATTACGTGCTTGGCGGCAAAGGCGCGGGACGACCGCAGGTCGACGACCCAGTCCCCGCCGGCAATCCGTCGGGCCAGCTCTCGTGCGTCGGTCGGTTCCGGAGGAGACAGATCGACCGGCAGAGGGCCCTGGCGATTGAGCGGACCCATGTGGGTGTAGTAGGTGGGGAACGCGGTGAGCCCGGCGACGAGCTTGGCCACGAACTCGTCCTCGTCGTCGATGACGAGCGCATCGTTACGACAGCGCTCGGTGCCGATGGTGCTGTGGGAGTCACCGGCGGCGGAGCCCGACGAACAGAAGCTCCCAAACCCATGGGTCGGGTACACCGGGGTGTCGTCGGTCAGTAGCGCTGCCAAGTGCCGCGCCGAGCGGTACTGGGCCCGAGTGAGCTCGTCGGTCCTTCGCGGGTCGACCAGATCGGTGCGCCCCACCGTGCCGTAAAGCAATGAACCGCCGGTGAAGACCACCGATGTCCCCTCACCGTCATCGACCACATAGGAGAGATGCCCGTCGGTATGGCCCGGTGTGGCGACCACAGTGACCTGTAGCCGCCCGACGTGCAGCCCATTGCCGTCAGTCACGCCTTGGCGGTCGAATGCCACGATGTCGGCGGCCGAGAGGACATAAGTGGCCCCCGTCCGGGCAGCCAGCTCCAGACCCCCGCTCACGTAGTCGTTGTGCACGTGGGTTTCAAGGACGAGCGCGCAACGAAGACGAAGATCAGACAGGAGGCTCTCGACTCGATCGATGTCACGTTGCGGGTCGACGACGAGTGCCGTCTCGCCGTCGTGGGCCACGTAGCTTCGGTCTCCGAGCTCTTCGGTCGAGACGACGTCCACACGAACCACGACGATCTCCTCTGCTTGATGGTGGTACCATATACCAATGTAGGTACATTTGCCGCCGGGTGGGGCCCGGGTCACCTCAGGAGGCGAGGATGGAAAAGGGTCAGAGCCCGACTTCTCTCGATCGGGCGAGCCCTGTGCCACTTTGGGCGCAGCTTCAGGACGACCTTTGCCGGCGCCTGGAGAACGGCGAGTTCGCCGATACGTTCCCGGCCGAGATGGCCCTCGTGACTCAGTACGGCGTCAGCCGGAACACGGTTCGTGAAGCGATGCGCCGACTTCGGACCCTAGGTGTTGTCGTGGCAGCGCGGGGGAGGCGCCCCCGGCTCGCTGCGGAGACCGAGATCGAGCAGCCCCTGGGTGCGCTCTACAGCCTTTTCGCGTCGGTGGAGGCATCAGGGTTGGAGCAACGCAGCGTGGTCCGGGCCCTCGATGTCCGAACCGATCCGAAGGCGGCCGAGCATCTCGGATGTTCGCAGGCGGCATCGCTGTTCCACCTGGAACGACTTCGACTCGCTGGAGGAGAACCACTCGCTCTTGACCGTGTGTGGATGCCCTTGGAGGTGGGTGCCCCATTGCTCGATGTTGACTTCTCCCACACCGGCTTCTACGACGAGCTGCTCAGTCGGGCCGGGGTGGCTTTGACCGGGGGACGCGAGCAGATCCGAGCCCTAGTGCCGGGGGAAGACGACCGGTCCGTCCTGCAACTCGGGACGAACGTGGCAGTCCTGGCCATTGATCGCCTCGGCTGCGCCCGAGGCGAGCCGGTGGAATGGCGTCACACGCTCGTGCGCGGGGACAGGTTCAGTGTGCTCGCTGAATTTTCCGCTCGTGACGGGTACCAGCTCGCACCCGATGTATGAACAAGTCTACGAACGACGGTTGTGACCACGGGCTCGATCAGGCCGCTGGCATCGTCGCCGACGTGCGCAGGAGGCCAATACTCGCCTTCCCGTATAGGGAGCGATGCGTCGGTGCATACCTGGACAAGGTCGGTTTGGCTGGTTGACCTGCGCCGATACGTGAGTGATCGGGACGACATCTACGAGACCACGACACTTCCAGCGTGCCCCGGTGTCAACCACGCCACAGGTTTCACTCGAGCTGATCGACGCGCTCGGAGTGTCCCCCGATGCCGCCGCCACCGGTGTCGGCGCTGGCGCGTCGTGCCGCGAAGCTCAGCGCGAGGCGGCGGTGGCGAGCGCTCCCAGCAACGCCCGGGAGCGTGTGACCTCGTCGGGGGTTCCGTACACGGCTCCGGAGAACTCCGTGGCACCACCGTCGGCGAATCGTCGGATCTGGGCGGTGACCTCTTCCTCGGTGCCGACCACCGCCACCTGGGCCGGTCCGGCCGCGCCCTCTCGGTCCAACATGGCCCGATAGGACGGAAGGTGGCCGTACATGGCGAAGATCTTGTCGGCCCGGCTCCGCGCCGCGGCGGGATCGTCGGTGACGCACACCGGAAGGGTGACCACCACCTGGGGAGGCGGACGGCCGGCGTCGGACGCGGCCGCGGTGATGGCGGGGACGATGTGCTCGGCAACCGTGTTCGGGCCCACCATCCACGTGACCGTACCGTCGGCCTGGGCGCCGGCCTGACGCAGCATGGTGGGGCCCAGGGCGGCCACCAGGACCGGAGGGGGCGGCGTGGGGACCACGTCGAGGGGCCCGAAGGTGTTGGTCCGGATCATCTCGCCGTTGAACGACACCTGCTCGCCGTGCAACAGCGGCACGAGCACCGACAGGTACTCCCGCATGTAACGGGCGGGCTTGGCGAAGGAGCAGCCCCAGGCCCCTTCCACCACGACCTGGTGGGAGAGACCGATCCCGAGCACGAGGCGCCCCCCGGTGGCGGCCTGCACCGTGAGCGCCTGCTCGGCCAGCATCATGGGGTGCCGGGGGTGGACCGGGATCACCGCCGTTCCCAGGTCGACACCGGGGACCTCGCGACCCACGATGGCCAGGACGGTGAGGGTGTCCCATCCGAAGATCTGCGACGACCACAGGGAGGCCACGCCGGTCGACACCAGCACCCGGGCCCGTGCCACGATCTCGTCGATCGTCCCGTTCATCTCGAGACCCAAGCCGATGCGCATGGCACTCCCTCTCGTGTCGCCGCTGGGTCGGGCGGTGTGCCCGACGTCGCCCGCTGCGACCTGTCGTCGTGGGGCCCCATGGTGCCAGTACCGTTCTGAGCGTGCCCCTTCGCGGCGACGACTATGACGCCCGGTTCGCCCGGTTCGAGTCCGAGGGGCGCTATCTCCACGGCGAGGCCGATCTCGTGGCCGGTCTCCTCGGGGAGCCCCCGGCTCTTGTCCTCGACGCCGGTTGCGGGACGGGCCGCGTCGCCATCGAGCTGGCCCGGCGGGGGTATGCCACGGTGGGCATCGATGTCGAGCCGTCCATGCTCGACGCGGCGCGCGCCAAGGCACCGGACCTGGCGTGGATCCTGGGCGACCTCGCGACCACGGCGCTCCCCGAGGGCCACTTCGACCTCGTCGTGGCGGCCGGGAACGTGATGATCTTCCTCGAGCTCGGCACCGAAGCGGCGGTGGTGTCGAACCTGGCCCGGGCCGTCGCGCCCGGGGGCCTCGTCGTCGCCGGGTTCCAGGTCGGGCGCCAACTCGCCCTGGAGCGCTACGACGCGCTCGAGCGCCTCGGGCGGGCTCGAGCTGACGGAGCGCTTCGCCACGTGGGAGCGCGCCCCGTACGCGGGCGGCGACTACGCCGTTTCCGTCCACCGCCGCCGGAGCCCACCGTGAGCGGCCGCGCTCCGCCCGTCACGGCGTCGCTCCACGACGCCGTCGTCCCCCTTTCGTTCCTCCTCGGGCGGTGGGCCGGCGAGGGCGAGGGCTCGTACCCGACCATCGATCCGTTCCGCTACGGAGAAGAGATCACCCTGTCGCACGTGGGAAAGCCGTTCCTCGCCTATGCCCAGCGCACCTGGAGCCTCGACGACGGTCGTCCCCTCCACGCCGAGACCGGGTATCTGCGCTGCCCAGCGCCCACCCACGTGGAACTCGTCGTGGCCCACCCGACCGGTGTGGTGGAGGTGGGCGAGGGCCCCCTCACGGCCACGGCCGTGGTGCTGTCGTCGACGACCATCGCCGGGACCGCGACCGCCAAGGTGGTCACGGCCGTGGTGCGGCGCATCAACGTGGAGGGCGAGCTCCTCGACTACGGGCTCGACATGGCGGCCGTCGGGGTCGTCCTGACCGGCCACCTGCGGGCCACGCTCCATCGCGTCTCGGCTCCCTAGCGCCGACCCGGTCTCCCCGGGCGCGCCGAATCACGACCTGCCCCCTGGCCCGCCGGAGGCCCGGATGTGAGGTCGGGGTCGCCCACCGACCAGAATGTCGCCGTCGAGAGGCGAGAACGACAGCACGACCGAGGAAGACGGGGGTCCGATGAAAACGGTTGGCGTGGTGATGGGGAGCGCGTCCGACGCGCCCGTGATGGAGGGCGCCATCGAGGCGCTCCGTGAGTTCGGTGTCCCCGTCGAGGTCCGCGTGCTCTCGGCCCACCGCACCCCCGATGACGCCCTGCAGTTCGCCCGGGACGCGGCGGGTCGGGGCTTCGGGGTCCTGATCGCCGGTGCCGGCAAGGCCGCGCATCTCGCCGGCGTGCTGGCCGCGGTCACCTCGCTGCCGGTGATCGGGGTGCCGATCGAGTCCGGAGGCCTCGGGGGGCTCGACGCCCTGCTGGCGATGGTGCAGATGCCCCCCGGTGTGCCCGTCGCCACCGTGGCCGTCGACGGTGCCCGCAACGCCGGGTTGCTCGCCGTTCGGATGCTCGCGCTCGCCGACGAGGGGCTGTCCGATGCCTACGCCACGTTCCGAGAAGCCATGGCGGCGAAGGTGCGCACCGTCGACGAAGGGATCAAGGCGCGCTACGGCGACGCCGGTGGCTCCTGACCCCACAGGTCCTCGGGGGTCGATGCGGCCGGACCGTCGCCACCTCCGGCTGCGCCGGGATCCATGGCGCTGGGGCCCGGTTCGCCCGCCCCGATCGGCGGGCCGGTGGGAGCAGGGGGTCGAGGCGGAGCGGGAGGGATGACGGCGACGGGTGGCACGGCGTCCCCGGCGGCGCGACCATGGGTGACGAACCCGGCCAGCAATTCGATCGGGATCGGGAACACCAATGTCGAGTTGTGCTCGCTCGCCACCTCGGCCAGGGTCTGCAACGCCCGAAGCTGGAGGGCGCCGGGCGACTCGTAGAGCTTGGCGGCGGCTTCGGACAGCTCCTTGCTCGCTTCGAGCTCACCGGTCGCCGCGATGACCTTGGCCCGGCGCTCGCGCTCGGCCTCGGCCTGACGAGCCATGGCCCGCAGCAATTCGGGCGGCAACGTGATGTCGCGCAGCTCCACCTGTCGCACTTCCACACCCCAGTGTCCCGTGGACGCCGCGATGACGGTGCGCAACTCGTTGTTGACGTCTTCGCGGTGGGCGAGCAGGTTGTCGAGCTCGTGTCGACCGATGATGGAGCGCAGGCTGGTCATGGCGATCCGTTGGCTGGCGAAACGGAAGTTGTCCACGCCGAGGACGGCCTGGACCGGGTCGACCACTTGGAAGTAGACGACCGCGTCGACCTGGATCGTCACGTTGTCCTTGGTGATGACCGCTTGGGGCGGGATGTCGACGACCTCGACCCGCAACGTCACCTTGACGAGGCGGTCCACGATCGGGAACCGGAAGATCACCCCGGGGCCCTTGGCCTCGGGCCGGACGTGGCCGAGACGGAAGAACACCGACCGCTCGTACTCGGTCACCACCTTGATGGCCGATGACAGAAAGACGATGGCGAAGAAGAGCACGACGACCACCGCCACGATGACGCCGACGAGCGCTCCCGACGTCGCCAGGACCGGGCCGACGAGTGACTCCATGCCTGCAGTCTCGCGCCTCGTCGCGCGGCCCGCTCGCCAGCCCCGGTCCCACGCCCCGCCCCGACAGACCTCGCGGAGGGCGGCCTAGCCTGACGCGGGCGAGGTGGCCGCCACGGCGGCGTAGGTGGCTGGGCACCCGGACCGCGGTCAACGGCGGCCGGAACGGAGGGCGGGTATGCGGGTAGTGGTCTCGGGCTCGAGCGGGCTCATCGGTCGATCGCTGCTGCCCGCATTGCGAGCCAGGGGCGACGAGGTGACCGCGCTAGTGCGTCGGCCCCCCGGGGCCGGCGAAGCGCGGTGGGACCCGGCCACCGGGTCGATCGACGCCGGTGCGCTCGAAGGAGCCGGCGCCGTCGTGAACCTCGCCGGCGTCGGCATCGGTGACAAACGCTGGTCGGCCGACCGCCGTCTCGAGATCCGGTCCAGTCGCGTCCTGGCGACGACCCTGCTGGCCCGGACCATGGCGGAGCTCGCGCACCCTCCCACGGTTCTGGTCAACGCGTCAGCGGTCGGCTTCTACGGCGATCGCGGTGACGAGGAGCTCACCGAGGCGAGCGCGGGGGGACGGGGCTTTCTGGCCGAGGTGTGTGCGGCCTGGGAGGACGCCACCGCGCCCGCCGCCCACGGAGGGGTGCGGGTGGTGCGACTGCGCTCGGGGGTGGTGCTCTCGGCCCAGGGGGGTGCCTTGGCGCGTCAGTTGCCGCTGTTCCGACTCGGCGTCGGGGGCAGACTCGGGAACGGCCGACAGTGGTTGAGCTGGATCTCGCTCGCCGACGAGGTCCGGGCCATTCTCCGCGCCCTCGACGACCCCGCCCTGGAGGGCCCGGTCAACGCCACCGCACCGGAGCCGGTGACCAATCGCGCCTTCACCGGCGCCCTCGGTCGGGCCTTGCACCGCCCGTCGGTGTTCGCCGTCCCCGGCTTCGCCCTGCGCGTCGCCCTCGGGCCCGATCTCGCGTCGGAGATGGTGCTCGCCGGGCAACGGGTGCTGCCGACCAAGCTGACCGCCTCCGGCTTCACCTTCGACCACGACCGGATCGAGGCGGCGCTGGCCGACGTGGTCTCCGCCGCCAGGTAGGAGGCCATCGACGCGTCCGGCGCCCGACGCGTCCGCCGTCGGCGGCCGTCAGGACGGGGCGGGGGCGAGGTTCTCGATCACCTTGCCGAGATCGTCACCACCGGGCAGCACGGCGAGGACGGGAACGGTGACGCCGTTGTCGACGTAGCGTTGGACGTGGGCCCGGCACTCGTCGGGTGAGCCGTGCACGATCAGGGCGTCCACCACCTCGTCGGGAATGGCGGCCAGGGCCGCTTTGCGGTCCCCGGACCGCCACGCCGTCCACATCGCCTCGAGGAGTGGCCCTCGTCCCAACCATTCGTGGAACGCCGCGTACACGGCGACGTTCAGATAGGCGGCGATGGCGATGCGACCCACGTACCGGGCCCGGTCGGCGTCGTCGGTCGGACAAACGAAGATGCGGGCCACGATGGCCTTGCCCGGCCCGACCTCGGGGACGACCTTCGACACGTCCTGCGCCGACAGCCAATTGAGGATGGCGCCGTCGGCTTCGCGCCCCGCCAAGCGCAGCATGCCGGGCCGAAGCGCAGCGACATAGATCGGGGGCGGTTGTTCGAGGCGGCGGCCCAGTCGGAAGCCGCGCACCGCGAACGTCTCGTACTCGGCGTCGACCTTCTCTCCGGTGAGCGCGGCCCGGAGGAACCGGACGGTGTCCCGCACGCGCCGGTAGGGCTCCACGAAGGGGACGGCGTTCCACCGCTCCACGATCACGTCCGACGACGAGCCCACCCCGAGGGCGAAGCGACCCGGAGCGAGCTCGGCCAGGGTGGCCGCCTGCATGGCGAGCAACCCCGGTCCGCGCGTGTACACGGGGACCACGGCCGTCCCCAGCTGCAGCCGGTCGTCGGCGACCGCCGCCAGCGCCAGCGGTGTGAAGCCGTCGGCACTGTTCGCCTCGCCCGTCCAGACGTCGGTGTAGCCCAGCTCGGCCAATCGCCCGTACCAGGCGCCGTGCTCGGCCAGGGGGACGTCGTCGAAGGGGACGGTGATGCCGTATCGGTCCACGCTGCGAAGTTACTGGGTCGAGGCGTCATCGGGTCGAGGCCAGGGTGGCCGCCTCGGAGCTGGCGGTTTGTTCGCCGGCCCCACTGTTACAGCCGGATGCGATCCTGGGCGTCGTGGAGAACCAACTGCAACTGCCCCTGGTTGGCGACACGGCGGGACGACCGGCACGACCCGTGGGCGACAGCGACTGGCGCATCGACGAGCCCACGCGCCGTGTCGGCCGCCGCGGCCTGGCCGCGGCCCGGGCCGCCTTGGCTCGGGCGTCTGCACTCGACGACACCCGGGCCGACGCCGCCTGAACGGCGGAAGGACGGGGTCGCCGGGCCTGGCCCGGGGGCCGAGGGCGCTACCGTCGACGGTGTGCCATCGCTCGCCGAACGACTCGGGTATGCCGACGACGCCAAGCTCCTGATCCTGAACTGTGACGGCCTCGGCTTCTGCCACGCCGCCAATGTCGGGGTGTACCAGGCCCTGCGGGAGGGCCTGGGGTCGAGTGCAAGCCTCATGGTCCCCTGCCCCTGGGCCCGAGGCGCCGCCGCCGGCTACCGAGGCGACGACGTGGGGGTGCACCTCACCGTCAACGCCGAGTTCGACCTCTACCGGTGGGGCCCCATCACCCACGCCCCATCGCTGCTCGACGGGGACGGTGGGTTCCCCCGCACCGTCGAGGACGTCTGGGACCACGCCGATCTCGACGAGGTTCGTCGCGAGTGCCGAGCGCAGATCGAACGCGCCA
This sequence comes from uncultured Acidimicrobiales bacterium, assembly GCA_963794615.1. GTDB lineage: Bacteria > Actinomycetota > Acidimicrobiia > Acidimicrobiales > UBA8190 > Chersky-840. The sequence continues at coordinate 551,027 of CAWCEP010000005.1, read as the reverse complement.
TCTTGTGGGGCTTCGACGTGAGCCACCTCGACGCCCACATGGGGACCATGCAGATCAAGTCGGAATTCTTCGACGTCTACCTCGACCTCGCCCTGGAGTTCAAGCTGCCGCTGCGGCTCTCGGGGGCGGACACCGAGGGGCTCATCGGGTTCCCCTTCCGGTCCCTGGCCGCCGAGGAAGGGGTGGTCTTCCCCGACGAGTTCATCCACCTGCCCGGGGTCGGCCGCCGCCCGATCCTCCTCGACGCCATCGCCGGGCTCAAGGCGGGCGTCACCGAGGCCCACCTTCACCCGGCCGTGGACAGCCCCGAGCTCGAAGCCATGGCCACGGACTGGGAGTCCCGTGTCGACGACCACCGGCTCCTCGTGCACGACGGCGACCTGCGCGTCGCCCTCGAAGAGGCGGGGGTCACGCTGGTGGGCTACCGGCCCCTCCGCGACCTCATGCGGTCCTCCTGAGGCACCGCGGCCGGCGGCGTCCCGAGGTTCCGGGGCCGGCGATCAAAACTCGGTGATGGCGGCGATCTCGGTCTGGAGCTGCTTGTACTCCGGCGAGTTCGTGATGGGCAGCAGCGACATGACCTTGGCCATGTTCCCGGTCACCTTCACCTTCCCCTGCATGAAGGCGGCGTTGGCGTCGAGCTCGCCCTTCTGGATCTTGAGGGCGTCGGGATAGGCGGTGGTGAGCGTCACCTCGGCGTCGTCGAGCCGGCCGAGCTGGCTCTGGCTGATCTTGCCGTTCTCGAGGACCCAGAAGTACTCGATGTCCCCGTCGGGAGCGCCGGTGACGACGTACTGCATGCGGGCCGAAGCGCCGGCCCGCTCGGGCTGGCCTTCAGCCATCGTCCTCGTCTCGTCGAGCCACTCCTGGCTGAGCCACTTCGACATGTCGTCCTCCCTGGGTCGTCGGCGTCAGATGCGGGGTGGGCCGCCCGAGGACAGGGCACGCCGCATCGTCGGGGCATGTTACCGAGTGGCGAGGTCCCGCACACCGGCGAAAAGGTCGTCCTCGACCACGCCGTCCCCGGTCGGGCCCACCAGGCTACGGGCGAGGATGTACTCGTCGACGGGGTGGATGGTCCGGGCCACCTCGGGGGGAAGCCCGAACCAAAACGGCGACGTCGGGTCGACCTGCGTGGCGTGCGCCAGGAGCGCCTGGCGGCGGACATCGGCGTAGTCCGAGATGTCCACCGCCGTGGTGTAGGTGCGGGTCATCTTGCTGGCCCGCTCCCGCCACGCCTCGTCGAAGGGTGATTCCAGGCCGAGCTCGATGAACTTCTCGTGCATCGCCATCACGCGGGCTGCCGACCAGCCCACGTAGTAGAGCTTCAAGGGTTGGAAGGCCTCGCCTGCCTCGGGGTGGGCGGAGGGGTCGGCGGCGGCGTCGAAGGCGAGCACGGAGATCTCGTGATCGCGCAGGTGGTCGGGATGGGGATAGCCCTGCTGGTCGTCCTCGTAGGTCACGATCACCTGGGGTCGTTCCCGACGGATCACGGCCACGAGCCGCCCCACCGCCTCCTCGAGCGGCGCCTGGGCGAAGGAGTCGGGTCGGGCATTGGCGGGCGTGTCCTTCATGCCCGAGTCGCGATAGCCGAGCATGACGAGGTCGTCGTAGCCGATGAGCGCGGCCGCGGCCTCGAGCTCGCGCCGGCGGACACCGGCGATGTCGGCACGCACTTCGGGCGTGTCCATGGCCGGGTTGAGGATGTCGCCCTCCTCGCCCCCGGTGCAGCACACGAGCACGGTGTGGACGCCCTCGTCGTGGTAGCGGGCCACGGTCGCCGCCCCCTTCGAGGCTTCGTCGTCGGGGTGGGCATGAACGGTCAGCAGACACAAACGCGTGCTCATTTCACTCACGGTACCCGGCCGCGATGGCGGCCGGAACCGGGCCCGGACCAGCCTCGGCCGTGCCCGGAGCGGGGCCTCTTGCCGGGCGCGGACACGAGCACACCCGCTCCCTGCCCGGTTGCCCGCGGCACGGGGCGGGCATGGGGCGATCCCGGCGGAGGTCGTGCACAGAGGCTCTCAGCTGGTGTTCGGCGCGGCAACCAGCCGATGACCCTCCCCTATGCTCTTGAGTGCCATGGGCGTCTTCCAGCGATTTCTGAACATCTTCCGGGCCAAGACCAACAAGCTGCTCGACAAGGTCGAAGACCCCCGCGACACCCTCGACCTGTCCTACGAGAAGCAGCTCGAGAACATCCAGCGGATGCGCCGGAGCATCGCCGAGGTGGCCACGGCCAAGAAGCGGATCGAGATCCAGGCCAACCAACTGCAGCAACAGGCGGGCAAGCTCCAGGAACAGGCTCGTCAGGCGCTCGGCCAGAACCGTGAGGACCTGGCCCGCGAGGCGCTGAGCCGCCGAGCGACCATCGCCGCCGAGCTCACTGATCTCGAGACCCAGCACACCCAGATCGCCGCCCAGCAGGACAAGCTCGTCGAGACCTCCGACCGGCTCCAGGCGCAGGTCGCCGCGTTCCGGACGCGCAAGGAGACGCTGAAGGCGACCTACACCGCGGCGCAGGCCCAGACCCGGATCGGTGAGGCCGTGGCCGGCATCTCGGGATCCATGAGCGACGCGGGCCAGACGATGCAGCGCGCCGAGGACAAGATCGCGCAGATGCAGGCGCGGGCCGGGGCCATCGACGAGCTCCTGGCGTCGGGTGCACTGACCGACTTGAGCTCCAGCACCGACGACATCCAGGCCAAGCTCAACAAGGTGAGCGCCACGTCCCAGGTCGAACGAGAGCTCGCCGCGCTCAAGACCGAGCTGGCCGCGAGCCCGGCCCCTGCTGCGGTGCTGCCTCCGGCCGCCCCGGCCGCGCCCGGCGCCGCACCGGCGGCTCCGGGACACCCGGCTGCGTCTCCGACCCCCCGACCCGATGCCCAACCCGAGGTGAATTCCTGATGGCGATCAACCGCCGCATCCCCCCCGACCACGGACTCACAGTGCGGATGTTCATCACCGGACTGCTGATGGTCCTTCTCTACGCCCTGGTCATCGGCATCCTCTTCGCCGTCGGGCTCAACCTCGGCGTGATCCTGGTCCTGGCCGCGGCCTTCTTGTTCTGTCAGTACTGGTTCTCGGACAAGATCGCCCTCTTCGGCATGCACGGGCACATCGTGACCCCCGAGCAGGAGCCCGAGCTCCACGGCATCGTCGACCGGCTGTGTGCCCTCGCCGACATGAAGAAGCCACGGGTGGCCGTCGCCGACGTTGACATGCCCAACGCCTTCGCCACCGGGCGCAACCCTTCGAACGCCGTGGTGTGCGCGACCCGGGGCATCATGCGGCGGCTCGACGAGCCCGAGCTCGAAGCCGTCCTGGCCCACGAGCTGTCGCACGTCGCCCATCGCGACGTGGCCGTCATGACCATCGCCAGCTTCCTCGGGATGGTGGCCGGGCTCATCACGCGCTTCACCCTCTACGCCGGGCTCTTCGGCGGTTTCGGGGGCGGCAACAACAGCAATAACAACAGCGGTGGACAGGCCGCCATGGTCGAGCTCGCCGTGATCGTCGTCTCGGCCATCATCTACGCCATCAGCTTCCTCCTCACCATGGCGCTGTCGCGCTATCGCGAGTTGGCCGCCGACCGTTCGGGAGCGATCCTGATCGGCCGGCCGTCGCTCCTCGCCTCCGCCCTCGTGAAGGTGACCGGGGAGATGTCGCGCATCCCCACCCGGGACCTGCGCGCCGCCGAGCACTTCAACGCCTTTTTCTTCACGCCCGCCCTGTCGAAGGGCACGAGCTTGTCCACCCTTTTCTCCACGCACCCGCCGCTGCAGAAGCGCCTCGACCAGCTGGCCAAGCTCGAAGCCGAGATGAACCAACCCGGATGAGCGTTCTCGTGCGCGCCGGGGCGTGGTGCTCGCCGCGGACCGGATCCTGATGGGGCTGTTCGACACGTTGCTGGGCCGCACCAAGCCCGTGCGCGCCAACCTCGACGCCCTGTTCGCACTGCCCTCGGCGGCCATCACGCTGCAAGTGTCCGCCGGGTTGGTCCCCACCGGTCGCGCCGGTGTGTGTTTCAAACCGCCGGCGGGACAACCCTTCGCCGAGATGCAGGCCGAGCTCGAACAACTCCTGGCCACACCGGACGAGCCCGTTCCCGGAGCCCCCGCCCCGGCCGCACCCGCCCCACCGGGAACGGCGCCGACGGCGGGAACGGCGCCAACCGCGGGTGCGGCGACGAACACCGTCGTGCGCCACGTCGGCGACAAGTTCGGATACCGGTGGATTATCGTCGAGGCGAGTGCCGTCGACGACCTGGTGACCCGCGTCCACATGGTGCATGCCTCGCTCCAGGACGCGGGCTGGAGCACCCAGCTGCTGTGCTCGGTCTTCGGCTTCGCCCCCGGCCCGGCGCAGGGATCGGCCAGCTCGGGCGACATGGGTGCTCCCGAGGCCAGCGGCGCCAGCGCCGACGCCATCACCCGGCCGCTCTATCTCGTCTACCTGGCCAAGCAGGGGACGTTCTACCCCTTCGCCCCCACCGGCCCCGAGCAACGCGACAACGAGCTCGAGCTCCGGCTCAAGGGCATGCTCAGCGAGGACCTGCCCATCGAGCCCGACCTGTCCCGGTGGTTCCCGATGTGGGACCTCCCCATCGCCTGAGCGTGGGCGTGGGCGTGGGCACCATCGTGACGGTGGCGGCCAGTCACGTCGGTCCGACCGGCATCCCGTAGGGGTCCCACGCCGGAGGCCCGGCGTCGAGGACCTCGAGGCGTCGACACACGAGGTCCACCACCTCCTCGGGATCGAGCGTGCTCGGTCCCGGGTCGGCGAGCCGCAGCGCACCGGTGAGGGCGCCCGCGCCGTCGAACCCCCACCGCGGGCCCGCGCCCTCCATCGTGGTGAGCTCGGTGGCGACAGGGGCGAGGTCGACGCGCCGCACCGGACGGCGGGTCTCGAGGCGGACCCACGACTCGTAGCGGTAGCGGACTTCGACCCGGCCGCCGGCGATGGTGGCCACCCGCAGGAGGTCGGTCGTCGAGTGCACGGCGCCGGGGTGGAGGGGCGCGGTCCCCCACGCGGCGTGCCCGGCGTCGGGATGGGTGACGTCGACCCGGACGACCGCCAGGTCGCGAGGGCGACGTTCCTCGATGCTCGCCCATCCTTCGGACAAGGCCCGTCTCGAGGCGTCGAAGGCATCGGCCTCGGCACCCCACAGGGACCGGTAGGACTCGGGCTCGGCCGCCAGTGCGGGCAAGAGCCCCAACGCCTGGTCGACGTCACCCAATGCGCCGAGGGCGAACGCCACCAAGGCGGCGCGACGGTCGGTGACCACGTCGAAATCGCCCACCCGGGCCGCCTCGACCAGCCGCCCACCGTGCTCGTCGGCCAGGCCCGCGACGCACAGGAGCCCGAGCGCGATCACGCCGTCGGCGTCGTAGTGGTCGATCGAGGCCACCGCCACCCCGTCGGGGAGGCCACCGGGGCGGGCCCGCGCCCGCAGCACGATCCCGGCCGAGACGTCGTGCCACAACGCCGCCGGTGTGGGCGTTCCCGGCCAGTGCGACAGCGTGGCGACCGTGCCCGGGCGCGGCGCCCCGTCCACGATGACATGGGGCCGGCCCTCGAGGTCGGCGGCGGGGACGTAGCGAAATGGCACCGGTCGGGACCGGGCCTTAGCCACCGGCGACGGACAGGGCGTCGATGCGCCGGGCCAGATCGAGGTCCAGCTGGGTGAGGCCGCCCGCCGAGTGCGTGGTGAGGCGAAGGGTGACGGTATTCCACCGGATGTCGATGTCGGGATGGTGGTCCATCTCCTCGGCCAGGGCGGCCACGGCGTTCACGTACGCGAGCGCGTCGGCGAAGTCCTGGCCCCGGCGCGTCTTCACGATCTCGTCGCCGTGGCGTTCCCACGCCAGGCCGCCGGCCAGGGCGGTGTCGACGACGTCGTGGGTGAGGAGCGCAGCCATGTCGTCAGGGGTGGGTCATGTCCTCGGGTCGCACCGCCTGGTCGAACTCCTCGGCGGTGAGGTGCCCGAGTGCCACCGCCGCGGCGCGCAGCGTGGCGCCTTCGGTGTGCGCCTTCTTGGCGACCTCGGCGGCCTTGTCGTACCCGATGAGCGGGTTGAGCGCGGTGACCAGCATGAGCGAGTTCTCGAGGTGGCGGTGGATCTGGGCGAGGTCGGGCTCGAGGCCCTCGACGGCGAATTCCCGGAACGCCTGGCACGCGTCGGACAGCAGGGTGACCGAATGCAGGAGGTTGCGCATGATGACGGGCTTGCACACATTGAGCTCGAGATTGCCCCGGCTCCCGGCCACCGCCACCGCCGTGTCGTTCCCCATGACCTGGATGCAGACCATGATCATGGCTTCGCACTGGGTGGGGTTGACCTTGCCCGGCATGATCGACGACCCGGGCTCGTTGGGAGGGAGCACGAGCTCGGCGAGCCCACTGCGTGGCCCCGACCCCAGCCACCGGATGTCGTCGGCGATCTTGGTGAGCGACACCGCCAGCGTGCGCAGCGTGGCACTCGCCTGCACCAGGGCGTCGTGCGCGGCGAGGGCGGCGAACTTGTTGGGGGCCGAGACGAAGGGAAGCGCGGTGATCTCGGCGATCTGCGCGGCGGCCCGGGCGCCGAAGTCGGGAGGAGCGTTGAGGCCGGTTCCCACCGCCGTGCCCCCGAGGGCCAACTCGTAGAGGTCGGGCAGGCACCCCTCGATCCTCTTGAGATCGGCGTCGAGTTGGGCGACGTAGCCCGAGAACTCCTGGCCCAAGGTGAGCGGCACGGCGTCCATGAGATGGGTGCGGCCGATCTTCACGATCGACGCGAAGGCGTCGGCCTTGACGGCCAGGGCGGCGCGCAGTGCGGCCACCGCCGGCACCAGGACGTGGGTGATCTGCTCGACCGCGGCGATGTGCATGGCGGTGGGGAACGTGTCGTTCGACGACTGCGACATGTTGACGTGGTCGTTGGGATGCACCGGGGTCTTCGACCCCATGACGCCACCGGCCAGCTCGATGGCCCGGTTGGAGATGACCTCGTTGGCGTTCATGTTGGTCTGGGTGCCGCTGCCGGTCTGCCACACCCGGAGCGGGAAATGATCGTCGAGCAGGCCTGCGGTGACCTCGGCGGCGGCGACCTCGATCAGCTCGGCCAGCTCGGGGGCGAGCATCCCGAGCTCCGCGTTGGTGCGGGCCGAGGCGTCCTTGAGGATGCCCAAGGCGCGGATCATCGAACGCGGCATGACGTCGTCGCCGATCGAGAAGTGCACGAGGGAGCGCGCCGTCTGGGCACCCCAGTACCGGTCGCCGGGCACCTCGATGGGGCCCATCGAATCGGTCTCTGTCCTTGTGGCCGTCACGGGCTCACCTCCGGTCGCGAACCTACCGCTCCCCGTCGGCGGGGCCGGCCTAGCCCCGCTCCACGTGGGCCCGGATGGTGGCCCCGTCGTCGCTCAGCCAGCCTTTGGACCGGGCGTAGCCGAGCATGGCCGCGAAGTCGGTCTCCCACGTGTGGTCGACCGAGCCCGCCGCCAGCCTTCGCACCGCGTCGACCTCGACGAGGGCCTCACCGTCACCGTCGAGGGTGCCGACGGCGTTGGTTCGCAGCGCGGCGTCGAGCGCCGTCGCGTCGCCCTCGCCCCGGACGGCGACGTGGAAACGCCCGCAGTCAGCGGGCTCCTCCAGGGCCACCGTGGCCGAATCGCCGGTCATGTCGACTACCACCTGCATGTGCGCCCCTTCCTCACCACGGCATGGCCACGCCCCCGTTGGGGCGCACGATCTGTCCCGTCACGAATCGTGACGCGTCCGATGCCAGATACAGCACGGCGTGGGCGATGTCCTCGGGTCGACCCACGGTGCGAAGCGGGGTCGTCCGGGCCACCGCGTCGAGGACGGCCTGGCGGTGCGGTTCGTCCACGGCGCCGTCGACCGACGTGAAACGTCGGCTCGTCATGGCCGTTTCGACGTAGCCGGGTGCCACCGCGTTGACCCGGACCCCGAGGGGCCCCATCTCGGTGGCGAGCACCCGGGTGAGCTGGACCACGGCCGCCTTGGCCATGCCGTAACCGGCCAGACCCGGCGACGGAGCGTCGATGGCGGCCGACGCCATGTTCACGATCGACCCCGATCCCTGGGCGCTCATGACGCGGGCCGCGGCCCGACAGCCGCGGAACACGCCCCCCAGGTTGACGGCCATGATGCGGTCGAAGGTGTCGTCGTCGAAGTCGACCACCGGTGCTTGGACGATGATGCCGGCCACGTTGGCCATGACGTCGAGACGTCCGAGCACGGCGACGGCCTCGTCGACGACGGCGTCGAGCGCACCAGGCTCGGTCACGTCGACCCGGCGGGCCAGGGCCCGGAACCCGGTCTCTTCGAGTTGCGCCGCGGTCGCGTCGGCACCGGCGGTGTCGAGGTCCGCGCACAGGACGGCGGCACCCGCTCCGCCGAGGAGGAGCGCCGAGGCCCGTCCGATGCCCGACGCCGCCCCGGTGACGACGGCCACCCGCCCGGTCAGGTCGAACGCCGCCCACGCCTCGGGGTTCATGCCGGGATCTTCCCGTGGATCGACGCCGTCACGCGCCGCGCCGCGTCGAGCAGGGCGTCGCCGAACCGAGGGATCTCCTCCCCGGTCAGCTTCTCGGGCAGCCCGACGACAGTGAGCGCCAAGGCCACCGCGCCGTCGGACCCGAACACGGGCGCGGAGATCTGGCTGAGCCGGTAGGTGGCGGCCTCCTCGAGCTCCTGGAGGAGGTACTCCTCGTGGGCGAGGTCCTCCACGGCGACGGCCAAGGCCCGGCGCCGGCTGTCGCGGCCCGACAGGGCGCGACTCAGTTTCAGGTTCGCCACGGCTTCGAGATTGAGCGCGTAGCCGCGCCCCCGCACCACGGCCAGGGCCGACCGCAACCGCTCCTTGTCCTCGAGGGTGGCCCCCGGCCCCAACCGGTCCAGCCACTGCTCGACGGCGGCGGGCCCGGCCCAGGCCAGGAACACCGTCCCGAGGGGTGGGGCCAGGGGGACGCGCTGGCCCACGGTGAAGGTGAGCCACATCGGTCCGGGACGACCGGCCGTGGCCAGCAGCACCATCTCGTCCCCGACGGTGCTCGAGGCCACGACCTGGGCGCCCAGGCGGGCGGCGAGCTCCTCCATCTCGGGCCGGGCGTGGTCGACGAGGTCGAGTTGGCGGGCTCCCGCCGCGTGCCCCGCCGCGATGAGGGCGGGCCCCAGCGTGTAGGTCTTGTCGGCGGGGTGGCGCAGCAACCACCCCGCCCCGGTCAGGGTGGTGCACACCCCGTGGGTGGTGGCCTTCGACATGCCCAGTGTCCGGGCCAGCTCGGACAGGCCGAAGGACTCCCCCGGGCGCGACGCCAGGAAGTCGATGACCGTCACCACCCGCTCCACCGACGGAGACCCGGCCACGCTTCAGGCCCCCGGTCCCGCCGCGCCGGCCCGACCCGGGGTCATGGCCCCGGCCGCCGCCACCGCGGCGCCGAAGACATCGGCCAGGCGGGCCTGGCCCTCGTCGCCGGGATGGATGCCGTCGGCGAGATGGGCGGCCGTGATGACGTCGGCGCCGGGGACGAGCACGATGGTGGCGTCGCCGGCGTCGATGCGGGCGCGCACCGCGTCTTCCATCGCGGCGCGCAGGTCCACGAGGGTCGCACCCAGGCGGTTGGGCGTGCTCTCGGCGTCGGGGCGCAGCACCGGGCTCGCCACCACCATCGGCGTGTCGGGGTGGCCTTGGCGCACGATGGCGAGGAAGGCCCGCGTCGTCTCGAACATCATGCCGGCGCTGTGGGGGGTGCGCGTCCAGCAATTGGTCCCGTGCGAGATCGAGATGACGTCGGCGTCCAGCGCCGCGACCGCCTCGGCGCAGGGGATCTCGCCGTGTGCCGAGCCCGCATACCCCAGGTTGACCAGATCGAGATGGTGGCGGCGCGCCGCGGTCACCCCCCACGCCAGCGCGGGTGCGCTCGCCACCCATCCTTCGAGGAGCGAGTCTCCGTAGGCGACCCAGCGCGCCCCACCCGGGGCCGGCTCGATCGAACCCCCCTCGGGGCGCAGGGCCAGGACCTCGGGGCGCATGCCCTCGGGCAGGTACACCACGGCGGGATCGTCGGCGGGACCGCCCATGGACAGCGTCACCGTGCCGGCGCCGAGCACGGCGGGCCGTTCGTCGACCTGGCGGCCGCTGCGCCACAGCGCGAAGGTCGTCCCCGCCCCCGCGCCCCGGTAGCCGAGGTCGTCGGTGGCGGTGGTGTAGTCGAGGGCGACGGCGCTGGCGTCGCCCACGAGCTCGAGGCGCACCCCGGCCGGGATCTGCGCGCACTGCCATGTGTCGGCGGGGATGCGGGCCGCGTCGCGGGGGTCGAAGCGCGGGTAGGGCACGCCCGGCGCGGCCCGCCACGCGCAGCCCCGGAGGAACGGCTCCACCGCCGCCGATCGGCCGCCCGTATCCGCGGTCACGGGCCGGTCACAGGTGGTCGGGGACCGGGTAGGGGAACTTCACCCCCACCCCGCCGTCGACCGACAGGACCTGCCCGTTGACATACGCGGAGAGGTCCGAGGCGAGGAACACGATGGCCGCGGCGATGTCCTGGGGCAGCGCCACGCGGTCGAGCGGCGAGTTGAGGGCGTTGGCGGCCCTGCCCTTGTCACCGAGGTACCCCGAGACCCGCGGCGTCCACACAATGCCCGGTGCCACCGCGTTGACACGGATGCCGATCGGCCCGAGCTCGACGGCCGCCGAGCGCACCAGGCCGATCAGTCCCGCCTTGGCCGCGCCGTAGGCGGCGTGGCGGGGCGCGGCGGTCAGGCCCGACGCGGAGGCCACGAAGACCATGACGCCACCACCGGCGTCGCGCAGCGCTCGACCGCCCACCGACACGGCCAGATAGGCGTGGCGAAGCACGATGTCGTGGTGCCAGTCCCACAGCTCGTCGTCGAGCTCGAGCAGGCCCCGGTACTGGGCCATGCCCACGATGTCGACGATGCCGCCCAGGGCGCTGGCCCCGATCCCGGCCAGGAGGCCGGGCGCCTCGGCGAAGAGTCGCTCGGCGTCGGCCCGGATCGTGGCGTTGCCGACCCAGGCCACCCCGTCCACCTCGGCGGTGATGTCCTGGGCCAGGTCGGGGTCGAGGTCGACGCACAGGACCTTGGCGCCGGCCTGCGCCAGCGCGTGACAGGTCTGGCGCCCGATGCCCTGGCCGGCACCGATGACGACCACGCCGCGGCCGTCCATGCGGAGCATCCCCGGATAGTCGGGGACGGTCGTGTCGTCAGAACGCGTCATGGGTCCTCGGGCACGCTCGTCGGGTGCGTCGGGTCGGGGAGGCTCGGCCCCGTGTCAGCCGCTGACGGTGACCGACGCCTGGATGTCGCGCTTCTCGAGCTCGGGGATCACCTTGGTGCCGAGCAGCTCGATGGTGCGCATGATCGACTCGTGGCTCAGGTAGCCGAACTGGACGTAGCAGATGAGCTGGTCCACACCGAGCTCGGCGTACTTGACCATCTTCTCGACGCACGTCTCGGGGTCTCCCACGATGATCATGTCGGCCTCGGAGAACCACTTGGGGTCGAACTTGCCCTCGATCTGGCGCTTGAGCAAGGGGAACATCTTCTCCTTCTCCTCGTCGGAGAGATGGGGCACCTCCCACTCCAAGATGAACTCGGCCAGGTTCTTGTACCACCACCACACCGAGTCCCAGATGCCGTTGGCCTCGGCCTGCTCCATGGAGTCGGCGCAGTGCACGAGTGTGTACGCGGCCACCTTGTTCGTGGTGACCTCGGTGAGCGGCGTGGGGTTCTTGGCCCCCTCGCGGTATTGCTTGATGTGCTCGGCCATCTTGGTGATCGGCTGCATGATCGAGAACGAGAGCAGGCCCATCCCCAACTTGCCCGCCACCGCCGCGGACCCGTCCGAGGTCGCCGCCATCCACGCCGGGGGGTGGGGAACCTGGACCGGCTTGGGCGTGACCATGCGGCGGGGGAAGTCGAGGTACTTCCCGTGGAACTCGAAGTACTCCTCGCGCCACGCCTGGACGGTGGCCTCGATGGCCTCTTGCCATTCGGCCCGGCTCTCCTCCACCGGCACGTGGAAGGCGGTCTGTTCCATGGGGGTGGAGCGGCCCGTCCCCCACTCGATGCGCCCCCCCGACAGGACATCCGCGGTGGCGACCTTCTCGGCGACGTGGACGGGGTGGCAGAACTGGTGCGGCATGAGCACGACGCCGAAGCCCAGGCGGAGGTTCTTCGTGGCCTGGGACAGCGCGCCGATGATGACCTCGGGGGCGGGCGAGTGCGACCGGCCCTCGCGGAAGTGGTGCTCGACGTGCCACACGGTGTGGAAGCCGAGGGTGTCGGCCAGCTTGATCTGCTCGAGCGCCTCGGCGTAGGCCTCCTGCTCCGCCTTCCGCTGGCCCCAGGGGTGCTCCCCGGGCCACGGCTTGGGCACGTCGATCTCATACAGCAGGTCGAGCTTCACGCCCACCCCCATGTCACTCGCTGTGTTCGATATTTCGAACACAAGATCCGGATACTGAACGACTCTCCCTCGCAAGATAGGGACGGGGACCTCGCCCGTCAAGGCCCACGTCGGTGAGGGTGCCGACGACGGACCGGGGGGTAGCGTCGAATTCGTGATCGTCGGGGTACCGGCCGAGCGGAAGCCCGGGGAGAACCGCGTCGCCCTCACCCCCGACGGCGTGCGCGACCTCGCCACTCACGGGCACCGGGTCCTGGTCGAAACGGGTGCCGGAGCGGGTTCGGCCATCGCCGACGACGACTTCGCCCGGGCCGGGGCGGAGCTCGTGGGGACCGAGGCGGCCTGGGGGGCCGAGCTCGTGCTCAAGGTGAAGGAGCCCCAGCGCGACGAGTACCCGTTGCTTCGTCCCGACCTCGTCCTGTTCACGTTCCTGCATCTCGCCGCCTACCCCGAGCTCGCCGACGCCCTCCTCGAGGCGGGCACGACGGCCCTCGGGTACGAGACGGTGCGCACCGCCTCGGGGGCGCTGCCCCTGCTCGCACCCATGAGCGAGGTGGCGGGCCGCCTGGCCCCGCAGATCGGCGCCCACTTCCTCGAACGCGGCAACGGCGGCCGCGGCGTCCTGCTCGGCGGCGCCCCCGGCGTCCGGCCCGGTCGGGTGGTGGTGATCGGGGCCGGCACGGTGGGGACGAACGCGGCGTGGATCGCCCAGGGCATGGAGGCCGAAGTCATCCTCATCGACCGCGACCTCGACCGGCTGCGCGTCGTCGACCAGATCCATCGGGGCCGCATCATGACCCTGGCGTCGAGCCACGCCGTGGTCGAGCGGTCGATGCGCGATGCGGACCTCGTGATCGGCGCCGTGCTCGTCCCCGGCGGCCGCGCCCCGGTCGTCGCCACCGAGGAGATGGTGCGCGGCATGAGGCCGGGGTCGGTCATCGTCGACGTCGCCGTCGACCAGGGCGGGTCCATCGAGACCGTCGTCGAGACCACCCACGAGCACCCCGTCGTGGAACGCCACGGGGTCCTCCACTACGGGGTGGGCAACATCCCCGCCGCCGTGCCCCACACCTCGACCTACGCGCTCACCAACGCCACCTTCCCCTACGCCCTGGCGATCGCCGACCGCGGCGTGCGGGGGGCGGTGCAGTCCGACCCCACCCTGGCCGGCGGCGTGCTGTGCGCGGCGGGACACCTCACCAACGAGGCCGTCGCCGAGGCCCTGGGCCGCCCCGCCCTGGCCCCCCTCGACGCCCTGCCCCCGAGCCCGGCCGGCGCTTCGGGCTAATTCTGTTCCGGCTGACCCTGGTGGCCGCTCAAGAGCCGCCGCCCGAAGGCCCCGACCCCCTCGACGCGGACGCCGGCCCGACGCAGCTCGTCGGCGAGGGCCCCGTCCGAGGTCACGACGGTGACGGTCTCGCTGGCGGCGAGCGATGGCACTAGGTCCACGATGGCACGGTCGGCGGCGTCGGGCCCTCCCGGGGCGAAACGCGCCTCGACGCCGGCGGCCGCGGCGGCGTCGACCTCCCCGGGGCCGGGACGGCCGTCGAAGACCACCGTGACCTCGGTGTCGGGCCCCACGAGCGGGGCGAGCTCGGCCACGAGGCGGCGCCGGGCCCCGGCCCGATCGCGCCACCACCCGTCGGGGCGCGAGCCGATGAGGTTCATGCCGTCGACCACCCAGTGCAAGAAATCCCTCCCCCACCCGTCGGAGGACGGGGTCCCGGGACGACAATACGGGTGTGACCGACCAGGCAGCGGTGGGCGACCCCGGGGCGCACCTGCTCGACGTCTATGACCGGGCGCTCCCCCACGTCTACGGCTACCTGGTGTCGCGCTGCGGTGGCGGGGCAGTGGCCGAGGACCTCACGGCCGAGACGTTCCTCGCCGCGGTCGACGCGGTGCGACGTGACGAGCGGGCCCCGGTCTCGGTGCCGTGGCTGGTCGGGGTGGCACGGCACAAGCTCGTCGACCACTGGCGCCGCCAGGCCCGCGAGGCACGGGGCCTGCACGCCGTGGGGAGCACCGAGGCGCGCCGCCTGTCGGACCGCGACGAGGACAGTTGGGACGTCTCGCTGGACGCGCTGCGGGCCCGGGACACCCTGGAGCAACTGTCACCCCTGCACCGGGCCGTGCTGACGCTTCGGTATCTCGACGACCTCCCCGTCCCCGACGTCGCCGCCCTCGTGGACCGGAGCGTGCACGCCACCGAAGGCCTGCTCGTGCGGGCCCGGGGTGCCTTCCGACGCGCCTACGGAGAGCAGGAGGCCGACGATGCCTGATCCCTTCGAAGCCCTGCGCTCTCCGCCGTCCCCGCTCGACCCCAGCCCCGCCTTCGCCGCCCGTCTGCGCGCCCGAGTGGAGCGCGCCTTGTCACTCCCGGAAGGAGTCATCGTGTCCGAGACCACCCTGCCCCCCGACGTCGCCGAGCCGGGGCCCACGCTCCGGGCGTCGCGCCCGGTGGGGCTCACTCCGTATCTCATCGTCGTCGACTCGCATCGTGCCATCGACTGGTACGTCGAGGTCTTCGGGGCGCGCCGGCGCGGCGAGCCGATGGTCATGGCCGACGGCCGGGTGGGCCATGCCGAGCTCGAGTTCGGTGCCAGCACGCTGTACCTGGCCGACGAGTCACCCGAGAGCCACGTCGCCGCACCGGGCGCCGGCGACGACGCCACGGTCAGTTTCGTGCTCGAGGTGCCCGACGTGGACGCGTCGCTGCGCCGGGCGCAGGAGGCCGGTGCCACCGTCGAGCGTCCCGCCGCCGACCATCCCTATGGGCGCAACGCCGTGGTGCGCGACCCCTTCGGGCATCGGTGGATGATCTCGACGTCGTCGCACGACGACGTCACCGCCGCCGCAGAGACGCCGATGCAGCCCGGCGACATCGGCTACGTGTCGCTGTGGGTCCCCGATGTCGAACGCGCCCAGGCGTTCTTCACCTCGGTGCTCGGATGGTCGTTCGCACCCGGCAGTGGCCCCCAGGGACGCCAGGTCGCCGACGCCCGTCCCCACCACGGGCTGTGGGGTGGGGTGGGGAACAACACGTTGTTCATCTGTTACCTGGTCGACGACGTCGACGCGGCGGTCATCCGGGTGCGCGCCGCCGGCGGTGAAGCGGACGAGCCCACCGAGGAACCCTACGGTCGCGTCGCCACCTGCACCGACGACCAGGGCACCGCCTTCGCCGTGTTCCGCCCCCCCTCGGGTGACGCCGGGCCGCGCCTGGCCCCGCACGGGACCAGGCAAGGTGATGTCGCCTACGTGACGATCGAGGTGGTCGACTCGGCGCGGACCCGCTCGTTCTACGGGGAGGTCCTCGGATGGCGGTTCACCCCCGGTCGGGTCGACGACGGCTGGCAGGTCGACGACGTACGACCGGGAGTCGGCCTGAGCGGCAGCCACGAGCAGGCCGTGACCGTGCCGATGTACCTCGTCGACGACATCGCCGCCGCCGTGGGCCGCGTCCGCGCCGCGGGGGGAACGGCGTCCGATCCCGCCCCCCAGCCCTACGGTGTGACGTCGGACTGCGTCGACGACCAGGGGACCCGCTTTTATCTCGGAGAGCTGTAGCCGAAGCCGGCGAGGTGGACCCCGTGCACCGGTTGTCCGGTCAGGTACTCGAACCCGTCCCCGTCGCCATGACGGTCGGCGCGGCCCCATCGGCGGACGCGGGCGCGGTGCCGGCCCGATTGCCGGGGCGGCGCGACGCGGCGACGGCGGCGGCCCGGCTGGTCTCGGCCGACTCGAGCAGGAAGGCCTCGATCGCCTCGGGCTCGATGGGTCTCGAGAACAAGAAGCCCTGGCCCCGGTCGCAGTGCTCGGCCTGGAGCTTGGCGAGCTGGTCGTTGTCCTCGATCCCCTCGGCCAAGGTCTCGAGGCCGAGGGTGCGTCCCAACTCCACGAGCGTGTGGATGAGGGCCCCCGACTCGGGGGAGTCGGCCATGGCCGCGATGAAGGAGCGGTCGATCTTCAGGGCGTCGACGGGGAACTGGCGGAGGTAGGCGAGCGAGGAGTAGCCGGTGCCGAAGTCGTCGATGGCCACCTGGAGGCCGAGGTCCTTGATCTCGCGCAGGCGCCGCACCGTGGCGTCGGCATCGCGCATCAGCGTGCTCTCGGTGATCTCGATGACCAGTGTCGTCGGGTCCACGCCGGTCACGGCCAACGCTTCTTTGATGTGGTCGACGAAGGCGTGGATCTCGAGCTGACGCATCGACACGTTGACAGACATCGAGAGGTGGAAGCCGCGCCGGTGCCATTGGGCGGCCTGACGGCACGCTTCGAGGAGGACCCAGCGCCCGACCTCGACGATGAGGCCGGACTCCTCGAGCATGGGGATGAACTGGTCGGGGGGGACGACGCCGCGCACCGGATGGCGCCAGCGCAGGAGCGCCTCCACCCCCGATACCTTCACGTGGTCGAGGTCGAACACGGGCTGGTAGAGGAGGAAGAACTGCTCCTCGGCCAGCGCCGAGCGCAGGTCGGCGTCGAGCTCGATGCGGTCGAGCACCGCCGTCTGCATCTCGGGCTGGAAGAGGGCCGAGCGGTTCTTGCCCAACGCCTTGGCCCGGTACAGGGCGATGTCGGCATCGCGCAGGAGCTCGGACGCGGAGTTGCGCTGCCCGCCGGCGATCCCGATGCTGGCCGTGACGGTGAGCGACACCGACGCGTAGCCCTCGATCCGGAACGGCTCACGCAGCGCGTCGTGGAGTCGCTCGGCCACCATCTCCGGCCCCGCCCCCAACGACGCGCCCTCGGCGAGCACGACGAACTCGTCACCGCCGAGGCGGCCCACCGTGTCGCTCTCGCGCAGGATGCCGACGAAGCGGTGGGCGACCGCCTGCAGGACCTTGTCGCCGGCATCGTGGCCCAAGGAGTCGTTGATGTCCTTGAAGTTGTCGAGGTCGACGAAGAGCGCGGCGACGGGCCGGTACTCCCGTCGCGACCGAACGAGCATCTGGTCGGCGCGGTCGAGGATCAACGTGCGGTTCGGGAGCCCGGTCAGGGGGTCGTGCAGCGCCACGTGGAGGAGCTTCGACTCCGCCTCTTTGCGTTCGGTGATGTCGCGCAGGTTGCCGACGTAGCCGGCCACCGACGGGTTGTCGCGCAGGTTGCTTACCACCGCCTCGGCATAGCGGTAGGTGCCGTCGGCGTGCTCGACCCGGAACTGGATGGGCTCGGTGACCGTCACGGTGTTGACGAGCGCGGCGAGTTGGACCTCGACCCGGCTCCTGTCCTCGGGATGGACCAGGTCGGTGGCCCGCAGGCCGAGAACGGCATCGGGCTCGCGGCCGAACAGCGAGATCGTCGCCGGGCTGGCGTAGAGGATCCGACCTTCGGCCCCCATCACGAAGGTCGTGTCGGTGGAGTTCTGGACCAAGGAGCGGAAGCGCTCCTCGCTCACCCGCATGGAGGCTTCGGCGTCCTCTTTCTGCTCGATCGTCGCCCCCGCCATGCGGATGACGAACAGGAGCACGAACGCGCCCATGAGCCCGAGGGCCTCGCTCTTGCCGACCGACAGGAACGAGGGTGCCCAGTGCTGCCAGATGGCCACCTGGCCGACGGCGATGCCGAGCAGGCTCCACAGCGCGGTCCGCCGCCACGTGCGGGACCCGTCGTGCGAGACATTCTCGAGGGCCACGAACGCGAAGCCGGCGGTGAGGACGGGGCCCCACCCGCTCAGGTAGATGACCATGGTCACCGCGGCGGCGTGCCAGGCCACCCGGGCGTTGAGCCACAACGTGCTCGGGTTTCGTCGGCACAGCACCTCGAGCCCGACGCTGCCGGCCGGGATGGCGGTGAAGACCGCCAGCCACAGCCACACCGGCACATGCGCCACCACCCCGAAGTGACGAAGGAAGAGCAGTGTCACCAGCGCGGCCGGGCCCATGGAGTAGCCGAGGATGTACGGGCTCAACCGGGCGCGCTTGGACTGAGGCCGCTCGGGATCGGCCCCGGATGGGTGGGCACCCCACGTCGAGGCGACGATCGCCTCGGGCCCGGACGATTCCCCAGCTGACATCGGTCACCCCCCCCAGTGCTATGAGCAGCCAGTTCGCGCCTCATCGGCTCCCATTCGTATCGACGGACCACGCGGCCTCCTTGAGGGCGGGACGGCCCCGGTGACCAGGAGTCATCCGCTCGGGAGGGACCACCGACCGTGGACGCCGACGGCCAGCCCGGCGTCGGCCAGTGCCTCGAGCGCCACCGACACCTCCCCCAGCGACAACTCGCACCGGCGGACCACGGTCTCGAGCGTGGCGGGGTCGTGGTCGAGGGCCCCACGGACCCGGCGCTGCGAGGCCGGGAGCGGGGGCGCTCGGCGCCCCGGCCCCTTCGACCGGGGCGGGGTCGGGGGCCGCCGAGGCGGGGTGATGTCGGGCCGGGTCACGAGGCAGAGCTCGACGGCGGTCAGGACGTCGTCCACGTCACGGACCGGCACCGCGCCCTCGACGAGGAGACGGTTGGTGCCGGCCGATGCCGGGCTGCGCACCGAACCCGGGACCGCCCCCACCGGCACCCCGCGCGCCACGGCGGCGGCCACGGTGTGGAGACAACCACCGTGGTGGTGACATTCCACCACCACCACGACGTGGGACAGCGCGGCCATGACCCGGTGGCGCACCGCGAACCACCACCGCGCACTTTGGACCCCGGGAGGGATCTCCGACAGCACGGCACCGCGACGACCGAGGGCGTCGCACAGCGCCGACTGCGACCGTGTCGTCACCGCGTCGTGGGACGTGCCCGAGGACACCGACGGTCGGGGCTCCGTCGTCGACGCCGAGCGCCCCGGCGTGGGCGGCGGCGTCGATGCCCGGCGCCAGCCCCGACACGACCACCACGCCGGCGCGGGCCAGCTCGCGCCCGAGCTCGGTGGCCACACCGAGCCCGTAGGGGGTGGCCGAACGCGTCCCCACCACCGCCACCCGGGGCCGGCCCTCGAGCGCCGCCGCGTCGCCCGTCGAGAACAGCACCGCCGGCGCCTGGCGATCGTCGGCCAATGCCCGTGGATAGTCGCTGTGCCCCAACACCACCACTGCCACCCCCGATCGGGCGCACGCCGATTCGACGGCGTCGAGGGTGCGGGGATCGGCCTTGTGGCGATAGCGGCGGTCGGGATCAGCGCGGTGGCGACCCCGGGCGATCGCCTCCCACGCCTCGGGTGCCCCGTACCCGTCGAGGAATTTCCGCACCATCCCGGGAGAGGCTCCCAACGCGGCGAGGCCGGCCCCGTAGCGCTGCTCGTCGGTGAGGATCGTGGTGGGCGTCACGATCCCGCTCCCGTCATCAGGGTGGCCCGCGCCGCCCGAAGCTGCAGCGCCTCGGCTACGTGGCGCTCGTCCACGCCCGGGACCCCGTCGAGGTCGGCGATGGTCTGGGCCACGCGGCGCACCCGATGGAGCCCTCGGGCCGACAGGGTCCCCGATCGCAACCGCCGTTCGAGCAGGGCGGCGGCGTCGGCGGAGAGGGTCGAGGCACCGTCGACGGTGTCGAAGCAGAGCTCCGCGTTGCACCGCACCCCTCTGTCGCGGGCGAGGGCCCGGGCCCGGCGCACCCGGGTCGCCACCACCGCCGAGGCATCGCCGGGCGGCCCGTCCAACAGATCCTCCACGTCGGGGCGGCCGAGCGCGATGGCGAGGTCGAAGCGGTCGAGCAACGGTGCGGACAGTCGCCGCAGGTACCGGCGGCGCATGGCGTCGCTGCACCGACAAGCGCCGGGAAAGCCGCCCTCGCCGCACGGACAAGGGTTCATCGCGCCCACGAGAAGGAACCGGGCCGGGAAATCGATCGCACCTCGGGCGCGGCGGACTCGGATGACGTGCTCCTCGAGAGGCTGGCGCAGGGCGTCGAGGACGGGAGCCGGGAATTCGCCGAGTTCGTCGAGGAACAGGACCCCGGCGTGGGCCAGGGAGATCTCGCCAGGCCGTAACCACGACGTCCCGCCTCCGACGATGGCCACCTCGGTGGCGCCGTGATGCGGGGCCCGGAACGGCGGACGTCGGGCCAACGCGGCGCCGAGCGCGGCGGCGCCGGCGGCGGAATGGATACGGAGCACCTCGAGCGATTCGTCGCGGACGAGGTCGGGCAGGATCCCCGGAAGGCGCGTGGCGAGCATCGTCTTCCCCGAGCCCGGAGGTCCCACGAACAGGAGGTGGTGACCTCCGGCGGCAGCGATCTCGAGCGCACGGCGCGCCACCAGCTGACCGCGCACGTCGAGGAGGTCGGGCTCCTTCCTCTCCGCCGTCGACGCCCGCAGTGGCGCCGGCGGCGCCCATGGAGTCCGGCCCTGCAAGGCGGCGACGACCTCGGCCACCGTGGAGGCGGCGCGCACACGTTCACCAGCCACCAACGCCGCCTCGGCAGACACCGCGGCGGGCACCACGATGTGGTCGGCACCGATCGCGGCCACGAGAGATGCGACCCCGGGAACGGGTCGCAACGAGCCGTCGAGACCGAGCTCGCCCACGAACCCCACGCGCTCGACGCAACGAGCAGGCAACACGTCGCCGGCCACCAGGAGTCCGATGGCAATGGGAAGGTCGAGCCCAGCGCCGGTCTTCCGCACGCCCGATGGAGCGAGGTTGACGGTGACCCGGCGCGACGGCCATGACAGGTGGCTCGACAGCAATGCGGCTCTGACGCGGTCCCGTGACTCACGCACCGCGGCGTCGGGCAGTCCGACAATGGTGAAGCCGGGCAGCCCCGCCGAAACGTGGACCTCGACCGAGACCGGACGGCCGTCGACCCCGTACAGGGTGGCAGATGGTATTGATGCGAGCACGAACGGCTCCCAGTGAGATCGGTCCAGAATCGAGATCCGGACTCCATCATGTGAGGGCCGATCGTTGGTGCCGGCCACACGAGGCACCGCTCACACCGTACGGTACGGGTGTGTCGCCCACGCGGTGAGCGCGGCACCTCATATGGATGCCCTATGGCTCGCAATCCGTGGGCCCAGGGCGGCCCTCTCCGCAACCAGTGCGGTGAAGTCCCTGCTGTGCGGTGGAGCGCTCAGATGAGATTGGGTACCTCAGGCTGGCAGTAGCAGCGCACGATGGTGACACCGATCCCCCCAATCACTAACCTTGGCACCCCAAGGTCGGAGTCCACCAGTTCCAGGGAACCGGGGAGAGCTACGGAATGGCGAAGTCGCACCTCGGCACTGTTGCGCCCTGGCGTCGGGCTGGTGGCGCCGCGACCTCGCAGTGAGCACCACCACGTTGCACCGACGCGCACTTGACCTCCCTGCCCTTCGGATCCTCGGGGACGCCAATGCCAACCAGTGAAGGAGGAGAGCCCCAGCCGTCGCACCACCGTCGACTAGGACACGGCGCGCCCCACCCACTGCTCAGGATCTGGGCCGTGTCTGCCGGCATCCTATTCTGCCTGTGCGCGGCATGGTCGTTTGCCACGCCGATCGGGGCCGGCCAGGACGAGCCGGCTCAACTCGTCAAGGCCGCCTCGGTGGCGCGCGGTGAGTTCGTGGGATCGACTCCTTCAGGAAAGTCCCTCGCCCTCGCGGCTCGCAACGGTTTGGCATATTGCCGGTACGTGAAATTCGCCCACGTCTGCAACCGGGCTGTCACCGTTGTGACGGTTCCGCAGACCTTCGCGAATCTCCGCATTCCCTCCTGCTACCGCAAGCGCCCGAAAGTGCCCGCCGGTTGCGCCCAAGGCTTCAGTGGCTCTGGGCAGGAAACGATAGCCACCACCTATGTCGGGCGCTATCCCCCCCTTTACTACGCCATCGTAGGGCTTCCCTCGCTTGCGTGGCATTCCGATGTGGCCGTGTACCTGATGCGACTTCTGAGCGGAGTGCTGAGCGCGCTGTTCGTCGGACTGGCGCTCGCATTGGCCACCGTATGGTCTCGCTCGCGCCTGCTCACCCTGGCCGTGGCCGTGACCGCGACTCCCATGGTGATCATCCTGGGGTCGGTCGTCAATCCCAGTGGGCTCGAAGTCGCCACCGCCATCTGCGTCTGGACGGGTGGGCTGATCCTCGTGCTCGAACGAGCGAGCCAACCTCCCACCAGTCTGGTCACCGCCACCGCCGCCGCGGCAGCGGTGATGGTGCTCACACGCGGGCTGTCGCCTTTATGGCTGGCGGTCATCGCTGTTTTCCTCGCCGCCCTCGCGCCGCGCTCGCTGCCGACCTTGATCCGATGCCGCAGTGTGCGCGTCGCTGGCGTAGTGGTCATCGTCGCCGGCGTCGTGGCTGTCGTATACGTCCTCGACGCCCATGCACTCGCCGTTTTGCCGGTCGGTCAAGCAATCTCGGCGGGTACGCCGCTGTCTCGAATCATCGAGCTCGCCCTGGAGCGAACCGATACACTGGTCGCCCAGTTCGTCGGGACCATCGGCTGGGCCGAAACCAACCCTCCCACCACAGTACTGGCCCTGTGGATCCTGTCGGCAACAGCCGTGGTCGTGCTCGCCCTCGTCGCGAGCCGGAGACGGCAAACCGTGGTCCTCGTCGCACTGGTCGCCACGTCCTTGGTGTTGCCTACTGCACTGGTCGTATCGCAGGCCCACGTTGAAGGCCTGGTGTGGCAGGCTCGGGACGGGTTCCCCCTCTATGCCGGGATCCTCCTGGTGGCCGGAGCGGTGGCAGGTCGACGCTGGTTGCTCGACGGGGATGTCCCTGCCGTGGCCCCACCGGGTCGGTCGATGACTCGACGGCTGGGCTTGCTGGTGGCGGTGGCGGTGGCGGTGACACAGTTCGGCGACTTCGTGTGGGCGCTTCGGCGCTACACCGTCGGCCTGGGCGCGGTCATCAATCCCTTCGCTCATGTTCGAGACGGGTGGAGCCCCCCCGTCGCACCCCTCGTCCTGGTCGTGGTGGCGGCGATCGTCGCCGTCGCTTACGGCTGGTGGATCGCTCGTCTCGGCCGGCCGCACACGCCTGCACGCAGTGACGTGACCTGAAAGGGGCCACTGCGAACCCGTCATCGTCACGCCACGCCTCGTCGGATCGGCTCGCCGAGGCCAGGACCGGGCGCGCCCTGTCCTCTCCTCGGCGCGGCTGGTTTATGGCGTCAGTACCGGCACCGGGAGGGCGGGGCCCCGGGTCAGCTCACAGTCGAGCTCGGCACCGAGCATGACCGCCAACGCCGTCAGGTACAACCACAGGATCAGCGCGGCCACGCCTGCGAAGGCACCGTAGGTGCGCGACTCGTGGCCGAAGTGATCGAGGTAGAACGAGAACGCGGCCGAGGTGGCGAGCCAGCCCAGCGCGGCGGCCACCGCTCCCGGGCTCACCCAGCGCAGCCGGGTCCTCTCCCGGTTGGGCCCGAAGGAGTAGTACGCCGAGAGGAGGAGCACCACGAGTGCCATGGCACCGGCCCAACGGACGACCGTCCACGCCGCGTCGAAGGTCGATCGGGCCAGGGCGAACGACGACGGCAGCAAGGCGCGGATCGGGTCGCCCAGGACCAGGAGCCCCGAGGCGGCACCCCCCAGGACGAGCGTGAGGACGACGAGTGGCACCGCCACCAACCGCCGCCGGACGAAGCCTCGGTCCGAGCGCACCTCGAACGCCACGTCCAATCCGACTTGGAGCGCGGCCATGGCCTCGACCGCGCTCCACAGTGCCACGGTGAGACCGAGGCCGATCTCGAGTCCGGAGCCGGCACCCCGGGCGGGGTTGCGCAGGGCGTCGTCGATCGTCTGTGACATCTGGACCGGGAGTATCACGTCCACGCCGTGGACGAGGCTGCGCAACTGCGACGCCGACAAGCCGCCGAGTCCCACCAGACCGAGGGCGGCGATGATGGCGGGGAAGATGGCGAGGAACCCGTGGAACGCCAAGCTGGCCGCGCTGGTGGTGACGCGGTCCTCAACGGCCTCGGTGAACACCTTGCGGGCGAGGCCCGGCCAGGCGCGCGCCGCGAGGAGCCACGAAGGCAGGGGGCGACCGGTGGCGCCGTTCCCGCCGCCGGCGGCGCGCCCCACCACCGCGCTCAGTGGACGGGTTGACCGGCGGCGTCGATGGCGAACCACTGGCCTCCCGAATTCGTGATGCCCTGGCCGGTCGCCTCCCCGGCGGAGGTGTCACCGATCCACCGGTACAGGGGCCAGCCGTCGTAGGTGACCTGCAGCGTGTCGCCCCGACGGGTGGTGCCGATCAGGACCCGCTCCACCCGACCGCCGATGACGGGGACGGTCACGCCGGCGGGGAGGGTGGCGGGCGGCCACTGGGTGGCGCAGTAGTGCGCACAGGTCGAGTGGCCCGAGCCATGGTCGGGGACGAAGAGATACAGCGTGAGCCCATAGCCGTCGACGAGCACGGTGCCGAGGCCTTTGACGTCGGCCGTCTGCACCATGTATCCCGGTCCGCCCGGGCCCGTGGTCGGAGCGCCGTTGGTGGGGACGCCGATCACGTGTCCGCCCGATTGCCCACATGCGCCCACCAGGGCAGCCAGGAAGACGACCACGACCAGTCGTGCCTTCAACGACCCTTGAACCTCGGCTCCCGTTTCTCGGCGAACGCCCGCATGGCCTCGGCGGTGTCCTCGCTGTAGAAGTTGATGGTCTGACAACGGGCCTCGGCCTCGAGGGCCTGGGCCATGGTCAACGACATGGAGTTGTCGAGGAGGTCCTTGGTCATGGCCAGCGCCAGCGGCGGCCCCAGGGCCAGGCGCCGGGCCCAACCGTCGACGAAGCCGTCGAGCTCGTCGTCGGGGACCACCCGGTTGAGCAGCCCATAGGAGGCCGCCTCCTCGGCGGAGAGGATGTCGGCGAAGTAGGCCAGCTCCTTGGCCTTGTGCAGACCCACGAGCCGGGGCAACAGGAACGAGGAGCCGCCGTCCACCGACAGACCCCGCCGGGCGAAGATCTCCGAGAAGCGGGCATTGTCCGAGGCGACGGTGAGATCGCACCCCAGCGCCAGGCTCATCCCCGCCCCCGCCGCGATACCCCTGATCTTGGCGATGGTGGGCTTGGGCAGGTCGTGCAGGGCCAGCATCACCTGACCGAAGAACCGCATGCGGACGATGTGGGGATCCTCGGGATCGCCGCTCACACCCGCGGGTCGGCGATGTCCGCACCGGAACAGAAGGCGCCCCCGGCCCCGGTGACCACCACGACGCGGTCGTCGCGCCGCCGTGCCACCTCGGTGAACGTGTCGTTGAGCTCCTGCCACATGAGGCCGTTCCCGGCGTTCTTGCGTTCAGGTCGGTTCAACGTCACGGTCACGACCCCTTCGTCGCGCTCCACGATGATCGTCTCGGTGCTCACGGCGACACCCTACCCACCGACACCGCCGCGCCCCAGGCCGCGGCGCCGGTCGCCGGCACGTCGGGCCCCTCCGTCAGAAGGCGTCCTGGGCCAACTCGACCTCGAGGGTCCCGTCGGCCCCCCTCGTCACGGCGGCCACGTCGAACCGGATGCGCTCGTAGTAGCCCGACCCGCCGCGCCCGCTGCGCAGCCACCGGGTCGCCAGCCTGCGGATGCGGTGCTGCTTGACCGCGCCGACCGCCTCGAAGGGCGTGCCGAAGGCCGTCGAGCTCCGGGTCTTCACCTCGCAGAACACGAGCACGGCGCCGTCTGCACTTTGGGCCACCACGTCGAGCTCCCCGTCGGCACAGCGCCAGTTGCGATCGAGGACGATGTACGAGGCGCTTCGGTACCACGCCACGGTGGCGTCCTCGCCGCGCCCGCCCAAGGCGGTGCGCCGAGAACCGGCCATCAGGTGTCGCGGTCGGGCAGCCGCTCCACGTTCACGTCCCGGAACGTGAGCACGCGCACGTGCGGCACGAACCGGGCGGGCCGGTACATGTCCCACACCCACGCATCGTCCAACTCGAGCTCCACACAGGTCGGTGACGACGCGTCGCGCACCGTCACCTTCACCTCGTTGGCCAGGTAGAAGCGGCGCTCACTCTCGACCACGTATTTGAACAGCGGCAGCACCGTCCGGTACTCCTGGACGAGCGCCAACTCGATCTCAGCCTCGTATCGTTCGAGGTCTTCTTCGCTCATCGTCCCTGGGATGGTTCGGCGTGGACCGGCGTGTCACGAAACGGCACGCTAGGTGCGCGCCGCCCGCTTCTCTTTGATCTTGGCCGCCTTCCCCACGCGACCGCGCAGGTAGTAGAGCTTGGCCCGCCGCACGTCGCCGCGCGTCACGACCTCGATCTTGGCCAGGACGGGCGAGTGCACGGGGAAGGTACGCTCGACCCCGACCCCGAAGCTGAGCTTGCGCACCGTGAAGGTCTCTCGGGCCCCGGTGCCCTGGCGGCGGATCACGGCCCCCTGGAACACCTGGGTGCGCTCGCGAGTGCCCTCCACCACGCGGACGTGCACCTTCAAGGTGTCACCCGGTCGAAAATCGGGGACGTCGTCTCGCAGGTTCTCGCGATCGACGATGTCGGTGGGGTTCATGACGCGCGTCCCTTCACAGGTCCAGCTCCGGCGGCTCGGCAGTGCCTACGGGGCCACTGCGGCAACGGGCGGCCGAGCCGTGCAGAGCCTGCCGAACACGCCACGATAGCCGCCCCCCGAACACCCCCGCGCTACCGGGAGCCCGCCCCCGGGTTCGGCGTGGGCTCGTCGGACAGCTCCTCGAGGAGGTCGACGTCCGCCTCGGCCAGGCCGCCGATGCCCTCGACGAGGTCGGGACGCAGGCGCAGGGTGCGACGCAGGGCGCTGGCCCGGCGCCATCGGGCGATGCGCCCGTGGTCCCCGCTCAGGAGGACCCCGGGCACCTCCCAGCCGCGGAACTCCGCAGGACGGGTGTACTGCGGGTACTCGAGCAGGCCGGCACCGAAGCTCTCGTCGAGCGCCGAGGCCTCGTTCCCCATCACGCCGGGGACGAGGCGGGCGACGGCTTCGATGACCACGAGGGCGGGCACCTCTCCCCCCCCGAGCACGTAGTCGCCGATCGAGAGCTCCCCGTCGACGAGGTGGTCGGTCACCCGTTGGTCGACCCCCTCGTACCGCCCGCACAACAACGAGAACCCTCCCGTCGGCGACTCCCGCGTGGCCGCCAGCTCCTTCACCACGCCCTGATCGAGCCGGCGGCCGCCGGGGGCGAGCAGATAGAGGGGGCGGGGCGGTGCCACCGCTTCGACGGCGGCGAAGATCGGGCCCGGGGCGAGGACCATGCCGGCCCCACCGCCGAAGGGGGCGTCGTCGACGGATCGCCTCGGGCCGTCCGCCCCGGCGCGCAGGTCGTGGACCCGCACCTCGAGCAGTCCCTGTTGGCGCGCCTTGCCGAGGAGGGACCCGTCGCAGTAGTGCTCGACGAGGTCGGGGAAGATCGTGAAGACGTCGATGCGCACCGGGGCCCTCAGTGCTCGGGGAGGTCGAGAAGGCCCGCCGGCACGTCCACCACGACCCGCCCCGCCGATCGCCCCACCACGAAGCGAAGCGGCACGAGGGCGCCCCCGTCGAGCTCGAGGAGGTCACTGGCCGGGTTGGCGAGGACACCGGCGACCGTCCCGAGGCGCGCCCCCTCGGTGTCGAACACCTCCGAGCCGATCAGCTCGTGGACCCACCAGGCGTCTTCGTCCTGCAGCGGGTGGCCCCGCAGGACCGTCCCCCGCAACGTCTCGGCCCGCTCCCGGCTGTCGACGCCGGCGAACACCATGAGCCATTTGTCGGCGAACGGACGCGACGCCTCGATGCGCAGGTCGCCGTTGTCGGTGAGGAACGTCGATCCGACCACCACCCGCTCAGGGCGATTGCTGACCAGGGAGACGACCACCTCGCCGCTCAGCCCGTGCGGCTTGCCGACCCGACCGACCTCGAGCAACCCCTGGGCGCCCGCCCGAGGCCGGGCGTCGCGTCCGGGCCCGTCAGTCGTCGACGAAGTCGACGTTGGTGTCCACCCCTTCGCGCGATCCCGCCACCCGCACCACGGTCCGGATCGCCTGCGCCACGCGGCCCCGGCGTCCGATCATGCGGCCCATGTCGCCGGGGGCCACGTGGATGCGGAAGCGCAGCCCACGACTCGACTCCTCGGTCTCGACCACCACGGCGTCGGGCTCTCCGGCCAGCGACCGGGCGATGTAGTCGAGCACAGCCCGGGCGCTGCCGCCCTCGACCCGGTTGCCCGCCATGTCATCGACCCGGTTGCCCGCCATGTCATCGACGTCGTCGTCCTCGGCATGCACGTTGCCCATGTCGTCGAGCCCGGCCTCACTCACTTGGAACCTGGCTTGAACTCGTCCCAGGCGCCCGAGGTGCGCAGGAGCTTTTCGACCCGCTCGGTGGCCTGCGCTCCTTGGCGCAACCACTTGAGGGCCTTGTCGTTGTCGATGTTCACAATGGCGTCGGGCTCAGCCGTGGAACGACCACGGGGCGCGTACGTCCCCACGATCTCGATGAACCGTCCGTCCCGGGGTGACCGGCTGTCGGCCGCCACGACGCGATAGGTCGGCTGCTTCTTCTTGCCCATCCGCATGAGGCGGAGCTTCACTGCCACTGTCTGCTTCCTGCCTTCCTGGTCGTGCCGAGCCTCGCCGTCGCGGGGCGCGGACCTCCTATTGTGGCCCGCCGCCGGCTCGGGGGTCGAAACCCCGGCCTGCGGTGCGCCCGGTCAGGCGCCCCCGGGCACCGACGGGTCGCTCTAACGCCCGCCCCCGCCCTTCGGGGTCACCCGGCCACCCTTCTTCTTCTTCGAGCCCGGGCGGCCCTTGCCGCCACCGCCGGAGGACCCCAGGCCGGCCCCCGGACGCCCGGCGCCCAGAGACGGGGTGCCCAGGGAATCCAGGCCCGGGGCTCCGGGGTCACCGCCGTCCCCCATCCGTTCGGCCAGGGCCTGGGCGAGCTTGCCCTTGGCACCTCCACCGAGCATCCCTCCGAGCATGCCCGGGGACCGCATGAGCTGCTGTGCCTCTTTGAACTGGCGCAGCAACTGGTTCACGTCCTGGGTGGTGGTCCCACTGCCCCGGGCGATCCGGGAGCGTCGCGAGCCGTCGATGACCCCGGGCTCGCCGCGCTCGCGCGGTGTCATGGACCGGATGATGGCCTCGACCTGGGCCACCTGTCCGTCGTCGATGTTGGCGTTCTGCTTGACCTCCTTGGGCACACCGGGCATGAGCGCGAGGAGGCCGCCGAGCGATCCGAGCTTCTTCACCTGTTGGAGCTGGGACAGGAAGTCCTCGAGGGTGAATCGACCCTCGAGCATCCTGGTGGCGCCTTCGGTGGCCACGTCGTGGTCGAACTCGCGCTCGGCCTGTTCGATGAGGGTGAGCACGTCACCCATGCCCAGGATGCGGCTCGCCATGCGGTCGGGGTGGAAGAGGTCGAAGTCGGCGAGCCGCTCACCGGTGGAGGCGAAGGCGATGGGGCGACCCACCACGTCCTTGACGCTCAGCGCGGCGCCGCCGCGCGCGTCACCGTCGAGCTTGGTGAGGATGACACCGTCGAGCGCCAGCGAGTCGTGGAAGGCGCGCGCCGTGGCCACGGCGTCCTGACCGGTCATGGCGTCGATGACGAGGAAGGTGTAGTGCGGCGTCACCGCTCCCGAGACGCGCCGGACCTCGTCCATGAGCGCTTCGTCGATCGCGAGGCGACCCGCGGTGTCCACGATGAGGACGTCGCGTCCGAGGCGCTGCGCCTCGCGCAGGCCGGCCGCGGCGACGGCCACGGGATCGGTGGGCTCGCTGAAGACGGGGACGCCAGCCTGCTCCCCGAGGATCCGCAACTGCTCGACCGCGGCGGGTCGCTGGAGGTCGGCACCGACGAGCAGCGGGTTGCGCCCCTGCTGGCGGAACCATCGCGCCAGCTTGGCCGAGGTCGTCGTCTTGCCCGATCCCTGCAGGCCAGCGAGGAGGACGACCGTGGGCGGGGTCGAGGCGTAGGTGAGACGCAGCGTCTCGCCCCCGAGCACCTCGACGAGCTGATCGTGGACCGCCTTCACCACCTGCTGGCCGGGGCTCAGGCTCTTGGACAGCTCCTCGCCCACGACCCGGGCGCGAATCCCTGCCACCAGGGACCGGGCCACGGCGACATCGACGTCGGCTTCGAGGAGCGCGGTACGGATCTCGCGCAGCGCCTCGTCGACGTCGGCGTCACTCAGCCGCCCTCGGCTGCGGAGGCGGCCGAGGATCCCCTCGAGACGGTCGGAGAGTGCGTCGAACATGCGGAGGTTCAGGCTATCGGGCGCCGGACCGGGCCCGGTGCTCGAAAAGTCAGTCGAACAGTGCCGCCACGAACTCGTCGGCGTCGAAGGGGACCAGGTCGTCGGGGCCCTCGCCCAGGCCGACGAGCTTCACCGGCAGGCCGAGCTCGCGTTGGATGGCGATGACGATCCCACCCTTGGCCGATCCGTCCAGCTTGGTGAGCACGACCCCCGTGACCCCGACGGCGTCGAGGAACTGCCTCGCCTGGGTGAGCCCGTTCTGCCCCGTGGTGGCGTCGAGCACGAGCAGCACTTCGGTCACGTGTCCGGGGGGGCGGTCCGCCACCCGCCGGATCTTCTTCAACTCCTCGACCAGGTTGACCTTGGTGTGGAGCCGACCGGCGGTATCGGCCAGGACAAGATCGTTGCCGCGTGCCTGGGCCCGCTGCACGGCGTCGAAGACCACGGCACTGGGGTCACCACCCTCGGCGCCCCGGACGATCTCGACCCCGGTGCGCTGCGCCCACTGGTCGAGCTGCTCGGCCGCGGCGGCCCGGAACGTGTCCCCCGCGGCGAGCAGCACCGAACGGCCTGCCGCCTTCTCGCGGCGTGCCACCTTGCCGATAGTGGTGGTCTTGCCGACCCCGTTCACCCCGACGAACAGCCACACGCAGGTGCCCTCGGTGTCGAAGGACAGTCCGGTGCCAGCGGCGGTGTCGAGCGACCGGCGCAGATCCTCCTTGAGCGCGGCCACGACGGCGTCGGCGCCGCGGAGCTCACCGGCGCGCACTCGGGCCCGGAGGTCCTCGAGCAGGGCGGTCGTGGTGACCACGCCCACATCGGCGCGCAGCAATGCCTCCTCGAGGTCGTCCCAGGCCTCGTCGTCGACCGACGAACGGCTCCGCAACGCTCGTACGTATCCCGAGAACAAGCCGCGCGTCTTGCCCATCCGCTCCCGGAGCTCGGGGGCGGCGGCAACGTCGGCGTCGACGGCTGCTTCGGCTTGGCCTTCAGCTTCTGCTTCTGCTTCGAGGGGCGCGGCGCCAGATGGCGGGGACGGCGCGGCCACCGGGTGTGACGGCGGTGCGGCCGGAGGCTTCGTGAGGGTCGCCGACGTCGCGCCCGCCGACCTCGAGCCACCACGCCCTCGCCGCCGGGCCGGGACGACCACGACCAGGCCGACGACGAGCGCCACCACGACGACGGCCAGGACGATCCAGAGGGCGAGCATGGCGTCGCAGCCTAACGGGGTCGATGCCGGGCGACGGTGTCGTCGTCCCCGCTACACCGGTGGCGCCGCTCAGGCAGGGGTTGGGGCGGGCTCCACGTCCGAGGGCTCGCGGCGCACCTTCTGGCTGACCACCTTGGACGAGCCGCCCGGCGTCATCGTGACGCCGTACAGGGCGTCGGCGGCCTCCATGGTCCGCTTCTGGTGACTCACGATGATGAGCTGGGCCTCGCCCCGGAATTCGTGGAGGAGGTCGAGGAAGCGGTGCAGGTTCACGTCGTCGAGCGCGGCCTCGACCTCGTCGAGCAGGTAGAAGGGCGACGGCCGGCTCCTGAACACGGCGAAGAGGAATGCCAACGCCACGAGCGATCGCTCGCCACCCGAGAGCAGTGAGAGCTTGCGCACGTTCTTGCCCGCCGGGCGCGCCTCGACCTCGACGCCCGTGTCGAGAAGGTCGGTGGCATCGGTGAGGGTCAACCGGCCCGTCCCGCCTGGGAACAGCGTGCCCACCAGCACCTGGAAGTGCTCGTTCACGTCGGCGAAAGCCTGGGCGAACACGCGCATGATCTCGTCGTCGACGGCTCGGATCACCTGGTGGAGCTCGCGCCGGGCCCGGCGCACGTCCTCGACCTGCTCCTCGAGAAAACGATGCCGTTCCTCGAGCGCGCCGAGCTCTTCGAGGGCGAGCGGGTTGACTGGACCGAGCGAGGCCAGCTCCCGCTCCACCACCGCGGCGCGGCGGGCGGGGTCCTCGCCCTCGGGAAGCTCGGGACAAGGCGCGCCCATGGCTTCTTCGGGCTCGCACCCGAGCTCACGCCGCAGCGCCTCGACGGCGGTGTCGCGCCGCACCGTGGCCTCTGCCATCTGGAGCTCGAGGTGCTGGGCGCGGGAGCGGATTTCGGCGAGACGGGCGTCGGCCTCGGCGCGCTCTTTGCGCAGCGATTCGAGCCGGGCCCCACCGGCCCGTACGTCATCGAGCTGGCGACTGCGCCGGGCCCGCAGCCCCTCGAGCATCTCGGCCAGACGCTCGGCGTGGAGGAGCACCGTCGCACCCAGTCGATCTGTGGCGAGCGCTCCCGCCTCGAGCCGGCGGCGCCGTTCCCCGGCGCGCTCACGCGCGTCGACGTTGCCCGCCAGCCGGCGTTCGGTGTCCTCGAGACGTGACGTCAACACGGCGCGCCGTTCGACCAGCCCGGCCACCTTGACCTCGAGGTCCCGGCGGAGCACGGCCACGTGCGAGCGGCGCTCCTCGAGACGTCGACGCGCCTCGTCGGCCGTGGCCAGACGACCGGCGGCGGCGGCCGCGGCCGCTTCGAGCTCGGGCAGGCTCTCGCGCAACGCCACGAGCTCGGTGCCGTCGCGTTCGAGACGCTCGGCCATGGCGGTGCGCTGGCGGTCGGCTTCGACCCGCTCCTGGCCCACGAGCTCGGCCTCGGACTGCAGGCGGCTCCGGGTCACCTCCAGCCCTTGGCGCTGGTCCTCCAGTCGTTCCGTCTGGCGGGTGATGTCACTGGCCTCGGCCCGGGCTCCTGCGGCGCGCGCCCGCGCCTGGTCAGCGAAGCTCGACGCCCGTTCGGCCGCCTCGGCCGCCATCTCGGCCTCGACGGCGGCTTGGCTGGCCAGGGTGGCCAGCGCGTGGGCACCGGCCCGCACCACCCAGCCCGACGAGGAGAATCGGTCCCCGTCCGTGCTGACCACCGTGACGTCGGGACGCTCGAGGGCCACCTCCACCGCCTCGGCCCAGTCGCCGCGCACCACAACCACGCCCTGCAAGAGGCGGTCGAGCACACCCGACACCGCCGCCACCCGGGGCCGCACGTGACGCCGCAACAGGTCGACAGCGTCGGGGGACGGTGTCTCGAACGACGGTGGGCTCGACGGCGCACGCACCGATGTGGCGGCGAGGACGGTCCCGACCACCTCCCGTTCGTGCAGTTCGGCGAGCACCGCACGCGCCGCGCCTGAGCCGTCGACGACGATGGCACCCAAGGCCGCCCCCACGGCGGCCTCGAATGCGGTGGCCCAGCCGTCGTCGATGTCGACGAGGTCCCGCAGGATCCCGATGACGCCGGCCGCCTCGCCCAGCATCTCGGTGTCGGGCCCCGCGCTCTCCTCGGCCACCTGGCGCGCCAGCGCCTCGGCGCGCGCCTCGAGTCGGTGACGCTGACGCTCGGCACCGCGCAGCGCATCCTCGGCGTCGCGCAGACCCCGCTCCGCCTCGTCGGCGACGAGGCGGAGCTGCTCCGCCCGCCGGGCCAGGCGGGGGTGCTCGGCCGACATGGCCCTGAGCCGTTGGGTCAGATCAGCGGCCTCGACCTCGACCGCCTCGCGCCGCACGTCGATGGCTCGCAACCGCTCGTCGGCGCGCACCAGGGTGCCCTGCTCGCGCTCGAGCGCGCCCTGCAGGGGCTCGATACGACCGCGCGCCATGGCGTAGGCCTCTTCGGCGGCGTGCTGGCCGGCCAGGTCGGTGAACGACGCCTCGTGGGCGGCGACGTCACTGGCCAGCGCGTGCTCGGCCCGGCGGACCTCTTCGGCCTGGGGCGCCAGGGCGGCGTCGTCGAGCGTGGTGGCCTCGAGCTCGGCTGTCAGTCGGGCCGCATCGGCTTCGAGTGTGGACACCACGTCGGTGTCGGCCGACGCCTCCAGGGCGCGTGCGATGGAACGACGCCGCTCGGCGACGACACCGAGCAGGCCGCGACAGCGCTCGGACAGGCCTTGCACCCGCGTGAGCGCCACCACCAGATCCTCTTCCCGCTGGGTGGCGAGCTCGGCCGCGGTGGCCTCGGCGGCGGCGTCGAGCTCGGTGATCGAGCCCACGAGCGCCGATTCGCCCTGGGTGAGCCGAGCCCGTTCGTCGGTGGCCGTCTCGCGACGCTTGTCGAGGGCGGCGATGTCTCGACCCACCAGGTGGAGGCGTAGGGCCCGCAGCTCTTCGGCCAATGACGCATGCGACCGCGCCGAGGCGGCTTGGCGCTCGAGCGGTCGGATCTGGCGCTTCACCTCCCGGAGCAGGTCGCCGAGCCGGTCGAGGTTCTCCTCGGTGGCGGCCAGGCGGCGTTCGGCCCGCTCCCGACGACGGCGGTGCTTCAGGACCCCGGCCGCCTCCTCGATGACGGCGCGCCGGTCCTCGGGGCGCGAATCGAGGATCGCGCCGAGCTGCCCCTGGCTCACGATCACGTGTTGCTGGCGCCCCACCCCCGAGTCCGACAGCAACTCCTGGATGTCGAGCAATCGGCACGGCTGGCCGTTGATGGCGTACTCGCTCTCGCCGGAACGAAACAACGTCCGGGTGATGGTGATCTCCGCCAACCCGCCCGGGAGCTTCCCGGTGCGGTTGTCGATGGTCAGCGACACCTCGGCCCGACCCAACTGGGGACGGTCGGCCGAGCCGGCGAAGATGACGTCCTCCATCTTCGACGAACGCACGGTGCGCGGCCCCTGGGCGCCGAGCACCCACGCCACGGCGTCGACCACATTCGACTTCCCGCTGCCGTTGGGGCCCACCACCACCGTGACGCCGGGCTCCAAGAGCAGCGTGGACGGATCCGCGAAGGACTTGAAACCCTTGAGGGTGAGCGACTTCAGGAACACCGGCCGCCACCCTACCCGTCGATCTCGGCGAAACGGTGGTACCGGCGCCGAGGACCCACCGTCCTGGCGCGCCCGATGAATGGGCGGGTCAACGAGGCGTCACGCGCCGGTGGGGACCGGCCGGCGCGATCGGAGCGGCGGTTGACTCGGCGGTCAGATCTGGCAGTGCTCGCAGAGGAACGCGGAGCGGCCGTTGACCTTCACTTTGACGATGGAGTTGCGGCATCGGCGGCACGCCTGGCCGTCGCGGTCGTAGACCTGGTGCTGGCCCTGGTAGTCGCCGATGGCGCCGTAGAGGTCCCGGTACTGCTCGTCGGCGAGCGACGACCCCCGATGCTTGACGGCCTCGGACAACGTCTCCACCATGGCCCGGTACAGCCGGCGGATCTCCTGGGCGCTCAAAGAATTCGACTGGCGGTCGTATCGGAGCCCGGCCGCGAAGAGGATTTCGTCGGAGTAGATGTTGCCGATCCCAGCCACGAATTTCTGGTCCATGAGCAGCGTCTTGAGCGCCGTGGGCCGGTCGGCGAGCAATTGCCCGAAGCGCGACCAGCTCATGACGTCCTCGAGGGGGTCGAACCCGAGGTGGGCGAGCTCGGGCACCTGGGCGGTGAGCTCGTCGGTACTCGTGACGAACATCTCGCCGAAAGTCCTGGGGTCGACGAAGCGGAGCTGGCCGCCCTGGGTGAAGGTGATGATCACGTGGGTGTGCTTGTCGATCGGGTCCTTGGGGCCTTTGGCGCGCAACAGCTGGCCGCTCATGCCGAGGTGGACCACGAGCACGTCGTCACCGTCGAGGCTCAGCAAGAGGTACTTGCCGGCACGTCGGATCGAGGCCACGCGCTTACCCTCGAGCCGGGACTTGAATTCCGGGCCGCTCTTGTGTCGGCGGATCGAGCGCTTGCCCTTTACTTCGACCGTCTTGATCCGCCGCGTCACGACCTCCTTGTCGAGGTCACGGCGGATGGTCTCGACCTCGGGGAGCTCAGGCACTGCCCCGCACCTTGCGCTTGACCGGCGTCGTCTCGGCGGGGCGATCGACGCCCTCGTCGGACTCGGGGTCGCCGTCGACGAGCACGCCCCACGCCACGCGGGCCGCGGCCTGCTCGGCGTCTTTCTTGGACCGTCCCTCCCCCACGCCGCGCTCGGCGCCGGCCACGAGCACTCGGGCCCGATACCGGCGGGCGTGATCGGGCCCGGTGCCCTCCACCTCGTAGCGGGGCAGCTCCCCGATGCGGCGTAGGACCACTTCCTGCAGGCGGGTCTTGAAGTCCTCGGCCCCGGGGCCCGCCGCCGCCAGCGCGATCCTGTCGTCGAGGATGTCGAGGACGACGCGCGACGCCACCGCCCACCCCGCGTCGAGGTACACGGCGCCGATGACCGCCTCGACGGCGTTGGCGAGGATCGACGCCTTGCTCCGGCCCCCCGACACGTCCTCGCCCCGGCCGAGCAGGAGGGCGGCGCCGAGGTCGAGCCCGACCGCCACCTCGGCCAGCACGGAGGTGTTCACGACGGCGGCCCGCACCTTGGCGAGGGCTCCTTCGGGCATCTCCGGATAGGCCTGGTAACAATGCTCGGCAACGACCAGTCCGAGCACGGCGTCGCCCAGGAACTCGAGGCGCTCGTTCGACGGGATGCCGCCCGCCTCGGCACACCACGAACGGTGGGACAGGGCCTGGACGAGCAGCCCGTCGTCGTCGAATTCCCAGTCGAGACGGCGTGCCAACGCCCTCAGGGCGTCCGCGGCCGAGGGCGGCGACTCGTGACGGGAGCCGGCGTCGAATCGCCCCGGCGCCGCGCCCGAGGGCTCAGCACCGCGGGGGGCGCCGCGGGCGCCCGGCGCGCCCCCATCGGCGCCGCCCAGACCGGCGGGTTCGTCTCCCGTGTCAGGCCGTTCCCAGTTTGGCGACCACATAGTCGACGGCGTCGCGAACGGTGCGCAGATCCTCGAGATCCTCGTCTTCGATGCGAAAGCCGACGGTGCGCTCGCTCAGTTCCTCCTCGAGGCCCTCGACGAGCTCGATGAGGGCGAGTGAGTCGGCATCCAGGTCCTCGGCGAACGACGACGACTCACTGATCGAGCCCGGCTCGATCTCCAGAATGTCGGCGAGTTGGTCCCTGACCAGCTCGAACACCTCGTGGCGTCCGAGTGGACCCTTCTCCACGTGGGTTTCTGCAGGCACGGCGTCTCCCGGGTCGGAATTCCGCCTGCATCCTACCTGGTCGAGCCCACAGGAACGGTAAAGTTCCTGTTCAGAGGCGATTTTTCTCCCACTCAGGCAGGAGCGACGGCGCGAGCCAGGCGGTCCACCAGGCCGGCGACGGCCACGTCGTGGGCGACACCCACCGCCGAGACGATCGCCGAGGCGGTGGACGAGCCGTGGCTGATGACACAGACCCCGTCCACGCCGAGCAGCATTGCCCCGCCGATGCCGTCGGGATCGAACTCGGCGGCCAGGGGGGCCAGCCGGGGCAGCATCACCTCGGCGGCGCGTTTGGCCTCCTCATCGGCGGCGAACACCGCGAGCAGGGTGTCCATGAAGAAACGCAGCGACCCCTCGAGGGTCTTGAGGGCCACGTTGCCCGTGAAACCGTCGGTCACGAACACATCCGCGGGGGCGTGCAGCAGGTCTCGCCCCTCGGCGTTGCCGACGAACCGGATGTCGGGGGCCTGGTCCAACAGCTCGTGGACCTCTTTCACGAGCGGCGTTCCCTTCGACTTCTCCTCCCCGATCGACAACAGCGCCACCGTCGGAGACGCAACCCCGTAGCGCGCCGACGCATAGGCCGCGCCCATCTGGGCGAACTGCACCAACATGGCCGGGGTGCACTCGGCATTGGCCCCAGCGTCGAGCAGGACAGCGGGATGCGATCCCAGCTGAGGGATCGGCGTCACGATGGCGGGACGGACCACCCCCTTGAGCCTTCCCATGCGCAGCAAGGCGCTCGCCATGGCCGCTCCGGTATTGCCCGCGCTCACCATGGCCAGGGCCTTGCCGTCGCGCACCGCCTCGGCCGCCCGGACCAGCGACGAATCCTTCTTACGACGCACCGCCGACGCGGGGTCGTCGTCCATGGCGATGATCTCCGAGGCGGCGATGACCTCGAGGCCACCCGTGTCGCCGATGGCGTCGGGTGGCCCGACCAGCACCACGGGGATGCCGAGCTCCTCAGCGGCACGGCGGGCGCCGGCCACGATCTCCCCGGGCGCGTTGTCTCCGCCCATGGCGTCGACGGCGACAGGGAGCCCGCCCGCGGACGGTGCCTCGGGCCGGGGCCGAGGCGGCACCACTAGTCGATCTCGATGGCCTGCCGGCCCTTGTACCACCCGCACGTCGGGCACACCCGGTGAGGCACCTTGGCGTGGCGGCACTGAGGACACTCGCTGCGCGCCGGAAGGCTCAGGACCCAGTTCGAGGCCCGCCGGCTACGGCTCTTCGCCTTGGAGGTCTTCTTCTTGGGGACGGCCATCGATGCTCACCTCGGGTCAGGGACGGACCAGGCTACCCTGCCGAGCCGACCCAACGTCCAGGCGTGGGAAGGCGACGTGTTTCCGGGGCTATCCCGACGCCGGCGAGCTCGAGGATTCGCTCTCGACCCTGCCTTCGGGGATCCGCAGGACGTCCAGCGCTTCCCAACGCGGATCGCGCGCCGCCTCGCACCCGCAGGACTCCTCGTTGCGGTTGGCGCCACAGCTCGGGCACAGGCCCCGGCACTCCGATCGACACAGCGGCGCCTGGGGCAGCTCGAGCAGCACGGCGTCACGCACGAGGGGCTCGAGGTCCACCTCGTCACCGACGAGGGGATAGGTCTCGTCGCCGTCGCCCTCGTCGGTGTAGAGCTCTCGCACGGCCAGCCGCAGCGTCCCCGACGCCGGCGTCAGGCAGCGGCGGCACGCCCCCGACCATGACGCCGTCACCGTCCCGGTCACCGATACCCCGCCCAGAACGGCTTCGAGCACCACGTCGGCCACCGGCATCTGCTCTTCGGGCACGAAGCTTCCCGAGCAGTCGAGATGCTCGATGGCGCCTTGGCGCCGCTCGTGCCAGCGCGTCCCCACGGCCCGCCGGAGCTGGGCCACGTGGACGACGAAAGGATGGGCAGTGGTCACGGTCAGCTCCCGTCCTGGTCGAAGAAACCGGGCGGGGCGACCTCGGACCCGCCGTCGGCCCCCACCCGCAGCGACTCGCCGTCGTGGGCGGGAGGGGGCACGGCCTGGAGCTTCTCGCGCCCGGCCTGCACGGTCTTCAACGTGCGTTCGAGCACGATCTCGAACGATGCCAGGCGCTGGTCGCAGTAATCCTCGGCTTCATGGCGCAGGCGTCGGGATTCCTCGCGGGCGTCGTCGAGGATGCGCTGGGCGACCTGATTGGCCTGACGCACGATCTCGGTCCGCTGCACCATGCGCTCGGCCTGCGCCCGCACGTCATCGAGCAGCATGTCGGCCTCACGTTGGCGCGTCGCCATGAACTCG
The DNA here is from genome assembly GCA_963794615.1 of uncultured Acidimicrobiales bacterium. Lineage (GTDB taxonomy): Bacteria > Actinomycetota > Acidimicrobiia > Acidimicrobiales > UBA8190 > Chersky-840. The sequence goes on along the minus strand of CAWCEP010000005.1, from coordinate 511,224 downwards.
TCGCGCTCGCGTAGCAACCACCGGGCCCGCCGCAACTCGTCGGGGAGCCGGTCGAGGGCACCCTGGAGCAGGTCGAGCACGTCCTGGCGGTCGACGAGGACCGAGGCGGAGAGCGGCATGGTGCGAGCCGTCGACACGAGATCGATGGCGCGCTGCAGGCAACCCTCGGCGTCGTCGCCGGGGGCGGGCGTCTCGTCTTCGAGCGGGTCGTCGTCGAAGGATTGGTCGTTCATGTGCCGAATTTCTTCTCGAGCCTGACCGCCACCGCCTTGGGGACGAAGGCGGAGACATCGCCGCCGTACCGGGCGACCTCCCGCAACAGCCGTGAGGCCACGAAGGACGTGGTGGAGCTGGTCGGGATGAACAGGGTGTCGATCCCCGACAGCTCACGGTTCATCTGCGCCATCTGCAGCTCGTTCTCGAAATCAGACACCGCTCGCAGGCCCCGGATGATGGCCGTCGCCCCGATGTCGCGGGCCACGTTCACGACCAGGGTGGCCACCGACACCATCTCCACGTTGTCGAGGTGGCCCAGGGAGTCGCGCAGCATCTCTTCCCGCTCGTCCAGGTTGAACAGGGGCTCGGCCTTCTGAGGGTTGCGCAGCGTGGCCACGACCACCTTGTCGAAGAGCTGCCCGGCCCGCTCCACCACCTCGAGGTGGCCGTTGTGGAACGGGTCGAACGAGCCGGGGAAGAGGGCGACGGTCACCAGGTGCCTTTCTCATGGGCTCCGAGGGCTCGGACCACGGTCACGAGCGTACCGCCGTACCGCTTGTTCCTGATGACCTCCCAAGCGGGGGGGACCTCGAGGGGACGGCGGGACTCGAGCACGGCCAAGGCGGCGTGGAGGCGGGTGAGGAGGCCGTCCCAGGAGGCGAAGGTATACGGCGGGTCGCACAGGGCGAGGTCGAAGTCATGGGGCCGGTCGACGAAGCGCAGCACGTCCTCACGCACCACCTTGGCCTGGTCCTCGATCCCCAGAGCGCTGAGGTTGCCCCGGATGGCCCCGACGGCGGCGGTGGAATCCTCGACGAACACCACCGGTCCCGCTCCTCGCGAGATGGCTTCGATCCCCATGGCCCCGCTCCCCGCGAAGAGGTCGACGACCCGCATGTCCTCGAGGTCGACCAGGCTCCCGAGCACGTCGAAGATCGCCTCCCGCACCCGGTCCGACGTGGGGCGGGTGACCGTGCCGGTCGGGGCCCGCAGGAGCCGGCCTCGGCAGCTGCCGGCGATCACACGCACATTCGGAGGTTACCGGTGCGATCACAGCGCCCTCCGGGCGCTCGGTTCGGGCCCGGGGATCGCACCGGGCCCGTGGACGGCACGCGAAGACGGGTCGGTCAGCTTTTGAGGAGGAAGGCGGCCTCGGCCTCGCCGACGAAGAGCCGGACCTCATCGGCGAGGTGGGGGGCGCCTTCGAGCGAGGGGTCCTCGGCGAGGATCGACTCTGCCACCCGCCGAGCCGACTCGACGAGGGGGCGGTCGCCACGCCGCAGCGACGCCAGCTTCAAGTCGCTTCGGCCCTTCTGGCGCGTGCCGAGGATGGCGCCTTCACCCCGCAGCTCGAGATCGACTTCGGCGAGCTCGAAACCGTCGTTGCTGCGCTCGAGGGCCTCGAGTCGCATCGCCGCGTCAGGGGCCGAGGCGGCGGAGAAGAGATAGCACCACGACGGCCGGTCCGAGCGCCCGACCCGGCCCCGCAGCTGATGGAGCTGGGCGATCCCGAACCGATCTGCGTCCTCCACCACCATGACGGTGGCCTCGGGCACGTCGACACCGACCTCGATGACCGTGGTGGCCACGAGGACCTGGATGTCGCCGCGCCGGAAGCTCTCCATGACACCCTCTTTGTCGACCGCCTTGAGCTGGCCGTGCAGGAGCCCGATGCGCAGACCCGACAGGACCGTCGACTCGAGTCGGGTGCGCTCCTCGGTGGCGGACTTGGCCTGGATGCGCTCGGACCCATCGACGAGGGGGCACACGACATAGACGCGGTGCCCGGCGGCCACCTCGTCGCGCACACGTGCCCACGCCGACTTCTCGTCGGCCTCGGTGCGAGCCCAGTGCGTGGTCACCGGTGAGCGTCCGGCAGGGAGCTCGTCGAGCTCGGTCACGTCGAGGTCGCCGAAGAACACCATAGCGGCGGTACGGGGGATCGGGGTCGCCGTCATCACGAGCAGGTCGGGATCGGCCCCCTCACCGTCGTCGGCGTCTCTTCCCTTGGCCCGCAGCGTGTTGCGTTGTTCGACGCCGAACCGGTGCTGTTCGTCGATCACCACGACGCCGAGGCTGGCAAACCGGACCTCCTCGGTGAGCAGGGCGTGCGTGCCCACCACGATGTCGACCGAGCCGCCTCGGAGCCCCTCGTGGAGCTTGGCGCGCTCGGCCGCGGGGGTGCGATTGGTGAGCAACGCAACGGCCAGCGGCCGTGATCCCCCCAGTCGCTCGGGGTCCGGGACCACGAGATCGGCCAGGAGCTCACGCACCCCCAGGTAATGCTGCTCCGCCAACACCTCGGTGGGAGCCATCAAGGCACCTTGGTGACCACCTTGGACCGCCACCAGCAACGCGCTCACGGCGACGACGGTCTTGCCCGATCCGACATCCCCTTGCAGCAGGCGATGCATGGGCAGACCCTTGGCCAGGTCGGCGTTGATCTCGTCGACGGCCCGCCGTTGCGCGGCGGTCAACGGGAACGGCAGCTGTCCGATGAACGCGTCAACGAGGCCCGGCGTGTCGGCTCCAACCACGATCTCGTGGCGGATGCCACGCGCATCGCGTTCGAGCACGTGCCGCCGCATGACCACTTCGAGCTGCAGTCGGAGCAGCTCGTCGAACGCCAGCCGGCGACGGGCCCGTTCCTGTTCGGGGAAGGACTGCGGCGCGTGGATGGCGGCGAAGGCGGCGGTCCGGTCCATGAGCTCGAGCTCGGCCCGCCACGCCGCCGACAAGGGGTCATAGAGGGGCCCCGCCCGGCGCAACGCCTCCCCCACCCACTCACCGAACTCCCAACCCGCGATGCCCGTCTTCTCCGAGGTGGGATAGATGGGGACGATGCGCCCCGTCCTGTTCCCGACCAGGTCGACTACGGGATTCGTGAACTGACGTTTGCCCCGGTACGAGTCGAGCTTGCCGAAGAACAGGGCCTCGGTGCCCACGGGCAGCTGGCGCGCCCGCCACGCCTGATTGAAAAACGTGACCCGCAGCGCGCCCGTGCCGTCGTCGACATCGAGCTCGACGAGCGCCCGACCCTGGCGGGTGCGGCGGGTCCGCACCGCGTCGACGCGCGCCAACACCAGGGACTCTTCGCCCATGCGCATACCCGCAACCTCGGCTTGGCGCGTCCGGTCGATATAGCGGCGCGGGTAGTGCGTGATGAGATCGAGGACGGTGTTGATGTCGAGGGCGGACAGGGCCTCGGCGCGTTTGTCGCCGACCTTGTGCACCTCGCGCACCGGGATCTCGGCCAGGCGAGTGAGCATCCGGCCTTCGAGCTCGACGGCGGCGGACCGAGGCGGTGGGCTCACTCGATGCTGATGAGGAACGGGTACAGGGGCTGACCGCCGTGGTGGACTTCCACGGCAATGTCGGGCCGGTGCTCGGCCAGCCACTCGGTCACACGACGGGTCTCTCCCGGTCCCGACCCTTCCCCCTCGATCAAGGTGACGAGCTCGTGATCGTCGTGCAGGAGCTTTCCGAGGAGCCCACAGGTGGCCTCGGCCGGCGAGTCGCCGACGACCTCGACCCCGTCGCGTGACAAGCCCATCCAGTCACCACTGTGGATGGGGCCGGCCGGCCCTGTGGCGTCGCGCACCGCCCGCGTGACCTCTCCGGCCACCACGCGGCGAGCCGATTCCGCCATCGACGCGGCGTTGTCCACGGCGCCCGCCTCGGGGTCGTATTCGAGCAGCGCCGCGAACCCCTCGACGATCCCGCTCGTCGGCACGACGCGCACCGTCTTGGTGGACAGCTCACCCACCTGCATGGCGACGGGATGGATGTTGTCGTTGTTCGGGAGCAGGACGACCTCATCGGAAGGGACGGACTCGACCACCTCGAGGATCTGCGCCGTCGACGGGTTCATCGACTGACCCCCGGCCACGAAGTAGTGCACGCCGAGAGATCGGAAGATGCGGCTGATGCCCTCGCCGTTGGCCACCGCCACCACGGCCGTACGAGGCGGAGGCTCGGTGTCGAGGTTGGTGCCGGGGGCCGCCCCCGCCCCCTCCCGCACCCAGCGCTCCTCCTCGACCTGGTCGGAGAGGTCGGTGACCCTGATGTCGCGGGGTCGGCCCGCGTCGAGCGCCGCCTCGATCGAGGCACCGACATCGTTGGTGTGGATGTGGCAGTTCCACAGGCCCTCGCCACCGACGACGACGATGGAGTCCCCGATGCCCGCCCACACCTCTTTGAAGTCCCGCATGGTGTGGTCGGGAGCCTCGAGGAAGTACATGACCTCGTAGCGCAGGTCGCTGCCGTCCTCGGGCTCCTCGAGCTCGGAGCCCATCTCGGGCAGGGCGTCGGTGGCGCCCGAGTACGCCGGCCACGATGACCTCGGGCGCAGGGGGCAGGGCGCGCCCGTCGACGACGGCCAGGAACGAGTCGAGGAGCAGGAGATAGCCCGACCCGCCCGCGTCGACCACCCCGGCCTGGGCGAGGACGGGGAGCTGTTCGGGGGTCCGGGCCAAGGCTTCGGCCGCGGCCCGGTGCGACGCCTCCAACACCTCGAGGAGCGTGGCCCCTTCGAGCGGCGCGCTGGTCAGCCCCCTCGGCTGCGGCCCGGGCCACGGTGAGGATGGTCCCCTCGACCGGACGCAGGACCGCCTGGCGCGCCGCGTCGCTGGCGGCCGCCAGGCCCCGGGCCAGGTCCGAACCGTCGCACTCCCCGGTCCCCTCGGCGAGCACCCCGGTGAGCCCCCGGAGCAGCTGGCACAGGATCACCCCCGAGTTCCCCCGTGCGCCCATGAGCGACCCGTGGGCAACGGCCCGGCACACAGCCGACATCTGCTCGGGCCACTTTTCGTCCCATCCCCGGTCATCGTCGCCGGTGGCTGTGACGGGCCGAGGTGCTCGAATCCAGGGACGGTGGCGACCTCGGCTACCACCGACTCGAGGGTCAGGGCCATGTTGGTGCCGGTATCGCCGTCGGGGACCGGGTACACGTTCAGGGCGTTGAGGGCATCCTGGTGGAGTCGAAGCACATGCCCGTATGTGGCCATGGTCGCCGCCGAGGTGAGCCGCCCCGAGCCTGCTAACTGACTCCATGGCCGTGGATGCTAACCTTTGCGCCCGTCCGAATTGCCTCTCCGAGGAGTGTCCGCGCCGTGGCTGCCGTTTGCGAAGTATGTGGCAAGCACCCCTCGTTCGGGATGAACCTGAGCCACTCCCACCGTCGCACCAAGCGGCGCTGGGACCCCAATATCCAGCGGGTCCGGGCCATGGTGAACGGCTCCCCGCGCCGCCTGCACGTCTGCACCTCCTGCATCCGCGCCGGCAAGGTCACCAAGCCCCCCCGACGGACCATCGCCCAGCCGTCCTGAGGGACGCCGGGCACTCTGCGGCAACGAGATACGCCCCGGTTCCACCGGCCGTCGAGCGACCTGTTCCCTCCTGAAACGGGGACCCGTGCCCTCCTGAAACGAGGGGACCCGTTCCCTCCCGGAATTAGGGGAATTGGTCCCTGGAGCAGATCAGAGCCGTCCGTATGCTGACGGGATGCTCGCTGCTCTCGTCAACCTGAACCACACGGGCCACTACCTGCACTGGGGCTTCATCCAGATCAGTGTGGCCAACCTCGTGGTCATCCTGCTCATGGTCGTGGTGTTCGCTGGCCGCCGTCGCCATCCCCTTCCGAACCGGGAGGAAGCACCGATGAGCGACACGGTCGTCGGCCACACCAGTGACGGCGCGCCAGCTCCCCGGACACCTCGGGGACGATGCCCGCCCGGCGCCGGGGGACGAGAAGATGTGGACCGCCCGCCTCCGGGGCGCCGCGGTGCGAACCCTTCCGCCGAGCAAGCTGCTCCCCGACCGCCAACCGAGCTATGTGGCGTCGTGGGTCTACATCTTCGGAATCCTGAGCTTCGCCTCGTTCATCGTGATCCTGCTCTCGGGGGTCGTGCTCATCCTGCGGGGCCCGTCGTGGTGGCACCAATCCGAAGTCGGGCTCTTCTTCAACAGCATCCACCTCTGGAGCGTCGAGCTCTTCTTCTTCTTCATGGTCCTGCACCTGTGGGGCAAGTTCTTCATGGCGGCCTGGCGGGGAAAGCGGGCGCTCACGTGGATGACCGGAGTCGTGACATTCGCCATATCGATCGGCGCCGCCTTCACCGGTTACCTCTCCCAGCAGAACTTCGACTCCCAGTGGATCTCGACCCAGGCCAAGGACGGCCTCAATTCCGTGGGTGTGGGGGCCCTGTTCAACGTGTTGAACTTCGGGCAGATGTTGCTCTGGCATGTGCTCCTGCTGCCCATCGTCGTGGGTGTGTTGATCGGTCTCCACCTGCTCCTGGTGCGGCGACGCGGGGTGGTCCCGCCGCTCCCTGAGCGCACCGGACGCCACGCGCCCTCTCGTGCCGTGTCGACTCCTGGGGCGGCCCTCGGGTCCGAAGGAGCCGAATCATGACCGGATCAACCTCCCACGTGAGCGGCACGCGGACGCTGTCGGAGGCGGTGCTCCTGCCCGACGACAGCTCCTTGGAGCGGGCCCAAGATCCGCTACGACCTCGTCAAGGAGTTCGTGGTGGCCTTGGTGGTCATGGCCCTCGTCACCTGCGCCTTGGCGGCGATCTTCTCCTCGCCCGACGAGCATCCCGTCACCATCCGCCAGTGGGCCCAGGGCGACCCCGGCGACTTCCTGGCCACGTCGGTCACCGAGCTCGACGGATCGAGTCCGACGGCCACCTACGGCCCTCCCTACAACCCCTGGACCTCGGGAGAGGGCCAGAAGATCGGGCCCTTCGGGCTCCAGCGCTGGGTCGGTGTCCACATCCCCGTGAACACGCCCGAACGATTTCGTCCTGGCGCCCCTGCGCGTGGCTGCGGCCAGCAACCCGTCCCTGGGTGCCGCGCTGGCGCAATACTCGACCGCGTCAGGCGGACCAACAACAGCAGTGGACGACGGCGTACGCCAAAGGTGTCGGACACGTCGTCGTTCCACGACACCGCCGTGGTCCTGCCGGCGGGGGGTTACGGGCCGGTCGCACCCATGATGAGCAGCCTGCTCAACATGGCCCGAACCGGGAGCCTCGACGCCGTCTTGCTGGCGTCCCCACAGTTCTACGGGACCGACTACACCAAACCCTTGCTGTTCATCGCGGATGGCTCGTTCTTATCGGCCGAGGCCTCCACCCAGCATCTGCAGGGCGACCAGTGGGGCATGATGAACGAGACCGGGAACTATCCCGGCCAGGCGTGGCTGTGGCTCTACACCATGTGGTACCAGGTCCCGCCCTTCTCGACCTCCTGGTCCGCCAATGCCGACGCCCTGGTATGGGCGTTGATGATGCTCCTCACCTTGGTCCTGCTCCTCGTGCCGTTCATTCCCGGGTTGCGATCTGTCCCCCGCTACGTCCCTGTCTACCGGCTCATCTGGCGCGCCCACTACCGCCGGCTCGCCGCCGAACGCCAGGGATCGCCCGACTCGGGGTGACACCGCCGTGGGAGTCGGGAAACGGCAAGATCCCGTCGACGATGCCCGAACGGGGAAGGTCGAAACAACGGTGACAGCGGCGCCGGCCGGCCCGGCGCCGGTGACGCCCGGGGCGGAAGAACCCGATGTCCTTCTCACCGACGGCACAATCGTCCTGGTCCGGCCCATTCGCCCCGACGACGACGAGGCCCTGCGCGCCTTCCACGCCGGACTGTCGGCACAGAGCATCGTGCTGCGCTTCTTCAGCGCCCATCCGACGCTGTCGGATGACGAGGTGGAACGGTTCACCCACGTGGACGGGGTCGACCGCGTGGCGCTCGTGGCCGAGGACGCGTCGAGCATCGTGGCCGTGGCCCGCTTCGACCGACCACCGGGTAGTGACCAAGCCGAGGTGGCCTTCGTGGTCGGGGACGCGTTCCAGGGCCATGGACTGGGGTCGTTGCTCCTGCAGCGCCTCGCTGAGGAGGCCCGGGGGCGCGGCATTCGGTGGTTGGTCGCCAACACCCTCTCAGAGAACGTCCGGATGCTCCATGTCTTTCGTGACGCGGGGTTCCCCCGGACCTTCACCCGCGCCTCGGAGGTCGTGCACGTCGTCATGGACATCGGGCAACGACCCGGTCAACCGGGGCCGGGCTCGGGACGCCGCGCCGTCGTGACGGTCGCCTGAGGCAGCGAGCGCTATCGGCGGTGGTCAGGACTTGTGTTTGCGCTCGGCCAGGACGGCCGCGTACACGGCCGCCTCGGTGCGACGGGCGAATCCCATCTTCGACAGCAGGTTCGACACGTAGTTCTTGACCGTCTTCTCCGCCAGGAACAGGTCGTCGGCGATCTGGCGGTTGGTCTTGCCGTCGGCGATGAGCTCGAGGATGTTGCGCTCCTGGGTGGTGAGGCGGGCCAGGCGCTCGTCCTCGACGTTCTCGCCCCGGAGGCGCTCCATGACCTGGCGGGTCAACGACGGGTCGAGCAGCGATTCACCCGCCGCCACCCGCCGTACCGCCGAGACGAGGTCGCTGCCCTTGATCTGCTTCAGCACGTACCCGCTGGCGCCCGCCAGGATGGCCGAGAACAGCGCCTCGTCGTCGGCGTACGACGTCAGCATGAGGCACTTGAGCTCCGGCATCGCCGAGCGCAGGTCCCGACACACCTCGACGCCGTCCCCATCGGGAAGCCGGACGTCGAGGACGGCCACGTCGGGCCGGCACGCGGGCACGCGGGCCAAGGCCTCGTGGGCGGTGGCGCCCTCCCCCACCACCGTCAGGTCCTCCTCGGACTCGAACAGTTCGCGCAGGCCCCGACGGACCACCTCGTGATCGTCGAGCAGGAAGACCCGGGTCGTCACAGCGCCGAGCCTATGCCTGCGCCACCGCCCGCCAGCGCTCTTCATCCCCACCGGTGCTGCCATCCCAGCGCGGACACCGGCTCCCCGTCCAGGGTGCGCTCGGACGGGTCGGCGCGTGCACGTGCCGATGCGGATGGCGGGCCGCAACCCGCCCTCGGCGAAGGCGGCCTCCAGTCGGTCGGGATCGGCGACCACCATCACGAGCTCGTAGTCCTCGCCCCCGCCGAGGGCGTCGTCGAGCGTGGCGCCCGGCGCCACCGGCACCCGATCGAGACCAAAGCCCACTCCCGAGGCGTCGGCCACGTGACCCAGGTCGGCCAGGAGACCGTCGGAGACGTCGATCATGGCCGTGGCACCCGACCGCCGCGCCGCCTCCCCCTCGGCGAGGCGCGCCCGTGGTCGCCGGTGGGCCGTCTCCAGGCCCACGGCGTCGGCCGGCGCCGGACCGGCGCTCGGCCCTCCCCGTCGGGCGCGCAGCGACCGGAGCCCGGCCGCGGCGGCCCCGAGCGGGCCTGTCACGAAGACGTGCTGTCCGGGCCGAGCGCCGCTGCGGAGCACGGGCCCGGGTTCCCCCACCACGTCCCCGGTCACGGCCACCGCCACCGCCAGCTCGGCCGAGTTGGAGAGATCTCCGCCGACCACGGGGCAGCGGTGAGCCTCGGACGAAGCCGCGATGCCGTCGTAGAGCCGGTCCAGGTCGGTCGTCGGCGGCCCGGCCACGGCCACCACGGCACCGAGGGGACGGGCCCCCATGGCGGCCAGGTCGCTGACCGCGGCGGCGAACGCACGCCAGCCCAGGTCGTCGAGCCCGATCAACCCCAGGTCGGCGTGGACCCCCGCCACCGAGACGTCGGTGGAGAGCACGACACGGCCCTCGACGGTCCCCAGGACGGCGGCGTCGTCGCCGATCCACACCTGGCCGGCCGGAGGACCCGGCAACCGGCGGCGTAGACGGTCGATGGCGTCGAACTCCCCGCCATTTCCGCCCCTCGTCTCCGGTCCACCACGAGGCGTGGCACGAGACTTGGGAGAGCCCATCGCCAATGCCTACCATTGGAGGTACTCGAACGAACGCGGGGCTCCCGCTCGCCGCGTCCGGAGGCCGCAAGGGCCCCGGGCCGGGGTGCGCCCCGACCGCCCAGGCAGAGAGGACATCTCCCGACCATGCCGCCCACCGCCAACCGCAAGCTCCTCGCCTGGGTCGAGGAAGTGGCCGCCCTGACCGCGGCCGACGAGGTCGCAATGGTGCGACGGCAGTGAGGCCGAGTACGACCGGCTCTGCCAGATGCTCGTCGACAACGGCACCTTCACCCGGCTCTCGCAGGCCAAGCGGCCCAACAGCTACTGGGCGCGCTCGGACCCCGGCGACGTGGCGCGGGTGGAGGACCGCACCTTCATCTGCTCGAAGAGCGAGGACGACGCCGGCCCGACCAACAACTGGCGCGACCCCGACGAGATGCGGGCCACCCTCACCGAGCTGTTCAAGGGCTCGATGCGGGGCCGCACCTTGTATGTCGTGCCGTTCTCGATGGGACCGCTGGGATCGCCCATCGCCCACATCGGCGTCGAGATCACCGACTCTCCCTACGTCGTGGTCTCGATGCGGACGATGACGCGCATGGGCACCGGGGCGCTCGAGGTGCTCGGCGACGACGGCGAGTTCGTTCCCTGCCTGCATTCGGTGGGGTACCCGCTCGATCCCGGCCAGGCGGACGTGCCGTGGCCGTGTGACGCCGAGAGGAAGTACATCGTCCACTTCCCTGAGACGCGCGAGATCTGGTCCTACGGCTCGGGCTACGGGGGCAACGCCCTTCTGGGGAAGAAATGCTTCGCCCTTCGCATCGCGTCGGCCATGGCCCGCGACGACCACTGGCTCGCCGAGCACATGCTCATCCTCAAGCTCACCTCACCCGAGGGTGACGTCCGCTACGTGACCGGTGCCTTTCCCTCGGCGTGCGGCAAGACGAACCTGGCCATGCTCGTCCCCACCATCGCTGGTTGGAAGGTCGAGACCATCGGCGACGACATCTGCTGGATGAAGTTCGGCGAGGACGGCCGCCTCTACGCCATCAACCCGGAAGCGGGCTTCTTCGGTGTGGCCCCGGGCACGGGCATGAAGACCAACCCCAATGCCATGGCGATGATGCGGAGCAACGGCATCTTCACCAACACCGCCCTCACCGACGACGGGGACGTGTGGTGGGAGGGCATGACCGACACACCGCCCGCGCACCTCATCGACTGGCGCGGCCAGGACTGGACCCCCGAGTCGAAGACCCCCGCCGCCCATCCCAACGCCCGGTTCACGGTGCCGGCCGCCCAGAATCCGGTGTGTGCCCCGGAATGGGAGGACCCCCGGGGCGTGCCCATCTCCGCCATCCTCTTCGGGGGTCGTCGAGGGTCAGTCGTGCCCTTGGTCACCGAGTCCTTCGACTGGGCCCATGGGGTGTTCCTGGGGTCGATCCTCTCATCGGAGACGACCGCCGCCGCCGCCGGTGCCGTCGGCACCCTGCGGCGCGACCCCTTCGCCATGCTGCCGTTCTGCGGCTACAACATGGCCGACTATTTCGCCCACTGGCTCCGTATCGGCAAGTCGACCGACGCCGCCAACCTGCCCCGTATCTATTACGTGAACTGGTTCCGCAAGGACGCCGACGGCCGCTTCCTGTGGCCGGGATTCGGCGAGAACTCGCGCGTGCTCGCCTGGATCGTGCAGCGCACGGCCGGGAAGTCCGAGGCCGTGGCGACACCCATCGGCAACGTCCCCGCGCCGGGTGCACTCGACGCCGACGGGCTGGCGGTGTCAGAGGGTGACGTGGCCGAGCTGTTACGGGTGGACGCCGAGGAGTGGCGCCGCGAGGTTCCTCTCATCGCGGAGTTCTATGCGAAGTTCGGCGACCGCCTGCCCGTCGAGCTCAGCGAGCAGCTCGACGCCCTGGACCGCCGGCTGTCCTGACCGTCAGGGCGCCACCCAGCGGTGGCGCAACGCCCGCCGGCTCGTCAGGTAGGACAGACCCGTGACCCCCGCCACCGCGGCGATGACCACGTCGCCGGCGGCGAGCGGCAGGTTGATCACCACCGGCAGGAACGCCCCGATGACCCACACCAGCTGGAGCCGGGTCTCGAACCGGGCGAAGGCACGACCTTGGGCCGCCGTCGGGACATAGCGCTGCACCAGGGCGTCGAAGGCCGGTTTGCTGGCCGCGCTGGCGACACCGATGACGAAGGCCAGCAGGGCCTGGATGGCGATACCGCCCACCACCCCCACCACGACACCGGCGAGCGCCACCGACCAGATCGACACGGCCAACATGGACGGTTCACTCAGGACCTTGCGCACCCGGGGGACCAGCACCACCCCGACGAGCGCTCCTGCCACCGACGACGCCAGCATGAACCCGTACCACCCGGCGTGATTGCCGTTGCGGTGCAGCGAAAAGGCGAGCAGGAACGTCACGAACCCCACCAGGCCCCGCAGGATCGACATGGCCGACAGCGCCAGGAGGACCTCGGGATGCGTGTTGGCGCGTGGCCCGAGCGCGCCCAATGGGGTGTCCTCGTTCCAGGCGTCCTGGGTGTCGGCGACGGCCGGGGCCTGCTCGGGTACCTCGTCCTCCCCCCGCCCGGCGCGTCGGGAGCGACCGGCGGGGAGGCGCATGGCGATCACCGTCCCCGCCACGAACACGACCATGTCCAGGCGCAGCACCCAGGCCCCGCCCAGCAGCTCGAGCACGGCGATGGCGGGGATCGAAGCGGCCAGGCTGGTCAGCGACGACAACAAGCCCAGGCGCGGCATTGGCCGTGGCCAGTTCGTCGCCCCCGGGTCGTTCCGAGGCGGCCACCACCAAGGGCACGAGCGAGCCCTTCGTGACCAGGTACACCTTGGACAGCACGAGCATGACGAACGCCAGCGGGTACAGCAGGGGGCCTTGGAGATTGTCCGCCAACACCAGGCTGACCGCGGCGCGACAGGCGCTCGACACCACCACCGTGGCCCGCCGGGCGCCGCGGCTGCGGTCGATGATGGGCCCCAGCAACGGCGCCACCACCGCGAACGGCGCCATGGTCAGCAACAGGTAGAGGATCACCTTGCCCCGGGCCTCGCTGGTCGAGGCCTTGAAGAACAACGAGCTCGCCAGCGACACCGTGAGCAGGGCGTCCCCCGCGGTCAGCACCACGTGGGTGAGGGCCAGGCGGCCGAACGGGGTCTTCTGGTCGAGGAGGGTTGCCAGGGCATCGCGCATCTGACGCGCGATGCGGGTCGACGCCTCACGCCCTCGACCTGGCACAGGGTCAGACTACGGCCAGGTGACGACGTCCATGGCACTACTACCATGACGAAAGACCCGGAGGTCGCATCGGGTCGGCTCGAGGGAGGGACGACGATGGCGGTAACCGCATACGTGCTGATCCAGACCGAGGTCGGCAAGGCAGCCCACGTCGCGCAGCAGGTGCGCGGCATCGACGGCGTGGTCTCGGCCGAGGACGTCACCGGCCCCTACGACGTGATCGTCCGGACCCAGGCGGCCTCCGTCGACGACCTCGGCCGCATGGTGGTGAGCCACATTCAGCTCATCGAAGGCATCACCCGCACCGTGACCTGCCCCGTGGTCAACCTCTGAGGCAGCGGTCGCGCCTTTCGCCGACCCGCTCAGTCGACGGCGCCGGCCTGGCGCAAGGCGGCGATCCGACCCTCGTGGATGCCCCACGCCGGGAGGGCCTCCTCGGCATCTGCCCCCGCCACCGAGGGGGGCTTGCCGACGGCGGCCGGGGTGCGGCTGAACCGTGGCACGGGGCCGGGCTGCACCACACCGTCGACCTCCACGAAGGTCTGGCGGTGCACGTTGTGCGGGTCGGTGTGCGCCTCCCACGGCGACAGCACCGGAGCGCCACAAGCATCCTTTCCGGCGAAGGCCTCGGCCCATTCGTCGCGGGTGCGGGTGCGGAAGATCGCCGCGAACCGCTCCTTCATCGCGGGCCACTGCTCCCGATCGTTCTGGGCGGGGAGCTGGTCGGCGTCGAGCCCGAGCACGCTCAGCAACGCGGCGTAGAACTGGGGCTCGATGGCGCCCACCGAGAACCACTTGCCGTCACTGGTGTCGTAGACCTCGTAGAAGGGCGCGCCCGTGTCGAGGACGTTGACGCCCCGGCCCTCGGTCCACAGCCCGAGCTGGCGGAACGCGAACGTCATGGTCATGAGGGAAGCCGCCCCGTCGACCATCGCCGCGTCGACGACCTGGCCCTCACCCGAACGCTGCGCTTCGAGCATCGCCGCGCACATCCCGAAGGCCAGCAGCATCCCCCCACCACCGAAGTCCCCCACCAGATTGAGCGGCGGCACCGGCCGTTCCCCCACGCGACCGATGGGCCACAGCGCCCCGGCCAGGGCGATGTAGTTGATGTCGTGACCCGCCGCCGACGCCAGGGGGCCGTCCTGGCCCCACCCCGTCATCCGCCCGTACACGAGCCGGGGATTGCGTTGCATGCACTCGTCGGGGCCGATGCCCAGTCGTTCGGCCACACCCGGACGCCATCCCTCCACCAGGCCGTCGGCTTGGGCGACGAGGTCGAGCGACGAGGCGGACGCCGTCGGCGTGCTTGAGGTTGACGGCCACCGACGGGCGGCTGCGGTTGAGCAGGTCCCAATGGGGCCCCGTCGCCGGCGACGGGGGGCTTCCCGTCGCCCGGTCGATACGAAGCACACTCGCTCCCGCATCGGCCAGGAGCATGCAGGTGTAGGGACCCGGGCCGATCCCGGCCAGCTCGACGACGCGGATGCCCTCCAGCGGGCCGCTCACTGGCGCGAGCCCGGGGCGGTGGCCGAGGCCCGCGGCGCCGTCCGGGCATTGGCGACGATGGCGGCGACCACGTCGCGCTGGACCGCGGGCGGGATCTCGTGGCCCATGTCGGGGATGACCACGAGGTGCGCTCCGGGTATGGCACGCGCCGTGGCCTCACCGCCGTCGAGTGGGACCAGTGTGTCGACGTCACCGTGGATCACGACGGTGGGCGCGGTGACGCCCCCGAGCGCGCTCGTGCGATCCCCCGATGCCACCATGGCCATGATCTGGCGCGCCGTCCCGGTCGGGTCGATGCCCCGGTCGTAGAACCGTTCGAAACGCGACCGGCGCCAGGCCTCGTCGACGAGGGCCCCTCGCGATCCGATCACCTCGCTGTTGGCGAGCTCGGTGGCGACGTAGGTGGCACGGTCCGTGGCGGGGCGTCGCATCACCACCGCCATGGCCTCGGGCGAGGGCCGTCCGACGTCATCGGCGCCCGTCGTCGACATGATCGAGCCCAGGCTGCGCACACGGGACGGGTGTCGGATGGCCAGCGTCTGGGCGATCATGCCTCCCATGGAGGTTCCGACGACGTGGCCGCCATCGATGTGCAGCGCGTCGAGGAGGCCGGCGGTGTCGTCCGCCATGTCCTCGAGGGCGTAGGCCACCGCGGCCCGCCCGCCCCGGCGCGCCGCTGCGACATCGAACGGAGGGCCATCGGTGATGTGGGTGGACAAGCCCGCGTCGCGGTTGTCGAAGCGCAGCACCCGGAAGCCTTCGTCGACCAGCAGCGCACAGAAGGCGTCGTCCCATCCGATGAGCTGGCGACCGAGGCCGGCGATCAGGACGACGACCGGGTCGTCGGATGACCCGAGCAGCTCGTAACACAGTTCGACGCCCGTCTCGACCTCGGCTCGCTCCATGCCCGGATGCTGGCCCCGGGGGCCCATGGGGGTCAAACCGGTCGTGTCATGCTGTGCGCATGATGGCCGATCCCCCCGAGTCCCGGCGCGCCGGCGCGGTGCGGGCCCACAGCCCGGGACGGGTGAACCTCATCGGCGACCACACCGACTACAACGGCGGCCTGGCGCTGCCCATGGCCGTCGACCTCGGCACCACGGTGACCTTCGTTCCCGACGGCGGAGGACGCCTCGTGCTGCGCTCCTCCCTCGACCCCGATCCCGCCGACGTCGACACCCACCTCCCCCTCGACACCGAGGTGCTCGGGGCCCTCGAGCCGCGCTGGGCCCGCTACGTCGCCGCCATCTCGTCGGTGGTGCGGCCCCCGTCGGGGGGGACCGGCACCGTGCTCACCACGCTTCCGGTCGGGGCGGGACTGGCCTCGAGCGCGGCACTCGAAGTGGCCCTGGCCCTCGCCCTCGGATGCGGGGACGATCCGATGAGCCTGGCCCGGGCCTGTCAGCGCGCCGAGCACGTCGCCACGGGCGTCCCGACAGGGATCATGGACCAGCTGGTGGTGAGTGCGGCGACCGAGGGCTGTGCCCTGTTGATCGACTTCGCCGACCTCGCCATGGAGCCGGTGGCGATGCCCGGTGACGCCGAGGTCGTGGTGGTGCATTCGGGTGAGACGCGCTCGCTCGACCGTTCTGCCTACGCGCAACGGAGAGCGGAGTGCGACATGGCCGCCCGGGGTCTCGGGCCACTCGGTCGGGTCGACGCCCAGGTGGCGGGCGCGATCCCGGATCCGCTCCTGCGACGCCGGGCGCGCCACGTCGCCGGCGAGTGCGAGCGGGTTCGTTGGTTCACCGCCGCCCTGCGCGCCGGCGACCTGGCCGAAGCGGGGAGCATCATGTCGGCCAGCCACGCCAGCCTGGCGGACGACTTCGAGGTGTCGACCCCTGCACTCGACTCGTTGGTGGCGATGCTGACGTCGCAGCCGGGCGTCTTCGGCGCACGGCTGACCGGTGCCGGGTTCGGCGGGTGCGTGGTCGCCCTCACCGCGCCGGGAGCGCTCGACGTGGACGCGTTCGGGACCCGGGCGTGGCGAGTGCAAGCCGCGCCCCGTGCCCGCCTCGTCACCGACACCGTCACCGACGATTGACTGTCGCCCGCCTGAGCAGGACGCCCGTCACAACCGGTCGAGCAACTCCGCTTTCTTGAGGGCGAACTCGGCTTCGGTCACGATGCCCCGACGTCGGAGCTCGTCGAGCTGCATCAGCCGTTCGGCCACGGAGTCGTCCCCGGCCGGGCGAGGCATCCGCGGGATTCCCGACGGCGGCGTGTCGTCATGCTGTGTCGCTCGCATCCCTCGGGGCACCGTCGGCGCCGCACCGTCGAACAGATCGCGGACGGGCCCGGCCGGGATCGGAACGCCGGCACGGTGGCGCAGGGCGTCGATCTGCTCGGTGATGATGCTCTGCACCGCGGAGGGGCGAGGAACCCGCTCGAAGACCACGACGCCCGTCTCCCCGCCCATCTCGACGTGGAGCTCTCCGGTCCGCAGGACGCGATCGAGAATGCCCTGGTGGTACGAGAGCTGGTTGACGCGCTCGAGCCGGAGCTCCAGCCCGGTGCGCCCGAACACACCCGACCGTTGCACGATCCGGGTCGTCGTCACCACCAGGCTGGTGGCGAACCAGCGGATCAGTCGTCCCACCAACCACAACGCCGAGCACCCCACCAGGACGAGGAGCACGTAGAGGACGGCGGGAGGAGCGTCGGAGAAGGCCACCATCACCGCGATGGAGAGCGCCACGACGGCGACCGCGGTCAGAAGCGGCTTGCCCAGGAACGCCCAATGGGGCCGGATCTCGACGACGACCTCTTCGTCCTCGGTGAGCAACCGGCGGGGAAAAGGCATGCCCTACCAGGATATCCCCGCCTCCTCGGGGCCAGGGGCATGTGCGCACCGGCCCGGGGGCGGCCCGGGGTCAGGCCAGCTTGCTGGCGATCCCGCCGGCGCCGCGCAACACCGTGCCGTCCGCGCCGGCCGTGGAGTAGCGCGCCGGGGGACGACCGAGCGCCTCGGCGATGAGCCCGTCGAGCAGGTCGATGAACGGGACCACGGGGTCGACCCACAAGTAGCGGGCCAGTGACCCCGGGACGGTGTTGACCTCGTTCACGAACAGCGACTCCCCGTCGGAGAGGAAGTCGATGCGGGCCACGCCCCTGACGCCGGCCAGCCCCAGCACCGCGAAGGCCGCGTCCCGCAACACCTCGACGAGGGCCGGGGCGAGCTCGGCCGGGAGCTGGCGCGGCGCACTCGCCATCCCTTCCCCCCCACGTACTTGTCCGCGTAGCCCAGGATCTCCGCCGCCGCCGTCGAACGCAACGGTCGTTCGATGGCCGACAGCTGGGGCTCGGGCCAAGTGCGGGCAGCCACGTTGAGGTCGAAGAGGTCGGCGCGGTACGGCTCGACCACGGCGCCGGCTCGCAGATGGGCATTGGCGTCGAGCCGAGCTCGCGCCGTGTCGACGTCGGCGACCACGTCGACACCGATCGAGGAACCCCCGAATCGGGGCTTCACGATGTAGGGGCCCGCGAACCCGAGCCCTCCGGGCCCCTCGGCCGCCGGCCCGTCTCCGTCTTTGTGCAGCAACACCCGGGGCAGGACGGGCAGTCCGGCCGCATGGGCGACCCCCGCGAACGCCAGCTTGTCCATCCCCAGGGCGGCGCCCGCCACGCCGGGGCCCGTATAGGCGACGCCGACGAGATCGAGCGCACCTTGCAGGGTGCCGTCCTCTCCCGGGCCGCCGTGACAACAGTTGACCACCACCTCCACCGGCAGGGGTCGGGTGCGCCCGAGGCGCCCGGCGCCGGCCACGAAGCCGGCCCCCTCGGCGCCGGTGACGAGTTGCAAGGACTGCGCCCCGGGCGGCACGCCGTCGAGGAAGTCGGCGGCCTCGAGCGACGCGTCGACGCGGAACCACTCCCCTGTCTTGGTCCAGTACAGCCCGATCACGTCACGCCGCGCTTCGGCCAGCGCCCGGGCCGCCTGGAGGCCGGTCAGGATGCTCACATCGTGTTCCGGGGACGGTCCCCCGAAGACGACGGCGACCTTGGCGGTGGTGACGTTCAACGGTGGTACTCCCGAGCTCGGCGGACATATCCGGCGCCATGGAGAAGCGGTCCGGGGCCGCTCAAGGGTAGTGGTCGGGGAGGTCGTTCTCGTACAGCACGACATCGCCGCGCTCGAGGTGGTCGCGTACCCACGCCGTCGCCTCGGGACGGGTGCGCACCACCACGACCCGGGGAGCACCGCGGCCCGACGACAGCTGTCGGACGCCCCGCAGCAGGGTGCGCCGGTTCGTCCGCCCCACCACCACGAGGTCGGTGGCCACCTCCGCCACCCGGGCCGCGAACCCCCCGTTCTCCTCGGCCTGGCGGGGGCCGAGCTCGACCATCCCCGGCGTGACCACGACGCGCCGCGTGGCGTCTGTCCCCAGTCGTCGGAGCGTCGCCAGGGCGGCGGTCGCACCGGCCGGGTTGGCGTTGTAGGTGTCGTCGAGGACGACGACACCGCCGGCGCCGACGGTCTGCTCCAGGCGGTGGGGAACCCCGGGCAGCGTCGGCAATCGTCGCTCCACCTCGTCGGCCGGGACCCCGATCTCCAGGGCCACGGCGACGGCGGCGGCGACGTTGCCCGGTCGGGCGTCGACAGCGACGTGGCGCGCCATCTCGACCCCTCGGACCGACACCGTGAGCGCGCCTCGTTCCTCGACCACGCACACATCGGCGCGCAAATCGTGCGCCGATACCCGCCACACCCGCGTCCCGAGCACGGCACACGTGTCGGCCAACGCGGCCAGACGGTCGTCGTCGATCACGAGCACGGCGCAGGGCGTGTCCTCGAGGATCTCCGCCTTGGCCTCGAGCACTCGGTCCTCGGACCGGAATCGCTCCAGGTGCACGGGTCCGACGGCGGTGATCACCGCCACGTCGGGACGGATCCACGAGCAGAGTTCGGCGATCTCCCCCCGACCGTAGGTACCCATCTCGGCCACGAAGACCTCGGTGCCGTCGGCCAGGTGCTCGTTCACGGCGCGGGCCAACCCGGCCCGGTTGTTGAAGCTGGCGGGGCTGGCCACCACCGACCGGGCGCCCCCGACGAGGTGGGCGATGTATCCCTTGGTGCTCGTCTTTCCGAACGAGCCGGTGATGGCCACGACGGTGGGGGCCACCCGCCGCAGGCGCGCCGCGGCGCGCGCCACGTGGGAGCGGGCCAGCCACCGTTCGATGGGGGTGGTGACCCCACACGCCAGGTCGACCAGGGCGGGCACGGCCAGCGTGGCGGCGGCGGCGGCCACCGGCCCCTGGCCGGCGACGGTCCCACCCGCCACCGCCGCGATCTCGATGCCCGACCACACCACGGCCAAGGTGCGCAGGCGCCGTGTCCACGCCAGGGGCGCGGTGCGTCCCCGCCACGACAGGCCGATCGGCCCCAGCGCGACCACGCCTGCGGTGGCGAACGCGCCCGCCGGCCAGCGCGACGAGAGCAGCAGCCCGGCGACGGCGAGGGCGAGGCCGGCCAGATTCTGCGGGCTCGAGGTCCACCACCGAAGGGCGAAGCGCGACGTGGCGTCGACGAGATAGTGCTCGCGTTGTGCCACCCGGAGCCAGCGCGGCCCGGCCAACGCCATCGCCACCACGCATGCGGCCACGACGGCGCCACGAAGGATCATGCGCGGTGCGCGAGCGCTCGTTCGACCGCGGCCCGGAGCTCGGCGGGAGCGCTCAGCGGCACGAGATGACCAGCTCCGGGACACAGCGTGAGACGGGCCTGCGGGACAGCGCGCACCAGGGCGCGGGCGACCTCGACCGGCACGTCGGGGTCGTCGTCACCCCACACCAGCTCGACGGGGCACGCCAGTGCGGACAGGGCGTCGTCGTAGCGTTCGTTGACGAGGCGCACGAGCACGTCGCGCATGACCCCCTGGGCGGAGCGGTAGTCGGCCGAGCCGTAGCGACGGCGGGCCCGCTCCATCCGGGCCTCGTTCACCACATGCAAACGGTGCAGGGCCCGCACCGCCCGGTAGGCCGCGGGCGGCCGGCGAGACCCGCCGGCCCGGGGGACGAGGGGTGCTCCGCTCAGCACGAGGGCGCTCACGAGGTCGGGGCGGGCGACCGCCAGTCGCAGCGCGATCCGGCCCCCCAGCGAGTGCCCGACGACGACGAGCCCCGGCCCCGGGCCCACGGCCTCCTCCAGGAGGGGTACCACCGCCTCGGCGTACGCCGCCGATCCCCACGGGTCAGGTGGTGCCGGGGTCGCCCCGAAGCCCGGAAGGTCGGGGGCCGCGGTGGACAGGGGCCCCGGCGGTGCGGAGGGGCCGAGGGAGGCGGCGAAGTCGGCATGGGTGCGGCGCCAGCCGTGGAGGGCGACCACCACGGGGGACCCCTCTCCCCAGGTCTCGCCGTACAACGTCCCCCCGGCGAGCGACCGCAACACCTCGGGGAGGCTACCTCCGACGTTCCGGGCCCCGGCCCATCCCGCTATCCCCGGCGGCGGCACACCCCCCGGGTACGGTCGCCTCGGTGCCCACCTCCGCGTCCAGCGTCGCGCTCTCGTCGGATCTTTTGCGTGGTCTGACCGGCGCCCAACGACAGGCGGTGATGGCGGCCGACGCCCCGCTGTGCGTGCTGGCGGCGGCAGGGTCGGGCAAGACCACGGTCCTGGCCCGACGGGTGGCCCGACGCATCCTCGACGGGTCGGCCCGACCCGAGCACACCCTGGTGGTGACCTTCACCCGCAAGGCGTCGCGCGAGCTGCGCGAGCGACTCGGCCGGCTCGAGGTGCCTCGGGGGGTATCGGCCGGGACCTTCCATGCACTGGCGTTCGCGCAGTTGCGCCGCCACTGGGCGGACCGGGCCATTCGGCCTCCGGTGGTGATCGACGATCCGGCGCGCCTCGTGCGCAGCGTCGTCGGCGCTCGGCACTCCAACAAGCCGGCGCACATCGTCGCCGTGGTGGCGGAGCTGCACTGGGCCCAGGTGAGCATGCTCCGCCCCGAGGACTACGCGGCGGCGGCGCGCCACGCCGGTCGCGACACGCCCGCCCTGTCTCACGACGACGTCGCCGAGCTCTTTGCCGCCTACGTCGACGAGAAGCGACGACGCAACGTGCTCGACCTCGACGATCTCGTGACGAGCGGCGCCACGCTTCTCGAAGACGACGCCGTCGCGGCCGCGGCCCAACGGTGGCGCATCCGTCACGTCTTCGTCGACGAGTTCCAAGACGTCAACCCGGCCCAGTGGCGCCTGCTCAAGGCGTGGCTCGGAGAGGGGGTCGACCTCTTCGTGGTGGGTGACCCCCGACAGGCCATCTACGCGTGGAACGGCGCCGATCCCACCCTCTTGGATCGTCTCCCCGAGCTCATGCCGGGGACCACCGTCCTGCGCCTCGACGACAACCACCGGTCCACCCCCCAGGTGGTCGAGGCGGCCCGGGCGGTGCTCGGTGCCGATCCCGGCCTGGCGTCGCGCCCCGACGGGCCCAGCCCCGTGGTCGAAGGGTTCGACGACGACGA
This sequence comes from uncultured Acidimicrobiales bacterium, assembly GCA_963794615.1. GTDB lineage: Bacteria > Actinomycetota > Acidimicrobiia > Acidimicrobiales > UBA8190 > Chersky-840. Next base: position 488,967 of record CAWCEP010000005.1, on the reverse strand, counting down.
CGTCGAGGCCGCCGCGGTGACGCGGTGGCTGCGGCGTGCGCATCGACCGGGACGGCCCTGGTCCCATCTGGCCGTGCTGGCCCGCACCAATGCCGCGCCTGGACCCCATCGCCAGGGCGCTCGAGCGCGCCGGTATCCCCCACCGCCTCGGTGGGGGGGCCAAGGAGGCGACGGACGCCCGACGCGCCCTGGCCGAGCTCCGTCGGGCGCCGAAGACCCGGCACCTGCGCAGCGCGCTGGCCGAGCTCGTCCTGACCAGCCAGGCGCGACGCGACGAAGAGTCCCCGGCGTCCGGGGACGGGGCCACGGCCGAGGGAGGCCTACCCCGAGCCCTCGCCCAGCTCGCCGACGAGCACGCCCTCGAATTCCCCGACGCCACGGTGGGAGATTTCCTCGACTGGGTGGTGGCGGGCGGGGACGGCGCCATGGAGCTCGACCCCCCCGACGGTGTCGAGCTGTCCACGTTCCATCGCGCCAAGGGACTGGAATGGCCGGCCGTGGCCGTGGTCGGGCTCGAGGACGGCATGGTGCCCATCGCCTACGCGACGACACCGCCGGCGGTCGCCGAAGAGCGACGGCTCCTCTATGTCGCGCTCACCCGGGCCGAGGACGAGCTGTGGTGCTCCTGGGCGCGCATCCGCCGGGTCGGGGAACGAACGTGGCGGTGTGACCCCTCGCCCCTCCTGGCCGCAGTCGCCGAAGCGAGCCGGGACCGTTCGCCGGCCCCCGACGCCCGCCAGCTCTCGTCGCGGATCGCGTCCTTACGGACGATGCTGCCCGAGCCGACCGACCGGGCCAGCTGAACTCGATCACGGCTCCGTGTCGATGTCGACGAGGACCGGTGCATGGTCGGAGGGCTGCTTGCCTTTGCGGGCGTTGCGGTCGACGAGGGCATAGGTCACCGAGTCGGCGAGGGGGCGGCTCACCATGACGAGGTCGATGCGCAGGCCCATGTGCTTGTGGAAGTTGCCGGCCCGGTAGTCCCACCACGTGAAGAGCTGATCCTGGGGGTAACACAGCCGGAACGCGTCGACGAGGCCCCAGGCTTCGAGGGCCTGCAGGCGCTGGCGCTCGGGGGCGGTCACGTGCGTGGCCCCCACCATCGCGGCCGGGTCCCAGACGTCTCGGTCCTCGGGCGCCACGTTGAAGTCCCCGCACACCGCCACCTTGTCGGTGGGCTCGGCCGTGCGCCCGAGATAGGCGAGGAGCTCGTCGTACCAGGCCAGCTTGGCCTCGTAGTGCTCGGTCCCCACCTCCCGGCCGTTGGGCACGTAGACGCTGTGCACCCGGACACCGCCGCACGTGGCCGCCACCAGGCGCGCCCCCTGGTCATCGGCGGCGCCGCCGAACCCCCTGACCACGTCGTCGAGCCCCACGCGGCTCACCACCGCCACGCCGTTCCACCGCCCGTCCCCGTGCGATGCCGACTCGTAGCCGAGGGCCGAGAACGCCATGGTGGGGAAGGCGGCGTCGGCGACCTTGGTCTCCTGCATGCACAGCACGTCGGGGCGCGCGTACTCGATCCACTCCTCGACTCGAGCCAGGCGGGCATTGAGGGAGTTCACGTTCCAGGTGGCGATGCGCACGTCGGGTCCTTGCGGCTCAGGCGTCCACGATGACGAAGAGGAGGTCGGCCTCGCAGGCCAGCTCGCCGCCCACCGAGGCACGTCCCCTGCCCGTGCCGGCTCGGGCCGAGAGCCGTCCCAGGGTCACCTCCAGGTCGAGCACGTCGCCGGGGAACACCTGACGGCGGAACCGAGCTCTGTCGATGCCGCCGAAGAGGGGAAGCCGTCCCGCGAACCGGTCGTCGGAGAGGACGGCGATCCCCCCAATTGGGCGAGGGACTCGACCATCAACACCCCCGGAAGGGTGGGGCGGCCCGGGAAGTGCCCGGCGAAGAAGGCCTCGTCACCACGCAGGTGCCAGCGTCCCCGGGCACGTTGCCCCGGGTCGAGCTCGGTGACCTCGTCCACGAACAAGAACGGTGGCCGGTGCGGGAGGACGTCCTCGGGTCGCACGGGGGGCGGCACGGGCGCCGAGGTTACCGGCCCCGGGCCGGCATCGAGGAAGGAGCCGGCCTACGGGTACCCGGTGCAGGCGGCGGTGTTGGGCGACCCGGTGGCGAGCTGGCAGGCTCCCGCCGACACGGTGAACGCCGCGAAGCCCCACTGCGACGTACCGGGGTTCAGGTAGTACGGCGGTGACAGGTACACGAGGCGCGGGTCGTACTGGTAGTTCTTGGCGTATCCCGACGCGATCCCGCCACCGTTGAACGTCCCCACCGGGCCGCGCCAGTCCTGGTCGATGGTGCCGTACATGTTGAGCGTCCCGAGGGGATTCCCGGAGCTGTAGTTGTTGACGAGGAACGAGTGGTTGAGGGCCAGAATCACGGCATCGACGTACGGGTTGTTCAGGTCGCAGGTCACCGCACCCGCCCCCAACGTGGACGAGCAGTTGCTCACGTTGTTGCCGCGGCTGTCGACGGGGTGGTTGATTTCGACGTAGTTGTCGGCCACCAGACCGAGGACGTCGGTGGACGGCGGCGCCGGCGTGGCAGTGCAGGTGCCGCCCGACACGTCATCGGCGTAGCAGATCGTGCCGTCGATGACGATGTTGTTGGCGGAACCGATCGTCATGGGTGAGTTCACCGTGCCCTGCACGATGGCGTCACCCACGGTGTCCCCCCCCGTTCCCGTCTCTCCTGCCGAGGAAAGCGGGTTGTAGGTCTGGCCGTTGCACTTGGTGGTACCGCCCGAGGTCGTGATGTAGGACGACTGACAGCCCTCCACGTACACCACGCCGTTGGCGGGCACGGCCACGGTGCCCGGCCACGATGACGGCACACACACGTTGGTCGTGTTGGCGGCGTCGTTGAGGGGGTCGTTCGACACCGACGTGCCCGGCGCTCCGGTGGGCTTGCCCGTCGGGGTTCCCGGGCTGTTCACGGTCATGGTGTTGGCGGAGCCGTTCAGGGTGATGGTGGTGGGGCCCTGATAGACACAGCCGTTGCTGGCGGCATCGGTCTGAAGCGAACTGTTGTCGGTGGGGACGTTCTCGACGGGGACGCCGCTCTGCCAGGTCCCGGTGGCATTGTCGTTCACCGGGGTGCCGGTCGGATAGGCGGCGGTGGTCGTGAAGCTGTTCACCGACACCGACGTCGCCCCCGCGGCGGCGGCCGCCGACAGCGTCACGGTCTGGGTCGTCGATCCGAGCCCGATGGTGAAGGTGTCGTTCTTGGCCGCGGCCTGCCCGAGGTTCTGCACCGACAGCGTGGTGTAGGCGTGGTTGTTCAAGAGCGCCGAGGTGAGGGTGGTGTCGCCCTTCGGAGCTCCCGAGCAACCGCCGCCGTCCTCGTACCAGGCCTCGTTGGTGTCGGCGGTCTCCACGTTCAGGAACGTCGGGCTTCCGCACACGAAGACGGTGTCGTTCACGAACAGGTTCCCGGTCAGCGAGTCTGCGGTGATGAAGTCCAGGCTCTGGCAGTTGTTCCCCAATGAGCCTGACGGCCAGAAGTACGAGTACGGGGTGCCGCACGTCCCGCCGCCGTACTGGGACACGACGTTGGGGTCGATCTGGTCGTAGTTGATCCACAGCACGTTGAGCAGGAAGCCGTTGAGCGGCTGCATGGTCACGATGGCGCTCTGGTAATTGTAGTCGTTCTTGAAGCCGGCGGCACCGACGATGTGGACGCTCAACGTGCCGTTCGACACGTTGATGACGGGGTTGTCGACGAGGAACCAGCCGGGGGGCCCGTTGGCGGCCCCGCTCCCGGGGACCGAGATCCACGTCCCGAAGCTCAAGCCACTGCACACCGAGGATGACGACGTGAGCGACGACGTGCCCGCCGAGGTGCCGTTGGCGTAGACGAACCGGGCGCTGCACGCCGCGAAGTCACCGTTGGCGTTCACGGCATACTGGTACTCGTTGAGCCCCGACTCCATGGCCCGGTACGCCTCGTGCTGGACCACGTCCTTGGAGACGATCGGGAATTGCTGGAAGGTGTTCTGCACGAGCACCACCGTGCCCAGCGACAGGACGAGGATGATGCCGAGCACGAGCGGCATGGTCTGGCCGCCCTCGCCTCGCCCGGCGCGTCGGCGCAGGCGGCGCGCTCCGGTCACCCCGAGGGCCCTGCGCTCGATGCGGACGGGCCCGGTCATCCGACCGAGGCGCTGTAGTTGGGCGACAAGAAGTACGCCAGGGACTGGTACCCGGTGGGCTGGCCTCCGGGGTTCTTCGTCGCCTGCAGGTTGAGGGCGACAGCCTCGATCTCGCTCACCTGGAGGACCGAGCACGTGCTGTCGTAGACCTCGGTGTTGGCCGCCGCCGTGGTGGTGAGGGCGGGGCTGATGGGGATGGACGTAGTGCCGGCGTTGACGGCGACGGCGGAGGAGGCGGTCACGGTCTGCGCCGACGAGCCCGTTCCCACCACGATCGTGTCACCGCTGGCGATGGCGCTCGACAGCGACGGCACGCTCAGGGAGGTGGCCCCGCTCGAGGCCGTGGTCTTGAGGGTCGTCGGGATCGTGTTGGGCACGTTCGTGGTCGCGCTGTCGTAGACGCTGGTGTTCACGGCCGCGGTGGCCGGGACCGCCGTCACCGCGATCGTCGTCACGCCCCCGCTGACTGCCGCGCCGGCGGTGGCGGTCACGGTCTGGGCGGTCGGGCCCGACCCCAGGAAGATGGTGTCGCCCTTCGACACCGCCGTCGTCAAGGCGTTCACCGACAGTGACGTGGCTCCGGCCGACGCCTGGGCGTGCAGCGTCGTGGTGGGCGAGCCCGGTGGGGGGCCGGCGCACACTTCGCCGCCGTCGAGGGTGTAGGTGAACACCGGGGTCCCCCCCGTCCCGTTGGTCAGGTTGTTGATGAGCAGGAACGACTGCGTGGAGCCGCTGTAGGTGCACGCCGTGCCGTTGACGTTGATCCCGGGACAGCTGCCGGACCCCGCCGGGTACAGGTTGACTTGGAACGTGCGGGCCGATCCTGCGGTGGCGACCTGCATCACCACTTGCTCGGGGCCCGTCGCGTTCCCGGTGTTGGCGTAGAAGATGGTGTTGTTGGCGTTGGCGGTGGCGATGGGGTTGCCCGTCGTCGAGTTCGCCACCGCCTCGTGCACGTACCGGGTCGCCACCTCCGAGGCCAGCACCAGCTGGTCGACGGACTGGTAGGTGTTCTGGACGATGTTGCTCTCGCGGAAGAACACCGGCAGCACCGGGAACGCGGCGGCGAGCACGATCGAGACCACCAGGCACGTGATCAGCGTCTCCACCAACGTGAATCCCTCCTCGCGCACTGCGGGACGCGATCTCATGGCACCGTCACCGGGATCGGGGTACCCGTCGGGTAGTTCGTCGCCCCCACGCTGACCTGCGTCGAGCTCACCACGGCGGTGATCGGCGCCGAGGTCTTTCCGTTGTTCGGGTCGGTCACCACGATGGTGTAGGTCTGGCTCAGGATCGCGGTCTGGATGGTGTAGGCCGTCCCGGATCCCGAGATGCCCGTCAGGGTGTAGACCTCTCCGTTCGAGGCCGAACACCCGTCCGTGGCGGCGTTGGGGTCGGCGACCGTGGCGGTCGCCTTCGGTGCCTGCGCTCCCCCACCGGTCTGTGTCACCGCCAACGTCAGGGTGTCGAGGCCGGTGATGTTGGCGGTGGCGGTACCTTGCGGGCTGAGGGAGAACGTCGTGGCTCCGGTGGGCTCCTCCTGGGTGACGCTCGCCACCGTGACGCAATCCCCGTACCAGATCGTGTAACCGTTGGTGTAGGGGAAGAGCTGCGCCGAGCTCGCCGAGGTGCCGTGGGGCACGATCGTGTTGATCGACGACGGTTGGAGGGATTGATTCCCGACCGAGATCGGCATGCCTGACGTCAACGGGGGGCCGGCGGGAGGGGTCATGGAGACCGTGCCCGCCTCGTCATAGTGGAATTGCACGGGGGCAGCCTCGAGACCGGCCGTCGAGACCGGCACCACCACGGGGTTCTGCCCGGTCACACCGGGGGTGAGGTACTCCTGATAGTCGATGAAGGTGGGGCCACCGCTCGGGCTGGCCAGGCTCACCGCGTACTTGCCGAGCGGCTCCTGCAGATAGACACAACCGTTCTGGTCGGGGTTGTAGACGGCGGGCCCACCCCAGGCGCCGTCGGCGACACTGGTGCCCGAGGCGAAGGTGGACGCAGCGGTGAACGACGTCACCGGGATCGAGGTGGCCCCCACCGCGGCGGTGCCGCTGGCGGTGACCACCTGTGCCGAGGATCCGGACCCGATGGTGATCGAGTCACCGTTGGCGACGGCTGACGTCAGGGCGGCGACGCTCAGCGAGGTGATGTTCGTCGTGCCCCCCGTCACCTTGGACGCCAGCGTCGTGACCGGGGTCACGGTGACGGGGACGTTGATCAGGTTGGCGGTGTCGGCGGGCGCGCTCGGGGCGTTCGCCCCGTAGATCTGGATGGACAGGTAGCCGTCACCGGGGATGACGGTGCCGTAGGGGGGGTCGACGACCGACGTCTCTCCGAGGGACTGGTTGTTGCCCCATTTCACGGTCATGGTGGCTCGCACCACCTGGGGCGGGTTGCCCGATGAACACAGGCTGGGGGCCGAGCCGGTGCCGGCCCACTCGAGGTGGGACCACACCGAGTATTTGATGCCCCCGACGGTGAGGGGGGTGGCGGTGAGCAGGACGTCCTTGGAGATGTCGGCCTGCAGCGACGACAGGGTCGCGTTCGACGTGGTCTCGAGGTACTGCTCGGCGAGCTCGGCGGCCGACACCCGCTCGCGGTTGAAGGCCGCCTGCTGGACCACGTTGTCGACGAGGTAGGAGCTCGCGATCAGGACGAGGAGCAGCACCGTGAGCGACAGGATGACTTCGAGGATCCCGAACCCATGCTCGTCGCGCCCGGGCCCACGCCCCACGGTTGCCATGCTTCGTCCTCTCTGGCTTCGTCCCGACTCAGGGATGCCGCGCCCCTGTCGACGAGGGTGGCGGCAGGGTCGGTCGCGACCGTCGATCCCGGGGTGATCCCCGCCACGGCGGTGTCGAACCAGGCACCACCGGCGCCTGGCCCTGGACTCCCGGGATCTCGTGTCGTGGCCTTGTCGCCACCGTCAAAAGATCGACACAACCGGCGCCGATCTTGATGACCCGTTGCGAGAAAGTGCCCCGATCCCGGCGCCCAGGACCTCGGCGCCGCTGCCTCTCAGGCCCGGGTGGGCCAGGGGTCGTCGTACTCGGCGTTGCTGTATCGGGCCTGGGAGCCCTTCCAGGACTCGCCGTTGCCGGTCCGTGGCGCGTCCATGATCAAGACGCCGTTGGCGCTGTGGCGCGGCAGGTGAAGGCCGATGCGGCCAAGCGTGTGCTTCAGTTGCATGGCGGGTTCCTCGTGTCTGCTGTCGAACCCTCCGGTGCTGGAACGGCCCACTGGACCGTTCCGGCTGGAGGCTCCTCGTCCGCTGCTTTTCCCGCCGGAAATTTCGGCACTATGCGTGACATCTTGAGATGCCCTGCCACTTATTGTGGCATTAGAGGGTGAGCGCCGATTCGGAGGTGACTCAGCGGGCGAGCCGCTGGGGTGCGATCTCGGGCAGCGCCAACTCCGCACCTCGGCGGGCCGGATCGAGGGCGACGAGGACGAACTGCCGCTGTTCGCCCCGGTCGACGACTTCACGCGCCCGGCGTGGTGGTGGTGAGGCGAAGCCGGCCAACGGTACGTAACACTGCATCCCCCCCACGTCGACCATGGCCCCGTGCGACACGAAGGAGGACACGGTTCCCTCCACGGTGGAGCCGATGGGGTGCTCGGAGACGAAGGTGAGGAACGTCAGAGGGTCGTTGACCGCGGCCGGCGACCCACCTCGACGTCGCCGGCTCGGTTGGGGGACTTCCACGTCGGCGTCGGGATCGACAGCCTCGACGGTCGCGGCGACGATGGCGGCGCGCACGTCGGGGGCCGTGGCCCGTCGCCCCCGAGCCCGCCGGCCACCGGAATCTGTCGGCGTCTCGGCCGCCGCATCCCGAGCAGCAGGCGCTTTCACTGCCTTCTTGGACTTGCCGGCTTTGGCCTTCTCCGGCGCGGGCTCGGCCGCCTTCTTCGTCTTCTTGGCGGCCTTCTCGGTGGGAACGGACTTGGCGGCCTTGGCCGTTTTCTCGGCTTTCTTGGTCTTCTCGCTCTTGGCGGCCTTGACGGTCTTCTCGGCCTTGGCCGACTTGTCGGCTTTGCGGGCCTTGTCGGTCTTGGCCGATTTGTCGGCTTTGGCGGCCTTTTGGGCCTTGGCGGCCTTTTGGGCCTTGGCGGCCTTTTGGGCCTTCGTCACCCCCGTCGCTCCCGGGCTCGCGCCCGTCACGTCAGCAGCGGCGGCGGCGACGGCTGCTCCGATCAAGAGCTGGTCGCGCGCCGGCCGGGAGTCACCGATCTTGGGACCGTCGGCACCCCTTCCTCTGGTCGTCGCTTTGGTGGCCTTGCTCGTCGGGCTCGCCTTCCCCGCCTTGCCCGAGCCCGCCGCCATCGCGGCGCGGCTCCGCACCCCCCGAACCGGACTGCGAGGGGTGAAGATCCACCCCACCCCGGGGACCGGCTTGCCCCCGATGAGCCGGCCCCCGTCGAAGAGCCAGGGATGTTCGGCGTGGAACTCCTGGAAGGAATCGTTCGAGAGCACCTGGGCGTCGACCCGCTCCGCCACGCGTAAGAGGAAGGCGTCGCCACGACCCACCGCCCCGGCCGGGGGCGAGACCAGCTCGGCGTGGGCCACGGCGTCGTCGAAGGCCTTGCGCTCGGAGGGGTCGATCCGGTGGCCGAAGGTGGCGTCGACCACGACGATGACCTCGGTCCCGGGAAATTCCGCTTGGAACTGCCGGACAGCGTCGTCGAGCTGGGCCAGGCTCGGAACAGAGCGACCCTCGGTCGCGATGTTCGATCCGTCGACGACGGCGTAGGTGGGGGCCATGGGTGGGTCCAGTCAACCATCCCGCCGCCAGGATCTGTCCGACCCTCACCTCGCTGGCACTCCGGCCGGGCCGGTCCTCACCGTAGGATGCGGCCATGGCCGGAGATCTGGGAGGGGAGGTCGCCGAGCTCCTCCAGGCGATGATCCGCAACGCCTGCGTCAACGACGGCACACCCGAGTCGGGGCACGAGAAGCGCAACGCCGACCTCCTGCGCGACCTTCTCGAGGGGCGGGGGCTCGACATGGAGATGTACGAGCCCCTCCCCGGCCGCACGACCCTGGTCGCCAAGTTCGAAGGACGCGACCGCGGCGCGCCGGCGCTGGCGCTGCTCGGACACACCGACGTCGTCCCCGCCAACGGGGAGGACTGGCGGCGCGACCCCTTCGGCGGGGAGATCGTCGACGGCGAAGTGTGGGGCCGGGGCGCGGTGGACATGCTCAACCTCACGGCGTCGATGGCGGTGTCCGTGCGCCATCTGGCCGACGAGGGATTCCGCCCCGAGGGCGACCTCCTGTTCATCGGGGTGGCCGACGAGGAGGCCCTCGGCACCCACGGCGCCCAGTGGCTGACCGAGCACCTCGCCGACGAGGTCCACTGTGACTACCTCATCACCGAGGCCGGTGGGTTCCCGATGGGGGGCCCCGACGGGGTACGCCTGCCCGTCATCACCGGGAGAAAAGGGGGCGTTCTGGTGCACGATGACGGTGCGCGGCACGCCCGGTCACGCGTCGCAGCCGCTGCGGACCGACAACGCCTTGGTCAAGGCGGCCGAGGTGGTGCGCCGGCTGGCCGAACACGAGACCCCCGCCGACATCCACGACGCGTGGCGGCGCTTCGTCGAGGGCATCGGCCTCCCCGCCGAGTTCACCGCGCCGCTGCTCGATCCCGACCGCATCGGCGAATTCTGCGAGACCCTCCCCGCCCTCGGCCTGGCCCGCCAGGCCCATGCCTGCACGCATACGACGATGGCGCCCACCGTGCTGCAGGCGGGAACGAAGGTCAACGTCATCCCCGACCGGGTGCACCTCCAGGTCGACATCCGCACCCTGCCGGGGTGGGGCCAGGCCGAGGTCGAGGCCATGATCAACGACGCCCTGGGCGACCTGGCCGGCGAAGTCGAGCTGTCGTGGAACAGCATCGACAAGGCCACCACCTCCCCGGCCGACACCCCGTTGTGGGACGCCCTCGAACGCGTGGCCCGGATGTCGTACCCCGACGCCCGGTGCGTGCCGTTCCTGACCGTGGGCGCCACCGACGCCCGCTTCTTCCGGCGACTGGGCACCGTCGCCTACGGATTCGGCCTTTTCAGCAGAGCGCTGTCGTTCGAGCAGTACGCGGCGATGTTCCACGGCATCGACGAGCGCGTCGACGTCGCCTCGCTCGGTCTCTCCGCCGAGCTCTGGGACGGCCTCGCTCGGCAGTCGTTGCGGTGAGCGCGGCGGCGCCCGCGCCCCGGCCCATCGCGGCGGTGCTCTTCGACTTCGGAGGGGTCATCACCGACAGCCCGTTCGACGCCTTCAACCGATACGAACGCGACCACGGGCTGCCCGAGGGGTTCATCCGGGGTGTGAACGCCACCAACCATCTCGACAACGCCTGGGCCCGACTCGAGCGCAACGAGCTCGGGTTCGACGCGTTCTGCGAGGCCTTCGAGACCGAGGCGCGCACGGCCGGAGGACGGGTCGACGCCCGCGACCTCTTCGCCCTGTTCTCGGGCCAACTCCGTCCCGCCATGGTCGAGGCGGTCCGGCGCTGCGGACGGCACTTCAAGACGGGGTTGCTGACGAACAACTTCGTCACGCCCATCTCGGCGTCGGGGTACTCGGCGCTGTCCGACGTCCTGGCCCTGTTCGACGCCGTCATCGAGTCCTCGGTCGTCGGTGTGCGCAAGCCCGACGAGCGCTTCTACCGCTTGGCGTGCGACACCCTGGGCATCGCGCCGGCCGAGGCGGTGTTCCTCGACGACCTCGGCGTCAACCTGAAGCCGGCCCGGGCGCTCGGCATGGTCACCATCAAGGTTGCCGACACCGCCACGGCCTTGGCCGAGCTCGAAGACGTGGTCGGCATGGCGCTGCGCTGAGCGGATCAGGCGAACGCCCGCCGGAGGAGGTCCTCCTGCTCGAGCGCGTGCAGGGCGGCGCTACCGGTGGCCGGGCTCGCCGACTCGGCCCGGCTCACGTGGGTGAGCGTGAAGCGGTCCCGCAACAGCCGGTGCAGGCGCCCGTGGGCGAACGACCACGCCCCCATGTTCTCGGGCTCCTCTTGGACCCACACCACCTGCTGCGCGCCCGGGTAGCGGGCGAGCACCGCGGCCAGCGCCTCCTCGGGCCAGGGATAGAGCTGCTCGACCCGGACCACCGCCACCGTGGCGGGGTCGAGCCCGGGGCCGGGAAGCCCCGCTTCCCCCTCGAGCAGCGCGTCACGCCGGGCCATGGCGTCGAAGGCCACCTTCCCCGAGCACAGCAGCACCCGCCGCACGGCAGCGGCGTCGTTGGCCCCGGGGCCCTCTCGCGCGACCGAAGGATCGTCGACGACCTCGGCGAACGATCCCACCGTGAGCTCGTCGAGACTCGAACGGGACTGGCGCGCCCGCAGCAGGGACTTGGGGGTGAACACCACCAGAGGCTGTCGGCCCCTGCCGTGCACCTGGGAGCGAAGGAGGTGGAAGTACTGCGCCGCCGTGGTGGGCTGGGCGAGGCGCATGTTGTCGCGCGCGCACAGCGTCAGGAAGCGCTCGATGCGGGCCGAGGAGTGCTCCGGGCCTTGTCCCTCGTAGCCGTGGGGAAGCAACAGCACCAGACCCGAGCGCTGTCCCCACTTGTCGTCGGCGGAGACGAAGAAGTTGTCGATGATGATCTGGGCGCCGTTGGCGAAATCGCCGAACTGGGCCTCCCACGCCACCAAGGCGTCGGGGGCCTCCACCGAGTACCCGTACTCGAAACCCACCGCGGCGTACTCCGACAGCAACGAGTCGTGCACCCCGAAGCGCCCGACGTCCTCGCCCCGGAGATGGGCCAAGGGGACCCACTCCTCTCCCGTGCGGTAGTCGACGAGCACGGCGTGGCGCTGGCTGAAGGTGCCCCGTCGGGTGTCCTGGCCCGACAGCCTGACGTCGGTGCCCTCGAGCACGACCGAGCCGAGGGCGAGGGCCTCGCCGAGGGCCCAGTCGACGTCGCCGCCCGCCACCATCTGGGCCCGTTGCTCGAACTGGCGGAGCAGCTTGGGGTGCACCGTGAAGCCCTCGGGCACCGCCGTGGCCGCCACGGCCAGGCGCTCGAGCTCGTCGCGCCCCACGCCCGTGCTCGGCGACGGCCGGGCCAGCGGGGTCACGGCGGGAGCGGGGAGGACGGTGGGCCGAGGGGGGGCGGTCTGGCGGGTTTCGTCCAAGGCCACCTGCAGCCGGGCCTGGAAGTCCTCGAGGGCGCGCTCCGCGTCCTCGACGGTGATGTCCCCCCGTCGCACCAGCGACTCGGTGTAGAGCTTTCGCACCGAGCGCTTGCCTTCGATGATGGCGTACATCCGGGGCTGGGTGTAGCTGGGGTCGTCGCCCTCGTTGTGTCCGTGACGCCGGTAGCACACCAGATCGATGACGACGTCTTTGTGGAACGCCTGGCGGAAGCCGAAGGCCAGGCGCGCCGCGCGCAGGCACGCCTCGGGATCGTCTCCGTTCACGTGGAAGATGGGAGCCTGGACCATCTTGGCCACATCGGTCGGGTACAGCGACGAGCGCGCCGACTCGGGGGCGGTGGTGAACCCCAACTGGTTGTTCACCACCACGTGGATGGTGCCACCGGTGCGGTAGCCGGTCAGCTGCGACAGCTCGAGCGTCTCGGCCACCACCCCCTGGCCGGCGAAGGCGGCATCGCCGTGCACGAGCACCGACAACACGTCGAAGCTGTGGTCGCCACCGGCCATGTCCTGCTTGGCCCGGACCATGCCCTCGACGACGGGATCGACGGCCTCGAGATGCGACGGGTTCGACGCCAAGGTGACGGCGAGCTCGGACCCGGCTCGGGCCACGAACTTGCCGGTGGCCCCCTTGTGGTACTTCACGTCGCCCGATCCCTGCACGCTGTCGGGGTCGAGGTCGCCCTCGAACTCACGGAAGATCTCGCCGTAGGACTTGCCCACGATGTTGGCCAGGACGTTGAGCCGACCGCGATGCGCCATGCCGAGGACGGCCTCGGTGGTCCCGGCCTGGGCGCTCTCCTCGAGCACGGTGTCGAGGATCACGATGGTGGACTCGGCGCCTTCCAGGCCGAAGCGCTTCTGCCCCACGTACCGGGTATGGAGGAACCGTTCGAAGGCCTCGGCCGCGTTGAGTCGGTCGAGGATGTGGCGTTGCTCGACCGAGTCGACCGTGGTGGGCATGCCCTCGGTGTGCTGTTGGATCCAGCGCTTCTGCTCGGGGTCCTGGATGTGCATGTACTCGATGCCGAGCGTGCGGCAATAGGCGTCGCGCAAGAGGTCGAGCGCCTCGCCCAGGGTGAGGGTGTGGCGGCCGGCCAGGCCGTCGACGACGAACTCACGGTCGAGGTCCCACAACGTGAGGCCGTAGGTGGTCGGGTCGAGCTCGGCGTGCAGGGGACGGGGCTCGGCCGACAGCGGGTCGAGATCGGCGATGAGGTGGCCCCGCACCCGGTACATGTTGATGAGGCTCTGCACGTGCACCTGCTTCACGAGCCGCATGTGCTCGCTGTCACCGGCGTTGACGTCGGCCTGCCAACGCACCGGTTGGTAGGGCACGTCCATGGCCGCGAACACCGACTCGTAGAAGCCGTGCTCCCCGGTGAGGCATTCGCTCAGGTGCGTGAGGAAGAGCCCCGACTCCGCACCCTGGATGATGCGGTGGTCGTAGGTCGACGTCAGCGTGACCACGGGCCCGACCCCGATCTCGGCCAGGCTGCGCCGGTCGGCGGCCTGGAACTCGGCGGGGTACCCGAGGGCCCCCACGCCGATGATCGCACCCTGGCCCGGCATGAGCCTCGGCACCGACTGCACCGTGCCGAGGGTGCCGGGGTTGGTGAGCGTGACCGTAGCGCCGGCGAAGTCGTCGGGTCCGGCCTTGGCGGTGTGGACCTTGCGCACGAGCTCCTCGTAGGCGATCACGAAGGCCCGGAAGTCGAGGGACTGGGCCGCCTTGATCACCGGCACCAGGAGGGTGCGGGTGCCGTCGGACTTCTCGAGGTCGACGGCCAGGCCCAGCCCCACGCTGTCGTGGTGGACCACCCCGGGCTTGCCGGGACCGTCGGCATCGGCGACGAAGGTGGCGTTGAGGGCGGGCACGGCCTCGAGCGCTCGCACCACGGCGAAGCCGATGAGGTGGGTGAAGCTGACCTTGCCGCCCGAGGTGCGGGCCAGGTGCTGGTTCAGGATCGACCGGTTCACCTCGAGCAACTTGGCCGGGACCGAGCGCACACTCGTCGCCGTCGGCACCCCCAGCGACGCCGTCATGTTCTGGGCGATGCGCGCCGCCGCCCCTCGAAGCGGTGACGCCACCGCCGCGGCGGGTGTCGACGCCGCCGAACCGTCGACACCGGTGGAGCCGTCCGGAGCCGCACCACCCGCCGCCGCCCGCGCCGCCGCGCCGTTGGGGGCGGCCGGGGCCGGTGCCGACGGGGGCGTGACCGGAGCCGGTGCCGGGACGGACGGGACCGCGGCGGTGGCCACGCCGCCGGGGACGTAGTCGGCGAAGAACTCGCGCCAGCTGTCGCTCACCGACGACGGGTCGTTGCGGTACTCCTCGAACATGTCGTCGACCAGCCAGGCGTTGGGGCCGAACGCACCACCCGCCGGTGCGCTTGTCGCTCTGGCCTGGTCGGGTGACATCACTCCGATCCTACCGGGGCACCTCGGCGCCCGACCCCGTGCGGAGGGGGCGGTAGCCTTCGCCACCATGTTCCCTGGCCGTGCGTTCGTCGCCCTGGTGCGGTCGGGGCCGTCGCCGGTTGGTGGCGCGTCGTGGTGACCGGGACGGGCCCGGCTCCGGCCCGACGAGGGTGAGCACACGTCCCGGCGGCCTGCACGTCGTCGATCACGGGGAAGAGCACAGCGCACGCCACCGCGGCGACAACGAGGCGACGACCCCCACGGTGGTGTTGGTGCACGGCTCGCTCGACCGGGGCGCGTCGTTCGCCCGCACCGTGCGCCGGCTCGGTGACCTCCACGTCGTGACCTTCGACCGGCGCGGCTATCACCACTCCCGGGCCATGACGTTGGCCCGCACCCTCGACGACCACATCGCCGACCTCGTTGCCGTGGTGGGCGACGGGCCCGCCGTCGTGGTGGGCCACTCCTACGGAGGGGATGTGGCGCTGGGGGCGGCGCTCGCCGCCCCCAGCGCCATCGGCGCCGTGGGTGCCTACGAACCGCCCCTTCCGTGGTTCGAGTGGTGGCCGCACCGCAGCGCGTCGAGCATCACCGACGACGACCCCGCCGATTTCGCCGAGGGGTTCTTCCGGCGCGTCGTCGGCGACGCCGGCTGGGACCGACTGAGCGACCAGGCCCGGGCCGACCGCCACGCCGACGGTCCCGCCCTCGTGGCCGAGCTGGCCGACCTGCGCCGCCACGGGGCGCCCTTCGACGTGACGACCCTGCGCGTGCCCCTCGTGCTCGGACGGGGCGGCCAGTCGATCCCGCACCACCGGCGCGCCGTCGACGCGTTGTCCGAGCTCGTCCCCGACGCCGAGGTGATCGAGATCCCCGGCTCCGCCCACAGTGCGCCGCTCAGCCATCCCGACGCCTTCGCCGCCTTCGTGCGGCGCGTGGTGGACCGCGCCATGGGGGCGGCGCGGCGCGGCGCAGCGGCGCCCGCTCAGGCCTGAAGGGCTCGACGCGACTGCGCCCACGACTGGGCCGCCTCCACGTCGACGTCGTGGGGAAGCCCGAGCACGCGCTCGGCGATGATGTTGCGCTGCACCTCGGACGTGCCCCCGCCGATGGTGAGCGCCCTCGAGAAGAGATAGCCCTTGGCCCACACCGAGGTCGGCCAGGCCGCCCCGGCCGAGCCGGCCGCGACCGGGGCCGGGGCCAGGCCTTCGGCCGGCCCGGCGTCGGCCAACAACCCGAAGGGCCCGGCGATGTCGTGCGCCAGCTCCATGACGCGCTGCCCGTGGTCGTCGGCGAGGGCCTTGCGCACCGACGCCTCGGGGCCCGGCGCCCGACCGGCCACCACCGCGCTCACGGTGCGGAGCCGGATGAGCCGGAGCACCTCGCCCTCGATCCACAGGCGCGCCAGGCGCTGGCGCAGGCCGGCGTCGGCCGTCCCCCCGCCGCGCCGCACGATGTCGAGCAGGTCGCCGGCGGTGGGGCCCTGTCCCCACAACGCCCCCTCCCCCGACAACGACACCCGCTCGTTGCCGAGGGTGACCTTGGCCAGCGCCCATCCCCCGTTGACGTCGCCGACGAGGTGGTCGGCGGGGAGGCGCACCTCGTCGAGGAACACCTCGTTGAAGGCGTGGTCACCGGTCATGTCGACGATGGGGCGGATGGTGACCCCGGGCGCGTCCATGGGGCACACGAAGTACGAGATGCCTTGGTGCTTGGGGACGTCGGGATCGGTGCGGGCCAGCAGGATGCCCAGCGCGGCGACGTGGGCGAAGCTCGTCCACACCTTCTGTCCCGTGACGACCCACTCGTCGCCGTCGCGCACGGCGCGCGTCGACAGGCCGGCCAGGTCCGAGCCCGCCCCCGGCTCGGAGAACAACTGGCACCAGATCTCCTCCCCCGCCAACAGGGGAAGCAGGTAGCGCTCCTTCTGGGCTTCGGTGCCGGCGTGGACGAGGGTGGGGCCGGCCCAGCCGATGCCGATCTGGTTGAACGGTCGGCGCACGCCCGACCGGCGCATCTCGTCGTCGATGACGAGCTGGGCGATGGGATCGGCGTCGAGGCCCCACGGACGCGGCCAGTGGGGAGCGACATAGCCCGCCGCCGCGAGCCGGCGCGGCGAGGGGTCGGGGTTCGCCTCCAGCCACGATCGGAACTCGACGCGCGCCGGATGATCGTCTCCGGGCAGGGCGAGGTCCACAGCGAAGCAGCGTAGGCTCTGCCGCCGTGACCGATTGGAACTTTGCCGATGTCTGGGAAACCGTCGTCGAAACCGTGCCTCACGGGCTCAGCGCCATCCACGGCGAGCGCCGCCTCACGTGGTCCGACACCGAGCGCCGGGCCAACGGTGTGGCGCAGTTCCTCCTCGACCTCGGGGTCCTCCACCAGGACAAGGTGGCCCACTACCTCTACAACACCCCCGAGTACATGGAGTCGACCTTCGCCATCTTGAAGGCCGGCCTCGTGCCCGTGAACACCAACTACCGCTACACCGACGACGAGCTCGTCTACCTGTGGGACAACGCCGACGCCGTGGCCGTCATCTTCCACGGATCGTTCTCCGAGCGCATCGCCGGGCTGCGCGGGCGCGTGCCGCGGATCCGGGCCTGGCTGTGGGTCGACGACGGCACCGGCGAGTGCCCGTCGTGGGCCACCCCCTACGAGGGCGCCGCCGAGAGCGGGGCGCCTCGCCCCGTTCCGGCGTGGGCGCGCACCGGTGACGACATGTACTTCCTCTACACCGGGGGCACCACGGGGATGCCCAAGGGCGTCATGTGGCGCCAGGACGACCTGTTCGCCAAGCTCAACGCCGGGAACCTCCTGCGCGTGCCCGAGGACGGTGGCCTCGACGCGGTGCGCAAGACCATCGTGGGGACCGGCCCCCTGCACCTGCCGGCCTGTCCGCTCATGCACGGCACGGGCGGGTTCACCGCCATGGCGGCCATGACCGTGGGCGGGTGCGTCGTGACCCTCACCGGGCGCCGCTTCGACGCCGTCGAGCTCCTCGACACCATCGACCGCGACAACGTCAACACCGTCGCCATCGTCGGCGACTCCTTCGCCAAGCCCATCCTGCGCGCCCTCGACGAGCACCCCGGTCGGTGGCGGCTGTCGACGTTGCTCGCCTTCGTGTCGTCGGGGGTCATGTGGAGCGAGGAGACCAAGCAGGGCCTGCTCCGCCACCATCCCAACCTGATGCTCATCGACGCCTTCTCGTCGTCGGAGGCGATCGGGATGGGGACGTCGGTGTCGAGCGGGAAGGCGGCCGAGCACACGGCGCGCTTCACGTTGAGCCCCGACGTGCGGGTGCTCGACCCCGAGTCGCACAAGGACGTGACCCCCGGTTCCGACGAGGTCGGTGTGCTCGCCCTCGGGGGCCGCAACCCCGTCGGCTACTACAAGGACCCCGACAAGTCCGCCCGCACCTTCCAGGTCATCGACGGCATCCGCTACTCGGTGCCCGGTGACTTCGCCACGGTGGACGCCGACGGCGCCATCCATCTGCTCGGGCGCGGCTCGGTGGTGATCAACACCGGCGGCGAGAAGGTCTTTCCCGAAGAGGTGGAGGAGGTCTTGAAGCTCCACCCCGCCGTGGCCGACGCCGTGGCCGT
Organism: uncultured Acidimicrobiales bacterium; assembly: GCA_963794615.1. Classification (GTDB taxonomy): domain Bacteria; phylum Actinomycetota; class Acidimicrobiia; order Acidimicrobiales; family UBA8190; genus Chersky-840. The sequence goes on along the minus strand of CAWCEP010000005.1, from coordinate 470,592 downwards.
GGCCATCCCCGACGAGCGCTTCGGTCAGGTGGTGGCCGCCGCGGTGGAGCTCCGTCCCGGTGCGTCGGCGACCGAGCCCGAGCTCATCGAGCACGTCCGTGGTCACCTGGCGGCCTACAAGGCGCCCAAGCGCGTCCACTTCGTCGATACCATCGGACGCTCCCCGGCCGGCAAGGTGGACTACGCCCGCATCCGGGCCGACACCACCGAATGGGCCGCGCCCTGACGACCCTGACCGCCCTCGGCGCCGTGGCCCACTGGCCGGTGGGCTCGGCCGCCGCCGGGGTGGTGCTCGCCACCCCCGACGGTGGCGTCGTGGTGGCCGACGAGACCGGCGACACCGAAGCCCCCTACGCGTGGGCGTCGGTCACCAAGCTGCTCGTGGCCGTGGCCGTGCTCGTGGCCGTCGAAGAGGGCACCGTCGCCCTCGACGACCCCGCCGGCCCGCCCGGGTCGACGGTGCGGCACCTCCTCGCCCACGCGTCGGGTCTCGGCCCCGACACCCTCCGGCCCCTCACCGCCCCCGGGCGGCGCCGTATCTATTCGAACATCGGCTACGAGGTGCTCGCCGACCACGTGTCGCAATCCTCGGGCTTGCCCTTCTCCGACTACGTCCGCACCGGCGTGGTCCTCCCCCTGGAGATGACCGGGACCGAGCTCCCTCCCGGGTCGTCCCCGGCGTCGGGGGGGCGGGGGCCGGTGCGGGACCTGCTCCTGCTCGGCGCCGAGCTCCTGGCGCCGCGCCTGGTGGCGCCGGCCACGCTGGCGGGCGCCACCGCGGTCGCCTTCCCCGGCCTGGCCGGCGTCGTGCCGGGCTTCGGCCGCTACGACCCCTGTGACTGGGGCCTCGGCTTCGAGATCCGCGACGCCAAGTCGCCGCACTGGACCGGGGCCCGCAACTCCCCGGGCACCTTCGGCCATTTCGGCCGGTCGGGGAGCTTCCTGTGGGTCGACCCCGGGGCCGGGGTGGCGTGCGCGTCGCTGTGCGACCGCGACTTCGGCCCGTGGGCGCGCTCGGCGTGGCCCGCCCTGGCCGACGATGTCGTGGCGCGGTGGGCCCCGTCTGGGGGGGCGGCGGGGAACCTCCGGTAGGGTGGCGCCCCGTGAAGGGCGTGATCCTGGCGGGCGGCAGCGGCACCCGGCTCCACCCGCTCACCCGCATCACGAACAAGCACCTCCTGCCCATCTACGACCGGCCCATGATCAGCTACGCCATCGAGGCCCTGGTGCTGGCCGGGATCAACGAGATGATGGTCGTGACCGGCGGCACCCACGCCGGGGAGTTCCTGCGCCTCCTCGGCAACGGCCACGAGCACGGCATCGACCGCCTCAGCTACGCCTACCAGGACCGGCCCGGGGGCATCGCCGAGGCGCTGGGCCTGGCCGAGCGCTTCGTGGCCGGCGACTCGGTGCTCGTCATGCTGGGCGACAACATCGTCGAGCGCACCTTCCGGCCCACCGTCGAGCACTTCGCCCGCCAGGAGGGGGGGGCCCGCATCGTGCTCACCGAGGCGGACGACCCCGCCCACCTCCGCCATCTCGGCGTGCCCGAGTTCGACGCCGAGATGCGCATCACCCACATCGTGGAGAAGCCCGAAGACCCGCCCAGCAACTACGCCGTCACCGGCATCTACTGCTACGACGCCTCGGTGTTCGAGGTCATCGGCACGCTCGAGCCGTCGGGTCGGGGCGAGCTCGAGATCACCGACGTCAACAATTACTTCGTCGAGCAGCGCACCATGGCCTACGACATCCTCGACGGCTTCTGGGGTGACGCCGGCGAGTCGATCGACGCCTACTACGCCGTCAACGACTTCGTCCGGGCGAACGGCGCCAACAAGGGCTGACCGGCCCCCCGTCTGCCCCCGGTGGGGGCGGCGGCGTCGGGGTCAGGCGTCGAGGAAGCGGCGGATCCCGAGGTAGGAGCCGAAGGACCCGATCACCACGCCGATCACCACGACCACGAGGCTGGTGACGATCACCTCGCCGGTCGGCATCCGCATCTGGTACCAGATGTTCCCCGTCTTGGTGTTGGAGAAGCTGTCGAGCAGGAAGTGCAGCGAGAACACCGTCAGCGAGGCGAACAGCGCGCCGAACAGGCCCTGGGCCACCCCCTCGAACATGAACGGCACCCGGATGAACCAGTTGGTGGCGCCCACGAGCTTCATGACCGACACCTCGCGCCGCCGGGCGAAGATGGCCAGGCGGATGGTGTTGATGATGAGCACCGAGGCGCTGAGCAACAGGATCACGGCCAGCACGAAGAACACCAATTGCAGGATCCGGCTCACCGTCTGGATGTTGTGGATGGTCTTGGTGGGAACGGCGACGCTCTTCACCCCCGGGTAGTCGCCGAACTGCCGGGCGATGGCGATGGCCTCACTGGGGTTGTCGAGCTGGATCCGCAGCGAGGCGGGCATGGTCCCCACCGTCAGCACCTGGTACTCGGGCGGCGTGAGGAGGTGCTTGGACTCGGCCAGGTCGAAGGCCTGGGACCGGTAGGTGGTGGAGCGGACATAGGGCAGCTGGCGCACCTGCTGCTCCACCGAGTCCCGTTGCGCGGTCGAGATGTTGGGCTTCAGCCACACGATGGCGTCCACGCCGTGGGCCCACTGGGTGGTGGCATGGGCCACGCCCTGGCGCAGCAGCAGCGACGCCCCCACGAGCGACAACGACACCCCCACCGTGAGCACCGCGGCGATGGTCATGAGCCGGTTGCGCCACAGGTTCGACGCCGTCTCGCGCGCCACGTAGTCGAAGGAGACGGGCATCTCAGTGCGCGCCCTTCTGGAGCTGGTCCTCGGGGGCCATGCCGGCCGGGGCCATGCCGTAGACACCCCGGGCCTGGTCGCGCACGAGCGTGCCGTGGTCGAGCTCGATGACCCGCCGGCGCATCTGGTCGACGATGCCGGCGTCGTGGGTGGCCACCACCACGGTGGTGCCGGTCCGGTTGATCCGGTCCAGCAGGCGCATGATCCCCTGGCTGGTGGCGGGATCGAGGTTCCCGGTGGGCTCGTCGGCCAGGACCACCAGGGGCCGGTTCACGAAGGCCCGGGCCACCGCCACGCGCTGCTGCTCCCCGCCGGAGAGCTCCCCGGGGAGGCTCTCGTGCTTCTTCGACAGCCCCACCAGGTCGAGGACCTGGGGGACCTGCTGCGCGATCACGTGCTTGGGCCGCCCGATCACCTCGAGCGCGAACGCCACGTTCTCGAACACCGACTTGTTGGGCAGGAGCCGGAAGTCCTGGAACACGCACCCGATGTTGCGCCGCAGGTAGGGGATCCGCCACTGGCTGAGATGGCAGATGTCGCGCCCCGCCACCCAGATGCGGCCGGCGCCGGGGTCCTCTTCGCGCAGCAGCAGGCGGATGAACGTCGTCTTCCCCGAGCCCGACGGACCGACGAGGAAGACGAACTCCCCCTTGTCGATGTCGATCGACACGTCGCGCAGCGCGACCTGTCCGCTCTTGTAGCTCTTGGTGACGTTCTCGAAACGGATCATCGGAAACGAATCATGAAGTGAGTCCTCGGCGGCATGCCCCAACCGCCATCGGCCGTAGTGGCCCCTGAGGGCCAGACGACTCTACCAGCCGCGCCTCACCACACGCCGGACGCCTCCGGCCGACCACGCCACGACCCACCGGCCCCCTCAGCCCCCCACGGGGCGTCGGCGACGCAGTTCGGCCTCGATGAAGGCGTCGAGATCACCGTCGAGCACGGCGTCCACGTTGCCCGTCTCGTACCCGGTGCGCAGGTCCTTCACCATCTGGTACGGCGCCATCACGTAGGACCGGATCTGGCTCCCCCAGGCGACGTCCGCCTTGGGCCCCGACAACGAGTCGAGCTCCGACCGCCGCTCGGCGCGCTGGAGGTCGACGAGCTTGGCCGCGAGGATCTGCATGGCGCGGGCCTTGTTCTGGTGCTGGCTGCGCTCGTTCTGGCACGACACCACGATGCCGGTGGGCAGGTGGGTGATCCGGACGGCCGAGTCGGTCTTGTTGACGTGCTGGCCCCCCGCCCCCGACGACCGGTAGGTGTCGATGCGCAGGTCCTTGTCGTCGATGGCGATCTCGGTGCTGGCCTCGTCGAGGAAGGGGATCACGTCCAACGACGCGAAGCTCGTCTGGCGGCGGTGCTGGGAGTCGAAGGGCGACATGCGCACGAGCCGGTGCACACCCCGCTCGGCCGACAGCAACCCGTAGGCGAACCGGCCCTTCACGATGAACGTCGCCGACAGCAGTCCGGCTTCTTGGCCTTCGGTGGTCTCGTCGACCTCGAAGGCGAACCCGTGGCGTTCGGCCCAGCGCAGGTACATGCGCAGCATCATCTCGGTCCAGTCCTGAGCGTCGGTGCCGCCCGTGCCGGCGTGCAGCTCGGCGATGGCGTCGCGCTCGTCGTACTCACCCGAGAACAGCGACCGCAGCTCGAGGTCCGAGAGTCGTTTCGTGAGGTCGTCGACGGTCGCGGTGAGCTCGCCCGTGAACGAGTCGTCGGACTCCTCGATGATGAGCTCGTAGAGCTCCTCGGCATCCGACAGCGTGGCGCCGAGCTCCTCGAGCATGGCGATGTCGTCGTTGACGGAGCTGAACTCCGAGGTGACCCGGCGCGCCTCGTCGGGGTCGTCCCACAGGTCGGGGCGCGACACCTCGGTCTCGAGCTCGGCCCGGCGCGCCCGCAGGTGGTCGACGCCCAGGTAGCCCTCCGCCTCTTCGAGGCGCTTGCGGAGCGACGCCAGCTCGCCCCGCAGGTCGCGCTGGTCCCCCGCCCCGGCGGGCTCAGGCCGCGCCATGACAGAGCTTGAACTTCTTGCCGCTCCCGCACCAGCACGGCTCGTTGCGCCCGAGCTTCTCGGTCGGGGCCTTCACCAGCGGCGCCTGGGTCTCCTCGTCGGCCATGTGGCGGGGCGAGACCTGGGCGCCGGGGACGAGCGGCCCACCGGCGTCGAGCCCGGCGGGGACGCCCGCCCCGGCCGCGCTCACCTCGGCCGGGGGCACCGAGGCCCGCATGGCCTCGAGGAGGGTCGCCCCCTGGACGGGGTCGTCGGCGGCCTGGTAGCTGGCGTGGGACAGGTCGGGCTCGGGGGCGGCCTCGGCCACCACCTGCACGTGCATCACGTACCGGAGGTAGTCGTCGTCGATGGCGTCCATCATGTCGCCGAAGATCGAGAACCCCTCCCGCTGCCACGCCACGAGCGGGTCCTGCTGGCCCATGGCGCGCAGGTTGATCCCCTCGCGCAGGTAGTCCATCTCGGCCAGGTGGTCGCGCCACCGCTGGTCGATGATCTGGAGCATCACCTCGCGTTCCACGCCCCGCGCCTCTTCCTCGCCCCCGGGGAACACGGCGTCACGGTCGTGGTAGGCGTCGAGCGCCTCGGCCAGGAGGCTCTCGGCGATCTGGCTGGCGGTGACGGCCTCGGCCAGGTCCTCGACGGTGAAGCCCGTCGGGTAGTACTGGGTCACCTCGGCCAACAGGTGGTCGAGCTCCCACGCCTCGGGGAACTCCCCCGGGCACGAGGCGCGCACCATCTCGTCGATGGTCTGCTCGAGGAGCTCCTCGGTGTGCTCGCGCAGGTCCTCGCCGTCGATGACCTGCAACCGGCGGGCGTAGATGACCTTGCGCTGCTCGTTGAGCACCTCGTCGTACTTGAGGACGTCCTTGCGGATCTCGGCGTTGCGACCCTCCACGGTGTGCTGGGCCCGCTCGATGGCCTTGGTCACCATCTTGGCCTCGATGGGGACGTCGTCGGGGAGGGTCCGCCCCATGACCCACTGCATGGCGCCGGTGGCGAAGAGGCGCATGAGCTCGTCTTCCAGGGACAAGAAGAACCGGCTCTCCCCCGGGTCGCCCTGGCGGCCCGACCGGCCCCGGAGCTGGTTGTCGATCCGGCGCGACTCGTGGCGCTCGCTGCCGAGGACGTAGACCCCGCCCAGCTCGCGGATCTGGTCGCCTTCCTCGCCGCACTCCTTCTCGAACCGGGCCAGGAGCTTCTCGTACTCGGCCGTGCCCTCGTCGGTGTCGAGGTCGAAGCCCTGGCCGATCGCCTCTTGGCGGGCCAGGCCCTCGGGATTGCCCCCGAGCAGGATGTCGACGCCTCGGCCGGCCATGTTGGTGGCCACCGTGACGGCGTGCAGCCGGCCCGCCTGGGTCACGATCTCGGCCTCCCGGGTGTGCTGCTTGGCGTTGAGGACCTGGTGGGGCACGCCCCGCCGCTCGAGCAGCTTGGAGAGCTGCTCGGACTTGGCCACCGAGGCCGTGCCCACCAGCACGGGCTGGCCCGTCTCGTAGCGCTCGACGATGTCGTCGACCACGGCCGCGAACTTGGCGTCCTCGGACTTGTAGATGAGGTCGGGCTGGTCGGCGCGGACCATGGGCACGTTGGTCGGGATGGGCACCACCGGGATGTTGTAGGTCGTGGCGAACTCGGCCGCCTCGGTCTCGGCCGTGCCCGGTCATCCCCGACAGCTTCTCGTAGAGCCGGAAGTAGTTCTGGAGGGTGACCGTCGCCCAGGTGTGGTTCTCCTCTTTGATCTGGACCCGCTCCTTGGCCTCCACGGCCTGGTGGAGGCCGTCGGACCAACGCCGACCTTCGAGGGTGCGGCCCGTGAACTCGTCGACGATCTTCACCTCGCCCCCCGAGACCAGGTAGTCCTTGTCCCGGTGGAAGAGCTCCTTGGCCCGCAACGCCTGGGTGAGGTGGTGCACGTAGTTGACCGACACCATCTCGTACATGTTGTCCACGCCCACCTGGCTCTCGACCTTGGCCACGCCCGCCTCGGTCGGGTAGGCGATGCGCTTCTCCTCGTCGACCTCGTAGTCCTCGTCCCGGCGCAGCGTCCGGACCAGGCCGGCGAACTGGTAGTAGAGCTTGGCCGACTCCGACGCCGGGCCCGAGATGATGAGCGGCGTGCGGGCCTCGTCGATGAGGATCGAGTCGACCTCGTCGACGATGGCGTACACGTGGCCGCGCTGGACCATGTGCTCGCGCGACCGGGCCATGTTGTCGCGCAGGTAGTCGAAGCCGAACTCGGTGTTGGTGCCGTAGGTGACGTCGCAGGCGTAGGCGAGCGCGCTTGTCCTCGAAGTCGGGGAGCTCGGGGCTCACCCTCCCCACGGTGAGCCCCAGGAAGCGGTGCACCTGGCCCATCCAGTCGGCGTCGCGGCCGGCCAGGTAGTCGTTGACCGTGATCACGTGCAGGCCCAGGCCCGACAGGGCGTTGAGATAGACGGGGAGGGTCGACACGAGGGTCTTGCCCTCGCCCGTCTTCATCTCGGCGATCCAGCCGAAGTGCAGCGCCATGCCCCCCATGAGCTGGACGTCGAAGTGCCGCTGGCCGAGCACCCGCCACGCCGCCTCGCGCACGGTGGCGAAGGCGTCGACGAGGAGGTCGTCGAGGGACTCCCCGTTGGCGATGCGCTCCTTGAAGACGACGGTCCGATGGGCCAGGTCGTCGTCGGACAGGGCTTCCATCTCGGGCTCGAGCTCGTTGACGAACGGGACGAGCTCTGCCAGCCGGCGGACCTTCTTCCCCTCGCCGGCCTGCAGGACGCGCGTAAAGACACTCGGAGACATGGCGCAGACAGTCTACCGCCGGGCCTGTGGGCGGCCAGCGGCGCTCGCGGTCCCCGTGAAGCCGCCCGTCAGGCGCCGCAGTCAGGCGGCCCGTCAAGCAGTCGGGCGGTCGGTCAGGCCTTGGACAAGGTGTGGGAACGGCGGGGATGGGAACGGCCCACCAATTTCCCCTTCAACCGCTCGACCTGGTGCTCGAGCTTGTCGACCACCTTGTCCACGGCCACGGGCACGTCGGTGGCGGCCGCCTTGGCTCGCAGGATGTGGCCGTGGCCGGTGATCGTCACCTCGCACACCTTGCGTCCCGACCCCGGTGCGGCCGGGTCCTCGGACAGGCGCACCTCGGCTCGTTCGAGCACGGGGGCCAGTCTCCCCAGCTTCGCCACCTTCGCTCGGGCGAGGGCCCGGACTTCCTCCGGTGCGGTCTGCTTGCGTCCCGAAACAGCAACGTCCACCGCTGCACCTCCTTCAGGCCGCGGGTCGGGTCGTCCCTCCCCTACGGCTGACCTGTTCGATGCTTGTGGATCGCGTCCGGCTGACCTGGTCTTTGTCCCCACACTCGCCTGCAGAGGAGGTGACGGCCCGGCTGCCGGCGACGGCGCGGCGAACCGCGTCGCCCGACGACACCCATGACGGCCTGCTTCGCTCCTTCTCCGTCGAACACCGGGAGTCGGTGCCCCGACGGGCAGGGCTTACCTCTAAGTCGCACCATGCTCAGCAACCATGAGTTGCCTTACGTGGGTCGTTTCGCCTGCGACTGGCTTCGACTTGCAACCACAGACCCGGACACGATCCACGACCCCAGCGTACGCCCGCCCGCCCGGTATGTCTCGGGCCCGACGGACGTGCTGGTGAGGTGGGAGATCCGGCGCCCGGGACGGCGCGGGTCGAAGCCGCCGGTGTCAGGTGCCGGTCTGCCAGGAGCCGAGGTACTCCTCCTGGGCCGGGGTGAGCCGGTCGATGTCGACCCCCATCGTCTCGAGCTTGAGCCGGGCGATCTCGGCGTCGATGGTGCGGGGCACGTCGTAGACGCGCTTCTCGAGCGTCGCCGCGTTGGCCATGACCCACTCCGCGGCGAGGGCCTGGTTGGCGAAGCTCATGTCCATCACCGCGGCGGGGTGGCCCTCGGCCGCGCTCAGGTTGACGAGCCGTCCCTCGGCGATGACGAGGACGCGCTTGCCCCGCACCGAGAACTCCTCGACCATCGGGCGGACGTGGCGGCGCTGGCCCTCGGACAGCTCCCCGAGGCTGATGAGGTCGATCTCGATGTCGAAGTGGCCCGAGTTGGCGACGATGGCCCCGTCCTGCATCCGTTCGAAGTGCTCGGCGCGCAACACGTCGCGGTTGCCGGTGACGGTGATGAAGATCTCCCCTTCGGCCGCGGCGATCTCCATGGGCTCGACCCGGAACCCGTCCATGACGGCCTCGAGGGCGCGCAGGGGGTTGATCTCGGTCACGATGACCTGGGCGCCGTGGCCCCGGGCCCGGCTGGCCACGCCCTTGCCGCAGTAGCCGTACCCGGCCACCACGATGCGCTTGCCCGCCAGCAGGACGTTGGTGGCCCGGATGACGCCGTCGAGGGTGGACTGGCCCGTGCCGTAGCGGTTGTCGAACATGTGCTTGGTGTCGGCGTCGTTGACCGCCACGATCGGGTACTTGAGCGCGCCCTCGGCCTCCATGGCGCGCAACCGGATGACCCCGGTCGTGGTCTCCTCGGTGCCGGCCAGGATCTCCGACACCTGCTCGGGGCGCGTCGAGTGGATCCGCGACACCGTGTCGCAGCCGTCGTCCATGGTCATGGTGGGATGGCGGTCGAGCAGCGCGTCGATATGGGCGTAGTAGAGCTCGGCGTCCTCGCCCTTCACGGCGAACGTCGGGATGCCCTCGTCACGGACCAGCGACGCGGCCACGTCGTCCTGGGTCGACAACGGGTTCGACGCGCAGATCGAGCACCTCGGCCCCCCCCGCCTTGAGCGTTCGCAGCAGGTTGGCGGTCTCGGTCGTCACGTGCAGGCAGGCCGCCACCCTGGCCCCGGCCAGGGGGCGCTCCTTGGCGAAGCGCTCCCGGATCGAGGTCAACACCGGCATGTTGGCGTCGGCCCATGCGATGCGCTGGCGCCCGAGGTCGGCGAGGCCGAGGTCGGCGACGTCGTGAGTCATTGGCGGACGTGGACATGATGTGTGCTCCTCGTGTGATCGACAGCTGTGGTCTGGGCCTCAGGGCAGTGGTCTGGCGTTGTCTACGGCTCGAGCAGACGCCGCTTCAGGTCCTCGAGGACCGGCACCGGCCCCGGGTCGATGCCTTCGCGGGCAGCGAGATGGAGCGAGACGAAGTCCCCCACGAGCATCAGGTCGAGGAGCTGGGCCAGGTCCCCCTCACCCTGGGCGCGCACCTCGATGATGTCAGCTACGACCTCGCGAAGCACATCCGAGACGAAGGCGAAGCGCCGGGCCAGCTGGGGATGCTCGGCGTCGTGGCGCAGATTGATGAGGGTGATGATCTGGCGGGTGACGTCCCCGTGCTGGCCCCAGCCGGCGATCTCGTTGTGGCAGAGCTCGGGGTAGACCGCCGCGAAGGCGGGCGCCTTGGCGTTCTCGTTGACCTGCGCCTTCCACCGCAGCGTGGCGGCGGCGCCGACGGCCTGGGCCCCGTGGACGAGGGGGATGGTGCGGCCGATCCGGCGGGCCACCTCCTCGGCGGTGCTCCCGGGCTGGACCAACCGGTCCCGGCGGTACTTGAGCTGGTCCACCGCCAGGGCGACCCAGGTGGCCGCGCCCGGGAAGAGCCCGATGTCCTCGAGGACGACGAGCGGCGGGATGGCCATGGCCCCGATCCCGGCCCGGGGCTGGGGGATGGTGGTGGGCACGGCGACGACCGGCGCCCCCCACTCGTCGGCCAGGCGCCCGAGCTCGCCGCCGCCGGTCACGGCCACGAGGCTGGCCCCGGCGTTGGCGGCCTCCCCCGCCGCCTCCACCGTCTCCTCGGTGTTGCCCGAGAACGAGATGGCGAAGACGAGCGAGCCCCGGCCCACGAAGTCGGGGAGGTCATAGGACTTCACCACCGTGATGGGGACGGGGACGAAGGGCCCCGCCACCGCCACCATGACGTCGCCGGCGAGGCCGCTCCCGCCCATGCCGAGCACGACCACGTTCTCCACGTACTCGCGCTCGGGGAGCCCGTCGAGGCCGCGAGCGGCACCCACGGCCGTGGCCACCTGCTCGGGCAGTCCGGCGGTCACGTCGAACATGCCGAGCGTGTCGAGCACGCCGTCGGCGACGGGGACGTCGGTCATGTGGCGCTCGCCCCCGGCAGCGTGCTGGCCGCGCCGCCCTCGTGGGCCTTGGCCATGAGCCGCTCGTGCTCGGCGTCGTCGACGGCGCTGGCTTCGTCGACGAGCATGACGGGGATCCCGTCTCGCACCTCGTAGCTGCGGTGCAGCCGGGGGTTGTAGAGCCGGTCCTCGTCCTCGAAGTACAGCAGCGGCCCCTTGTCCTCGGGACACGCCAGCACTTCCAGTAGCAACGGGTCCAATGCCATCGGTCGTCGTGCTCCCAACTTCAATCGTGGTTCGGTGGTGTCACGGGTGTCAGGTCGTGCCTCCGCCCGGCACCTTGGCCACGAGCTGGAGGAGCTCGGCGGTGTGGCGTTCGCACTCGGCGGGGGTGGCCGCTTCGACATTGAGGCGCAGCAGGGGCTCGGTGTTCGAGGGGCGGACGTTGAACCACCAGTCGTCGAACTCGACGGTCAGCCCGTCGGTGCGGTCGGTGACGAGCCCCTGAGCGGCGAAATGCTCGGCCAGTGACTCGACGGCGGTGACGGGATCGTCGACGGCGGTGTTGATCTCGCCCGAGTCGGCGTACTTGCGGTACGGGGCCAGGAGCTCCGACAGCGTCACCCCCGACGCCGACAATTCCTCCAGGACGATCATGGCTGCGATGAGCCCCGAGTCGGCGCGGTAGTTGTCCATGAAGTAGTAGTGCCCCGAGTGCTCGCCCCCGAAGACCGCGCCGGTGTCCACCATCACCTGCTTGATGAAGGAGTGCCCGACCCGGGTGCGCACCGCCGTGCCGCCATAGCGCTCGATCGTCTCGGGGACGATCTTCGAGCTGATGAGGTTGTAGAGGACGGTGGCGCCGGGATGCTTCTCGAGCATGGCCCGCGCCACCAGGGCGGTGGTGAGCGACCCCGACACGGGGCGCGCCTGCTCGTCGACGAGGAAGACGCGGTCGGCGTCCCCGTCGAAGGCGAGCCCGATGTCGGCCTTCGACGCCAGCACGGCCCGCTTGAGGTCCCGGAGGTTCTCCTCCTGGATGGGGTCGGCGGGGTGGTTGGGGAAGGTGCCGTCGAGCTCGCCGAAGAGGATCTCGAGGTCGACGGGGAGGCCCTCGAAGACCTTCGGCACCACGAGGCCGCCCATGCCGTTGGCGGTGTCGGCCACCACCTTCAGACGGCGCAGGGCGGAAGGTTCGATGAACGAGCGCACGTGGTCGGCGAACTCGTCGAGGAGGTCGCGCTGCTCGTAGCCCCCGAGCTCGGGGCCGTCGTCGGCGCCCGAGGCGAGCGCGTCCTCGGCTTCGTCGCGGACGACGGCCAGCCCGGTGTCCTGTCCCACCGGCTTGGCCCCGGCCAGGCACATCTTGATCCCGTTGTAGCCGGCGGGGTTGTGCGAGGCCGTGAACATCGCCCCGGGGGCGTCGAGCCGGCCCGACGCGAAGTACAACATGTCGGTCGACGCCAGCCCGAGGTCCACCACCGTGGCCCCGGCCCGGCGGGCGCCGGTGGCGAAGGCGGCCGAGAGCTCCACGCCCGACGCCCGCATGTCGCGCGCCACCAAGATGCGGCTCGTGCCCACGAAATGCGCGAAGGCCCAGCCGATGGCACGACAGCTACGGCCGTCGAGCTGCTCGGGTACCGTCCCGCGCACGTCGTAGGCCTTGAACACGGCATCGAGTGCGGTCATGGCGCATGCAGCCTACCCGCTCCCCTCCCCGCGGCCCGGGGCTCACGGCCGGCGGGGATGCCGGGGCCGCGCTGCGGGCGGCCGTGCTATTGCAGGTCGGTCCGGATGTGCTGGGCGTCGGCGTAGGCGGCGCGCAGGTCGGTGCGCGCGTTGGTGGCGTTGGTGCGGGCCGTCAGGAAGGCCTGCCAGTTCCCGGGGAAGCCGGTCGGCGCCTGCGCCAGGATCTGGGCCGCCTCACCGTTGGTGTCGCCCTGCGCCGTCGACACCTGGTTCTTGAGGTCGTTGAAGGCGGCCTGGGCCGCGGTGACGTCCTTGCCGGCCGCCTGGGCGTTCTGGATGGCGGTGGCGATCTGGGGCTCGAGGTTGACGAGCACGCCCTCGATGTAGGTCTCGTCGTCGACCACGATGGTCAGATGCGTCTGTGGCGTCATGACGACGTAGACGCGGTAGTTGTAGACCATCGAGCGGGCCACGGTCCGCAGCCCCGGACACGTGGTGGCCGGCTGCGCCTGGGTCTGCAACGCCTCGATGCCGGGGAGCTCCACGGTGGTGATGTCGTTCCGCAGCGTCTGGCGGTCACCGGTGGTCAGGTGGTTGGCGGTGTTGTTCGCCGCCGCCAGCAAGGCGTTGAGTTGGGCGACCCGACCCGCCAGGTCCGCCTCGACGAGCTGTTGGGCCTGACCGAACAGCGCGGCGGTGCATCGCGGGTTCGATGCCGGGATCGTCGTGGCCGTCGAGCCGCGGTGGTGGTCGAGGCCGTTGGCCGAGGATGCTGCGAAGGCGGCACCCGGGCACCATCACGACGAGCCCGGCGACGGCGCCGGCCGTCATGGCACGCCGCGCCATGCGACGTGCGAAGTTGTGCTTCATCTCAAGAGTCTCCTTGCGGGTTGTTCAGGTCGGAGTTCGCCGTGTTGAGGCTGTTGTCCAAAGCCCCCAGGTCGGCGGCGACCTGATCGAGCGTCTGTGGGTTGAGCGACGCCGAGGGTGCGGTCGTCGGTGCGCCGTGCACCGGAGCCGAGCCCGGAGCCGAGCTCGTGCCCGTGCCGGGCACGGTCACCGTGGTGCTGGACGTCGGCGCCCCCGCCGTGGTGGGCGTGAGCCGCGCCACGACGTGCGACGAGCTTCCCGCCCCGCAGGCGGCCAGGGTCACGGCGAGGCCGCTGAACAGCGTGGCCGTGGCGAGCTTCCGTGGCGTCATCGCCTCCCTCCTCGTGCGCAAACGGTCCGTCGAGAGTTCTCCGTTCCATCGGTCCCGGTGCGGGACCTCTGAAGCGGCCTGTCTCGTGTGGGCCTGTCGAATGATCGGCCCTGAGCGATGTGGGAGGCGTGTGCCAGAAGTTAGGGAATCGTGATCCTCGCCGGGCACGGCGAGCGACGGTGAAGGGGCCTCGTCGGCGACTCGTCACGGTCTCGCCGATTCCTCGGCCGCGCCCTGTCCGCGCCTGTTCAGCGGTTCAGGGGTAGGCGAAGCGTCGCCAGACGAGCACGCCCAGCGCCACGAGCCCGACCAGGCTCAGCACCATCCCGAGCTTGTCGGGGCCGCTGGCCCCGTAGGTAAGGTGACGTCGTGCGAGGTGGGCACGACCACCATGAGGTTCGGCTCGGCCCGCCACGGGCCCTGCGCCCCGGTGGCGTGCCACGACGGGAAGTACGAGACCCGGACCAGCACGGGCACGCCGATGCGACTCACGTGGAAGCTCACTTGGTTGTCGGTGGAGCGGATGGACGACACCGTCACGGCCGGGAGTGCCTGGTGCTCGGCGGGGGCCACCCCCTTGGGGGCGCGCGCCCACGACGCCAGGCCGCCCGCCACCATCTGCTGGGACCACGCCGCGGGGTTCGCGTACCAGCGTTGGGAGACCGGCAGCCACGTCGGCTGGGCCGCGCCCACCCCGGTGAGGACGTCGGGGGTCTCGGTGAGCGGGGTCACGAGCGACGAGTTGTGGATCAGGTAGATCTTCCACGTGGTGATGATGGTCTGGCCCTGGTACACGGTGTGCCACGGACCGCGTGGTGGAGACGAGGGTCAGGGCGGGGTCGGCGTCGGCCTGGTCCTGGATCGGCGGGGAGACGGCCATGAAGTACTTCACCCCGAGCATCTGGAGGTGCTCGATCCCGAGCGGGACGTTGACCCCCCCGTACACGATGCCGGTGGTGGACGGGACCATGGCCTCGGACGGCGACACCGAGAGCTCGGCCTGGTTGATGAAGTGGTACGGCGTCGACGTCGCCGACTCGAAGAGCAGACCCTCCATGGAGTCGACGCACCCGCCGGTGTAATTGGGAAGCAGCATCAACGCCATGGGCGTGCCGAATCGGTTGAGGTCGGCGTTGTACTCCCACATGGCGCGTCCGCACCCGTACTTCTTCGTCACCTGGTCCATGTGGGTGACGATGTCCTGGAGCTCGGGGTACCCGGCCTTGCGCTCGACGCCGGAGTAGTTCCACTGGGCCCACGCCGGGACATTGCTGGCCCGGACGTTCACGGGCCCGAGCTTGTAGACCGTCCCGGGCGTGACGAGCAGCGGGGGCAGCACGACCAGCGCCGAGAGGGCCAACGCCACGATGGGCACGACCAACGCGCCCGGCGCCCACGCCATGCGCCGCGGCGGCGGAGGCCACGGCGGCGGGGGGGCCCCGGACGGCGGGAGCCAGCGCGACTCGCCGCCGACCCCCTCCCCGGGGTACGCCGGCCTCGGCAACGGTCCCGGTGCCGGCGCCCGGGCGCACGTCGGTGGTGGCCGACACCACGTGCGGGGCGAAGCTCGAGATGGGGCCCCCGGTGGCGAAGGCCGGGGTCGGCCCCCCGCCCGGGACCGCCAGGGTGGGGAGGTCCGGGGGCGCCCACCGCAGGGCGTCGCGCAGGTTGCGCCAGCCCCGCGCCGCCGATGATCAACAGCTCCGCCACCCCGTAGCCGGCGACGAGGTAGACGCAGAGCCAGTAGATGGGCAGGACACGCGTGTTGTAGAGCGCGCTCTGGGGTGCGTAGCGCACGAACAGGGCAGCCGCCACCCCGGCCACGGTGAGCGAGAGGATGGCACGGTTGAACCGGATGCAGGCGATCACCACACCGACCACGCCGACGATGAGCGCCCAGCGGTCCGCCGCCGGGGCGAGCAGCCCGGCGAAGGTCGTGACGTTCTGCCACCCCATGGTGGTGCTGTAGGCCTGCTCCATCACGAAGGGAACCGCCCACCACGCCACGAGGAGGAAGCTGGTGCCCACCACCGACACCAGCCACCACACCCGCCGGCGGGTGGGGCCGAAGAAGACGAGGGCCGCCCGCGCGCCCACGAAGCAGAACAGTGTGGGGACGAGGTGGGACAACACGCACGCCGAGAGCAGCACCACGGCGGGGATCCTCGAGCGCCCGGTGCGCATCCCCCGCACCACGACCCCGAGGAAGACCAGCGCCACCGACAAGCCGAGCGAGAAGGCGTACTCACCGGCCATCGTCGAGTAGAGGTTCCCGCCGTAGATGGTGAAGGTCTGGTCGAACAGGAAGGGCAGGGTGAACACGGCGAGCACGGCGGGCCGGGGCCGCTCCATCCCCACCAGGCGGCCGAAGGCCCAGGCCGCGACGGGCAGGGTGATCGAGCCGAGGATGGTGATGAACTTGAAGGCGATGTCGAAGGGGATGACGAAGCCGAGCAGGGCCGCCAGGGTGTCGGGAAGCGGGAAGTAGAAGGTGTTGAGGGGAAGGCCGTCGTAGGCGCCGGGGAACCAACCCGTCACGTGCCCGTGCAGGAGCAGGTTGGTCTTCAGGAACTGGGCCAGACCGAAGTGGGCCCCGGTGTCGCCCCCCGTCGTCATGGTGTTGGCCAGCAGAAGGCTCGGATCGCACTGCCAGAGGACGACGACGATGACCGCGGCGACGGCCACGAACGTGGCAATCGCGGGCGGGGACGGTCGTCGCATCAGATCCATGGTGCCCGAAAAGCGCCCCCAAGCGGCAGCGCCGGCCCCGATTTCGTGTGCGTCGGCGTCCCGTGGCGCCGGTCCGGTCCCGGCCGCGGCCCCGGAGCCGTGGTCGCCGGGTGCCGGTACCCCGTCAGTGCAGGATGCCGGCCACCGACAGCATCGGCCAACAGGTTGAACATCCCGTGGGCGAAGATGCCCGGCCCCAGACGACGGAACTTGTAGGCCATCAACGCCAGGACGGCCCCGAAGGCCGAGCAGCCCGAGCAGTTCGAGCAGTTCGAAGTGCGCCAGGCCGAAGATGACCCCGTCGGCGATGGCGGCCAGGGCCACGCCCACCACGGGCCCGGCCCCCTGCAGATGCGGAGCAGGGCGCGCAGCACGAGCCCCCGGAAGAACGTCTCCTCGATGACCGGCACCACGACCACGGTGAGCACGGCGATGACGGCCAGGTCCGAGCCGGGGAACCCACCGGTCAGATGTTGGGCGGGCTCTTTGAGACGCTGGTCGAGGTGGGGGACGACATGCTCCAACGGGAGATAGAGCACGGGCAGCAGCACGAGTTGGCCGCCGAGCCCGATGAGGGGCCCGACGAGCACGTCCCACGGCCGCACCCTGAGGCCCATGTCGCGGACGATGCTCCCCGTCCCCCGCGCCTTGCTCGTGAGCACGATGGCGCCGACGAAGCCGATCCACAGGCCGACGAGGCCGCTCACCTCGACCCAGGCGGGCGGGACCGGCTGGGTCGACAAGCGCGCGATCTCCGACCCGTGGCCGGTGAGCCCGGCCACCACCACCAGGAGGATGGTGCTCGCGACCTGGCCGGCGATGAACCCGAACGCCGCGAACATGAGCCACGTCCCGGCGTCACGCGTCGTCCGAGGCGGGGCGTCGTCGGTGTCGTCGTCGCCCCCAGCGGCAGCCGGCCCGCCGGGACGTTCCCCATACGGCGGCGGTGGGTACCCGTTCCCGGGCCATCCCGGGGAGGCGGGATACCCCGGTGGCGGCGGTGCGGGCGGTGGCGGCGGTGCGGAAGCCGGCGACCGGGGTGGTGGGGACCCCGGGGGGGCCGATCCCGGGGGTGCGTCGGCCGGGGGCGGCCCCGCCGGTGGCGGCGGAGCGGCGGTCACAGGCACCGCGACCGGCCCGGACTCGCCGTCTCTCGAGCCGGGAGCGGTGCTCGACATCAGGCGAAGGTTAGCGATCACCTGCATCCCAACCATCTCGCCCATGCGTGCATGGCCGGGGGTGCGGGCGCGTACCATGGAGAAATGAGTCCCCCCTCTCTTCCCGACCGCCGTTCGGGACGTCCCACCCCAGGTGGGACGGGCGGTCCCGCGTCGGGTGGGCCGGGCGGGCAGACGCCGTCGGGGGGCGACCAGAGCTGGCGCTGGGTCTTCGCCCTGCTCATCGTGGCGGTCATCGCCGTCCTGATCGTCCCCGCCCTCATCAACCATCCCCAGGTCAAGCAGATCCAGTACAAGCCTTTCCTCCAGGATTACGTCGAAGCGCACCAGGTCCAGTCGGCCACCGTCGACAACACCACGGGGATCATCACCGGCAAGCTGAACAGGACGGTCAGAGCTACTCGGTGAAGGGCCCCGACCCCTCGCTCGCAGAACGATGTCACGGTCATGAAGAAGGACATCGCGACCGTCAATTTCAACACGCCCCAGCAGAGCGCCCTCGGACAGTGGCTGCCCACCATCCTCATCCTGGTGGCCTTCGTCGGCATCTTCTTCTGGATCAGCCGGCGGGCGCAGGGCCAGATGTCGGGGATCATGTCGATCGGGCGGTCGCGCGCCAAGCTGTACACGACCGAGCGTCCTCGCACGACCTTCTCCGACGTGGCCGGCTACCAGGGGGTGAAGGTCGAGATCAGCGAGGTGGTCGACTTCTTGAAGTCGCCGCACCGCTTCCGCGACATCGGCGCCAAGATCCCCAAGGGCATCCTGCTGGTCGGGCCGCCCGGTACCGGCAAGACGCTCCTGGCCCGGGCCGTGGCCGGCGAGGCGGGGGTCCCGTTCCTGTCGGTCAGCGGGTCGGACTTCATGGAGATGTTCGTGGGCGTCGGGGCCAGCCGTGTCCGTGACCTGTTCCAGACGGCCCGCAAGCAGGCACCCGCCATCATCTTCGTGGACGAGATCGACTCCATCGGCCGCAAGCGCGGCGCCGGGCTCGGCGGCGGCCACGACGAGCGGGAGCAGACCCTCAACCAGATGCTCTCGGAGATGGACGGCTTCGACCCCGCCGAGGGCGTCGTCATCATCGCGGCGACGAACCGCCCCGACATCCTCGACCCCGCCCTGCTGCGGCCGGGCCGCTTCGACCGCCAGATCGTCGTCCCCCTTCCCGGACCTCGAGGAGCGCCTGCCGATCCTGAAGGTCCACTGCAAGGACAAGCGGATCGGCGACAACGTCGACCTCGAGCTCGTGGCGCGCGGCACCCCGGGCATGAGCGGCGCCGACCTCGCCAACCTCGTCAACGAGGCCGCACTGCACGCCGTGCGGCGCGGCTCGCACCAGGTCGACCAGCAGGACTTCGAGGCGGCCCGCGACCGGGTGCTCATGGGGCAGCGTCGCGAGAGCCTCGTCCTGTCCGAGCCCGAGAAGGAGCGCGTCGCCTTCCACGAAGGTGGTCACGCCGTGCTCGCCTACGTGCTCGAGCACGCCGACCCCGTCCACAAGGTCACCATCCTGCCCACCGGCCTGGCCTTGGGCGTGACCCAGCAGCTGCCCATCGAGGAGCGCCACATCTACCCCCGCGACGTGATCGAGGACTCGCTCGCGGTGCGCATGGGCGGGCGCGCCGCGGAGCTCCTCGTCTACGGCGACCTCTCCACCGGCGCCAGCAACGACCTCGTCGGCAACACCGAGCTGGCCCGGAAGATGGTGCGCGAATGGGGAATGAGCGAAGAGCTCGGGCCCATGGCGTGGGGGTCGCAGGGCATGGTCTTCCTCGGCGAAGACCTCTTGCATTCCCGTGACTACTCCGAGGACACCGCCCGGGTGGTCGACGCCGAGATCGCCCGGATCCTGCGCCAGCAGGAGGAGCGGGCCATCGAGTTGCTGAGCCGCCACCGCGGTGGGCTCGACGCCGTGGCGCGAGCCCTGCTCGAGCGCGAGACGCTCGACGGGGGCGAGGTCAGCAAGCTCGTCGACACCGCCTACGGTCGTCCCGTCCACGAAGCCGCCGTCATGGCATCGCACTTCACGACCGCCAACGGTGCCGGTTCCGGTGCCGAAGCCGGTGCGTCGGGCAACGGCGCCGAGTCCGACGTTCCCGCCGTGACACCTGAGCCCACGGGCTCGAGCGCCAAGCCCGACTGAGCGGTTCCGCCACCGTCGCCCGCCCCGGCGACGCGGTCTGTGAGACCGCCGCCTCTACGAAGGAGCGAACGAGGGCACCACCACGGCCCCGGGCACGAGCACGGGGGCGGCGTCGAGCTCGACGGCGACCGGTTGGGTGGCGACGACCTCGAAAGGCACGGTCCCGAACGGTGCCCCCGGGAGGGGCCCGATGACGAGCGGCGAGCCGGGCTCGACACGACGGGTGGGCTGGCCGGCGATGGGCCGTCCGCTCGGGGTCAGGAGCTTCACCGTGGTCGCTTTGGGGCCGAGATCGACGACCGCGAACGCCCACGCCGCGGTGCCGGGCGTCGCCACGGCGGGCAGGACCCAACGGGTGGCGCCCCCCGGCACGCCCGGCACCACCCCGACCTCGGGGACGCCGGCCGGCGAGCCCGCCGGAGCCACCACCTCCCTGCTCACCACGATGCCGCCCCCGGTGGTCGAGAAGACGAGCGAGTACGGGACGCCGATCGGGATCCGGGTCTGACTCTGGGCGGTGAGCGTCACGACGGACTGGGCCGGGACGTGCATGGCCAGCGGCTCGGCGCCCGCTCCTTGGGACAGGCCGATGTCCACCGATACGACGGCGGGGCTCGAGGTCGGGTTCAGGACATCGAAGGCGACGCTTCCTTCCGCGATCCCGGTGCTCTGGGGAAAGACCCACCGAGCGGCGGGAGCCGGGCTCCCCAGGGTGAGCGAGATCCCGCCGTCGCCCGGGGTCCCCACCGACTGCAACTCGCGTCGCCACGATGGCCCCCGACAGCGTCGACACCTCGGTGGCCACGGCCGGATCGTCGGCGACGTGGTCCCCGATGTTCTCCGTGACGAGGGATCCGGGCGCGATGTCGATGCCCTGGTAGGCGGCAGGAGCGAGATAGCCCGCCGTCGCCGACACCAGGGAGATGTCCACCACGGCGTCGGTGGCGGCCGGATTGAACAGGGACAGGATCAGTCCACCACCCTGGGCCGTGGCGCCGTGGGCGAAGTACCAGTCGGTGCCGGTCGACGGCGCGCACGGAGCCATGCTCCACCCGAGCGGGCTCTGCACCGACTCCGACACCGCCACACCGCCTCCGTCGAGCACCACCGCCGCCGCCACCAGGCCGGTCGATCCCAGCTGGTCCGCGCCCACCGCCACCTGGCTGTCGGTGGGAACCGTCAGCGACACGCTGTGTGCACCCGCCCACGGGCCCGGCTGCGGCGCCCCGGCGGCGAGGGCGGAGACCGCGGTCAACGTGCCGTGCACGGGATGATGGCCGGCGTTGGTGAGCACGATGGTGGCGGGGGCGCCTCCCTGGGCACCGCTCCCGCCGGCACAGAACCATGCCGACGACTCGGTGTGAGCCGCCGGCGCCACCCGGAGCGTGGACAACGCCGTGGCGGCCGGAGCGGGAGCCGGCACCGTGGTCCGGCCGACGAGCCGGTCCGAGATCCCGGTCAGGATCAAGATCGCCACCAGGACCACGATCATGAGGGAACGCCGCAGCGACCCGGTCACGACATCACCGGGCTCACCGGACCGCGCCGCTCACCGAATCGTCTCTCACCGGACCGCGCTCACAGGACCACCCGGCTCGCACCATCGGCGGGCTCGTCGGCCGGTTCGACATGCGACTGCGTGATGATCGGCCCTGACGCCAGGCGCGCTCGGCGGCGTCGTCTGGGGCCACCGCCAAGTGGTCCCCACCACCAGTCGAGCCACCAACGCCGGCCCGCCAGCGCGGCCGCCAGCACGATCCAGGCCGCAGTCTCGACCCCGATCTCGAAGCCGTGCGCCCCCGACCCGACGAAGGCGACGGTGACCGTCCCCGGTCGCGACGTGGAGAAGGTGGGCGCGTAGCCGAAGGCGGTCTTCGAGTGCACGACCGCTCCGTCGGGCCCGGTCAGGCGCCAATCCGCGGCCGGAGCCACCGCGTCGAGGACGGTCCCGGCCCCGACGCGGCCCGTGACACTGGTGGCACCGGGCGAGCCGACCAGCGCCGGGCGCCACCCCGAGAGGGCGGGGTCGACACCGGTGACGGCCGACTCGGGCGAGCCGGGGGCACCGGCTCCCGACCGGGTGGCCCGCAACGGCAGCGCCGTCGGGTCGACGAAGACGTCGAACCCACCTTGGGAGATGATCTGGCGGAGGTCGATCTGCGCCGCCAACGAACCGAGCAGGTCGCCGGGGACCGGGTGCGAGATGGGGGTCTGCAGCCCGGGAATCGAGGGGGCCAGCGTGTCGACCACCACCACGTACCGGACCGCGTACGGCGCCAGCAACCGACCCAGCCGCACGGTGGCATGGTTCCGGGCCAGCCGGATGTCGGTGCCGATCTGGGCGGCTTGGCCCGGCGGCGAACCCGGCCACACGCCGGTGATGTCGGGGAGACCGTCCTCGCTGACGGTGTAGGCGAGGCCCGGGGACAGCTCCCACCCGTTGCCCGGCAACACGCGAGGGTCGCCGATCCACACCACGCGGAAGTCGCCCTGGGCCTTGTTGGCCGACATCCAGGACGTGGCCTCGGCGTAGCCCGACGGGACCAGGTCCCAACGCCCCCCCAGGCTCCCGACCAGCACGGGCAGCATGCCCACGACGGCGGCGACGGCGGCTGTCACCGCGGCGACCTGACGCCACCCGAACCGGTAGCCGGGGAGATCGAGCTGGAAGGCGGCCACCCCGAGTCCGACCGCCATGGCGATGCCGACCCCGGCCGGCACGAGCAGCACCTGGGGGGCGATGGCGAGCGGCCCGAGTCCACCGCGCCCCGCCAGCCACGCCACGGCCCAGGCCACCACGGTGATCGACCAGGCCCGACCGGCCCAGGCCAGTCGGGAGCGGGCCCCGATGAGCAGCGGCAACGCGGCCGCCGCGAGGAAGGCCCAGCCCAGGGCGGCGTCACCGATGGGACCGACCGCCAACCGCAGGAGCTCGCCCCATCCCGCGCCCGACGACGACGCCACCGGGACACCGGCCAGGGTCTGCCACCGTCCCGGGGCGCCGAGCACGGCGAAGGACCAGGGCGCCAAGAGCAGCACCGCCACCACGGTGGCGCCGAGCGCGGTCGCGGCGACGCGCCCGGCGGCTCGCAGCCCGGCGGTTCCCTGCGACACGACATTGCCGAGGGCGAGGCCCAGCCCCACCACCAACGTCACGAGCGCCGTCGACGGCGCCATCGCGGTGACGAGGGCGTCGAGCAGCCCGAGTGCGAGGCTCCACCCGACGAGCGAATGGCGCCACGCCCGAGCGGAACGTGACCAGGCCCGGTGGGCGGGGGGCGCCGTGGATGACGCGTGCCGATGACGCCGGTGCCGATGACGCCGGTGCCGATGACGCCGTTCCCCGTGACGTGAGGGCTGAGGGCGGTCTCGTCGACGGTACCCGACCCGTTGGACTCGCTCACCGGGCCGGTGTCGGCGTAGGGGTCGACACGCGACGCTTGGCTCAGGAGATGGACGATCCACGGACACGCCGCGTACATGACGAGGGCGTCCCAGTGCGCGGTGGCCAAGGCGTCATAGGGAACCGGGATGGCGAGATAGATCACCGTCGAGGTCACCCGCGCCCAGGCCGTACCGAGCGGCCGGGTCAGCCGGGCCATCCCGATGGCGCCGACGGGGATGCAGCCGAGGACGACGATCTTCTCGAGCAACCCCACGCCGCCGAACAGGAGCATGCCGGCGACGCCCAGGATGCCGGTCGCGGGCGTGGCCGGGTCGGTCGTCCCCACGCCGGTGGGCTGCCATCCCGACACGAAGCGGTGCAGGAGCGTCGACCACGATGGCATGGGCAGGAGCTGGCCGACGACGGGAAGGCCCGATCCGAACAGCTGTCGCGTCCCGAACACCACGACCAGCGCGGCGGCCAGCCACACCAGCCACCGCGTCGACGTGGCCGGGCCCAGGGCGGTGCCCGCCGTCACCTCGGGCGGCGTGAGACCGTCGGACGTCGAGGCATCGTCGGCGCTGTCATCGGCGGGCAAGAGCTCGCTGTCGCGGTGGGCCCCTCCCAAGTTGGCGGCTTGCAGCCCGTGGGTGACGGCGCGTCGGACGTAGGCGTTGAGTCGCGCGCTCCCGTGCAATTGCAGTCGACGAACCGTGGCGTCGTCGATCCGCCGATGGGCCCGCACCTCGGCACGCGCGGCGCGCAACGTCCGACGGTTGGCGAGGTTCCACCGCCACGCCTGCGCCACGGCCACGGCGCGGTCTCGGTGACCCGTCACCACGGCGATGACGTATTCCGCCAGCGAGAGCAACGCGATCTGCGGGACGACGCGCACGAGATGGAACGGTCCGTAGGCCTTGAGCGCGGCGTGCAGCTCGTGGCGTCGTTGCAGCGACTGGAGGGTCACGCGGGACTGACGACCGTGGGCACCGTGTCCCGCCCGGCTCCGTCGGCGCCCGGGTGTGGCGCCCGCAGCTCCGGCTTCGGCTCCGGAGACGACCGCCGCCGCCGTCCCGTCGGCCCCGTCGGCCCCGTCGGCCCCGTCGGCCCCGTCGGCCCCACGGTGGGCGTCGACGAGGAGGGCGACCGGGTCGGGGTCCCCCGGGGACGCCGACCCGATGTGCTCGGGAAGGGCGCGTCGGCCACTGGCCAACATCTCGAGGTGTCGGACAACCGCCCCGGGCGCTACCACCACCCGCGCCCCCAGGATCTGCGCCCGCCAACACAGGTCGAGGTCCTCCCCCATGGCGAAGATCTCGGGATCGAAGCCGCCGAGCTCGGCGAACAGGTCGGAGCGGACCAAGGTGCATCCCCCCGGGGCGAGAAAGACGTCGCGCACCGCGTCGTGCTGACCGTGGTCGATCTCCCCGGGCTCCATCCGGTCGACGACAGCGCCGCCTTTGTCCACCGCCATGCCCACGTGGAGCAGCTTCGTGGGGTCGTCCCAACTCACCAGTTTCGGCGCCACCACGCCGGCGTTGGAGCGGAACGACTCCTCGACGAGGATGTGGACGGCGTCAGGGTCGGGAGCGACGTCGTCGTGACAGAACAACAACAGCGGCGCGCCCTCCACCATCGTCAACACTTCGTTGGCGGTCGCTCCGAAACCCCCGTTCGACGGCATGAGGCGAACAAAAGCCCCAGGAAGCACACGCGCCACGCGCGGCGTCGGGTCGACGTTGCTGGCCGCGTCCAACACCAAGACCGATAACTCGGGATAATCCTGGGCGGCGAAGGCCTCCAGGGTCTCCTCGAACCACTCCCCGGGGTTGCTCGTGACGATCACGGCCACGACCGGCGGAGCGATATGGGTCTCCATCAGGGCCAAGAGGCTACCCGTCGCTCCCCTCGGTTCCCCAGGCGTCGGGGCCCGGCGAGGACCCCGGAGCGGGGTCGACAGAGTGCTTGCAACTGTTAGCGCCTCCCTGTACAATAGTTAGCAAGAGCCCGCCCCCGGGATTCTCGACAGGAAGGACACTCACATGCCCGAGTTCAAGGACGTAACCGACGAGATCACCAAGACCGCCAGGGACGCCGCCTACGTAGTGGTCGGCCTGGGCGTGCTCGGATTCCAGCGCGCCCAGGTCCGGCGCCAGGAGCTGCAGAAGCGCCTCACCGACCGCAACCTGGTCCCGCCCCAACTCGGCGACGTGCGCGGCGAGGTCACCAAGCGCGTGAAGGACGTCGACGACGCGGTCGAGCAGGTCATCGGCCGCATCGAGGCCTCGCTGGCCCCGATCGAGGACCGCCTCCCCGAGCCCGCCCGCGATCTGGCCAAGCAGGCGCACACCCAGGCCCGCGAGGTTCGCCAGCAGCTGCGGAAGCTCCTGCACCAGGCCGCCTGACCGACCCCGGCGACACCCCGACGCGCCCCGGGCGCCTCGCACGACGCGGGGCGCCCGGGGCGCGTCCGGACCCGGGGGCCGCACGCCGAGTGGACGGGGCGGCTATGCGGCGCGTTCGCTCCACTGCTCGAGGACGTCGAGCAGTGTCTGGTCGAGGCTGAGGCGCGGCTCCCATCCCGTCGCCTCGTGCAGCTTGGTGAAATCACCGCGCACGACGGGAACGTCGACGGGCCGGTTCAGATCCGGGTCGACCTCGAACTGCAGGTCCACGCCGGCCAGGCTCAGCAACTGCAGGGCAACGTCGGCGATGGCGATGTCGCGGCCGCTGCACACGTTGTAGACCTCGCCGGCCACGCCGCGCTCGGCCAGGAGCCGATAGGCCCGGACCACGTCGCGCACATCGGTGAGATCACGCCGAGCGGCCAGGTTCCCCACCACGATGCTGTCGGCACCGGTGCGGCGCGCCTCGACGATGCGCTGCGCCAGTGCGGAGACGACGAAGGCCGAGGATTGCCCGGGGCCCACGTGGTTGAAGGGACGCATGCGGATCACGGGCAGCCCGTAGGCGAGGTGAGCCTGGACCCCGAGGTACTCGGCGGCCACCTTGGAAGCTGCGTACGGGGTCACCGGGGCGAGCGGCGCGTCCTCGGTGACGGGCAGGAGCTCTGGCGGAACAGCCCCGTACACCTCGGCCGAGCTCGTCATGAGCACCCGGGGGGGATGCGGGCAGGCCCGGGCCGCTTCGAGCACGTACAACGTCCCGGTGGCATTGACGCGGAGGACCTCGTTGGGGTCGGTCCACGACTGCCCCACACTGGCGAGCGCGGCCAGGTGGTACACCACGTCGGGGGCGGCCGCCGACACCGCGGCGCGCACCGCGTCCCCATCGGTGATCTCCACCTCGTGATCGATCGCCACCACGTCGTCCCCGCTCTCGACGAGATGGGCGGTCAGCCACGAGCCGACGAAGCCTCTTGCTCCGGTCACCAGGGCACGCACGCGCCGAACCTTACCGGGGACCGCTCCGATCGCCCGGCGGAGAAGATCGAGGTGAAGACGGGGGCGAAGACCCCGGTGGAGCCGACACCGTGCGTCGCGCCGCCCACCGGTAGGCGGCCATGTGGTCGGCGGCACTTGCCGCCCAGGTGCGACGGCCGGCCACCTCGAGACCCACTCGCCGTCTCGCCTCGACGGCGGCTCCCCCGTCCACGACCTCGGTCGAGGGCATCGGCGAGCTCGGGCACCGATCCCGGCGCCACCAGGACCGCCGCTCCTCCCGAAATCTCGGCCATCGCCGTGCCCGAGGTGGTGACGAGGGGTGTCCCGCACGCCAGCGCTTCGAGGGCGGGAAGCCCGAAACCCTCCTCGTAGGACGGATAGGCCGCCACCGCGGCCCGCCGCAGGAGCGCCGGCACGGCGTCGTCGGGGACGTATCCGGTGCGGACGATGCGGTCGGCGGCGCGGGCCTCGTCGTATGGACTGCTCGACCGCCTCCGCCCCCCAGCCCGGTTGGCCGACCAGGACCAAGGAGAGCTCGGGCCGGTCGGTGGCGACCCGGTCGAAGGCGCCCACCAGGTCGGGGACCGCCTTCCTGGGCTCGAGGGTGCCCACGAACAGGACATAGGGAGGACGCACCTCGAACCGCCCGAGGAACTCGTCGTCGGAGACGGGCTCGTCGCCGGCGACACCGCCCCGGCGTTCGGATCGGGCTCGGGCCGGAAGCGGTCGTGGTCGACACCGTGGGGCACCACGAACACCCGTCCCGTCGGCGCGCACAGTTCGCCGAGACGATCGGCGGTTCGACCGCTCACGCACACGATGGCGTCGGCGTGGCGGGCCGCCACCCGGATGGCCCGACGGAACACGACGACCTTGCCCCGCTCGTGCCACTCGGGATGGTCGAGGAACGTGAGGTCGTGAATGGTCACGACGCGTGGCAGTCGAGGAGTGCTCGGGCATGGTGTAGTGCGGCCCGTGGTGCACGTCGACGGATGCGGAGGCGAGCAGACCGGGGAGCCGGGTCTGCTCCCACATCAGGCGGGCAGGCCGACGCCCGGGCGACGCACGGCCCGTACCGACGTCCGGGCCGCCGCCGCGCTCAGGTCGCGCCAACGCGGCCGTCATGGCGACGGCACCACAACGTCAATGCGACGTCGTCGCGCGCCAACAGGGCCGTGGCGAGGTCGATCGTGTAGCGCCCGGCGCCGACGGGCCGGGCGGGGACCGCGCTCACGTCGAGCGACAGTGCCAGCACGTCGTCGTGCCCGCCGGGACGAGCGGCGGACGCCGTGCCGTCACGGCAGTGACTTCCACAGCGCCACGTGGGCCCGGGCCGCCGCCTCCCAGGTGAGACCGCCGGCCCGCTGCCGCCCCGACTGCGGCCAGTCCGGCCCGCAGCGCGTCGTCGGTGGCGACCTCGACGAGCGCCTCGGCGATGTCGTCGACCCGGGTGGGATCGACCTCCAGGGCGGCCCCCCCGGTGGTAGGCAGGGGGCTCGCCACCACGGGCGTGCCGAAGTGCATGGCCTCGACGGGCGGCAGCCCGAACCCCTCTTCGAAGGGGACGTAGGCGAGCAGTCGGGCTCGTGCGTACAACGACGCCAGCGTGCCATCACCGACCCGACCGGTGAACACGACGCCCTCCCGGGGCTCGAGCTCCGGACCCCATCCCGGCGGCCCGACGACCACCAACGGCCACGGTTCGGGGAGCGAGCGGCGGGCGATGCCGTAGGCCTCGATGAGACGAGGGAGGTTCTTGCGGGGCTCGAGCGTCCCCACCGACAAGAGGAATTGGCCGTGGACCCCGAGGCGCTCGAGGAGAGCGCTGGCACTGTCCTCGTCCCGGTCGCGGCAAGATGTCCGAGCCGAGCGGGATCACTGAGATGGTCCCTTCGCGTGCGCCCGCCTCCACGAGGTCTCCGGCGACGACGTCGGAGGGGACGACGAAGTGCGTGGCCCGGCGCAGGGCGCGCCCCAGTGCCGCCTCGTGCCATCGGCGGCCCCGGTTCGGATAGTCCTCGGGGCGATGTCGCCACGCCACGTCGTGGATGGCGACGACCTCGGCGCGAGCTCGACGCGGGCCGATGGCGACACCGGTGGCACCGCCAACGACACCGAGTGCACGAGGTCGAACCCGCCCGGAGCGTGCACGATGCCCCGGTCCCACATCCGGGTGAGCACCGGGCCGGGCAGGCGCGACGCGATGAGGGGACGGCCGAAGGCCTCGAGGGGGTCGGGGACCGCGCGGCCGCGACTTGCGTACAGCGTCACGGGGGGCAGCTCGACGTGCGCCTCGTCCAGGGTCGCTCAGGCCGTCCAGCAGGCCGCGCACGTACGTGCCGATCCCTCCCGGCACCCGGCGCCGCAACTGCTCGGCGACGAGGAGCACCCCACCGCCGCCCCGCGCACGCCCTCGTCCACGCCGGCGCCTCGCGCGCGCCGGCGGCGTCGGCGTAGAGCCGCGCCAGGCCCGTCCCGCACGCTTCCCAGGTGAATCGCGCGGCCCGGCACCGACCCTTGTCCACGAGCGCAGTGCGGAGCGCGCTGTCGTCGAGCACCGCCGCGAGGGCGTGCGGCGAGAGCCTCGACATCGCGCGGCGGGACCAACACGGCACCGTCGCCCACGACCTCGGGCACCGCCCCGGCCGCGCTCGCCACGACCGGCACACCGGCGGCCATCGCTTCGAGGGGCGGGAACCCGAATCCTTCGTACACCGACGGGAAGGCGAGCACCGCGGCCCCCGCCAGCCACTGCGCCAACGCGTCGTCGTCGACATACCCGAGCTGCACGACGCGGTGCGCGGTGCGGCGACGCCTGGAGTGCTTCGTGGAAGGCGTGTGCACCCCACCCGTCGACCCCGGCGATCACGAGGGCCACGTCGGGATGGGCGTCGGCGACGTGGTCGAAGGCCCGCACCAGCCCCGGGTAGTCCTTGCGGGGCTCGATGGTCCCCACGCGCGAAGACATAGCGCGCCGTGCCCGACGGCAACGGTGGGCTCGTCCCCGCCGGAGGCGACCGGCCCGACCGGCCGACGCGGGCGACCGGCGACGCGTCGACGCGGCGACGCGGCCGACGTGGGCACCCCGTGGTACACGACGCGCACCCGCGCCGGGTCGACGCCGAGCTCGGCCACCACCTCGTCGGCGACGAAACGTGAGGGCGTATGCACCCACGCGCCGTCGGCCACGGCGCGGCGGACCATGCGGGGAAACCCGAGGGTGGAGCGGTCGCAGAGCTCCGGAAAGCGCACCGTGGTGAGGTCGTGCACCGTGACCACCCGAGCGGCGCGCCGGGTCGGAGGGACCACGAAGTTGGTCCCGTGCACCACGTCGGCGGGACCCACGAACCATTCGACCACCGGCCCGCCCAGATGCGCCCAGGCCAGGTGCAGCGGGCGGGCGGGCATGGCCCGCTGGTGGACATCGACACGGGCGGGAACGAGAGGAGGCAGGCGCCGGCGCCGGCGCCACGTGACGGCGAAGGCCTCCACCTCGAGCCCGGGCTCCGTGGCGAGCGCGCCCAGGGCGCCTTCGCAGAATCGACCCACCCCGGTCCTCGTGCCGAGCAGTGGCGTCGCGTCGATGGCCACCCGGAGGCCTGTGTCGTCGGGTCGCGCTCGGGGCCGGCACCGGTCGAGCCTTGCACACCGGGAGCCTGAGCCCTGCGCTCGGACCATTAGCCTTGCGCCGTGATCACCGCCCTTGCGGGAGGAGTGGGTGCCGCCCGCCTGTTGCGCGGCCTGGTGCGCGTCGTGCGATCCGGCGGAGGTGACGGCCGTGGTCAACACCGGTGACGACACCGAGCTCCACGGCCTGCACATCAGCCCCGACCTCGACACGGTGACCTACACCCTGGCCGGCCTCAACGACGACGAGCGCGGGCTGGGGACTGGCCGGGGAGACCTGGAGCGTCATGGACAGCCTGGACCGCTTGGGCGGCGAGACGTGGTTCCGCCTCGGTGACCAGGACCTCGCCACCCACCTCTATCGCACCCAACGACTGTCGAGCGGGGCCACCTTGTCGCAGG
Organism: uncultured Acidimicrobiales bacterium; assembly: GCA_963794615.1. Classification (GTDB taxonomy): domain Bacteria; phylum Actinomycetota; class Acidimicrobiia; order Acidimicrobiales; family UBA8190; genus Chersky-840. Next base: position 439,995 of record CAWCEP010000005.1, on the reverse strand, counting down.
TGACGGCCGAGATCACCCAGTCCCTCGGAGTGTCGGTCCGGCTCCTGCCCATGTCCGACGATCCCGTCCGCACCCGCCTGACGCTCGTCGACGGGCCCGAGGTGTCGTTCCAGGAGTACTTCGTGGGCCGCCGCCATGCCGTCGCCGTCGACGTCGCTGCGGTTCGCCGGCGCCGAGGCGGCGCGACCCGCTCCCGGCGTGCTCGCGCGCCATCGCCGACGCCGACGTGGTGGTGGTGTGCCCGTCCAACCCCATCGTGTCGATCGGCCCCCTGCTGGCCGTGCCGGGCGTCGCCGACGCACTGGCAGCACGTCGCGCCGACGTGGTGGCGGTCTCCCCCATCGTCGCCGGCGCCGCCCTGAAGGGTCCCGCCGACCGCCTCATGGCCGAGCTCGGGCACGAACCGACCGTGGTCGGCGTGGCCCGCCTGTACGCCGACTTCGTCGGCACCCTCGTCGTCGATGACGCCGACGCGGGGATCGGCCGATGCCGTCGAGTCCTGCGGCGTCCGCTGCGTCGTCGGCCCCGACCGTCATGCACACCCCCGGCCATGCCGGCGCCCTGGCGTCGGTGCTCCTCGACGCGGCCCGGCCGTCGGGCGCATGGCGGAGCACCGGGCGGTGACGTCCATCGAGGAGGACGGGCCGACGGTCGGCGCCGCCGCCGCACCGACGCATACCCCCCGGGCGCTGACCGTGCTCCCCGTGACCGGTCTCGGCGAGATCAGGAAGGGCGATGATCTCGCCACCCTCATCGCCGGTGCCGTCGAGCTCGTCGACGGCGACGTGGTCGTCGTGACCCAGAAGATCGTCTCCAAGTCAGAGGGCCGGATGGTGCCGATCGATCCCGATGACCCTGCCGACCGGATGCGGATCATCGAGTCCGAATCGGTGCGGGTCCTGCGCCGGCGCGGTGATCTCGTGATCTCCGAGACCCGCCACGGGTTCATCTGCGCCAACGCCGGGGTCGACTTGTCCAACGTCGAGCGCGGCTGGGCGGCACTGCTCCCCGAGGACTCCGATCGTTCGGCCCGGCGCATCCGAGACGGCCTGCGCGCCGCCACCGGCCGCGAGGTGGCCGTCGTCGTCTCCGACACCTTCGGGCGGGCGTGGCGCAAGGGTGTCATCGACGTGGCCATCGGCTGCGCCGGGCTGGCCGCGGTCGTCGACCTGCGGGGCACCGCCGACGCCATGGGTCGCGATCTCGTGGCGACCGAGGTGTGCGTGGCCGACGAGGTGGCGTCCGCCGCCGAGCTCGTCATGGGCAAGGCGAGCGCGGTGCCCGTGGCCGTCGTGCGCGGCATCGACCCCGGCTGGCTGCGCCGGGGGTCGGTGGCCGAGGAGATCCTGCGGCCACCGGAAGAGGACCTCTTCCGCTGACCCTTCGTCCCGGGCTCAGGAGCCGGCTCGGCGCCTCGCCCAGGCCGAGCACGCCGTCGACACCGGCCTCGAGCTCGGTCCATGCCCGCCACCCGAGGTGGATGGCGGCGCGTTCGGGGTCGAGCGAGCTGCGCTGGATCTCGCCCACCCGGGGCGGGGCGTGCACCGGTGTGCTCGTGGAGCCGGACCGCTCGCCCATGACCCGGGCGAGCTCGTTGACCGACACCTCCGTCCCCGTCCCGATGTTGAGCACGAGACCACCGCCGCGTGTCCCGGCCCGGACGAAGGCGTCCACGACGTCGTCGACGTAGACGAAGTCGCGCGTCTGCTCACCGTCCCCGTACACCGTCACCGGTTCGTCCCGGAGCACCTTGTCGGAGAAGATGGCCACCACTCCGGCCTCCCCGTGGGGGTCCTGGCGCGGCCCGTAGACGTTGGCGAGGGCCAGGGCACAGAACTCCAGCGCGTGCAGCTCCCGGTACGCGACGAGATAGTCGATGGCCGCCATCTTCGACACGCCGTAGGGCGAGAGGGGCCGACGGGGATGCGACTCCTTCACCGGGAGCTCCGACGGATCGCACTCCCCGTAGAGCGTGCCGCCGCTGGCGGCGAAGGCGACCCGGGTCGTGCCCGCCGCCCGGGCGCCCTCGAGCACGCGCAGCGTGCCCAGGACGTTGACATCGGCGTCGAACACGGGCCGCTCCACCGACACCCGGACGTCGGCCTGGGCGGCGAGGTGGTACACCACCTCGGGGCGGCGCCGCGCCATCACCTCGACGAGCTCGTCGGATCGGATGTCGAGCTGGTGGAAGGTAAGGGCGTGGGACGCCGACGCTCGGGCCTCGGCCAGGTTCCCGAGCGTGCCGGTGGAAAGGTCGTCCACCACGTCGACGGCATGGCCCTCGGCGAGGAGGCGGTCCACGAGATTGGACCCGATGAACCCGGCGCCACCGGTCACCATCACCTGCATGTCGGTCCTCCCCGTCCCCGGTGCCTGGCCGCCCGGCTGACCCCGTTCGTCACGATGCCATCTCCGCCGGCACCCGGGCGTCGACGAGGCGTGACCCGGCAGGCACCTCGAACCCGTCGCCCACGACGGTGGCCGAGAGCTCACAGTCCTCGGCCACGACGCAACCGAGTCCGAGGATGGAGCCCGACACCCGCGCCCCGGCGCCCACCCGGGCCCCGGGCAGGACCACCGAGTCGACGACGCACGCGCCGCGCTCCACCACGGCGCGGGCCCCGATGACGCTGTCGGCCACGGTGGCGTCGTGGGCGACCTGGGCGCCGACACCGAGCAGGCTCGAGGCGGCGCATCTCGCCCCGCACCACGGGGGCGCCGAGCGTCCACACGCCGAGCGCCACCTGGCGGGCGCCCGGCGCTGGGGGGCCGGCCGGGTCCCGTCGAGCAGGTCGGCATTGGCCCGCAGGTACGCGGCCGGCGTGCCGGTGTCGAGCCAGTACGCGTCACTGGCCATGGCGAACACCGATCCCTCCGCGGCGAGGGTGGGGAACGTCTCGCGTTCGACCGAGACGGGACGATCGGTGGGGATCCGCGTCAACACGTCGGGCTCGAGGACATAGGTGCCCGCGTTGATCAGGTTCGTCGGCACCCGATCGGCGGGGGGCTTCTCGACGAACTCGATGACGCGGCCTTCGTCGTCGGTGAGGACCACGCCGAATCGTGTGGGGTCGTCCACCGCCTTCAGGTGGATGGTGGCGGCGGCCCCGTGCGAGCGATGGAAGGTCACGAGCGCAGTGGTGTCCACGTCGGTCAGCACGTCGCCGTTCACGACGATGAAGGTCTCGTCGATGCCGGCGTGGCTCGCCGCGAAGCCGATGGCGCCGGCGGTGTCGAGCGGTTCGGGCTCGACCGCGTAGTCGAGGCGCACCCCGGCCGCTTGGTGGTCGGGATAGGCGGCGAAGAAGGCGTCGGGACGGTATCCGAGCGACAGCACCACCTCGTCGACCCCGTGCGCCTTCAGGTGGGCGAGCACCCGTTCGAGCATGGGCACCTCCACCACGGGCAGCAATTGCTTCGGCGTCGTGAAGGTGAGCGGGCGGAGTCTCGTCCCCTGGCCACCCAGGAGGACAATGGCCTTCACTGCGTGGTGGTCGTGGCCGTCACGGCTTGGTCGTGGCCGTGGTGCCCGTCGACGACGGCTTGGTCGTTGCCGTCGTCGCCGTGGCGGAAGGCTTCGTCGTCGCCGTCGCCGCCGTGGTGGACGACGACGGTGCCGTGGTGGCGGTCGGCGTCGTGGTCGCCGTCGATGGTGCTGTGGTGGAGGGGGTGCTCGTGGCCGAGCCGGCCCGGTCGGTCAGCATGGCGGTGATCGAGCTCGGCTTGGGCACCGAGGCGCCCGACGGCACGAAGGCGACGGTGATGAGCTGGCCGTCGGCGAGCTTGATGCCGTTCGGGTCGTGGAAGACCGACGGGTTGTTCGAGCCGGGCGGGGTGAAGCTCGGCCACACCTTGATCTGGAGCTGTCCGGTCTTGCCCGCATCGTGGGAGCCGGCCGGGCACTTCTGCCCGTTGGTGTACTTCGGCTTGCCCGGGATCTGCAGCGTGGCGGTGGTGAGCGTCAACCTGGGGTACGTGGCCACGAAGCGGCCCAGGGTGGCGTTGTTGCCCGCGTCCTTGTTGGTGGTGGGCGCCACCTGGATCACACCGTCACCATCGGTACGGATGCCCGGGACCGGGGGCGTCGAGGTGTTGGGGTTGGCGGGGAGGTTCGCCTCGATCGTCCCGCACACGTCGAACCCCAGTGCCTGGTACCAGTGGGCGCCGATGGCCGGTTGGGTGGCCGCGGCGGGGTGCTGGCGCTCGTAGCGGCTGTAGACGATCAGGGCCACGCCGACCAGGCAGATCATGGCCAGGCTGGCGTACCACTTCATGGGCCTCTGGCCGCGGTAGCTCCGCCCTCCGCCGGTGGCGCCGGCGCGCGCCACCCACTTTCCTGCGTCTCCCCTGGCCATGGTCGGGCGCTAACCCTACTCGGCCCGGCTCGAGGCGCCGTGCCGCGCGCTCAGGGCCTGCCTGGCGCACATCACGGCCAGACGCAGTCGCCAGGAAGACGCGCCGTGGCCGGCAGCGCCAACCGGCGCCACCCCCGTTCGGTCCGGGCCGCGAACCGGAACACGGAGCGGTGATGGGCGACGAGCATGCGGTAGGGGCGGCGGGCGGTGGAGACGCCCTGGAGATGGGTGACGGTGGCGGCGGGCACGAACACCACCCCCCAACCGGCACGGCGGGCCCGCCAGCACAGGTCGGTGTCCTCGGCGTACATGAAGTACGACTCGTCGAAGCCCTGCAGTTCGTCGAGGGTGCGCCGTCGGGCGAGGAAGCACGCCCCCGACACCCAGTCGACGTCGGTCACGTCGTCCACGTCGAGGTACCCCAGGCGGTACCGGCGGGTGAAGCGGTTGGTGGGGACGAGGTCGCCGAGCACGGCGTGGCCGGCCGCGTCGACCAGGGAGGGGAAACGGCGGGCCGAGGGGTACCGGGTGCCGTCGGGCTCGAGGATCCGGGGACCGGCGATGGCGAGGGTGGGGTCGGCGTCGAGCACCTCCACGAGCGCCGACAAGGCCCCGTCGTGCACCGCACACGTCGGGGTTCGAGACGAGCACGAGGTCGCGCCCGCTCACGTCGATGCCGCGGTTGGCGGCCGCCCCGTAGCCCAGGTTGGCACCGGTCTGCACCAACCGGACCTCGCCGTCGACGGACACCAGGGCTTCGGTCGACCCGTCGGACGAGGCGTTGTCGACCACGATGACGTCGTCCACCCCTTCGGCCCGCAGCGACGCCACGCACCGGAGCAGGGCGTCGCCGGCCTCGTGGTTCACCACGACCGCCGACACCCGCTCGGCCACCGACACGGTGGCGCCCTCCGCGGTGTCGGGGCCGGGGAGCGACACCTCAGGTGCGGACGGGGCCCGGTCCGTGGTCCTCGGTCGCGCCACGTGCGGTCAGATGTGGCGGACGAACCGGTACCGGACGAGGGCGGTGAGGGCACGCACCCCGTCGCGCCACTCGAACTTGGTCCCTTCCGACGCGTCGCGCCCGGTGTAGGAGATCGGCACCTCGTAGATCCGGTACCCCCGGCGCAGGACCTTGGCGGTGATCTCGGGCTCGAAGTCGAACCCGTCGGACTCGATGGTGATGGCGTCGAGCACGGCCCGGTCGAACAGCTTGTAGCACGTCTCCATGTCCGACAGCGTCGAGCGGTACAGCACGTTGGCGGTGAGGGTGAGGAGGCGGTTGCCCAACCACTGGGTGGGGCGCATGGCGCGTCCGGCCCCGGTGAAGCGGCTTCCGTAGACGACCTGGGCCTTGCCCTTCAGCACGGGCTCGAGGAGCTTCGGCCAGTCGTCGGGGTCGTACTCGAGGTCTCCGTCCTGGATGAGGACCAGTTGCCCACGCGCCGTCTCGATCCCCGTCCGCACCGCGGCACCCTTGCCCTGGTTGGTGCGGTGGGTGACGACGCGCACCGTCGAGTCCTGCAACGCCGAGAGCACCTTGCCGGTCCCGTCGGTCGACCCGTCGTCGACGACGACGACCTCGAGGTGCATCGGCAACTCCACGGCGCGGATGCGCCGCAGGATCTCGGCGATGGTGTTGCGCTCGTTGAACACCGGCACGATGACCGACAGCGTCCGGTACTTGTCCCCGGCGGTGGCGTGGGCGGCGGTGATGGCAGGGCCGGCGGCCGCGGCAGGGGGGTCGGCGACGGCGTGGAGATCCGGTTTGGTCGACTCGGCCCCGTGCACGTCGTCCATCATGGCCGACCCCCGCCCCCTGTCGGGGCGCTCCGAGGCGAAGAAGGCCAGCGGTGCGGCGCAAACCCTCGTCGAGGGCGACGACGGGCTCCCACCCCAGCTCACGGCGGGCCACGGCGATGTCGGGGCGACGCCGGGTGGGGTCGTCGGTGGGCAACGGCTCGTGGACGATCGTCGAGGCCGAACCGGTCAGCGCCAGGACGGCGTGGGCGAGGTCGAGCACGGTCAGCTCGTCGGGGTTGCCGATGTTCACGGGCCCGGTGAGCGCGGAGTCGAGCAGGGCGAGGATCCCGGCCACCTCGTCGTCGACGAAGCACAGGCTGCGGGTCTGCGAGCCGTCGCCGTACACCGTGAGCGGGCGCCCCTCGATGGCCTGGACCAAGAAGTTCGACACCACCCGTCCGTCGCCGGGCCGGAGCCGGGGGCCGTAGGTGTTGAAGATCCTCACGATGCCGACGTCGACGCCGCGGGCTCGATGCGTCGCCATGGTGAGGGCCTCGGCGAAGCGCTTGGCCTCGTCGTAGACGCTGCGCGGCCCCACTGGGTTGACGTTGCCCCAGTACGTCTCGGGCTGGGGGTGCACGACCGGATCGCCGTAGACCTCACTCGTCGACGCCAAGATGAAGCGCGCCCCGTGCGCGGCGGCAAGGGCCAGGGCGTGACGCGTCCCTTCGCTTCCCACCGCCAGCGTCTCGAGCGGACGGGCCAGGTAGTCCGGTGGCGACGCCGGGCTGGCGAAGTGCATGACGGCGTCGACGGGGCCGTCGACGGGAACCGTCTCGCTCACGTCCGCCACGACGAGCTCGAAGGCGGGGTTCGCCACCAGCGAGGCCACGTTGTCGGCCACGCCCGTCGACAGGTCGTCCACGGCCACGACACGGTCGCCCCGGGCCACGAGGGCCTCGCACAGGTGCGAGCCGAGGAACCCCGCCCCTCCGGTGACCACCACCCGCCGTCCCGTGGCGGGCACGGGCTCGTTCCCCGTCACGGGCGACCCATGGCCACGTAGCGAGAAGCCCATGCGCCGCATGGCGGCGGGGTCGAGCAGGTTGCGGGCGTCGACGACGTTGGGCTCGGCCAGCAGGTCGTGCACCTTGGTGAAGTCGAGCCAGCGCAGCTCTTCCCACTCGGTGAGCACCACCGCGCAGGCGGCGCCTTCGCACGCTGCGTAGGCGTCGGGGTGGATCTCGACGCCGGTGGGGAATTCGGGGACGGGCCCGTGCGACGGTGGGGTCGAAGGCGCGCACCGTGGCGCCCTCGGCCACGAGCCGGCGCACGATCTCCACCGCGGGCGAGTCGCGCCGGTCGTCGGTGAGGGCCTTGAAGGTGAGCCCCCACGCCGCGATGGACGCGCCCTGGAGGGTGCCCCCCACCGCGTCGCGGATCTTGGTGGTGACCGACGCCAGCTGCGCCTCGTTGGTCTCGATGGCGCCGCGCAGGAGCGAGAAGTCGTAGCCCGACTGCTCACCGATGTAGATCAGGGCCCGGGTGTCCTTGGGAAGGCACGATCCTCCCCACCCCGGACCGGGGTGCAGGTAGTCGAACCCGATGCGGTGGTCGTAGGCCATACCCAGCAGGACGTCTCGCACGTCGGCGCCGACCGCCTCGCACAGGTTGGACACGGCGTTGACGAAGCTGAGCTTGGTGGCGAGGAAGGCGTTGGACGCGTACTTGATGGTCTCCGCCGTGGCCGCGTCGGTGACGATCAGCGGCGCCTGGGTCGACGCGAACAACGCCCCCACCCGGGCCGCCGCGGCGCGGTCGTCGGCGCCGACCACGATCCGGTCGGGGTGCAGGGCGTCGTGGATGGCGGTGCCCTCGCGCAGGAACTCGGGGTTCGACACCACCGCCACGTCGGGGCGATCGAGGAGCTGCTCCACCAAGAGGGTGGAGCCCACCGGGACCGTGGACTTGTTCACGACGATGGCGCCGTGCTCGAGGTGCGGCGCGATCTCGAGGGCGACGGCCTCGAGATAGCTCACGTCGGCGGCCCCGTCGGCGCCCTGGGGAGTGGGCACGCACAGGAACACGAAGTCGGCGCCGCGCACCGCCTCGGTGGCCCCGAGCACGAAGGTGAGCCGGCCCGAGTCGAGCCCGGCGACGAGGATGTCGCCGAGGCCCTCCTCGACGATGGTGGGCTCACCTCGCGAGAGCTGCTGCACCTTGGCCGGGTTCGACTCCCCGCACACCACCTGGTAGCCGAGGTGGGTGAGGACGACGGCGGTGGTGAGACCGACGTAGCCGGCCCCGATCACCGCCGTGGTCACCTCGTGCGGCTCCGTGCTCTGCAGGGTCACCGTGCCTCCTTGGCCGACGCCGAAACGGGCTCGATCGCGCTCCACCAGGCGCTCCAAGGCGTCGTGCCAGTGCGGCAGCGGCTCCATCCCCATGAGCCGGAGGGCGGCGTTGTCGAGCGCCGAGTTGGCGGGGCGGGGAGCGGGGCGGGGCGGGTCGAGCTCGGCGGTGGCGATGGGTTCCACGCGTGCCGGGTCGTGACCGGCGACGGCGAGGACGGCCTGGGCGAAGCCGTGCCACGACGTCACCCCCGAGTTGGTCACGTGGAACGTGCCGGGAAGGCGCTCGGTGCCGAGCACGGCCAGGACCCCGGCCAGATCGGCGGTGAAGGTCGGGCTCCCCCACTGGTCGTCGACGAACCGCAACGGGCCGGGCCGGGCCGCCAGGCGCAGCACGGTGCGCACCATGTTGGCGCCGTGGGCGCCGCACACCCACGACGTGCGTACCACCGTCGAGCCGGGATCGAGCTCCAGCTCCCCACCCAGCTTGCTCCGCCCGTACACCGACATCGGGTTGGGCGCGTCCCATTCGACGTAGGGACGCGGCGAGGTGCCGTCGAAGACGTAGTCGGTCGACACGTAGACCACGTGCGCGCCGACCGCGTCGAGCCGCCTCGGCGACGTGGCGGGTCCCCATGGCGTTGACGGCGAAGGCGCGGTCGGGGTCACCCTCACAGGCGTCCACCGCGGTCCAGGCCGCGGCGTGGACCACGACTTGGGGACGCACCGCTTCGAAGATCGTCTGCACCGCCGTCCTGTCGGCCACGTCCAGCAGGGCGTGATCGGCCGCCGTCACGTCGCACGGGGACCTCGTCCCGAGCCGACCGGTGGCGATGTCGCCGGCCCGTCCCCCCGTCGGCACCCGCCCGGCCAGGGCATCGACCAGGTCGGTGCCGAGCTGGCCGCCCGCGCCCGTGACGAGCACCCTCATAGCGTGGGTCCGCGCGTCGCGGCCATCGAGTGCACCCGCGCTCGTCCTGTCATGCGCTCATCGCGCCCACACCCACCCGGCGCTGGCGCTAGCGCGAGCCGGACGCGCCCGGCGACCCGTCACCCACCGGGCCGGGCTCGGCGCCCTCGCCCCACGACGACTCCACCACGGGGGCACGGTCCATGAGCGGCTCCCACCAGCTGCGGTGGTCCGCGTACCACCGCACCGTGTCAGCGATCCCGTCCTCGAATCCGATGGTGGGGGCCCAGCCGAGCTCCTTGGTGATCTTGGTGCAGTCGAGGAGATAGCGCCGGTCGTGGCCGGGACGGTCGGGGACGATCTTCTTGAGCGATTGCGGCTTCCCGAGCGTGCGCAGCACGGCGTCGGCGATCTCCTCGATACTCGCTTCGATGCCGCTCCCGACGTGGTAGGTCTCGCCGACCTGGCCGCGCTCGAGGACGGCCTCGACGGCCCGGCAGTGGTCGAGGACGTGCAGCCACTCTCGCTTGTTCGCGGTCGACTCGTACAGGGGCAGGGGCCGGTCGTCGAGGGCGTGGGCGGCGAAGAGGGGGATCACCTTCTCGGGGAACTGGAAGGGGCCGTAGTTGTTCGAGCAGTTGGTGATGGTCGCCGCCAACCCGTAGGTCTCGACGTAGGCGCGCACGGCGTGGTCGGCCCCCGCCTTGGACGCGTTGTACGGCGTGCGGGGCCGGTACGGGTGGTCCTCGGTGAAGGCATCGTCGGAGTCGAGGGCGAGGTCGCCGTAGACCTCGCAGGTGGAGATGTGGTGGAACCGGGTCACCCCGGCGTGGCGGGCGGCCTCGAGCATGGCCTGGGTCCCGAGCACGTTGGTACGGAAGAAGCGGCCCGGGTCGAGCACGGCCAGGCTGTTGTGGGACTCGGCCGCGAAATGGACGATGGTGTCGATGTCGTGGGCCCGCAGGGTCGCCAGGGCGACGTCGCCGTCACAGACATCGGCGTGGACGAAGCTGATCCTGTCCTCGACGTCGGCGAGGTTGGGCCGGTTGCCGGCGTAGGTCAGGGCGTCATAGGCCACCACGGTGTCGCCGGGGTGCTGTTCCACCCAGTAACGGACGAAATTGGACCCGATAAAGCCTGCACCGCCGGTGACGAGCACTTTCATGGTGGGTCAATCGTAGACCGGGCGCCCAGGCCCACCTGGTGAGGGAGACGCGTTTTCCTGGTGCGCACGGGGTTCCTGTGCCTACCGGGGGAACGGCCAGGGTGCCGAGGACGGTCGGTCGGGGACGATCAACCCTCACCCCGCAGGTGCACGACGTCGCCGGCGGCCACCGTCCTCGCCCCCGACCCTGTGTCCACCACCAGGTGACCCTCGGGGGTGATGTCGATCGCCGTCCCCGTGAACACCTCGCCGGAAAGAGAGACCCGCACCGCCCTGCCCACGGTGTCGCAACGACGCCGGTACTCCGCCGTCAACCGTCGGCGTCCTTCAGGATCGGCGAGGTCCACGAGCCGGGGCTCGAGCGCGTGCAGGATCAACGCCAGGAGGGCCATCGGCTCGAGTGCGGTCGGTACTTGGCGCCGGATCGACGTGGCCGTCCGGAGCACCTCGGCGCGTGCCGACGCCGGTGAACCCCCTGTTCCCGGGTCCTCCTCTTCTCCCGAGCCCGGTGCCGGGTCGGGGGGTGGCCAACCGACGTTGAGCCCGAGCCCGACGACCACGGCGGGAGCCTTCCCGTCGATTTCTGCGCTGCCTTCTCCGGTCCCGTCCGGCAGGGCTTCGGCCAGGATGCCCCCGAGCTTGCGCTCACCGACCATGAGGTCGTTGGGCCACTTGAGGTCGGGCACCACCGCCGCGCCCGCCTCGCACCCGTCGGCGGCGGCGAGCGCCACCGCCACGGTGCAGAGGTGGAGCTCGTCGATGGCGAGGCGGGGTCTCAGGAGCACCGACATCAACAGGTTCGATCCCGGCGGCGCCTCCCAGCGCCGGCCCAGGCGGCCCCGGCCCGCGCTCTGATAGTCGGCGACGGCCACGGCACCCTCGGCAGCGCCGCCACGCGCCTCGTCGAGCAGGTAGCGGTTGGTGGAGTCGATCTCGGCGAAGCGCCGCACGGGCCCGAAGCGGGTGCCGGCGGGCGCGGGCGCCGTGGTGAACGGCACGGCCGCACCGGGCGGCGCCGGTTCTGCCCGGCGCGGGCCCTCGGCGCACATGGCACCCACCCTACGGGCCGTGCCAGTGTGGTGGTCCGTCATCTGAATGCCGAACGGCCTCTGTCGTGGACGGCTCTCTTGGGAAAGGCGCTGCGTGTTCCAGAAGGTCCTCATCGCCAACCGCGCCGAGATCGCGGTGCGGGTCATCCGCACCTGCCGGGAGCTGGGCATCGCCACGGTGGCGGTGTACTCCGAGCTCGATCGCGACGCCATGCACGTCCGCATGGCCGACGAGGCCTATCCCCTCGGGGGCCAGAGCGCGGCCGAGAGCTACCTCAACACCGACGCCATCCTCGACGCCATCACCCGCAGCGGCGCCGACGCCGTGCACCCCGGGTACGGGTTCTTCTCCGAGAACACCGACTTCGCCCGGGCCATCACCTCGGTGGGAGTGACGTTCATCGGGCCTCCCCCCGAGGCCATCGAGATCATGGGCGACAAGATCAGCTCGCGCCGGGCCGCCGAAGCGGTCGGCGTGTCGGGGGTCCCGGGCCGCACCGAGCCCATCACCGACCCCGCCCAGGTGACCGAGTTCGCCGCCGCGGTCGGATGGCCGGTGGCGATCAAGGCCGCCTACGGCGGCGGTGGGCGCGGCATGAAGGTGGTGTCGTCGCCCGACGAGGTCGCCGAGGCCGTCGAGTCGGCCCAGCGCGAGGCGCAGTCCTACTTCGGCCGGCCCGAGATCTACGTGGAGCGGTACCTCGAGTGGCCCCGCCACATCGAGATGCAGGTCATCGCCGATACCCACGGCAACACCCTGTGGCTCGGCGAGCGTGACTGCTCACCGCAACGCCGGCACCAGAAGCTCATCGAGGAGAGCCCGGCCGCCGATTTCCCCGACGACGTGCGCCGGGCCATGGGCGCCGCCGCCGTCACCGTCGCCCGGGCGTGCGGCTACGTCAACGCCGGCACGGTGGAGTTCCTCTACGAGGGGGGCGAGTTCTACTTCTTGGAGATGAACACCCGTTTGCAGGTGGAGCACCCCGTGACCGAGATGGTCACGGGGCTCGACCTCGTCGAGTGGCAGCTGCGCATCGCGGCAGGTGACGCGCTCGGCTTCACCCAGGACGACGTGCAGCGCAACGGGCACGCCATCGAGGTCCGGATCAACGCCGAGGACCCCGCCGGTGGGCGCTTCGTCCCCTCCCCCGGCACCATCGCCACGTTCCGGCCCCCGGGTGGCCCCGGCGTGCGGCTCGACGCCGGCTACGAATCGGGCGACACCGTGAGCCAGTTCTACGACAATCTCGTCGCCAAGCTGATCGTGTGGGGCCCCGAGCGCGAGTCGGCTCGTCGACGCATGCTGCGCGCCCTGGGAGAAACGGTCGTCACCGGCATCGCCACCACCATCCCGGCCGACGTCGTCATCCTGTCGCACCCGGACTTCGTGGCGGGGCGCCATTCGACGCGCTGGGTGGAGGACCGCCTCGACCTGGCCGCGTTGCTCCCGGTTCCGTCGGCCGGTACGGCTGCGTCGGACCCCGACGACGCCGCCTCCCGTGTCCTGCGCGAGGTCACCGCCGAGGTCGACGGTCGCCGCTACCAGGTGCGGCTGTGGGTCCCCGACGCGTCGAGCGGGGGCGCAGCGCGCGGTGGCACCCGGCCGCACAAGCCGAGAGCGACGGTGGCGGGCTCGGGGTCGGGCTCGGTCGTGGCCCCCATGCAGGGCACCATCGTCAAGGTCCTCGTGGCCCCGGGAGACACCGTCGACGTCAACGAGACGGTGGTCCTGCTCGAGGCCATGAAGATGGAGAACGCCATCACCGCCGAGAAGGCCGGCACCGTCAAAGAGGTCAATGTGGCGGCGGGCGACTCGGTCGGGCCCGGCGACGTCATCGTCGTGATCGAATGACCGGTCTCATGAGCACGGGATGAGCGGGGCCACGGCCGGCGCCAGCGCGGCCAAGCGCGCCGCCCGTCGGGCGGCCGAGGGCCTCCAGCCCGCCCTGGTCGGGCTGAGCCGGGCCGTCCACGACGAGCCCGAGCTGTGCTTCGAGGAGCGCCGCGCCTCGCAGCGCATCGCGGAGATGCTCGACGGTGCGGGCTTCGAGGTCGAGCGCGGCGCCTACGACCTGCCCACGGCGGTGGAGGCCCGGGTGGGCTCGGGGCCGTTGTCGATCGTCATCTGCGCCGAGTACGACGCGCTGCCGGCCGTGGGCCACGCCTGCGGCCACAACCTCATCGCGGCGTCGTCACTGGGGGCGGGGATGGCGTTGGCGGGTGTGGCCGACGACCTGGGCCTCACCGTCACCGTGCTCGGCACGCCCGCCGAGGAGGGGGGCGGCGGCAAGGTCCTGCTCCTGGAACGGGGCGCCTTCGACGGCGTCCACGCCGCCATGATGGTCCACCCCTGGCCCGAGGACCGGCTGGCGGTCACCTGCCTCGCCGTCGACCACATCGAGGTGCGGTACACGGGCCGCGCCGCGCACGCCTCGGCGTCACCGGAGCAGGGGGTGAACGCGGCCGACGCCTTCACCGTCGCCCAGGTCGGCATCGGCCTCATCCGCCAGCACCTGCGGCGCGGCGACCAGGTCCACGGCATCGTGACCAAGGGTGGCGACGCTCCCAATGTCGTGCCCGAGGAGACCACCGGCCGCTTCATGGTGCGGGCGCCGTCGCTCGACGCCCTGGCCGTGCTGCGGCCGCGCATCGAACGCTGCTTCGAAGCGGGTGCCCTCGCCACGGGATGCTCGCTCGAGATCAGCGACCTGGCCCCCACCTATTCGCACATGGTGGTCGACGACCTCCTCCTCGACGCCTGGCGGCGAAACGCCGAGGAGCTCGGCCGGCGCTACCGGGCCGACGAACGCCCCGAGGCGCGTCCCACCATCTCGACCGACATGGCGAACATCTCGCTGGCCGTGCCGTCGATCCACCCCATGATCGGCATCGACAGCCACGGTGCGGTCAACCACCAGGCCGAGTTCGCCGCCGCGTGCCTCGGGCCCTCGGCCGAACAGGCCGTGTTCGACGGCACCGTCGGCTTGGCGTGGACGGCGGTCGACGCCGCCACCGACGAGGCGTTGCGCAGTCACCTGCTGTCACGCACCGGCTGAGCCCGGGCGCGCCGGTCAGCTGGGCTGGTAGACCCCGAACACCTCGCGCAGGACGTCGGAGACCTCGCCCAGCGTCGCCATGCGGTGCAGGGCCTCGCGCATGGGGACGAGGAGGTTCTGCGTGCCCCGGGCCGCGGCCGCCACGTCGGCCAGCGCGGCGTCCACGGCGGGCTGGTCGCGCTCGGCCCGGACCGTGCCGGGTGCGCTCGATCTGGGCCCGCTGCTGGGCGGGGTCGATGGGGAAGACCTCGGTGGGCTCGGCGCCGTCGTCGGTGAAGCGGTTCACCCCCACCACGATCTTCTCGCCGTCGTCGACCGCCTTGGCGAACTCGTAGGCGGCCATCTCGATCTCACCCTGCATGAAGCGGGCCTCGATGGCGGCCACGGCCCCACCCAGGGCGTCGATGCGCTCGAGGTAGCCCCACGCCGCGGTCTCCACCTCGTCGGTGAGGCGCTCCACGAAGTACGACCCCGCCAACGGGTCGACGGTGTCGGGAACCCCGGACTCGTACCCGATGACCTGCTGGGTGCGCAGGGCGATCTTGGCCGCGTTGGTGGTGGGCAGCCCGAGGGCCTCGTCGAAGCCGTTGGTGTGCAGGCTCTGGGTCCCCCCCATCACCGCGGCGAGCGCCTGGAGGGTGACGCGGACGATGTTGACCTCGGGCTGCTGGGCCGTGAGGGTCGACCCGCCGGTCTGGGTGTGGAAGCGAAGCAGCTTGGACCGCTCGTCCTGGGCGCCGAAGCGCTCGGTCATGATCTTGGCCCACATGCGGCGGGCGGCGCGGTACTTCGCCACCTCTTCGAAGAGGTTGTTGTGGGCGTTCCAGAAGAACGACAGCCGGGGCGCGAAGGCGTCGACGCCCAGTCCCGCCGCCAGCGCCGCTTCCACGTAGGCGATGCCGTCGGCGAGCGTGAAGGCGATCTCCTGGACCGCGGTGGAGCCCGCCTCGCGGATGTGGTACCCCGAGATCGAGATGCTGTTCCAGTTGGGCATGCGCTCGCGCGCAGTAGGCGAAGGTGTCGGTGATGAGTCGCATCGAGGCGCGCGGCGGGTAGATGTAGGTGCCGCGCGCCACGTACTCCTTCAGGATGTCGTTCTGGATGGTGCCGCCCAGGGCGTCGGGCGCCACTCCCTGCTCCTCGGCCACGAGCTCGTAGAACAACAGCAGGATGGCGGCGGTGGCGTTGATGGTCATCGACGTCGTGACCTTGTCGAGGGGGAGGCCCGCCAGCAGGAGCCGCATGTCGGCGAGCGAGTCGATGGCCACCCCGACCTTGCCGACCTCGCCCTCGGCCCGGGGGTGGTCGGAGTCCAGTCCCATCTGGGTGGGGAGGTCGAAGGCGCACGACAGGCCCGTCTGGCCCGCCCCCAGGAGGAACTTGAACCGCTCGTTGGTGTCCTCGGCGGTGCCGAACCCGGCGTACTGGCGCATGGTCCACAGCCGACCCCGGTACATCGAGGGATAGATGCCCCGCGTGTAGGGAGGCTGGCCGGGCTGGCCCAGGCGGCTGTCGGGATCCCAGCCCTCGAGGTCGTCGGGGCCGTAGACGGGCTCGATCTCGATGCCCGAATCGGTCCGGCGTACCTCGTCGCTCACATGACCCAGGTTACGGAATGAGGGCTGCCAACGCCCACTCCCGGGGCCCTCGTCCCGGCGCTGTATCCCTGCGGGCGATCAGGATCCGGGCGCCGCCAGCGTGTGGGGCATGCACAGGTCGTCGTACTCGGCGATCACGATGGGCGCCGCGTTCTCGCCACACGCCGGGCACAGCGGGTCGCGCCGAACCTTGAAGGTCCGGAACGACTCCTCGAGGGCGTCGTAGGCGAGCAGGCGCCCGACGAGGGGATCGCCGATCCCGAGGAGCATCTTGATGGCCTCGACGGCCTGGATCGACCCGATGATGCCGGGCAGGACGCCGAGCACACCCGCCTCGGCGCACGACGGCGCCAGCTCGGCCGGCGGCGGCTCGGGGATCATGCACCGGTAGCACGGCCCGTTGTACGGGTCGAACACCGTGGCCTGGCCCTCGAAGCGGAAGATCGAGCCGTGGACGACGGGAATGCGCTTGAGCAACGAGGCGTCGTTGACCAAGTACCGGGTGGGGAAGTTGTCGGTCCCGTCGACGATGAGGTCGTAGCCGTCGATGATGTCGAGGATGTTGTCGGCGCCGAGCCGCACGTCGTAGGTCACGACGTCGACGTCGGGGTTGAGTGCCGTGAGGGTCTTCTTGGCGGAGTCCACCTTGCGCTCGCCGATGCGGTCCATCGAGTGCAGGATCTGGCGCTGGAGGTTCGAGGCGTCCACCACGTCCATGTCGATGATCCCGATGGTGCCCACCCCGGCCGCGGCCAGGTAGAGGGCGGCGGGTGAGCCGAGGCCGCCCGCGCCCGAGGAGCAGGACGCGCGAGTCGAGCAGCTTGAGCTGGCCCTCCTCCCCCACCTCGTTGACGAGCAGGTGGCGCTGGTAACGGTTGCGCTGCTCGGGGGTCAGGGTCCGCGGCGTCTTCCAGGGACGGCCCTCGTCCTTCCAGCGGTTGAACCCGCCGACGAGCGACACCACGTCGGTGTACCCGAGGTCGGTCATGGTCTTCGCCGCGAAGGCCGAACGGACCCCGGCGGCGCAGTACACGACGACCGGCGTCGACTTGTCGGGGATCCTGCCCTCGACCGAGAACTCGAGTTGGCCTCGGGGAAGGTGCACCGCTCCGGGGATGGCACCCTGCTCGTACTCGTCGGGCTCGCGTACGTCGAGCCACACCACCCCGTCCTCGTCGAGCCGGGGCTGGACGTCGTCGGCCTTGGCCTCGCGGATCGCCGACTTGGCCTGGGTCAACAGCTCTCTGGCACTGGCCACGACATCACGACCTTCCGGTTCACGGCTACGACAGGCCCCTGCCGCCCCATGGGTAAACCCTACCAGTGGGGTCAACATTCCCGTCTTGAGCCGGGCGTTGGGGATTCGCCTCACCGCGTCCCGTCGGTGAGTGGATGAGCGTCGGTGAGGGGGGTCTGTGCACGAGGGCGATCGGTAGGTTTCTCGTCTATGGAGCTGTCCGACGCCGTGCGCCGGCGGAGGATGGTGCGGAGCTTCTCGGGCCAGCCCGTCCCCGCCGAGGTCCTCGACCGGGTCCTCGAGCTGGCGTGTGGCGCCCCGTCGGCGGGCAACACCGGCGGGTGGGACGCCGTCGTCCTCACCGGCCCCGAGCAGACCTCGGTCGTTCTGGGACGCCACCACCACCGCCGACTGGCGGGCCCGGTCCCGGCGATGGCCGGGCCTGTCCCTCGCGCCCGTGGTGGTGGCGCTCTTCGTCGACCCCGACGCCTACCGGGCCCGCTACCGCCTCCCCGACAAGGCGTCGAGCGGGCTCGGGGCGCCGAGCCAGGACGGTCGGACGGGGACGGGGACCCGTGGCCGGTGCCGTACTGGTTCGTCGACGGCGGCTTGGCCGTGATGGTCATGCTCCTGGCCGCCGCCGACGCCGGCCTCGGGGCCTGCTTCCTCGGGAACTTCCGGGGCGAGGTCGCCCTGCGTGGCGCGCTCGGTGTTCCCGACGACCGTCGCTACCTGGGTGCGGTGCTCATGGGACAGCCGGGGGGAGCCGACCCCCCGTCCCGTTCCCTGGTCCGACCCAGACGACAGCCGCTCGACGTGGTGCGCCGGGGCCGGTGGTGAACGCCCGGTGGTGAACGCCACCGGCCGTAGGCTGGCCCCATGGCCCGCATCGCAGTGCCCGCCGGCGAGGGCGGCGACGCCGTCCAGGTGTGGAGCCTCCGGCCCGAGATGGGCCGGGCCGTGAACCGGCTCGTCGACGCCGCCTACAACAAGAGCATCCTGCCCGTGCGGGTACGGGAAGCAGCCCGCATGCGTATCGCCCAGCTCAACGACTGCCCGGTGTGCCTCGCCTTCCGTGCCGCGTCGGTAAAGGAGCAGGGGGTGACCGAGGACTTCTACCGGCACGTCGGCGACCACGACACCGTCGACGCCTTCAGCCGGCAGGAACAGCTCGCCATCGAGTACGCCGAGCGATTTGCGCTCGACCATCTCGGCATCGACGACGCCTTCTTCGCCCGTCTGGCCGAGTGCTTCACCGACGCCGAGATCCTCGACCTGACGATCTGTCTGGCCGCTTTTCTCGGGCTGGGCCGGATGCTGCGCTCCCTCGGGATCGACGAGACGTCACTCCTCGACGTCTGAGACCGCGAGCGCGTCGGCCGTCGGCGCTCCCCCCAACCGGGGCCCGAGACGGCCCGCCACGAGCACGGTCTCGACGAAGGCGATCACGGCGATGTAGAGCGGGAACGTCACCACCGGGGCCGACAGGTGCTTCACGGTGAGCAGGGTGATCACGGCGTTGAGGAACGACCCGATGTAGACGTTGGCGCTCTCGGACTCGGGACGTTTCCACGACTTGACGAGGGTCGGAACACCCGCCAGGGCGTCGGCCGCCACCGCCGCCCCCAGCGCCACCAGGCCTTGGCGCGTGACGATCCAGCCGACGGTTCCCCCCACCGACAGGGCGCCGCAGGTGTAGTCGAGCGGGCCCAGCTTCCACACCGCCTTGCGGTTCACGAAGGACGCGCCGAACACGACCAGCGGGCCGAACCCGACCGTGAACGTCAACAACGCCTGGAGACCGACGTGGTCGTTGATCTCGACCGCGAACGCCAGCAGCGGCGCGACGGCCCACAACAACCACGTGACGCGATTGGGTTGGGTGCGCCCCCGGATCGTGTCCACCACGTAGAACGCCTGGCCGATGGTGCCGATGGCGGCGCCGAGATAGACGAAGTGGACGTTCAGCACGACCCCTCACTCTGCCCCAGGGACCGCAGCAGCGGGAGGGTGCGACGAGATCGTTCGTGAGAATCAGGTGGTGAGGGTTCCCGGCGCCCACAGCGACTCGGCCGGCGCCACGTCGGCCCGCGGGTCCACCGGTGTCGCCGGGGCCGGGACGTCGGGCAGGGCCTCGGTGACCTCGAGCGCGGTGAGAGACGGCGGGTCGGGCTCGGGATCGGACGGCGGGTTCGGCGCAGAGTCGGGCGTCGCCTTCGGCGCGGGAGGAGACGGCGCAGGATCAGCGACGTCTCGAGACGCGCTCGCCGGTGCGTCCTCCGGCCCGTCTTCCGAATCGCGGTCGGCCACGACGCCGAGCGTGGCGGCGCGGCCTGCGAGGTAGGGCCCTTGCGCATACTCGCAGCCGAGCGACCGCAACGCCGTCAGCTGCGCCTCCGATTCGACACCCTGGGCGACGACGGTGAGCTCGAGGGCCCGGCCCAGCTGGATCAGCCCCCGTACGAGGGCGGCTGCTTCCTTGCGCAGGGTGAGGGCGCGGCGACGCAGCGTCGGCGCCGCGGTCGTCGACGTCGACGACGGCGGAGGGGTGGAGACCGGGGGTGGCGTCGGCGTCGACGACGGTCATGTCGGGGGGGCCGGGGTCGTCGTCGAGGGCGGCCACGAGATCGGGGGCGAGCTTCAATCCGGAGATGGGCAGCCGCTGGAGCAAGGTGAGGTTCGACTGGCCGGCCCCGAAGTCGTCGAACCCCACGACGACGTCACGCTCGTACAGGGCGCTGAGGTTCGTCTCGGTCGACGCCAAGGCGGCGGCGGACGGCTCACGGATGTCGAGCCCGAGGACAGACGGTGACACGCCGTGCTTGGCGGTGAGCTCGTCGACAATGTCGAGGAGTGCCGGGTCGGCGACCAGTGTCGGGGCCACCTTCACCCACACCCGGAAGTACGAGGGCAGGCTCGAGACGACGTGGCGGTTGGCGACGTCAGCCAGCGCCCGGTCGAGCACCCACGTCCCGATGGGCACGGCCAGCCCGGCCTCGTCGACGAGGTCGAGCGGCGCCTGGGGTTGATCGGCGTCAGGTCCGGGCTGGCTCCACCCCAGGATGGCGGACTCCCCGATCGCCGCCCCGGTCCTCAGGTCGACGATGTCCTCGTAGTCGAGGACGAGGTCGTCGTCGTCGAGAGCGGCCCGCAGGTCCCGGCGGTTCTGGGAACGAACGGCGACGTGCTCGCGGATCGAAGGGTCGAACAGCTTCCAAGACCCACCGCCCTCGTCCTTGGCGCTGCGCATGGCGAGGGACGCGTCTCCGAGAAGATTCTCGAGCGTCGGCGGCGCATCGCCCTCGGTCCCCGGTACGGTCACCACCACGCCGATGCTCGCCGACAGCTGCAGCTCGACCTTGTCGACGGTGATGGGTCTGCTCAGGTCCTCGAGGATCCGGGCCGCCATCGCACAGGCCAGGTCGCCCGACGCCACATAGGGGCAGACCACCACGAACTCGTCCCCGGCGAAGCGCGCCACGGTGTCGGACTTGCGACGCGCCTCGGAGAGCCGGGCGGCGGCGTCGTGGAGCAGATCGTCACCGACGTTGTGCCCGTAGAGCTCGTTGACGACGCTGAAGCCGTCGAGGGCGACAACGAGCACGGCCAGTGACGCACCGTCCTGGCGGCACCGCGCCATCGCCTCGTCGAATCGCTCGTCGAGCTCCGACCGGTTGGGCAGCCCGGTCAGCTGGTCATGTCGAGAGCGCTCGTCGTCGGCCGCTTCTGGCGAGGGAAGGATGGCCCCGAGGCCCTTACCGAGGCCGCGACGACGAGACACGACGGGCCGCTTCGGCTCGTCCTGCCCCCCCGTGACGTCGTTCATCAACTCGGTACTCCGATCCCTGCGAGATCACGTCGGTCCCGCTCCACCCGCCAGTCGGCCACCATGTCGCCGACCCCGGGCGCGCACACGTTCGACGTGCAGCCCTCCCGCAGGCTGACCTGCAGACACACGATGCGCGTGTCCTGTCCTTCAACAACAGGGCACACCACTGACGATCCTAGGCCTGGTGGTGTTGTTAGTCAGACCCGGGTCGGGCTCTACATCGACTTGCACAGAGGGTGCTCGATGTGCACCGAGAGAGGCTCCACGCGCGACCGCGACAGGCTCGATGCGCCGGTGGCGACACGTCCGGCGCGGTCCCGGTCCACGCCCCTCACCGTCGCACTGTCTGCTTTTCTTCTGTCTCTTTCGGGCTCCCCGGCGCGTTTCTTTTGTACGGGGCCGAGGCGGGACCGGGCCCGTGGCCACGCTCGGTGAGGTGTCAAGGGGCTCGGAGGCGATGCCGACAACCAGGGTGTGTCGAGCCCCGAGACGCGCCCTCGCGTGGTGCTCCCCCGCACGCCCGTCACGGGCACGTCTGCCCTGGTCGGGGTGGTCACCCTGGTGGCCCTGACCCTGGTCATCCTGACCGCGCTCGGCGCCCGCGACGGCCCGATCCGCCACCCCGCTCCGGGCGGGAGCGGCCACCACCCGGGCCTGGACGGGCGTCCCCCATCCCCATGTGCCGGCGCCGCCCCCCACCGCCCCGGCCCCGGTCCCCGTCACGACGGTGGCTCCGGCGCTGGCCGCCATCCCGGTGGCGTCGCCTCCCCCGACCACCCATCCGGCGCCGGCGGCGACGAGACATCCGGCGCCCCCGAAGACCACGACCCCGCCCGCACCGGTGGCGTCGCACGGGATCCTGCCCCCGGCCAACCCGGCGGCGAACATCGCGGCGTCGCCCGATTTCACCTCGACGTGCCGCCAGGACAGCACCGAGTCGGCGCCGTGCATCGCGGCGGCAACCCAGGCGACCACCGCGGCGCGCGCCGCCGAGGGTCTGGGGGCGATGGTCCTTCCGTCGAACTACTCGACGCTGTCCCCGGCCGAGCAGCTCTTCGTGCTCATCGACGTCGAACGCGTCGACCGCGGCCTGCCCCCGGTGGCGGGGATGGTCGCGCAGCTCGACACCGACGCACAGAACGCGGCCGCCGCCAACGCCGACCCCACGCCTGCCTCGGTCCCACCGGGGACCACCGTCACGAGCTGGGCCTCGAACTGGGCGGAAGCAGCGGGCCCGCTCGGGTCGAACTACGACTGGATGTACGACGA
The DNA here is from genome assembly GCA_963794615.1 of uncultured Acidimicrobiales bacterium. GTDB lineage: Bacteria > Actinomycetota > Acidimicrobiia > Acidimicrobiales > UBA8190 > Chersky-840. The sequence goes on along the minus strand of CAWCEP010000005.1, from coordinate 417,433 downwards.
CGGCCCCGGGTCCGGGGACATCGGCTGCAGCGCGGCCAACCCCGGCTCGTGCTGGGGACATCGCGACAACGAGCTCGGGTTCAACGCGTCGAAGATCGCGGCCTCCCACGCCACCCTGGTCATGGGGGCCGCCGAGGTCACCCTGGCTTCGGACAGTCCCTGGACGAGCGACGCCGTGCTGTTCGCACTGATGACAGGCAGCCCCACGTATACCTACACCTGGGCCCAGGCCCAGGCGGCCGGAGCACGTTGAGCGAGGACAAGCCGCGCGTCTGAGCCGGCGCCACCTCGGGCGCGGCCGACGGGACCAGCCGGTCCACCCCCGGGCGAGGTCGGCGGCGAAGTGGCAGCGAGGCGGGAGCGAGGGTGCCGGCAAGGCGGGAACGCGAGGGTGCGCTCGTCCCGTCGCCGGCCGCCCCCGGGCGCTCGTCGACTCCCGTCAAGGTGAGCTGGAGCAGCCATGTCCGTCGTTCCCGTCCCCGTCCCCGCCGTACCCCCCGCGCCTGATGTCGGCCTGCGACCGGTGCCCGAGCCCGGGTCAGCACCTGACACCCCCGAGACCGCCTCGGCGCCGGTGATCGAGTCGATCCGCATCGTGGGATGGCCCGACCCCGTGATCGACCGGCTCGGCTACGACCCCCGCTCGCTGTACGTCGAGACCTTCTGGTTGGGGATCCTCGGACCAACCTGCACGTGGTTGATGCGACGGTTCGCGGCCGGGCTCGACGACGCCCCCGCCGGCTTCGACCTCGACATGGCCGACGCGGCGCGCTCGCTCGGTCTCGGTGACCGCTCGGGGCGGCAGTCCCCGTTCCGTCGCGCCCTGGCCCGCTGCGTGACGTTCCAGGTGGCGCGACGCGAGGGACCGACCACCTTGGCGGTCCGGCGCCGGATACCCCCCATGCCGCAACGCCACCTGCAACGGCTCCCGGCATCCCTGCAGAACCGCCACGCGCAATGGTTGATCCCGGCGCGCTCGTCACCGGTGCTCGAAGAGGCCCGTCGCAACGCCCGCCGGCTCGCCCTCGCCCTCCTCGCATCGGGCAATGGCCGCCCCGAGGTCGAGCTGCAACTGGTGCGGTGGCACGTCCACCCCGCCATCGCCCACGAGGCGACCCAGTGGGCGTGGGCCTACCGGGCCCACGAAACCGCCCAAGCCCGCCGCCCGCGCCCGGCCGGCGGGTTGGCGCCGCGCCGGCCGGTCCTCCACTGACGCCGCCCCGCCGGGCCGGCATCTTCGGTTCACCCCGACGACGCACGTCGGAAATGGAGCGTTCACGTGGCGCCCGTAGTCTGTGACGGTGGCGACCTTTCTGCTCCGGGTGGAGCTCCCCGACAGGCCGGGGGCGCTCGGCGCCGTCGCCAGCCGGATCGGGGCCGTGCGCGGCGACCTGGTGGCGGTCGAGGTCGTCGAGCACCGCGAGGGCAAGGCCGTCGACGAATTCGTCGTCGAACTTGCCGACGGTGACCACCTGTCGCTCCTCCTCAGCGAGATCGCCGAGGTCGACGGCGTGGCGCTGCAGGACGTCCGACCCGTGTCGGGCCGGCGCCATGACCGCCGTCTCGAGGCCTACACCACCGCGCTCATCATCCTGAATGAGCGCTCCCCGCACGGAGTCCTGGGCGCGTTGGTCACCCGGGTCTGCGCCGAGCTCGACGCGACGTGGAGCGCGGTCCTCGACGTCGAAGGAATCTCGGTCATCGCCTCCCACGGTCGCCCCCCCGCCATGCAGTGGCTCGTTTCGTCGCTCGACGCGTCCCGCACCGCCCGTACCGCCGGCACCGCGTCCAGTGGCACCGGCACCGGCACCGATGTGCGCACCGCGGCGGGGGGAGCTCGGGTTCGGCGAGTGAAGCCAGCGCCGACGCCCGCGCACGAACGAGCAGTGGCGGGGTTCGTCCCGTGGGGCCCGACGGTGGCGACGTCGGCTTCGTGGACCTCACCGCCTGGGACCTCGTCCTCGCCGCGGGTCGTCCCGGATGGCGCTTCGGCACACGCGAGCGCGCCCACCTGGCCGCGTTGGCGCAGCTCGCCGACGCCCGCTGGGCGGAGATGAAGGACCGGGACCCCGGGATCTCGAACCCGGGGCCGCGCCTGCTCAAAGACGGATAGCGAGGCGCCCTCGGGCAGGACGGTCGGCGGCGGTGCCGATCAGGTCAGTCCGCCGCGTAGTGCTCGAGGAGCTCCAACAGGGTGCGCACCCCGAATCCGGTGCCCCCCTTGGCCAGGATCCCGCTGTCCTCGTCGGAGCGGGCCGGACCGGCGATGTCGAGATGCACCCACGGCACCTCGCCCACGAACTCGGCGAGCAGGAGCGCGGCCGAGATGGCGCCGGCCTGGGCGCCCTTGCCGATGTTCTTCATGTCGGCGATCTCCGAGTCGATGTGCGACCGGTACTCCTCGGGCAGGGGAAGCGGCCATGTGCCCTCACCGGCCCGGTCCGATGCGGCCCGTACCCGGCCGATGAGCGCGTCGTCGGAACCGAACACCCCGGCGATGGACATGCCCAGCGCCACCACGCACGCGCCGGTCAGCGTCGCCAGGTCGATGATGGCGTCGGGCTCCAGCTCCGTCGCCAACGACAACCCGTCGGCCAGCACGAGCCGGCCCTCGGCGTCGGTGTTCAAGACCTCGATGGTCCGGCCGTTGCGGATGGTGAGGACGTCACCGGGCTTGGTGGCCCGCCCCCCGGGCATGTTCTCGGTCGTCGGCGCGATCGCCGTGACCCGCACCCGCACCCCGAGGTCTCCACACGCCGACACCGCGGCCACCACGGCCGCGGCCCCACTCATGTCGGTCTTCATCGTGGTCATGCCGTCCGGCGTCTTGAGCGACAGCCCTCCGGAGTCGAAGGTGATGCCCTTGCCCACCAGGACCACGTGCGGCACCTTCCCGTCCACGGTGACGGGGTCGGCGGGCTCGTAGGCGACCTTCAGCAACCGCGGCGGCTCGGCCGACCCCCGGGCCACCCCCAGGAGCCCGCCCAGGCGCTCGTCGATGATCCGCTGCTCGTCCCAGACCTCGAAGGTCACACCGGGACGCCCCGCGGCGTGCTCCTCGGCCGCTTCGGCGAAGCGCGTCGGGGTCAACGAGCTCGGCGGCTCGTTCACGAGGTCGCGCGCCAGGCCCACGGCGTCGGCCACCACGACGCCGCGCCGGGCCCCTTCGGCCACCTCCCCGGCGTCGAGGCCCACACCGGCCACCACGAACCGCTCGATCCCGCCCCCCTCGTCGTCACTCTTGTGCGAGACGAACCGGTACCCGGCGAGCACCGCCCCTTCGACCACCGCCTGCACGGTGCCACGGACCGAGCCCACCCGATCGGCGATCGACGACGGGACGACGAGCACCGCCGCCCCCGACTTCCCACCCGCGCGCACCAGGGCGGCAGCGCCGCGCCGGACCGCGGCGGCGGGCCCGACCGCACCGGCGTCCGACGCGCCGAATCCCACGAACACGAGGGCGGGCGCCTCGGCCCCGAGCGATCCCTGCGCACTCGGCTCGGCCACGACGGTCATGGTCTGGCCGATCTTGCCCTTGAACCCGCGCTGGCGGGCCCGGGCCTCGTCGAGCGTGGTGGACAGCGCGTCGCCGCCGGTGCCCACGGCGACGGTGCTCGGGACCCCGACCGCCACCGACGGCCCGTCCGGGGTCTCGACCACGGGGACACCCACCACCGCCACGGCCACCCCGGCCGCGTCACTGAGGGCGGCGGGGTCGTCGGCGGACGCCCAGGACACCTCGAGGAGCGCGGAGCGCGTCAGGCCCACGGCCGGGCTCACGCCGCACCCGGGGCGTGTCCGAGCGAGCGCGCCTCGACATGCTCGCCCTCCTGCCACCGCGCCATCGTCCACACCAGGTCCGAGAGCCGGTTGAGATAGGGCCCCACGTGAGACCCGGGGGCGAGCGACGCACCGGCCCAGCCGCGCTCGGCCCGGCGCACGACCGTGCGGGCCACGTCCAAGGCGGCGGACACCCGGTTCTGGCCGGGCACCACGAACTCGGTGGGCATCTCGAAGCGCTCGTTGAGCGCGTCGATCCGCACCTCGAGGGCGAGCACCATCGCATCGGTCACGAGAGAGGTTCCTTCCACGAGCTTGTGTCGGTTGGCGGGGGCGGTGGCCACCTCCGCCATGAGCACGTACAGGTCGCGCTCGAGATCCAGGAGGATGTCGTCGAGCTCCGATCCCGGCTCGGCTTCGGCGCGCGCCATGCCCAACAGGGCCTGGGCCTCGTCGACACTCCCGTTCACCTCGATGGCGGGCGAGTCCTTGCGGACGCGGCCCCCGTAGTAGAGCCCGGTCGTGCCGTCGTCACCCTTGCGCGTGTAGATCTTCACCACGGCGCGGCATGCTAATGGCGCCCCACCGAGTCCTCCCCACTCACCGATGGCCGTCGTGGTCGGCTCCTCCCCCCTCTCGCCCGGAGGGAGAAGCCGACCCTGGCCCGTAGACTGGATGGATCGTGGCCCCGACCGTGGACCCCCATCAGGCTCCCCCTCCCGTGCTGGCGCACGGCGCCCTCCCCATGGACGAGCGCGGCGCCGCCTATCTCGAGGCCGCCCGCCAGCGGGTGGTGATCTTCGACGGCGCCATGGGCACGAGCCTGCAGCTGGCCGACCTGAGCGCCGAGGACTACGGGGGCCCCGCCCTCGAGGGGTGCAGCGAGGCCGTGGTCCTCCACCGGCCCGACGTCGTCAAGGCCATCCACCGCTCCTTCCTCGACGTCGGCGTCGACGTGGTCGAGGCCAACGCCTTCGGCGGGTTCGGGGTGGTCCTCGCCGAGTACGGCCTGGAGGACCGCGTCGAGGAGATCAACCTCACCGCCGCCCGCCTGGCCCGCGAGGCCGCCGACGAGGCCGCCGCGGCCGCCGGGGACGGCCGGCCCCGCTGGGTGGCGGGCAACCTGGGCCCCGGCACCAAGTTCCCCACCCTGGGCCAGATCCCCTATCTCGAGCTGCGCAACGCCTACCAGGAGCAGGCCGCCGCGCTCATCGCCGGGGGCGTCGACCTCATCCTCATCGAGACCGTCTACGACCTGCTCCAGGCGAAGGCGGCGATCAACGCGGCCAAGCGCGCCATGGTCGAATCGGACCGGCGCGTGCCGATCCAGGTCCAGGTCACCATCGAGCTCACCGGGCGCATGCTCCCGGGCACCGAGATCGGCGCCGCGCTCACTGCCCTCGACCCCATGCGGCCCGACATCATCGGGCTCAACTGCGCCACCGGGCCGGCCGAGATGGGCGAGGCCATCCGCTACCTGAGCCAGCACTCCCGTCTGCCGGTCTCCGCCCAGCCCAACGCCGGCCTGCCGTCGGTGGTGGACGGCAAGATGCACTACGACCTGACCCCGGACCAGCTCGCCGACCATCTCGAGCGGTTCATCACCGAGCTCGGGGTGAGCGTCGTGGGCGGCTGCTGCGGCACCACCCCCGACCATCTGCGCGCCGTGGTCGAGCGCTGTCGCGACCTCGTCCCCGCCCCCCGGCCCGCCTCGTCCATCGAGCACGAGCCGGGGGCATCGTCGATCTACAGCAACGTGGGCTTCCATCAGGACACCTCGTTCCTGGTGGTGGGCGAGCGCACCAACGCCAACGGTTCGAAGAAGTTCCGCGAGGCCATGCTGGCCGCCGACTGGGACACCACCGTCGCCATCGGCCGCGACCAGGTGAAGGAGGGCGCCCATGTCCTCGACGTCTGCGTCGACTACACCGGCGCCGACGGCGTGGCCGACATGACCGAGGTCGCCAGCCGCCTCGCCACCCAGGCCAGCGTCCCCCTCATGGTGGACTCGACCGAGGCGCCCGTCGTCGAGGCCGCCCTCAGGTGGATCGGGGGCCGCCCCATCCTCAATTCGGTCAACCTCGAAGAGGGCGACGACCCCGGCACCCGCCTCGACAAGTTCCTCACCCTGGCCCGCGAGTACGGCGCGGCGGTGGTGTGCACGTGCATCGACACCGAGGGCCAGGCCCGCACGGCCGACTGGAAGGTCCGCGCCGCGACGGCCATCCGCGACATCGCCGTCGACCGTTACGGGCTCGAGCCGTCCGACCTCATCTTCGACCCCCTCGTCCTCCCCCTGTCGACGGGCATGGAAGAGAGCCGCCGCGACGGCATCGAGACGCTCGAGGGCACCCGCCGCATCAAGGCCGAGCTGCCCGGGGTGTTCACCATCGTGGGGCTGTCGAACGTGTCCTTCGGGCTCAACCCCGCGGCCCGCCACGTCCTCAACTCGATGTTCCTCCATGAGCTGGTCGAGGCCGGGCTCGACGCGGCGATCGTCCACGCGGCGCGCATCATCCCGCTGTCGAAGATCGACGAGCGCGCCCGCGAAGTCTGCCTCGACCTCATCTACGACCGCCGCACCGACGGGTACGACCCCCTCCAGGAGCTTCTCGGGATCTTCGAGGGCGTGTCCGCCACCGCGGCGGTGACCGAGGACCGCACGGGATGGACCGTCGAGCGCCGCCTGGAGCAACGCATCATCGACGGTGACCGCAACGGGCTCGAGGACGACCTGGCCGAGGCGCTGGGGTCGGGCCACGGGGCGCTCACCATCGTGAACGACTTCCTCCTGGCCGGCATGAAGACAGTGGGCGAGCTCTTCGCCACCGGCGAGATGCAACTGCCCTTCGTGCTCCAGTCCGCCGAGACCATGAAGGCGGCCGTGTCCTATCTCGAGCCCCATATGGAGAAGGCCGACCAGGGCGGCAAGGGCACCGTCGTGCTCGCGACGGTCAAGGGTGACGTCCACGACATCGGCAAGAACCTCGTGGACATCATCCTCACCAACAACGGCTACGAGATCGTGAACCTCGGCATCAAAGTCAACATCAACGAGATGCTCCAGGCCGCCGAGGACCACAAAGCCGACGCCATCGGCATGAGCGGGCTGCTCGTGAAGTCGACGCTCATCATGCGCGAGAACCTCGAGGAGATGAACACCCGAAAACTGGCCCACATCCCCGTGCTCCTCGGGGGGGCCGCCCTGACCCGCAACTACGTCGAGCGCGATCTCCGCTCGGTCTACGAAGGCCGCCTCTTCTACGGCAAGGACGCCTTCGAGGGACTGCGCACCATGGACCGTCTCGTCGAGATGAAGAAGACCGGCGAGGAGGACCCCGCCTTCGGTCGCGAGCAGGGGGGGCGCAAGCTTCCGCCCCGCAAGTCCCAGTTGCCCGTCGACGAATCCGCCGTCGCGCCCCGCCGCGCCCCCACGGTGGCGGCCGACAGCCCCGTGTTCACGCCGCCCTTCCTGGGATCACGGGTGGCCAAGGGCATCCCCCTCGACGACATCGCCGCCTATCTCAACCTCACCGCGCTGTTCCGCAACCAGTGGGGGTACCGCCCCGAGCGCGACCACCAGGGCGTGGCCGAGTCCGACGGAGAGTTCAAAGAGCGCGTCAGCGCCGAGCTGCGCGAGGAGCTCGACAAGGCCAAGGCCAAGGACCTTCTCGTACCCCAGGTCGCCTACGGCTACTTCGCCGCCAACGCGGACGGCAACGACGTGGTGCTGTGGACCGACGAGACGCGCTCGACCGAGCTCACCCGGTTCACCTTCCCCCGTCAGAAGAAGGAGCCCTGGCTGTGCATCGCCGACTTCTTCCGTTCTATCGAGTCCGGCGAGCCCGACTACGCGGCCTTCCAGGTGGTGACGATGGGATCGGCCGTCTCGGTGGAGGCGGCCCGCCTCCACGCCGAGAACCAGTACGTCGACTACCTGAAGCTCCACGGCCTCGGGGTGGAGATGGCCGAGGCCCTGGCCGAGTACTGGCACCACCGCATCCGCGAGGAATGGGGTTTCGCGGACGAGGACGGGCCCACCCTGACGGGGCTCTTCCGCCAGCAGTACCGGGGCGGGCGCTACTCGTGGGGGTACCCGGCCTGCCCCGACCTCGAGGACAACGCCAAGGTGGTCGAGCTCCTCGGCGGGGACCGCATCGGCGTCACGGTCAGCGACGGGTTCCAGATGCACCCCGAGCAGACCACCGACGCCATCATCTCCCCCCACCCCCAGGCCAAGTACTTCGTGGCCTAGGCGCGGCGCCTCTGCGCTAGGCGCTGCAGCGGTCGCCCAGCCACGGCTGCTGGCCGTCGAGGGCGAAGAGCGCCACCGCCACGGTGTCCTGCTCGGCCTTGGTGGCTCGGTTGGGGGCCAGGCCCACGAGATAGGCGAGCCCGGCGGCGCGCGCCGCGAAATTCCACGTCGGCTGGCTGAACTGAAAAGCGCCCATGTAGGTTCCGCTCGGGGACACCGCCCCGTAGTTCCCGCCCGACTCGGCCTGCACCACGCACTGCAGGAACGAGGGCAACGCCGGATCGGGGATGGCCGGCCCGACCACCGTTCCCGCTCCCGATCCCGTCCCGGTTCCCGTTGCCACCCCGGTCCCGGCCGATGATCCACCTCCCGCCTTGGTCCCGCCCTTGCCGGGCTTCGACCCCGCCTTCGACGCGCCCGCCTTCTGGGCCGCGGCCACCGCGGCGGTGGCAGCCCGGTCCTGGGCGCCGGCCTGCGCGGCGACCGCCGCGGCCAGTCGTCCCGTGACGAGACCCTGCTCGGACTCCATGGCCCCTTCGGTGGCGTCGGCCTGGTTCAGCGCGGTGGCCTGGTTGGTCTGATCTGACTCGTCCTTGGCCTGTTGCTGGTGGAGCGCAGCCTGTTGGGCTTGCAACGCGTCCTGGGCGCTCTGGAGCTGGTTCAGCGCCGTCTCGATGTTCCCCGTCGCGATGGAGCTGTACTCGTTGGCCGACTGCACCTCTTCGGTGTTGCCGTCGAACAACGCCGTATCCGATCCCGACAGCCCGCCGCCGTTCATGTACGACGAGATGGCGAGCTCGCGCACCTGGGCCGTGTCGGCGCCGTACTGCTGCTGGTCCGTGGCGAGCTGCTGGTCGACCTGGGCGATGGCCTGCGCGTCGGCGGCCACCTTGGCGGTCGCCACCGAGTACTGCTGTTGGTACGCGTCGATCTCCAATTGCTCCTGCACCAACTTCTGCTCGATCGCCTTCGCCTGGGCCTTGAGATCGCCGATCTGGTTCGCGACCGCGGGCGGTGAGGCGACGACCGTCAGCGTGCCCGCGCTCAGCAGCACCGAGAGCAGTGCGGCGGGAACGATGCGGCGTCCGCGTCGTCCACCTCGGCTCCTCGACGCGATGAACCAGGCGCGAGACACCCTGCGAAAGTAGCTGGCAACAGGGGTCTTGACAAACGCAGCACACCGTGCTCGCTGGTGCCAGGCACGAAACTCACGTCGGTGAGTGAGATCACGTCCCCCAACGTGTTCGTGGTCGCACCCGGTCCGTGCACCGAGCACGGCAATCGACCGTGAAACCGCAGGTGCGTACCGTTGTGCCGCGTTGGAACGGGTTGCACGAGAAACCACGGACGGGATCGCACGGTGTGCGCATGTTGTGCCCCCGTCGTGTGGAGAACGCACGCAGCGTGGGTATCGTCTTTGGAGCGACCGTGTTGCTCATGCGGCGCGCCCCGAACCTGCGGGCGCCGATGACCGGGAGGCACTCCATGGCAGGAAACCTGCACCACCGTTCCAACGATTGGCGCGAGAAGACCGTGCAGCTCGCTTTCGAGCTCGAGCGCGCCCACGCCACCATGGAGGACCTCGGCGTCGCACTCGAACAGGGTGATGACGCCTCGGCGCGCCTCATCGCCAAGTCCGCACACCAGGCGGTCGGGTCGGTCGGTCACGCCGTCAAGACACTGCGCAGCGAACTGACACCGGAACAGCTCGAGCGGGCCGACGCCGTCGGCCCCGCCCTGGCCATCGGCGGGTCGGGGGTCGCCACCATCGCGCTCGACGTCATGGTGAGCGCCATGGTGGCGTTGGCGGCCACCGACGACGGCGACGAGGCCGACTTCCTCATCGGCGCATGTCTCGACGCCGAGAACGCCTACGAGGTGAGCGCGGCGGTCGTGGCCGCGGCACCGAGGAGAGATGTCCCCGAGATCCTCGACCTCCGACGCGCCTACGAGACCGAGGGTTCGGTGGCGTTGCGCACCAAGGTGATCAAGGCCCGGCCGCGCGTGCCGCGAAATCACGAGACGGGTCACCGGAGAAGCTCAGGCTTCCTGAGGGCCGGGCCCGGCGCCGTATGGTGTGCGCCCGTGGCCAGCGGCAAGGAACTCGTGACCGGCGGCAGGGAACTCGTGGCGGCGTTCGTGCAGCGACTCGAACGTCGGGACTGGACCGGCCTCGTCGAACTGCTCGACCCGGACGTGGTCTACGAGATCCCCCAGTCGCGCGAGCGCATCTCGGGCCGCGACCGGTACGTGACGTTCAACGCCGAGTTTCCCGGCGACTGGCATCTCGAGCCCCAGGTGGTGCTCGGCGACGAACGCAACGGCAGTGTCCTGTTCCGGTGGACCGTCGGCGACGAGTCGTCGCTCGCCATCGCTTTCTTCGAGTTCCGCGACGGACGGATCACGAAGATCACCGACTTCTGGCCCGAGCCCTACGAGCCACCCCCGGGTCGCGAGCACCTCGTCGAGCGCTGGTAGCCCTGCAGGTAGGGTCTGGCGGGCGCTTGTCGGGGGCGTCAAGAGCCTGGTCGGGGTGACGAGCGGACCGGTCGAGGGGAGGTGCGTCTCGGATGGATCCCTACATCGTCTTGGGGAGCACCGTCATCGGGTTCCTGGTGGGGATGACCGGAGCGGGCGGGGGTGCCCTCATGACCCCGATGCTGATCCTCCTCTTCGGCGTGAAGCCCTCGACCGCCATCTCGAGCGACCTGGTGGCGGCGGTCGTCATGCGCCCCATCGGAGCAGCCGTCCACCTCCGCCAGGGCACGGTGAACCTGCGGCTCGTCGCGTGGATGATGCTCGGCTCGGTCCCCATGGCCTTCCTGGGCGCCTATCTCCTCCATCTGATCGGCAGCGCGTCGTCGGCGGAGAATCACGTGCAGATCGCGCTCGGTGCCGCCCTCCTCGTCGGCGCGTCGGCGATGGTCCTGCGCTTGGTGCTCGATCGCCGGGCCGGGAACACCCGCCGGGGCGTCGTCCACAACATCACGATCCGGCCCCTGCCCACCGTCATCATCGGCATGATCGGGGGCGTCATCGTGGGGATCACGTCGGTCGGGTCGGGATCGCTCATGATCGTGTTCCTGCTGTTCCTCTATCCCATGATCGGGGCCAACCAACTCGTCGGCACCGATCTGGCGCAGGCCGTTCCCCTCACCGCCGCCGCCGCCCTCGGCGCCCTCGCCTTCGGCCACGTCGAGCTGTCGGTCACGACCTCGCTGATCGTCGGGAGCGTCCCCGCCGTGCTCGTCGGCTCGCTGTTGTCGTCGCGAGCCCCGGACCGCTACGTCCGGCCCGCCATCACGTTCGTCATCTTCGCGTCGGGGCTCAAGTACGTCGGGGTGGGGACCACGGCCCTCGGCTGGGTGCTGTGCTCGGTCCTCCTGGGCGTGGCGCTGGTCTGGCTGGTGAGCGCGCGACCGTGGCAGAAAGACGCCCTCTCGGACCTCGGGGGCGACGACGGGCTGCCGGTGGTCTCCGCCGGCCCGGACTAGGAGCCGCTCCTGTACGTGAGCCTGAGAAAGACTTGGGTCTAGGGCTGGCGCATCGTCTTGACGATCAAGATTTCGTGCGCGTCGTGGAAGAGCGGTCCCGCCTCCATTGCGATCCCTAGCTCTGCGGCGGCGGGCCCCATGCGATCCTGTCCGAACGCTGCCCACGCGTCCTCTGACTCCCAGACGTCGATCCCGTGACAGTCGTCTCCCTCCCACCAGACCACATGAGAGATCCCTCCGACTGGCGGTGAATCGACCCAGCCGACCTTCTCCTTGAGCTGGTCGTATTGCTGGGGGGACAGTCCCTGAAATACCACTTCCAAGATCACGGCCATGGCGGGCTCCTTTCGGGTCGCCTGTCATTCGCCTCACCACGGCGGAGCGGATCACGCGAACCAAGATTTGCAGCCAGACGCCGACGGACGCCGTCGTGCGAGGGCATGGAACACTCGCCGGTCCAACAAAGACGTATGCCAATATTTGCGGGTGCCCCAGGACCATTTCGGCGAGGACGTGGCCGCTGGCTACGACGAGGGCACCGCCTGGATGTTCGACCCCGCCGTGCTCGACCCGACCGTCGACGTGCTCGCGGAGCTGGCCGGAGACGGCGCGGCGCTCGAATTCGCCGTCGGCACCGGTCGGGTGGCACTGGCCCTCGCCGCCCGAGGGGTGCCGGTATCGGGGATCGAATTGTCGATCCCCATGACCGAGCGGCTCCGAGCCAAAGACGACGCGCAGCGCGTCGAGGTGACGATCGGCGACATGGCGACGACGCGGGTCGACGGCCGCTTCCGCCTCGTCTATCTCGTGTTCAATAGCATCGGGAACCTGACCACCCAGGACCAACAGGTGGCGTGCTTCGCCAACGCGGCCGCCCACCTCGAGCCCGGTGGATGGTTCCTGATCGAGGTTGGCGTTCCCGACCTGCGCCGGCTCCCGCCCGGCGAAGACGCACGGGTGTTCGCCCATTCCCCGGGGTACGTGGGGTACGACCGCTACACCGATCTTGTCGCCCAGCAGGCGACGTCGCACCACTTCACCGCGGGCGGGTCCGCTGGACGCGAGACGAAGACGCCCTTCCGCTATGTGTGGCCTTCCGAGCTCGATCTGATGGCCAGGCTGGCCGGCATGTCGCTCCGGCACCGCTGGGCCGGCTGGGACCGTGCGCCGTTCACCGGCGAGAGCATCTCGCACGTCTCGGTGTGGGAGAAGACCCGCCCATAGAGTGGTCACCACGGTGCTGGTGACAGCCTCGAGAAACCGCGGGGAAGGAGTCCGTGCCATGTCGGAACAACAGGACGCGATGCACGACATTGCCCGCCAGGTACGGGTCGCCCTGGACGGCGGCGACATCTCTTCCTTCGCCGACCTTCTCGACCCGGATGTCCGATGGGGCGCACCCGACGCCAAACAGCCCACGTGTAAGAACCGGGACCAGGTCCTCACCTGGTACCAGCGCGGGAGGGAGTCGGGCGTCCGGGCCAGCGTCGACGACGTCGCCGTGCACGGTGACCGGCTCCTCGTCAGCTTGACGGTACGCGGCTCCGACGACGCTGCCGAACGCGGTGGTGCGGCGCTGCGCTGGCAGGTCCTGACCGTGCGCGGAGGCCGGATCGTCGACATCGTCGGCTTCGACGACCGCCTCGAGGCGCTCGCCCGGGCGCAGGGGGCGCCCGTGTAGTCGGGGTCAGAGGGCGAGCGTGGATCCCCCGTCGACGACGATGGTGGCGCCGTTCACGAAGCCGGCGTGCGCCGAGCACACGAAGGCGACGACCCGGCCGAAGTCCGCCGGGTCTCCGAGGGGCCCTCCGTCGCCACCTCCCAGCTGCCGCATGCGCTCGGTGGCGTGCGGGCCGGGGCAGACGTGATTGAGCGTGATGCCGCTGCGCTCGGCGGCGAGGTCGGCCGCGGCGGTCTTCGCCCACGCCCGCAGGCCACTGCGCGCCGTGTTGGACAACGCCAGGCCCGGTATGGGCTGGACGACCGAATACGACGAGATGCAGCACAACCGTCCCCACCCGGCCGCCCGCATGTGCGGCACGGCATGGCGCACCAGCCGCACGACGGAGAGCAGGGTTCCCTCGACCGCCCCACGGATGGCGTCGTCGTCGAGGTCGAGCGAGCTCCCAGGCGGTGGGCCGCCCGAGTTCGCCACGACGATGTCGAGGTGGCCGAACCGCTCGACGGCGGCGGTGACCAGACGCTCGGGGGTGGCCGGATCGGTCATGTCCGCCACGACGGCCAGAGCCTCGACGCCCCGATCGACGAGGGCGCGCTCGGCCTCGCGCAGCGAGTCCTCGTGGCGCGCGCACATCACTAGGTTGGCGCCGTCGTCGGCCAGGGCTTCGGCGCTGGCCCGGCCCAGACCCCGCGACGCGGCGGTGACGAGAGCGACCTTTCCCCTGATGCCGAGGTCCACGGTCAGCTCACCTCATCCGATGACCACGAGGTCGTGGTCGACGGTGTTGAGAGGGATGGCGCCGTCCTCACCGACGACGACGATGTCCTCGAGTCGCATGCCGAAGCGGCCCGGGAAGTAGATGCCGGGCTCGACCGAGAAGGCGTGTCCCACCACCAGGGGCGTGTCGTTCCCGGCCACCAGGTAGGGGTCTTCGTGCTCCTCGATCCCGATCCCGTGCCCGGTGCGGTGGATGAAGTACTGGCCCAGGCCGGCCTCGGCGATCACGGCCCGCGCCACCGCGTCGACGTGCTCGGCGGTGACTCCGGGCCGGACCGCGTCCACCGCCGCCTGCTGGGCGGCGAGCAGCACCGCGTAGGTATCGCGTACCTCCCCCCCCGGGTCACCCACGGCCACGGTGCGCGTGATGTCGGAGCAGTAGGCGACGTCGTCGTGCAGCGCGTACTCACCCCCGAAGTCGCACACCACCGTGTCACCCCGGCCGATGACCCGCTCGCCGGCGTCGTGATGCGGGCTGGCGCCGTTCGGGCCGCTCCCCACGATGGCGAAATTGACACGCCGGTGCCCCGCCGCCAACAGACCAGCGCCGAGGGCCTCGGAGACCTGGATCTCGCTCCGCCCGGCCAGAGGGATCTCACCCTCTTGGAGGACCGTGGCGACCGTGTCGGCGGCGTGGGCGGCGGCGCGCAACGCGGCGATCTCATCGGCATCCTTGACGGCCCGCAGCGGAGACGTGACGCTCGAGGCCGGCCGCCAGCGCGCACCGGGGAGGCTCGCCTGCAGGGCCAGGAGTGACTGCGCCCACGCCCGGTCGGAGATGCCATAGGTGGCGGCGCGCGCCGGGGCCAGAAGGGCGGCGGCGAGGGCTACAGGATCCTCGGTCTCCGCCCACGGACGCAGCGTGATCATCCCGGCCGTGTCGGGCACCCGGGGGGCCTCGAGGGAGGGAACGATGAGCACGGCCTCCCCGTCGCGGGGCAGCACCAAGAGGGTGAGGCGCTCCAGCGGCATGGCGCGATACCCGGTGAGCCAAGGCAGGTCGGCACCGTGTGAGAGGAGCAACGCGTCCACCCCGAGCTCGTCCATGCGAGTCCGCACCCGGGCCAGCCGCTCACGGCGCGCTGCGGTCTGGTCGGTCATGGTTCGTGCTGGACAGCCGGGGCGACAGCGACAGCTCCGGCGACAGCTCCCGACGGGGCGCCAGCTTCCGACGCAGCGGCGGCCGCGCCCCGAGCGTGGTAGCTCGAGCGGGTCAGGGGTGACGACTCGACGTGCGCGAATCCCATCTCCTCGCCGACGGCGCGCAGGGACTCGAATTCCTCCGGCGTCCACCATCGCGCCACCGGCAGATGGGCGGCGGTGGGTCGCAGGTACTGGCCCAGCGTGACGATGTCGACACCGACGGCCCGGAGATCGGACAGGGCGCCCACCACTTCCTCACGGCCCTCCCCCATGCCGAGGATCATGCCCGACTTGGTGACGAGCCCCGCCGTCTTGGCCCGGGCCAGCACCGAGAGGCTGCGGGCGTAGCCGGCCGAGGGCCGAACGGCACGCTGGAGGCGTGCCACGGTCTCGAGGTTGTGGTTGAGCACGTCGGGTCGCGCCGCGAAGATCGTCTCCAGTGATGCATCGTCGCTTTTGCAGTCGGAGATGAGCACCTCGACCGCCGTCGTCGGACACCGGGCCCGGATGGCACAGATGGTCGCGGCGTAGCCGCCGGCGCCACCGTCGGGGAGGTCGTCGCGCGCCACGGCGGTGACCACCGCGTACGCCAGGCCGAGCTCCTCGACGGCGGCGGCGACCCGGTCGGGCTCCTCGGCGTCGGGCGGCTCGGGACGGCGGGTGTCGACCAGGCAGAACCCACACGAGCGCGTGCAACGCTCGCCGTTGATCATGAAGGTGGCCGTGCCGTCGGCCCAGCACTCGAAGATGTTGGGACAGCCGGCCTCTTCGCACACGGTCACGAGACCGTGGTCGCGCACGGTACGGCGCAGGCCGAGGAACTCGTCGCCCATCCGGGCCGGGACCCGCAGCCAGGGCGGCTTGCGGGCATTGCGGGGGAGGCCCTCGCCGGGATCCACCCCCGCCTGACGGAGCCGGATGCGGAGCCGCTCGCCGGGGACGCGGGCCGCCAGCCCGTTCGGTGCGGGGACGACGGTCGATGAGGGCCACGCCACGTCCTGGCGCTCGAAGAGCCCGTCGGGAGCCCAGCGTCGCACGGCATGGCGCACGACGATGTCGACCACGTCGTGCATGGACACGTCGATTCCTTCGGCGGCCAGCGATGTCACCGCCTTGTCCTCGTCCCCGATGCCACAGGGCACGATCCGGTCGAACCACTCCATGTCGGGATCCACGTTCAGCGCCAGCCCGTGCATCGACCGTCCCCGGGTCACCCGGACACCGATGGCACAGATCTTGCGGGGCCTCGGGCTCGCCGCATCCACCCACACTCCGGGATACCCCGTCAGCCGGCCCGCGCCGAGGCCGAGCTCGGCCAGGGTGTCGATCACGACCTGCTCGATGGCGTGGACGTGGGCCGGTACCGACCGCGGCGCGGTGGGGACGTTCACCACGGGATAGCCGACGAGCTGGCCCGGCCCGTGGTACGTCACGTCGCCACCCCGGTCACTGGCCACGAGGTCGGCCCCGACCAGAGCCGGGTCGACGAGGACGTGAGCCGGGTCGGCGTGCACGCCCAGGGTGAACACGTGCGGGTGCTCGAGGAGCAGCAGATGGTCGTCACGGCCCCGGTCGTGCAGGGCGCGTTGCAGGGCGTGCGCCTCCGCGTACGGGACCCGACCCAGCCAGCGAACCCGGAACATGTCGGTCCCCTGCCGGCTCAGAGCTCGGCGGCCCAGTCGTGGGTGGCGAGCAGCTCGGTCACGCGCGCCACGAAGGCGGCGGCGTAGGCCCCGTCCACGGCACGGTGGTCCCATGCCAGGCACAGCAACCCGAGGGAGTGGATGGCGATGGCCTCGGTGCCGTCGAGTTGGACGACCACGGTCGGGCGGCGCTTGACCCCGTCGGTAGAGAGGATGGCCACCTGGGGCTGGTTGATGATCGGGAAGGTGAGGAAGGTACCGAAGGGCCCGGCATTGGTGACCGAGAACGTCCCGCCCGAGATGTCGTCGGCGCTGAGCTTCTTCGTCCGCGCCCGGTCGGCCAGCTCGCGGATCCGACGGGCCATGCCCCGCAACGTCAACTCCTCCGCATGTTTCACGACCGGCACGATCAGCCCGTTGTGATCGAGATCAACGGCGAAGCCCATGTTGATCTGATGGTGCACGATGAGCGAGTCGTCTCCCACCGACGCGTTCAGATGCGGCCACTCGTGCAGAGCCTCCACCGTGGCCCGGGCCACGAAGGGCAGGTACGTGAGCGCGAAGCCCTCCTCGGCCTTGAACCGGGCACCATGGCTCCGACGCACGCGCTCGACCTGTTCGTAGTCCGCTTCGAGCACCACCAGCGTGTGCGGGCTCGTCGCCTTCGACCGCACCATGTGCTCGGCGGTGCGCCGACGGATATTGGTGAAGGGGACGATCTCGTCGGTACCGGCCGTGGGCGCGGCGGTCGTGGCAGGAGCGGCCGTGGTGGGAGCTTGTGGGGCAGCCGCGCCCGCGGCTGGCGCGCCTCCGGCACCCGCGGCGGGCGCGCCTCCGGCGCGACGACTGTCGATGTAGCCGAGCACGTCCGACCGCGTGATCCGGCCACCGAGACCCGTTCCGGTGACGTCGGACGGATCGATGGCGTTGTCGTCGAGCAGCCGCCGGACCACCGGCGACAGGATCCGGTCGCCCCACTTCCCGGGACCGTCGGACTCCGCGGGCGCGGGCGCCGCCGCGACAGGAGCGGGCACGACCGGCGTCGGAGCGGGTGCCGGTGGGGCTGGTGCCGGCGGTGGGGCCGGGGCCGGCGGTGGGGCCGGGGCCGGTGGTGGCGCCGGGGCCGGCGCGACAGGCGGAGCGGGGGTGGGCTCGGGCGGGGCGGCTGCTTCAGGAGCAGCAGGCGCAGCCGGTGCCGCTTCGGTCGCGGCGGGAGCAGCGGCACCCGCGCCATCGGCGCTCACGACCGCCAGCACGGTGCCGACATCCACGGTCTCGCCTTCTTGGACCCGGATCTCGGCCAGTGTGCCCGCGGCCGGTGACGGCACCTCCGAGTCGACCTTGTCGGTCGACACCTCGAAGAGGGGCTCGTCGCGTGCGACGGGCTCCCCCACGGCCTTGAGCCACTTCGTGATGGTGCCCTCGGTAACGGTCTCGCCCAGCTGGGGCATGGTGACGTCAGCCAACGTGGAGTCCCCTTCCGGTGAGCGCCAACACTGTCTCACCGAACGCCTCCGACAGCGTGGGATGCGGCTGGATGAACTGCCCGATCTCTTCGGGAGTGGCCTCCCAGTTCACCGCCATGTACCCCTGGCCCAACTGCTCGGTCACCCAGGGGCCGACCATGTGGACACCCAGGATCCGTCCCGCCCGCCCGTCGGGCAGCCGTTCGGCGACCACTTTGACCAGTCCGTCGGTCTCACCGAGGATCCGGGCCCGGCTGTTGCCGCCGTACGGGTCCTTCTTCGTGACCACGTCGATGCCCGCCTCCTTGGCCTGGGCCTCGGTGAGACCGGCGAAGGCCACCTCGGGGTGGCAGTAGATGGCCCACGGCACCCGCCCGTAGTCGACGGGCAAGGCCGCCTCGCCCAGCATGACCTTGATGGCGAGGATCCCCTCCGCGAAGCCCACGTGGGCGAGCTGAGGGGTGTTCACCACGTCGCCGACGGCCCACACCCCCTCCGCCGCGGTGCGCTGGTACTCGTCGACGATGACGTACCCCCGGTCGTCGAGGGTGACCCCGGTTCCTTCGGCGAGGAGCCCCTCGGTCAGCGGTCGACGACCGACCGACAACACCACGGCATCGACGGTGACCGACTCCGACTCCCCGAAGCTGACGGTCGTCCCCGTCCCGTTGGGCGTGTGCCCGTGCACCGTCACGCCGGTGTGGACGTTGATCCCCCGTTTGCGAAACGAACGGGCCACGACGCTCACCACGTCTCCGTCACATCCGGTCAGCAGCGACGGGAGGGCTTCGAGCACCGTGACCTGGCTGCCGAGGTCCGAGAACATCGAGGCGAACTCGCAGCCGATGGCACCGCCCCCGATCACCGCGATCGACGCCGGCAGGACATCGAGTGCCAGCACCTCGTCGGAGGTCATGACGATGCGGCCGTCGACGTCGAAACCCGGAATGTTGCGCGGCACCGATCCGGTGGCCACCACGACGTTGCGGCCCGAGATCTCGAGCGACTCACCCCCGGCTCCCGAACCGGGCACGGGGTCGATCCGAACCCGGCGACCCGGGAGCAGCATCCCGACGCCGTCGTAGGTGACGATCCCCCGGCCTTTCATGAGCCCGGCGAGGCCCTTGAAGAGCTGGTCGACCACCTTCTGCTTGCGGCCCTGGCTCACCGCGAAGTCGACGACGGGTTGTCCGGCCTGGACGCCGAACTCCTTGGCCCCGGCCACGGTCCGCACCACGCTGGCGGTCTCGAGGAACTCCTTGGCCGGGACACAACCGCGGTGCAGGCACGTCCCACCCACCTTGTCGCGCTCGACGACGGCAATGCTCAGGCCCGCGGCGGCCCCGTACAGGGCGGTGGCGTAGCCACCGGGCCCCCCACCGATCACCACGACATCGAATGCAGTGGTCTCAGCCGTCGCGATCACCTCCGGGTCGTTCAACACTCCATCACTGTTCCGTGTTCCAGCCTAACGGTGACCACCCCCGGCCCGAAGCTGCGCACGAGGACCCTCCGCCCCCACATCCCGGGGACCGGGGGGCGAAGGGCCGAGGAACGAGGGGGCAAGAGGTCAGAGCTCGGGAGGCAGGGGCAGCGGGCGGCGACCCGCGAATCCGTCCTCGGGAAAATGCCACCACGCCAATTCGTCCTCGCCGAGCTGCCAACAAAGCAGCACCTCTTTTCCTAGGTGCAGTGCCGTGAAGTCGATGAGCCCCCGATCGGCGTCACGCAGGACGATCCCCTGGCGCTCGAGCTCGGCGAGCGCTTCCTTCACGTCGAACGAGACGGCCGGCTCCGAGCCCGGGGCGGCCCCGACCTCACCGGACCCGGCTGGAGTCGGCGGTGCTGGTTGGCCCGGTTCTCCGGCGGCGAGCGCGGATGGGGGCGACGTCGGACCGGCGGGCGGAGGCGCGCCGGGGAGCACGGCGTGCCCGTTCCCGCGCGACGACACGGCGAGATTGGCGGCCCGACGGATCACGCCGAGGAGAAGTCTCAGCCGAGGGAGGAACGCCTTCGCCTCGTCGACCGTCCAGTACCGCACCGGTCGGCCTTCCGACTAGGACGATTGCGGACCGGTGCCACCGGCGCCGCCGGTCATCCGACCGATGAACCCCGAGCACGCGTTCGCGGATCAGGTCGGGCAGCACCGACGTCGCCGCCAACGGCTCGAACGCATCGGACGCGGCCACGAGGGCGGCGTCTTCGTCGTCGGTGAGCTCGATGTCGGCAGCCGCCGCGTTGACCTCCACCTGCGCCGCCGAGCTCGCCCCCGGGATCACGACGACATTGGGGCGCCGGACCAACCACGCCAGCGCGATCTGTGACGGGGTGGCGTGATGGGTCTCGGCCACCGCTCGCAACACGTCGAGTAGCGGGGCGGCGCGGCGCAGGTTCTCGGGATGGAACCCGGGCGACGCCGAGCGCACGATGCCGGTGGGACGGTGGTGCTCGTCGTAGCGCGCCGACAGCAGGCCCTGGCCCAGCGGGCTGTAGGCGATGATGACCCGGTCGTGGGCCTGCGCCCACGGCAACAGGTCCTTCTCGGGCCGCCGGTCCACCAGGCTGTACCGGACCTGGTTGGACAGCACGGGCCGCCCCAACGCCTCCTCGGCGGCCTCCCACCGCCCCAACGAGTAGTTCGAGACACCGACGTGGCGCACGAGCCCTTCGTCGAGCAACTGGGCGAAGGCGGGCATCGTCGCCGTGAGCGGCACCACCGGGTTGGGCTGGTGGAGCTGGTAGAGGTCCAGGGCGTCGACCCCCAGGCGGCGCAGGCTCCCCCGGGCCCGCTGGAGCACCACGGGCGCGATCGGCAGGACCGGGAAGATCTTGGATGCGATGAAGGCCTCGTTGCGCCGCTCCCCCAGCGCCTTGCCCAGGATCCGCTCCGACCTCCCGAAGCCGTAGATCTCGGCGGTGTCGAAGAGGGTGATGCCGACGTCCAAGGCGCGCTGCACGATGGCGTCGGCCTCACGGTCGGAGTAGTCGGCCCCGTACCCCCACTCCGTCGAGCCGAACTGCCACGTCCCGAGCCCGATCACCGACATCCTGGCCCCGGCGATATCGACGTACTTCATGGGCGTCTCTACTTCCTACTCGGGGTGCGGGTACCGCCCTACTTGGGGAGCATGCGGGTACCGCCCTACTTGGGGGGCATCCGGATACCGCCGTCGAGGCGAATGACCTCCCCGTTGAGATACCTGTTCTGGGCGATGTGCGCCACCAGCTCGCCGTACCAGGCGGGCTGACCGAGCGTCTTCGGGAACAGGACCGACTGGCCCAACGCGTTGCGCTGCTCCTCGGGGAGCATCCCGAGCAGGGGCGTGTCGAACAACCCCGGCGCGATGGTGACGACACGCACCCCCACCGACGCCAGGTCGCGCGCCGCGGGGAGGGTCATGCCGACGATCGCACCCTTCGATGCCGAGTACGCGAGCTGGCCGACCTGGCCGTCGAACGCGGCGACCGACGCCGTGTTCACGATCACGCCTCGCTCCCCGTCCTCGAGCGGCTCGGTGACGGCCATGGCCGACGCGGCGCGCGTCATGACGTTGAACGTGCCCACCACGTTGAGCTCCTGGATGAACTTGAAGGCGCTCAGGTCGTGCGGCGAGTTGTCCCGGTTGATGACCCGGCCCACCCAGCCGGTGCCGGCGCAGTTCACGGCGATGCGCAGCTTGCCGCCTTCGGCGGCCTGGTCGACGGCGCGCTGGCAGTCGTCGGGGTTGGTGACGTCACCGGCGACGTAGTTGGCGCCGAGATCGCCCGCCACCTTCTTGGCGCCATCCTCGTTGCGGTCGAAGATCGTGCACCGCACGCCCAGGGACGTCAGTTTGCGAGCCGTGCCTTCGCCCAGCCCGGACGCGCCACCGGTGATCACCGCGGAGATGTCGTTGAGGTCCATGCGCCGCATGCTACGGGGGCGGCCGAGCCGTCCGCCAAGACACGCCTAGCCGATGAACTAAGCCACGCTTCGCCGATGAACCACCCTTAGCCGATGAATTGGTCGCCGGACACGCCATGCTGCGATGTGGCGGCCTCCACGGCGAGGACGTCCACCCGGTCGTTCATCTCGTTGCCCGAATGGCCCTTCACCCAGCTGAACCGCACCGGCCGGCCGTTGTCGAGGGCCAACGCCAGCAGCTGCTCCCACAGGTCTCGGTTGGCCACCGGCTTGCCCGCGCTGTTGCGCCACCCCCGCCGCATCCATCCCTCCCACCACCGGTCGCGGAAGCAATTGACGACGTAGGTCGAGTCGCTCTTGACGTGCACGGGTCCTTGAACCGACTCGAGCGCCCGGATGACGGCGGTGACCTCCATCCGCTGGTTGGTCGAACGCGGCTCGGCGCCGCTGGCGTAGGGCCCGTTGGGCACCGCCCACGCCCAGCCACCGGGACCGGGATTCCCGAGGCTGGATCCATCGGTGTACACGACGGTCTCGGCGGCATCGGCTCCCATCAGATCCCCAGCATGCACGGCGGGCAGGGTGGCCGCGGTGGACGCCTCGTTCGGGCAGGTCAGGGCCGATTCGTGGCCAGAAGGTTATCTAAACGTGAACGAAAGGTGAACTCAAGGTAAACTAGACGGGTGACAACGGTGACGGCGACGACGTGGGGATGGTTCTCGGACCCCTACCACGAGCACGAATACCGCTACTTCTCCGAGGGCAATCCGACCAAGCTCGTCCGGGACGGGGCCCTCGAGTCCTTCGACCCGCCTCCCGACGTCCCCATGTCGGAGTCCCCGGTCCGCGCCGTCTCCGCTGTCGAGAACACGACGGGTGGGACGGACCTGCGCAGGGCCGACGACGCCGAGCGCGAAGCCCCCTACGACCGCGGCACCCCCTATCGGAGGGCGATCAGCTCGATCGTCCGCTTCGGATCCTCGGACTAACGCTCGGACTGCCGGCGTCAGCCGGTATCTCGAAACGGCGGACCAGTCTCGAAGCGGCACCCCCCGGCGGGTTCGCACCACTCCCAGGCGCCGGGCCCCCGCGCAAGACCCAACCCTCGAAGGTG
Source organism: uncultured Acidimicrobiales bacterium (assembly GCA_963794615.1). Taxonomy (GTDB): domain Bacteria; phylum Actinomycetota; class Acidimicrobiia; order Acidimicrobiales; family UBA8190; genus Chersky-840. The sequence continues at coordinate 394,173 of CAWCEP010000005.1, read as the reverse complement.
GCGAGGCCGTGGTGCCACGAGCACAACCGGGCCACGCCGGCCAGGGTGGTCGTCTTGGACTCGGCGTAGGGCACATCCCAGTGATGATTCTCGAGGCCCACCCCCACCTCGCAGTCGGGCACCACGCACACCGGGTCACGTTCCTCGAGGGCACTCTGAAGGTGCCGGGGGATGCTCCGGCCCACGTGGCACACGGTGGTCACGCCATGGCCGTCGACCATCACGATCCGGACATGGGCATCAGAGAGCTGGCGATGCACGGCGGCGACGGGAACCGGGCCCACCCCCGGGATCTCACAGACCTCGCCCTGTTCGACGTGGCCCCTTCTCAGGGCTCTGGCGTCGACCCGGATGACGACCGTGGCCCGGGGCGAGGAATTGCTGCGACCCGAGCCGGTGCTGCGAGCAGTTGGTGCGCAGGGCTCGCCGGTCACGAGGGCCACCAGCGCGTCGGCTCGGTAGGCGGTCGGGGCTTCGTGCTCCGACGCCTTCCGGGCTTGGTTGATGCGGGCGTCGGCTTCGACGGTCAACGCCGACAGCAGGCTGGCCCCGGCGTCGGGAGTGAGCCGGGCGTCGAGGCGCACGGCCCCGTCGGGATCGGCCCAGTGCCGGAAGTACCGACCGCGGTGGATGGCGAGGTATCTGGCCTTCTCCTCTTCGGCGCTGCCCGCCACGGACCGCACCTGGAGGGCCCGGGCCTTGAGCCCCCTGAGACCGCGGGTGGCGGCGGCTTCCAACAGCCCCACCTCCGTCCGCGGGTCGGACACCGCCGCCCCCGCGATGACCTTCACCTGCGCACCGGACAGCTCGCCCCGGCGCAGGGCCAGTGCCGTCTCGGGGAGAGAACCCAACGCCTCCGACGTCTCGAGCGCCGACATGGCGTCGCCGATGTCGGTGCCGGTCGTCTTCGCCATCCACGACGCCGCGGACCGGTGCCCCTCGTCGCGCCAGACAACGGACTCGGCGGCACGCTTGGAGAAGAGGACCTTTCCCGCCGCCCCCAACCGCTCGATGTCGGCGAACAACGTCAGGAGCGTGGCGGCCTGGGCGGCGGTGACCCGGTCGGGGTCGGCCTCGGCCAGCGCGCCGGCGATGGCCCGTCGGGCGGTGTCGAGGTCGGCGAGCACGAGACCTACCTTGACACGAAGGTGTATCAGTGCCCCTGAGATGACATAGAAGTGAGCTCCATAGAGGTAGGTGAGGTTGGTGGGGCTGGTGGGTGTGCAATGGTCCGGGCGAAGATCGAGCTCGGACAAAGCCGGGTCTGTCGCCTGACCCCCACCGATGTGGGCACTCTCTCTGACGATGACGTTCGGTGCGAGGCCCCCCATTGGTCTGCGAAGGGTCGGCCTTGTAGGAGAACCCCGCCCGTAGCATGGAGTAGTGCTCTTCGACGGAATGTCGCATCAACTTCCCGACATCGACCCTGAAGAGACCGCGGAGTGGGTCGACTCCTTCGACGCCGTCGTGGACGCCGAGGGACGCACCCGGGCCCGCTTCCTTCTCATGAAGCTCCTCGAGCGGGCCCGGACCAAGCAGGTCGACTTCCCGGCCACCGTCTCGACCCCGTACGTGAACACGATCCCGCGCGACCAGGAGCCGTGGTTCCCCGGCGACGAGTACGTCGAGCGTCGCATCCGCGCCTACATCCGCTGGAACGCGGCGGCCATGGTGAGCCGCGCCAACTACCGAAGCGAAGGCATCGGCGGCCACCTGGCCACCTACGCCAGCTCGGCCTCGCTCTACGAGGTCGGCTTCAACCATTTCTTCCGGGGCAAATCCGACGGGGGGTTCGGCGATCTCGTCTACTTCCAGGGCCACGCCTCCCCCGGCATCTACGCCCGCGCCTTCGCCGAGGGGCGTCTCACCGAGGACCAACTCGACCACTTCCGCCAGGAGGTCTCGGGCCACGGACTGCCGAGCTACCCCCACCCCCGCCTGCTCCCCGAATTCTGGGAGTACCCCACCGTGTCGATGGGCCTGGGCGCGCTCTGCGCCATCTACCAGGCCCACACCGCCCGCTACCTCCTCCAACGCGAGATCGTCGACACCAGCGCCAACCGCATCTGGGCCTTCCTCGGCGACGGGGAGCTCGACGAGGTCGAGTCGATCGGGGCCTTGGGCGTGGCGGGCCGCGAGCACCTCGACAACCTCATCTTCGTCGTCAACTGCAACCTCCAGCGCCTCGACGGCCCCGTGCGCGGCAACGGCAAGATCATCCAGGAGGCCGAGGCCACCTTCCGGGGCGCGGGCTGGAACGTGATCAAGGTCATCTGGGGATCGAAGTGGGACGAGCTCCTCGCCCGAGACATCGACGGCGTCCTCCTCGACAAGATGAACACCACCCCCGACGGTGAGTTCCAGAAGTACGCCACCGAATCCGGTGCCTACATCCGGGAGCACTTCTTCGGGCCCGACCCCCGGCTCCGCCGGTTGGTCGAACACCTCTCCGACGCCGACCTCCAGGCCCTGCCGCGCGGCGGCCACGACTACCGCAAGCTCTACGCGGCCTACAAGCTGGCGACGGAGCAGGTGGGCCAGCCCACCGTCATCCTCGCCAAGACGGTGAAGGGATGGACGCTCGGCCCCGAGATCGAGGCGCGCAACGCCACCCACCAGATCAAGAAGATGACCAAGGCTCAACTGCTGGCGCTTCGAGACCGCCTCTATCTCCAAGAGGAGATCCCCGACGAGGCCCTCGACGCCGAGCAGCCTCCCTACTACCGCCCCCCCGAGGGCTCCCCCGCCCACGAGTACCTGTCCGGCCGGCGCAAGGTCCTGGCCGGCCCGTTGCCATCGCGCATCGTCCGTCCCGTCACCCCCTACGCGTTGCCCGACGACTCGGCCTTCTCCGACATGTTCGCCGGGTCGGGGGCCCAGTCCGCCTCCACGACGATGGCCTTCGCCCGCCTGCTGCGCAATCTCGTCCGCGACCCCGCCCTGGGCCGCTACGTGGCTCCCATCGTCCCCGACGAGGCCCGCACCTTCGGCCTCGAACCGCTCATCGCCGAGTCCAAGATCTACGCCCCGGAGGGCCAGCGCTACACGCCGGTCGACTCCGACCTCATCCTCCGCTACGCCGAGGACCGCAAGGGCCAGGTCCTCCAGGAGGGCATCACCGAGGCCGGGGCCATGGCGTCGTTCATCGCGCTGTCGACGGCCTACGCCACGTGGGGCCGGCCCATGCTGCCGATCTACCTCTTCTATTCGATGTTCGGCTTCCAGCGCATCGGCGACCTGGCCTGGCTCCTGGGCGACGTCCGGGGCCGCGGCATCCTGGCCGGCTGCACCGCGGGCCGCACCACCTTGCAGGGTGAGGGCCTCCAGCACGACGACGGCCACTCGCCCCTGCTCGCCTCGGTGAACCCCGCCGCCCACATCTACGACCCCGCCTTCGCCTACGAGATCGGCGTGATCATGCAGGACGCCGTGGCCAAGATCATGGGCCCCGAGCCCGAGGACCGCTTCTGGTACCTCACCCTCTACAACGAGAACTACCCCATGCCACCCCTTCCCGACGGTGCCGCCGGCGACGCCGTGCGGGCCGGGATCCTGCGGGGCATGTACTGCTTCGCCGAGCCGGCCGAATTGTCCGAGGGCGGAACGGGCGGCGCGGCCGGCAAGCGCAACGGCTCGGCCCGGCGAGCGACACTGCTCTTCTCGGGCCCGATGTGGCAGGCGGCCATGGAGGCGCGCGCCATGCTGGCCGCCGACTGGTCCGTATCGGCCGACGCCTGGTCGGTCACCTCCTACACCGAGCTGCGCGAGGACGCCCTCTCGGTGGAGCGGGCCAACCGTCTCCATCCCCACGCCGAGCCGGAGGTCTCCTACCTCTGGACCGCACTCTGCGACGGCGCCGGGCCGGTGGTGGCGGTGACCGACTACCTCCGGGCCGTCCCCGACCAGGTGGCCCGGTGGATGCCCCGGCCCTTCGTCTCGCTCGGGACCGACGGCTTCGGCCGCTCCGACACGAGGGCCGCCCTACGACGCTTCTTCGAGGTCGACGCCGCCCATCTCGTCGTCGCCGTGCTGAGCGCCCTGGCCGACACCGGTGATGCCAAGACCGACGAGGTGGCCGAGGCCATCAGCCGCTACGGGATCGACGCCGAGGCCGCCGATCCGTGGTCCGACTGACCCGCCCGGGGAGCCATCACCGACCACCGGGACCGGGCCGACAGCACCGACCACCGGGACGAAGCCGAGAGCAAGGACCCGACGGAGAACGCCGATCCGATCGAGAAGGCGGAGAGGAACGAACCCACCGATCCGATCGAGCACGCCGAGCCGACCGATCCGATCGACAGGAACGATCCCTTGCACCCGATCGACAGGAACGAGTCCTCGGACCACAAGGACCACCGGGAACTCGGGCTCTTCACCGACGCCATCTCGCCTCCATGGCGCCATCATGGCGCACCGGTCACTCCGAGCGAAGGAGCAGGGCCGTAGGGGTGCGGGCCGCGCTGCGTCCGGGCAGCGCGGCCACGATATTGGCCAGCACCAACGCGCCGAGAGCAACGACGATCACTGCCACCACCGGCACGGTGGCATCGGGGACGGCGTAGATCTGACGGGCGAAGAGGTCCCACAGCCATCGTCCCAGCGCGATCCCGCCGGGCACCCCCACGACGATGCCGATCACAGCGGCGACCGAGGCCTGCCACGCCACCGCCGCGGCCAGCTGTCGTTGCGTGAATCCGAGGGTCTTCAACAACGCCAGGTCGCGTCGTCGCCGTCGCACCGACGCCGCCAGGGTGAGACCCAGGGCGATGACCGCCCCGGCGGCGAGGGCGCTGGCCAGCAGTGTGGGGGTGGCACCGGTGCTCCCGTAATTGACGATCTCGGCCGGACGCTGCACCCCCGCGACCGTGACGCTGTTGCCCTGACCACCACCGTTGGGTACCTCGGCGAGGTCGCGGGTGACGGAGGCGGCGATGTGCCTCAGGCCGGCCAGGCCGACCGCCCGAGGAACATCGGCCCGGAGACGCACGAAGATCAGATCGGGGCCGTTGAGCGTGGGGTTGGAGCTGAGCTGGGCCTTCTGGAAGGCGGCAGGCTCGATCCCCTGCTCGACCAATGCCCCGGTCCCCATCGAGGTGTGGTCGGAGATGACGCTGGAGAACCCCACGGCGGGCATGGTGACCGTCCCCACCACCACGACAGACGTGGGTGGCACGTAGTACGGAGCGTTTTTGGGGAGGCCGAAGCTCACCGTCACCGTGCCACCCAAGTGGGTGTGCATCTGCTGCATGGTCGCCGCGCCCAGCACGATCTGGCCCTTGTCCTCCACGCCGTGCCCGCTCAGGATCGGTGGGCCGATCGGGTCGCTCGGGTTGGATTGGGAGTCCTGAAAGAGAAACGGGACGGTCTGACCGTCGAGCTCGCCCTCGGTGTAGTCGTAGCCCGCGAACGCGGCGACGTCGTGGTCGTGGGCCAGCAGTCCCTCGGCCTGGGACGGGACGGTATTGGTCGGATTGAGCATGTAGGTCCAGTTCCATCCGTACAGCGATGGGTGCGAGACCAGCGACTGCAGACCGCTCCCGAAGGTGAGCGTGGCGACCACGAGGGCCACCGCCAGCACCGCACCGAGCAACGCCGAGCGCACCGGGACGGCAGTGCGGCCCCGACCGGACTCGAGGGCAAACCGCACTCCGACGGCCGCAGACGGAGGCAGACCCGTCGACGCCACGGCCCGCACGGCCCTCGAGCCCGCTGGGGACGAATCCCCCTGGCGTTTCGCCACCCGGTGCGGTTCGCTCCGAAAGGCGAGCGCCAGCGCCAGGCCACCGAGCCCGACGATCAGGACGGCGATCCCGCTGCCGAGCACCATCCAGTCGAAGGCGATGGCGGAGCCCGGATACACGGACCGAACGGGGCCCAACGGAGACAGCGGTGACAGAGCCACGGCCACCACCACCGCCAGCAGCCCTCCCACGGTGATGGCCCCCACGATGCCGAGCAGGCCATCGGCGATGGTGGTCCCGGGCGTCGCGCCGAGAGCACGCAGCACACTCAGTTCCTCGTCGGCGTCGCGCAACTGGCGAGAGATCACCTGGACACCGATGAGCAACGCGGCAAGGGCGGCCACCATGCCGAACACACCCAGGGCGATGGCGAGCGGCTTCACCGTCCGGTCGACCTTGGCCTTTACCGGGGCGATGGCGTGGAAGGACGCAGTGCTACGACTCGGAACCAAGGTGGAGAACTCCCGCTCCACCTTGGCGACGCCGGCGTTCCCGCCGTCGACCTGCAACCCGTAGGTGATGGCCCCACCCTCGCCCTGGCCCCCGTCGGCCACGACCTCTCGGCCCAACGCCGGCGTCAAGAAGATGAACGTCGGAAGCCGGTCGATATCGTCCTGCACGAGAGCGTTGCTCACCTGGACGAGCCCCACCAATCTCTCGTCGATCCGTCGATGGGGCGGGACCTTCGGTGTGCCGAACCCCGGGAGGCCTTCCTGTTGCTGGGTGTAGAGCCCGTATGGGATCACCTCACCGACGTGAAACCCGAGCACATGGGCGGCCACCGCGGTCATGACGATCTCATCGGGTCGATCAGGGTTCGCCATGCGTCCTGCGGTGACCGCCAAACGGTCCAGGTCGAAGAACAGGCCGTCCACGCTGGCCACGGCGAAGGTGTTCTGGAGGACGGCGGCGTCCATCCGGGGGGCGCCGTTCTTGAACAGGGGGGCGGCGGTGAGCACCACGGCCGCCTCGACGTGGCGGACCCCGGGCAGCGCCGCGATCTCCTTGGTGGCCGCGGCGGAGTAGGTGGCGCCGCTGCCCCCGTTGAATCCGCCGTAGACCGACACGTCGAAACTCGATGGGTCGGTGCTGGCCAGGTAGGTGGCGAACGACGACTGCGTTCTCCGAGCCGCGGCGATCGCTCCCATGGCCACCCCGCCCACCAACCCGACCAGCACGACGATGGCGAGGTACCCACCCCGACGGTGGCGGAAGGTGGCTCGGAACCGGTACCAGGCGACGGGGAGGGGCTGCCCCGTCACGACCCGACCCCCGCTGACCGTCGCGCCCGTGGTTGCGCCCGCACGCTCCTGCTCTCGTCGTCCATCAGCCGCCGGTGCGGTCGTCCTCATCGCAAGTGTGGCCCGGTCCCGGGCGGGTTCCAAGGTGGTCAGCCCGTCGATCCGCCGTGGTGCCAGCACCCACACCGGCCCCCGCACCGGCCGCAACCGCCCGGCCCCGGTGCGGGCCTCCTAGCGGGGATCGCGCCACATCGCCCAGACGACCGGGCCGCGCGGCACCTGGATCTCCCGGGTGACGGCGAACCCGTGGCGGGCGTAGAACGGGATGTTCCGTTCCTTGGAGGACTCCAGGTACACGCGCTCACCCTCCCGGTCACAGCGGTCGAGAACGGGGGCGAGGATGGCCGAGCCCATCCCCTTGCTCTGGGCATCGGGCTCGGTCCCGAGCATCTGGAGATACCAGTGCCGCTCCTTGGGGTGGTGACTGGCGAAGTACAGGAGCCCCTTGGCACATAGCGCGATCCGCAGCCCCACCAGGCGGGCCGTCCCGACCCCGAGCCGGGTGTCGGTGGCCCAACCCATCGGGAACGTCCCGGGAGGATTCCAGATCGCCGCGCACCGGGCGTCCCCGGTCGCGTACACCTCGCCGAAGGGAAGCGACGCCCGGAGCAAGGCCCGGAAGAAGCTGGGCAGCTTGCGACGCCGGGCGCCGGGGTCGGGGAAGAGCCACACCGTCAAGGGGTCGTCGTCGAAGGCCAGGGCCAGGGTCCGGGCCAGCGCGTCGACGTCAGCCGGGCCCGCCTTGCGGACCGAGTGGTCAGGCACGGGCGCCCACGATACCGATGGCCTCAAGCGCCACGGCGGCGCGTGGACAGCGCCGCGAAGATCCGTTCGAAGACGGCTCGATCACCGGCGTAAGGGTCCTCGGCCCGCGGCCAGTGGACGACGAAGTCGGTGACGCCGGCCTCCGCGTACCGCCCCACCGTGTCGTCGAAGGCGTCGAGCGAGGTCAACCCGGCTGCGAGGCGGGGCCCGGTGAGGACGAGGCGGTCGATCGACGACGGATCGCGACCCACGTCGAGGCAGGCCTCGTCCAGACGCGCCATCTGGTCTCGCACCACGGCGACGCCCTCGTCGGCGTCGAGCAACGAGCCCTCGGGGCCGAGATCACCCGTGGTCACCCAGGCACTGCCGTGGAGGGCGGCCAGCGCCATCCCTCGCCGGCCGGTGGCCGCCACCGCGAAGGGCAGGCGCGGCTCCTGGACGCACCCGGGGTAGGTGCGGGCCTCGACCGCCGAATAGAACGTCCCCCGGTACGACGTCTCGGGGTGGCGGAGCAACCGGTCGAGCAGGTCGAGGAATTCGGCGAAGCGCTCGGCGCGCTCGCTCGGGGACCACGGGTCCTGTCCGAGGACGACGGCGTCCCAGCCGGATCCGCCCGCGCCGATGCCCAGGGTGAACCGGCCGCCCGAGACGTCGTCGAGTGTGACGAGCTCACGCGCGAAGGGAACGGGATGGCGGAAGTTCGGTGACGCCACGAGCGTGCCGAGGCGAATCCGCTCCGTGGACAGCGCTCCTGCGGTCAGGAAGGGGACGGCTCCGAACCAGGGGCCGTCACGCAACGACCGCCAGGCCAGGTGGTCGTAGGTCCAGGCGTGGTCGAAGCCGAGCTCCTCGACGCGCTCCCACACCGACCGGGCGGCCGCCCAGCGAAACTCCGGAAGCACGACCACCCCGAACCGCACGGACCGAACCCTACGCACCCCGGGGCGCCCCGAACGTTTGAGCGCGTGCCACAGGGCTGCCAAGCTGCCCCCATGCCTGTCGTCCTCGTCCATGGTGTCCCCGAGACACCCGCCGTGTGGGACCACCTGCGAGCGGAGCTCTCCCGCCGAGATGTCGTCACGCCCCAGCTCCCCGGTTTCGGGTGCCCCCGACCGGAGGGATTCGGGGCCACGAAGGAGGAGTACGCGCGGTGGCTCGTCTCCGAGCTCGAGGCCATCGCGGCCGACGGCCCCATCGACCTCGTCGGCCACGACTGGGGCGGCGGTTTCGTCGTGCGCGTCGTCAGCACGTGGCCCGACCTGGTGCGATCCTGGGTGAGCGACGCGGCGGGGATCGGTGACGTCGACTTCGAGTGGCACGATTTCGCCAAGATCTGGCAGACGCCCGGTGATGGCGAACAGTTCTTCGCGCAGCAGTTGGCGTCCACACCCGAAGAGCAGGGGTCGGTCCTCGAGATGTTCGGCGTTCCCCACGATCGGGCCCTGGCCATGGCCGGCTGGGGAGACCCGGTGATGGCCGAGAGCATCCTCGCCCTGTACCGCTCCGCGGTCGACGTGGGCCGGGAGTGGGGACCGGACTTCAGAGACATCCCCAAGCCGGGCCTCGTCCTCGTCCCCACCGAGGACCCCTTCCTCTCGGCGGTCGGGGCGGCCGCCGCGGCGCGCCGGGCGGGCGCCTCGCTCGAGGAGCTGGAGGGGATCGGCCACTGGTGGATGCTCCAGGATCCGGCCCGGGGAGCGCGTGCCCTCGAGTCGTTCTGGTCGACCCTCGGCTGAACCGGACAACCGGCGCGACACCACGGACGAGAAACCGATGCGCCCCAGACCCGCCCGGTGCGGGTAGAAAGCGAAGGTCGCCGTGCAGTGGGAGGACTGGACCAAGAGGTTGACGTCGGCGCTCGGTGCCGATGCGACCGTGCGCCTACGAGAGTTGTTCGCGGCGGGCGGCATCTTCAGCGACCCGGTGACGCAGCCGACATCGGACATCAAGTCGGTCGAGGACATCACCGACGCGTCCTTCCCGGACTGGCAACAAGAAGTCACCTCGTCACACGGGGACCCGACGGGAGGCGCCTTCGAATGGGTCGGGCGCGGCACCCTCGGAGACTCGATCCGCATCGAGGTGCACGGCTGCACGATGGTGGAGCTCGACGGCGCCGGGCAGGTGACGAGGTGGCGTGACTACTTCGACCTCAAGGAGATCGAGACGCAGATGGGTGCGACGATCGAGGAGTACCAGCAGCCCTGAGCGTGGTGTGGCGTCACTCCGGTGATCTCTAGGGCCGGCCCGCCCCCGCTCGTCGCGCCGACGGGGCGACTCAACCGACGGTCATCGTGCCGCTGAGCACCATCTTCTTGACGCCGGTACTGGCGCACATGGTGGCCATCTGGCTGGCGGTGTAGGTCCCGTACAGGGTGCCCCCCATGCCGTCGTTGGCGGCGGCGAACGTTCCCCCAAAGAGCACAAACGTCGCCCCGGAGTCCGTCGGAAGCTGGATCCCTTCATGATTGGTGCCGAGCTGGGTCACGAGCTGCTCGCCCGTCTCACTGATGATGCTGGGAAAGTAGGTGGCCTTTCCGTTGTACGCAAGACCATCCACCGCTCCTTGGAACTTGCCCCTCCAAGGGATGGACAGCGAGGTGGTGGCGGACGAAATCGCCGGACTGCCGCAATTGAGGACGCTGTTCGTGAACGCCGCCGCGCCCGAGCCCGTCGCCGACGTGAACTTGGACGTGGTGATGGTGACCCCGCTCGTGCTCGCCACACAGTGGTTGAGCTTTCCGCTGGCCGACTTCCTAACCGATCGGGCGTTGGCGGTCGTCATGGCGGGGGAGAACTTCACAACGACAGACACCATGCACGTCACCGAGCCCGGGGCTGCTCCTTCGAAGTGTTGCGCGGCAAATGCAGCCGGAGCTGCCACACCCAACATCGCCGACACCACGATCGCCACGATCCCAATCCGTCGCATGGCGTCCTCCTTGAGAGTGCCTAGGCCCGCAACCCGAGACTTGGCATGTCATATCGCAAGCGCCGGCTCGACACGTCATCAAATATGAGGAACTTAACAGCGCCCCCGATGGGTCATGGTGATGTCTCGTTGCGCTACGACCACTATGCGTCAAACGTCTTCCCGCATTGCCATCACTGTGCGTCCAATGTCACACGGCACTGCCACCGCAATGCGAGATCTGATGCGCCGGATGAACCCCACACCACGGCCGGGCCATGGGTGCTCCTACGAGGGCGCTCGCGACATCACGGCCCGTGGTAATGATCCGTGACCGGTTCGGGACCGAGGCGTCCGGTGGGGCTTGTCACGACAGAAAGAAATGCCGTTATGACAGTGCATCATGACAGTCCAAGATCATCACTATTGACGAGGACACAACAACCGCGAACCAATATCGTCCGCCATGCTCCTGAGCAGACACGGCGGCAATGGACGCGGGAGAAAGCTCTTCGCGCATGTGCGGTTGCTCGGGCGACGGACTACGGGGGTCCACAATGGAGCGAGCTGGTGCGAAGTCAAACAGTGACCGTGACGCGACTGAGATGCGACGACGTCGGCGTTTCTCGGTCCCATCGGTAGCGCTGCTGGTACTCATCACGTCCACGTTGGTCTACGTCGTCAACTCGGCGCCGGCCAGTGCGGCCACGACCGAGCTCTATTCGTGGGGGAACAACGCCACCGGGCAGTTGGGGAACGGCAATACCACCAACGCCACGACCCCACAGAAGGTCCAACTCCCTTCGGGGATCTCCGCGACCGCGGTGGCGGCGGGTACCAACCACAGCCTTGCCGTCGGCACCGACGGCAAGGTCTACGCGTGGGGTAACAACACCGTCGGACAATTCGGTAACGGGACGACTACCAGCTCGTCGACCCCGGTGGCGATCACGCTGCCCGGAGGCGTCAGCGCCACCGCCGTGGCCGCCGGAATGGAGCACAGTGTTGCCCTGGGTTCGAACGGGGCCGTCTACGACTGGGGCTACAACGGCTTCGGACAGCTCGGGGACGGCAATACCGCGAATTCGTCGACACCAGTGAAGGTCACGCTCCCGGCGGCCGCCATTGCCGTAGCCGCCGGGGCGGAGATGAGCGAAGCGCTGCTGTCCAATGGCGACCTCTGGACGTGGGGAGAGGGCACCAACGGCGCGCTGGGCAACGGCAATTCGACGAACCACTCGTCACCGGTGCAGGCCACGGTGAGCTTGGTGAGCGCCATTGCGGCGGGCGGTCAGCACACCCTGCTGATCTCCGTGGGCATCATCTATGCCTTCGGGTACAACGGATTCGGTCAGCTGGGCGACGGTAGCCTCAACAACCGGCGCAACCGCATGCCCGTGAACATGCCCGCCGGCGTCAACGGCGTGGCGGTGGCAGCGGGAGAAGACCACAGCCTCGCCATCGGGTCCAACAACAAGCTGTATGCCTGGGGTTACAACGGCTACGGCCAGCTCGGCAACGGCACCACGGTGGGTTCCTCCAATCCGGCGCTCGTGAACATGCCGGCCGGCGTGACCGCCACCTCCATCGCCGCCGGCGCCAACTCGAGCTACGCGATCGGCTCGGACGGCAACCTCTATGCGTGGGGATACAACGGCCTGGGCGAGCTGGGCGACGGTGCCACATCGAACGCAACGACCCCCGTCCAGGTGTCGTTGACACCAGTGGCGAAGCCGCCCAACGCGGTGGCGAGCGGCTCGTCGGCCGAACACGCCTTCGCCATCGCTCCGCCCACCCCGGCGCCCACGACCACGACGCTGTCGACCTCGCCGTCGTCGGTGACCTACGGACAGACCGTCACCATCACCGCTACGCTGAGTCGCTCCGACGGCGGTGGGACGGTCCAGTTCCTCAACGGGTCCAACCCCATCGTCGGGTGCTCCGCGGTGTCTCCCACCCTGTCGGGATCGACGTGGCAGGCCCAGTGCGCCACGTCGTTCGCGGCGGGCTCGTATTCCCTCACAGGCGACTACACCGGTGATTCCCTCTACGCGGCGAGCAATTCGTCCGTCCTCGAATTCGACGGTCAACCCGGCGCCGCTGGTCGTCACGGCGTCGTCGGGGTCGAGCATCTACGGCACCAACCCGCCGACGATCACGCCGTCATACTCGGGGTTCGTGAACGGTGACAGCGCGTCATCGCTCACGACGCCGGCCACATGCTCGACGACGGCAGGCGCATCGAGCCCGGCCGGCAGCTACCCGAGCAGCTGCTCGGGAGCCTCGGACTCGAATTACAGCGTGACCTACCAGGGTGGGGTCGTTGTGGTGGGCCCGGCTCCTCTCTCGGTGACGGCGTCCTCGGGCACCGCCACCTACGGCGCCAGCCCGCCGACCATCACGCCCTCGTACTCGGGCTTCGTCAACGGTGACGACGCGACCTCGCTCACCACGCCGCCCACGTGCACGACCACCGACACCACCTCGAGCCCGGTCGGTACCTACCCCAGCAGCTGCTCGGGAGCGGTCGACCCCAACTACACCATCAGCTACACCCTGGGATCGGTCACGGTGGGAACAGCTCCGCTCGTCGTCACGGCGTCATCGACGGCGGTGACCTACGGCACCAGCCCGCCGACGGTCACCCCGTCGTACTCGGGCTTCGTCAACGGTGACGACGCGTCCTCGCTCACCACGCCGCCCATGTGCACGACCACCGACACCACCTCGAGCCCGGTGGGCACCTACTCGAACAGCTGCTCGGGCGCGGGTGACCCCAACTACAGCATCAGCTACCAAAACGGCAGCATCACGGTCGACCCCGCCCCGGTAGCGATCACCGCCTCGTCGGGTATGTCGACTTACGGCAGCGCCCCGCCGGCGGTGAACCCGATCGTGACCGGTCTCGAGAACGGCGAGACGGCATCGGTGCTCGGTGGCGGGCTGACCTGTTCCACGACGGCAACGGCATCCAGCCCGGTGGGCACGTACCAGACGTCGTGCTCGGGAGCGGTCGACTCCAACTACGCCATCAGCTACGTGGCCGGCTCCACCACGGTCAACCCGGCTCCTCTGACGATCACCGCCTCCTCGGGGACGATGACCTACGGGGGTGCGGTGCCGGCGCCCACGCCCATCGTGGCCGGCCTGCAGAACGGAGAAGGGGTGTCGGTCCTCACCGGTCTGGTGTGCACCACCAGCGCCACCCCGGCGAGCTCGGTGGGCACCTATCCCACATCGTGCTCGGATGCGGTCGACGCCAACTACTCGATCAGCTACGTGAGCGGGTCGATCGTGATCTCAGCGGCCGCCCTCGAAATCACGGCGTCGTCGGGGTCGATGACCTACGGGGGTACCGCCCCCACGATCGAGCCCATCATCTCGGGCTTCGTGAACGGTGACAGCGCGACGTCGCTCGGGCCCACGCTCATGTGCACGACGGGTGCGGACTCCTCGAGCCCCGTGGGCAACTACGCCACGGCCTGTGACGGAGCGGTCGATGCCAACTACGTGATCACGTACGACACGGGCACCCTCGTCGTCGAACCGGCCACGTTGCAGGTCACGGCGTCGTCGGGAACGATGAACTACGGGAGCACGGTGCCGACGATCACGCCGTCGTACTCCGGCTTCGTCAACGGTGACAGCGCCACGTCACTGAGCACACCGCCGACCTGTACGACCACGGCCACGTCGTCGAGCCCGGTGGGCACCTACCCGAGCACCTGCTCGGGAGCGGTCGACCCCAACTACACCATCAGCTACGAGAGCGGCACCGTCCAGGTGGCCACGGTCACCTTGGTGGTGACTGCATCGTCGGGATCGACCACCTACGGCCAGAGCCCGTCTGCGGTCACGCCGTCGTACTCCGGCTTCGTCAACGGTGACAGCGCCACGTCACTGAGCACACCGCCGACCTGTACGACCACGGCCACGTCGTCGAGCCCGGTCGGCACCTACCCGAGCACCTGCTCGGGAGCGGTCGACCCGAACTACGCCATCAGCTACGTGGCCGGGTCGGTGCAGGTGAACCCGGCTCCGCTCACCGTGGCCGCCTCGTCCGACACGATGACCTACGGCAGCTCGGTGCCGACCATCACCCCGTCGTACTCGGGCTTCGTCAACGGTGACGATGCGTCGTCGCTGACCACCGCGCCCTCGTGCTCGACCACGGCCACGTCGTCGAGCCCGGTGGGGGCCTACCCCAGCGCGTGCGCGGGGGCGTCCGACCCGAACTACACCATCACCTACGTGAACGGCGCCGTAGTGGTCGGGAGCGCGGCCCTGGTCGTCAGCGCGTCGTCGGGATCGATGACCTACGGCGGCTCGGTGCCGACCATCACCCCGTCGTACGCGGGATTCGTGAACGGTGACGGCGTGTCGTCGCTCACCACGGCGCCCACGTGCTCGACCACGGCCACGTCGTCGAGCCCGGTCGGCAGCTACCCGAGCACGTGCTCGGGGGCGGCCGACCCCAATTACACCATCAGCTATGTGGTCGGGTCGGTCAACGTCGGCCCCGCTTCGCTCAGCATCACGGCGTCGTCGGGCTCGGCGATCTACGGGGCGAGCGCGCCGACCATCACCCCCTCGTACTCGGGCTTCGTCAACGGTGACGATGCGTCGTCGCTGACCACCGCGCCCACGTGCTCGACCACGGCGGGCCCCACCAGCCCGGTGGGGATCTATGCCAGCTCGTGCTCGGGAGCGGTTGGGTCCAACTACACCATCTCGTACGTGGTGGGCTCGGTACAGGTCGTTCCGGCCAACCTAACGGTGACGGCGACGTCGGCCCTGGCCACCTACGGCGGCACCGTGCCGACCATCACCGCGTCGTATTCGGGCTTCGTGAACAGTGACAGCGCGTCGTCGCTCACCACGGCGCCCACCTGCACCACCACCGCCACGTCCACCAGCCCGGTGGGCTCCTACCCGACATCGTGCTCGGGGGCGGTCGACCCGAACTACGCGATCGCCTACGCCAACGGCGTGGTGCAGATCCAGCCGGCGCCGCTCCAGATCACGGCCTCGTCCAACTCGATGAGCTACGGAGGGGCTGCCCCGGTCGTCACCGCCTCGTACTCGGGCTTCGTGAACGGTGACGACGCGTCATCGCTGACCACCGCGCCCACGTGCACGACGGCGGTCACTGCGGTGAGCCCGGTGGGTTCCTACCCGTCCTCGTGCTCGGGGGCGGTGGACGCCAACTACGCCATCAGCTACAACGACGGCACCGTGACCATCGGCCCTGCCTCGCTCAGCATCACGGCGTCATCGGTCTCGAGCGTCTACGGACAGTCGGTGCCACCCGTTGAACCCCTCATCTCCGGACTCCAGAACGGCGAGGACGCCACCGTCCTCGGCTTGGGCCTGTCCTGTTCGACGACGGCGACCTCGGCCAGCCCGGTGGGTTCCTACCCGTCCTCGTGCTCGGGGGCGGCGGATGCGAATTACACCATCAGCTACACGGCCGGCTCCGTCGAAATCGGCCCCGCCATCCTCACGGTGACGGCGTCCTCGGGGACGATGACCTATGGAGGTTCGGCCCCCGCCATCACGGCGTCCTACGCAGGGTTCATCAACGGCGACACGGCGTCGTCGCTCACCAACTCGCCCAGCTGTACGACATCGGCCACGTCGTCGAGCCCGGTGGGGACCTACCCCAGTGAGTGCTCGGGGGCATCGGACCCGAACTACACCATCAGCTACGTGGCGGGCGCCGTGCAGGTGACAACGGCACCATTGGTCGTCGCGGCGTCGTCGCCGTCGATGACCTACGGCTCCCCGGTACCGACCATCACCCCGTCGTACTCCGGCTTCGTGAACGGTGACGACGCGTCGTCGCTCACGACAGCCCCCACGTGCTCCACGGGGGCGACGTCGACCAGCCCGGTGGGTCAGTACCCGAGCAGTTGCTCGGGAGCGGTGGACCCGAACTACAACATCAGCTACGTGACGGGTGACACCGTCGTCGGCACCGCCGCGCTGGTGGTCCGAGCGTCGTCGAAGACGATGACCTACGGGGGCTCGGTGCCGACCATCACCGCGTCGTACTCGGGCTTCGTGAACGGTGACGATGCGTCGTCGCTCACCACCGCCCCTACCTGCTCCACCACGGCGACCTCGTCGAGCCCGGTGGGCACGTACCCGACCACGTGCTCGGGTGCGTCTGATTCGAACTACAGCATCGTGTACACGGCCGGCACCGTGATCGTCGGCGCCGCTCCTCTCACGATCACGGCCTCCTCGGGGACGATGACCTACGGGGGTTCGGCGCCCGCCATCACTGCGAGCGTGACGGGATTCGTGAACGGGCAGAACGCCTCGGTGCTGGGTTCCGGGCTCATCTGCTCGGCGGCGGTCACCGCCTCCAGTCCGGTGGGCTCGTACGCGTCGAATTGCTCGGGCGCGTCCGACGCGAACTACTCGATCACCTACCAGCCCGGGACGGTCAGCGTGGTGCCCGCCACCCTCACGGTGACGGCCAACAACGTGTCCAAGGCATTCGGGGCGAGCGTCCCGACCCTCACGGCCACCATCTCGGGGTTCGTGAACGGACAAACCCTGGCGACCTCGGGGGTGACCGGCCAGGCCGCCTGCACCACGACGGCCACGTCCACGAGCCCGGCCGGCACGTATCCGATCACCTGCACACCCGGCACGCTGGCGGCGGCGAACTACACCTTCACCTTCGTGGGTGGAACCCTCACCGTCACGGTCAGCTCCAAGACGGTGTGCAACTTCATCGGCAACCTGGTGGTGAGCGGCGGCCAATCCGTGCTCATCCCGCGGGGATGCATCGTGATCGGCTCGGTCACCGTGGACCCAGGCAGCTCGCTCGACGCCGAAGGGTCCATCATCCTGGGCGCGCTGAAGTTCACCGGTGGCGTCGTGCTGCGCTTCTGTAGCGCCACGGTGGTCGGCGCGGTGTACGCCACGCAGGCCAGCAACACCGTCGTGATCGGCGACGGCACCTCCTCGTGCCTGGGGAGTGCCATCGGCGGCCTGGTGACGCTCACGGGGAACAACGCCGGGGTCACGCTCCAGAAGGCGGCCATGCTGACCGCCTTCCTGATCAACTCCAACCACGGCGGCATCCAAGTTGAGAACAACGCTGCCATCGGGGTGATCGCGGTGAACGGCAACTCCGGTGGAGCGAACGTGACCGGGAACTGCATCCTGGGGTCCCTGACGGTAACGGGGAACACCGGGACGGTCGTCGACCGGCCGAACCAGGTCATCGGGTTCCAGCAGCTGCAGTAGCCACGGGTCCGGGGACCGCTCGACCCCGAACGACGACCGCAGTCAGAGAGGGCTCGGGGCCGGCTCGAGCCGAGGCGCGCCGGAGTTCGTCACACTGCGTACGCCGTGACCTGGACTTTTCCGCTCGAGACGTCGACGGTTCCCGACGCCCAGATCTGGGTCGTGTTCACCCACGAGAGCTCGGGGTCGTTGGTCAGCAGCGTCACGTTCTCACGCAGCAAGAAGACGGACGAGCCCGGCTGGGCTAGGGCGAGGCCGCCGGCCGCCAGTGCGACCTTCTTTCCGTCATTAGTGGTGATCTCGGCATGGATGTGAAGCTGCACCTGGCCATCGGAGCGGAAGGAGAGGTAGTCCACACCCTGGAACGTCCCTTGCAGCTTGGTCCGCGGACGGGCCCCTCGAGATGGAAATCGACCCGTGCCCCCTCGGGCGGGGGCAACTGCCCCGCGAACAGCGCATCCGCAGATACCCCGTACTCCACGACCCGGGTGATCCGCGGTTCGTATGCGTACACCAGCTCCCCCGGCACCGGTATCGCATGACCACCCGCAACGGGTGTCTCGACGTTCGCCCGTGACGCGTCAGGGGGGCCGGGGTACGGCTCATCGCCCGGGCGTCACCGTCCCGCGGCCTGGCCACCGTCGATGTGCAGGATCTCGCCCGTGACGAACGGGGCCCGTTCGAGATAGAGGATCCCCTCGACGACGTTGCTGACTTCGCCGACCCGGCCGATGGGATGAAGCTCGGCCAGGCCCTCGTAGGACGCCGGGTCGTTCATCGAGGTCCGGATGACACCGAGCGCGACTGCGTTGACCCGCACGCCCCGTGCCGCGTACTCGATGGCGAGGGACCGGGTCACGGCCGCCAACCCGCCTTTGGTGAGCACCGCCAGCGCGGCGGGGCTCCTGCTGTCGCCGTGATCGACGAGGCTCGTGGTGATATTGACGACATGGCCGCCTCCCTGGCCGGCCATGTGCCGAATGACGGGCTGGGTGATGTGGAAGAAGCCCGCCAGGTTCACGCCGGTGATGGCCAGATATTCGTCCACCGTGTAGTCCGTGAACGGTTTGCCGATGAACACCCCCGCATTGTTGACGAGGGTGTCGATCCGTCCGAACCGATCGAGCGCCTGCTCCACCACGTTCTGGCCGGTCTCGACCTCCGCGATGTCACCCGACACGCTGAGGATGTCGTCGTCTTCGGAGGCACCGATCGAGCGCGACGTGGCGACGACCGAGTACCCGGCACGACGGAAGGCGACGACCAGCCCGGCGCCGATCCCCCGCGACGCCCCCGTGATGATGGCGACCTTTCTCCGGCCGCCTTTCGGAGCCGGTGGCGCTGCGGGGTCGGCGGGCGTGGTCACCCGACGAGGTAGGTCTCGTAGACGACGCCTCCGGGCCGGCGGCCGGCGACGCTGACGAAGACTCCCTTGTTCAGCCAGTCGAGATTGGCGGCCGCCGTCTCGATCTGGGTCGAGGTGCGGAAGGTGTACTCGCCGGCGTCGACGACCTCGCCCCGTCCGAGACGGGCCAGCACGTCGGCGCGGCCGTGGCGTACACCGCGTGACTGGACGTAGAGCAGATCACCGGCCTCGGTCTCCAGCGTGTAGCGGATGTCTCCGAGGGCGGTGCCGTCCTCCATGACGATCTGCCAATCGGCGCTCCCCTCGGGGCGGAGCCTCCCACTGATCTCGGGTCCGGTGAAGGTTCCTTCGGCGAGCGGAACGATGCGGCGGCGACCCCGGGCGACGTTGCCGAACTCCAGCGCCGGGCCGAGGGTCACCTCCAGGCGGTAGACCTTGGTCAGGCGGGGATCGGGAAGCGCAATGCTCATGGTGCGTCCTGTCGATCTCGGCGGCGATGGACCAAGGACCCTTGGTCCGACCTCGAGCCCCTGGGGGCGCTCTTCGCCTTGGTGGGCGGCTGGATGCTCCCGTGGCTTCGCCACCGCCGGCGCCAACTGCGCCGATTCGTCGCTTAGCTCACCTGCGCTTGTTGGTCAGGATGAAGCCAGCGACGCTGTGCAAGCCGGCCGGGACCGCCCATACGACGTACGAGCCCACCACGTCGTTCGCCATTAGCCACGGTGACGTGGCAATGCCGGCGGCATTGGTGAGCACAGTGGTCGGACCCCACACGATCGCCGTCGCACCCGTCGTCGGGAAGACGAAGGTCACCGGCATGCCGGCGACGCCGACTCCGTTCGTCGCGGTGACCTCGACCGAGAGCGGAGCAGGGAAGAAGGTTACGATCTTGGTCAATTCCGTCGTTGCCGAGACGACGGCCACCGCGTTGGGGATCGGAGGGCTGGCCGCGGTGCCCCACGAAGGGGCATTGGCGCTGTCACCGGAGTAGGAGCCCACGATCTGTGGCGTCGGGAGGGCCGCACCGGTGCACGTCGCCGTCGTGCCGACGACGCGCGCCGAGCACAGGTAGTCGATACCGGTGGAGAACACGACGGTACCGGTCGGCGCGCTCGTCGACCCCGTGACGGTGGCGGAATACGACAAGGTCGAGGCGGACACCGCCTTGACGCTCACGGTCGTGGTGGTTGCCGGCAACGAGGGGTCCGACTCGACCAGGCTCTCTCGGCCCGACGAGCCCAGGTAGGTGCCCACCGACAGGCACACGCCGGTGGCGGGACAGGTGAAGGGGGAGAAATCCGGATCCGAGCTCGCTTTGGCGTCGGCGGGGAGGGGTGCAGCCGTAACGCTCCACGTCCCCGACGACAGGTCCCAGAACAACCCGTTCACCGTGCCGTTGAGGTCGGACTGGCCTGCGGCGACGCAGGTACCCGCCGATGGGCACGACACGTCGAGCACCTCGATGGCGGAGCCCGCGGGCACGCTGGGCGGCACCGGCGCCGTCGAGGCGGTCCACGATCCCGACCCCAGGGTCTCGAAGAGCCCCTGCTCCACTCCCGACGCGGTGAACAAGCCGGTGGCGACACAGTCGGCGCCGTCGGTGCACGCCACCGACGTGAGTTGCACGTCAGGTGACGTGGCCCCTCCCGGGAGCGCAACGGCCGACGCCGTCCACGTTCCTCCCGACAGCGTGTCGAGCAGGCCTTCGTAGTTGCCGTCGAAGGTGGTGGCCGCCACGACGCACGCACCGATGGTCGGGCAGGATACCGACGCGTCGTCGTTGGCGATCGACGCCGCATTCGACGTGCCGGGGGGGAGCGGAAGCGTCGTCCCCGTCCACGTTCCTCCCGACAGCGTCTCGATCAGCCCGACGTACGTGCCCCCGACCAGGTAGGTCCCGGTGGCCACGCACGAGCCGGCGGCGGGGCACGACGCCGACAGCAATTGTGAACCCGCCGCCGGCGTAGGCAGCGGCGCCGTGGCCGCGCTCCAGCTCCCGCCGTTGTCGGTCACGACCAAGGCCTGTTCGCCGCCCGAGCCCTGGGTGTAGACGCCGAGCCCGGCGCACCACGCCGCGGTGGGACACACGAGCGTCGACAGCTGGGCGAACGCCGTCGAGCCGGACGTCGACGCGTCGCCCGGCAAGGTGAGCTCGGTCGGCGTCCACACACCGCCGGACAGGGTCTCGACGAGCGCCTGCGTGGCCCCCGAGGCGTCGACGTACTGGCCGACGGCGACACAAGAGCCGACCGCGCCGCACTGCACCGAATTCAACGACGCCTGCGGATCGGTGGCGGACGCCCCGGCGGGCAACAGCGCCTCGGTCGCGGTCCAACCGCCCCCGGACTCGGCATCGATGAGCCCCGCGTCGTAGTACGTCGTGGCCGTCGATGCGAGGTAGTCGCCGACCGCCACGCACCAGCCGTCGGCGGGACACGACACCGAGGGAAGGGTGGCGCCCTGGCCCGCCACGGCGTTGCCAGGCATGGGCGGGTTCATGGCGCTCCACGTCACCGACGCTCCGGCGGCACGCGGTGTCACCACGAGGACGAGGGCACCCACCGCCGTCAACGCAGCCATCGCGACGAGCCCGGGATGACAACGTGACGCCCTACCGGTCATCCGGCTCCCTGTACGCATCTGGCCCCCTAAAGTCACGTCGGCTGTGGCCCGAACGACTGGTCGCAGCTCAGCGGCGGTATCCCCGGCCCAAATAGTTCTGCCTCGGACTCCCCGCCGCATCGTCATGATTGATGAATCACCACACGTGGTCGTTGTCGCAGCTTGAGAGGTATTTTCCCGCTGGTGCCCTCTTGCCGCCCGGTGTCGGCAAGCACGCCAGAGATCACGGACAGTGCGGACGGATGCGCTCTGCGACCGGGCGGTCAGCGGTCGATCCGCCAATCCGGGTGCAGGGCGCGTTCCCGGGCGAAGCGCTGGGCGGAGATCGTCGTGCCGTTGAGTGCCCTGCGCTCTTCGGACGTCATGCCTGTCGAGCTCCCCAGCCAGGCGACGACCGCGCCGGGGACCGACGGCGGCGCTCCGGGAAAGCGGTCCTTTAGTCCGAGCCGTTGCTGGGCGAGCACCATACGCTCGGTCAAGACGTAGCCGGGCTCGACGTTCACGACGAAGATCCCTTGCTGTCCGAGCTCCACGGCCAGGATGCCCGCCGCACGGTGGAACGCCCCTTTGGTCACGGCGTACCCGAGCCCCCACCCTCCCTCCCCCGTCGGCGCCGGGGGATCACTGGTCGCCACGGCGGAGGTGATGTTGACGATGGTGCCCTCACCGCGTTCGAGCATGGCGGGAAGAACGGCCTTGATCATCACCAACTGCGCCACCACGTTCGCCTCGAGTTTGGTGACGACGGCGTCGATGTCGAGATCGAGGAAGCGCTCCATGCTCCCGGGGCCGGTGTGCACAGCGTTGTTCACGAGCACGTCCACCGGACCCCATTCGCCCAGCACGCGCTCGACAGCGGCGGCGAGCGAGGCCCGATCGAGTAGATCGGCCCGAATAGCGAGGGCCCGACCGCCCGCCGCCTCGATCTCACCCGCCGTCGTCTCGAGGCTGCCCGGGATGGGCTCGCCCCGAGCCGATCCCGACTCGTCGAAGGCGTCGCCTTCGCGCACGGTCCGGGCCGTGATGGCGACGTCGAGGCCAGCAGCCGCAAGGGCGATGGCCGACGCCCGGCCGATGCCGCGGCTTGCCCCGGTTACGAGTGCGATGCGGCGTTGCCCCGGCACGAGCAGTGAGAGTAGCGAGCGGCCGGCTCGATCACGCCATTCGGTGCAGTGCAGGGAGGCGGGCGCCGCGTCGTGGGATCGGGTCCTGAGCCAGGCCCGAGCCCGACCACGATCGGGTCAGGCAGATGCCTTTTCACGGCGGGACGCGGCGCGGAGCTTGCGCCGTTCCCGTTCGTTGGTCCCGGCCCAGTACCCAACCAGATCAGGGACGGCGAGCGCGTAGCGGAGGCATTCGGCGCGGACCGTGCAGCGTGCGCACAGCTGCTTGGCGCGCGCCGAGGGACCACCACGGTCGGGAATGAACATCTCGACCCGCTCTCCCCGACATGCGCCCAGGGTCTGCCAGCGCGGTCGGCGCAACAACTGGACGACCACCGACGAGACGCTCTCGGAATCGGTCTCGTCCGTGGTCCCCCATCCGGACCCTGCGGACATAGCGAGGCTGGTCATGTCCTGACCTTCGACACTCCCACTCGGAGCCTTTAGTAGGCACGAACGGCTCACCACCCTACGTGGGCACCTTCGGCTATCGAGGGGGGCTCGACCACGTTCTGCGGTTAGCTTCGAAAATTTGGACTCCAACCCCTTGACATCGGGAGATGAACCGCGGATTTGGGCCAGACGGCGGTTAGCCTCGAAGTATGCGAGCGGAGACCGACGAAGTCGCTGCCGTTCGAAACGGCATCCTGGCGGCGATCGTCAAGGACGCGACGATCAAGGGTTTCCTCGGTCCCTTTTCACTCGACGACATTCTCCACGCCTGGATCGAACACGACGCCGACACCATCGCAAGGCTCCCCGACCCGCCGGGCCGAGCCGGCTCGTCGATCAGCCAGCGACGGAACTACTGGTTCTACGAAGGGTGCCAGGCCCTCGAAGATGGGGCCTTCATGGCCGAGGTCGGCGACGGCAAGTTCGCCATCGCGTCGCTCAAGGGCTTGATGTCGCAGATGCTCGACTCCGGCCCCTCCCCCCAAGACTGAGCAAGCGCCAGCTGACCCACGATCGCCTGACCCACGATCGGCTGGCCTGACCGGCCGGTGTCGTGAGTACGCTCGCGTCTCGTGGACCTTCATCTGAGCCAGGAACCCGAAGCCGACGCCCTCTTTCCGGCAATCCCTTCGCACTGGTCGTCGGGATGGTGCTCGACCAGCAGGTGCCGCTGGAGTGGGCGTTCGCAAGCCCGCTGGAGCTCCAACGTCGGCTGGGCAAGACCCTCGACGCCAGGCGCATCGCCCAGATGGACCCCGAAGCGCTGACCGCCGCCTTCTCGTCGAAACCGGCCCTTCACCGGTACCCGGGATCGATGGCGGCGCGCGTCCAGGAGCTCGCCAAGCTCGTCGTCGAGCGCTACCGCGGACAGACCGAAGCAATCTGGACGGGCGCAACGTCGGGAGAAGAGCTCTTCCGGCGGGTCAAGGAACTCCCCGGCTTCGGCGAGCAGAAGGCCAAGATCTTCGTCGCCCTGCTGGGCAAGCAACTCGGCGTACGGCCCGAGGGTTGGGAAGCCGTGAGCACACCGTTCAGCGAACCGCGGCAGCTTCCGTTCCGTGGCCGACATCACCGACGTCGACTCGCTGAACAAGGTGAGGGCGTTCAAACAAGCACTGAAGGCCGCCAACAAGGCCAAGGCGGCGTCCGAGACCACCGACAAACCGGCCAAGAAGACGGGGAAGGCGACGAAGACCACGACCGCGTCCACCCCGCAACGCCGACGCCCGGCCACCGCCGGGAAGCGTTGAGCTCTGCCGCGACCGCGCCACGCTCGCCCACCGGCGCCTCTACCTCTGTACCGCCGACCGTCCCGATCTCGCTTCGTTCCTGGACTCCTGTATCGCCGGGGGCGTGGACGTCGTCCAGCTCCGGGACAAGGACCTCGACGCCCGCCACGTCGTCGAGCGGGGCCGCGTCGCCGCCCGCGTCTGTGCCGAGCACGCCGTCCCCTTCCTCCTCAATGACCGGCCCGACCTCGCCCTCGAGATCGAGGCGGACGGCGTCCACGTGGGCCAGGACGACGCCTCCCCCACCCTCGCTCGCCGCATCCTGGGACCGGCCGCCATCGTCGGGCTCTCGACCCACACGCCGCCGGAACTCGAATCGAGCCGCGACGAGCCCGTCGACTACGTCTCGGCGGGCCCCGTGGCACCGACGCCCACGAAACCGGGACGACCGGGGACGGGGCCGGACTACATCACGTTCGCGGTCGCCCACGCTCGACGACCGGTGTTCGTGACCGGAGGGGTGACGCCCGACGCGGTGCCCGCCCTGGTGGCGGCGGGGGGGCGCCATTTCGTCGTGGTCCGGTACCTGACGCAGTCCGATGACCCGAAACGTGCCGCGGCGCAGCTGCGGGCATCGATCGACCAGAGCCTGGAGCGCGCCGGCGCTTCGTGACCGGCGGGCGCGATCAGGGTCCCTGACGCTCGAGCCACCCCGCCAGCAGGGCAACAGCCCGGGGATCGGCTCGCAGCCGATGGCCGGCGCCGGCGAGGACGCGCAGTTCGGCGCGCGGCCCGGCGAGCTCGGCCAGACGGCGCCCGTCGGCGACGGGCACCTCGTCATCCTCCGCCCCGTGCACCACGAGCAGGGGTCGAGGTGCCAGCTTGCGGGCCGATTCGTCGGGTCGGAGGGCGGCGAAGGCCGCCCCCCAGGCCGTTCGGTCGGGAGGGAATCCCGCCGAGCGGATCGCCCCGACGCGGCGGGCGTACTCGATCATCCCCACGCCGTCATTGGCCCAGTCGGCGAAGGTGGCGGGTGACCCGAAGCAGGCCACGCCCTTGACCCTGGCGTCCTCGCCAGCCGCGCACAGGCCGAGGGCACCGCCGGTACCGAACCCGACGATCCACACCCCGCCCCCCTCGGCGATGTGCGCGGCATGGTCGACGACGGCGCGCGAGATCGTCGTACCAGCCCCCCAGGGAGAAGTCACCGTCCGACGCGCCCACGCCGCGCAGGCATGCCACCACGACGGGACATCCGTTGTCGAGCGCGATCCGGTCGGCGAGCATCGGAAGGGTGTCGGCGACACGCTGAGCCGAATCCATCTCCACCGGGAAACCGTGGCAGAGCACGAGCACATTGGCCCGGGCGCCGCGGGTCGAGGACCCCGGAGCCACGTGGAGCGACAGCGATCCCGACGGTCCTTCGATCGCGGCCCAGGTCGTCGCCACCCTCGTACCGCCCGACCCGATCGCTCGCCCGGCCGCGATCAGGGCCGCCAGAAGCGCCAGGGGCGACGCTTCTGACCCTGGGGGCTGTGCGGAACGTCGACGGCGGGCGGATCGGGCAGGTCGGCGCTCAACGCGTACAACTCGCCGAGGGTGCGCGCCCGCAGGATCAGGTCCATCCTCTCCGAGAACTCCGACTCGCTCAGACGACCCTCGGCGAAATGGCGCTCGAGCATGGTCGCGAATCGGTTCCGATCGGCGTCCGAGGCGCGTGGACCACTCGGCACGGGCGGGTCCGCAGGAGGACGTCCGTGGGGTGGCTGCTCAGGTTGGTCCTCCACGACCTTCAGTATCTCGCAGGGAGCCCCGGAAGGGACTCCCGGCGCCGATCGAGGTGACGCCGATCGAGGTGGCGCCGATCGAGGCGGCGTGAGACGACGGCGGTCAGATCCCGATGCGCTGGGCGAGGAGCTCGCGGTGATAGCTGGGGTCCCCGAGCATGAGCTCAGAGGACTTGGCCCGCTTGAAGTAGAGGTGGGCGTCGTGCTCCCACGTGAAGCCGATGCCTCCGTGGATCTGGATGTTCTCGGCGGCGGCGTGGAAATACGCTTCGGAGCAGTACGACTTGGCCAGACTGGCCACCACGGGGAGCTCCTCGGAGTCCTCGGCCGCCGCCCACCCCGCGTAGTAGGCAGCCGACTTGGCCGACTCGACCTCGAGCAGCATGTCGGCACACTTGTGCTTGATGGCCTGGAACGACCCGATGGGCCGACCGAACTGGATCCGGGTCTTGGCGTAGTCGACGGCCATGTCCAGGCAGCGCTGCGCCCCGCCCACCTGCTCGGCGGCAAGGGCCACCGCAGCGAGGTCGAGGGTTCGAGACAGCACCGGTGCGGCCCCGCCGTCGTCCCCGATCAACCGGGCCGGAGTGGACGCGAACTCGATCCTCGCTTGCTTGCGGGTCTGGTCCATCGTCGCCAACGGGGTCGTGGTCAGGCCAGAAGCACCGCCCTCGACGGCGAAGAGGCTCACACCCCGGTCCGTCCGACCCGCCACCAGCACGAGGTTGGCGTTGTGGCCGTCGATCACGAACATCTTGTGGCCGTCGAGCTTCCACCCGTCGCCGCTCGGGGTGGCGGCCAGCGTGATCCCCTCGGCGTCCCAACGCCCACTGTCCTCGGTGAGCGCCAGGGTGGCGATGGTCTCGCCCGAGGCGATCCCGGGCAACAGATCTTTCTTGGCCCCCTCGTCCCCACTCGACAGCAGGGCGTTGGCGGCCAGCGCCACGGTGGCGAAGTACGGCACACACAACAACGCCGCCCCCATCTCCTCGAACACGACGGTCAGCTCGACATACCCGAACCCCGCGCCGCCGTACTCCTCGGGGATCGCCAGCGCCTGCAACCCGAGCTGGTTGGCCATCTGGTCCCACACGGCCCGGTCGAACCCCTCGGTCGTCTCCATGAGGCGCCGAACCTCGGTGGAGGGCGACTTGTCCTCGAGGAAGCGGCGAACGGATCGGCGCAGCTCCTCTTGCTCCTCGCTGAAAGCGAAGTTCATGGCTCTGGGTCCCCCTCGTCGGGTGCTCGGAAGGCTCCCGCTGACGACCGTTGTCTACCAGACGCCGAGCGTTGTTGACCAGCTTGTCAACAAGGTGAAATGGCCTGCCCGAGCCCCCCCCGAGCCGAGCCGGTCAGGGCCCGAGGCGCTGCCAGGTCCTGCCGTCGGTGGTCCGCCACAGCCCGGTCCCGGTCTCGCACACCCAACCGTGGGTGGCGTCGGCGAAGACGACGTTCCCGGTGCCTCCCGCCACGAGGCCGGCTTTCGACAGGCCCGCCACGACGCTCCAGGTCCGGCCTCCGTCGGTCGTGGCATACACACCGGCCCGGTCGGGAAAGAGCCACGCGTCGGTGGCCGTCAGCACGGCCAGGTTCTCGTGGCCCAGCGAGTACGGCGTGACGTATCCCTCGGTCGGAAGGCCCCCGGCGGCGGCGAGGACCGTGCCACCGGTCAGCACCGGCGCGTTGGCGGCGGCGGTGAGCGTCCACTGCACGCCGCCGTCGGTCGAACGATAGAGCGCCTTGGCCTGGGTCCCGGCACTGGCCTGTGATCCGCAGATGACCCACAGGTCGTTGGTCCCCGATGCCGCGATCTGCTCGCCGGTGTCGAAATACGACGGGCACGGGTCGGGACGGGCCGCCCATGTGCGGCCGCCGTCGGCGGTGTAGGTGAGCGAGCCGGCCGTACCGGGCGACCCGGTGCGGGATGCGAAGGTCAGGACGTAGGCGCGGGAGGGGGTGATCCGGGCCAGCTCGATGTTCTCGTCGCTGACGGTCACCTCGGCGTTCTCCGACACCGGCGGGGCCGCCGCCGCGGCCCACGTCCGTCCGTCGTCGGTGGACACCTCGAGCGCCACGGGACACGACGGGCCCGCCGTGGGCCGGATCGGACAGGTCCCCACCACGGCCCACACATCGGGGCCGATGGCGCTCACGTCCGAGACCACGGGGCCGATCCCGGCGCGCGTCCACATTCGTCCGCCATCCCCGGTGACCCACAGCGGCACCGTCCCCGATGCCGACGGTGCCCCTCCCCACAGGTACCCGTGGGTCTCGTCGGAGAACTCGAATTGCGCGGGGAAGCTCACCGGCAGGTTGGGATCGGCGACGGTCCACGCGCCACCACCGTCGACGGACACCGCCAACAGCGTCTGCGTACCGTGGACGACCAGCGCGAACCCGTGCACATCCCCGACGAACACGACCGAGGCCAGGTCCGAGGAGGGGACGGGTGTCCCGGCGGCGAGCAATCCCGTCTGGGAGTCGAAGGCGGCGAAGGTCTGCGACGGCGTCGGGCCCGAGACCACCACGCCGATGACCACGCCCATCGCCAGGGCGCACACCACCAGGACGCCGAGCGCCGATGTGGCGCGCCGCCGGCGCAGCTGGGCCGCCCGGGCGAGCACGGCGCCGAGGGTCCGGGCGCTCGCTCCCGGCGGCGCCGGGTCATCCAGATGCTCGAACATCGTCACCTCCCCGAACTCCGTGTTCCTCGAGGTGATGCCGCAGCTGGGCGAGACCTCGCGACGCGTGGCTCTTCACCGTGCCGGGTGTACAGCCCAGGGCGTCCGCCACGGCGAGCTCGGGCCAGTCCGCCAGGTAGCGCAGCACGACGACCTCGCGTTGGCGGCGCGACAGCCGCCGCAGGGCCCGGGCCAGGTCGATGCGCTCGGAGAGGTGTGTCTCCACGAGGGCGACGGGCTCACGGCGCGACTCGGTGGTCCGGCTACGGCGCCGGAGGCGGTCGATGGCGAGATTGGTGGCCACGGTGACGACCCAGCCCTCGGGGCGGTCCCGAAGGCGCACCCAACGGACGTGCGCCCGGGCCAGCGCCTCCTGGGCGACATCCTCGGCGTCACCGCGGTCCCCGAGCACCTTGAACGACACCCGGTAGGCAAGCCGGTACAGGTCGGAGAAGACCTCCTCGAAACGCACCGCCTCGGCCACGGCCCGGTACCTCCTCGCTGGTGCACGGGTCTACCAGGTCTCACGTTGGCCGATCCGGAGAGGTTGTCGGCGCGGTGCGGTATTCCTCAGCGCCAACAGGCCGGGGGCGGGGTGATGGCTTCGAGCTCGCTCCCGTCGGTGGCGAAGACCCGACGCGACGCCCCGTCGACGGCCAGCAGCTCCACCGGCCACCCTGCGGCACCGGCGACGTGGTCCTGCACCCTGATGGCGCCGGTGTCGGGATCGATGCAGGCCATCACCCCGTCCTGGTTGACCAGCAGCAACGCCCCGTCCCCGTAGATCGTGGAGGCGCCCATCATCCAGGTGAAGACGCCGTCCGGTTGGGGCTGGTCCAACACCGAGCTCGGCGGGCCGACCACGGCGAGATCGGACCGGCGTAGGAAAAGGGTCTCGCCCGACATTCCGACCCGGAACGACATCCACACGCCACCGGGAACGGCGGTGAGAATCCCCCCGCTCACCGAATCGGTCACGGCGCTGTCGGCGGGCGTGGCCGCGAGCGCCTGACCGGTTCGGGCGTCGTACTCCAGGACCGAGGCGTCGACGGCATGGCCCGACACGGTGGGATAGGACAGCGCGACGTAGAGCGACCGGCCGGCCGGATCGACCGACAGGCTGGCGACGGTGCCCGAGGTGATCGTCTCGGTCGACAGCACGGCCCCGCCGGCCACGGCGATGTGGACCAGGACCCGCCCGTATCCCACCCACACCGTGGCGTCGGGACCGGCGACGACCGCGGCGTCCCCGCCCCAGACCGGCACGTCCGGCGGGGGCAGTCGGATCTGGCGCACCACGGCCAGGGTGGTGGGGTCGACCTGGCACAGCGAGGGGCCGGCGCGCTCGCCGGCCACGCCCCGGGAGCACGAGATCCACAGGGAGCCCGACGCCACCTCCAGCGAGGAGTGGAAGAAGGTAGGACCGGTCTCGGTCGTGGCCCGGTCGATGTCGATGCGTTGGAGCACCCACGGCCCCTGATCGCCGGGGACGTCCGAGACGAGGGCGAAGCCGGCATCGACGGCCAGATCGACCACCTGTAGGCACGTTCCCGGCACGACCGTCTCCTCCTCCCACGGCGGGGACGGCGCCGTGGTGGTGGGGACGAGTCCGGGCGGACCCGGGATGACGGGCGGCGAGCCGCACGAGTCCGACGCAGCAAGAGCCGTGGTGGTGGTGGTGGTGGTGGTGGGAGCGGTCTCGGGTACGACGGGCGCGGGGGTGGCGAAGACCGTGGCCGACGTCGTGGGAACGGGCCCCGCCGATCCCGGGCGAGTCCGATCGGCCCGGTCCCCATGGGAACAGCCCGTCAGGGCCGCACATGCGGCGGCGCCGACCGCGGCCATCCGCCATCTCGAGGAACGCCGCCGCATCCCCCCTTCCACGCCGGGGGACCCGGTTCCGTTCACACGACGCTCGGCTTAGAGTGCGGGCATGCCCCACTACGAAGACAGCCTGATCGAGGTCCACAAGGTCGTCGTCGGCCCCATGGACAACAACGTCTACGTCATCCGCAGCAAGGGGACCGGGGACGCCGTGCTCATCGACGCCGCCAACGAGCACGAGCGCCTCCTCCAGATGTGTCGCGACCTCGGCGTCCGGAAGGTCCTCGAGACCCACGGCCATTGGGACCACATCCAGGCCGTGCCGGCGGTGCGCGACGCGGGGTACGAAGTCTCGGTCACCGCCGCCGACGCCGAGATGCTCCCCTCCTACGACCTCATCCTCGACGACGACACCGTGATCGAGGTGGGTGACCTGCGGTTGCGCACGATCGCCACCCCCGGCCACACCCCGGGGTCTATGTGCTTCTCGGTGGAGGGGACACCGCTTCTCTTCAGCGGCGACACGCTCTTTCCGGGAGGGCCCGGCAACACCAAGTTCGAAGGTGGCGACTTTCCCACCATCATCCGATCCATCGAGGACCGGCTCTTCTCGCGTTTCGGGGCCGACACCGTCGTCCTCCCCGGCCACGGTGACAACACGACGATCGGGACCGAGCTCCCCCATCTCCAGGAGTGGGTCGACCGGGGTTGGTAATCGGAAGCTCAGGGATAAGGAAGCGTCAGGGAAAAGGAAGCGTCAGGGGAACAGCCCTCTGGCCTTGATCGCCGCCGCCAGCCGATCGACGGCGACCACCCCGGCGGCGCGGCGCATGGTGACCCCGAGGTCCTGGGCGCGCGCCCACACATCGGTGAAGGCGTCGTCGATCGTCCTCGCCAACCGGGTGGCGACCAGCTCCTCGTCCCAGGCATAACCCTGGCGTGACTGCGCCCACTCGAAATACGAGGCCGTCACCCCCCCGGCATTGGCGAGGATGTCGGGAACGACGGTGATCCCCCGCTCGGCGAGGACCCGGTCGCCGGCCGGGGTGGTGGGTCCGTTGGCGGCCTCCACCACCACCCGCGCTCTCATGGCGCGCGCCCCGACCTCGTCGATGGCTCCCGCGAGGGCGGCCGGGACGGCCAGCTCCGCCTCCACCGCCCACAGGTCGCCGGACCGGATCTCCTCCCCGCCGGCGAACCCGGCTACCGAGCCCACCGTCGAGACATGGTCGGACAGCAGGCTCAGGTCGAGACCACCGGGGTTGTAGACGGCGCCGCCCACATCGCCCACCGCCACCACCCGCATGCCCGCCGAGGACAGGAGGAAGGCGAGCGGGCCCCCCACCTTGCCGAACCCCTGGACGACGGCCCGGGCCCCGGCGACGGGGATGTCGAGGGCGGCGAACACGGCCCGCACGCACCGCACCACCCCCGAGGCGGTGGCCCCGGTGTGCAGGCGCATCCCCCCGACCGCGAGCGGCTTCCCCGTGACGACCTCGGGGAGCGAGCGCCCCTGGAGCATGTCGAGGGTATCGAGCAACCACGCCATGACCCGCTCGTCCGTGTTGACGTCGGGCGCAGGGATGTCGCGGTCGGGACCGAGCAGCGGAGCGATCTCGAAGGTGTACCGGCGGGTGAGGCGTTCGAGCTCACCGACCGACAATTGACGCGGGTCGCAGCGCACCCCTCCCTTGCCGCCACCGAAGGGGATGTCGACGACGGCGGTCTTGAGCGTCATGTCGGCCGCCAGCGCGGCCACCTCGGCGGCGTGCAGGTCGGGGTGGAAGCGGATCCCCCCCTTGGCGGGGCCCCGAGACGTGTTGTGGTGGATCCGCCAACCCACGAACACCTCGACGTGGCCGTCGTCCATGCGGACGGGCACGGCGACCTCGAGCATCCGATCGGGCAGACGGAGGAGGCGATGGACGTCGGGGTCCAGCCCGGCGAGCCCGGCGGCGTCGTCGATGCGTTCGAGCGCCGTCGCCCACGGGTCGTAGTGGCCCGGGGTAGGGGCGCCGTCTACGGCGGGCGGGGCGTCGTCCACGGCGGGCCGGCCGCCCTGTGCCGCACCCTGCTCCGCACCGTGCACTTGCACCACGCCATGCACCAAGGGCGGCACCACGGCAGGCGGGGCCTTCCCCCGCCGCCGGGCTTTGGCCTCTCGTGGCGCCGGCTCGGTGCTCACCCGGCCTCCAGGACGGAACCGGGCCCGTTGCGTCGGCGGCCGCTCAACACCTGGATGTCCTCCCCGTCCTCACTCTTCACGTGGACCACGAGCGGAGAGCGCGTCAGCGAGAAGACGCCGACGAGGAGGACCACCATGGCCAGGACCTCACCGACCAGCCTTCCCCCCGCGGTCTGGACATGATCACCGAAGAGGCCGATCCCGATGGCGATGGACACCAGGGGGTCGACGATCACGAGCGCCGACTGCGACGCCGTCACCGGTCCGGCGTGGAACGCGTTCTGGGCCAGGAACACCCCGACCAGCCCACTGAGGGCCAGGGCGTAGGGCGGCCAGCTGAGAAAGACGTGGCTCCAGCCCCGGGTGATGTCGTCGTTCATGGTCTTGATGAGCGCGGCGGTGAAGGCGAAGGCGATGGCACCGGACGTGCCGAACCACGCGGCGCGCCACGCGGCGGACCCGAACCGCGTCATCAGGACCGACAGCGAGCACGCCGCGATCACGGCGAACGACACGATCCCCCAATCCTCGAGGTCGGGGATCTCGTTTCCTCCGCTCGGGGCCGACAGCGCCAGGAAGGCGGCCAGCCCGGCCGCGGCGGCCGTGGCCCCGACCCATTCCCGCCACGTCAGCGGGAGGCGGAACCAGATCCCCAAGATGGCGACGAGGAACGGCAGCTCCAACGTCAAGATGGGCTGCACCGTGGTCAGCCGTCCGAAGTGCAGGGCCAGGAACTGCAGGAGGAACGCGGCGATGAGCACCAGGAAGCCGGCAATCCACACCGTCCGGCGGATGGCGTAGGCGATCAGGCTCAATTTGAGGTTGGTATCAGCCGGGGCGGACTCCACCCCCATCCGTTGCAGGACGCTGGTCAATGCGTTGGCGAATGCCGCCATGACGGCGAGCACGTAGGCCATCAGGGCAGTTCTACCGCACCGGCTGCCCCGCACGTCCGCTTTGACCCGGTTTGTCCTGGTTTGGCGACCATTCCGGGCCCGTCGGTACGCTGAGAGGCCCACCCGGGACCGCACCCCGGCCCGGAGCCCGATGCGGGGGCCAGAGGGTGGGCACCGACGGGAAAGAGAGCACCATGGCCGACACCATCTCGGAAGAGGATTTCGAGCGGAGCGCGCTCGACTTCCTCGAGGCCCACACCAAGCCCCGGGTCGAAGCGGAGCAGGGTTGGGGCGAGGGCTCGGACCAGGTGTCGCTCCTCCCCGAGCGCACCCTCGAGGAGGAGCTGGCCGAGCTCACCGCCGCCCGGGCCTGGGCCCAGACGCGCTTCGACGCCGGGTTCAGCTGGATCGCGGGGCCGGTCGCCTACGGGGGTCGGGGCCTCACCCGGGACCACCAGCGGCTGTATAACGACGTCGAGGCGCGCTTCGACACCCCCCCGATGACCCCCTACGGCATCGGCCTGGGCATGGTGGCGCCGACGATCCTGGCCCATGCCATCGACGAGGTGAAGGACCTGTACCTGCGGCCCCTGTGGCGCGGCGACATCGTGGCGTGCCAGCTCTTCAGCGAGCCCGGTGCCGGCAGCGATCTGGCCGGGGTCCAGACCAGGGCGGTGCGCGACGGCGACGAGTGGCTGTTGACCGGCCAGAAGGTGTGGACCTCGGGCGCCCACCTGTCGGACATCGGCGAGATCATCTGCCGGACCGACCCCGACGCCCCCAAGCACAAGGGCCTGACGTGCTTCGTCGTCGACATGCGGGCCCCGGGGGTGGAGATCCGGCCGCTGCGCCAGATGACGGGGGGCGCGTCGTTCAACGAGGTGTTCTTCACCGAGGTGCGGGTGCCCGACAGCCACCGCCTCGGAGACGTCAACGGGGGATGGTCCGTCGCCCTGACGACGCTCATGAACGAGCGGGCCGCCATCGGCGGGGGCAGCATGTCGTCGGGGAACGGCAACCTGAGCACGCCGCGGCTCATCGAGCTGGTCCGGCACCAGGGCAAGGCCGACGATCCCCTCGTTCGCCAGCAGCTCGCCGACATCTTCATCCACGGCCGTGTGGCCAGCTACACCAACCTGCGCGCCATGGCCAAGATCGCCGGTGGCCAGGCGCCGGGGCCCGAGATGTCGATCGCCAAGCTCTCGCTGACCATGAATATGCGCCGCATGACGGACCTGCTGTCGTCGGTGCTGGGCCCCAAGCTCGTCGCCGACACCGGTGAGTGGGGCACCTACGCGTGGTCCCAGTTCTTCCTCGGGCTACCCGGGATGCGCATCGCCGGGGGGACCGACGAAGTCCTCCACAACATCATCGGGGAGCGGGTCCTCGGACTGCCCAAGGAGCCCCCCGTCAAGGCGTGAGCCCCGGGTCCGGTAGTCACCGGGCCAGGTGGTGAGCTCCCAGGGCAGGTAGTCGACGAACGCCCACGAACGCCGGTGCACCGCACTCAACCCGTACCCGCACAGGGCGCGCTGATGGGCGGGGGACGGGTACCCCTTGTTCCGTTCGAAGTCGAACGCCGGGTACGAGTCCGCCGTGGCCCGCATGATCCGGTCCCGGGTCACCTTGGCGAGCACCGAGGCGGCGGCCACCGACGCGCACCGGGCGTCCCCCCCGATGACCATCTTCACCGGGGGCGCCCACGTGCTGTGCTCGTCGGCGCCTGGGGAGAAGACGGCCGCGTCGGGCTCCACGCCCCCCTCCGCGTCGAAGAGTTGCGGCGCTCGGGGCGGGCTCACGAAGTCGAAGGAGCCGTCGAGCACGACGGCGTCGGGGACGATGTCGGGGCGGAGCTGGTCCAGGGCCCGACGCGTGGCCAGCCGGAGGGCAGCGGTCATGCCGATGCGGTCGCATTCCTCGGGCCCGGCGTGGCCCACCGCCCATCCGGCGCACCACGCCGCCACCCGGTCGAACATGGCCTCGCGTGAATCCTCGGTGAGCTGCTTCGAGTCACGGAGGCCCCTGGGGATCCGCGGCGGCGATTCGCACAGCACCGCCACCCCCACGCTGAGCGGGCCGGCCCACGCCCCCCGGCCCACCTCGTCGACACCGGCCACCAGGCGGTGCCCCGCGCCCCACAGGTTTCGCTCGTGGACGAGCCCGGGCCGGGCCGGGACGACCCGGCGACGTGGTGTAGCGGTCACTGCCCGTCGTGAAGAGACGCGCGAGGCCATCAATGGGACGCGCCGGAGGCGCCGATCACGGCGGCCGCATTGGCTCCTTGTTGTGCGACGCCCCCTTGTAGTGCCGACCCGAAGCGCCCATCATGGAAGGCGTTCGGGGCATGACAGGAGGTCACCCGCATGACCAACGGTCTGATGGACGTCGCCACCGACATGCCCGACACGCAGCTCCCCGAAGGGACCCCTGTCGACGTGCGCAATCGCTTCGTCGGCTCGTGGAGCCATGGCTTCGAGGTCGCCGAGCGCGTGCAGGGTGGGTACCGCGTGCGGCGGCTCTCCGACGACAGCGTCCTGCCGGACATCTTTCCGAGCGAGGACGTCAGGTCGGAGCGTCGCAAGCAGGGCCTGTGGTGGTATTGACCACGGAATCGCTCGCCTGGTCCTGAGAGACCGGGACCGGGTGGCGCCGCGCCGCTACGGCGTGGCGACCGTCTCGATGAACTCATCGATCGGCACCGCGATGAGGGTCTTGGTCTTCAGGGTGCCGCGCGCGCCGAGGGCGACGGCCACCCGGGTCACGACCTTTTCGTCCGGAGCCTCGAGCACGGTGGCGAAGTCGTACTGCCCGAGCAGCGCCCACTGGGCGACGACGTGCGCGCCCATGGCCTCGACCTCGGTGTTGACCTCTTTGAGCCGCTGCGGGTTCTGACGCAGCGTCGCCATTCCTTCGGGCCCGAGGGTGGACAGCATGAGGAACGTCGTCATGCCGGCACGCTACCCCACGGCTCGCCGGAGGCCGCCCGCCGTGGTCCCACCCCGAGGTCTACAAGTGGGGCTGGACCGAGTCCAACGGCCCCATCGTCGGCTTGGGGGCGACCTTGGGCGCGTCGGTGGTGGCGGCGGTGAACCCGTCGGGGTCGAGCGGCTCATAGCGGGCCTTGGCGATCTGGGTCGTCCGGACCGTCGAGTAGCGGTGGCGGGAGACGACGGCGGGGTTCTGGGGTGGCCACGCCACCTTGACATCACCCGTGGTGGAGTCCCACGCCATGACGAGGAGCTCCCGCACCTGCCCGTCGAGCCGTGCGATCACTGCTTGTCCCACTACCGGTTTCCAAGGCATTGCCCCCACTCTCGACGCCGACGCCCTGACCACCCCGAGGTCCGGCGCGACAGCGTCCAACCATCTGACCACAATTCGCCTCCGACGGCGACTGCCGGTGACCCCCGGACCGGTGCCGGGCCGCCCGATCGACCCGTTTGCTTGCGGCGTCCGGGGACGGAGGGGATCGGTGATTTCGCCCCGCCGCGGTCCGCCGGAGCCGGATCGGCACTCCATACAATCGGTGGCCATGGCTCGCCACTACCAAGTCACCACCACCACCACGGCCAAGGAGAAGGCCACGGAGCTGTCGCACATGGTCGTCGAGCAACGACTGGCCGCGTGCGCGCAGGTGTCGGGGCCCATCACGTCGACCTACTGGTGGAACCTGAAGCTCGAGACGACCGAGGAATGGGTCTGCACCTTCAAGACATCTGCCCTCGCTCTCGAGCCGCTCAAGACCACCCTGCGCAAGACCCAGGGCTACATGGGCTTCACCACCCCCGAGATCGTCGCCACCCCCATCGAGGACGGCGACGCCGACTATCTGGCGTGGATCGACGCCGAGACGGTGGCCGCCCCCGCCTGACGGCTCAGCGCAGCTCGGTCCGGCGCACTTTCCCCATGGAATTGCGCGGCAGCGAGTCGACGAAGCGGACCCGACGGGGACGCTTGTAGGGAGCGAGGCGTTGCGCGGCGTGCGCGAGCAACGCGTCGGCATCGGGTCGCGCCGCTCCGTTGGTGACGACCCAGGCGCACACGACCTCACCCCACTCCTCGGACGGCGCGCCAGTGACGGCGACTTCTGCCACCGACGGGTGCTCGAGCAAGACGTCCTCGACCTCGGCGGGATAGACGTTGTAGCCCCCCGAGATGATGAGGTCGGTCGAACGTCCGAGCAGGCGGACGTAGCCGTCCTCGACCACACCGAGGTCGCCGGTGCGGAACCACCCGTCGACGAAGGACTCGGCCGTCGCCGCCGGGCGCTCCCAGTACCCCGAGAACACCGTCGGGCCTCGGACCATGACGGCACCGTCGTCCTCGAGGCGGGCCTCGACGCCGGGAAACGGGAATCCCACCGTGCCCGGGCGGCGCTCACCCTCGTAGGGGTTCGAGAGCGTCATGAGCGTCTCGGTCATCCCGTACCGCTCGAGCACCTCGGTGTGTGCCGAGGCGGCGATCGATCGGTGCAGGTCGGCACTGAGCGGGGCCGAGCCCGACACGGCCAGACGGAGGCGGCGCAACTCCCCCACCCGGCTCGCCGCGGCGAGACGGTGGTACATGGTGGGGACGCCGAAGAACAGGGTGGCGTCGTGGCGGGCGCAGGCGTCGAACACGGCGTCGACGTCGAAGCGCGGCAACAGGACCACCGAGGAGCCGACCAACAGCGACGTGTACAACCCCACGCACAAGCCGTGGCCGTGGAAGATGGGAAGGGCGTGGACGAGCCGGTCACCGGCGTCCCACCGCCATGTCAGCGCGATCGACTCGCTGTTGGCGAGCAGGTTGGCGTGGGTGAGCATGGCTCCCTTGGGCGCGCCCGTCGTCCCCGACGTGTAGGCGATGAGCGCGATGTCGTCGGGCTCCGCCGCGTCGAGCGCGCCCACCCCCGCCGCGCCAGCGCCGCGCCGCGTGCCGCCGCCCTGGTCCGGCCCGCCCCCGATGACGTCGAGGTCGGGCGTGACCACGACGATGGCATCGCCCGCCGCCCTCGACACCACCTCGGCCCGGTGGCGGTCGTCCACGACGGCGGCGGCGGGCCGCACGTCCCCGACGACGTGCGCCAGCTCGCGCTCGGTGTATGCCGCGTTGACGGGAACGACCACGAGGCCGGCCCGCAGCGCGGCGATGTTGACGACCACGGCCGGCAACGACGAGGCCGTGCTCCACAGGATCCGATCGCCGGGCCCGAGGCCCAATCGCCGCAGCCCCTCCGCCGTCGCCCTGGTCATCTCGTCGAGCTGGCCGGCCCGGCACCACCCCGGAGGCGAGGAAGACGGAGAGGAGGAAGGAGAGGAGGTGTCGAACAGGAGCTCCGCCCCCGGGTCACGGGCCCAGGTCTCCGACCACGCTCTCGGCAGGCTGCGCCGGGCGGTCAGGTCCTCGACGTGCAGGTCGGTCCCGGCGGGCAGATGCGTGCGCCAGGGCCGAGGTTCCACGGCGGCACACGGTAGCGCCCGCGCCCCGGCGTCCTACTGGTCTCGTACCGGCGTCGGCGGCCGGCGCCGATGGCATTCGTGATTTCGTCACTATTGGTGAGGTTCGTCGTAGCGGCGTGCAGCAACCTGGGGCGCCAGACGCGAGCTCTGGCGTGGATCGCGACAGATCATGAGCCCAAGCGGCGCCTCGTCGCCGAGACGGGAGCGGATCACGATGCGACGCTGGCAAACCCTGGCCGTCCGTCTGGGCGTGACGGGGATCATCACCTTGTCGCTCGGCACCGTGATGGTGCTCGGTGCATTGGGGCCCGGTCCCGAGACACCCGCCTTCGCGGCTTCGTCCCCGACGTCGGGGGCGGGGCCCTATTACCTGGCGGTGGGGGACTCGGTCCCGGTGTGGAACGGCTCGGACTCGTACCCGTACCAGATCGCCTTGCACTACGCCGCCGTCGTCCCCGGCCTCCAGGTCGTCGACATGGCCTGCTCGGGCGAGACCACCGGCTCGATGATCGCCAATTCACTGTGCCCGTCGGGCCCCACGGGATCCCAGCTGCAGGAAGCCACCGCCTTCCTGCAGGCGCACCAGGGATCGGTGGCCTTCATCACCATCGACATCGGCGGGAACGACGTCGTCAACTGTGTGAACGGCGCCGGGATCGACACGGCCTGCGTGCTGCAAGGGCTGACGACGATGCAGGCCAACATGAAGATCATCCTGGAGGCGCTCCGACAGGCGGCGGGCCCGACGGTGCCCATGTACGCCATGAACTATTTCAACCCGTTCCTCGGCGACTGGGTGGCCGGGGGGTCGGGCCAGAGTTTCGCGGCCAGCTCGGTCGCCGAGCTCGCACTGTTCAACCAAACGCTCGGGGCCGCCTACGGAGGAGAAGGTGTCCCGGTCGCCGATGTGGCCGATGCCTTCGAGTCGAACGACATGACCGACATGGTGTCGTCGCCGTGGGGACAGGTGCCCGTCGCCGTCGACAAGGCGTGCACCCTCCTCGACATCACCTGCACGGTCGGACAGCTCGAGGGCTTCGGCGACGATCCCGATGTGGCCGGCGCCACCGTGATCGCCGACGCCTTCGAGACGACCATGGGATCGGACCCGACCACCACGACCACCTCGACCACGACCACGACGACGGGAACGACACCGACGACCACCGCTACCACCACCACTCCCACGACAGGGAGCAACCCACCCACATCGAGTAGCGGAAGTGGCACCGCACCCCCGAGCGGGGTGGTCACGGCGTCGTCGCGCCAGCTGGCCTTCACCGGCACCAGCGAGGGGGTGCGCATCACCGGCCTCGTCGGACTGGTCCTGATCGTCGTGGGCGGCGCGCTGGTGGCGCTGGTGGACGGCCCTCGACGGGTCATGGCTCGCGTCGCCGTGCGTGGCTCCCCCCGCCGCAGCAAGGGCGGGAACGGCGATAACGGTGACGGACCCCGAGGAGGGGTCACCGAGCTGTGGGTCAGGCGCCCCTAGCGCCACCGCTCGCACCCGCCGGTGCGTACCATCGTGGTCGACACCTCGGCGCCGGCGCCGAGGGCTTCCCGATGACCGAGGCAGGGTGATGGGTACTCCCGACAAGGACGTTGCAGCAGGTCGCAAGGCACAGAGACACGTCGCGGTCGTGCCCCACACGCACTGGGACCGGGAGTGGTACGAGCCCTACCAGAGCTTCCGGCTGCGCCTCGTGAAGATGCTCGACGGGCTCATCGACCTCCTCGAGCGCGACCCTTCGTACGCCAAGTTCCTCCTCGACGGGCAGATGGCGGTGGTCGACGACTACCTCGAGGTCCGGCCCGAGAACGAGGAGCGGATCCGCGCCCTGGCGGCGGCGGGTCGGCTGTCGATGGGCCCGTGGTACATCCTCATGGACGAGTTCCTCGTCTCGGGTGAGACGATCGTGCGCGATCTGCAGAGCGGGTTGTTGCGAGGGGCCGCCTTCGGCGGGGCCATGGAGGTCGGCTATCTCCCCGACATGTTCGGGCACATCGCCCAGATGCCCCAGATCCTGCGG
The DNA here is from genome assembly GCA_963794615.1 of uncultured Acidimicrobiales bacterium. Taxonomy (GTDB): domain Bacteria; phylum Actinomycetota; class Acidimicrobiia; order Acidimicrobiales; family UBA8190; genus Chersky-840. The sequence continues at coordinate 352,512 of CAWCEP010000005.1, read as the reverse complement.
TTGGCCGGGCTCGAGCACGCCGTGGTGTGGCGGGGCGTGCCCTCGGTCATCGATCGGAGCGGATTCCGGTGGGAGGCTCCCGACGGGTCGTCGGTGCGCGCCGAGTACCTCCCGACCGGGTACGGCAACGGCGCCTCCATCCCCGACGACGCCAAGGCCCTCGTGCGCCGGGTCGCCGACCACGAACAGGAGATCGGCGAGTTCCTGCTCGACGGCATGCTGTTCATGAACGGCACCGACCATCAGGAGCCCCAGCCCTGGTTGGGGCGCGTCGTGGCCGAGGCCAACGAGCTCCAGGACGACTACGTGCTCGAGGTGACCACGCTCCCCGACTACCTGGCCACCGCCCCCACTGAGGGCCTCGAGACGTGGAAGGGCGAATTGCGCTCGGGGGCGAGGGCGAACGTCCTCATGGGCGTGGCGTCGAACCGGGTCGACGTGAAGATCGCGGCGGCGCGCGCCGAGCGCGCCCTGGAACGCTTCGCCGAGCCCCTCAGTGCGCTCTACCTGGCGCCCGAGGCGTTCCCGCACCGACTGCTGGACCTGGCCTGGCGCGAGATGGTGCGCAATGCCGCCCACGACTCGAGCTGTGCCTGCTCGGTGGACGAGGTCGTCGACGCCGTGCTCGTCCGCTACGACGAGGCCTACCGCATCGGCGACGGCCTGGCCCAAGAGGCACTCACCGCCCTGACGCGATCGCTGGCGGAGCCGGGCCCCACCGTCGTCAACGTATCGGCCCGGCCGCGCGCCGGGGTCGTGGAGGTCGTGGTGGCGGGGGCCGAGGTGCCCGCCGGTGGCCAGGCCCTGCCCGACGAGCCCGGCGCCTTCGGCATCCCCCGGGGCATGGGCCCGCTCACCCTCGACGCCACCACGGTGCGGACCATCCTGGGCATGCTCCCCAACGGCAGCCAGATCGACACCCACACGTGGATCCAGGGCGTCCACGTCGACGAGGGCGAGTCCGGGATCGACATCACCATCGCCTTCGGCAGCGAGGAGCGCTTCGACGTCCCCATCGCGTCGATCAAGCAGGACCTCTACACCCGACTCGGGGCCCGACCCGACTCCATGGTGCGGATCAAGATCGACCAGCCGCCCGTGCGGCGCGTGCTGGCCCGGGTCGAAGACGTCCCGGGGTTCGGCTACAAGCCGCTCGAGCCCGTCGTGCCCACCCGGCCCGTCACCGTCGACAGCGGGACCGGCGACGGTCCCGTCGTCGTGACGAACGGACTCGTCACGGTGGCGGTCGACCGCGGCGACGGCACCTTCTCCCTCGACGGCGTGCCCGGCTACGGCCGGCTCGTCGACGGCGGCGACTTCGGCGACTCCTACAACTACTCACCACCCGCCGGGGACCGCATGGTGGACGTCCCCGACCGAGTGGCGGTGACGGTGGGCGAGGACGGGCCGGTGCGCGGCGTCGTGCATGTCGCCGCTCACTACACGTGGCCCGACCACGTCGACGGCATGGCGAGGGCGCGCACGGGCGAGGTGGGCGTCGAGGTGAGCACCGACATCGAGGTACGAGCCGACGAGCGCATGGTCAGGGTGACCACCCGCTTCGTGAACCCGGCGTCGGACCACCGCCTGCGCGTCCACCTCCCGCTCCCCGAGCCGGCGGCGGGGTCGGACGCCGAATGCGCCTTCGCCGTCGTGCACCGCGGGCTCGAGGCCGAGGGTCGGGTCGACGAGTTCGGGCTCCCCACCTTCCCGTCGCGGCGCTTCGTGTCCGCGGGCGGGCTGACCGTCGCCCACGACGGGCTCCTCGAGTACGAGCTGGTGGACATCGAGGGAGGGCCGTCGGAGCGCCGGGCCAAGACGATGGCAGTCACGCTGCTGCGCTCGACGGGGATGCTGTCTCGCCTGGGCATGGCCTATCGCCCCCTGCCGGCGGGGCCCCTCACGCCCGTCGACGGCTTGCAGCTCAGGGGACGGACCATCGAGGCCCGCTACGCGCTGTGGAGCGGGTGCGACGATCCCTACGCCATGGTCGACGACGCCTTCGTTCCCCTCGAGGTGCTCTATGCGCCCGGGGGCGGGGAACGCCCCGCCTCGGCGAGCGCGCTCGAGGTCGAGGGGGCCGAGGTCTCCGCCGTGCGCCGCCAGGCCGCCATGCTCGAGGTCCGGGTCTTCAACCCGACCCCACGAGCCACCACCGTCAAGGTGGGGGCGCGCTCGGGCTGGCTCGTCGACCTGCGGGGCCGCACGCTCGGGCCTGTCGACGGCTCATTCGACCTGCGCCCTTTCGGCATCGCCACCTTCCGCACCGCCGGCTGACCTCGCCTCCGCGATGAGGCGCTCGCCCTTCTCGCGCAGCTCGTCGAGGTCGTGGAACACCTCCGCCATCCGTTCGAAGCGCCCACCGAGGCGGCGGTCGAGCGCCACGGGGTCGGCACCGGGACGGTGCAGGACGAAGAGCTGGATGCGGCCGACGTCTTTCACCCGCCGCGGCCGGAGCGCCAGGAACTCGAATTCCCTGTTGGCCGCATCGGAGCCGCCGCCCGACAGCACCGCGGCACGAAACTCGTCGGTCACGATCACCGACCCCGGCGCCGCCATGTTCACCACCCGGCTGGCCACGTTGACCACGGGCCCGTAGAAGTCGCCGTCCTGGACGAGCACGGGCCCGACCGCCAGTGCCACCCGCACGTCGGACAACAGGTCGTCACCGGCGTACGCCTCGGCCAGGGCGAGGCCGATGCGCGCCGCGGCGAGGGCCGACTCGGTCACGAACATGGCTTCGTCGCCGATCATCTTCACCACCCGGCCCCCGCCCCCCGTCACCGTGTCGTGGGCGACCTCCTCGAAGCGCGCCACCACGGCGGCGAGCTCCTCTTCGGTGAGCTGCTGGCTGAGGGTGGTGAACCCCACCATGTCGGCGAAGCCCACGGCCAGGACCGGCAGCGCGCCCCTGTCGCTGCGGCTGCGCAGCAGCATGGCCCGTCGCACCGCCGCTTGGACATGGCGGCGCCACACGAATTCGAGCAGCCGGGCCATGGCCGGGAGCGAGTGGTCGGCCAACGCCGCGAACCGGTCGGCGGCCTCCACCGTGTCGCTCGAGCCCGACCCTCCGGCGATGGCGAGTCCCCGCACCTGCGGGGACACCTCGGCCTCGGCGATGCGCGCCATGGAGGACCCGATGACGCGCGGCGAACTGGAGGCTGGTCTCGACGTCCGCCACTCCGAGGTCCATCATCGAGCGCAGGATGACGAGCGCCTCGATGTCGAGGTCGGTGAACATGCGCTCCTCGAGCTCCACGTCGGGGAAGCCGAGGGCCCGCCAGTAGCGCCGGGCCAGGTCGAGGTCCATCCCCGTCACGTCGGCCACCTCGACCTGGGTGTAGCGGCGCGGGGCGGGGACGAGGAGCCGGTCGGCGACGAGCAGGTCGAGCACGTCGTGCTCCTCGGCGTCGGCGATCTCGGCGTCGGATGTCCCATGGGCGCGCAAGAAAGCGCGCACGCGCTCGAGCGCCTCGGGCCGGGACGACGAGGCCGGGTCGGGGTTCACGCCTCGAAGCCGTCGAACTCCGGCTTGGCCGAGCGCGACATGAGGGTGAGGATGGCCTGGGACGGGGAGGTGGCCCCCTCGAGCACGGCGGCCACCTGCTCGCCGATGGGCATCTCCACGCCGCGGGTGGCGGCCAGCTCGAGGAGGGGACGCGCCGTCTTCACGCCCTCGGCCACCATGCGCATCTCCGCCATGATCTCCGCCAGGGACCGGCCCCGGCCCAGCTGCTCCCCCACCATCCGGTTCCGGCTCAGCGAGCTGGTGCACGTCGCCACCAGGTCCCCCACGCCCGCCAGGCCGGCGATGGTGATGCGCTCGCCCCCCATGGCCACGACGAGCCGTCCCAGCTCGGCGAGGCCCCGGGTGATCAAGGCGGCCAACGACGAGTCGCCGAGCCCGAGGCCCTGGAGGATGCCGGCCGCGATGGCGAGCACGTTCTTGGTGGCGCCTGCCATCTCGCACCCCACCACGTCGGGGTTGGTGTACACGCGGAACGTCGAGGTGCGCAGCACCTCTTGGACCTGGCGGGCCAGGGACTCGTCGGCCATGGCCACCACGGTGGCGGCGGGCTGGCCCGCCGCTATCTCGCGCGACAGGTTCGGCCCCGTGAGCACGCCGGCGGGGTGGCCCGGGACCACCTGGGCGATGACCTCGGTCATGCGGAGATGGGTGCCCTGTTCGAGCCCCTTGGCCAACGACAGCACCGGGGTGCCGGCCGGCATCGATCCCGACAGCTCGGTGAGCACGGCGCGGAAGCCGTGGGAGGGCACGGCCATGATCACGAGGTCGGCGTCGGCCACGGCGTCATCGAGCGACGCCGTCGCCCGCAGACCGTCGGGGAGCACCACCCCGGGCAGATAGTCGGGGTTCTCGTGGGTGCGGTCGAGACAGTCGGCCAGCGCGGGGCGCCGGGCCCACAACACCGTGGGCGCGGAGGGGGCGGCCACCGCGGCGACGGTCGTGCCCCATGAGCCCGCGCCGATGACCGCGACCTTGTCGAACATGCGCCCACCCTACGGCCTGGTACCGATGACGAGCCTCGGCCGTACACTGGCCCCGTGACTGCAGCGCCGGTGCGCCTGCCCCCCCTGACAGGCTGCGTGGTGCTCGTCCCCGTGAAGGCGTTCGGCGCCGCCAAGGCGCGCCTGGCCCCCACCCTCGACGCCGCCGGGCGCGACACGCTCGCCCGCGCCATGGCGGCGCGTGTCCTCGCCGCCGCCCGTCCGCTGCCGGTGGCGGTGGTGTGCGACGACCCCGACGTGGCGCAGTGGGCCCGGGGCCACGGCGCCCTGGTGCTTCCCGAGCCCGGGCGCGGGCTCAACGGGGCCGTGGAGGCCGGTGTCGACCGGCTCGGCGAGGCCGGTGCGTCCGAGGTCCTCGTCGTGCACGCCGACCTGCCCTTCGCCCACCAGGTCGCCCAATTGGCGGGCTTCTCCGGGGTCACCCTCGTTCCCGATCGCCGCGACGACGGCACCAACGTGGTGGGGGTCCCCACCGGGGCCGGGTTCCGGTTCCACTACGGGCCGGGATCCTTCGATCGCCACCGCGCCGAGTCGCAACGCCTGGGGCTTGCCTGCCGGGTGGTGCGCGACCCCGAGCTCACCTGGGACGTGGACGTGCCCGACGACATCCCCGCCGGTCTCGGACCGCCCGGGGCGGCCTGAGGCGCAGAAGACCTGAGACGCAGAAGAGGGGCCCCGCAGGGCCCCTCTTCTGGTTGTGTCCTGTCCCGGTAGGGCCGCAGCCCTCGAGACCAGTCCGACCGCCGGGGAACCCGGCAGGACGGTGTTCGTCTACCTGGCGGTCCGCCGGCGAGCCGGAGCCCGACGAGCCGGAGCCCGACGAGTGACCCGACGGGTGGCGGTGCGCTTGGGAGACGCCGCCACCTTCTTGGTCCGACGCTTCGTCGCCTTGCGAGCCGGAGCCCGCTTCTTGGCGGCCTTGCGTGCCGGAGCCCGCTTCTTGGCAGCCTTGCGTGCCGGAGCGCGCTTCTTGGTCGCCTTCCGCGCCGGAGCCCGCTTGGTGGCCTTCTTGGCGGTCGCCCGCTTCTTGGTGGTCCGCTTGGCGGCCTTGCGTGCCGGAGCCCGCTTCTTGGCAGCCTTGCGTGCCGGAGCGCGCTTCTTGGTCGCCTTCCGCGCCGGAGCCCGCTTGGTGGCCTTCTTGGCGGGAGCCCGCTTCTTGGTCGTCCGCTTGGCGGCCTTCCGTGCCGGTGCCCGCTTCTTGACTGCCTTGCGTGCTGTCGTGCGCTTGACGGCTTTCCGTGCCGGCGCCCGCTTTGCGGTCTTTCTTGCCCGCTTGACTGCCATGCTTTACGCCCTCCTAACGGCCTTCTTGGCCGATCGCTTTATTGCTTTCCTCGCCGGAGATGCTCCGGCGGCCTTTCTGGCCGATTGCTGTGTTGCTTTTCTCGCCGGGGCGCGCGTCGTCTTCCTGACCGGGGCGCGCCCGACGACCTTTTTCGGTGCCCGTCCAGCGGTTCTCCTGACCGCCTTCCGGGTCGAGTTCTTGGTGGCCTTGGTGGCGACTCGTTTCGTTGTCCTCGTGGTGGCCTTCTTGGTGGCGGTCTTGGCGGCCACCTTCGACGGCCTCGCCAGCGCCTTGGACACCTTCGGGGCCGTAGGCGCTGTGTTGCCGTTGAGGATGTCCTTGAGCGTCCCGCTCGCCGCGAAGCGCACGCCCCGGCTCGCCGAGATGCTCACCGGTGCTCCTGTCCGTGGATTGCGTCCCATCCGAGCACCACGGTGCGTGGGATTGAAGCTTCCGAAGCCTGCCACCACCACGCGACGACCGGACCGAACCTCTTTCGAGACCACATGGACGAACGCGTTCACCGCTTCTTCGGCATCGCGCTTCGCCAACGACGTCGTCTTACTGACCGCGTCGATCAGTCCCGACTTATTCACCGCACCTCCTCCGGAAATGCAATCTCAACAATCAAAGAAGGTTTTCGCGGCAAAAGCAAGCATTTGCGTGATCGCACGCCACGCGGAGCGCGCACACGCGCGAGGTCACGCGCGTGGTCCGCAGCAAGAAACGGCGCGTGGCGTGCCGTCGCCGAGGTCGCGACGACGTCGACGACGGGGGCATCCGTCGTGGCCTCGACACATTGCCTATGGACGGGAAAGGCCGTATTTGCAAGGATTTTTGGCCGTGCCGCCACTTCCCGACGATACGTACGACGTCATCGTCGTCGACGCCGCGGTCGATGACGACGGGGATCTGCGCCTCGAGGTGACGGTCACGTTGGGTCCGCAGATCGGACGGATCGTGCCACTGAGAAACACGCACGTGGAAACCCGTCGCGGCGTGCTCGACACCACCGATCCGTTCTCGCTGCTCGGTGTCCCGGGCACACTGCGGGTGCGACACGGGGTGCCGAGCTTTCGGCCGGAGACGGTGTGAACACGTCGTCGCACGCCAACGTTTCGCGACGCGAAGTGTTTTTGGGCACGTCGGAGCGTGACGATGGCACGCCTACAGGCGCAGGCCGTGCCAGGCACGACGATGACGAAACGGGTCGCGCCGACGGGGGGTTGGCGACCATTCGCGCCACTGTCGGTGCTGCACGGGCGGGTGTGTACCTGGGTGCGGGATCGGTCGGTCCAGCGTGGGCGGGTTCCGAACAGGCCGTGCTCGTGCTCGGACCGCCGCGGTCGGGCAAGACGTCGTCGATCGTGGTCCCCACCGTGCTCGGCGCGCCGCGGTGCGGTGGTGTCGACGTCCACCAAACCCGACGTGCTGCGGGCCACGGCGTCGGCGCGGTCGACGGTCGGACCGTGCCTGCTCTATGACCCCAGCGGCACCGTCGACGCACCTCGGGGTGTGCGGCGCGTGCGCTGGTCGCCGGTGGAGAGCTGTCGATCGTGGGACGACGCGCTGCTCGTGGCCCGGAGCCTCGTGGGCGCGGCACGACCCGGCCCCGCGGGGCGCGACGGCACCGCGCGCCGGAGGCGGTGACCACTGGACCGAGCGCGCCGAATCACTGCTCGCCCCCACACTGCACGCCGCCGCGCTCGACGGGGCGGACCTCGCCACCGTGCTGTCGTGGGTCGACAGGCGCAACGCCGCCACCGCGCTCGGGATCCTCGACCGCAACGCGGCGACCCGACCCGGCGACCTCTTGGCCGGGATCGCCGCCACCGACCCCCGCGAGCAGAGCGGCATCTGGTCGACGGCGTCGGGGGTCCTGGCCGCCTATCGGAGCGAGGCCGCCCTGGCCACCACGGTGGCCCCGGACTTCGACGCCGACGCCTTCTGCGCCTCGTCGGCCACGCTCTATATCTGTGCCACCGGGCGGCACCAGTCCGTGGCCGCTCCCCTGGTGGTGGGGTTGCTCACCGACATCCGCACCGCCGCCTACGCCCGATCCGCCTCCGGTTCGCCGGGCACCGCGGCGCCGGGGGACCGCCCCCCACCGGTGGTGCTGGCCCTGGACGAGGTGGCCAACATCGCCCCCATCCCCGACCTCCCCGGCATGGTCAGCGAGGGGGCTGGCCAGGGACTTCTCACCCTGGCCTGCCTCCAGGACCTGTCCCAGGCCCGGGGTCGGTGGGGGTCGGCGGCCGACGGGTTCCTGTCGCTGTTCGGCACCACGGTGGTGCTCCCTGGGATCGGGGACGTGCGCACCCTCGAGGCGCTGTCGGCCCTGGCCGGGGAAGAAGAGGTGCCGACGCGCGCCGGTCAGCGCCCCCGTCCCGGGAGCGGGCGGGATGGGCGCGGTGCTGGCCCGGGTGGTGCTCGGGCCGAGGTCGCACCACGGCGGGCAGGGCCCGACGGTGACGACGTCGACGGTCATGCGGCGCCGGCTCCCCGTCGACGTCGTGGCCCGGGGGGAGTCGGGGATGGCCCTCGTGGTCGACGAGCGCAACCACATGGGATGGGTCCGGCTCACGCCGTGGTTCGCCACCGAACCGTGGCGGTCGGTGGCGGTCGGTCCTCAGCCGGGACAGCGGCGCGAGCCCCGCCCCGGCGACGGCCTCGACCCCACGCCAGGCGGGCCCGGCTTCCCCCTCGGAGCCCCGGGGGCGAGTCGGGACGTGGGTCTCGGAGGTCTCTGACCGGGCCCGTCCCCCGCCGCACCCGGGATCGGACGGGGGCGGAGATTCCCGGTGGTGGATCGAACATATGTTCGATAGTGTCCGAGCATGGGCCCCCACAGCTCCGGTACCCCGGCCCCGTCCATCCCACTCCAGCAGGGGAAACGTCCTGTCGGGTCCGGCCACATCAGCACCACGCTGGCCGCCCGGGCCCGGCCCACCTCCTCGAGCCGGGACCAGCTCCTGCCCGTGCTCCCCGCCCTCGGTCCCCTCTTCCCCCGGGGAGGCCTGCAACGGGGTGGCGTCGTGACCGTCGGCACCGGTGAGGGCGCCCCCGGTGGGAGCACCACCCTGGGGTTCGCCCTTCTCGCCGCCGCCTCGACCGCCTCGTGGTGCGCGGCCGTGGGCATGGCCGACCCGGGGATGGTGGCCTGTGCCGAGCTCGGGGTGGACCTCGGGCACCTCGTGCTCGTCCCCCGGCCCGGTCCCCTGTGGGCCCAGGTGGCGGCCACCCTCTTCGACGGCATGGACGTCGTGCTCGTCGCACCGCCCGGGGCGGTGCGACCGGGGGTGGCCCGGCGGCTGGCGGCCCGGGCCCGGGAGCGCCGGGGTGTGCTCGTGGTGCTGGGGGCCCGGGCGTGGCCCGAGGGGGCCGATGTCCAGCTCACCATGGAGGCCGGGGCGTGGCAGGGGGTGGAGGCCGGCCACGGGCACCTCCAGGGCCGCCACCTGGAGGTTCTGGCCTGCGGTCGGCGTGCCGCCGGCCGCCCGGTGCGGGTCCGGCTGTGGCTCCCGGCCCCCTCGGGGCAGGTGACGGCCGGTGCCACGGGCACCGGCCCCGGCGCCATGGGAACCAGCAACAAAGAGGTGGAGGAGGCAGAAGGTGCAGCGGCTGCTCGTGCTGTGGTGTCCCGGGATCCTTGAGGAACAGGAGCTCGGCCGCGAGGCGCGGGCCTTCGACGCCATGGTGGCGGCCCTGGGGGCGTTCGCCACGCGCGTCGACCCCGTCCGTCCCGGGGTGTGTGCCGTCCCCACCCGGGGCCCGTCCCGATACTTCGGAGGAGACGGGGTCCTGGCTGCCATGGCCGCCGAAGCCATGGCCGGCGTGGGGGTGGCCGGACGGTCCGCCGGCGGGGGGAAGGCCCGGGAACCGGCCGGCGTGGGGGTGGCCGACGGCCTGTTCGCCGCCGTCCTGGCCGCCCGGGCCGCGTTCGACGGCGAGCCCGTGATCGTCGCTCCCGGCGAGACCTCCTCGTTCCTCGCCCCCTGGCCGGTGGCCACCCTCGACCGTCCCGAGCTCGGCGACCTGCTCGTCCGCCTGGGGATACGCACACTGGGCGGGTTCGCGGCGCTGCCCGGCCCCCAGGTGCTGGCCCGATTCGGGAAGGAAGGGGCCCTGTGCCAGCGGGTGGCCCGGGGGACCGAGGGGGAGCTGCCCGGCTTCCGGCTCTTGTTCCCTGCCCTCACCCCCGGGCCCGCCACCCCCGGGGGGGCCGCCCAGGTCGGGTTCTGGGGCGACTCGGCCGATGCCGATGCCCGGGCCGGTCGGGCCGTGGCCGGCGTCCAGGAGCTGCTCGGCGCCGAAGCCGTGGTGCGGGGACGGCTCCAGGGGGGGCGGGGGCCCGCCCAGCGCGCCCGGTTCGTCCCCTGGACCGGCCTCGGCCACTCGGGAGCGGACCCGGGGGGGCCGTGGCCGGGACAGGTCCCCCCACCGGCGCCCGCCGTGGTCCACAGCCGGCCTCTGCCCACCCTGCTCACCGACGCCGCCAGCCGGCCCGTGGGCGTCACCGGCAGCGGGATGGCCACCACCGTCCCGGCCCGGCTGTCGGTGGCGGGAGGGGCGTGGGTCGAGGTGGTCGGATGGGCGGGGCCCTGGCCATCCGACGAGCGGTGGTGGTCCGTCCGGGCCCGGCGCCGCCAAGCCCGCATGCAGGTCGTCACCCCCCACACCGCCCACCTGCTCACGCGGGAGCGGGGGGGCTGGTGGCTGGAAGCCACCTACGACTGACGGGGGCGCAGCACCATGACCGCCCCGTACGCGGAGCTCCACTGCCACTCCAACTTCAGCTTCCTCGACGGTGCCTCGCACCCCGAGGAGCTCGTCGCCGAGGCGGCCCGGCTGGGTCTCGACGCCCTCGCCCTCACCGACCACGACGGCCTGTACGGGGTGGTCCGCTTCGCCGAGACGGCCCGGACCCTGGGGATGGCGTCGGTGTTCGGCTCCGAGCTCACCCTGGTGGAGGAGGGCGGGCGGGCGGAGGGGCGCACCGGCGCCCCCGACCCCCTCGGCACGCACCTGGTGGTCCTGGCCCGGGACCCGGAGGGCTACGCCCGTCTGAGCCGGACCATCACCGAGGCGCACCTCGCCGGGGGGAGAAGGGCCGGCCCACCTGCACCCTCGAGGACCTGGCCCGCCACCACCACGGCCCCGGCCACGGCGGGCACTGGGTGGTCCTGACCGGATGCCGCAAGGGTGCGGTCGCCACCGCCCTCACCACCACCGGTCCGGCCGCGGCCGGCCGCGCCCTCGACCGGTTGGTCGAGGCCTTCGGGCCCGACGACGTGGCCGTGGAGCTCTGGGACCACGGCGACCCGCTCGACACGGCGCGCAACGACGCCCTCGCCCATCTGGCCGCGGTGCGGGGCGTGGCCATGGTGGCCACCAACAACGTCCACTACGCCACCCCGGCCCGGCGCCCGCTCGCCGCCACCCTGGCCGCGGTGCGCGCCCGGCAACCGCTGGCCGAGCTCGACGGTTGGCTCCCCTCGGCCGCCACCGCCCATCTGCGGTCGGGGGCAGAGCAGGAACGCCGCTTCGCCCGCTGGCCCGGCGCCGTGGCCCGGGCCGCCGAGATCGGCCGGGCGTGCGCCTTCGACCTCCACCTGGTGGCTCCGGGCCTCCCCGACTGCGCGGTGCCCCCCGGGCACGACGAGCACAGCTGGCTGGTGGAACTGGTGAAGCGGGGCGGGCACGACCGCTACGGCCCACCGGCGAGGGAGCGGGTGCTCGGTGCGTGGACCCAGATCGACCACGAGCTCGAGGTGATCGGCACCCTCGGGTACGCCGGGTACTTCCTCATCGTCTGGGACATCGTGGAGTTCTGCCGCCGCCACGACATCTACTGCCAGGGCCGGGGCTCGGCCGCCAACTCCGCCGTCTGCTTCGCGCTCGGCATCACCCGTGCCGACCCTGTGGCCCTGGGGTTGTTGTTCGAGCGGTTCCTCTCCCCCGAGCGCGACGGGCCGCCCGACATCGACGTCGACATCGAATCGGGCCGGCGCGAGGAGGTCATCACCTACGTCTACGAGCGCTACGGCCGTCACTGCGCGGCCCAGGTCGCCAACGTCATCACCTATCGGGCCCGGTCCGCCATCCGCGACGTGGGCAAGGCCCTGGGCCACAGCGCCGAGGAGGTGGACGCGTGGGCCAAGGCCGTCGACCGCGGCGAGCCCCTCGACCGGGGCGGTCCTCTCCCCCCCCTCGTCGGACAGCTCGCCCACGACCTCCTCGACTTCCCCCGCCATCTCGGCCTGCACTCGGGAGGGATGGTGCTCTGTGACCGACCCGTCATCGAGGTGTGCCCGGTGGAATGGGCGCGCCATCCGGGCCGCAGTGCCCTGCAATGGGACAAGGACGACTGTGCCGCGGCCGGTCTCGTCAAATTCGACCTGCTCGGGCTGGGCATGCTCGAAGCGGTCCACCTCACCGTCGACCTGATCAACGCCGCCCACGGCGTGCACATCGACCTGGCCATGCTCGACCAGGAGGAGGCCGTCTACGACATGTTGTGCCGTGCCGACACGGTGGGAGTGTTCCAGGTGGAGAGCCGGGCCCAGATGGCCACGCTTCCCCGCATCCGGCCGCGCTGCTTCGCCGATCTCGTGATCGAAGTGGCGATCATCCGGCCCGGGCCCATCCAGGGAGGGTCGGTGCACCCCTACATCCGACGGCGACAGGGCCTCGAAGCTCCCGACCCCCCGCACCCGCGGCTCGAACGGGCGCTCCGCAAGACGCTCGGCGTGCCGCTGTTCCAGGAACAGCTCATGCACATCGCCATCGACGCGGCGGGATTCACCGCCGCCGAGGCCGACGAGCTACGTCAGGCCATGAGCGCCAAGCGGTCGGGAGCGCGCATGGCCCGCCTGTCCGAGCGGCTCTTCGCCGGCATGGCCGAGCGCGACATCACCGGCGCGGTGGCGCAAGAGATCGTGGACAAGCTGGCCGCCTTCGCCAACTTCGGCTTTCCCGAGAGCCACGCGGTGTCGTTCGCCTATCTCGTGTACTCGAGCGTGTGGCTCAAATGGCACTACCCGGCGGCATTCTGCGCCGGACTGCTCAACGCCCAGCCCATGGGGTTCTGGTCACCGCAGTCGTTGGTGGCCGACGCCCGGCGCCACGGTGTGACGGTGCACCCTCCCCACGTCGACGCGTCCGGGGTCGGGGCCACCTTGGAATGGGGTCTCGACAGGCGCAGCGCCGGCGATCGCCAACCCGCCGTCAGGCTCGGGCTCACCTCGGTGCGAGGGATCGGCGAGGGCGTGGCGCAACGCATCGCCGAGAGCGCCCCCTACTCGTCGGTGGAGGACCTGGTGCGACGGACCGGGACGGGTCGGCCCCAACTCGAAGCCCTCGCCACCGCCGGCGCCCTCGAGGCATTGGCACCGCGTGACGGCGCTCCCGAGATGCACGGAAGGCGTCGGACGCTGTGGGCGGCCGGCGCGCTCGCCCACGGCACCGCGGAGCGACTGCCGGGGCTCGTGTCGGGGGAAGAGGCACCCCCGCTTCCCGACCTCACGCCGCTCGAGGAGGTGGAAGCCGACATGTGGGCCACCGGTCTCACCGTGGGCATGACCGCGGTGGAGCTCGCCCGCCCCCGCCTCGACGCCATGGGGGTGATCCCCGCCGGGCGGTTGGTGGGGGCGGAGACCGACGGCAAGGTGTGCGTGGGTGGGGTGGTCACGCATCGTCAACGCCCCGAGAGCGCCAAGGGCACCGTGTTCCTCAACCTCGAGGACGAGACCGGCATGGTCAACGTCATCTGCTCCCCCGGTGCCTGGGAACGGTGGCGCCCCGTGGCCCGGGGAGCACCGGCCCTCCTGGTCCGGGGCCGTCTCGAGCGGGTCGACGGCGTGGTGAGCGTCGTGGCCGAAAAGATCCTCCCCCTGGACCTCGGCCCCGCCCCCGTCGTCCAGGGCTCGCGCGACTTCCGCTGACGGCGGCCCGCACCCACGGTGCCCCACCGTCGGGTGCCCCGTGTTGGGGAGGCGTTGCGAAATCCTCAAGACGCCCACGCTCGGCGCCGATATCGGTGAAGAGACGTTCCCGCCGAGCGTGGTGCCGGAGTTGGGGGGGTCGCCCGAGATCGATGCCGTCTCGAGCGACATGGAGGAGACGCACGACCATGAGGAGTTGCCCCGGTCAACTGGTGGTGCACGGCGACGGGACGGTCGCCTACTGCACCGAGGAGACCGGCGGGCGCAGGTGCGCGGGCGAGGACCATCCTCATCGGGGAGGCTTCTTCGCCTGTCGCGTCGTCGACGGGGACCGATGCCGCTACTGCACGGACGCGCCCGGCCCGTCCTCGGAGCCGACCGAACCGCGCGCCGGGGCGTCGGCCACCCTGACGCCGGCCTGAGCGCCATCACGCTCGAGCCGTACCCGACCTGAACACCACCCTCGAGCCGTCCGTCGTGCACGACACGACCACCACCCGTGGTGGGAAGCCGTTGTGCATCACTTGTTCGACCCAGGCCACGCACAGGCCGATTCCATAGTTGAACCAAGGGGCATCGGCTCAGAGCTGGATCACCGTCACTGACGTGACGATGTGGGCATCGGCAACGGGCTCAGGCGAACCGAAGTGAGGTGGGGGTGCGGTGTTGATCTGTGACGGCTGCCTCGTCTTGCATCGCGACGGTGAGATCGCGTACTGCTCCGAAGAGCTCGACGGCAAGACCTGCGCCGGCTACGACATGCCGCATCTGGCCGGGGTGATGGCGTGCCGGATCACACCGCGCGGCACACGCTGCCGGCACTGTGACGAGGTCATGCGCTTCAGGCTGATGGTCGCACCCGACTTCGTTCCCGACGGCCTCCACACCACCATCAACTGAGCCGAGCCCGAGCGGGACGCCAGCCGGCCTGGGGTCGGGGCTCGCATCAGGTGAGGTACAACCCCCCGTCGGGGCCCTCTTTCACCGCGATCCGACCCAGACCGTGCGGCGACGGTCCTCGCAACAACGCCCCCGTGGCCCCGTTGTACTCCGACCCGTGGCACGGGCAGATGAACTTCTTCGCCGGCGGGGAGAACGCCACGATGCATCCCTCGTGCGGACAGACGGCATCGAAGGCGGCGAACGTCCCCGCTTCGGGCTGCACGACAATGCCCGGGTCACCTGACTTCGGGTCCTGGAACGTCACCGAGCCGCCCACCGGCACCGAGCTCGCCGACGCCACCCGCACCCCGGACGGTCTGGTCACGGGCGTGGTCGTGGATGACGATCCCGATCCCGCCCCGGTGGTGGCGGTGGTCCCGCTCGTCGATGGCGGCGTCGTCGGCGTGCTCGTTCCCACCGAGTCGGCTTGTCCCGACTTGTTCCCGAGACGGCCGAGCCCCGCCGCCAGACCCGCGCCCCCCAGGGCGACCGCCGCCAACCCCCCGGCGAAGACGCCCTGCAGCGTGAACGTCCTCCGGTCGATGTCCCCGGTGCCCGGCAGCGTCGTCGTGGTCGGCACCTGTCGCAGATAGGGACAGGGAGCGGGCTCACAGGCGGCGCCCGACATGGCACGGCACGCGCCGGCATCGAAGGCGCCACAGACCTGTCGGACGACCTCGAACGCCACGGGGACGATCGTGGCGGGCCCTTCGCCGACGTCGGCCCGGACGACGTCGCGCGCTACCGCGTCCAGAGACAGCACGCCGCCCGATCCGGCCACCAGAAGCGGGAGCCACGCGAACAGGAAGACGATGTCGGAGCCCGTGTAGTACGGGCTCGAGTGGTAGCTGACCGTGAGGAACAGGCTCAACGACAAGAGCATCCCGCCGACGGCCGCTGCTCTCGACCACAGGCCGACGAGCGTGGCCACACCCACGGCGAGCTCGCCCAGGGAGATGGCGACGCCGAGAGGGACGGCAACGTGCTGGAGATGGGTGACGAGCGTGTGGATGGGGCTGGCGCGCGCCGCCGAGGCCAGCTGCGCCTGGATCGACGTCGGGTTCGAGGCGTCGAAGAATCCCGGGTTGGCGAGTTTCTGGAGCCCGGCGAAGGTGAAGGTGCCTCCGAGAAAGGCCCGCAGGGGCAGGAGGGCCCAGCCCGCCATGGAGGTCGCCCGGGCGGGAGGCCCGAGGCGCCCCCAGCTCGGACGCCACCGGCGGCGGTCTGGGCGCAGGGCGCCGGTCGTGGGCATGGCTCGGTGGTCGTCGGTCCGTGGCAAGACCCATCATCCTCTCGCGTAAGGGCGCCCCCAGGGTGTCGCCCCTGCTCGCACCCGGCAAACCGATTCGGAGCGCTCCTCTCGGGCCCGGAGAACGACCGTCGCGAGTCGCCCGAACCGACGAGCCCTGCCCGGCGGCGGGTAGGGCCGACGTGCTCCCGTTGGCGTCGCTCCGGGTGGGATACGGCCGCGAGCGTGCCAATGCTCACTGCGTCAACAGAGCACGGCGTTCTTTGGTTCTACGGGTGCAAGAGGATCCAGTGGCCCACGACTGGGGTCCGGTGTCCCTTCGGACCCACCTGGGGTCGCGCTGCTTTCGCTATCGATGCGGGAGAATGTTCGTTGCCGATTTCGTCTCCTGCTCCCGTCGACGCAGCAACGGCGGCTCTCCGTCTTCCAGCTGGCGGCTCCTCGTTCCCCTTCCGGGATCGGAACGAAAGGATGATGGCCAAGTCGAGGGTCGCTGGACCAGGTCTCCACCGGCCCAACCCTTCTCGCTCCTGAAAAGGCCGCCAGGCAGTGGTGCTCCCGTCGTATCGATCAGCAACCTTCTGGTCTTGCTGTTCTCAGACTGTCCCCGAGCAACCCTTCTGCTTTCTTGAGGTTCGTTCCGGACACCACTTGAAGGTGAGTCGCTTCGAGTTTGCCCAGCTGATGCCATGTCACGCGCGACTGCCTTCGGTTATCCCCTGGGTGACATCGAGGTCTCTTGTACCTTGTCTCGGTCGTTGGTACTCGGGGGCCCAGCCGGACTCGGCCCCAGATCTGCCGAGTGCCCGCGGAGGAACCATTGGGGGATGTGGTCATGGCCGACGAGATCGAGAGCATTTCGGGGCTGAGCCAGGGCGGCGACTCGCCATGGTTTGTCATCGTGTATTCGAACGGCGACGAAGAACACCGACAAGGAACGGCATCCGAGGCGGACAGGCTGGCCATCTCGGCTGGACTCCAGCTTGTGCCGACCTCGCCCAGAATCTTCAAATGGGCCCGAGATCTTGATACCTTCCAGCGGCTAGATCGCGCCGGAGACAAGGCACCTCACACCTGATTATCCCCTGGCGCGCCTGTCTGGGATTTGGCGCTGACTGACTGAGCCGCTCACTCGCGCTGCGCTCGCCGATCATGGGCTTCGCTGGCGGGGGAGGGCTCGAACCTCCAACCTTCGATTTCGGGGTCGAGTATCCGTTGAACCCGCATAGACCATGCGGAAGCACGCCCCCGGTGCGGGCCAGGCGAGGTCGGCGACGTGGGATCACTTCAGCGGCCTGATCCAGAGGTGTGACTCAGACCTTGAAACGGGACCCTGGCAGAAGGAAGAACA
Organism: uncultured Acidimicrobiales bacterium; assembly: GCA_963794615.1. GTDB lineage: Bacteria > Actinomycetota > Acidimicrobiia > Acidimicrobiales > UBA8190 > Chersky-840. The sequence goes on along the minus strand of CAWCEP010000005.1, from coordinate 335,212 downwards.
CGGCGGCAGCACCACCCGGCGCTGTCGGTTCAACACAGACCTTGGCGTTGACCGAACCCTTTACCCCAGGGCTCCCCTGTGCTGGGCTGCTCCTAGTGCCATGGCCCTTCCAGACTTCCTCGGTGTCATTGGCGTTGGGACATCGGTTGTTCGGGGCACCTGGAAGGATTTGGATCAGGTCGAACCTGATGGTCGTCGTTCCGAGGCCATCGCTCCAGGCGATCAGCCCCGGTGGACAAAAGCCGTTCTCGGGACAGCTCAGGGTTCCCCAGCTTCCAGTCGCTTGACCCTGTGAGCACCCGCTAATCGTGAACGTCTCGGGCAGGGGGGCAACGAAGATGCCCCTCAGAGCGGTGCATTTGACCGTGACCCCGGTCTTACCCCTGGCGTACGCAGGGGATCCAGGCAACACCATCGGAAGCGCAATGACCCCGATTGCAAGTGTCGCAAGGGCAAGAAAGCGGATCGAGCGATGCATGACTACCCCCAAGACACGACACATTAGGGGAGGAAGGGCCCTTACGGAAGGGGCTAAGTAGCTCGAGCTAGAAGGGGCTGAGTAGCTCGAGCTAAGAGCGCCGCTACGGATGGGCCGGTGGCCGAGGTCGCCTGCTCATCGGCCCAACCCACCACTACCCTCCGCGTGGGTGTCGACCCTGGTCAAGAGCTTGGCTGGCGGGGGAGGGCTCGAACCTCCAACATCCGGCTCCAAAGGCCGGCGTTCTGCCGATTGAACTACCCGCCAAGGATGGCTGCGGCCTTCCTTAGGATGTCACGCCTCGATCAACTCGATTCGATTCCCGAAGGGGTCGTCGACGTAACAGCGGCGCACGTCGGACATCTCCTCATCGAAGCGCACCTCGTGCCCGGCGTCCCGGAGCGTCCCCCACAGCGCGTCGAGGTCCTCGACCACCAGGGCGGGGTGGGCTTTGCGGGCGGGCCGAAAGTCGTCCTCGACCCCGAGATGCAACGCCACCCGGCCGTTGGAGAACCAAGCCCCGCCGCGGGCCGCGAGCACCGGAGGTTTCTGGCGCTCTTCGAGACCCAGGAGACCTTGGTAGAAAGCCCGAGCCTCGGGCTCCCGGCCCCGGGGCATCGCCAGCTGGACGTGGTCGACGGCGACGAGCTGGTACCCCACGATCCACCTCCCACGAGCCTCGGTGCTTTCCCGGCGAGAGGCTACTTGGCGAGGGCCGTCGAAAGGCCGCTAACCTGCGCGTAGACATGGGATCGCTGATCAAGAAGCGCCGCAAGCGCATGCGCAAGAAGAAGCACAAGAAGATGCTGAAGGCCACCCGTTGGCAACGACGGGCCGCCGGCAAGTAGCTCGGAGACCTTCTCTCCTGACGCGACAGGTACTGCGTCGCCGCCACACTGGCAAAGCACCGTTGCGTCTCACTGTGGAGTCAACGTCGCGATCACGGTGATCGACGCGCCCTCACCACCATCGCGCCGTGAATCAGGGACCCGCCGTCCCTCCGTGATCGTCGTAGGCGGGCACGGTCCGGACCGCTACCAGCGGGGCCCGCTCGTCGTCGACGACGAGGAAGTCGCCCCCCGCGACCCCCAGGTCGTCGCCGCCTTCCACGAACCAGGATGAGCCGCTCCCGGCCAGTCGGGGCCGCTGGCCGGTGACGAGCGCCAATCGGTCACGCCACCGCGCCAGGGCGGGGGCCACCTCGATGGCGGCCGCCTCGAGATCGTTGACCCCCTGACCATCGTCGCCCTGACCTCCTGACCGGGTACGTCGGTGGTCCCACTGCCGGTAGACCGCATCGGTGTCGACCGACATAGGAGGCAGGAGCAACACGAAGCTGCGGTCCTCGAACGGAAGCGGTTGCACCTTCTCCCCCACCCCGGTGACCCGCGCCCGACCACCTCGGACGCAGAAGGGGACGTCCGAGCCCAGCCCGGCCGCCAGGGCGAGATCGATGCAGTCGGCCCAGCGCAGCACGGCGGCAGCGTCGGCCGAGCCGCCTCCGAGCCCGGCGCCGGCCGGGATGCGCTTCACGATGCGGACGGCCGCACTGCGGCCGGCGACGTCGAGGGCGCGCGCCACCAGGTTGTCGGGCCCGGCGGGCACGTGGTCGGTACCGAGCCCGCCGCACACTTCGTCTTCGATCGCGATCCCCGAACCCGGTCCGAACGTGAGGGTGTCGGCAAGGTCGATCGTGACCATTTCCGCGTCGAGAAGGTGAAGGCCGTCGGCACGAACCCCGGTGACGCGCAACGAGAGTGTGAGCTTGGCCGGTGCTGTCACGCTCACCGCCATGGTTCCCCTCCCGTCATGACGCGGGGTTCTCCGCGCCCGCCGCCAGTCTCCCCCATTCCTCCACGCCGAGGTTCTCGGCGCGTGCTTCGGGATTGATTCCCGACACCGCGAACGCGTCGGGCCCGACCACACCGGCCAGGGACTGCCGGAGCATCTTCCGACGATGCCCGAAACCGGCCCGCACCACCTCGAAGAGGCGGGCGGCCCCGACGACATCGGGATCCACCGCCACCTGGGGCCGGCGCTCGATGCGCACCAGTGCGGATTCCACCGCGGGACGGGGCACGAAAACCGACGCCGGCACGCGGCCCACCACGCGAGCGGTGGCGTGATACGCCACCTTCACCGAGACCGCACCGTAGGCCTTGTCATCGGGTCCCGCCGCCAGTCGTTCGCCCACCTCGCGTTGGACCATGACGAGCATCGACTGCAGGGCGGGCGCCTCGTCGAGGGCGCGCAAGACCACGGGGACGGCCACGTTGTAGGGAAGGTTGGCCACCATTGCCCACGGCGGCGCGTCCGGTGTCGACCCGGGCGAGCCGAGGAGCTCGGCCCAGTCGAGGACGAGGGCATCGGCTTCGACGACCCGCACGCCGTGCGGCTCGACCTGGGTGCGCAGAATGGGGACGAGGCCGCGGTCGACTTCCACTGCGGTGACGTGTGCACCTGTCTCCACCAATGCCAGGGTCAACGCACCGAGACCGGCGCCGATCTCGACGACGGGCGTTCCCGTCCCGACCCCGGACAACCGGGCGATGCGACTGACCGTGTTGGCGTCGACGACGAAGTTCTGGCCGAGCGCACGGCTGGGTGCCAGCCCGTGCGCGTCGAGGATCTCCCGGACCTGGCGTCGGGAAAGCGTCACGACCGGCACGGCGCCGCTACCGCCCGGGGCCGGCCTCTCACCAGGTGAGACGGACCTCGATCACCCCAACCACCAGCCCCGCCAGCTGGGAGAACGTCGCCGGGGCCAGGTCGATGACGCGTCCCGGATTGTGCGCCTCCCGGTCGTCGACCCTGCACCGGACCGACGCGCCCGTCCCGAGGTCGGTCACCGTCAGCACCGTGCCGAAGGGCAGGGTCGGGCTGGCACAGGTGCCGGCCGGCGCGCCGTACCACGAGGCCTGGCCGGTCGCGCTGTGCAGGGACAGCGCCGGAGGCGGCGTCGGGACGGCCTTGGGACGCGGCGACAGAACCCTGGTCGAGGCGACCGCCACCGCTATGGCCGGCGCCGGCTTGGCGACGGGAGAGGGTGGCGTTGGCGCCGGCGTCGTCGTGGTCGGCGGGAGCTCCGGGCGGAACGAGGCGTTCACGACGCGGGTATCGGGCCCGGTGCGCGCCACGGGTGACACACCCCCCGGCGGTGGAGCGTTCGACGGTGACGAGCGGACGTGGTCGACGAAGTCGACCGGCGTCGTCCACGACGTCGACAGGCGGCTGCGCGCGTCGGCGGCGCGCCCACGACTGGCACCGGCGTGGTGCCTCGAGCCGTGCAGCATCGCGCGCTGCGGTGTGGCCAACAGGAGGAGCGGCACGATCACCAGGGCGAGACAACACCCCAGCTGCACTCCGTGCCGCAACCCCCCGGCGCTGCGGGTCCTCAGATCTCCACCCTTCCTCTGCGGACTCCATGGCAACTGCGTCGGGATCGCCCATGACGCTAGGTGACGTCGCGCACGGCATCAATTCCATAATCGATTTCGGCATCTCGACATGGGCGCGCCCATGCGTCCTGAATCTTCGTCGCCCCGTCCACAGGCGACAGAGGGTGGTAGAAGGACTACAGGTCACGTATCGCCGACTCCGAACCTGTGGAAAACACCCGTTTTTCGGGACGAATTCATCACAGAGCGCAATATCGTCACCACATCGAAGTCACGCGCGGATGACCGATGTGCAGCGTGTGTCACAAGAGCGCGAATGCGGCACACGTTGTGGAAGTAGAGATCTCGGCGAGCACAGAAGGGGAAACCCCCTTGATCGCAGCCACCGCCTCCCCCACGTCAACCACCCATGCGGGCCGGTTCTGCCTACCCCGGTGCGGGACCGGGGCCAGAAACGGTGCATCGGTCTCCACCATGAGTCGATCGAGCGGACACAACACCGCCGCGTCGCGTACGTCCTGGGCGCCCTTGAAGGTGACGATGCCGCTGAACGACAGGAAGGCGCCCAGATCGAGGCAGCGCCGGGCTTCCTCGGGCCCTCCGGTGAAGCAGTGCAGCACCACGCGGTCCGGCGGTCCCGCCGCTTGCAAGACGTCGAGCGTGTCGTCCCACGCATCGCGCGCATGCACCACAAGGGCGAGATCGTGCCGGCGCGCCAGTTCCACCTGTGCCGCGAAGGCGTCGCGTTGCGCGGCCCGGGGCGAGTGCTCGTAGTGGTAGTCGAACCCGCACTCCCCCACCGCCACCACGACGCCATTCCCGGTTTCGAGCTCAGTCGCGAGCGCCCGCTCGAGATCCCCCACGCCGTGGGAAGCCTCGTGAGGGTGCAGTCCCATCGTCGCCCACACCCCGAAGTCGACGGGGATGGCCCCGGCCGGGACGTCGCCCGACGACAGCGCGGCGCGCACGCTCCTCACCAACTGCACGGCTTGACCAGAGGTAGTGGCGTCGGTGCCGACACAGACCACGCCACCGACCCCGGCGACCGCCGCCTCCGACAGCATCGAGAACAGCTCCTCACCCTCGGGCCGATAGTGCTCCTGGATGTGGCAGTGAGAATCGATCCAGCCGACGGTCGATGCCGACGGGGCGGTCACCGTGTCACTCGCTTCGACGAGGGAACAACGGTGGCGCCTTTTCCACCGGCAAGTCCCCGGGGTAGCCACCCCATGTCGCGTCCCCCGGCAACCGGTGATCATCGGGACGGCCTTCGAGCCCGAGCCGTCGCCAGACCTCCGCGCTGGTTTCGGGCATCGCCGGCGACACCAAGAGCGCCACGATCCGCAACGCCTCGAGCGCACTGCCCAGGATCCCCGAGACGGTGGGCCCGGGCTCCCGCTTCCACGGCTCGGTCGCCTCGAGTTCGGCGTTGGTCTCACGAATGAGGCGCCAGGTGGCTTCGAGGGCGACGTGCGGTTGTCCCTCGCGCCACGCCGCGGTCGACTCCTCGACGACGGTAGCGCTCACGGCGCTGAGCCGGCTGTCGGGATCGGGGGCGGGGCCGACGCCGCCGCACTTCGACCCGACCACCGTCGCCACGCGGGCCAGCAGGTTGCCGAGGTTGTTGGCGAGATCCGCGTTGTAGCGAGCGGTAATGCCCTCGTAGGAGAAGTCGCCATCGGCGCCGAACGGCGTGTCGCGCAGCAGGAAGTAGCGGACGGCGTCAACACCGAAGTCGTCGGTGAGATCTTTCGGAGCGATCTGGTTGGCCTTGGACTTCGACATCTTCTCGCCCGACACGAGCAGCCACCCGTGCACGAGCAGGTGGGCCGGCGGGTCGATTCCCGCCGCCATGCACATCGCCGGCCACCACACGCAGTGGAACCTGATGATGTCCTTGCCGAGGATGTGATGGACCGCCGGCCACCAAGCCTGGAACCGTTCGGGGTCATCGGCGTACCCGATGGCAGTCAGATAGTTGACCAACGCGTCGTACCAGACGTAGAAGACATGGGCGCTGTCCCAGGGAACGTCGACTCCCCACCGGGTCGAGGTACGGGTGATCGAGATGTCCTCGAGACCGCCCTTGATGATGCCGAGCGCCTCGTTGCGCTTGGACGGCGGTCGCACGGCGTCGGGATGGGCGTCGTACCACTCGAGGAGCCTGTCCCCGAAGGCGCTCAACTTGAAGAAGTAGTTCTCCTCCTCGAGCAGCTCCACCGGGGTGCCGTGGATCGGGCAGTTGCCGTCGACGAGCTCGGATTCCTTCTTGTAGTCCTCGCACGACACGCAGTACCACCCGCTGTAGACGCCCAACTCGGTGAAGCCGTTGTCATGGATCTTCTGCAGGAAGCGCTGCACGGCCAGATGGTGGCGGGGCTCGGTGGTCCGGATGAAGTCGTCGTTGGAGATCTCGAGCCCCTGCCACGCCTCGACGAAGCGACCGGCCGTGGAGTCGACCCACTCCTGGGGGGACACCCCGTGCGCTTCGGCGGCGCGGGCGATCTTGTCCCCGTGCTCGTCGGTCCCGGTGAGGAAGAAGACATCGTCACCCTGGAGCCGGTGCCAACGAGCCAGGGCGTCGGCGATCACCATCGTGTAGGCGTGCCCGATATGGGGCACGTCATTGACGTAGTAGATCGGCGTCGTCACGTAGAAACGGGGCACCGACGTAGCGTACCGACCGCGCGCCGAGCCTCGGACCCTTGCGCCCGTAAGGAGCGCCGACGAGCTACCGCCGCGCTCTACCAGTTGGCGACGTGACAAGCCCCGTGGCCGGTGCGCTCCACGTAGCGCTGGTGGTAGGCCTCGGCCGGCCAGAACGTCGTCGCCGGCGAGACCTCGGTGACGATCGGTCGCCGGAAACGCGACTGGTACTGCTCGAGCGACTCCTTGGCCAGACGCTCCTGCTCGGCGTCATGGACGAAGACCGCCGAGCGGTATTGCGTCCCCACGTCGGGGCCCTGTCGGTTGGGGGTGGTGGGGTCGTGGTGACGCCAGAACTCCTCGAGCAGGTGCTCGTACGACACCTTGGCCGGGTCGAAGGTGACGAGCACGGCCTCGGCGTGCCCGGTCGCCCCCGAACACACCTGTTCGTACGTCGGCTGAGGCCGAGCCCCGCCCGTGTAGCCCGAGACGGCGTCGACCACCCCGGGGATGGCGAGGAAGAACTCCTCCACGCCCCAGAAGCACCCTGCCGCAAAGGTCGCGAAGGCGAGGCCCTCGGGCGCGTCGCCCGGCTCGATCGGCGGTGCCTGGGTCTTGTCCAGTCCGAATCTTCCCACCATTGGGTTCCTCTCCTCGGTTCCATGGGGGGCCGCCCCACCTCTCGTACCCCCGTGAATCATTCAACCTCGCTTCGGGGCTCGGCATTCCGGCGCAGCTCCAGCGCCAGGTCGTAGGCGCGCCGGCGGGAGACCCCGAGGTCGCCGGCCACCGATGCCGCCGCGTCCCGCAAGGAGGCGCCACCCCTGAGCCGTCTCCGCAACGCGTCGGCCACCTCGTGGTCAGCGGGGACACGGCCCGCGGCGGGGTCGCCGGACAGCACCACCACCACCTCACCGCGCACCTCGCGTTCGGCGTACGTCGCCGCCGCGTCACCCAGGGTCCCCCGCCACACCTCCTCGTGCACCTTGGTCAGCTCGCGGGCGACCACCACCCGCCGCTCCGGTCCGCACGCCGCCACCAGATCACCGAGTGTCGCCCCCAGCCGGCCCGGCGCCTCGAAGATGATCACCGTGCACGCCTGGGCCGCGACCGCTTCGATCCGTCGGCGCCGCTCGGCGCCGCGCCGAGGGAGGAACCCCTCGAAGCAGAAGCGGTCGGTGGGGAGCCCACTCACCACCAACGCCGCCAGCGCCGCGCTGGGCCCGGGCACCGCGCTCACGACCGCGCCCGCCGCGGCGGCCGCGGCGACCAACCGGGCACCGGGGTCCGACACCGCCGGCGTCCCGGCGTCGCTCACCACGGCGACGGTGCGACCCTCGGCCAGATGGCCGAGCACGGTGTCGAGACGCTCCATCTCGTTGTGCTCGTGCAGCGACAGCAACCTGACGCCCTTCAGACCGGCATGGGTCAGCAACCCCCGGGTGCGACGAGTGTCCTCGCAGCACACGATGTCGGCGTGGGCGAGCGTCTCGAGGGCCCGCGCCGAGAGGTCACCCAGGTTCCCGATGGGGGTGGCGACGAGCACGAGCGTGCCCTCGGTGCGCTCACCGGTCACTGGGTTGGTGGAGCTCGAGCGTGTCGCCGACGCGAAGACCCCAGCGCTCGAAGGCCCCCGCCTCGGCCTCGATCACCATCCGGGCACGCCAACGCGGCAGCGCCATGCGCCAGGGAGTGAGGCTGATGAGGTCGACCACACACAGCTGGCCGTCGAGGAATGCCACGTCGATGGGGAATCCCATCCCCAGGGTGTGCACCGATCGGGTCCGGGGCAGCACGAATGCGCCTTCGTACCCGGTGCGTCCCAGGAGTCCACGCAGCCGTTCGGCGTAGGTGCCGGCGACCTCGGCGTTGGCCAGCACGGCACCGTCACGGAGCAACCACGTCGTCGAAGTCACCGTGGCCCCGGCGCGCTCACACGTTGAAGCGGATCTCGAGCACGTCGCCGTCGGCGACCTCGTAGTCCTTGCCCTCGAGACGAATGCGTCCCGCCGCCTTGGCCTTCGCCCACGAGCCGAGCTCGATGAGTTCGTCCCAATGGATGACCTCGGCCCGGATGAATCCGCGTTGGAGGTCCGAGTGGATCACGCCCGCGCACTCCGCCGCGTTGGCGCCGGCCCGGAAGCTCCAGGCGCGCGACTCCTTGTCGCCGGTGGTGAGAAAGACCCTGCGCCCGAGCAAGAGGTACGCACTCTGGGCCACACGAGCCAGCGCCCCGGCCCCGAGACCGAGGCCTTCGAGTAGCTCGGCTCGCTCCTCGGGCGCCAGCCGGGACGCCTCGGCCTCGAGCTGCACGCACACACCGAGCGCCTCACCGTGGCCCTCGAGTGCCGCCGCGACGGACGCGGCGAGCTCGGCGGCCCGCTCGAGCTGATCCTCTCCCACGTTGACCACGGCGAGCACGGGCTTGTCGGTCAGGAGGAACAAGCTCTTGAGGGCGCCCCGGTCGTCGGGGTCGAACACCGCCCGGTACAGCGGAACACCGGCCGACAATTCCTTCAGGGCGCGCTCCATGGCCACGATCTCACGGGCCAGGCTCTTGTCCGACTTTGCCGCCCGCCGTCGCTTGTCGAGCTGGGTCTCGGCGGTGGCCATGTCGGCGAGGACGAGTTCGAGCTCGAGGGTGGCCAGCGCATCGACGGGATTGGTATCACCGGGCACCTCCGGATCCTCGAAGGCCCGCAGCACCACGCACAGGGCGTCGACCTCCCGGATGCCGGCCAGGAAACGGTTCCCGAGCCCCTCTCCGGTCGACGAGCCCGGCACGAGGCCGGCGATGTCGACCACCTCCATGCCGGCCCGCACCACCTTCCGGCTGGCGCTCATGCGCGCCAGGGCGTCGAGGCGGGCGTCGGGCAGGGGCGCGGCCGCGACCGCGGTCTCGGTCGTGGTGAAGGGGTGCGATGCCACGGGCGCGTCCGCCCCGGTGAGGGCGTTGAACAACGAGGTCTTGCCTGCATTGGGCAACCCGACGAGACCCAGTCGTTCCATTGGTCGAGACGCTATCGGCTGGCCGAGGACGCACCCTCAGCGTGCCGGCCGGCGCGACCCGCCGCCGGCACGGCCCGTTCCGGAGCACCCCGACCCGGCCGGCGCCCCCACCCGATAGCGTGGGCGGCCATGTCCAAACGCACGGTCAAGCGCAAGATCCGAAGCAAGAAGAAGGCCAACCACGGCAAGCGGCCCAACTGCGGTCGGGGTTGAGCCTCGGGCCGACGGGATCGAATCCGGCCGTCGGGCCTCAGGATCGGTAGGCCAGGCCGCGCGCCGTCACCAGCGCCACCAGCGGGGTGGGGAGGTCCGAGATCAGGCCGTCGACGCCCAGGTCGAGGAGTCGGGCCATCTCGGGCTCGTCGTTGATCGTCCACACATGGACGGCCATCCCGTGCTCGTGGGCGGCGCTGACCAAGAGCGCGTCCACGACGACGAGGTCGCCCTGGGTGGCAGGCACCTGCAGCGCGACGTGGGATGACACGGGGGGAGTCTCCCCCTCGTGTACGGCCCGCCAGAACATGGCCGTGGCGAGCGTCCCCGCCGACGTGGCGATGTCGGGCGAGTACCGGGCGAACGCGTCCGTGGCCACATCGAGGAACGAAGCCACGATGATGCGATCGGTGTGTCTGCGCCCGGCCAGCTCGCGGGCCAGGAGATCCTCGTAGGGCTCGACGGCGGGCGCCGTCTGCTTGATGTCGAGATTGAGCGCAACCCGAGGGTGGTCGTCGAGGACGTCGAGGACCTCGGCCAGGGTGGCCACGCCGAACTCGGCATGTTCGGGAGCCCTCCCCCGATATGGATAGGACTCCGGTGTGAGACCCTGGGTTTCATCGCCACCGGGCACGAACCAGTACGCGTTGTCGAGCGATCGGAGCTCGGCCAACGTCATGGAGTGGATCGGCCCGTGACTGTTCGTGGTCCGGTCGACGGTGCCGTCGTGACAGACGACCAGATGGCGATCAGCGGTGGCATGGACGTCGAGTTCGATCCCGGTCACGCCCAGCTCGAGCGCACGGCGCAGGGCGAACAGCGTCGACGACGGCGCTTCCCAGGCACCGCACTGGTGCGCATAGGTGAGCACGCGACGGTCGAGCCAAGGATTCGCCGCGGCTGGGGTCACAGCCAACGGTAGCCTCTCGTCCGGCATGCTCGACCACATTCTCGTTGACCTCATCACGCAAACGCGCGCCGCGCTCGAGAACGCCCTCCTCCAACGCCAGGCCGTCGAAGAGCGCTTCCAGGTCGACGTGTTCTTGGGAGACGTGTCCTGGGAGACCTCGTATTCCCTTCCCGGTGAGGAGAAGCCGCCCCGGGTGCGGGCCGACCTCTCCCTCGACTGGCCGACGTGGAGCCAGAGTGCCTACCGGTCGTGGTCGATCGGCGAGCCCCCCGACGACCTCCCTGAGGTCGTCCTCGAGATCACGCTGCGGGTGCAGCGACTTGCCGCCATGCCCGACCTCGCCGCCGTCGTGGCCTGCCTCCCCGCGGAGAGCCCCGCCATCGGGGGGGACACCCTCGAGCGTGGCGCCCCGGTCGTCGAACAGGTGCACGAGCCTGACGCCGAGCCAAGGTTCGCCGTGGAGACCACCTACCAGGGCACGCTCCGTCTCGACGAGGCGGCGCTCAATGACGCCTCGACCCTGGCCGGGCCGGTGGGGGCGCTCGGCCGCTGGGTGGCGTCCGTGCTCGTGCGCCTCGGCGATCTCGATCTCGCCTACCTTCCCCCCGAGCCACCGAGCAACGTCGACAGTCACTGACGGGGCGAGGGCACGACGACCTTCAGAGGCCGCCTTCGGAGGCCGACCTTCAGAGAAGGCCGGCGCCCGACGCCAGGGTGCGTAGGTCGGCGCGAGGCCGGGCCCCGATGTGCGAGATGACCTCGGCTGCGCACAACCCGCCCAACCGAGCACAGCGTTCGGGATCCTGGCCATGGGTGAGCCCGTGGAGGAACCCCGCCGCGAAGAGGTCACCGGCCCCCGTGGTATCGGCGACGACCTCGACCGGCTCGGCCGGGACATGGACCGGCCCCGACGCGGCGCACACCACCGATCCCGCCGCCCCCCTGGTGAGCGCGGCCAGGATCCCGGTCTCCTCGACGGCACCCAGGGCGTCGTCGAAGGTCGGTGCGCCGAACAACAAGGTGATCTCATCCTCGTTGGCGAACAGAACGTCGACCTCACCGTGCAGCAGCTCGAGGAACTCGCGCTGGTGGCGCTGCACGCAGAAGGGGTCGGAGAGGCTGAGGGCGACGAGCGCGTCGGCGTCGTGCGCCACCGCCATGGCCCGTCGCATCGCCGACTTGGCGGGACCCAGATCCCACAGATAGCCCTCGAGGTACACCACCTGGGCCCGAGCCACGAATTCCTCGTCGAGGTCCTCGGGTCCTAGGGTCGACGCCACGCCCAGGTGGGTCGCCATGGTCCGTTCCCCGTCCTCGGTGACATAGACCAGGCATCGTCCCGTGGCCCGGTCTTCGGCGGGGTCCTGCGAGGGCTCGACGCGCGCCGTCCGGCCCAGCTCGACGCCGGCGGCGGCGATGTCGTGCAGGAAGATCTCGCCCAGCTCGTCAGCGGCGACCTTGCCCAGGAATCCGACGCGGCCCCCGAGCTGGGCGACCCCCACGGCGGTATTGGCCGCCGAGCCGCCCGACACCTCGATGGCGGGCCCCATGGCCCCGTACAGCGTCGCCGCCCGGGCCAGGTCCACCAGGGCCATGGACCCTTTGACCAAGTCGGACCGGCGCAGGTCCTCGTCGGTGGCATCGGTGAGGACGTCGACCAGGGCAGACCCGATGGCAACGACATCGAACGTGGCAGGACGGTCGTCTGGACTAGGCGCGGCGTCGTTCACAGCTCGGCAAGCTACTCGCAGACGCGGTGCTCGAGAACCAAAGCCCTGAGCAAGCCCGGGTAGCCTTCGGCCAATGAGCGAGACGACCGAGACGGGCCACGCCGATCCGTCCGTGCAATACCGGCTGCCATACGGTGTCGAGCCCCGTCGATACGCGCTCCGGCTGATCCCCGATCTCGACCACGCCACCTTTACCGGCGAAGTGCACATCGAGGTCCTGGTCCACGAGGCCGTCGACGAGATCGTGCTGCACGCCGCGGAGCTGACCGTCGAGAGCGCCCGGCTCGACCCCGGCGGCGGTGAGCCCCAGGCTCTGACGGTGCGCGTCGACGAAGAGTCTGAGCGCCTCGTGCTCACGCCGGCGATGGCGCTCCCGCCAGGCCCGGCTGTGATCTCGCTCGAGTTCGCCGGCATCCTCAACGACAAGTTGCATGGCTTCTACCGCTCCGCGTACAACGACGACGACGGCGTCGCGCATGTCATCGCCACCACACAGTTCGAGGCCACCGACGCACGACGGGCCTTTCCGTGCTTCGACGAGCCCGACCGCAAGGCGGTGTTCTCGATCACGCTCGACGTGCCCGACGGGCTGGCGGCCTACTCGAACGGGCCCGAGGTCGACGAAACCCCGTTACCGGGGGGCGGCCGGCGCATCCGTTTCGGGGACACCATCCCCATGTCCACCTACCTGGTGGCGTTCGTGGTGGGCCCGCTCGTCGCCAGCGAGCCGGTGGACGTGCGGGGCACGCCGGTGCGCGTCGTGCACGTCCCGGGAAAAGGTGCCCTCACCGCCTTCGCACTCGAAGTGGCGGCGCACTCTCTCGAGTTCTTCGTCGACTGGTTCGGGATCGCCTACCCGGCGGAGAAGCTCGACCTCGTCGCCATCCCCGACTTCGCCTTCGGGGCCATGGAGAACCTGGGTTGCGTGACGTTTCGTGAGGCCGTGCTCTTGGTCGACCCTGATCGGGCGTCGCGCATGGAGCTCGAACGGGTGGCCGATGTCATCTCGCACGAGATCGCGCATATGTGGTTCGGCGACCTCGTGACGATGCGGTGGTGGAACGGCATCTGGCTCAACGAGGCGTTCGCCACGATGATGGAATTGCTGTGTGTCGATGACTTCCGACCGCAGTGGCAACGTTGGGTGTCCTTCGGCATCACCCGCGACGCGGCCATGGCGACCGACGGCCTGCACAGCACGCGCCCGGTGGAATACCCGGTCGGCCCACCCGAAGAGGCACAGGGCATGTTCGACGTCCTCACCTATCAAAAAGGTGCCGGGGTGTTGCGCATGCTCGAGCGCTATCTCGGAGCCGAACGATTTCGAGAAGGCGTTCGGCACTACCTCGACGCGCATCGATTCGGCAACACCGAGACCGCCGACCTGTGGGACGCCATCGAAGCGGCGAGCGGTGAACCGGTGCGCGACATCATGGACAGCTGGATCCTCCAGGGCGGCTTTCCCCTCGTGAGCGTCGACACCGCACCCGGTCCGCAACGGGCGACGGGTGGCGCCGTGCTTCGCCAAGAGCCGTTCGGCTATGCACCGAGCGACGGGCCCAGCGCCATCGGCTCGTCATGGAAGGTGCCGGTCATCGCCCGCGGGCTCGACGGCGGCGAGGCCCGCCTGCTGCTGGGGCCCGAACCCGACGTGGTCGGGCTCGGCTCCGACGCCGATCCGAGCGCCGTCGTGGTGAACGCCGGGGGGTCGGGCTTCTACCGCGTCCGGTACGCGCCGGAGCGCCACCGGCTGCTGGCGAGCCGGCTGGGGTCGCTGGAGTTGTTGGAGCGATTCAACCTGCTCGGCGACAGCTGGGCCGTGGTGATCGCCCAGCGGTCGCCACCCGAGGATTTCCTCCTGCTCGCCGAGGCGCTCGGCGACGAGGACGACCCCGACGTCTGGGCCCAGGTCACCGGTGCCCTGTCGCTGCTCAACCGGGCCGTCGACGACGACGGGCGGACCCAGGTCGCCCGGTACACGCGCGCCCTGCTGGGCCCGGTGCTCGCCCGACTCGGATGGGAAGCGCGCCCCGGTGAGGGACCCCGCACCCCGACGCTGCGGGGCCAGGTGGTGGCCATGTTGGGCACGGTCGGCCAGGACCCTGAGGTCCAGGCCCAGTCGCACCGGCTCCATGAAGAGGCGCAACGAGGGGCGGTGGCGCTCGACCCCGACCTCGCCTCCGCTCTCCTCAACGTGGTGGGCGACTCGGGGGGACCCGGGGACTTCGAGACGTTCCTCGAGCACTACCGCCATCCGGCCACGCCCCAGGAGGAGATGCGTTACCTCTACGCCCTGGCGAGCTTCACCGATCCGTCCCTCGCCGCTCGGGCCTTCGAGCTGGCCCTCACCGAGGTGCGGTCCCAAGACGCGCCGTTCGTCATCCAACTGCTGCTGGCCAACCGCGCCACCGGCCCGGCCACGTGGGCGCGGGTGGTCGACCACTGGGACGAGCTCGTGTCCCGCATTCCCGCCAACATCCTCCCCCGCATGCTCGGGGGCGTGACGGCGCTGTGCCGCGACCCTCACCTCGCCGCCGACATCGTCGCGTTCGTCCGCGCCCATCCGTTGCCGATCGGTCAGCGGACCGTCGATCAGACCCTGGAACGTCTCGAGGTCAACGTCGGGTTCGCATCGTCGTTCCGCGCCACGGCGGTGGCGGTGCTCGATGCAGGGGCCCAACGCCTGGAGAAGCGCTGAACAGCGCCCTGACGCTGGTCGGGGCCGGGCTCGGGTCGGCCCGGCGGATGTGGAACCGTAGGAAGACCGGCCGGTGAACCTGTCGGTCATCGCCATCACCTTCGGGCTCATCTTCGTCGCCGAGCTGCCCGACAAGACCATGATCGCCACCATCGTCCTGTCGAGCCGGTACCGACCGCTACCGGTGTGGATCGGCGCCGCGCTGGCCATGGTCGTGAACTCGGCCGTGGCCGTCCTTGCCGGGCGTCTCCTCGAGCTTCTCCCCCACCGGTGGGTCGAGGCCGTGGTGGCCGCGCTGTTCGCAGCCGGTGCGCTCTACCTGCTCCTCGGCAAGGAGTCGGCTCAGACCGAGGAAGGCGAGGAGAAGGCCGACAAGGTCCGTTCGAGTCGGCGGGTGGCCCTCGGCGCCTTCACGGTGATCGTCGTCGCCGAGCTCGGGGACCTCACCCAGATCCTCACCGCCAATCTGGTCGCCCGCTACCACGACCCGTGGTCGGTCTTCGTGGGATCGGCAACCGCACTCGTGACCGTGATGGGTGTCGGCGTCATCGGTGGTCGGGTCTTGCTGCGCGTGCTCCCTCTCGCCACCATCCGAAAGGTGGCCGGCGTCATCCTGGTGGGCTTCGCTATCTTCACAGCAGTGCAGGCGGCGACGGGGTGAGCGACGAAGGCGTAGAGGTGCAGGAGCGCACGCAGCAGCTCTTCGCCCATGCTCGCGCCGCCAAGGGCTTCATGCCCGACGACGAGGGAGCGGCGCTGTTCGACGCGGCCCGGCGCGCCGGCGGCCCCGGCCGCGCCACGGGCACGTTCGTGGAGGTGGGGGCGTGGTGCGGCAAGTCGACGGTCTACCTCGGCGCGGCGGCCGAGGCGGCGGGCGCCGTGCTCTTCAGCATCGACCATCACCACGGCTCCGAGGAGAACCAGCCCGGGTGGGACCACCACGACCACGAGGTCGTCGACCCGGCCACGGGGCGCATCGACACGTTGCCCTTCTGGCGCCGCACCATCGACGCGGCCGGCCTGGGGGGAAGTGTCGTGGGTGTTGTCGGCAACTCGAGCGTGATCGCTTCGCACTGGCAGACTCCGCTCGACCTGTGCTTCATCGACGGAGGGCATGGCGAAGAACCGGCCTGGGCGGACTACCAGGGTTGGTCTCCACACGTGGCGCCGGGGCGATGGCTCGCCATCCACGACGTGTTCCCCGACCCCGCCGACGGCGGACGACCCCCCTACGAGTTGTGGTGCGCGGCGCTCGAGTCCGGCGAATTCGTCGAGGACGGCGAATGCGGCTCGTTGCGCCTCCTCAGGCGGGTGGCGCCTCCCACCGGGGCTCGGTGAGATCGAGCCAGTCGGGCAACGACTCGCCCCGGAACAACCCGGCGGCCGGCGTGGCGTCGGAGAGGGCGTCGGCGGCAAGCACGATGGCGCCTGCGGTATAGGTCGTTCGCTCGGCGAAGGGGAACGTCTCCCTCTCGGGATAGACGATCCCCGTCCAGTACGAGCCGTCGTCGCGGCGGTGGGCCCGCGTCCAGGTGAGCAGCGCCAACGCCTCGTGACGGCGCCCCACGGCGTCGAGGGCGAGCGCGCACTCGGCGGTCTCCGCGGCGGTGACCCAGGGACCGGTCGAGACGCAACGCACGCCTCGACCCTCCAGCACGAAGGTGTCCCACCACGCGTCGATGCGGGCCGCGGCGGCCTCACCCGAGAGTGCGCCCGAGAGCACGGGGTAGTACCAGTCCATGGCGAACTCGTGCTTGGGCTCGAACACCTCGGGCGTGTTGGCGATGGTGTGCGCCAGGCGGCCCGCGGCGAGCTCCCAGTCGGGGCGTTCGTCACCGAGCGTCTCCGCGCACGCCACGCCGCACCGCAGCGCGTGGTAGATCGAAGATGATCCCGTGAGCAACGGGTAACGCCCGGGATGCCCGTCGGGGTCCACCGACCACAGGATCGCACCGTCGTCGCGCTGGAAGCGCAGCACGAACTCGAGCGCTTTGTCGAGGACCGGCCACATGGCCTCGAGGACCGAGAGATCCCCGGTGACCCGGAAGTTGTGCCAGACACCGGTGGCGACATAGGCGCACACGTTGGTGTCGAGGCGCGGGTCCTTCACGCCGCTGGCCGCCAGGTAGTAGTTGAACCACGACCCGTCGGGGAGCTGTGTGTCGGCCAGCCACTGGTAGGCGAGCGTGGCTTCCTTGTGCATTCCAGCCACGCTGAGGGCCATGGCCGACTCGACGTGGTTCCAGGGGTCGCAATGGCCGCCCTCGAACCACGGGATCATGCCGTCGTGAAGCTGGACGTCGGCGATCGACGCCGCCGTCGCCACCACCTCCGGGGCGCTGAGGACCCCGGGGATCTCGGGGATCGGCGCCACCACGGGCCGGGCGACGAGCACGGGTCCCCCCTCGTTGTCATGGCCCGTCATCGGGAGCGTTCCTTCGGTCCGGGTCATGCAGGCTTCTCCAGGTAGACGACGAGGCTCTTGCCGAGAAACGGGTTGAGGACGCGCTCGGTGACCCGCGTGAGCCGGGGGGCGCGCATGATGTCCCACACGAGGAGCCGGTGGTAGGCGCGCACAGCCGGATGGTCGTCGCGCCGGGGCCCGACCCAGCACCGCAGCCACCAGTAGGGCGAGTGCAGGGCGTGGGCGTGGTGGCTGGCGACCGGGCGGAGCCCCGCCCCACGGAGGCGTTGCACCAGCGTGGAACGCCGGTAGATGCGGACGTGGCCGCCCGGGACGTCGTGGTAGTCGTTCGACAGCGCCCAGTTCACGGCCTCGGGTCCGAAGCGGGGCACGGTGACCGCCATGGTGCCTCCGGGCCGGAGCACCCGGGACAACTCGGCCATGGCCGAGCCGTCCTCGGGGATGTGCTCGAGCACCTCCGAGGCGATGACGCGGTCGAAGCTCGCATCGGCGAACGGGAGGTGCAGCGCGTCACCCTGGACCACACCCGCCTCGTCGTCGACCCGGACCTCCCCGGCGTCGAGCATGGCGCCGATGGTGTCCCTGACCTGTGCGACCTCCGTCGCCTGGGCGTCGAGGGCCACCACCCGGGCCCCGAGTCGCACCGCTTGAAAGGCGTGACGGCCCCCACCGCACCCGAGGTCGAGGAGTCGCTCACCGCGACCGACCCCGAGCCGTTCGTAGTCGACGGTCAACACGGTCGGCCCGCTCCGGGCGAGTTCTCGACGGCGGGCATCACCGTGTCCGGGCGGCGCCGGTGATCGTCGAGCAACAACCGGTACTGCTCGGCGGTCCCGCGCGCCGTCGCCTCCCAGGTGAAGCGCCCGAGCACCCGCTGGCGCCCGCCCTCACCGAGACGGGCCGCCAAGGCGTCGTCGTCGAGGACGCGACGGATGCCGGCGGCCAGGGCCTCGGGGTCGTCGGGGGTGACCAGCACGGCGGTTTCGCCGTCGTCGCCCACCACCTCGGGGAGCGCGCCCCCGGTCGTCGCCACCAGCGGGACGCCGCACGCCATGGCCTCGATGGCCGGCAGGGAGAACCCTTCGTACAACGAGGGGACCACCGCCACCTGGGCCTCGGCGTACATGCCGGCCAACTCTCCGTCGGAGATCCCACTCACGCAGTGCACGGCATGCGAGAGGCCGAGACGGTCGATGGTGCGCGCCACCCGCCCTCCCTCGGTGGGGCGGCCGATGACGACGAGCTCGACGTCGCGCTCGGTGCGGAGCTTGGCGAGGGCCTCGAGCAGCGGGACGAGGCCCTTCATGGGGACGTCGCTCGAGGAGGTCACCATGATGCGCCCCGGGATGCGGGGGCGGTCGGGCTGGGGCCGGAAGACGGTGTGGTCGACACCCACCGGGACGACGGTCATCGTGGACAGGGCCACGCCCATCTGGGCAGCGATGTCGTGCTTGGACGACTCCGACACGGTCACGATGCGGGGCAGCTGCCGCGCCACCCGCATCTGCATGCCCAGGAACCCGAACCACCGTCGCTGGGTGAGACGGCGATAGGCGTTCTCGGCGTGCGAGAGCGCCAGCACCCGGTCGACGGTGATGGGGTGGTGCAGCGTGGTGAGCAGCGGCCACCCGTCGTCGAGCATGCCGAGCAGGCCCGATCCCAGGCACTGGTTGTCGTGGACGAGATCGAAGTCGCCGCGTCGCGCCGCCAGCAGTCGCCGCGCCCGCAGTGAGAAGGTGCGGGGCTCGGGGAACCCGGCCGTGCACATGACCCCGAACTCGAGAAGATCGACCGACGAGTGGAACTCGCGCGGATGCGGGACCCGGAAGGGGTCGGGGTCGCGGTACAGGTCGAGCCCGGGGACGGGGGTGAATCCCACCCCGTCGTCGAGCACGGGCCAGGGCTGGCCCGAGAAGACCTCGACCGAATGCCCCAGGGCCACGAGCTCGCGCGCCAAGTGGCGCGTGTAGACGCCCTGGCCACCGCACCGGGGGTTACCCCGGTAGACGAGATAGGCGATACGCAGGCCACCGGGTCGGGGCGACGCCGCGGGTCGCCATGGAGGCACTTCGATACGGGTGCTGCGCTCCCACGAGGCACGGATCTCCGCCCAGCGCTGCCACGGGCTTTTAGGCACGCGCGTGGCCAGCGTGGGAGATCATGGCCGACCAGCCTCCCAAGGATCGCTCCCCGGGCGCAAACGGCGCAGGGCCACCCCGACGGCGCCCGAGGCACCGTCCCAGGCACGAGGCGACCGGGATCGGACGCGTCGATCCACACGCCGGATCCACTAGATTGAGGGGGCTTCACGCACTGCGCCGCTCGAGGAGCGCCAAGGATGGCCATCGAGATCCTGCACCTGTCCAGCGTGGTCAGGGGCGCGCTCGTCGACCGGGACGGGGACCGCCTCGGGCGGGTCGAGGACCTCATCGCCCAGCTCGGCTTCTCTCCTCACCCCCCCGTCACCGGGGTCGTGGTCCGCATCGCCCGGCGCCAGCTCTTCGTCCCCATCTCGCGCATCCCTGACCTCCAGCCGGGCCGGGTGCAATTCGTCGGTGACACCGTGAGCCTCAAGCGCTTCGAACGACGACCGGGCGAGGTGCTGCTGTCGAAGGACCTGCGGGCTCGACACCTCATCAACCTCCAAGGGGCCCGCCTCATCCGCGCCAACGAGATCGAGCTCGCCTACGTGGAGGGCCGGTGGGAGGTCGTGGCCGTCGATCCCAGCCCCCGCGTGGCCCTGCGGCGTCTGTTGCCGCGCGCCCTCGGCAAGCGCATCCCGGCCGGCAAGGTCGTCGACTGGGCCAGCATCGAGCCCTTCGTGGCCCATGTCCCCACGGCCCGTCTCCGGATCCCGTACCGCAAGCTCGCCCGCCTGCATCCCGCCCAGATCGCCGACCTCGTCGAGGCGGCGTCGCACGAAGAAGGCGAGGAGATCATCGAAGCGGTGGGCCAGGACCGTGAGCTCGAGGCCGATGTGTTCGAGGAGCTCGACGCCGAACACCAGATCGAATTCGTCCGGAGCCGCACCGACGCCGAGGCGGCACGACTGCTCGCCACCATGGCCCCCGACGACGCCGCCGACCTCATCGTGGAGTTGGACCAGGAGCACCGCCTCCCCGTGCTCCAGCTCCTCCCCCAGGCGCAGCAGCGCAAGATCCGGACGTTGTTGAACTACAACCCCGAGACGGCGGGTGGGCTCATGAGCCCCGACTTCCTGTGCTTGGCGGAGTCGACGCCGGTCAGCAACGTCCTCGAGGCCGTCCGCAGCAGCAAAGCACCCCCCGAGGCCCTCGCCGTGGTGTTCGCCCGGGGTGACGACGGTCGCGTCAGCGGCTCGGCCTCCGTGGTTCGCCTCATCCAAGCGCCCCCCACGGCGACGCTGGGCTCGGTGGTCCGCCCCAACCCCGCCCACGTCCACCCCGACTGGGACCTGCACTCGGTGACCCGCAAGATGACCGACTTCAACCTGACCGTCGCCCCCGTCATGGACGAGCACCACCGCATGGTGGGCGTCATCACCGTCGACGACGTGCTCGAGATGCTCCTGCCCACCGGTTGGCGCCGTGACTTCGGGATGTCGTCGGTCGAGGATTGATCTCGGCGACGCCGCGGGCGCCCACCCCCCCAGCCGGGGTGGACACGGTAGGATGTCATTTCGAAGAAGCCGCACCTCGGCCGGGTTTCCCGGCGGGAGACGGTGCACCGTGAGCAGTCGCGGCGAATCCGGCGCCCCACCGGATGCCACCGCTTTCTCTGGTGCGGCTCCGTGGGCCGACAAAGGAGCAGCGCTGCACGCTGACCCGTCACCTAGACGATTCATGCGCGCACGTCGCCAGGCAGGGTTGACGCCGCTGGGCTGACCGGAGGCCGACCGACGCCGTGACGTGCGCGCGTTCCTGCACGCCCACGACGCCGGCACCGTCGGGAGGTCCTTCATGGCCGTCACGGCCCCGTACAGCGGAAATGCCCGTGCCCTCTGAAGAGGAGCACGACGGCGGTATCCAAGGTGCCCTCGGGACGATCCGCGTCCACGACGAGGGCCCTCGGCGCTCGTGGCGGGGGCGCGTGCTCACGCTTCTGGCGATCATCGGCCCCGGGCTCATCGTCATGGTGGGCGACAACGACGCCGGCGGGGTGGCCACCTACGCGCAGGCGGGGCAGAACTTCGGGTTGAGCCTGTTGTGGACCCTGCCCCTGCTGATCCCGGTCCTCATCGTCAACCAGGAGATGGTCGTGCGCCTCGGTGCGGTGTGCGGTGTGGGCCACGCCCGGCTCATCAACGAGCGCTTCGGGCGGTTCTGGGGCGCGTTCTCGGTCGGCGACCTGTTCGTCTTGAACTTCCTGACCATCGTCACCGAGTTCATCGGGGTCAGCCTGGCGCTCGGCTTCTTCGGCGTGAGCCCCTACATCTCGGTCCCACTGGCGGCGTTGGGCCTCGTGGCCATGACCGCCAGCGGCAGCTTCCGGCGCTGGGAGCGGTTCATGCTCGTGTTCATCGTGGCGAACTTCCTCGTGATCCCCCTCGCCGTCTATGCCCATCCCCATTTCGGGCCGGTCCTGAAGCATTTCGTGACGCCGGGGGTGGCGGGGGGGTTCAACTCCACGTCGGTCCTGCTCATCATCGCCGTGGTCGGGACCACGGTGGCCCCGTGGCAGCTGTTCTTCCAGCAGTCCAACATCGTCGACAAGCGCATCACCCCCCGTTGGATCAACTACGAGCGCGTCGACACCGTGCTGGGGTCGTTCATCACGGTCTTGGCCGCCAGCCTGATCATCATCACGACGGCCTTCGCCTTCGCCCACACCCACGCGGCGGGGAGGTTCACCAACGCGGGCGGCGTCGCCCACGCCCTCGACCGCTACCTCGGGAACGCCACCGGCACGCTCTTCGCCATCATCCTCCTGAACGCGTCGATCATCGGGGCGGCGGCGGTGACGCTGTCCACGTCCTACGCCTTCGGTGACATCTTCGGCACCCGGCACTCGCTCAACCGCCGCGTCCGCGACGCCAAGTTCTTCTATGCCACCTTCACCGGCATCGTCGCCCTCGCCGCCACGATCGTCCTCATCCCGGGAGCACCCCTGGGGGTCATCACCACAGCGGTGCAGGCCCTGGCCGGGATCCTGCTGCCGAGCGCCACGGTCTTCCTCCTCCTGCTGTGCAACGACAAAGCGGTCCTCGGGCCGTGGGTCAACCAGCCCTGGCTCAACGCCTTGTCGACCTTCATCGTCTCGGTGCTGTTCGTGTTGTCGCTCATCTTGATGACGACCACGGTCTTCCCCCACATCGACGTGCCCGCCCTGCTCGTCGCCCTGTCGGGCGCGCTGGGGCTGGTCCTGCTCGTCGCCGGCGTGTTCTATTTCCAGTCCCTGCGCCGGCGCGCCCGGCCCGACCCGGTGGAACGCGAGAGGCGGATGACCTGGCGCATGCCGCCCCTGGCCCTCATCGAACGGCCCACGTGGACGCGGGGCCGCACCACGACGATGTACCTCATGTACGGCTACCTCTTCGTGGCGGTGGTCCTGCTCGTGGTCAAAGCCGTCGAGGTCTCCTAGGCCCCGTCGCACAGCGGCGACCGGAGCGTTGGCCCGGGGGCTCCGGCGGCGGTACGTTCGGCCCTATGGACCTCACCTACCCTCCCGAAGCGGAAGCGCTGCGCAAGGAGGTCCGGGGTTGGCTGGAGGACAACCTCCCCGTGGGATGGTTCGAGCCCGGCTTCTCGCTCACCGGGCCCGAGCGCGAGGCGTTCAACGCCGATTGGGTCCGAAGGCTCCGCCAGGGCGGGTGGATCTGCGCGTCGTGGCCCCAGGAGTACGGGGGCAAGGGCCTGTCGTTGATCGAGCAGGTCGTGCTCAACGAGGAATTCGCCCGCGCCCAGGCGCCCATGCGCGCCGACTTCTTCGGCGACACGCTCGTGGGCCCGACCATCTTGCAATGGGGAACCGAGGAACAAAAGCGCGAGTTCATCCCCAAGATCCTCGACGGCACCATCGCCTGGTGCCAGGGGTTCTCGGAGCCCGACGCCGGCAGCGACCTGGCGTCGCTCAAGACACGCGCCGACCTCGACGGCGACGAATGGGTCATCCACGGCCAGAAGGTGTGGACGACCCAGGCCCAATTCGCCGACTACATCTTCCTGTTGGCGCGCACCGATCCCGACGCCCCCAAGCACGCCGGGATCTCCTACCTCCTCGTCCCCATGAAACAGCCCGGGGTCGAGGTCCGCCCCATCCGACAGATCGACGGTTCCGCCGAATTCAACGAGGTGTTCTTCACCGGCGTCCGCTGCCCCCGCGCCAACGTGGTGGGCGGCGAGAACAACGGGTGGAAGGTGGCCATGACCACCCTGGGTTTCGAGCGGGGGGCGTCGTCGACGACCGGGCACCGTCGCTTCGCGAGGGAGCTCGACCACATCATCGGCGAGGCCAGGCGCACCGGGCGCGTCGCCGACCCCGAGGTCCGCCAGGGTCTCGCCCGGGCCTGGGCCAAGGTGAAGATCATGCAGATCAACGGCTACCGGTCACTCACCGACGCCCTCAACGACACGCACCACGCCGCGGCGCTCGGGGCCACCCACAAGATGTTCTGGTCCGAGTACCACCGCGACGTCATGAACCTCGCCATGGACATCCTCGGACTCGAGGGCCAGGTCCTGACCGGGGCCGATGACGGCGGGAGCGAGCTCATTCGGCCCCGGCGGGGCGCCGCCGACTACCCCGTCGGAGACCTGCAGGCGTCGTTCTTCTTCAGCCGCTCGGAGACCATCTGGGGTGGTACGGCCGAGATCCAACGCAACATCGTGGGGGAACGAGTCCTCGGGCTCCCGAAAGAACCACGACCGTCGGCCTCCTAGGACCGACACCAGGCGCTCGGGGACGACCCTCAGGCCACCCCGAGCTCGGTCCCGGGCTCGGCTTCGTCCACCACCGCCGGAAGGGCCTCGATGCGGCGGTGCTCGTGGCGGTGCCGCAGCAGCGTCACCGTCGAGGCCACCAGGGTGGCGGTGGCACCGACCAGGAGGGCGACGCGGGGGCTCGAGGCCTGGCTGATCCAACCCACGAGGGGTGCGCCGATCGGGGTGGTACCCAGAAAGCCCATGGCGTACAGCGCCATGACCCGACCCCGCATGGTGGGCTCGACCTGGAGCTGGATGGTGGCGTTGGCCGTGGCGATGAAGGCGATGGACAGGCCGCCCATGAACACGAGCAGGACGCAAGCAGCGGCAAGGGAGGGCGACACGGCGACGGCCGCGATCATCACGCTGAAGGCGATGCCGACCCCGGTCAGCCGGTGGATGTTGGGCCTCCCCCGGTTGGCCACGATCAAGCCCCCCACCACCGCCCCTCCGGCCATGAGCGAGGTGAGCAGCGCGAATGTCCCGGCCCCACCGTGGAACGTGTCCTGGGCCAGCAGAGGAAGGATCACGGTGAAGTTGTAGGCGAGGAGCCCGACCACGAAGACCAGCATGAGCGGGTCTCGGAGGTTCGGGGTCCGCCATGCATAACGCACGCCAGCGCGTAGCTGACCCCTGGCGCGCGCCACGCGCTGGGCGGGGTGGAGATCGGAGCGGTGCATGAGCATCAACGCCACGATGACCGCCGCGTAGCTGGCCGCGTTGGTGAGGAAGCAGACACCGAGGCCCACCGTCGCGATGAGCACGCCCCCGATGGCCGGGCCGATCACGCGGGCGCCGTTCATCACGATGCTGTTGAGACTCACCGCGTTGGACAGGTCGTCCTTGCCGACCATCTCGATGACGAAGGTCTGGCGGGCGGGGTTGTCGAACATGTTCACCACCCCGAGGAACAACGACAGCAGGTACACCTCCCACAGGTGGGCGGACCCGGCCGGACCGGGGCCGATGAGCACGAGCAGCCCGAGCAGGAGGGCGAGCACACCCGCCGAGGCCTGCGTCGTGACCAACAGTCGCCGCTTGTCGACCCGATCGGCGATGAGTCCACCCCACGCGCCGAAGAGCAGCATGGGAAGGAACTGCAGCGCCAGGGTGATCCCGATGTCGACGCCGCGTTGGCTCGCGGGGGCCAGATAGTGCACGACGAGCCACGCCAGGGCGACGCTCTGCATCCACGTGCCACTAACCGAGATGATTTGGCCCGTGAAATACAGCCGGTAGTTCCGCGTGTGCAGCGACCGGAACGTCGTCTCCGCGATGCGCTTGAGCCGGGTCATGGCCGGTCCGCGAGGCGCTCGAGGAGGCGCACGGCGTCTTCGAGAGCGGCCCGCTCATCGACCGAGAGCCCGCGCAGCCGACGCACCAGATAGGCGTTGCGCAACGACCGGCTGCGCGCCAGGCTGCGACGGCCCTCGGCGGTGAGACCCACCCGCACCACGCGACGGTCGTTGTCGTCCTCCTGGCGCACCACGAGGCCGGCCTCTTCGAGTCCCACCACGATCTTCGTCATGCTCGGCGGCTGCACCTGCTCCGACGCGGCGAGCTCCCCGAGGGTGGGCGTGCCCAAGCGCTCCACCGTGGCCAGGGCCGAGACCTGCGAGGAGGTCACCCCGCCGGCGACCTGCTGGCGGAGCCGGCGCGACAGACGCAGGATCGCCAGTCGCATCCGGGCCGCCATCTCGGCGTCCGAGGGGGCGACCCCGGGTTCGGGAGCGGAGGGGTCCTCCGCCGGGGCGGGGTCGTCGGCGATCGTCGTCATTGTTCACCATTCTAATTAGTTTTCCTAAAGATCGCCCCGGACGGCCCCGCCGTGACCCCGAGGGGCACCCCCGGCCGTAGCATCGGAGGATGCTTCCTGACTACGCCGAATTCGAGCAGGCCGCGGGATTGGACTGGTACGCCCTCGACCCCAACCTGAGCGCCCTCCTCGACCGCCATCTCCCCGACCCCGGCGACCGGGCCCGGGCCGAGGAGCACGTCGCCCGTTTCGGCACCCTGGTGGGCGGGGTCATCGCCCCCCGGGCCGAGGTGACCGACAAGCACGGTCCCGTCCTGCGCCGGTTCGATCGGTGGGGGGAAGAGGTCGACGAGGTCGTCCACCATCCCAACTGGACCCAGAACAAAGCGGACCTGGTCCGCAACGGGTTCGTCAGCCTCGAGTCCCTGGACGGACGGCCCGTGCCCGGCGTCGTGACGGCATCGGTGTCGTACCTGGTGTCCCAGGCCGAGACCGCCGTCTACTGCGGCCTGGGCATGACGTCGGGGGCGGCCGACATCGTCGAGCGCTACGCGCCGGCCGCGGCACGCGCCGACCTGCTCGGCAAGCTGCGCAGCCTCGACCCCGACGCGGCTTGGGAAGGGGGCATGTTCCTCACCGAACGCCAGGGCGGCAGCGACGTCGGTGCCAACACCACCCGGGCCGTGCAGGACGGCGACGAATGGCTGTTGTCAGGCGAGAAACACTTCTGCTCCAACGTCGACGCCGAGGTGTTCATCGTCCTGGCCCGGCCCGAGGGTGCCCCCACCGGGAGCAGAGGCCTCGCCACCTACATCGTCCCCCGCATCCTTCCCGACGGTTCGGCCAACGGCTTCCGCATCAAGCGCCTGAAGCCCAAGCTCGGCACCGTCGGCGTGCCGACCGGCGAGGTGTCGCTCGACGGCGCCCGGGCGTGGCTGGCCGGCGGCGCGGGTGCCCTCGAGGGCGGATCCGCGTCGGGTGTCGCCGACGCCGCTCGTGACGGTCGGGGCATCAACCGCATGATGGAGATGGTCAACGGGAGCCGTTTCGGGGTGGCCCTCATGGGACTGGGCATCCACCGCCGCTCCTTCCTCGAAGCCGCCATCTATGCGGCGCGCCGGGCCCAGTTCGGGAACCGCATCGACAGTTACCCGCTCGTGCGGGAGACCCTGGTGGACATGCTCGTCGACCTGGAAGCGGGCATGGCCGCGACCTACGAATGCGCGGCAGCGGCTCGGGGCGCCCACGACGCCGAGGCCGGCCGCCTCGTGCGGCGCATCCTCGTGCCGTTGGCCAAGATGCGTTGCACCCGCATGGCGTTGTGGGCAGCGTCGACGGGTCTCGAGGTCCTGGGCGGGAACGGGTACATGGAGGACTGGCCCATGGCCCGGCAATTGCGCGACGCCCAGTGCCACACCATCTGGGAGGGCACCGAGAACATCCTCTGCATCGACGTTCGACGTTCGATGCGCGCTGAGCAGGCCCACATCGCCCTGCTGGGCCGCGTCGAACAGGCGCTGGAGACGGGCTCGGGGCACAAGGTTCTCGGTGGCGCCCTCGACACGGTGGCGGCCTCGCTGGCCGACACCCGGCTGGCGATCTCGTACCTCGAGGGGGCTCCCGACGACATCGCACTGCTCCAGAGCCGGAGGTTCGCCGAGCTCCTCGCCGACACCGTGGAGGGTGCCCTACTCGTCGAGGAAGCGGCCTGGGCCCTCGACCGCACCGGCGACGCCCGGAAAGCGGCGGTGGCCCGGCGTTTCGTGAGCCGTCGGCTGGCCACGCCGGCGCTGCGGGGGATCACCGACCCCGATCGCTCGGTGCTCGACCTCTTCGAGCCTCTGGTGCGCTACGGGTCGATCGACGAATCCGACCTCGCCGCGTAGCGCTCAGGAGCGGGGGACGTAGGCCCCGCGGCCCAGGGCCGCGCTGTCGAAGGGGTCGGCGTCCTCGTCGACGCCGCCCACCACCTCGGTGACCCAGTCGAGGCGTCCCCGCAAGATGCGGTCCACCCCACCCTGGAGCGTGGCCGAGGAGATGGCGCACGAGCTGCACGCCCCCTGGAGCTGCACCTCGACGAGGCCGGTGTCGAGGTCGAACGACACGAGCTCGAGGTCGCCGCCGTCGGCTTGGACGGCGGGGCGCATCAGCTCGATCAGGGACCTGAGCTCCGCCTCCCGCTGGGATCGGGCCTCGGCGCTCAGGCCGGGGGAGGCCGGCACGGGCTGGCGCTGGGAGTCGCCCTGGTCGGGAAGTCGGAGTCCGGGTCGGCCCACGTTCGTCACCCCTCCATTGTGCCGTGGCGGGGCCGGTACCGTGCCCTGGGGGCGCCCCCGCCCAGGTGGACCAATCTGACGGACCGTCACAATTGGGCCCGGATACGATGAGGCGTGCCCTCCCCCCCGTTGGCCACCCCGACTCCTGGCGTCGCGGGGCCGGACGTGGGGACCCTCGGGCTCATCCTTCCCACCTTCCCCCAGGAGCGGGTCGTGCTCCCGAGCGCGGTGGTCCTGGGCGATCTGTGCCGCAGAGCCGAGGCGGGCGGGGCCGGGGCGTTGTGGGTCTGCGACCACCTCTTCTGGCACGGACCCGCCCTCGAGGCGCTCAGCGCGTTGGGGGTGGCGGCGACGGCCACCCGTCGCGTCGCCATCGGGACGTGCATCTTGCAGCTGCCGCTGCGCCACGCTCCCGCCGTCGCCAAGGAGGCCGCCTCGCTCGACCACCTGTCGGGTGGACGCCTGGTGCTGGGCGTGGGCGTGGGCACCCATGCCGGCGAGTACGCCGCCGCCGGCGTCGAGTTCAGGTCGCGGGGACGGCGCCTCGACGAGGGCATCGACACCCTGCGCCAGGCCTGGGCGGTGGCCCCCGGCGACCACTACGCGCAGTTGCCGCCCGTCGGCCCCGTCCCGGTGTGGGTCGGCGGGTCCAGTGAAGCCGCGCTGCGTCGCGCCGCGCGCCGCGGCGACGGGTGGATCCCGTTGTTCGTTCCCCCCGGCGAGTACGGCGCGGCCCTGGGTCGCCTCGACAAGGAGGCGGAACGGGTGGGACGCGATCCCGCCTCGGTGGCCCGTGCCACCGTGGCGTTCGTGTCGGTGGGAGCCTCGGGTGCCGAGGAGCGGGGGCTGGCGTGGATGGCTTCGCTCTACGGGCTTGCGCCCCGCTCCTTCGAGCGACATCTGGTGACCGGGAGCGCTCGGAGCTGCGCCGCAGCACTGGTCCGCTTCGTCGACTCGGGGGCACAACACATCGCCGTCTTCGTCACCTCGGACGACCCACTGGTACAGTTCGAGGACCTGGCCGGCGAGTTCGCCGGCCTCCTCGCGTCCCGTTCCGTCCCCCCGACGACGCCAGCTGCAGTCGACCGGCCCGGGTCGAAACGGCAAGACGTGGCAAGTGGTCCGGTGTGGGTCGGCACGGGTGTGGCGGCGACGAGCGGGACAGCGGTCGTAGACCCGGTTTGGAGGTGAGGTCGTCGTGCGACAAGACGTGAGCGTCGTCGGGATCGGAATGACGCCGATGGACCGGCGCGACCTGACTCCGGACGTCATGGCGGGCCAAGCGGTGCGGGCCGCTCTGGACGACGCCGGCCTGTCCCCCACCGACGTAGGTCTCGTGATCTCGGCCAACGCTCTCGGGGGTCGGCTGTGTGACCAGGGTTGCATCCGCGGGCAGAGCTGGCTGCGAGACGTCGATCTCGGCACGACGGGCGTCGTCAACGTCGACAACTCGTGCGCAGGCGGATCCTCGGCGATGCACCTCGGCGTCCTGGCCGCACAGGCGGGCCAGTCGCCGGTGCTCGTGGTGGGCGTCGAGAAGATGTGGACGGGCCACCGGGGCGAGACGATCGCCGGCATCGAGGACGGGTTGCCGTCCGACGAGCGGGCCGAGCTGCGCGTCCGCCTCGACAACGACGCCGGCAGCGTGCTCATGGCCCTCAACGCGACATGGGTCCGTCATCAGATCGAGGAGCGGGGGACGACCCCCCGGCAGATCGCGGCGGCGGCGGCCAAGGCCCGCCGGTGCGGGGCGCGCAACCCCCTGGCCCAGTTCAGGTCACCGGTGACGGTGGAAGAGGTTCTCGCCTCGCCCGTCGTGGTCGCGCCCTTGACCCGGCTCATGTGCTCCTCCTTCACCGACGGGGCGGCCGCGGCCGTGCTCTCGGCGGGCACCGCACCGGGCGCGCCGCGCATACGCGCCAGCGTGCTGCGGTCGGGAAACGGTGAGCTCGACTATCACGACCGGCTGCGCGAGACGGCGGACGAGGCGTGGAAGGCGGCCGGCGTCGGCCCCGAGGACATCGACGTCGTCGAGCTCCACGACGCCACCAGCGCCGAAGAGCTCTACGCCCTGGAGTCGCTGGGGTTCTTCGCCGCCGGAGAAGCCGGCGTCGCCACCCTGGCCGGCCACACCGACGTGGGCGGGAGCGGCGTGTGCGTCAATCCCAGTGGTGGCCTCGTGGCTCGGGGCCACCCCCTGGGGGCGACCGGCATCTGCCAGATCGCCGAGCTCGTCGCCCAGCTTCGGGGCACTGCCACCGGCCGCCAGGTGCACGAGCCTCGCCTCTGCGCCGCGGTCAACACCGGCGGCATCATGTCCGGCAAGGACACCGCCCTCGTCGCCGTGCACGTCCTCGAGCGAACCTGAGCTCGGATGCCTGGAGCGGTCGTCACCGGCTGGGGAATCGCCGTCCCCGACAAGGTCGTCACCAACGAGGACCTTTCCGCCCGCCTGGATACGAGCGACCAGTGGATCACGGAGCGGACGGGCATCCGCGAACGTCGCATCGGAGGCACGACGGCCGAGCTGGCCATCGCGGCCGGGGGCCAGGCGCTGATGCGGGCGGGGCGGACCGGTGCCGACGTCGACGTGCTCGTGCTCGCCACCTCCACCCCCGACGCCCTGGTGCCGGGAACGTCGGCGACGGTGCAGGAGGGTCTGGGTGTCCGCGGTGGTGCCTTCGACGTGAACGCGGCCTGCTCCGGATTCGTCTACGCGCTCGTGGCCGCGCACGGTCTCGTCCTCGCCGGTGCCGAGCGGGTGCTCGTCATCGGCAGCGAGACGCTGTCGCAGATCACCGACTGGGACGACAGGAGCATCGCCGTGCTCGTGGGTGACGGGGCGGGGGCCGTGCTGCTCGAGGCCACCGAAGGGCCGGGCCAGCTCCTGGCCTGGGACCTCGGTGCCGACGGTTCGCTGCGCCACCTCCTCAAGTGTGATCACGGCGGGTACCTCTACATGAACGGCAAAGAGATCTTCCGGCACGCGGTGCGGGTGATCGTGGAGTCGTCGCAACAGGCCCTGGCCCGAGCCGGGCTCAAGACGAGCGATGTCGATCTGTTCATCCCCCACCAGGCCAACGCCCGCATCATCACCGCCGCCAGCCAGCGCCTCGGTATCCCCGCCGATCGATGTGTGGTCACCATCGACCGCTACGGCAACACCTCCTCGGCATCGATCCCCCTGGCACTCGCCGATGCGCTCGAGACCGACCGGCTCCGGCCCGGCGCGCTCGTCCTGCTGTCGGGCTTCGGGGGTGGGATGACCTGGGCAAGCGCCGTCCTACGATGGGGAGGATGACGACAAGCGGCTCCGGCGACCGGCCCGTCCTGGTGGTGTTGGCCGCGGGCATGGCCAAGCGCTACGGCGGATGCAAGCCCCTCGCACCGCTGGGACTGCACGGCGAAGCCGTCATCGACCTCATCGCCGGCGACGGCGTGTCCGCCGGCTTCGGTGCCATCGTCCTCGTCCTCGGGCTTCAGACGGGCCCCGCCATCCGGTACCACGTGGGCCGGTGCTTCCCGTCCACGGTCGAAGTCGCCTTCACCGAGCAGCGGGTGCCGCTCGGCACCGCCCACGCCGTGCTGTGCGCTCGCAAGCACGTTGGAGACGGCGCCTTCGCGGTGGTCAACGCCGACGACGTGTACGGCACACCCGCCCTGGCCCTGCTGGCGCAGCGATTGGCCGAGGGGAACGAACACGCCATCGTGGCCTACCGACTGCGCGACACCATCGTGGCCGACGCCCCTGTGACCCGGGGGACGTGCGAGGTGGGGCCCGACGGGCACCTGGTGCGACTGGTCGAGCGGCGTGGCGTGGCCCGGCGCGCCGATGGCGCCTTCGACGTCGGAGACGGCCTCGAGCCGTCCGTGCTCCCGGGCGACACCCCCGTCTCCATGAACCTGTGGGGTTTCCAACCCTCTATCTGGCCCGTGCTCGAGGCGGCCGTGCTCCGCGCCCATCCCACCGTTGCCCCCGACGGCACGGTGCCTGATCCGTCGGCGCTCGCCGATCAGGGCGAGGTGCTGCTCCCCGAGGTGGTGGGCGACATGATCGCCACCCGGAACGGTGACGCCGACGAGCGTGCCGTCGTCCGCGTGCTCGACGGTCCCGGCCGCTGCATCGGGGTCACCCACGCCGACGACCTCCCGGTGGTGCGCAACGAGCTCGCCCTCATGGTGGCGCAGGGCCTCCGTCCCGAAGGTCCCTGGGATCCGGCTCCCTGAGCCCCCGGTCCCGACGAACCTCCGACACGCCCATGGCCCCGGCGCCCGTGCTCCTGCCCCGGCCACGCTCGTACCAGGCCGCACCCGACGGCCACCGTGTCCCTGATCGCGAGCCGGACGAGGTCGTCGACGACGCGCTCCCTCCGCAGGGCTACCGCCTCGAGATCTCCGACGACGCCGTCCGCGTGGCCGGCGCCGACCAAGCAGGACTGCGTCACGCCCGCGCCACCTTGCAGCAGCTGCGCCACGATGCCAACGCGCCGAGCGGCGCCGGCGACGGTGCCCTGCCCGCCTGCCGGATCGAGGACTGGCCCGACTTCGCTGTGCGGGGCGTCATGGTCGACGTGTCGCGCGACCGCGTCCCGGAGATGCGCACCCTCATCGCTCTCGTGGACCGGCTGGCGAGCTGGAAGATCAACCACCTCCAGCTGTACATGGAACACACCTTCGCCTTTGCGGGGCACGAGGACGTCTGGCGCCACGCCGATCCCTTCACCGCCGAGGACCTCCACGCCCTCGACGCCCACTGCCGGTCGTGCGGCGTGGAGCTCGTCGCCAACCAGAACACTCTCGGGCACTACGAGCGATGGTTGCGGTTGGAGCGGTACCGGCCCCTCGCCATCGCCCCTGACGGCTTCGACTGGGTGATGGGCATCCATCGTCCGCCCCTGACGCTCGACCCGGCCAACCCCGGTGCCTTCGCCCTCGTCTCGGACCTCCTCACCCAGCTCGTGCCGCAACTGCCCGGCCCGCGGGTCCACATCGGCATGGACGAGCCCTGGGAGCTCGGTCCCGAACGGCGAGGGGAATGGGCGCAGTGGTTGCGAGCCCTGC
The DNA here is from genome assembly GCA_963794615.1 of uncultured Acidimicrobiales bacterium. Classification (GTDB taxonomy): domain Bacteria; phylum Actinomycetota; class Acidimicrobiia; order Acidimicrobiales; family UBA8190; genus Chersky-840. Next base: position 301,713 of record CAWCEP010000005.1, on the reverse strand, counting down.
GCGAGCTTCCGGTCCTGGCCGGACGCGAGCTGCTGGTGTGGGGTGACGTGCCGGCCGTGCATCCCGAGTTGCTGGGCGAGCTTCCCGAGGGCGTCACGGTGTGCGAATGGGGCTACGAAGGCAACCATCCCTTCGAGCAGCGCACGGCGCGACTCGAGGATGCCGGCGTGCCGTTCTGGGTGTGCCCCGGCACCTCGAGCTGGATGTCGATCGCCGGACGCGTCGACAACATGATCGAGAACATCGCCGCCGCCGCCGTCGCCGGTGTCGCCCACGGCGCCGACGGGCTCCTCGTCACCGACTGGGGGGACATGGGCCATCACCAGCAACCGGGTGTGAGCGATCCCGGGCTCGCCACCGCGGCGGCCTTCGGATGGTGCGGGACGTCCCACGCCGGCCTCGACAGCGCCGACCTCGCCGCCATGTTGGACGTGCACTGCTACGACGACCCGGCGAGCCAGACAGGCCGAGCCGTGGTCGCCCTGGGCGAGACGTACCGCATGGTGGTACCACGACCCCCCAACATGTCGGCCTTGGCGCTGCCCTTCTTCCTTCCCCAGTGGCCCATGGGGAAAGGGGTCACCGACGGCCTCACGAGGCGCGATCTCGAAACCGTGCGGGGCGTCGTCGACGACATCGTGACCGCGCTGGGGCGCGCCCGGCCCCGACGCCGAGACGGCGCGCTCGTGATCACGGAGATCACCGCCACCGCCGCCTGGCTCCGCCTCGCCTGCGCCGATCTCGTGGCGCGCCTGGAGGGCGACGGCACCCTGGCGTCGGTGGGCGACGACGAACGCGCCGTCCTGGCCGCGACGCTCGGGATCCAGGTCGAGGAATACCGCCGCCTGTGGCTCGAGCGCTTCCGCCCCGGCGGCCTCTCCGACAGCACGGCCTGGTTCGACCACCTGCTCCACTGCTATCGCACCGGACACGCGGAGCGGTCGTGGTTCGGGCCTTACGGCTAGGGACGGGAGGCGGGTTTGCGCAAAGCCCCCCGGTAGGCTGGGCGGATCGACACCGATCGAGGAGTCCCATCGTCGATGGACCGCGCCACCAGCCGCACGCGACGCCTCGGAGTCGCCCTGGGGCTCAACATCGCCCTGGCCGGGGTGCAATTCGCCGGTGGTGTGGCGGCCCATTCCACCGGCCTCCTCTCCGACGCCGGACACAACATCACCGACGTGGCCGGAGTGGCGATGGCATTGCTCGCCGTCCGCTGGGCGTCACGACCTCGCAACCCGTCCCATTCCTTCGGGTATCACCGCGGACCGATCCTGGCCGCCCTGGGGAACGCGGCGGTGATCGCGGTGATCACCGTCGCCATCATCGCCGGGAGCGTCACCCGGCTCCTACACCCCCACGCCGTTCACGGAGGACTGGTCGTGGCGATCGCCTCCGTGGCCTTCGTGATCAACGGTCTCGCCGCCCTCATGCTGCGCGAACGCAACGCCGATCTCAACATGCGGTCCGCCGCTCTGCACATGGGTGGGGACGCGCTGGGGTCGCTTGCCGTGTTGTGTGCCGGTGCGGTGCTCGTCGCCAACCCTTCGCTCCAATGGGCGGACCCCACCGCCTCGCTCGTCGTCGCCGTCATCATCGTGGTCGAGGCCTACCGGCTCATGCGGGCGAGTGTCGACGTGCTGCTGGAATCGTCGCCCGCCGACGTCGACCTGGCCGAGCTCACCGCCGCCATGGGCCGGGTCCCGGGCGTGGCCGAGGTCCACGACCTCCATGTGTGGAGTCTGTCCAGCGACGTCCGAGCCCTGTCGGCGCACGTCGTGTTGTCGGGGCACCCCACCCTGGAACAGGCCCAGGTGGTCGGGGACAGGGTGAAGTCCGCCATCGGCACCCCCTTCACCATCGCCCACAGCACGCTCGAGCTCGAGTGCGAGCGGTGCATCGATGGCGAGAGCGACCCGTGCCTGATGGACAGCGTGGTCGACAGTCGGGGCGCCTCCTCGAGGTGACGTCGCCGGACGGAGCACCGGACATCGTCCGGCGCCGGGTGTTGATCCACGGGCGCGTCCAGGGCGTGGGATTCCGGGTGTCGTGTCAGCGTCGAGCCGCCAACGCCGGCGTGGGAGGGTGGGTGCGCAACACCGAGCGAGGCGAAGTCGAGGCCGCCTTCGAAGGTCAGCCCCGAGGTGTGGACGCCCTCGTGGCCTGGTGTCACCAGGGCCCGTCGTGGGCAGAGGTGGAGGGCGTCGACATCGTCGACGAGGCACCGCGCGGGGAATCGGTGTTCACCATCCGGTGACGCCACCGGACCGGTCCGGACCAGACCCCGGACGCGGCGAGACCCCGAGTAGCCGGTTCGACCGAAGTCGCCCGCACTCCTCGGGGCCGCGCCCTCGGCTGACAGCTCGCCCGTTCCTCGGGTCGGACGACCCGGGTTCGGGGCGTTGTAACGACCGATCCCAGGGAACCTGCCGCTACTTCACCATCCGCCTCACCGACGAACTCGTCGCCCGCCGTACCCCCGGGGTTCCCGCCTTGCGGCGCTCTCCCCGGCTTCCGGTTGGTCGTTGTCCTTCGGCTGGTGACCACTGTGCGCCTGCGCCGATCGAAGGTCAAGAGGCCGACGCGAAATCCCAATGTTCTCCAGAGAATTTGTGGGGCTGTCCCCAAGTGGGGTGGAGATTTCCCCAGGAACGTGCAGGGTATTCCCCAGGTCGTCCCCAAGGGGGGGCCCGATGGCGGTGGCCGCCGGTGCTTGCCGAGGGCCCGGGCGCCCACCCCGTCTCCCGCCCGGCGTCGCCGTGACCGATACTGGTCCCATGGACCACCCCGCACTCGACGGCGACGGCCAAGAAGCCGGCGGCGTCGGTATCGGCCTGGCCGTCGAGGACTGGACCGGCGACGCCCGCTTTCACGAGTACAGCGCCGCGGTCGACCCCATCGGCTCCGGCGCCACCAGTGCGGTGCCGGTCCGCCGGTTCCGCTCGCCGTGGCACGACCCGGCGACCCGGGTGGAGGACCTGGACCTGTCGGGTGACCTCGGCACCCCGTACGCGGCGACGGGCCCGGCTCTGCTGGCCCGCTTCGTCTGCATCGCCCCCGGTGACGAGGTGACCTTGGCCGTCAACGCCACCAGCATGCTCTTCTACTGTCTGCGTGGGGGCGGTCACACCGACCTCGAGGGGCCGGGACGGACGGGACGCATCGCCTGGCAGGCCGGAGACGTCGTCGCCGTGCCCGGGGGCACCGCCGTCCGGCACGCTGCGGCGCTGGGGGCGGTCCTGTACCACGTGGACGACTCGCCGCTCCTCGCCTTTCTCGGGGTCGAGGCGACCGAGCCCCGTTTCGCCCCGACCCGGTTCGACGGCGAGCGGGCCCGGGCCCGGCTCGCCGAGGTGGCGGCCGACCCCGACGCCCATCGACGCAGCCGCGTGGCGGTCCTGCTCGGCAACGCTCGCAACGACCAGACCCTGACCGCAACGCACACGCTGTGGGCGATGCTCGGTGTCCTGCCCGAGGGGCACGTGCAACGACCGCACCGCCACCAGAGCCTGGCTCTGGACCTCATCGTGCACTGCGAACCCGGGTGCTACACCCTCGTCGGCCCCGAGATCAGGCCGGACGGGACCATCGTCGACCCGGTGCGGGTGGACTGGGAGCCCGGGGGCGCGTTCGTGACCCCGCCCGGGCTCTGGCACAGCCACCACAACGAGTCGGGGTCGGCGGCCAACCTGCTGCCCGTGCAAGATGCCGGGCTCCACACCTACCTCAGGAGTCTCGACATCCGGTTCACCGTCCCCTGACCCGACGGTCCATGGATCGCCCGCCCGGGGCGGCCGTTTCAGGTCGTGGTGTCGTGCTCGGGCCCGCGCCCCCGTTCCCCTGATTCGAGCAAGCGCGCGATCTCGGAGACCTCCCGGGCGACCGAGCGGGCGAACCATGACCGGGCCACGGCGTCGTGGAGCGCTCCCAGGGGGCCGTGCCCGAGGTCGAGCTCCTCGACATGGCGGACCCGGGCCCCACCCTCGACGGCATCGATCTCGAACCACGCATGCAGGGCCCGGGGCACGCCGTGCTCGAGCGTGACGTCGATGCTGGTCGGACGCGTCCACCGGTAGCGGGTCACGACCGATCCCTTGAACAGCCCCAGAAACTTCCCGTCCTCGCGCGCCAGCATGCCCTGGGGGAGGTCGGCGAGCTTGGTCACCCACACGATCTTGGTGTCCGCCTTCGTGTACTGAGCCGGGTCGAGCACGAAGTCGAAGACCTCATCCGGACTCACGCCCTTCACCACGGCGGTGCCTTCCCCTCGGATCATTCCGGTACCTCCGATGTCGTTCCACCCGGCCCGCCCGAGACTACCCAGCCACCTCCCCCGCCATCCCCTCGGCCCCGTCCCAGCCGCTCGGAATTGGAGTCCTCGGTTGCTGTTGGGCCATTGTTGGGCACCGATAGGGCAGACGGTGAGGCTCGGGGATCAGCGTTGCCGTAGACGACAGGGGGCAGTTCGGTCCGGCTCGGGGGCCGGGACGGACGGTCGGCGAGGGGGGGAGGGGCCATGGCTCATCGGTGCCGCGACTACTGCTTTCGGTGCGACCTGCTCCGGTTCTTGCGAGACGTGCTCTCCAACACCGCTCCCAAGCCGCCCTCGCACGCGTCACACACCTGAACGCCTGACGGCGCCCTCCGGCCCCTGCCGGGACGGGCCCGCGCCAGGCGACGTCGGCTCTCCGCTCTGACGGTTGCTCCCCACGGGTGCGCGCCCCGTGGCTCGCTCCCGGGCCACCGAAAGGGACCAAAGTCACTTGTTCGCCCCCGGGGCGGGCGTTGTCTTACTCGAGCGCCTCTCCGCGTCGATGTATCGACCAGGAGTCGTTGCTGGCGGTGCCGTCACGGCCCGTCGGCGCAACACCGACGCAACGACAAGGGGGCACCATGGCTTTCACCAATCGGACGTGCGAGGAGTCCGGCGTCTGGACGGGACGCTGTGGGCACGGCCAGATCGTCGTGACCAAAGGAGAGCGCTTCCCGGATTGCTCGGGGTGCCGGCGCGGCATCGACTGGCATCTGGTCGGCACCGTCGGCGACGCCCTTCGCACGACCCCGGGCCAGCGCTTCGACTCCGCCGACGAAGGCTGGTGGCCCGGCAAGCCCCCCTCGACCGCGGTCACGAGTCACCCGTGAGCCCGCCATGTCGATGGCCGTGAGGTCGCGCCCGCGCCGGGGAGGTTCGTCGTGTCCCAGTTGACGTTCGCCGAGGTCTCGGCGCCCGACCCCGATGACGTGTCGCGCCGGGCTCGACTGGGTGACTGGCTCGTCTCCCATGGCTTCGTCACCCCCGCCGACATCGAGTCGGCGCTGACCGAACAGCGCGTCACCGGCGACCCCCTGGGCGGATTGCTCGTGGCCCGGGGTGTCATCGACGAGGAGGAACTCGCTCGCGCCCTGGCCGGCATCTTCGACCTTCCCTACCGCGACCTCGTCGATTCTCCGCCCGATGCCGAGGCGGTCACCCGCTTGCCCCGGAATTTCTGTCGACGGCGCGGTGTCCTCCCGGTGGCGTTCGACGGAACAACCCTGCTGGTGGCGATCTCCGATCCCGCCGACGTCCTCACCCTCGACGACGCGCAGGTGGTGGCGGGAACCGAGGTCGACGCCGTCATCACCAGCCCCCGCCAACTTCGCGACGCCCTCGAACACGCCTTCGCCCCCGGCACTGCGCTCTACCTCGGGGAACGCTCGGCCAGGACCGATCCGGACCGTGCCGTCGGAGTGGAGGACGCCTCGCGGAACGACATCCAGGTGGCGGGCTTCGTGGAAAACCTTCTCGACCGAGCCGTCTCCGAACGCGCGTCGGACGTCCACATCGAGCCCAACGACGGCCGGCTGCGCTTTCGCCTGCGCGTCGACGGGGTCATGCACGATGTCCTGAACCTCTCGCCGCGCGTACCCACCGGCGTCGTCAACCGGATCAAGATCCTGGCCGGGCTCGACATCGCCGAGCATCGTCGTCCCCAGGACGGGCGTATGTCGTTCATCTCGAACGGTCGTCCCATCGATGCCCGCATCGCCACCCTTCCCACCTCACACGGGGAGGCGGTGACGCTGCGCCTCCTCGACCGGGACCACGGGCTGCTCGACATCGACACCCTGGGGTTCCCGCCTGACGCGCTGGATCGACTACGCCTCTCCTACCGACGTCCCTGGGGTCTGATCCTGGCGGTGGGCCCCACGGGCTCGGGTAAGTCGACCACCATCTATTCGATCCTGACCGCGATCAACGACCCCAGTCGCAACATCGTCACCGTCGAGGACCCTGTCGAGTACGACATCCCGGGGATCAAACAGACCCAGGTCCACACCAAGATCGACTACACCTTCGCGGCGGGCCTGCGTTCGATCCTACGCGCCGACCCTGACGTCATCGTGGTCGGGGAGATCCGCGACACCGAGACCGCTCATACCGCCGCCAAAGCGGCGCTCACCGGGCACCTCGTGCTGTCCACCCTCCACGCCAACGACGCCGCCACCGCCATCGCCCGGCTGCTCGAGATGAATCTCGAGCCGTATCTGGTGGCCTCCTCGCTCACCTGCGTCGTGGCCCAGCGACTCGTGCGTCGGTTGTGCCCGCACTGTCGCATCGGCTACAAGCCGAACGAAGAGGAACGATCGGCGATCATGGCCATGATGCCGACCCTGGGGGCCCAGGGGCTCCCCACCGACCTCACCTTGTTCGGGCCCGGGGGATGCCATCAGTGTGACCAGGGCGGCTATCGCGGTCGCAGCGCGGTGTACGAGGTCATGACCGTCACGGCCCGCATCCGCGCCCTCATCCTCGAACAGGCGTCGGCGGCGGCCATCGAAGAAGCCGCGGTGGCCGAGGGCACGCAGCGTCTGCGCGAGAACGGGATCGACCAGGTCCTCGCGGGCACGACCAGTTTCGCCGAGCTCAACCGCTGCATCGTCTGACAAGGTCGTGCCGTGTCGTCTCGCCTCTGCCGGGCCAGCCCTCGGGGCCGACGGCGCTAGCGCGCGGCCAGCGCCGACTCGAGGGCGAGTCCCGCCGCCAAGAGCATCGCTTCGCTGTGTCGGGGGCCGATGAGCTGCACACTGGCAGGCAAGGCCCCCGGCGTCGGTACCGGTAGGGCGAGGGCGGGGACGCCGGCCAAGTTGACCGGGAGCGTGCAGCGCGCCATCAGCAGCTCCTCCCCTCCGTCGAGCGAGGGCGGGAACACGGTCAACGTGGGGGTGACGATGACGTCGACACGCCGAAAGATCTCGTCGAGGGCCGCGCCCCACTCGTCCTGTACCTTGCGGGCCGACGCCAGGGCGCGCGCGTCGATGGACGAACCGAGCGTCAGGCGCCCGACGACGTCTTCGCCGATCTCGCCCGGACGCCGCGCCACCAGCGCCCGGTCGGTGTCCCAGGCTTCGGCGACGAGCAGGATCCCCGCCGCCGCGGTGGCGTCGTACCACCCGGGGAGCGCGGCATCGCTGACCTCCCATTCCGACGCGGCGAGGGCGCTGTCGACCGCGGCGTCGATCACGGGGTCGGCGTCGACCCTGAGACGCGCGGCCCGGAACCCGGCCCGGGTTTCGACTGCGAATCCCGGTTCGAGCAGCTCCATGCCGAGGACCAGCCCCCCCACGTCGCGGGCCATGGGGCCGACGGTGTCGAAGCTCGGTGACAGCGGCCATACACCGGCGAGGGGGACCCGGCCCCACGTCGTCTTGAGCCCGGCCGTGCCGCAGCACGCCGAGGGGATCCGGACCGACCCCCCCGTGTCGCTGCCGTAGGCGACGTCGGCCTCGAAGGTGGCCACCGCCACCGCCGACCCGCTCGACGATCCCCCCGGCACGAGACGGGGATCGAGGGGGTTCACCGGTGTGCCGTACCACGGGTTCACGCCCGTGACCCCCAGGGCGAGCTCGTGGAGGTTGGTCCGGCCCACGATGCGGGCCCCCGCCGCCCTGGCGCCGGCCAGGCAGGCGGCGTCCCGCGTCGCCGGCGCCGCCTCGTTGGCCACGGCCCGACACCCTGCCGTCGTGGGCACGCCCTCCATGTCGATCAGATCCTTCACCGCGAGCCGGACACCCGGGCCCGAAGTGTCGAAGCGCGTGATGAACGTCGACATCGCCCTTCCCTTCCGCTGGTGCGCGCCAGCGCCCCACTGTTACATGCCCGACCCGGGCCACAGCGGCAACGGGCGGGAGGGGCTATAAACGGTGAGCCGGCCACACGGGGGAAGTGGGACCGGGCGTCTCTCCGACCCGGCGCGCCCACACCACAACGTCAAGGAGACAGACACATGGCCATGTTGAGCGCGCTCGAGATCTCGAGACGGGCCACGCTCAAGCCCGTGACCAAGATCGCCGCCGAGGCCGGCATCCCCGAGGGGATGCTCGAGCCCTACGGCGAATACGTGGCCAAGGTGGGCCTCGACGCCATCGAGGCGCTGTCGGATCGGCCCCGGGCCCGTTATGTGGTCGTGACCGCCATCACGCCGACCCCGCTCGGCGAAGGCAAGACGACCACGACACTCGGCCTCGGCCAGGCCATGCGTCACATCTCCAAGCGCGCCACCATCGCCATCCGGCAGGCGTCGATGGGCCCGACGTTCGGGATCAAAGGTGGTGCGGCCGGAGGTGGGTACAGCCAAGCGGTGCCCTTCGAGGCGCTGAACCTGCATCTCACCGGGGACATGCACGCGGTGACGGCGGCCCACGACCTCCTGTCCGCCATGCTCGACAATCATCTGCACCATGGCAACGAGCTCGGCATCGACATCCACAACGTGACATGGCGGCGGGTGCTCGACGTGAACGACCGAGCCCTGCGAAACCTCGTGGTCGGGCTGGGCACGGCCGAGGACGGGATCCCCCGACAGACCGGCTTCGACATCACCGCCGCGTCGGAGGTCATGGCGGTCCTCGCCCTGTCGAGCTCGCTGCGTGACATGCGCGAACGCCTGGGACGCATCGTCATCGGGTACACCCGAGGCGGTGAGCCGATCATCGCCGAAGAGCTGCGGGCGGCGGGGGCCATGACGGTGATGATGCGCGACGCCATCAAACCGAACCTGCTCCAGACCCTGGAGAACACACCCGTACTCGTCCACGCCGGGCCCTTCGGGAACATCGCCCACGGCAACTCGTCGGTGATCGCCGACCTCATCGGGATCCGCACCGGGGATTTCCTGATCACCGAAGCCGGCTTCGGCGCCGACATGGGTGCGGAGCGCTTCTTCAACATCAAGTGCCGGACCTCGGGCCTCAGCCCCGACGCCGCCGTGGTGGTGGCAACGGTCCGGGCCTTGAAGGTGCACGCCGGAGCCCATCACGTGGTGGCGGGGAGGCCCCTGCCCGCCGCCCTTCTCGAGGAACGCCCCGACGAGGTGGCAGCGGGAGGCGCCAACCTTCGCAAGCAGCTCGAGAACGTACGCATGCACGGCGTCACCCCGGTAGTGGCCATCAACGCCTTTCCCGAGGACTTCGCGTCCGAGCACGCCGCGATCCGGGAGATCGCCGACTCCATGGGTGTGCGCTCGGCAGTCTGCACCCACTTCGTCGACGGTGGGCGGGGGGCCGTGGAGCTGGCCGAGGCGGTGGTCGAGGCGGCCGAAGAGCCGTCGGAGTTCCACGTCCTCTACCCGAGCGCGGCGTCGTTGCGGGAAAAGATCGAAACCATCGCCACCAAGGTCTATGGCGCCGACGGCGTGGACTACACCGCCGCAGCGGCACGACAGCTCGACAGCTACGAGCGCAACGGGTTCGGGGCGCTGCCCATCTGCATCGCCAAGACCCATCTGTCGATCTCCTCCGACCCGAGCCTCAGAGGCGCTCCCACGGGTTGGCGGCTCCCGGTCCGGGAGGTGCGCGCCTCGGTGGGAGCAGGATTCGTGTACCCCATCTGCGGGGAGATGCGCACCATGCCCGGCCTCCCGTCGCATCCTGCCGCCGAGCGCATCGACATCGACGAGAACGGCGACGTCGTCGGCCTCACGTGATGGCGGCGCCCGCGCCGAGGCGACCAGGGCCGAAGAACCGGCTCCGTGACCACGGCCGCACTCATGGGTGACGCCCCGACCGAGGGAGCGGTCCCTTCGTATACGGACATGACCCTCGACCACCTCCTCGATGCGTTCTCGGATGCAACGGCGGCTCCGGGTGGGGGCGGGGCGGCGGTGCTCGCGGTCGCGCTGTCGGCGGCGCTGTGTGCGATGAGTGCTCGTCTGTCGTCGCGCCACATGCCCGACGCGGCGGCGATCGCCACCGAGGCGGTCTCGATCCGCGACGCCATGGTCCCCCTGTGCGCACGAGACGCCCAAAGCTTCCTCGACGTCATCGCGGCCCGGCGGCTACCCGACGATCCCAGTCCCGATGATCCCAGTCCCGACGAACCCGTTCCCCACCCACCGGGCCGACCCAGGGACAGCGGGGCCGGACGCCGACGCCGCATCGTCGACGCCCTCTCGGCCGCCACCGATGTCCCTATGGCGACGGTCGAGGCGGGAGCGCGCCTGGCGCACCTGGCCGCCCGCCTGGCCGAAGAGGGGAACCCGAATCTGCGTGGGGACACGTTGGTGGCGGCGGTGCTGGCCGGCGCCGGTGCCGAAGGGGCCGCCACGCTGGTCCACATCAATCTGGCCGAATCCCCCGATGACGACCGACACGGGGTGGTGCGGTCACTGCTCGACGAAACGGCCGTCCAGGTCGCACGGGCTCGGGGCGCCGCCGCCGTCGTCGCCTAGGAGAACCCGAAGCGTCCGGCGTCGATGACCGTCTCGCCGCGCTGGTTGTCGGTACGGAACCGGACGTCGTCCCCGTCGTTCCAGATCGAGATCGTGAGCGTGTCACCGGGATAGGTCGGCCGCGAGAAACGTCCCGCCATGGATCGAAAACGCGTCGGATCCGAACCGCACACGCTGTGGAGCAGGGCGCGGCCCGTGAACCCATAGGTGCACAGCCCGTGCAGGATGGGGCGGTCGAACCCGGCCCGCTTGGCGAACTCGGGATCGGAGTGCAACGGATTGCGGTCGCCCGACAACCGGTACAGCAATGCCTGGTCGGATCGAACGGCGTAGGTGACCACGTCGTCGGGCTCTCCCGCCGGCATCGGCCGGGAACCCGACGACGGGCCCCGATCACCCCCGAATCCACCCTCTCCCCGGATGAAGAGCGATGTCGTCGCGGCGAAACGGGGCTCGCCGCTGTCGGCATCGACGGACGTGGACTCCGAGACGACCAGCGCGCCTGAGCCCTTGTCGTAGATGCCGGTCACCACGCTCGTGGTCCGCACCGCCCCGGCGGGGGGGATGGGACCAAAGAGCTCGATCGACTGCTCACCGTGGACGAGCATGGCGAGGTCGAACGCGCCCAGCGTGGACCGGGGCGGGCCACCGCCACCCGCGACGGCGGCGAACGTCGGCAACACCTTCTGGGGCCGGTCGGTGGAGTTCTCCGTCGTGAACTCGAGCTCGAATCCGACGGCGTCGAGCGACCCCGCGCCGACGCCGAGGGCGTACAGCAGGCAGTCGGTCGACGTCCATGATCGTTCGACGGGGTCCGATGGGGCGCCGACGGCGTCCAGGTTGATGGGCATGATGGTCCGTCCTCCCGTGCACGACCCGGGTAACGGTCCCGGGAACAGCTAGATATGTAACACGTATTTATGTTACAATCAACCATGACTTTGCAGCGATCGGCGGGGACCGCCCTCCCGGGTCGGGACCGGTCTCGGCGACTCACGGTGGACGAGCTCGCCCGCGAGGGGGGGACCACGACCCGGCAGGTGCGGGCCCTCCAGACCCAGGGCCTGCTCCCCCATCCCGACCTCGTGGGCCGCACCGGCTTCTATGACACCGCCCACCTCGACCGGCTCCGCGCCATCCTGCGGCTGCAGGCCGATGGCTTCTCCCTGGCGTCCTTGGCGACGCTGCTCCGAGCCTGGGAATCCGGCCGGACACTGAGCCAGGTCCTCGGACTGGGCGTTCCTCCCCCGCACCCGGTCGACGACGACGCCGACGTGTACGGCGACCTCGTGGGAGCGGTCGGTCGGTCCCGGGCGCGTCGAGGTGGGCTCCTGTCGCTCGTCCCGTCCACGATCCTCGACCAAGCCGCCGCGTCGTAACGCCGAACGACAGCGGGTCCGGACCGAGACATCGGCGGTCGGGCGCGCGTGTCACCCCGCACCCGCACTCCGACCTGCAAGCATGACGTCTCGTGTCGACGCGCGAGGTATTCGGACAAGTGGGGCTTCCCGCCCCGGTCTCGGAGCTCGCCGGTCGGCACTGGGACGTCGTCGTCGTCGGTGGCGGGCACAACGGGCTCACCGCGGCCGCCTATCTCGCCCGCGCCGGGCGCAGTGTGCTCGTCCTCGAGCGGCGGTCGCGACTCGGGGGTGCGTGCACGCTCGAGCAACCCTTTCCCGACCCAGGTTGGATCGTCAGCCCGTGCGCCTACTCGGTCGGGCTGCTCCACCCGCTGGTCGTCGACGAGCTCGGGTTGCGCGAGCGGGGATACCAGGTCCAGCTCGTGGACCCCCACATGTGGTGCCCGTTCGAGGACGGCACCTCCATCGCACTGTGGGACGACCCGGCCCGGAGCGCGGCCGCCGTCGCCGAGCTCGCCCCGGGGGACGTGGCGGGCTACGAGGCCTACGACGCATTGTTCGCCCGAATCCGCAGCGCGCTGCGCGACGGCCGGCGCGACACCTGGGTGGGTGACGCGCCCGACCGGGCCGAGATCGAAGAGCTCCTGGCCGGGGACGACGAGGCGATCGACGTGGTGTTCGAGGCATCGATCGCGGACGTCGTGGAAGATTTCGTGCGCGACGAGCGCTTGCGCACCGCTCTGCACGGGCAAGGGATCATCGGCACCTGGGCAGGGCCCCGCGATCCCGGCACGGCCGGCGTGCATCTCATGCACGCCTCGGGCCGCGTCGAGGGCAGGGCGGGGGCATGGGGCTACGTGGACGGTGGGATGGGTCGAGTGTCGTTCGCCCTGGCCGACGCCGCCATCGAGGCGGGCGCGGTCGTCGCCGCGGGCGTGCCGGTGGCGGCGGTGGTGCCCGGCGAGGGGGTGGTACTCGAAGGCGGGGAGACGATCCGGGCCCGGGCCGTCGTGTCGAATGCCGACCCGAAGCGCACCGTGGCCCTGTGCGATCACGGCGTGCCCGACTCCTTCCGCCGGCGCGTGGCGTCGTGGCAGAGCACGAGCCCCGTGCTCAAGATCAATTGCGCCTTGCGCGCCCTTCCCCGGTTCCCCTCGGCGCGTCCCGACGTCGAGCCGCACCGGGCCATGGTCACCATCAGCACCGGCGTCGACGCCACGCAGGCCGCCTACGAGGCGAGCCGGCGCGGCGACGCCGTCCCGGCGTGGTGCGAGCTCTACTTCCAGAGCGCCTACGACCCGTCCGTCGTCCCCGAGGGCCGCCACGTCATGAGCGTCTTCGCCCAGTACGTGCCGTACGAGCTCGCCACCGGGACGTGGGAGGACCGCCGCCAGGAGATCGCCGACCTCGCCATCGCCGCGATCAGCCGCTTCGCACCCGACGTGACCGATGTCATCGAGCATCGCGAGGTCCTCGGCCCCCCCGACGTCGAAGCGCGCATCGGCCTGACCGGCGGCCACATCTTCCAAGGTGAATGCCTGCCCGGGCAGATGTGGGACAACCGTTTCGGTCCCCGGACCCCGATTCCGGGCGTCTACCTGTGCGGGGCGGCCACCCACCCGGGTGGCAGCGTCATGGCCATCAACGGGCGGAACGCGGCCACGGTGGTGCACCGCGACCTCGAAGTCGGGGAGTAGTGCCGCCCCCGGGGTCGGTCGAGGCCAGCACCGACACCGGGCTGGCGCTGCGCCCGGGTCGTGCCCATGGTCGGATCCCGACTGCGGTCATGGTGGTGGTCTATCTGGCCGCCCTGGGGGCGTTCGTCGGGATCGTGACCGTCCGGGGTGGTGCATCGGTGGGAGACGCCTACGGCGTGACCAAGCCGGCCACCGACCTGGCCGACGGCGATCTGCACGCCGCGGCACGCGATTCGGTGCTGCCCCAACCGCCTGGCTACGCCCTGGTCACCTCTCCCCTCGTCCTCGCCTTTCGCCCGCTCATCGGTTCGCCCACGTGGTGCGACGCACGCGTGGCCCCGGTGACGCGGTACTTCCTGCCGTGGTGCGCGCCGGCCCAGCTGGCCACCCATCGCTGGTACCGCTCCCAGGCCGTGCTCGGTCTCCTGGCGTGGGTCGTCCTCGCCCTGGGGTGTATCCGCCTGCTCCGGACGGCCGGAGCCGGGGGCGGGGTGGCCGAGGCGGTGCTCGTGATCGTGCTGGCGGCGGTCCCAGCCGCCAGCGACGGCATCGTCGAGACCTTTCATCCCCAAGACCTCGTCTGTGTCGGGCTCAGCACCGTGGCGGTGGCCGAGGCGTTGCGACGACGCTGGATCGCCACCGGCCTGTTGTTCGGTATCGCCTTTCTGTGCAAGCAGTTCGCCCTCCTGCCCCTGGTCGCGGTCCTCGTGGCCGTTCCGGGGTGGCGGGAGCGGGTGCGGGTCGCCGTCCCGGCGCTGGTGGCGGTGGGCGCCGGGATCATCCCCTTCGCGGCGGTGGACCCCTCGGGAACGTGGCACACCCTGAGCGCCGTCCAGTCTGGTGGGGTGGTGAAGCTCTCGACCGGGACCGTGCTCGGCATGTCGAACCTGCCCGAGTCGACCAAGCTCGTGATCGCGCGCGACGGCCCCGTCGTCCTCGCCCTGGTCCTGTCGCTGTGGGCGCGGCGGCGGGTGGGCGAGCACCTGCTGTCCCCGGTCCCCCTGATCGGGTTGACCACCGCCTGCCTCGCCGGCCGGCTCGTGACCGAGGTGTGGTTCGCGAGCTACTACCTGCTCGCAGTGAGTGCGGGCCTTCTCGTCCTCGACCTCGCCCGACGGCGGCCGCCGGTGGCCTCGTTCTTGTGGATCGCGGCGACCGGAGCCCTCGTCGAGCAGAACGGCGGGCTCCCCGTCACCACATGGGCCGCCTATCTGGCATTCGGTGCATCGGTGGCGGCGGTGATCATCGGCCTGCGATCGGTCTCCGCGGTGGTGGGGGCGCCGTGCCAGCCGTCGACCGCGGGATGACCGCGCTGCGATGGTGGGGCCGCACCATGCCCGGGTCGCGGTGGCGGCCACCGGTAGCGTGTCGGTCGGGGTGAGCGAGTCGCGTCCGGGGGGTAGGGAGGAGGGTCGGTACTGGCCGTCGCTCGACGGCGTCCGCGGCGTCGCCATCGTGGCCGTGATCGCCTTCCACCTCGGCTACCTCGGGGGGGGCTTCGTCGGGGTCGACATCTTCTTCGTCCTGTCCGGGTTCCTCATCACGAGCTTGCTGTTGGCAGAGCAGGCCAGTGCGGGGACCATCCGACTCGGTGCCTTCTGGGCCCGTCGGGCCCGGCGCCTGCTCCCGGCCCTGTTGCTCCTGGTGTTCGCGCTCGGGGCCTACGCCTTGGCCGGTGGGCCCGGCGTGGTGCCCTCGCAATTGCGGTCCCCCGCCGTGGCCACCCTCCTCTACGTCGCCAACTGGCAGCAGCTCGCGGCCGGCCACAGCTACTTCGCCCAATACCAGGCGCTGAGCCCACTCATGCACACGTGGTCGTTGGCCATCGAGGAGCAGTACTACGTCGTTTGGCCGCTGCTCTTCGTCGGACTCGTCTACCTCGGTCGTCGTCGATCGCGACGGGCACTCGTGAGCGCGACCGCACTGCTGGCGACGGGCTCGGCGCTGTGGATGGGCGTCGCCGCCCACGTGCTCGGCCCCAATCGCGCCTACCTGGGAACCGACACGCGTATGTGGGAGTTGCTGTTGGGCGGTCTCGGCGCCATGGCGCTGCAATCGGCACGTCCTGCTCGCCGACCGGCATTCTGGAGCGCGGCCACGGTGCTGGGCGGGGGCGGGGTGGCCCTCGGCATCGCCCTCGGCGGAGGTCCTCCCGCGTGGATGTGGGACGGCGGGCTGGTCGCCATCGCCATGTGTGCGCTCGCCGTCGTGATCGGGTCCGTCCGCCATCCCGGGGGCCCCGTGGCGCGAATGCTCGCCATCGCACCGCTGCGCTGGCTCGGTCGCATCAGCTACTCGCTCTACCTCTGGCACTGGCCCGTCATCGTGCTGCTCACACCGGTCGATACGGGGTTGCGGGGCGCCGGCCTCCTCAGCTGCCGCCTCGCCGTCATGGTGGGGGCGGCGTGGGCCAGCTCCTCGCTCGTCGAACAGCCCCTGCGCCGTGCCGATTGGAGCGCGTGGTGGCGCCGGGCCGTCGTCCCCGTCGGGATCGTCACCGTGGTGGGCGTGGTGCTCGTGGCCACGGTCCCCCCCGTCGAGGCGTCGGCGGCGCGGGTCAAGGCGGTCCCGGTGACCCGCGCCGCCGACAGCGTTCCGCCGATCACCCTCCCGGCCGGCCGCGTGGCGACACCCACCGATCCCCTGCGGGCCTGGATCATCGGTGACAGCGTCATGGCCGACAGCGCACCCGGGCTCACCGCCGCCCTCGAGGCGACCGGGGACGTCCAGGTCGTGGCCAACAGCGCCTACGGCGGATGGGGCTTGAGCACCGACAAGACGTGGGCGACCGACCTACCCCGCATCGTGGCCGAGTACCACCCCGACATCGTGATCGGCACATGGTCGTGGGACGACGATCTCGCCCAGCACGACCCCCAGGCGTACCTCGTCGAGTTGACCGACGCCCTCCGCACCCTCTTGGCCCCGGGCGACGGTGTCGAGCTGGTGGTGCTCTTGCAGTTCCCTCAGATCGGGCCCAATCCCGCCGTCACGGACCCTTTGACCCAGGCCGCGGCGTGGACCGCGCAGAATGCCCGCCAGATCACCTGGAACGACGTCGCCAATGAAGCAGTGCACTTCTTCCCCGGCCAGGCGCTCTACCTGCCGACCGACGAGGTCTTCGCTCCCGCTGACCGGTTCTTCACCTGGAAGCGGACCCCGTCGGGCCAGTGGATCCGGGCTCGCAAGCTCGACAACACCCACATGTGCCCGTACGGCGCGGCCGAGCTCGGCTCCCTCGTCGTCGAGGACCTGACCCCGGTGTTGGGACTATCGCCCATGGCGCCGGACTGGGAGCTCGGCGCCTGGGTGCACGACGCCAACTACAACGACCCCACCGGGGCTTGTCCCGACGACCAGCCGCCGCCGCGCTACGGCGGCATCACCGTGCCGGGACCACCCTCCTAGGTCCGTAGCATCGGCCCGTGCCCCACGCCTCCACCGACATCGTCATGCGGCCGATCGGGTTCGTCAGGGGCGGTCGCACCGACACCGTCGACGACGATTGGGGCCCGGTCGAGGCGACGATCGAGCTCGAAGCCGACGTCCTCGGCCCCGACGCCACCACCGGGCTGGCCGATTTCTCCCACGTCGAGGTGGTGTTCGTCTTCGACCGCGTCACCGACGACGAGATCACGCGCGGGGCACGTCGTCCTCGGGGACGCGCCGATTGGCCTTCGGTGGGCATCCTCGCCCAACGGGCCAAGGCCCGCCCCAACCGCATCGGCGTGACCGTGTGTGAGCTCGTGGTTGTCGATGCCTTCCAGGTGCGCGTGCGAGGGCTCGATGCCGTCGACGGCACCCCGGTGCTGGACGTCAAGCCGTACCTGTCGGCATTCGCCCCCCGGGGGACGGTTCGGGAGCCGGCGTGGGTCGCGGAGCTGATGCGCGACTACTGGTGACCCCTACGCGGATACCGGCGGACGGCGTTGTGCCCACGGTGCCGCTTGCTCGAGCTGAGCAGCCACGCGCACGAGGACGTCTTCGCGTCCGTAGGGCGCCACCAACTGCACCCCGATGGGGAGGCCCTGAGCGCTCCAGTACAGAGGCAGGGAGATCGCCGGCTGCCCGGTGGCGTTGAACAGCGGTGTGAACGGGACCACCTCGGCGGCACGGAACAGCCCGTGCAGCGGGTTGTCGGGGGGTGAGTCGAATTCACCGATCAACGGTGGCGGTTGGGCGATGGTGGGCGTGAGGAGAAGGTCGAAGCCCCCCTCGTACCACTGCGCGACCTGACGCGCCATGGCTTGCAGCTGTCGTCGGGCCTCGAGGAAGTCCGACGCGCTCGGCGCCCCGACCGGCGTCGGCGAGCGCCCACGTCAGTGGCTCCACCTCGTCCTGGGTGATGGGACGCCCCAACTTTCCCGGCCAGTAGTAGTCGACATCGGACGCGGTCCCGGCCGCCCAGATCAGAAGGAATGCTTCCACCAGCTCGGGAGGGTCGAGGGCGGCGACGTGCGTGGGATCGACGACGTGGCCGACCGACTCGAGCAGCGTCGCGGCGGCCTCGGTCGCCGCGACGCAGTCGGGGTGCGTCGTCACCGTTCCCCCGAAGGCGGCGCTCTGCATCCCGATGCGGAGGTGTCCCGGATCGGCACCGAGCTCCTCCGTGTACGGGCGCGCCGGCGTCGGCGCCGCGTAGGGGTCTCCGGGCTCGGGGCCGGCCACGGCGTCGAGCACGGCGGCGGTGTCGCGCACGGTCCGGGTCACCACCAACTCGCACACCAGGCCCCCGAAGATGTCGCCCCACTCGGGCCCGAGGGGCACCCGCGCCCGCGACGGTTTGAGGCCGACGAGCCCGCACTCGCTGGCGGGGATGCGGATGGACCCACCGCCGTCATTGGCGTGCCCGACGGGCACCATCCCGGACGCGACGGCGGCAGCCGACCCACCGCTCGAGCCACCGGTGGACCGGGTCGTGTCCCACGGGTTGCGGGTGGGCCCGTAGGCAAGGGGCTCGGTGGTGGGGAGGATGCCGAGCTCGGGCGTGTTGGTGCGCCCCACCACGACGAAGCCTGCAGCATGGAGACGTCGAGCAAGCTCCTGGTCGCGCGGCGAGACATAGCGGGCCTCTTTGAGCACACCCATGCCTTCGTGAACCTCTTCGCCAGCGCGATAGCAGATCAGGTCCTTGAGAACGATCGGGACACCTCGAAACGGTCCCTCGGGGAGCGCGGCGGCGGCCTCGCGTCGCGCCTCGTCGAAACGGGGCCGGATGACCGCGTTCAGCTCGGGGTTGAGCTTCTCGATGCGATTGATGGCGTCATCGACGAGCTCACTGGGGGACGCAATGCCGTCGCGGACCAATTGCGCGAGAGCGCAGGCGTCGAGAAAAGGTTCAGGCATGGTGCCAACCTACTTGTGGTCACCCACGATGGGGGGGTGCCGGGGACACAAATGTGGAATTGGGTCCGGTACCGGTGGACGTAGGGTACGAACATGGCACGGGAGGTGGCGACGACAATCCGAGCCGAGCCGACTCGTGCCTTCATCGCCGTCGCGTCCGTGGGGCGGGCGTGGCCGATGCCGCCGGGCCCGAGCCGACACGCTCGTCCCTCGTTCCCCGTGCAGCTCGGTGTCGATGACCTCGTATCGGCTCACCATGGGACGTGGTGTCGACGCGCCGAGCTCCTGAGCGCGCCACGAGCCCGGCGACGACACCGAGCCCGGCGCCGTCATCGCCGCCGATGAGGCTCGGCGGTGGGGGAAGGAGCGCCTGGGCATTGGCGACGGTGGGGGTGCTCGGGGCGCTGCTCGCCACCATCTTCGACCACGGCGACGCCCGATCGGCCGCCAACCAGGACTGGGCCCCTTTCGTCCTCGTGTCGGGCTTGCTGCTCGTCGGTCTCGTCGCCGACGAGAGCGGGCTGTTCGCCGCCGCCGGTCACGGCCTGACGCGGGTCTCGACGCGTGGACCCCTGCTTTTCGCCGGCACCGTCGTGCTCGTAGCCGGGGTCACGAGCATCCTGAACCTCGACACGTCGGTTGCCTTTCTCACGCCGATCCTCGTCTACACCGCGCGCTACCGGGGCGGCGGTGAGGCGCCCCTGCTCTACGGCTGCCTGCTCCTCTCCAACGCCGCCTCCCTGCTCCTCCCCGGCTCCAACCTGACCAACCTCATCGTCCTCGGCCACCTCCACCTGTCGGGGGGTCGCTTCCTGAGCGACGTGGCACCGGCCTGGCTGGTCTCGGTGCTCATCACCGCCGGCGTGATCGCCTTCGTCGAGCGCGCCTCGTTGGGCTCGGCGGCGCCACCCGAGGCCCCCGGCGGGACCGGGCGGGGCGATACCGGGCGGGGTGGAAACGGTGTGGCGCTCGGGATCGGGCTGGCGGCAGTGCTGGCCGTGGCCGTACTCGTGCTGAGTCTCCGCTCGCCCGCCCTCCCCGTGGCGGCGGTCGGTGTGGTGGCCGTCGCGGCCACCACGGTGTCGGGCCGGCCCGTGCTCACCAGGGTGCTCGACATCCTGGGGCTCCCCGTCCTGGTGGGGTTGTTCGGGGTCGCCGTCGCCCTCGGGACGCTGGGCCGCAATTGGTCGGGACCGACGACGGCGCTCTCCCATCTCGATGCGTGGGGAACAGCTGCGTTGGCCGCGGCGGCCAGCGTGCTGGTCAACAACCTCCCGGCCGCCTCGCTCCTGGCGGCGCGGGTGCCGCCCCGGCCCTTTGCGCTACTCGTGGGCCTCGACATCGGGCCGAACCTGTTCGTCACGGGCTCGCTGGCCTGGATCCTGTGGTTGCGGGCCGCCGCCATGGCCGGCGCCACCCCGTCGATCACCAAGGCGACCCGGCTCGGCGCCGTGGCGGCCCCCTTGGCGGCGGGAGGCGCCCTGGGGGTGCTCGTCCTGGCGGGCACCCGCTGAGAATCCCCAGGTTTTCCGCTTGTTCTCCCCAGGCGGTCGCGGCGAAAGTGGTGGGCGGTGGGGATCGCCTGGTCTCCAGTGCGAGTGCGTCGAGTACCCCACCACGTGAGCCGAGAAGGCGGATCGGCAGCGAGACGGACGAACCGGGTTCGGCCCGGATGGTGCGGATCGGCCGGCGTGGCCATGTCCCGGTTCGGTGGGTTGCCGCTCCGTGTGGCCTTCGGCCCCCCCGGGGCCGCACTTGGGCGGCGGCCCCGATCAGCGCCGCGTGCGCTGTATCGGCACGTCGGATCGGAGCTTGATCGCTACCGTCGGCGCGTGCTCGATCACGTGTCGATCCAGTGCTCGGACGTGGCTTCGAGCTCGGCGTTCTACGACGCGGTGCTGGCTCCTCTCGGGGGTGGACGCGTCTTGGATTTCGGCACCCGTGATCGGGTACGGCACGGCCGGCCAGGCGTCGTTCTGGATCGGTCCAACGGTAGCGCCAGGGCCGGTGCGCGAGCTCCACTTCGCCTTCCGGGCCGACGACCGGGCCCAGGTACGTCGGTTCTTCGATGCGGCCGTGGGCGCCGGTGCGGCGGTCCTGCACGAGCCGCGGGTCTGGCCCGAGTACGACCCGGACTACTACGGCGCCTTCGTACGGGATCCCGACGGCAACAACGTCGAGGCCGTGTGTCGTAGCCCCGAGTAGGTGCGGCCCGACTCCTCACCTCGCGGCTTGGGTGGTCAGGGCTCGGTTCGGCCACAGGGCAGTACCGTGAAGGTGTGGACCTCTGTCCGACCTGCGGCGAGCCCAATCCCGATGGATTTCTGTTCTGCGGGCATTGTGGCGCCTCACTTCCCGTGGGTGGGTGCCCGTCGTGCGGGGCGACGGTGGCCGCTGGCCAACGCTTCTGCGGGCAGTGCGGGACCAGTCTCGACGGCGGGGCTCAGGTGCGGGTGACGAGCCCGGCGGTCGAGGAACGGAAGCTGGCCACCGTCCTGTTCGCCGACGTCGTGGGGTTCACGTCTCTGGCTGACCGGACCGATCCCGAGGTCGTGGCCAGGCTGGTCGACACGGCCTTTCGGGAATTGGGCGAGATCGTGGCCGACCACGGTGGCACCGTCGACAAGTACATGGGCGACTCGGTCATGGCGGTGTTCGGGGTCCCCGTCGCCCACGACGACGACGCCGAGCGGGCCGTGGCGGCCGCCATGGCCATGCGGCATCTCGGAGGGGACCTCGTCTTCTCGATCGGCGTGAATTCCGGCGAGGTCATGGCCACGGCCATGGGGGCGGGTGGCGGCATGACCGTCATCGGTGACACCGTCAACGTGGCCGCCCGACTGGAGAAGGCGGCGGGGCCCGGCGAGGTGTTGTGCGGTCGCCTCACCACCGAGCTCGTGGGGGAACGGATCTCCTTCCGCGTCCGCCAACCCGTCCTGCTCAAGGGCAAGCCGGAGCCCGTCGAGGTGTGGGAGGCGGTATCGCTTGCTCCCGTCGACCTCCAGCCCGGCGTGGCCGGGCCCCCGTTGGTGGGCCGTGACGACGAGCTCGCTTTCCTCGAAGCCCAGTGGCGACGCGTGTGTCGTGACGGCCGGCCGCAGGTCGTCGTGGTGTGTGGTGACGCCGGATCGGGCAAGACGCGCCTCGTCGCCGAGCTGGCCCGCGTCGCGGAGCGCGACGGCATCGTGGTGCGCTCGACCTACCCCGCCTACGGTCCTCTGGGGGGATCCAGGGTGGCCGGGGACGTGATCCGACAGCTGGGGCCGGTCTCCGATGCGGAGGTCAGCGCCCGGGTCAGGTCCCTCGCCGGAGAGTTGGACCAGTCGTTGCAGTCGATCGACCCCGCCGGCATGCATCAGGAACAGCTGTGGGCACTGGGTCGCCTCCTCCAGGAGAAGGGCACCGACCGGCCCCTGCTCATCATGATCGACGACATGCACCGCAGCGGGGACCAGATGCTCAAGGTGCTCGGGGAGCTGTCGGGTCGGATCAACAATGTCGGCCTGCTCACGGTGCTGGCCGGACGCAGTGAACCCGGTGAATGGCTCGGCGCCTTCCCGGCCGCCACCACGGTCCGCCTGGGCCCGCTCAGCCGGTCCGACGCCGTGGAGCTGGTGGGCGGGTTCGCCTGTGACAAGCCGCTGGCCCCCGAGGCGGCCGACTTCCTCGTGGACCGGGCCGGTGGGAACCCCTTGTACCTGCGCGAGCTGGTGTCCATGGCGCGCGCCCAGGGTCTGCTCGTCGACGACGGCGACCACTACCGGCTGAGCGCGCCCGGCGCCATCCCCGCCACCTTGCAGGCGCTGTTGGCGGCCCGACTGGACGCACTCGAGCCCGAACAGAAATTGGCACTCCAGCACGCGGCGGTGATGGGCGGGGCGAGCGCAGAGGACGTGGCCGCCCTCGGCTCACCCAATGCGGCGACGGCGTTGCAGGCCCTCGTCGAGAGCGGGCTCATGCGCCACGCCCCGGAAGGACGGTTCGACACTGTGGACTCGCTCCTGCGCGAGGTCGCCTACGAGACCCTGCCCCGCAACGTGCGGGGCGAGCTGCATCGCCGCGCCGCCACCTTCGTCAGGGGGACCGAGGAGCGGGCCCGTCATCTCGATCGCGCCGCCGGGTACCTCCCCGACGACCGGGTCGTGGTGGCCGAAGCCGCCGAGGCGTTGGCCCAGGCAGGACAGGAGCTGTTCGTCGGGGCGCGTCTGCTCGATGCCGTGCGCCTCCTCGAACGGGCCGTCGCCCTCGGCTGTCGGAGGTCGTCGGCGCTCCTCGACCTGGCCAAGGTCCAGTCGTTGTGCCGCAAGCCCGAGGACGTGTTCGCGACACTCGCCATGGTCGCCGACGACCCCGACGACCCGACCGTCGCCGTCGAGCGGGACCACACCGCCGCCAACGCCAAGGCGTTCACCGAGCCGGCGCGGTCGCTCCCCGAGCTCGAAGCGGTCACGGCGCGGTGGCGAGAGCTCGGGATCGTGGACAAAGAGGCGTGGGGGCACGCCAACATGGGCGTCTCGTATTTCAACCTCAGCCGCATGGATGAGGCGGCGCGCGAGCTCGAGCTCGGGCTCACCCTCTTCGAGCAGCTCGGCGACCAGGTGGGGGCCGTGGCAGCGTCGTCGTTCTTGTGCCTGGCTCGACCGACGGACCGGCGTGTCCCGGTGTGGCTCGACCAGGCCCTCGAGTTCGCCGACCAGGCCGGGGACCGGTCGAGACAGCTCGGCACGCTTACGACCCTCACCTGGCACCACTTCATCCGGTCGTTGTGGGGGACGGCCGGCGATACCGCCGAGGCCGAGGGTTTCGCCCTCAGGCTCGCCGAGCTCGCCGAAGAACGCGGCGACGTCGACATGGCCGTCCACGGCCGCAGCCTCCTGGCCGTGATGGCGCGCTTCAGCGGGCGGCTGGACGACGCGGCCCGCCACGCCGAGGCGCTGCAGCGGTTCGAGGGCCTGGTCGACGAGGAGGACTACCCCTGGCTGGGACGGGCCGCCACCTTCTGCGTGAGCCTGGCCTGCGGTGCTACGGATCTCGTCCCCCCGGTTCCCCCCGTATCCTCCCCCGATCCGGTCGTCGGGATGGCGTTGCTGATCATCGAGGCGGAACTGACCGTGGCCGGGCGCGTCGGCGAGGCGCTGGCGCGCTGCGAGGTGGCGCCACGTCCGAGTGTGGGGCCCTTCGGTGATCTCGCCGGGGTGCTCAGCGGCCTGGCGCTGATGCTGGGCGGGCGCGGGGCTGAGGCCCTTCCCTGGGTCGAGCGCACCATCGAATCGGCTCGGGCCCTCGACGCGCCTCCCGCCGCCGCCGCGGCGGCGGCGCTACGGGCCGAGATCACCGGCGACACCGCCGGACTCCCTCCCGCCCCGGCTTCGGCGGGGAGCGTCGGGGAGGCACTCATCCTGCGGGCCCACGCGGCCCGCGGCGTCGCCTCGGCGCTCGAAACCCTGCGACGGAGGGCGCCGGGCCTGGCCATGCCGGGCCTGCTCCTCGGGCTGGAGGCGGTCGCCTCCGGCGAGTGACCGAGAACGACCCGTCAGCGCGAGGCGGATGCCTCTCGCCCCGCGAAGGCCTCGTAATCGCTGTGTCGGATCGGGAACGATCCCCGGCAATGGGGGCAGCGGACGTAGACGTGTTGCTCCGTCGCCTCGATGTGCTCGGGTTCCAGGACCACGATCCTCCAGCAGAGTCTGCATTCAGGCGTCAAGGAAGATGACGCCGTCCGGAATCGCCGTTCCCTCAGACCGGATTCGGTCATGAGCCCCCCCTCTGTGCACCTGCCAAAGTCCTCATGCACCTCAGCTACCTCAATGATGCCCTGGTCCCACCCGGTCCGACATCGTCAAAATTTGGGACTGTCGGCCGTCTCGGGCCGAGCCCGGTCGTCGTGGCGGTGGCGGCGGGGGGCGGCGCCGCCGCCGTGCGCCTCGGGCCGGCCGGCAGGCGGGTGACCATCCTCCGGGCACCATGGGGATAGGACGCGTTCGGGGTCGCCCTGGGCGGGCACCGCTCCGGTGCCACCAGCGGACGCTCTTCGTCGGCGGCCTATCCCGTCTTCTTCGACGTGGCCCCGTTGTCGGTGACGTCGCGCCGTGACCGGCTGCGCTGGCGGCCCCGGATGGCCTGGTCGAGGACCACCTTGCGCAAGCGCACAGTGTGAGGAGAGACCTCGACGCATTCGTCCTCGCCGATGAACTCCAACGCCTGCTCCAGCGACAATTGGAGATGGGGCGTCAGGCGTTCGAGCTCTTCGGCCGTGGAGGACCGGACGTTGGTGAGCTTCTTCTCCTTCGTCGGGTTCACGTCCATCTCGTCGGCCCGGGAATTCTCGCCCACGATCATCCCCTCGTAGACCTCGGTCCCGGGTGGCACGAGCAACGTGCCGCGCTGCTCGAGCGCCATGAGCGCGTAGGTCGTGGTCACCCCGCGGCGGTCTGCCACCATCGAGCCGTTGCGCCTGACCCGAAGGTCACCGTGCCACGGCTCCCAGCCGTCGAAGACGTGGTGCAAGATCCCGGTGCCGCGCGTTTCGATCACGAATTCGGTACGGAATCCGACGAGCCCGCGCGCCGGAACCCGGTAGTCCATCCGGACCCAACCCGTGCCGTGGTTGACCATCTCCTCGAGGCGCCCGAAGCGAAGCGCCAGGAGCTGGGTGACGACGCCCAGGTAGTCGGTGGGGACGTCCACGGCCAGGCGTTCCATCGGCTCGTGGAGCTTGCCCTCGATGACACGCGTGACCACTTGGGGCTTGCCCACCGTCAGCTCGAAGCCCTCGCGTCGCATGGTCTCGACCAGCACGGCGAGCTGCAGCTCACCTCGGCCCTGGACCTCCCATGCATCGGGACGGTCGGTGGGGAGCACACGCAGCGACACGTTGCCCACGAGCTCCTGGTCGAGCCGGCTCTTGATCAGCCGGGCCGTGACCTTGGTGCCGTCGGAGCCCGACAACGGGGACGTGTTGATGCCGATGGTCATGGCAAGGCTGGGCTCGTCGACCAGGATGGCCGGCAGCGGCCGGGGGTCGTCGGGATCGGCCAGGGTCTCGCCGATGGTCACGTCGGGGAACCCTGCCACCGCCACGATCTCCCCCGGCCCGGCCTCGTCGGTCTCGACGCGCTCGAGCGCCTTGGAGGAGAACAGCTCGGTGACCTTGCCCCGTTGCACCGAGCCGTCGATCCGGCACCACGCCACGGTCTCACCCCGGCGCAGCGTGCCGTTGTGGACGCGGCAGATCCCGAGGCGGCCGAGATAGGGGGACGCGTCGAGATTGGTCACGAGCGCCTGGAGGGGCGCGTCGGGGTCGTACTGCGGGGGGGAACGCTCTCGATGATGGCCTCGAAGAGCGGGACGAGGTCGGGCCCGATGGCGTCGGGGGACGTGCCGGCCCGCCCGGCGCGGGCGTTGGCGTACAGCACGGGAAATCCGACCTGGTCCTCGTCGGCGTCGAGATCGAGGAAGAGCTCTTCTATCTCGTGCACGACCTCGGTGACCCGGGCGTCGGCGCGGTCGACCTTGTTCACCACCACCACCACGGGCAGACGGGCCTCGAGCGTCTTGCGCAGCACGAAGCGAGTCTGCGGCAACGGGCCTTCGGATGCGTCCACCAGGAGGAGCACGCCGTCGACCATGGCCAGCGCGCGTTCCACCTCCCCGCCGAAGTCGGCGTGTCCGGGTGTGTCCACGATCGTGATCTTCACCGAGCCGTACGGCACCGCCGTGTGCTTGGCGAGAATCGTGATGCCCTTCTCCCGCTCGAGGTCCCCCGAGTCGAGCACCCGGTCGGTAAGCTCCTGGTTGGCCCGGAAGGCCCCGGTCTGGCGCAGCATGGCGTCGACCAACGTGGTCTTGCCGTGGTCGACGTGGGCCACAATTGCCACATTTCGAAGGTCGTCACGTGCGGACATGGGCCGACCAGGCTAGTAGCCCGGGTGGACGCCCGAAGTCGGCAGACGCTAGAATGCGTTGGATTGGGTTTGCCGCTCGCGCCGACCCTGATCCTCGGTTTCCGATCCAGGCTTCGGACTCCTGAAGTCATGTGCGCGACGCTCCAGGAGAACCGGACATGCCATCTTCTCGCAAACAACGGTCCCGGCCGCGACCGACTGACACGAAGAGCCGGATCCGGCGCGGGCGGCCCAAGGTCTGCATGCTGTGCAAGGACCGGGTCACCTTCGTCGACTACAAAGACAGCAGCCTTCTGCGTCGGTTCATGAGCGAGCGCGGCAAGATCAAGTCGCGCAGCAGCACCGGGACGTGCACCCAGCACCAGGCCGCCGTGGCCCTCGCCATCAAGAACGCACGCGAGATGGCCCTCCTCCCCTATGTGGTGCGGACCCTCGCCGGTGACAAAGGTGGGCGGCGCCGAGGTGGCCCCGGCGGAGGTCGACCCGATCGTCCCGACGGGCCACGTCCCGACGGGCCACGTCCCGACCGGGTCGCGCCCAGCGCGGAGGGCGCCAACGGCGGTTCCGCACCGGTGGAAGCCCCGTCGCCGGACCTTCTGGATGCGAGCGACCAGGTCGGTGTCGACGACGAGGCTGTCGTCGAGCCGGTGTCGTAGCCCATGGCCGCACAACGAAGTAGTGCGTCCAAGCGCCAGCGCGACATCGACAAGCGCTCTCGCGCCGCGGAGAAGCGCGACCGTCGCCAACGCAAGAGCGATCCTTCCGACGATGTGACCGCCGAGGACGCGTCCGCCGAGAGCGCGACGACGCCGGCCGACAGCGGTGCCATCCTCGAACAAATGGAGCAGCTGCAGCGGGAATTCGATGCCGAGATCATCGACTTCGAGACCTACGACGCCCGCAAGGCCGAGCTCCTCAGCCACATCCAGATCTGAGCGACGACAGCCACGCCGCCGGCGATGGCCGGCGGAAGTCTCTCGGGTAGCCGGGGCTGGCCGCCTTAGAGCGCCGCTAGGACGGAGTCGACCGAGCTGACGTTCAACCCCCGTTCGGGCTCGACCAACAGCGTGGTCACGACGCCGTCGTCGATCACCGCCGCATATCGCTGCGATCGGGCCCCGAGCCCGGCTCCGGTCATGTCCGCCTCGAGGCCCATGGCCCGCGTGAATTCCCCGTTGCCGTCGGCCAGCATGATCACCTTGTCCCCCACCTTCTGGTCGCGTCCCCATGCTCCCATGACGAAGGGGTCGTTGACCGAGATGCACGCGACCGCGTCGACACCCTTGGCCAGCAGGTCGTCGGCGCGGTGGACGAATCCGGGCAGGTGGTAGTCCGAGCACGTCGGCGTGAAGGCGCCGGGGACGGCGAACAACACGACCTTGCCCTTTCCCAGGATGTCGCCGCTTCGAACGGCCTCCGGGCTCTTGCCCGCCATCCGGCGCAACTCGACGTCGGGGATGCGGTCACCGATCACGATGGTCATGCCTGTCCTTTCGAGACTTGCGTTGCTGGACCTGTCCAGAATCTACAACCGAGCCGTGGGCGCTCATCCCAGCCTCTTGAGCCGCCCCGTCTTCTTGGCCCAGCGCTCGGCGCCCGAGAAGGCAGCCAGCGACACCGGGATCATGACGGCGCCGAAGACGGCCAGGATCGCCAGCGTGGAGAGCTGACCGCCGACGCCGACACCGTCGATGACCGCGGCCCGGATGCCCTTCAACAGGTACGTGGTCGGTGCCAGGCGCGAGCAGGCCTGGAGCCATCCCGGGAGCACGTCGATCCCGTAATAGACCCCCGAGACCAACAGGACGAGGGCCTGGACCATAAACGACATCTGCTCGCCCCGCTCGGGGTAGAGCATGGGCAGGATGCCCGTGAAGATGCCCAGTCCGACCAGGCTGAGGCTCCCCACCGCGATGACCAGGGCCGCCGCCGTCCACGACGAATGGGGAACGTCGAGGGCGAAGAAGGGCAGCGCACATGCCAGGATGAGCACGGTGCGGATGGTTGCGTGCACCACGCCGAACACCGACATCCCGATCAGGTGCACCACCCTCGACACCGGGGTCATGAAGGTGTGCTCGATGGTGCCTTCCCAGCGCTCCCACATGATCACCAGGCTCATGTCGTCGAGCACGGCGGACACGTACGCCCACGTGAGCGTGCCGATGAGGAGGAACAGCACCAGTCGGTGGACCTCTGAGGGACGGGCCAGACCGCTGCGTCCTGCCTCTTTGGCGATGAAGGTGATGGCCAAGGTGTTCACCACGCCGTAGACGAGCCAGACGAGCTCCCAGGCCCAATACCGCTTCCACAGGTTCGTCTGGCGTTCGAAGAACGCCCATCCGAGCGCGACGCGCCGAGGTGAGGGCGACACGACGACCCCCTCGTCGGCCTTCATGGCGCCGCCTCCTCGTCGTCTTCGATGCGACGGCCGGTAAGGGCCATGAACACCGCTTCCATGTCGACGTCATGCACCGAGCGCTCGCGGCCGGCTACCGCCGTCCTGAGCTCGAGGGGCGTCCCCTCGGAGACGATCCGACCCCCGGCGAGGAAGGCGATCCGGTCACAGAGGAGTTCGGCTTCCTCCATGTCGTGGGTGGTGAGCAGGATCGCCACCCCGTCGTCGCGCCGTGCCTCGGCGACGAACCGCTGGACGTCGCGCTTGCTCCGCGGGTCGAGGCCCGTAGTCGGCTCGTCGAGCAGCATCAGACGGGGTGATGTCAAAAAGGCGCGCGCCACGGCAACCTTCTGCTGCTGACCCCGGGACAGGTGCAACATGGGCTCCCGGATGCGACCCGCCTCGAGGCCGAGGCGATCGAGGATCTCGGCGCTGCGCCGTCGGACGAGCGTTCCCGACAGGCCGTAGGCGCGGCCGTAGAACAGGAGGTTCTCCAGAGGCGACATGGCCCGGAAGAACGACGGGTCCGCCGACACGCGGTTGAGGAGGGGGCGCACCGACAGCGGGGCCCGCAGCGCATCGCGACCGAAGATCGAGACCTCACCCGAATCCGGGACGAGCAACGTGGAGAGCACTCTGATGAGTGTCGACTTCCCCGAGCCGTTGGCCCCGATCAAGCCGTAGATCTCGCCCGGCGCGACGCGGAACGAGACCCCGTCCACAGCCGCGTGCATTTCCTTGTGCCCGCGCCGCGCCCGCGAGAAGGTGCGATGCCGTCGCCGCCGAAATGTCTTTCTGATTGCGTGCACGTCGAGTGGCACGCCTTCACCGGCCAGCCCCTCTGATCGTGCCTCGATACTGACCATGCCCATCTCCTCATTCGAAAGGTGTGTCCTGCGAGCGACGTGCTGCGTCCAGCGGCGCGTCGAAACGACGCGGCCGCTCGCCGAATGAGGGGGGCCGCGTACCTAGTGGTTAGTAAAGTCAGTCACGACGCCCACGATAGCAACGGGCGGGGCGTCCCCGGCACGGGCCGCCGAGGCGGCGCGAGGGTGCTCCCACGCCGCCCCACCTCGGGAGCATGGGAGGATGGGCGCCGTGACGAATGAGACCGGCGCCCACGACGCCCTGTCCGACATCCGCGACCAACTCGACGACGTCGACACCCGCCTCGTACGGCTCCTGGCCGAGCGCGGGGAGCTCATCAGGGCCGTGATCGGCTACAAGCGGGCCCGGGGCATGGCCGTGGTCGACGGCGGGCGCGAACGGGAGATGCTGAGTCGTATCGGCGTCCTGGCGGCAGAAAGCGGACTCGAGCCCGAAGTGGCCCGGCACGTCCTGCGGGCCGTCATCGACGCCTTCACGCGGGTGGAGGTGGAACAGCTCGGAACAGATCGAACGGCTAGGTGACGTCGAGATCCCCGGCGGCCGAGCCGTGGACGCCCTCCCACTCCCGGGGCGGCCCGATCGTCGAGGCCTCAGGGCCGAAGCGGTCCACGTAGGTCGGGTGCACGACCTTCCAGCGATCGACTGACGACCCCGGGGCGTCGTGTCCCGCCACCACCGCATCGAGGAGGTCGAGGCAGGTGTGCCACCCTGCCCCGTCGCGCGCCGCCTTCCCGATCTCGTCGAAGGCGACGGTCACGGTGAGGACACTGCCACCGGAGTCTCCTCCCACCTCGAATCGCAGTTCCTCGTCCCCCCATTGCAGGGTCATCGACGACGGAGGCTCATAGGCCAACATCTCGCCGTCGAAGGGGGGCGCCTCATTGTTCCTGAAGCCGAAGCGGAGGCGGGCACCCACGGCCCGCTCCCCTTCGATCGTGGTCGGGAACCACGCCGCGAGTTGGTCGGGTTCGGTGAGCGCCCGCCACACCGTGCCCGGAGGGTACGGGAACCGACGCGTGAAGGTGACCAGGACGCGGCCGTCGCGCCGCTCCAGCCGCCCGAAGTCGTCCGGGTTCGGGTCGCTCGTGCCCATGGCAGGTCAACGCCTCTCGTCGATGTCGACATGCACCCACGCCGGTTGGCGCGGAGCGGTCGACGCCAGGTGCTCCCCGAGTGCGTCGAGCCTCGCGGCCCAGCCGGCGCGATAGGGCGCCAGCCACGCGTCGACGTCGTGGAGTGGCTCGGTCCGCACCCGGTACACACGGCGCTGGGCGTCGGTCCGGCACTCGACCAGTCCGGCCTGCCGCAATACCCGCAGATGCTTCGACACCGCCGGCTGGCTCACGCCCATGGCATCGACGAGATCCCCCACCGGGCGCTCCCGGGCCAGCAGCAGGTCGAGAATGCGACGCCGGTTCGGCTCGGAGAGCACTTCGAACGTACTCGACATCCCGATAACATGCCATCTCACGTATATAACTGTCAAGTCATGTACTGCGCCGACGGCCGGTCCGGTGGCCCCGCCCGCCCGGGTCGGGGCGCGGTATTCTGGCGGCGAAGCCCATCGTCTGGGGCCTTGGGGGGATGGGGTACCGGTCTCGGCCCAGTCCCTGCCGAGGACGCCCTATGCGCACGCCCCGCCGACAGACGACCCGGGATGTCACTCACGTGTCTGTGGTGTGGCGACGCGCGTGTCGAAAGGTCTCGTGAACATCCCTCGGTCCGACAACCGGGACGCGACGACCGGTCATCGGTTGACGAACGCTGCTCGCGTGGTGCGCCCCATCCGGATAAAGGACCGATCCAGCCGGAGCGCAGAAACCGAGCTCGGCTTTCGTCTCCACCCAATTTCGCTGGTCGTAGGGGAACCAACCCCTTCGCCCTCACGCTCGACGACCTCGGGGCCGTGGTGGTGAGCGTCAGGTACACCGCCAACGGGTGGGACGCGCGCGACGCCATCCCCATGGCATTGCAGATGGTCAAGCTGAGCCCGGGCACTACAGCGCATCCGCGTCTTTGGTCCCGGTACCTGGCGATTCGTAACGGTCGAGGTGATCGACCGTCGACCGCAGTCGTTCTCCCTGGAGCGCGTCCCGTCCTGACGGCTCGGCCAGGCGACGCGGACATACCGACCCCCTCCATTACCCTGGGCGCGTGCGCAACCGGATTCGAATGAGCGCCGCGGGGCTGGCGGTGCTCGTAGGGATGGGCGCTGCCGGTTGCGGATCGTCACCCTCGGGTTCCGGACAACCGGCGGCCTCCCGGTCCTCCACCACCACGACCCGGACGCCGCAGCCGGCGGGACGATACCCGTCCACCATCTCCAAGATGGTGTGCACGGACGACGCCCAACGCGAGATCGCGGCGGCCCTCGGCCTCAACGCGACGAGGGTCTCGACACCGACGTGGGTCGATCACCTCTACTCCTGTCGCTATGAGTACCCCAATGGCGCATTCACGCTTTCGGTCAAGGAACTGTCGAGCTGGGGCCAGACGCTCGACTACTTCCACGGGCTGGGAAGCCAGTACGGCGACACCCGCTCGCTCGGGAACCTGGGACAAGGCGCGTTCAGCGAAACGGGCGGCTCGGTGGTGGTCCGGAAGGACTGGAAAGTGCTCACCGTCGACATCACGGGCCTGCCGGGTCAATTCGGGGTCCCACCCACCAGCTCGGGGGACATCGCCGTCACGGTGGCGGACGTGATCCTGGGTTGCTGGGCCGGCGACTGACCACCGGATCGGCGCCGACCAGGTCGACGGGGCGAAGACTACGATTCGCGCAGATCCGCGCCGGCACGAGGCGCTGGCGCTGATTCCCTGGTGTTGGGAGGCGAGGGGAGACAGTGGGCGGCACCTCAGAGCCTGTCGGGTCGACACGGGTCCGGGCATCGACGGGGACCCAACCGGCATGGCGTCCGGCACGCGTGATGATGGGGTTGGCCGTGGCGGTCGCGCTGGTGATCTGGGTCCTCGGGCAGAATTTCGGCCAGGTCTCCGGTTCGGCCACCGATCTCAACACCGGCCCCCTCCGGGCGCTGTTCGCGCTCGCCTATTGGAGGCGTCGCAATCGGGCGACCGTGGACCCCGAGGTTCACCGCCGGGTCCCGGTGGGGACGGCCTAGGCCCATGCCCCATCCCACCTGGCCGGCCTACACGTTCGCGGTCGTGATGGTGGCGGTGTCGCTCTATTGCGTGGCCTGGTTGATCGTGGCCACGCGGCGCAGTCGACGACACCACGTGGACGTGAACATCTCCCACGTGGCTACGGGCTTGGCCATGTCGGGCATGTTGGTCCCCCACCTCAACCTGTTGCCCGACGGGCTGTGGGAGGTCGTGTTCGTCACCATCGCGCTGTGGTTCTCGTGGGAGGGAGCCCGGTTCGTGATGCAGCGCGCCGGCGGCCGCGACGGTTCCGTCCACGCCGTGTCGTATTACCTGATCCATCTCGTCATGGCGCTCGCCATGATCTACATGTACCTCGCCGCCGTGCCTGCTCAGGCCCAGACCGGTGCGGTCATGTCGATGACCGGTCCCACCGGCGCCGGCGCCAACTTCGTGGGACTGCCCCTGCTGTTCGTCCTGATCCTGTTCGCATCGGCGGTCTGGCAGCTCGACGGACTGAGCCGGTACGCACCCGAACGTCGAGATCTGGTCGGTGTCGACACAGGCTCGGCGGCGGGCTCACGTGCCCGGGGATCATGGGAGAACGCTCCGGAGTACGGCGGCGACGGGCCCCGACCCTCGGAGACGGGTCCCGAATCGTCGGCGTCACTCGCACCGCGCCTGGAGATGGGCTGCCACATCGTGATGTGCATCACGATGGGCTACATGCTCATCCTCATGCTCTAGGCCCGCCGAGCGTCGGCACATCCCGACCCCTTACCTCGAGCCTTCAGGCGAAGGGTCGGCGCCTCTCGTCGTCGCCGCCGCGTCCACCAGGGATGGTGCTCCCCGAGTCGGCCGC
Source organism: uncultured Acidimicrobiales bacterium (assembly GCA_963794615.1). Classification (GTDB taxonomy): domain Bacteria; phylum Actinomycetota; class Acidimicrobiia; order Acidimicrobiales; family UBA8190; genus Chersky-840. The sequence goes on along the minus strand of CAWCEP010000005.1, from coordinate 267,446 downwards.
CACGCCGCCACCTGGGCCCGCCGTCCCGTCGACCGGATCCGGGCAGCCAGGACGGGTGGTGCGGTCACCAGCGCGCCACGGTGCACCGTCTTGGCCCGGCGGCGCCACAGCAATGCGGTCGCCCCCAGGACGGCCAGCGCGGCCAGCGCACCCCCCGAGAGCCACCGCGCCGTCCCGAAGCCGGGTGCCGTGTAATTCCATGTGAGGGTCCCGGCTCCGCCCGGGACGGTGACCGCCTGCACCACGCCCGACAGTCGCACCGCGAGCACCTGTGTCACACCCGTGCCCGACCGACGCCAGGTGGCGCTCCACCCGGGGACGGCCGCACCGGAGCGCACCACGATCACGCCGTTCGGCGACGACACCCGGGCCCCGGTCGGCGCCCATGCCGGACCGCCGGTCACCCCGATCGTCGCCTTTGCCGTCGAGCCGCCGGGACGCGCTTGGAGCGAGAGTCCGGGGCGGGCCTTCGTATCGTCGAACACGGCGAAGGCGCCATCGACTCCCTGGAACCGCCACCGGGGGGGAGCCAGGGCATCTTGGAGTTGCCCGTCGGCGTGGTAGACCGCTCCCCCTCGCGTGCTGATCACCGGGGCGTCGACGCTGAACCCCCTCCCCGCCGCCACGATCGCCACCCCGACGACCCTCCGCCCGGGCGTGACCCGAACACCGAGCGCATCGCCAGGGAGGGCGACGGGCGTCTCCCACTGCGTCGATCCGGACGATCCCATCAGCCCGACCCGGACGCCGGACAGGGCCACGGTCGGGCCGCGCAACGGAATGGTGAGCGACGTCGCCTCCAGGGGGGCGCCGAACGACCACGACGCCTGTTGGCGGGGTGCGAGTTGGCGTCGGCCCACCGCGGAGTCCGGGGCAGTCGACCCCGCGTCGGTGGTCACGAGATAGGCCGACGGCGTCAACAGCACGGTCGTATCGAGCTGATCGAGCGTGCCGTTGGCGATGGCCCGGGGATCGAGCACGTTCTGCCCCTCCCCCGTCGCCTGGTGTGACCCCGTGACCTGCGCGTAGGTGCTGTCCACGATGGAGCTGTAGCCCTCCACCGACGGCGTGCCCGTCAGGACGTTGGTGTCGGACACCCCGAGCTCGGTGAGCTCTCCGATGTCGAGCTCGTCGGGGTCATAGATGGCGAAGCGACCACCATGGGCCAAGGTCCGCACCGGGACGACAGGGGGTGGGGGATCGGTGACGTGAGGCGCGCTCGGGGACGCCTCGGCCGGGGCCCGCGTCAGCCCGGGTGCCACCGAGACCAAGGTGAGCACCGTGAACATCCCCACGTCGAGGACCACGAAGCCGACGAGGGCCCGGGCCCGGAGCCGACCGGGGAGCCTCGGTCCCCACACCAGCAGGGCGATCGCAGCCAGCCCGAGCACGAGGAACGGCACCAGCCACGGGGCCGAGGGACCGGCCCGATTCGCCCCGCCCGAGGTGAGGCCCATCCACCGCAACATCCCCGCCCCCCAGGCCAGTGTCACGGTGATCGTCGCCACCACGGCGAGGGGAGCGACGAGCCCCGGGAGCCGACGTGGGGACGGAAGCCGCCCCCGCACCATTGGTGCCGAGCGGAGCCACACGTCGACCCAGTTCGCAAGGAGCACGGACAGGGCGAGATCGGCGATCATGATGTTGCGACTCTGGAGGCGCTGGTCCCCGAACAGCGGCAGGTGCACGAGCACCGAGCCCAACACGGTGTTGCCTCCGAGAGCGAGGATCACACCCACGATCGCGATCAGATGCCAGACGAGCCACTCCGGCGTGCGCTGGCGCCACCGCCAGCGCCCGAGCAGCGCGAAGGCGGCGACGAGGGGCATGAGGCCCACATACCCGGTGATCTCACTGAGGCTGTATTGGCCGAAGAAGGTCGGTTGACCGAACGAGCCCGACCCACCGAAGAGGTCGGGCACGATCGACAGGAGCAGCCACTTGGGCGGCAACGATCCCGAATCGAACAGCGCCACGGTGTGCATGGCGCGCTGCGAGGTGTGGACGGCTTCGATCCCGGGCAGCCACTGGACGGCGCCCACCGCCGCCCCGAGCACAGCGCCGATCGACACGTACCCCATGAAACGCCAACGACCCGACCGTCGGCCCAGTCGCCACGCTCGCCACAGGGCGTACATGGCGATGATGACGACAGCATCGTCGATGGCGCGGGGTTCGCCGGCCAGGATCACCATCGCCCACACGCCGGCCAGTGCGCACGTCCAGGCCAGCCGGGCCCGTAGCTCGGGGCGCTGGGACAACTTGAGGACAGCCACGAGACCGACGGGCACCCAACTCATGCCGGCCACGAAGCCGAAGTGGGCCACCTGGGCGGTCACAGCCCCGGCGAACGCGAAGGACAATCCCCCGAGGAAACTGGCCACCGGGGACAAGCGCGACATGCGGAGGAACGCGAAGGTTCCCAGGCCCGCCACCCACCACGTCACGATGAGGTTGACGGTCCATGCCGTCGGCCCCGACATGACGGCGAACAACCACGTCAACGGATAAGCAGCCCCGGCATTCCAGCCACCGAGCAGCGGTGCCCCACTCCAGATGTACGGATCGAACAGCGGCAGTTGCCCGTGGCGGAGCTGGGACCCGACGAGCACGCGCAGGGGGTAGTTCTGGATGAGGTCGTCGCTGGGGACGACGGGGTGGCCCAACATCGCCGGAATGGCGAACACGAGAACGGGCAAGGCGACGAGAACGCCGATGCTGGTGCGACTGTGACGCGGAAATCCGATCGTCGGTGCCGGCATCTGACGCGGGCGGATGTCCTCCGCGTGGCCCACGAGCAGTGCCACGATTTCGAGCTTCCCATACGCAAAGCTGGGAAGGGCCTGGGACGCGGGTCTCTTCTCTCAGGTTTTTCCCAGTCCAACCACACCGTGCCAACCAGGACGGTGCCAACCGACACCGTGCACGAGGCGCGACCTCGTGCGCCGGCTTGTCCGCCGCGGGTCAGGGGCTCAGTCGGCCTTCACCTCTCGCAGTGTGCCGTCGTGCACGTCGTAGACAAACCCGCGCACGCTGTCCTTGACGGGAATGAACGGACTCGCCTGGATGCGGGCGATGCTCTGGCGCACGTCGGCGTCCAGATCACTGAACGCCTCGGCTGCCCATGGCGGCTTGATCCCGGTCTCGACCCTGATCTGCTCACGAAATTCGTCGTCGGAGAAGGTCAGCATCCCGCAGTCGGTGTGGTGGATGAGGATGATCTCCTCGGTCCCGAGCAGCCGCTGGGAGATGGCGAGCGACCGGATCTGGTCGTCGGTGATCACGCCACCGGCGTTGCGGATGATATGGGCGTCCCCCTCGGCGATCCCGAGGATTCCGTACAGGTTGATCCGGGCGTCCATGCACGCCACGATGGCCACCTTGCGATCGGGCGGGATCGGGAGATCGCCCTTGTCGAAGCTCGCCGCGTAGGCGTCGGCATTCTCGAGTAGTTGATCGGTCGAAGACATGGGCACTCCTGGAAGGCTCGTGGAGTTGATTGCACATGGGTCTCGGCCGGCGACGCAAGTCGCCGGCCCACGGTGATCCCACCGCCCGGTGGGAACCTAATCCACACTAATCCGATTGACAAGATCATCTTTTGCTGCCTACCGTGGACCATGACGGTCGGCACGGCCCCCCGTGACCACACCCCCCTGTGGCGAGTCCGGCCCGTCACTCCCCAGGTGCCGGCACGACGTCATCCCTCGCAGGGCGCCGTGCCGGGCACCCCGGGGTGTGCACACCGACGGCCCGCCTAGCGCGCCGGCTTCCACGCCTGCAGCCAATCGGTGTCCGGCCACCCTTCGACCGCCGCCATGAGCTCGTACATCGTGGCGCCGTCGATCGACTCCCGGACGATGTCGGCGTGGCCGGCATGGCGGGCGGTCTCTTCGATGAGGTGGAGCAGGACCCACCGCACCGACCAGGCCTCGACGTCGGCGGGCATCCACGGGGCCCCTCTCGGCACGGGCACGGCCCGGTCGAGGTCCGCGATAGCGGCCACGACCACCTCGGTGCGACGCCCGACCTCTTGGTAGCGGTCGAGCACGTCCGCGAGCGTCTCCTCGGGGGCGAGACGGAAGTTGTCCAGATAGTCCGAGGCCGTGTCCTCATCCGGCGTGGAACCCCGTTGCGCAACGACGTCGATCCAACCCCGTTCCATGTCGGCGAGATGCTTGAGCAGGCCGCCGACGCTGAGCGAGCTGGCCGCCGGTGTTCGTCGGGCCTCCTCGTCGGTGAGGCCGTAGGCGGCGTTACGCGCTCCTTGGCGCTGCTGGGCGAGGTAGGCGAGAAGGAGCTCCTGCTCGGTGTCGAGCGGGGGTGCGAACCCAGACATGTCGGTCTCCCTTTGTCGGTGCGACCTAGTCGGTCGTGCCACCATGGTCCCACCCAAACTGGTCATCTCATGACCAGTTTGGGGAATCCCATGGGAACTCGAGCGCCTGTCCCCCGCGGCCGACTGCCCGTCAGTCCAAGGCCATCTGTCTGTCGCGGGCCTGTTGCGAGGCGGCATCCCACTTGGCCTCGATGCGACCGAATCGCCAAATCAACAGCGCCACGACCCAGGTCACCACGAAGACGCCCACGATGAAGAATCCGGCCGTATTGAGATTGAAGGTCTGGAAGAAGTGCCAGAACGACCCACCCAGATTCTCTTCCTGCCCGATGAGCCCCAGGATCTCGATGGTGCCGATGAAAAATGCCACGAAGACCGACAAGCCCGTGATGGTGAGGTTGTAATAGACCTTCCGGATCGGCTTGGAGAACGCCCAGTCATAGGCGAAGTTCATGAAACAGCCGTCGATGGTGTCGAAGAGGCTCATGCCGGCGGCGAACAGGATCGGCAGCGACAGGATGGCGTAGAACGGCAATCCCCCCACGACCGCACTCCCGGCCAGGACCAGGAGGGCCACCTCGGTGGCGGTGTCGAAACCGAGCCCGAACAAGATGCCGATCGGGTACATCTTCCACGGGGTGTCGATCTTCCGGGCCAGGGGGCCGAAGAACCGGTTCATGAGGCCCCGGTTGTTGAGCTGATGCTCCAGCTCTTCGTCGTCGTAGAGGCCCTGGCGCATCTCGCGAAAGACCTTGACGATCGACAGCAAGACGACCACGTTGAGGGCCGCGATGAGATAGAGGAAGGTGCCAGAGATCGAAGTGCCGACGATCCCGGTCGTCCGGTGGAACGACGAGCCGTTGTTGCTCACCGCGCTGTCGAGCGAACGGATGCCGAAATTGAGGATGACGGCGAGGACGAACACAACCGACGAGTGCCCGAGACTGAAGAAGAACCCGACGCTCAGCGGCCTCTTGCCCTCGTTCACGAGTTTGCGCGTGGTGTTGTCAATGGCCGCGATGTGATCGGCGTCGAAGGCGTGGCGCATCCCGAGGGTGTAGGCGAGGATCCCCGTGCCCACACCGAAGACCTCTGTCTTGCTGATCCGGTAGTGGTGCCCGAGGGCCAAGGCCAACATGCCCCAGCCGAGCACGTGCAGACCCACGACCGTGGACGTCATGCCGCTCACCCTCACCCACTCGCTCGGGGTGAGACCGTCGCGGATCTTCACGAGCCTGGCCCGGGGATCGGCCATGGGGAGCGGGCTCCTCGTCGGTCGGGATGGGTGCCACACCCTAGAAACTGTGCGACCAGCTCGCAAAAGCGTCTTGTTCGCCACATGGCCACCGCCTACCATGGGCCTGTGACCAGGAGTTCTTCTCAGACCGAGCCGGCGACACCTGGTGTGGACTCCGTCGAGGGAGCGTTGGCCCTGCTCCGGGAACGGGGCGGTCGGGTCACCAGCTCCCGGGTCTTGTTGCTGCGGGCACTGTTTGATTCCCGGCGTCACCGCACCGCCGAGGAACTCGGCGCCGAGGTCCAGGCCGTAGCGCCCGAGGTCCACATCTCGACGATCTATCGGAACCTCGACGATCTCGAGCGCCTGGGTGTCGTGGTCCACGCCCATCTCGGACACGGCCCCGCCACCTACCACCTCGCCGCCGGCGCCCACGGCCACTTCGTGTGCGAGGAGTGCGGCGCCATGATCGAGGCGCCCGACGAGATCTTCGACGGTCTGTCCCGAGCAGCCCGGTCCCGCTTCGCCTTCGACATCAACCCGCACCACTTCGCCGTCCTCGGCCGCTGCCAAGGCTGTCGATAGGTCCCGGTCCGACCGCCGAGCACCTTTCGGCCCCGACGCAGTACGGTCACCGTGCATGACAACGCCCTGGTTGGACGACGCCTGCGGCCTCGTCGACGCCTTCCGAGGGCGGCGCTTGTCGCCGCTCGAGGCTCTCGACGGCTGCATCGACGCCATCGAACGGTCTCCGTTGAACGCCTTCTCCCACACCGACTTCACACGCGCCCGTGAAGCCGCTCGATCGGCCGATGTGTCGCTGCCGTTCGGTGGAGTGCCCTTCGGGGTGAAGGAGCTCGAGCGGGTCGAGCGGTGGCCCTATACCGAGGCGTCGATGATCTTCGAGGACCGGGTCTCGGAATATGACCAGACGTCGATCACCCGACTCCGGCGCAGCGGCGCCGTCCTCGCCGCGCAGACGACGGCCAGCGAGTTCGGGGGCATCAACTGCACCTCGACCCAGCTCCACGGCACGACGCGCAATCCCTGGGACTTCTCCCGCACCCCCGGTGGTTCTTCGGGTGGGACGGCCGCGGCGGTGGCGGGTGGCCTCCTGCCCATCGCCACCGGGAGCGACGGCGGGGGGTCCATCCGGATCCCGGCCGCCTTCTCGGGACTGTTCGGGCTGAAGGCCACCTATGGGCGTATCCCCAAGGGTCCGGGCGCCAGCGTGACCCCGCTCACGACGTCGCTCGGCTGCCTGACCCGGTCGGTACGGGACACGGCACGTTTCTTCGACGCCTGCAGCGGGTTCGATCAGCGCGACCCGCTCAGTCTCCCCCGTTCGGGGAACTGGGAAGCCGAGCTCGGCACGCATGACCTCTCGGGGCGGACCGTCGCCATCCTCCCCGATCTCGGGACGGCGAGAGTGCGCACTGAGGTCGCCGACCTCGTGGCCGGGTTCGCGCACCGGTTGGCCGCGGCGGCGGGGCTGAAGATCGTGGAGGTGACGCCCTCGCTGCCGCCGCTGCGGGGCCAATGGGCCCTGGCGGGTCAGGTCGGATTCGTCGTCGACCTCGGTGATGCCTACCCCGACCGGATCGAGGAACTGTCGGCCGAGATGCGCTTCGGCCTGGAGGCGGCCAGAGAACGCTTCACCTTGGACAGGGCGGCCGCCATCGAGTCCTACCGCCGCCAATTGAACGAAGCGATGGCCGATCTCTTCGAAGCCGCCGACTTCGTCATGGCGTCGTCGAACCCCGATGTCGCCTTTGCTGCCCAGGGGCCGCCACCTTCGACGATCCCGGGTGCGGACCTGATCCAAGAGCTCGGGTTCTCGCGGGCCATCATGAACAACGCCGCGCTCACGGCCCCGTCGAACCTCAACGGGAGCCCGGCCATGAGTGTCCCCGCCGGACTCGTGGACGGGCTGCCGGTCGGGCTCCAGGTCCTCGCCGGCCACCACCACGAGCAGCTCCTGCTCGACCTGGCCCTGGTGGCCGAACGTGAGCTCCCCTGGCCCAAGGTGGCCCCGGGCTCACCCCACGAGGGGTCCTCGTCGGCGCCATGACCGACGGGTCGCCACGGCCGATCACAGTGGCTCTCCCTCACCCAACTCCGACGTGACCTCGGCGATCGCCTCGGTCTGAGCCTCCACACTGAGGATGCGACCGCCGCCGTCGTCGTGCCAGAGTTCGGGTACCCTCCACAGGAGCACGACCACCCCTACCACGCACGCCAAGCCGCCCGACCACACGGCGAACTGCGGTCCCCCGATCGCGGCGGTCACGCCCGTCTCGGCGTCGCCCAACCGGGGACCTCCGGCCACCACCGCGAAGAACGTGCCCGAAAGGCGCCCCTGGAGGTGTTGGGGGACCGTACGTTGTTGCACCGCCTGCCGGAAGACCGCAGACACCACATCGGCGGCTCCGGCCAGTGCCAGCAACGTCAATCCGATCCAGAGCACGGGAACGATGCCGAAGACGGCGATGGTCACTCCCCAGACCACGACACAAGCCGCGATGGCACGACCTTGACGACGCACACGGCTGCACCAACCGGTGAAGAGCGAACCGATCAGAGCACCGGCCCCCGGGGCCGCATACAACAGTCCTACCGCCCCGGCGCCGCCACCGAACAGGCCGACACCCAGAGCCGGGAAGACAGCACGCGGCATCCCGAAGATCATGGCGTTGAGGTCGATCCAATAGGTGGCCGACAGGAGCTTCTCCCGGCGCAAATGCCGAAACCCCTCGGTCATCGACCGCAACCCCATCGGTGTCCCCCCGCCACTGGGGACCAACGACGGCAGGAGCACCGCCGCTACCAGCGCGGCGCCGAAGGTGGCCACGTCGATGCCGTAGACCGAGCTCAGCCCGATGGTGGCGATGAGCACTCCGGCCAGGGCCGGCCCGGCCACCAGGGCCAGCTGCTGGATGGTGGTCTGCAGGGCGATGGCGGCCGTGACGTCGAGGTCGTCGACCAGCATGGGCAACGCCGCTCGTCGGGCCGGCCAGTCGATTCCCTGAAAACCCGCGCCCGCCGCCGTGCACACGAACAGGGGCCACACGGCGGGGTGAACGATCGACGCGTTGGCGACCAGGCCACCAACGGCGGTCGCCATGGCGACCTGGGTCAGGACCAGGACCTTGCTCCGGTCCATGGCGTCGGCGAGCGTGCCGCCCCACAGGGCTCCGGCCAGCAACGGCACGAGCTGGGCGAGGCCGATGAGACCGACCACGAGCGTCGATCGGGTCAGCGCATAGGCCTGAAACGAAACCGCCACCAGCGTCAGTTGCGAGCCCAGTCCCGACACCACCTGGCCGGCCCACAGCCGTCGGAAGTGCCGGTACTTCCTGAGGGGGGTGATGTCGACGACGAAGCGAGACACTCGACCACCGTAATGGTCGGCCGCGAAGGCTCGGTGGCCACAGCCGTGACCCCGACGACATGCGAATCGGGCGATCTGGTCCCATCGTCACACATCGGGTCGGCACCGGTCACCGGAGGGTGCATGCCGTAGCATCGGCAGGCGGGAACGGAAGGGCGGGGGCTTGCAGAGGCCGAGGTTGAGTTCGGGGTCCGGATCCGTTGACCCGTCGGTCGGCGCCAGGGGTGCCCGATGAACCGCCGTCGCCTGGTGTTGGACCCCGAACGACTGTTTCCGGCCGAGCCGACGGTGCGGGCCATCGCCAGCGAGCTCCACGACGAGGTCCGCTCGTTGCCGCTCATCAGCCCCCACGGCCACACCGATCCACGATGGTTCGCCGACAACGTCGCGTTCTCCGATCCCATGTCTCTGCTGGTCACGCCCGACCACTACCTGACCCGGATGCTCTACAGCCAGGGCGTGGCACTCGAAGCGCTCGGTGTCGAGCCCAACGACGGCGCTCCGGTGGCCGGCGCGCGCACGGCATGGCGGACCTTCGCGAACCACTACCACCTCTTCAGGGCCACGCCGTCGGGGCTATGGTTCGACCACGTCCTCGCCGAGGTGTTCGGCATCCGGTATCGACTCGATGGCGACACCGCCGACGAGATCTACGACGAGGTCGCCGACGCCTTGAGTCGGCCCGAATACCTGCCCCGGGCGTTGTTCGAACGCTTCGACATCGAGGTCCTGGCCACGACCGACTCACCACTCGATGACCTCGAGGACCACGCACGGCTCGCCCACGACGGATTCGGGGGCAGGATCATCCCGACCTTTCGACCTGATCCGGTCGTCGACCCGAGCCTCGACGATTTCCCGGAAAATCTGTCCCGACTGGAGGACCTGACCGGAGACGACACCACTCGCTGGGCCGGGTACCTCGAGGCGATCCGCAACCGTCGGGAGTTCTTCATCCGACACGGCGCGGTGGCTTCGGATCACGGTCATCCCGAGCGCGTTGACAGCCAACCTGGCGTCGGTGGAATGCCAGCGGCTTCTCGACGGCGCCCGGGCGGGCGCATTGACGGCTCACGACCAGGAGCTCTTCCGAGGGCAGATGCTGGTGGAGATGGCTCGCATGAGCATCGACGATGGACTGGTCATGCAGCTGCATCCCGGCTCGAAGCGCAATCACAACTCCCTCGTCTACCGACGCTTCGGACCGGATCGCGGCGCGGACATCCCCGGACCGATCGAATACACCGAGAGCCTCAAGGCCCTCCTGGACGCCGTCGGCAACGACGGCCGGCTGCGCCTCATCCTTTTCACGCTCGACGAGACGACCTTCAGCCGCGAGCTGGCACCGTTGGCGGGACACTATCCCTCGCTCGTCCTGGGCCCACCGTGGTGGTTCCTCGACAGCTACGAGGCCATGTTGCGGTACCGGCGAACGGTGACCGAGACAGCCGGCTTCGCCAATACCGCCGGGTTCAACGACGACACCCGCGCCCTGTTGTCGATCCCGGCTCGCCACGACGTGGCTCGCCGCGTCGACTCCGTCTATCTCGCCGAGCTCGTCGCCACCCACCGGCTCGAGCTGGACGATGCCCGGGAGTTGGCTGTCGACCTGGCCGTCAACCTGGTGCGGCGGGCCTATCGGCTCGTCCACCCCCGTTGAGCTGACGGCGGCCTGGTTCGTCGTTGGGCCCCCCGGGCACGCGCGTCGGCCCCGTGCCCTCAGTCGGTCCGTGCTCAGGCCCCGACGAAGCCGGTCGTCGTCGCCTCGAGTCGCGGGGTTCGGGACCGCCGGCCCGTGGCCCATGCCCGACCCACCCCGTACGACACGGCGCACAGGGCGCCGACGAAGAACCCGATGGGCCAATTGGTCACGAAGGAGAGGGCGATGGCCGTCCACACCGTGATCAATGCGATGGCGATCGAGAGCACGAGCGCCACCGAGGGGCGGTTCGTGAACGAACGAGCCGCCGCAGGGGGACCGATCATCAGGCTGAAGATGAGCAGGGCGCCGACGACGGGCACCGTCATCGCCGTGGCCAGGGCCAGCACGACCAGGAAGGCCATTTCCATCCTCTGACTACGCAGCCCCTTGGCGTCTCCGATGTCGGGTACGACCGAGGAGAGGATGAGGGGCCGGTACAACACGAGCACGGCGGCGATGCACACGAGGCCGAGGGCGGCGACGGGCAGGATCTCGTTGGAGGCGACGCCGAGGACCTCGCCGAACAGGAGCGAGAAGATCTCGGGCTCGTACTGGGTGGTCTGACTCAAGAACACGGCCCCGAGGGCAAGCATCACCACCAGGGCCAGAGCCGTCACCACGTCGTTGCGGCCCCGCCGGCCCAGCACGCCGATCCCTACCGCAGCCAACACGGCGAAAACACCCAGTCCCACCAGCGTGTTGACGCCGAGCAGGCTGGCTCCGGCCGCCCCCGCGAACGCGCCGTTGGGAATGGCGTGGGCGGGGAAGGCCGAGCCCCGGAGGACGACGAAGAAGCCGACGGCGCCCGCGATCACGGCAACGATCGTCGCCACCACCCAGGCGTTGATCATGAAGCTGGCGAACATGGCCCCGCCTCGTTCTCAACTCGACACGTTCTCATTGCGGCACGCGTCACTGGTTCGCCTCGGGTCCAGCTGTCGTCGCGGCCCGACGGTGATGCGGGGCGGCCGTGGGGACGATCGGCAGCTCCGTGGCCAGATAGCCAAGGAACACGAGGACGACGATGAAGAAGCTGACAGGCCACGCGGCATGGCTGGGACTCCAGTAGTAGCTGTCGTAGGCGAGGAGCACGCCGGCCAAGACGGCGACCACCCCGCTCAACGACGCCGCCAACATCGCCCAACCGATCCGCTTCGTGAGGCGCAAGGCGATGGCGGCCGGCCCGATCAAGAGGGCGGTGGAAAGAATCGCTCCGATGGCGAGCGAGGACAAGCCGACGGCGAGGGCGAGGGCGACCATGTAGAGAAGGGCGACAACACGGACGGGAACGCCCCGAGCGGCCGCCATGTCGGTGCTGACGGAGCTGAGCAACAAGGGACGATGGACGAAAGCCATGATGCCGAGACACAGGACGCTGAAAATGACGACGATGGGCACGGTGGAGCTCACCGAGCTGAAGATCGACCCGAACAGGATCTGCTGGCTGGCGCCCGTCGTGGAGGACTCGGTGGTGGAGAGGTAGAGGAACAGGGCAGCCAAGCCGATCGACGCGCCCAAGACAATGCCCGTCGCCAAGTCTCGCCCCCGGGCTCTGCGCACGCCGATCGCCTCCATGGCTCCTGCCCCCACCACGCCGCCGGTCACGAAGCCGAAAAGCGGGCTGATGCCGACAAGGAACGCGCCCGAACCACCAGCGGTCGCCACGTCCGCCAGAGAGTGACCGGCGAACGATTGTCCGCGCATGACGGTGAACACACCCACGACACCCGACACGACGGCGACAATGCTCCCGATGAGGCACGCCACATGGACGGGGTGGCTGGCGAAGAAGCCCGGTTCGAACAACCAGCGCACGTCAGATCGCTCTCAGTGTCGGGTCGGAGGGCAGCCCGGTCTGCTCCATGGGCCCGGCCACCACGAGGATGCGCCCGTGGAGCGTATGCACGTGGACCTCGTACCCGTACAGCGCGCTCAGCACATCGTCGCGCACCACCTCTTCGGTGGTCCCGCTGGCGGCGCGACCCCCGGCGAGATAGACGACGCGGTCCATCACGGGCAGCAGCGGGTTCATCTCGTGGGCGGAAAGGAGGACGGCAATCTGCTGCTCCGCGGCGATCCGGTCGAGCAGGGTCACGACCTCCTGCCCGCTCTTGAGGTCGAGATTGGCGAGAGGCTCGTCCAGCAGAAGCAAGTGGGGACGCCCGATCAGCGCGTGAGCGATCAAGACCCGTTGCTGCTCGCCACCGGACAGTGTTCCCACCCGGGCATCGGCGAACGCCTCGGCGTCGACGGCGTGCAGCATCTCGTCGACCGCTTCTCGGCGCTGTCTCGAGGGGAGGGGAATGCCGAAACGGGTCCCGTCGATGCCGAGGGCAACGAGGTCTCTGGCCCGAATCGGCATGTCCGGATCGAGCACGATCTTCTGGGGGACGTAGCCCATGGACCGGTTTCGGCGGCCGCGCGGTGCCCCGAGGACCAGGACTCTCCCTGCGCTCGGCCGCTCGAGACCGAGGATCACCCGCAACAGGGTGGTCTTTCCCGCTCCATTGGAGCCGATCAGCCCGGTGAATTCCCCGGCCCGAACGCTGAAGCTGACGTTGTCGAGAATCTGGCGGCCCGACAGCGACACGCCGATGCCCTCCACCCCCAAGATCTGACGAGCAGATTCGGGGTGGGGGGAGCTCATCACAGCTGCTGGGTCGAGACGCCATCGGTGACCGCCTTCTGGATGGCGTTCACCTCGGCGAGCATCCACGACTGATAGTCGTACCCAGGGGTCGGCATCGTCTCGTACACGCCCACCACCGGCACCCTCGCCTGCAACGCTCCGAGCCGGATCGAGGTAGTCAGGGAGTCCACCACCTGTTGGTTGTAGCAGAAGACCTTCACGGTGTGGTTGGTGAAGAAGCCATTCTCCAAGCTCACGTCCTGGGGAGGCGGGTCCACACCGTTCATGATGTCGGCTTGGAACCGGAACGGCGTCTTGTTGATCGTCCCCATCGCCTCGAGCAAGTAGTCGGCCACCGGTTCGGTCGTGGCCACCGGTGCGCCTCCGTATTTCGCCTTGAAGGTTGCGATGGCGTTGAGCCACGGGGTCAGTGACGAATCGAAACTTCTCAAACGGGCCTGGAAGTACGCGGCGTGCGCGGGTTGCAGGTCCGTGAGGTCCTCCGCCATCGCCTTGGCCGCGGCGGGCATCGTGGTCGGGTCGTACCACAGGTGCGGATTCGGCGTGGAGTCGGGTAACCCAAGGAGGTTCTGCACGACGATCACCTTACGGGCCGGGTTGGGCGAGGCCGATTCGATCTTGTTCATGAAGGTGTCGTAGCCCACGCCGTTCTGCACGATGAGCCTGGCCGCGCTCACCTCTGCGGCCACCTTCGGGCTCGACTCGAACGTGTGGGGATCGGTATTGGGATTGTTGAGGATGGATGACACGTGGACGTACCGGCCGCCGATCTGACCCAGGACGTTGCCGTACTCGTTCTCGGCTCCGACGGCATTGATCACCCCGCCCCGGGTCGACGGGGAGGCCGTGCTGCGACCGCACGCGGCCGCACCGACGGCGACCAGGGCGACGACGACCACCAGGGTCAAGGTGCCCCGACGCCAAATGAACCGGTCATGTCCTCGGGAGGGAACCATGGCCGGTACCGTATATGAGAATGAGTCTCAATGCAAAAACCATGGATCCCGACCGGGACCACCGGACTGGGATCGTCCGGCGAGGGCAAAGACAGGTCTGAAAGGGGGTAGAACAGCACGATGACAACGAACGGGGGGGCCGACAAGGTGCACACGGAGGCGGCGGCTCGACTCCAACACCTCGACCAGCGCTACACGCCCGGACGCCGAGCCATCATCACCCTGCTCGTCGACGCCGGCCGTCCCGTGAGCATCGGCGACATTGCCGAGGCACTCCCCGACCTACCCCACAGCTCGGCCTACCGCCACCTCTCCGATCTCCAAGATGCAGGCCTCGTCCGGCGCGTCGCCGCCAGCGACGAGTTCGCGCGATTCGAACTGGCCGAGGACCTCACCGAACACCACCACCACCTTCACTGCGTGGGCTGCGGGGATGTCATCGATTTCACCCCAACGGCAGCTTTTGAGCGCCAAGTGGCCCGGAACGTAGACCGGTTGGCAGAGACCGAGGGGTTCGAGCCTCACAGTCACCGCCTCGACGTTCTCGGGCTCTGCTCCAACTGCCACTAGGCGTCATGGCGGTTGGTGCCCCCGCACCGACGCGAACGCCGTACCGTGCCACTTGTCGAGTCATGGACCAGCTCCCCCGCTGGCGGTGCAGGAGCGGGGATCCCACGGCTGGAGCGGCTCGGTCGACCCCGAAGGCGGTGCGAGGTTGGGGTTGTCCGACAGCGGGCCCGACACGGTGGTCGTCGTGGTCGATCCGCCACCCTGACCTGCGACGACGGTGGTGGTCGTTGGGGACGAGCCCGGAGCGCTCGTCGGAGGAGAGGCGTTGGGCGCCAGGTTCACGGCGAAGTTCGAGCCCGTCACGACGACGATGTCGGCGCTCTCCGATGCCGGCAACGGCGAGCCCACGTCGATCGACGAGCTGGTCGTGGGAGATGTCCCGCCTCCTCCCTCCTGAGAGGAGCCTGTTCCCCCCACAGTGCGGATCAACCCGGGGTCATAGCCGATGACGGCCAGGCCCGACAGGGCCGACTGGACCCGGAGGGCATCGGGGAGCTGGTCGGGCCGGGAGTAGAGAACAGTCGTCTCGGTGGTCGACGCCTCTTGTGTCGTGTCGGTCACCGATGTCACGTCGTAGCCGAGCTGCGTCAGCGCGGTGGCGGTCTTCGATCCTTGGTCGTAGAGGCCACTGCCGTTCTCGACCGCCACGGTGAACGAGCCCGCGGCGGGAAGGGCGCGCCCCGATGCATCCTCGGTCGACGCCGTTCCCAAGAACTGGGCCACGACCTCACGATCTTGGGGCTGGACCGGAAACACCACGTCGCCGTAACCGCTACCTCGGTAGAAGTATCCCTGGCCGTCCTCGACCACCGGAAGCGTGTACTGGGGGGCGGCATTGACATCGACACCGTGGAACTCGAGGATCAGATTCGCCATTGTCGTCGCTGAGAATCCGTTGTCCACCTCGAGGTTTCCCGCCAGCGAGTCAATCAGTCGGAGGTCGGTGATGAAGTTCCCGAGGCCTCGCTTCGCCACCGACGATGCCAGGACGCGGAGAAATTCGTGGTCGCGCCGGATCCGACTCAGGTCGCTTTGGGGGTCGTAGGGCCAGTCGTAACGCGACACCCCCCGATCGGTGGGCGGCTCGTACTGGAGGTGACGGGCACGGACAACGGCGAGTGCCTGAAAGCCGTTGAGTGTCATGCAGCCTGTGCTCGGGACATACAGCGACGACTGCTGATCGAAGACGGGAAGGGGGAAGTACATCCGGATCCCACCCAACGCCTGCACGATCCCCTGGAAGCTGTCGAAGTTCAGTTCCACATAGTGCTGGATCGGGATCCCGAAGTCCTCGGTGATCGCGGCGATGAGTTGACCGGGGCCGTCGGGGGTGCCCAGGGCCGCATCGATCTTGTTGACCCCGTCGGGTCGGGCATTGGGGACGAAGGTGTCTCGTGGGATCGACAGGATCGACGCCCGATGGTGATCGGGGTCGAGGTGCAGGATCATCACCACGTCGCTGTTGACGCCGGTCACTCCTTGGTCGCACAGCCCGAAGGCAGGGCTCTGCTCCTTGAGCCCGCAGCGCGTCGTCGAGCCGATGAGCAGGACGTTCTGCACGTCCTTCTGCGCACCCTTGGCCTGCACCGTGGCCAGGTGCTTCACGTCGACCCGGTGGATCCGGTTGTTCTCGTACCAGAGAAAGGCAGTGCCGGCGGCGAGGATCAGGACCACGAGACCCACCAGGCTTCCCACCGCGATCAGCAGAGTGCGCTTCCGGCGCCGGGAGCCCTGAGCCCGGAGCGCCCGCCTTCGCTCGGCTCGCGACGGAGAAGACCCGGTCCCGTCGTCAGGGACCGCCACCATGGGGTCCCCGGCGTCCGATGACGTGTCCGGAGGTGGCTCGTCGGGCGGTACCTCGGACACGGTAGGCAATCTACCTTTCGGGTCGCGGGGCCCACCCTCGCCCATGCACAACCAACGGCGTGTGGGGCACACCACCACGTTCACCGGAGCCCACCCCTGAGCTGTGGCGCTAGATCTCGCTCCGGGACTGGTGTTTGTCAGCGCGGATGTCCTTGAGTACTCCTCCGACGTGGACGGTAGCCAGGTTGTCGGCGAGATAGGCAGGCGCTTCGGGGGTCTCGACGAACCATCCCGTCGGGCACATGGTGAGGATCTCCACAAACGAGAATCCTCCACCCACCGTCTGGGTCTCCAGGGCACGCAGGAGCACCCGCTTCGTGCGCGCCACATTCCCGGCTGAGTTCACCGCGCACCTCGCCACGTATGCCGCGCCGTCGAGACGCGCCACCAGATCGGCGAGAAGGATGGGACGGCCGTGCGCAACCGGATCTCGCCCCTCCAGGCTCGTCTTCGTGCGCTGTCCGAGCACGGTGGTGGCCGTCATGTGCCCGCCCGTCTCGCCGAACACCCCATTATTGAGCATGATGCACGTGATGTTCTCGCCGCGAGCGGCGGCGTGGAGCACTTCTTGGAGGCCCTCGCTGACCATGTCACCGTCTCCCTGGATGGTGAGGACGATGGAGTCAGGTCGAGCCCGCTTCACCCCTGTGGCCACCGACGGTGCCCGGCCGTGCAGCGCCTGGAGTACTTCGACGTCGAGGTTGTTCGAAAAGGCCGTATAGCACCCGATACCGAAGACAGTGATCGTCCGGCGCACGAGATCGAGCTCCTCGATCGCCTCCACCACGCTGCGGATCGCAATCGGTTCCCCACACCCAGGACACAGGTGGTGGGCGCCGACATCGACGAGGGTGGGCGTGAAGTCCTCGACCAGGCGAGCCGGCACACCGGGGGGCTCGTGGGTGGGGACGACACGGCGGTCTTCGGCCTTCTTCACCGGTGACGCTCCACCACGTCGAGGATCCGGCGTCGCAACACGGCCACATCGAGGTCGGGGGCGATGCCGAAACCCGAACTGTCCAGGCTGATACCGCCGATGAACTCGACGGGAGCGTCCCCGAGCACCGCCAACCGAACATCGTCGACCATCTGCCCCGTGTTGTTCTCATAGACGGCGACGGCCTTGGCACCGCGCACCGCGTCGGCGAGCGCGCCAGAGGGGAACGGGACCAGGGTGACCGGCCGCGCCCAGCCCACCCGCACACCATCCTCGCGTAACGATCGTACGGCGGCGCGCACATAGGCCCCCGGTGTCCCAAAGGCCACGACCACCACGTCGGCGTCCTCGGTCATGCCGATATCCGCCATCGGCGTGACCTCTCGGAGCATGACGGCGGTGTGTTCAGCGCAAGCCGCGTAGTGGACGGCGAGGTCGTAGCCGACGTCGTCTCGCTGCTTGACCGAGCCGAGGAACGACACCAGCTTGGCATGGCCCGTCCCGCCGCTCTCCCCTGTGAGGGCCCATTCGGTCGACGGGGTGGCCCCGAAGTCCACACGGGCCACGTCCACCGAGCGCGCCGTGTGAGCCAGGTAATAGTCCCCGAACACGAGCACCGGGTTGCGCCACGTCGCCGCCAGGTGAAAGGCCAACTGGACGAGCTCCACGGCCTCGGCGACATCGACCGGGGCGAGCACGATGTGGCGATAGTCGCCGTGCCCGCCACCGCGTGTCGCCTGCCAGTAATCGCCCTGGGCGCGCGCCATGTTCAACACCACCAGCGGGAGCCGGGCAAGGGTGATCTCGGCCAACGATTCCTGCATCAGCGAGAGTCCCTGGCCGGTCGAACCGGTGGCGGCGGGTGTTCCCGTTGCGGCCGCACCCCACGCCATGCCGACGGCCTCGAGCTCGCTCTCGGCGTTCATGCACACCCCGCCCACCTCGGGAAGGCGCCTGGCCATGTGCTCGAGGACCTCGGTGAACGGTGTCATGGGATAGCCGGCGAAGAACCCACACCCGGCGGCGATCATGGCTTCGGCGATGGCCTCGCTGCCTTGGAGCAGACGGCGGGTCGAAGCGGTGGCGACAGGGGTCGTCATCGTCCCAGCGGGCTCTCGATCGGGGTCTCGTACTTGTAGACCTGGAACACGAAGTCGGGGCAGATCTGCGAACACGCCCTGCACCCGGTGCACCCGGCCACGAGCTGGGGGTACCGGTATCCCCTGGCGTTCACCTCGTGCGTCGTCATCACCAAGACGCCCGGAGGACAGGCCGCGATGCACAAGTCGCATCCCTTGCACGCGTCGACATCGATCACGACGGTCCCCCGGACCACCACGGTGCCGGCCTCGGCGGGGGAACGGCCCGTCACGAGCGAGCCGCCCCGCGTATCGACGTGGCAGGCCATGCCACATCCACCACGCCGGGTACCGCTCCGGCGCCGATCTCGAGGGCGCGCTCGTTGAGCTCGCGATGCTGCGTTCGGTAGCCGGGCACGCTGGCGCGGGCCGCGTCTCGGAGGGCATCGAGGGTCACGAACCGTGTCGCCGTAGCCAGGGCGCCGAGCATGACCATGGCAGCGGCAATGACGTTGCCGGCGTCCACGGCCAGATCGGAGGCGGGTACCTCGACCACCTCGAGGTTCGCAGCTCCGAGGGCACCCTCCCATACGGTGGTGTTGACGAGAATGATGCCCCCCTCACGGACCCGGCTCAGCGTGGGGCCGGCGTACTCGTGGTGGAGGACCAGTGCGGCCCAGGCCGATCCCACCGTCGGCGGCGACTCGACGACGTCGTCTGCCACGACCAGAGTGGCATCGGTGTTGCCCCCTCGCATCATGCCGCCGTAGCTCCCGAACAGCTGGACGTCGCGACCCTCTTCCAGTGCGGCGCGGGCCAAGACCTGCGCGGCGAGCTGCACGCCCTGGCCTCCGATGCCCGTCAGCAGCACTTGGCGCTCCACCACACCTCCGTTGCCAGCTCCCCTCGGGTCGGGGGGCGCGTCACCCGCCAGAGCGGCGATCTTATTATCCAAGAACGTCGTTCTTCAAGTCCCCGGTCGGATCAGCTCGCTCGGGGACTCCGACCAGCTCGACGAGCAACCGCCGCTGCACCTGGCCGGTCGATGCCGTGCGGGGGATCTTCTCGACGACGGCCAGCCGGCGGGGGTGCTTGTAGGCCGCCAGCCGGCCCGAGCAGGCGGCGCGGAGGTCGGCAAGGTCGGGGACCGGTCCACCGGGAGCCACCACCACCACGGCGCACACGATCTCGCCCCATTGCGGGTCGGGCACGCCGACGACCGCCACGTCGACTACCCCTGGCAACCCATTCAACACGGCTTCGACCTCGGGCGGAGCAACCGTCTCGCCCCCGGTGCGGATCACGTCGCGGGCGCGCCCCACGATGGTGATGTATCCCTCGTCGTCGCTCTCGGCGAGATCTCCCGTGTCGTACCAGCCGTCGACCAGGGCTTCGGAGGTCGCTTCGAGGTCGTCGAGGTAGCCGTCGAACAACAACGGTCCGCGTACCCACAGTCGACCGTCGGGAGCGATCCGCACCGTGGTGAGGGGACCGGGCACCCCGCAACTGCCGGTCTTCCGCTCGATGTCGGCGTGCCCGAGGACGGTAACCCCCCCGGCTTCTGTCGATCCGTAGAAGACGCGCACTTGGGCATCGGGGAGCGCGTCGGCGATGGCGCTCAGCAGGGCGGGAGGGGTGGCCGAGGTGCCTGTGTCGGCGAAGCGGATCGAAGACAGGTCGTACCCACCATCTTCCCCGGCCGACGTGGGGGCGAGCAGTCGCGTCCATACAGCGGGGACGCAGTTGAGGCGGGTGGCCCGGTGGCGTTCGACCGCCTCCCCGATCTCCGGGGCCGCGGCAGAACGGACGAAGACGACGGTGTCACGTGCCTGCCACTGCTGCAACGCGATCGTCCAGGCGCCCATGTGGAAGAGGGGATAGGGGCAGACCATGGCACCGCGCGGTTCGAGGAGCGCACCTGGGAGTGAGCGCAGGACATTCGTCCGGTGCGACAGCACCGCTCCCTTGGGCGATCCCGAAGAACCGCTGGTGTAGAACACGACATGGGCGTCGTTCTCGGAGAGGGCCACGTCGACCTCGTTCGCCTCCTCCGAGGCACTGATCCGGGCCAGGGCCCCCAGCGTCACAACGTCGGACCCGAACTCCGTGCCGAGCGAGGAGCCGTCGCCCTCACGATCGCGATCGACCAGGAGGAGGGCGGGTCGGACTCGAGCCACCACCATGGAGACTTCGTCCCGGCGCCAGGTGCCGTTCAAGGGCACAAAAACAGCCCCCAGTTTTGCCAGGGCGGCGAAGACGGGAATGCTCTCGAGAGCGGTGTCGCTCCAATGGGCCACGCGGGTGCCGGCCACGACGCCCCGAGCGCGAAGCGCGTGGGCAGTGCGGTTGGCGGAGGAATCGAGCTCGGCGAACGTGAGCGATTCGGCACCGAGAGCCGCGGCCATGTGGTCGGGCGCGGCCCGAGCCGCGGCCCGGAATATGTCCCCGATCAGCAACTGCCCGGTCACGCTGCCAGATCCTCCCGCGCTCCTCGGCTTCCCCAGCCCTTGTGCCGTCAGATCGCAGATCTTAGATTGTGAGAACACTGTGCTGCCGGCCGATCATGCGAGAGCCGGGGCAGTCGGGGAACGCCTGCCAGGAGGGCCATGGCCAGACCTTCGATGACCGAGCACCTCGCGCACCGGGCGGTCGAGCGCGCCGTCGCCGGGCGCCGGGCCGAGTACGAGCGCGAAATGGCGAGGATCGTCGAATCCACCTTCACCGTGATCGAGCGCACGGGGACGTTGGATCCGTCGATGCGCGTGATCCTGGCCGAGGCGAACCTGTCGACCCAGGCCTTTTACAGGTACTTCGCGTCCAAGGACGAACTCATGCTGGCTCTGCTCGACGAGGGGCGCCGTCGACTCCTCTCGTCCCTTCAGCGCCGCATGCTGCGTTCGGCCGGGCCACAGGATCAGGTGCGAGCGTGGATCGAGGGAGTCCTGGCCCAAGCGGCGACCGCGGGAGCAGCGTCGCGCACTCGCCCCTGGGTGACGAGCGAGCAGCGCCTTGGCGAATTGTTCCCGGAGGAACAGCAAGCGTCGGTCGACTTGCTCCTCGGACTCCTCTACGAACCCATTCGCCACCTTCGAAGGGCGTCAAACGGACGAGCCCGCAATGGGGACATCACCGACAGCGCGATACGTCACGGGGCTGTCATGGTGTACGAGGTCGCCTTCGCCACACTGCGTTCCCACCTCGCCGCCGGTACCAAGCCCAGCCCCGGCGAGACCGAGGACCTCGTGGCCTTCTGCATCGGGGGCGTGACGCGATGAGCGCGGACCGGATTCTCGGCGACATCGGGTCGAACGTCGTCTACGAGGACGACTCGGTTCGGGTCTGGCGGCTCAAGCTCGCCCCCGGCGAGGAGAGCGCGATCCACCGACACGAACTCGACCATCTCTTGATCCAGGTCGGGGGCGATCGGATCGCAGTGATCCCCGAACCCGACACCGAGGGGCCCTTTACCGAGGAGATGGCCGCCGATGTGATTTCAGGCGCCGTGGTCCACGTCGGCAAGGGTGGCGTCGAGCGAGCGCGTAACGTCGGCAACAAGGCCTACCTGGAGATCATCGTGGAACTCAAGAACGGTCTCGGGAGACACTCCTGACCGTGGTCGGAAGTGGCCGGACCGATCTGAGTCGGATTCCCGAAATCGGAACGGTTCGTTGCTAGGCAGGCGCCAGCGCCGACGGGCGAGGGGCGCGCTGGGTGTGGACGGCCCCACCGGCGGCCTGCTGGGTATGGCCGACGTTGCGCCAGAAGGGCAGGATCCACTGCGCCAGATAGCGGCCGCCTTGGTACGAGATGAAGTGGATGCCGTCGTTGCTTCGCACCGTGACACCGTTCAGCGTCGTGGTGAACTTGCCACCGGGACAGACCAACGAGTTCAGGTTCTGCACGAAGACCCGGTTGGGTTGCTCTGCCGCAACCTGGCGCAACAGGGCATTGTAGATGGCCAGTCGAGCCGGGGAGTCCTCTGGCCAAGGTGCGCCGCTTGGCTGTTCCCCCGAGTCGAAACACGGGGCGGTTACAAGAACCATGTCGGCCCCCGACGCCAGGGTGATCTGCACAGCGCGCTCGAGCTCTCGCTTGATGTAGCCGGCGTAGCCCTTGTGAAGGATCGAAGTCAAACGTCCCTCTAAGTCGGTGCGATCCGCCACCTCCCAATGGCCGGCGAGCAGGACGACCACGTTTGGCTTCAATTCGTTCATCCATTGCTGCCACGCCGTCGGCCACGGTTGGCACGGGACCGCGGTGTTCCGACCTGAACAGTCCGCTCTCGATGGAACGGGGCTACACGGTCCACCATAGGCACCGATGTTCATGTCGGCGCCTTTTTCAACCACCACGTTGCCAACGGCGATACCACAGCCAAGAAGAGCCTCATTGACGAGGTCGACGTCATAGCGATGTTCGGGAATCGCCAAGCCGACCCCAAGAGTCCACGCCACAGAGTCGCCGGTCAAGAGCACGCGCACCGGAGCATTGGTGAGATGCTCCGGGATCTGTACGCCCGTCGTCTGGCCAGCGAGCTCGGACCTGACCACCCCTGTCGGGGTCGTCGCCCCAGCCGGCATCGTGGTGGCAACGACCACGGCGACCGCGGCCGCGATCACCGCCGGTGGCGTGGCCAGCCAGACCCGGGGCACTCGGAAGAGCGTCCCGGTACGAATAGGGCGTTCGACGACGTAGAAGGACACGGTGGCCACGGCAATGGTCAGGGCGGTGCGCACCAAGAACAGGGGCCACCCGGTCAGACCGACCCGGGCGTGGGTGATGACCATCACATCGATGGGGAAATGCCACAGGTAGAGGCCATAGGAGATCCGGCCCAGGAAGCGCAACGGGGCGAGGGCCAGGGCTCGGGCCACGATTCCCGACGGCGAGAGCACGACACTGGCGATGACGGCGCCCACCGCTAGCGCCACGAGGATGATTCCCCCCCGAAAGACGAAAGGGTTGCTATAGGCCAGGCGGCCCCAAGCCCAGGCACAACAGCCCACCCCGACGAGGCCGACGAGGCCCAGTACCCGCTGGGCCCGCCTCGACGTCACGACCTCCACTCCCCGGCGGCGCCACATGGCGATCGCAACCGCCAAGGCCGCGCCCACCAGGAGGCACTGGGCGTGCGTGTCGGTGCCGAAGTAGACGCGGGTGGGGTCGGTTTGGGGGTGGAAGAGCACCGCCATCTCGATGGCCGATGCCACGGCGCCGGCCACGGCCACGGCCAAGAGAGGCTTCAAGGTCCGAGAGAATCGAACCACGCCCAGCACGACGAGGGGCCACACGATGTAGAACTGCTCCTCGATGGCGAGCGTCCAGGTGTGGAGAAGGGGCGACGGAGCCCCCGTGGCGACGAAGTAGTTCTGGCCGCTCACGATGAAATGCCAGTTGGCCACGTAGAAGAAGGTCGCCAACGAGTCGAGGCGCAGTCCAGGGTAGGTACCGGTCGCCACCGCGAACCGGGCGAACACCGCCACGGCGACGATCAGCAGCACGAGAGCAGGGAGGAGACGCCGGGCCCGTCGGGCCCAAAACGCCCTGAGAGCAATACCTCCCTTCTCGTGCCATTCGGTGACCAGGAGAGACGTGATGAGGAACCCGGAAAGCACGAAGAACGCGTCCACCCCGAAGAACCCGCCGCGGAGGAAGCTCGGACCACCGTGAAAGACCATGACGCCGAGCACGGCAACGGCCCGCACACCGTCGAGCGACGGGATGTACCGCAGACCCTTGAGCGTCGGGTTCCCTTCCGGCACGGAGCTCCTCTGTACGAGCTGGACAGGAGGAGCCACGACAGTGTTGTTCGTCACCCCCCGATGACTCTCTGGACGATTCTCCCAGATCGAAGAGATCCTGGGCAGCACGCCCAGCGCTTCTTTCCGACCGACGCCACTCCCCGCACGAGCTGCTTCGAAGCCGCATCGCCGAGACCGAGGACCTCCCCGAACTCCTAGAGGACGGGCTGGCCGAGATGGAACACGGCGCCGAGGCCTTCACCCCATGACGCCAGCACGGGAACGGCCGGCAGGCCCAGTGAGCGCAACTCGTCGGCCACGAGACCCTCCCCCAACTCGATTCCCACCGCCTCTAGGTCGACGACGTTGCCAGAGCCCATGTCCATCTCCACCATGGTGGCGAAGGGAACACCGTCGAGGTAGGAGTAGCTCACCGTCGAGACGCGGGTCGGTGGGCCGTCGGGGGGGACGCGAGGGATGCTGAGGCGCAACGTCGGCCGGCCCCCGAACACCAGATCGAAGACGACGACATCGCGGTGGTACTCGGTGGTGATCTGCTCGACCGTCTTGGGGAAACCCATCACCTCGTTGCCGGCCTCACAGGTGAAGGCCTGGTCGACGGGCATTCGGTAGATGAAGGATCCCGCCGTCTCGTGCCCACCGGTGACTGGCTTGGCCAGAAAGCCGATGTTGATCTCGCAGTAATCGCCCCACGGGTTTTCGATGTAGTCGCACGCCGCGATGACGAGCTGCGTCGAACCATGAGCCGACTCGACGATCTCAAAGTCGTTCCCCGGTAGGAGCTCCGCCGCGACAGCGGTCGGCACCGTGAAGAGCACCGTCGCGATATTCACCGACGCCACGACCATCGGGAAGGTAATGGTCTGACCCCGGATCTCGCCCCAGATCGTTTCGCTCGCCTCGGCTTCCTCATCCGACAGAGCCACCGCTGTCCTCCTTCCCCGTCACGTCGTGCGGTGACGACGATAATCCGGGCACTGCCCATAGAGGACGAGGGATCACCGCCCTCGTCGTCTCAACCCCCATTGCCTTGCCCATTAGTAGTGACTTGAGCCTTAGTAAGGTCTGCGACATGGTGGCAACGGTCCCGTATTCCGGGCGGCCATGATGACCATCAAGTCCGATTCCGAGCCTGCGGAGGCGGGCGACCCCCACGCTTCCCCCGAGGACCTCGACGGATCTCTCGTGGTCAACAGGGAGAAGTCACCCGCTCAGATCATGACGCGTCTTGATGGCGCACTCGCCACCGCCGAGAGGAAAGTGCTGTCGCCCTTTCGCAAGGTTGCGGAGGGGTTGAGGGACCTCAGAGGCGACGCCCGGCGCGAGCCCCTGTACGTCTCGTACCTGAGACTGCCCCGTGCCGGACCCGTCACCGCGCTCGTTGCGCTGATGCTCCTGTACATCGGGGTCTTCGGGACACTCACCTATCAGCAGCAGTCGAACTACGGGACGTACGGCTTCGACATGGGCATCTATGACCAGGGACTCTGGTTGGTATCCCACTTCAAGAACCCGTTCGTCACGATTCGGGGCCTCGACTATTTCGGTCATCACGTGAACATCATCACGCTGCTCTTCGTGCCCGCTTACTGGCTGGGAGCAGGCCCGCACTTCCTCTATGCAGTCGAAACGGTGTGGTTGGCGGCAGGTGCCATTCCGATCTGGCTCTTGGGACGCGACCGGTTGGAAAGCGCATGGATGCCTCTCGGACTCTCCGCCGCATACCTGCTCTATGCGCCGTTGGAATGGATCAATCAGTGGCAGTTCCATCCAGATGCGCTGATCATCACCCCGCTGATGTTCGCATACTGGCTGGCGACCAGGCAGCGTTGGGGTTGGTTCTGGGTTGCCGTCGGCCTCGCACTGTCGTGCAAGGAGGACGCGGGTTTGGCCGTGTTCGCCCTCGGGTTCTGTCTCTGGCTCAAGCATCGTCAGCGGGCATACGGGCTCGATTACGGCCATAGCCGGAGCAGCATGGTTTCTGATCTGCACAAAGCTCATCATTCCTTTGGCCAACGGAGGGCGCAGCACCGTTCTACGTCACCAACTTCCCGGAACTCGGCTCATCGATCTTCTCGATCATCGGCAACTTTCTCTTTCATCCCGGCAGATGGATCAAAACGGCGTTTGCTCGTTCGCGGTGGACGTACTACGCCCAGGTGTTCTGGCCGGTGGCGTTGCTGGCCCTACTCGAGCCGCTGGTGTTGCTGATCGCCGTACCCCAGCTCCTCGTCAACACTCTCTCGGCGACCAGCGATGCGTACAACATCCATTTCTTCCTCACGTCGATCGTCGTTGCCGGAGTCTTCCTCGCTACTGTCGAGGCTTGCGGAAAGCGGGGCCGCACGGCGGCCGGTCGCCGGTTCATGGTCGGGCTGGCGGTGTCCGCCGCTCTCGCGAGCAACGTGGCCTGGTCGCCTTCACCGATCAGTGTGAATTTCCACAGTGGGTACTGGGTCCCGCCCGGCCCGCAGGACCAGGCGATCAACGATGCGATCAGCATCGTGCCGAAGAACGCTTCCGTGTCTGCCACCTACAACATCGACGATCACATGACCCACCGAGTTTCGATCTACGAGTACCCCGATCCCTGGGTCGTCTCGAACTGGGGAATAGGCGACCGCAATCCTCCCGACCCTTCGAAGGTCGACTGGCTCGTCCTCGATACGAGGGCGATGGGCAGCCAGGGTGCTCTCTACAAGGCGCTCATCGCTCGCAAGGAATTCACGGTGCTGTTCAATGTGGATGGGATATTGGTCCTCCATCGAGTCCGGCCCGGCATTCCCGACGACCACGATTGGCCGTGAGCCGACACCGGGCTCTCGATTGGACTATGAGGTATGAGTCATCTTGCGGATGGCTTGTGTCGAAAAAGATTGGCAATGTCAAGGTGATCCCACGATCCACTGCCGAGGCGCCCGGCTGTGACCTGGCACCCGTACCATTTCCCGTCAGGCTTGTCGTGGTTGACTACTCATGGGTCACAAGCTAAGGCAACCGAGGAGCTTGACCGTGTCATGGATGATGGGCCAACTACCCGCCCGTCCTTCACGCTCGGGACGTTCATAGCGTTGCCCGTTGATGAAGGTCCTTCCGCCCAGGGCTCCTCAAGGCGCTTCCCCGACGAGCGCCTCGACGGCCCGATCCGGCTAAACACGATGGAGAGGGTGCACAGGCTGAAGCCCCCGCGGGGCCACTTGTGGCAAAAGCAGCGTTGGAGTCCCCCACAGCACCTCAGTACCGCACACGATAGTATGTCGTTGTAACGATGCAATCCTCGACTTTTCAACCCCCGCGAGTGCATCCTGATTCAGACGATCCCGTGCAGACACTACGACCGTTAGTGATGCTGCCCGTACTAGAAGAAGACAGTGCTGAGCTATTGACCTTCGGGATCCGCCTGAAACGGCGGCCCCTCCGCGAGGCAGGGTCTTACCCCACCAACGATACGGGAGGAGCAACACATACTAAAGAGATCTCCGTAAACTCCTGTCCTCCCGAGGCGGGATCAATGTTTCCGCCGCTCGACGAGTCTCTTCGTCCGACGGCCAATTCATTGATGGATCTTTGATGGCAACGCCCTCCTCTCCAAACGAACAACAAGGTGGTCGGGCACTTCCCGAAACCCCATCTGAGGCGGTCGCTCTCAGATCTCTCTTCTCGAGAGTTGCCGGAATTTCGATCCTCATCATCGTTGTTCTGCTTAGCATTCGCGGAAGCGCCGACAAGATTCCGCCGAATACCATCGCCGCGGTGCATGCCGATTGGTACGACCGCGCTGTATTTGTGCTCTCAGTCATCGCCGCCGTCGTGCTGGTTGTCCGCTTTGTACGTCGCCCCCCGATCAAACCCAGCCGGATCGCGCTTGTCGTCTGTATCGTCGGCATGCTGTTCGGGATCGCGCAGGTCGATCGGCCTGCCGCGACCTCCACCTACTGGGAGGGATTCGGACTCTCGGTCGCCCTCGTAGCCGTTCCCGTCTCGATGCTCATCGTGCCGATTGCAGCTCGTCTCCGTCGATCAAGAATGCTCCGCTACGTTCTCACGGGATTCGTGACCGCACTCGCCCTCGCCGACATTCTCAGTCTCATTCGGGATCTTGGGAACTTCGTCGTCTCGTACGGCAACGACTACGTCCTCAACGACATGCTGGCTCCGGCCGCCGGCCGAGTTCCCGGTGCCGATTACGTTCCCATGTACACCACTCTGTATGGCTGGCTCATCTTTCCGTTCCGCTCACTGTTGTCGGCGAAGGGACTGGCCAACATGGCCACCATCCTTCTCAGCTGCTTCGCCGTCGGCGCCGTCGTCCTTGCCGTCGTGTTGGCTCGACGTACGCTGCCCGAGCGTTCGCTATGGGTTGCCGTCGTGCTCACCGTACCCGTGACGGCCGTCACCGTGTTACACGGCATCGAAACGAGCTCCGTTGCGGTTTACCTTCAGGAACTGCCAGTCCGCATTTTCCCGGCAATGCTCTTCTCCCTCATCGCCGCGAGTTCTTTGATGGCTTTGCTACGGCGCTCCGTGCCCAAGGCGACGCTGATTGGTCTTGGCCTGCTCGCTGGCGTCATGGCGTGGAACTCCCAGGATTTCGGCGTCGCCGTCACGGTCGGGTTCGGACTCGTGCTTCAGATCGCAGCGCGCGGCGCCCTCCGCAAACAGGCCACGCTCCTCTGGCTCAAGGGGCTCGTTCCCGGATTGCTGTTCTATCCCCTTTGGACTCTGGCTATTCGCCACACCATCCAGCTTCAGTATCTCGGTCTCACCGCTCGGTCATTCGGAGGAGGATTTATCGGTGGGGCC
This sequence comes from uncultured Acidimicrobiales bacterium, assembly GCA_963794615.1. Classification (GTDB taxonomy): domain Bacteria; phylum Actinomycetota; class Acidimicrobiia; order Acidimicrobiales; family UBA8190; genus Chersky-840. The sequence continues at coordinate 238,154 of CAWCEP010000005.1, read as the reverse complement.
ACGCCAATTTGGATTCCTGGACCCGTACTGATCGTCATGCCGTTACTCCTCAGCAGTGCTGCCGTTGGCTGGTTCCTTCTGTGGAAGGCCTCTGCCGCCGTTGACGAGCGGCCTAGGCATCAGAAGTACGCCATCGTGACCCTGGCTCTTGTCGGTACGTGGTCGATCTTGGCGTTCCCCTATTACATCAACAGTGCCTCCGCCGATGGACAGCTCCAAACGTTCCTGTTGCCCTTTGGAGTGTGCTGCTGCGCTCTTCTGTCGTTGTGTTACCCGGCGATCGCTGGGGAGGTCAGGCGATCCGGCGCCTGGTTTGGCCGGAGCCGCGTGACCAGTGCTCTCTGGCTACTCCCAGTGACGATTCCGATTGGTACTTGCTTCGGAGCCATCCTGCAGACCCCGAATCCTTCGGTCGCCTATAACGCCTTGGCCCATCCGCCTCCATCGATCGGCTTTCTCGCGCAGATCAACAGCCAAGAAATTGTTGCCGCCAAGGCATACGCAACGGCTCATGGGGGCGGAACCGTAGGTTACATCGGTCCCGACGCCAACTATTACTACCTTTTGACTGGTGTGAGCCCGCGCATTCTGTTCGATGACCCCCAAGATTTTTCGCTCAGCCACACTGCTCTCCATGTGGGCTGCCAATTTGTGGTTCGCCATGCGACTCGCTGGCTCGTCACCGCACCAAAAATTTCCTATCCTATTGGGAAGACATCGTTCCCGATTCCCCCTACAAGTCACGAACTCGGTGCAACTCCGTGCGGATTGTACGAACCCGTGACCCTGCCACGCGAGCCGTCCTTCACCTTCTTCAAAATCGTTCAATCGGCCTCCTGATCCAGCCAATGTCAGACGCCAGCGCGAGCTCAACGCGAATGGGTACAGAGATCAAAACAACGTCTCGCGTCGTGGACCGACTCGTCCAAGTTGCGACCGGCGTTAGCTGTTCTGCCCAATCAGGTTGTTTACGCCGCTGACGGGTGGGCCGTCGACAGCGTAGTGGTGCCGGTGATGGTTGAAGAGATGGAGCCAGCGGTCCAAAGAGCCATGGTTCGAGCCGCCTCTGATCGATAGGGCCGGGCGTAGACACCGAGGAGGTCGATTTCGAATACCGCCGAGCGATATCAGGCCCCGTTGTCCGTGAGCACCCTTTCGACGGACACGCCATAGCTCTCGAAGAAGGCTCGGGCACGACGCCAGAACCCGATAGCCGTAACCGCCTGCTCGTCCTCGTGGACCTCGGAATATGCCAAACGGCTGTAGGCGTCGACGGCGGATGGATGTAGGCGTAACCCACGCGGGGTCGCCCGCCTTGGGCGTTGTGCACCTGTCCCTCCCAAACGTCCACCCTCCACCCTCCACCCACCACCCACCACCCACCACCCACCACCCACCACCTCTAGGGATCTTGGCCTGCTTCTTCACGTCGATGTGCACGAGCTCCCCGGGTCGCGAGGTCTCGATGCGACGGATCACCCGACCACTTCCCCGGTCGAGATCCGAGAGCCAGCTCACTCCGTGGCGTCGCAAAACCCGATGCGGGGACGAGGCAGGCACCCCACCCGCGAGGCGAGCGAGCTGGACCGAGCTGGTGACGCCGCCGGAGCGCCACGATGCACGCTCCAGACGAGCCGGGGTCCTTGTGGGACAACGCCGGAGCCTCGACGAACGATCCTCGAGGCCGGCGACCCCGGATTCCTGGTAACGGCGCCACCACTTGTGCGCGGTCTGACACGAGATGTGCATCGATTCGGCGGCGGTAGCCACGGTCCAGCCGTCGCCGATGCGCTGGCACAGACGGAACCGACCTTCCGGCGTGAGTGGGGGCGTTACGGTGCACGGCGGGCCTCCGGGGCGAGTGTGAGTTCTGGACAGCTCCACAGCTAGCCGGGAGGCCCAGCTCATTCAAGGATTCGTGTCGACAAGGTCCGTGGGCAGACCACGAGGAGACCGCGGATCAGAACCCTTCGCCCGGAAACAGGTCCGTGGCTTCTTGCGTGCTATCACGACTGCCCCTGCCCTCAGGCCGCATTGAACATTCGCACGATTGTCCCGGCGACGCAGCGTCTTGGCCGAGATGTGGGTATAACCGGCCCGACCTGCGAAGATTATGTCCATCCGTAAGTGATTCCCTCTGGGGGATCGATTCAGTCAAGCGGTTGGTTTCACTGGCTCCCGCGCGGGCCCACCTTGCGGTGGAAGAAGCGGACAGCCTTCCCACCGGAAGCTCAGTGCACTACCCTCACCGAGCACGATGGTACCGTGGATGGACCGATGCCATGCCCAACTGTTCAAGCTCCGCGGGTGCACCCTGATCCGGACAGACCGTGACAAGCGAGGTGTGTTAACGACGCTGTCCGTACCAGAAGGGAACACCTCCAGCCCATGATCGGCAGGATCTTTTCGAGCCCGCGACACCCGAAATTCGACCCCACCGCGAGGCAGAGCGCGCTCGATCACGGGAGCAGGCGCCCGCCCTAGAGAGATTTCCCTCTGCCTCCTCTCTTCCCCAGCGTGCTTCAAGGTTTCCCTCCCTCGACGAGTCTCTTCGTCCGACGGCCAATTCATTGATGGATCTGTGATGGCAACGCCCTCCTCCCCAAACGAACAACAAGGTGGTCGGGCACTTCCCGAAACCACATCTGAGGCGGTCGCTCTCAGATCTCTCTTCTCGAGAGTTGCCGGAATTACGATCCTCATCATCGTTGTTCTGCTTAGCATTCGCGGAAGCGCCGACAAGATTACGCCGGATACCGTCGCCGCTTTGCATGCCGATTGGTACGACCGCGCTGTATTTGTGCTCTCAGTCATCGCCGCCGTCGTGCTGGTTGTCCGCTTTGTACGTCGCCCCCCGATCAAACCCAGCCGGATCGCGCTTGTCGTCTGTATCGTCGGCATGCTGTTCGGGATCGCGCAGGTCGAGCGGCCTGCCGCGACCTCCACCTACTGGGAGGGATTCGGACTCTCGGTCGCCCTCGTAGCCGTTCCCGTCTCGATGCTCATCGTGCCGATTGCAGCTCGTCTCCGTCGATCAAGAATGCTCCGCTACGTTCTCACGGGATTCGTGACCGCACTCGCCCTCGCCGACATTCTCAGTCTCATTCGGGATCTCGGGAACTTCGTCGTCTCGTACGGCAACGACTACGTCCTCAACGAGATGCTGGCTCCGGCCGCCGGCCGAGTGCCCGGTGCCGATTTCGTTCCTCAGTACACCACCCTGTATGGCTGGCTCATCTTTCCGTTCCGCTCACTGTTGTCGGCGAAGGGACTGGCCAACATGGCCACCATCCTTCTCAGCTGCTTCGCCGTCGGCGCCGTCGTCCTTGCCGTCGTGTTGGCTCGACGTACGCTGCCCGAGCGTTCGCTATGGGTTGCCGTCGTGCTCACCGTACCCGTGACGGCCGTCACCGTGTTACACGGCATCGAAACGAGCTCCGTTGCGGTTTACCTTCAGGAACTGCCAGTCCGCATTTTCCCGGCAATGCTCTTCTCCCTCATCGCCGCGAGTTCTTTGATGGCTTTGCTACGGCGCTCCGTGCCCAAGGCGACGCTGATTGGTCTTGGCCTGCTCGCTGGCGTCATGGCGTGGAACTCCCAGGATTTCGGCGTCGCCGTCACGGTCGGGTTCGGACTCGTGCTTCAGATCGCAGCGCGCGGCGCCCTCCGCAAACAGGCCACGCTCCTCTGGCTCAAGGGGCTCGTTCCCGGATTGCTGTTCTATCCCCTTTGGACTCTGGCTATTCGCCACACCATCCAGCTTCAGTATCTCGGTCTCACCGCTCGGTCATTCGGAGGAGGATTTATCGGTTCGGCCACGCCAATTTGGATTCCTGGACCCGTACTGATCGTCATGCCGTTACTCCTCAGCAGTGCTGCCGTTGGCTGGTTCCTTCTGTGGAAGGCCTCTGCCGCCGTTGACGAGCGGCCTAGGCATCAGAAGTACGCCATCGTGACCCTGGCTCTTGTCGGTACGTGGTCGATCTTGGCGTTCCCCTATTACATCAACAGTGCCTCCGCCGATGGACAGCTCCAAACGTTCCTGTTGCCCTTTGGAGTGTGCTGCTGCGCTCTTCTGTCGTTGTGTTACCCGGCGATCGCTGGGGAGGTCAGGCGATCCGGCGCCTGGTTTGGCCGGAGCCGCGTGACCAGTGCTCTCTGGCTACTCCCAGTGACGATTCCGATTGGTACTTGCTTCGGAGCCATCCTGCAGACCCCGAATCCTTCGGTCGCCTATAACGCCTTGGCCCATCCGCCTCCATCGATCGGCTTTCTCGCGCAGATCAACAGCCAAGAAATTGTTGCCGCCAAGGCATACGCAACGGCTCATGGGGGCGGAACCGTAGGTTACATCGGTCCCGACGCCAACTATTACTACCTTTTGACTGGTGTGAGCCCGCGGATTCTGTTCGATGACCCCCAAGACTTCTTCCTCAGCCATGCCGCTCTCCATGTGGGCTGCCAATTTGTGCGTCGCCATGCGACTCGCTGGCTCGTCGCCGGACCAAATATCTCCTATCCGTTTGGGAAGACCTCGGTCGTGTATCCCTCCACAGCTCAGTTTCTGGGTATCACGATGTGCGGAATTTACAGACCCGTCCCGCTGCCACACGAAGCACCCAACACCTTCTTCAAAATCGTTCGATCGAGGGCCGGGCGAGTCTGATCGGCGGATGGCGGATGGCGGATGGCCAGCCCAGTGAATAGGTGTTGCCTATTCGCTCTTCACGTCGAGATCGTCGGGGGCAATCGCAAGGTCAGGTAACGCAGGCTGTTCTTCTATTCCGACTGGCACTCCGTCACCAGCGCTCGGGGCGTTAAGAATGCTTTCGACGATGAACGCCGGGCGGCGCTTTACCTCGTCGTAGATGTGCGCGAGGTAGGACCCGATGATACTTAGGCATGCCAGTTGGACCCCACCTAGGAAGAGGACGATGAGGATCACCGTAGTCAGGCCTGATGGGGCCTGATGGGGGCTGACCAGGCGAACCAGAATTGCCCGCAATTGCGGCCAGCGCACTCCCGATGATTGTCGCCACGGCAAGGACGGTAATGAGCTCGAGCGGCGCGTAGGAGAACGACACAATTCCCTTTCGCGCCCAACCCAGGTTTCGTAGGAAGGAGTTAGTCGTGCGACCAAACATTCGCTCGGGCCGCGTGTAGGTGACACCGGTCTGTCGAAACCCGACCCATGCACGTAGGCCGCGGAGAAAGCGGTTGTTCTCCGGAAGGCTGTTTAGGGCGTCGACAACGCGTCGATCGAGAAGTGAGAAATCGCCAGCGTCGAGTGGCATCGGAACATAAGAGGCTGCGCGGAACATCCGATAGAATAGCTTGTATCCGGAGCGAAGGAACACGGTTGCTTGACGCTTTGTCCGAATTCCGTACACGACATCGAAGCCCTGCTCCCATTTGGCGACAAATTGCTCAATGATCTCCGGCGGGTCCTGGAGGTCACCGTCTAGCAGGACAACGGCGTCTCCAGTTGCAATTCGCATGCCACTGGTGAACGCGCTCTGAGAACCGAAATTTCGAGAATGGTTGACGACGACAACTCTGTGATCGGACCGAGCGATCTCAGCCAGAACCTCCTTCGCGTTATCCGGACTGGCATCGTTGACAAAGATAATCTCGTATTCGACCCCGATCCGATCGAATATTTTGGAAAGTCGCTCATACATGATCGGACACGCAGGGCCATCCCGGTAGCAAGCGATGATCGCACTGACCTTTCGGTTTGCCCGCATGCTCCGTGGTGCGTCGGAGTCTGCACCTTTACTCTCGAGACGCTGATCCTTTTGCGGATTGGCCATGATGCCGAAGATTACCGACCTGCGCCGCGCTGGGCAGAGATGAAGAGCGATTGAGCAAGGTGCTTTGCACCAGGCAATGCCTCAGCGACGCGCCCAGCGCCAACGACAGGGCGGATAGCCCATGTGGGCACCCCTGGGACCAGGAAGTCTCTATATTGAACGTCGACATCCGAAAAACCTGCGTCACGCAGCGCCTTGATCGCGAAGCGGCGGGAGAAAGCCATCTCATCGGGCTCCAGGCGTGCTCGTGAACGGAGCTTCGAGAATGTGAAGACGAGATAGACATATGGATTGTGGAGATTTGGCTCCAGGAATGCGATCCGGCCATCGTCAGTGAGCAAATTGCGCATCGTCAGGAGAGCACTGTGTAGGTCGTAGTAGAGGTGGTGAAGGATCCCGTTTCCCACGACATAGTCGAACTGCCGCGACCCAAAGCGCTCCTCCACCTGGCGGAAGTCCAAAGCCTCGAACTGGATGTTTGTCGAAGTAGCCGTAGCCCGCGCCTCCTCGATGAACTGCTCGGAACGATCAAGGCCCATGACCAACATTCCAGTTTCCGCGGCCAACCGATGAGCAATCTCTCCCCTACCGCATCCGATCTCGAGGACCCGTCCGGCTGGGTGTGGCGTCATCGCCGACATGAGGAGTCGGCAACGTCGTTGGGCCCGCACCTGCATCGAACGACCCCCTGCCCACCCCTGGTTGTACCCCCCCTCGTCCTGGACGGTGCGAGTGCTCATGTGATCAGGGTCATTTCGATGCGGTAATCGTGTAACCAAGCGGGTCGTCTGTGGATCCAAGCTTGGCATACGTCGCGATGTGGCCGATGCACGTCACCACCAGGAGCAGGGGGGAGGCCAGGAGCCAGAGCGGCGTGAATAGGAATTTCCAACGCTTCTGCGGGACGAGGTTCCGAAACCACAGAACGGCGACCTTAGAAGCGATCACGGAGATGTCAGTTCCGCGAGGTGAGATCGTTACATCCCGGAACTGACCAAAGATCGTTCCCAAGCTCGAGGGCGTGTACCGAAAGAAGTCATAGGGAATGAAGTGGTACCTTGCCGACCAGGGCACCGTGACGAAGGCGCGGGAACCGACTTTCATCACTCGATGGAGCTCATCTACGAGCTCCTGAAAATGGGAGACATGCTCGAGGACCTCGGTGCAGATCACAAAGTCGAAATGGTCATCGGGAAACGGAATGTGCATTCCATCGAAAGGCACGACGCTCTCGACATCGCCAAAGGTATCGTCCGCTTGTACATCGATTCCGAAGTACCGAACCGGTTTCCCCTCGAGGAGGAACTTGTAGGGGCTGTACCCGCACCCGACGTCAAGAACGTCGCCGTGGACGTGAGCGAGCTCACGGTGGAGGTCCTGATAGACGGTCAAAACCTGGTAATCGAGAATCATCCTTCCGAAGAACTTCACCTTCCGAGGAAGGCTCGAGGGTGGCGTGTTCGCGATGGGCCGGAAAGCCTCAGTGGTCACGAATGAGCTCCGCCGCGAGAAAGGCCTGTACTCGTGTGACAACGTCACGTGCTCCGATTTCGTGGATCGAGTGTAAGTAGGACTCCCCGCCGCCACGGGCGCCGAACGGACGCTCGACCCCGATGCGAAGAAGTCGGCAATTGGCACCGGCGTCGGCAATGGTTTCGGCAACGAGCGAGCCGATTCCACCAGTCGTGACATGTGCTTCGAGCGTCACGGCATGGGTGTAACCGGTTACCAGCCTTACAAGATCATCGGTGGGCCGAGGTGAGATGCTGGCGATGACGACGACGGCGGCAGCTATGCCAAGCTCGTCCAGCTGGACAGCCGCTTCCACTGCGGACACGGCGATGGCTCCCGCGGCGAAGATGACCACATCGGATCCATCTCGGACCTGTTGGGTTCTGCCGAGCTCGAACCGGCCGTCGAGGCCAGGAACGCTGAGCCGGTCGTTCTTTCCTAGTCGAAGGTACGCGGGACCTGACCACCTGGTCAACGCATCCACCACCGTCCCGGTTTGTTCGGCGTCAGCGGGAACGAGGACCGCCATATCCGGGAAAAGGCGCATAGCACCGATGTCTTCGACTCCGTAGTGGGTCGGCCCTGCTGTCCCGTACTCGAAGCCGCCGCCCATGCCAACAACCGTCACGGGAAGTCCGTGCAGCACAGGACCATTCCGGATGAACTCATAAGGTCGAAACACGGCAAACGGCACTATGGAATAGCAGAAAGGGCGAAAACCGGCTTCCGCAAGGCCTGTGGCCACGCCAACCATATTCTGCTCGGCGCACCCCATGTTGAAGAAGCGTTCGGGGAAGCGGTCACGGAATGGTTCAAGAGCCATAAATCCGAGGTCGCCGGTCAGGAGCAGGATCCGGTCGTCATGCTCGGCGGCGTGGACCAGCGAAGCGACGAAGGCGGACCTCACGGTGCCTCTCCGATTTCGGTCAATGCCAGGTCGTATTCCTCATCCGACATGGGAAGATAGTGCCACTTGATCTGACGTTCCATAAATGAAACGCCCTTACCGAAAACGGTCTCAGCCACGATCAACGCGGGGAAGTCTATCCTTGGGTGAGTTGAGGATGTGCACGAGCTGCTTTTCGTCATGACCATCAGCTTCGACGACGTCCCAGCCGAAGGCACGCCAGCGCGCCGGCAAGTTCTCGCTCGCCAGGACGTCCGCCGTATACCCAAAGGCCTGCTGGTGGTCGTGGTCGACAATGACATCGAGATTGGACAATCCATGCTGGGACGCAAACATGGCTGCCTCCCAGACCACCCCCTCGTTGCATTCAGCGTCGCTGACAATGGCAATGACGCGCCGGCTTGATCGCTGAAGGCGCGCGGCGAGTGCCGCACCCACTGCCATGGACATCCCCTGGCCGAGCGAACCAGTAGAGAAGTCGACGCCGGGTAGGAGGTGTTCGGGATGGACGCCAAGGAGACTGTCGTCCCCGCAGAAGGTGGACAGCTTATCTCGATCGAGCGCGCCGATCTCAGCAAGAGCGGCATAGAAAGCCAGCGCAGCGTGACCTTTTGACAGGACGAGACGAGAGCGATCCCTGTCCGCGGGGTCTTGAACTCCAAGAACTGTGACCGTGGCGCCGACAATGTCGGCAATGGATAGGGCAGAGCCAATATGACCAACGTGGGCACGCTTCGACTGCTCCAAGACGATGCGTCGAATCGCGGATCCAAGTGGTCGGTCCGTGCCCCGAAGGAGAGAATCGTCGCGCAAGTCGGTCATCGTGGCGGAGTGTGTGAACGTTGGTAGTGCGCGAGAATCTCGGGCTCTGATGTGAGCCACGCTGTGAAGGCACGAAGACCGTCGACGAGGTCGTGTGATGGCTTCCAACCAAGAATCGACTGCGCCAAGGTAGGGTCCGCGACCCACACGTCTGTATCCCACTGGCGATCTGGCATGGTGCCCCATTGAGGTTGAACTTCGAGGGAAAACTGCTCTCGAATGATGCGAACGAGCTGCTCGAGCGTTACCTGGCTTCCCGTGCCGATGTTGATGACAGATCCATAGTCGGACGTGGGCAGGTCGGTGGCCGCCAGGAAAGCATCACCGATATCCGCGACGTAGACGAAATCGCGCGCAATGAGCGGGGATACGAGGGGAGGTAACTCACCGCGAAGTGCGTGAAGAATCAAGTTCGGCATGAGACGAGTAGGCTCTTCCCACGGGCCGAACACCGAGTACAGCCGCAGGGTCGTGAGTTGACGCTGGTGGTGTTGCGCGATGAAACGACAGTAGAGAGTGGCGGCAGCCTTCGAGGCGGCGTAATGGCTGTTTGGGTTGGGAAGCTCGAACTCTGATGGAGCATGGTCCATGTACCCGTATTCGGACGATGATCCGGTGTTCACGAAGGCTTCGAAGTCCGTTTTCAAGCAGGCCTCGACAAGATTCACCGTGCCGTTGTAGTTGGTCTCGATGATCCGTCGGACGTCGGTCTGTGTCGAGTAGGCCCCATGGGCGGCCAGGTGGAAGACCCACTCGGGACTGACGGTTTGGACGATCTGCTCAACGCGATCGTCTTGTTCGAGCGCAACGGTGTGAAACACAACGTCATCGGCAATGCCGGAGAGCCTCCACCTGGTTTCGGCCGGGCGGACAAGCAGGTGGACCTCGTGGCCGTCTGTCACCAGCCTCCGTGCGAGGTTCGCACCAATGAAGCCGGATGCCCCGGTCAGTCTTTACGCGCTTCGCCACGCCATGCACCCGAGACTCCATTCGGGCATGGGACGAGGGGCGGGCGACAAGACGCGGCGCAATTGGTTGGCCCGGTCTGAGCCTGAGGCCATCGGCGGCAGCAACGACGCTTTCCAGGGTGGGCGCAACTCGAACGATGCCACACTACCCGGAGAGCACCTACCCAAAGATCCACCCCAGGTGGTCGCGATCAATGCACCCCCCATGACGAACACCTTATACCTGGCCCCGAGAGTGGGCAATGGGCCGACCAGGGAGTACGCGGGGACGAGGCGCGATTTCAGCGGCGAGTGAAGGAGCGTCTGTACGGGTCCGATGGCACTTGAGAATACGCGCAGCGGTGGCCGCAGCTCCGAACCTCCGCCAGTCTATCCGGCGTTGCCGCTTCATCGTGCTCAGGTCGTCAGGGATGCGTGATGCGAAGGGCGCCGACTTACGCGGCCCGGGTGGATTTCGAAGGATGACGGCGATCACTGTGCAACGCGGTGCATTGTGATCAGAGCAATCGACGGGCGTCGGTGACCACTCTGTGCAGTGGTCTCCGACAACCGTCATGCCGGGCGCGCCATATTGCTACCCAAGGTGCTCGTTCCGGTCACACCGAAATGAAGTTCAAGACATGTCTTGCCCTCGCGTGCCCATCCCGCAATCTCGTTTGCCACCCATGGCACTCCGTGAGGTCTTTGGAGGCAGCTCGGGAACGGTGCCACTACCAAGAGCACGCCGAAACAAGCTGGTGAGAGGTGAGCGAGACTCGAACCGCCGACTGTGACGTGGCGCAACGAAGGTGACATACCCTTCCCACCGGTCAAGACAAAGATCTACCCCAGTTCGGCGCCGAATTCCGATTGACCACGACGTACGGCAATGACCATGGTAGGCGGCGCTTCGCGCCCGTGGCGCCGCCCAGACATGATCCTTGGGCCGCTCGTACTCAGGTTCTTCGCGGCCCGAACGTTAACTCCCCCTGCCGCCAGATCCCCACTCCGCCATGTCTAGCAGTCGCGGTCATTCTCTTGGGTTCAGTCCTCTCGGTCGGGTTCCTTTCATCCGAAGCGTCAATGCCGAGCAGTCAACTGTGTGGCGTCCGGGAGATCAATCGCTTCGGCCATCACGCCTTCAAGAAAGTGTGCATATCCGATCGCGACATGCTCGTAGTTGAAGTAGACGTCGTACTTGCCGATAACGGCACTACACCTCTGGGCGCAGAACCATGACGTTACATCGATATAGCGTGCCCCGACGTCGGCAGCCGCCTGCCTTTCGGCATCGATATACGGCGTGTGGGCATCGATAGGCGGTACTGAACACGCTTGGACATCGTTCACATGTTGTGCCAGGCAGACCGGACCCGCCATATACGGTTCTTGCCCGATCACGAGCTCCACCATCTTCGGAGTCGACATCGCTCGCAACTGTTGCGTAAGTGCACGCCGCCATTGCTCCGGGCTGACCGGAGGTTCGATCGCCTGCGCGACGATCAGCAGATCGGGGTTGATCCGCTTAATCTCCTGGACGGCAAACCGGTGAAGCCTGTTACAGTACGCCCCGTCACCCAATGGCCCTGGCGACGGTTCGGGAAACCAACTCAATGCGCAACTATGCCCCAGCAGAACGACGAGTCTCCAATGGGCTCGAGTTGCGATCTCGTCAAGATCTGGGAACCACATGCCAGCGTGCGAGTCTCCGTATAGAACCATAGTGAGGGATCCTGAACGATCACCGAAGGTGCACCCGCGCACTAGATCTCGAGAAGCGTCAGAGTAACACGACAGTGGAGGATCTCCGAGGTTTGAGAGCGGTTGCAGAACGGCTTCGGATACCGGTGGGACCAGGTTCTCGGGGACAGCTGTGATGTGATCAGATGCTCCAACGAGCTGCAGGACATCCTTGAGTGATGCGGTTCGGCCGCCGACAGTGGCACTAGACGCCGTCGGCGCATTTCCGTTGTCGATGTTCATTCCGGAGCCAAATGCCAAATCGGACTGGAGTGTGACCAATCCCAGGGTTACCGCGATCAGGGCGGCTCCCAGGCTGACGCTCGACCATCGAACACGGAAAAGGAACTTTGAATGGCGGATTGGGTTCTCGATCAAGACGTACGTAGCGACTGATGCGGCGAGCGCGACCACGACCCAACCAAGACTCCCAGGAAACGTGGGGCTTACACTTCCACCGTGTTCTGCGGCCACGATCAGAATCGGCCAGTGCCAAAGATAAAGCGAGTATGAGAGCTTCCCCAGGGTTCGGAAGGGCCAAAGATGCAACAGCGCTTCAGCTCCAAAGCGCGGAGCACGCACGCCACCCGCGATAACAAGCGCAGCACCCACAACCGGAATGGTCACGAGTGAGCCCGGGTACGCTGTCTTCGCAGTAAACGAAAGAGCGGCGGCGAGAATGGCGCCAAGACCCAACCACGTAGTTGCCGCCGCGACGCGAGAGGGCACCTTCAAGAGCAACGGCGTCCCGACGGCCACCAACGCACCAAGCGCCAACTCCCAGGCACGTGTGAATGGCGAGAAGTAGGCACCGGTCGGGTGGCTGGAGGTATCAATGATTGAGAATGCTAGGGATCCGCAGAAGATGATGACGAGGCCTATCGCCAGTCGTACTCGGAGCGAAAGTCCAACTCGGATGCCTGCCAACATCAAAAAGAGTGTTGGGTACACGACGTAGAACTGTTCTTCAACCGCAAGCGACCAGTAGTTCTGCAGAGGGGATGGCGGTTGCTGCGAACCCAGATAACTTGTTCCAATAGATAAGAAGTGGAAGTTGGCCAGGAAGATCGCTGCCCACCTCCCATCAGTTGCCGTGCGGTCTCCCCCAACCGACCCTAGGAAGATGTACGACAGGAATACGGTAACGATGATGACCAATGTCGCCGCAGGAATGATCCGCCGGCAGCGACGACCATAGAAAGCAAGAACCGACGTCCGGCCAGAAGTGGCTCGCTCACGCAGCAATACGCCGGTGATGACGAACCCCGAGATCACGAAAAAGACGTCAACGCCGACATAGCCGCCCGACAGTGCCGAGACGCCTGAGTGAAAGAACACGACGAGCAAGACAGCCACAGCACGCAGGCCCTCGACATCGGGCCGGAAGGCGCGGTCTCCGGGGGAAGTACCTGATTCGTCCCCAGACGCGAGGAACCGACTAACTTGCGAGCTTGAGTCCGGCCCAGACAACTCTCTCCCGTCCTTCACTTGATCGCTTGCAACCCAGGGTACTTGGGCCAAGAGCACACAGGCTAGGAGCTGGTCGGGAGGTCATGCGCCGATCTCAACTGCAACGTGTCCGCCGAGCGGTCTCGGCGCGAGGTGCTCCGCTCTAGGTCGAACAGAAATCGAACCCCGTTTCCACGAGGTCCGTCAGCTCTAGAGTTCGTCAGTGTTGTCAGTGTTGGGTCAGTGGAGGTAAACGGAATATGTTCGAACCCTCCAGAGCGCCTCAAGCGACTTCTTGATGCCTTGGACCCAAGTTCGTTTTCTCAGCTCAATCAGCAGAAGACAACGGCAACGAAGCCTGAACGGGGGTCGGTCGATCTGATCCCTTACTCCCCCAGGCACCATCTGGCGACTCATGAAATCGAGGAGCTTGTCGCCGACTATCAGGCGGGCTCAACGGCCAAAGAGCTGGGCGACCGCTGGGAGGTCCACCGGACGACGGTCGCCGCTCTTCTGAAGGCACGAGGGGTCCAGCTTCGCAACCGGCCGCTGGACGAAGCCGAGGTGTCGGCCGCCATTGGGCTCTATCAATCGGGCCTGTCGTTGGCCACAGTCGGTCAGCGCCTGGCTCGGGATCCGAACAGCGTCAGAATGGCCCTGCTTCGAGCCGGAGTCCCCAGGCGCGACACCCATGGTCGGCCACCCGTATAGGTGCCACGCCGAGCCTGGCTGGGACCGCCCGGGATCGGCACCTATTGCTCGGCCCGGATGGGTACATGGTGCGACCGGGATCCCGAATATGCGCTACCTAGTCCGCCCTCGCGTTGAGTCCGACTACGCCGAATCAAGGGGGATCGTCCGGACCTATTTGCGTTGGTGCACTATGAGTGGCGCTTGCCTAGCGGCCAAGATGGCCACCCCAGCCCCGACGAGCGCAAAGATCACCTCCAGTGGCTGCAACCCGATCCAGGCGAGTTCGGCGACTTCGAAGGCGATCAGCCCTATGCCAGCGACAAGCGACAGCTCCTGTGCATGGGGCAATCCGCGCAGCTGCCACTCGCCGGCAACGAGAAAGCCCCCACCAACCAAACTGGCCAGCAATAGGCCGGGAAGACGCCAATCGTCGAACGGGCTTCCCGACAACGCAGACATCTTCGCGTGAAGGAGAGATCCATTTGGTCGGGCGATGAGCATCAGCCCACCTACCAATCCCATGGTCCCAGTGAAGAGCTCCAGCGTCACGAGCGCCTTTGCCTCTGCTCGCTTGCTCATCGCCTTGCTCCGATAGCTCGGTCGCTAAAGCGCGGTGAAGCCTCACCGTAAACTCCCGACTTGATCCAAGGTCGCGAGATGTCGGGCCTGGTCCTCCCGAGCGAGGGCCTCGGACCGTGCCTTGATCCCTCGGAGCATTCTGCGGCACATGGCGAAGTCACCGAATTCCATGAGCAACACACCTAGTAGGGCCGTCAGTGGGTGATGCCAGTCGTAGACAGCGTGGATTCGCGTAACCAGGCGCGTGCCACCATCATCGGTCGGCGAAAGATGCCAGACCCAGGTGCTGTCTGGCTTGGTCCACAGCATCCACTGGTTCACTTGGAACGAATGAACCCGAAAGGCGTTGCGATCGGACGGTGTTCCCGATGGGGACATCGGCACCCATTGGCCAACCTCGAGGTCCTGGAGGTCGGGCACAACCGTGATGGCACTGGGACGGCCGAGATTGTCGAGCAAGTCGTTGCTGTACCAGCCGGCCCGACCGCCGCCGACCTGCACGAGCCACGGCCACACAGCATCGGGCGGGGCATCAATGGAAATCGCACGGGTAGCTCTGAACTGGGCCTGGGGCTGGAGGGAATCGCCTGGAAGGGAACCGGCGACTTCGGCCGGTGTGGCCCCCCAGCGAAGGTGCCAACTCCGATAGAGCGGCGCCGTCGAAAATGCTGGGAGATCGTGGGCAACGGTGCGAACCTCTTCGAGGAGCTGCGATCGTGTCGGGCCTCGTGCATTCTCAGACGAGCACGTTGGCCGCTGGGCGACAACGACACCAGCATCCCATCCTGGCGCTCTGCCTCCGAGAGGAGGCCGACCGGCCGCCGCTAGGAGCCCGACGCGGGTCAGGAGCCAGGCGACTACCGAGTTCGAGTTCCACATCTCGCCCGCGTGAAGCTCATCCCTGCCCCACACGGGTGTTGGAACGAGCGGCACGCTTTCGAGGACCTGGCGCACGAGATCGGCGTCATCGGTGACGCGAACCGGACTCGCGACCGCCGAGGAGATATCGGGGATCATGCCCTCGGGCCATCGGCGGATCTCGTATCGAAAGATGCGTTGTCGCCGGAGCCATCGACTCCCGACCGGGCCTTCGGAGACCACGCCACGGTCCTGTCGCCCTCGACCATCGGGGATTGGGGTCATCTCGATGACGAAGGTGGCGTCGCTGGTCTGCGCCACCAGAGCGGAGTGGTAGAGATCCCGGCGAGGACGATGTTGAAGAAGGGCGAAGACCGCCTCGTACGTCCTCCCGCTGAGGCGCACAACATCAGCGCCTGCGCCAAGCGGAATCCAATACAGGTCGAGCCCGGGGCAGCTGGTCAAAGCAGCTGCTGTTGGCGGGACTACCGGCTGGCGCACCTCCATGCCCCCAACGTGCCCCGGCCTGGGCTTTAGGACCAGGGTCTTTCGTCCCACCGCCTTTGCCCGTCCGGCTCGGTTAGCCGATCCCAAGGCAGTATTGGTGCCACAGATGGCTACAGGGGTGTTACCGGATCCCCCAGTCGCCTGTCAGAGCGTTCGGCGAGTCGGACACCAAGCGGATAGTCAGTCTGCGGCAGGATGCAACGGCTGCGATTCGAGCACGGCCGCACCGATGCCAGCTGCCCATGTCCGGATCGCCTCCCAATCTCGCTGATCTTCAGAAGGGGCCTTCGCGATCCGCACGATCGCGCGCTCGGCGACGCTCAGTCCAGGTATGTCGAGCTTGCCCCGGAAGACGCGGTGTTCACGGGCCGCGAGCGCCTTCTCGATCTGGTCGCCCTGACGTCGATCAGCCGGATCATCTGGCTTTGATCGGTCTGTCACCGGGCCGCTCGAGAACAACCACACCGGTATCGAGGCGAGGGTCGCGGTCTCGCGTGCCACAAACTCCTTCGCGGGCTTCATCCACTGACCCATGTGGATAGCACTGCCCAAGACGACGGCGTCGTACTCGTCGATCGCCCTGACATCTTGCACCGGGACGACGGAAACCTCCAGCCCATGGTTCGCGAGCTCGGACCCGATCGCTTCCGCGATTTCGTACGTTGAGCCATGCTTCGACGCAAAGGTTACGAGGATCTTCATCGCATCTCCCCTCCAACAGCTGGCGACTGATTACGCAGTTGCCGATAACTTCTTAGATACGACTGCGTTGGATTCTGCGGCAACGGCGACCGTGTGTGGTCGTGCATTGACTGCTCGTTCGATATTCCGCTTGAGCACTGCCAACATGCGTGCCTGCATGATCCAGGTAACGGGAACGTAGAGCCAGTAGAAGACGAAACGTCCGAGCCATCGTGGGCGGATGGCCTGGTAGCCGCCGATGACCAGACGTGTGCGCCCGCCAGGCAGTTCGTTCAGCAGGAAGCCCCAGAGTCCTTCGATGTAAGCCGGTGGCCGAGGCCGCTTCGGATCGAGGTTGCGGCCTCGCAGGTCGTTCAACCCACGCAGTCCCAAGAAGCTATTCGGTTCAAGGGCTGCGACCTCCCAAGCGTCCACCGGACCACTCCGTCTTCCAATACTTCACGTAGTCACCGAGGGCCAGGTCTTGCCACTCGGGATGGACCTCCTGGGCACTTGGGCGGCCCCCGTTGTCGAGT
The DNA here is from genome assembly GCA_963794615.1 of uncultured Acidimicrobiales bacterium. Classification (GTDB taxonomy): domain Bacteria; phylum Actinomycetota; class Acidimicrobiia; order Acidimicrobiales; family UBA8190; genus Chersky-840. The sequence goes on along the minus strand of CAWCEP010000005.1, from coordinate 221,110 downwards.
CGGTCCCAGGAGTACCAACCGCCGCGATCACCGCCCATCTGGACAAGCCACGGCCACACCTGATCCGGTGGCGCTTCAATCGTGACGGCCATCGTCGCCCCCCTCTCGCCCTCGGGGACCAGGTCGGCGCCTGGATATGGCCCAGCGACTTCCTCATCGGTTGCGCCCCAGCGCCAGAGCCGAGGGCGGACCCAGACTCCATAGACGACTGCTGCCATGCTCGCCACACAAGCGGTCTTGCGTCCGAATGTCATATGGCAAGTGTGGGTTCCTGGACGGGGCGTCACCAGAGACCTACGTCACATGTGCCCTCGAAATCCATGCCGGATCTGGGTGCCTTGGCTGGCTGGTTCTTCTATTGGCCGCCGTACCAGGCGGGATCACCCTGATCGGAGCGCTAAGGGACGCAATCTGACCACGCGCAAAAGCCGGGTACCGGGTGGACGGCACCGGCCTGAAGGAGTTCGAGTCCGTTTAGTGGGCAGTGAGCGATCGGAAAGTCGATCTCACCCCTGAGCAGGCATGATGCGAGAAATCTGCCAACAGGGGCCAGTGGAGGTAAACGGAATATGTTCGAACCCTCCGCGGCGCCTCAGGCGCCTCCTTGAAGTCTGGGACGCAAGTTCATTTTCCCAGGTCAAAGGGCGAGAGACAACCGCGGCGAAGACCAAGAATATGCGTGTCAATCGAATCCCGTATTCGCCAAGGCGCCACCTGATGCCTCACGAAATCAAGGAGCTCGTCGTCGGCTATCAAACCGGTTCGACCGCCAAGGAACTCGGCGAGTGCTGGGGTATCCACCGGACAACTGTCTCCGCCATTCTAAAAGCGGCGGGCGCACGGATTCGCAACCGGCCACTCGATCGCAGAGAGATCGAGTCGACAATTCGGCTTTACCGCTCCGGCTTATCCTTGGCCAAGGTCGGGGAGCAGCTGGCGCGAGATCCGAACAGTGTGAGGTTGGCTCTGATCAGAGCCGGTATTCCAAGGCGGGACACACATGGGCGTCCATTCGGGTAGGTGGCCTGAAGGGAGATCTGCTGGCACGGTGGACGGGGTTCGCTGGTTTCGCCACTTTCCGCCCGGGCCAGATGGATACACCCCACGTACGGGATCCCTTGAGTGTCGTGCCCCCAGCCGCCAGTGACATGTCCCCCAGTCGGTAGCGGCACTCATGTGCGGGATTCAGGACTGGCCTTCGGGGGCCTGGTGAGCACCACCAGCAGGCCCACGAGGACAATCACTGTGAATGAGGGAATGGCGAACGGTGCCAAGCGAGGCCCGAACCACAAACCAAACATCGGTACGTCGTCCCCCGCTCGACGCTGGAAGACACCCAATGGGCACCCTTTGGCGACCAGGAGGGCGACGCCTTCTACTGCCAGCACACCAGCCGCAACGTTCAGCCACCGGTTTCGACGACGGGATAGAGCACAGAACCACAGGTAGCCAAGGCAACCCAACTCGGCAAGACCGATGGACGTGTGGAGGACTCGCAGTGTCCGGGCCTGGCGACTGAGTGGACGGGCGGGGTGACCCACTAGGTCCGAAGGACTGCCTGACACCATCGGAATCACAACTGGATCGAACTCATCGTGGTCTGGTCGTGCCTCTCTGGACCTCGCCTCGGTGCATCCCGGGCGTTGACCCCCAACAACGCAGCCGATGGCCTTTGGTCATCCCCTTCACTCTCGATCCTGTGTCGTCCCACGCCGAACGGCCAGAGGAGAAACCGTCAGCCGTTGCCTGCCTGACGTTCCATCTCTCGCTTGATGGCAGTCTCCGAAATCGGCTTCCGTCCATAGACCGACCAGATCCGCCCGGCCATAATCAGCAACCAAGCGCCGATCGGGTAAATGATCCAGTAGTTCCACACGTCGTGGATGCCCGAACTCTGACTGAATCCGCCGGTTGGCCAGCCGCCTGCGTTGTGGTACTCGGAAAAAGCCCAGATCAAGACCAATATTCCCATGCCGATGGCCGATACAACGAACTCAACATGGAAGTGTCGCCGGCGTTCGATCTGCTTGATTGCCTGTCGACGGGCGACCTCATCCGTGGTCGTTGAATTAACCGGGGCTGTACCGGCAGACGAGTCTGGCCGCTCAATCTCATCCTTCTGGATAACCATGGCTCACCTCCGTGCGTCTACATCCAGCTTGTGCCAGCCGATCGGGGGATGCCCAGGGCCTAACGTCCCTCCTTGCTCAAGGGGCCGCCAGGCGACGGCTAGAGGATGCCCGAAGAGCCGGGGCATGGTGTCCCGAGGCGACGCATATCACCTGCTACCGGGATGTGGGCCCCGTCGCTCCCCGACCCGAAGCGACATGTCACTACCTCCGACGATCCGCCTGCCCGTGATCGTCTGGGGCTTGATCGTCACGACGTGAGACCGAGACCCCGGTGCCCAGGGCCGCAGTCCCATCTGGGTCGTCTGGTCGATTGCTGTTGGGTCGCTGACCTCCTCGGCTTCCCCGACGATAACCACGCTCCAGCCATAGTGCTCGTGGGAGTGAATCGCGTCCGCCTCGAAGGCCACGACGGCATTCCGGGTGGCAGCATCGAGTTTGGTGCCCTCTCCGGTGCGGAAGGCTACCGACGCGTCCAGAGTTACGAAGTTGACAGGAAAGATGGTCGGCCGAGCCTCCACAATGACCGCAATCCGTCCGACCTGCACCCGCCGGAGCAGGCTGAGGCACTGTTCGGGGTCGAGGACTTCAAGTCCAGCTCGATCAAGAGGCACCGGTCCAGAAGACCACGACGGGTTAGCACGGCACCAGGGACATTCGACCCTAACTGCCGGCCTTCAATGCGAGACGCTGCACAATTGCAGCAGACACAAGCGCAAGACCCGTGTACGTCGCAAATGGGGTCGGCGAGCGGAACGCTGGTCTGGCTGCAGAGCCGCTATTCGGGGTGGCCGCTCCCCGCTGCCCGGTGCTGGGCGCCGCCGATCTGTTCATAGGCGCCCGGTACAGGGGACCATCGGCCCTACCTCTGCGACCGCGTACCAATAAACATTTCTCCTGATGGACCGCGCAAGCCGGATAGAAGAGCGTCGACACCCGCCTGTGCGAAGTCCTAACGATCATCGAGTCCGGGCCGTCCTGCCAATCGCAACACCTGGGCTGCCGCATGCACGGCCTCACGGGCAAAGGACGTCCCGGGCTTCCCTTCAGACCCGTAAGGACCGGATCAGATGGCCACACCCAGAGTCTCGCGACGGCGCAGGAGGCTAATCATGCTCCGATTCGGGCAGTCGAAGCGACCACCTGTAGGCGCAGCCACAGCGTTTCCCCGGATCGGCAGCAAGGGACTGTGTCCGCTCGCAGCTGCCGGTTATCAGCGGAGAATAGTTCCAGGGTGATCAGACGACTCCTTCTTCCTGCTGCCGGGCTGGTCCTGGCAGGACTCGTCAGTGGGTGCACCACGCCGCCACCCAACGTTCCCTTTACGCTTGGTACTGCCCACCGGAACCTGAATTATTGCAACTCACAGGCATTCGATCTCTACATCCCTAGCGCCGCGACCAAACGCCCTCTTCCGCTTGCCATCTACATCCACGGCGGAGGGATGGACTCAGGTGACAAGTCGGACCTCAACCCGGTCTTCCTTGAAGCTCTGGCTTCTGCCGGTTATGCCGTTGCCAGCGTGAATTATCGACTGGCCCCCCAGTTTAAGTTCCCGACGCAGATCGAGGACGTCAAGTGCGCGATTCGGTACCTGCGTGATTACGCGCCAATGTATGGAATCAACGGAAACGAGATATTTGCCTTTGGCACCAGTGTTGGAGGAGAGCTAGCCGCTCTCGCCGGTCTCACAGGAGGGCACTCGGTATTCGACGTTGGACCGTATCCAACCGAGTCGAGCAGCGTACTCGCTGTGGCAGATATGTTTGGCCCCGCGAACCTCACTGAAGCGGCATCTGGGTTTACTTCCTCCGACATTCAGCAGGTCTTTGGCAACAACAGGATGGACGTGGTTCTAGCAAGCCCCACCCATTTTGTTGTGGCAAACGCGCCGCCCATTCTGATTGTTCAGGGTGTCGACGACACAAAGACGCTTGAATCGCAGGCAATCCAGTTTAATCAGGATCTTCGAGCCGCTGGAGACCAAACCCAACTCGTCCTGGTCCAGAACATGGGGCACATGTTCGTGCAAGTTGGCTCTAGACCACTTGATCCCAGCCTCCGACAGATTGCGCAAGACGTGGCGAACTTCTTCAGCAGGTACGTGTAGGGGCCCAGGATCGGCGTCGAGCGACCGCACGAACATGCTGGGTAACGGCCGTCGGCAGCGGCTCGAACGGGTTCGAGTCCGGCCAGTCGGCAGCGAACGAACGGAACGTCGATCTCACCCCTGAACAGGCACGACGCGTGAAATCTGCCAACAGGGGTCAGTGGAGGTGAGCGGACTCGAACCGCCGACTTCTACGTTGCGAAACTCTAACGACTCACCCTCCCCGACCAGCCAAGTCACCGATTCCACCAGTCCAGACGACGATTCTGACTGACCGTGGTTGACCCTGATTGACCCTGTATTACGTGGCCTCTCGCGCCCGTGGCGCGCCCAGTCGTGGATTCTACACTCGGTGTGCCGATTTCGAATGGGCGACCTCGTGAGGCAGGCGTGTGCGACGAATCATCGCGCCGACACACGCATGCCTAGCCCTCTAGATGTTCCTCCCACGGACGTTGTTGACGCCCATGGGATCCACCAAAACGAAGACCTCCGGAAGTAGGTGTGCAGGTGTCGAAGCCAGCACGCCAACCCGGAGGTCCTCGTGTCCCACCGTAACGCTCCTCTCACCCCGACCGGTCGACTCCTGCTCTGCCAGCGCATCGCGGCGGGCAGCCCCGTCGCCCATGTTGCTGCCGGAATGGGCATCTCCCGCCAATGCGCCTACAAGTGGTGGCGCCGCTATGTGGAATCGGCCCCGGTGGCCTGGTCGATCGCTCGAGCCGACCGCTGAGTTCGCCGAACCGGACAAGTGCGCGGCTCGAGGAGCGCATCGTCCGCCAGCGCCGCCTCCACAAGGCGGGTCCGCACCGGATCTCGTTCCGGCTCGGGGTTCCCCCCTCCACCATCTACCGGGTCCTCGAACGCCACGATCTGGCCCGCCTCGATCACCTAGACCGGGCGTCGGGGCGCGAGATCCGCCGCTACGAACGATCCCGGCCGGGCGAGCTCGTCCACGTGGACGTGAAGAAACTGGGAAGGATCCCCGCCGGCGGGGGCCACAAGATGCTCGGCCGGGCGGCGACGAGTGCAGAGAAGACCCGGCAGCTCAAGCGGGGCAAGCGCATCGGCTACGCCTCTGTCCATTCGGCCGTCGACGACCACAGCCGCTTGGCCTACTCCGAGGTCCTCCAGAACGAAACTGGTGCCACCTGTGCTGCCTTCTGGCGCCGTGCCGAGGCTTGGTTCCAAGCGCACGGGGTGATCGTCGAAGGCATGACCGACAACGCCTTCGCCTACCGAGGTCTGCTCTTCAACGCTGCCCTGGCCGAACGGAGGATCCTGCACCGCTACTGCCGGCCCTTCCGGCCCCAGACCAATGGAAAGGTAGAGAGGTTCAACCGCACCCTGCTCGAGGAGTGGGCCTGCATCCGTCCTTACTGGCGCGAATGCGACAGGACCACGGCCTTGCCCACTGGCTTCACATCTACAACCATCACCGGGTGCACACCGCCATAGGGGGTCCCCCGATCTCACGTGTTACCAACGTCCCGAGGAAGAACACCTAAGCGTACGAGTGTCGCTACTCTCCGCCAGTACATGCGGACGCCAAGGCCATCCTCTCCAGAATCGCGAAGTCGCCATGGCGCGGTGGGTCCCCTCGTTCCTAGAGCGCCGAGCGTTCTCACCCTTCCTTCCACATGGCTCGCACGATTCTCAAAGTATCATTGCGAGTCATATGTGATGGGGGTGGCGGGGGCTGTGTCCTACAGGGACATTCCAAAGGAGGGTGAGCGGTTCCTGGCGTCGGGAGACGAATCGGGGACGGCCCCCAGAGATCGTTCGTTCCGACCCGATGTTGAGGGCTTGCGAGCCGTTGCCGTTCTCCTGGTGGTGCTCTTCCACGCGGGCGTATCGACGGTGTCCGGTGGCTATATTGGCGTCGATGTCTTCTTTGTGATCTCGGGCTTCGTCATCACCGGTGTACTACTGCGTGAACGGGCCTCGTCGGGCCGAACATCAATCCTCACCTTCTACGGGCGCCGATGCCGACGGATCATCCCGGCAGCCACCCTCGTAATCATCGCCACAGTGTCCCTGTCGTTCATTTTTCTGGGCGCTGGCGCCGGGGACCGAACCGCCACCGATGGCCGCTGGGCTACCGTCTTTCTGGCCAACTTTCACTTCAATGCCATCGGCACAAACTACCTGAGTTCTCAGCTCCCCCCCTCGCCGCTTCAGAACTTCTGGTCGCTTGCCGTCGAAGAGCAGTTCTACATCGTCTACCCCACTCTTTTCCTACTACTCGCAGGCATCCGCACCCACGTGTCGCTGCGGGCGCGGCTCGCTCTTGGTCTCACGGTTATCATCTGCGCGTCGTTGGCTTTCTCGATCGTTAGCACGTCGAGCGATCCGACGGGCGCCTATTTCTCGCCCTTTACTCGGGCATGGGAATTGGCGATCGGGGCGTTGGCAGCAGTGGGGACCCCGTGGCTTCTGAAACTACCGATTTGGGTCGCCGCCGGTGCAACGTGGCTCGGTCTTGGAGCCATCATCGGCGCGGCGGTGGGCTTCACCTCGGTTACATCGTACCCAGGCTCGGCGGTGACCATTCCCGTGATCGGATCGGCACTGATCGTCGCCGGAGGGGTAGCCGCGCCACGCTTAGGGGTCGAGGCATTGTTGCGCCTCGCTCCGTTTCAGATGCTTGGCAAGCTCTCTTACTCGCTGTATCTGTGGCATTGGCCCATCTTGATGATCGCTGCCCAGAACGCCGGCAAGACGAGCCTTACGGTCCCCCAGAACCTGATGTGGGTCGTGGTGGCACTCATAACCGCAGTGGCCTCGTACCGACTAGTTGAAAATCCCATTCGACATGCCAGACTGTTCTCCCGGCGTCGCATGCCAAGCGTCGGCCTCGGTGTCGTCCTGGTGGCAGGGACGCTATCAATCATAGCAGTGCAGTCGGACTTGTTTGTGGCTAGCGGTGCCCAAGAGATCGCAGGCCCTCGGGTTCAAACGGAGATCTCGTATCCAATTAGCGCGCTTGCAACATACGTCTACAACCCGATCGGCAATCCGTGGCGAGATGGGACGTGTTTTCTGAATCAGAATCAGTCGCCTTCAGCCTTCAGGAATTGCGTCGAGAGCGGCACGAAGCCTCTCGTCGTCCTCTACGGCGACTCCCATGCTGCCCAGCTATATCCCGCCCTATCTGCGCATCCGGAAGTGCGTGGCTATCGTCTCGCTCAATTTACGGCGAGCGCCTGCATTCCTGCTCTAGGGGTCGCCGAAACGAATGAGCCCCACTGTGAGGAGACAAATGTTGACGTCGTACAACGCATTCGCCGTCTACATCCCTACGAAGTAATCCTCGGGGCCGCCTGGTACGCGTATCAACCTTCTGCAATCGAAGATGTCGGGAAGACGATCCACGCCCTAAGGCGCGATGGTGTCAAGCGGATAGTTCTTCTCGGTAGTTCGCCCTATTGGACAACGGCGCTTCCCACTGCCCTCTATCAATACGGCACCCTGCACCCTGGCCGTCCGTTGCCATATCGGATGAACTTCGATCTTCGACGCCCACTGATGCATTTCTTCGCTCGGGTCGTTGCCGGGCTCGCCCATCGCAACCGCGTCCCATTTGTTCAGCCAACGACGGTCCTTTGCGACCAGTCTGGGTGCCTCACACGCCTCGGTGGCCGGTTGTCTCAACTCACCCAGTTCGACGCAGCACATCTAACCAACGTTGGTGCGGAGTACGTCTTATCACAACTGCGCTCCGAGCTATTGCCTGGCGTCCCCGACCGTTAGTCCAGCGGAAATGTGCCCGGGCACAAACTCCCCGGCACTTTCGGGCAGGTCTGGATGCCGGGCGCGCCCGGGAGTCTCGGCTTACCTCGGAGAGCAACGTCTCGATCCTCCGACACGGGACTGATGTCATAAGGTACCTCGCCCGGCCTAGCAGGACCTTGTGAGAAAGATCTATCCTCGTCTTTACCATGTCGTCAAGGCCGCCGGTCAGAACGACGCGCTCCAGGCGCTACGTCCAGGGCGGCCAGAATCCGGACGGGCCATCGGCCATGCTGCCGAAATCCCCTCGGATCAAGTGGGATGTGATCGCCCTACACGCAGCAGTCATCAGTGGACTACTCGTTATTTCCATCATCATGTGGTGGCGGGTGTGGGTGACAGGCCACCCAACGTCGACGATCACGTGTCTATGTGGCGACGAGAGTGGAACCCTCGGGACTCTCGCTTGGACGCCATGGGCCTTGATCCATGGACACAACCCGTTTTTCTCCAATGCGATCTATGCCGGTCAGGGTGGTGTGAACATGTTGACCAACACATCTTGGATCGCAGGCTCACTGGTCTTTTCTCCGGTGACATGGCTCTTCGGTCCTATTGCAACTTTTAATGTCGCCGTGACTCTTGCGCCGGTGGCCTCGGGATGGTGCTGCTTCTTGGCCGTTCGCAGGTTCTCACGCTTTGTTCCGGGCCAGCTCGCCGCCGCCCTCCTCTATGGTGTCTCACCCATCATTGTGAGTCGGGAACCGGTAGGCAACCTCGCTCAGATTTGGCTCATCTACCCGCCCTTGGCGTTCTTGTGCCTTTACGACTTGTTTGTGACCCAGCGCCATCGCCCCGTGCCCCTAGGCGTCGGTCTTGGTCTGCTGACCGTGATGCAGTTCTTCGTCGGCACCGAAGTTCTAGCGATCTCACTTCTCGTGGGAGGTATCGGGGTAACGGTCGCAGCCATTTTGGCTCCGCTCGGAACGTGGGCTCGGAGTCGACGCATCTTGCTGGGACTCACTACAGCAGCGGGGATTGTGGTGGTATGTCTCGTCTATCCTGCCTGGTTCGCGCTCGATGGTCCTCGCCATATCGTAGGATCCCCGATTCCAGGGACTCTGGTCGGAGTTCCGATCTCGGGAGTGATATCGACTGGACCGTATGTCCACCAACCCATACCCCTGTCCGAGCTCAGTGGTTATTCCGGTAACGGAGGCCCGGATATCTCGTTCCTTGGCCCGGCCATGTTGGCGTATCTTGCGATCTCGGCCCTTGTGTGGTTCAGAGAGCGACTGGCGTGGGTTTTGGTGGCGGTCGGGTTGTCGTCATGGTTGTTCTCGTTGGGTACTGCCAGCACGTGGATGCCTTGGCGGCTTTTCCAGAATATTCCCTTACTGGCACAGATAGGGCCAGAACGCTTCAGCGCCGTCACCGTCTTCGCAGCTGCGCTCCTGCTCGCGCTCTCAGCCGATCGATGGAGGCATGTCATTGTCCGACACTACGGACGTCGGCATGAGCAACTGCGTCGTTCCCACGCCACTCGTTCCCTCGGACTCATGGGCGCGTTCCTATCCGTGGCGACGGTCGCCACGCTTGCACCAGTGGGCGCAGCGTATAGCTTTCCCTTCGTCGTCCAAGACAAACCCGTGCCTCCCTGGTTCACCCACATGGCCCCGCGGCTCTTACCGGGTACGGTTCTGCTCACGTATCCTTATCCCAGCATGCTTGACCAACAGGCAACAGCTTGGCAAGCGGTCGACGGTATGCGGTTCCGAATCGTTGGCGGGGGGGGGTTCGTCCCTGGACGCGACGGTCGACACAGTGAGGCTGTCTCACCTTTCGGAGGAACCATCTCCACCTTGAACGCCCTCTCGCAGGCAGGTTCGGGCCTACCCCCCCTCCCCTCAGCCACGTCTGCCACTGTGCGCCGGGTGCGGCTCTCACTGGACGACTGGGGGGTCCAAGTTGTTGTGGTGCCGATGGCGAAGGAAGGGCGCGATCCCGCTTATGCCGCGGGTTTCTTCACCGCTGTGCTTGGTCGGCTGCCACGTATCCAAGCACACGCGTGGGTTTGGTACGGCCTCGGAGATCTCCCCCCAGTTTCCATCGATCGCCAGGCATTGTTCGCATGTACATCCCCGGAGAGTGCCAGTAGCTATGTGTCTTATTGCGTGCTGCAGGCGAGTCAACACGGGGACTTCTCAACACCATGATCCAAGCGACATCTGCTTGACGGGATGCAATCGCCCCGACGTGGCTCGGGAGATCTACGTCGTGATCCACCTCGTCACGACTGTGGTATGGCGACAACGTTCTCGAGCGGCCTGAGGACTCACACCGAGCGCATACGAGATCTGATTCCAGTTGAATTGATGCTCCCTGACCCCGGTCCTCGACCGGGAGCTGCACATACGGTTCGGCCCACGTCGTTAGGTTGCCAATCGCCGAAGAGTGAGTCCGATCTGCGGTTCCTCCCATGCCTGGTCGATTACCAGCGATCCAAACATGGGCAACAGGAGGTCGGGTCCCTCACCGAAGCACTGATAGGCGAGACTCACTCCGTCGAGGGTCGTTGCATACTGAGTGCTCGGCCGCTCGTCCACGCCAAGAGTCTTGCTGAGCCACGGTGACGGTGCCGCGAGATGTCCTTGACGCAGCCTGAACAAGACGCTCCGACCGCCCGAGGATGCCGGTGGGCGGGCCGTCCTGGGATAGTGCAAAGGACCATCTCACCATCGGTCGAGAACACCCGTTCTGGTGGGCCGACGGTTATGCTTGACCGCCTGATCATGCCCCAAATCGGTTCTCGTTCTGTACCCGATTTGGGTTCGAGTCCACTTAGTCGACGGCGTGCGATCGGATCGCCGATCTCACCCCTTGAGCAGGCACGACGCGTGAAATCTGCCAACAGAACTGCCAACAGAGGTCAGTGGAGGTGAGCGGACTCGAACCGCCGACTTCTACGTTGCGAACGTAGCGCTCTACCAGCTGAGCTACACCCCCGGGGTGGGCACTTAGAATAGCGCCGAGCCGGATGGCTGGGTGCTTCTCCTGAGACCTGGACCGGGTGTGCTCTCGGCCTCCACTGGGTAGAGCGCCGACGGCTGACGCAGCGGGAGAGCAACTGCCCTCGACCTTCTCTGACCACGCCCTAGGCATGCGGTCAATAGGGCGGGGCCGTAGAGTTAGCCTGATGCTCTTGTCGCACCCATGCGTTGATGGCGCCGCTCCGGACGGGAGCCCGAGATGAAGGCCGTCATCTTGGCTGGCGGTCGGGGAACCCGTCTTACCGAGGAGACGGTCTCGCGGCCCAAGCCTATGGTCGAGGTCGGTGGTCGGCCACTGCTGTGGCACATCTGTCGGTCGTACGCGGCCCACGGCATTACCGAGTTCGTGATCTGTTGTGGTTACAAGGGCTACATCATTAAGGAATTCTTCGCCAACTATTTCCTCCATATGTCGAACGTCACTTTCGACCTTCGAGAGAACCGGATGGAAGTGCACCAGACAATGGCCGAGCCGTGGCGGATCACCCTTGTCGACACCGGTCTCGATACCCAGACCGGGGGTCGTTTGAAGCGGGTTGCCGAGTATGTCGCCGATGGCGACTTTTGCTGCACCTATGGCGATGGGGTGGCCAACGTGGACATCACAGCGTTGATCGCATTCCACCGATCCCAGGGTCTCTTAGCAACAGTGACAGCGGTGCAGCCCCCCGGTCGGTTCGGAGCCCTGCAGATCGAGGGTGACCGGGTCACGACGTTCCTCGAGAAACCCCACGGGGACGGCAACTGGATCAACGGGGGATTCTTCGTGCTTTCTCCGGAAGTTCTCGACGACATCGAGGGAGACGACACGCTGTTCGAGCAGGGGCCCCTTGGACGACTTGCCGACCGGCGCCAGCTGGCAGTCTTTCTCCATCACGACTTTTGGCAGCCCGTCGACACCCTGCGTGAATTGCACCTTCTTGAAGCACTCTGGGCGACCGGCGACGCTCCGTGGAAAGTCGACTGAACACGTTCGACCGTCAGGTGCTCATGAAAGCAGCGGTATCTTCGATCTGTCGCGGAAGCGAACTCATTTCTACTCCGTACGACCTTGCCAGCGAGTCAATCACCGTCGAATCGCCGACATAGCGATCAGCTCCCGTGTGATCGAGCGGTGGTCGATTGATCGGCATCTCAGGCTTTCCCAAGACAGCGGCGGCGAGCTCGGCAAGATCTCCGACCTCGATCTCTCGATCGCCGGCAGTGTCGAAGGGCTCGAACGGAGCGGGCCCGCTTCCCAACATCACGGCAAAGGCGAGATCGACCAAGTCGCGTACGTGGACATACGAACGCACAACCGGATGGGTGGCATGGAGCTGAATGGGGCCTCCTTGTGCAATGTCTCGAAGGATCGATCCGAGCACATAACGATCAGGCTTATTGAGGAACGGGCCGGCAAGATTGAAAAGTCTCGGGACGATCGCTCGGGGCGCCGGGCCCGACTGGCTGAGTTGCGCAACGGTGTCAGAGAATCGGCGTTCCTCGCGTGCTTTCAGGACACCGTAGGGATTCGTGGCCAATTGGTCACCTTGATACACGGCGCCAGATGAGACTGTCAGCAGGCCCACTGGTCGAGTTCTCACCACATGGTTCGCCATCAACTCGGTAATCTCTTGATTGCGGCTGACGTAGTCGATTTGGCCGAGCTCAGACACTAGCTCTCTGGTTGCGAACGCGTAGTGAGCGAGCAGGTGGGGGCCTATGGTCAAACGATGCAATTCGCTTAGGGGGAGCACTTCCAATTCGGTCCCGGACCGCAACCTCATGAACCGACGGCGGGTCGCAAAGACATGCACACGCTGAAGGATCTTCGGACCCAGAGCGGTATCCAACATTTCAAGCGTCGCTTGACCCAGCCATCCACCCCCGCCGGTGACTACCACATCGAGGCCTGATCCGGTCAGCTTGCTTTCCGTATCTGACGAGAATCCCAGCCGGCTCATGCGCAACAGTGTATTGAACTCGGCAGTAGCCCTCCTTCACATCAGAGGTCGTCAGTCCTCCAAAAGCGGGATCAACATGTTCTCTGCCAATTCAGGACGTGACAGAAACGGGGCCAAGTCTTCGAGTGGAGAGGACACCATACGACCATCCTCGAGTTGCCGGGAGGATAGCTTTGGCGAAAACGGTTGCTCGGGGTCGAGCATGATTTCGAGCAGTTGTGGTCCATCACCCGTCAGGGTGTCTCGCACTGCAGAAGACAAGTCGCGGTGACTAGAACAACGACGCACTTCGAAACCGAACGCCGTCCCGAGCTTGGCAAAATCTGGAAAGGTCAGTCCAGACTCGGGTCCACAACCAACCACGTTGTCAGGAAAATAGTTCTGCTGGGTTTGACGAATGGAGCTATAACCGTTGTTGTTGAGAACGATGACTTTGACGGGTAGCCGGTTACCGGCGATTGTCTGGAGCTCCTGCAAGTTCAACATGATGCTGCCGTCACCGGCCAGGCACACGACCCGCCTGTTGGGGGATGCGTAGTGCGCGCCAATCGCCGCCGGGAGCTCGTAGCCCATGGAGGCGCAGCCGGAGTTCGTAAACAGTCGTTGACCGGGTTTGAGGTATGCAGCCTGAAAGGTCACGACACATGCGGTCCCGTCCGCGGTAATAACCACGTCGTCTTCGCCCAATTCGTCGAAGAGCGCTTGCACAAAACAGTAAGGATTCACAGGTTCGTCCGTCTTCCAGTACTCATTGAGGACAACGGGATAGAGGGACGATCGGTCGCGACACCACGAAAGGTATTTGCGGTGAACCGCTTGGGGCTCATAGTCGAGTTCTTCCAGACACGTCAGTGCCTCGCCGACGTCGGCGTGGATGGGAAGATCGATCGACAATGTCGGTTTCGACAATTCAGCTTGATCTATATCGATCATCACGGTAAATGCCGCTCTCGCGAACGACTTCCAGTTGTAGCTGACCTGCCTCACATTGAGGCGACTGCCCAGGACCAGCAAGAAGTCTGCATTCTGCACAGCAAAATTGCCGCCTCGGTCGCCGACGGAACCAGGTCGGCCCACGTAGAGCGGGTGGTCGTTCCAAAGTACATCGTGGGCGTTCCAACCCGTCACCACCGGAACGCCGAACTTGTCGATGACTCGAAGGAACGACTCACGCGCTCCTGACAATCGAATGCCGGCACCAGCCAGAATGACCGGCCGTTGTGCTGTGACTAAGTGGCGCAAGACCGTCCCCAGCGCCTTGGTCAGGGAATCGCCGCGAAGGCAGCCGACCTCGGCAGACAGGCTGGCCGCAGGCCCATCCTTCTCGGGGTCAAAGCGCCGCTGTGACTCCGGATCGATGAGGGCCGATTGCACGTCGATGGGAACATCGATCCACACGGGGCCAGGCCGACCGCTCCGAGCCAGCCAGAGCGCCCGCTCCACTGTGAATCGAGTCTGCTCAGGATCATCAAGTAACGAAGCGAGCTTCGTGACCGGGGATGCCACCGTCACGATGTCGACTTCTTGGTCGCCCAACTGCCTCAACGGCAATTGGTAGCTTGTGACCAGAGTCTCTCGCTTTACCTGACCGGAAACCACCACCATAGGAATCGAGTCGACATAAGCGCCGAAAACACCGTTGAGGGCATTGATACCGCCGGGACCACTCGTCACGTTCACTGCAGCCGGACGACCCGATAGGCGCGCATAGCTCTCGGCTGCCATGGCGCAGGACTGCTCGTGATGAGTGAACACGGCACTAAGCCTGGGTTCGCGCCCCAACGCATCGTTGAGATGCATCGCTCCCCCGCCCGTCACCATAAAGACGTGCTCGATCCCGTCGTCGGCGAGGAGTTGGGCGATGTAGTCAGCTACGCGCAAGAGTCCCCGACCTTCAGGGTGTGTCGGCAGCAGAAAGGACGTGCCAACGTTGCTCGAGCATTTCGATGCGCTTGGTGTCCTCTTGCTCAATTGCTGTGTAGTACTCGCGCTTGTTCAGCAACCAGAGAAGCTCGAAATGTACTGCCTCTACCAAGCCCTTCTCGAGATTGGTTCCATCGAGAGACGCGGCGTCGAAGATGACCTTCCTGGTCTCGAAACGTGAGAGATAGACGCTCCGGATCCTCCGAAGAGCTGGGAGCGAATCCATCGACACCCCCCCGCCCACCACAAAGTCGTGTCCCGAGTCTTTGACGACCTTGGCGGTCTGCAGACAACACTCGGTGATAACATCCGTGTTGATGTCGTCGCGGTGACGTCCGGTGGAGAGGGTGAAGTCGACGCGCCCAAAGACGATGCCGTCCGTCCCGTTCTCGGCTTGAGCCATCGTCATCAGGTCCGGTAGCTGCTCGTACGCCTTCTCTGTCTCCAGGTTGAAAAGGAATTTTGTGTCTTGCTGCTCATCCTTCGTGTACACGATGTTCTTGGCATCGGTGTACTTGGAGAGCGCATACGGGCTCTCGATCATCGGTGCGATGACGTACTCGACGCCGATCTGCTTGACCTCCATAAGGTCGCGCATGGCCTCACAGCCGCCGATCTTGAGCCCAAGCTCGAGGTCCGCCTTGCGGGCTATCTCCATGAGGCGCAGCAGCTCGTCGGTTCTGGTGCCCTCCGCCTCGAACTCTGCCTTGACGGCCACGTACCCGAACTCGTTTCGGCCCCGCTTGAGGATGTCCAGCATCTGCCGTTCCAGGTGGTTCATTCCCGGTACTTTAGATTCAGCGGACGTTCTAAGATAGTCGAGTCATGGCAGACCAGACCGTCCCGGCCTCAGATACCGCCGCCCCTGGCGGGTCGGCACGCCGAGCGGGACGAGTCGCCGTCCCGGTGGGGCTGAAGGCTGATTCCCCCGAGGCAGGTGGGGATCCTGACGATCTCGGGGGGCAAGCGGACATCGATGACGGTCCAGAGTCCGGTCTTGACTCCGAGCCTTCGGTGGCGGTTCTGCGTGCCGAAATTCTCGAAAAGGTGGGCGCGTACGCTCGGAGGCGGTGGACACCCCAACCCTACGTACCCGGGAAGACCCCGACTCCGTACGCAGGCCGGATCTTCGACGAGGACGAGGTGGTGAGCCTCGTCGATGCCAGTTTGGACTTCTGGTTGACCAGTGGTCGTTTCTGTCGGGAGCTCGAGAAGGGCCTGGCCGAATTCGTCGGAGTCGGAGAGTGCCGTCTCGTCAATTCCGGGTCATCAGCCAACCTCTTGGCGTTTTCCACGCTGACGTCTCCTCGGCTGGGAGAGCGGCGCCTTCAACCCGGCGATGAGCTTGTTACTGTCGCCGCCGGCTTTCCGACGACGGTGGCGCCGGCGATTCAGCACGGGGTGGTGCCGGTCTTCGTCGACGTGGACCCAGTGACGGACAACATCGACACGGCGATGCTCTCACACGCCCTGAGCTCCCGTACCAAGGCCGTCATGGTCGCGCACACACTCGGCAACCCGTTCGATATCGATGCCGTCTTGGACTTCTGTGAAGCCAACGGCCTCTGGCTGGTCGAGGACAACTGCGACGCCATGGGAGCTGAGTACACGACAAGACGCGGTGGTACGAACGAGACTCGACGAACGGGAACGTTCGGACACCTCGCTACCAGCAGCTTCTACCCCGCACACCAGATGACCACCGGTGAGGGGGGGGCCGTCTACACGAGCAACGAGGAGCTCGCGAGCATCGCAGAGTCGATTCGGGACTGGGGTCGCGACTGCTACTGCCAGCCAGGTCGTTCGAACACGTGTGGCAAGAGGTTCGGATGGTCGCTCGGCACCTTGCCCGAGGGCTACGACCACAAATACACCTACTCCCATTTTGGCTACAACTTGAAAATGACGGACATGCAGGCGGCGGTGGGTGTCGCCCAGTTGAAGAAGTTGCCGTCCTTCGTCGCAGCCCGTCGAAGGAACTTTGACTACGTCCACAAGAGGCTCGCTCCGTTCAACGAGATCCTCCGGCTTCCAGAACCCACGCCGTACTCAACGCCCAGTTGGTTCGGCTTTCTCGCGGTAGTCAAGCCCGGGAGCTCGGTGACCCGGGACAGCATGGTGGCAGCGCTCGAGAAAGGCCGGGTCCAGACCCGAATGTTGTTTGCGGGCAATCTGGTGCGTCAGCCCTGTTTCGACGAAATGCGCGCAACAGGGGATGGCTTCCGCCAGATCGGCGACCTACCCAACACAGACCGTTTGATGAATGACGCGTTCTGGTTCGGGGTCTACCCAGGGATGACCGAGGTACATCTCGATCACATCTGCTCGACAATCGAGCAGCACATTGCCGACAGCATCGACTGAGCAGGACCGCATACCCAGCTCGATGAGTCAGACCCGGGCCGTCCTCTTCGATCTAGACGGGACGTTGGTCGACTCCTTCCCTGGAATTGCCAGCGCATACCACTATGTGCTGTTGGAACTGGGATTAGGCGACCTGGACGACACCGAGCTAAAGCAACTCATCGGGCCGCCCATCCAGGAGGCTCTCGGGCGCTTTTTTGGACTGAGTGGGGACCGCTTGGAACAGGGAGTCCGCATCTTCCGGGAGCACTACGGCAGGGAAGGATTGCTGCGATTCTCGAAATATCCTGGTATAGACGAGATGCTGGTTGCATTGCGGGACCACGAATTCGACCTCTACATCGCCACGAGCAAATTGCGAACGATGGCCATCAAAGTTGTGGATCACGCTGGTTGGAGCGACCTCTTCATGAGTGTGGGCGGGGCGGAACTGGATGGAACAAGGCACATGAAGCGGGACGTGCTCACGTGGACCATGACGCAGGTCACCGATGGAACACGAGCGGTGGCAATGGTGGGTGATCGAGCAGCAGACATCGTGTGTGGTCGTGAATTGGGCTTGCAGGGAATCGGGGTCAAGTGGGGGTATGGCTCGGTCGCGGAGCTGACAGAGGCTGGAGCGATGGTCATCGCGGACTCGCCCATGCAGTTGCTCTCGACGCTGACATCGATCGACTGAAGCCACCTTCTGCCGACGATCTCACGATTCGTGCCGAGCCGGATCAGGATCCGAATTCGGCGAAGGCGCAAAAGGGCTGATTGGGGACTCGCTGGAGGCGAAGCTCGTTCAATCCAAGGACCTCACTTACCGCCTTGGTCTCACCGGGGAAGTGCCGGCAGTTAAGTTCATCGAATACGAGCAGAGAACCCTTGGTGAGACGGGGAAGCACAAGGGCAAGGGCGCTCTTGGTCGGTTCGTAGATATCCATGTCGAAGACTGCCATTGCGACAATGAGATGAGGGTTCGCTTCTAGGAAGGCGGGAAGAGTTTCGGTCACATCTCCCTTGATGAGATCGAACTTCTTGATCTGCGCGATCGGAGCGAACGACTCATGAATGGTCAGGACCTCTGTGAGCTCGTCCTCGTAATTTTCCGAAGTCGCATAGTCACCAGGTTTCGAGAATCCGCCATCCTTGTCGTCGACACCGGGGAACCCGCTGAAGGTGTCGAACCCGTAGATGAATCGCGAATGGTTATAGGGCTCATAGATGCCCCGCAGGTTCACGAGCGTCGCCATTGTCGCTCCCCAGTGCACCCCGAATTCCAGAATCACTCCCGGCACCTCCAAGATCTTCTTGTAGAGGAAGTCCTGATACAGAAGCCGTGAAATGACCTGGCGCTTCATGAACACGGAGAAGTGGTAGTTCCACTGCGCGCCAAAGGAGCCGCTCCCCAGTCGAGCGTTGGCAAGGCCAAGCAACTTGGCATCCGACTCGCTCTCGCTCGGTGATCGCTGGGTGAACTCACCCGAAATGCTTTCAAGCGACATGGATAGCTCTCCCTTGCAATGAAATCATCTCTGACTCGAGATCGTGGAGCCCGGCACGACCGATACTCCTGCCTGCAAGCCCACCGAGCTCGACTCACTCGAATAGGCCCCTGCTCCCGGGTCTCGCTCATTCACGATACCGGTGAGGCGTAGGAACCGCAGAGAGGACGAATAGTGGGCACGAGACCACTGATAGCGACAGGCTCTTGTCGGTCTCCTGCCGCGTGATCGCCGGTCCTCTCGGCCAGCTCGTCGACACCCTCGGGAGGCGGACGCGTCCAACCGTGGAGAGCCCATCCCCATCCCCATCGACAGCGGCCGCGAGGTCGCCGATCGTGGTTGGCGACGCGATGAGTAGTGAAATTGATCCGAACCCTCATTGACCTCGGCCGACGAGGGTGTAGGGCTCGGTGCGATTCGGTGTCGGCGCGACGAATGCGGCAAAAGCTTCGATACGTCGACTCGTCCGCATCGATCGAATCAAAGGTCCTCGGTTGGTTTCAGAGAGCGAATGCAACACCTCGATGACAATGGCATGGCGCGTCAGCGCAGACCATAATCGGCGGATGCATGAGGGGGGCAGTGAACGATCGGAGGCAGATCAGACCCCATGGTCGGTCTGGGGCATACGCCTCTTCGCTGTTCTGAGCGTCGCGCTTGCGATCTCGTTGGGTTGGGACTGGATCGAGTCGTTCTACCGTGGCGTAGCCGTCAGCGCGCAGCTGTCATTTCGATCATCGGACCAGCCCTACATGCCGATCCACACGGTCGCAAAGCCAATCATCGGTGACCACTATTTTGGAGATTTCCAATTTCCACTGGGCTATGCGATCGATGTCCGGCATTCGATCAGCCCGTACACAG
Organism: uncultured Acidimicrobiales bacterium; assembly: GCA_963794615.1. Classification (GTDB taxonomy): domain Bacteria; phylum Actinomycetota; class Acidimicrobiia; order Acidimicrobiales; family UBA8190; genus Chersky-840. The sequence goes on along the minus strand of CAWCEP010000005.1, from coordinate 201,505 downwards.
GCTCTCTCGTAGCGGACAACTATCCACCGTTTTCGCAGGTCTTGTTCGTTCTCCTCAGTTTCCTTCCCCTTCAACTTTCCGCGCTGATCTACCTGTCTCTTTCCGGTGCTGTTTTCCTGCTGCCTCTCTGGCTGATGCTGAAACCCTTGAAACTTGCGTATCGAGTCATATTCCTGATCCCCGTTGCCGTTTTGACGACCCCGTTCATCACCTTTCTGGACCGTGGCAACGACATTGGGATCGTCGTCGGACTCATCGCGTGGTCTCTTTGGGCGTGGAAATCCGAACGATGGGTGCTGTGCGGTATTTTTTTGGCCGCGGCCATTGCTCTCAAGGCGTATCCGGCCACCATTCTCATCGTGCCAATCGGTCTCCGACGCTACAAGTTCACCGCCATCGTGGCGGCGGTCGCTGTCGTCGCAAACGTGATTGCTCTTGCAGTCATGCCGGGAGGGTACGTACCAAACCTTCGAGCGCTGGTGTCAGCCTTAGGGCTGAAATCCCCCCCGTCGGACCAGTTGACCAGTTGGAGCCTCTATTCGATCGTCCCGAAAACAGCAGGCTTGCTGTTCGGCCATACGGCCGTGCACCAGTTCCTCGAACCACGAGGCATCCTCATTTGGCTGCCTTCAATCCTCTACCTCGGAGCTGTCTACTTCGTGATTCGTCGCGGACGTGTCCCCCAATGGTGCTGGGGGGCTCTCGGTCTGGCGACAGTTCAGCTCATCGTCCCCCTGAGTTTCGTCTACACCACCGCTTGGGCTCCGGCCGCGGCGGTGTGGTTTGCTTGGGGGAAGCTCATCGACGATCCCTCCGAATCGGACCTCTTGGCCGAGACGACCAAGTTGACCACACTGCGGATCATGCTCATGTGTGCTCTGACGGCAACCCTCGCCCCATCGGTCTTTACCCTTGCCGGGCCAGGAACCTTCAATACAACCCTGACTGCATATCTCAGTCCGGCGCTCCTCCTCCTTACCCTCGGCACCGCGTTCGTCTACTCGTTACCCTCGATAACAAATGACCCAACTCCAGTGGCAGGACCAAGTGGTTGTGCCAACAACTAGGGTAACCGTCGTCACGAACAACTCCCACTCACGAAAGAAGAAGTGGCTTTGGACATTGTCGGAGCAATGAAGAATCGTCTTGGCAAGTCGGTATTGTTCAACCTTCGACTGCCCCGTGACCGCTGGTACGACGAAACCGGGCGTTGCAGCGTCTGTGGAGCGGACTCCGTTTTTGTATTCAATTCGTGGGTTATTCCAGATGACCAGTTCAGCGACGTCGAGAATCCTGCAGTTCCACTGGCCTACAGGCGACGCGAAAGCTTGTTTTGCCGGTCGTGCTGCTCTAGCTTGCGCGTGCGACGAATCGCAGACCTATTGATGGAGCTCTACGGAGATGGAGCGAGATCCTTCGCCGAAATGGTACAGCTCGACAAGTTTCGACGTCTCGATGTGGCGGAGATAAACAGGATCGGCTCGATGGGTTCACTCCATACATTCCTTGCGCAGCTGCCGCGCCTCGCATTCTCGGAGTACAAGGGCAATGAGCATCTTGGCGAGGTCATTGGCGAATCACGCAACGAGGACATGTGCAAACTGACGTACCCCGATGAATCCTTTGACCTCGTGCTCTCTTCCGACACACTCGAGCATGTTCCAGACTTCCGCGAAGCACTCCGACAAACTCGGCGAGTACTGCGGCCCGGTGGTCGTCACGTTTTTACGGTACCGATCGTGGCATCAAGGGCATTTACTTATTCCCGTGCCCAGATCGGGGGGGACGGCCAACCCATTCACCTCATGCCACCCCTCTATCATGGCCGCGGCACGGGACTTTACCGCTACATCCCAGTAGGAGGCGACTTACTAACGTTCACGGAGTTCGGACGCGACCTGACCGACTACATACGCGAAGCGGGCTTCGAACCTGAGTTCTTGCACGATGCCGACGCCAAGGATGCGACGGGGGCATCGATGGTCTTCTCGGCCAGAGCTCCCAAATGAGCTAGAAGGTCAGGGTCGGAGCTCGGACTAATCGGCGCCGCCCTCTCCCAACGGAGTTCTATTCAGCGATTCGACTCAACCAGGTCAATTTGACCACTTGGTTGACGCGAAGAACGAGTCTCCTCAGTCCGATCGCACACTTCACTCTCGTTGCCCAAGGCGGTGCCGGATTCTGACCGAGCACGGACAATCGATCGCGTCGCACGACTTGTCAAACCCGTAGACGCGCTGGGCACTCTCACCGAAGATCGATGATGACGTTCCGTCACCGCAGGCGCAATCAGCCACAATATTGTTGTCCACAAACTGCTTCGCGAACTGGTATCGCGCCGAGTGCTCGCGTCTGGTCCATGGAGGTGCCCTACTCTCGGAATCCAAGCGCTCGATAGAGATCTTTGCACAGTGCGCAGCTTAGAACATCAGCGGAATGGAGCGCCCAATAGCTGGCGCGATCGTCAAGGACAGGCCTTCCCATCGGACGAAGAGCTACTCAGCCCGATCGATGCCCTGCGACCGCGGCTCGTACATGACCCCATTCGATGTCGGTTCCGAGTCTTGGTTCGCTGTGGTGGGGCGAGTGAGAAGGGATCGCGTTCGCATCTGCCAATACAGGAGACGCCGAGCCTGGGCGAGTAGCTGGGCTCGCACCGTTCCGAGTCGGACATCAACAGCAGACACATCCTCCGGATATCGGCGCGCCAGCTCCACGAATAGCGCGCGCAGCTCTTTCGCCTGACCTTTTGCCAAGACAGCGCTCAGTTGTTTCGGGCTGACCCGAAAACTGCACAGAGCTCGACTATCAACGACCGCCTCCCTGTCCTTAAGGCACCGTAGATAGAACTCGATATCGATGGTGTAGATCCAACGAGGATCGAAAAGCGGTTCCGGAAGAGCGGATACCCGGATCAGAACATTGACCGGCTCACCTAAGAGATTGGCGCCCGCTCGTGTGCAGGCGCGGGCAAGCTCCCGACCGTCTGTCACACGGGTGCCCTCCTTGACCAAATTTCCGAGACCTCGTGACTTGATGAGGATTTTGTTGTCATCGTTGATGATCCGACGTCGTCCGCATACGAGGACTGCCTTGGGATGCTGGTCCAGAAGGCTCACTTGTATCGAGAGGCACTCGGGAAGGAGCAGATCGTCTTGACACACGAGCTTGACGAGCTCTCCAGTCGAAGCGCTGATCCCTCGGGCCCAGTTGGCATGGAGGTCCAGCGGGTCGGATTGGGCCGGGAGAATTCGGATCCGTGGGTCTCCAAATGAGCGGACAATCTCGACACTCCGATCTGTCGAGGTCTGATCGGCCACCACGACCTCTATGTTCCGGTATGTCTGCCCTACGACCGAGTTCAAACATGCTTCGAGGTGCCGCTCACCATTAAGAACGGGAATGACGACGGATACGAGGGGGTCAGCGCTCACGGAAATCCGATCACGAGAACTTCCGCGCGCTTCGCACGCGAACCGAGCCAACTCGTATTCCCGCGCCAACTTCGAATCCCCCCACCGCCCCATGGTAATCCGTCATGAATCAGGGATTGCTTGAAGGCGATCGAATTCAACGCCCCGCGGTCGCATCCGCAGGCGTCCGTCTCAGAGTAGAGGAATCCAGGATGTCGTTCAGCACCCAACGAATGCCCTCGCTCAGGGTTGTCGTAGGCCGCCGATCGAGCTCTGGCCAAACCGAGGATGTCATGCGAAGGTCACGAGCCTGCCAAGCCGCGTTTGGCGATGCAGCGATAATCACGCTCACCGGCCGCTTCATCACCGACCTGATTTGGGCAAGCACGGTCGAGATGGTGGCCGGTTGGTGCGACGCCAGGATCTTCACGACATCGGGCGTCATGTCCGTCAGCGAATTCTCGGAGCGGAGGCGAGCCAACCCTTCGGCCACCAGCTCACCGGCATCCCTAGCGAAAAGGTAGTCACGGATCGTGTCCAAGGGAACGTAGAGGATGAGAGGTTGGCGGTTCATCACCCGAAGACAGACCTGTGTGATGAGACCTTGACCCTTGGTGAGGTTCTGGCCAGGACCGTAGAGATTTGACAAGCGGCCCACGAGCAAAGGCGTCGCAGTCTCTAAACTCCATTGGCGCGCCAGGGATTCCTGTTCAAGCTTGTTCCAACCGTATGGCGCCAAGGGTGCCACTGGAGAGCTCTCGTGGAATGGAGGCGATCCGACACCGGCGTACACTCCTCCGGAAGACGAGGCTAGGAATATCGCTCCCTCGCCGGTCCGGCGCCCACACAGGTTCTCCGTGACACCGGTAAGAAGACAACTGAGAGCGTTGGTTTCCGCGTCGAGATCTGACGCACTAGAACCCACGACGCCAGCCCCTGCGCACCACGCGATCTGCCACGGTTCGGTGCCGACTTCGACTGCGAAAGTTTGACAGGCGATCGACAACTCTCGTTCAACGGCATGGGGATCATCCCAGGTGAAGCGATGACGCGGGTGCCAGATGGTGCCCCTTGCCGAAAGTGCCAGCTCAACGTTCCGACCGAGCAGGCCGCCTCGGCCGATCACCCAGGAGATCATGTTTATTCGACGACCGAAGGGTCGACTGGCTCGTCGCGGTGCAACGGGCCTGCGGCCGGGTCAGACGTCATCAGATACAAAGGCTTACCCATCGCCATCCTGACCGCAGCTCCCACGTACTCGGCCACGACGCCTATCGCCAACAGGTTCATACCGCCCAGTAGCAGCACGATCACGGTAAGGGAAGTCCAGCCGGGGACGTTGACACCGCCGTCCAGCTTCTCGATGGCGACGACAAGGGCGAGGACAACGCCCGCAATTCCGGCGACCACCCCCGCCAACGATACGAGGCGAAGGGGTCTGGGACCCATGGTGATGACGAGTTGCCAGAAATGCGACAACAGCTTGCGGAACGAATACCCCGAAGGGCGGTCAGAACCCTGCCTGAACTCGACAGGACATAAGGCAATACGACCGAATGCCCAGCTAAGGGCGGCATCGAGATACACACCTGGTCCAACGTATGCGGCGGCGCCTCGGCCGATCTCTCCCAGCATGAGCCGGAAGCTACTGAACTTGACAAGGCCCTGGTCTGCCAGGAGCAGTGTGGCCATTGTCTTCGCCGAACGCGATGCAGCGTTGCGGAGCCATCCGTGCGGAGGAGTCTTGGCAGTGCCATACACGAGCTGCGCTCCGTCGGTGATAGCGACATCGAGAAGCCGCCCGATGTCGCCGGGATCGAACTGGCCATCCTCATCTATCGTGACGATCCACTCAGAGCCGCTTGATGACATTCCTGCGATAGTCGCCGCATGTTGCCCGAAGTTCCTTGAAAGCCATACCGGACGGACAAAAGGTGTCGAGGCAACAAGCTGTCGGATCACGATGTCCGAACGATCTGGTCCGGCGTCATGAACCAAAATGACTTCCGCCACGCGCATGAGACGTCCCTGCGGCGTCCGGCAGCTCTTGGTGAGAGGAGTGATCTCCTTGACCAAGGTCTCCAAGGTGTGCTCACCCTGGTAAACGGGCACGACGATCGAGATCGTGTGCTCTGCCACGGCTCGCTCTTCGACTGCGGCCACAGCTGACAGAATAGCTGAGCGACTGACACACAGTCGAGTCTCAGGCGCGTTGCAGGTCGACTCCGAGGCAACGGTACGTAGGGCGTCCCGCAATAAGCCCGAAGGGTTTGCGAGCTCGAACCAACCAGCCATCAATACCGATGAGGATCGCAACCTTCAGAATCGTTCTGCCATGCGTTCAAATTCGAGGGGATCGGCGGCACCCCGAAGAAGTAGATTCACCCGACGCTCATGCGCCGAGGGGGGTCTAGCGATCCCAGGAATCGGGGAAGATCCAGGCGGTCGAGCCGACACCCTGAATCTGGCCTCGACCTCGCCTCCATGGCACTGAGACGGCTGCCGAGCGCATCTGATCGATGGGGCCAGCTTGACCACGGTCGGCCTCGAAGCCAGCCGGCAGCGGGGCACCCTCGATCGAGCCAGGTACTCTGAGACCGTCCGGGCTTTGGGACCTCGACGGGCTCGACCCTCGGTCGTGTCTCACGGGGGCATAAAATCGTCACGGGATCGTAGTTCGCCGTACGATTAGTGGGATGATTAGAGACGGGAAGTCCGATGGCTGGCCGGGCACGAGATGGACGGCTCCGTTCGGGCTGGAGAATCGATCAAACCGGGGTGCATGTGCGTAAGAAGATCTCGGTAGTGACGTCGGCGTACAACGAGGCGGAATGCATCGACGAATTGGCCCGTCGACTCACGATCGTATTCGATCAATTGGACGACTACGATTTCGAGGCCATCGTCGTTGAGAACGGCTCCGAGGACTCCACGTTCGAGCTCCTCAAAGCAATCAGCTCGCGTGATCCACGCTTCAAGGTCATTCAGTTGTCCCGCAACTTCCGCATGGACGGAGGATTGACAGCAGGCCTGGAGTTCGTCGACAGCGATGCGGTGGTCTTGATGACAGCGGATCTGCAGGATCCACCGGAGATGATCCCCAGGTTTGTGGCGAAGTGGGAGGAGGGGTACGAGAACGTCTACGGGATCGTCACTGTTCGTCGCGGGACAGGCAGGCTTCGTAGATTTAATTCACGTCTCTTCTACTGGCTTATCGGGAAGCTTACGGGAGATCTCATTCCCTCCAACGCCAGCGATTTTCGGCTCCTCGACCGACGAGTCTACGAAGTAGTTCGCGAGATGGATGAGCGCAATCGATTTGTTCGTGGGCTTGTGGCATGGGTCGGCTTTCGCTCCATTGGCGTCGAGCACGAGCGAGAAGAGCGATTTGCCGGAACGTCGAAAGCCCATTCGATCGGGGTTACAGGCTTGCGGTGAAAGCCATACTCGCCCATTCACAGGTCCCTCTGGTGATCATTCCGCTCGTCGGAGTCAGCTTGTTCACTGCATCGATCATCGCACTGATTGCCCTCGCCATCGACTGGGTGATCCGCGGCGTCCCATTCCCCGGGTTTGGGACCATTGTCGCTCTCATGGTGATGCTCTTCGGGTTTCTCTTCTGTCTGCTGGGAATCGTCAGCATCTACATTGGGCAGATCTACGAGGAGGTCAAGGGCCGTCCGAACTTCATTGTGCGTGAGACCCTGGGTATCGACACTCCGTCGAGCTCGTCCGACCGAGGGGATTCACACCCCGCCAGCGAATCAGACGACGAGTCAGGCGCGAGCCCCTCGTCCCTGAGCGGGAACCGGCCCAAGCAATACCGAGTGAATCCACAGACACCGGAATCGGTGATCTGGTGGCGGGAACTCTCCCTGATCAACACCAGTGATTCGAACCTTTCAATCGAACCCTGTCCTCGTGACAGGGCACACAGGCTTCAAGGGATCGTGGTTATCCCTCTGGTTGCACCGGCTGGGTGCGCAGGTGACTGGCTACGCCCTCGAACCCCCGACGCTGCCCAACTTCTTCGACGCGTCCCACGTCTCCGAAGTCCTCTTCGAGGATGTGCGAGGGGATATCCGCGACGTCGAGCTGCTGCTCAGCGTCTTACGTCGGCGATCCCCGGTTGCGCTCTTTCATCTGGCGGCACAACCGATCGTCCGGGCCAGTGTCGCTAACCCTCGAGAGACCTTCGACGTCAACGTCGTAGGCACGGCGTCCGTCCTGGACGCCGTTCGCCTTGCCGGCAATCCCTGTGCCGTTGTCGTGGTCACCAGCGACAAGTGCTATCGAAACGATGGCCAGGTATGGGGTTTCCGGGAGACTGATCCGCTGGGGGGTCATGATCCCTACAGCGCAAGCAAAGCCGGATCCGAGCTCGTCGTCGACGCATATCGGTCGTCGTTCTTCCCGGTCGACCAAATCGACAAACACGGGATCCGACTTGCGTCGGCGCGGGCCGGAAACGTCGTCGGCGGAGGGGACTGGGCCGAGGACCGAATCGTGCCCGATGCAATGCGGGCCCTCGCTGCCGGGAACGACCTCGTCGTGCGGAATCCGCATTCGACGCGACCGTGGCAACATGTTCTCGAACCGCTTTCTGGGTATCTCACCCTCGCCTCCCAGCTCCTGTCGGACGAACGACCCGGCAGATGGGCCGAAGCATGGAACTTCGGCCCTTCGATAACCGATGAGGCGACGGTGGCCGACCTGGCGACCGCCGTGACACAGGCGTGGGGTTCTGGTCGCTGGGTTCCCCTCTCGCAAGCTGGGTCCAACGTGGAGGCCAAGACCCTTCGCATCGCGATCGACAAGGCGGTGTCCCTGCTGGGCTGGCAACCGCGCTGGCATCTCGACGAGATGGTGCGTCGAACGGTGGCTTGGTACCAGCACTACTACCGAGACCCTCGAGCTTCGATGCAAGACCACAGTCTCGATGACATCATGGCCTACGAGGCCTCCGATCCAGCGAGCGCCCTTTCCCCCTGAAGGGCCGAGTTCGCTCGGGACGAGCATGCGGCGGCGCCACCGGGTGCAGCGTCCGCTGGATGCTAAGCCGATGGGCTGCCGGATCCGTGGAACGGCGGATCACACCGAGCAATATGGGGCAGCCCCTCGAGTCGGTACTGTCGCTCGTCGCCATTGAAGAGACTGAGATGGTCCTGTACCGCGACGCTTCGTGCTAACTCCAACACAGAGATCGGCGGCCCTACAACGACCGACTGGAAATAGCAAGCGCGTTTCGGTGCGGGCAGCCCATCCAGGTTGACAACCACGCGGGCGACCTTCTCATCCTCGGCCCGCAGCTGTCGTGCGTTCGTGACGCCGAACTGCGTTGCCACGACACACTGCGCGACAACGAACACAGCGAGTACGGAGTACCCAACCAATGTGAAGCGCCGGACCCGGTCGACGTGTCCGCGGATGGTCCGGAAGTTGGGAACATGCGCCCACCCGAAGACGACGATGCCGACGAGCATGACGATGTTCGGCATCGTGTATCGATCGAGGCCGGCTGCGGTGAGCCCCTCACCCATCCGGGACAGAGCGAGGACTAGGTCGAAGAGGAGCGCGAACACGATCAGGAGGGTTGGAAACGGATTCCCCTGCAGTCGCCGCTGGCGAATTGACACCACCACGATGGAGGCCGAAACGATGCAAATCACCGTCCCCAGGACCTCGTGAACGACGACATATCGACCCGGCAAGGTCGGAACCATGTTCCCGACCAGCACTACGAAGAACCTGGCCAGCTGCAAGGGATGGTGGAGACCGAACGACAGAGAACAGCTCGACTTGTTCCCTCCGTCCAGGATGCAGATCTTGGAGCTCGCAGAGAAGACGAACCGATGGAGGTAGAACGCCATTGTCAGCCCGGCCGCCAGCACCCAGATCGCCGATTCGACGTAGGTCCGGCGTCGCCATGGGCCGCCCCAAAGAAGGCAAATGAGCCCTACAGCCCAAACGACGAACCCCTGGACCTCGGCGAATGAAGCGGCGACGGCAGCCAGAACTCCGAGGGCAAACCAGAGATTGCGGTGCCGTCGTGGGACAAGAAGAACGCAGGCCATCGCGACGAACGCGAACACCACGAAGTACCACGGCAGCTGAAAACTCCAGAACGCGTTCTCGAAATCGGCCAAGCTGAACCATACGATTCCGACCGAAAACACGGGCAGGAACGTGAGTCGTCGGCCGAGATAGGAACGGAAGAGAAGGAGCACCAACACGAACGACGTGATGTACACGGCTGCACTGCAGAGGATGATGGACTTCTCGTTGAGGTGATCGAACACTCCGAAGGCGACGAAGACGAGGAAGCCAACGAAGAGACGGGTATCGCCGTACTGAGCCCACAGTTGGCCAAGTGTCAAGCGGTGCGCGATCCCCTCGCCCGGCGAGGCTGATCACGTTCCAATCATCGGCGTTCGGCACGTTGACGGAATAGTGATAGACGTAGAGCAGGTACAGAAGGGACGGAACGCTTGCCGCGGCGACAAGGAGGATTCGTTGTCGGCTGATCGACCCGCTGAGCGATCTCGATCGCCCCTCGCCTCCATCGTCCGTTGTCGTCAACACCCCTCCCGCCCGAGCGGCTCCACAATAGGCGAGGAAGGGCATCATCACGGAGAAGCCAGAGCGTCGACCTCGAGACCCGACCGGTCGAAGACGTGTCAACGGTAGGCCACCGGATCGGGCTCGGAGCCGCCGTCCGCGAAGAACCACCATTTTCAATGGCGAGCACATGCCACACGCACGCGTGAGAGGGGCCGTCCTTCCAGGGCGGGGGGCGGGAACCTCAATCCGTCCGGAACGATAGCAGCCGGAAGACTGGGTGACCCCGAGGTTCGGTGCACCCCGGGATTCCTGGGTGACCCTGTATCCTTGGCGCCATGTTTGACACCGAGGAGGGGGCAGGCCCACGTGTTGCCTGAAGCGCAGACGCTAAGACCCCGGTCCGAGTCGTCGGTTCTCTCGAATTGATGACTGAGACAATCCCGGTACGTCAAGGTACTTCTCTTCCTGATGCTGGCCCCGGTGCGCGGGAGACCTCACGGTCGAGGGCGTTGGTCTGGTGGGGATCAGCAGGCAGCTTCACTGTCTTTGCAGCGGTGTGTGCGTGGTTCGGGTACTACACGACGTTCAACTCTTTTGCCGGGTGGGACGACGAAGGTACGTTGCTGCTTGCCGTAAAGGACTTTGCCCACCACGGAGGCCTGTATTCCCATGTCTATAGCTCATTCGGGCCCTTCTATTTCGAGGCATTCTCGACGATCTTCTCGTGGCTTCCGGTAACGCCCGACAACGGTCGCATTGCCACTCTGGTGGTGACCCTTCTCGCCAGCCTGGGCTTGGGCATCGCCGTCACGATGTTCACCCGGAGCCTTGTGGCCGGAGTCGCCACGCAAGTGGGCAGCTTCGTCCTCTTGATCCTCTCCTATGTCGACGAGTCCATGCACCCGATGATGCTGGTGTGGCTGCTCTTTTCAATCGCCCTTCTCGCACTCGCGTTGTTCGCGCGGGGCCACCGGTCCGTCGGGTCCATCATCTTGGGAGCCACCTTGGCCGCTTTGGTCCTGACGGTGGTCAATGTCGGAGCGTTCGCGGCGGTTGCGCTGTTGTTCACTGGGTTGACGGCGGTACGCCTTCGGCGCGACGCACGCTTCCTGCGGGTCGCCGCAGCAACGGTGTTCATTTTCACTCCTTTTCTCCTCATCGTCGTTTCTGGGGGTCTCGTCTCGCAATCGTGGATTTTCAAGTACTGCCTCGTCGTGGTCTTTGCGGCGTCCGGCGTCGTGGTCGTGACGAGGCAGCGCACGATTGAGGGGCTGCTCCATGGACGTGACGTGGTTCGATTTCTCCTCGGTGGGCTCATCGCCGGTGTCGTCGTCGTCGTCATTGCCATCGCTTCTGGCACGCGTCCCGTCGACCTCGTCAAGGGTTTGTTCGTCGACCCGGCCCGCTTCTCCAACGGATTCACCATTCCGCTCGGGATTCCGGCGTGGGTGGTTGCGTGGGGAGCGGTCTGCCTCGGTGGCGCCGTCCTGTACCAACGATACGGTCGGCGACTCGTGCGTCCGGGTCTTGATCCGTGGCTGCACGTCGCCGCCGGGTTGGTCATTCTTTACTGTGCTCTCCAAGAGGACCAGCTGGCGGTTCCGAACAGTTTTGCCGTGGGCTTGCCACTTCTCTTCTTCGCTGCGGTAGCGCCGGTCGGGACAGCCGAGTCCGAGCGCGTGGCGCGGATCGCTCTGGTGGCACTCGCCGCCCTCGAAGGCCTGCTGGCATACCCCGTAGCGGGGGCGCAGGTCCGATGGTCGTCACTCCTCATGGTTCCCGTAGGGATGATCTGTCTCAACGACGGCGTCCGTGCGTTGCACCCTCTCCAGGCGATAAACCGGAGGACTGGGTGGCATGTCGCCACGGGCCTCCTCGCGTCGGCGCTGATCCTGGCGGCCATCGGGTGGTTCACCTCGGTATTTGTCGGAAACGAGCGTGTCGAGGCCAAGACATACAACACCTCCCCGACGCTCGAGTTGTCCGGAACCCACCTGATTCACCTCCCGGCGTTCGAGTCCCAACCCATCGAATCGCTGGTGCAGGCCATCCGCACCCAGTGCTCCCTCTTCGTGACATTGCCGGCCATGGACAGCCTCTACTTCTGGTCCGGGGAGGAAGCTCCAGGGGACTGGACCAACACGTGGTTCTACACGTCGAACACAGCCCAGCAACAGGAGCTCATCAAGCAGATCACGGGGAAGGACCAATCCCGATTCTGCCTTGTCGATAATCAGACGTGGGTGTCCTTCTGGTATCAGGGTCGTCCGATTCCTCAGCTACCGCTTGCACGGCTCGTCGAGAGATTTCGGCGGGACAACAGCCCCCCCATGATCTTCGGGAGCTACCGTCTTTTCGTGGCCCACAACGTCGCGCCATGAGCGCCGCGGATGGCGTCAGCTACCTCTGACGAGCGAAGATCTCCTGCGCCGCGCCCTATGAAACGGCCTCGATGCCACACCTATAGAGATCGTCAACGTCACCGCACGGCGGGCGATGGGGAATCCAAGGGAGGATGACGGGGTGAGCAGTGTCACCATGGCGGACGGAGGCGCCCGTGACGCCGAGAGTCGGAGATGAGCGTGATCCCCCCAGACGGACCGACTGCGCAACGGTCTGGCCGTACTCGGATTCGCGATCCCCGTCGGCGCGTACCTTTGGTTCATTCAGCACTACGGCGTCAATGTCGTGTGGCGTGACCAATGGTCGGATGTCAACCTCATCAGTCAGCTGCACGCCGGCGGGTTCGGTGTCGGGGCCCTCTGGGCGCCACACAACCAGAACCGGCTGCTCTTCCCGAATATTCTGGTGGTGGCCCTCGCTCAGACAACGCACCTGAATCTCTTCGTCGAGATGTACCTGAGCGCAGTGATGCTGTGTGCTTCCATCGCCCTGCTGATCTGGGCACACAGGCGTCGAGCGCCGACGACACCCTGGATCTACTACTGCCCCGTCGCCATTTTGCTGCTTTCTTTCGTGCAGTTCGAGAACACGCTCTCCGGCTTCCAGGTGTGCTGGTACTTCGTACTGATGGCGCTCACAGCAGCCCTCTTCTTCTTGGACAGTCCGAGGTTCGGCTGGGCGGTGCTGACCGGAGCGATCGTGGCGGCGGTCATCGGCAGCTACTCGGCAATCCAAGGTCTCTTCATCTGGCCCGTCGGCTTGCTCCTCTTGTACCAGCGGCGCCATTCCCTCCGCTACCTGCTGACGTGGGTGGCCGCCGCCGTCGTCACCGCCGCTCTGTTCTTCTATCACCTGGGGAATTCCTCGTACGGGGAGTCGTCCGGAAGCATCTCGTCGGCTCTTCACAACCCGGTTCTCACCGCCAAGTTCTTCTTCTTGGCCATCGGTGACGTGGTGGGGGCATGGATCCCGTGGCCGCTTCCATGGGGCGGGCCCGTCGCGTCGCGAACGGTGAGTGACGCGTCGCTCGCGTTGGGTGTCGTCATCGTGGCCCTCGCCGTATGGGTGGTGATCAAGTGCCTGAGGCGAGACGAAACTGGCCCCAGTCCGATCGGCATTGCCCTGATCGGGTTCGGCATGCTGTTCGCACTTTCGATTGCGAGCGGACGGTCTACGTTGATCGGGTTGTGGTACGCGGGGACGTCGCGCTACACCACGTTCGATCTGCTAGTGCTCGTCGGTAGCTATCTGGCCCTGGTGGGGCGATCATCGCGATCTCGAGCCGAGCATCGTCTGCATTCCCCCGCAGACGAGGGAATGGGAAGAGGAGCCAGGAGGGTCGCGACCTTCGCCCGAAGGGTCCGCCGAGACGACGGCTGGAGCGGTGCCATCGTGGGGGCGGCGCTGGCCGCCATCATCGGTGTCCAGGTGATCCTTGGCCTTCTGAGTGGTCTCGCCGGGGGGAGGTCGACGCATCAGGTGGGCCTGGCGACCGAGGACGTCATCGTGAACATCAACCAGGCCCCGGACTCCGTGGTCGAGAGGATCTATTTCGGGCCGGACGTCGGGTTCGTAAGGCGGATGGCACCGGTCGTGGAGAAGCGTCGGCTTACCTTCCTCGATTCGAGCGCTGGCGCGCTCACCTATCAGAGAGAGGGCCTCGATGTCGGAGTGTGGGAGGGACAGACGACGACATCCCCGGTGACCCCGTGGCGAGGGCTACGAGGCGGCGAGGTTGTGTCGGTGAGCGCTGCACACTTCTCTGCGGACACCCATCAGGGGCTCACCATCTCAGAATGCAACGCAAATGCCCTTACCGACCTCAACGCCTGCAGCAACACCGACGCCGTTACCGTGTTCCCCCGTGCCGATGGAAGCATTCACGCGCACTACAAGGTGAGGACGGGTCCGGTCGGGGACGGAACCTGCGACGCGGGAGAGACCTGCTATCTCGAGGTCTCGAGTCCTCGAGACCGCTCGCTGCAATCGTTCGCGGAGATTTCATTCTGAGGGCACACGGGAGCCGTGACGGCCCCCGACTTGTGGCCATCTGTGTCAGTCGCAGGCTTTGTGCCTTGGACCTGGCAGTTTCTCCCCGCATCCAATGATGCGGACCGTCCGCTGCAACGGCCATGCCGGAGCAGGGCCAGCAGACTGACGACGGCGTCAGCCCTCCCCCGCGGCTCGATGGACAACACCCTCCGCCTACGCTGGGGTCGATGATCCGGGGGTACCAATGGGCGATGTGACGACGACCGAGCAGTCCACCCGGTTGGCGTCCCGTTACCGACAGGTACGGGACCTGACCGAGGTGCTGGCCGCCCCCCTCTCTCCCGAGGATCAGACGGTGCAGTCCATGCCGGACGTGAGCCCGACCAAATGGCACCGGGCCCACACGTCGTGGTTCTTCGAGACGTTCCTCCTGGAGTCGGAGCTACGCGGCTACCGGCCCTTCCATCCCGCTTACGCGTACCTGTTCAACTCGTACTACGAGGGTGTCGGCGCCCGGTACCCGAGGCCTCGTCGTGGTGTCGTCTCACGACCCGGCGTGGGCGAGGTCGGTGAATATCGCCGACATGTCGATGAGTCGATGACGCGGCTTCTGGCCGGCACGCTGACCCCGGCCGTGGCAGATCTCGTCGACCTCGGATTGCACCATGAGCAGCAGCATCAGGAGCTTCTCCTCATGGACATCAAGCACGTGCTGTCGTGCAATCCCCTCCAGCCGGCCTACACGACGGTCACCTTCGACGAGCCACGGGCCGCCCGCCCGGCAGCATGGGTCGAACACGGGGGTGGACTCGTCGAGATCGGTCACGCCGACGGTGCCTTCGCTTTCGACAACGAATACCCACGTCACAGCGCGCACCTCGAGCCCTTCTCCCTGGCCGATCGACCCATCACGTGCGGGGAGTGGCTGGCCTTCATGGACGACGACGGCTACGGACGGCCGGACCTGTGGCTGTCGGACGGGTGGGCCACCGCCCAGGCCGAAGAGTGGAACTCCCCGCTGTACTGGTTCAAGGTCGTCGACGACTGGTGGCTGTTCACCCTGGGTGGACCCCAACTCGTCGACCCGGCCGAGCCCGTCTGTCACATCAGCTATTACGAGGCCGACGCCTTCGCCCGTTGGGCGGGGGGGCGCCTGCCCACCGAGGCCGAGTGGGAGACGCTCACCGTAGATCGGGTGCCGGACGGAAACTTCCTCGACCTGTCGGTCCTGCATCCGAGACCGACGACGCCGGGCCCGTCCTTCTTCGGCGACGTGTGGCAGTGGACGTCGAGCTCGTACAGCCCCTACCCGGGTTTCCGCCCCGCACCCGGGGCGGTCGGCGAGTACAACGGCAAGTTCATGGTCAACCAATACGTGTTGCGCGGTGGGAGTTGCGTCACCTCGTCCGACCACATCCGTGCCACCTACCGGAATTTCTTCCCACCGTCGGCGCGCTGGCCGTTCACGGGCTTGCGCCTGGCACGCGACAGCTGAGGCGCTGTGTCCGGCACCACCCCGACCATGGACGTCCACCTGAGTGCCGACGACCTGCGCGGTGCGTTGGAGAACGACGTGCGGACGGGCTTGGCCGCGGCGCACAAATGGCTGCCCCCCGTGTGGTTCTACGACGACAAGGGCAGCCAATTGTTCGATGAGATCACGCGCCTCCCCGAGTACTACCTCACCCGTGCCGAGCGGAGGCTCCTCGAGGACCACGCCCCTGAGATCGCCGCCGCGGCCGGAGCCGACACCCTCGTCGAGCTGGGTGCGGGGACATGTGACAAGTCACGGGTCCTGCTCGATGCCATGGAAGCGACGGGGGGGCTCCGCCGCTATATCCCCCTCGACGTCAGCGACGGCACCCTGTGGGCGGCCGCGACCGCCCTGGCCGACGACTACCCGGGGCTCCTGGTCCACGCCGTGGTGGGAGACTTCCACCTCCACATGGACCAGGTGCCGAGCGAGGGACGCCGGCTCGTCGCCTTCCTCGGCAGCACGATCGGGAACCTCACCCCGGACCAGCGCAGCCGCTTCCTCTTCGACCTCGATTGCATGATGGGCCACGGGGACCGGCTCCTGCTCGGGACCGACCTGGTCAAAGACCGGGACCGCTTGCTGGCTGCCTACGACGACGCCCAGGGCGTCACCGCCGCCTTCAACCGCAACGTTCTGCAGGTCCTCAACCGGGAACTGCATGCCTCGTTCGATCCGGACCGTTTCGAGCACGTCGCCCTCTGGAACGAGGATGCGAAGCGCATCGAGATGCGCCTGCGCTCGATGACCAATCAAACGGTTTCCATCGCCGATCTGGCCATCGAGGTCACCTTCGCCCCCGGTGAGGACCTCCTGACCGAGATCAGCTCGAAGTTCACCCGGCAGGGTGTCGAAGACGAGCTCTACGCGGCGGGCTTCCTGGTCGACTCGATGTGGGAGGCACCGGGAGGCGACTTCCTCCTGACCCTGGCGCGACCGTACTGCTGACGTCGCGGCTGGGCTCGGGGTCCGTTCACCAGCCCCGGAGGTCGACGGGCCAGCTCTCGAGCACGTCGTCGCCGTCCACGACGTGGATCAGTTCGTGGTACGCCACGGTGGGATCGACGTGGGCCGGCACCACCCGGATGCGCTCTCCGACATGCACCGCGCCCCGGGGCGCGAAGGTCAGGTGTTCGTCGGAGCAGAACCACACCTCGGCATCGTCGATCGTGGGATTGCCATGGTCCATGGCGAGCGCCTTCGCCCCGCAGTCGGCCACCGCCCAACCGGGGGACACCGAGACCACCGTGGCCAGCACGGTCAGGGCTTGCACGAAGGGCAGCGAGAGCTTCCCGTAGGCACTGTCCATGAGCGCATACGAGCCCGCCTGGATCTCGGTCGCCGCCGCGTTGATGTCGAAGGTCCCGGTTCCCCCCGCCGAGATGAGCTCCCCGCCGACGGCGTCGTGGGCTTCGAGCAGCAGCTCCATGGCGACGTGCACCATCTCGACCCGCCGGCGCCGGTCCTCGAGCCCGACGACGTGGCCCTCGTAGCCCATGACCCCCCGGACGACCATGCCCCGGGCCCGGGCCGACTCGGCCAGGCTCCCCGCCACCCCGGGGGCGCACCCACACCGGGGCAGGCCGACGTTCACGTCCACCACGACCTCCCCGATCCCCGCCGCCGCGGCGGCGGCCACCGTCTGCTCGGAGTCCACCGCCACGGTCACCCGGGCTCCCGAGCGCGCCAGTCGGCCCAGCCGCGCCTCGTCGACCACCTCGTTGGCGAGCAGGAGGTCCTCGCCCAGGCCCGCCCGGGCCAGACCGTACGCTTCGACGGTCGTGGCACAGGTGAACCCGGTGTGCCCGTGGGCCCGCTGTCGGGCTGCCAGAGCCGTGCACTTGTGCGCCTTCACGTGAGGGCGGAGCCGTTCTCCGGGGAGCGCTGCCGCCATCGTGGCGAGGTTGTGCTCGAGCTGCGCCGCGTCCACCACGAGCGCCGGCGTGGTGAGCTCCCCGAGCCTCACGGGCCCGGAATGCCGGTCGGGCCCAGCCCGTCCTCGATGGCCCGCTGCAAGGCCGTCTGGAGCACCGTCGTCGTCACGTCGGCGCGGCTCCGCTCGACCACGGCCCGCAGGGCGTCGGTGGTCCGCCGCAGCCCGCCGGTGATGGCATCGGGATACTCGATCGTCACGAGCATGTCGTAGATGTCCTCCATTGCCCCGAGCAGCTCCTCGCCCCGGGCTGTGTCACCGGCACGGAGTCGATCGAGGAGGTGGCGGCGGAGCTCTGACGCCGCCTCGGCCAGGCCGTTGAGCCACGCCGCCAATCCCACCCGCAGGGCGCCCGGGCCCGGCAGCGACTGGCCGTGCACGAGCGCGACCGTCAGGCGGGCCTCGGCGAGCTCCTTTTCGGCGTCGTGGAGAAACCCCGCCGCGGCCAGGCTCGGATGGGGCGCCAGGGCGGCCTGGGCCCGGCGCAGGCTCTCCTCGGCCTCAGCGACCCGGGCCTCGGACTCGGCCGGCTGCAGCCGGTGCACGGCCCGGATGGACAGCCCGCACGACCGGATGGTCTCCCGGCACGCTGCCAGCGCCGTCTCACGGGCCTGGTGCGACGCCTCGAGCGCACGGCGCGCCTGGTCTCCCAGTCTCGCCAGTTCGGCCCGGCGCGCCTCGGGGGGCAACGGCGCCGACGTCAGCGAGCGGCGCGGCGGATGACAATCGTGGGTTCGTCCTCCATCGGCTCGGGTAGGTACCGCAGCTTGGCGGTGCGCTCGCTGGCCCTGGCGCCGAGCCGGACGACCATCGCCACGTAGACCGCACCGACCAAGACGGCGAGAGCGGTCAGGCCGAGCACGGGCCGCAGCACGGGGATGGCACCGAGCACGCCGGAGCAGAAGATCACGCACGCCAAGGTGGCGAGCACGTCACGACGTCGCTTGCACGCTTCGGGTCGGAAGTACCGGTCGGACCGCTGCGTCGGCGATCCGGTGCGCGGTTCGCGAGGCGGGGTGGCATCCGGCCTGATCAGGATGAGTCCTCGACCCGATGACGATGACCGTGGTGGCCCGTCGCGACGCACCTCCTCGGGCAGCGACGTCATGAGCCGAAAGGCGGGAGGAACTACAGACGGGCCCGTGCGTCGCAGGACTCGCAGGTGTTGGTGGAACTCACCGATGGAGTCGCCCGACCGGCGTTCGGATTTCCGGCGGAGAAGGCTCGGCACCAGCACTGCCGCCCAGACTACGCCGAGGATCAGGAGGACCACGATCGTCAGAACCCTTCGATCTACCTTCCGATTGCTCGCGATCGTACAAAACCGAGCACCACGATGGGTGGATGGCTGAGAACTGTCCGCGTCTTCGGCGTTCGCCCTCAGCGGGTAGTTGCGGGGCGCGGTGACGCCCTCGCCGTCCACCTGTCCCCGCCTCGCTCCCCCTGCACGGGCACGTCGAAACAGGCCGACACCGCCGCCGACGTCAACACCGCCGCCGCTCGTCCCGCGCCCAGAAGTCGGCCACCTCGCAGGAGGGCGACATGCGTCGTCCCGGAGGGGATCTCCTCCACGTGGTGGGTGACGAGCACGAGCGGGGCCGCGTCCGGTGCTGCGGCCAGGGCGGCGAGGCGCGCCACGAGCCCTTCTCGGGCTCCGAGATCGAGCCCGGCGGCCGGCTCGTCCAAGAGCACGAGCTCGGGCGCACCCATAAGTGCCCGGGCCAGGAGCACCTGTTGCCGCTCCCCTTCCGACAGCACCCCGAACTCCTGCGTGGCGGCCCGCCGCAACCCGGCATCGGCCAGCAACGCGTCGGCGCGAGCGTGGTCGTCGGGCCCGTAGTGGTGCCACCACGGCTCGAGGGCGGCGTGGCGCCCGGTGAGCACGACGTCGTGCGCCGTCAACGAGGGCCTCAGGCTCCTCAGGATCGCCTGGCTCACGAACGCCACCCGGGTTCGCAAGGCGCGCGCGTCGGCCCGCCCGTAGCTGGCCCCGAGCACCTCGACCCTGCCCCGAGTGGGTAACAGGCGCATGCCGGCCACGTGCAGCAGCGTCGTCTTTCCCGAGCCGTTGGGCCCGAGCACGACCCAGCGCTCATGCGGCCACACCTCCCAGTCGATGTCGTCGAGGATGGGGCGCCCGTCCCTGACGACGGCGACCCCGCGCAGGCGGACCACGGGACCCGCCCCCTCGGGGGCCTCGGTGGTCATCGCCTCAGCGTCCGACGCGACGGGCCGCACCCACCCCGGGGTGCTGCGGCGCGATCACCGACCGGGCAGGCGCCTCGCCACCCGGCCCGCTAACCCGGACACGCACTGATCCCACAGACGCTCCCCCATCAACCAGAGCCACAGCTCCCGGCGATAGGAGATGATGACATCGACGAACGCCTCGCGGTCCATGCCGAGCGGCTCGAGGGCGGGCCGCCAACGCTCCCACAGCCATATCCCGACGCACACGTCGTCGGAGAACCCGTCACGCCAGTCCGTGCCGGCCAGCAGGGCGTCGCGCAGCGCGTTGCGCATCTCGGTGGGCTCTTCGGGGTGGTCGAGACGGACGCCTTCGGCCGGTTCCACCACGCTCATGGTGTGGTGCTCATCGTGGGATTCTCACCGGTCTCGGACCACAGGGGCGCGGTCGGTCCCGCGGTAGCTGTCGAGATGCTCGGCGAAGTCGATGAACAACGGCCCGTCGGGGTCGAGTTTGCGCTGCAGCGTCCGCTCGGCGATCCGCTTGTCGAGGTTGTCGAGGCGCACCAGCGCGTCGCGGTCGTCGAGGTCACGCACGTCGAGCCGGCCTCGGGCTCGGTCGAAGGCGAGACGACCCACTTCGGTCCGGACCAGGACACTGGACCAACCTGCCAGCGATCCCACGCTGCCGATCGAGAGATCGGCGCCGCGGCCCAGGAAGTCGGCGCACTCGTCGCAGCCCTTGAGGGCAGAGCCGTGGAAGTCCTTGACGGGCTCGTCGACCGCCACCGATCCGTCGCGGTACTCGACGATCATCCGCCCCCGGATCACGTCGACCTTGCTGACGCGATCGAGATCAAGACCGCGCTTGTCACGCAGCTCGCGCAGCATGAGGGCCTCGTAGTCGAAGCTCTTCGTGCACAGCAGCGCGATCGTGAGCGCCACGGCGTCGATGCGGTGCGCTCCCGTCGGCCACCGCCGCGCCTGCATGGCCCGGATGCCCTGGATCTCGCACGGGGTTCCCACCACGGCGAGACGTGGTTTGGGCGGAAGCGGGTACTTGCTGAGATCGAGCTCGGCCAGCGCCATGGTCTGGTTGTAGAAGCTCCCCGCCGCGTCGATGATCTCCTGGGCCGTGGTCGCCACCGTGGCGATGCCTTTCCAGGGCTCGTCGGGGTTGTCACTCGGGCGCGACACCAAGGCCCCGTCGATATCCCCCCCGGCCAGCAGGGCCAGGAGCATGGCCGTGACCACCCCGCCGTCCTGGACGTCGTCGGCGGGGACGCCCGCCCGCACCGCGTACTCCCCGATCACCGCGCCGAGGCCGTCTCCGGGGGGCCCACCGGTCAGTTTCCAGTACGTGTCGGCCGAGTCGGACTTGATCACGACCGGGACCTCACCCGCTTCGGACTGCGACGTCGATGGCGGCCACAACGCTTCGTAGCGGAGCCCGCCCCGGGGGCAGAAATCCCAACACAACGAACAGCCGGTGCACATCTTCACGAGCTCGGGCAGTCCGCTGTCCTTGTTGACGCCGATCGAGTTGGACGGGCACACGGCCACACAGGTGCCGCACTGGATGCAACGGTCGGCGAAGATGACCCCCGCCTCGAGCTCCCAGAACCAGGTCTTGCCGGGCGGCTCGGCGACGCCGTTCATCTCGTCGCGGATGCGGAACCCCTTCATCGGGTGCTCCCCGCCGGCGTAGGGCCGGTGTCGAGCCCGGCCAGCGTCGCCGCCAACTCCTCGTTGGGCACGCGCCGCGCCCAGTTGTAGAAGGGTTCCCCGTCCCGGCGCTCGGACTGGTAACGGCGGACGGTACGCAGCAGCGCGTGAGGGACGTCGTCGACCGGTCGGGCGTTCTCGATCCAGTCGATGAATGCCGAATCGGGACCGAGCGAGCCACCCATCCCGATGTCGACGGCTTCGACGATCTGCTCGCCGACGTGCGCCACGTCGCCCCGAAAGCCGATGTCGGCGATCTGGGGTTGTGCGCACGAAGCCGAGCAACCCGAGAAGTGCATGCGGATGACACCGGCGTCTTCTCGCCGCCCCGAGGACCGTCCCGCCTCGGGGCGCGCTGCGCCGGGCTCACCCGCCAGTTGGGTGTCGAGCCAGCGCGCCCATGTCACGGCCCGCTCTTTGGTCTCGACGACGGCGAATCGACAGAACTCGTTGCCGGTGCAGGCCACCACGCCCCGTTCGAAGGGCCCGGGGAAAGGTGAGAACTTCAGGAGCAGCTCCTCGTCGAGCAGGGCGTCGACTCTCCCCTCGGGGACCCCGGTGAGCACGAAGTTCTGATCGGTCCCGAGATGCACCGTCCCGTCCCCGTAGGTCCGGGCCAGACGGGCGGCTTCGACGAGCTCGATGCCCGACATGCGTCCCACCGGAACCGAGCAACCCACGTAGCGCAGGTGCAGATCCTTCTGAGGGTGGACACCGATGTGGTCGCCCCGGTACCGGGTGGTGAGCTCCTCGCCGGCCGGCACGAGGTCGAAGCGGGCCCGCGACGCGAGCTCGGTCCGGAACTGCTCGGGGCCGAGCTCTTGCACCAGATACCGCATCCGGGCCAGCCCGCGGCTCTCCCGGTTGCCGAGCTCGCCGAAGAGCTGGGCGATGGCCCGCGTGATCTCGACGGCCTGGTCCGGCCGGACGAACACGTCGATGTCCGAGGCCATGCGCTCGCCGTCGGAGAGACCGCCCCCGGCCAGCACGTTGAACCCGAGGGTCCCGTCTCCGGCCCGCGCCGGCCACATCCCGATGTCCTGGATCTCCGCCTGGGCGCAGTCCTCGCGGCATCCGGTGACGCTCATCTTGAACTTGCGGGGAAGGTTGGCGTACTCGCGGTTGCCCGTGAAGAAGTCCGAGATCGCCCGGGCGACGGGCAGGGCGTCGAGGACCTCTTCGCCGTCGACGCCCGACACCGGGCACGACAAGACGTTGCGGGCCGAGTCGCCACAGGCCTGCACCGTGGTCAGTCCCACGTCGGCGAACCGCTCCCAGATGCGGGGCACGTCCTCGATGCGGATCCAATGGATCTGAATGGTCTGGCGAGTGGTGATGTCGGCGTACCGGTTGCCGAAGACGGCACTGTCGTCGGGCCCCTCTCCGAAGGCGTCGGCGACGATACCGATCTCGCGAGCCTGGTCTGCGCTCAGCACGCCGCCTGGGACCTTGACGCGCATCATGAAGGCGTCGCCACCTTGGCGCTGGGGGTACAGGCCGACCCACTTGAGCCGCTCGGTCTCGCCCGGCACCTTGGCGATGGCGTCGGGGCCTTCTTTGGCGTAGCGCGAGATCACGGCGTCGGCGACCTCGAGGGGGTGGCGCTCGAGCTTCCAGCGCTCGACTTGGTTCAACTCACCCACATGGCGGTAGGGATGGACGAAGTGCATCCCCCGCTCGTTCCCCCGGATCTGCACACCCAGGGGATTGTCGGGATCATGGGCCATCAGACGTGGAGACCGCACTCGGTCTTGCCCATGCCCGACCAGCGCCCGGCCCGGGCGTCCTCGCCGGGAGCGACCGGTCGCGTCGTGGGCGCGCAGCCGATCGAAAGGTAGCCCTGGGTCATGAGGGGATGGACGGGAAGCCCGTGATCCACTTCGTAGTTGGCGATATCGGCGTCGGTCCAGGTCGCCACGGGGTTGATCTTCACGAGGCCACGGGCCTCGTCCCACGACACGATGGGGGCGGCGGCCCGGGTGGGGGCGTCACTGCGCTTCAGTCCGGTCATCCAGGCGGCGCGACCCTGCAGGGCGCGGTGCAGGGGCTCGACCTTGCGAAGCCCACAGCACCGCTCGGTCCCGCACGGCCACGCGTCTGCCTCGGCACCAGGGGAGACGACGCGGAGATTCAGGTCGTAGCGGGCCCGCACCTCTTCGACGTAGGCCAGGGTCTCGGGGAAGTGGAAGCCGGTGTCGAGAAAAAGCACCTCGATGCCGGGATCGACCTCGACGGCGAGATCGATGATGACGCAGTCCTGGAACGAGCACGCCATGGTGAGCCGCTCACCGAAGCGTTCGACCGCCCAGCCCATGACCTTGCCGGCGGGTGCCGTCTCGAATTCGGCGGCACGCGCTGCGAGCTCTTCGAGATCGACCCTGGTCTCGACCCCTGCACCCACGCTCCACGCTCCTCGTCCGAGTGCCCTGCCACCGCTCGCCCGACGGGATCCGGGGGAACCCCATCCGGGCCGGGGACGGGACACGACTTGTCCGGGCCAGCCGGTCACTACTATATATGACTAATCAGATCAGGTTTTACCCCTTTCAGATCGGTTTGATCGCTTTCAGATGGCAACGGTCCCCCGACCAGCTGGAACGACAGCGGAGCCGCCCACATGACCACGACGATCGACAGCCCCGCCCGCCGTCCCGGAAGCTTCCCGGGGGTCGGCACACCCTGACCACCTGGACCTTCTCGAGGCGCACGCCGTCTTCGTGTTGCGCGAGGTGGCGGCCGAATGTGAGCGGCCCGTGCTCCTCTTCAGTGGCGGCAAGGACTCCGCCGTCCTCCTGCGCCTGGCCGAGAAGGCGTTCCGCCCCGGACGCTTCCCCTTCCCGGTGATGCACGTCGACACCGGGCACAACTTCGACGAGGTCCTGGAGTACCGGGACAAGCGCATGGCTGACCTGGGCGAACAATTGCTCGTGGCCTCGGTGCAGGATTCGATCGACCGTGGGCGCGTGCCAGACCCCGGTGCCGGCGGGTCGCGCAACCGCCTCCAGAGCGTGACCCTTCTCGACGCCGTCAACGCCCACAACTTCGACGCCTGCATCGGGGGGGCACGACGCGACGAGGACAAGGCACGCGCCAAAGAGCGGGTCCTGTCGGTTCGCGACTCCTTCGGGCAGTGGGACCCACGCAACCAGCGGCCCGAGCTCTGGCACCTCTACCACGGCCGGGTCCGCAAGGGCGAGCACCTCCGTGCCTTCCCCCTGTCGGACTGGACCGAGCTCGACATCTGGCAGTACATCCGGCGCGAGCACATCGCCCTGCCGTCGATCTACTTCGCCCACCGACGAGCGGTCGTCGAGCGCGCGGGCATGCTCCTGGCCGTGTCGGACTGGGTCGCCCCGACCCCGGGCGAGGTCGTCGAGGACGGCGTGGTCCGGTTCCGGACCGTGGGCGATGCCACCTGCACCGGCGCCGTACGCTCGTCGGCCCTCACCCTCGACGAGGTGATCGCCGAGGTCGCCTCCTCGCGGGTGAGCGAGCGGGGCGCCACCCGGGCCGACGACCGGATCTCGGAGACGTCGATGGAGGACCGCAAGAGAGAGGGCTACTTCTGAGATGTCCGCACCCCCCGGCGCCGAGCCGGCGTCGGGCTCGACACTGCTGCGGTTCGCCACCATCGGGTCTGTCGACGACGGCAAGTCGACGCTCATCGGCCGCCTCCTCCACGACACCAAACAGCTCTTCGACGACCAGCTCGAAGCCGTGGCATCGGCGAGCAAGCGGCGTGGCGCCTCGGGCCTGGACCTCGCCTTCGTCACCGACGGCCTGCGCGCCGAGCGAGAGCAGGGCATCACCATCGACGTCGCCTACCGGTACGCATCGACGCCCCGACGCAAGTTCGTGATCGCCGATTGCCCGGGCCACGTCCAGTACACCCGGAACATGGCCACCGGAGCATCCACGGCCGACCTGGCCGTGGCCGTCGTCGACGCCACCGCGGGCCTGCGCCCCCAGACCCGTCGCCATATTTGCATCGCGGCGCTCCTGGGTGTGCGCCACCTCCTGGTGGCGGCCAACAAGATGGACCTGGCTGGTTGGGACGAGGCGGCGTTCCTGTCCGTCGCCGACGAAGTCCATGCCCTGGCCCGTCGGCTCGGGTTGGACACCGTGGTGATCGTGCCAGTCTCCGCGCTCCTCGGCGACAACGTGGCCGACGCGTCCGCCCACATGCCGTGGTACGCCGGCCCCACCCTGCTCGGCGCGCTCGAGGAAGCGCCGGCAGGGACGTGGGCCCAAGGGGGCGCAGGGGCCCGGCTTCCCGTGCAGTGGGTGGTGCGTCATCCCGGCGGCGGCCGGAGCTACGCCGGCATGGTCAGTGGTGGGACGTTGCGGCCCGGAGACGAGGTGGCCGTCCTCCCGGGAGGGCAGCGCAGCAGGGTCACATCGGTCGAGACCTTCGACGGGCCGCTCGATGAAGCTCGGGCGTCGCTGTCGGTCACCGTTCGCCTCGACGACGACCTCGACGTGTCGCGAGGTGACCTCATCGCCCCCGTGGACAACGCTCCCGAGGTGGTCCGCGAATTCGACGCCACGTTGTGCTGGTTCGCCGATGCGCCGGCCCAGGCCGGCCAGCGCTATCGCCTGAAACACACGACCCGGGTCACGCCCGCCCAGTTCGTGGCGGTGCATTCCCGCCTGGACGTGGAGACGCTCGAGCTCGCAGTCGACGAGCCGGCTGGGGCCCAACGACATCGGGGTGGTCAGGCTCACGGTAGGGACACCTCTCGCCGTCGATGCCTATCAGGCCAATCGGGTGACCGGAAGCTTCGTGGTGATCGACGAACAGACCAATGCGACGGTGGCGGCCGGCATGGTGGGCGTGCCCGTCCTGGCCGCCGTGCCGCAGGGGTGACGATGGGCGTCGAGGCACCGATCTATCCCGTCGGCCTGGTGGTGAAGGGACGGCGCTGCCTGGTGGTCGGAGGGGGCCGTGTGGCGGCGCGCAAGGTCGCCGGCCTGGTGGCGTGCGGCGCGGCGGTGACCGTGGTGGCGCCGGAGGTGCACGTCGCCATCGCCGAGTTGGCCGGCTCGGGGGTCATCGCCACCATCGACGAGCCACCGCTCGAGGTCCAGATCCGGCCCTACGCGGCCGGTGAGGCGGCCCGCTACCAGTTGGTGATCGCCGCCACCGGGAACCCCGCCGTCGACGCCGCCGTCCATCGGGATGCCCAGTCGGTCGGCATCTGGGTCAACGTCGCCGATGATCCGGCGCATTGCAGCTTCGTGCTGCCCGCCGTGGCACGCGATGGCCCCGTCTCGGTGGCCGTGTCGACCGCGGGCGCCAGTCCCGCCCTGGCGGGATGGCTACGCGACCGTGTCGCCGAGGCCCTCGGGCCCGGCGTCGGTGCGCTGGCGACACTGCTCGGCGAGGGACGCCAGCGCATGCACGATCAGGGCAGGAGCACCGAGTCGGTCGACTGGCGGCGACTGCTCGACGGACCCCTGCCCGACCTTGTCCGCGGGGGCCGCATGGACGAAGCGCGCGTCGTCCTCGATGCGTTCCTCGCCGTCCCGGGCGCGCCGCGCTCGAAGCGCCACGCGACCTTGGCACCGGTCACCCGGGCGCGCCTTGTCCTGATCGGCAATACTCTGCCCCGTGGGTCCCACCGAGACAGCCGCGGCCGCCCGCCCCAGGAAACGCTCCGCCCCCGAGTCGGCGGTGCCCGACCTTCCACCACCGGAGGTCCCCAACGACGAAGAGGTGATCGGAGCGATCATCCTGGCCAGCCGAGTCATGGTCGCCATCGCCGTCCGTTCGCTCGCCGGGAACCCCGACGACGTGACCCTTCCGCAGTACCGGACGTTGGTGGAGCTCACCTTCGGGGGGCCGAGACGGCTCGCCGATCTGGCCGAAGCCCTGAGCGTGAGCCCGTCCACCGCCACCCGCATGTGCGATCGGCTGGTGCGCAAGGAACTGGTGTCGCGCACCCGTGACGAGCTCGACCGCCGCGAGGTGAAACTGGCGATCACCACCCTGGGCCGGACGGTGGTGACCGACGTCATCGAGCGCCGGCGGGCCGAGGTACGCGACCTGCTCCGGGCGATCCCCGTTCCCCTCCGTCGCCAACTGGTGAGCTCGCTCACGTTGCTCGCCACCGCGGCAGGCGAGGCTCCCGAGCTCCATTGGGGCCCGGGCTGGTACTAGTCCAGTCGAGCGACCTGTTTCGCCGCCTCAGCTCGAAATCCACCGGTGCTGTTCCGGACCGGCTCCTCCGTGCCGAGTCTCGGTCATGAACTGCTCACGCTTGATCACTTCCAACGTGTCTTCGAGAAGTGATCGGTTGACGCGAATGAGGTTGGCGACGATACCCAGGGTCACCGAGACGAACGATGCATTGAGCAACACCGCCCCGATCACCAGTGACTGGAGGTGATGGGCCCCATTGGGGTTCTTCACCGTGAGCACCAAGTAGAGATAGTGGACGAAGGGGATCAATCCCAGGACGAAGAAGAATCCTCCGATGCTGAGGAACACCGTGTACGGCTTGTACATCGTGAAGCTGTTGAGCATGGCGACCATGCTCTTCCTCACATGTTCCCACGACGACTTGAACAGCCTCGACTCGCGGGTCTTGGGATTCGTCTCGATCTTGATGGTGGCGAGCGCCAACCTCTTGTTGGCCGCTTGAATGGTCGTCTCCGCCGCGAAGTTGAAGCGACCGATCAGGTTCAGTTTGATGGCGGCCTCTTTCGAGTACGCGCGGAATCCGCTCGTTCCATCAGGGAGGTCGGTTCCTGCCGCCACATTCATGACCTTGGTGCCGAATTTCTGCAGGAATTTCTTCGTCGGGGAGAAGTGCTCGATGGTTTGGACCTGTCGATCGGCGATGACGGTATCGGCGGTTCCGTCGAGAATGGGGCGGATCAGGTCGGGAATACGCTCTTGGGGATACTGATTGTCTCCGTCGGTAAGGACCAAGATGTCCGCCCCGAGCTCCAAGGCGCGTTGGATCCCGTCGCGCAGAGAATGGGCCAGACCACGATTCTGTGGGTGGTGGACGAACTGGGTCACCCCGAGGCGTCGTGCAACCTCGACCGTCTTGTCGGTCGAACCGTCATCGATGATGAGCACTTCCACCGTGTCGACGCCCTCGATCCTGTCTGGGATCGTTGCCAGCACCAACGGAAGAGTTGCCTCTTCGTTGAGGCACGGGATCATGACGACCACTTTCATGGTTCGAGAATATCCCAGACCCCTCTGCCACCAGGGTTCTGACCAGGACCGGGCCTCGGGCCTCACTCGTCGCAAGACAGACGATCGTTCGATTGTTCGACGAGATCTCCGTGGGAACACGATGGACGCAGCACCCGAGTCGCTGTCGACGGGCACGGTGCCGTGGCGCCTCTCGGAACCACACCACCGTCGCTGGCCGGCACCATCGACGCATTCGTCGGTCGGCCCCCGACACCCTCGCCAGCGCCGATCGCGAGCTGGTGGGCGTGGAGCGCAGCACGATCGGGGAGTCAGCTCGACCGGGGAGTCCGACCGGTGCAACCAGCGGACCAGGACCGGCGCCGAAAGATGGGGCGCCAAAACTCAGCTAATTCTCAGGAACACCTGCTTTTCGGTGTCTGGACTCAGCTGATTCTCAGCCAGCCATGGGCCGCTGCCCTGACTCGCGCATTCGGCATCAGTGGCACGCTCTCGAGCGGACGCAGAACCTCGTCACGCTGTACCTTCACCCCTAGTCGAACGTCCCATCGGGTGTGTCGAAACCGAAGTCACGACCGATGGAAGCGTCGAGTGCGATGGCGGAGGGGGCACTCTCAATCTGATGACAGACGAGCCGTCTGCAGATCGAAATGCTGACCCCCACCCGTCGCCCGCCGCCACAGGCGAGCGCGCCACGAGGGTCCGGGCCGAGGTTGTCCTGGCACGAGCGACGATCGTCTATCTGTGGAGTGGTGTCGCGTTGTTCCTACTCCTCAGTGGACCGACCGTCTATTCGGCAGACAGCTTCAGCTACAAGGACCGTACCCATCGGAACTTCCAAATGGTGTTGGCCTCGCTGGAAGGAAAATGGGAGCGA
Source organism: uncultured Acidimicrobiales bacterium (assembly GCA_963794615.1). Classification (GTDB taxonomy): domain Bacteria; phylum Actinomycetota; class Acidimicrobiia; order Acidimicrobiales; family UBA8190; genus Chersky-840. Next base: position 171,712 of record CAWCEP010000005.1, on the reverse strand, counting down.
TCGCCGACCATCGTCGTCCCCTTCGCACTGCTCGGACGGAATACGACGATCGAGTACGGACAGACGATCCTCCTTGGCCTTGCTTTCACGTTCCTGATCCTGACCTTGTACGGATTCGAATGGATCGGTGTCGTTACCAAGGTCGCGCTCGGGTTCCTCCTCGCGACCATGGCACTCTCTCCGGAGATGTTGTCGTGGAACCTTCAGATCGCCAGTGAGTCACTGTCGGTCTCCTACGCGCTGATTGCGTTCACCGCCTCCCTCCGCTTTCTTCTGCGACGAGAACCCAAATGGCTGGTCTTGTCGAGTGGGGCGGCGATGTTCGCCATTTCCGCCAAAGCGACGCTCGGAATCATCTTCGTGCCTCTGATCGCGGCGGAGCTGGTCCTTTTCGTCCGGCGGGTCATCGTGCAGAGACGAGACCGGGGTCTCCCCTCACCTCGCCTGGGCATTCTTCGCCCTGTGGGCGTCGCGATCGGGTCTTGCCTCATGATCGGTACCGGCATCCTTTATGTTTCCATGCAGGATCAGACAAGTTTGAACGATGGGATCGGAAAGGAAAAAGACGCAGTCATCCATCTGATCAGCATCGAGGATCCCATCAACACTACGGTCCGGCTGTCCCTGCGAACGAGTGACATCCCGAAATGCGTCCCCCTCGACCGGTCCGTGCCCGCCAGTCGAATCAGCCCACTCGAGTTTCGCTTGACGAAGTCATGCCCACGTTTCACGTCGTGGTCCGTCCATCAGTACCCGGACTGGTATGCACGCTTTCTCCTCACCCATCCAGGCGATGTGCGGACGCTCATGGCCGATCTGCTTCCGTACTCCCTTGGGTACGGCCTCCACCAGCAGGGCGTGTTCACGGTGATCCCGCCGCTCTCTGATGCGATTTGGGGGACGTACTCGGTGCCCAATGCCCAGGCGCACGCTCTATAGTCCGGCCACTCCTCCCACTCGGATTCGAAGACCTCGTGTACCCGGCCGTGGTGGCCGTGAACGTGGCGGGAATAGGGCTGTGGCTGGTGCGTCGCCGCCGTCGAGTCGTCGGGCCCGAACGCCTCCGTCTCTTCTGGTACTTCCTCTTCATCACCGACGCCGCTGTCGTTGTGATCGTCTCCCAGGTCCTGTTTCTGACCAACACCGGCCTCGGAGCGGCCCGCATCGCCCTCGAGGCCAACGTGTTGCTGCGGATCAGCCTGATCCTTGTCGTCGGCCTCGCCATCCAATGGTCGTGGACCCAATGGCGCCTCGGCGCTCAAGCGACAAAGACCGTCTTGGCCTCACAGAACTCCTTGATCCCGAGCTCGGAGAGCTCTCGCCCGTAGCCCGACCGCTTCGTCCCACCGAAGGGCAGCTCGACGGTGGACGCCACCATGGCGTTCACGAAGACCATCCCGGCATCGAGACCACGGACGAACATCTCCTGCTCGTCGGCCTGGCGCGTCCACACACTGGCCCCGAGGCCGAACGCAGAGTCGTTGGCCAGCCGGAGCGCATCGGCGGCGTCGTCCGCCTTGTGGAGCAGAGCCACGGGCGCGAACACCTCCTCGCTGGCCACCCGCATTGACGACGTGATCCCGGCCAGGACGGTCGGAAGGTAGAAGTAGCCGGGACCACTACCGGGCCGGCCTCCACACAGCACGGCCGCGCCGCGGGCCCGGGCGTCCTCGACCTGCCCGTCCACGTCGTCGCGGCCCTGGGCGGTCGCCAGTGGCCCGACGTCGGTGCCCGGGTCCATGGGGTCACCGACGACGAGGCCCTCCATCGCTGCGGCGAACGCCGCCTCGAATTCGTCGTAGACGTCACGGTGCACGATGAAGCGTTTGGCGGCGATGCAGCTCTGGCCGTTGTTCTGCACCCGCGCCTGGACACCGACGGCGACGGCTCGATCGAGGTCCGCCGACGGCAGGACGACGAAGGGATCACTGCCCCCCAGCTCGAGCACGGACTTCTTGATGGCCCGGCCCGCCACCTCGGCGACGGAGCGCCCGGCCCCCTCGGACCCGGTGAGCGTCACGGCCCGCACCCGGTCGTCCTCGATCAGCGACGCGACCCGTTGCGAGGGGACGAGCAGCGTCTGGAAGGCGCCGGCGGGATATCCCGCCCGCCGGAACACGTCCTCGATGAGCAGCGCCGTCTGCGGCACGTTGGAGGCATGCTTGAGAAGGCCGACGTTGCCCGCCATGAGACCGGGGGCCGCGAACCGCATGACCTGCCACATCGGGAAATTCCACGGCATCACCGCCAGCACCGGCCCCATGGGCTCGTAGCGAACGCTGCTCCTCCGGGCCGAGGTGGTGACGGGCTGCTCCGCCAACAGAGTCTCGGCGTGCTCGGCGAACCAGCGCAAGGCGGAGGCACACTTGGCCACCTCCCCCTTGGCCGACGCGAAGGTCTTGCCCATCTCGGTGGTGAGGGTCCGGGCGATGTCGGGCAACTCGCCTTCGAGGAGGTCGGCGGCACCGTTGGCCAGGCGGGCGCGCTCCTGGAACGACGTGGCGCGGCAGGCGGCGAACGCCCGCGCCGCCAGGGCGAGCTTGGCCTCCACCTGCTCGTCGGAATCGGGTTCGAAGACCTTCTCGGTCTCACCGGTGGTGGGGTTGACGGTGGCGATGGGCATGCCCAGATCATGCCCAGCCGGGCGGCGCTCGGCACACCGACCTCCTCCGCCGGTCAGCCCCCGGTACCGGGAGGGTCGGGGGACAGCCCCAGGGCGACGGGCAGGTCGCGCCGACGCAGCTTCCCCGTGGGCGTGTGAGGGAGCTCGCTCACGAGGAAATATCGCTTGGGGCGCTTGTAGGGTGCCAGGCGCTGCGACGCATGTCGGCGCAGCGCCTCCTCGTCGCCGACGCCCACCACCGCCGCGCACACGCGCTCGCCCCAGTCCTCGTCGGGGACGCCGAAGACGGCCACTTCCACCAGTCCGGGTACCTCCGCCAGCACGGCCTCGACCTCGACCGGGTACACGTTGACGCCGCCGCTGATGATGAGGTCGTCGCGACGACCTTCGAGGAAGAGATACCCGTCCTCGTCCACCACGCCCATGTCGCCGACGGTGAAGGCGTCGCCCCGCCACGCCCGCTCGGTGGCGGCCGGGTCGCGCCAGTACTCGAAGCGGGCGAAGCCCGGCGCGTGACACCACACCACGCCGTCGGCGTCGATGTCGAGGGTCCTCCCGGGGCGGGCCCGACCCACGGTCCCGGGACGCTGCACCCACTCCTCGGGCGAGCACACCGTGAACTGGCCTTCGGTCGATCCGTAGAACTCCCACAGCACCCCGGGCCGTAGCTGCGCCAACGCGGCCCGCTTCAAGGCGATCGGGCACGGCGAGCCGGCATGGACGAGGAGGCGCAAGGAGTCGAAGCACCTCCCGCCTCGGGACGCCGCCAGGGCGCGCTGCAACACCGTGGGTGCCATGAACGTGGTCGTGGGCTCGACATGCTCGAGCACGGCCACCGCCGCCGAGGCGTCGAACCGGGGCAGCACCACGACGCGGCCGCCCCGCAGCAGCGCGGCACCGGCGAGGCGGACCGAGACCGAGTGGTACATCGGGGAGCACACGAGGTGCGTGTCGGAGGGCCCGAATCCCCACAGGTCGGCCTCGTCGTCGAACAGCGCTCGAGCCCCCCCGTCATCGAGCTCCCCTGACCAGACGCCCTTGGGTCGACCGGTCGTCCCCGAGGTGTAGTGCATCGGTCGCACGAGCGGATAGGGCGCCAACTCCACGCCGGGCCCCGACAGGAGCGCCGTCAACCCGGACGGATCGTCGACCACGAGGGCAGGCTCGGCGTCGGCGATGAGGGCCGCGCGTTCGGCCCCGAGCAACGTGGCGTTGAGCAGCACCGGAACCACCCCCCGGCGCGCCGCCCCCAGAACACCGACGAGGAGACTCGCGGAGGACTCCAGGCAGAACACCACGCGGTCGCCGCGACCGATGCCGAGACGATCGAGCGCCCCCGCCACCCGACGCTGGGCCTCTTCGGCCGGCCCCGGCGCGAGCGTCTCGACCCCGTCGGGATGCCCGCTCACGGGCTCCTCCGGGCCGAAGGGCCGAGCGGCGCGACGCCTCCGACGTCAGCGCCGCGTCGGCCCCGAGGCGTCGGTAGGTCCCCGAGCCCGGCGAAGAGCTCGCCGCGCCACATCCCGATGGCCGCCATCACGGTCACGAGCACCAGTCCCGACACCACGGTCACGGCGCGGATCCCGACGACGTGGGCGATGGCCCCCTCGACGACGGCGCCGACGGGGTAGATCACGCCCAGGACCATCATGTAGAGCCCGAGCACCCGGCCCCGGAAGTCCGGTGGGGCCCGCCGCTGTACGACGGTGTTGAGCCCGGTGAGCACCCCGATGTAACACGCCCCCACGACCAGGATGGACAGGGCCGCCGTCCACAGCGACGGGGCCAGTCCGTAGCAGACGAGGGCCACGGGAAAGGCCACCAGCGCCCCGACGAGGAGCCGGCGACCCAGGACCCGCGCCAGGGGGGCGAGCATCAGAGCAGCGCCGACGGCGCCGATGCCCTGGGCAGCGAGCAGCACCGTGTACCCTCCCGCACCCCGACCGAGCCCGTTGATGGCCATGGCGGGCACGAGGGCGATGAACGGCGACCCGATCAAGGCGACGATGCCGATCAGGATGATGGCGCTGCGGCAACCGGGCTCGGCGGCCGCGACCCGGGCTCCGTCGGCGATGCGACGGAGGATCGTTCCGTCCCCGTCGGATTGCGGCCGCGGTGGCGGGAGACGGACCACGGCGAGCGCGGCCACCACGGCACCGAACGAGACGGCATTCACGGCGAACGCCCACGCCGCCGAGCCCGCCAGCAACACGACGCCGGCCAGCACGGGCCCGATCACCCGACCCATGTTGAACTGCGCCGACGACAACGACACCGCCCCCAGGAGGTCGTCGGCGGGCACGAGGTCGGGGATCATGGCCTGGTACGTGGGGAAGCCAACGGCGGCGGCCACCCCGCCGCCGAAGGCGACGGCGACCAACGCCCACAACGGGGCGTGGCCGGTGCCGGCGAGCACCGCCAACAGCGCTGCGAACACGGTCTCGGCCAGGGTGGTGGCGATGAGCCACCGGCGGCGGTCGAGGCGGTCCGCCAGGGCTCCGCCCAGAGGCGAGAGCACGCCGATGGGGATGAAGGCGGCCGCGGCGACGGCACCGGTCCACAGGGGGTTGTGGGACCGATGCGTCACGACGTAGCCGAGCGCGACGGTCTGCATCCATGACCCGACGTTCGACACCAGGGCCGCGCTCCAGATGAGGGCAAAGTTCCTCGAGCGCAGGGGGCGCAGCGACGTCAGCACAGTCAGCCGAGGCTACCGCCGCGCCGTCGGTGGCCACCTCGGCGTGCGGCTTCCCCCGTGGGGACGGGCCTCCGGCGCAGGCGCGAAACTCGGGCGATGGACCGAGACATCGACCGAGGTCGCCAGCTGGTGGACGCGAGCAGGCGCGTCGTCGTCCTCAGCGGGGCCGGGATCTCCACCGACTCGGGCATCCCCGACTTCCGTGGGCCCAACGGCGTGTGGACCAAGGACCCCGCCGCCGAGAAGATGGCGACCCTGGAGACGTATCTGTCCGATCCCGCCGTCCGGCGACGGGCCTGGCGCAACCGGCTCGAGTCGCCGACATGGGAGGCGCAACCCAATGCCGGCCACCGCGCCCTCGTGGCCCTCGAGCGCCGTGGGGTCCTCGACACCCTGGTGACCCAGAACGTCGATGGCCTCCACCAGGCGGCGGGAAGCGACCCCGATCGGGTCGTCGAGATTCACGGCACCATGCGCGAGGTGCTGTGCATGTCGTGCGGCACGCGCACCCCGATGGCGGAGGTGCTGGTCCGGGTACGGGCCGGTGACGAGGACCCCGCCTGCAACGAGCCGGTGGGCGACGGGACGTGCGCCGGCATCCTGAAGTCGGCGACGATCAGCTTCGGGCAATCGCTGGTGGCCGAGGACCTGGTGCGTGCCGAGCAGGCGGCGCGCCGGTGCGATCTGTTGCTGGCGGTCGGCTCGACCTTGTCGGTCTACCCCGCCGCCGGCCTCGTCCCCAGTGCCCATCTCTCGGGCGGCCGGATCATCATCGTCAACGCCGAGCCGACCGAGTACGACGACATCGCCGATGTCGTGGTCCGAGGACCTATCAGCGTCGCGCTCCCCCACATCATCGGCGCCTGAGCCCGCTCACATCCGGGTCGTCCCGGCCCGGCGAGCTCGCCGGCGTCGATCAGATGGAGGGGGCGTTGGAGGTAGAGACGTAGCTCACCAGGCCGAGACACATCTCGTCCGAAGAGCCGTCCCCCCACACCACGTAGCGGGGCGGCAGTTTGCGCAACTGCGGGAGCTGCTGGCGCAACGTCGGGTTGTATGTGCACGTGACCTGGATCTTCTCGCCGGCGTGGGTGGTGATCGGCGCGATGTTGTAGGAGCGCTGATAGTCGAAGTTGTAATTCGTGATGTCGAGCAGCGTCTTCTGATTGGGCGTCCCGGGATCGAGCACGAATTTCATGCCCTGTCCGAGGAGGTGCATGTGCGCCGTCAGGCGAACGATGGTCCCCGACGGAGCCGGCCACGTACACGACGACGTGGCGCTGCCGACCGGATCGGCCCCGCTCCCGGTGCAGTACTGCTGCAGGAAGGCGTCGAATTGCACAGCACCCGGGCCGAAGCGCTGGCCCACATCGGCGAGCGACGCGGCGCGGTCGCACAACGGGCCCGTGATCCCCGTCGGGCACGGGATGTTCGGGGGTGCAGGCAGCAGATCGAGGCGCAGCGGCGTCAGATGCGTCGAGGCGGGCACGGTGTGGAGCACCAGACTGGGACGCTCCGGGTTGTCCCCCTCGAGCAGGTTGTAGTGGACCTGCATGATGACGAGACTGCCGGCCGGGAACGGCACACCGGTCCCTTTCGGAGCGACGTCCACGCCGTGGCCGGGCGCCCAGCCCGCGAGCCAGGGCGTGTCGGAAACCTGGGCGAACGATGTCCCCGGCAGGGGGGACTCGCCGAAGCAGGTCCAGCCCTGGTGGTTGCCGTCGTCGGCTTCCGCCATCTTGGCCAGGCTCGGGGGCACCAAGAACAAGATGGCGTGATGGACTTCGAAGCTCTTGCCGTCGTTGGGCAAGAAATCGCTGGAGACGATCATGGAATCACTGGTCACGTGAGGGTTGACGAGCGTGCAGTGGTAGTCGTCGGTGCCCCCTGCCGGTGCCTGGGGGGTGTAGGAGACCGGTGACTGCAGCGTCAGCGACGTCACCGCAGGGCCCGACGAGCTGGCCGTGGTGGCCGCCTTGGCCGTCGGGTTGGAGCTCGAGCCGCACGCCGCCAGTCCCATGGCAATAGTTGCAGAGACAAAGACCACGCGGGCCGCGGCCGGCAGGGCCATCCGTCGACGTTTCACAGCGCAACGGTAGTCGATCCCGGCCGGGCCCGACCGGCGGAAGAGGCCCCCTGACTGGCATCGGAGGGTACCCCCAGCGAGACTCCGAACCCGTGCCCGAGCCAGCACCATGCCCTGCCCGAGCGCGCCCGACGTGGCGCGGGGCGCTCCTGGGGGCGGTGCTCGCCCTCGCATCGGCGGCGTGCGGCGCGACGATGCCGGGACCGCCTCCGGCCAACCTCGGTGTCGTCCAGAGCCGCCCCGTACCCGGTCCCATCGACCATCTCGCCTTCACCGACCAGCACGGTCGGGCCGTCTCCTTGGCCTCGTGGCGAGACCGGACCGTGCTGGTGGTGCCGTTCCTCACCCTGTGCACCGATATCTGCCCCCTCGACACCGGGAACCTGCTCCAGGTCGAGCACTCCCTTGTCGCCGACGGGAGCGCCGCCAAGGTGCAACTCGTCGAGTTGAGCGTCGACCCCGTTCGTGACACGCCGGCGCGTCTCGCCGCGTACGCGCACCTCACCGGCGCCTCGTGGGAGTTGCTGACCGAGACCCCGGCCCAGGCCGTCGCCGTCGAGCATTTCTTCGGGTGGGTCGTCCAGCGCGTCCCTGAGGACTCCCCGCCGTCGCTGGACTGGTGGACGGGAAAGCCGCTCACCTACGACATCAACCACTCCGACGGGTTCGTGGTCCTCGACTCCCACGGGACCGTGCGGTTCTCGACCGGCGCCGGCCCCGATTTCCACGGCACGTTGAACCCCACCCTGCACCGGTTCCTGACCGACGAGGGTCTCGACCATCTCGCCCATCCCCTCACCCCGGGCTGGAACCCGACCACGGCCCTCGAGACGCTGGGGTGGATGCTGCACCGGCCCTTGGCGCTGGTCGGGAGCTGATCGGGACCGAGCTTCGACGGGCTCGGCCCACCGCCCTCAATCCGTGGTGGGAGGTTCCGACGACCGTTGGCGGGCGCGCTTGCGCCGGGGCTTCAAGGCGAACCACCACACGCTGGCGATGGTGCCGGCGAGACCCACCGCCGCCACCAGGGGTTTGACGAATTTCCGGCCGCTGCTCACGGGCGAGACGTTACCGGCCCGACGGCGAGCCACGCGGTTCGTCGCCCTCGCCCCGCCGCGGTGTTCAGTCCGCGGTGGAGAGAAAGACGTTCTTCACGTCGGAGAACGATGCCAGCGCCTCCATACCCAGTTCGCGCCCGAAGCCCGACTGCTTCATCCCGCCGAAGGGGGCGCTCACCCGCACCGAGGTATTGGAGTTCACCGACAGCACGCCGGCCTGCACGGCTCTGGCCATCCGGAGGCAACGAGCTGAGTCCCGTGTCCAGATCGAGCCCGACAGGCCGTAGGGGGTGTCGTTGGCCAGGGCCACGGCATGCGCCTCGTCCTCGAACGGCGTCACCGCCACGACGGGCCCGAAGACCTCGTCGCGCCAGATCCGGCGGTGCGGATCGACCGGGGCGAGGACGGTGGCTGGGAACCACCATCCCGGGCCCTCGGGCACCCGGCTCGTTCCCGCCACCGAGAGCGTGCTGTCGGGCCCGTCGAGAAAGGCGGAGACCCGGGCCCGGTGATCGCTCGACACGAGCGGCCCCATCTGGGTGGCGGAGTCCTCGGGATCCCCCACCACCAGTGCTTCGGTGGCGGCCACGAGGAGCTCGACGAACCGGTCGAACACGCTGCGCTGCACCAGGATGCGACTGCGGGCACAGCAGTCCTGTCCGGCGTTGCCGAACACCGCCGACGGCGCGCTGGCGGCGGCACGCTCGAGGTCGGCGTCGGCGAACACGACGTTGGCCGACTTCCCGCCGAGCTCCAAGGTGACGCGCTTGATCGTTCCCGACGCCCGCGCCATCACGTCTCGTCCCGCCTCGGTCGAGCCGGTGAAGGTCACCTTGGCGACATCGGGGTGCTCGACGAGGACGGTGCCGACCGTGGTGCCGCGTCCCACGACGACCTCGAGCACACCCTCGGGGATGCCGGCATCGAGAGCGAGCTCGGCCAGCCGCATGGCGGTGAGCGGTGTGAGCTCGGCGGGTTTCACCACCACCGTGTTTCCGCAGGCCAGGGCCGGCCCGATCTTCCACGAGGTGATGGCGACGGGGAAGTTCCACGGCACGATGGCCGCCACCACGCCCAGAGGCTCGTGCCAGGTGAGATCGACACCGCCTGCCACCGGGATGGTGGCCCCACGATGCTTCTCCACCGCCCCCGAGTAGAAGTGCAGCACCTCCGCGACCATGGCTACCTCGCCCCGGCTGTCGCCGATGGGCTTGCCCACGTTGCGCGTCTCGAGCAAGGCGAGCTCCTCGGCATGGGCCTCGACCGCTTCGGCGAACCGCCGCAGCAGCCGCGTCCGGTCGCCCGGGGCGACGTCACGCCAGGCCGGAAAGGCGCGCCGAGCCCGCTCGACGGCCGCGTCGGCCGCCTCCTTGCCCTGACGGTCGACCTCGGCCACGGTGCGCTCGGTCGCAGGGTTCACGACCCGGATGGTGTCTGGCGCTGGCCCCGTCGAAGCGACGCCGGCCGCGGTCATGGGCTCGGGGCGATCATGGGATCGCCTCCAACAGGGCGCGGAAGGGACGGGTGTCTCCCTCTTCCTCGGGGTGCCACTGCACGGCGACGACGAATCGAGCCGCCGGCAACTCGACGGCCTCGATGAGTCCGTCGGCCGCCCTCGCCGTCACGACGAGCCCGTCACCCAACCGGTCGATGGCCTGGTGATGCGAACAACGCACGGTGGCGCTGTCACCCAGGATCTTCGCCACCGCCGAGCCCGCATCGGTCGTGACGTCGACATCGGCGAAGCAGCCCCGGGCGGGCTGATGGGCGTCGGTCCCCACGACATCGGGCACGTGCTGGAACAGCGTCCCGCCCCGCACGACGTTGAGCAGCTGCATACCCCGGCACACCGCCAACACCGGCAGGTCCACCTCCAAGGCGGCCCGGAGCAACGCCACCTCGTTGGCGTCCCGCCCGGCATCGACGCCCGAGGTCGCCCCATGGGGAGGCTGTCCGTAGCGAGCCGGGTCGATGTCGCCGCCACCGACCAGGACGAGCGCATCGAGCCTGGCCACCACGCTCGTCGCCGCGGCGTCGTCGTCGAGCCCGCCCTCGGACGGGGGAAGCAGGACGGGGCACCCGCCCGCGGCCGCGACGGTGTCGACGTACGAGGCGGGCAGGATCGCCGCCGGTCGGTCCCACGGGCCCCATGCGGCCCGCTGGCGGTAGGTCGTCACCCCGACGACGGGCGTGGCGCGCGTGGCCATGGGACCAGTATCACACCGCCGCCTCGGTGCCCGGTCCCGACGAGATCCTCGGCCTCGGTCGGCTCGGGCGGGGTCGTCGGAGCCCTGAGCTGCGGCCCGTGCCGGGTAGGGTCGTGCCGTGCCGGCGCGCCTCGAAGGGAAAGTGGCGGTGATCACGGGATCGGGCAGCGGGATCGGCCGCGTCGCCGCCATTCTCTTCGCATCCGAAGGTGCCGCCGTTGTCGTCGCCGACATGGTGGCCCAGGCCGCTCGCGACACCGTCGAGCAGATCGTCGGCGCCGGAGGCCGCGCCGTCGCCGTCGTGGCCGACGTGTCGGATGAGTCGCAGGTGGCCGACGTCGTCGCCGCTGCCACCCAACAGCTGGGTGGCCTGCACGTGCTCTTCAACAACGCCGGGATCTTCCCCGGCGACGACGGCGGTGTCCTCGACACGCCCCCGGCGACCTGGGACCACGTGATGAACGTCAACCTGAAGGGTGTGTGGCTGTGCTGTCGGGGTGCAATCCCGGCCATGGTCGACTCGGGCGGCGGGTCGATCGTCAACGTGGCGTCGTTCGTGGCCCTCATGGGTGCGGCGACGGCCCAAGTCGCCTATACCGCCTCGAAGGGCGGCGTCCTCGCCTTCACCCGGGAGCTGGCCGTGGAGTACGCCCGCCAGGGCATCCGGGCCAACGCCCTGTGCCCGGGCCCCATCGAGACGCCGCTTCTCGCCGACCTGCTCGCCGACCCCGAACGCCGCCAGCGGCGGCTCGTGCACATCCCCATGGGGCGCTTGGGACGCCCCGACGAGGTGGCGAGCGCCGCGCTGTTCCTCGCCTCTGACGAGTCCTCGTTCATGACCGGCTCGGCGCTCGTGGTCGACGGGGGGATCACCGCCGCCTACGTGACCCCGGAATAGAGGCGGTTCACGACGCGCCGGCCGTGCTGGACGCACGCCTTCCCCCGTGTCATGGTGCGGGCATGCTTGACCAGCGCGAGCTGACCAGATGCATCACCGACGGATCCCTCGACACGGTGGTGGTGGCCTTTCCCGACATGCAGGGACGCCCTGTCGGCAAGCGCGTCACGGGAAGGTTCTTCCTCGACCACGTGCTCGAGCACGGCATCGAAGCATGTGACTACCTCCTCGCCGTGGACGTCGACATGGAACCGCTCCCCGGATACCGGTTCGCCAATTGGGACAACGGCTACGGCGACGTCGTCGCCATCCCGGACCTCTCCACCCTGCGCATCCTGCCGTGGCTCGAAGGCTCGGCCATGGTGCTGTGCGACGTGACCGATACCGACGGGAGCCCAGTCGAGGTGTCCCCCCGCCAGGTGCTGCGGCGACAGATCGACCGGGCCCGCCAGCTCGGGCTCGACGTCCGGTGCGCCACCGAGCTCGAGTTCTACCTGTTCCAGGAGAACTTCGAAGAAGCATCGGCACGACAATGGCGCGACCTTCACCCCCACGTGTCGACCATCGAGGACTACCAGCTCTTGCAGACGTCGCGTGAGGAATACGTCCTCCGTCGGATCCGCAACGAGATGGTGGCGGCCGACATCCCCGTCGAGTTCTCCAAGGGCGAGGCGGGCCGGGGCCAGCACGAGGTCAACGTCACCTACGGACGGGCCCTCGAAGTCGCCGATCGGCACCTCGTCTTCAAGAACGGGGTGAAGGAGATCGCCGACCAGTGCGGCCGATCGGCCACGTTCATGGCCAAGTGGTCGATGGCCGAAGTGGGATCGTCGTGCCACATCCACGCCAGCCTCTGGGATGCCGAATCCGGCGCTCCCCTGATGTGGGGCGAGGCCGGGCCGTCGAATCTCTCTGCCGTGGGCCGGAAATTCGTCGCCGGTCTACTCGCCGGTGCCCGCCAGCTCACGTGGCTGTGGGCGCCGTACGTCAACTCCTACAAGCGCTACGTCCCGGGGTCGTGGGCACCCACCGCCGCGGTGTGGGGCGTCGACAACCGCACCTGTGGGTTCCGGCTCGTGGGCCGCGACGTTGGCAGGCGGGTGGAGTGCCGGATCCCCGGTGCCGACGTGAACCCGTATCTGGCGCTGGCCGGGATCTTCGCCGCCGGCTTGTGGGGGGTCGAGCACGACCTCGAGCTGGCCGCGCCGTTCGAGGGCAACGCCTACAACGCCACCGACGTCCCCCGGGTGCCGACGACCCTGGTCGAGGCGATGGACGAGCTCGAGTGCTCGACGATCGCCAAGGACGCCTTCGGTGACGACGTCCATCACCACCTGCTGAACACCGCCCGCCAGGAGTGGGCCCGGGCCAACCAGGTGGTCACCGACTGGGAGCTGAGCCGGAACTTCGAGCGCATCTGAGCGACGCCCGGACCGCGCCCCGGGCGCGACCGGTGGTCAATGCCGGTTGAGCCGGCGGTGGATGTCCTTGGTCTGCTTGTAGAGGTTCACGAACTCGTCGTAGAGCTCCCCGTACACCGCGGCGGCGGCGGGGTCGGGCTCGAACGTCGGCCCCACCTCGACCAAGGCGGGGATCTCGTCGACGGTGAGACGGCCGAGGGCCAGCAGCGTCAGGAGCCCGGCTCCCCGTACGTTGGCGAGGACGGGGTCCTTCACCTGGCGGACGCGCCGTCCCATGGCATCGGCGTGGATCTGGGCCCAGACATCGGAGTTGGCGCCGCCCCCGATGAAGGCCAGGGTCTCGAACGGCCTCCCCACGAAATGCTCGACCGCACCGAGCAGCCAACGACTGTTGAGGGCGACCCCCTCGTACACGGCTCGAACCAGGTCCGGGCGTGACGTGGAGAGCGACAGGTTGTGGAAGCCGCCGCGAATGGTGTGGTCGTCGACCGGCGAACGCTCGCCATTGAGCCAGGGCGTGAACATGGCTCCGTGCGACCCCGGCGGTACCTTGGCGGCGACCTCGTCGAAGTACCGGTACACATTGTCGATTCCGGGGTGTGGTCCGGCGCCGTCGAACAACACGTTCTCGGCCAGGAACGTCAAGCACGCTCCTGCCGTCTCGTGTTCGTCGGCCACCATGTACCGACCGGGGATGGCGGCGGGGATCGAGGCCACGTTCCGGATGGCGTCGGTCTTCTTGAACGGCAGGTGGCACGAGATCCACGACGACGTCCCGATGTAGAGATGACCGTCGTAATCGGCAACCGCCCCTGACCCCACTGCGGCGGAGTGCACGTCTCCGGTCCCGGTGACGACGGGGACGCCGACGGGGAGCCCGAGCTCGTGGGCCGCCTCGGCCTGCAACGATCCCATGACCGTGGCGGAGGGAACGAGGTCGGGGAGCTTGGAACGGTCGAGCCCCGACATGCGGAGCAATGACTCGTCGTAGCCAACGGCGTCGATCTGCCGGTTGTCGGTCACCCAGTGCGCCGCGATCGAGTCGTAGGACGCGGCAAACCGTCCCGTGAGGCGTTGGTTCAGCCAGTCCACCGGTTCGAGGAACTTGTACGTGGCGTCGTAGATATCGGGCTCGGCGTCGCGGATCCAGAGGATGTGGGCGGTGGGGTCCTTGCCCGATCGACTGGGAGCGCCTCCGGTGAGCCGGATCCAGCGTTGGATCTTGCGGACGTCATAGCCGAGCACGCTGACCTTGCCGCTCATCTGCCGTCGGATCGCCGTGTTGCCCCGTGAGTCCATCCAGATCACGGCGGGCCGCAAGGGCCCTCCCTGCCGCGTCGACGGCCACGGTCCCCGACCACTGTGCGGTGCAACCCACGCCGATCGCATCCGACGGGCTCAGCGCGGACTGCTCCAGGGCGCGCCGCGCCGCGGCGCACGATGGCTCCCCACCACGCGGCGGGGTCCTGCTCGGCCCCACCACCCGCCAGGAGGTGCAAGGCCACGGGCTCGGACGCACTGGCCTCGATCCTCCCCTGCGGGGAGACCACGGCCACCTTGGGCCCACCCGTCCCCAGGTCGACGGCGAGGACGAAAGCGTCCTCCGAGGATGACGCCGATCCGCCGCGTGCGCTGACATCGGCCGACATTGACGCAGCCTAACGCCCGGCCGCGGGCAGACTGTGGCCCGTGCGACCCACGCCCAGCCTGCTTCGCACCACGGTCCTGGTCGTCGCGATGGCGTTGCTCAGCTCCTGTTCGGTCGCGCCCAAAGGCGCGGCGGCCCCCCATCTTCCGGCCCTGTCGTCGGTGGTGGGAGGAAGATTCGTGGCACGTGTCGAGCTCGACAACGGGGACCTGGTCGTGGCGCCGGCGGGGAGCGTGAAGCCACGCGTGTCGGCCGAGACGGCTCGGGCGCTGTTCAGCGCGGCAGACGTGGTCGACGGCGCCTACCGGTTCTCCATCCTCGGCCTGGGTGACGCCACCGTCTCACCCGCGGTGTCGGCTGCCACCGCCACCACAATCGGGCCCGGCGCCACCACGACGGTGGCCGGCGCGACGACCACGGCCACGACCGGTCCGGCCCCGACCACGACCACGACCACCACCCATGCGACGACGACGAGCAGCACCGCGTCGACCCCGGGGGTGACGACGACGAGTGCCGGGGTGGGATCGGCGGCGACAACGTCGTCGGCACCTCCCCTCACGACACCCACCCCATCACTCCCCCGCTACGACCACCGCCTCGCCTGGGTGGGCATCGCGTGGGACGGCGACTGCCCCGCCCCGGCCGGACGACCTCGGCCCGCCACCCGGTACGTGGTCGTGGTCATCGACGCCGGCACCGGCGCCAGCGTGATCGACTACACGAGCCGCAGCTCGCCGTCGTGCTCGGGACCCGCGCTCGCCGCCAGCGTCAGCCGCCCGAGCGAACTGGTCTCGGTCCCGTGGCAACCGGTGGGCCCCGCCAGCACCGCGGTGCGCGTGACCATGCCGGCGTGCAGCACCTATTTCGGATGGACCGAGGTTCCGGGCCCGAGCGCGTCGTCGGTCCAGGTCGTGGCGCGAAGGCCTTTCGATCCCGTCTGCGGGTCGAGGGCGACGAGCGTGCAGGTCGTCGACGACGTCGTACCTCTGGGAAAGGCACAGAGCCAGGTGCCCCATGCTCCGGTCGGCCCCGTCGACGGACTGCGAACCCTGCCGGCGGGTTGACCCGGGTCGCCGTTCGCCCCCCACACCCGATGGTGGTGGCGGTCAGACCGCGGTGGCGGGATGACGGGGCTCGGTGATGAGCGCAACCTCGGGGGGGAGGCCGGTCACTTCGACGTCGTCACCGTCGACCTCCACCGTGACGCGCGATCCGGCCAACGGGATGCCCGCCACCTTGAGGTGCTTCATGCCCTCGGGCAGGATCGGTGACAACCACGTCTTGCCATAGGGGACCCACGGGTCCAGACGCAGCATCGTGCGCAGGCACAGCAGTGGCGACGCCGCCGCCCAGGCCTGGGGTGAACACGACGTCGGGTAGGCGACCGGAGACGAGAACTCGGACCGGTCCAGCCCGCAGTAGAGCTCGGGGAGACGGCCCCCGAGGCTCAGTGCCGCATCCAACAAGGAACCGATGAGCCGCAGGGAATCGTCCATGAACCCGTACCGGGCCAGCCCCGCCGCCACGATGGCGGTGTCATGCGGCCACACCGAGCCGCAGTGGTAGCTCATGGGGTTGTACCCCCCCATCGACGACGCCAGGGTGCGGACTCCCCACCCGCTGTTGAGCTCCGGTGCCATCAGCTTGTCGGCGACGATCCGCGCTTTGTCCTGGTCGACGATGCCGGTCCACAGGCAGTGCCCGATATTCGAGGTGAGTGAGTCGATGGGTCGCTTGTCGGCATCGAGGCCCACCGCGAACCAGCCCCGGTCCTCGAGCCAGAAATCCCTGTTGAACTCGGTCTTCAGTCTGGTCGCCTTGGAGCGGAACCGTTCGAAGGTGGTCTCGTCCCCCGCCTCGCGGGCGAAATGGGCTCGGGCCAGGTACGCGCTGTAGACGTACGCCTGCACCTCACACAAAGCGATGGGGGCGTGCGCGATGGTCCCGTCTCGATACCGGATGCCGTCGGCGGAGTCCTTCCAACCCTGATTGGCCAGTCCCCGGTCCGTCATCCGCTGGTACTCGACGTACCCGTCGCCGTCGAGGTCTCCGTAGTTCTCGATCCACTCGAGGGCCCGCTCCGCGTTGGGCAGGAGCTCGTCCACCACTTCGCGAGCAAGTCCCCATCGCCGCAGCTCACCCAGGAGCATCACGAACAAGGGGGTGGCATCGGCGGTCCCGTAGTAGATGCTCCCGCCCCCGAGCGACAGCGAGGGGGCATCGCCGAAGCGCATCTCGTGGAGGATGCGGCCGGGCTGCTCCTCGCTCCTCGGGTCGATGCTCTTGCCCTGGAACCGGGCGAGGGTCTGCAGCACCCCGAGTGCCAGGTCGGGGTCGACGAGCAGCGCCATCCAAGACGTGATGAGCGAGTCCCGGCCGAAGACGGTCATGAACCACGGTGCGCCCGCCGCCAGGACGACACGCTCGGGATAGTCGGGGTCGAAGATCCGCAGCGCCCCGAGGTCCTCCGCACTCGAGGCGATGACGGTCCGCAGGCCGTCGCTATCGGTCTCGATCTGCGGCACCTGACGACGCCACTTGGCGAGACGCTCGGCGGGGGCGGCCCGCTCGACCGGTTGCCCGCACAGATAGCGGGGGTCGACCGCCTTGCCTTCGATCACGGGGTGGAACTCCAGGCACCCGGTCCACTCACCGTGAGCAGGGACGATCGCCTCGAAGCTGACGAGATCATCCGCGACGAGAGCGGGCGTCGGGAAGAGGTGGATGACCAGTCCTCGACTGACGGTGCCCCTCCGGTAGGAGAACTCGAGCTGGCCGTCGCGGTGCTCCCTCGTGATGTCCCCGTCCGCACTTCCGAACCGCCCTTCTTTGACGGCGAAGAGGTCGGCGAAATCAGAGTCGAGGAACAGCTCCACCGAACAGAACGTCGGCTCGTCGCCGAAGTTGCGGATCACGAAGTCCTCGCGCATCCCCTGGCCGACGTACCGGCGCCGGAACACCATCAAGGTCGAGTCGGCGAGACCGGGGCGAGGCGGGCACCGGGACACGAAGGTGGCTGAGAAGGGGTCGTCGGACACCACGGCCAGCCCCTCGGGTCTCGCCCCGTTCACCCGCAGCTCGAGGCGGGACAAGATCCGGGTGTCGCGGACGAAGAGCCCTTCGGCCGAGGGGGTCACCACGTCGCCCTCGGGACCACTGATGGTGAAGGTGGACTCGTCGACCAGGGTGACCGCACCTCCGGACATCCCCAGGCCGGCAACCTTGCCGCTGAAGGTCCACGGTTCACTCATCGAGGGGACGCTACCGGACCGGAGTGGACAACCGAATGACCTGGTCGGAGCACTTCCCGGGGACATCACCGAGGCGGACGGCGGGGCCGGGGGCGGGCCCCGGATTGCCCCTATGGCCGTAGTGAAAATCTCGCCGCGACGATAGACTCCCTGCCGTGACCCCGCTCCTGGAGATCGAGGCCCTGCACGTGGCGGTGGAGGGGACCGAGATCCTGCGCGGGGTGGACCTGGCCCTGGGCGAGGGCGAGCTGCACGCCCTCATGGGCCCGAACGGCTCGGGAAAGTCGACGCTGGCGAGCACCCTCCTCGGCAATCCCTCGTACCAGGTCACCTCGGGGGCCATCCGCTTCCACGGCGAGGACGTCACGGCCTGGCCCACCGACGTGCGCGCCAAGGCGGGCATGTTCCTGGCGTTCCAGTATCCCGAGGAGATACCCGGCGTCCCCGTCATCCAGTTCCTGCGCCAAGCGGTGTCAGGACGCGTCGGCGACGACCGCTCGGTGCTCGAGGTCCGGATGGCGATGCTCGAGTGGATGAAGCGCCTCGGCATGGACCCCGCCTTCGGTGAGCGCCATCTGAACGAAGGCTTCTCCGGAGGGGAGAAGAAGCGCAACGAGATCCTCCAGATGGCCATGCTCGACCCGGAGCTGGCCGTGCTCGACGAGACCGACTCCGGCCTCGACATCGACGCATTGCGCATCGTGGCCGACGGTGTGCAGGCGGTGCGCGGTGAGCGCCCCTCGCTCGGCGTGCTCCTCGTCACGCACTACACGCGCATCTTGGACCTGCTGCGACCCGACGCCGTGCACGTGCTGGTGGACGGCAGGATCGTGGAGAGTGGCGGCCCCGCCCTCGCGCAGCGCCTCGAGACCGAGGGCTACGAGCCGTGGCGGAGGTGACGGTGACGAACTCCGACGTCGAACGCAGACGTGCACCGACCGTGCGCGCCGAGCCGTTCCCACCCGACGTCGACTTCTCCAAGCTCAAGGGTGACTTCCCCGTGCTCAGTCGCACCGTGCACGGGCACCGGATCGTCTACCTCGACTCGGCGTCCTCCGCCCAGCGTCCCCAGAGCGTGCTCGACGCCATGGACGCGTACTACCAGACGACCCACGCCAACGTGCATCGAGGGGTCTACACGATCGCCGAGGAGGCCGACCGCCTCTACGAAGGGGCCCGGATTGCGGTGGGACGGCTCATCGGGGCACCCGACCCCGAACACGAGGTGATCTTCACCAAGAACGCCACCGAATCCATCAACCTGGTGGCGGCGACGTGGGCCCGCTCCAATCTCGGGCCCGGTGACGTGGTGCTGCTCACCGACATGGAGCACCACGCCAACATCGTGCCGTGGCTGATGCTGGCCGAGGAGCGGGGCATCGAGCTGCGGTGGATCGGCATCGACGAGGAGTACCGCCTCGACCTCTCCGACCTCGATCGCCTCCTCGACGGGGTCAAGCTCGTGGCGTGCACGACGATGTCGAACGTCCTCGGGACGATCACGCCCTTCGCCCGCATCGCCGAGGCCGCCCATCGGGCCGGCGCGGTGGTGCTCGCCGACGGCGCCCAGTCCGTACCCCATATCCCCACCGATGTGGACGAGCTGGGCTGTGACTTCCTGGCCTTCAGCGCTCACAAGATGCTCGGCCCCACCGGGATCGGCGTGCTGTGGGGCCGGCGCGACCTGCTCGAGGCGATGCCTCCGTTCCTGGGCGGAGGGGGCATGATCCGAGACGTCCGCCACGACGGGTTCACCGCCAATGTCCTGCCCTGGAAGTTCGAGGCGGGCACACCCCCCATCGCCGAGGCGGTGGGATTCGGCGCGGCGGTCTCGTACCTCGAGACGCTGGGTCTCGATGCCGTTCGAGCCCACGAGGTCGAGCTCACGGCGTACGCCCAGGCGGTTCTGACCGAACGCTTCGGCGACGACCTCACGATCTTCGGGCCGCCGGGGACGGTGCAACGGGGCGGCGTGTTGTCCCTGGCGTATCGCGACGTGCACCCCCACGACCTCGCCCAGGTCCTCGACCAGGCGGGGGTGTGCGTCCGGGCCGGCCACCACTGTGCCAAGCCCCTCATGCGCCGACTGGGCGTCAACGCCACCGCCCGGGCCTCCCTCTACCTGTACAACGACGAGTCCGACGTGGACGTGCTGGCCGACGCGATCGCCGAGGCCGGTACCCTGTTCGTGTAGTGAAGCGACACCGGATCGACCCCCCCGGCGGGCCGACGATCGAGCCCCGAACGACGAGGAGCCCATGACGGGTCTGGAAGACCTCTACCGCGAGATCATCCTCGACCACTATCGCAGCCCCCGGAACCGGGGCGAGCTGCCGGCACCCCCGGCGCAGCGGGTCGAGGGGTTCAATCCGTTGTGCGGGGACGAGGTCGTCGTGTACGTACAGGTGCAGGACGGCACCGTTACCGACATCCGCTTCGCCGGCCAGGGGTGTTCGATCAGCCAGTCATCGGCGTCGCTCATGTCGGCGGCGGTGAAGGGGAAGACCGTGGACGAAACCCGCAGCCTGATCCGGACCTTCAAGGCGATGATGTCGGTCCACGAGGCACGGCTCGGCGACGGGCCCGACGCGACCGCTTCCCGAAACGGCTCGACCGACGACGCCGATGCCGTCGAGACCGATCCCGAGTCCCTGGGCGAGCTGGCCGCGCTCCAGGGTGTCGTGAAGTTCCCGGTTCGCATCAAGTGCGCCACGCTGTCTTGGAACACCTTGGCGCAGGGACTCGACGAAGCCGAGGGGAGCACCACCTCCCCCGACGCCTGAGCGGGGGGCTCCCTCAGCAGGGAGTGGGATTGAACGACCCCGTGCCCGGTACCGGGGTCGTGGTGGTGGGGGCGGAGTGCCCGGCGCCGCTCGAGGTGGCGGGCGCGGTCGTGGTGGTGGACGGCACGGTGACCGGTGACCCGTAGGCGTCGAGGGGCGGCGTCACGACCGCATTGGGGGACGAGCCCAGGAACTGGCTGATCATCGCGTTGGCCTGGGGCTGTTGGACGACCTCCACCGATCCGGCCCCGTCCGAGCTCGCCCCCAGGGTCGGAAGCGTGAGCGTCTGGAGATCCGACCCGGAAAAGGCGTGGTAGCGCTGGACCAACGAGATCATCATGCCCGTCGACATGGCCGTGTCCTTGGTGATGTCGTGGACGACCGAGCCGAGGAAGGCGTTGACCTTCAGCGGGTTGTAGCTCGACTTCGCTTGGTTGATGACGGCTTCGATGATGGCGTTCTGACGCTGGATGCGTCCCAGGTCACCACTGCCGTCGTACTCCCAGTACCCGGGTCGGATCTCGTACTCGTAGTAGCGCGAGCGCGCCAAGGCCAGCGCCATGTTCCCGTTCAGGGTCTGGCAGCCCGAGTGCGTGATCACGAGACCCGAGTTGTTGTTCCCGGCGTCGTTGTCCCGTACCGGGTACGGAAAGTCGAGGTTGATCCCACCCACCGCCTTGACCAAGTCGATCACCCCGTTGAAGCTGGTGATCACGAAATGGTTGATGGGGATGCCGAACGTGTTCTCGATGGTCTGGATGAGTGGGATCGGTCCACTGTTGAACGCCGTGTTGATCTTGTTGTCGGTCGCCAATCCGGTCCCCGACGGCATGCCCGACAACGTGACGTAGGTGTCGCGCGGGATCGACAACAGTCGAGCCGAGTTCGTGGCCGGGTCGACGTGGAGGATCTTGATCGTGTCGCTGCGCTGGCCTCCCACCTGTGACGCGCTGCCGAACGCTTTGACCGCCGCGCCGGTGTCCCCGGCACGCGAGTCCGATCCCACGATCAACACGTTGTAGGCGCCGCCGGGCGCCTCGACCGCGCACGCCGAGCACCGGACCGATTTGATCTGCCCCAGGCGGTACCACAGGTAGCCGTACACCGAACCCGACAGCACCAGCACGAGCGCCACGACCAGCGCCACCCACCGGAGCACTCGTTCTCCTGTGCTTCGGCGGCGACGCCGGGCCCGACGGCCCGGGGGCCGAACCGTCGGGGGCGGTGCCCCGTCGGGGACGGCGCCGGGGGCGCGCCCGGTTCCGGTCCGCCGGGCCCGTCCCCACCTCCTCCCGCCGCGCCGGGCGGCTCCACGGGGACCGGCGACGCCTGCTCGCCGGAGGCCGGTACCGGTGCGTCGCCGTGGCGAACACCGAGACGCTCGAGGCCGACGCGCCCCGCCGCGTAGTCGCCGGAGCCCGGTCCCGATTCCGGATCGAGCCGCGCATGGCCGATCAGCTTGCCTTTCCCCGCGTCCGTACCACTACGAGAACGACGGGCCATGGCGAAAGACGGTACCAGTGGGTCCTGTCCCCGCCAGGTCGCGCCACGCCCCGTCGGTGCTCACGCCGAAAGGGGCGCCGACAGGGTGTGTCAGTCCCCCAGGTGTTCGAGGACGAGCGTGGCCACCTCGTCGGGTCGTTCGAGGACGGCCAGGTGGGCGGCGCCATCGAGGTCGACGATCTCGGCGTCGGGAATAGCGGCCGCGTACGCCTCGGCGTGCGCCCGGGGAACGATCCCGTCCTGGCGGGCATGGACGATCCGCGTCGGGGCCGTGACGCGGTGCAGGCGCCCCGGCAACTTGGGATCGTGGAGATAGGGGTTCCACCCCACCTTGGCCGTGGCCGCCTGGGATTGCAGGATCGGCCGCACGAGGTCGAAGGGAATCTGCGACGGGTCCGCCTCCATGGCGTCCATGGCCCGCATCAGCTGGGCGAGGGGATAGTCGGGGTCGGCGAAGAGCTCGCCGGCGAGCTCCGACGGCTTGCGGCCGAAGATCTCTGTGATGGGCGCCCCCGACACGTACAGGCCCACCGGGTTGACGAGCACCATCCGGCGCACCCGTTCGGGCCAACGCACGGCCACCTCGGCTGCCATCCATCCCCCCAGCGACGCCCCCACGAGGTCGCACCGGGCGAGCTCGGAGCGGTCGAGGACGTCCAGGATGTGGAAGGCGGCGTCCTCGATGTCGTCGACATGGGGCAGCCCTTCGGAGGCCCCGAAGCCCGGGAACAACGGCGCCACCACCAGTCGCGTCGCGGCCAGCTCCTCCAAGAGGGAAGCGCCGGGGCCTTCACCTTGGGCCGAGTGCAGGTAGACGAGCGGGGCGGGCCCACCCTGGCCCCCGCGGTGGACCTCGATGGCACCGAGCGCGCTGTCGAGCGTGGTGCGGACCAGCGTCGTCACGACGTCGCCGTGGCCGGGGCCGCCGCATGGGGCGCGGCCAGCTCGGTGCCGGGGAACGAGGCGCGCAGCTTCGGCATGACCTCGGTGGCGAAGAGCTCGAGGCTCTGTTTCGTGTCCGCGGCGGGAAGGGTTCCCAGCTGGAACAGCCCGAGGAGATTGCCCACCCCCAACCGCTCGATGTTGGCGGCGAGCAGCTCGGTCACCGTCTCGGGGGATCCCACGATGGCGTACTGACCGTCGACGACCTCGTCCCACGAGTCGAGGTTGAGCGCGAAGGTCCCGGCGTTCTTCATGATGTTCTCCGACGAGCGCACCGAGGTGTAGCCCGGAGGCGAGATGTTGATGCCGGGGAGGAGGCGGCGCACGAAATACCAGAAGTGCTCCTCGTAGCGCCGCCGGGCCTCGGCGTCGGTGTCGGCGACGAAGATCGGTACGAGCCATCCGAGCTGGAGAGGATCGGCGTCGTACCCCTCTTTCTGACAGGCCTCGCGCATCATGGTGAACATGCGCTCGAACACGCTGATGTGGAAGTACGGGATGCCCATGTAGGCGTAGTGGTGCTTGGCCACGAACTCCAGGGTCTCGAGCGAACCGACACCGGGGATCCAGATCTCGGGATGGGGCTGCTGGACGGGGCGGGGCCAGGAGTTCACGTAGCGGAGCTTGTAGTGCTTGCCGGTGAACTCGAACGGGCCGGGCTCGGTCCACACCCTGAGGATCAGGTCATGGGCTTCGGCGAACCGTTCGCGGGCGTGGGCCGGGTTCAACGAGAACGAGTAGTACTCAGGCCCCCCACCCACGACCATCCCGGCGATGAGACGTCCACCGCTGATGCAGTCGATCATGGCGAACTCCTCCGCCACCCGCGTGGGGGGGTCGTAGAGGGGAAGGGCGTTTCCCACCACCGCGATGCGGACGCGTGAGGTCAGTCGGGCCAGGATCGATGCGATCAGGTTCGGGGACGGCATGATGCCGTACGCATTCTGATGGTGCTCGTTGACGCACACACCGTCGAAGCCGAGCTCCTCGGCGTACACCAGCTCGTCGATGTACCGGTTGTAGAGGTCGCCACCGAGGCGGGGGTCGAACAATTCGTTGGGACAGGTGATCCACGCCGGCCCGTCGTAGTCAGGGGGGAGATCCGGGTACGGCATGAGGTGGAAGCTGAAGAAACGCACGGTCGGCCTCCTGTGTCGTACCACCGGGCAGCGCCTCGGTCATGGTACCGCCACCGTTGTTGACTGACGAATCAGTTTGGAACGGCACCGCCCCCGACGTCGTGTGCCCGGGCTGCGGTCTCGAAGGCCGCATAGCCGGTGCGCTCGAGGTCGCCGGCCAGCTCGGGGCCGCCGCTGGCCACGATCCGACCGCGTACGAGCACGTGCACCACGTCGGGTTGCAGGACCGACAGCAGGCGACGGTAGTGCGTGATGGCGAGCACGCCGAGCCCCCATTCCGCCACGCCGTCGCGCACGCGCCGGGCCACGTCGCGCAACCCGTCGATGTCGATGCCCGAGTCGAGCTCGTCGAGCACGGCGATGCTCGGTCGCAACATCGCCATCTGCAACGTCTCACTGCGCTTGCGCTCGCCACCGGACAGGTCCGACGTTGAGGGGTCGTTCGAGCAGGCGCGCCTCGAGCCCCACCCGACCGGCTTCGACGAGGGCGCGTGACGCCAGCGACCCCTCGGCGTCGTCGGGGCTCATGCCCCGTCCGGCCAGGGCCTCGGTGAGCGCCTGGTGCAGGCCTACCCCGGGCACCTCGATGGGGTCCTGGGGGGCGAGGAAGAGGCCCCGACGGGCCCGCTCGAACGGCGCCAGGCGCAGCAGATCTTCACCGTCGAGGGTCACGGCACCGCCGAGCACCTGGTAGCCGGGCTTGCCCATCAGGACGTGGGCCAAGGTGCTCTTGCCCGAGCCGTTGGGGCCCATGACGGCATGCACCTCGCCGCTGCGCACCACGAGGTCCACGCCGGTGAGCACCTCCAGCCCGGCGACGCCGGCCCGGAGCCCGGAGACGGCGAGCTCGTGGCCGGTGCTGTCGACGTCCCGTCCCACCCGGCTCGCCGCGGTCACGGGAGCTCCACGAGCACGTCGTCACCATCGATGCGCACGACGTAGACCGGAACCGGCTTGGTGGCCGGCAACGACCTGGGTTCGCCCGTGCGCAGGTCGAACATCGAGCCGTGCTTCCAGCACTCGATCTCGCACGCGTCGACCAGCACGTCACCCTCGGAGAGGGAGTAGTCCTCGTGACTGCACTCGTCGCCGATGGCGTAGAAGTCGTCCTCGATGCGTACCAGGGCGATCCGGTATGTCCCGACGTCGAACCGCCGGGCCGCGCCCGAAGAGAGCTCGTCGCGCCGACACAGACGGACGACGTCACCCATCGTCGGCTCCCGGGGCCGTCAGGCGTCCCGCCATGCGGCGATGCACCGCCTCCTCGACCCACCGGCCGACGCCCGGGAACGGGGCCCGGGAGGCGAGGTCCGAGAAGAAGCCCAACACGATGAGCCGCTCGGCCACCGCCGGTGCGATCCCCCGCGTCTCGAGGTAGTAGCGCTGCTCTTCGTCGATGGGCCCCACCGTGGATGCGTGGCTGCATCGGACGTCGTTCTCGTCGATGTCGAGGTTGGGCACGGAGTCGGCATGGGCACCCTCGGAGAGCACGAGGTTGTGATTCGTCTGCATGGCATTGGCTCCCCGTGCCCCCTTCCGGATCTGGATCAGGCCGCTGTAGACCGATCTGGCCGTGTCGGCGACGGCCCCCTCGAACAGCAGCTGGCTCTCGGTGCGCGGCGCCTGGTGGTCCTGCTGGGTACGGAAGTCGTGGACCTGATGGCCTGTTCCCAGGTACGCGGCCAACAGCGAGGTACGTCCGGATTGGCCGACGAGGACGGAGTCGGTGCGGACCCGTGCGTAGCGACCACCCAGGCCCGCCGTGAACGACTGCAGGCTGGCGTCGCGCCCGACGCGGCTCGCCTGGACGGCGATGGACGTCGTGGCCTGCCCGAGGACCTGCAGGTTGGCGTAGCGGAGGTGGGTGTCGTCGGGGATGAGGAGCTCGGTGACCGGGACGACGAGGGCGGCCTCGGAGGTGTCGGGCTCCTCACCGGCCGGCAGGTCGTCGCCCGCGGCGACGGGCGCGGTGATCTCGATGATCCCCGCCTCGGACGACCCCTGCATGTCCACCACGGTGTGGGGGAACACCGAGATCCCCGGTGCGTGGGGTGGGCCGGGCTCGATCAGGTGGACGACGATGACCGGATCGGGGACGATCGCTTTGCGGGCCACGGTGACGAGCACGACGTCGGCGACGAAGGCGTCGTGCAATTCGCCGAAGGCGTCATGGGCGGGTCCTGTCCTGCCGAGGGACTCCGGGCCCGAGTCACCGGGCGCGGTCCGGGCCGCCACCACCGACAGCGTCTCGGGTGCCGAGGGCGCCATCTCGATCGCCTCGACGGCGCCGTTGCGCGTCACGACCAGCCCCGCCCGCGGTCCGAGGGAGTCGGCGAGGCGGCGGGCGGCGGCAACGACGGCCCCGGGTCGCCCCGTCGGAGGACGGAGCCGCAGGAGCAAAGGCGTCGACGTCGAAGCCATTGATGCCGCTGTAGCGCCACACCTCCGCGTCCTCGGTGGGGACGCTCGAGGCGGAGAACCGCTCCCATGCCTCGGCCCGCCGCCGGGCCAGCCACGGCGGGCCGCCGAGTGCCGAGGAGGCCTCGGCGGTGAACGTGGTCAGGGCTCTACCTCTCTTCTACGGACGTGGACGCGGGGCGGCGGGAGCACACGCACCTGGGGAGAGAGCCTACCGGGCGTGCCACCCCCCTCCTCCGACGAGACACGCCCACGAGCGCTGGGGGCGGTGCACCAAGAGCAGGCCGGCGGGGGTCGTAGTGTTTCCCGCATGCCCGAATTCGAAGTGCTCTCGATCGAACACGACGGCCACGTCGCCACGCTGTGGCTGGACCGACCCGAGGCGAGAAACGCCATGGGCCCGGCGTTCTGGAACGACCTGCCGCTGGCCATGGGCGAGCTGTCGGCCGACCGAGCCGTGCGAGCCATCGTCATCGCGGCCCGGGGGCCGCATTTCAGCGTGGGCCTCGACCTCAAGGCCATGGCCGGCGTGCTCACGGGCGGGTCCGAGGGCGAAGACGCCGACGGGGATGGCGCCGGAGCGGGGAACGGCAAGGGGCGGGCCCGCCAACCCTCGATGGCGTCGCGAGCCGTCACGGCCCGCCAAGGCGTCCTCCGGATGCAGGCGTCGGTGACGTCGGTCGCCGAGTGCCCGAAGCCGGTGATCGCCGCCATTCACGGCTACTGCATCGGCGGTGGGGTCGACGTCGTCTCGGCGTGCGACATCAGAGTGGCGAGTGCCGATGCCGTCTTCTCGGTACGCGAGACCAAGGTCGCCATCGTGGCCGACCTCGGAAGCCTGCAGCGGCTTCCGCGCATCATCGGCAAAGGGTCACATGGCGGAGCTGGCCCTGACGGGCAAGGACATCACCGCGGCGCGCGCCAAGGAGATCGGGCTCGTGAACGAGGTCTTGCCCGATGCCCCCCAGGCCTTGACCGCCGCGCACCGGCTGGCCGTCGAGATCGCGGCGAACTCGCCGCTGGCCGTCCAGGGCACCAAGGCCGTCCTCGCCGCCTGTGAGGACAGGTCGGTGGCCGAGGGCCTCGACTACGTGGCGACCTGGAACGCCGGGTTCCTCGGCTCCGACGACCTGGTCGAGGCCATGACCGCCTTCATGGAGAACGCGCTCCCGACTTCAGAGGTCGCTGACACCCGACGTCGTTGTCGAGTGCCGAGCCACGGCGCGACCCGTTGGGTCAGCGACGCCTCCACCAGCGCCGGCCGCGATCTTTGGCGCGCTCTTGCTTCTCCACCTCGGCCAGGGTCTCGGGCACGACGGCGTCGACGATGTCAGCCGCTTCCTCGAGCAGTCGCACCACATCGGGACCCCCGGGGCCGGGCTCGTCCTCGACCGGAGGCCGGACCAGGGTCCCGGGCTGCCAGCCCAGGTCCACCATGCGAGGCTCGAACGAGGAACACGGATCGGGGCACCGCCACGGCGCCTCGGGGGCGAGGTCGAGCTCGCAGAACCGCACCACTTCACCGTTGTCGTACGAGCGGCTCTGGAAGTGCTTGCACCCTTCACGCATGGGCACCCCGACCGCCTCCTCTCCCTCGGCCCGCTGAGCGGAGGGGCCGGGAAAAGCCCGACCCGATCAGCCGACGGCGCCTTCCATCTGCAGCTCGATGAGCCGGCTCCACTCGACCGCGTATTCCATGGGCAGCGTCCGGACCACAGGCTCGATGAAGCCGTTCACGATCATACTCATGGCCTGGCTCTCGGAGAGCCCGCGACTCATGAGATAGAAGAGCTGGTCCTCGCCGACTTTCGACACCGTCGCCTCGTGGCCGATCTGGGCGTCGCGTTCCTCGACCTCCATGTAGGGCTTGGTCTCGGAGGTCGACTCCTCGTCGAGGATGAGCGCGTCGCAACGCACGAAGCTCTTGGCGTGTTTCGCCCCTTCCTCCACCCGGACGAGGCCACGGTACGTCGACAGGCCGCCGTCTTTGGAGATCGACTTCGACACGATGGTCGACGTGGTCTCGGGCGCGGCGTGGATCATCTTGGCCCCGGCGTCCTGGTGCTGCCCGGCGCCGGCATATGCCACCGACAGGACTTCACCCGAAGCCTTCGGCCCCATCAGGTACACCGACGGGTACTTCATGGTGAGGCGCGATCCGATGTTGCCGTCGATCCAGGCCACGTGGGCTTCGGCTTCGGCGCGCGCCCGCTTGGTGACGAGGTTGTAGACGTTGTTCGACCAGTTCTGGATGGTGGTGTAGGTGATGCGCGAGCCCTGCAGCGCCACCAGCTCGACCACGGCCGAGTGGAGCGAGTCGGTGGTGTACACCGGCGCCGAGCACCCTTCGACATAGTGAACCTCTGAACCCTCGTCCGCGATGATCAAGGTTCGCTCGAACTGGCCCATGTTCTCGGTGTTGATCCGGAAGTACGCCTGCAGCGGCATGTCGACCTTCACCCCGGGCGGGACGTAGATGAACGACCCACCCGACCACACCGCCGAGTTGAGGGCGGCGAACTTGTTGTCGTTGGGGGGGATGATCGTCCCGAACCAACGCTTCACCAGCTCGGGGTAGTCGCGCACCGCCGTGTCCATGTCACAGAACAGGACACCTTGGGACTCGAGATCGGCCCGGTTGCGGTGAAAGACGACTTCGCTCTCGTACTGGGCGGTCACACCGGCGAGATACTTCCTCTCGGCCTCGGGGATGCCCAGCTTCTCGTAGGTCGACTTGATGGAATCGGGCAGCGCGTCCCAGTCGCGCACCTGACCCTCGGTCGGCTTCACGTAGTAGTAGATGTTGTCGAAATCGAGGTCGGGCATGTTGACGGCGAACCATGGCGCCATGGGGCGGGCCATGAACCGCTTGAGTGCCTTCAGGCGGAAGTCGCGCATCCAGTCGGGCTCGCCCTTCATGCCCGACATCTCACGAACGATCTCTTCGGAGAGGCCCTTCTTGGGCTTGAAGACGTAGTCCTCGACGTCGCTCCAGCCGAGCTTGTACCGGCCGAGATCGAGATCGGTTGTCGCCATCGTTTCCATCACCTCTGGCCCTGACCTGCACGAGCCCGACGTCGCCGAGCCGGGGCGTCATGCCTGCCCGGAGGATTTCTCCTATCTAGATAGTAACAACCCGGGTGGGGTGGCGCAGCCCCGCAGCCGGAGGCAGGGTGGCACCGGACCCCCTCTGACGGCGCGTCAGGCCCGGCTGATCGACAAGGGCTCCCGGGCCGGCCCGAGCAGGGCTGGGGTTCACCGGGCCCAGAGATCGGTCGGCGCCCCGACAGGCCGTGGGTCGGGCGGGTTGCGGTGGTCGCGCCCGAGTAGCCCGGCCACGAAGTCGACGCCGACCTTGTCCCGGAAGTCCCTGACCGTGTAGCCGATCACCATCGAGTCGTCTCGAGCCCGGGCCGTCGCCGACCGGGGCAACGAGAAGAGGGGGCCCATCTCGCCGAAGTAGTCACCGGGGCCCGCCGTGCGGAGCACCTCCTCGCTGCCGTCGGGATGGCGCCGCAGGAGGTCCACCGTTCCCTTCTCGACCATGAAGATGCGGTTGCCACGACTGCCCTGTTCGAAGAGCACCTCCCCGGCGGCGAGGTCATGGACCCTGGGCTCGAGCTCTTCGTCGACGAAGCGCGGGACCAGCTCCACCACCTGGTCGGCCAGAGGGAGGAGCCGATCGTCGTGGGTGGCGACGGCCACGACACGGCCCTCGGAGGCCAGTTCGGCGATCAGACGGAGGACCTCCTCCACCTGGATGTAGTCCAGGTGGGCGGTGGGCTCGTCGGCCAGGATGAGCGGCGGGTCGAGGGCCAGCGCCCGGGCGATCGCCACGCGCTGCTGCTGACCGCCCGAGAGGTCGCCGGGATGATGGTGCATGCGCTCTTTCAGCCCCACCCGGGTGAGGAGGGCGGCGGCGCGGGCCCGGGCCTCGGCACCCCGCATGCCGGCCGCCCACAGGGGGGCGGCCACGTTGTCGAGGGCCGACAGGCTGGGGATCAGGTTGAAGGCCTGGAAGACCACGCCCACGGCTGTGGCGGCGATAGGCGGTGAGCCCCGACCCCTCGAGCGCCGAGACCTCGGTCCCCCGGAAGACGATCGATCCCGACGTCGGTTTGAGGATCCCCGCCAGACACGACAACAGGGTGGTCTTGCCACACCCGCTGGGCCCCAGGAGCAGGGCCAGGGTCCCCCCCTCCGCCTCCATGTTCAGCCGGTCGAGGGGACGGATCACGTAGTCACCGCTCTGGTACTCCACGGTCAGGTCGGTGACGGTGAGGTCGGCCATCACGGCCCCCCGAAGGCCATGGCCGGCTCCACCGCCACGGCGCGGCTCAGTCCGGCCGTACTGGCCAGGAGCCCGAGCACGATGGCGAGGACCGGCAGGGCCAGCATGGACCACACCGGGATCACGACCAGGATCGGGAACGTGGGTGCCAAGCGCGTTGGCCAACGCGGCCGCCACGGCCGCGGCACCCACCGAGATCACGACGGCCTGGAGGGCCAAGGTGACCATCAGTTGGCCGTTCGACCCGCCGGTGGCCTTCAACACGGCGAAGTCCCGGGTCTTCTCGAGCGCCGAGACGTACACCACCGAGCCGATGATGCAGGCCGCGATGAGCCACAGGAATATCTCGATGAACGCCACCACCTGCTGGGCCTGGGCCAAGGGTCTGGTCATGTCCGCCTTGACCTGGCTCAGCGTCAGGACGCGGAGGGCCGGCGTCGAGCCGGTGGGCGTTCCCTTGGTGAGCACCGCCGAGACGAGGGCCTGACCCCCGAACAGCAGCTGCTGCCCGGCGCCCAGGGTGACGAAGACGTTGGGCGTTCCCGACAGCAGCGTCGATCGGTGCACGGTGCCCACCACCGCGAAGGACTTGCCCCCCATGACGATGTGCTGCCCGATCTTGTAGGGAAGCGCGTCGTCGACCATGGCTTCGTCATCGGCACGAGGTTGCCGGCCCTGGTTCGGGACCGGGACTCCGACGTGGCCGGGCCCCACGCCGAAGAGGTTGGCATCGGTGGGTCGTGCCTCGGACCCGATCGATTGCTGGGCGAAGACGAAGCCTCCCGCCGCCTTGACCCCCGGCAGTCCCGCCACGGTCTTGATCGCCGACTCGGGCATGGGCAGACCACTCGTGAACGGACCCGGCGTGTCGGCTGTGGACGACCCATGCGTCGGCGCCGAACGCCTGCACGGCGTTGTTGGCTTCGACCCCGAAGCTTCCCGCCAGTCCGGCCAGTACCAAAGCCATGGTGAAGACGAGCGACGTACCGAGCGTCGAGATCAACAGGCGCCGCCGGCGCCACTGCAGGTCCTTGAGCGCGATCCGCCACATGGTCTGGCGCCGCTTATCTCGTGCGGCGCGGCGCCACCGGTGAGGGTGAGGCGGTCGTGGCCTGCCGGGACCCGACCGGGAGGGTCAAACGATCCTGAAGTTCTGGAAGACCGTGCTCCCTGTCGGTGTGGTGACGATGATCGGGAAATTCCCGGCGGAGACCGAGGTCGGCAGCTTCATCACGATCTTGGAAGCCGACGCCTTGGCGGTGACGGCGAAGGGTCCCACCCGGACCTTGGCCCCCTTCAGGAAGAGGCCCCGGATGGTCACGGCCGTGTTGGGCCCGCCCGACGCCGGCGAGACACTCGTCACCAGAGGGGAGGTACCACCGGCGTGGAACCTCGGGTCGTTGGGGGGGACGAGGAGAACGGCGACCACGTTGCCGCCCGATTCCCGGGTCGACTCGATGCAGGGCGCGGGGTACTTCGTCCCCCGGCACTTGTGGAGGAGACCGATGTGCACCAACGCCCCGTGCACGTTCTTGAAGGGACCGGCGAACGACTGGAAGCAGACACCGAAGCGCTTGAGGGTCGGGTCACCGAGAACGGTGTCGGTGGCCGTCAACGGGGTCGTCGACGCGAAATCCGACTCCTGGATCGTCGTGAACTGGGCCGGGGAGCTGTAGCCGTTCCCGCAGTCGAGCGAAGACTGGCCCACCGAGAGGAAGAGGTTGCCGGCCGTGGTGGACGAGCCCGCCACCGCCACCGCCCCCGCCGTCGACGCCACCGTCCCCGAGCACGAGGGGTCGCACGGGATCGGGGGGGTGACGACGAAGCACTCCCCCGACGACCCGTCACCGGTGGCCGGGTAGTTGCCGTCGCCCGAGTACGAGGCGAAGAAGCAGTACTGGCCCGGTTCCGACGGCGTGGGGAGCACGGCCGAGGTCGCGCTCGACGTGTCGTCGGCGCCGGCCGTGAACCCCACTGCGGATCCCAGCGCGTTCCCCGACGCGGAGCAGGTGCTGACCGACGGCCCGCACCAGTAGAACGACGCCGTCCCCGTGGGTGCGCCGAGCGGCGCCTCCCCGGACACTGTCGCCGTATCGGTCAGTCCCCCGGGGGTGTCGGCCACGATGCTCGTGGCCGAGGGGGTGGTCGTGAGCGAGTCGGCGATGACCGGGGCCCCGGCAGGCGGGCTACACGTGGCCCCCGAGGTCTGCGCACCGTTGAAGAACTCCGTCGTGAACGGTCCGGCGCTGAGCACCGGAGGGGCGTTGTTGGACGAGGCCGTGAAGGGCCCGACCGTGGTCGGCGTGTTCGGGATGCTGAAGCTGAAGCCCCCTGACGGCGGGACCGGGACCGGGCCCCACGTCATCGAGGGCGTCAGGGAGCTCGGAAAGGCATTGGCGGCGTCGACGATCGCACCGGTCGTCCCCGACAGGGAGGAGATGTTGTTGTTCCTCAGGACCTGGGCCACCGACGGGGGCAAAGTGACCATCACCTGATAGTTGTCCAGCGAGAACGAGCTCCCGGCCACGAGACCCGAGGGCGAGATCGTCCCGGTCACGTCGATGGGGATGGTGAAGGTCCCGATCTGTGTGGGGCAGGTGTAATTGACCGAGCCGGTGTCGGCGAACGCCGGCGCCGACCCCAAGGTCGCGCTCGTCCCCGCCACCACCAATAACGTGCCGGCCACGGTGCCCGCCGCCACGACGGCTGACGCCACGCGCCGGGCGCGCCCCCTCGCCGTCAGGTACCCACCTACGTTCCGCATCCCCGTACCCGCCTCTGGGTGTTGTGCGGCCTGCCCGTGGCAATAGTTGTCGGAGAGCGACTGCCTGTCAACGGCCCGCTCCGACCGCCGGGAGGGGCTGATCAATTGTGACGAGACCGCTCCCGTGTTCGGTGCGCCCGGGTCAGAGCCGGGCCAGCGTCGGCACGAAACCCAATCTCGGGGCACCGAGCCCCGTCATGTCGTCGTAGCCCTTGGTGGGCGACACCGAGACGTCTTGGCTGACACAACTCCCGGTGTCCGAACAGAAGGTCTCGGGGCCCTGGTAGTCGACGATCCGGGTGGTGAAGAGCAGGCCGCCCGAGGCGTTGACCGAGTTGGCGTCGTCCACTCTGCTCTGGGCCTCGCGTGGACCCGGTGCGACGTCGTCGAGGACCTGGGGCGTCGACTTGGCCACGGCGTACAGCGCGGGATTGAGGAATCCGAGCGCTCGCCCCCCGTACTGGTCGGCCAGTGCCACGACGCCGGCGAACAGTGGTGAGGAAAGGCTAGTGCCACCCACCCGGTACTGGCCATAGCGGTGGCCGCCCGGGAACGACTGGGTCAGCCCGACGAGAAGCCCCGTGCCGGGGTCCCCGTCCATGGCCACATCGGGCTCGACGCGCATGGGGGCGGAGCCCGTCACCGCCGCGTTGCGCCTCGCCACGCCCAAGGGCACCACCCCTACCTGATACGCGGGCTGTCGGTAGTGGAAGCTGGTCCCGCCGCCGGATCCCCCGTCGAAGGCGGCCGGGAGCCACGAGTTCAAGGTGCTCGAGGAGCATCCGGAGAGGCCCAGGAGCAGCGACGTGCACAGCGCACTGGTGGCGGTGGACCACCCGTACTCCCCGATCCCGAACCCGATCTCGAGCGTGGTGCCCCCCACGGCGGTGACCCACGGGCTCGAGGCGGGATAGTCGGGGGCGTTCACAGCGAGGGTCGAGAACTCGTCTCCGTTGTCGCCGCTCGCAAAGAGGACGGTCACGCCCGTCCCCGCCGCCATGATGAGGGTGTCGTCGACCGCACTCCGGGTACCGGCGTCGTCGAGCAGGTCTCCGCCGTTGTCGCCCCAGGAGTTGGTCACCACGTCGGCCAAGTGCCGGTCGACGACGGTGCGCAGCATGTCGTACAGGCCGCGAAAACAGTTCCTGGCACCGGCGTAGACGATGTTCGCCCCCGGTGCCATGGCGTGCACGGCCTCGACGTCGAGGGACTGTTCGCCGAACCAGCCGCTCGCATCGCAGGCCGCCTTGTCGTTGAACGAATGGGCCAGACGCTCGCTGAATTGGGACGAAGCCAGGGGATGGCCGGGGTCTTCGGTCTGGGCATACCGCTGCGCATCGGCCAACAATGTGGGCGAGGCGTAGGCGTCGATGATCGCCACCGTCTGGCCGGTCCCGTTGTCGCCGAGGTTGACGAGCCCCTGGACACCGTAGACGGCACGGATCTGCGAAGGCGTGTACCCGCACGGGACATACGGCAGCGGCTCGAAGTAGCCGGTCCCGTAGGGCGGGCTCGTCGTGTCGAACGCCTGTCCGTAAAAGTGACCACATGGTGCCGGGGATGTCTGCGCGGGCGGCGGTCGGATGGCGCGTGGTGAAACGGTCCGCGCCGTTGCCGCTCGCCGCGTCCGTGCGGCGACGACGTTGCTGGGTGTCGACGGGATCTCGTTCACGCCCAACGCGCCGGCGACGATCCCGGCCAGGCTCGAGGGGACCGACAAGTCCCTTTCCGACACCCGCAGGCGCTGGCCGTCGACGGCGCGGTACCCGAGCGTGGTGTCGAAGGCCTGCTCGACGCCGCCACTCGTGCCCGTGACCTCGATGGCGAGTCGATCGGCCGCGATCGACCGCACCTTCAAACCCTGACTCCGCACCCAAGCGGTGACTGCGGCGACCTGACGCCGGGTGGGAGAGAATTGCGACTCCCATGCCGCGGGCGTGAGGAACTTCCGGTATGACGCCGAGCCTGGGGTCGCGGTCGCCAGCGCCAGGGCCTGCGCTCCAGCCAAGTCGCGTGGGTTCAGCACGAGCTCGAAGTCCACGGCGGCACCGGCCGCCACGGGGCCCAGTGACCGGCCCTGGCCCAGCGCGGGCGAGGCGGATCCGGCAAGGGGAGCGGTCCCCGACGGCTGTGCGCCCGCCCCCGGCGCGGACACGGCAGACAGCCCGAATGCCCCGAGCATCCCCACCACCACGCCGACCGCACCACGACGGCAACGCAACGGACTCATCCCCCTCTATGCCGAAGAGGCCAACGGCGTTCGGAACTGTACCGACCGTCGCATCGTGCCGACAATGGAAACCGTTGCGGTCGTCGCGCTGACGGTGACAAGGGCGTGGGACATGGCACGCATCACACCAATTCGGGCGTCCACACCACGCCGAGGCGATCGAGGATCTCCTCGCTCTCGGCCCACGCGCCGGGGTGGGCGCCGCCACCCGAACGTTCGTCCACTCGAGCCAGGACCCGCAGGGTGAGGGCCCGCTCGTAGTCGGCGTCACGCGCCGCGGCGGCCTTCAGACTCTCCTCGAGAGCATCTCCGGCCCCATCGACATCGCCACGGCGGAGGAGCGCCGCGCCCCGGATGCGTAAGAGAAGCGCATGTTGCGCCGAGATCCCACCCCGCGCCCTCGACTGTTCCATCGCCTCGTCCACGGCATCGAGCGCACCGTCGGTGTCCCCGCTGAGCAAGAGGCA
The DNA here is from genome assembly GCA_963794615.1 of uncultured Acidimicrobiales bacterium. GTDB lineage: Bacteria > Actinomycetota > Acidimicrobiia > Acidimicrobiales > UBA8190 > Chersky-840. The sequence goes on along the minus strand of CAWCEP010000005.1, from coordinate 135,282 downwards.
CTCCGCCATCCGGGCTCTGGTCTCGAGGACCTCGACGTGACCTCCGACCCCCTGGGACTCCTGGAGCGACTCGACGAAGAGATCCTGGGCGTCGCGGTAGCGGCCCTCTCCGCACCTGACGCGACCGAGCAGGCACCGCACCGACGCGGCACCCGACCGGTACCCAGCGGCACGCCAGATGCGCGATGCGTCGGTGAACATGGCGGCCGCCTCGGCGAGCTTCCCCTGCTCGAGCGAGATCTCGCCGATGTTGTTCATGTAGAACGCGTCCATCGTGGAGTTGCCCGTCAGGCGCACCATCGCCTGGGCGCGCCGGTACAGGCCAAGGGCCTTCTCCCACTCCCCGCGGAAGTAGGCGAAACCGCCCAACATGTTGAGCACGCTGGCCTGACCGGTCAGGTCTCCGAGCTCCTCGAACAGCGCCAGGGCATGGGTCCAGTTGACCGGCTCCTCGAGCTGGCCGAGGTCCATCCGGGCCCAGTCGAGCACCTTGAGCGCGTTCGCCAGTGCATCGCGCTCGCCCGCCGCCTGGGCCTCGGACACCGCCTCGTTGCACCACTTGATGGCCCGGCTGTGATGGCCCTCCTCCTGACAGAACCGTCCGTACCAGGCGAGCAGCTGGGCCCGCTGGGCGGCGGCGTCGCGGCCTCCGACGCCTTCGATGGTGCGGATGCCCCGGGAGATCCAACGCAGTGCGGCCGAGTACCGGTCGAGCCAACCCATGACCCGCGCCAACTTCAAGACGAGCCTGGCCTCGACGACGGCCCGGTCGTGCACGTGTCGTCGAGCAGCCCGGTAGGCCGCCTCGGCCGCCGGGTAGTTGCCGGCGTGGTTGTGCGCGTCGCCCAGGGCCTCGGTGAGATCCGCGATCTCCCCCTCGTCCACCGCGGCGAGTTGCCGCGCCGCTCCCAGGGCGCGCTCGTAGAACTCCGCCGCCTCGACATTGGCGTACACGGCCCGGGCCCGTTCGGCCGCGACGAGGGAGAACGAGCGCGCCTCGTGGTACCGATGGGCGTGGAAGTAATGCAGGGAGAGCAACTCGGCTTGATCGTCGACGGCCTCTCCGGCCAGGGCGCGAATGGTGTCACCGGTGCGGGCGTGCAGTCTGCGCCGAAGCCGGAACGGGAGGCCGTCGTAGGCACTATCACGGATCAGGGCGTGGGTGAAGCTCAACGTGCCGTCGTCATTTCTCACGATCAGGCCGTCGAGGCGCGACCACAGGTCGTCTTCTCCCTCCGCGAGGTCGTCCATGACGGCGTGGAGAAGGGCCTCAGGAAACGACCGACCGAGAACCGAGGCGCGCCGAAGCACGTTTCGCTCCCGAGGGCGGAGCCGGTCGATGCGAGCCGCGATCACTGCTTCGACCGAGTCGGGCAGGTCGCCCAGGTTCTCGGTCGCGGCCGCGTCGGCCACGAGCTCGCGCAGGAACAGGGGGTTCCCGCCCGACCGTTCCGCCAACGCGGCGATGGCATGATCGGGAATGGGCGCGTCCTGCGTGGTGAGGTGGATGAAGTCGGCCGCATCCCTGGCGTCGAGGGGTTGCAGGTCCACCGCCACGACCGACTCCTCCCGAGACACGGAGAATCCCGTCGTCTCGGGACGCCGGGTCACGCACACGAGCCACGGCAACGCGCCCAACGTGCTCGCCATGGAGCGCAGGATGTCCGCCGACGCCTCGTCCAGCCAATGCACGTCCTCGACGATCAGCAACATCGGGCCGTCCGCCAGCGCCCCCAGCAGCTCCGAGGTGGCGACGGCCAGACGGGGTCGACGGAACTGCTCCTCGAGCTGTGCGGTCTCCACGGTCTCCGGTATCTCGAGGTCCAACACGGCGCCGAGCAGCGGCATCCACGGCCCCAGCTCGGGAGCGGATCGATCCACCGCGGCGCGCAGGACGGCGATGTCGTGGGCCTCAGGGGTCTGCGCAGTGAGGCCGAGCAGTCCCCGCAACAGGAGGCGGAAGGGGTAGTACGGCGTCGACGACTCGTAGGGCTCGCACGAGGTCTTCATGAGGACCATGCCGTCGGCCATGCGCTCGAGCTCTTCCACGAGCCGGGACTTGCCGACGCCGGCTTCGCCGGTGAGTTCGACCACCGTGCCCGACCCGCGGCGCGCCGCCTCGACGGCGTCGGCCATGCGCTCGAGCTCGGCATGTCGACCCACGAACGGGATGTCCATGGCAGGCCGTGTCGTGCGCGCCGTGGACACGGTGCCGACGCTGCGGGCGATGACCGGCTTGGCCTTTCCCTTGACCAGGAAGGGCTCGAGCTCGACCGTGTCGATCTCGGCGTGACTCTGCTCGACCACCTCGGGGGTCGTCAGGATCTGGCCCGGGAGCGCTTTCGCCATGAGCCGGGCGGCGAGGTTCACGGCGTCGCCCATGACCGTGAAGGTCCGGCGGTAGCTGGGCCCGATGTCACCGGCGAAGACCGATCCCCGGTTGACACCGATCCGGAGGGGCAGTTCGTGGTGCTGGTCCATGACCTCGCGCAGCGCCAGGAGCATCCGGTGCTCGTCCTGGCCCGATGTCGAAGGTGCCCCGGCGGTCAGGATGACCTTGCCGCCGTCCCGGTCGATGTCGGTCCCCAAGAAGGCGACGCCGTGGTGCTCCGCCGAGCGCTGCACGCCGGTGAGCAGCTCGTCGAGGAGGAGAGCGACCTTGTCCGCGCCCGACGACTCGATGAGCGCGTCGGTCCCGTCGAAATGGATGAATGCCACCGTCACGCGCCGGTGCTCGGGCTCTTGGACGCCAGAGAGCAGAGACGCGCGGATCGCGGTCGAGATGCATCCCGACAGGTCGATCCGGTCACTCACCGGTTGCAGCGACGCCGGCGCGGCCGTGGTCGAGATCGGGGCCCGTCGCAGCAACACCCCCTCGCCTTTGGAGGGACCGAGCACGCTCGTCCGCAGGGCGCGGGCCGTGGCGCTGCTCACCACGATCTCGCCGGCGTCCGCGGTCGACTCCATGGCGACGGTCGTACTCGTGGCGGAACCGGTCACGATGAGCTCGCGATGGGACCGACCCACGAGGAAGAAATTGAAGAGCCCGCTGTGGACACCCACGGACATGCGCAGTGATACCCGGTGGCCGAGCACATTGACCTTGCCGACGTCTCGCAAGGTCCTTCGCATCCCCACCGCGGCCCGGCAGGCCCGCGCCGCATGGTCAGCACCGGTGAAGAGGAGGAGTAGGGCGTCCCCGCCGAACTTGATCAAGCCGCCGCCGGCCTCGTACGCGACGGCCAGGAGCTCGACGAAGCAACGGTTGATGGTGTCGCTGAGCTCCTCGGCGCCGACCTTGCCGTGACGGGCCAGACCTTCCGACAGCTTGGTGAAGCCCGAGATGTCGACGAAGGCCACCGTTGCGACGATCTCGCGGTGTGTCTCGTCCGTATCGTCACCGACCCAGTCGACGACGATACGGGGCAGGTAGGGCGCGAGGGGGTTGCCCGCTCCGTCCTCCGCCTCGGTGCCCGGATGAAGGTCGATCGACGACCCCGGTCCCGATACCACCGCCCCCACCTCTCCCTCCTGTGGCGCAGTGCCGCTCCACCGCCGCCTCCCGGTCAGCGTACGCCGGGCCCGGCGCCCTTGGGCCTGGGCGTCACCAAGGCCACGGCCGGAGACCGGTCGCGGTGGAGCCGGCCGTCTGGGATCATCCTCCGGTGACCGCACTCCCCCCCGACCCAGGCCCTGACCCCGGGCCGCCTGTCGCCCCTCGGCGTCCCACCGTGCTCGAGGCCCACGGAGACCGACGGGTCGACGAGTGGTTCTGGTTGCGCCGACGCGACGACCCCGAGGTCCTCGCCCATCTGCGGGCCGAGAATGCGTTCACGACCCGCCAGAGCGCGCCTCTGGCCGGTCTGCGCGAGGAGCTCTTCGGCGAGATCAAGGCGCGCATCGTCGAGACCGACCTGAGCGTGCCCGTCAGAAAGGGGCCGTGGTGGTACTACCAGCGGACCGTCGAGAGCCGCGACTATGCCATCCACTGCCGCCTGCCGGTCGAAGGCGGCGGTGGCGACGCGGCCACCCCGCCCTCGATGAGCGAAGAGGACCGACCCGGCGAGCAGGTGCTCCTCGACGAGAACGCGCTCGCCGCTGCGCACGGCTATCTCGACGTCGCCAACCTGGCGGTGAGCCCCGGGCACTCGAGACTCGCCTACGCCACCGACACCACCGGGGACGAGCGCTTCACCCTGCGGGTGCGCGACCTCGAGACCGGTGCCGATCTTCCCGACACCCTCGAGGGAACGTCCTACGGCGTGGCATGGGCCAACGACGATGCGACGGTCTTCTACACGAGGCCCGATGCCGCCAACCGGCCGTTCCAATTGTGGCGACATCGGGTGGGGGCCGCTCCGAGCTCCGACGTCCTCGTCCTGGAAGAGCCCGACGAACGCTTTCACCTCGGGGTGGGGCGGACCAAGGACGGCCGGTACGTGATGGCGGAGATGCAATCCCGGATCACTTCCGAGGTCCACGTCATCCCCGCCGATCGACCCGACGCCGCGCCTCGAGTCGTCGAGCCTCGTGCCCAGGGGGTCGAATACGGCATCGAGCACCACGACGGCACCTTCATCGTGCTCACCAACGACGAGGCCGAGAATTTCAGGGTCGTCGCCACCCCGGCCGCCGACCCGTCGCGCCGGTCGTGGCGCGAGCTCATACCCCATCGCGCCGACGTGCGTCTCGAGGGGATCGACGTGTTCGCCCGACACATCGTCAGCTACGAACGCCGCCAAGCAATGCCCCGGATCAGGGTGATCCCGCTCCCCGACGACGGGCCCCGGTGGGACCGAGAGCTCCCCGAGGGATACCTGGTGCCGTGTCCCGAGACACCGGCGGCGTCGTGGGGGGGCCCGAACCCCGAGTTCGCCAGCCGGTCCCTCCGCTACGAGTATTCATCGCTGGTCACCCCCCGGTCGGTCTACGACCTCGACCTCGACGGTGGCGACGCCGTGCTGCGCAAGCGCCAAACGGTGCTCGGCGACTACGACCCGTCCCGCTACGTCACCGAACGACAGTGGGCGATCGCGCCGGACGGAACCCGGGTGCCCATGTCGATCGTGGCGGCCCGGGACGTGGCCCGCGACGGCACCGCCCCGTGCCTCCTCTACGGCTACGGCGCCTACGAGTACTCCATCGACCCCGTCTTCTCGTCGCTGCGACTCAGCCTCCTCGACCGCGGCTTCGTCTTCGTCATCGCGCACGTGCGCGGTGGCGGTGAGCTCGGTCGTCGCTGGTACGAGGACGGCAAGCTTCTCGCCAAGCCCAACACGTTCAGCGACTTCGTGGCGTGTGCGCACCACCTCGTCCGGGAGCGGTGGACGGCACCGGACCGCCTCGTGGCCCGAGGTGGGTCGGCCGGTGGCCTGCTCATGGGGGCGACCGCGAACCTGGCTCCCGAGCTGTTCCGGGCGGTGGTGGCCGAGGTGCCCTTCGTCGACTGCCTGAACACGATGCTGGACGACTCCCTCCCTCTGACCGTGATCGAGTGGGAGGAGTGGGGGAACCCCGCCGCCGATCCCGAGGTGTACGCGGTCATGAAGGGCTATGCCCCCTATGAGAACGTCCGATCGACGCGGTACCCCGCCATGCTCGTCACGGCCGGCCTCGAGGACCCCCGCGTCGGCTACTGGGAGCCGGCCAAATGGGTCCAGAAGGTCCGGGCCGCGGACCCCGGGGGGCGCGTCCTGCTCAAGATCGAGCTCGACTCCGGCCATGGTGGTCCGTCCGGCCGTTACGAGGCCTGGCGGGACGAGGCCTTCGTCATGGCGTTCGTCCTCGACGCCGTCGACCGCACGTGACGGCGCAGGACGAGCCTACGGGGCGGCCTCGAAGGTCATCGTGAACGGCGAACGGTACCCGGTGGGGAGCTGCACGGGAATGCCGTCCACGGTCACGTCGGCGTCGGTGGGGGCACCGAGCTCGAGGGCAAGGGCGCCCGAGTCCGGCAACGAGCGCGATGCTCCCGCTGCGATCGTCCCGGTCCAGACGACGCGCCCCGACGTGGGGTCGGTCGCCATCACCCAGCACAGCGCCGACGCGTGGATGGCGACGGTGTAGGTGCTCGACGGTGGCGCGTAGTGAGCGCTGAATGCGGTTGCTGCGGTCGGGACCAAGATGTGAGCGAGGGCGGAGGTGGTCGTGAGCCCGTGGCCGGCGGCAGTCATGGGTCGCGACCCATGGGACGTGGGGCGCGACGGGGAGCGATTCGGAGCGTGCGTCGGCCCGAGGGCGAACGCGGCGCCGACACCCCCGGCGATGACGATCACCGCCGCCGATGCCACGATCCTGGTTCGACGCACCCGGGCACGACCGTCGCGCCGGGCTCGCTCGCCCGCCCCGGGTAGCTGCGACCCCATGCGGTGGGCCGTCGACGAGCGCCGGCGGCCGGCACCGACGGCGTCGAAGGCGACCGTCTCCCTTCGTCTCGTCTCCACCTTGGCCGATTCCCGGGGCGACCAGGACGACGGCGTCACCCCCCGCGAGGGCGGGGACGCGCCGGCCTCGAGCCCGACGCCGGGGGAAGACGCCGAGCCGCGCCGCCGGACGGGAGGTTTCGTCGCGCCTGCCGCCCCCTTCGGCGTCGGAGGGCGGACACCATCGCGTTCGGACCTCGGGGAACGCCCCGAGGGCGGACGACGGTCCGCCACCTGCCGAAGGGTCTCCAGGGCGTGCTGGTGATGCTGCACCGACTGGCGCTCGTCGGCGCCGCGATGCCACGTGACCCACGCCACGATGGCCGCGACGAGGGCGAGCACACCCAGCACCACGATGGCCGCCATCACCTCCATTCAACCGAACGGGGGGGCGCTTGGGTACCTCGGGGCGAGCGGCGCCGTATGCAGGCCTGATTCGAGCGTGCCGGAGGCTCAGAACTGAGGCATGGCGGGAAAGGCGTAGCCGGCCGGGGCCGGACGGGGCGGGTCGCGCCGGGCCAGGGCGGCGTCGAGAAAAGGGGCGAGACGCTCCGCTTTGGCGTTCTCGATCTTGTCGGCGCGTTCGTGGAACTCGGGCATGACCTCGCGGGCGAAGAGCTCGAGCGATTCGCAGATGTCCTCGTGTCGGTTGCGACCCGCCTGACTCACGAAGATGAGCTGATCGACGCCGGCGTCCTCGTACTGGCGCACGAGCGCCCTGATCTGCGACGGGGTCCCCACCGCGCCACGCAAGGAGCCCAGGCCCTGCTCCATGAGCTGCGCCCCCAGCTGCAGGCCGGTCCGGGCCGCCACGGCGCGACTGAACCCGAACCGCTCCCGGTTGTCGAGGAACTCCTGCCACACGTCGGTGACTCCGGGCTCGTGCCTGCCGAACACGTAGTAGTGCCCGAGCGAGTACCCGAAGAAGTGGCTGCCGTCGAGGCCGCGATCGACGGCGACGGACTCGTCGAGGTGACACATGAGGGGAAGGACGCACGCCAGGCTGGGGTTCACGGCGAAACCGGCGGGGACGCAGTCCTGCGACGCAATCGTGGCGTAGTAGTCGTCCACCCACGATCGGGCTTCTTCGGCCTCCACGAACGAGAACGTCAGGGCCCCGATCCCCAGGGTGGCGGCGAGATGGATGGTGTCGCGGCGGCTGCACGCCACCCACAGAGGAGGGTGCGGTCGTTGCAGGGGCTTGGGCACGAGGTTTCTCGGAGGCATTGTCACGAAGCGCCCCTCGTACCCCGCGAACGGTGTCTCGACCATGAGCCGGGTCACGACATCGAGCGCCTCGCGCCACTGGTCTCGTTTCGTGGCGCGGTCCACGCCGTAGCCACCCAGCTCCGCCTCCGAGCTCGACTCCCCGGTTCCGAATTCGACGCGGCCGTCGGAAACGAGGTCGAGGGTGGCGATGCGCTCGGCCACACGGGCGGGGTGGTTGAAGCCCATCGGCAATTGCACGATGCCGTGGCCGAGCCTGATGCGATGGGTGCGCTGGCTCGCCGCGGCCAGGAAGACCTCGGGCGCCGAGGAATGGGAGTACTCCTCGAGGAAGTGGTGCTCGACCTCCCAGACGTAGTCGAAGCCCAGGCGATCGGCCAGCTCGACCTGCTCGAGGGCCTCTTTGAGGAGGCGGTGCTCGGAACCCGCCTCCCAGGGACGGGGCAGCTGGAACTCGTAGAAGATGCCGAACCGCACCCCGGACGCCTAGCCGCGGTGCTCGTGCTCGAGCATGGCGTCCACCAGGCGTTCCACCACGGTCCGGTCGCGCTCGGAGAGCCGGCGCAGCTTGATGCCGAGGAGAGACCCGTCGTCCTCGGTGCGCGGTGCCCCCGGGCCCGAGCCCGTCGACGATCGAGGCGGCCGGGTCGGTCGCCCTATCCGGGCGAGCACGTCCTCCACCGGGAGCTCCAGTGCACCGGCGACGCGTTCGAGGACGTCGGCACTGGGGTTGGGGAGCAGGCGGATGGCGCCGATGGCCTCTTTGCGGCCGGTCTCGAGGTCCCGCCACAGCGTCTCTGAGACTTTGGCCCGTCGGGCGGCGTCCCGGCGTCGCAGGCCGCGCTGTTCTCGTTGCTCGGCGAGCCAGCGGCCGAACTCGACCCACTGCTGCGATTCGTCCACGCTGCCAGCGTGCCGGTTGGCGGCGTCGGAGTCCAGCCGGTCAACACCGTCGCGCACGACGCGCTCCGACACAGGTCGCGACGACCGGCGCGCACCCGTTCCGTTAGGTGCGGAGACCGAAGCGGGGCGTCAACGCAAGCTCGAGCTCGGCCCGACGGGGATTGGCCTGGTCCCTCGCCGACAGGACCGGCGCCTCGATTCCCCACCCGGCTCCGATCTCGGGATCGTCCCAGGCCAGACCCAGCTCATCGTTGGGGTTGTAGTAGTTGTCGACCAGGTACCACAGCAGGATGTCGGTGAGGGACGCGAACCCGTGGGCGACCCCGGGGGGAATGAACACACCCTTGTCACCTTCGCCTTCGATGTCGAGGGTGAGGGTGGCGGCTTCGGTCGGCGAGCCGACGCGAAGATCGTGCAACACCACCCGGGCCGTGCCACGCAGCACGTACCAGAAGTCGGCCTGATGGAGGTGGTAGTGCAGACCGACCACGGCCCCCGCCCGCTTCTCGGAGCGGTTCCCCTGCACCATCTCGCGCCCCAGGGGGAACCACGACCGGCGGTAGGTCTCGACGAATCGACCGCGCTCGTCGCCGTGCGCGTCGGGCTCGACGACGATCACATCGGCAATGACGTCAGAAGGCGTGATCCGAGGCATTCGTCGAGGCTAACCGGCCCCCGACCGTGGCATCGACGCGTCGTGCCCGATCGACCCGTGACCTACGGCTCGAAGCGCCCGAAGCCGCCCCGGTAGTAGAGGAGGGGCTGGCCGCGGTTGACACCCATGTCCCGAACTCTGCCCAGCACGAGCTCGTGGTCCCCGGCGTCGTGCGCGAGTTCGAAATCGCACTCCACCCAGGCCAGGACGCCGTCGAGGACGGGGGCGCCGTTGCGGGCCGGCCGCCACCCGACCCCGGTGAATTTGTCGCCGCCGGAGACGGCGAAGTCCCTGCTCAAGGCCTCCTGGTCGTCGGCGAGGATGTTGACGCAGAACGACCCCGCCGCCGCGATGCGAGGCCAGCTCGTCGAGCTCTTCCCCGGGGCCAGCGCCACCATGGGCGGGTCGAGCGACAGCGACGTGAATGCCTGGCAGGTGAACCCGACGGGCTCGCCCTCCTCCATGGCGGTGACGATCGTCACGCCGGTGGCGAAATGGCCGAGGACCTCGCGGAATCGCCCTGTGTCGAAGGCGGCGGTGCCGGCGCGTTCGAGATCGGCCCCCTCGCCGTCGAGGGCACCGAGCCCCCCGTCTGTTGCCTCGCTCATCTCGTCCCCTCGTCCTCGGGCCGGCTCGTCGTCGGGCCTGTCTCCTCGACGGGTCGAGACCAGAGGAGGTCAGAGACGGTCGAGATCGATGGCCAATCCTTCCCTGGCGGCGAGGACGCCGTCGAGACGACGGGCGTCGTCGGTGGCCTGCGCCTCGGCGAGCATGCCGTCGATGTCGTCGTCGGTGTGCCGGGGGTCGTGGTGGAACAGGGCCAAGCGCCGGGCGCCGGCCTCGGCGGCGACGTGCACCGCGTAGGCGACGGTGGAGTGGCCCCACGTGGCCTTGGCCCGGAACTCGTCCTCGGTGTACTGGGCGTCATGGATCACGAGGTCGGCTCGATCGCACAGCTCGAGGACGGCCGCGTCCACCTCGGCGCGATTGTCGGGCGCCTGGTGATCACTGACGAAGGCCACGGCACGGTCACCGGCTTCGATTCGGAAGCCCAGGGTGGTCCCGACATGGGGGACCTGTCGGACGAGGACCTTGGCGGAGCCCACGGCGATGACGTCGTCGGTCACCTCGTAGAACTCGATCTTGCCCTGGAGCTCTTTCACCTGCACCGGGAAGAACGGGGGCTTGACGACCCGGTCGATGATGTCGTGGAGAGACCCTCCGTCCTGGGGCGGGCCGTACACGTCCATCCGTCCCCCCTCGCGCAACAGCGGGGTGCAGAACGGCAGGCCGATGATGTGGTCCCAGTGCAGGTGTGTCAGGAAGGCAGTGACCTCGACGGGATTGCCGAGCCCGTAGCGCTCCTCGAGGGCGTGGCCGAGCGGGCGCAGGCCCGTTCCCAGATCGAGGATGATCGGCGACTCGTCACCGACCTCGAGGGCGACGCTGGCCGTGTTGCCGCCGTAGCGCATGTACTGCTCACCCGAGCACGGACACGAACCCCTCACGCCGAAGAATGTGACTCGCAGCGGACGACCCCCTCCCCCTCGGTCTCCCTCCGAAAGCACCCGCCGTTCCCGGCCACCGATGTCCATGAGGTGGACGGGAACCGAGGAGGGCCCTGTTGAGGGCGACACTACCCTGCGTCAATGCGACAGAGGGCAGTTCAAGTCAACGGCATCGAGTTCTCGTACCTTGAGTCGGGCCCCCCCGATGGGCCCCTGGCCCTGTGCCTCCACGGGTTTCCCGACACGGCCCACACCTGGCGCCACCTCGTGCCGGCCCTGGCCGAGGCCGGCTACCGCGCCGTGGCCCCATGGATGAGGGGCTACGCGCCCACGGAGCTGGCCCCCGACGGGAGCTACCAGGTGGGTGCGCTGGCCGCGGACGCCTCGGCGTTGCACGAAGCCCTCGGAGGCGACAGCCGGGCCGTCCTCGTGGGCCACGACTGGGGCGCCTTCGCCAGCTACGGGGCGGCGTCGCTGCACCCCGAGCGCTGGCGGCGCATCGTCGCTCTGGCCGTCCCACCCTTGGCCGCCTCGGCGTCGTCGTTCTTCACCTATCGGCAGATGAAGCGCAGCTTCTACGTCTTCCTCTTCCAGACGCCGCTCGCCGAGATGGCCGTCAGCGCCGACGGATACGAGTTCCTGGACCATCTCTGGCAGGACTGGTCACCGGGGTACGACGCGGCGTGGGACGTGGCCAGGGTGAAAGAGGCTCTTCGCAATCCCGACAACCTCTCGGCTGCCATCGGCACCTACCGCGCCCTGTTCGACCCGTCCCATCGCAACCCGGTCTACGACGACGACCAGGAAGCCTGCGCATCCACGCCCCCGCAGCCCACGCTGTACCTGCACGGTGGCGAGGACGGGGCCTTGGGCCTCGATGCCATCGGCGACGTCGGCGCGCAGCTGGCAGCGGGCTCGGAGGTCGACATCGTCGAACACGCCGGACACTTTCTCCACCTCGAGCGACCCGACGTGGTCGGGTCCCGCATCTTGGGATTCCTCGACTCCTAGCACCGGCGCCGTGGCCCCGCGGGCTCAGGGAAGGACGAGGACACGGCCCCGCCCCCGGCGCGCCAATCCCTCAGCCACCAGTCGGTTGGCCACTCGTCGGGCCCGCTCGGGGTCGTCGGGCCACCCGCACGCCGCGCCCAGGGCGGCGACGCGCACCGGACCGGAGCGCAGGGCGTCGACCAGGCGCCCCCGGCCCTGGCGATCAGAACCCTCGAACCGGGTCTGGCGCGAGGCCACCGGTGCCGGGTCGGGCGTCGCCGCGGGGGCGTTGGCCCACACACACAGCCGTGACAGTGGGCACCGGCGACAGGAGGGGTCCCGGGCCCGGCACACGGTGGCGCCGATCTCCATGAGCGCCTGGTTCCATTCCCAAGCCCGGCCCCGGGGCACCAGCTCGTCGGCCAGACGCTGCGCGTCACGAGGCGACAAAGGCTGTCCCGCCACGGCCCGGGCGAGGACGCGCGCCACGTTCACGTCCACGACGGCGTCGTGCTGCTCGAAGGCGAACACACGCACCGCTCTGGCGGTGTAGGCCCCGACCCCCGGTAACGACCGCAGCTCGGCGAGCTCGGAGGGCAGGGCTCCGCCGTGGCGGTCCACGATGACGCCGGCCGCCCGGTGCAGGGCGCGTGCCCGGCGGTTGTAGCCCAGGCCGGCCCAGGCTTCGAGCACGGGGCCGAGACCAGCCCGGGCGCAGGCCGGGGCGGTGGGGAACCGGCCGAGGAAACGGTCATAGGGGGCGACGACACGCGGTGCCTGGGTCTGCTGGAGCATGACCTCGCTCACGAGCACCGCCCAGGGATCGCGGGTCTCGCGCCACGGGAAGGGTCGCAGACCGGACCGGCCGAAGCCGAGCACGGCCCGGCGCAACCGACGCAGCGCCGACGCGGGCGGCGCGGCGGTCAATCCCAGACGTCGTCGCCGTAGGGACGGCGGCGGGGCGGGGCGGACTCGCGTTTCCACACCATCAATTTGCGCCGAAAGAAGCAGACTTCCTCGCCGCGCTGGTTGAAGCCTTTCGACTCGACCGTGACGACGCCGCGGTCGGGCTTCGAAGCGGACTCCACCTTGTCGATGACGCGGGTCTCGGCATAGATCGTGTCGCCGTGAAACGTCGGGTTCCGGTGCACCAGGGACTCGACCTCGAGGTTCGCGATGCACGACCCGCTCACATCGGGCACGCTCATCCCGAGCACCAGTGAGTAGACGAGGTTCCCGACCACCACGTTCTTACCGTGCACGGTCTCGTTCTGAGCGAACCACTCGTTGATGTGGAGGGGATGGTGGTTCATGGTGATCAAGCAGAAGAGATGGTCGTCGTACTCGGTGACGGTCTTGCCCGGCCAGTGACGGTAGACGTCCCCAGGCTCGAAGTCCTCGAAGTAGCGGCCAAAGGGTCGGTCGTAGGTCGTCATGACACCGCCCGGGGGCGGGTGGTGAACCCCAGCGCCCAGTCCGCCTCGGACTCCCCGCCGATCGACAGGCGCCATGTGTAGCGGTTCCCGGGCTCGAGCGGGAGCGGCCCCAGATTGACGGCCAGCGCCACGTCGATCGGTGTCCCGAGGGGAACGGTGGTGGGCCGTACCACGTTGAATTCGCCCCGCACCTCGACGGGATGGGTCCCATCGGGGGTGTCCACCATGACGGGCCGACCGTCGGCGTCTTCGAGGTAGAGCTCCCAATGGTGCACCTGATCGGCCTCGTGCCAACCCACGTCGATCTTCAGCGCGATGCCCGAGGGCATCGGGTCGGGCCCCGTCAGGGACCAGCCTCCTCCCAGCACGAAGAGCTTCCCGTCCGCGACCTGCGCCGCGTCGCACAAGAGCATCGTGACCTTCACGGTCGGCAGGCTACAGCCAGTAGCGTCTTGGCCCGTGCCGAACGCCCTGCGCGACGACGTGTACCGGCGCCCGTTGGCCACGGCGCTGGAGCGGCTCGCCGTCGCGCCCGGGTGGCGGTGCGTGGACGTGGGCGCCGGCGGCGGAGACGTATCGGTGGCGCTCGCCGAGATCGTGGGACACGAAGGGCGCGTCTACGCCGTTGACAGCGATCCGCGTGCCCGCGACGACGTCGCGTCGGCGGCCGCCGCCTTCAGCCAGGTGCTCGCCGTGACACAGGCAGGCGAGGACCTGCTCCTGCCCGAAGCCGTGGATCTGGCCTTCTGCCGTTTCCTCCTCATGCACGTCGCCGACCCGGCCGTGGTGCTGCGCCGCATGCGCCAGGCCGTGCGCCCGGGAGGATGGGTGGTGGCCCAGGAGCCGATCACCTCGGCCGGGCGGGTCGGTGGCGTGGCCCTGTCCATGCCCGACGCCCCCCATCCCGACATCGGGGCCCTGCTCCCGGCTCTGGTCAGGGACGCCGGGCTCGACATCGTCGACGCCTGGGCCGAGGCCCCGGCCGGGGTGGGCCCGGGACCGGTGACCGAGTACCTGAGCTCACTGACCGAGGTCGACCCGGGCGACGATCCCGTCGTGCTCCCCCCGCTCGTCACGGTGCTCGGCCGCGTCCCCCAACCGCCCGGCGAAGCCCGGTGACCTCGAACGCCCCGGCCCGGTCAGAGGCGCCCGATCTCGATGCGGCCGTGGCCGCGGTCGGGCTGGCCTCATCGGTGGTGACAGGAGCGGCGCGGCACCTGGCCGCGTCGGGCGGCCCCGAAGCCGACCAGGTCGTCGCCTACGACCTCGCCCATGTCGCCGCCAGTGTGCGCGCCGCCGAGGCGGCCGTCGACTACGGCGCCACCGGCACCGATGAGGCGCACATCGCCTGTATCTTCGTGGCCGACGCGCTCGCCGACCTCGCGGCGCGCACGGTCGGCCGGGAGGACGCCTTCGGCACCACGCCGGCATGGCTCGACCCGGCCCGAGACTTTCTCGACACGTTCCGGAACCCCGCCTACCTCGCGTCGCTCGCCGGCATCGAGGGAGACCGTCGACTCGACTCGGACTTCACGCTCGTGCGCGAGACCTTCCACCGGTTCGCGCGAGGACCAGATCCGGCCGCGCGCCGAACACATCCACCGGGCCAACGCCGACATTCCCGAGGAGATCATTGCCGGCCTGGCCGAGATGGGCGCGCTGGGCTTGTCGATCCCCGACGACTACGGCGGTTTCGCCACCGGAGGCGCCAGCGATTACATGGGGATGGTGGTGGCCACCGAGGAACTGTCATGGGGCTCACTGGGTGCCGGCGGCTCGCTGATCACCCGTCCCGAGATCCTGAGCCGCGCCCTCGTGGCCGGTGGAACCGACGAACAGAAGCAGGCCTGGCTGCCCCGCCTGGCCTCGGGCGAGGTCATGAACGCCGTCGCCGTCACCGAGCCCGACTTCGGCTCCGACGTGGCCGCCATCGTCACCGCCGCCACCCCGACGAGCGGTGGTTGGTTGGTCAACGGCGTGAAGACATGGTGCACGTTCGCGGCGCGGGCCGACGTGCTCATGCTGCTGGCCCGGACCGACCCCGACCGCGCCAAGGCCCACCGGGGGCTTTCGCTCTTCGTCGTGGAGAAGGCGCGCGGCGACGGCGCCGGCTTTCTCTTCACCCAGGACCCCACGGCCGAGGGTCGCCGTGACCCGCCCGGCCGAATGGAGGGACGGCCGATCGACACCATCGGATATCGGGGCATGCACTCCTATGAGATCGCCTTCGAGAATTGGTTCGTCCCGTCTGCCAACCTCGTCGGCGGGGACGACGGCGTGGGCCGAGGCTTCTACCTCCAGATGGCCGGCTTCGAGAACGGACGCCTGCAGACCGCGGCGCGCGCCCTCGGGGTCATGCAGGCTGCCTACGAGGCCGCGTCGGACTACGCCGCCAACCGGGTGGTCTTCGGCGAGCCCATCGCCCGCTACCAGCTCACCCAGGTCAAGCTCACCCGCATGGCCGTCCTCATCCAGGTGGCTCGGCAGTTTGCGTACCAGGTGGCCCGGCTCATGGCCAAAGGCGAAGGGACGCTCGAGGCGTCGATGCTCAAGGCGTACGTGTGCCGGGCGGCGGAGTGGGTGACGCGTGAGGCCATGCAGATCCACGGCGGGATGGGGTACGCCGAGGAGTTCCCGGTGAGCCGGTACTTCCTCGACGCCCGCGTGCTGTCGATCTTCGAGGGCGCCGACGAGACGCTCGCACTCAAGGTGGTCGCCCGCCGTCTCGTCGAGCAGGCGGCGGGGCCTTAGCTCTTCGAGCGGCTCAGCCCGGCTCGCTCGCCGCGGAAGACGAACTTCGTGGCCATCTTGCGACTGGCCTCGTCGATCATCTCGTCGCCGAACATGACCGCACCCTTCCGGTCGTCCTCGGTCGCCTTCTGATAGGCGTCGAGGATGTCCCAGGCGTGATCGAACTGCTCCTGGGTAGGCGAGTACAGCTCGTTGAGCACGGCGACCTGGTCGGGCGTGAGCGCCCACTTGCCGTCGTAACCGAGCACCCGAGTGCGCTGCGCGAAGTCGCGCAACCCGTCCATGTCCTTCACCCTCAGGTAGGGGCCGTCGATCACCTGAAGGCCGTTGGCCCGTCCCGCCATGAGAATGCGGCTGAACACGTAATGGAAGTGGTCGCCGGGGTACTCGGGGATCTGCACCCCCCCCGTCAACACCGGCATCTCCATGGAGGCAGCGAAGTCGGCCGGCCCGAAGATGATGGTCTCGAGGCGAGGGGAGGCAGCGCAGATGTCGTCGACGTTGATGAGACCGCGTGTGGTCTCGATCTGGGCTTCGATGCCGATGTGGCCGACGGGGAGCCCGCTCCTCTTTTCGACCTGGGTGAGCAGGAGGTCGAGGGCGACCACCTCGGCCGCCGACTGCACCTTGGGCAGCATGACCTCGTCGAGCCGCTCCCCGGCATTGCCGACCACCTCGATGACGTCTCCGTAGGTCCACTCGGTGTCCCATGCGTTGATGCGGACACACAGCACGCGGTCGTCCCAGGGTTGCTTGCGGATGGCCTCGACGACCTTGGCTCGCGCCGAGTCCTTCTCGAGGGGGGCCACGGAGTCCTCGAGGTCGAGGAACGACATGTCGGCGGGCACGGTGGGCGCCTTCTCGAGGAAGCGCTCGTTCGAGCCGGGGGTGGAGAAGCACGATCGGCGGGGCAGGTTCCGGCTGCGCTGGGACATGGATCGCATGTTACCGGTGGCCCGCGGCATACCCCCGTGGCACACCCCTGTGGTGGTGAGATGCTGGAGGAGGCGGCGTCCGGGGTGGCGGTCGGCGCTGTTCTACGCGGCGAGGTCGGCGGGCACGAGTTGCTCGCTCAGCAGCGTGCCGAAGCGGGTGGGGTCTCCGGCCACGAACTGGCGGCACAGCCTGAGGCCGTCGACGTAACAAGTGATGTAGGCGCGCCAGGTGGGGTGGAGCAGGAACTCCACGGCCTTGGCCGCCCGAGCTCGGGGGAGCAGGGCCCAACGGGCCACCTCGTCGATGACCGTGTCGGGATCGGCGCCTTCGGCGTGGAGCCGCCAGGCGGCATTGGCGCGCACGGCGCCGAGAGCCTCACTCGCCTCGGACACCGCCGCCACGACCTCGGTGTCGTAGCGGATGCCGAGAGGACGGAGGTGCTCCGCCACCACGGGCTCGGGCCTCGGGCCCAAGAGCACCTCGAGCCCGAGATCGGCGAGACCTTCGGCGATGAGGCACTGCGGGGTCCCCACGAGGAAGATGGTCTCCTCCAGCCAGTGCCGGCGCCGGACCAGCCCCACCTCCTTGCGGGTGTGCTCGGTGTGATGACCGGGATAGGCCTCATGCGCGACGAGATGCGCCAACGACGTGGACAACACCGGCAGGTCGGTATTGACCGAGACTCTCGACCGCAGGCCACCGAGGTAGGTGTTGAATCCCGACCACGGCTTGTCGGTGACGAGCTCGAACTCGATGTGCTCGCCGTCGGGAAGCCCGAAGAGACGTTGGGTGCGCTCGCGCAGGTCGTCGGCCAACGACTCGATAGCGTCGGGGAGGACGTCGGTCGCCACCGCGTGCGACTCGCGCCATGCGATCAGCCGTTCCCCGATCGGCCCCGAACCGGGCACCGCTTCCTCGAGGCGGCGATGCGCGGCTGCCAACTCGTCTTCGGGGACGGGCCGGGGACGGACGCCGTAACAGGACTCCACTTCCTCCTCGTACCCGATGGTCTCCCCCGCCAGCCGGCGGGCCGTCGTGAGCAGGCCCACGGTCTGGGCCCGCAGCCACCGACGCCGACGGGCGTTCCCGGAATCGGGTACGGACTCGCTTCCCGTGTTGTCGCCCTCGAGAGGGGTGCCCGAGTCCAGGGCGGCGAGGAGGGCCCGACCGTCCTCGACGAGGCGACCGGGGTCGGCCGGCGGTCCGAGCGCCATGCGCTCGGCCAGATCACGTGGGCCGTAGTACGCGTCGACCAGTCCTTCGATGTGGCGCCCCGTGGCGAGGCCGAGGAGGAGATAGCTCCCGACGGCACCACCTCCGGCGTCGGGGCCGGGCGTCACCCGAGGCGGGCGTGGAGGAATTCGATGGTGCGGGTCCACGCCGTCGCCGCAGCAGCGGCGTCGTGCACCTCGGGCCGGGCGTCGTTGAAGAAGGCGTGTTCGGCACCGTCGTAGACATGGAGCTCGACGTCCTTGCCCAGAGCGCGCAGCTGTTCTTCGAGGGCCCGGGCCGCCACGGGGCTGAAGTACTCGTCGTTCCCCGCCACATGGAGGAGCACGGCCCCCGAGACCGCGGAGAAGTCGGGCTGGGCATCGGGCCAGGGGATCAACCCGTAGAACGACACGCACGCGGCCACGGCGTCGGGACGCTGGGTGGCGAGCACCAAGGCGAGGCCGCCTCCCATGCAGAAGCCGACGACGCCGACCTTGTCGCGCCCCGAGCGCCTCTCGACCTCGTCGACCGCGCCCGACATGTCCTTGCCGGCGCGCTCGAGCTGGAGGGCCATCATCTCCTTGCCCGCCTCGTCGGGCTCGGTGACCTTGGTGCCGCGGTAGAGGTCGGGCGCCAACGCCACGAAGCCGGCGGCGGCGAACCGGTCACAGACGTCCTCGATGTGGGGGACGAGCCCCCACCACTCCTGAATGACGACGACGCCCGGTCCCGGGCCCGACGACGGCATCGCCAGATACCCCTGGCCCTCTGACCCGTTGCTCGGAAATCTGATCATCTCGCCCATGAGCGCCGACCCTATCCACGGCGGAGCTCGAACGTCGATCGACCCGCTACCAATGCGCCAGGAGCTCGCCGGGCTCGGGGCAGTCGGGGTAGGCCAACGCCACGGCGACGGGTTGCACGCCGAGCGGACCGGCCACGCGGTCGATCCCGTCGAGGTCGACCACCGAGCCCGACCGGGGAAGGTGGGCGGCGTCGAGGCGTCGGAGGAGCGCGTCCCAGAGCTTGGGCGGCATGACCCGCCCCACACCTCCCTCGACCCATACCGGCACACCGACGGCCCGGGCCGCCTCGATCACTCCGAAGTCGTCGGCATCGAGGACGACTCCTCCGGGGCCGATGGCGTCGACCTCGACGATGACGACGTCGGCGCTGGCGACCTCCCCCACCCCGCCGTGACTGACGGCACGCCGATCGCCCCCGAGGTCCTCGAGCAGCCGATCGGGAGTGGGGTCGCACTCGAGCAAGTCCGCGCACCGCTCTGCCTCTTGGACCGGGTCCCCGGCGGTGAGCATGCGGGCCGCCACCCACCACAGCGGCCCGCAACCGGGATGGCGGTCGAGCAGACGCCGACAGGCGGGCAGGACGGCGGACTCTTCGTGCAGCGCCAGATCGCCGAGGGCCCACGCCGCCTCGGCGGCCAGGACGGCGGGCGGCGCCCATCCGGCGCGGGCTACGTACCGCAGTCGCTCGATCGGGTGCACCGTCGCGACGCTAATGGGGCGCCCGCACAGTGGAGACGCCAGCCCGCATTCCCGGCGATCCGCGCCGGGCCGATCCCGCCACATTCGAAATGCTTGCCCTGGTCGGACGCAATTGATAGACACGTGGCTGTTGTGACATGCCTCGAGCACTACTCGAAGGCACGGCCGGGTGGGTGGGCCCGGCGGTCCCCCCGGCTCGGTCGACTCGTCTCGGCGGTCGTCGCCGTCGTCGCCGTGGCGGGACCGGCACTGGCGTCATCGCTTCCCGCCAGCGCCGACCAGATCCAGAGCGCGCAGGCCGAGGCGGCCCAGATCGCGGCGCAGATCCAAGCCCAGGGGAACCAACTCGCGGTCCTGTCCGAGCGCTACGACCAGGACCAGATCCACGTCCAACAACTGCAGGCACAGGTTTCGCAGACCCAGGCACAGATCGCCCAGACCGAGACCCAGGTGAGCTCCGCTCGAGGTGATCTGCGCCACTTGGCCGTCGAGAGCTACACCTCGGGGAGCTCGAGCGACGACTTCGACCAGTTGTTCGCACCGGGAGGAGAGCGTGCCGCGGCCGCCGCCGAATACCAGCAGGTGGCGAGCGACAGCGTCTCCGGCGCCATCGATCGCCTCAAGCAGTCCCAGAGCGTGCTGAGCGCGCAGGAGAGCGCGCTGCAGACGACGCAGGCACAGGCTCGGGCCACCTTGGCCGCGGCCAAGATTGCACAGCAGGACGCGCAGGCCACGCTGGCCAGCCAGCAGACGACGCTCTCGAAGCTCAAAGGCCGCATCGCCACCCTGGTTGCCCAACGCCAGGCCGCCCAGGCCGCGGCCCAGGCCGCCGCCTTCCAAGCGCGCGTCGCCGCCGCCCAACGATTGAGCGCACAGAACGGCGACAGCGGCCTGAGCGCGGTGCCGGCGGTACCAGGGGGCGGAGGGGCAGAGGCCGTCGCCGCCGCCGAATCCCAGATCGGTGTGCCCTACGTGTGGGCGGGCGCCTCAGCCGGCGTCGGATTCGACTGTTCGGGGCTCACCATGTGGGCGTGGGCCCATGTCGGCATCTCGTTGTCGCACTCCGCCGCCGCCCAGTACGACGAGTCCGTGCACGTGCCGCTGTCGGACCTCCAACCTGGTGACCTGCTCTTCTACCAAGAGGGGAACACCATCGGGCACGTGACCATGTACGTGGGCCCGGGAGAGATGGTCCAGGCGATGGAGACAGGCACGAGGATCCAGATCACCGGGATCTGGACGACGGGGCTCGTCGGAGCCGGGCGACCCTGACCGATCGGTCGACGACCGCCCCCGAGCGCGCCCCGGCGACCACGCTTCAGCCGTCGGTTTTGGGCGTCGTCGCCTGGCCCGCATCGGCGAGCCACTCCGGGGGGATCCTGCCCTCGACACCGGGAGCGCGGGGCCCGGGGGGACGGCCGAAGCGATAGGCGACCGCTTCTCGTCCCAACTGCACAACCACGGCCTGTCCCGTGTCCTCGCCCACCACGCAGCCGAAGACGGCTTCCGCCACGGCCTCGGGGGAAATGAGCGGAAACCCCACCCCGGCCAGGCTGTCGCGGATCTGCCCGTCGATGAGCGGCGTGTCCACGAGGCCGGGGCAGATGGCATTGATCGTGATGTGGTGCTCGGCGAGGTGCGGAGCCACCGATCGCACGAAGCCCACCACGGCGTGCTTCGTCAACGTGTACATCGGATCGCCGGCGAAGGCGACGATCCCGGCGAGCGACGAGGTCGCCACCACCGCTCCCCCGCCCCGGGCCACCAGCTCGGGCACGACGGCGCGTGTCCCGAACACGATGCCGTCGACGTTGACGGACATGATGCGGCGGTACTGCTCGTCGGTGACCTTGGTGATGTCCTCCTCGCCGGTGGTGACACCGGCGTTGAGGTACACGATGTCGATCCCGCCCAACCGGCGTGCCTCGTCGACGATGCGCGTCCAGTCGTCGGGGCGGGCGACGTCGGCCCGCACCGCCACGCCACCCACCTCCGACACCGCCTTGTCGGCTCCGTCCCCGTTCCAGTCGACCACGACCATGGTGGCGCCCTCGGCGCTGAGCCTCCGGCACGTCGCCAGGCCGATTCCCGAGGCCCCACCGGTCACGATGGCGACCTTGCCCTCAAGCGCTCCCATCACACCCTCCTCGACACGGCCCGGGCGTCCACGACGCGACGCGGCGTTGACGCTAATGGCGCCCTCTCGAGTGCGTCGAACACGGGTGAACCCTCGCCGCCGCCGCCCCGACGAGGGAATCGGGGTCGCCGGCGCTACGCTGCATGAGGTTGGGGCCCGCGGGGCCCGCCCATCCCGCCGACCGCGCCAGGACCACCGTGAAGCCCATCCCCGTCGCCTTCCATCTCGGGCCGCTGCCCATCGTCATCCACACCTACGGCATCGGGCTGGCCGTGACGTTCTGGTTCGCCTACCGGTACTTCGAACGCCGGCTGCGCTCGAACGGGTACCCGACCGACTGGTTCACCGGGGTGTTCATCTGGATCGTCGTCGCGTCGATCGTGGGAGCCCGCCTCCTCCATGTGCTCTCGAACCTCTCCACCTACAAGGCCAACCCCGGCCAGATCATCCAGGTGTGGCACGGAGGCCTCTCGTCGTTCGGCGGCCTGCTGGGCGGGGTCCCCACCGGCTTGATCCTCGCCCGTCGCCGCTGTCCCCAGCTGTCGGTCATGCGAGCCCTCGACATCGTGTCCCCGGTCCTCATGGCGGCATGGGGAGTGGGGCGCCTGCTCGGGCCCCAGCTGATGGTGGCTGGAGGGGGTCACCCCACCAAAGAGTGGTTCGGCATGTACTACGCGGGCCAGGTCGGGAAGCGGCTCCCCGTCCCGATCCTTCAGGCCATCGACAGCTTCATCATCTTCGGGGCCCTCCTGCTCATCGAGCGGTACTACCGCAACCGGCCCGTCGGCTTCGTCCTCGCCGCCACCATGGCGCTGTGGGGGCTGACGCGGTTCTACGAGGAGCGCCTGTGGCTCGGCGAGATCGGCCATCTGGGCTCGGTGCTCGTCCAGGTCGCCGGACTGGCGCTGTTCGCGGCGGGGTTGGCGGTGATGTTCGTCCTGTACCGCCACCAACGTCGCGGCGCGCCACCCCCCGACAGCGCAGTGGGCACCGGCGACGACGTCCTCACCGGTGCCGCCGGGGGCGGCGAGGTGTTAGCCCCGCCCACCTGATCGGTCCTCGCTCGGCGCCGACGCCCCGTCGGCACCACGCGGCGGTCGTCCCGGGCCGGGGGGCCCGGCGAAGGCCTGCGCGATGCCGAGCCACTGCGAGGCCACGGCGCCCTGCACCGACAACCGTGTGTCGGACAGGTGACGGCGCTGCGTCACGACCAGGCAGAAGTCGAGGGCCGGGCCCGTGACGACGTCCGATGGCCCACCGGGCGATGCCCTACCGTCCGATCCCGCCCCGTCCCACTCCCATCGCTCCCCCGATGGCCCGATCAGCTCTACTCGCACCGGGACGCCGGGGACCTCGAGACCGTGCACCACGTAGGAGAACGGTCGCGCCCGCACCCCGAGATGGGCGATGTGGCGCAGCCGTGCCGACGGCACCCGGCTGGCCCCGAGAGCATCGGCGACGTCCTGGCCGTGGGCCCATGTCTCCATGAGTCGCGCCGAGACGAACGACAGTGCCCCCATCGGGGGACCGAACCACGGGACCCGGGCGTGGGGATCGAGGCCCCGGGCCGCCACGACCATGGCGCGCCGGGCCCCCTGCCACCACGCCAGCACGGCGCGGCCCGGCATGGCCCGACCTCGGAGCAGATGCTCCTCCATGGGGTCGCCGGCCGTCGCCAGGGCAGCTTCGGCTGTCACCGTGAACGTGGCCGGATCGACGATGGCCATGGTGGCGGCATCATCGAAGAACGCCAGGTGGCTCACCTGGTCACGCACCGCCCACCCCTGTGCCGGGGTGGCGAGGCTCCACGAGGCCTCGTCGAGGGGCTCGAGCAGTCCCTCGAGATCGGCGTGCTCGGCCTCGAGGTCGGCGAGCAGTCCGGGCAACGTGGCGGGTTCGGGGGCCATGGCCCCGGAGGCTACGAGAGCGCGAGCGGGCGCCGCTCCCCGAACTTTCTCGGCATTCGACAGTAATTGCGAGCGCAACCACCCCGCGGTCCGGTACGCTGGGGTTATGTCCACGACACGTGGCACACCTTGGCTCGACGACGTCGAGATGCACGCCTGGCGGTCATTGCTGCGGGCCCACGCCCGCCTGCTCGCCAGGCTCGACGCGGATCTCCAGGCGAGTCAGGGCATCTCCGTCACCGACTACGAGGTCCTGGTCCAGCTGGCCGAAGAGGAGGGGGGCAGCATGCGGATGAGCGAGCTCGCAGAGCGGCTCCTGCTGTCGCCGAGCGGTCTCACCCGGCGACTCGACGGGCTGGTGGCGTCGGGCATGGTCGAACGGCACCGTTGTCCTACCGATCGCCGTGGCGCCTTCGCGGTGCTCACCCCGGCCGGACAGGCGCGGCTGAAGGCCGCGGCTCCGGACCATGTCGATCACGTGCGCAGGCACTTCGTCGACCGGTTGAGCCGCAAGCAGCTCGAAGCCCTCGCCGATGCGCTCGACAAGGTGAACTTCGACAAAGTGACCACCGAGTCGTCCTGTCCCTGACCGGAGTCGTGGTCTTGGGGAGCGGCGAACACCCTACGAGGCGATCGGGATGGCGGCCTCGCCGAACCGAGCCGTTAGGTACGGGCTGTGACCATCCAGGCGCGTGCCCCGAACCGCACACCGACACCGGGCTCGTAGCGCTCAGCGAGGGACAAGCGGACAGCTTCGACCATGTTGTCATGAGCGTCCGTCCCCGCCAGGCCGAACAGACCTCGGACCATCCCCATCCCGAGTAGGAAGTCCATCGACTGGTCAACCGTGCCGCCCCCGCCGATGAGGATGGTCGGTGCAAGCGGCTCGAACGCCACGTCGGTGAACCCCGCCGCTTCGAGGAGCGCTTTGGTCTCGTCCTGGTCCATGAGCGCGAACATCCCCGGTCCCTTTGCAAGGCCGCCGAACTCGGGGATCTCGACGCGCTTGGCCACTTCGCTGGCGATGACGGTGAGCCATTCGTTGGCGGGGAGGCCCTGCCAGCTGACGAGTGCAAGCCGGCCGTCGGGAGCGAGCGAGCGTCGCATGTTCGAGAATGCCACCACCGGGTCATCGAAGAACATGAGCCCGAACTGGCTGACCACAAGGTCGAACGTGCCCGGAGCGAAGGCGTAGGTCTGGGCGTCGGCGACGACGAACTCGACGTTGTCGATCCCCGATGTGCGGGCCCGCTCGGACGCGATCTCCGTCAGCGGCGCCGAGAAGTCGACGCCGACCGCCGAGTCGGCGATACGGGCCGCCGCGAGGGTGAGGGCGCCACACCCGCAGCCCACGTCGAGCAACGAGCGATGCGGAGTCAGCCGGACCTGTTCGAGCAGCGCCTCGGTGAACGGCGCCAATTGGCGGTCGTAGCGATCGGCGTGGTCGACGTAGTGCACCGACTCGCCCCCGTTCCACGCTTCAAACTGGTTCTTGTTCGGCGCCACGATGGTCCTCGGAGGTGGATACGTCGTGGCCGTCATTCTGGCACGACGGCAGGTGCGACGTCCGGAGCTGAGGATGCGTGCAGGGATTCGAACATCGCCACCGAACATCACAACAGGGCTTGGAGTAATTTTTCGTGGGCCCTAGAGGACACTATTCAAACCCCTCTTCACCAGGGGCAATGGGGAATCAGAGCGGTGTCACATGGCCTGATTTGATCAATCCGCGGGTCCGAACAGCCGTTGGCGAGCCCTACGACCATGTCGTCGGTGCGTCCCGAGACAGCGCAACGATCAAGTCTCGTCGTGCTCCGTCTGACGGCTCAAGACAGATTCAGCGCCGGCTCCCACCCGCGGAAATCGAGAAACTGGTCGCCGCCTACCTGGCCGGAGGGACGGTGGTCGTCCTAGCCGCGAAGCACTCGATTCACCAGACCACTGTCTTGGCCCTACTAGAGCGCCACCGGGTGTCAAGACGAGGGCGAGTGTTGACCCCTGATCGCATTGAACGAACGGTCTCTCTGTACGCGTCGGGACGCTCCTGTGCCTCGATCGGAAGAGAGCTTCAGGTCAATCCCGAGACGATCCGCCGGGCCTTGTTGAAGGCCGGCGTGGCCATGCGCAGACCCGGACGCCCACAAGCCATGGAGTCTTGAACGACTCGATTGGCGATACCGGACAGTTTCGAGGCAATGGAAGCACTCCCTTTCCCGCCCTATCCCGGCATAATCGGGCGGTCGGCCAGTGGTTGGGGCGACAGGTAGCAAGAGTGATCCCGACCGGCCTGATCGTGGCTGGTCCTGTCAGGGCACACAGACCGGCATTTTCGACTGGGGTTCATCCCTCCCCCGGCCGCCAGGTAGCGGTCGCCCGGATGGGGCCTGGTCAGGATCGCCGTGGATCTTGTGGGATCGCCCGCGGCGCTATTAGGTCGGCTTGCGTGCGCGGACAAAAGCACTCATCACGGCCCCGCCCAGTCTGGCGATGGAAGCCTCCACGTCGAGTGTCTCCGGGATTTCTACTGTGGCGGGCAGGTCGCCAGCCATGCGAGCGATGTCGGCACTGTCGTAAACGTGGGTCGGTTCGACATCGACCTCCTCGAAGCCGGCTTGCTCCAGCTTCTCTCGGTAATCGGTGTCGAGAAGTGCCCCGGCGACACAGCCTGTCCAGAGGCTCATCACGTGTTGCACAGGTTCCGGAAGGGCTCGGCGCAGGACGATGTCGAAAATGGCCAGACGCCCACCCGGCTTGAGCACTCGAAATGCCTCGCGGAACACTGCGGGCTTGTCGGGGGACAGGTTCACGACACAGTTGGAGATGACCACATCCACCGACTCGTCGGGCAATGGGACGGCCTCGATGGTGCCCTGAAGGAACTCGGCGTTGGTCACACCGGCCTCGGCCTGGTTTCTCCGTGCGAGGGCCAACATCTCGGGCGTCATGTCCAAGCCATATGCCTTGCCTGTCGGAGCGACTCTTCGAGCCGACAGGAGGACGTCAATCCCTCCACCGGAGCCGAGGTCAAGGACGACCTCGTCCGGACGCAGTTCGGCGAGAAGCGTGGGGTTCCCGCAGCCGAGTGACGCGGCGAGTGCAGCATCGGGCAGTGCCTCGGCGTCGTCCCGCCCATACAACGTTCTGCCGATGAGACCAGCGGTGGTGCCGCCCGGGCCGCAGCACGATGCGTCGGCCGCTCGCGCCGCCTCGGCATAGCGCTCACGCACCGCCGTTCGGACCTGCTCTGCACCCTGTCCAGCCATGTCGACCTCCTCATTCCGTTGGGCTTGCCACACTCATCCTGTCGCCCCGCAGTGCGCGGTAGGCGCGGCGTCGTGAGCTGCCTGGCACACACCGCAGCGGATCAGGCGCGCCGGTGGCTCGACAATCACGGTGCGGTTGATCACTGCGGTGCGGGTGAGCCAGTGGGCTGAGACGTGGGCGTGGTCGTGGCATAGCGCCGCACCGCAATCGGCGCACACTGCCACCGCGTCGGTGGAGTGGCCCAGTGAGCCACAGTCGAAGCAGTTCATGAGTTGACCTCCTCGGTCCGGTAGAAGCGGCGGCGGGCCCACAGCGCGACGTAGACCAAACCCACCAGCGCCGGGACCTCGATGAGCGGTCCGACCACACCTGCAAGGGCTTGTCCACTTGTCACGCCGAAGACCCCGATCGCCACCGCGATCGCCAGCTCGAAGTTGTTGCTGGCCGCAGTGAAGGCCAAGGTGGCTGTGGACGGGTAGGAAAGGTGCATCCGATAGCCAAGGGCGAACGACCCGGTCCACATGAGCGCGAAGTACGCGAGGAGCGGCAAGGCGATTCGAGCCACGTCGCCGGGGTGTCGGCTGATGGCGTTACCTTGCAAGGCGAACAGGAGAACAACCGTGAACAGCAAGCCGTACAAGGCGACCGGTGCCACGCGGGGGATGAAGCGTTCTTCATACCAGTCGCGGCCCCGGAAGTGCTCTCCGAGGCTGCGGCTTGCCCAACCTGCGGCGAGGGGAATACCGAGGAAGATGAGGACGCTCCTTGCGACCGCCCAGACCGAGACATGCACGGCGGCGGTGGATAGCCCGAGCCAGCTCGGCAGCAGGTGGAGGTAGAAGTATGCAAGGGCGGCGAAGGCGACAATCTGAAAGAGGGAGTTCAGAGCAACGAGAACAGCGGCGGCCTCCCGGTCACCACCGGCAAGGTCGTTCCAGATGAACACCATCGCTATGCAACGGGCAAGCCCAACGATGATGAGACCGGTGCGATACGCGGGCAAGTCAGGAAGCATCAACCAGGCCAAGGCGAACATGAGGGCGGGCCCCACCAGCCAGTTCAAGACGAGCGACGGCACCATGAGTCGACGGTTGGAGGTGACCCGGCTCAGCTCGCGGTAGCGGACCTTGGCGAGCACGGGATACATCATCACGAGCAGACCTATTGCGATCGGCAGGCTGGTGCCGGCGAGTTTCGCGGTCCCAAGCCACGTGTCGAGGTGGGGGAAGAGCCGACCGAGTGCGATTCCCCCAGCCATCGCTGCGGCGATCCACACCGGCAAGAATCGGTCGAGCAGGGAGAGCCGACCGAGGACCGGGCCTTGTGGCACGGGCGTTGCCGACGCCTCACGAAGGAAGGTCACATTGATGAGTGTCGATCTCTTCCGGCTGGCCGACCAGGGTCGAATAGCCCATTGACGCGAAGAGGAGGCCCTCGACCCGACCCGATGTGTCTGACTTTGTCCCAGAGGGCAGGCCGAGCCTGAGGGCGATCCGACCAGGCTGAGGAGCCGCCCGTAATCGATACCGCTGGTATCGGGGTGGCGTTCTGCCCGTCCGGGACGTGCCCATCCCGAGAGGTCGGTTATCGCTCTGGCGACGAGGCTAGGGCGTACGGTATTCGGGGCTAGATGCGTGCCCCGTGTCTTCGATTTCGTTCCTCCGGGCCGTCTCGCGGAGTCAGAGACCGGCGACGGATCCGCGGTAGCTACGCCACCAGACTCCGATCGGTATCACCTGCGGGCGGGGACGGATGTGCTCGACAGCCCCGCCGTCGAGGGCGACCTTCACCTTTACCGACCCCTTCCTAGGATTGACATTCCGACGGCCGCGTCCATTTCGACTGGACCAGGCGCTACGACGCCAGTGAATTCGCGCATCCCGTCACCGGGCTCCGTCCCTGCGCTGATCTGTTGGGGCGACGTTCAGTACACGCCTTTGGCCCCACGGAGCGGGATCCTGCAATCAGGTTCCGAGCGCCACATGCCACCTCATCCACTCGGACAGGTTCCCGACGTGACGCTGACGCTGACCGATCTTCCGGTAGTCGCATTGGTGACCTCGAGCAGCTCACTACCTGATCGGGAGATCACCGAACCCCCGGATGCCCGAGCGCAGTAGCCGTTGGGGTAGTGAACCTGTGTCGGGACGAAGATCACGGTTGGAGCACGCACCGCATGATCGGGAATGTAGACGAGGTGAAAGGTTCCACTCTTCGGATCGAATGAGAGAGAGATCGGTCGTCCGGCGATCGCCTCGGGGTACGTCCGAGCCAACGCGTCGGCAGTGGGCCGGAGCTGCCCATTGGCGGTGACCAACGCCTCTGCGGCACTCCCGGTGGGGTCCCCATAGTATTTCCACGACCAGTAGGTCCAGCCCACTAGAGACCGGTCCGCCTCCCTGGTGAGCTGGTCGAGCAGGCCCGGGTTCGAGGTAGCGCCGAACTCGCTCACGAACCACGCCGGGCCTCGTGGCTGCGCCGGAGATGTGAGGTCGTTCCGGTCTTCTGCGCGGGTCTGCAAGGAGTGGCCTTCCTGCGCCGCGCAGGCCGCGATGTTGGTCGGGTTGCCGGTCTTCCCACTGCGTTGGGTGCAGTAGACGTGCACGTTGAACGCCAGGTTCGGGAAATCCATGGCGCCGACGAAATTGGTGGAGCCGCGACGGCTGAAGATGTCGGGCTCGTAGAAGATCAGGTGGGCCGGATCGGCGGCGAGAATTTGGGGGACCACGCCGCGTCGTGGGTCGTTCTGCGGGCACCTGACCGCCGGCGCGCCGTGCGCCGGGGAACCGACGAGATCGGTGCCGGTGTAGAAGCACTCCAGTTGCCCGTCGAACTGTTCGTCGCCGGAGCTGACGAGCGACGTCGAGAACGGCTCGTTGAACGGGTCATAGCCGACGACCCATGGATTGCCGTGGAAGTAGCCGGCGACCGCGGCCCAGACACGGTCGTATTCGCCCTGAAGGTCTCCGACAACGTTGTTGGTCCAGAAGTGTCGGTAAGCGGCGCCAGCGGCGGCCGTACCGTAGTTCTGTGACCATCGTCCCGGAGCTTCTGTGTTCGGTATGCCGTCGGTGCACACTGCCCAGTTCGGCGCCCCTTCTCCGTCGAACAGCTCGTTGTAGACGTCTTGGTGCATGTCGAGAAGTGTGTAGATATGGAACCGACCCAATAGGCGCACCGTCTGGGCGAGGTTGCTCAGGTAGCTGTCGAGCACGGCTTGGTTGAACTGGCCCGGGTCGTGCGGAGGGCCCGGTGTGCAGATCGCAGGATCGTTCGACAGTGCGGTCCCTGGCTCGAGTCCTTTCCATGTCATCCCGAGCCGAACGACATTAAACCCGAGCCGGGCCATGAGCGACGCGTCGGCCGGCGTGAAGTTCCAGGGCTTGCCCGCGGCCGGATAGAGCTCGAACGGTGGGAGCTTGTACACGGCGTTGACTCCGTGGAGGAACACAACCCGGCCCCGTTGGTCGTTGAGAAATGGCCCGCCCGGCGACCTGAGTAAACCTTGGACGGCCGGCGACCCAGCGACGGTCGGCGCGTTGACGATGGGAGAGGCGAGATTAGGCCGATGCACCGCCGCCGTGCCGGCACAGCTGGCCAGGGCACTTCCCACCATGAGCAAGACCACGAGACACACCAATGACCTGGCCCGGCGACCACCGGCGTGCGCCAAACGGACCCGGACGGATTGTGAGAAGTCACCGACCATGCGCACATCCTGCTGCGTCGTAAACGGTCACGCGGAGCACCACCGAGCACGGCGCTGGCCTGGAACGGACGAGACCAGTGCGGGTTGCACTCCTGGGTTAGTGGCGCAGGTCAACGAATCTGCGGCGCAGGCTGACCGACACCGTCGCGTTCGCCGGGCAGTCGCGTGCTGACTGATCGAGATTGTGAGCTCTGCACGCTTGAAAAGAACTTCACGCCGGCCCCGCCGTCTCGGGTTCTGCTATCGACAGATAGCTCTCATCCTCCTGCGTCGTGTGGAGTCGAAGGATCGCATGGAGCCCGTATAAGAGACGCCGAAGCTCAGCGATGTCATCGTCGTCGGGCGTCTCCGGGTCGACGTCGTCGAGGATACGACCGAGTCGAGAGACCAAGTGAGAGATCTCGGCGTGCGCCCGGCTCATCGGTCCCAGGGGATCGTGGCCGCCGAGCACCTTGGCCAGCGCCGGGTACAGGACGTCGTCCTCGGCTTGTTCGTGCGGAAGGACCTCGTCGACGAGGAGCCTGTGGACGCTGCGAACTCGGGCGATGGCGTCTGTGGCTCGCTCCACCCCGAGCGAGTCGGCTGCCTGGCGGAGCTGTTCGAGGTCGGCCCGTATGGCCAGGTGCTCGGCACTGAATCGGTGTGCGAGCTCGGCGTCATGGTCTTCGAGTCGGATTTCCCGCTCCTCGGGGAGGAGGACCCGGAGTGCATTGAGGATCACGGCGACGTCGATGGCCTCTTGGAGCAGCGCACCCCAGACGGCCGGCAGGTAACCGAGGGCGGCCACTCCCATCGCCACCACCGACATCCCCATGCCCGCCACGATGCTCTCCAGCGCGATCCGCCGCGATCTGCGGGCAATGACCACGGCCTCCCCGAGCCGATCGAGCCGGTCAACGGCCAGGACGACATCGGCGGCCTCGGAGGAGGCGGTGGCGCCCCGAGCGCCGATGGCCACACCGACATCGGCGAGCGCCAGGGCCGGTGCGTCGTTGATGCCGTCACCCACCATGATCGTCGGTGCTCGGTGGTGCTCCATGCGCACCGCGTCGACCTTCTCTGCCGGCGTTCGTTCGGCCAACACCTCGTCCACGCCGATGACCGCGCCCACGGTGTCGGCCACGACGGCCCGGTCGCCTGTAACCATCACGATCCGGTCGATGCCGCCACGACGCAGATTCCTGATCGTCCGACCAGCGTCCGTACGGATCGGGTCGTCGAGCACGAGGAGCCCGACCGGCACTCCGTCGACGGCTACGAATACAGCCATGGCCCCCTCTAACTCGGCGCGCCGCCTTACGCCTCGAGCCCAGTGTTCTCTCCCGGAGACACCGACCCATTCGGCCTTGCCCACAGCGACCGAGTGCCCGTCAACCAGTCCCCGCACGCCACGTCCCGGCACTTCCTCGACGCATGACGGCAAGGCCAGCACCAGGTTGCGCCGCGCCGCGGCCTTCACGACCGCAGTGGCGAGCACATGCGGCGACACCTGGTCGAGGGAAGCAGCCCACCGCAACACTTCGTCCTCAGCCATAGCGTCCGCGGCGAAGATCGCCGTTACCGTGGGGCGACCGGCGGTGAGCGTGCCGGTCTTGTCGAACAACAAGGTCCGACACCGGGCCAACTGTTCGAGCGTACCCCCACCCTTCACGATGACCCCGCGCTTGGAAGCACGCGACAGGCCGGACACGAATGCCACCGGCGCGGCCAGAATGAGCGGACACGGCGTCGCCACCACGAGGACGGCGACGGCCCGGGCGAGCTCGCCCGACACTGCCCATGCCAAGGCGGCGGCGGCCACTGTGACGACCAGGAACCAGAGCGCGTAGCGATCGGCCATTCGGACGAACGGCGGCGTCGATCGCTCCGACTCGGTGACCAGGCGCAGGATCCCGGCGTAGGTGCTTTCTGCAGCGCTCGTGGTGAGGTGGAGGTCGAAGGTGGCGCCGGCGTTGACGACCCCGCTTCGGACCGGGTCCCCGGGCGGGTGCTCGACAGGCAGGGACTCGCCGGTGAGCGCCGACTCGTCGATGACAGCGGTGGCGCCGACGACGACGCCGTCCACCGGCACCACCTCGCCCGCCCGCACCAGGATCAGGTCGCCAGGCGCCAACACCTCGAGCGCGACTGTCTCGAGTCCGTCCACGCCGTATCGATTCGCCTGATGCGGGGCGCGCTCGAGCAGCGTTCGCAACTCTCGACGGGCGTGGCCCGCGGCCCACGCCTCGAGGGTTCGCCCGGTGGCGACCATGACGCTGATGACAGCGCCGGCCAGTTCCTCGTGCACGATGAGGGCGCCACACAGCGCCAACAAGGCGATCACGTCGACCCCGAACCGACGGTG
This sequence comes from uncultured Acidimicrobiales bacterium, assembly GCA_963794615.1. Taxonomy (GTDB): domain Bacteria; phylum Actinomycetota; class Acidimicrobiia; order Acidimicrobiales; family UBA8190; genus Chersky-840. The sequence continues at coordinate 102,376 of CAWCEP010000005.1, read as the reverse complement.
CCGGAAGCCATCGACGACCCACCACGCGGCCGCCGCCGCACCGAGGACGGTAGTGAGTGCCCACGCCATGGAGGCCGGCTGATGAGCCCCGACGAGAGACGCGAGCCCACCTGCCGCCAACCCGGTGAGCGTGGCGGTCAGGAAGATCGTCTCCCAGGGCACAGTGCGCAGGGCCTCTTCGTGGCCGTAGCCAGTGGCGTGGTCTTGGTTCTCCAGCACTGACACCATCGTCCTCGCCGCGAAGTCCCCACGCCAGGGTCGAAGGTCCAGCCTGGATCGGCCTCGGGTCGTTCGACCCTGGCACCAGGGCCCTGGTTGCCACATGCTGGAAAAGGTGAGCCGGGCCACGCCCGGATCTGGGCGGCTGGGGAGGGGACGGGATGAAGTTCCTGGTGATCGCCGCTGTCGTCTTCGGCGTCAACCTGCTGCCCGCCTTCGGACCGCCCACCTGGGCATTGCTTGTCTTCTTCCGTTTGCACGACCACGCCAACCCCGTCCTGCTGGTAGTCGTGGGCGCCCTCGCCGCCGCTGGCGGCCGCATGATTCTCGCCTTGGCCAGCAGGAAACTCGGGAGGCACCTGAGTCCGTCCCGACGAGCGGGGCTGGCCGAAGCTCGCACCGTGCTCCTCTCTCGGAGGAGAAGCGCCGTCGCCGCCCTGGCTCTGTTCGCAGTATCGCCACTGCCCTCGGCCCAGCTATTCATGGCGGCCGGAATGCTCGATGTAACGGTGGTGCCCTTGACGGCAGCCTTCTTCGCGGGTCGGATCGTCAGCTACTCCATCTACGTGTCAGTGGCGACGATTGCAGACAAGAACCTGGGCTCGGTGCTCGCGCAATACCTCGGGTCGCCTTGGTCGATCGCTATCCAGGTGGGCTTTCTGTTAGTGGTCGCCCTATTGCCATTCCTCAATTGGTCGAAGCTGGTTCGCCGCTACGCCCGACCCGCTGATCCGGCGGCAAGCGACAACGTGGATCTGACAGCCCGTGGGACAGCCCCACCGGCGGCACCACCTGAAGCTCGAACCGACCCGAGCGATGGCCGATCATGACCTTCGACCCTGGCTATTCCGACACTCTGGAGAGACAGTGAAGGTGGCGAAACGAAGGAGGTGTCGTCGTGCGGGTGGTGATTGTCTACGAGTCGATGTTTGGGAACACGCGTGTGATCGCGGAGGCGATCGCCGAGGGGTTTGGCGACGAGACCGATGTCCGAGTGGTCAACGTTGCCAATACCGATCCTAAGGTGGTCGCAGATGCCGACTTGGTTGTGGTCGGCGGTCCAACCCACGCGTGGGGGATGTCCCGGCCGAACACCCGGAAAGGTGCCCCCGACTACGTGCGCAAGGCGGGGAGCAACCTTGTGCTCGAGCCCGGCGCCAACACCGGGCCCGGCGTACGGGAGTGGCTGGCATCCGTTGGCCAGCATCAAACGAACGCAGCTGGCTTCGACACCCGATTCAAGGCCCCAGCTGCGCTAACCGGCCGCGCTTCCAAGGGCGTCGACCGCGAGCTGTCCCGCCACGGGTTCATCGTGGTGGCGCCGGCCCAGAGCTTCCTCGTAAACAAGAAGAGCCACCTTCTGCCGGGTGAGACTGACCGCGGGCGCGCCTGGGGGGCACGACTGGCGACAACGGTCGAACGCCTGCAAACCGCCACGACATAGCGCTACGCGGGCTGGCACGTTGGGAGGTGATCAATGAGGACGAACGTCGAGGAGGTCGCTATGAGCGGATCCCCCGCCACAACACCGGCACTGAATCGTCTATACGTCCGCCCCGATGAGCCATCAACTGCTGACGAAGGTGGAACTCGCTTGCTTGGGCCCATCCGGCGCGTCCTCTTGGCCCTCGAGGGGATAATGTCGGTGTCTGGCTTGGCAGGTGGTGTGTATTTGGCTACTCACCCCACCACTGTCATGTCGCTGAAATACCTTCAAGGCACTTGGTTTCATACGTGGCGCTGGCCCGGTATCGCATTGTTCTTCTTCGTAGGTGTCTGCCCGGCATTGGTTGTGTTCGCCACGTATCGGAGGTTCCGGGTGGAAAGTCTCGGCCACATCTGCGTCGGGCTTGGCCTCGTGGCGTGGGTCCTCCTCGAGGCCGTCTGGGTGGTCGTGTCACCGGGCCTGCAAATCGCCGTCGGCGCCATGGGTGTGGCGATCCTAATCCTCGGAATTTCGCGAGTTCGTGCGAGGACCCGGGGGGGTTCGGCCATGCGTTGCCGGACTTCCGACGATGGAGCGCGATGAGCCCGATTCAACGCTTGAGTCGAGCGTGAGTTGAGTGCCCAGTCGTACCGATCCGGTGTGATCACGGCGTCCCGGGACCACGCGACATTGGGGCTGGACCGAAAGACCGAATCGCCCTGCTCCCTAGTGAGCCAAACTGCTCGGCCGCTCAGTCGCCAAGCCCGGATCCTGCGTCGTCTCCGCTCGTCCATCGGTCTTGGCGCGCTTGGATGCCTCGGTTATCTGTTGCCTCCCCAGACCCAGGGCAAGGTCGAGCGTTACCACTTCACCTTGAAGAAATGGCTGCATAGGAAACCGGCCGTCACCACCCTGGCCGAGCTGCAGGGCCAGATCGATGCCTTCGTCCGCTACTACAACGAAGAGCGTCCCCACACCGCTCGCGGTTGTCCACCGATGCGCGCTTGGCGCGCTCTCGACAAGGCCACCGTCGAGATCGATGGACAGAAGTTACTGGCGCACACCAAGGTCCGTCGCGACCGCGTCGATAAGTCGGGCACCTTCTCCCTTCGTTACCGATCGAAGCTCCACCACGTGTTGGTGGGACGACAGCATCGCGGCAAACGCATCTTAATCTTGGTGGCTGACTTGGACGTCCGGGTCATCGATGAGGAGGGCGTGACACTCCGCCACTTCGAGTTGGACCCATCGGTCGACTATCGGGGCCGTGTCAGAGATATCGTCTGAAGGTTCGTCAGTCCCAGAATTGCTGAGACATGACAAGAGTGGAGGTAATGGGACTATGTTCGAACCCCTCTTGGCTCGTTGACCTGGGGAAATGCGGCATGAATGAGTGAGCTGCGGCGCGATTCGGGCGCCGAGCGGCTCGCTGCGAGGTTGGTGGCGGAAGTGATGGGACTACGTTCGATCCCCTATCGAAGTGCGATCGGCGTACTTGATCGGCGTCGACTAATCCGCGAGGGATCCGAGGCAGGTGGCCAGGCGGCGACCCCAACCAACCGGCGCCTCGTGTCGATATAGCTCGGTTCATGGAGGGGCGAGCGCTGAACCCAATGGCGGCGATAACCCCGTCACCCCCGTTGCCGGGCGATTGAGCCGGTAACGCCCGGAGCTGAGGCAGCGCCAGGCGGCGAGGGAATATACCTAGGGGGGTATCTGTTCTTGACCACAGAGACACCGGCAGGACCACCAGCGAGGTGCGCTATGGACAGTGCCAACGGGGATCACCACGTCCGCGAGCTTCCTAACGCCACGTCGGTGCTGGCGGTGTGCGCACATCCCGATGACGAGAGCTTCGGCCTGGGTGCGGCCCTCGCTGCCTTCGGCGCCAGGGGTGCATCCACCGCCGTGCTGTGCTTCACACAGGGCGAGAGTTCCACACTCGGTGCCGACAGGACGGAGCTCGGAGAGGTCCGGGCAGCTGAGCTGGCGGCCGCAGCCGCCGAGCTGGGCGTCGAGCACGTCGAGCTCTTCGACTACGCCGACGGGGGACTCAACAGGGAGCCGATCGAACCGCTTGCTAAGCACGTCTGCCAGGCGGCTGATCGGGTTCGGCCGGACGTCCTGCTGGTCTTCGACGAAGGAGGTATCACCGGTCACCTCGACCACAGCCGAGCGACCGACGCCGCTGTGGCATTTGCCCGGGATAATCACCTGCCCGTATTGGCGTGGGCGGTCTCCCAGCCCGTGGCCATGACCTTGAACCAGGAGTTCGGCACAGCGTTCGCCGGTCGGGCGGCCGAGGATCTCGACTTCGATGTGCCGCGTCGATCGTGGCCGGCAGCGCCAGGCCATCAGCCGTCATGCGAGTCAGGCGACCGATAACCCGGTCCTCCTGCGACGCCTCGAGCTCCAGGCGGACCGAGAGGTGTTCCGATGGCTTGTCGCCCCGAGCGACGGGTCCCGCCTCTGCACAAAGAAATGGACTGTCGCCTCTGTCTGACGAGGACAACGACTAGGAAGGTGGATCCATGGGAAATGCACACGATGTCATCGACGATCTCCGAGTCCCCACCCGGTCGCTACGCCAAGCTGCCCCGAGGCCTGGGACGGCTTCGCCAAGTTGCACGGCGCGGCTGTTGCCGACGGTGTCCTGCCCGGGCGGGTGAAGGAGCTCATGGCGCTCGCCATCGCGGTGGTCAAAGGCTGTGACGGGTGCATCGCCTATCACGCCAAGGCCGCCGCCCGAGCCTCGGCAACGACCGACGAGGTCGCCGAGACGCTTTCGGTGGCCCTATTGATGGATGGCGGGTCCGCGACCGTCTACGGGCCCCGAGCCTGGGCCGCCTTCGAGGAGTTCGCCGGCCCCGTGGCATCGGCCGCAGGGTAACTTGTTGCCGATACCAGGCTGGATGCGCGGCCCGGTCCTTGGAACGATCAGAGCTGAGTAGATGCCCGCCGAGAGAGACGCCCTGAACGCCATGGCATCAGATGACCAGCGGGTCCTGCGGATTGGCGACGTCCGGATCCCTCTCTTGGGCACGGGGCGGATCTACATCTGCGGCATCACCCCGTACGACACGACCCACTTGGGTCACGCAGCCACGTTCATCTGGGCTGACATCGCAGCGCGGGTTCTCCGCCTGACCGGGCAGCGAGTGGAGGTGTGCCGAAACATCACTGATGTCGACGATCATCTGCTCATTCAGGCCAAGGAGCAGGACGTGCCGTGGCAGTCGCTGGCGACCCAGCAGTCGTATCGCTTCGAACACGACATGGACCTGCTGGGCGTGTCGCATCCGGCGTTTGAGCCTCGCAGCCACGACCATATCGACGGCGTCATCGCCTTGACCGTCGAGCTCCTCCTTCGTGACCTGGCCTACGAACGGAACGGGTCCGTCTACTTCCGCGGCGCTGGCGTTCACGAGGCGGCCGGCATCAACCGCGACGAGGCCACGGCCCTGGCGGCCGAACGTGGTGGCCATCCCGATGACCCCAACAAGGATGATCCGCTCGACGCGGCGTTGTGGGTGCGTTCAGTCGGGAGCGAGCCGGCGTGGCCGAGCCCCTGGGGTCCGGGGAGGCCGGGCTGGCACGCCGAGTGCACGGCCATGGCGCTCACGACCTTCGGCCCCACCGTGGATCTGCACGCCGGAGGAGCTGATCTGGCCTTCCCCCACCATGCCTATGAAGCGGCACAGGCCGAGGCGTTCACGGGAGTGCGACCGTTCGCCCGGTCCTGGATGCACGTGGGGACCGTGATAGCGGGCAGCCAGAAGATGGCCAAGTCCACCGGCAACCTCATCTTCGTTCATGACCTGCTCGAACGTTGGTCAGCCGCCGCCATCCGATTCCTGATCCTGTCGCGGCCATGGCACGACGCCTGGGAGTTCGACGAGTCTGAGCTCGAGAAGGCCGAGCAGGAGATCGAGGAGATTCGGGTCCTCGAGACGAAGGCGGGCGGAACTTCGGTGGCGGCGGAGGAGGTGCAACGGGCCTTGCTCGAGAACCTTGACCTCCCACGGGCCCTCGCCGTCGCCAAGGAGGCACGCGGCGCCGTGCTCCACGACCTGACGCACCTCTTGGGGCTGCAACACGTCGAACGTCCACCGTGGTGACGGCGGGCACCGGGACGGGACCACTCCCGGAGGCCGAGTACCGGGCGATCTTCCAGAAGGTGCCCCGACTCACCGTCGAGGTAGTGGTCTGTCTCGGAACTTGGTGTGCTGCTGGCCCGTCGTGCCGGTGGCCCCTGCGACGGCCTGTGGAACCTGCTGGGGGGGACGGTCCGTTTTGCCGAGCCGCTGGTCGCTGCTGTCCATCGGGTCGCGCTCGACGAGGTCGCCGCCGACGTGGTCATCGACGACCTCCTGGGCTACATCGATACCCCAGCCACGCCCGACAGGGCATCGACTGGCCCGTGGGCCTGGCCTTCCGCACCCACCTGTCCCCTGAAACGGCGCCGGCGATCGGCAAGAATCGGCTTGACTGGTTCCAGCGGCTCCCGGACGAGATGCACGAAGAGCAACGGGCCTTTCTGCAGGCGCACGGCCTCGTCGGCTGAGAACGCCGAGCTGCCCTATCCAGAGGCAGCACCACCCAGCGACGCCAGGGCGTTCTCGAACGGTCCGCGGCGTCGGCGGCAAGCGCGGCGATGGCCGGGTCGTCCATCAGGGCGCGTGGATCGGCGATCGACACGGAGGTACCGGTGCCCTCGGCTCGCAACACGACGTTGCACGGCAGGACTAGTGCTGCCGTCGGATCGAGCTCCAGGGCCCGATGGGCCAGGACCGAGTTGCACACGCCGAGGATCTTCAGGGGTGGAACGGTGATGCCAAGCTTCGTCTCGAAGGTGGCGGCCACATCGATCTCGGTGAGGATGCCGAAGCCCTCCGCCGCGAGTGCGGCGCGCACCGCGGTCTCGGCCTGGTCAATTGGCTGGTCGATGACCGAATCGAGTGAGCGCATCGTCGGTGCTCTACTCAGGCCAGTTTCATGAACATCTTCTGGACGGCGTCGATCGGATAGCCGTCGGCCTCGGCCTCGCCGGGATTCTCGAGGCAGTAGGTGAGTCCGGCCGCGACGAGACGGAACCCCGCCTGCTCGAGCGCCTTGGTGGCGGCGGAGATCTGGGTCACCACATCGCGGCATTCCCGACCCTCATCGAGCATGCGCTCGACACCTTGAACCTGCCCGACCACCCGGTGCAGGCGCTTTCGTACGTCCTCCACGACGTCCTCGGGTAGCTCCATGTTCTCTCCTCTTTCCTGTCAGTGCTCAGGTCGAGACCGAGCAGCGGTTGGGGCCGAGCTCGAGCTGACGCAAGGCCGCGGGCGGCGCCGCCGTCCGGCCCATGTTGGCCTGGATGATCTCGACGTAGTTCGGGGGACGAGGCGCGGACCGGGCCGTGGCCCAAGACACGAACTCGTCCTCGTCGTATGACAGAGGCGCGAGTGCTGTGGCGCAGCTCGCCCAGCGTCGCCCCTACCGGTCGGTCCGCCCGTACGACCACGTCGTCGCCGTAGTGGCCGGGAAGGATCAGGGCGTCGTCGGCCAGGGCCAGGACCTTCTCGTGGAGCGAGCGGTACAGGTTGTGAGCGAACTCCTCGGCTCGTTCGGCGAGGTCCGGCCGCCCGACGCTGTCGACGAACAGCGTGTCACCCGACAGACGAAACGGTCGGCGACGACGTAGATCGACGAACCTCGGGTGTGCCCGGGGGTGTGGATGGCGGCCACGTGGAAGGTGACGCCGCCGGGGAGCTCGAAGTCGGTCCTCTTCGCCGAGGGGCTCGTAGGCGAACTCGAACGGATCGGCCGGGTTCAGATGGAGGTCCGCGTCGGTCGTCCTCGGCCAGCAGGCGGGCGCCGCTCAGGTGGTCAGCGTGGAGGTGGGTGTCGAACACGCGGGTGATCCGCCACCCGTGCTCGTCGGCCAGTCGGGCGTAGACCTCGATGTCGAAGGACGGGTCGACGACGAACGCCTGGTCCCCGGCCCCGACCAGATAGGACAGGCACCCCTTGCCACGTCGGCGCACCTGGACGACCCGCACGTCGTCGAGCTCGAGGGTCACCGCGTCGTAGGTCGTGGCCCAACCGGCCATGCCGCCGACAAGGTTGGCTACCTGCCTCCCGGTGCGGCTCAGTATCTCCGCCGCTGACGACGAACGGCTCCCGCTCGCGCACACGGTGACCACCTCACGATCTGTCGGAACCTCCGAGGCGCGGCGGCGAGCTCGCCGAGAGGGATGTTGACGGCGGACGGGATCGACCAGGCGGCGAACTCGACCGGCTCGCGCACGTCGACTACGAAGGGCTCGTCTGTCGTCCCCAGGCGGGCGGCCAACTCGGCCGGTTCGGCGTCTCGGTACATCGCCAGCTCCTCCGTGGCTCGAGACCGCGATACATCCCGCGGTCACCCACTCTAACCTATACCCGATGGGGTATATTCCGGTTAGTACTGGCATCCGACACGGATGCTCGGACGCCGGGAGGTCAAGTGGGCTGGCTGCAAGGGAAGCCTGGGGACGAGGGACGCGGGGACATCGGCCCGCGGGAGGCCGAGGACCTCGTCCGTGGCGGAGCGGTCGCCCTTGATGTCCGTGAGCCGGCCGAGTGGCAAGCCGGTCACGTCCCTGGTGCGTTCCATGTGCCCCTCGGGCAGCTCGAGGGCCGGCTCGCGACGCTCCCCCGAGACCGGCGCATCGTGGTCATCTGCCGTCGGGTAACCGCTCGGCCACGGCGACGGCCCTCCTCGTCCGTTCCGGCTTCGACGCCGTGAATCTCGGCGGCGGGATGCAGGCCTGGGCCGCCGCCGGGCTGCCCGTGGCAGCGACCGACGCGCGGCCGGGCACGGTGGTGTGAGGCTCCTCCTCACCCTGCCCCTGGGGCTTCTCGTCGGGCTTGCGCTCGGCGCCCTCGGCGGGGGCGGTTCGATCCTGGCCGTGCCCGCTCTCGTCTATGTCGTCGGTCTCGGGCCCAAAGAAGCGGTCACGACGTCGCTCGTCATCGTCGGCGTCGCCGCCCTCGGGGGCATGGTCGGTCACTGGCACGCCGGACGCGTTCGGGTGGCCGCCGGCCTGTGGTTCAGCCTGGCCGGTGTGGCCGGATCTCTGCTCGGCTCGCGCCTGAACCGGTCGGTCAATCCCGATGTCCTGCTCGCCGCGTTCGCCGCGCGTCATGATGATCGCCGCCTGGCGCATGTGGGTGACGGCGCGATGTCAGGTCCGCATCGCAGCAGCGGTGAGACGTTCGTCCTCGCCCATCTGGTGGCCCCACCGACGACGTCGGTCCGGCGCCGCTGCGAGCCACGGACACTTCGCCAGTCCACGAGCATCGACCGACCAGGGTCTCCGACGCGGGCTGGCCTCTCGGTGTCGACTGTGGCCAAGGTGTGGTTGCTGGAACGGTTGTCGGATTCATGACCGGGTTCTTCGGCGTCGGCGGCGGCTTCATCATCGTCCCCGCCCTCGTGCTCGCCTTCGGCTTCGAGATGCCGATCGCCGTCGGAACGTCGCTCCTCGTCATTGCCATCAACTGCGGCGTTGCGCTTACCTCGAGGCTGGCGACCACCGGCGTCGACTGGCGCGTCGCACTGCCGTTCACCGCCGCCGGGCTCGTCGGCGCTGTGGCCGGCAACCACCTGGCGAGCCGGGCCCGCCCACCGACTCTGCTGCGCTGGTTTGCCGTGCTGCTCGTCGCCGTCGCCACCTACACGCTCGTCCGCTCGGCCTCATCGCTCTGAGCGACGACGGCTCGACCTGAGACGCTGCCGTGCAAGTCCACCGGTCTGCCTATCTGGGTCCCACTTGTCAATACAGCGACTCAACAGCCAAGACCGCACCACTCAAACCACATCGCCATCGGAATCATCAATCAGAAAAAGCCAACGTCAGTACCGCCGCAGCTCGCAGTCCCCGCGAATGAGCAGATCCTGTCGAGGACCCGCTTCTCCTACTGAGCTCGACTGAGCCTTCGAAACCGACGCGCTCAGAGCAGCGTCGCCTGAATCGATAGGCGATTAGCCTGCGACGTGGGTTTCTACCGTGAACAGGTCCTGCCCCGCCTGGTCGACCGGGCCTGCGGTTCCAGCGGCTTGCGTCGCTGGCGCGCCGCGGTGACCGAGGGTCTGGTGGGACGGGTCGTCGAGATCGGCTTCGGCTCCGGCTTGAACGTCGACTTCTACCCGCCGGATGTCGAACTGGTCTTGGCCGTCGAGCCTGCGGCCGTTGCCCGGAAGCTGGCCGACAAACGGGTCACGCAGTCCGGGGTGGCGGTCGAGCACATCGGTCTCGACGGGCAGTCCATCCCCCTCGAGGACGACAGCTGCGACAGCGCGCTGTCAACCTTCACCTTGTGCACCATTCCCGACGCTCCCCAGGCACTGGCCGAGCTACGCCGGGTGATGCGCCCGGGCGCCCGGGTTCACTTCCTCGAGCACGGTCTCGCTCCGGACCCGGGTATTGCCGCGTGGCAACGGCGACTTGAGCCATGGCAACGGCGGATCGCCGACGGCTGTCATCTGACCCGCGAACCGGTGGTGCTGTGCGTGACGCGGGTTTCACCATCGATCACGTCGAGGAGCGTTACGCCAAAGGACCGAAGCCCTGGAGCTGGTTCAGCGCCGGGATCGCCACCAATCCCCGGTAGCGGGTCGGTCGGTTTCCCTGGTATCAGGCTGACACGGCAGCCTGTTCGGCGATCTTGTGATGGACGTCGTCCATTTCCACACACCGATCTGCTCGATGGATCGTCGAGCGATGCGACCGGGAGCGGACCGGGCTGTCAGTCCAGGACGACCTGATCACGGAACACCATCGACGTGGGATCGACATGATCCCGAACGCCTGCGCCAACTCCTGCTCGGTTTCGGTATCGACCTTGACGAACACCACGTCCGGGTGCTGCTCAGAGGCACTCTCGAAGACGGGGGCGAGCATCCGACATGGACCGCACCACGACGCCCAGAAGTCCACGAAGACTGTAGCGTCGCTCGACACCACCTCCTCAAAGTTGTCCCTCGTCAGTTTGATAGTCGCCATGGTCCGATCCTCCCTGAGCTCGGCAGATCGATTCACCGGGGGCGCGACCCTGATACCCTATGGGTATTCCCGGTGCCCATGGAGACTCCCGCCCGAATGGCCCCCCGGCGGGGAGTGAGCGGCGGAAGCTCCGAAGTTGGACTCAGATACCCCCGAGGGTATTTATGGAACTGATCATGGGACTTATTCGATGTGATGCAGGCGCCCGCCGGAAGGACTCGCGAGAATTTCGTGGGTGCAGACCTGATCGCCGCAGACGTCTTGCTGAGTGGCGTCTGGCTGGCATTGGGTGTCGTCGGACTCGTGCCGCTCGCCGCTGGGTCTGCAGGTGTGTGTTTGGTTGACCCCCTGTTCCACGTGCCGCTGCGGAGTGTCGGTCGGTCATGATGCGTGCCGATCCCTGATGGAACCCGGGTCCCATGCCCGCTCCGAAGTTCAGAATATCAACGTCAACAAGTCCGGCACCGATTCACTCGCAGCAGGCCTCGACGACGCACGGGTCTCGAGGGAGTCTCGTGGACAGCGTGATGTGGGACGAGCGGTACGGCGGAGCAGACTTTGTCTGCAAGACGGAGCCGAACCAGTTTCTGGTAGCCGAATTGACCGATACCGCCCCTGGTCGGGCGCTTGGATCTCGCTTGCGGGGAGGGTCGCAACGCGGTGTGGTTAGCCGAGCGCGCTGGCAGGTCACAGGAGTGGACTTCTCTCCCGTCGGGCTGGCCAAGGCCCGACGGCTCGCTAAAGACCATGACGTCGACGTGCAATGGGTGGAGGCCGACGTCGTCGCATGGGAGCCTCTTGGTGCGGCCTTCGACTTGGTCATCATCTTCTATCTGCACTTGCCGGCAACCGAGCGGCGCCGGGTACTGGCCCACGTGCAAGATGCGCTTGCCCCAGGAGCCACCCTCCTCGTTGTTGGCCACGACGCGACCAACCTGACCCACGGCTATGGGGGACCCCAGTATGCGCCGTGTTGTTCACCCCCGAGGAGGTGGCGCTCGACCTGGACAAGGTGCGCATTGTGCGAGCCGATCATGTGGAACGCGGCGTTGAGACCGATCGGGGCTCTAAAGTGGCCATCGACGCGCTGGTGCGCGCTGTGAGGTCGAGAGCCGTCCCAGCCCGTTCGCCCGACTCGGGGCGTGGGCCGCCACCCACTTCCGTCGTGTGCTCGTTACGTGGCTTCTCGTCATCCTCGTCTTCGGGTTCTTTGCCGTCCATGTGGAGAGCGCGCTCGCCGGTGCCGGGTGGCAGGCCTCGGGCAGCCAGTCCGTCGCGGCGCGGGCCATCATCGAAAAGGACTTCGCCGGACTTGGGGCCACCGGCCTGCAGGTGGTGATCGTCGACCATCACGGTCCGATCGCTTCGAACCCACAGGCCCAGGCCGTCGTGGCGAAGGCGACCCGGGTGCTCCGGAGCGATCCCCGGGTGTCCACTGTGGTTCCGCCTCGAGCCGGGGTCTCGATCTCTCGAGACGGCCGAACGGCCATCATCACCGCGGGTCCGCCGCGAACTCCAACAAGATGGTGCAGGCGGCCGACGCCGTCGAGCCGAAGCTGGCGGCTCTCTCCACCTCCGGCGTCTCGGTGACGCTGACCGGCGACAGCGCCCTGTGGGCCGACTTCAACAACGCCAACCGCTCGGCCATGCTCCGCTCCGAGATGCTGTCGTGGCCGGTGACGATCATCATCTTGGTCATCGCCTTCGGAAGCCTGGTTGCCGCCGGGCTTCCCCTGCTTCTCACCATGGCCGGTCTGCTGGTCGCTGCCGGTGCGCTGGTGATCACCACGAAGTTCACCCCGGTGTCCATCTGGGCCCTCAACTTCGCCCTGATGTTCGCTCTCGCCCTTGGTATCGACTACGCCCTCTTCCTGGTCATGCGCTTCCGCTCCGCTCTCGAGCGCCGTGGAGCCAACCCGGTGACCGTGAGGCCATCGTTGCGTCGGTCGCCGAGACGGTCGACACCGCCGGCAAGGCCGTGGCCTTCAGCGCCCTCACCGTGCTGGCCTCGCTCGCCGCCATCCTCATCGTCCCGAGCCCCGCCTTCCGTTCGATGGCCTTCGGGATCATGTTGGCGGTCGTCGCCGTGCTCGCGGCCACCTTGACGTTGCTTCCAGCGGTGCTTGGCAAGCTCGGGACCAACATCAACAAGGGCAAGATCCGACTCCGTCGAGGCCCACGGCCCGAGGGTGCAGGCCCGCTCGATCGGATGCTGCACTCGTGGGGGAAGTTCCTCTGGCGTCATCCGTTCCCGGCGGGTGCGGCCGCTCTGGTCTTCTTACTCCTCGCCGCCGCGCCGATCATCGGGATGCGGACCAACATGCCCTCCATCACCATCGTGCCGGCCAGTGCCAATGCCAGGGTCGGCTACTACCAGGTGACCGCCTTCGGGCCGGGTGCTCCCGGGCACCCTCCAGGTGGTCGTGCCCGAAGGTGAGCAGGCCCGGGCCATGGCCACCCTCGCCCACGCCTCCGGGGTGGCCGGCGTCGTTCCCGGGCCGACCAACGCCGGGTGGACCCTCGACCAGGTGGTCCCGACCACCGGGCCCTCGACGACCACGACGGGCGCGACCATCGACCACCTCCGCCAGGTGCTTCCGGCGGGGACGCTGATCGGCGGGGCGGCGGCGGAGAACCACGACCTCCAGCAGTCGTTGGCGTCGCACACGCCGATCGTTCTCGCCATCCTGGGCATCCTCGGCTTCCTGCTGCTCCTGATCGCCCTCGGTGCCCCGCTGATCGCCGCCATGGGCGTGCTGATCACCGCGCTCTCGGTGGCCGGTGCCTTCGGGATCGGCCGGCTCATCTTCCAGAACGGATTTCTGTCTGGTCCGCTCAGGTTCCAGCCCCAGGGCTTCATCGACGCCTGGGCCCCGCTGTTCTTCGGAGCCATGGTCTTCGGCGTCGCCATGGACTACACGCTGTTCATGTTGTCGGCGGCCAAGGAGCGCTACGAGACGCACCCCGATCCCGAGCACGCCATGATCGGGTCGATGCGGACGTCGGGAAGGGTCGTGCTTTCCGCGGCCGCCGTCATGATCGCCGTCTTCCTCACGTTCGCCCTGTCCGGGCCCGCTGGCCCCGAAGGAGATGGGAGTGATCCTGGCCATCGCGGTGGCCCTCGACGCCCTGGTCGTCCGACTGGTCGTGCTCCCCGTCGTGCTTCGGCTGGGTGGCCACGGCGGCCTGGCATCAGCCGAAATGGCTCGGACGGATTCTGCCCAAGGTGAGGTTCTCGCACTGACGTAGGGGTCGCCGGGCCGACGAGATCGCCTAGCAGGATGATGAAGGAGGAGTAACCGTGGAATTGCCTCACGAGGTGGTCGAAGACCTCCGGTTGCGGCTGAAGCGTGCCGGGGGACAGGTGCACGCCGTAGAGACGATGCTGTCAGAAGGTCGAGAGTGCCGCGACATTGTCACCCAACTGAGTGCTGCGACCAAGGCACTCGAGCAGGTCGGCTTCCGGCTCATCGCGAGCGGGCTGAGCTACTGCATCCAACATCCCGAAGAAGCCAAAGAGTCCGGCTATCCCCTCGATGAGGTCCAACGGCTGTTCCTCAAGTTGGCTTGAACAGCGAATCGCACGAACGAGGAGGTCTGACATGGCCCGAGTCGTTGTCCTGGGCGGAGGGATCGCCGGCCATACGGCGGCGCTCCACCTCACTCGGATGCTGAAGCGGTCCGACAAGGTCGTCGTGGTCACCCCGAACTCCAACTGGAATTGGATCCCGTCGAACATTTGGGTCGGGGTCGGCAAGATGAAGACGGACCAGGTGACCTTCAAGCTCGGACCGATCTACAAGCGCAAAGGGATCGAGTTCCATCAGGCGCTGGCCACGGCGATCCACCCGGAGGGCGGCCCCGGCCGGCCGAAGCCGTATGTCGAGATCACGTACACCGACCCGGCTCGTGTCGGCGAGCAGGTCGAGTTGGACTACGACTACCTGGTGAACGCCACCGGCCCGAAGCTCAACTTCGGCGCCACACCGGGTCTCGGGCCGGACGGCCACTCCTACTCGGTGTGCACCGCTGGTCACGCGGTCGAGGCGTCAGCGGCGCTCCAGGCATCGATTAACCGGATGCGGCACGGCGAGCATCAAGTACTCGTGGTCGGGATGGGGCATGGCACCTGTACCTGCGAGGGCGCAGCGTTCGAGTACGCGTTCAACGTCGAGCACGAGGTGCGTCAGGCCGGCGTGCGGGAATTGGCCGACATCGTCTACCTGACCAACGAGTACGAGCTCGGTGACTTCGGCGTCGGTGGACTGACCTTCACCCAGCAGGGGTTCCAGACGACGTCCAAGCTCTGGACCGAGTCCCTGTTCCGAGAGCGGGGGATCCGGGCGATCAGCGGAGCCCACGTCACCGGTGTCGAGGACGGCGTCGTCCACTACGAGCAGCTGGACGGTTCCAGCAACTCGCTCGCGTTCGACTTCGCCATGCTGCTGCCGCCGTTCCGCGGGGTGGACCTCCAGGCCTTCGACGCGGATGGGGTGGACATCAGCGCCGAGTTGTTCGCCCCCAACGGCTTCATGAAGGTCGATGCCGACTACTCGGGGAAGCCGTTCGAGGAGTGGCGGGCAGAGGACTGGCCCAGCACCTACCAGGTGCCGCGGTTCCCGAACATCTTCGCCGTGGGGATCGCCTTCGCCCCGCCCCACCAGATCTCGCGACCGAGGAAGTCGCCCAGCGGAACTGTCATCGCTCCGTCACCGCCCCGGACCGGAATGCCGTCGGGGATCATGGGGAGGCTGGCTGCCAGCAACATCGCGGAGATGATCGAGCACGGCGACTCGGCGCATCTCCACTCTGCCTCGATGGCGGAAATGGGAGCGGCATGTGTCGCCTCGGCCGGGTCAGGACTTCGTCAAGGGAGTGCAGCGTCCATGACCATGTACCCGGTCGTGCCGGACCTGGTGAAGTACCCCGGCACCGGGCGAAGCTTGAAGGACACGTTCGGCGAGATCGGCCTCGCCGGGCACTGGATCAAACTGCTCCTCCACTACATGTTCATCTACAAGGCCAAAGCCCGTCCTGGCTGGCACCTGATCCCCGAGTAGGAGAGGAGAGTTCGATGGACGACACCGAAGCCAACATCGCGAACGCTCCGCTCCCGACGGCCAAGACGCTGCGGGCGCGCAAGAACCTGTTCATCCAGTTCGGGCGGTTCCTGGCCATCAACACGAAGATGCTGAAGATCATCCGGAGGGAACGTCGCTGAGCGAGTCGCCGCTCAGGCTAAGGGGAGGAAGTATGCGTGCGGGAAGTGAGATGCATGCTGCGGGTTCCAGACCACCCCCCTTATACAGGCGCGCCTGCCGGTTACATCGCCTCCGGCATCCCCACCACGTGGCCGTCACGCCACCTGTATCCCTCGCGCACTCGAGGCGAATCAGTTGATCCGGGGTTCGAACTTCGTCATTTGCCTTGGTCGGCAAATGCCAACGAGAAAATGGCCCTGATTAGGGAAAACGTTGTAATTCCCACAACTCCCGTGGGGGCGGAGGGACTCGAACCCTCACTGGGGACGTTTTAAGCGTCCTGCCTCTGCCGATTGGGCTACACCCCCGAGGCCCCGCCCGGGCCGCCTGTAGTACGCCATCGCTCGACGACGCACCGTCCTATTCTGCCTGGTCGCGTCACGGTGGCGACACGGGCCGCGTCATTCGTGGTGATGACCGACGGTCGGTGCGGTGCCGGTCTCTTGCCAGATGAGCCTCTCAGATCGGCGCGGGTCGTCCTCGACCCCCCCGTCAGGACCGAGGACCATGGTGGGCCGGTGCACGGGGTCATACGCCGGCCACGACCCCACCGAGTCACACGAGGGGTCGCCGTCGCGTGCAAAGGCGACCCATGCATCTTGTACCTGCGTCGACAGGGCCTCGGCCTGCGGGCCTCCCCCCGTGAACACCTGCACACCGGGGTCTTGCACGGTCCCGAACACGAACGGGATCTCGAGGCCGTGGCAGGACCCGAACATCCCGTTCAGGAACGGGGACTCCCACGTGAAGAGGTACGAGAACGTCTTCGGTTGGTACTTGGCATGGGCGACGGCCAGCGCTTGGAGGGGGAGCCGGAACACGTAGTCCGTCGTGACCGCGGTCCACAGGTCGCGCCCGGTCACAGGCTCGGCGCGGGCCAGGCGCGCGGAGCGGTAGGCGTCGACGACGTCCGCGCCGGCCGGCCCCACCAACCCCGACAGGCGATGGGCCACGACGTCGACATCGACACTCGGGTCGCCGTGATCGGCGGTGGTGAACAGCGCGCACTCGTCCCGGGTGGTGCCGACGAGGATCGGCACCGACACCGCTGCTCCCTCACCGATGAGCTCACCCGGCGGGCGATGGAGCAGCACGCCGTCGACCACAGGGAGGAGCGCCAGAGGCAGACCGCCGTCCGAAGGAGCTTCGACAGCCAATCGCTGCGTCGCCTCCACCAATCGCTCCACGGCGACGTCGCGCAGTGTCGAGACCGCGCCGGCGTCGATGCCGAGGTGACCCGCCAGTCGTTCGGCGCGCCGTGTCGCCCAGCTCGGCGTGGCCGTCGCCGGTGGCCCGCTCTGGAGCACGGCACGATGAAAGAGCTCCGACGCGTCGGGCGCGGTGAGGAGGTTGGCGATGCTCATGGCGCCGGCCGACTCCCCGAACAGCGTCACGTTGTCGGGATCACCTCCGAATGCGGCGATGTTGTCCCTGACCCAGCCGAGCGCGGCGAGCTGGTCCCGTAGGCTCCAGTTGCCCCATCCGCCCTCCGCGTGCACCAGATCGGGGTGGGCGAGCAGTCCGAGTGCCCCCAGTCGGTAGTTGATGGTCACCACGACGACACCTCGCGACGCCAGACGGCCGCCGGCGAACAACGCGCTCGAACCGGTGCCGGTGGTGAACCCGCCGCCGTGGAGCCACACCATGACGGGGCGCAGGCCGTCGTCGAGTCGAGGTGTCCACACGTTGAGGTTGAGGCAATCCTCGTCGGACGTGGTCGGGTCGGCCGGAAAGCTGAATCCCGGGACCGGGGGGGTTTGCGGCGCGATCGGCCCCCAGGCCGCGGCCGGGCGGGTCCCGACCCAGGGTTCGGGGGGCAGGGCGGGACGCCACCGACCTTCGGCCCCGGCCACACGCCCGTAGGGAACGCCGCGAAATACCCAAATTCCGCCTTCGAGCTGCCCCCGGAGGACGCCGGCCGTGGTGCGGGTCACGCCTTCCAAGGGTCCCCCCCACGCCTGTTTCGGCCCTGGTTCTGCACCCCGGCCTCTAAAGCAAGGTAGAGGCACCCCCCCAGAAGATCAAGGAATGGCCAAATGAACCCGGGCCCTATCGCCCCGGGTCTGCCCTGGCTACTGTGGTCAGAGTGACTGTTGTGACAGGTCTGTTTCGTCGCGCCCGGACGCAGTCCATCGCCCGCCGGGTGGCCCTCATCGTGTCGACGACCGTCGTCGTGGGCTCGATGGCGACGACGCCGGCGGTCGCCTCGCCCGGGCCCTCGGGGGCCGGGGCGAGCCCGGCGGCGACGACCGGCACCATCGACGCGACCCAGGCGCAGGTCGACGCGGTCGAGGCGCAGTTCGCTCAGCAACAACAGTTGTTGGCGCAGCTCTCCGAGCAGTACGACCAGGCCACCGTCCACTTGGCGCAGATCGATGCCCAGCTGGCATCGACCGACACCCAGCTCGCGGCGGCCAGGCGGAAACACGCCGCCGCGCACCACACGCTCGAGACCGCGGCCGTGAACGCCTACATGTTCGATACGCCGTCAGGCCAACTGACCGCGATGTTCGCGACGCCGACGGACTCGAGCGCGCTGCACGACGAGTACGAGCAGACGGCGATCGGCAACATCAACGGCGCCGTGCAGCAGCTCCAGGCCAGTGAACGACAGCTCACCTCCACAGAGTCGGCTCTCCACGCCCAGCAGGACCAGGCGTCGAGCATGTCGACTCAGGTCAGCTCGGCGCAGCGCCAGGCACAGGCGACCGAGGAGGCCACCCAGGCGACGCTCAACCAGGTGAAGGGGCACCTGGCGCAACTCGTCGCGCAACGCGCCGCCCAACAGGCAGCCGTCGCGGCCGCGGCCGCGGCGGCGGCGGCCACCGAAGCGGCGAAGCAACGGGCGGCGGCGGCGGCGGCGCAGGCGGCGCAGGTGGCCGAGACGTTCGGGGCCGGATCCACGGCCGCGCAGCAGGCAGCCGATGCGGCGAACCAGGCATCCGCCAGCGCGGGGGCGACCGCCGTCATCGGCACCGGCGCACCCCAAGCGGCGAGTGGCGCCGGTGCCGCCGCGCTCAGCGGTGCGGAGCGATATCTGGGCGTCCCGTACCAATGGGGAGGGGCGACCGCCAGCGGCTTGGACTGCTCGGGGCTCACCATGCTGGCGTGGCGTGCCGCGGGTGTGACCCTGCTGCACTCCGCGGACATCCAGTACGAGGAGTCCACCCACATCCCTCTCAGCCAGGTCAGGCCGGGGGACCTGCTCTTCTACGACCTCGAAGGGGCCGGCATCGACCACGTGGTGATGTACGTAGGCTCGGGCCCCTACGGCGCCGACACCATCATCCAGGCCGCCCATTCCGGGACCGTGGTCGAGTTCGATCCGGTTTGGTACCTGGGACTGGTGGGAGCAGCCCGACCCTAGCGACGCGGGTCTCCTCGGGCGCCCCGAGCGCCAGCGGGACCCGCTCGCGGCGACGGGTACCATGACCACGTGACGGCCGGCGAAGAAGCGACACAGCGCGAGCAACGCGCCGCGCTGGTCCCGCTCCCTCGATCCGACGACACGCCGAGCCCCGGGCCACGGCTGTCGGACGTCGACGAATGGGGACGCTCGGAGCACACCCGCACCATTGCCCGGCGCATCTTCGCCCCCCTCTACAACAACTGGTTCCGGGTGGAGTGGGAAGGGCTCGAGAAGATTCCGAAGACAGGCGGCGCCCTCCTGGTGGCGAACCACGCCGGAGCCATCCCATCGGACGCGCCGACCATCATGCACGGCATCGAGGTGGAGCGGGGTCGGCCCGTGTACGGCATGGCCGACTTCTTCTTCCGCGAGGTGCCCTGGTTGGGAACGGTGTGGGCTCGCGTGGGCGGTGTGCCGGCCCACCCCGACAACGCCCTGCGCCTTCTGCGCGATCAGGGCCAGCTCGCATTGGTCTTCCCCGAAGGCACGAAGGGGCCCTCCAAGACCTATGCGGACCGCTACCGCCTGCGCCGGTTCGGTCGGGGTGGATTCGTCGAGATCGCCATGCGCGCCGGTGTCCCGGTGATCCCCATCGCCGTGGTGGGGGCCGAGGAGTCGATGCCGATCGTCTTCCGCATCCCCGCCCTGGCCAAGCTCATCGGCGTGCCCTACTTCCCGGTGACCGCCAACATGTTGCTCTTCGGCCCCCTCGGGCTGGCCATGTACTTCCCGGCCAAGTTCAAGCTACGCGTCCTCGACCCGGTGACCTTCAACGTGCCGAGCGGCCAGGAGCGGTACTCCAAGAGCCGCGTCATGGAGGAAGCGGAGAAGATCCGCATCAACATGCAGGAGACGATCTACGAGATGCTGCGGGAGCGACGCAGCGTCTGGTTCGGGTGAGGCGGGTGGGGCGACGCGTCCTGATCACCGGTCTGGACTCGTTCTGGGGCGGTCGCATGGCGCAGGCCCTGGAGTCGGACCCCGAGGTGGAGATGATCCTCGGCATGGGGACCCGGGAGCCCACCGTGCCGCTCGAGCGGACCGAGTTCGTCAAGGCCGACCAGACCTACTCGATCCTGTCGCGCATCGTGGGTGCCACCCAGGTGGACACGATCGTCCACACGTTCCTCGTGGTGGACTCGACCCGGGTCTCGAGCCGGGCCCTGCACGAGATCAACGTGATCGGGACCATGAACCTCCTGGCCGCCGCGGGCCAGTCGGGCTCTCCCGTGCGTCAGGTCGTCGTGAAGTCATCGACGCTCGTCTACGGCTCGGCCTCCACCGACCCCACGTGGTTCCGGGAGGAGATGGCGCGCACCTCTCCCGCCCGGACCAGGGTCGAGCGCTCCCTGCTCGAGGTCGAGGGGTTCGTACGGGACTTCGCCGAGGACAATCCCGCCACGGTCGTCTCGGTCCTTCGATTCGCCAACGTGCTCGGGACCGACATCGTCACACCGATCAGCACCAACCTGTCCCGACCGATCTGTCCGGCCATCGCCGGCTATGACCCCCTCCTGCAGTTCGTCGAAGAGGACGACGTGGTGCGCTGCCTCGAGCACGTCACCCGCCAGCGCATCCCGGGCCTCTACAACGTGGCCGGGTCGGGCAAGCTCCCCTGGAGCGAGGTGACCGCCATCTGCGGCACCCGTCTGCTCCCGATCTCCCCGGCGGGAACGCACGCCGCGGCCGCCCCGTTGGTACGGCTCGGATTGATCGAGTTCCCACCCGAGCTCGAGAGCCTCCTGCGCTACGGGAGAGGGGTCGACACCACCCGGATCGGGAAGGCGGGCTTCTCCTGTCGATACACCACGGCCGGCGCCGTCGAGAGCTTCATCCGCGCCGTGCGGCTCCGACGCAGCGTGGGAGACGACCCCCCGTCGTACACGTACTCCCAGGACGTCGAGCAGTTCTTCCGCCACTCCCCGGCGGTGGTGCGCTCGGAGGGATGACGACGGTCAGGTCCGGGTGAGCCATTGCCGGGTCAGGCCGTCGACCCGGACCGTCCACTCCTCGGCGGTCATGGCGTAGCGGACGTGGTCCTCCCAGTGCCCGTCGATCTCCAGGTAGCGGACCGCCACCCCCTCTTCGCGCAGGTCCAGCTTCTCGACCACCCTGCGGCTGGCCCGATTGCGGGGCACGATGGCGATCTCGACGCGGTGCAAGCCGAGCTCCTCGAACGCGAATCGCAGGACCGCCACGGTGGCCTCGGGGGCCAGACCCTGCCCGGCCATGGCCTCGTCCACCCAGTACCCCACGAACGCGTTCTGGAACGGACCGCGCTGGATCGACGACAGCGTGATCTCTCCGACGAACCGATCCCCCACGAAGATCCCGAACCCGTACCCACTCCCCATCTGCCGCTCGCGCTCTCGTGCCGCGCACCGCGCCGCGAAGCTGGCTCGGTCCTCGGGGGTCAGGGGGGCTCCGGCGGGACGGGGCTCCCACGGGACGAGCCAGCGTCGGCACCGGGCCCGCACCTCGAACCAACCCTCGTAGTCGTCCTCGCTGAGGGTCCGGAGTCGGATCCGTCCCCCGTTGAGCTCGAGCGGCGTGGCTCGGGCCGTCCGGCCGATCATCTCCCCAACACCTCCCCGAGCGCGCCCAGGAGCAACTCGACGTTGCGCAGTCGGGCGGTGTGGCCCATACAGCCGATGCGCCACGCCCGGCCCGCCATCGGGCCCACCCCGGCTCCGATCTCGATCCCGTAGCGGTGCAGCAATGCGGCGCGGACATCGGCTTCACCCGTGCCCCCGATGTCGTCGGGGACCCACACCGTGGTGAGCTGGGGCAGACGGTGCGAAGCGGGAGCGACGAGCCCGAGCCCGAGCTTCTCGAGCCCGGCCTGCAGAGCCCGTCCGCACGAACCGTGCCGGGCCCAGGCGTGCTCGAGACCCTCCTCGAGCAGCACGCCCAGACCGGCGTGGAGGGCGAACACCATCGACACGGGGGCGGTGTGGTGATACGTGCGTCCGCCTTCGCCCTCGACGTAGCGGGCGATGAGACCGAGGTCGAAGTACCACGACGGCGGCCGGTCCTTGAGGCGGGCCCGCGCCGCAGCGCTGACCGTCAACGGCGACAGGCCGGGCGGGACGCCGAGACACTTCTGGGTGCCGCTGTAGACCAGGTCGATCCCCCAGCCGTCCGCATCGAAGGGGATGCCTCCGAGCGAGGTGACGGCGTCGACGAGGAGCAGGGCATCGCCTTTCCCCCGGGCCACCTCCTCGACGTCGTTGCGAACCCCGGTCGAGGTCTCGGCGTGGACCAGCGCGATCACCGTCGGGGAACGGTGCGCGCCGAGCACGGCATCGGGGTCGAGGGGCTCGCCCCACGGGGCGTCGACCCGCACCACCTCGGCCCCGAGGCGCTGCGCCACCTCACACATGCGTTCGCCGAACAAGCCGTTGACCCCGACGACGACGACGTCGCCCGGTCCCGCCACGTTCACGAGGGCCGCTTCCATCCCCGCCGAGCCCGTCCCGCTGACCGGCAAGGTCAAGGAGTTGTCGGTCCGGAACACCGCCCGGAGGCGGTCGCAGGTCTCGTCGAGGACGTCCAGGAATTCCGGATCGAGATGACCGAGGAGCGGCCGCGTGAAGGCCGAGACCACCTCGGGATACAGATTGGAGGGTCCTGGCCCCATCAGGACGCGGTCGCTGAGCACCACCCCAGGATGCTAGGCAGGTCGGCGGTACCCCCCGCCACCTGGGGTCACACCCATCGAGGCGGAGTCCGTCGCCCGATGGTCAGCGGTAGGAGGCTCGAGGAGGTCGCGCCAACGAGAAATCGTCGGCATCGAGCGAAAGGTTGGGGTTGTAGTACGGGTCACAGAGCAAGACCTCGGGCCCCCACCGGTTCTGCATGTAGGTGAACTCGGGGGTCGATTCCTCGTCTCGACGCCTACCGTCGTCGGGGCCCCGACCGATCGGCCGGTAATGGAAGAGCTCGGCATACGGGCTCCACACGACCCCCCACCCGCTCTGGCGGAGACGGAGGCAGAAGTCCACGTCGTGGAAGGCACCGGGCAGGTTCTGCTCGTCGAGTCCCCTGACCTGGTCCCAGGCCTCTCGGCGCACCACCATGCAGGCGGCGCTGACAGCCGACATGTGCTGGGCCAGCTGGAGTCGGCCACCGTATCCCGGCGACAGACGTCCCGAGTAGCGGTACGCGTTGGCCGCCACGCCGTGGATTCCCAGAATGATCCCTCCGTGCTGGACCCGGCCGTCTTCGTAGTAGAGCTTCGCCCCCACGGCGCCGACGCGGGGCTGCAGGACGTGCCCGACCATCTCGGTGAGCCAGTCCTCTGCGATCACCTCGGTGTCGTCGTTCAACAAGCAGATGAGCTCGCCGGACGTCCGCCGAACCGCCTTGTTGTTCATGGCCGAGAAATTGAAGGGCCGCTCATCGCGGATGACCGTGACACGACCTTGATGCGCCCGCAGGTACTGCAGGGTGTCCACCCCCCGGCTCGCATTGTCCACCACCACGATCTCCACGTTCGTATACGTGGTCATGGCCATCACGCTGTCGACGCAGCGTCGCAGCACGGGGCCACCGTCTCTGGTGGGGATGATCACGGTCACGAGCGGCGCCGTCTCGGGATCGGCCCAGGTCACGCGGTTGAACCCTGAGCTCCCGATCCGGGCCGGAGAAACCCGGGCGGAACGACCGGTCCGGGTGAGGTGATCGACCACGGCCCGCCGGCCGGCGTCGACGGCGTAGGGCTTGGCCGCGAGGCCAGACGCGGTGGATCCCGCGTGCACCCGCCAGTGGTAGAGGACGTGGGGGATGTGGACGACCTGACGCGGGGAGACGAGCTCGCAGACCCGTAGGGTGAGATCCCAGTCCTGGCTTCCCTCGTACCCTTCGCGATAGCCACCCGCCTCGGTCACGAGGTCTCGCCGGAACAGGCACAGGTGGCTGAGGTAGTTCTGCCCGAGGAGCAACAGCGGGTCGAAATCCGGCTTGAAGTAGGGGCCGTGACGGACCCCGGCGTCGTCGAGCTTGTCCTCGTCGCTGTAGACGATGCCCGCCTCGGGGTGTTCGGCGATGGCGAGCGCCACCAACGCCAGGGCGTGCTCGGCCAGGATGTCGTCATGGTCCAGACAGCCGACCCAGTCGCCGGTGGCCATGGACAAGGCCGAGTTCGAGGCCACCGAGATGTGCCCGTTGGTGTCCCGAGTCGTCACCTTGATGCGGGCATCTGTCGCCGCGTAGTCGGCGACGATGGCAGCGACGTTGGGGTCCGACGAGCAGTCGTCGGCGATGCAGAGCTCCCAATTGGCGTAGAGCTGAGCTCGTACGGAGTCGATGGCTGCTCGCAACAGGTGAAGCGGCGAGTTGTAGACGGGCATGATGATCGTGATGACGGGTTGGTGTTCCAACCCCGCCACACGTTCGCGAATCGCGGCCCGGGTGGCGTCGTCCAGCGTGTCGAACTCCTCCGCCCACCCGGCGTAGGTGTCATCGAAGGGATAGGCACGGAGACTCGATGGTGCGGACAGCTGAGCCGGCTGGCGAGTTCGCCGGACCCGCCCATAGGCCTTGCGCAACATGGCCGTGTACCGGAAGACCTTCGTCCGATGGATGGCGTCGATCTCGGCGTCGCGCAGGAGCAACAACTCCGCCATATGACGCTCACTGACCTCGTGCTGGCGCACCATCTCGAACGCTGCCTGGGCTTCAGCTGAGCTCCGGCGCTCGAGGTCGCCGAGGGCCTCGCGAAGGTGCTCGGTCTCGCGTGCCAGCGGAACGAGCTCGTTGTTCTGCCCGGTCAGCCGACCGACGGCAGCGACAACCTCTTGGAGATCGGCTCCCATCCTCGAGGTGACATTCCAGATACCCCGCTCGTAGTCGTCGATCAACGTGTCGACGTCGACGTCGGCATCGTTGCGTTGAAAGAGCACGGCGTGGGGTGCGAGGAAGGAGGCGTCGAAATCGAAGTCCCGTCGGAATCCATTGCGAAAGAAGAGTCGTGCCCAGTAGCCACCGGATTCCACGTTGAGGTGGGTCGGCTCATCGAAGTCGTCCGGGGTGGACGAGAAGAGGATGGCGTCGGAATGGCGGCACAGGTTGGCGACGGCATCGGACGCGAGCGAAGGGGGGAGGTGCTCGAGGACCTCGAGGCAGGTGATCAGGTCGTAGTCACCGTCCAGCTCGTCGGTGATCGATCCGATCCGGCAAAATGGACGGAGGCCGGCGGGAACCTGACCGATCGCCCAGGCCGAGACGTCGATCCCCCGGGCGTCAACGCCTCGATCCCGGAGCGCCTCCACCAGCATTCCGGTGGCACACCCCATGTCCAGCACCGTCCGGGGCCTGAGGCTCTCGACGATGGAGGCGGCCAAGCGGTCGAACAAGTCCTCCCAGAGCTGCTCGCCCCTTCGATACGGCACGCCACTCTGGTCGTAGGAGGTTCCGTAGTAGTCCTCCCCGTAGAAGCTCGAGACCGCCTCGAGCAACGCCCCGGGATCGTCGGAACCGGCGTGGTCGTCGATGTGGATGCCGTCCAACTGGCCCAGCACGTCGGCGAGCACCCGGTATTGGGCGTTCATGGCCGAGTCGGCCCCGGCCGGCTCTCCAGCCGGCGTCGCGTAGCCCTTGGACAATCCGTCGACGAGCTCGATCGCTCCCCCCGCATCAGGGGCGATCGAGAAGCCGCACCGTTCGACGAATTCTCCCAATTCGAAGACGGTCTCCTTCGGTCTCGACACCAACGCCTCATAGCTCAGGACCAAGGAGGGATGCTCGGAGCACTGCACCAGTGCCGCCCGGTTGTGTCGGTCCCATCGATCGAGAACCTGCGCGGCACTCTGTTCGAGTGGCACCCGCGACGACACGACACCTTCCGGTTGGCGATGGACCAGCACGACGGCGACAGGCACGGCCAGGGCGTGGGCCCAGAACGGGATGAGGAAACTGTTGGCGGGATCCGCCCACACCCAGGGCCCTGAGTCTCCGGGGGAGCCCGACCCCTCACCGAGAGCTCGCACCAGCGTGGTGGCTTCATCGGTAAAGCGGCCCAGGATCCGGGCAACCTCTCCCGGAGCGATCTCGGGAAGCCGGTCCCTCGAACCCCCGGCCGCCTCGAGCAGCCGGTCGTTGAAGGCGACCAGAGGATCGGCGCGGTGGTCGGCGGGGACATCGAGGGGCCGCAGACCCATACGAGCAAGGACGGCCTGGACCAGATCGCCCCCGCTGTCGTACATGCCGAGGACGAACACACCCTCGATGCGCCTCGCGTCGGGCGTGTGCTGCCGCGTCCCGCTCATCCGGCGCGGTCCTCAAGCACGTGAGGAGGATATCACCGCAGCGCTCGACGACCTGACCATGAATGAAGCGGGGCCGCCACGTCGGCAGAGGCCGAACACCGTGTGTGATACAACGCCGGGTCCGAGGGGATCCCTCGGCCACGGTCCCGGGACAGCGCCACGAGCCCGGCACAAGACTTGGCTCTCGAACGAAGATGAAAGTACCGTGACCGACCTGGCGACAACCGACGAGACACCCCGGGTTTCGCTGGCTTCCCGGCGGGCGCGGCGCGGGGTGGTGGTGCGCACGTGGGCCCCGGCGTTGCTCCTCGTCGCCGTTCCGATCCTCCTGGTGTCGCTCCACGTCCGTGCCTACACAAAGCTCTCTCCCATCGACGAGCTCGAGCACATCGACTACATGTTCCGATCTCCTGGTGTGCATCAGGTCATCGCCGGCACGCAACTCGTACAACCGGCCATGCGGGAAGAGGCCTGCCGAGGGATCGACTCCGTCTACCCGCCGCCGCCGTGCTCCACCAACCCACTCGTGCCCTCTCGGTTCCAGGACCAGGGATACGACACCGCCTACATTCACCCTCCCACGTACTACGACATCACGTGGGCGGCGGGAGAGGTCATCAAGCACGCCACCGGGACCAAGAGCTGGGTCACGGCGTGGCGGCTCGTGGGCGCTTTGTGGCTGGCCCTCGGTTTGTTGGTGACCTATGCCGCCGGCCTCCGTTTCGGGGTCCGACCGCTCCCGCTCCTCGGCCTGCTCGTCCTGTACGCCTCGGCCCCGTCGATCCTGCAGACGAACTCCACCGTCTCGCCCGACGCTGCATCGACGTTCATCGGAGGAGCGGTGTTGTACCTGACGGCGCGCTGGGAGGAGGGCGGTCGGTGGCGCTGGATCGCCTTGGTCGCCATCGGGTTCGTCGGGACCGCGTTCAAGCTGCAGGACAGCATCGTGGTGATGATGATCGTCGTCTACTTCCTGCTCCGGGTCAGAAGACCGACTACGACCGTGTCGGCCCCGGGTCCAGTTCCAGTTCCGGTTCCAGGTCCAGGTCCGGGCCCGACCGGGTCAGACGCCGGGCTCGTCCCGGTCCAGGGGGGGCGCCTACGCCAGAGTGTGGGCGTCCCGCCCCGACTCGCGCACAACGCGCAGACGAGGGCGGTCGGCGTCATCGTGACGACGACGGTGGCCATCGGGGCCGCCTGGACGATCCTGCAGCGGGTCACGGAGACGATCGACCCCAACAAGCTGATCGTGAACGCTCAATTCGTCGTGCCGTCGATCTCGTTGGAACAGATCGCAATGCCCTTCGGCCTCTTCCTGACCTCTATCCCGGGGTCCTACGCCCCCGTGTCGACAGAGAACGTGTGGACGCTCGACATGACCAACCTCCTGTCGTGGCTGCTCGTCGCCGGCGTCGTGGCGGCGGCGATCTTCACCGCCCGCACCGCGACCATCGCCTCATTGGCCCGGGCAACGCTGCTGTTGGCCCTCTTTGGCGGCCCCCTCTACGTGATCCTGAACTTTCTCTCCGAGAGCCAGAACTTCCCCATGCCACCCCGGTACGGGTTCACGCTCCTTCCCGCCATGGTCGTGTGCACCGCGGACGCCATTCGCACGCGATGGGCTGGGGTGTGCGCCATCGGGATCGGGCTGCTGAGCGTCATCTTCGTGGCATACCGCTTGGCCTGAAGTCGGAGCCACCGAGACGTGTCGAGCGGCCGACGTGTCGCCGTCCCCCCTGGTCGCCGGCGCTACAGTGATCTCGGCGCTTCACCGAGCCACCGGTCGAGCTCGAGCAGCGACGATGCGAATTAGGGGCGATGGACTACCGAAGACTCTACGAATTCCGTTTTCGAGACTACGACCAGGCTGCGCGTGAGGCTGTCTGGACCGCCATCACCGAGGACCTCTTCGTCCGGATGGGCCGACCCGAGGTCGTCCTCGATCCTGCGTCGGGACGGGGGAATTCATCAGCGCCGTTCGCGCCCGTGAGCGCTGGGCCATCGACCAGATGCCCTCGGTCACCGACCTCGAGACCAAGGGCGTCCACACCATCGTCTCGGACATGTTCGACGTGGAGCTACCTCCGCAGCACTTCGACGGTGTCTTGCTGTCGAACCTCCTCGAACACCTCATGTCCTATGAGGACGTCCAGCGCTGCCTGCACAAGATGCACGCCGCGATCCGGCCGGGCGGGGTGGTCGCGGTGCTCGGGCCGAACTTCAAGTACTGCGCCGATGAATACTTTGACTGCGCCGACCACGTTCTGGCGCTGACGCACATCTCGGTCCAGGAGCATCTCTACGCGGCGGGGTTCGAGATCAAATCCGTGCTGCCCCGCTATCTTCCCTACTCGTTCCGGGGGCGGCTCCCACCGTCGCCGTCGCTGACCCGCCTCTACTTGCGCAATCCCTGGGCATTCCGGCTCCTGGGCAAGCAATTCCTCGTGATCGCCGCCGCCTGACGCGGCCAACTTCAGACAGAAGGAACATCCGTGGACGAGTCGGATGCCGATGCGGCGACTGCAACTGATCCCCAGGTGGTCGAGTCGGCTCCCGCCCTCCGGGGCCGTGCGACGCCGGTCCCCGTGGCTCGCCACGCCCGCCGCAGCGACTGGGCGCGTCTCAAGCCCTACCTGACCTCCAATCTGGTGCTCGGCGTGGTCCTGGCCGTCCTGGCCTGGCCGACCTCGACGGGACGCTTGATCGTGGGGGGCGACGTCGCCTCGTCGTGGATCGCGGGGGTCACCATGGCCGCCCACGACCACCTGGCCTTCGGGTCGCGCGTCGTGTTCACGTTCGGACCGCTCGGCTTCCTGGTGTCACCGCAGCTTTTCTTCATCTCCACCACCGTCCTCGCCTTTCTCTTCACGCTGGCGTTCACCACGGCGCTCTTCGCCCTGCTGGTATGGGCGCTGCGACGCACCGTGCCACTCCCCGCCGCCGTCGTGGTGGCCTATGTCGTGGGCGCCATGTCCCTGGTGAGTGCCCTGTACTTCGGAACCGACGTCGCCGTGGAGGACGTTCTCGCCCTGGTCCTGATCGTGTGTGTCGCCGCCCTCAGCCGAGGGGGCGACCCGATCTCTCGATGGGTGTGGATCGGTCTGGGAGCTGCGATCGGCATCTTCTCGCTCGTGAAGTTGAGCCTCGGCATCGGGATCGGCGTCGCCCTGGTGGTGACGGTCGTCTGCCTCCCGGCGTCGCGGTGGCGGGCCGCGGGCGGCGTTGTCCTGGGCGCGGTGCCGCTGTTCTGTCTGGGCTGGTTCGGAACCGGGAACGGCTTCGGAAACCTGATCCCGTTCGGCCGCTCCTCTGTCGATGTGATCGCCGGTTACGGAGCGGCCATGTCGCTCGAGGATCCGACCCGCTGGTATTCGTACTGGTTGGCGGCGGGCGCGTCCGTCCTCATCGTCGCCGTCGCCATCGTCTCCACCCGTGGCTTGGCCGGCCGACCGAGGACGGGCGTCGTCCTCATCACCCTGGCGACCCTGTGGTTCCTCTTCAAAGAAGGATTCGTCCGACACGATGAACACGATCTGGTGTTCTTCGTCGCCGCGCCGATCGTCCTGGCCGCGTTCGCGCCGACATGGCGATCGCCGATTTGGCTCGTCACGGCGTTGCTCGGATTGACCATCGTGACAGCCAGTCTCGCCGGTCCACTCCCCGCCACGCTGATCCAGCCCGTCCAGTCAGCTCGGAACTTCTTCGGTGAGGCCCAGACCATGGTGTCGTCGAACAAGCAGTCGGCCGTCATCGCGCAGTCTCGCAAGGAACTGCAAGATGCCTTCCAACTTCCCGCCACCATGCTGACATCGATGCAGGGACAGACCGTCGCCGTCAGTCCATGGCAGCACACCGCCATCTGGGCCCATCCCGGGATTCGTTTCGATCCCCTTCCGGTCCTCCAGGACTACAGCGCCTTCACCCCTTCACTCGATCAACTCGACGCCACCTTCCTGCGTTCGTCCCATGCGCCCCGCTACATCCTGCGCCAGCCCCTGGTGGCGATCGACGGGCGCAATCCCGCCTTCGAGCCCCCCGCCACCCAGTTGGCGATCGAATGCCGATACCGCGAGGTGACCACCAGCGGCGCCTGGCAGCTTCTCGAACGCGGCCCCGACCGGTGCGGATCGTCTCGGCTGCTGGAGAAGGTCACCACGGGGGTGGGACACCGGGTGACCGTCCCCTCCGCCCCGGTCGGTGACGCCATCGTGGCCAGCTTCGGGCTCCCCACCGGTGTCGCCTGGCAGGTCGAGTCGCTCGCCCTCAAGCCACCCAACGTCTTCCTCGTCGCCAATGCCGGCCACCAGCCCTGGCGGTTCATCGCGGCCACGGGCCCCGACCTCCATGTCCTGCGGGCGTCAGCGAACCTTGGCTATTCGAAGGCCTTCGTCCCCGTCGGTGTGCAAGACCTCAGGTTCTCGATCAAGGGCGAGTCCCCGAGTCCCTCGGGTATCACCATCTCGTTCTACGAGATACCGGTAAAGGCGTCCTAGATCACACCCTCGGCCACGGCCTTCTCGATCCAGGGGATCACCTCGTCGAGCATCTGGTCGAGGGACCAGGTCGTCTCGAATCCGAGGACCTTCTTGGCCTTCTCCGTCGAGGGCACGCGACGGGCGACGTCGTGTTCGAAGGGTTCGTCCGAGACATAACGAAAGGGCTCGTCGCCTCTGATCTTGCGCCAGATGATCTCGGCCAGCTCGAGAACGGTGGTCGACACGTCGGTGGAGAGATTGAAGTCATCGTTGCGTGCCGCGGGGTGCTCCATGGCGATGGCGATGCCCCGGGCCAGGTCGCCGCCGTAGGTGTAGTGCCGGGTCTGGGTCCCGTCCCCCAAGATGTGGAGCGGGTCCTGGCCCTTGAGGACCTTTTGCACGAGATCGGGAACGACATGGCTCATCGCCAACTTGACGTTCCCCGAGAGCACCTCCACGTCCCCGAGGGCCCGCCCTTCTCCGATCCCCACGCAGTTGAACGGCCGAATGATGGTGAAGGGCAGCTCGTACTGGTCCCACGCGGCGCGGGCGAAGTACTCGACGGCGAGCTTCTGGAACCCGTACGACGACAGGGGCGGGGGAACCATCCGTTCCTGGCCTTCGTAGGAGGGCCAGGTGTCGGTGGACTCGAACACCATCGACGAGGACAGGTACGTCACCTTTTCGAGGCGCCCGCCGGCCGAGGCCTTGATGGCCGCGTCACACGAGGCGGCGATGATCCGCTCGTTCGTGGCGAGCAGGTCATAGGCATAGGTGTGGAAATACGAGATCCCGCCGATCATCGCCGCCCCGGCGATGAAGTGGTCGCACTCACCGAGCAGGCCCGCCAGGAGGTCGACGTCTCGGGCGTCTGCCTCGACGAACCGGTAGCGCTCGTTGTCGTCGTAGGAACGTCGGATCGGCCCGTACTTGGAGTAGTCGTCGACGCCGATCACGTGATGCCCACGGTCCAGCAACTCCTTCACGACGTACCCGCCGATGAACCCCGCCGAACCCGTGACCAGAACCGTGCTCATGACCTTCTTCCTCGGTTGGCGGCCTCTCGGACTTGCTCGACGGGGAGGCGGGGGCCGAAGGCGAACAGCCACCAACGCACGTAGCGCGGGATCCAGGATGCGAGCTTGAAATTGGACATGCCCTGGTCGCGCTCCAACCAGATGGTGGGCAGCTCGGCCACCTTCAGTCGGGCCCGGCGGGCCTTGGCCACCAACTCGATCCCGATCTCGAAGCCCGCATCGGAGTCGATCCCGACGGACCGGATGAAGTCCATGTCGTAGGCCTTGAACGAATTCGTGGCGTCCCGGGTTCCCACCCGAGCCAGTAACGCCAACGACAGCCCGGCGAGGCGCGACAGAAAGCCTTTGAGAAACGGGCCCCCCACCTGCTGGCCACCGCGTGAATATCGCGACGCGGCGGCAACGACGACGCCGCGCTCGATGAGGCGCACCAATTGGTCGATCTGACGGGGGTCGTCGGAGCCGTCCGCCATCGTGACCACGACGACGTCAGCGAGAGCATGTCCGATGCCGAACCGGATCGCCTGGGCGGGACCGGGGCCCAAGGTGTTGAGCAGCGACCGGGCCCGGGGGTCCTGGCGGGCGTACTTCTCGACGTAGGGAAGGGAGGTGTCGTCGGCGGAGTCGACCACCACGAGCACCTCGCAGGGAAGCTCCACCGCTTCGAGCACCCGGCTCGAGGAATTCTTCGATGGACGCCCCTTCGTTATAGGCAGGGACGACGATCGAGACGCGCGGCTTCATATACAGACGCCGCCACCGCGGAGGTTCCAGATGTCGACGACGGGCTGGGGGATGTCGATGTCGGCGTAGGCCTTGTGGGGTGCACCGATGACGATCAGGTCCGAGCGGGCCAGGACGTCTTCGAGCGGCCACAGATCGCCGTCCACGGTGACATACGGGTCGGCGGTGAGGACACCGGCCGCTCGGACGCCCAGGATCCGCTTGAGCTTGTAGGACAGGCTCGACCTGTTGTCGTCCGACTCACCCTTGAAGGCCATGCCCAGGATGCCCACTGTCATCGACGACAGGTCGTAGCGAGCGGCCATCCGCGCGGTGAGATAGAGGGGAAGGCCCTCGTTGATCTGGACGCTGGCCTGGCCCAGAGCGAAGTTGTTGTTGTTGAAGGCGGCCAGCTGCATCGTGTCCTTCAGAAGACACGGTCCCGCCGCGAACCCGGGCCCGGGGAGATCGGCGGCACGGGGGTAGTCCTCGATGACCGCGGCGCGGATCCGCTCGTAGTCCAGCCCGAAGTCATTCGCCATCATGAACAGCTGGTTGGCGGCCGCGAACTTGATGTAGCGATAGGAGTTGGTGAAGAGCTTGGCCAGCTCCGCCTCCTCGGGCGCCACCCGGACGATCTTGTCGGTGAGGTGTCGAAACAGCGTGGCGGCCCGATCGAATGACCGGTTGGTCCGGGCCGAGACGATCTGCGGGAGCGTGAAGAGCTCCTCCATGGCCCGTCCCTCGGCGATGCGCTCGGGGCAGAAGGCCACGTCGACAGCCTTGTCCAGGCGATGCATGAGGCGCTCGACCATCCGGGTGACACCGGGGAACACCGTGCTGCGCAGGATCAGGAGCTGGCCGTCGTCGAGCTGGTCGGCCACGCTCTCGAGGGCACGGACCAGGGCTTGGGGGTCGGGGTTGAAGTACTCGTCGATCGGGGTGCCCAGGACCACGATCACGTGCTCGGCGTCTCGCACCGTCGAGGCGTCCGCCGAGACCGACAGGTGGCCGTCGGCCAGGACCCGGGCCAGGACCTCGGGGGCACCGGGCTCCCGGTGCGGCATCTTGCCCGACCCCACCCGGTCCACCGCGGCCAGGTCGACGTCGTAGAGCGAAACCTTCAGTCCCGACTGCGCCAGCGCGATGCCGAGGGGCAGGCCAACGTGCCCACAACCCCCCATCACCACGACGTCTGTGGGCCAACTCTCTCGGGGCATCCCCACAATGCTAAGTGACCGGCCCCGCTACCGGAAATGTTTTGCCTACTCCTGTCAATATTGGGGAGAGGTCACGGCATCGAGGGCGCGGTGGTGGGTTCGCCTCGGACGGAGCGGGCGCCGGCCCCGGATCGGCCCTGGTTCCGAACCTGACGACTACCCTTGCTCGACATTCCTCGCGCTCCAAGGAGGAGCGGTGCCCCCCGCCGAGAACAAGACGTTGGCTCCTTCCCCCATCCCGGGCTCCCCTCGGCCCCCGACGGGCGC
Organism: uncultured Acidimicrobiales bacterium; assembly: GCA_963794615.1. Taxonomy (GTDB): domain Bacteria; phylum Actinomycetota; class Acidimicrobiia; order Acidimicrobiales; family UBA8190; genus Chersky-840. The sequence continues at coordinate 68,033 of CAWCEP010000005.1, read as the reverse complement.
GTCTCGACTTGAGGGGCAACCGGAGATCCCCGTCCCCGAGGTGGACGCGTCGGCCCGCGGGTCCGTGAGCGTCGACAAATCCCGGATCTGCGTCGTCATCCCGGCCTTCAACGAGGCGGGCTCGGTGGCCAGGGTCATCGATCGCGCCCATGGGGCCGTTCCCGAAGCCCTCGTCGTGGTGGTCAACGACGGTTCGAACGACGACACGGCGGTGCGCGCCTTGCGGGCCGGCGCTACGGTCATCACCTTGCCCGTCAACCTGGGTATCGGGGGAGCGGTCCAAGCCGGCTACCTCTTCGCGTTGCGACACGGCTTCGACATCGCCATCCAGGTCGACGGTGACGATCAGCACGATCCGGCCGAAATCGCGAGACTGCTCGACCCGATCAGGACGGGCCGGGCCGAGATGACCGTCGGTTCCCGATGGCTCGGGCGCGGCGACTACGTGGCCCCGGCCGGCCGCCGGTTCGCAATGCGCCTCCTCGCCACCTTGGTCCGGTGGAGGACGGGAGGCACCTTCACCGATACCACGTCGGGATTCCGAGCCGTGGGAGCGCAGGGGATCGCGCTGTTCGCCCGGACGTACCCCACCGACTTCCCCGAAGTCGAGTCACTGGTCCTGGCCAGCCGCAACGGGCTCCGGGTCGAGGAGGTCCCGGTGCGGATGACGCCCCGTCGCCACGGACGGTCGAGCATCGCCGGCATCCGCTCCGCCTATTACATGGCAAGGGTCACCGTCGCCCTCGTCGTCGGCAGCCTGAACCGGAAGGACCCGTCCAAACCCAAGGAGGCCTCGTGAAGGCGATCGTCTTGTCCATGGTCCTCAGCGTCGGATTCCTCGTCGTGTCGGTCATCGCCATGCGCCGGCAACGGCTCCGGGAGCAGGCCGCCCTGCTGTGGTTGTTGGTGAGCCTGGTCATGGTCTTCGTGAGCGCGACGCTCCCTACCCATCTCCTCGACCGGGTGTCGCACTTGGTCGGGATCGCCTACCCCCCCGACCTCGTCCTGCTGCTGGCGGTGCTGTTCCTCATGGTCCTCGTGTTCCACCTGTCGCTGAGCCTGGCCCGGCTCTCGGCCAAACAGATCGCCCTGGTCCAGGAGATCGGGCTGATGACGACGATGTCGCCGTCGACATTGGGCACCGGCGACGGGGACGAGGACCAGAGCCCGGACGCGCCTCGGGCGGGTCCCACCCCGACGTCGTAGGAGCAGCTCTCGATCTCGTGGGGACCGCCCGGCCTCACCGGAGGCTGGCCGCCAGACCGTCGAGGATGTCGTCTTCGGACACCAGGCATTCGGCGCGTGCGAAGACGTCCATGACGACGTCGAGGATCAGTGCCCCACCCACGATGACATCCGCCCGCCCCTCGACCATCCCGGGACGAGCCAGGCGGGCACCGCTGTCCTCCCCGGCGAGGGTCTCCAGCCAGTGCCGGACGGTGCCGGCGCCGAGCACGCGGTGGTGCACCGCAGCCCGGTCGTAGTCGGCCAAGCGTCGCTCCAGCGCCGCCAACGTGGACACGGTGCCGGCCAGCCCGACGAGCAGCCCTCCCGGGGCCAACCGGGGAAGGGCGGCACGGGCTCGGATCAACTGCGCCTCCACGATGCGACGCGCCTCGGCCAGCTCGTCGGCGCTTGGTGGGTTCCCGACCAGGAACCGCTCGGTGACCCGGACGCAGCCGAGGTCGAGCGAGACGGCGGAGATCTCGGCGGGAGACACCGTCGGCGACGAAGACGACGCCGGAGAGCCGGCGACGAGCTCGGTCGACCCTCCCCCGATGTCGACCACGAGGACGGGACCGGGCCCGATGACAACGTCGCCGAGGTGCGCGGTGGCGCCGGCGAAGGAGAGCGCTCCTTCTTCGCGCCCGCTCAGGATCTCGGGGACGACGCCGGTGACGGCCCGGGCCGCCTCGAGGAACTCGCCGGCGTTGGTGGCGTCGCGCGCCGCCGAGGTGGCCACCAGACGAGCCCGGACGACGCCGTGGTGGTCCATCAGGCCGCGGAACTCCTCGAGGACGGCGATCGTGCGCGCCACGGCGAGGCGCGACAGCATCCGGGTGGCGTCCACGTCCTCGCCGAGGCGCGTGATGCGCATGCGCCGTTCGAGGACCGTGCCATCGGCGTCGGCGACGAGCAGGCGCGTCGAATTGGTCCCGCAATCGATGGCCGCCACGGGGCCCGAGCGCTCACCGGTCATGGCCTTGCTCTAGCACGCCGGCGTCACCCCGGGCCCGGCTCGACGACGAACGCCGACACGTCGAGGTCGAGCTCGTCCACCGTCCAGCGGCCGACAGGGTCGTCGCCGCCCGCCAGGTGCCACGCCAGATGGGCGTGGAGGCACTTGACCCCCCGGCGTGTCCCCCCACCCCCCCCGAGGGACGGGGCCCGACGTGCCCGGGCGCTATGGCCGCGTCCCGGGCGGCGGCGTAGCGGGCGTGCGCGTCGGCGACGGCCTCGGCGTCGACGGTGGCCTCGGCCCGCCGCACCCCGCCAGCGGCCTCGAGCCGGCTCACCGTGTCACGCACCTCGGCGTCGACCAGCCAGAAGCGGGTGGGCATGGGCGTGTCGTCGTCGAGGAAGGGGGCGTTCTCGATCACGGCCGGCGTCCCGTCACGGCGGCGCACCACCACGGTGAACGCCCCGGCCGGCGAGCGTCCCAGCAGACGCGCCACCGCCTCCCGGTCGGGCTCCCCGAGCGGGCGCGGCGGCGTCGTCAGTTCCAGAACTCCAGGGTCTTGACCACCCGACCCCAGTAGCTGTGGGGCTCGGGGGGCTCCGGGGCCGCCGCGCTGGCCGGGCCCGAGTCGTCCTTGCCACGGGCGCTCTTGGTGGCGCCCGTCGAGCTGGCCGTCTCGACGGGATCGACGACCCCGATCAACGCCTGTGACCGGGCCGACCCCGGCACCACGGGCGGCCCGTCCAGCGGGACCTGGCCCGTGCCGGCCAAGGCCGAGCCCGACGGGCTCGAGGACGGGAGGATGTCGTACACGCGCTGGCCCTTGGCGACGAAGCCGTAGTCGTTGCGGGCGAGGTCGTTGACGGTGGAGGGGTTCGACAGGTCCGAGACCTGGCGGGCGAGAGCCTGGTTCTCCGCCTTGACGGTGGAGAGCTCGTGCGCCGTGCCCGTGAGCGCCGAGCGCTGCGACAACAGACCGCCGATCGGGAAGCTCGTGAGCAGCACGACGCACGCGAACACGATCGCGCCCACCAACAGGGTGCGAGCCCGTCGACGTTCGAGCGACAACGTCTCGCGACCACCCCTCCAGCGCTTCACGAACGCCACCAGGCGCGGCACCGGTGACGACGGCATGTGAAGACGGGGCCGCCGCACATGAGGCCGCGACAAATGCAGGTGGGGTCGGGGCAGATGCAGATGGGGGCGGGGCACCCGCAGACGCTCCGGCACCTGCGGACGCCGCCGCGGCGGCCGTTTGGCAGCGTGGCGGGGCTGTCGTCTTGCCCGGCTGAGCATCACCAGGTGGAACCGCCCCGGCGCGCCGTGGCCGACAGTGCGGCACCGCCGAGATAGGCGGCCGACTCGCCCAGCTCCTCCTCGATCCGCAACAACTGGTTGTACTTGGCGACCCGGTCCGAGCGGGCCGGGGCACCGGTCTTGATCTGTCCGCAATTGGTGGCCACGGCCAGATCGGCGATGGTGGTGTCCTCGGTCTCGCCCGAGCGGTGGGACATCACGCACGCGTAGGACGAGCGGGTCGCCATGGCCATGGTGTCGAGCGTCTCGCTCAGCGTGCCGATCTGATTGACCTTGATGAGGATGGCGTTGGCGGCGCCGCGGTCGATGCCGAGCTCGAGGCGCTCCTGGTTGGTGACGAAGATGTCGTCGCCCACGATCTGGACCCGCTCCCCCAGCGCGCTCGTGAGCGCGACCCAACCGTCCCAGTCGTCCTCGGCCATGCCGTCCTCGATGGACACGATGGGGTAGCGGTCACACAGCTCGACCCAGTACGCGACCATCTCGTCGGGGGTGAGCCGGCGACCTTCCCCGGCCAGCTCGTAGGCGCCGTCCTTGAAGATCTCACTGGTGGCGGGGTCGAGCGCGATGGCGACCTCGTCGCCGGGCACCCGGCCCGCCTCCTCGATCGCCTCCATCAGGATGGCCACGGCTTCGGCGTTGGAGGAGAGGTCGGGTGCGAAGCCCCCTTCGTCGCCCACCGTGGTCGACAACCGGCGCGCCTTCAACACCTTGGCCAAGGCGTGATAGGTCTCGACCCCCCACCGCAGGCCCTCGGAGTACGAGGCGGCCCCGACGGGCATGATCATGAACTCCTGGAAGTCGATGGAGTTGTCGGCGTGGGCGCCGCCGTTGACGACGTTCATCATGGGCACCGGCAGCACGTGGGCGTTGGCGCCCCCGACGTAGCGGAACAGGGGCAATTCGGCGTCGACGGCGGCGGCCCGGGCCACCGCCAATGACACCCCCAGGATGGCGTTGGCACCCAGCCGGCCCTTCGTCGGCGTGCCGTCGAGGTCGACGAGGGCCATGTCGATCCCGCGCTGGTCATAGGGATCGAAGGCCGAGAGGACCTCGGCGATCTCCCCGTTGACGTGCTCGACGGCACCGAGGACGCCTTTGCCCCCGTACCGCTCCCCCCCGTCGCGCCATTCGGTCGCCTCGTGCACGCCCGTCGACGCGCCTGACGGGACGATGGCGCGGCCTCCGGCACCGGTGTCGAGGACGACCTCGACTTCGACGGTGGGGTTGCCGCGGGAGTCGAGGACCTCCCGCGCCGCGATCTTCTCGATTGCAGTCATTGCTCCCTGTTGTCCCTGTTGTAAGTGTTGTAAAAGTTACCCGCTGAGGGTCCTGCGGCGGCGGAGCCGCCCCAGCTCAGGCACGGTGCGACGAGACCTGTTCCCGGACGCCGTTTCGTCCCCCACCCCACGACCTGGGGCCCCCGCCGGAAAGGGACCTCAGCGCGGCGGCGCCCCGGGAGGCGGCGCCCCGGGAGGCGGCGCCCCGGGAGGCGGCGTCTCGGCCGCCTCGATGCGGCGACGGAACCCGCCGGCATAGCCTCGCAGCGCCGTCTCGGGATCGACCCCCAGGCGCCGGGCGGCGTCGGCCACGGCGAACAGCATCTCCCCGAGGGCCTCGACGGTCTGCGCCGAGGCCTCGAGCGTCTCCCCCGAGGCCTCGGGGGCGCGGCCGGTCGTGTCGTCGGGCGGGCCGGGGGGCCCGAAGGCCTCGAGCCCGGCCGCGATCTGGCGCCGACGGTCGTCGAGGGAGCCCGTGGCCAGGCCGAGCGACTCCGCCTTGCGCTGGAGCTTGGCCGCCAGCGCCAGGGCGGGGAGGGTGCGGGGGATGCCGTCGGTGACACTGGCCCGACCCTTCTCGGCCTTCTTCAGCACCTCCCAGCGGGCGGCGACGTCCTCCGGGGTGTGCGCTTCGGCGTCACCGAAGACGTGCGGGTGCCGGCGAACGAGCTTGTCGTGCAGGGTCCGGGCCACATCGGCGAGGGTGAAGTAGCCCTCTTCCGTGGCCAGCAAGGCATGGAAGTACACCTGGAAGAGCAGGTCCCCGAGCTCCTCCTCGAGGTGGTCGACGTCGCGGGGACCCGCGTCGGGACCCGCCGCGGCCACCACCTCGATGGCGTCGAGCGCCTCGTAGGCCTCCTCGAGGAGGTGCCGTGCCAACGACCCGTGGGTCTGGCGCTGGTCCCAGGGACACTTCGCCCGCAGCGTGCGCACCAGCTCCTCGAGTCCGACGAGCTCGGCCGCCACCGGCGCGGCGAGGCGGGGCACCCACAGAGCCGTGAGGTGGTCGGGGTCGAGGGAGCGGTCGATCTCGGCCCACGGCACGTCGACCACCTGCTCGTCGGGGAGACCCAGATGATGGAGCAGGACGGCGCGGCGCCCGGGGTCCGCGCCCGACGGGTCATCGGCGGCGAGCTTGATGGCACCGAGCACCGCCCGGCTGTGGCACTGCGCCACGAGCAGGGGGCCGCGCTCGCCCGCCGCCTGGGCGGCGAAGTCCGTGCCGTCGACGATCCGGACGCCGGCGTCGACGGGGTCGACCCCGAGACGCTCCCAGGCCAGATCCAAGAACGACAGGGCGGGGACGACTTCGACCGACACGCGTGCATCGCCACGCAGCAGCGCGACGGTGCGTTCGGCCACGAGGGGCGAGCCGGGCACGGCGTAGACGACGTAGCCGCGGCCGGCTCGCGCCGCGGCGGCCACCACCTCCTCGACGATCGCCGCGTAGACATCGTCGAAGCTGTCCGCCTCGTCGTAGAGACGGTCGAGGGCCTCGGTGGGCCCGGTGGCGACGGCGTCGACCACGACCGCCGAGGGGTGGCGAGCCGTGCGCACCAGGCACCGCGCCGCCCCCCGTATGGCGTCGAGGGTGGCGGCCGGCACGAGCTCGATGCCGGCGGGGCCGAGCCCGACGACGGTCACGTTCCCCCGGCGCGCGCCGCCGTGCTCAGGAACGGGAACCCCGGCCGCGGGCGGCGCGGTGTCACGGACCGGTGCCGCCGTCAACCGGCGGACTGGCCGCCCGAACCCAGGATGGACGAGCCCGACGAGGATCCGTCGACGGCGGCGTTGAGCAACGTCGAGGGTGCCGGCGGGGTCGGGGCGATCACGCCGCGGCCGGCGTTCCACGCTCCGTAGCGGGGGTCGAGCTCCACCCGGGCCCCCTTCACGGCCCGGCCCAGAGCGGCACTGAGACTGGGACCGCCGGCGCCGAGGATCTCCTGGCGCAGCCCGGCCTCGGCCTGGGCGAAGGACACCAGGTTCCGGGACCGCACCGCGATGACGAGCCAGAAGGCCTGGGTCTGACCGGTGGTCTGGTTGGGCACCTGGATCTCCTGGGGTGGCGCCAGCTGGCCGTCGGCCAACCCTTCCACCGCGGTGGCGGTCGCCTGACCCAGCTGCGACACGAGATCGGAGGGGAAGACGCAGGGGCCTTCACCCCCGGCCGGGCTGTTGGGGTCCACGCCGGGGCCGGCGTCGGCGGTGACGAAGCTCGTCCCCGCCGCGATCTTGTCGTGGATGGCCTGGGCCGACGCCTGGTCGGTGGCGATGAGGAAGTTGAGGCAGAGCTGGGTGACCTGGCTGTGGTGGGAGTCGTAGAAGGCGCGCACCGCGGCGGGGCTGACGTCGACGCGGCCCACGACCTCCTCGAGCTTCTCCTGGATGGCCAGGCTCTGGGCCTGTTGCGCCACGAAGGCGCCGGGCAGACGGTCCACCAGGGTCGTGCCGGTCAGGTTGCAGGGCGAGGTGACCTGCGTCGACGCCGCCTCGATCTGGGATTCGTAGTCCTGGCGGGCGGCGGCGACGTCGGTCGCGTCACGTGCCCGTGGCGCTTGGCCAGCGTGTCCTGCTCGAGCGTCTGGGCCACGAGCCCGTTGAGCTCGAACGCGGCGAACTGGGTGGTCACCGTGGCCTGGCCGGTGCCGGTCACCGCCGGCAGCGTCCCCCCGCTCTGCGCCTCCTCGATGGACAACGCACACTGGGCCACCGCGCTGTTCGCGATCACGCTGAGCTGGTTCTGGAGATCGGACTGGCTGATGGCGATGCCGTTCACGGTGGCGGCGGTGGCAGACACGTCACATCCCGCCGCACCGGCGCACAGCGCCCCCAAGGCGACGAGGACGAGGAGGCGCTTCACGGAACGGGCACTCTATCGGCGCGCCCCGGCGCCCGACGATTCGGCCCCGCCCAGCGCGGCCACGGCCGGGACGAGCTCACCGAGCAGCGCCGTCAACGCCTCGACGGCGTCCTCGTCGGGCCTGAGCGGCACCACCACGAGGCGCGTCTCTTCTTTGACCAGGGACTCCGGGCGCAACCGCCGGAGGCGCACCCGCGCCGACGCGGGGAGCTCGAGCGGCGCGAGGCGGGCCACGAGGCCGCGTCGGCCCGGCCGGCCCGCCCCCTGGCCGGGGCGCGCCGGTGTCGCCGACACCTCACGCACACCGGTGCGGAGGCACTCGACGCGCAGCCGGGCCACCGCCAGCAGCCCCTCGGCCGGCGCCGGCAACGGACCGAAGCGGTCGAGCCACTCGGCGCGGATGTCGTCGACCTCGGCCTCGGCGGTGACCGCGGCGAGACGCCGGTAGGCCTCGAGGCGCAGGTCCTCGCGCGCCACGTAGTCGGCGGGAAGATGGGCGTCGGAGGGGATGTCGATCTTGACCTCGACCGGAGGCCGCAGGGGCTCGCCCTTCATCTCCGCCACCGCCTCCGCCACGAGCTGGACATAGAGGTCGTAGCCCACCGCCGCGATGTGGCCCGACTGGTCCTGTCCGAGCAGGTTGCCCGCCCCCCGGATCTCGAGGTCGCGCATGGCGATCTTGAACCCCGCGCCCGAGCTCGGTCTGCTCGCCGATGGTCCGCAACCGCTCGTAGGCCGCCTCGGACAGCACCTTGTCGACGGGATGGAACAGATAGGCGTAGGCGCGCTGGCCCGAACGCCCCACCCGACCCCGCAGCTGATGGAGCTGTCCCAGTCCGAGGCGGTCGGCGCGGTCGACCACGAGTGTGTTCACGGTGGGCATGTCGATGCCCGACTCGATGATGGTGGTGCACACCAGGACGTCGAAGCGCTTCTCCCAGAAGTCGAGCACCACCTGCTCGAGGGTGCCCTCGTCCATCTGGCCGTGGGCCACGGCGATGCGCGCCTCGGGGACGAGGTCACGCAGGCGGGCCGCCACGGCCTCGATGTTCTGCACCCAGTTGTGCACGAAGAAGGCCTGGCCTTCGCGCAGGAGCTCGCGACGCAAGGCCTCCACGACGGCGGCCTCCTCGAACTCACCCACGTAGGTGAGGATGGGCTGGCGCGCGGCGGGGGGCGTGTTGATGAGCGAGAGGTCGCGGATGCCGGTGAGCGCCATCTCGAGGGTACGGGGGATGGGGTTCGCCGTCAGTGTCAGCACGTCGACCCCGGCCGCCATCTGCTTCATGGTCTCTTTGTGGCTCACGCCGAAGCGTTGCTCCTCGTCCACCACGAGCAGGCCCAGGTCTTTGAACTTGACGTCGCCGGCCAGCAACCGGTGGGTGCCCACGACCACGTCGACGGCCCCCGAGGCGAGGCCGGCCACGACGTGGCGCGCCTGGGCCGGGGTGAGAAAGCGCGACAACATCTCCACCCTGACGGGGTAGCCGGCGTAGCGCTCGGAGAACGTCTGGGCGTGCTGCTGGGCGAGCAACGTGGTGGGCACGAGGACGGCCGCCTGCTTGCCGTCCTGGACGGCCTTGAACACGGCGCGCACGGCCACTTCGGTCTTGCCGAACCCGACGTCACCACACACCAGCCGGTCCATGGGCACGTCGGACTCCATGTCGGCTTTCACCTCTTCGATGGCCCGCAGCTGATCGACGGTCTCGGTGAAGGAGAAGGAGTCCTCGAGCTCGTGCTGCCACGGCGTGTCGGGGGCGAAAGCGTGGCCCTTCATGTGCAGGCGCAGGCGGTACAGCTCCACGAGCTCCTGGGCGATCTCGTGCACGGCGGCACGCGCCTTGGCCCGCGTGCGTTGCCACTCGCCGCCACCGAGGCGGTTGAGCGTCGGTGATTCGCCACCGCTGTACGGGGTCAGCGCCTCGATCTGGTCCGAGGGAAGGTAGAGCTTGTCGTCGCCTCGGTACTCGAGCAACAGGTAGTCGCGTGACGCGCCGTTGACGGTGCGCGTCACCATCCCCGCGTAGCGGGCCACCCCGTGTTGGCGATGCACCACGTAGTCGCCGGGGGCCAGATCGTCGAAGAACCCGTCGGTGGGCCGGGCCCGGGCCCGAGCGGGACGATGGGCACGGCGGCGCCCGGTGAAGTCCGCCTCGGCCAGGATGGCCACCTTGGCGCCCGGCACCACGACGCCGCGCTCGAGCGACGCCACCACGATGCGCAGCCCCGGACGCGACAGGTCGGGGCCCGCCCCCGCAGCCCCGGGCGACCCGTCCCCGTCCCCGACGGGCACGACGGCTACGACCATGCCTTCCTCGGCCAGGACGGCGGCCAGCCGCGACGCCGAGCTCGACCCCTCGGCGCACACGGTCACCGAGTACCCGCCCGCCACGAGCTCCGACAGGCGCGCCGCGAGCAGGGCCCGGTCCCCGTGGACAGGCTCGACACCGCGCGCCACCACGGCGGGGGTCGAGGGCGAGTCGGCGACGGGCACCATCGACAGCACCGGGGCGGCCGACCGGGCCAGGAGTCGTTCGTAGGCGACGTTCAAGCGGGGGAACCGCGCCGAGGGATCGGGGTCCCCGCCCGCGTCGGCATCGGTCTCCACCACGCCCCACGTGACGGCGAGCGCGCCCGCCAGGGCCGCTTCCTCGTCGTTGAGCTCGACGGCGCGGTCACGGATGCGGCGGGGATCGACGAGCACGACACGCCCCCGCGGTCCCATCAGGTCGGGGAGGACGCGCTCCTCGTCGACGAGCCATGGCAGCCACGACTCCATCCCGTCGAAGACCTGGCCCTCGGCGAGACGCTCCCACTGCGAGCGTCCCCACGGCTCGGTGCCGACGAGGACCGCCGCCCGGGCCCGCACGGCATCGGTCGGAAGCACCTCCCGACACCCGAAGAGCTCGACCGCACCGAGATCCGACACCGATCGCTGATCACCGGGGTCGAACTCGGTGAGCCGGTCGACCTCGTCGCCCCAGAGGTCGATCCGGACGGGCAGCTCAGCGGTGGACGGGTACACGTCGACGATCCCGCCCCGCACCGCGAGCTCGCCGCGGTGCTCGACCTGGTACTCCCGTCGGTACCCGAGGGCGACGAGCCGGCTCACCAACTCCCGTTGGTCGACACGGTCACGGCGCGACAGCACCACGGGGACCGCCGCCTCTTCGACGGGGCCCAACCGCTGCAGCAGGGCCCGGACCGGAGCGACGATCACGTCGGGCGCGCTCGAAGGGTCCTGCAACCGCCACAGCAGCCGGAGACGGTGACCCATCGTCGATAGCTCGGGGCTGACGCGCTCGAAGGGAAGCGTGTCCCACGCCGGGAACAGCTCGACGGCATCGTCGCCGAGGAAGGTGCCGATGTCGTGGTTGAGACGCTCGGCGTCGAGGACCGTCGGCGTCACGACGAGGAGGGGTCGGCGCTCGCCGAGCTCGGTCATCCCCGCCACCACGTAGGCCACCGCCGCGTCGGGCACCGCCAGCGCGCTGGAGCCCACCCCCATGGCGTCGACCAGGGCGGGCTCGCGGTGAAGGAGAGGGGGGAGCGAGCGCAGGCTCACGGATGCAGGCTACCGACGGCGCCGGCCGCCGAGGCCCGCGGCGGGCCCCGGCGGGGGCGCCTCAGGGGGTCGGGTCGCCGTTGAACCGCAACATGGCGGCGTCGACACCCTCGAGGGCGATGACATCGACGGCGTCGGCAGCAACCTCGACGGCGACGTCGAGGACGCCGCGCTCTGAGCGCGACGGACGGTGCAGCACGTAGTCGGCGCCGGCCTCGCGCCCCGGCGGCTTGCCGATGCCGATCCGGACACGCACGTAGCCCGGCTCGTGGAGGTGGGCGTGGATGGACTTGAGCCCGTTGTTGCCGGCCGTGCCCCCTCCCACCTTCACCTTGACCCGGCCCGAGGGGAGGTCGAGCTCGTCGTGGACGACGACGAGCCGGTCCGGGCCCGGCACCCGGAACCGCTTCATCAGCGCGGTGACGGCCAGCCCCGATTCGTTCATGTAGGTCTGCGGAACAGCCAGCACGACGAGATGGTCGTCGAGGCGGGACTGGGCGACGACGGCTCGCGTCCCCTTCTCGGCCCGGAGCCGTTGGCCCCGGCGCGACGCCAGGAGCTCGACGACCTCGGCGCCGAGGTTGTGGCGGGTCCGCTCGAATTCCGCTCCCGGGTTGCCGAGACCCACCACCAGCAGGTCGGCCGCCGCCCCCCTGCCGGACGCAGGCAGCAGGCGCCGCAGGGGTTAGCTCTCCCCGCCCGGCTCGCCCCCGCCCGATGCCGACGCGTCGGCGGCGCCGGCCGCGCCGGCTTCGCCTTCGGCGGCTTCTCCCTCGACACCTTCGGCTTCCGCCGCGCCCTCCTCGACGGCTTGGACGCGCGGGGGTTGTCCCGCCGCGACGATCGACTCGGGGTCGGCTTCGGCGGTGACGTTGGGGGGGAGGGCGATGTCCGAGACGCGCACCGCGGACCCGATCACGAGGTCACTGATGTCGACCTCGAGGTGAGCGGGGATGTCGGCGGGGCGGGACCGGATGGTGAGCGTGAACATCTGCTGCTCGAGCACCCCGTCGGCCCGGTGCAGTTCGAGAGCCTCACCGGTGAGGGTGATCGTGACGTCGGCGGTGACCTCGCGGTTGGGGTCGACGACCTGGAAGTCGACGTGGGTCACGCTGCCCCGTACCGGATGGCGCTGGAGCTCCCGGGCCATGGTGAGAAACGTCTTCCCTTCCACATGCAGCGACAGCACCGCGTTGAGCCCGGCCTCGGTGCTCAGCGCGGCGCGCAGCTCGCGCGCCACCACCGACACGGGGATGGGGTCGACGCCGGGGCCGTACACCACCGCCGGGATCCGACCGGCGTGACGAAGCCGGCGCGCCGCGCTCGAGCCGGAGGGACGGCCGGCCTCGGCGACCAGGATGGTTTCAGCCATGGGAAAAGGGGCTCCTCGGATGCGACGAACGGGCGACCCAGCATAGAAGGCCCGGCGCCGGGGGCGGAAGCCCGGGGTCGGGGCGAGCGTCGAGCCTGCCTACCGGGCCGGGAACCGCACCGTCCCGGGCCCGTTCAGGTGAGCGTTCAGGTGAGGTTGTCGCCCCCGAAGATCTCCGACACCGACGTGTCCTCGAAGACGGCGTCGATGGCATCGGCGATGAGCTTCGCCACCGAGAGGACCTGGAGCTTGTCGATGCGCTTGTCGTCGGAGATGGGAAGGGTGTTGGTGACGACGACCCGGGACAGCGGGGACTTCTCCAGGCGCTGGATGGCGGGGTCGGACAACACCCCGTGGGTGGCCATGGCGGAGATGTCGGCGGCCCCCCGCTCGGCCAGGAGCTCGGCGGCGGCGCAGATGGTGCCGGCGGTGTCGATCATGTCGTCGATCAGGACGCAGTGACGCCCCTGGACCTCACCCACCACGTCGAGGGCCTCCACTTGATTGTGGGTGCCCCGGGGCCGGCGCTTGTGGACGAAGGCGAGGTCGGCGCCGAGGTGCTGGCTGAAGCGCTCCGCCACCCGCACCCGGCCGGCATCGGGGGCGACGATCACGAGATCGCTCGTGCCCAAGCGGTGGAGCTCCTCGACGAGCACCGGCGTCGCGGTCAAGTGGTCGAAGGGGACGTCGAAGAACCCTTGGATCTGTCCCGAGTGCAGGTCGACGCTCACCACGCGGTCGGCGCCGGCCACCTGGAACATGTCGGCGACGAGCTTGGCGGTGATGGGCTCGCGCCCGGTGGCCTTGCGGTCCTGGCGCGAGTACCCGTAGTACGGACACACTGCGGTGATCCGTTTGGCCGACGCCCGCTTGGCGGCGTCGATCATGATGAGCTGCTCCATGATGGAGTCGTTGACGGGACCCGAATGGGTCTGGACGATGAAGACGTCGCTGCCGCGCAGCGATCCGTCGTAGCGACAGTGGATCTCGCCGTTGGCGAACTCGCGCAGATTGGCCCCGCCGAGCTCGACACCGAGATGCGTGGCGATCTCCTCGGTGAGGGCCGGGTGTGATCGCCCGGACACGAGCTCGAGACGCCGCTTGGGGACCAGCTCCATGGCGCGAACGCTACTGCCCGGTGAGGTCAGGTGTCGTAGAAGATCTCGGCCACGGCCGGGATGTCGAGCTCGGCGTGGTCCGCCAATGCCCGCGTGTAGAGATCGTCGGCGACGGTGGTGAACGGCGTGTAGCTCCCCGAGTGCCGGTAGACGTCTTGGGCGAGGCCCAGGTCCTTGGCCAGATCGGCCACCCGGAACAGCACCGGCTCGTAGCGGCGTTCGACGAACTCGGCCCGGCGGCTCTCGAGGAGCGGGACGAACCTGGCCAGGATGGCGAAGACGGCGCCGACGTCGAGGCCACTGCGGGTGCCCGCGGCGAGGAGCTCGGCCGCGCCGGCGTGGGTGATGGCCAGAAAGGAGTTGGCCACCAGCTTCATGCGGATGGCCGCCCCCACCGGGCCGATGGGGCGCACCTCACCCAGGGCCTCGAGCACGGGGCGAGCCCGCTCGATGGCGGAGACGTCGCCCCCCACCAGGACGAGCAGGTGGCCCGACGCCGCGGCCGGGGGGAAGCCGAGCACCGGGGCCTCGATGAAGGCGGCGCCGCGGGCGGCGGCCGCCTCGGCCACCTCCCCGTGGACGTCGGGGCTGGCCGTGGTGACGTCGACGTAGACCCGGCCACCCCCGGCCTCGAGCGCCCCCTGCGCCTCCAGGTAGACCTGGCGCACGGCGTCGGGCCCGGTCAGGACGCTCACCACCACCTCGGCGTCGGCGGCGGCCTGTGCCGGCGTGGCGTACACGGTCCCGAAGCCGAGCGCCTCGGCTCGGGCCGCGGTGCGGTTCCACAGATGGAGGGCGTGGCCCTGGTCGTGCAAGCGCCCGGCGATCGCCGCGCCCATCTTCCCGATGCCCAGCACCGCCACGTCCATGGCTCTCTCCTCGCCTCACCCGCCCGTCGCCGCGACGGTCCCGTCTCCATCTTTCCCCGTCGACTGTCCGCTCACCCGTGCCGTTCCCCGCTGCGCACGGCGATGCGTCGGCGACGTAGGTAGAGTGCGGCCGGAGGCCCACCATCGATGCCCATGTTCTCGTCGGTCGTAGTCGGCACAGACGGCTCGGACACCGCTGCTGACGCGGTGCGTCACGCCATCGAGCTGTCCAAGCTGTGCGGCGCCAAGCTGCACATCGTCACGGCCTACAAGCCCAAGCCGGTGCGAGTGGCGGGGATCCCCGAGGAGTTCCGCGAGCGCCTAGGCCCCGGTGGCGAAGCGGACGCGGTCCTCGAGGACCAGTGCGCCCGCGCCCGGAGGGCCGGCGTCGACGTCGAAGGCCACACCGGGACCGGCGATCCCGCCGATGCCATCGTGCGGGTGGCCGAAGAGGAGAAGGCCGACGTCATCGTGGTGGGCAACAAGGGCATGGCCGGCGTGCGCCGGGCCCTCGGCAGCGTGCCCAATTCGGTGGCGCACAAAGCACCGTGCGCGGTGTTCATCGTCCAGACGACCTGAGGCCGCCCCGGCCCGATCCCCCGCTGGGGGTCGGGATCAGTCGAGCGCCGAGAAGTCCGCCCCCAACTGGGTGAAGGGGGCCACCACCGCGCCCGCCTCGACCCGGGCGCCGGGCCCGAGCACCGAGAACGGCCCGACCCGGGCGTCCTCGCCGATCTCGGCCCGCAGCACCGTGCTCTTGGTGACCTTGGCCCCGGCACCGACGGCGCTGTCGACGACGTGGCAGTCGGGCCCGATCTCGGCCCCCGCCCCCAGGGTGCATTCGCCCTGGATGACCACACCGGGCAGCAGGACCACGTCGGGCTCGAGGCGCGGCATTGGCGTCGATGTAGGTGTTCTCGGGGTCCCACATGGTGACGCCGCGCCGCATCCACCGCTCGTTGATGCGGTCGCGCAGCTCGGCGTCGGCCACGGCCAGCTGGGCGCGGTCGTTGACCCCGGCGGCCTCCATGGGATCGCCCACCACGAGCGTCTCGACGCCGTAGCCGGCGTCGTGGAGCACGGCGTAGATCCCGGTGAGGCAGTGCTCGCCGGTGCGGACCACGGGTCGGAGGCGGCGCAGCGCCGGCGCCAGCACGGCGTGGCGGAAGCAGTGGATGGTGGTGGCCACCTCGTCGACGAAGGCGTCGTCGGCGCGCACGTCGGCGGCTTCCACGACCTGGACGACGGCATCGTTCTTGCCCCGCACCACCCGGTCGTACCCGGTGGGGTCGGGCAGCACGGCGGTGAGCAACGTGGCCGCCGCACCGCTGTTGCGATGATGCCGGACGAGCGCGGCCAGTGTGGGGGGGCGCACGAGCGGCGTGTCGCCGGGAAGCACGACGACGTCGCCGTCGGCGTCGACGAGACCGTCGGGAAGGGCGGTGAGTCCCACCGCCAGCGCGTCGCCCGTCCCGAGCTGCGTGCTCTGCTCGACGAACTCGATGGCGAGCGAGCGCGGCGCGTGGTCGACGAGCGTCTTCGTGACCCAATCGCCCCGGTGTCCCACCACCACGACGACCTTGTGCACGGGGAGCTCGGCCAGCGCGTCGAGGACGTGCAGGATCATGGGGCGACCGCACAACCGGTGCAGCGGCTTCGGGCGCGACGAGCGCATCCTGGTCCCCTCGCCGGCGGCGAGCACCACGGCAGAGAGCGGCCTCGTCTCCATGCGGTTTAGTCTGTCACCCGATGACGGGGGGGATGGGGCAGTCCGAGACGACCTCGAGTGGCCCCGACGCGCCGCCGAGCACGCCCTCCCCCGCCCGATGCCCCTCCTGACCTCGACGATCGACCCCGGTTCGGACACCTACGGCCAGAACCGGGCGGCCATGGAGGCGGCCCTGGCCGAGGTGGAAGCGCAGCTGGCGGCGGCCAGGAGCGGCGGGGGCGCCCGCTATGTGGAGCGCCACCGCAGCCGGGGCAAGATGCTCGCCCACGAGCGCGTCGAGCTCCTGCTCGACCGCGACTCCCCCTTCCTCGAGATCGCCCCCCTCGCCGCGTGGGGAACGGACTACACGGTGGGGGCCAGCCTGGTCTCGGGCATCGGTGTGGTGAGCGGGGTCGAGTGCCTGGTGTCGGCCAACGACCCCACGGTACGGGGGGAGCCACCAATCCCTTCACCATGCGCAAGTCGTCGCGCCTGGCCGACATCGCCCTCGAGAACCGCCTGCCGTCGATCAGCCTCGTGGAGTCGGGCGGGGCCGACCTCCCTACCCAGTCCGAGATCTTCATCCCGGGGGGCCGAGGCTTTCGAGACCTGACGCAGCGCTCGGCGGCGGCGGTGCCCACCATCGCGCTCGTCTTCGGGAACTCCACCGCCGGCGGTGCGTACGTGCCCGGTATGAGCGACCACATCGTGATGATCGAGGGCCGCTCCAAGGTGTTCCTGGGAGGACCGCCCCTGGTGAAGATGGCCACGGGCGAGGAGTCCGACGACGAGGAGCTCGGGGGCGCGTCCATGCACGCCCGGGTGAGCGGCCTCGCCGACTACCTGGCCACCGACGAGACCGACGCCATCCGCATCGGCCGCGCCATCGTGTCCCGGCTCAACCGGCACAAGCTCGGGCCGGCTCCGTCGATGCCGGCCGACGACCCCGTCCACGACCCCGACGAGCTCCTCGGCATCGCCTCGGCCGACCTGCGCGTCCCCTTCGACCCCCGCGACGTGCTGGCCCGGGTGGTCGACGGGTCCCGCTTCGACGAGTTCAAGCCGCTGTACGGACCGAGCCTCGTCACGGGCTGGGCGTCGATCCACGGCTACCCCATCGGGGTGCTCGCCAACCACCGGGGCGTGCTGTTCAGCGAGGAGGCCAACAAGGCCACCCAATTCATCCAGCTCTGCAACCAGACCGACGTGCCGTTGCTGTTCCTCCAGAACACGACGGGGTACATGGTGGGCAAGGAGTACGAGCAGCGCGGCATCATCAAAGACGGCGCCAAGATGATCAACGCCGTCTCGAACTCGCAGGTGCCCCATCTGACCGTCAACATCGGCGCCTCCTACGGAGCCGGCAACTACGGGATGTGCGGCCGGGCCTACAACCCCCGTTTCCTGTTCTCGTGGCCCAACGCCCGTTCCGCCGTCATGGGCCCGGCCCAACTGGCGGGCGTGCTCTCCATCGTGGCCCGCCAGGGCGCGGCGTCACGCGGCGAGGACTTCGACGAGGAGGCCGACGCCCAGATGCGGGCCATGGTCGAGTCACAGATCGAGCGCGAGTCCCTGCCCCTGTTCCTCACGGGCCGCCTCTACGACGACGGCATCATCGACCCCCGCGACACGCGCCACGTGCTCGGCATGTGCCTCTCGGTCATCCACAACACCCCCATCCACGGCACGCGCGGCTACGGCGTGTTCCGGATGTGACCGTGCCCATGGACCTCCACCGGGACGCGCCCGGCACGGGAAGGGGGCAGCCGTGATCGGGAAGCTCCTCGTCGCCAACCGCAGCGAGATCGCTCGTCGCGTGATCCGGGGTGCCCACGCGCTCGGCATCAGCTGCGTGGCGGTGTGCTCGGACCCCGATGTCGACGCCCCCTACGTCGACGAGGCCGACGAGTTCGTGCGGCTGCCCGGTGCCACCCCGACCGACACCTACCTCAACGTGGAGGCCCTCGTGCGCGCCGCCGTCGCCAGCGAGGCCGACGCCGTGCACCCCGGCTACGGGTTCCTGTCCGAGGATGCCGGGTTCGCGCGGGCCGTGGGGGCGGCGGGGCTCGTGTTCGTGGGCCCCCCACCCGAGGTGATCGAGGCCATGGGCTCGAAGCTCACCGCCAAGGCCACCATGGCCGGCGCCGGCGTGCCCGTGCTCCCGACGGTGGAGATCCCCGCCGATGCCCGAGGTGTGTCCGCTGCCGTCGAGGCGGCCGTGGCCGCGCTGGGGTGGCCCGTCCTGGTCAAGGCCTCGGCCGGCGGGGGCGGTCGGGGCATGCGCGTGGTCGACGGACCCGACGCGCTCGCCGACGCGTTGTCGTCGGCACAACGAGAGGCGGCCTCGGCCTTCAGCGACGGCACGGTCTTCGTCGAGCCCTACGTGACGCGGCCCCGGCACATCGAGGTGCAGATCCTCGGCGACACCCAGGGCACGGTGGTGCACCTCTTCGAACGCGAGTGCTCGATCCAGCGCCGGCACCAGAAGATCATCGAAGAGAGCCCGTCCCCCGTGCTCACCCCGCAGCAGCGAGCCGAGTTGGGGGCCACCGCGGTGACCGCGGCCCGCACCATCGGCTACGTCAACGCCGGCACCGTCGAGTTCCTGCTCCTCCCCGACGGGCGCTTCGCCTTCTTGGAGGTCAACACCCGCCTCCAGGTCGAGCACCCCGTCACCGAGCTCGTCACCGGGCTCGACCTCGTGCGGCTCCAGCTGCTCGTGGCCGACGGCGGGGCCCTTCCGCCCGAGGTCCTCGAGGCCGGCGTCACCGGGCACGCCATCGAGGCGCGGCTCTACGCCGAGGACCCCACCCGCCAGTTCCAGCCCTCGGCCGGGCACCTGCACCGCTTCCGGTTCCCGCCGGCCTCGAAGGTCCGCATCGACAGCGGCGTCGAGGACGGGTCGGAGGTCTCGGTCCACTACGACCCCATGCTGGCCAAGGTGATCGCGCATGCCCCGACGCGCCCCGAGGCGGCCCGGGCCCTGGCGGGCGCGCTCGAGCGGGCCCAGGTGCACGGCGTGACCACCAATCGCGATCTCCTGGTACGGATCCTGCGCCACCCCGAGTTCCTCGCCGGCGACATCGACACCGGCTTCCTCGTCCGCCACGATCCCGCCGTGCTCGGTGCGCCGTTGGCCGACGCACCGACGCGACAGCTCCACGCCGTGGCCGCCGCGCTGGCCGGCCAGGCCGAGCGACGCGTCCGGGCCCCCGTGCTCGGGGCCATGCCCTCGGGCTGGCGCAACAACCCGTCGTCGCCCCAGACGGTGGCGTTCGACGGTCCCGACGGGACGGTGGTCGTCGACTACCGGTTCGACCGCACCGGGGCGTGCACGGAGGTGGCGGTGAACGGCGAGGAGCGACACGACATCTCGGTGGTGTCGTGCACCGCCGGCGCCGTCGTCCTCGGCGTGGACCGGCGTGGCGCGGCGCTACGAGATCGAGCGGGTGGGGCTCACCACCTTCGTCGACGGGCCCGACGGGTCCACCGTGCTGCGGGAGATCGACCGCTTCCCCGTGCCCGGGAGCCAGCTGGCGGCGGGCGCGCTGGTCGCCCCGCTGCCGGGAACCGTGGTCAAGGTGGCCGTGGCCGCCGGCGACCCTGTCGCGGCGGGCGACACCCTCGTCGCCATCGAGGCCATGAAGATGGAGCACGAGGTGCGCGCCCCCTCCGACGGCATCGTCACCGAGGTGCACGTGGCCGCCGGTGAACAGGTCGATGCGGGGCGCCTGCTCGTCGTCATCGACGGGGGCGACGGCCCCGACGACGGCGCGGGGGCGACCTGATGCCGGGCGGCCCCGACCGTCCCGCTCCCCCGAGGTGACGCGGCGGGCGGTGCGCATCGCCAATTGCTCGGGCTTCTACGGCGACCGGCTGGCGGCACCGGCCGAGCTGCTCGACCAGGGCGAGGTCCCCGACGTCCTCACGGGGGACTACCTCGCCGAGCTCACCATGCTGATCCTGTGGAAGGCGCGCCAACGCGACCCCGGCCTGGGCTACGCCCGCACCTTCTACCGCCAGATGGAGGAGGTCCTCGGCACCTGCATCGACCGGGGCGTGCGGGTGGTCGCCAACGCCGGGGGGCTCAACCCCGCCGGGCTGGCCCAGGCGCTGCGGGCCCTGGCCGACAAGCTCGGCATCGACGCCAACGTGGCCCACGTGGAGGGTGACGACATCCTCGGCCGCCTCGGACCGCTGCAAGCGGCCGGCGACCCCCTCGCCCATCTCGACACGGGCCGCGCCCTGGCCGAGGCGGGCAGCGATCCCGTGAGTGCCAACGCCTACCTCGGCGGCTTCGGGATCGCCGCTGCGCTCTCGGGGGGCGCCGATGTGGTGGTGACCGGGCGCGTCACCGACGCCTCGCTCGTGGTGGGCCCCGCGGCGTGGTGGTTCGGATGGTCGCGCACCGACTGGGACCGGCTGGCGGGCGCAGTGGTGGTGGGCCACGTCATCGAGTGCGGCACCCAGACCACGGGGGGCAACTACGCCTTCTTCTCCGAGGTGCCGGGGCTCGAGCACCCCGGCTTCCCCATCGCCGAGGTGGCCGAGGACGGCTCGGCGGTCATCACCAAGCACGGAGGCACCGGCGGCCTCGTCTCGGTGGGGACGGTCACCGCCCAGCTCCTCTACGAGATCGGCGGTCCCCTCTACGCCAATCCCGACGTGGTGGCGGACTTCTCGACCATACGGATCGAGGACGTCGGTCCCGACCGGGTGCGGGTGTCGGGCGTGCGCGGCCTCCCCGCCCCCGAGAAGCTCAAGGTGTCGATCAACCTCCTGGGTGGCTACCGCAACACCATGACGTTCGTGCTCACCGGGCTCGACATCGACGCAAAGGCGGCCCTGGTGCGTCGCACCATGGACGACCTCGTGGGCGGGGCCTCGCACTTCGCCGACTACGACGTCCGCCTCATCCGCACCGACGTCCCCGACGCGCCCACCAACGAGCAGGCCAGCGCGCTGCTCCGGGTCACGGTCAAAGATCGCCGATCCCGAGGTGGTGGGGAGGCACTTCTCCAACGCCGCCACCGAGCTGGCGCTGGCGAGCTATCCCGGGTTCTACCTGACCTCCCCACCCGGCGAGGCCACCGCCTACGGCGTGTTCTGGCCGACCCTGGTGCCGCGCCACGCCGTCGACGAGACCGTCGTCCACCACGACGGCCGGCGCGTCGTGCTGGCCCCGGGCCCGACCCCACCGTCACCACCGGTGGCGGTGGGAGGTGAGGTGACGACGTCGTCCCCGCCCGAGATCCCCTCCGGCGACCGACGGCCGATGCCCCTCGGGACCGTGATCGGGGCGCGCTCGGGCGACAAGGGGGGCAACGCCAACGTGGGCCTGTGGGCGCGCAGCCCGGCCGGGTTCGCGTGGCTGGCCGCCGAGCTCGGCGTGGACCGGTTCCGACACCTCCTCCCCGAGGCCGCCGATCTCGAGGTCGACCGGTACGAGCTCCCCAATCTGCTCGCGCTCAACTTCGTCGTGCACGGGCTCCTGGGTGAAGGCGTGGCGTCGTCGACCCGACCCGACCCCCAAGCCAAGAGCCTGGGCGAGTATCTGCGCTCGCGCTGGGTGGACGTGCCCGTCGCGCTGCTCGCCGACATCCCCGACGCCGACAACCCCGACGCCGACGAACCCCGACGCCGACGACCCGAGGTGAGCCATGGACTTCGCTGAGACCGACGAACAACGCATGCTGCGCGAGGCGGTGGACGGCATCGCCTCGAAATACGGCCACCGTTACTTCGCCGAGCGGGCCCGGGGCGGTGGCAACACCGACGAGCTCTGGAACGAGCTGGCCGAGGGGGGATACCTGGGGGTGAACGTCCCCGCCCAGTACGGCGGGGGCGGGATGGGGATCGCCGAGCTCGCCATCGTCCTCGAGGAGCTCGCTGCCAACGGCTGTCCGCTGCTGCTGCTCGTGGTGTCCCCGGCCATCTGCGCCACCATCATCGCCCACTTCGGTGCCGAGGAGCAGAAGCAGGCGTGGTTGCCGCGCTTCGGCTCGGGGGAGCTGAAGATGGCCTTCGCCATCACCGAGCCCGACGCCGGCTCCAACAGCCACAGGATCTCCACCAGCGCGACGCGCGACGGCGACGAGTGGCGCCTCAACGGGACGAAGTACTACATCTCGGGCGCGGACGAGTCCGAGGCGGTGCTGGTCGTGACGCGCACCGGTGTCGACGAGGACAGCGGCCGGGGGCGGCTGTCGCTGTTCATCGTCGACCTCGACAGTCCCGGGTTGGACAAGACACTCATCCCCGTCGAGATCGTCGCCCCCGAGAAGCAGTTCACCTTGTTCTTCGACAACGTCGAGGTACCCGCCGACCGTCTCCTCGGCACCGAGGGGGAGGGACTGCGCCAGGTGTTCGTCGGTCTCAACCCCGAGCGGATCATGACCGCCGCGATGGCGACGGGCATCGGCCGCTACGCGCTCGACAAGGCGGCCGCCTACGCCCGGGACCGCTCGGTGTGGGGGACCCCGATCGCGCGCCACCAAGGGATCTCGCATCCGCTGGCCAAGGCCAAGATCGAGGTCGAGCTGGCCCGGCTCATGGGCCAGAAGGCGGCGTGGGCGTGCGACTCGGGCGCCGATGCCGGCGTGGCCGGGGAGGCCGCCAACATGGCCAAGTACGCGGCCGCCGAGGCGTCGCTGGCCGCCCTCGACCAGGCCATCCAGACGCACGGGGGGAACGGGATGTCCTCGGAGTACGGCCTAGCCGACATGTGGGGCATGGCCCGGCTCATGCGCACCGCCCCCGTGAGCCGGGAGATGATCCTCAATTTCGTGGCCCAGCACTCGCTGCACCTGCCCAAGTCGTACTGAATCCGGCCCCGAATCGGCCTCGACCCCTGTCGAGAAGGCCCACCGGTGCCGTAGAGTGTTTGGACCGGGCGGCTGTGTCCGCTCCGGTCTCTGGTGGGGACCAGTGGAGGGGGGCGACGGTGACCGCACCGTATCTATCCGTGCTCATACCGGCCTACAACGAGGGGCGCACCCTCGAGCGCGTCATCGATGCCGTGCTCAAGGTCCCCGAAGACCTCGAAATCGTCCTGATCGACGACGGGTCGAGCGACGACACGTGGCGCGTCATGGAGAGCCGGGTGGACGGCGACCGGGTGCGCTCGGTGCGACACGACGTCAACCGGGGCAAGGGGGCGGCCATCCGCACCGGCCTCACCCATGCCCGCGGTCACATCGTCTTGATCCAGGACGCCGACCTCGAGTACTCGCCCGACGACTACGGAACGCTCCTCGAGCCGCTCAAGACCGAGCGGGCCACCGTCGTCTTCGGGTCACGGTCGTTCTCCAGCCACGCCGCCTACAGCTACTGGTACGTCATGGGCAACCGCCTCGTCACCCTCGTCACCAACATCCTGTACAACTGCTACCTGTCGGACATGGAGACCGGGTACAAGGTGATGCCGCTCACCGTGGCCCGCTCCCTCGACCTGCACGCCCGCGGCTTCGAGCTCGAGCCCGAGATCACGGCCAAGCTCCTGAGGCTGGGCCACCGGATCTTCGAGGTTCCCGTCACCTACACGGCCCGATCGCGCGAGGAGGGCAAGAAGCTCACCGCCACCGACGGCCTCAAGGCCGTGGCCACCCTCGTCCGGTACCGGTTCTGGAACCGTCGACCCTGATCGTGCTGCGCCGCCGGGGCGGCCGACACCGGCGGGAAGACGGTCGCACCCGAGCATGACCTCTCCCCACGACGACACGCCGCCTGTCACCGACCGGCACTCCCCCACCCTGGGGCGGGTCCTCGAGGTGCTCGCCGGCGCACCCCGCTACCGGGACTGGATCTTCTCCCTGGCATCGCCCTATCTGGGGAGCCGGGTCCTCGAGGTCGGCGCCGGCAGTGGCACCATGTTCGACTGCATCGCCGGGCGCGAGCACGCCGTCGCCCTCGAGATCGACCCGACGTTGGTGGCCGAGCTGGAAGGGCGTTTCGGTGCCCGGCCGAACGTCACGATCGTCGAGGGCAGCGTCACCGACCCCGCCGTCGTCGACGAGCTGCGGGCTCTCCGCCTCGACTCCGCCATGTCGTTCAACGTGTTGGAGCACATCGAGGACGACACCTCGGCGCTGCGCGCCGTGGCGTCGGCCCTCGACCCGGGCAGCTCCCTGGCCGTGCTGGTGCCAGCGTTCCCGAGCATCTTCGGGGCGATGGACCGCGGCGTCGGGCACGTCCGGCGCTACCGGCGCCGGGAGCTGGTCGACAAGATGGAGGCGGCCGGGTTCTCGGTGACCGAGGCCCGCTATGTGAACATGCCCGGCTACGTCGCCTGGTTGGTCAACGGGCGCGTCCTGCGGTCTCCGGCGCCGGCGGGCGGCCCGCGCCTGGTGTCGCTGTACGACAAGACGGTGATCCCCGTGACGCGGCTCCTCGAAAGAGCCGTCGATCCGCCCTTCGGCCAGTCGCTGTTCGTGGCCGGCACCAAACGCTGACCGGGCCGCTCGACGACGTGGCTCAGGAGGCCGGCGCGAAACGGCGGGCGTCGTCCGCCGCGTACTTGGCGACGACGGAGTCGACCGCCGCGGTGCGCTCGACGGCCTCGGTCACCTCGGCGAGCCGTCCACCGGGGAGCGCGAACGTCATCTCGTCGGGCCGCATGCCGGTGCGGGCCCGGCTCAGGGCGCACCCCACGCTGGCGGCGAGCTCGCCGCGCTCCTTGGCCAGCGCCACGATGTGGCACTGGGGCTTGCCCTCGATCCTCAACCCCGGCAACGCGTCCGACAGCACCATCATCTGACGGCCGTTGACCCGCAGGAGCACCACGTCGGGCGTCGACGCCGCCTCGGCGACGGGGCCGTAGGTGATCACCTCGGAGCGCTGCGAGATCGACGGGATACCGCCCACCGCCTCGGCGTCCACCCACCCCGACTCGAGCAATGCGGCCACGTCGTCGTTGCCGCCGACCTCCTCGAGGCTGGCGAGGCCGTGGGTGAAGCGGCCCACCGAGCAGTTGCCGTGGTCCTCGGGGGCGGTGGTGAAGCTGCCCTGGGCGGCGCGCACCCAGAAGACGCATCCGGCCGGCACCCGCCCCGACCGACCGTCCGCGGCCGGCTCCGACATGGGCTCGGCGAACGCGGGCACGCCGGCCGGAGCCTCGTCGCCGAAGGAGATGCCGATGGGTGCCACCGCCAGGTGCAGCGCCTTGCTGAGGGAGTCGGCCAGAGATCGGTGGTCGGTCATGGCCGCCATCTTCGGCGCCGAGGGACCCTGCTGTCTAGGGGAACTAGGCGAGCTGGGCCGAGGAGTCGGCCACGAAGCTGAGCCGGACCTTGCGCTCGGGGTTGTCGGCATTGGTGTCGACGAGCACCACCCGCTGCCACGTTCCCAGGGCGGGATGCCCCCCGAGGACGGGCACGACCAGCGACGGGGACACGAACACCGGGAGCAGGTGGTCGGCGCCGTGGCCGACGGCACCGTGGCGGTGGCGGTAGCGGTCGTCGCGCGGCAGCAGGCGCTCGAGGGCGTCGACGAGGTCGGGCTCCGATCCCGACCCCGTCTCCATGATCGCCACCCCGGCCGTGGCGTGGGGGACGAACACCGAGCACAGGCCGTCACCGCGCCCCGTACAGAAGGTGTCGACGTGGTCGGTGATGTCGACGACCTGACGGCGCGACGTGTCCACGCCGATGAGCGTGCTGTCCACGGCGCGTGGCCCGTTACCCGCCGGTGGGCAGGGCCGCCTCCACGGCGGCGACGAGGCCCGGGTCCTCGGGCTCGACGCCGGGGCGGAACCGCTCCACGATCTCACCGTCGGGAGAGACGAGGAACTTCTCGAAATTCCACTGGATGTCGCCGGCCACACCCTCGGGATCGGCGACGGCGGTGAGCTCGTCGTAGATGCCGTGGCGGCCGGGCCCGTTGACCTCGATCTTCTCGAAGAGCGGAAAGGTCACGCCGTAATTGACCGAGCAGAACTCGGCGATCTCGTCGGCGGTCCCGGGCTCCTGCTCGAGGAACTGGTTGCACGGGAAGCCCAGCACGGTGAACCCCTTGTCGCCGAAGGCGTCCTGGAGCTTCTGGAGCCCGGCGTACTGCGGGGTGAGCCCGCACTTCGACGCCACGTTGACGAGGAGCAGCGCCTTCCCCTGGTACGGGGCCAGCGAGGACGCCTCGCCCTGCAGCGTATGGATGGGGACGTCGTAGAGATCGGACACGATTTCCTCCTGGAGGGGTCGAGGCGCGCGCTGTTTTCACACTACCGTCGGCCCCGTGCGCTCGATCAAGGCGACCCGGGCCGAGGACGGGACCTTCGCCGTCGAGGTGCGTGATGGCGCCATCACCACCTCCCACACGGTGACGGTGCCCCCCCATCTCCTCCAGGCCCTCGGATGGCCCTCGGGGCGCGAGGCCGACCTCGTGCGGCGATCGTTCGAGTTCCTCCTCGACCACGAGCCGGCCACGTCGATCCTGCGGCGGTTCTCCCTCGACGTCATCGGCGACTACTTCCCCGACTACGGGCGGGCGATGGCGGGGCAGGCCGGCGGGCCCGCCTGACCCTCACCCCGGGGACGCGCTGGCGAGACGGTCCCAGGCCGGCCCGTCGAGCTCGACGAGCGAAGACAGCACCACGTCGGCGCGGGCCAACACCTCGAGCAGCGTCTCGCCCCCACCCCCGGCACCGGCGGTCCCCGACGCCCCGGTGGGGTCGGCCTCGGGGACGGCCACACACGCCATGCCCGCCCGCTTGGCGGCGAGCACGCCGGCGGCCGAGTCCTCGAAGACCACGCACCGGTTCGGGGCGACCCCGAGGAGGCGGGCGGTGGTGAGGAAGATGGCCGGATCGGGCTTGCCCACGGGCTCGTCCTCGCCCGAATGCACCACGGCGAAGCGCGCCCCGAGGCCCAGACGGCGCAGGGCGGCGTCGATGAGCCGGCGCGGCGACGACGACGCCAGGGCCAGCGCCGAGGTGCGGGCCGCGCAGAAGTCGAGGGCGTGGCGGGCGCCGGGCTTGAGCTCCACGGCCGCTTCCAGGCGTCGGGCCATGGCGTCGACGATCTCGGCGGCCACCTCGGCCCGCGTCGCCCCGGTCCAGGGGTAGCGCGCATACCAGTGCTCGACGGCGTCGCCGAGGTACATCCCCTTGGTCTCCAGGCAACGCTCGACGGTCAAGGGCACGCCGTGACGGGAGAAGACGTCGATCTCGACGTCGTGCCAGATGGGCTCGCTGTCGACCAGCAACCCGTCCATGTCGAAGATCGCCGCGTCGATCAACGACGGTCGATCAATTGAGGATGTTCACCGCACGCGACACCACGAGGGCGACGGTCAACAGCGACGCCAACGACTGGGCCATGAAGAGCAGCTTCGCCCACGACGTGAGCGGCATGGTGTCGGTGGGGCTGAAGGCGGTGGCATTGGTGAACGACGTGAAGAGGTAGTCGACGAACGTCGGCGACCAATCGGGCCCGGTGGCATCGGGTGCGGTCATCTGCGGGAACAGGAAGTCGGGCTGACGCCGGTCGGGCTCGAGCCGCGCCACCGGCCCACCCCGGTCGAGCTCCCAGTACCAAAGCGCGAACACGAGGACGTTGGTGACCCACACCGGCACCGACGCATAGATGAGGGGCCGCCCCCCCAGCGAGCTCTGGTGGTTCACGGCCAACAGCTCGTGGACGAGCTCGCCCAACGACACCACGTTGGCCAGGTTCACGAAAGCGATGAGCGTGATGGCGACGGGGCGCAGCCGGCGCGACTCGCGGCTGAGCCGGGGGTTGGCGATCAACAACGATGCGCCGAGGACCCCCTCGAGCGTCGGGATCAACCACCTCGGCCCCAGTCCCGAGATCAACCGGTCGGGCAGCGCGAAGTACAGGGCGACCGAGACACCCACGGCGAGCGTGGCGGGCCAGCGGGGCTCGCTCCGGGCCCGTTCGCCCCATTCGGCTGCGTCCCGACGGGCCTCGTCCGAGCCGTCCCCGTCGCCCGGGGTGCCATTGCCGGCGCTGCCCGAGGGGGCGTTTCGCTCCTCGGCCATCGCCCGCCACGGTACCCAGGGGGCTTCCGCCGCAGCGTGACCCTCGGCGCGTCACCACCATCTCTCGTCTGGCCCGGTCCATGAACGTGGAGACCCCCTCGTCCGTATCCTTGGCGAGGACCATTCCGACCAGGTCACCGGTCAGGTCGCCGTTCCAGGCAAGGGAGCAATCGCCATGACGCACCACGATGACGTCGCCACCACCCCCCGACGTGGCGCCACGCTCGCCGGCGCACGCAGGAAGGGCCTCGCCCGACCCCGCACCGCGCTGGGCGTGCTGGCCATCGCCGCCATCGCCCTCGCCGCCTGCGGCTCATCGTCCCCGAACAGCAGCGCCACCACGGCCGGGAACACCGGCACCGCGGCGTCGTCGTCCTCCACCTCAGCGGCGAGCGCCACCGCCACGGTGAAGTCCGCCCGCAGCGGCCAATTCGGGACCATCCTGGAGAACAGCTCCGGCATGGCCCTCTACACCTTCGGCGGAAACAACGGAGGCTCGACGAACATGTGCACCGGCGCCTGTCTCATGGCGTGGCCCGCTGTCACGGTGGCCACCGGCACCACCCCGACCCTGGCCTCGGGCGTCCCCGGCACCCTGGGGACGGCCAAGCAGGCCGACGGCACCGAGCAGGTGACCTACAACGGCCAGCTGCTCTACACCTTCGTGTCCGACTCGCCGGGCCAGGTGTCGGGGAACGGCGTGGCCAAGTTCAGCGTGGCCAAGGCGTCGGCGTCGACGACCGGTGCCACCGTGCCGGCCGACATCACCCCGGCCACCACCAAGGCGCCCACGACGACCGCGGCGTCGGGCGGGGGCTACCAGTATTGATCCCGGACACGGTCGGCAACCGCAACGGTCACAGCGACGCGCCTGCCATGGTGACGCCGGCGGACCCGACCGAGCCACCCGGGGGCGACACGGTCGGCCACGAGGATCCCGTGTCGGAATCCGCCGACGCGGCCGGCTTGCGCGTCGCCTTCCTGGCGCACGGGGGCGAGCTCTACGGCTACGCCCGCCGCTCGCTCGGTGACCCCCGTGCCGCCGAGGACGTCGTCCAGGAGACCTTCATCCGGGCGTGGCGGGCCCGGAGCCGGTTCGACACCAACCTCGGGACGCTGCGCACGTGGTTGTTCACCATCGCCCGACGGGTCGTCATCGACCAGGCCCGGGCCCGGGCCATCCGCCAGACCGAGCCGTTTCCCCTCGACATGGCCGGCACCGACGACGACGTCGAGAACGCCATGGTGGGATGGCAGATGGAAGAAGCACTGCGCCGGCTCCGCCCCGACCACCGCCAGGTCCTCATCGAGACCTACTACCGGGGTCGTTCCGGCCGGGAGGTGGCCGAGGAGCTCGGGATCCCCGAGGGCACGGTGCGCAGCCGCCTCTTCTACGGGCTGCGCACGCTGCGCCTGGCCCTCGAGGAGATGGGGTGGGACCAGTGACGCCCGACCCCTGCGAACACTTCCAGGGCCTCATCGCCATGGATGTCATCGGCCAGCTGTCCGACGCCGAGCGCGTGGCGCTCGACGCCCACACCGAAGGCTGCTCGTCGTGTCGCGACGAGTACCAGGAGCTCATGGTGCTGTCGACGGTGCTCGGCACGGCCGACCCGGACCACTTCAACCGGCCCGAGCTCCCCTTCGAGTTGCAGACCGCCGTCCTCGACCGCCTGCGGGTCGAGGAACGGCGCGAACGGCGGGGACGGCGATCCCGCATCGTCGTGGTGTCGGCGGCGGCGGCCGTCCTGGTGGCGCTCGTCCTGGTGGTCACCCTGGCCTGGCCCTCGGGCCCGATGACCACGACGGCGGCCCTGGTGGGGCCGCCCGGGGTGCACGCCACGGCGCGCCTCACCGCCGAGCCCTGGGGGACGGCCCTGGACCTGCGGGAGTCGGGACAGCCGTCGGGGGAGGTCCTGTCGGTCTACGTGCGCACCGAGTCGGGGTCGTGGTGGCCGATGGGCACCTACCGGACGGTCGGCTCGTCGGTCCGGGTCACGATGGCCTGCGCCCTCACGATGTCGAAGATCAGGAGTGTCTGGATCCGACAGGGCTCGGGTCGAACCGTCATGCACGGCTACTTCGGCGGGTACGGGGTCTCCGACCCCACCTGACGCCGGCTGCGCCCGAGCCCGCCACGATCGATCCCCTACGCTCCGATCGTGCCCGGCCCGCGCGCAGACGCTCCTGACCGCCGGCCCCACGTCGCGTCGCCACCGGCCCCGCCGGCCCCCCCCTCGCCCCCGGCGCGTACCGTCGCCGAGCTCCTCGAGGCCCGGCGCGGCGACGACCGTCCCGGTCTCCGCGCCGGCGACACGACGTGGTCGTGGCGGGAGGTGGTGGCCGAGAGCCGGCGCCGGGCCGCGCTGAGCGCGGCGCTGCGCCGACCCGGTCCGCCCCACATCGGGGTCCTGTTGGACAACGTCCCGGAATACCTCCTGTGGTTGGGAGCCGCCGCCCTGGCGGGCGCGACGATCGTCGGGATCAACCCCACCCGACGGGGCGACGAGCTGGGACGAGACATCCGCTTCACCGATTGCCAGCTCATCGTGACCGACCACGCCGGGGCCGAGCTCCTGGCCGGCCTCGACCTCGACATCCCCGAGCACCACATCCTGCGCGTCGACGCCGACGACTACGGGCACCGACTCGAGTCGGTGCCCTCCGCCCGCGGTCCCGAGCCGGCCGGGGGGGACGTGTCGCCCGACGACCTGTTGCTCCTGCTCTTCACGTCGGGCACCACCGGCGATCCCAAAGCGGTGCGATGCACCCAGGGACGCCTGGCCGCCATCGCCGGTCGGGCCGCCGCCGCGTACGGGTTCGAACGAGACGACATCTGCTACTGCCCCATGCCGCTCTTCCACGGCAACGCCATCATGGCGCTGTGGGCCCCCGCGCTGGCCGTCGGCGCGTCGGTGGCGGTGGCGGGCCGCTTCAGCGCGTCGCGCTTTCTCGCCGACGTGCGTCACGTCGGCGCCACGCGCTTCACCTACGTGGGCAAGGCGCTCGCCTACGTGCTCGCCACCCCCGAGGCCGATGACGACGCCAACAACCCGCTGCGCCAAGCCTTCGGCACCGAGGCGTCGGGCCCCGACCGGGCCATCTTCGAACGGCGCTTCGCCTGCCGCCTGGTGGAGGGGTACGGGTCGAGCGAAGGGGGCACCTCCGTCAACGTGACGCCCGAGACCCCGACCGGATCGCTCGGCCTGCCCCCGCCGACCGACGACGTGGTCGTGATCGATCCCGACACCGGGCACGAGTGCGATCGGGCGCGCTTCGACGAGGGCGGCCGGCTCCTCAACGCTGGCGACGCCATCGGCGAGATCGTGAACCGCACCGGGGCGCGGGGCTTCGAGGGCTACTACAAGAACCCCGACGGCAACACCGAGCGGGTCCGCAACGACTGGTTCTGGTCCGGCGACCTCGGCTACCGCGACGAGGCCGGCTACTTCTACTTCGCGGGACGGGGCGGGGACTGGCTGCGGGTGGACTCCGAGAACTTTGCCGCCGGCCCGGTCGAACGGGTCATCGAGCGCCACCCCGACGTCGCCGCCGCGGCCGTCTACGCCGTCCCCGACCCCCGATCCGGGGACGAGGTCATGGCGACGCTCGAGCTCCGTCCCGGCGCGGTGTTCGACCCGGACGGCTTCGCCACCTTCCTCGGTGCCCAGCCCGACCTCGGCACCAAGTGGCCGCCGCGCTACGTACGGCTGTCGCCGGGTCTCCCCCTCACCGCCACCGGCAAGATCACCAAGGCGACGCTGCGGGCCGAGGGCTGGGACTGCGCCGACCCCGTGCTGTGGAGCGAGCGGCGAGCCGAGCTGCGCTACCGTCCGCTCTCCGAGGCCGACCGGCGCGCCCTGCGGGCCGAATTCGAGGAGCACGGCCGGGCCCACCTCCTCCCTAGCGGCGCTTCCCCCGCTCTCGACGAGGGCGTTGCGACGTGATCTGATCGTTGGTGGACACACAGAAGAAAGGCCAGAACAGCATGAGTGTGATGAAGAGGTTGTCCGGGATCGTCCAGGCCAAGGCGAACAAGGCGCTGGACAAGGCCGAGAACCCCGCGGACATGCTCGACCTCTCCTACGAGAAGCAGCAGGAGAACCTGACCAAGGTCCGACGCGCCCTCGCCGATGTGGCCACCGCCCGCAAGCGGCTCGAGCTCCAGGCGTCCCAGCTCCAGGCCCAGGCGCAGAAGCTCCAGGACCAGGCCAAGCAAGCGCTCGGCCAGGGCCAGGAGGACCTGGCCCGCGAAGCGCTGGCCCGCCGGGCGACGATCGCCGACCAGCTCGAGAGCCTGGGGACCCAGCACCAGCAGGTCGAGACCCAGCAGCAACAGCTCGAGACCACCGCCAGCCGCCTCCAAGCCCAGGTGGACGCCTTCCGCACCAAGAAGGAGACCCTGAAGGCGAGCTACACGGCGTCGAAGGCGCAAGCCAGCATCGGCGAGGCCGTCTCGGGCATCTCGGAGTCGATGACCGACGCCGGCATGACCCTCGACCGGGCCCAGGACAAGATCGCCCAGATGCAGGCGCGCGCCGGCGCCATCGACGAGCTCCTCGACACCGGCGCCCTTCCCGACGCCCTCGGGGGAGGCGGCGACGACATCCAGAAGCAGCTCGACGCCACCTCGAAGCAGGGACAGGTCGACGCCGAGCTCGCCGCGCTCAAGGCCCAGATCGGCTCCGGTGCCAACGAGCCCAGCGCCAGCCTGCCGCCCGGGGGCGCCCCGGGGACCAACGGCGGGCCGGGTGGTCCCGCCGCGTCGGGCAACGGCACCACCGCCCCCGAAGGAGGCGACAGCTGATGGTGGTCCGCATCCTCGGGGAAGGTCGCTACGACGTCCCCGACGCCGACATCCCCGCCATCGAGCAGCTCGACGCGCAGCTCGCCGACGCCCTCGAGCGCGGCGACGAGATCGAGTTCGCGAGCACCCTGGCCGATCTCATCGGCCAGGTCCGCCACACCGGGACCCTGGTGGCGCCCGACGACCTGCGCACGTCGTCGCTGGCGGTCCCCCACGAAGGCTCGACCCTGGCCGAGGTGCAGTCCCTTCTGGCCGAAGGAGCCTGATCGTCGGCGCTCAGGCCACGCCTTTGTGGGCCCGGCTCGACAGGTCGACGAGCTCGGAGAGCTCGCTGTCGTCGAGCGCCGAATAGGCCATGGCCACGATGCGATTGGTAGCCGCCTCGGCCCGGTCCCACGCGTCGTGACGCGCCGTCACGTCGGGGAAGGGCTCGGTCCACCCGAAGAGATCGGTCATGAACGGGGTCTTGATGAGCACCGCCTCGAGCGGGTCGAGGCCCGAGCCGAGCACCGATGCCCCGTGCACGGCGCCGCGCAGCTCTCGCAACACGTTCAACCGCTGCAGGGCCAGGGCTTTGGGGTCTCTGGGTTCGGGCAGCGCCTTCCACGCCGCGAAGAGCGGGGCGGCCGCGGGCGACGCGGCGTCGTTGACCCGTCCGAGCAGCTCCGCCAGGCGCCGGTAGTCCACCTCGTCGGGGAGGTGCCTGTCCGCCCACGTGGCCAGGCACCCGGCGAAGGCCTGGGCAGCGTCACGCCGGGCCATGAGGGACCGGGTGCGTTCCCACGACGCGACGACGGTGTCGGGATTGAAGAACACGAACGTGGCGGCCACCACGTTGCCGTCCACGTCGCCGAGGGCGCCACCGCGTCCCGCGAAGTAGAAGTCGACCCCGTCGAAGCCGAGCTCACCGCCGCGCTTGTACGTGGCACCGGCCATCATGAAGCCGGCCGGCAGGTAGGAGACGGCGTCGGCGGTGGCACGGGCGGCCTCTTCGGCGTTCATGGTCACGCTCCTCGGTCGGGGTGCGCGGCGACGCTACCAGCGCAGGCCCGCCGCTAGCCTGCGGGACATGGAGGCCGGGCTCACCGAACGCGGCGACGGCGACGGGCCGACGCCGTGAAGGTCCGCATCGGGTTCGGCACCGGGACGTCGGTGATGACCGGTGACGAGCTCGGTCACGTCGTCGACGACCTCGAGTCGAACGGGTTCGACTCGTTGTGGTGGTCCGACGTCCTCACCGTCCCCGGCGACGACCCCCTGGCCGCCATGGCCTACGCGGCGGGCCACGCCCCGCGTCTGAAGATCGGCACCACCATGGTGCTGCCCGGACGCAACCCGGTGCGGCTGGCCAAGCAGCTCGCCACCCTGGACCGGCTGTCGGGAGGCAGGCTGCTCGTCACGTTCGTGCTCGGGCTGCGGCGCGCCACCGAGCTCGACGCCATGGGGGTCGGGGCCGGGGACCGGGGTCGGCAACTCGACGAACTGCTCCCCCTCCTGCGCCGACTGTGGACCGAGGACAGCGTCGATCACGACGGAGCGGCGTGGAAGCTCCACGACGTGACCGTCGAGCCCAAGCCGAAACAACAGCCCTTCGACATCTGGCTCGGGGGCAGCGTGCCGGGCGCACTGCGTCGGGCCGGACTGCTCGGCGACGGATGGCTGCCCGCGCTGTGCACGCCGGAGGAGGCCGCGGCGGGACGACGCGTCATCGAGGACGTCGCCGCCGGCGCGGGGCGGCGCATCGACCCCGAGCACTTCGGGGTGAGCATCGGCTACACGCGCGGCGTTCCGCCCGAACCGCTGCTGCGACGGGTGGCCGCCCGCCATGCCACCGCATCGGGCGCCGGGGCCGGCCCCGACACGGCCGACATCGGGGATCTCGTGCCCGACGGCGTGGACGGGCTGCGCCGGCTCATCGGCAAATTCGTCGACGTCGGCTTCTCCAAGTTCGTCGTACGGCCCGTGGTCCCCCCGGTGTCGTTGCGTGAGGAGCTCCACGTGCTCGCCGACGGGGTGCTCGACCTCCAGACCTGACGGGGGGCCGGGCCGACCGTCGGGGCGCCACCGTGGCATGCTGCAGCATTCCCGGGTGCGGATTCCGGAGCGATGGAGGGGTGATGGGCACAGCGCGTGCAGAGATCGACATCGACCGGCCCGCCGACGACGTCTGGGCCGTGGTCGGGGACTTCGGAAGCATCGGGGACTGGATGCCGGGGATCGAGTCGGTCGCCATCGACGGCGACGACCGGGTACTCAGGATGGGGGGCATGGAGATCATCGAGCGCCTCGAGCGGCGCACCGAAGAGACTCGCGAGCTCATCTACGGGATCGTGGGGGGCGTCCCGGTGGCCAACCACAAGGCCACCATCACCGTGACCCCCAACGGCAGCGGCTCCCACGTCAGGTGGGACGTCGATACCGACGACGAGCTGCTCGACATGATGCACCAGGTCTACCAACAGAGCCTCCAAGCCCTGAAGGACCACCTGTCGGGCTGACGTGGCCCGGCACTACGAGTTCGAGGCGTCGGCGCGTTCGGTCGCACCCGCCGAGGCGATCTGGCCGCTCGTCGGCGACGCCACACGCTGGCGGGAATGGTCGTGGATGACCAGCACGTCCTTGCTGCGCGAAGGCGTCCCTGCGCCCGACGGGGTGGGCGCGTTGCGGCGCTTCGCGCTCGGGGCCGGGCGGGAGCCGGGAAGAGATCGTCGCCTGGGAGCCGCCCCATCACCTCGGCTACGAGGTGCGGCGCGGCATCCCCGTGCGCCACTACCGGGCCGACGTCCACCTCGACGAGGACGGGACGGGCACCGTCGTGACCTGGCGCTGCTGCGTCGAGCCGCTCATCCCGGGCACCGGCGCCGTCCTGCGGTTCGCGCTGGGCCACATGGTGCAGGGGTTCGCCCGGCGCGTGTGCCGCTACGCGGACCGCATGGCGGCAGAGGGGACCTGACGCGGCGGCGTCGGCGTGCCGTCGTCGGCGCCGGGCTGCTCACCGGGCGTCGTCGGGGATCTCGAAGGGGATCGCCTCGGGGTAGTGCGGGTCCATTTGCTCGAGGGTGTCGAGCAGGACCTGGCTGACGGCCCAGTTCCGGTACCACTTGTGGTCGGCGGGGATCACGAACCACGGCGCGTGCTTCGTCGACGTCTTCTCGAGCATGTCCCGGTAGGCCCGCTGGTAGCTGTCCCAGAATTTGCGTTCCACGAAATCGCCGACCTGGGCCTTCCAACGCCTGTGGGGCGTCTCCAGACGGCTGCGCAGCCTCGTGCCCTGTTCCTCGAACGACACGTGCAGGAAGAACTTCACCACCGTCGTGCCCCGCTCGGCGAGGGTGTCCTCGAAGGCGTTGATGAGGGCGTAGCGCCCCCGCCATACCGCTTCGGGCACCAGCTCGTGGACGCGCACCACGAGGACGTCCTCGTAGTGGGACCGGTTGAAGATGCCGATCTCACCGGCGGCGGGCACCCGCTTGTGGACGTGCCACAGGAAGTCGTGGGCCAACTCCTGCGCGGTGGGCTCCTTGAACGACGCCACCGAGGTCCCCTGGGGGTTCACACCCCGAAAGACGTGCTTGATCGTGCCGTCCTTCCCCGATGCGTCGAGCCCCTGCAACACCACCAGCAGCGAGCGCCGTGCTTCGGCCCACAGCCGATCCTGGAGGGCGAAGAGCTCGTCGTGCTGGAGCGCGATGGCCTGCTCGGTCCGGGCCCGATCACCCGGAGCACCGTCGGTCGACGCCGGATCGAGCTCGGCGAGCGACACCTTCTCCCCGGGCCGAATGCGCCAACGCTCGATGTCGCGCCCAGGGGTCAGGACCCGTCCTCGGGGTTGCGCACGACGACCACGGGGCACGACGCATGCGACGCGCAGTACTCGCTCACCGACCCGAGGAGCATTCCCGCGAACGCCCCGTGGCCTCGGCTGCCGACGACGAGGAGTGTCGCGTCCCGGGCCGCCTCGGTGAGCACGAAGGCGGGGTGGCCCTCGGTGACCGCCAGGTGCAGCACCACCCCGTGGTCGGTCCCGAGGACGGTGTCGACGGTGGCCTGCAGCGCCTGGCGGGCGTCGGCGTTGGGGTCGAAGTCCGACGGGTACGGCGGTGCCCATCCCAGGGTCGGGGGGTATTCCCACGCCGTCACGGCCGTGAGCTCGGCGCCGGTCAGCTTGGCCTGGTCGGCTGCCCATCGCAGGGCCCGTTTGGAGGGTTCGGACCCGTCCACACCCACCACGATCATCGGTGGCGATCCTGCCGGCGCGTTCATGAGCCCTCCATCGTCATCGTCGGGGCGAGCCGTGCCCGGCCTGGGGAGGCCCGCCGTGCTTGCCCGTCCATCATGCCGGAGCCCACCGGGACGGGTCGCACCCGATGGTTCTCCCCCCGCTCAGGCGCCGAGCTGCTCGCGCAGGTCGTCGAGGGCGCTGCGCACCGCACCCACCTCGAGGCGCAGCTCGGCCAGCTCGGCTCGCAGGGCGGCCACCTCGTCGAGGGTCACGGCCCCGCCCGTCGTCGCGGCCGAGGCGGGTTCGGTGCCCGGGCCCGCCCGGGAGACCGCCGGCGGCGGCGGCGCCTGCGTCTCTGCGGTCGAGCCGCCCAGGAGCTGGGCGTAGCGGTCCTCCTTCTGGCCCGGGCCGCGGGCCTGGCGCCGGACCAGCGGCTCGTCCCGGGCGGCCAGCGCGTCGAGCTCGGCCTGGACCTCGCGGAGGTCGGAGAACTGCACCATGCGCTCGGTGCGGGTCCGCAACTCGCCCACCGTCTGCGGGCCGCGCAACATCAGCACGGCCAGGAGCGCCAGAGGGCGGGTATCGAGTCCCAGCGCCTCGTCGAGGGTGTGGCTGTAGCGCAGCGCCGAGCGCCCGTGGGAGGGGTGGACGAATCGCACCAGCCCGCGGGTCTTGACGCTCGTCACCGCCGCCTCGGTGCTGGGTTCGTCGTACTCGACGACCGGATCTCGATTCGACGACTGGCTGCACGCCAGGGTGAGAGCATTGAGCGTGAGTGGGTACTGCTGGGGGGTGGTGAGCTGTTTCTCCACGAGGCTCCCGAGCACCCGGATCTCGGCCGCGGTGAGGTCCATGGCGACCGAGCATATGGGCCGCCCTGAGGAATAGTGGGCGGTCGGGACCGGTTGTCAAGGCGGTCGGGCGATGACGGGAGGGCCGATGCAAGTCAAAGAGCTCGGGCACCTGGTGCTGTACGTGCGCGACCTCGAGCGCTCGGCCGCCTTCTACCGCGACGTCCTGGGGTGGCGGCAGCTGGCGCCGACCGAGGAACTGGGGTTCCCGGCCGCCGCGTTCTCGGCGCCCTCGAACCGCACCCACCACGAGCTCCTCCTCATCGAGGTCGGCGAAGACGCCCAGGCGCTGCCCACGGGCCGGCACGTGGGGCTCTACCACTTCGGCCTCAAGGTGGGCGACAGCGACGACGAGCTGCGCGACGCACTGCGAACCGTCCAGGACGCGGGCGCGACGGTCATCGGGGCGAGCGATCACACCGTCACCCACAGCCTCTACATCCTCGACCCCGACGGCAACGAGATCGAGCTCTTCGTCGACGTTCCCGGCGTCGACTGGAAGACCGATCCCGCCTTGCTCTTCAGCCCCATCCGGCCGCTGGCGTTGTAGGTCTCCTCCGCCTCCGGCGGGTCTGGAATCCTTGACACCAAGGCGCTGGCCTGGTCTAGTCCAAATCAGCGAATCGACCACCGGCGCCTCGTCCGCCCGCTGCCTGAGGGTTGCCCCGGCTCCGGGCATCGGTTCGGGCCGGGAGCACCACGTTCCGGCGCCACCAGGCGCCGGGTTCGGCGTCGGGGGTTCGCCGTCGACGCGTGACGATGGGAGTGGTCATGTCGATCGACGGCGGGGCCGTGAGCCAGATGGACGCGGACACGAAGAAGCTCCACGAGCTCGGGTACGCCCAAGAGCTTCGGCGGCGGATGAGCGGGTTCTCGAACTTCGCGGTGTCCTTCACCATCATCTCGATCCTGTCGGGGTGCCTGACCGCCTACGGCATCGCCATGACCAACGGTGGGCCTGTCGACATGACGTGGGGCTGGATCCTCGTCGGGTTGATGACGTTGGTCGTCGGTCTCGGCATGGCCGAGGTGTGCTCTGCCTTTCCCACCGCGGGCGGCCTCTACTACTGGTCGGCGAAGTTGGCCAAGCGCAACGGGGCCGCGTGGAGCTGGTTCACGGGATGGTTCAACCTGCTCGGCCAGGTGGCCGTCACGGCCGGTATCGACTACGGGTTCTCCCTCTTCTTCAACGCCTTCCTCAACCTGACCACCGGCTGGGCAGCCACGCCGGGGCACACCCTGATCATCTAC
Source organism: uncultured Acidimicrobiales bacterium (assembly GCA_963794615.1). Classification (GTDB taxonomy): domain Bacteria; phylum Actinomycetota; class Acidimicrobiia; order Acidimicrobiales; family UBA8190; genus Chersky-840. The sequence continues at coordinate 28,639 of CAWCEP010000005.1, read as the reverse complement.
GCCGGCATCCTCGTCGTCCACGCCGCCCTGAACATCTTCGGGCGTCCGGGTGGTGGCGTTCCTCTCCGACGTCAGCGTGTGGTGGCACATCCTCGGCGTGGTGCTCATCGTGATCGTCCTCCTCGTCGTCCCCGCCCATCACGCCTCGGCGTCGTTCGTGTTCACCAAGCTCGTCAACGAAACCGGCTATCACAACACCTTCTACGTCTTCATGATCGGCCTCCTGCTGGCCCAGTACACCTTCACCGGGTACGACGCCTCGGCGCACATGACCGAGGAGACCCACAATGCGGCGGTGGCCGGGCCCAAGGGGATCGTCCGCTCGATCTGGGTCTCGCTGATCGCCGGGTTCGTGCTCCTGGTCGGGATCACCTACGCCATCCCCTCTACGGCCGAGTACGCCAAGGCTCTTGCCTCGACGACGGGCGTCCCGCCCGTGCAGATCTGGATCGACGCCATCGGGCGCCACGGGGGTGAGTGGCTCCTCGTCGTGGCCATGGTGGCCCAGGCCTACTGCGGCATGGCGTCGGTGACGGCCAACTCCCGGATGATCTACGCCTTCTCCAGAGACGGGGCCATCCCCGGATCGAAGTTCTGGCACCACATCAACCCGCGCACCCGCACACCCAACAGAGCGATCTACTTCGCCGTGGTCTTCGCCTTCATCCTGGCCATCCCGTCCATGTGGAGCTCGGTCGCCTACGGAGCGGTGATCTCGATCGCCGTCATCGGCCTCTACATCGCCTACGTCATCCCGACCCTGCTGCGCCGGCTGGCCGGTGACAGCTTCACGCCCGGGCCGTGGAACCTCGGCAAGTGGAGCGCCGTCGTGGGTTGGGCCGGGGTCGTGTGGGTCGGGATCATCACCATCCTCTTCGTGCTCCCGACAGCCAGCCCGATCACCTGGCACAACTTCAACTACACGATCGTCGCCGTCGGCGTCGTCCTTCTCTACGCCACCATCTTCTGGTTCGTGAGCGCCCGCAAGTGGTTCACCGGCCCCCGCGCCCAGGGTGACGAGGCCGCCCTCGAGGCCATCGAGCAGCGTCTGAGCACCGCCGAGGAACTCGAGGCGACGTTCTGAGTCGGCGATGACCGACTCGGCCGGTCCGGACGACACGCGGATTGTCACGGTCTTCCGATCGCGACTTCGGCCCGAGTCGGTCGACGAGTACCACGAGACGGTCCAGCGCATCTTGGCGCTGGCCAGGACGATGCCCGGATTCGTGGACTTCAAGAGCTTCGAGGCCGACGACGGGGAACGGGTGTCGGTCGTCACCTTCGCCACCATGGAGACGCACCGGGCCTGGCGAGACCATCCCGAGCACCTCGCCGCCCAGCACCTGGGACGCGACCGCTTCTACGCGTCGTACGACATCACGGTCGGCGAGGTGGTCGGGGAGAGCCACTTCCCGCCTCGATAGCCGTCGCCCCACCCGAGGCCAGGGGGTCAGGTCGAGAAATCGGGGATGGCGGCCCGGGCCGTGTCGGCACGCCCCTTGGGCTCCTCCCATGCCTCCTGCCGCCCCAGCGCGGTCATGTCGAGGAAGTAGTAGGCGCCCCCGAGCATCTCGGTTCCCCGCGCGTACACGGAATAGGTGTGGAAGATGGCGTCGCCGTCGCGAAGGAACGTGCTGTAGCCGGGTTGCTCGGAGGATCCCTCGGTGAGCCAGCCCATGTCGTGCCGGGCGAGCTCCTCGGACGTCCGGTAGTTCCACATCACCGGGGCCACCGAGGCGTCGATGGTCACGTTGAAGTCGTAGTTGAAGTCGCTCCCGAAGGACGAGTACCAAGGGAACGTCCAGCCCCGCTTCGCCTTGTACCGCTCGATCTTGTCGAGTGGGGCGCGCGCCACCACGACGAAGTTCGTGTCGCGGGCGCGCAGGTGGTCGAGCAGGCCCGCCGAGATCTCATCGGCCGCCCCGGTGCACGACGGACACCCGTCGTCCCAGTCCGGGTCGAACATGAAGTGCTGGACGATGAGCTGGCGCCGTCCATCGAAGAGGTCGGGCAGACCGAGCGTGCCCCCGGGGCCTTCGAAGACGTAGTCCTTGTCGATCCGGACCATGGGCAGTTGGCGGCGCCTGGTGCTCAGCGCGTCGCGCGCCCGGGTCATCGCCTTCTCCTGCTCGAGCAGTTCCTTGCGCTCGACCAGCCACGCATCTCGTGACACAACCTTCGGAAGACTCATCGTGTTCCTCCCCACACGCCGGACCGCCCGGTCGACGTCGAGCTCGAGAGGCCCACTCTGTCACTCCCGTCCGGGGCGCGGGCCAACGGGCCTCTCAGGCCGAGGAGGTGCTCTCGGCCACGGGGGTGTGCCCGGAGCGGACCACGCCACCGGCCGCCTCGTCGGTGACGGCGAAGGCCTTCACGGGGGCGGAGGGGTCGACGGTGAAGGCGACGTCGTGGGGCTGGCTCCCGAGCAGGCCCAGCGACACGGTCTGTCCCTTCACCACCCCCCACAGCTGGTACGTGCGATCCGAAGGCAGGCGGGGCAGGCCGGTGTTGACGAGGAAGGCCGACCCGTCGGGGAGGACCACCACGACGGCGCGCGCAACCGGCGCGACGACCCTCCTGTCGTCGCTCCCGCCACCAGGGAGACCTTGTGCGCGTTCGGCTCGAGCAAGGCGGCCTGGAGCGCCTGGGACAGACCGCTGTGCCGGCTTGCGTCAGCAAGGGCGTTGACCCGCTGGTCGAGCCGCGACACCTGCACCCCCAACAGCACCGCCACCACGGCCACGGCGGCGGCGATGGCCCCCACCCCCGACCACACCAGCCGTCGTCGGGCGGTAGGAGGAGCGGAGATCGACGAAGCCAGATGCAAGGGTGCGGGGCGCCGGGCCTCGGCCCCGGGATCGATCCTCGCCGCGATCCGGTCCCAGATCTCGGGGGGCGCGTCGACGCCGACGTTGGCGATCAGTCCCGTCACCTCCCAGTGCTCGGCCACCTCGGCCGAGCACCGTGGGCACTCGGTCAGGTGGGCGCGGATGGCGGCGGCCTCGTCGGGCTCGACGGCATCGAGCGCGAACGCGCCCAGGAGCGCAGCGATCTCGTCGTGGTTCATGGTTCTGTCCATGCCGTCTCCACGCCGTGTTGCGCCAGGGCGGACCGGAGCCGGCGGAGCCCGCTGCGGATCCGGCTCTTCACGGTTCCCTCCGGCTGTCCCAGGATCGACGCCACCTCGCGGTAGGTGTGGCCGTCGAAGTAGGCCATCTCGATGGCGGTGCGCTCCTCGGCGGGGAGGCTCGTCACCGCCGCCTTGACCTGCTCGGCGATGGCCAGGTCCCAGGCCTGGTGCTCGATGTCGTACCCTGACACCGCCGTCTCCCGCACGGTGCGCTCCTCGCGCTGGCGGCGGGCGGTCTCCGAGCGGACGATGTCGACGGCGCGGCCGTGGGCCCTGGTCATGAGGAACGTCCGCAGTGCACCCCGACCGGGATCGAAGCGTTCGGGCGAGTCCCACAGGTCGACGAAGACCTCCTGGGTGACCTCTTCGGCGAGGTCGGCAGAGCCCAGGACGCGCCGGGCCAGGGCGAGCACCGCTCCCCCGTGACGCCGGTACGCCTCCGCCAACGCCGGCTCGTGCATCCGAGCGATCGCCACCATCAAGGCGGCATCGCTGGCCGTCTCGAGCTTCAGCATGTCGGGGGGTTCTTCGGAGCCGACCACCGACCTGGATGAGCGGCTCGCCACACGGCGAGGGTAGCCAAGTCCCCCGGCGACACACATCCGTGCAGCGGTCGTGCGTCGAAGAGGAGCCGTGACGACCGATATCGACTCCCTGATCCAGCGGTCGGGGCGCCTGGAGGTGGACGACATCGACTTCCAGGCCTTCCGGCGGCACCCACTCGACCCCCGCACCCTGCGCTGCCTCCGCTACATGCACGACGTGGAGGGACACACCGCCTGCTACCTGCGGGACCTGCTCGCCACCCGGGCCCATCGCGACCCCCAGGTCACGGCGTTCCTCGCCTGCTGGTGCTACGAGGAGCACTGGCACGGTGAGGCGATCGCGGAGGTCCTCCGGGCCCACGACGAGCCCGCGGGCCGGGACCGACTGGAGGCGACGCGGCGCCGCATGCCCCGCCGGGACGCGCTCAAGCCGGTGGCGTTCACCATCGCCTCGGCACTGACACCGCACATCGTCGCCGTCCACATGACATGGGGCGCGGTCAACGAATGGACGACCCAGGCCGGCTACGGGCGCCTCGGCGCCAAGGCGAAGCACCCGGTGCTGTCCGAGCTGCTGCGCAGGATCATGCGCCAAGAAGGCAGGCACATCGACTTCTATGCCCTCGGGGCCCGCCAGCGCCTGGCCGCCAGTGCCACGGCGCGACGCCTCACCCGTTTCGCCCTCCGTCGGTACTGGGCGCCGGTCGGGACCGGTGTCATGCCCGACCCCGAGGTGAAGTTCCTCGCCGACCACCTCTTCGGCGACGCCGAGGGCATCGCCGCAGCGCAACGCATCGACGGCGCCGTCGGGCGCCTCCCTGGGCTCGAGGGGTTGCGTCTCGTCGAGTCGGCGGTCGACGAACGGAGCTCGACGCCGCCACGGGACCGCACCGCCGCCACCGCCCCATCCGCACCACAACACCAACAGGAAAAGGAGCAACGTCATGCTTGCTGAGATCTTCTCGATGGACGGGATGGTCTTCATCGTCCTCGCCGTGGCCGTGCTGTTCGGGAGCACCCAGATTCCGAAGTTGGCACGCTCGCTCGGTTCGGCCCGGTCGGAATTCAAGAAGGGCCTGACCGAGGTGCACGACACGTCGTCGGACACCGAGTCCTCGGCGGGCGCGCCCATCGGCGGTCAGGCCTAGGCCCGAAACCGGCGGAGGGATCGTCATGATCCTCCTCAGTCCACCCAAGCTGCTCATGATCCTGGCCATCGCACTGATCGTGCTCGGTCCGGACAAGTTGCCGTCCGCGGCGCGTCGGGTCGGAGCCCTGTGGAGCGACTTCACCCGGTGGCGCGCGCAGCTCGAGTCCGAGGTGCGGTCCACGTTCCCCGATCTGCCGTCGACGACCGAGATGGCGCGGGCGGTGCGCTCCCCCTTCACGCTGCTCGACCGGCTGGCCGATGAGCACGGCACCACCCCGGGTGCCGATGCCGGGGACGCCGCCGGTGCCGAGCGCGTCGGGGTCGACGCCACGCGAGCCGACGGCGGCGGCGGGAAACGCCGGGAGCCAGGCCCCGAGCGCGGACCCCGACGTCTCGTTGATGAACTGACACCGGTCGCCGTCGTCGCCCATGTCCATCACGCTGCATCGCCCCCGGCCCCGCCGGCCCCAACCCACGTCCGTGGGTGCCCATCTCGCCGAACTCAGGCGCCGGGTGCTCGTGACCGGTCTCGCCCTCGTCGCCACCTGCATCGTGGCATTCGTGGCCTATCCGCAGATCCTGCACTGGCTCCAGGCGCCCTACTGCCGTGTCAGCCCACGATGCAGCCTCTACGTCACCGGCCCCCTCGACGGCCTGACCCTGCGGATCCACGTGGCCATGTACGCCGGTGCCTTCCTGGCCTCCCCCGTGATCCTGTGGCAGGTGTGGCGTTTCGTCACCCCGGGACTGCATCACCACGAGAAGCGCTACGTCGTGCCGTTCGTCGCCGCCTCGCTCGTCCTCTTCGCGGCCGGCGCGTGGGTGGCCCTCGTGAGCCTGCCCCACGCCCTTCGCTTCCTCGGGACCGTGGGGGGGCCGACGCTGCAGCAGATCTACGACCCCAACAAGTACGTCGGTCTCGTGATGGCCCTCATGGCGGTGTTCGGCATCACCTTCGAGTTCCCGGTGATCCTCGTGGCCCTGGAGCTCGTGGGCGTGGTGAGCCCGGCGAAGCTGGCCTCGTGGCGTCGGTGGGCCCTCGTCGGCATCGTCACGGTGGCGGCGGTCATCACCCCGAGCGGGGACCCCTTCTCGATGCTGGCCCTGGCGGTACCGCTCTATGTCTTCTACGAAGTGGCGATCGTCATCGGCAGACTCCTGCGTCGCCGTCAGACCTGAGACCGGCACGCGGCCCGGGCTCGAGCGCAGATCGATCCCCGGGCGGGACGACACACCCGGCGATAGTGTCCAACGCACCCACCTCGCCAGGGGGCGGAGCGGAAGGGGGACCATGACACCGTTGCGGTTGCATCGGCGCGCGCCGCTCGTGGCGCCGGTCGTCGTTGCCGTCGGGCTGGCCCTGGGCGCCGGGCTCAGCGCGTGCAGCAGCCCCCGAGCGACGAGCACCACCAAGGCGCCCTCGGCCCCGACGACGGTCACCGACGATGTCGCCGCCACCGGCATCCCCGCCTTCTACACGCCTCCCGACCCACTCCCGTCGGGAGCGCCCGGCGCCCTCATCCGCACCGAGAAGGTCGTCGGCGTCCCGGGCGTGCCCGCCAACGCCACGGTGTGGCGCGTCCTCTTTCATTCCCGGTCGATCTACGGCCAGGACATCGCCGAGTCCGGGTACGTCGTGGTGCCGGGCACGACGCCCCCGCCCGGCGGGTTCCCGATCCTGTCCTGGGCGCACGGGACGACGGGCTTCGCCGGCATCTGCGCTCCGTCGCTGTTCACGTCGCAAGGCGGCGTCGGGCCCTACCTGGTGCCGGGCCTGCGCGACTATCTCGATGCCGGGTTCGTCGTGGCCGCCACCGACTACGAGGGACTCGGGACGCCCGGCATCCACCCCTATCTCCTCGGCCAGAGCGAGGGCCACGGGGTCCTCGACGCGGCCCGCGCCGCGCGCCGGCTGCCCGGCGTCCACACCTCGAGCACGGTGATGATCTACGGACACTCCCAAGGGGGGCAGGCCGCCCTCTTCGCAGGCGAGCTGGCACCGACCTACGCGCCCGACCTCCGCATCGCCGGGGTGGTGGCGGCCGCCCCGGCGACGGGCCTGAGCACCATTCTCGGCGTGGTGACGACGTCGGTCGGCCAGGGCATCTTGGAGTTCACGATCCCCGTCGCCTACGCGTGGGCGAAGACGTACCGCGACCTCCCGTTGTCGGACCTGTTCACGCCCGCCGGCGCGTCGGTGGCGGCGGCGGTGGTGCCCCAGGGATGTCTTCCCGCCCTGATCTCGGCCATCGGGTCCCGCCATCTGACCGCCGCCTCGGTCTTCCAACCGGGCGCGGCCACCAACCCGGTCGTGGTCGCCCACGCCAAGTTGAACGACCCGGGGCGCACCAAGACCGACGCACCGATGCTCGTCGTCCAGGGCACGGCCGACACCACCGTGCCTCCCGCGCTGACCGACCAGTACGTCTCGGTGATGGCGTGTCGGATCGGTGACACGATCGATTACCTCCACGTCACCGGCGCCACCCACGACACCGTCGTGAACGTGTCCGTGCGGACGATCGTGGCGTGGATGACAGTCCGGCTCACCGGCGCCCCCGCCCCCTCCACGTGCGGCCGCCCCGGCGAGGTGGCGACCCTGCATCCTTAGGCCGAGACCGAACCGTCGCGTGCCAATGTCGGCGCGCGCCGTGACAAGGGCCGTTCGCGACCGGACCGGAGCCGGGTATGGTCGGGGCAGTGCCCGGGGTTGGATCGACCGTGGTTTTCCCGCCACGGACCTTTCCGGTCCGACTCCGGGCGCCCTATCCGAGATCGTCCCAGTCGGCGTCGTCGTCTTCGGTTGCAGTCGAACCCGTGCCCTGTCGGGCCCGGAGCCAGGCACTGATCTGGTCGGCGACGCGTTGCACGCCTCCGCCCATCCGGTCGACCATGGCGACGAACCTGTCCCCGTAGTGCGAGACGGCGGCGTCGAACTCGGCCGAGGGGGGCGGCTCTTGGCCCCGGCGCACGTAGTGGCCGGCCCGAATGGGGTCGAACTCTCCCTCGCTCACCCATTTCACCAGTTGGTGGACGCGACGGACGGCGAAGGGGTGGCTGCGCCCGATCTCCTCCCAGAACCGGGTATGTCGGGAGTAGAGGTCGTCTTCGTCCTCGTATTCGTTGGCCTGGGTGATGAAGGCGTCCAGGCTCATGCCGGGCAACGCCCCACCGGCCGTCCGCATGAGCATCCGACATACCGGCAGGGGGTCCCCGAGCACGAGGGCGGCGGCGCGGTCGCTCGACAGCTCCGCCATCCTCGACCACTCCAGCAACGCCAAGTACAGGGCACGGATGGGGAGCCCGGCGAACAGCGATCGGGGCAACGCGCCCTGGACGACCTGGGTGATGATCAACAGCGCGGTGGTGTAGGTGTAGTGCTCCGACAGGACGTGGCCGAGCTCGTGGGCGAGGACGGCGCGCACTTCGACCGGTTCGTACGAGCCCACCAGCGACGAGTAGACGATCACGACGGGGTTCTGCGCGCCCACCGTCATGGCGTCGACGACCGGGGTCTGGGTGACGTACAGGTCCGGCGTGCGTTCGAGGTCGAGCACCCATGCGCAGTTCGTGTAGCTGGCCCACAGATCGGGGACCTGGTCCTCACCGATGCGCACCGCGTTGCCGAGGAGCACCTGGCGCAGTCGCCGCTCGTGGCCGAAGTCACACAGGCGCCGCACGAGCTGGTCCATCAAGGGGATCGACCGGAGGGCGGCGGTGGCGGCCCGGTCCGCGGGGTGCTCGTAGGCCTTGGGGCTCATGCCCTCGTACCGGACGGCGGGATCGATGGTCATGGGGGGTTCCTCACCGCCGGCACCGTCAGCTCGGTCCGAGTACCGGCCCGACCCCCGGTTCCGCTACGACGCCTTGCGCCGTTTGGCCGGCTTGGCCGTGCCGGTCACGGCGTGCTCGAGCTCGTCCCGGGTCATCTTCGACCGCCCCGGGATGCCGAGCTCGGCGGCGCGCGCCATGAGCTCCGACTTGCTCAGATCCGACACGTCTTCGGCCGCGACCGGCGTGGCGGCCCGGGGGCGGGCCGCTTGGCCCGGCCCTTGGCGGGCGCGTCGGCGGTGAGGTGCCGGCCGGGCCGGTGCGACCGCGCCGCCTCCACGCTGGCCTGCAACGCGTCCATGAGGTCCACGACCTTGGTCGGTTGCGTCTCGGGACGTTCGGTGACGATCACCTTGCCCTGACGCTTCTCCTCGATGAGCGCCTCGACCCGTTTGCGGTACTCGTCCTCGTAGATGGCCGGATCCCATTCGCTCGCCATCGACTCGATCAGGAGCTGGGCCGTGCTCAGCTCCCGATCCGAGAAGTCGACGTCGGACGAGACGCCGGGGATCTCTGTCTTCGGGTCGCGGATCTCGTCGGCGAAGTACATGGTCTCGAGGGCCAGCACCGACTGGGTGGGCCTGATCGTGACGAGGTGTTCCTTGGTGCGCAACACGAGAGAGGCCACGGCCACCTTGTTGCTCTGCGCCATGGCCTCACGCAGCAGCGCATAGGGGCGGGCGGCTTGGTCGCCCACGGGGCCGAGGTAGTACGTCGACTTGTAATAGATGGGGTCGATGGAGCCGAGTTCGACGAAGTCCGTGATCTCGATGGTCCGGGACCGTCCCGGCTCGACCGACTCGAGCTCTTCGGGCGTCACGATGACGTACTCGCCCCCGCCCAGGTCGTACCCCTTCACGACGTCGGCGTACTCGACCTCTTCTCCGGTCCGTTCGTTGACACGCTTCTGGCGGATGCGGTCGGGCGTCCCGGCCTGGAACTGGTTGAAATGGATCGCCTTGTCGTCCGTGGCGGAGAACAGGCCGACGGGCACGTTGACCAGGCCGAAGCTCAACGACCCCGTCCAGATCGCTCTGGGCATGCCGACTCCTTTCGCCAGCGGGGGTCTCCAGTCAATCACGGTCCCTACCGCTCTGACCAGGATATGTACCCAGGTCCACCACCCTGTTACACCCCGAGACCACACTGGCTGACAGGACGAACGAGGTGCTGACCAGGAGGTTCCGGTGTCCGGAGCACGGCTCGAGGTGGTGGAGGAGGAATCCGTCGAACGCTTCGCCCACGAGGCGATGCTCGGCCTCGCCGATCTCGAGTCCGAGGACTTCACCCACGGGAACCTCACCGTTCCCCTCGGACTGAGCCTGTGGATGCACCGGGGTCGGATCCGCATCGAGACGGCCCGCGACGCCATGCTCGTGTTGCGCCGCGCCCTCTTGGCGGCGTCGGGCCTCGACGAGCGCACCGAGCCGGTGCCGCTGCTCGTGGCCGACCCGGTGGCGGCGACGATCAGCCTCGCCGTGTACATGGACGGCCTGCTGCAACGGGCCGCTCGCATGACGGCCCTGTCGCGCGTGGACGTGGCGACACGTGCACTCGCGCTCGTCTCCGACTGACCGGGTACCGCAAAGCGCCCGTCGGGGCGCGGGTAGGTTGAGATGTCGTGGCAACGCCCGGAACCTCTCGGCTGACCGTTCCCGCGCCCGGCCAGGAGTCGGAGCCGTTGGTGATGGCGCGTGGGCTCACCAAGCGCTTCGGCGACTTCGTGGCCGTCGACGGCATCGACTTCGAGATCGGCCGGGGGGAGTCCTACGGGCTCCTGGGTCCGAACGGTGCCGGCAAGACCTCCACCATGCGGATGATCGCCTGCATGTCACCGGTGTCGGCGGGGACCTTGCGCGTCCTCGGGATGGACCCCGCCCACGACGGCTCGCGCATCCGGGGTCGCATCGGCCTCGTGCCCCAAGAGGACACCCTCGACCTCGAGCTGACCGTTCTCGACAACCTGATGGTCTACGGCCGCTACTTCGACCTGCCTCGTCGCGTCATCCGCGAGCGCGCCGAGCAGTTGCTCGACTTCACCCAGCTGTCCGAGCGGGCGCACGACAAGGTGGACCCCCTGTCGGGAGGGATGAAGCGACGGCTCACGATCGCGCGCTCGCTCATCTCGGACCCCGAGATCCTGATCCTCGACGAACCCACCACCGGTCTCGACCCCCAAGCTCGGCACCTGTTGTGGGACCGGCTCTACCGGTTGAAACAACAGGGGGTGACCCAGGTCATCACCACGCACTACATGGACGAGGCCGAGCAATTGTGCGACCGCCTCGCCGTGATGGACGGCGGCACCTTCGCCGCCGAGGGCACCCCCCACGAGCTCATCGCCCGCTACTCGACACGCGAGGTGCTCGAGCTGCGCTTCCGCGACCCCGACACCGACACCGCTGTCGTCGCCACCCGACTCGAAGGGCTGGCCGAGCGCTTCGAGGCGCTGCCGGACCGTCTCCTCCTCTACACCGACGACGGCGAGACGACGCTCGCCGAAGTGCACCGGCGCGGGCTCACCCCCGACAGCACGCTCATCCGGCGATCCACCCTCGAAGACGTCTTCCTCCGCCTGACGGGGCGGTCCCTGGTCGACTGACGATTTACGCCCACCATGACCATGACGACGAGAGCGGGAATGCCCGCCGCCACCGGTGCGGCCCGACGCCACCGCAGCTCCCCCACCTGGGTGCGGTCCATGCGCTACTGGATGTACCAGTACAAGCGCACGTGGCGGGGGTCGATCACCACCAGCTTCCTGTACCCGGTGCTGTATCTCGCCGCCATGGGACTCGGCCTCGGGTCCCTCGTCAAGGGGCGCGTCGACGGCGTGCGGTATCTCGACTTCATCGCACCGGGGCTCCTGGCATCGACCGCCATGCAGATCGGCGGCAACGAGTCCATGTACCCGGTCATGGCGGCCATCAAGTGGCTCCGGACGTACTTCGCCATGCTGGCCACGCCGCTCACCGTCATCGACGTGCTCGTCGGCCACCTGGCCTGGATCGCGCTGCGGCTCCTCATGGTGACCTCGATCTACCTGGCCATCATGGCCGCCTTCGGGACGGTGCACTCGGCTCTGGCCGTCCTCGCCATCCCCGTGGGGATCCTCACCGGCCTCGCCTTCGCGGCACCCATCGCCGCCTTCGCGGCCGGCCAGCAGAACGACACCGGCTTCTCCACCATCTACCGCTTTGGCCTGATCCCGTTGTTCCTCTTCTCGGGGACCTTCTTCCCCATCGCCCTGCTCCCGGGCTGGCTCCAGCCCGTCGCCCAGGCCACCCCGCTCTACCACGGCGTGGCCCTGTGCCGGGGCCTCGTGCTCGGCCGCCTCGGCCTCGCCGCGGCCGGCGCCCACGTCGCCTATCTGGTCGTGCTCAGCGTGGTGGGATTCGTGCTCGCGTCGCGCTCGTACCGGCGGAGGCTCGTGACGTGACCGACACCGCAACCGGCGGGATCCCGCTGCGCATCGTCCCCGTCTCACTGCTCGGGACGCGCCGGGCCCAGCGCCTCGTGGAACGCAACATCCTGGTGTACCGACGCTCGTGGGTCTTCTTCGTGTCGGGGTTCTTCGAGCCGTTCTTCTACCTCCTGTCGATCGGGGTGGGGCTCAGCAAGCTGGTGCACGCCATCCACGTGGCGGGACACGTCATCCCCTACGCCACCTACGTCGCCCCGGGGCTCCTGGCGTCCTCGGCCATGAACGGCGCCACGCTCGACTCGACGTTCAACGTGTTCTTCAAGCTCAAGATCGCCAAGACCTACGACGCCGTGTTGTCGACACCGCTCGGCCCCGGCGACGTCGCCCTCGGCGAGCTCACGTGGTCGCTCATGCGGGCCACGGTCTATTCGACGGCGTTTCTCGTGGTGATGGCCGGCTACGGCTACGTGTTGTCGCCGTGGGCCATCCTGTGCCTGCCCGCGGCGATGACGGTGAGCTACGCCTTCGCCGCCGTCGGCATGGCCGCCACCACCTACATGCGCAGTTGGCAGGACTTCGACAAGGTCTCGCTCGCCCTCATCCCGTTGTTCTTGTTCTCCGCCACCTTCTACCCGCTGTCGGTATACCCCGGCTGGATCCAGGCCGTGATCCGCTGCACTCCGCTGTACCAGGGCGTGGCGCTCCTGCGCGGCCTCGACCTCGGGATCGTGTCATGGTCGTTGCTGGGCCACGCCGCCTACCTGCTCGTGGCGGGATGCCTCGGCCTCGTCGTGGCCACCCGCCGCATGGCCGCCCTGCTGCTGCCCTGAACCTGCTGCTGCCCTGAACCTGCTGGTGCCCTGCACCCTGCCTCGAACGGGGGCCGTGTCCCGCTAGTATCCGTGTACTAGTACGGATATACGGAGAAATAGATGGCCCCGGCCTCCCCCCACGACCATCCCATCGACCTCGACGGGGTCGAATCGGCCCACCGCAGCCTCATCTCGCTCGACGACGCCGGGCGCCTGGCCGGCCTGCTCGGTCTGATCGCCGACCCGGTCCGGTCGCGGTTGCTGTTCGCCCTCTCGGCGGTGGACCGGCTCTGTGTCGGCGACCTGGCCCTCGCCCTCGGGGTCAGCGACGACGCCGTGACCTACGGGCTGCGCATGCTCCGGACGGCGGGGCTGGTGAGCTTCCGCAAGGAGGGTCGCGTCGTCTACTACAGCCTGGCCGCCTCCTTCCCCCATGCCCTCCTCGAGCACTGTCTGCGCCAGCTGCTCACCGTGGCCGTCCCCGAGGACGAGGGGTGAGGGCCGTCGACGCCTTCGGCCATGCCCTGCTCGTGTCGGGGTCGATGACGTGGCAGATCCTGTGGGCCTTGATCCTCGGCTTCGTCCTGGCGTCGGTGATCCAAGCCGTGGTGCGGCGCAGCACCGTCGAACGGCTCCTCGGTGGTGACGACCCTCGCACCCTCGCCGTCGCCACCGCGCTGGGCGCGGCGTCGTCGTCGTGTTCATACGCGGCGGTCGCCCTGGCCCGGGCGTTGTTCCGGAAGGGGGCGAGCTTCACCGCCGCCATGGTGTTCGAGATCTCGTCCACGAATCTGGTCGTCGAGCTCGGGATCATCCTGGCCCTGCTCGTCGGCTGGCAGTTCACACTGGCCGAGTTCGTGGGCGGCCCGGTGGTGATCGTCCTCGTGGCGTTGTGGTTCCGGTTGTTCCTGCGAGGGCGGATCCTCGACGCGGCCCGGGCCCAGGCGGCCAAGGGGGTGGCCGGGGGCATGGAGGGGCACGCCGCGATGGACATGAGCATCCAGGCGCCGGGTGGTCTGTGGCGGCGGCTGCGGTCCCAAGGGGCATTCACGTCGATCTCGCACATCTTCGTCATGGAGTGGGCCGCGGTGGTGCGCGACATCGTGGTCGGGCTGCTCGTGGCGGGGGCGCTGGGGGCGTGGGTGCCGAACCGCTTCTGGCAGCTCTTCTTCTTCACCGGCCATCCCCTGTTGTCCCGACTGTGGGGTCCGCTGATCGGCCCGGTGGTGAGCCTGCTCAGCTTCGTGTGCTCGATCGGCAACGTCCCGTTGGCGGCGGTGCTGTGGAACGGCGGGATCAGCTTCGGCGGGGTGGTGGCGTTCATCTTCGCCGACCTCATCATCGTGCCGATCCTGGTCATCTACCGGAAGTACTACGGGACCCGCATGATGCTGTTCATCCTGGCCACCTTCTACCTGTCCATGGTGAGCGCCGGGTACGTCGTCGAGTTGGTCTTCGGCGGCCTCGGCCTCGTACCGAGCGGTCGCCACGCCAAGGTCGGCGAGATGGCGGTGCGCTTCGACTACACCACCGTCCTCAACGTCGTCTTCCTGCTCGTGGCGGGCGCCCTGGTGATCCGATTCGTGAGAAGCGGTGGTCTACCCATGTTGAAGATGATGGGCGGCGACCCGAGCGACAGCGATGGACACGGGCTCCGGAGTGGACACAGCGTCGGCGCACCGCAACATTGAGCGGGCGCGCCCGGTGCCCCGTTGTCGGTTTCTGACCGTTCGACCCGACGCTGTAGGGTCGCGCTCGTGAGCGATCCAACCCCCCTGCTACCGCCCCCCGTGATCGAGTTGCTCGACGTCGCCCTCGTCGGCGAGCTGACGGTGATCGACGAATCGGGGCGCCCGGTCACCTATCCCCTCATCCCGCTGTCTGACGGCAACGTCATCTACCTCACGTCGTCGGTGCTGTTCTCGCGCAAGCTCCGACACATCAAAGCCAATCCCAAGGTGTGCCTGTCGCTCACCGATCCCGTGGCGATCCCGGTGGAGCCGTTTCACCGGGCCACGATCCAAGGTGACGCCCGCGTGGTCGAGGACGACGTGCACGAGGGCTGGGAACGCCTGCTCCCGATGTGGCGGGCCAAAGAGCCTGCCATCGACTTCTTCTTGAAGAAGCGCTTCGGGATCCCGCTCTTCTTCGAGCGTTCTGTGATCGAGATCACCCCGCATCGGGTGCTGTGGTGGGAGGACGGCCGGCCGAGCGAGCCGGCCCGGGTCTACGAGCTGGCGGAGGTGTCCTGAGATGGCCAAGCTCGAGGTCGTCGACGCCATCGCCCGGGCCCAGTCGTATCCCCACGGGGTCCTCGCCTACGTGGGCGCCGACGGCTACCCGGTGAACATCGCGGTCGAATTCAGCGCGTCGCCGTCGACGGCAATCGTCGACGTCGGCGCCCTCGACCCCGAGCTCCGTCCCCCTGACGGCCAAGAGGTCGAGCTCGTCTTCAGCCACATCCGTCCCCAGCCCGGCGTGGGCTACGACGAGCGGCGCTACGTGAACCTGTGGGGACGGTCCGAGCTCACCGGGACCGGGCTCCGGGTCGCCGTGCGCCAAGCCAGCGGGTGGGACGAAGCCGACACGCCGTTCTTCGAATACGCGGAGCGGGGCGTCCCCGCCGGGCGGGACTATCTCGACGAGTTGGGGACGCGTCCGCGCCTGAGCCGGCTCTGGACCGTCTTCCTCGCCACCCGGCTGCCCTTCCTCACCGCCACGCTCATCCCCGTCGGCCTGGGCGGCGTCGTGGCGGCACGCGACAACGCCTTCCACACGCTGTGGTTCGTGCTCGCCTTGGTGGCGGCGGTGGCGGTGCACCTTGGCCTCAACATGGCCAACGACATCTTCGACGACGCCAACGGTGCCGACGCCGCCAACGTCACCCCGACGCCGTTCAGCGGGGGGTCGCGCGTGCTGCAGTACGGCCTCGTGACGCGCCGCGCCATGGTCAGCGGATGTGTCGCCCTCTATGCGCTGTCGGTGGGCCTCGGCTTGTTCCTGGCGGCCGAACGCGGCTGGGGCCTGATCGGCATCGGCGCCGTGGGTGTGGTGCTCAGCCTGGCCTACTCGGCGCCGCCGCTGCGTCTCGTGCACCGCGGGCTCGGCGAGCCCGTGACCGCGCTCGGGTTCGGCCCCGTCATGGCGGTCGGGACCTACTTCGCCTGCGCGGGCCGGTGGAGCTGGCAGCCGGTGCTCGCCTCGCTCCCCGTGGCACTGCTCATCGCCCTCGTGCTCTACGTCAACCAGATCCCGGACCGGGTCGGCGACGCCGCCGCCGGCAAGCGCACGCTCATCGTGCGCTTCTCGTCGGCACAGGTGCAGGCGGGGTATGCCGTGACGGTGGTCGCCGCCTACGTGTGCATCGTGGCCGAGGTCGTGGCGGGCGTCACGCCCGTGTGGACCCTTCTCGCCTTGGTGACGCTCCCGCTGGCGTGGCGGGTGCGCAACGGGTTGCGCGCCAACTACGGGGACCCCTACGCGCTCATGCCCACCATGCAGTCCAACATCCTCCTGCACTTGCTGACCGGGCTGCTCCTCGTGATGGGCTACGTCATCGCCGTGGTGTCCTGAGCCCGAGGGGCCCGGCCCGGCCCGGCTCATCGGCCTTCGGCGCCCCCACCAGGATTAGTCTTCGGCCATGGAACCACGCGACCAGTTACGGACCGGCGTCGATGTCGTGTTGGAGCGGCGCGGCTGGCCCCAGACAGGCAGCGCGGAATGGGGCTTCTTGGACAGGAGCGGTTTCCTCGTCGACGCGCAGGCCGAGGACGACCCGGCCGGCTTCCTGGCCGAGGAGATTCGGGATCTGAGACAAGAAGTCGACGCCATGGCGGCCGAGCGGGCCCCGGCGGCGGCAGTCACCATCCCCCGCTCCCCCTTGGACCTGGCCTCGAGGATCCAGGCCGAGCTCGAGGCGTCGGAGCCGGCCGGCGACGACGATCGCCCCGGCCTGTGGGAGCGGGCCCGAGCGGCGGCGATGCTCTTCTACCTCGAGCGCACGGGGCGGACCGTGCCCGACGGCCGGCGCCCGAGATCGAGCGCCACCCCCTCGGACGAGGCGGCCGCCTTCGAGATCGCCCACCCCGTCCGGGTGCTCGGCATCACGACCGTGGGGGACTGGCAGGCGACCACCAAGGTCACCCTCGCCCTCGACCCCACCCTCAGTGCCGCCCAGGTGGCGGCGATGTGGCAGAAGGTGCGCTCCGGCGTGTTGCGCCAAGGGGCACGCGGACGCACCGTCAGCCGCAAGTCCCTGGCCCTGGCGTTGTTCGTGGCGCACCATCCCGGTCGGACCTGGGGAGACCTGCGACGGATGTGGAACCAGCTTTATGCGCACTGGGCCTTCAAGTCCCCGGACCTGCGCGTCTTCCGCAACGCGGCGGTGCGGGCGCGTCGCTATCTCCTCGAACCACCCGAGCTCGACGACGTCGCCGCCGGGACGTGGCAGTGGGTGCAGCGCCGCACGGCTCGTCTGGCGTCGAGCGCCAACAACAACTGACCCCGGCTTCTCTCCTCCCGGCCGGAGGGCGGCCGATTCGGTCCCGTCCCGCTCCGGCGTCGGGAGGCCGTGAGCCCCGTCAC
This sequence comes from uncultured Acidimicrobiales bacterium, assembly GCA_963794615.1. Classification (GTDB taxonomy): domain Bacteria; phylum Actinomycetota; class Acidimicrobiia; order Acidimicrobiales; family UBA8190; genus Chersky-840. The sequence continues at coordinate 11,163 of CAWCEP010000005.1, read as the reverse complement.
TAGAGTCGTCGCATGGTCGGCCAGGTGCGAACCATCGAAGCCTCCGAGATCGACTCGTGGGTGCGGTGCATGGGCGTCGGGTTCCTCTTCACCGTCCCCGACGGCTACGGCCGGTACTTCCTCGGTGACGTCGATCTCGAGCGCACGTGGGGGGCATTCGACGGCGACCGGGTGGTGGGAACCCTGCGTTCGTTCCCTACCCCCTTCACCACACCGGGCCCGGCCGAGGTGGACGTGGCGGCGCTCACCAATGTCACGGTCGCGCCCACCCATCGCCGCCGGGGACTGCTGAGCGCCATGATCACGTCGGACCTGCGCGCCAGCGCCGACCGAGGTGAGCCGGTGGGCATCCTCATCGCCTCGGAGTACCCCATCTACGGGCGCTTCGGCTACGGCGCCGCCATCGAGGCCGCGTCGTACTCGGTCGACCTGGCCACGGCGCGCTTCCGGAACCCGGGGATTGGCAGTGTCGAGCTCGTCGACCTCGTGGCGATGCGCAACGAGGCACCCGGCCTCTACGACCGGTTCCGCGCCGGGCAGCCCGGTTCGATCGGTCGCAACGAGCGCTGGTGGGACCGCGTCCTGCACCAGGTGGAGGTGCCCGGGGCCAAGAAGCCCGAAGGGTACGGGGCCCTGTACCGCTCGCCGGAGGGGGAGGTCGAAGGGTACGTGCGCTATGGCGCCACGCAGTCCACCGACCACATGCGCCCGACGGGAGAGCTCACCGTGGACGAGTTGGTGGCGGTGACGCCTGCCGCCTACGAGCGACTGTGGCGGTATTGCTGCGAGGTGGACCTCGTCGTCACGGTGCGAGCCGGTGACCGCGCCGTCGACGAGCCCCTCGGATGGCTCCTCACCGATGGCCGCGCCCTGCGCCAGGCCGGACGGTACGACTTCGTATGGGTACGCGTGCTCGACGTCGCCGTCGCCCTGGCGGCCCGACGCTACGCCGTGGAAGGACGCATCGTGATCGAGGTGGCCGACCCCCTCGGCCTCGCCGGGGGCCGATTCGCACTGGACGGTGGGCCCGCCGGGGCGACGTGCACGCGCAGCGACGAGAGCGCGGACCTGTCGATGCCGGTCGACGCCCTGGGCTCGCTGTACGCGGGCGGTGTCTCCGCGCACGTGTTGCACGACATCGGCCGGATCGACGAGCACCACCCGGGGGCGGTGGACCGCGCCGCCGTCATGTTCAGGACCTCCACCCCGCCATGGTGTTCAACCTGGTTCTGAGCGGCCGTCGGGCCCGGACCCCGGGCCGAGTCGGGAACGGAACCGTCGCCGGACGATCGTCGGTCGTGCCCCGGCGCGTGGTGAGCATCAGGCTGAACCAGCATCAGTGGTGAACATTGCGCCGTCCTGCGCCGTAGCCGACGGCATGCGGTCCGTCCGGGCCGAGCAGAAGGTGCCAATCATGCGCGAAGGTCCTGTCCGTCACGTCCCCGACCCGGGAACGAGCCCGCATGGTGCGCCCCCTCCCACCGTGAGAACGCGAAGGCTGACCCGACGCGCCACCATCGGGCTGAGCGTGGTCTCGTTGGCTGGAACCACGCTCGGCGTCCTCATCACCGCGGGAAATGCTCGAGCCGACCCGCACGGGTTCCTCGCCCAATTCTCGAACGTGGTGCCCGGGCCGTCGACGGTGCCGGCCAACGGCGACGTGAATCCCTACGGGATCGTCGTCGTTCCCCAGAGCACCGGCGACCTCGTCCAGGGCGGCGTGCTCGTGAGCAACTTCAACAACAGCGCCAACGCGCAGGGGACGGGGACGACCATCGTCCAGGAAATGCCCGACGGGACGGTGACCCCGTTCGCCCAGATCGACCAGGCCTCTCCCACCGGGCCGTGCCCGGGCGGCATCGGGCTCACCACCGCGTTGTCCGTCCTTCCCGGTGGCTGGGTCGTGGTCGGGAGCCTGCCCACCACGGCGAACGGGCCCACCAACACCGGATCTCCGCAGGGCATCGGCGCGGGCTGTCTCCTCGTGTTCAATTCGATGGGCCAGCTCGTCGAGACCTGGGCCGGTGGCGCCATCAACGGCCCCTGGGACATGACATCGGCGAGCGTCGGCAACACCGCCTACCTGTTCGTCACCAACGTGCTCAACGGCACCGTCGCCGCCGATAACGGCATCCCCTCGGACCAGCCCGGCAACATCGTCGACGGCGGGACGGTCCTGCGCATCAAGGTCGGTCTCTTCCGCGGCCAGAACCCCGTGGTGGAGTCCCAGACCGTGGTGGCCTCGGGATTCGACGAACACACCGACCCCGCCGCCCTCGTGGTCGGGCCGACCGGTGTCGCGCTGGGCTGGAACGGGACGCTCTACGTCGCCGACTCGGTGAACGACCGCATCGCGGCCGTGCCCGACGCGCTGTTCCGACACGAGACCTTCGGGGTGCCCGGTGGCATCACGGTGTCAAAGGCGTCCGTGCTCGACGATCCGCTCGGCATGGTCCTCGCCCCCAATGGCAACGTGCTCACCGTGAACGGCAACAACGGCCTGATCGTCGAGACCTCTCCCTGGGGACAGACCGTCGGCACCGCCACCCTCGACGACTCGGGGGCGCCACCCGGCGGCGCCGGCGACCTCTTCGGGCTCGCTCTCGTGCCCGGTGACCGCGGCATCTGGTTCGTCGACGACGGCACGAACACGCTCAACCTGTTCTTCTGATCCGCGGGGACAGCGCCGGTGGGAGAGGGTCGGTCGACGGCCCTCTCCCACCCGGTCACCTCGGCTGGCCGGTCACCGGCGCCCCGGTCGTCGGTGGTGTGGAGTAGAACGGTGGGCGCTACCCGTGCCGAGCAGATCGAGAATGCGTCCCATGGCCGTCGTCGACATCGTGACCTTCCGGCTCGCTCCCGGCGTGGACGAAACCGATTTCCTCGACCTCGACCGCCGAGCCCAGACCGCGGTCTACTACGCCCAGCGCGGCATGCTGCGGCGCACCACGGCGCGTGGTGGCGATGGGGAATGGGTGGTGCTCACGTTGTGGGGATCAGGTGCCGACGCCGACGCGTCGGCAGAGGCGTGCCGCCACGACGCCACCGTGACCCGGTGGCTCGCCTGCCTCGATCCCGCCCGCGTCGCCACCCGGCGCTACCAGACCCTCGACTGAGCGAGGACGTCCGGGTCCGTCACCGACCCGGCTGGGGTCGGGCTCCGGGTGCGGAGCGGCGCTACTGCTGGACCAGCATCACCGGATTTCCCTCCGGGTCGGTGATCGGAGCCAGGGTCGGGCCACCGGGGATGTCGAAGGGCTCCGAGATGACGACGCCACCGAGCTCGGCGGCCCGGGCCAGCGATGCCCGGATGTCACGAACCTGGATGTAGAGCGCCACCCCGCTGCGCTCACCCTGCCGGACGTGGCCCGCCGGCCCCGGCTCGGGACCACCGATGCCGGGTGCGATGGACATGATCGGTCCGTCGCCGATCTCCCAGTTGAACAAGGCACCGTAGAACGCCCGTTGCCGCTCGGCATCGAGTGCTTCGATCTCCCAGTGCACCACCGGTCGTGCCCAGTCATCACCCATGCCCACCTCCCACGTCGCGGGCCAGGTTACCCACGCTCACCACAAACGGATCAGGACGCCAACGCGTTCGAGCTTGAGCTTTTCGAGATGGGAGAAGAACAGCTCGGGCTGCTGGAACATCCAGTCGTGATCGATGGGTCGCCCGTCCGGCGCGGATGCCACCGTGAACGAGGCGTGGAGCTCTCGCGCGAAACGCTCCCCGTCGCCACGGGCCAGGATCGAGTCGCGGTTGGCCCACAACACATGGGCGGCGACTCCGGCCCGTCCGCACGCTTCCGCATCCCCGTCGCGATCACTGGTGAAGCCCCACCAACCCGCTTCGACGAGCTGGCGCGGATGCGCCATCCACGAGCGCCCGAACGCGGATGCGGCCGTGGGCGTCGCCAACCACAGCAGCCCCCACGGGTGCCGCAGCGCCTCGTCGGCCAACCCCCACTGGTGCGACACGGCCAGGGTGTCTGAGAACACGAGCTCCACGACCCGGCCGGGGTCGCGCGCCGCGAAGCCGAGCTCGATGCCCCCCCCGAAGGAGTGCCCGATCAGCGTCGCCCTGTCGAGCCCCAGGCCATCGAGGCCGGCGGTGAAGGCGTCGAGCACCGTCGGGTAGCGCCACGGCCCCCGGAAGGCGAAGAGGTCGGGGACGATCACCCGACAGCGCGCCGCGAGGAGGTCGGCCAACGGTCGGTAGGTATCGGGTCGCATGGCATACCCGTGCAGGAGGACCACGGGGGGACCGCTTCCGATGTCGATGGGGATCTCGAGCGCTTCCACGCCGACGAGTCAACCAGAGGTTCGGCCCTGGCGTCGCAGCGCGATTCGCCCTGCCCCCAACCCGAGGGCCACGCCCGGACCGAGCAACGGGAACCTTTCCGGCCCGCTCGCTCTCTTAGGAGCGAGCAGACCGATGACAGGAACCCGACGTCGAGGTCCTGTCCATCGTCCCTACGTCCAGGAGGCCGGCCCATGGCGCACGTACAGCTCTCCGACAAGGCGACCCGACTGATCCCCAAGGTCGCGCTTCGCTACTCGCGACGCCGCTTCGGGCGCGTCGTCGAGCCCGTGGCGGCCGCCGCCCATCATTCGGGGGTGCTCCTCGCCATGGGCGCCCTCGAGACCGCGGCCGAGCGGGGCTGGCGGCGCCTGGACCAGGACCTGCGTTGGCTCGCCATCCAGGCCGCGGCCACCGACATCGGGTGTTCGTGGTGCACCGACTACGGCTTCTACGAGGGCATGCAGCAAGGGACCGACCCCGACAAGGTCCGCCAGGTCCCGCAGTGGCGAACGAGCACCGCCTTCGACGGCCGCGAGCGAGCCGTGCTCGAGTACGCCGAAGCGGCCACGTCCACACCGGCGAAGATCTCCGACGAGCTGATGGCGCGCCTGCACGAGTACTTCACCGAGCCCGAAATCGTGGAACTGGCGGCTTGGGTGGCGATGGAGAACTTCCGATCGCGTTTCAACGCCGGTCTGGGACTGCGGAGCCAGGGCTTCTCGGACAGCTGCGGGACACCGCTCGGCCTGGAACCCGCGCCGTTGGGCGACCTCGGTCCCGATTGATCGGGATTCGGCCCTCCCCCACCATGCTCGGGCGCAGGTGGGCCTCCGACTACCGTGAATGACGCCAGGCGGCAACGGCGAGGAGCGATCCGATCTGCCTCACGACGCTGGAGGACCCATCACGATGACGCAGGCGATCGCTGGCGTCGATCTGGGCGGAACGAAGATCCAGTCCGTGGTGGTGTCGGCTGGTGACGTCGTGGGGCAAGCGCGCCACCTGACTCCCAACACCAACGCCGACGACGTGGTGGCCGAGATCGTGGCCAGTGTCCGCAGCGCCGTGGAGGACGCCGGGTTGGCACCGTCGGCGCTCAGCGCCATCGCCATCGGGTCACCGGGCTCAGTCGACGTCACCACCGGCCACGTGTCCAACGCGCGCAACGTCCCGGGCTTCGTCGACGACGTGGCCCTCGGGCCCCGCGTGAGCGCGGCCTTCGGTGGGACACTGGTCATCGTCGACAACGATGTGCGGGCTGCCGTCATGGGCGAGTTCCGGCGCGGTGCGGGTCGACCCTTTCGCAACCTCCTGGGCGTGTTCGTCGGGACCGGCGTCGGCGGCGGGCTCATCCTCGAGGGTGCGCTCCGGCATGGGCTCGGCAACGCCGGCGAGATCGGCCACACCACGGTGAAACCGGGTGGCCGGCGTTGCGGGTGCGGACGGCTGGGCTGTCTCGAAGCGTATGCAGGACGCCAGTCGATCGAGCAGGCAGCCCGACAGCGCGTCGACAAGGGCCAGAAGACCAAGCTCTTCGAGATCATGGAGCGCAAAGGACGCGACCGCGTGACGAGCTCGGTCATCGCCGACGCCCTCGACCAAAAGGACCGCATCACGATCGAGTTCATCGACGAGGCCGTCGACGCCCTCGGTGTGGCCCTGTCGAATGCGCAGAACCTCTTGGATCTCGAAGCGATCATCGTCGGTGGCGGTCTGGGCGATCGCCTCGGAGAGCTCTTCGTCCGCCGCGTCGAGCAGGCCATGGCCCCCAACCTCCGCTTTCCCGATCGACCCCCCGTGGTCCTGGGCACCGAGCTCGGCGACCTGTCCGGAGCCGTTGGCGCCACGATATTGATCGAGGACCGGAGCTGACCGAGGACCGGCGATGAGTGACGGGCCGCAGCTCTACGCCGTGTACCTGGGGGGCGACCCGGCTCCGGGACGTCTGACCGAGGACCACGAGGTGGTCCTGGTGGTAGCGACCGACGTCGCCGAGGCTCGCCGGCGGGCCCGGGCGAAATGGGGAGCGAGCAGCCGACCGCATGTCGACGGCGTGAAGCTGGTGGACGTGGTCGACGGCTTCGCCGTGAGCCTCGTCCCGACGAACCGCCCCGAGTCCGTCGAGGTCGACCTCACCTACGAGCCCGAGGCGATCGCACCGGACGAGGACTGAATCGAGGCCTCGCTACCCCGGGTCCTTCGGTCGCGTGAGGGTGCCGCGCCGGCGGGGGGCCGAGACCTCGGCGGCGGGACGGAGGGCGGCCACCACCTTGCCGGCGGGGCTCCGTTGCGGCGGCCGACGCGGCGCCACCGTGCCCGAACGCATATGGCTCCGTGGTCCCGACCACGGCGCCGGAGGGGAGACGACCCGGTCCGCCAACCGGTATGCGGTCGTCTCGTAGTTCACCCGCCAGCCCTGGAAATTCGGCCACGCCTCTTCGGCGGTGAGCTCCATGGGGTAGCCGATCTCCTGCAGCATGTGCACGGCCTGTTGGAACTCCTCGAAGGTCAGGGAGATCGGCCCCTCGGGATTGGGGTCGGGGTCCACGGGCCATCCGAGGGTCTTGGCGATCCGGTTGAAGGTGGTGAAGCCCATGCGCAGACACAACCGGGCCTGTGACGCCGACGCGTCGGGCGACAACGCCAGGTACATGGCGGCGGCGTCGAGCACCGCCAGCAACCCCACCGCCCACGAGTACCACGGCTCGGGTGACCGGAACAACAGAAGGACGGGATAGGTGGTGTGACTCTCGGCCACATCCGCGGCCCAGCGCTCCCAGTCCGAAAACAGCGCGGGAAGGGCGTCGACGATGCCGACCAATTGGTGGCGGGCCAGGACTTCGGGGCCCCACGCCGGGAGCCCGGCCCGGCTCTCGAGCATGGCCACCAGGGCTTCGCGCCGGTTGAAGGCATCGTAGAGGGAGGGGAGGTACGCGATCTGCAGCGTGACCACGACAGCCCAGGTGGCACCCGCCGCGATGTCCACCGCTCGGTTGGCGTGTCCCCCGCCTTGCGCGGTGCCGACGCTGAACATCGACACCGCCGCCTGGGTGAACGCACCCGAGAAGCCGTGGGTCGTGGGCTCGAGCATGCATGCGTAGCCGACGACGAAGAACCCCAGCCAAACCGCCAGCCCCGTCAACAGCGCCACCGGGGCGGCCGGGGCCAGCATGGCATCTTTCACCTCGTAGCTCCGGGCCGCACGCGACACGGCGAGGAAGACGACGCGCACGGTCCGATTGACCACGAGCGACAGCCGTTCGATCCCCGACGGGCGTCTCGGGAGCACGAGGGTGAAGACGACGTTGGCGGCGGTGACCACGACGATCACCGTCCCGGCGGCAAAGATCAGACCGCTCACCACACCCCCCTCGACGCCGTCGGGCCCGTCACCGTCGCCACGAGCCAGATCATCTCACGATGTCCCTGGATCGACGCACCTCGGATCCGTACCGACCGCCGATCTCGTCGGGGCGAGCGGCAGGTCCGCTCCCGGGCAGCCGCACGTCGGCGCACACCGTAGGCCGGGGACGAGAGTCCGGCACGGGCCCCGACCCGGGCCTACGCTCTGGGCGTGGGGTGCGAGACACGGGTTCGGGGGATCCGGAGGGCGTCGGGCGCCATCGTGGCCACGGTGGTCATGGGGGTGTCGCTCTTCGTGATGACGCCGGTGGCGAACGGCAAGAGCATGTGGATCCCCACCCAGGGTCTGCAATGGCAGTACCAACTGCAGGGCGCGCTCAAGACCAACCTCTGCGCCGTACCGGCGAGTGGAGGTGCCTGTGTCCGTCCCAACGTCTATGACGTCGACCTCTACGCCCCGAACGGGGTGACGCTCAACACCGCCGCCGTTGGCGCCATCCACGCCCTCGGTGCCCACGCCGTGTGCTATGTCGACGCCGGAACCTGGGAGAGCTTCCGTCCCGACGCCGGGGCCTATCCGGCCTCGGTCAAGGGCCTCCCCAACGGTTGGCCCGGAGAGCGCTGGCTCGACATCAGGGCCACGGACATCCTGCTGCCGATCATCACCGCCCGCGTCGCGAAGTGCGCGGCAGCGGGGTTCGACGCCGTGGACTTCGACAACGTCGACGGCTACGAGAACACGACGGGCTTCCCGCTCACCGGGGCGGAGCAGTTGACGTTCGACCAGGATCTCGCCACCATCGCCCACAACGACGGCATGTCGGTCGGTCTCAAGAACGACCTCGACCAGCTGGGCCAGCTGGAGGGCACCTTCGACTTCGCCGTCAACGAGCAGTGTGCTCAGTACAACGAGTGTGACGCGTACGACGGATGGACCGCAGCGGGCAAAGCCGTGGTCGAGGTCGAATACCGCGGTCGGCCGGCCCGCTATTGCCCGAGCGCCGACCTGCACCGACGCGACGCCATCGCGAAGGGCCTGGCCCTGCGGGCCAAGCCGTGGAGGCCCTGCCGGTAGTCACCGTTGCCCCTCGAGGGGTCCAGCCGGTGGCGGCGAGACCAGGGCTCGAGTCCGAGCCGGGACCTGGGCCAGCCCAAGCCCGATCGGGACGATCGACGCCACCAGGAACAGGACACCGGTGAGCGTGAGCGACTCGTGGGCGGCGAGCGGCGAGAGCACGAAGCGAGTGGCGACGATCCACGTCACCGACCACAGAGGCACCCGCCGGCGGGTGAGGTCGAGGAGCAACAATCCCACCGCCACGGCCAGGAAGTAGTAGTTCAGGAGGGAGATCTCGAAGACCAGCCTGGTCGCCAAGCACGCCACGCCCAGGCCGACGAGCGGTATCGGTGCCAGCAGGGCGCGGCCTGCTCGCCACCTGGACCAGGCGGCGAGCAGTCCAGACGCCACGATGGGGGCGTCCCGGGCGATCTCCAGCTTCAGGTTCTCGCCGATGGCCAGGAGCCCGACGACGGTGGGGGTCCTCTCGGTGGTGACACCCGCCACGAAGACAGCGGTCATGGCCCGCACCGTGTCCACCGGGGCGGCGAGGTAGAAGGGGACGATCCCGAGCGCCACCACGCCGACGGCGGGAACCAGGATCCGGGCCCGGTCCCGCCATCCCGGCGCGGCGCTGAGCACCGCCAGCAAGGGGAGGACGGCGAACTGCTTGCACAAGAAGGCGACCGCGAACACCACGCCGACAGCCACCCATCGCCGCCGCAATGCTTGCGCCGTCCCCGCGCCGATCAGGCCCATACTCATGAGGTCCTGGGGGTGGAAGGTCTGCGCGATGGCGTCGGAGGCCGACGGCAGGACGGCCAAGGCCAGGACGAGCACCACTTCGCCGACTCCTCCCCCTGCTCCAGCCGCTCGCAGCAGCATCACCGCACCGACGGCGAGCACGACCCAGCCGAGGATGGCGAGGACTGCCTGGGACCGGTACCAGATCGGGTACGGCTTGCCGTGGTCGGGTCCATGTCGCGCCGTGCAGGGCCCGAGGATCGACAGGAAGTACGCGTCGCCGGTCGTCTTCAGGATGGCGGGGATGGCCTTGTCGTCACACCACCGCGGTGATCCGATCCAGGGACGCAACGCCAGGACGAAGGGCGACATCAGCAACGGGTACCCGGGAGGATTCGGGACCAGCGTCTCTCGCTCCGCGGTGCGCAGTTCGCCGTGGGTTATGGCCGTGGTGGGGAGGGTCACCGCATGCGCGTCGGTCTCGGCCGGATTGGGCCCTCCCCGCACGAACAGGATGACCACGAAGACCGCCACCGCGCCGACGTAGGCGCTGTACCGAATCGGAGTCGGAAGTGGCCTCGACCCGAGACCCAGGCGCCCCACCGACACGACCACCACCCCCTCTCCCTTGCTCGAGCATCCTGTCGAGCCACCCATCGGAGCCCATCGGATCCGTCCGTCCCCCTTGGCCGTCGGGACGTCTACCCGATCCCTTGAGGGTCGCCTTGCACCACTCTTCGAGGTCGAGGGTCGCTCACTGAGAATGGATGTTCCCACTTCGCGTCGACATTCCCGAACCCATGGGGGCCCATGGGCGCCGTGACGAGCTGTTCACGTGGGAGCAATGTCAAGTTCGATCCCGGCGAAGTCGATGCAACCCTCGGCGGGAAGTGGAGGTCATCCGATGTCCCGGACAATGTCGGCGGCGGTGAGGGTCGAAGATCACGTGGGCCCCCTCTCGCCCCATGTGACGGCGCCGGTGGCGTCGATGGCGGCCCACGACGCAACGCACTCGACCCGGCTGCGCGAACTCGCCGACCAGATGCGCCGTTGCGTGGTGGGGGCCACGACCGCTTCGGACCTCACCACCAAGGTGCGGCTGTGGGAGTCGTACCGCACGGCGCGTGCCGAGGCCCTGGCCATGGTGGCGGGGGGGACCGAGACGCCCGACCCGCCTCATCTGCGTAGCGTCTGACCGTCTCAGCCACACACCGTCTCCACCCTTGGGCGAAGACGAGTTCCACCGTGGTGTCAGAAGGTGGAGACCTCGACGGGCGCCACGGGGCCAGCCCCATCGTCACCGAGAGCCTCGGTATCGCCGTCCCGGGCCGGTGCGGTGGGACTGAACGCCGTCGTGCGCAGTGGGATCTCCTTCATGAGCCAGCTCAGCACGAATGCCAGCAGGGCGAAGGGCACCGCCACCACGAACACCCATTGCAGGGAATGGCTGAATGCCTCTCTGATGGGGGCCCGGACCGTCGGCGGCAATTTGTCGATGGCAGCGGGATTGACGACGATGCTCGATCCCCTCACGATGGAGCGCAGCACCGCGGGCGGCACGTGCGCCTTGGCCAGCTGAGGCAGCAGGCGACTGTTGAACACCGAGTTGAGCAGGGACACGCCGAACGCACCACCGATGGTGCGGAAGAACGTGGCGGTGGAGGTGGCCGTCCCCAGCAGTTCGTAGGGAACCGAG
>CAWCEP010000004.1:0-31918 GCA_963794615.1 uncultured Acidimicrobiales bacterium | reverse complement strand
CTCCACACTCCGCTGGTCGATCGAACCGAGCCCCATGCGGTTGTCGACACGCTCATGGGGGCCCTGCATCGAGCATCGAGATCCGAGGGGTGGCCGGGCCTGCTGTTGCTCGACGAGATCGGCAGCGACGGGCCTGTGGCCGAGTCCCTGTTGAAGTGTGTGCGGGGAGCGTGGCTACCCGGTTTACGTCAAGGACTCCTGGGAGCAAGGGGACCGTTGAGTCGTGCCGGGCAGTGGACGAATCCCGTCGACGGGAAGCGGCGTCGAGAGATTCGGCCGACGACGAGAGGTTTATCGCCCAGGAGGCCGGTGCCGAGGTCGATCATGGTCGACCGGAGCACTGGAACCCACGGCGTGTGACGACTTTCTTGCCCATGGAGAGCGGCTGGTTGGAAGAGGCCACGAGGGAGGGCCACACGTTCGCCCGCTACCCGAATATGGCCGAATGTTCCGGGATTGGCATCGATTGCCTTTGGTCGTAGCCGGGTCGAGTAGGCGCTCCTCTCGCTCAATGTGGGCTCCCCGGCCGTCGCCATGGCGATAGTGTCGTCCGGGCGCAAGAGGGCCTCTTCTGCTTCAGGATCGCGTTCGACGAAGCGTTTCGCGAATTCCAGACCAGGAGCCCGATGCTGCTGTCGTCGGCGTTGACCTTTCTCCGCGACACGACCGACGCGGCATGGTTCGACCCCATGACCGGCAAGGACGACGCGTTCTTCTTGGGCCTGCTCCCCGAACGGCGGAGGTTGTCGAGGCTCTTCATCGGTACGGGTGCGACCAGTTGGACAGGGCCATCGTGCGGGCGCTTTTTCCCCGCGATGACGAAGCTCGCGGCCGTGAGGCACCAGATGCAAAGAACGTCCCGTGCCTACCCCGAAAATGGGGCGGGGGCCCGGCCGCGAGGCTTCTCAGGCCGAGAGGTAGCGACCGAAGAAGTCCCAGATCTTGGCCCAGCCTTCGCCGGCCGCCTCGGGGCGGTAGTTGGGCCGGTTGGTGGCGAAGAAGGCGTGCCCGGCCCCCTCGAAGGTGTGGAACTCGAAGGTTTTGTGCTGTGCCGTCAGGATCGACTCCAGCTCGGCCGTCTCCTCGGGTGAGGGGTTCTGGTCCTCGGCTCCGAACAGGCCCAGCAGCGGGCACGACAAGTCGGCGGCCAGGTGCGCCACGGGGCCGGCTTGAGAGGCGAGCCCTCGGGCGGGTTCACCACCACGAAGGCGCCGTAGCAGTCGACCGCGGCGTCGAGCTCGAGGCGGCAGGCGGCCAAGAAGGACTGGCGCCCCCCCGAGCAGTAGCCGATCGTCGCCGCCTTGCCGTTGGAAGATGCCTGGGCCTTGAGGTACCGGGCCGCGCCGTCCACGTCACCGACGAGCTGCTCGTCGGGGACACCGCCCTGCTCGCGCACCACCGCGGCGGCCTCCGCGGGGGAAGCGCCGGGGGCCTGGCGTGAATAAAGGTTCGGGCACATCGCGAGGTAGCCGTGGTCGGCGAAGCGGCGGGTGATCTCCTTGGTCTCCTCGTCGTAGCCGGGGAAGTGGTGGATCACCACCACCGCACCGAAGGGCCCGTCGGCCAGGGGGAGGGCCCGGTAGGCCTCGATCTCGTCCCCGCCGTGCCCGGTGATCGAGATGGTCTCTGCTCGTATCGCGTCGCTCATGGGCCCCCTGACATTCTTCACAGAATTGCAACCCCATGTTGAGGCTTTTGCCAGGATGAACAGGCACCATGAGGGCGTGGAGCCCTTCGTTCTCGAGTCGTGCAACAGCACCTGGCTCTTCGACACCGAGCGGATGCGGTACCGGCGCGTGCTCAAGGGCGCCGACGTGGGCACACGCCGACCACCACCGAGTGGCGCCCCTACTTCGGGCTTGATCTGGACCCTCGCTCTGAGTCGTTCGTCGTCGTCCTCAACCCGGAGGGATCCGGCTCCTGCGTTCATGGCGCCACACCGAGCAGTGTGCTCAGTGTGGCGGCACCGGACGGCCGAGTTGTCACTCGACGAGGTACGAGCCGCCACGCCTGACGCCGCGACCCTCCGGGCTTTCAACAGCGATGTCGAGGGCGAGTTTGAGGTCAGCGACGAGGTCTTCTGCTGCTTCGAGCCCGACGCTGAGCCGGACGATGTCGTTGGGGACCTCGTTGCTCGATCCCGCCGCGCTGGCATGGGTCATCCGGCCCGGATGCTCGATCAGGCTCTCGACGCCACCGAGGCTCTCGGCCAGCGTGAAGATGCGGGTGCGGGTACAGACCTCGAGCGCGGCCTGCTCCCCCCCGGGCGGTGAAGCTGACCATGCCGCCGAAGGCGCGCATCTGCCGGCGGGCGATCTCGTGGCCGGGGTGGTCGGCAGCGACGGGTGCAGGACGGCCCTGACCGCGGCGTGGTGGCGCAGGAGATCCACGACGGCCAGGGCGTTGGAGCAGTGGCGCTCCATCCGGATCGGGAGCGTCATGACCCCCCGCTGGACCAAGAAGCAGTCCAGGGGCCCCGGCACCGCCCCGGCCGAGTTCTGCAGGAAGGCCAGGCGCTGCGCCGTGGCCGGGTCGTTGGTGGCCGCGAACCCCCCGATGACGTCGGAATGGCCGCCCAGGTACTTGGTCGTCGAGTGAACGACGATGTCGGCCCCCAGCGCGAGGGGGCGCTGGATCCAGGGGGTGGCGAAGGTGTTGTCGACCACGACGAGGGCCCCCTGGCGGTGGGCCAGCTCGGCGACCGCGGCGATGTCGACGATGGCGAGCAGGGGGTTCGTCGGCGTCTCCACCCAGACCATGCGTGTCTCGGGCCGCAACACCTCTCGAGCGCGGACAGGTCGGCGGTGTCGACTGCGAGGCCGGCCCGCCGGTGGACTGGGTGGCCAATCGGTACGTCCCGCCGTAGCTGTCGGTGGGCATCACGAGGTGGTCGCCCGGGTCGAGCAGGCGCATGATGGCGTCCTCGGCCGCCATCCCGCTGGCGAAGGCGAACCCGAACTCGGCCCCCTCGAGCAGGGCCAGATGGGCCTCGAGGCTGGCCCGGCTCGGATTGCCCGACCGGGCGTAGTCGAAGCCGCGGTCCACGCCCACCGCGTCCTGCTGGAACGTCGACGACAGATAGACCGGGGTGTTGACCGCTCCCGGTGGCGGGGTCGGGGCCGCCCCCGCCGTGCACGGCGCGCGTCTCGAATCCGGGCCCGGTCAGGTCGCGGCGGTCGGGCACCGCCTCGAGCGCGGGCCCGCCGCCAGGCTGGCCAGCACGTCCGAGCGGGTGATCACACCGACGGGATGGCCGCGGTCGAGGACGACCAGCGCCGGGGCGCCCTCGAGGCGCCCCACCGCCACGTGGACCTGCTCGCCCGCACCGATGGTCGGCAGCGGCGCGCCCATCACGTCGCCCACGGGACGGTCGAGCATCGCCGCGTCGGTGAAGACGCTGTCCATGAGATCGCGTTCGCTGACCCCGCCCACCACCTCGGCCAGCACCACGGGCGGCTCGTGCTTGACCACGGGCATCTGGCTGACGCCGTACTCGCGCAAGATGTCGATCGCCTGGCGCACCGTCTCGTCGGGGTGGGTGTGCACCAGGGTCGGGAGCGTGGGGTCACGCGCCGCGAGCAGGTCGCCGACCGTCGTCCCCGCCGCTTGGAGGAAGCCGTAGTCGGCCATCCACGCGTCGTTGTAGATCTTGGAGAGATAGCCGCGCCCGGAGTCGGGGATGTGTACCACGATCACGGCGTCGGGCGGGAGATCGCGCCCGACCACCAGGGCCGCGGCGATGGCGGTACCGCCCGACCCTCCGAGAAGCAACCCCTCCTCGCGCGTCACCCGCCGGGCGGTGGCGAAGCTCTGGGCGTCGGAGACGGCGATCACCCGGTCGACCACCGACGGGTCGTAGGTCGTGGGCCAGAAATCCTCGCCGATGCCCTCCACCAGATAGGGCCGTCCCGACCCGCCCGAGTACACCGAGCCGTCAGGGTCGGCCCCGATGATCTGCACGGCGGGATTGCGCTCCTTGAGGTACCGGCCGATGCCGGTAACGGTGCCCCCCGTACCGATGCCGGCCACGAAATGCGTGACCCGGCCGCGTGTCTGCTCCCAGATCTCCGCGCCGGTCTCGTACTGCGCTTGGGGATTGTTGGGGTTGTGGTACTGGTCGGGCTTCCAGGCGTTGGGCACCTCGCGGGCCAACCGGTCCGACACCGAGTAGTAGGACTCGGGGTGCTCGGGTGAAACCGACGTGGGACAGACGACCACCTCGGCGCCGTAGGCGCGCAGGAGGGCGATCTTCTCGGGGCCCACCTTGTCGGGGCAGACGAATATGCAGTTGTAGCCACGACGGGCCGCCACGATGGCGAGACCCACGCCGGTGTTCCCGCTCGTGGGCTCCACGATGGTGCCGCCCGGCCGGAGCCGCCCGTCTCGCTCGGCCCCCTGGATCATGGCCAGCGCGATGCGGTCCTTCGACGATCCCCCCGGGTTGAAGAGCTCGAGCTTGGCGACGAGCGTGCACTCGAGGTCCCGGGCGGTGCGGTCCAAGCGGACCATGGGCGTGTTGCCGATCAGGTCGACGAGGGACTCGGCGACGTCCATGGCCGGTCCTGGGTCGGTGATGCGGCGTATCTCGACGCCGGTCAGCGCCTTGGCGCTGTCGCCGATGATGGCGTCATCGGTGAACAGCTCGGTGGGCAGACCGGCCCGACGCAGCCCGACCGCCACAGCCGTCGCTTCTTCGACCGGCCCCCACACGCCGACCCGGCGGGGGATACGGGCCCGTAGCGCACCGACGAGGGTGGCCAACGGTTCGTCCCCCTCGAAACGGTGCACGTGCAGTGCCCTGTCGGTGAGTCGGGCGGGTGCCGGTTCACTGCCGACGACGACGAGCACGTCCATATGACCTCTTTTACTCTAAGGGCGTAGAGAGCGTCGTCCCGACTGGTAGCTTCGACTTCGCGCCGTGGGAGAGGTGCGAGAGCGGCCGAATCGGACTCACTGCTAATGAGTTGACCTGGGAAACTGGGTCCGAGGGTTCAAATCCCTCCCTCTCCGCTCATGGTTCGGTGGCGCGCCCGCGCCGACGTGGCACGCCGGGTGGTCGACTGCCACCCCGGTAGATTGTCCTGGTGGCCGAGCGATACTGGTTGGAGACCCTGGGCTGTCCGAAGAACCAGGTGGACTCGGACAAGCTCGTCGGCACGCTGCGGCGCGACGGCTACGAGCCGGCGGCGACACCCGATGACGCCGATCTGGTCGTCGTCAACACCTGTGCCTTCATCGAGGCGGCGCGCCAGGAATCGATCGACACCATTCTCGAACTGTCGGCGGCCCGCCACGAGGGGGCCCGCCTGGTGGTGACGGGATGCCTGGCCGAGCGCCACGGTGACCAGCTGCGCTCGGCGCTCCCCGAGGTCGACCTGGTGGTGGGCTTCGGTGTGCCCGTCACCCTCGGTGCACCGCGCGCCGGCACCTTCACCGACGTTCCCCTGACCGACGAGGCCCTCCCGTCGTTCGACCTCTTGAACCTGCCCCGTCCCGCCGCCCACGCCCCGTGGGCCTATGTGAAGGTGGCCGAGGGATGTGACCGGCGCTGTGGCTTCTGCGCCATCCCGTCGTTCCGGGGCGTCCAGCGGTCACGTCCCGAAGACGTGGTGCTGGCCGAGGTGGACGAGCTCGGCGACGGCGTGCGCGAGGTGGTCCTCGTGGCCCAGGACCTGGCGTCGTGGGGACTCGATCGCGCCGCCCCCGAGCGCGTGGCGCGCCCGGCGGGGTCGCCGCGACCCATCGTGGGCCTCGTGCGCCGCCTGTCGGAGCGCGTCGAGCGCGTCCGGCTGCTCTATCTCTACCCCTCGTCACTCGACGACGCGCTCATCGAGGCCGTGGTGTCGACCGGCGTGCCCTATTTCGACCTGTCGCTGCAGCACGTGTCGCGCCCGCTCGTGTCGCGCATGCGGCGCTGGGGTGACGCCGAGCGCTTCCTGGAACGCATCGACACCATCCGCGCCGCCGCCCCCGATGCCGCCCTGCGGTCGTCGTTCATCCTGGGCTACCCCGGTGAGACCGAGGACGACCACGACCTCCTCCTGTCGTTCCTGGCCGAGGCGCGCCTCGACTGGGCGGGCTTCTTCACCTTCTCGGAGGAGCCCGGCACCTTCGCCGAGGGGCTCGGCGACTCGGTGCCGGCCGACCTCGCCCTGGAGCGGCTGCGCGAATGCTCGGAGCTCCAAGACGCCGTCACCGCCGAGCGCCGCGCCGCCCTGGTGGGCGAGCGCCTGGAGGTGCTCGTCGACGAGCCCGGCGTGGCCCGCTCGTTCCGGGAGGCGCCCGACATCGACGGCGTCGTCCATGTCGAGGACACCCTGGCGGTGGGTGCATTCCACAAGGTGGTGGTGACGGGCGCGGCCGGGCCGGACCTGTGGGCCGAGCCATGACGCTGTGGGCCGAGCGATGACCCTGTGGGCCCAGCCATGACCGAGCCCCTGCGCGAGCGCGTGCGGGTCTCGACCTTCGGGCCCTCCGCGCTCAAGACGCCGGCCAACGCCATCACGGTGGGCCGTCTGCTCGCCACCCCGGTCCTGGTGGGGATGATCGTGGTCCACGGCGCGGGGTGGGCCCCCTTCGGCGTGGCGCTGGCCATCGGGCTCACCGACGGCGTCGACGGATGGCTGGCCCGTCGCCAGGGCACGACGCGTTCGGGCGCGTTCCTCGACCCGCTGGCGGACAAGGCCGCCGTGGTGGGTGCCCTGTGCGCGCTGGCCGTCAAAGGGGAGCTGTCGTGGCTCCCGGTGGCCATCGTCGCGGCCCGCGAGGTGTGGATGAGCCTGTACCGCATCGCCGTGGGCCGCCACGGCATCTCGATCCCGGCCCGCTCGAGCGCCAAGCTCAAGACCCTCGTCCAGGGGGTGGCCATCCTGTTGTGCCTGGCGCCGTCGGTGGCGCCCCATCACCGCGTCCTCGACGTGGCCATCTGGGTGGCCGTCGCCTTCACGGTGGTCACGGGGGCGCAGTACCTCCTCGACGGCCGCCGGGCCGCCCAGGAGCTGCACCGGTGAGGGTCGAGGTCCTCGCTGTCGGCACCGAGCTCCTCCTGGGGCAGATCGTCGACACCAATTCGGCGTGGCTGGGCGAGCAGCTGGCGCTGGCCGGCATCGACTCGCACTTCCACCAGGTGGTGGGGGACAACCAGGCCCGCATCGTCCTCGCCCTGCGCAGCGCGCTGGCCCGCAGCGACGGCGTGGTGGTGTGCGGGGGACTGGGGCCCACCCACGACGACATCACCCGTGACGCCATCGCCGAGGTGATGGCCGTCCCTCTCCTGCGTGACGACGACATCGTGACGCGCATCGCCGAGATGTTCCGCTCGCGCGGTCGCGCCATGCCCGACAGCAACGGCCGCCAGGCCGACGTCCCCGTGGGCGCCACCCCGATCCCCCAGCAGCTCGGCACCGCCCCCGGGCTCATCTGCCCCGTCGGCCACAAGGTGATCTACGCGCTGCCCGGCGTCCCCTACGAGCTGGTGGAGATGTTCACCCGGGCCGTGCTCCCCGACCTGCGGGGCCGGGCCGACCTGGCCGGCGAGGCGGCGGTGATCATGAGCCGCGTCGTCCGGACGTGGGGGATGAGCGAGTCCGGCCTCGCCGAGCTCCTGGCGCCGCGCATCGAGGTCTCCGACGCCTCGCCGGGGAGCCCCACCATCGCCTTCCTGGCGAGCGGGATCGAGGGGATCAAGGTCCGCATCACCGCCAAGGCGCCCGACGCGGCGGCGGCGATCTCCCTTCTCGACGCCGAGGAGGCCGAGGTGCGGGCGCTCGTGGGTGAGGTCGTCTTCGGGGTCGACGACACCACCATGGAGGCGGGCGTGGCCGAGCTCCTCGTGGACCACGGCCTCACCCTGGGATTGGCGGAATCGCTCACCGGCGGTCTCGTGGCGTCGCGCCTGGTGGGGGTGGCCGGGGCCAGCGACTGGTTCCGGGGATCGGTGGTGAGCTACGCGCCCGAGGTCAAGTACTCGGTGCTCGGCGTGCCGCCGGGGCCCGTGGTCACCGAAGCGGCGGCGCGCGCCATGGCGACGGGGGCCCGGCGCGTCCTGGGTGCCGACGTCGGCCTGGCCCTCACCGGCGTGGCCGGTCCCGACGAGACCGAGGGGATGGCCCCGGGGACCGTCGTGGTGGGACTGGCGTTCGGTGACGCCGAGCCCGAGTCGCTCGTCTTCCATCTTCCCGGCGACCGCGAGCGCGTCCGGCAGTACGCGGCGATCTCCGCCCTCGACCTGCTGCGCCGTCGCCTCCTGGCCGAGGTGCCGGCGACGCCTTAGTCAGAACAAACGACCGAGTCAGAGCAAACGACCGAGTCCGAGCAACGACCGGTAGAGGTCGTAGGTGGCGCGGTCGAAGGCCACCAGGCGAACCAGCTCGACCTTCGTCCCGCCGCCGGTGACCGTCGCGACCGCCACCCCGGCAGCCAGGTCGGGCGGGTACCCGTACACGCCGGTTGAGATGGCGGGGAACGCCACCGACCGGGCCCCGAGGCCGTCGGCCACCTCGAGCGAGCGCCGGTAGCACGAGGCCAGGACCTCGGCCTCGCGGCCCGCGCCGCCGCCCCACACCGGGCCGACGGTGTGGATGATCCAGCGGGCCGCCAGCGCGAACCCGGCCGTGGCCTTGGCGTCGCCGGGCTTGCACCCGCCCAGCGCCGCGCACGCCGCGTGCAGCTCGGCCGGCCCGGCGGCGCGGTGGATGGCGCCGTCGACGCCTCCGCCCCCGGCGAGCTGTCGGTTGGCGGCGTTCACCACGGCGTCGGTGTCCTGGACAGTGATGTCACCGTGCACCGCTTCGACGCGGGGGACGGCCATGGCCGCGATCCTGGCCCATGCACGGCACCGGGTCCACCGCGTCGGGTCCACCGCCCGAGCGACCACCCCGGACGCGGGCACACTGGACACCGTGCGCCTCTTCGTCGCGGTGTGGCCCCCCGAGAGCGTGCTCGAGCTGTTGCTCGGCCTGGACCGCCCCGACGTGAAGGGTACGCGCTGGACGTCGGAGCCCCAGTGGCACGTGACGCTGCGCTTCCTGGGTGAGGTCGAACACCCGGGCCCTGTCACCGACGCGTTGCGGGCCGTCCCCGCGAACCTGCCGCGCCGCCGGCGAGGCCGAGGTCCGAGCCGCCCTCGGGCCCACCACGGCCTGGTTCCCCGGACGCCAGGTGCTCCAGGTCCCGGTAACCGGGCTCGACGCCTTGGCGGGGGAAGTGGCGGTGGTCACCACGGCGTGGGGCGAGCCCGACGATCGGCGCTTCTCCGGGCATCTCACCCTGGCCCGGGCGAGCCGGCGGGAGCCGGGCCCGGCCAGTCTGGCGGGGGTGTCGCTGGCGGCGACGTGGCGCGTCCGGGCGTTCGAATTGGTGTCCTCGGTGCTCGGGGCGGGCGGATCGCGCTACGAGACGCTCTCCACCGTCGCCCTCGACGACGCCACGACGCCGTCACCCTGACGGCGGCGAGCCAGGGATCAGTGTGCCCCGGGATCAGGGGGCCGCGACGGCGAAGCTCCGACGACGAGGTGGGGTGATCTCGACCCTTCGGGTGGACCGCCCGGGCACCGCCGCGGCCCGGTGGCGAAAAGCTTTGCCACGAACCCATCGCCTGCTCACAAACCCCCTGGTCTGCCACAAAAGCCCTCTGGGAAACCCGAGCCATATCGTGGGCTGGATGGGTAAGGGGAAGCGGTTACCGGTCGTGCCAGTCTGGCGTCGAGTCCAGCGGGATGCCGCCATGCGGGTAGCCACTTTCCGATGGACATATTTGCTGGCTGCCGCAGCCGCCTTTGTTGCCACCTTCCCGCTGTTTTCAGGAGAGGGGACCTGGCGGCGGATCGTGAGTTCGACGGGGTCAGCCACGATTGCCTTCTTTGGAGTCGAGGGCCTGGCGTTCCTCGTTAGTTATCGGTCATACCGGAAGTCAGGGTATAAGAACCCGTTTTGGGAATCCGCGTGTCGAATCGTTGGGAGAGCCGAACTCAGACTTCGTTGGACCGGACTCAGCCAAGAGATTTCAGCCCTTGGTGTCGTTAGTTGCAAGCTCCGACGGCCAAGCGGTGCCCCCATTCAACATCTTGGTGTCGGTATTACGCGCGGAGGCAGCTATGACTGGGACGGGGAACATTCGGCCCTAACAAACTTTGATCTCTCTGGAGATGGGCTATACGAGGTTCGTTGGTACGCCGATCCCCTAGGGAATGGGCATCCGTTTGAAGTGTGTCGCGCGTCCTATCAGGTTCAGAACGGACAACTTCTAAGGGTCGGAACCGATGGGTGGGCGGTGGGATGACCCTACGCAATCTGAGCGAAGGGCGGCATCTCCAAGCCAAGCTCGTGAATGCTGGCGATCAGAACGCACAGATTGTGACAAACGACCTTGCAGAGCACTTCATTGATCTGCCCCACGTCGGACTTGCTACGCAGGCTGTCTCCAAACTTGGATTTGATCATCGAGAACGTCGTTTCGACGTTCGACCGTTGGTGGTAGCGGGCCAGGAACGTGTCCCGGTGGTATGCGAACAGGTGCCACATGCGGTCCCAACCCGACGCCTCAGTGCCGAAGAATTGCGGGTTGGATTCGTAGGTCACCACGTGGTTGGACTTGAAGGGGATGAACGGCGTACCGCCGAACTTTTCGACGTGATCAACGTTGGCGTGCGACAGGTACGCCTTGTCGGCGCTCACGTCGCCAAGGGTAAAGTTTTCGCCGGTAGTGGTGACCAGGGGGCGGAAGTAGTTGGAGTCGTGGCTACGCCATCCGCTGATTTCCACGGCGGTGACGATGTTGGTCCTCACGCCAGTCATGGCGTGGAGTTTCACCCATTCGCGGTGGGCCTTCTCCCTGCCCCACTTGTGGTCGTACCAGCGCACGTACCGGCAAGTGCTGAATCCGGTGGAGTCAGCGGCGAAGTCACACTCCACGGCTTTCAGGGGAAGCGCGGACATTTCGATCAGGTGGCGCAGAACGGGTGTCAGCTTGGGCGAACGCAGGTACTTGAGCACAGTGTTGAAATGCGGGTCTGTCTCGGTCAGGCCCTTGGACGCGTGCTCTCCGCACGTCGCTGTCGGAGCGACGAGCGGACATACCGCCGTAGACCTTGGAAACGGCGGCAAAGGCCATGTCGGACAGAGGCATCGGCGGGCGTCCGTTGACGTGGGGAGGCTGGGGGATCGTGGAGCACAGGTCCGCCAGCATCGGCATGAACCGCTCCTTCTCCTCGCACTGTGCGGCGTTGTAAGCAGCCCACGGCTGGGAGTAGGTGACCTTCACTTCCTCTGTCACCACAGACCCGTCCGCGTTCACGTGTCTCGCGGCGCACGACAAACTGGACCGCAAAGATGTGCTTGCAGGGTTCACCGACGAAGCTCGAAATCGGGGCAGTCGCAGCCCCACGGCTGGACACCCTCAGGGGGCGGTACAAGGCCCTGTGCGACCTTGTAGTTGGTCGAGGGGGCTGGCGCCACCAGGTAGGTGCCGGGACCGCTCTGGCTGGGCACGACCCAACCCTTGGTGTCCCGACGCAGCTTCGCCGTCGCTGCGATTTCCATTCCCCGCATCTCTCTTGCGTCCATCTCGAATCTCTCTAGTGTATATCCCTATTAGGACTATACCGAATCGGGATAGACAGGTCAATACCAAATAGGGATATACTTAGTCGGGTATGGAGGAAGCAGACCGCTCGGAGAAAGGTCCAGCTCTGGGGGTACCGCTGTCTTCGCTGCGGTCACGAATGGTTGCCCCGCGGCGATCGACCACCGAAGGTTTGCCCGAACCCACGATGCAAGAGCCCGTACTGGAGCAAGCCACGAAAGAATCCCCGGCCCTAGACCACCCATCGCGCGAAATTCTCGCCTCGATAGCAACAACTCTCACATCTCTCTCACGAAGAGGAGCGCGCCGAGACCTACTGCGGTAGGATTTGGGCGCGAAGGTACCCGGAACGAGACTCGAACTCGCACGCTGCCAAGGCAGCAGGGAGGTGGAAGCTCCCCGCGTCTACCGATTTCGCCATCCGGGCGTAGAGCCGGTCCCGTGGGGGTGGTGGACCAAGGACCCCGCCCCCGGGACCGGAACCTTCGTAGATCGTCTCCTCCTCCCCCTTGAATGTGGCCGACACGTTTCCGAACTTCGTCGACTTGTAGCGGCCTGGAGAGCTTCTGGTGATCTTCTCGTCCCTGTTGGCCTCATAGATCGCCGCACGGAGCGCGTTCTCGGGGTCCTGCGCCGCAATCGGCAGTCCTCGCCGGTCCAGCTCCGCCAGGATCTCCTTGGCGTTCCAGTCCCTCGGCTCCTCGTCCAACAGGGCTTGCATCAGCGTCCTGACACTCGGTCGCGCCGTGCCGAAGGTCCGAATCATGACCACGGACTTCGGGCCTCGTCGGTGCTCGGGACTGGTAGCCCAGCTTGGCCAGGGCACCCTCGATACGCTCGACTTCGGCTCTGGCGTCGCTCCAGCGCTTGCGGAGGAGGTCAACCGCTTCTCGTATTGGGTCTTCTGGGGTCATCGACCTCAGATTGTAGCCGTTCTACGACCGCTTGCAGATCCCCTACGGAAATGCCCAAGTTATCCACAGGCTGAGACTTTCACCTGTGGGATCGCGGATTGTCTGATCCCAGCTACCACGGCCACAGTGACCGCACCACGAACAGATAAGGGGGTTTGTGTGCAGAAACGCCGGTTGCTCACAAACTCAGCCGGAATCGGGGGTTCGTGTGCAAAGCCTGGCGAAAAATCCCCCACCGAACAGGTGTTCGTAACTACACTACTGACATTCGGAGGCCACAGCCGAGGGATGTCACACCCCGTTCGTAGGGTCGGTCGGATCAGTCGGTCGGAGCGACGTAGCCGGTTCAATCAAGCGAAGAGAGGCATCGGACACATGGAACGTGACAAGGCGCTCGACATGGCACTGGGCCAGATCGAAAAGCAATTCGGCAAGGGCTCGGTCATGCGCATGGGGGAGAACCTCAACCTCGAGATCGAGTCGATCTCCACCGGGGCATTGGCGCTCGACCTCGCCCTCGGGATCGGCGGCCTCCCCCGGGGACGCATCGTCGAGATCTACGGCCCCGAGTCGTCGGGCAAGTCGACCCTCGCCATGCACGTGGTGGCCGAGGCCCAGCGCAACGGCGGGATCTGCGCCTACATCGACGCCGAGCACGCCATGGACCCGGTCTACGCCGGCGCCATCGGCGTGAACGTCGACGACCTCCTCATCTCCCAGCCCGACACCGGGGAGCAGGCCCTCGAGATCGCCGACATGCTCATCCGCTCCGGCGCGCTCGACGTCCTCGTCATCGACTCGGTGGCGGCCCTCACGCCGCGCGCCGAGATCGAGGGGGAGATGGGGGACAGCCACCCCGGGCTGCAGGCCCGGCTCATGTCCCAAGCACTGCGCAAGATCACCGGCACGCTGTCGAAGTCCAACACCATCTGCGTCTTCATCAACCAACTGCGCGAGAAGATCGGTGTGATGTACGGGTCACCCGAGGTCACCTCGGGGGGACGGGCCCTCAAGTTCTATTCCTCGGTACGCCTCGACATCCGCCGCATCGAGCAGATCAAGGACGGTGCGGAGGTCGTCGGCAGCCGCACCCGGGTGAAGGTCGTCAAGAACAAGGTCAGCTCGCCGTTCAAGCAGGCCGAGTTCGACATCATGTACGGACGGGGCATCAGCCGGGAGGGCTCGCTCCTCGACGTGGGGGTGGAGCTCGGCCTCATCAAGAAGTCCGGCGCGTGGTTCACCTACGAGGGTGAGCAGCTCGGCCAGGGGCGCGAGAACGCCAAGCAGTTCCTGGTGGAGACGCCCGAGCTGATGATCGAGATCAACGAGCGCATTCGCTCGCAACTGGCCGCCACCGTGCTCCCCGCGGGGGCGACGGTGGGTGCGATCGAAGAGAACGAGACCGTTCCCGCCGCCACCAAGGACTGACGGCGCGCCTCGTCGGCGGGCGCTACGGGCTCGTCGGTGTGGTCGAGCCCGGTCCCGTCGTCGTGACGGCCACGGTGGAGGGCACGATCTCGACCCAGGTCTGTCCGGGCTGCAGGGCGATGGTCGAGCCGTCGGACGCGGTCAGCGTCGTGGGGTCGCTCAGCGCGGCGCGCTTCCACGTGCCGGTGACGGCGACGCCGTTGCGCAGCACGGTGAGGGGGCCGCTCCCGGTCATCTGCGACTGCACCTCGAGGCCGCCGACGTTGTTCTCGAGCCACGGTCCGTAGGTGACGTGCACCGTCTGGATCACGATGTTGGTCGTCGCGATCTGTCCCCCGCCGAGCACCGTGGCGGGCCTGCCGCTGTAGGACAACAGCCACCGCCCGCTCGACGCGTTCCACGTCCACAACGTGTTGTTGGTGGCGGTGAACGGAATGTGGACCGAGGTGACGGCCGTCCCCGACGGTGCCGTCGGGGAGTAGGTGAACAGGGGCGCCGGTGCGCTGGTGTCGCCGGACTCGAGCCCCCAGCCCGCCGCGGCGGAGATATAGGTGTCGTAGGGGGCCACCCGGCCCGGCACCTTGTGGATGACGGCGCCGTGGGTACGGAGATCGAAGTCGGTCAGGTTGCCGTTCTGCAGGATGTTGAGGACGGGGTTGATCCCGCCCACGTGGACGAGGATGGGCTTGCTGAGCTGGTCGAGGATCTGGAGGTCGACGGCTCGGGCCGAGCGGATGGGCCCGATGAGGGCCGGGCTCTGGCACTGGAACACCGCTGCGAAGCGTGTGATCCCGCCTTCCACCGGCTCTTCGAAGACGATGTCGGCCTGGTCGAGGCCGGACTGGGGCCGGGCGTCGGGGTAGTTGTCCACCTTGACGGCCAGCGCGGGCCGCTTGGGCACCGCACCCCCGGCGGGAGCGAGCCCGGTGAGGGGGCACAAGGGCCCGCCCGCGGCGGTGGTGGTCGAGGCCGGGATGTTCGGAGCTGCCGCCGGCGGCGGCTTGTTCTTTCCACCCCCCGATGTCGCCGCCAGCGCGATCCCGGCCCCGAGGACCAGGACGGCGGCGGCGATCACGGCGATGATCCAGGCGCGCGGGGCCGAGCTGCCGGTGCGACCGCCTCCGGGCCCTCCGACGGCGCCCGCCCCGGCCCCCGCCCCCGCCCCGGCGGCCGCGGTGACAGGCGTCCCACTGGGGGGCGTGACGCCGGCCATCGACCGGGTGGTGTCGGCCGGGATCGACTGGGTCAGGTCCCCGGCGGGCGTGGCGGCCGGGTTGGCCTGGGTGGCGGTGTCCCAGGACTCCGGTCCCCCGGGGTCCCCGGGCGTGGCCCCGGTGGGGGCGTCGTCGGGCGGTTCAGGGGTGATGTCGTCGGGCATGCGCTCCTCCTGTGATCCCGAAAGGGGGATCGGGATCTCGACCGTCGCCGGCGGTCCGTCTTCTCACCGGCCTCGGCGTCACGGCCGAAGGTGGATCAGCGCCGAGGCTATCGCCTGGGCTGGTTCGGTCCCGGCATCGGGCGCTACAACGGGCGCCCATGGGCACCTCCGGCGTGCACCGCGCCGCCACGGCATTCTCGGGCGCGGCGTCGGTCTACGAACGGGCCCGACCCGACTACCCGCCCGAGGCGCTGTCCTGGCTGGGCGAGCGCCTGGCCCTGGGCCCGGGACGGCGCGTGCTCGACCTCGCGGCGGGCACCGGCAAGCTCACGCGCGGCCTCGCGGCCTCCGGCGCCGAGGTGATCGCCGTCGAACCGGTGGAGGGGATGCGGTTGAACCTGGCCGAGGCGGTGCCCGGTGCCGAGGTCGTGGCGGGTGTGGCCCAGGCCATCCCGCTCGGGTCGCTCACCGTCGATGCCATCACCGTGGCCCAGGCGCTGCACTGGTTCGCCACCGCGACCGCCGTCGACGAGTCCGGGCGCGCGCGTCTGGCCGTGGTGTGGAACCGGCGCGACCTGTCCGATCCACTCCAGGCCGCGTTGCACCGGCTCATGGCACCGCTGCAGGGCGACACGCCGTCGGGGGTGTCCGGTGAGTGGCGACGCGTCCTCGAGGACGTCGGTGCCGCCGCAGTGCGTTTCGTCCCCGACGCGGCAATTGCGCGTGCCGTGGCACCAGACCCTCGACGTCGACGGGGTGGCGGAGCGCGTGGCATCGGTGAGCTTCGTGGCGGGCATGGACCCCACCGGTCGCGAGCGGCTCCTCGACGAGGTCCGGGCCGAGGCCCGGCGCTACCCGTCTCCGTTGGCGCTGCCGTACACGACCGAGATCTTCTGTTACCGGCGCGCCGACTGAGGCGTCGACGGGCGGCTCGCGGTGCCACCGGGTACGTTCGGCGCGTGCCGTCGCCCCGTCAGGTGCCGCCGTGGGCCCGCCGCCTGGCCTCGATCGCCATCGACATCGGATGGCGCTGGGTCTGTGATCTCGGCGCCGTCGGGCCCGGCCACCCCCTCGCCCGGCGCTTCGGCGCGTTCGGGGAAGGCAGTCTCATCGCCTTCCCCCCCGGGGCGGTCTTCAATGAGGAATGGATCCACATCGGGCGCAACACCATGATCGGGCCCTACGTGTCGCTGTCGGCGGGGATGGCGCCCGGCCAGGAGATGGTGAGCGATCCGGTCGTGTCGATCGGCGATCGCACCCTCATCGGACGGGGCAGTCACATCGTGGGCCACTTCTGCGTCGAGATCGGCGACGACATCCAGACCGGGCCCTACGTCTACGTCACCGACCAGAACCACGTCTACACCGATCCCGACGTGCCCATCGGTGCGCAATGGCCGGTCGAATCGAGCGTGCACATCGGGTCGGGCAGCTGGTTGGGGACGGGCGTGGTGGTGTTGCCCGGGAGCCACATCGGGCGCAACGTGGCGGTGGGGGCGGGCTCGGTCGTCACCGGCGTCCTCCCCGACCACTGCGTGGCGGTGGGCTCGCCCGCCAAGGTCGTGAAGCGTTACACCCCCGACGACGGGTGGTGCGCGACCGACGAGGCCGATCGCGACGTGACCGTCCTCGCCGCTCAGAAGCTGGCGGGCAGCAACGGGCTCACGGCACCGAAGAAGAAGAAGAGCACTACGAGCGACACGACACCCCCCACGGCGTAGACGGACCACCGCTGCGCACGCGTGCGCCGCCGTCGGGCCACGAGGAACACGGCGCTGATCACGAGGGCGGTCAGCAGCCCCTGCTCCAACGCCGGCGTCCAGTCACCCTGACCGCCGGCGAGGTCGTTGGTCGAGGACGGAGACTCCGAGCGCGGCGCCGCTTTGGGCGGGGGGGCGGTGGGCGCGGCCCGGCCCGCTAGTGCAGCGTGGACGACGAGGCGCTGCGACGCGCTGAAACGAGGATTGCACGTGGTGAGGGTCAGCTCGGCCGTCGCCGTGTTGTCGACCACCGACGTGTCGTCGGGGCTCACGATCACCGCGGTGGTGACGTGGTACGTGAACGTGCCCTGGACCGTCTTGACCACGATGGGGTCGCCACGAGCGAGCCTGTCGAGGTCGTAGAACGGTGCGCCGTAGGTGGTGCGGTGCCCGGCGATGGCCGCGTTGCCCAGCTCGCCGGGCAGGGGCGTGCCGGGATAGTGCCCCGGGCCCTGGCGGAGATCGTCGGTGGACGTGCCCTGCACGATGACCTTGCTGAG
Source organism: uncultured Acidimicrobiales bacterium (assembly GCA_963794615.1). Classification (GTDB taxonomy): domain Bacteria; phylum Actinomycetota; class Acidimicrobiia; order Acidimicrobiales; family UBA8190; genus Chersky-840. The sequence goes on along the minus strand of CAWCEP010000004.1, from coordinate 14,357 downwards.
GCCGATCTTGGCGATGGTGAGCAGCCCGACGGGGTTGCCGTCGTTGGGCGCCGCGATCGTCGGTCCCACCGTGGGCTGGTCGCCCGATCCCGGTGTGGTCGTCGTCGTCGACGGGTGCTGCTCGGCGCGATGGAGCTGGGCCTCGAGACGCTGGCGGAGCTGGTCCTGGCTGTGGGACTCGACGATGCCCGTTCCCCACAGCTGGTACGCGACGAAGAGGAGGATGAGCAGCCCTCCACCCAGGAGGATCCGGCCCAGTACGCCGGTGACGAGACCCCGTCGCACCTTGTCGACACTACCCACGCGTGCCCCGTTGGGATCGTCATGGCTGGATACACTCAGCCGGTGCAGGTCCTCTTCGTATGCACGGCCAACATGTGCAGGTCACCCATGGCCGCCGCACTCTTCGGCCGCCTCGCCCTGGTGGGTGGGGACGATGCTCCCGAGGCGGTGACGGTGGCGTCGGCGGGACTGCTCGAAGGCGGCTACGCATCGCCGGCTGAGGTCGTCACGGCCATGGCGGAGGTGGGCATCGACCTCTCCGGGCATCGCAGCACGCAGATCTCCCCCGAACTCGTAGCCGCGTCGGACGTGGTGCTGGCCATGGGACGCCGTCACGCCCGCGAGGTCGTGCTCCTCGACAGCCGCGCCTGGGGCCGCACGTTCACGCTGAAGGAGTTCGTGCGCCGGGGCGAGATGGTGGGCGGGCGCGGCCCCGACGAAGCCCTCGGGGCGTGGCTCGACCGGCTCCATCACGGGCGCCGACGAACCGACCTGGTGGGAAACGCACCGGCCGACGACGTGGCCGACCCGATCGGCGGTCCGCTCGACGGGTACCGCCAGACGGGGCGCGAGCTCGGCTCCCTCGTCGACGAGGCCGCCTCGTTGTTGTGGGTGCGGCGCGGGATCCGAACGCGGCCCGGGTGAGCGACTCCGACGCCCCGTCCGGTTCTCGGGGCCCTGCCGATGACGAGGCCTCCTCGGGCCCGTCGGACATGGCAGCGGCATCGGGCCCGCCCGACACGCCCGCGCCGCTGCGCCGCCCCGCTCGCCGCCGGCCGCGTCGACGCCGACGCCGACGCCGCATCGTGTGGGCCGTCGTCGTGGTGGTGGTGCTGTGGCTGGCGTCGGCGGCGGTGGTGATCGCCCTGGGCCTCGTGCACGCCAGTCACGGGATGGCGGACGTGAACCAGGTGCGGTCCCATCTCAGCGCGTCCGACGTGGTCGACCGCTCGGCCACCGCCCCCCTGCACGACGCCGTCAGGGAGTTCAACTCGGCGGGTGGCCTCTTGCATTCGCCGCTGCTGGCTCCGCTCGACATCGTGCCCGTGGTCGGGAGGCAGCTGCGTTCCGTCCAAGACCTGTCCTCGGCGGCGGGCCGGGTCGCCAGCATCGGCGCCGGCGCCATCGACCAGGCCCACGCCGTGTTGGAGTCCTCGCACAGCAGTGGGCCGCAGCGGGTGGTGGAACTGGCCAAGCTGGCCGCGCTGGCGGGGCGGGCCGACGCGTCCTTGAGCCACATCAGCACCGGACCGTCCGACGCGCTGGTGGCGCCGCTCGCCTCGAAGCGCAACACCTTCGTGCGCGACCTCGCCGACGTGCGCACCCGACTGCAGCACGCCGCCGGGGTGGCGAGCACGATGGCCACCATCCTGAAAGGGCCCGAGACCTATCTGCTCCTCATGGCCAACAACGCCGAGATGCGGGCCGGCTCGGGCAACTTCCTCGAGGTGGGCGCGCTGGCCGCCCACGACGGCCACCTGGTCCTGTCCAACCTCAACCAGACCGTCAACATCCCCGTGTCGCCGGGCAAGGTGACCCCCACCGGCGACCTCGAGGCCCGGTGGGGATGGCTGAAGCCGGGGCAGGACTGGAGGAACCTCGGGTTCACCCCCAATTCGACGTCAACGGCCCTCTCGCCGCGCAGATGTGGGAGGCCGAGACGGGCCAGCACGTCGACGGTGTGATCGCCGTCGACATCGAGGCGCTGCACCAGATCCTGCTCGTGACCGGGCCTGTCACCTTGCCCAACGGGACCGTCGTGAACGCCGACAACGTGGTGCGGCTTCTCACCCACGACCAGTACAAGGGCCTCGTCGACCAGCCCACCGCCGCGCAGGCCCGCGCCGAAGGGGGGCGGGAGGACCAGCTCGGGTCCCTGGCCAAGGCGGCGCTCGCCAGCCTGGAGAGCGAATCGCTGAACCTGAAGTCCCTGGCGACGGCCATGACGGCGGCGACCGAGGGCCGGCACCTGCTCATGTGGTCGGCCCAGCCCCAGGCCGAGGCGGACTGGGTGCAGGCCGGGGTGGCGGGCCGGTTGGCACCGGACTCGGTGCTCGCGGCCGTGGTCAACCGGGGGGCGAACAAGCTCGACCAGTACCTCTCGGTGCAGAGCGACCTGGACCTGCGCACCCAGGGGGCCCGCACCACGGCCACGTTGACCGTCCACCTCCACAACACCACCCCGCCGGGGCAGTCCCAGTTCATCGCCGGGCCCTACCCGGGGGTCGGGACCGTCTACGGGGAGTACCTGGGCCTGCTGGCGGTCAACGTCCCCGGCTACGCCTCGGTGCCCCGCATCGACGGCAACCCCATGCTCGACGCCCTGGGAGCGGAGGGCCCCACCTGGGTCATCGCCACCCCCGTCGACCTCAAGGCGGGCGCAGCCAAGGACGTCGTGATCCGATTCACCCTGCCCCAGAAGACGGGAGCGGTCAGCGTGGTCCCCACGGGCCGCCTGACCCCGGTGACCTGGCACTACCGGAGCTCGACCGAGACCGACGCCGCCCCCTTCACCCTGACCTGGTGACGGCGTGGCCCCGACCCGGTGACCGCTCCCGCCCGTCCAGCTCGCGGCCCGGCCCCGTCCCCGTAGCGGCCGGAACCTGGGAGACTGGCGCCACGGGGCTCAAGGGGCCGGGGCCCGTTCCGCGTGGCACGCCCGCCACCAGGGGATTAGGCCCCCGACACGGCATCCAGTTGACCGAATGTTGACTCTCCATAGGGCCTCTGTCGATGCGGATCCGTGACAATCCGTTGTAAGTCGCTCACGGAGTGGTGTGGGCAAATTGTCCTGAAGGGAAGTACCCCCAGTTGGGTATGACACCGGTGGGGCAGGGTGTAGGTGCAGGTCGGCGGAGGCTCGACGCTCCGCCGATGCAGAAGATGGGGCTAGTAGATTTCGGCCACGGAGTGTGGCAGGAGTCTTTGACCGGGCAATCAGGATGCGGCGGCGAGGCTGCTGCGGGGCGAAGGGTTGAAAAGCGAAATGAAGAGCAAACTTCTCGGGCTGGGGCTGGGTTTGACCCTGGCCACCTTGGGCGTGGCGGCGGTTCCGGCAGCAGCGGCATTCGCCGACACCGCCCCGACGACGTGTTACACGGGCTGCACCACGGCCATCACGAGCCCGCCGGTGACGACGGCGACCGTGACCACGCCGGTCACAGAGCCTGCTCCGATCGCACAGACGCAGGCAGGAAGCACGCTGCCGTTCACCGGTGCTGACATCGAGGAGATGGCGGCAGTCGGCGCCGGCGCTCTCATGGTCGGCGGCCTCATGGTGCGCCGCAGCCGTCGGGTGCGCCGGGTCACGGCATAGTCAGCCCTCCCGTTCTCACGCAATCGACCAGTAGCTCGTAGCGCGATGTCCGTCGGACTGAACTACCAGTCCTGGGTCAACACCAGGCCGGCCCAGCGCAGGGCGCGGGCCGTGCCTCTCCAGACCAGGGCCACGGCGAGGGCCGCCATGAAGGCGGTGGCCCTCTCCGATGCCGTCCTCCTCGTCGTCGTGGTGGCCGCGTTGGGCCTCCCGCTGGCGACGTGGTGGATGTGGGTGGCGATGGCGGCGGTCGTGGGGGCGCTCGCCCTCACCGGTCATTACCGTCCTCGGATCACCCTCAGCGTGGCCCGCGAGGCGGGCTCCATCGCTGCCTGTGCCCTGGCGCCGTTCGTCGTGTTGGCGTTGGCCAAGGTTCCCGGCCCGTCGACGGGCCGCCTGCTCGTGACAGGGGGGATCGTCGCCGGTGCGGTGGTCGTGGCCCGTTGCGCCACCTACTGGGTCGTGCGCATGTTGCGGTCCCGCGGCTGGTTCGCCCAGCGGACCCTCTTCGTCGGCGCCGGCGATGTCAGCGCCAAGATGGCGGCGACGCTCGACGAGCACCCCGAATACGGCCTGCGCCCCGTCGGGTTCCTCGACGAGGTCGACAGTGCCGGCCTGCCCCTGCCGCTGTTCGGAGGCGTGGGCATGCTCCGCATGGTGCTGTCGGAGGAGAGGATCGACCGAGTGGTCGTCGCCTTCGGGGTGACACGCGAAGCGGACATGGTCGACGTCTTCCGGGCCTGCGAGGACGCCTCGGTCGAGATCCACGTGCTGCCCCGGTTCTTCGAGTTGGCCACCGCCATGAACAGCCGCAACGTGGACGACGTGTGGGGCTACCCCCTGCTGCGCCTGCGCCGGTCGCTGCTGCGCCGCAACGCCCGCATCGTCAAGCGTGTCTTCGACGCCACGGTCGCCGCCGCCGCCCTCCTCGTGATGTCTCCCTTCTACGCCGCCATCGCGGCCGTGGTGAAGCTGACCAGCCCGGGTCCGGTCCACTTCCGCCAGCAGCGGGTGGGTGAGCGCGGTGTCATCGTCGACGTCCTCAAGTTCCGGTCCATGCGGGTCAATGCACGCTCGGACGTGGAATGGAACCCCACCAACGACTCGGTCACCAAGATCGGGCACATCCTGCGGGTCACCGGGTTGGACGAACTCCCCCAGCTCTGGAACATCTTGAAGGGGGACATGTCCCTCGTCGGTCCCCGTCCCGAGCGGCCGTTCTTCGTCGAGCAGTTCAAAGTCGACGTGCCCCGCTACGACGACCGTCACCGGGTACCGGTGGGGCTCACGGGCCTGGCCCAGGTCCACGGTCTGCGCGGTGACACCTCGATCGACGAGCGGGCCCGGCTCGACAACCAGTACATCGAGAACTGGTCCCTGTGGCGCGACATCGTGATCCTGTTCCAGACCTTCACCGCCGTCATCCGCAACACGTTCGAGCCGAGCGGCGAGACCGGGCGTTCCGAAGCGGCCCCGGTGTTGCGCATCCACCGGGTCGACGAGTCGACGCGCAGTGCCACCGTGGAAATCGAGACCGTGACACCTGGCGCGAAAGAAGCCTCATCGATCGGGTGACCACCATGCTCACGTCCGCTCACGCGCGGGAGTGACGCCGGGTCGCCTCCAGGCGGCCCGGCGATGATCGTTTCGGGGATCGTGCAGCCATGACCGCTCATCCCATTCCTGACGACGTCCACGGCGCGCCATCGGCACTACCGTCTCCTCCGGTCGCGCCCGACGCCGGGCTGCGCGTCCTGCTCGTCGACGCCTCGGACCGCGGCGGCATCGCCCGGTACACCCGTTGCCTGCGCGACGCGCTGCAGGCTGAGCACGCCGAGGTGGCGCTGGCCGCGCCGGCGGGGGTCGGCGATCCCGGCCTCGCCCTCCGGGGCCCACGGTGGGGGCCTGCGGTGGCCGCCATGGGCAAGGCCCGGCTCTACGCCCTGCGCCTGGGCGAGGTCGGCCCGGCCGCGTGGGCGCTGCTCAAGGCCGTCTCCCGGGCCGCGCCGGCGGTCGTCCACGTCCAGACCGAGGTGGTGCCCGGGCTCGATGCGGTCGTGCTCGGCCGGATCTCGCGGCGCGTTCCCGTGGTCCTCACGCTCCACGACCCCGTGCCCCTCGAGGGCGGGGTGCGCGCCGCCCCCGACCAGGCCCGCCGCTGGCGGGCCGCCGACGCCCTCATCATCCACGGGGAGGAGCCCCGCCGCTTCGTCGAAGCCAGCGCCCCGGGCGTCCCCGTCCACGTCGTCCCCGTCGACCTGCCCCTCGGAGGCCCGGCCATCGGGCGCGCCGAGGCCAGGACCAGGCTCGGGCTCGCCCCGGCTCCCACCGCCCTCCTGCTCGGCCAGGTCCGGGCCTACAAAGGCATCGGGCTGCTGGCAAGCGCCTGGCCCCAGGTGGCCGCCGCCCTACCCGGGTCTAGGCTTCTCGTCGTGGGGGAGGCCTATGAATCGGCCGACCTGACCCTCTTGGAGGCGTGCTCCGGGGTGGAGGTACGGCGGGGATTCGTGCCCGAGGGGGACCTCGACCTGTGGGCCGCCGCCGCCGACGTCCTCGTGCTCCCCTACGCCGTGGGGTCGCATTCCGGGGTGCTGCACCGGGGCTTGTCGGCGGGGACGCCCGTGCTGGCATCACCCCCGCTGGCCGAGGAGGTGGGCCGGACCGGCGCCGGGGCCGTGGTCCCCCTCGACGCCGATGCCTGGGGCCAAGCCCTGGTGCGGGCCCTGAGCACCGACCCGTTGCCCCCCCCGGCCCGACCCACGGGGCGCGGCACCGCCCGGGGGACGTTGGCGGTCTACCGCCAGGTCCTCGACCGCCGAGCGCGGGGCGTGGCATGAGTGTGGCCACGATGGGCGCGAACGCGGCGGTGATCGGCGGTTTTCGGCCGGGTTCCACGCTCGCGAGTCCTACAGAGCGACCCCGAACACGACGAGACTATTAGGCATGGTCCGACGAACCGGTCTGGGAATTGGCGCCCTCGTTGCGGCCGCGTCGACCGGACACGTGCTCTACCCGGCGTGGCTGGCCGTCGCGTCCCGGCGCCACGGCGCGCCGGCGGTGTCGGACCCCGAGCAGTGGCCCGCCGTCACCGTGCTCGTCGCCGCCTACACCGAAGCCGAAACGATCGGGCCCAAAGTGCGCGACGTCCTCACCAACGGCTACCCGGGCCCGCTCGACGTCATGGTGGTGGCCGATGCCGACGTGGAGACGGCGGCGCGCGCCGAGCACGCCGGCGCCACCGTCGTCACCGCCGACGACCGGCTCGGCAAGGCCCAGGCCATCAACCTCGGGTTCTCCAAAGTCACGTCGCCCGTCGTCGTCCTCACCGATGCCAACAACCACCTGGCCCCGGGGGCGATCGCGGCGTTGATACGGCACTTCAACGATCCGCGGGTCGGTGCCGTGGCCGGCGAGAAGGTGGAAGCCGACGGCGGGGGCGAGGATCTCTACTGGCGGTTCGAGTCCTGGCTCAAGCAGCGCGAGTGGCGGCTCGGCACCACCATCGGGCTCGTGGGAGAACTGGCCGCGCTACGCACCGACGCGTGGCGACCCATCCCCTCCGATATCGCCATCGACGACCTGTGGATCGCCCTCGACCTCTCCGGACGCGGCTACACGATCGCCTACGAGCCGGACGCCAAGGCGTTCGAACCCCCGGTGCACACGCTGCGACAGCAGTGGGAGCGCCGTACCCGCAGCGTCGCCGGCGCGCTGCACATCTTCGAGCGTCGGCGCGCCCAGCTCGGGCCGCAGGGCGGCTTGATGGCGGCCGAGATCTGGGGCCACCGCCTGGCCCGCTACACGGTGTCGCCCCTGGCCCATGTCGCCCTCCTGTCCATCGCGCTGCGCCGGGCCCGCTCGAGCCGAGTGGCGAAGCTGTTCATCCTCGGCCATGTCATCGGCGCCACCGTGGTGGCGCGACGGGCGTCGTCGGATTCGTCCGACCCGACGTCGAGGCCGGGTGCCTCGGGGGCGACCCCGCCCGTGGCGCCGGGAGCGGCGCTGGCCCGGCGCGCCGCCGACGGCCTCGGTCAAGGCGTGTTCCTTCAGGCCGTGGCCCTGGGCGGGATCGTGCGGTACCTGCGCGGCGACCGGCCCACTCGCTGGACGACGGTCCGGCGCTGAAAGACGCATCCGTGAGCGACGGCAACCCGACGCGACTGCGCGTCCTCGAGGTGAGCTACTCCCGACAGGTGTGGGGGGCCGAGCTCGCCACCATGGCGCTGGCCCACCCGCTCGCCGAGCGCGCCATCGACCTCACCCTGGGTTCGCCTCCCGGGGGCGACCTCGAAGAGCACTGGCGACGCCTCGAGCTGCCCTTCATCCCGTTGGCGTTCCCGGATCACCTCGGGCTGCGCGCCGCGGATGCCGAGCACCGTCCCTCGCCCGCCCAGTTCGCCCGGGAGCTCGCCACCACGGCGCGGTCGGTGCGCATGATCGCGCGCACGGCCCGGGGCTTCGACCTCGTGCATTCCAACAGCCTCTGGGCCCACCTCGACAGTGCGCTGGCCGGCCGTCTGGCCCGGCGACCCTCGATCATCGAGCTCTACGACCTCGTGCGTCCCGGGCTGGGCCGTACCGTGCTGAGCGCCGCCGCGGCGTTGTCGACCAATGCCGTCGCCATCAGCCAGGCCGTCGCGGAGATCATCGGTCCCCGCGGCTCGGAGCACGTGCGCATCGTGCCCTTGTCGGTCGACCTCGACCGGTTCGGCCCCGGGCCGGTGTCGGCCACGATGCGCCGGCGTCTCACCTCCGACGAGCGGGCGCCGCTGGTCGGGATCGTGGGTCGGATCGACCCCGAAAAAGGCGTCGACGTGCTCGTCAGGGCCATGGGCCTCCTCCAGGGGGCCGCCGCCCACGCCCATCTGGTGGTGGTGGGAAGTCCTGGCCTCGCCCCCGACGGCTATCCCGAGCGGGTGCGGGCCGAAGCCGAGCGCACCCTCGGTGACCGGGTGCGCTTCGTAGGCCGCACCAATGACGTCCCCGACACGCTGCGCGCCCTCGACGTCCTCGTGAACGCGTCGGTGGCCGAGCCGTTCGGCCTCAGCGTCCTCGAAGCCCAGGCGTCGGGCGTGGCCGTCGTCGGGACGCGCGCCGGTGGCATCCCCGACTTCGTCTTCGACGGCGACAACGGGTTGCTCGTCCCGAGTGGGGACGCCGACGCGCTGGCCAAGGCGCTCGATCGTCTCGTCACCGACCCCGAGTGGCGGGCCAAGCTCGCGGCCCGGGGTCGCGCCACCGCCCAGGGGCGTGGCATCGAGGCTCGTGCCGACGTGGTGGCCGAGATGTACCGCCAGGCCGTAGGCGGCGGCCGCGCCGGACCGCAGCACGGTGACGCGGGTGATGCGCGGTGAGAGTGCTCATGGTCACAAAGTTCGTGCCGCTCCCCGACAACGACGGAGGGAAACAACGCGCCCTGGCGCTAGCGACGCGCCTGGCCCGAGGTGCGGAGGTCGTGTTGTGCGCCTACGACGACGGCGACGGTGACGTAGCGGGGCTCAAGCGACTCGGCATCGACGTGCGCAGCGTCCCGTGGCGACCCACGGCGCGGCGCGCCGGGCGAGGCGTGGTGCGGACCCGAAGCGTCTCGGCCGGCCGGTTCTACAGCGCCGAGCTCGTCGACGAGGTGCACCGGGCCGCCACCGAGGATCGGGTCGACCTCCTCCAGGTGGAGTACCTCCAGATGGTGCCGCTGGCGCGTGGTGTGGCCGCCGGGCGGCGCGTCCTCGACCTGCACAACGTGGAGTCCGCCCTCATGCGCAGCTACGCCCGGGTCGGCAAGGGGCCGGCCGGGATCCTGGCGCGCGCCGAGGCGGCCGCCCTCGGCGCCATGGAGCGGGCCGTCGTGCCCGGGTTCGACACCGTCGTGGTGGTGAGTGAGAAAGAACGCCACCGCCTGCCCGCCGGCGTCGGCCACGTCCTCGTCTGTCCCAACGGCCGGGACCCCGACCCGTTGGGACCGCCCCCGCACGCGCCGAGCCCCACGGCCGCCTTCGTGGCCACGATGGGCTGGGCGCCCAACGTCGACGCCGCCCTGTGGTTCGGGGCCGAGGTGTGGCCCGAGGTGCACCGTCGTTCGCCCGACGCCCGCCTCCTGCTCGTCGGGCGGGACCCCGCCCCCTCGGTGCGGGCCCTCGCGTCCGCATCGGTCGAGGTTTCCGGTACCGTTTCCGACGTCCGCCCGTACCTCGCCCAGGCGCGAGTGGCGGTGGCGCCGCTGCGATCCGGAGGGGGGACCCGCCTGAAGATCCTCGAGGCACTCGATGCGGGCCGTCCCGTCGTGGCCACCTCTGTCGCCGTGGACGGGCTCGAAGACCTGATCGGGGAGGGGGTCGTGGTCGCCGACGACGCCCCGGCGATGATCGAGGCGCTCAGCGACCTGCTCGACGATCCCGACCGGGCCGCCGCGCTGGGCCGGGCCGGCCACGACGCCGTGGCGGCCCGCCACACCTGGGACGTCGCCTTGGCGCCGCTGCTCCAGAGCGTGACGCCGTGAACAAGATCATCCTCCTGGCCGGGGCGGGGGCGGTCTCGCTCATGCTCCTGTACGTCTTTCTCCGCTGGGAGCGCTCGGCGCGCGAGCACTGGGTGGTGTTCCTCCTCTTCTCCGTCCTCGTCATCGACTCGAGTCTGTGGGACAACCAGACCACCGAGCCCCAGACCCTCTTCCACCCCGGGACGGGCACGCTGAACTTCAGGCTGCCCGAGGTGATCATCACCGTCGCGCTCGTGGCCCGCCTGTTCATCAAGGGGAAGCCGGAGCGGATCGGGCTGGCCGCTCTGCTGTGGCTCACCGTGGCGGCGTGGTGGGCGCTCGAGGCGATGGAGGGAATCCTCCGCCACAACAGCACGGTGAAGCTCCCCTACGAGGCGAAGGCGATCATCTACGTCATGGGTGCCTACGCGCTGGCGTCGGGGGTGCCCATCCGGCGTTTCCTCGAAGGGCGGGGATTCGAACGACTGGTGCGATGGTCGGCGCTGTCGGCGTCTGTCCTCCTCGTGCTGCGGTTCGGCCACAAACAATTCGCATTCAACATTCCCGGGCTCAAGCTCCTCGACTTCGGTTCGGTCGGCACCGACGCGGCGACGATCTTCGTCTCCCTCGGGGTCGTCGGCTTCCTCCTCGAGCTCGGCAAGGAGCGACGCAGTCGCCTGAACGTCCTCTGCACGGTGCCGCTGGCGTTGAGCGCCTTCTTCGCCTACCAACGCGCCGTCCTGCTCACCTTGCTGGCGGTGGTGGTCGTCGTGGTCGTCGTGGCCATGGGGTCCACGGCCCGACAGCGACTGCGGATCCGGTCGGGCGAGGTCGCCGTGGCGGCCCTCGCCATCGTCGGGGTGGTGCTCGGCGTGGCGGTCATCCCCGCCATCACGTCCCAGAAATCGGTCACCGGCCCGCTCGCCGCCACCATCTCCCACACGGTGGGCGCCACCTTGAATTCGCAGGCCAAGCAGGAGTCCGCCCAAGACCGGATCAACAAGTGGACCGTCGCCCTCGCCGACGCCAAGCAGCACATCCTCCTCGGGCAAGGACTGGGCTTCGAGTACAGTTATTTCCAAGCGGGGCCGAATCAATACATCACGACCGACCTCACCGAGAACATCGGCCTCGATCTCTGGTTGCGGACAGGCCTCATCGGCTTGGGCATCTTCCTGCTGGCCCTCGTGGTTTCTCTCGTGAGTGGGTTCTCCACCTGGCGCCTGCATCCGGACCCGATGGTGGCGGTGCTCGCCCTGGCCCTGTTCACCGTGCTCGTCGGGTTGGTGACCAAAGGACAGGTCGAGTCCATCTTCGAGAACTATCGACTGGCCACGTTGTTCGGGATTTCGCTCGGGATGCTCCGCAGCGCCGTGACCTCAGGAGGGGGCGGCCCCGCCGCCATGCGTGACTACCAGGCCATGAGCCATTACGAGGTGATTTGACACCATGGAGATTCGACAGCTCATCAGAGACGTCCGGCACAACTTCGTCGTCGCCCTGGCGGCGTTCGTCCTGTGCGTCGTCATCGGGGGCGCCGCCGCCTTCCTGCCCGCCAAGCAGTACGCGGCGAGCACCTTCCTGACGATCTCGCCCGCGTCGGGCTTCTCCGTCAATTCCAACGTCGGGGAGATCATCTCCATCGTCGGTCCCCAGCTCCCGGCCGAGGCCACCAGCTCGTCGCTCGTGGCGCGCGCCACCGCCAACGTCCCGCAGCCCTACCGGTCCGACGGCGCCTCGGTGGATGCCACCATCGACCCGGGCACGTTCATCATCACCATCAAGGCCACCAGCCACAACAAGGTGGCCGCCTCGAAGTTCGCCAACAGCGTGGCGGATCAGCTCATCGCCCACCAACCCAAGCCGGCCGAATCGGGGTGGCAGCTCCAGCAGCTGTCGCCGGCCCAGCCCCCGACGTCACCGTCGAACCCGCGCACCCCCATCATCCTGGGGGCGGCGGCCTTCGGGATCATCGCCGGGATCTTCGCGGCGATGTGGGCGGCCGGGGTGCGGCGCCGTCTCAGCCGGGTCACCGAGGTGAAGGAGCGGATCGGCGCCACCGTGCTCGGGGAGATCCCACGCGTGGCCACGTCGGGCCTGCGCCCCACCGACCTGTTCGTCAAGCACAGCGAGCCCATGGCCATGGAGGCGTTCCAGGAGCTGCGGAGCAACCTGCTCATCAGCCTCCCGGCGGGCGAGTCGGCCATGATCGCGGTGACGTCGTGCGACCCCGGTGAAGGCAAGACGTCGGTGTCGACCAACATCGCGTGGGCGCTCGCCGCCCAGGACCGACACGTCACGGCCATCGACTGCGACCTGCGCAAGCCCGCCCTGCACACCCAGATGGGCGTGCCCTTCGGGCCCGGCGTCACGAGCCGTCGCACCGAGGACGCACTGGCGCACGCGTCGCGGACCCCCAACCCGTATCTCGACGTGATCCCCGCCGGCATCATCGACCGCCACCCGTCGGACATCGTCTCGGCCCACCTGCCGTTGCTGATCGAGCAACTGCGCGAGCGCCACGACACCGCTGTCATCGACTGCCCGCCGCTCATCGGTGTGGCCGAGACGGTCCTCATCGCCACCATGGTCGACCTCGTCATCGTGGTGGTGGACGCCCGTCGCTTCAATCCCGAGCGTCTCCAGCAATGCTTGTTGCGCCTCGACACCGCCAACACCAACGTGGCCATCGTGCTCAATCGGGTGCGCTTCAACCGCCGCCGCCGTGACGGGACCTACGGGTACGGGCACTTCCGACGCGCCGACGCGCCGCCGCCTCCGGCCGTCGCTCCCGTGGCCCCGACGAACCTCCCGCCCAAGCGCGCCCCGTGGGCACCGGTCCCCAACGGCCGTCGCACGGGCGCGGAGCGCTCGGATTCCTTGCGGGTGTCGGAGCCGACCGTGCTCAGGTCGTCGCCGAGCGAGGGACCTCCGGGCGCACCGGCCGGCCCCAAGCCGGTGGAGAATCCGGGACAGACCGGCTACTGGCAACGCTGAGTCTCGGCTGCCTGCCGAGATCAGCAGCGGTCCTCACCGGGTCAGGGCGGAATCCGCCTCTTCGGTCGAAGCGCTGTCGGCGGGCGTCGGCACCGAGGCCTGGGCATCGTCGAGCGCCACGAACCTGAACCGCCGCTGGCGGGCCATGGCGACGATGCCGGGGAGCGCGTCGACGCCCTGGGGGGAGCCGTCGTCGTGCAACAGGATCACCGACCCCGGGGTGAGGTCGTCGGTGGTCTGGGCGGCGATGTCGGCCGCGCTGGCGTCGGCGGCGCCGTCGCGGGGATGGGTGGTCCACAGCCACATGTCGAGCCCCAGGCCCTGGAGCACCGACACCACGCGCTGGTCGTAGGAGCCGTGGGTATCTGGACGTGGCGCGGCGTGGTACCCGTGATCGCGGCGATGACGTCGAGCGAACCCTTCACGTCGCGTCGAGCTCCTCGTCGTCCATGTCGGTGAAGGCTCGGCCGCTCCCTCCGTTGGTCCCCACCAGGTGCCCGGCGGCGGCGATCTGTCGCACCACGTCCGGGTGCCGGCGGGCCTGCGCTCCGGTCACGAAGAAGGCGGCGGGGACGCCGAGCTCGTCGAGGGCGTCGAGCGCGGCCCCGGTGTGCTCCGTTGGGCCGCCCGCCCACGTGAGCGCCACCACGGCCTCGCCCGTGGTGGCGACGCGACGGCGGAGCCCGAAGGGGACAGGGAGGTCGCCGCGTCGCTGGGTCTTCGACCGGCGCACCACGTGGACCTGGTCGACGATCCACCCCGCCTGGTAGGCGAGTTGGCCCAGCGCCATGGGCAGCACCAACACGATGAGCTCCCGGTACGGGCCGGGCCGGGCCCGGTGCCATTCCACCGCGATCCACCGCACCCGCTTCGACAGCCGCTGGAGGGCTCGCAGCACCACGAAGGGCGGGCACGCCCACCCCGAGGGCTCGAAGCGTCGCCGGAGCCGTCCCGCCGGCAGCCGAAGCGCCTCCTCCCACGAGTCGAGCCGGCCCCGGGAGTACTGGTCGCGGAGGAAGGTCCGCATGCCGATGGGCCCGAGGTGGTCGATACACACCGAGGGGTCGAACCACGGCTCGATGCCGAGCGACGCGGCGTCCGGCCATCAACGAGTCTTCGTCGGTCCGCAGCGTCTCGTCGAACGGCCCGGCCCGGTCGAGGACCTCCCGGGTGAACGACAGCCCGTAGGCCTGGTTGAACTGGCCGGGCCGGGCCTGTGCCCGACGAGGCGCGACGGGTGGACGAGATCAGCAACGCCTGGGCGGCCCGGCCGTGGGCCACGTCGCT
>CAWCEP010000003.1:0-40165 GCA_963794615.1 uncultured Acidimicrobiales bacterium | reverse complement strand
CGGGGTTGGCTGCCGGCGTCGGTCCGCCTGCCGTGGCGCGAGCGCCTGATGGCCGAGGGCATCGAGTTCACGCGGTACTTCACGCACTCCTCGCCGTGCTCGCCGAGCCGGGCCAGCCTGCTCACGGGCCGCTACCTTCCCGGCCACGGCGTGATCGACAACGTGATCATGCCCGAGCACAGGAGCTCGACCCGTCCATGGCGACCCTGGGCTCGTTGCTGCGCGGCGCTGGGTACCGGTCGTCCTACATCGGGAAATGGCACCTGTCGCAGTCCGAGCATCCCGACATGGAGGCCTACGGGTTCGCCGACTGGGACGGCAACGACCGCCATTTCATGGGGTGGGCGGGAACCGGCGTCCACTTCGATCCCATCATCGCCTCCAACGCGGCCCGTGGCTGCGCACCAACGCCCGGCCGCAGCCCGGTGCCGCCGCCGCCGTGGTTCTTGACCGTCGCCCTCGTCAACCCCCACGACGTGATGTGGTTCCCGATCGACCAGCCGGGCTACGAGGCCGCGCCATCCCGAGGACGTGGCGTCGGTGCGCCGCATCCTCGACGCCGCCGCGTGGAAGGACGACGACCCTCTCCCGATCTATCGCAAGGACTACGACGAGGTCGTCGAGCGAGCTCCCCGCCAACTTCCACGACGACCTCCACACCAAGCCCGAGGCCCACCGCCAGTGGCGTTGGGACCAGCAGCACGGCTTGTGGGGATACATCGACCCCGGCGACACCAGGGCCTGGCTCCGCCACCTCGACTACTACGTGGAGCTCCAGCGTCTCGCCGACGAGAGTCTCGGGACGGTGCTCGGCGCCCTCGAGGACAGCGGTGCGCGGGACGACACCGTGGTCATCTTCACCTCCGACCACGGCGACATGTGCGGGTCGCACGGCCTTCGCTCCAAGGGCCTTTCGTCTACGACGAGATCATGCGGGTGCCGCTGTATATGCGGGTCCCGGGCGTGACGATCGCCGGTGTCGACGACCGGGCCCTCGCCACCCACGTCGACCTGGCGGCGACGATCTGCGCCCTGGCCGGCGTGGACGGCGGCGCGGCGGGAACGGGCATGCCGGGTCGGGGCTCAGGGCGTCGACTTCTCGTCGGTGCTGGCCGACCCGGCGGCCTCGGTGCGCGACCACGTGTTGTTCGCCCAGGACTCGGCGCAGACACAGAACCTGAACCACGTGCGGTATGCGCTGCGGGGGTTCTTCGACGGCGACACCAAGTACGCCCGCTACTACGGGGTGGGCGGGGGCAAGCCGTCGAGCGGTCTGTGGGGAAGGGACCCGGGCCACAAGCTCTTCGACGTCGACTGCGACTTCGACGACCAGGACCACGAGTGGTACGACCACGGCACCGATCCGCTCGAGCTCGTCAACCTCGCCAACGACCGGTCCCGGCGCTCCGAGCTGCGCGGGCTGTTCGAGCGACTGCGTGCCTACGAGGCGGAGGAGATGGAGCCCGCTCCCTGACGGCCGCGCCCGTCGATCAGCGCCCGGCGGGCAGGCGAACGGTCGGGCACGGGTTGAAAGCGGCGCTGTGCCTCTTGGGCGAGGCGGGGGCCGAGTCGCGGCCCTTGGCCAGAAACGCCAGGCCGCGATGCGGACGCGGCCTCCGGGCAGGCTCCAGTCGGCCAGGGCCCGCTCGGCGCGGAACCGGATCGCACCCCCGTCGTCACCCGGTGGCTCCACCGTCCCGATGATCGGTCCGGTTCTCCTGGCCGGTGAAGGTCTCGGGATGCGAGTGCACGGTCAGGCACGCGGGGCCGACCGGAACCTCGGGGGCGCCCGCACCGAGGGTGAGCCGGAAGCCGTCGTCGACGAGCTCGGTGCGGTGGACCGGCAGACAGAGCGGGAAGCCGTTGGCGTCCACCACGGTGAGGTCGTGGGTGGCGAGCCGCCCGGCGTCCGCGCCGCGCGGCGCCACGCGCCGGCGGGGTCGATCCAAGCACCGGGCTGCTGGCCGCTCGGGGCCGGGTCCGACAGGGGCGCGGCGGTGCCCTCGGGGGCGTTCCAGGTGCGGGCGGTGCGTCGAGGCTTCGGCGCGCCCACCACTGCATGTGCAGCGGGGTCACCTCGATCCAGATGCGGGCGTAGTACCAGGCCATTCGGCGCAGCACGAAGGCGGGCTGTCCCTTGGTGGCGTCGGGCAGCTTCTCCATGCTGCGGCTGCACGTAGCGATCGGTGTTGGCCTGGAGGTCCCAGTCGCGCACGGTGGCGAGTCCCTGGACGAGCACCACGGGGGGTCGGCGAGGCCGGACCCTACGGGGTCGGCGAACAGGAGGCAGACGCGGGGGTCCCGGCGAGCGCGCTCGGCCTTGGCGGGGTAGGTGAGACCCGTCGAGACGTCGAGGGTCAGCCTGTCGTCGCCCATGTACGGGGTGGTCGGGACGGCGACAGGCCGGCCGTCGCGTGTCAGGCGTGGCGTACTCGACGGTGATCGACCGCTCGAACACCTCGACGAGCTCGTCGGGCCACGCCCCGGGATTGCGGGGTCTCGGCGAAGACGATGGCCGGCTGTCGTCCACCAGGCGACCCTATCGTCGCCGGTGCAGGGGTTTCAGACGGCGGCCGACGAACATCTGCTGGCAGATCGCCGGCCCGAGCGCCACCGCCGACCCGTCGACGTCGAGGGTGAGGGTCCCGTCGGGCGCCCGGTTCCGGACGCGGGCCGAACGGCCCGGGATGAGCCCGTGCTCGTCGAGGTACTCGAGGGAGTCCATGTCGAGCTCCACTTCTTCGGTGATGCGCTCGATCCGCACCGTCTCCCCCGGCCCGACGTCGGCCAGGCTGCGCTGACTGGCGGAGTGGTCCCGGGCACCGGGGAGCCCGGGATGGGGTTCCCATGGGGGCACGTCGTGGGATTGCCCAGGAGCTCGATGAGGCGTTCTTCGACCTCGTCGGAGATCACGTGCTCCCAGCGCCCCGCCTCGAGATGGGCCTTGTGCCATGGCAGCCCGATCACGTCGACGAGCAATCGCTCGGCGAGGCGGTGCTTTCGGATCACGCTGTCGGCCACCGACTCGGCCCTGCTCGGTGAGGGCGATGGTCCGGCCCGACCGGTGGATGTAGCCGTCGGTGGTCAGGCGGTCGAGCATCTCCGACACCGACGGCGCCGAGCGCCCCAGGCGCTGGGCGATGCGCGCCTGGATCACCGTCGTCCCCTCTTCGGTGAGGGATTGGATCGTCTCGAGGTACTCCTCGACGGGGGGGTGGAATCCGTCGGTCACGTGTGAATCTTACCGGGTCACATCGGCGCGCTCCCGGGAGTTTCTCAGGGTCGATTGACAACTTTTATTAGGGTCTCCTAACATCGATAACGGCCGATGGACCGCCGCCGGCGGGCCGCCGGCACGCAGACCCGACAGAGGAACAGGCCCGGCGCAGGAGGGAGGCTCGGTGGTCGCCACCCTCGTGATCTTTCTCCGAGAGGGGATCGAGGCGAGCATGATCGTCGCCATCCTCCTCGCCTACCTGGACCGGATCGGGCAGCGGCGGCACTTCGTGGACGTGCTCAGTGGCGTGGGTGCCGCCTTGTTGCTGGCTGGAGGCGGCGGCGTCGCCGTCTACTTCACGATCCGTTCCTGGAGCGGCACGCGGGCCCAGACCATCTTCGAGACCGCAACCTACGTCCTGGCCGCGGCGGTGCTCACGTACATGACGTTCTGGATGCGCAATCACTCCCGGACGTTCAGCGCCGATCTCCAGTCGAAGACCGACGTGGCCATGAGCTCGGGGGCGCGACGCGGGCTCTTCCTCCTGGCGTTCCAGGCCGTGGGGCGAGAAGGACTGGAAACCGTGGTGTTCACGCTCGCCATCATCTTCTCGACCTCGACCAAGGGCGCCGTGCTGGGCGGGGCCATCGGCCTCGTCCTCGCCCTCGGCTGTGCCTTTGCCATCTACCGTCTCGGCAAGCGGATCAACGTGGCTGTGTTCTTCAAGGTGGTCGGGGCCCTGCTGATGGTGTTCGCCGCCGGGCTGCTCGTCGACGCGGTGGAAAACCTGCAGTCCCTGGGATGGCTGCCGATCTTCACCCGACCGCTATGGGACTCGCGCCACCTGTTGTCGGAGGACAGCTCCTTCGGAGACGTCATCCACAGCTTCTTCGGATACGTGAGCCAGCCCACTCCCCTCGAGATCGCGGTGTGGGTCCTCTACGTGGTGGTGGCCGTGACGGCGTTCCTCGGGTTCTGGCGCCGGCGCCGTCCCGTCCTCGGCGGTGCCGAGTCCGCCCGTCCGGTCTGACCCGACGACTCCAGGCTCAGGCGACTCCTGGTTCAGGCGGCGCGGCGAGGAGGTGCGTCGCACACCCTTCGGAGCTGGCGGTCGAGCTCGGCGACCGTTCGATCGGCATGGAGGAGCTCCAGATGGGCGTTTCGCTCGGCGCCGGAACCGCTCAAGCGCCTGGTCTTCTCGATGAGATTCCGCAGCAGTGCACGCATGTCCGTCTCCCGGGTCACGTGGCGTCCGGGCCGGGGCGGGCCCGTTGGTGTCAGGGTATGGGGCGGGCGTTTCCGCCTCGTCACGGCGTCGTGAACGGGAAGCGAATTCTCCTTCCTGTGCGCCGACTGTTCGACGCGCAAGGATTTCGCCGGCCGGTCATCCAGAGTTCGTCTGTTGGGCCCGCATTCGTCGCGTTCTGTTCATCGCACCCCCGTACCGTGAGTCCGGTGAACACGTCGCGGCGGGCGCCGGGCGGCGGCCGGGAAGGGCACCCACGGAGCGCTCTCACTTTCCTCCCCCCCCTCAGGGTGGAAGCGCTTTCCCCGTGCCCGGTCGCCGCCCGACGCCCGGACGCCGTGCCGGCGTCCCGGGAGGTCCCGGCCCGGGGGTGACCCCCGTGTCCTACCTCGGCACGTCGGGTCCGGGCTCCGCGCTCGACGGCGTCGGTTGCCGCACGGGCGCGGGTGGCGTCGACGGCGGCGATGGGTCTCGCGACCAGGTGCTCGACGCCACGCCGGCGGGCACGGGGCGTCCCGCGACGGGCCGCTCGGTCAGGGGCTCGACCGGAGCCGGCGTCTCGTTCGGGACCGGGGTCGGGGCGCTTCGAGGCGATGGCGTCGGCACCACGGCCGCCGGGGTGGACGCGGGCGGCGCCCCCGGTGCGACCGGGGGGGAAGCCACGGGGGGCCCGGGCCAGCGGTAGGCGGCGCCGAGCTCGAGGCGGCGCCGCTCCATGAGGGCGGTGAGCTTGCGCCACTCCGATCCGCCCAGCTCGTGGAGGAGGTCCGGGATGGTGTGGGCGAGTCGCTCCGACTCGTTCCGGTAACGCTCGGTCAGGCTCCCCATCACGAAGATCGTCGTGGTCGAGAGGGTCGAGCCCTCGGACGTGGCCAACTCCTGGAGCCGGGCCGCCGCCACCCGGGCGTCCTGCATCAACCCCAGGGCGTCTTGGAGCTTCACTACGTGGCGGAGGTACTTCGCCGTCTTGCGGTCATAGATCTCCGACACGAACTCGAGCGCGTAGCGCAGCCGCTTGAGGCGGATGCGGGTGCGGTGGAAATCCGCGGCTTCGCCGCTGCGCCGGGCTCGGCGTGCCGCCTTGGTGGCGGCACGGTGTCGATCCCCGACGAGCCCGGGGACGACCGCGGCGGCGGGAGCGCGGGCCGCGGCCGAGCGCCGCGACGGCCCCTGGCGGAGCATGGTGACGAAGCCGGCCTGCAAGCGCTCGTAGCGGGCGGAGTCGAGGCAGGTGAGCAGGGCGCGTCGAGCCTCGTCGCGCTGGCGGCCGAGCAACGAGGCCAGGTCGGCCAGGGCGGTTCCCTCTTCTTCGGGGACGTCGCGGATCCAGCCCTCGACCCGCTCGAGTTGGACGTCGAGGTCACGGACCGCCCCGAGAGCGGCGGCCAGCCATCCGAGCTCCATGCGCACGTGGCGGGACCGGACCGGCAGGGCCTCCTCGAACAGCGACAAGGCAGCCCGCGTCCGGCGGGTGGCCACCCGCATGTCGTGCAGCTCCTCGGCGTCCTCCCCGAGACGGGTGCCGGTCTCGTGGGCGAGCACGGCCGCGAAGTGCCGTCGCAGCACGGCGAAGGCCACGTCACCAACCGAGGGGTTGGATTCGAAGGACACGGTGCCCAAGTCGGGAGGGGGTGGCACGCGCAGGCCGGCGGCAAGGAGCCCCGCCTCGAATTTGGACAGCGTCGCCGGTTGGAGGCCGCATTCGCGTCGCAGCACCTCGACGACCGGCGTGAGGCGTTCCACCCACGTCGGTTCGACCTCGACTTCCACCCGCTGGAGGCGAACGGGCTGGTGGTCATGGCCGACGACGATGGCGGTCTCGTCGAGGGCGGCCTCAGCGACCCTGTGGGCCGAGACGACCAGGTCGAAGGGGCGCCTCCGGGTCCTGACCTCGAGGATGGCCTGCAAGGGTCGCTTGCCGGCCAGAGCACGGAGTCGCCAACCCACCGGCCCCTCGCCCCCCAGCGCACCGACGCCGTCTACGGGCAGGGGCTCGGTCACCTCGAGTCGCCGCCGCAGCCCGGCCTCGGATTGCGCCAGGCCCTTCAGGGTGACCTCTGCGCGCCCCCCGCGGTGACGTACACGCAAAACGTGGCCAGATCGGCCGATCCGCCAGTCGGAGGTGTCGAAGTAGGTGTCGACGAGGCGCTCGGCGGCTCGTGGTGTCGCTGACAATGCGGACAGCGCCGCTTGCACCGCGCTCGGCGTCGCCGTCGACGGCGCATGCTGGTCGACAGCGCGCTCGGGCGACAAGGCCGCGAACCAGCGCTCGGCGGGCCGCAGGTCGATCGCGTCGAACTGCCATTCGACTTCGACGTCGGTCGGCTCGCCACTGGCCATCGCGGCGAGGTTATCCCCCGGAGCAGGCGCCGACCTCTTGCCGTTTCGACCACGGACAACGGGGCGTCGACAACGCACCGTCAACATCGAAAAAGTCCGAATTCCTGGGGCGGAAAGGGTTGAATTCGACCCCAGCGGGAATGCTACGGTCGGCCCCGTAACGAGCCGCTCCGTTCCGACACCCGAGTCCGGGTGCATCCCCTCCCCCAAGGAGATCCCGTGAACCACGTTCCCGCGCCTGTAGCGACGTCCGCTCGTCACCATCGAATCCTGCGAACTCGAAGGCTGAGCGCACTCGTGGTGGGGATCCTCGCCGGCGTGGGCCTGGCGGCCGCACCCATCGTCCTGAGTGCCACGCCGGCCGCCGCCGCGGTGGGGCTGTCCACCGTCACCGGGGTGAGCCCCAGTCTCGGGCGTTCAGGCGGCGGCAACGTCGTCACCATCACGGGGACCAACCTGGGTGCGACGGGGACAACCACCGTCCTCTTCGGCGTGTCCGCTGCCACAGCCGTCACCGTGAACGCCAACGGCACCTCCCTCGTGGCCACCGCCCCGGTCAACCCCAACGTCGGAGCTGGCGGCACTGGCTACGGCTCGACATACGACATCACGGTGAACAACGGCAACGGGGCCAGCGCCACCAACAAGAGCGACCGGTACACCTATGAGTACAACACGGGCACCTGCGGCGCCTCGCCCTTCACCTCGAGCTGTGCCGCCACCCTGACGGCCCAGGAGACGTCCCCGGTGACCGGCACCCTGGTCACCGCCAGCGCCGGTGGGGCCAACCTGGTCGTCGTGCCCGTCAACGCCACGGTCACCCTGAACTCCGGGGACCTCGGCACCCCGTCGGGGGCGAACTTCTCGCTGTCCACCCTCGACGTGTCCACCACGCCCCCGAACATCATCAACAACGCCCACGCCAGCACCACCGACGTCAACACGGTGACGAGCGCTGTGCCGACCCAGGAACGCTTCGTGGCCGAGGCCGACCACTGCGGGACCCAACCCGCATTCCCGTCGCCCCCCACGGTTGGGTGTCCGCTCACCCCGACCGGGGGCAACTCCGACGCCATCGTGGTGGAGTGGGCCGCCCCCACCGTCACGTCGATCAGCCCCTCGGCCGGGCCCCTGTCGGGCGGCACCTCGGTGACCGTCACCGGCACCAACCTGACTGGCGCCACCGCCGTCAACTTCGGCGGCGTGGCCGGCACCGGCGTTGTCGTCAACAGCGCCACCTCGGTCACCGCCGTCGCTCCCGCTCAGGCGGCCGGCACCGTGGACATCACCGTGGTGACGCCCGCCGGCACCTCCGTCACCAGCGCTTCTGACCAGTACACCTATTCGTCGGGTCCGACGGTCGCCTCGGTGAGTCCCACGGTGGGACCGACCTCGGGGGGCACTTCGGTGACGGTGACCGGCGCCAACCTGTCCGGGGCCACCGCCGTCACCTTCGGGACCACGGCCGGCACGGGGGTCGTGGTCAACGGCGGCGGAACATCGCTCACGGTCAACTCGCCGGCGGGTGTGGTCGGGACGGTGGACATCACCGTGACCACGCCGGGCGGGACGAGCCCGACCAGCGCCGCCGACCACTTCACGTACCAGAACTCGGGCTACTGGATGGTGGGCAACGACGGGGGGATCTTCTCCTTCGGCGGGGCGCCGTTCGAGGGCTCGCTGCCCGCGCTCAACATCCATGTGACCAACGTGGTGAGCATGGTGCCCACCAGCTCCGGGAAGGGCTATTGGATGATCGGCTCCGACGGTGGGGTGTTCGCCTTCGGTGACGCAGGCTTCGTGGGATCGATCCCGGGCCTCGGCATCCACATCAGCAACATCGTGGGGGCGGTCCCCACCAGCACCGGCAAGGGCTACTGGATGGTGGGCTCCGACGGTGGGGTGTTCGCCTTCGGTGACGCCGGCTTCGTGGGCTCGCTGCCCGGTCTCAACGTCCACGTCAAGAACATCGTGGCCGTGGTGCCCACCAGCACGGGCAAGGGGTACTGGATGATCGGCTCCGACGGGGGGGTGTTCGCCTTCGGTGACGCCGGCTTCGTGGGATCCCTCCCCGGTATCAACGTCCACGTCACCAACGTGGTCGGTGCCGTGCCTACGAGCACGGGCAAGGGGTATTGGATGGTGGGAACCGACGGTGGGGTGTTCGCCTTCGGTGACGCCGGCTTCGTGGGCTCGCTGCCCGGCCTCAACGTCCACGTGAGCAACGTGGTGGGCGTGGTGTCCACCCTCGACGGGAAGGGCTACTGGATGGTGGGCTCCGACGGTGGGGTGTTCGCCTTCGGTGACGCCGGCTTCGTGGGATCGATCCCCGGCCTCGGCATCCACGTCAACAACATCGTCGCCTTCGCCCGCCAGTAGTATTCTGGGTCGACCACCCCCGGGCCGACCGGACCGGGGGTGGTCAACCAGATGTTGAGCCGGCGTCTCGACGCCGGGTGCCGGACCGAGTCGGTTGCGATCGACTCGGGAATTCACGAAGGGCAACTGGTTGCATTTTTCCTCGGTGTTCGCCAAGCCCCGTCATGCCCGTCGTAACCACTCTGGGCGCATACATTCTCGCTTTCTGCGGCAAGGCGCCCTCACGGCGATGGCCTTGCTGGGGGCGAGCGCCCTCGTCGTCTCGCCCACCATCGGAGGGGGCCGCACGCCGGAGGCGGCGGCGGCCTCGGACCCCATCCTCGTCGTCGCCGGCGACATCGCCTGTGGGCCGACAGACCCGAACTTCAACGGCGGCAACGGTCAGAACAACCAGTGCCAGCAGAAGGCCACCGCCGACCTCGTCGCCGGCATCCAACCGCAGTACCTGCTTCCCGGGGGAGACACCCAGTACACCCCGTCCGAGAGCGAGGGCCAGCAGCCCCTCGTTTCGGACTTCACCGCTGGTTACGGAGCGAGTTGGGGCCAGCTCCAGAACCCGAGCAGCGGCGACTACGTCCCCGGCCTCATCGTGCGTCCCACGCCGGGCGACCACGAGTACGGCGACGCCAACGAGAACGACAGCGGCCTGGGCCTCTCGAACGCCTCGAATTACTACTCCTACTTCGGGGGCCTGGGTGACCTTCCCGCCGGGGTGACGGGCCCCTCCACCGACTTCTACAGCTTCGAAATCCCCGTGAACGGCGGGACCTGGCACGTCATCTCCCTCGACTCCGAGTGCGCCGCTCTTCCGGCCACGATGGGTGGAGGACCGTCGGGGAGCAGTGCGGGATGTGGCTCGGGATCACCCGAGGAGACCTTCCTCCACAACGACCTCGCCGCCCACCAGGGGGAATGCACGCTCATCCACTTCCACGAGCCCGAGTTCTCCGACGACTACGGGACCGACACCGACTATCAGACCTTGTGGAACGACGCCGTGCAGTACCACGTCACAGCGATTGTCAACGGCCATGCGCACGACTACGAGCGGTTCGCCCCCCAGGACGCCAATGGCGTCGCCACCCCAAACGGTGTGAACGAGCTCGTCGCCGGCACCGGCGGGGACAGCCACGTGACCGCCAGCAACTACACCAACCAGGTCTATCGGGACGGGTCCGACTACGGGGTGCTCGAGCTCACGCTCCACGCCGGCAGCGCCGCCTTCGGCTTCAAGACCACAGGCGGGTCCACCCTCGACAGCGGGACGATCACCTGCGACCCCGTGGTCTCGGGGGTAGGCGGGAGCTCGGGCCCGGTCTCGGGTGGCAACACCGTCACGGTGACCGGTAACAACTTCGTGGGCACGCCCACCGTGCACTTCGGCTCCAACACGGCGAGCAACGTCTCGGTCACCTCTCCCACGTCGCTAACCGCCAAGGTCCCGGCCGGGTCCATGGGCACCGTCGACGTGACCGTCACCAACGCCGCCCCCCCGGGCGTGGGGGGCCCCGGGCCCACGAGCAGCACGAGCGGGGCCGACCAGTACACCTACGGGCTTGCCCCGACGGTCACCTCGGTCAGCCCGGCCGTGGGATCCATCTCGGGGGGCACGTCGGTGACGGTGACGGGGGCAAACCTGGGAGGGGCGACGGCCGTCGACTTCGGGGCCAATCCGGCCACGGGGGTCGTCGTGAACGGAGGGGGGACGTCGCTCACGGCCACGTCGCCGGCCGGCGCGATCGGCAAGGTGGACGTCACCGTGACCACCGCGGAGGGGACGAGCGCGGTCAACCCGGCCGACCAGTTCACCTATCAGAAGTCGGGATACTGGATGGTCGGCAACGACGGCGGGGTCTTCTCTTTCGGGGGGGCACCCTTCGAGGGTTCGGTGCCCGCCCTCGGCATCCATGTCAAGAACATCGTGGCCATGGTGCCCACCGCCGACAGCAAGGGCTACTGGATGATCGGCTCCGACGGGGGGGTCTTCGCCTTCGGCGACGCCGGCTTCGTGGGGTCGATCCCCGGCCTGGGTGTCCATGTCAACGACATCGTGGGCGCCGTGCCGACCCAGGACGGCAAGGGGTACTGGATGATCGGCTCCGACGGGGGGGTGTTCGCCTTCGGCGACGCCGGCTTCGTGGGCTCGCTGCCCGGCATCCACGTGCACGTCAGCAACATCGTGGCCGTCGTCCCCACCGCCGACAGCAAGGGCTACTGGATGATCGGCTCCGACGGGGGGGTGTTCGCCTTCGGCGACGCCGGCTTCGTGGGCTCGCTGCCCGGCATCCACGTGCACGTCAGCAACATCGTGGGTGCCGTCCCGACCGGTACAGGTAAGGGGTACTGGATGGTCGGCAACGACGGGGGGGTGTTCGCCTTCGGCGACGCTGGCTTCGTGGGGTCGCTGCCCGGCCTCAACGTCCGCGTCGGCAACATCGTGGGGGTGGTGTCCACGGCCGACGGCAAGGGCTACTGGATGGTGGGGTCCGACGGGGGGGTGTTCGCCTTCGGCGACGCCGGCTTCGTGGGGTCGCTCCCGGGCATCAACGTCCACGTCAACAACATCGTGGCCTTCGCCCACCAGTAGACCCCGGCGGCCTCCCCCCGAGGAGGGGGCCAGTCCCAGCGCAGGCGTTTCACAGGTTCAGTTGGGAAGCAGTTGCCGGGATGTTGACGGGGCGTGGACGGGGTGTTGAGGCGGGTGCCCGAGCCTGCTATCGGGCGGAGAATCCATGCCCGAACCATCCCCGCTGCTCGTTGAAGGGTTCCTGGTTGATGTCTTGCGTGCAGTCTTGTGGCTAAACACGGGTCGTCCGCGTCGACGCGCCGCCTTTCGGCCCGGCCCGGTGGTCACCGTGGCTAGGCCCGGACGTTCGGGGACGGGCAAGGCCCGCGCCGTCGTCGGTGGGGCCATGATCCTGGCCACGTTGGCCGCCGCGGTCATCGTCGAGGCACCGTCCGCCTCGGCGGCGGGACCGGCCTTCGTGCAGTCGGCCTCAGGCACCGGCAACAACGCCACCACCGGGAGCTCGGTGCCCATCACGGCCACGCTCGGGACGGCCTGTACCACCGGGGACACCCTGGTGGCGTTCGTGACCATCGCCCAGCAGGTGGGCGACGCCGGGGCCGTGGCGCTCACCCCGCCGGGCTGGACACGGCTCTACGAGCACTCGCCCTCGGGGCATGTCGCCGCCTACCACGTATGGTTCGCGCTGTCGGGGTGTTCCGGGGTCGGCGCGGCGACCTTCACCATCACCGCCCCGGGCAATCCCAACGGGACCGCCGGGAGCGTGGTCTTGAGCGAGTACTCCGGGCTGCCGTCGCCGCTCATGCTCAAGTACGGCACCAACGCCGGTGGGGGCGGAGGGGCCTCGAGCGGG
The DNA here is from genome assembly GCA_963794615.1 of uncultured Acidimicrobiales bacterium. GTDB lineage: Bacteria > Actinomycetota > Acidimicrobiia > Acidimicrobiales > UBA8190 > Chersky-840. Next base: position 27,603 of record CAWCEP010000003.1, on the reverse strand, counting down.
TCGCTCGCCTCCGGCGTCTCGGCCCCGTCGGGGACCGTGGTGCTGACCGCGCTCTCGATCTATTCCCCCTCGGCGGTCACCTCCACCCCCTCGGGGTGGTCCTCCTCGGGATCGGCGAGCGGGTCCTTGCCCGTCTCGGCGTGGTGGCAGACGGGCAGCGGCCAGACCCCTTCGGCCTCGTTCTCGTGGTCCCCGTCCTCGGCGGCGTGGGAGCTGTCCATGGTCATTCTCGCGGCGGGGCCCTCCGGCGGTCCGCCCAACCCCGTCCAAGAGGCCTCGGGGGCCCAGTCGTCGGCGTCGTGGTTCGTGACCCTGCCCCAGGGCGTGACCGCCGGTGACGGGCTGGTGGCCACCATCCTCACCTCCGCCACCACGAGCGGCGCGGGCTTCCGGGCCACCGCCGTGACGGGCGGGGGCGTGACCTGGCACGCTGTCGCCGGCTTCGGCACGTCGGGCGGGGGCACGGCCGAGATCTGGGCCGGGTTCGCCTCGACGGGGACGTCGGGGTCCACCGCCGTCACCGCCACGCTCGGAGCCAGTGCCACCGGGCAGATGTTGGTCTCGGAGGTGGCGGGCATCGCCGGCGTCGACACCACCTCGACGGCCTCGGGCACCGGCAACCCCACCGCCGCCTCGCTCACGCCCAAGGCGGGCGACTTCCTCGTCGCCGCCGAGGCCGACCCGGGGTCGACCCTGACCATCCACCCCGGACCCACCTGGTCCACGTACTCGTTCTCGACCACCCCGGCCTACGCGGCGGAATGGCAGTCCGACGTCCCGGCGGTGGCGACCTCCCCGCTGTGGACCACGTCCAGCTCCGCCTCCTGGGCGGCCGTGGACGCGGCCTTCACGACAGCGGCCGCCTCCCCGGGATCCCCCACCGTCACCGGTGTGAGCCCGGCCTCGGGGCCGCCGGCGGGTGGCACGAGCGTCACCATCACCGGCACCAACCTCTCGACCGTGACCGCAGTCAAGTTCGGCTCGACGTCCGCCAGCTTCACGCTCGGCTCGGCCACCTCCATGACGGCGACCTCTCCGGCCCATGCCTTGGGAACGGTGGACGTGAGCGTGACGAACTCCTTCGGCACGTCGACAGCCAGTCTGAGCGACCAGTTCACCTATGTGACGCCGGGCAGCATCGCCGCGGTGGGGACCTTCACCTCGAACGTCGGGACCGGCCTGAGCACCCTGGCGGTGTCCCCGCAGAACGTCGGTGACGTGCTCGTGGTCTTCGCCCAACGGGCGGCCGGGACCCTCACGGCGGTGTCGGGCGGCGGGGTGACCACCTGGACCAAGGGTGTGCAGTTCGCCGGCTCGGTGGGAGCCGACGAGGAGATCTGGTACGGCAAGGTCACCGCCGACGGGCTCCTCCACCGTCACCTTCACCTGGTCCACCTCGGTGGCGAGCCACACCGAGGAGTACGGCGCCCAGGAGTTCACCGCCGGGTTGGGGGCGTCGACGGTGTGGGCCCTCGACAAGACCGGCACCATCAACGGCGCCTCGTCGACGTCGGTGCCGTTCCCGAGCCTCACCCCGGCCGGATCGGGTGAGCTCTACTTCGGCTACTCCGGTCCCCGGCAACGTGGCCACGGGGGGGACCACCTCGGGCTTCACCTACGACGTGACCGCCGAGGGCAACCTCGTCGCCTTTGACACCAACGTCACCGGGGCCGTGGCGCCCATCGGCACCCAGTCACCGGCCTCGACCTCCTCGACGATCGGGTTGCTGTTGAGCGCCACCAACGGTGCTCCGCCGCCCGCGCCCACGGTGACCGGCCTCAGCGTCACCTCGGGGTCGACGGCGGGGGGCACGAGCGTCACCATCACCGGGACCGGCTTCAGCGGGGTCACCGGCGTGAAGTTCGGCACCGTGGCCGGCACCGGCGTCGTGGTCAACTCGACCACCTCGATCACCGTGACCTCGCCGGCCGAGTCGGCGGGCACCGTCGACGTCACCGTCAGCGCGGCCGGGGGCACGAGCGCCACCAGCCCCGCCGACCAGTTCACCTTCACCGCCCCGCCCGCGCCCACGGTGACCGGCCTCAGCGTCACCTCGGGGTCGACGGCGGGGGGCACGAGCGTCACCATCACCGGGACCGGCTTCAGCGGGGTCACCGGCGTGAAGTTCGGCACCGTGGCCGGCACCGGCGTCGTGGTCAACTCGACCACCTCGATCACCGTGACCTCGCCGGCCGAGTCGGCGGGCACCGTCGACGTCACCGTCAGCCGCGGCCGGGGGCACGAGCGCCACCAGCCCCGCCGACCAGTTCACCTTCACCGCCCCGCCCGCGCCCACGGTCACCGGCCTCAGCGCCACCTCGGGGTCGACGGCGGGGGGCACGCGGTCACCATCACCGGGACCGGCTTCAGCGGGGTCACCGGCGTGAAGTTCGGCACCGTGGCCGGCACCGGCGTCGTGGTCAACTCGACCACCTCGATCACCGTCACCTCGCCGGCCGAGTCGGCGGGCACCGTCGACGTCACCGTCACGCCGGCCGGGGGGCACGAGCGCCACCAGCCCCGCCGACCAGTTCACCTTCACCGCCCCGCCCGCGCCCACGGTCACCGGCCTCAGCCCCACCACGGGGTCCACGGCGGGGGGCACCCCGGTCACCATCACCGGGACCGGCTTCACCGGGGTCACCGGCGTGAAGTTCGGCACCGTGGCCGGCACCGGCGTCGTGGTCAACTCGACCACCTCGATCACCGTCACCTCGCCGGCCGAGTCGGCGGGCACCGTGGACGTCACCGTCACCGCGGCCGGGGGGCACCTCGAGCGCCACCCGCCCCGCCGACCAGTTCACCTTCACCGCCCCGCCCGCGCCCACGGTCACCGGCGTCAGCCCCAACACCGGGCCCGACGGCGGGGGGCACCCCGGTCACCATCACCGGCACCGGCTTCACCGGGGTCACCGGGGTGAAGTTCGGCACCGTGGCCGGCACCGGCGTCGTGGTCAACTCGTCCACCTCGATCACCGTCACCTCGCCGGCCGAGTCGGCCGGCACCGTGGACGTCACCGTCACCGCCGCCGGGGGGCACCTCGCCGGCCAACGCCCCGCCGACCACTTCACCTTCACCGTGCCGGCGCGGTCGATCACCGCGGTGGGCACCTTCAGCTCGACCGTCGGGACCGGCCTCACCACCCTGGCGGTGTCCCCGCAGACCGTCGGCGACGTGCTCGTGGTCTTCGCCCAGGTGGGCGGCCGGGACCACTCACGTCGGTCGTCGGGCGGCGGGGTGACCACCTGGACCAAGGGGGTGCAGTTCGCCGGCACGGTCGGGAGCCGACGACGAGATCTGGTTCGGCAAGGTCACCACCACGGGCTCCTCCACCATCACCTTCACCTGGTCGGGCTCGGTCGCCGAGCCACACCGCGGAGTACGGGGCCCAGGAGTTCACCGCCGGGCTGGGGGCGTCGACGGTGTGGGCCCTCGACAAGACCGGGACCACCAACGGCGCCTCGTCGACCACGGTGCCGTTCCCGAGCCTCACCCCGGCCGGATCCGGTGAGCTCTACTTCGGCTACGCGGGTGGCCAACAACGCCTCGGGGGGGACCACCGCGGGCTTCACCTACGCCGTGACGCGCCGAGGGCAACATCGCCGCCTATGACCCCGACGTCTCCGGGGCCGTGGCGCCCACCGCCACCCAGTCCCCGGCGGGGACCTCCTCGACGATGGGGGTGCTCTTGAGCGCCTCCAACGGCGCTCCGCCGCCCGCGCCCACCGTCACCGGCGTCAGCCCCACCATCGGGGTCGACGGCCGGGGGCACCACGCGTCACCATCACCGGCACCGGCTTCACCGGGGTCACCGGGGTGAAGTTCGGCACCGTGGCCGGCACCGGCGTCGTGGTCAACTCGACCACCTCGATCACCGTCACCTCGCCGGCCGAGTCGGCGGGCACCGTCGACGTCACCGTCACCGCCGCCGGGGGCACCGAGCGGCCACCAGCCCCGCCGACCAGTTCACCTTCACCGCCCCGCCCGCCCCCACCGTCACCGGCCTCAGCCCCACCACCGGGCTCGACGGCCGGGGGCACCCCGGTCACCATCACCGGCACCGGCTTCACCGGGGCCACCGGGGTGAAGTTCGGCACCGTGGCCGGCACCGGCGTCGTGGTCAACTCGGCCACCTCGATCACCGTCACCTCGCCGGCCGAGTCGGCCGCCACCGTGGACGTCACCGTCACCGCCGGCCGGGGGCACCTCGCCGCCAACGCCCCCGCCGACCAGTTCACCTTCACCGCCCCGCCCGCCCCCACCGTCACCGGCGTCAGCCCCAACACCGGGTCCACGGCCGGGGGCACCACGGTCACGATCACCGGCACCGGCTTCACCGGGGTCACCGGGGTGAAGTTCGGCACCGTGGCCGGCACCGGCGTCGTGGTCAACTCGACCACCTCGATCACCGTCACCTCGCCGGCCGAGTCGGCCGCCACCGTGGACGTCACCGTCACCGCGGCCGGGGGCACCTCGAGCGCCACCAGCCCCGCCGACCAGTTCACCTTCACCGCCCCGCCCGCGCCCACCGTCACCGGCGCTCAGCCCCACCACCGGGCTCACGGCCGGGGGCACCCCGCGTCACCATCACCGGCACCGGCTTCACCGGGGTCACCGGCGTGAAGTTCGGCACCGTGGCCGGCACCGGCGTCGTGGTCAACTCGGCCACCTCGATCACCGTCACCTCGCCGGCCGAGTCGGCCGCCACCGTGGACGTCACCGTCACCGCGGCCGGGGGCACCTCGGCGGCCAACACCCCCGCCGACCACTTCACCTTCGTCGTGCCGGCGCCGTCATCACCGCGGTGGGCACCTTCAGCTCGACCGTCGGGACCGGCCTCACCACCCTGGCGGTGACGCCCGCAGAACGTCGGCGACGTGCTCGTGGTCTTCGCCCAGGCGGGCGGCACCGGGACCACGGTGACGTCGGTCATCGGGCGGCGGGGTGACCACCTGGACCAAGGGGGTGCAGTTCGCCGGCACCGTCGGGGCCGACGAGGAGATCTGGTTCGGCAAGGTCACCACCACGGGCTCCTCCACCATCACCTTCACCTGGTCGGGGTCGGTCGCCGAGCCACACCGCGGAGTACGGCGCCCAGGAGTTCACCGCCGGGCTGGGGGCGTCGACGGTGTGGGCCCTCGACAAGACCGGGACCCTCAACGGCGCCTCGTCGACGCACGGTGCCGTTCCCGAGCCTCACCCCGGCGGGATCCGGTGAGCTCTACTTCGGCTACGGCGTGGTGCCCAACAACGTGCCTCGGGGGGACCACGGTCGGGCTTCACCTACGCCGTGACGGCCGAGGCCAACATCGCCGCCTATGACCCCAACGTCACCGGGGCGGTGGCGCCCACCGCCACCCAGTCACCGGCCTCGACCTCCTCGACGATCGGGTTGTTGTTGAGCGCCTCCTGACCGATCCTGGTGCGATCCGCGGGCCGAGCCGGTGCAAGGCTCCCTGCCACGCGGGGGGGACGGGGCGTAACATCGATCCTTCATGAGAACCCGCCTCGTCAGGGTCCGGGACGTCTCGACGGATGACGAGGAAGCGTGGCGACTTCTGGGAACGCGGGCGCTCGAGCCCAACCCCTTTGCCGAGCCAGACTTTCTATCGCTCTCGACACGGCACTTCGCGGGGTACTCGGACGCGAGGTTGGTGATCGTGCAAGACGGGACCGAGTTCCTGGGCGTCCTCCCGATCGTGGGCTTCACCGGGTCGCGCCTCCCGCCCCGGAGGATCGCCACGACAGATGGCTTCCCCACCGCGGTGTCGGGTCTGCACACGCCGCTCGTGGATCGGGGCCGGCCCGACGCCGTGGTCGAGGCGATCATGGGCGCCCTGCACAATGCGGCGAAATCCGAGGGGTGGCCCGGCATCGTGTTGTTCGAAGGAATGTCGGCCGACGGGCCTGTCATCGAATCACTCCGACGTGCCTGTGCCGAGCACCGCTACCCGGTCGTTGTCAAAGATGTGTGGGAGCGCGCCACGGTGACCCGGCCCGGCGGGTGGGAGAACCCCATGGACGGGAAACGACGGCGCGAGATCGGCCGCCGGAAGCGGCTCCTGGCGGAAGAGGGTGGTGGTGAGGTGACGATGGTCGATCGCACCCATGACCCCACCTCGTGTGCAGACTTCCTCGCCATGGAGATGACGGGATGGAAGGCCAAGCAGGGGGGCCGCGCCTTCGCCCGCCGTCCGGACACCAAGGCGTGGTTCGAAGAGTGGTACCGCCTGTGGGTGGATGCCGGACGGCTCATCGTCCTCGGTCTCAACGTCGGTTCGGCACCGGTGGCGACGCAGGTCTTCGTCCGGGCCGGCGAAGGCCTGTTCTGCTTCCGGATCGCGCACGACGAAGCGTTCTCGAAATACAAGCCCGGTGCCATGCTGCTCTCGCTGGCTGTGGAGCATCTCCGCGAGCACACCGACGCCGCCTGGATCGACTCCACGACAGACAAGAACAACGCCTTCTTCCTCGGCATGCTCCCTGAGCGTCGGGCCTTGGCGCGTATGGTGATCGGAACCGGGGGAGTGCTCGATCGTGGTCTGGTGTCGGGGTTGCCCCTCATGACCAAGGCGGTGCAGTGGCGCCGCCGGGCTCGCACCCCGCCGGCTGCGATGGTGCCGAGCCGTCCCGACCCTGTCGAAGCCTGACGCGCCGTCTCGACGGGAGCGGCGTCGTCGCCGCGATCGTTACGTCGTCGTCCCGAATTCGCGGTGAAGGAGCGACACGTCGGTGGTGCCCGCGTTCTCGAGCGGAAAGCCGGTGTGGAAGAGCAGTTGCGCGCTCTTGGTGAGACAGGGGATCGGTCGGCCGTTCAGCATGCCCACCGTCAGGATCTCCGCGGAGAGGTCCGCGCTCGACGGGGCCCGCTTCGGCGGATCGGCCGCCAGGGTGAAGACCTCGTTGAGATGCTCCCAGTCGATGGCGAGCAGCTCGATGCGGTGCCCGGCGCGGTCCTCGAAATTCGATCGCCACGGCATCCACACCCCGCCCTGGTCCGTCGTGACATGGTCGAACCCGAGGGCCAGAAACGCTTGGCGCGCCTTGGGTTCGTTGCGCTCGAAGTCGTCGATGATGATGTCGATGTCCTTGTGGCGGCGCGTCTGCCGCTGCACGAGGGCATCGACCCCCCAGCCCCCCGCCAGCCAGTAATCGAGGCCCAGATCTTCGAAGCTGTCCACGACGAGGAGCAACTCCGCCCAGCCCGTCTCTCTGATCATGCGACGCTTCACCGACTGCAGGACCGGCCCCACGGGGGCGGGGACGGCGTCGACGGCGCGCCAGAAGCGCTCCGCTCCTGACATCAGGGCGTTGTGGCGTTTGATGAACTGACGAGCGCGTTCTGCCGCGACCGACGTTGCTTTCAGCGCCACCATCGGCCCCGAGCCACCTCCGGTCGTGCGTTCAACATCGGCACACGGCGGCTTCTTGCCTTCGACCCGATGAACCGTCGTGATCGCGTCGCGACCCGACAGTGGCCCAGCTGTGGCGCGATCACCAAGCATGACGGCCCTCCCCTACCCCAACCGCCATTATACGAGACCCGAGTGCGGTATTCGCGTTGCGATTTCGTGGATCTACCGACGCCCGCGCCCGATGCCCGTGCGAGGGGGGAGGGGGTCACGAGCACAGAGAGACAGATGGTTGGGCCGGAGTGCGGGCGTCGAAAGAGGTGGGTGTGATCAGGAACGCCCCGGAGGGAAGGACTACCCCGATTCGCCTCGGACCATCCGTAGGACGCCGGCGCCCGCTGGCGGCCGGGTGCCTTCGTGGCGGGTTCGGCCGGGCGCGTCTCGGGGGGCGACGACGCCAGGGTGCGTCGACGGTCTGCGCCCTGTGGGTAGGTTGGCGCCGACACAGCGGCTAGGAAACCAGCATCACCAGCAAAGGGGCGTGCGACGCCGTGTTGACGAGGGTCGTGGACGACGTGGAGTCTCTGGAGCGGTTCGCTTCGGGGTGGGACGCGCTCGCCGTTGCCTGTCGCCGCCCTCGGTCCACCCCGGCGTTGACCCTGGCGTGGTACCGCCACGCCCAGCCCGCCGGGGCTCTGATCCGAGTGATGATCGTCACCGACGATGACGACGTCATCGGGGTGGCGCCGTTCTCCGTGGTTCGCACCGGGTTCGGCCTGTCTCGCTATGACGTGGCGATGCCCCTGCTCTTCGGTGTCGAGCCGTTGTTCGCCCCCGGACGCGAGGAATCGGTGGCGAGCGCGATCGGCTCGGCCTTGGCGAGCGCCGTGCCCGTGCCCGACATGGTGTCGCTCGACTCGTTGCCCCGCGCTTCGTCGGTTCCCCGCCTGGTTCGAGACGGGTGGACCCGACCGCAGCCCACCCTGGTCCGGAGACACTTCTACCCCGTCCCCGAGGTGCGCTTCGACGATGGGGGATTCGAGGGTTGGTTCCAGAGCCGATCGAAGGCATTTCGCAAGAACTTCCGCTCCGACCAACGCAAGCTGGTGGCGGCCGGTTTCGAATACCGCCTCTCGGTCGACGCCGGCGACATCATCGATCGCCTCCCCGACTTCCGACGGCTCTACGAGAGCCGCCGCGCCAGCCGGGGGGGCGCGGGACCACCCTTCGACGACCCCTTCATGGCCGTCGTCGCCGATGCGGCCCGAGAGCTCTCGGGTACGGGACGATTCCGGCTCGCCACCATGGAGCGACCCGGAGAGGTGATCGCCGCCGACCTGATCGTGAGCGCGGGGGGACAGGCGAGCGCCTGGTTCGGCGGGTTCGACGAGGCGTGGGCGCACCTGTCACCGAGCTTCGAGTGCATCGTCTCGACCATCGAGCACGCTGCCGAGGTGGGCGACAGCGTGTACGACCTCGGCGCCGGCGCCGAGTCCTACAAGTACCAGTTCACCCGGGACGAGGTGATGTTCGAGAGCTCGCTGCTCGTCCGCCGCGGTCTGCGCCCGTTCCACTCACCGGTACAACTGCTCCCCTACCGGGCCCGGCAGCGGTTGAGCCGGGCCCTCGGGCGCGTGCGGCGGCTGGCGCGGTCCCGTTAGGGACCGTCGCCCAGCGCAAACCTCCGCTCGATGCTCCACCGGCCCGATCCGTCCGGCGCCATGAGGCACACCTCGTTGGCCGCGGCCTTGATGGGCAGACGCGGTTCGACGCGCCGCGCCGCGCGTCGCAGCCGCGCCGGTCGCACGCCTTCGCCGATGGTCAGATGCGGGACGACGTCGTCATAGGCGCCGCCGTAGGGACGGTGCTCGGGGAAGTCCGCCACGATCCGGTTGGTGAGCTCGACGAAGGGCTCTCGAGGAGTGGGGGCGAGGTACATGACGCGTTCGTCGAACCACCCGATCTCCGCCAGTTCGAAGTCGAAGGGGGCACATCCCGACACGACGGCACCGAGGTGGACGAGGAACTCCTCGGACATCGATCCCGGGGCTGCAAACGGGTAGAGCACGGTGATGTGGAGCGGGACCGACCAGGCGGCCGATCGGTCGAGCTTCCGGCGGAGCTTTCCCACGGTGGCCTCGGCCGAGGGCACCAGGATCACGAGGGTGCTCTCGGGAGCGGCGCTCATTCCCCGGTCGACGGCCGGTCGGGGACGGACGCCCCCAATTCCTCGCGGAGCAAGGTCACGTCGTGCTGGTGCTGCGCATTGAGATCGAACAGGGAGTGGTAGAGGAGTTGGACATCGGCGGACAGACACGGGACCCGTCTGCCTCCCACCGTGCCCTCGGCGAAGACGCGATGCTCGAACGAGGCGCGCCCCGAGGCGTCGGCACCGGGGGGCCCGAATTCGCGAGCCAGGATCTCCCAGTTGAGGCTGTCGAGATCCACGCTCCTCCCCGAGCCGTCCTCGAGCACCGTGTTCTTGGGCATCCAGGCTCTGCGCTCGTACGACGCCACCAGTGTGAACCCCAGCGGTTGCAGAGCGTCGATCGCCCGCGGCAGGTCGCGGTCGTACTCGTCGATCACTACGTCGAGGTCATCATGAGACCGGGACTGTCGTCCCACCAGCGCGTCCACGCCCCAGCCTCCGGCCAGATAGAACGGCACCGCCGCCGATTCCAGGACGTCGATGACGGCAACGACGTCCTCGCTCGTCATCGCCCCCCGGAGACTGTCTCGCAACGGCGCCAGAACGGACCGTATGGGGGAGTGCTCGGGGGCCGAGGACACCAGGCGGCTCAGCCATCCCGCCGGGATCCACAGCACACGATGGCTCTTCACGAACCCGTGGATCTTCCGACCCGCCTTCTTGGCTCCGTCGCTACTCGTCACGGGAAGAGAAGTCTCGACGACTCCACCCTCATCAGAATCACGCCGAACACCAGAAACACGATACAGGCTGCCCGGCGGCCCGAGAGGAGCACCCGCACGGCTTGGCGCGACCCGGCGCGACCGGGTGGCGCAGTGGTGGATCCCGCGCACGCGACGGGGTCGATGGGCCGATGGGTCAAGGAATCCACTGTACGGAGCGGACCTTACGGCACTGTGAAGCAGGGTCGGCGCTGGTGGTCCGGCATCACGACAAATGGTCACACGGCGTCGTCGACGACCCCGACCGACGAGGACACGGCGGGATGGGGACGCCACCGGGCCGGCAAGGGCCGGGTGATGAAGGCGAGACCGCGGCTGCGTTCTTCGGGAGAGGCGCCGGTCATGAAGAACAGGGCCAGATACGTCACACAGCCCACCCCGGCTTCACAGAACAGCCAGATGACAGAATGCAATGGCACGCGGCCGAGGCCGAGGAGCGCGGCGACACACCCCACGCCGGGAAGGATGTTCGGCACCACGGCCTGCCACAGGAAGGTGGAGACCCGCACGCCGGTGGCGCGACATCCGGCCACCATGTAGCCCGGGAGGCGGACCAGGAGGATCCCCCCCAAGGTCCCCACCGCCACCCCGACGGGTCCCATGACCAGTGCCAGGCTGATCGACAGCGCCAGATTCACCGTCACCTCGACGCTCCTGATGGCGCAGATGGTGGGGAGTTTCCCCGAGCCGATGAGGATGTTGCCGAGCGCTCGGACCGGCGACGCCAATGCGGTCGCCACCGCCAGCACCACCAGGACATGGGCGGAGGTGCCGTAGCCGGGCCCGACCCAGGCCCGGATGCCCGGGGAGGCCAGCACGATGAACACGAGCGATGCCATGAGCCCGGCCGCCAGCGTGACGCGGCTCCCGTCGATGGCGATTTCCCGGAGGGCATCGGGCTCCCGGTTGCGCGCCGCCGAGGACGCATGGGGGAAGAACACCTGGGCCATGGCGTCGAGACCGTTGATGGCGGCCGACGCCAGCTTCGATCCCACCGCGTAGATCGCGGCATCTCGCAAGCCGAGGACGATCCCCACGATCATGACGTCGCCCGTCGCATAGACGGCGGCCAGCAGTGCTTGGAGCAAGAACCATCCCGACAGGTGAAGCGCGTTGCGTCGCTGCTTCTTGTCGACCAGATGAGGGCTGAGGCGCGTGCCCGGCATGATGTGGCTGACCATCGACAGGCGCACCAGATGGAAGAGGATCGAGATCACGGTGGTCGCCACCGCCAGCATCACGATCCCGCCTCCGGCCACGACCACGGCGATGCTCACGGCCGCAATGGCGACGGTCATCGATGCGTTGGACGCCGCCAGAAGGTCGTAGCGCTGATGGCCGACGAGGGCGCCCCCGAAGGTATCGCCCGGTATCGATGCGGCCAGGCCCAGCGCCAACAACACGACGACGACGATCACCCCGTCGCGTTGATCCGTCGGGACGTGGACGAGATGGGGCAGTGCGAACGACAGGCCCACCCCCACCACCAGCGCGATGATCCCCAGGGGGACGAGGACGAAGAACGTGGTGTTGAGGGTGCGCAGGGCCTGTTCGGGACGGACCGAGGCGTCCTCGGAGATGAGCTTGGTCGTCGCCCCCCCGAAGCCCAGCTCGAAGAGCTCCAGATAGGCCACCGCCCCGCTGGCCACCACCCACAGCCCGTAGGTGGACTTGCCCAGGTGGTGGAGGAGGATGGGCGTGAGCACCACGGCGGACAGGGCCGTGAGGCCCTGGGCCGCGTAGTTCATGAAGACGTTCTTGCCGAACCGGGCCGGGAGCCCGCCTTCGAGCGGAGGAAGAGCGTGGGTGATCTCGGGTGGCTGGGCCGCCCCGCCGGCTACCTGCTCCGTCGTCATGGCGCATCCCGCCCGTCTAACGCCCGAGCGCGCATAAGATACCACTCTACGTGATTGCTAGGCATGAGTGACGGAACGGTGAGGCCCGACGGATCTGATGTGGCGGCCCAAGGAGCTCTTGAAGGCCGACCGTTTCAGGCCCACGCCGGCCCGCACGGCGATGGTTGGCAGGTGTGACGCCAGCGACAGCTGGCGCAGACCCGGCAGCTCCCGACGATCGAGCGCCGACGCCCGGGCCACGGCGGTGGCCCGCGCCACCGACTCCCTCGCCTCGGCGGCGCGCCCCGCCAGGATGAGCGCCCGGGCCCGCCGGAGATGCCAGCGCGCCCGTTGGCGGCCGGCGAGCGCGACGTCGGCGTCGGGGCGTCCCCGGAGCCAGCCCTCCCAGAACGCCAACACGTCGTCGGCGACGCCGAGGCCGTGGTCCGATCCGCGCCACGCTCCGGACTGCCCGCTGTGCTGGACCCAATGGGCGAGCGGGTCGGGGAGGTAGTACAACCCCCACCCCGCATCGGCGACCGACAGGAACAGCTGCAGGTCGGCACAGCACAATGCGGGCCATTGCCGGGCCGGGCCGGCCCACAGTTGCCCGCGCCACATCGTGGAGATCGGCAAGAGGAACCATTCCTCGTGCAACAGGACGTCGATGACGTTGTCGTGCTTCCCGGCACTGAGGGGGACGGGCCAACGCAGCGTCTCTCCGGGACCGAAGTCGACGACCGTTCCACAGCAGGCCATCCCCAAGGTGGGGTCGGCATCGAGCACGGCCACCAGCGAGGACAGATACGAAGGCTCCCACCAGTCGTCGTCGTGCAGGATGGCGACGTAGCGGCCTGTCGCCCGGTCGAGCAGCGCCCCGTGATTCTTCGTGAAACCCAACCGGTGGGGGTTCCGTTGGTAGTGCAGTCGGGGGTCGGCGAGCTCGGCCACCGGTCCCGCCGCCGAGCCGGTCTCGTCTCCGATCAGGACCTCGAAGTCCGAGAGGTCTTGCGCCAGGACGCTGTCGAGGGCACGACGGACGACGGTGGCGTCGCGCGAGACGGGCATGCACACCGACACGGTCGGCACCGACGTCATGCCGGGATGCACCTCCTCGCAGTCCGGGTCAATTGGTCCTTGCCAGCACCCGTCTCGGACCGGCCAGGCACATCTGTGTATTTTCGCACACGACGATCAACTGGAAACGTCCGGATCGATCGCCAGGGCCCGCGAAGGTGACAAGTAGTCTGCACCTTCGTGTCGAGCGCCGACGTGACCCACGAGGCCGTCGACGGATCCCGCCCGTTGCGCTTGACCTGCTACTTCGATGCCAGTGCCCGGGGAGGCTCCTCGGCCAGCCTCGCCGTGCTGCTCGGTGCGCTCGACCCGACGTTCGACGTCACCGTGATGGGCACCTCCGACGAGATGGTCCGCTGGGTGGCCGCCGCCCGCCCCGGATCCGAGAGGCGCGTGCTGTCACCGGTCCGGAGCAAATTCGACGTCCGGGCCATTCGCGAGCACGTCCGGGCCATTCGCGAGCTCCGTCCCGACATCCTCCACGTCAACCTGGACAATCCGTGGACCTCGCAATACGGCCTGCTCGCCGGCCTCATTACCCGCACCCCGATGGTGTCGGTGCTGCACCTCCCCACCCCCCCGTGGCGACGACGCCAGCAATGGCTCGTCCGTCCCATCGCCCGCCGGGTGAAGGCCTATGTCTGTGTGTCGCACCACTCGGCTCGGTTCGCCGAGTCCATGCTCGGGATGCCACCGGGCTCGGCGCGGGTGATCCACAACGGCATGCCGGTCCCGCGCCAGCTGGCGTCTCCGGGTCCCGCCAGCCCGGCGGGCACGTTGCGCATCGGGGCAGTGGGACGCCTCGACCCGCAGAAGGGCCTCGCCGTCCTGATCGAAGCGATGACGGCGCTGCCCGGCTGCCGGCTGGTGCTGGTGGGAGACGGCCCCGATCGCGCCGCGCTCGAGGAGATGGTCCGGGCGCGATCGCTTCACGACCGGGTCGAATTCGCAGGATGGATCGACGGGCCGTGGACGGCCACGTGGGCGTTCGACGTCGTCGCCATGCCCTCGATCAACGAGGGGTTCCCGCTCGTCATCGTGGAGTCCATGTTGGCCGGCATCCCGGTGGTGGCGTCCGACGTCGGTGGCATATCCGAGATCGTCGTCCCTGGTTCCACCGGCGACCTCGTGCCCCCCCGAGACCCCGATGCCCTGGCCGAGGCGCTGCGGGCCGTGGCCGCCGATCCAGCGCGTCGCCAAGCGATGGCGGCAACGTGTCGCGCCGTTGCGCTCGACCAATTCACCGACGCCGCCATGGCGGCACGCTACGAAACGCTCTACCGAGAGGTGCGACGGCGGTAGGGCTCCGAGCAGGTGCCGGCGCCGTGTTCAGCCGAAGATGTGACGGTCCAGCGCATCGAGCACATGGCTGTCGACGTCGATATCGAATTTCCGGGCGAAGAATCGTCCCGTCCCGACGAGCTCGTCGGTGTCGTCGAGCCCGAAGACGTCGGGGTGCCCGTCGTTGGCGCTGAAGCGGACGTAGTGCAGGTGCTCGTCGCGCACCGTCAGCGTCGGGTCGTTGCACACGATCGTCGCCGTGGCTGACTCGTCGGGGATCACCGTCTTGGCGTAGTACCGGACGTAGTCGGCCCGGTCCCCGACGAAGCGGTCCACCGTCTCCGCGGCGCGGCGCGACAACGCCATCCACTGGGATCCGTACCAACACGGGAACACCGACGAGAACGGCGAGCGCTTCGGCCGTACCCCCAGTCGCATGGGCAGAGGGTCGGGGTAGCGGTACACGGTGACTTTCCGCTGCACCTTGTACACGACGAAGTTTGCGTAATTGGCTGCGTCGGCGATGGGGCGCCGTACTCGGGGCGGGAGCCGGGCCATGAGCCCGGGGCGGGGCAGCGCCGTGTACTGGTAGTTGTACCGGCGGTCGCAGTCCATGCGCAGGTCGGCGTCTTCGATGCGATCGAGGGTCCTGGCGTCGATGAAGGCGTCGACCCCGGAGGCGGCCAACGTCGCCTCGAGCGTGTCGAGCGGAGCGATCGGGTAGTCCTGTTCGGACAAGAAGACGACCCAGTCGAATTCCAGGTGGTCCACCATCCACGACAGGCTCTTCCACGTCACATCCACGATGGAGAAGTCGCCCCACGAGACGGGAGCCTCGCCGGTCAGGACCTCGACACCGCCGACGGACGCCACGAGATCGGCGTCCCAGGACGATCGGAAGCGATCGTGGTGGACCACGATCGGAGACTCGGGTTGGGCGCGCCGCAGCGTTTGAAGGAGTCGGAGGAGCTGGTGGGGCGGTCGGTACGAGGTGATCAGGTACGCGACTCGCACCGATGCATCGTAGCTAGTGCGTCGATGTGCTCGACATCGTTTCCGACGCCGTGACCGAGTCCACCGTGCTTTGCGCGCCAGGAGCCCGCGATTGCTTTCGGGTCAGACGCAGAGAGTCCGCCGTCAAGAAGGCCTCGGAGAGCCAGTAGCGGCCGCCCAGCCACCGGAGGTACGGAGCCGAGTCGCGTACGAAGGCCAGCACGGTACGCGGGATGCTCCCGGTGTCGATGACATCCTCGAGGCATGTCGGGAACACCCGGATGCGGACGCCGGTGACGGGCCTGGTGCGCTTGGGCGGCGCCGACCGCAGCCCGATGGCCCGGAGGTACCCCTCGCTGGTGTCGATCCCGGCGGCCAAGAAGCTTCCCGAACCGCCGAAGGCGCGGGCGTTGAAGTCGATGAGCCAGTCGACCCCGTTCCCGTCGCGGATGACATCCATGTTCACCAGCCCTGTGCATCGCACCGCGTCGAGGGCCCTGCGGCCGAAATCCACGAGCTGAGCGTCCTCGATCGTCTCGACCTGGCTGGCCCGACCCACGGGCTGGCGCCACCGCGTCACCTTGTAGGCGAGCTCCTGTTCGATGCCCCTCGAGCTGATGACCGCCGCGTAGTTGAGCTTGGTGCCGTCGACGTACTGCTCGTAGAAGAGGTCTTCGTTGCCCTCACCCCAACCCGACGTCGCCGCTACCAGGGCCTCGAGGTCACGGACGATGGTGACGCGCTCTCCGCCGTATCCCACCCGTTCCTTCACCACCATCGGGAATCCGAACCGCTGCGCCATCTCGGCCGGCGTGGCATCGGGCACCGGGACCACCCCGGGGGTTCGAACGCCGGCCGCGGCGAACAGCCCCGCGGCGACGAATTTGTCGACGACGCCGATGCGTCGCCCCACTTGTTCCGCGACGCCGGGGTCCAACATGTCGGCGTTCTTGGTCACCAGGTCCCCGAGGGACTCGGCGAACTGCACGTCCACGACGTTCTCGTCGGCCAGGATCGCCCTCAGGGCACCGACGTCGGAGCCGTGGGGAAGGATGGCGTACCTATCGAAGAGGAGCCATGAGGCGATCCGTGTCTTGCGCCGCCCCTCGGTGCTCACCCGAATCGTTCGGACGCCGGCGCGTCGGAGCCGAGGCGCCAATTGATGGAAAGCGTTCCATCGACAGTCATCGAGGAAGATGACACCGGGAGTTCCTTGGGGACGACGGCGGCTGTCCTTGCCCGGTCGCCGTACGCGCTTGGTCATCGTCGTGGTCCCGGAGTCCTGTCGCTTCGCGAGGGTTCCTGTTCGAACGGCTGGCACGGTCAGCTTAGGCGTCGAAGGGTCATGGGGAGGCCCAATTTGTCGATTGTCGAGCCGCGTCACGAGCAATGGTGAGGCCTACGTAATCGATGCGTGACAGTTGCGTTTCACCCCCGTGCCGATGGTGGGACGGGGCGTCACCGGCGCAGCGGGACCTTCGACACAACGGATCCACAACGACCCGGAGTCGGGTCACCGTGCCCGGGAGGCGATCGCCACGCCCGTCCGGCAGCCGCCGTCACTGAGTTCTCGCTGTGAACGGAGGCCGCCCTCGGCGCGCCACGCCGCTGTGGACCGGCCCGGCCGGGCCCGCCCCCGGGGCACGAGCCGGGGATCCCCCGTTTAACGATCCGGTGGTGGGTATGTTCGGTGGTATGGGCCGGGTGGTGGCGCGGGTGTTGTGGCCGCGCAAAGCACGTGACGACGTGATCCGGGGGGCCGGGGGGATCCTGTTGCGAGGGGGACCGGGGCAGCCGATCGAGGTCGCTCTCGTCCACCGCCCCGGTCGAGACTGGTCGCTGCCGAAGGGGAAGGTCGATCCCGGCGAGTCCTACGAGGAATGCGCCCTGCGCGAGGTGCTCGAGGAGACGGGCTATCGGTGCGCCCTCAAGGACTTCGTGGGCTTCACCGAGTACCGCGACCGCCGGGGCCGGCCCAAGGTGGTCGGGTACTGGGTCATGGAGGTGGTCGACGGCGAGTTCGCCGTGTCCGACGAGGTCGACGAACTTCGGTGGCTCGAGCTCCGCCAGGCCGCCGGCGTCTTGACCTACGAGCGAGACCGCGAGCTGTTGGCTGCCGTGGACGGATCGGCCTGGCCTGCTCAGGCTCAGGCCCTCTCGGGCTGACCGCCGGCCCGCCGGCGCCCGAGCCGGCGCGGCTCGGCGCAACGCAGACGATGCGCCGAGGTCGCGAGCGGCTCAATTACCATTGAGCGTCCATGCAGACCCGACTCGTGGGGGTCCAAGACCTCTCCAAGGACGACGAGGATGCTTGGCGACGCCTCGGTGAACGGGCCCTGGAGCCCAACCCGTTCGCGGGGCCGGACTTCTTCTGCCTGTCGGCCGCCCACTTCAAGAGCTACAGCCGCGCCCGGGTCCTGATCGCGCAAGACGGATCAGAGTTTCGTGGCGTGCTCCCCATGGCCGGCGTCGACACGCCCCGGATCCCGCCTCGAAAGGTCGCGACCGTACGGGGGCGCCCGCCCGCGGTGTCGCTCCTGCAGACTCCTCTGATCGACCGGACAGAGCCGGATCGAACCGTCGACGCCCTCCTGGCCGCGCTGGGCCGGTCGGCGAAGCACGACGGGTGGCCCGGGATCGTCCTGTTCGACGAAATCGGCACCGACGGTCCCGTGGCCGCATCGATGCGGCGCGTGTGCGAGGCCCGACGCTGTCCTATCTACGTCAAGGATTCGTGGGAGCGGGCCACCGTGAGTCGGGCGGGGCAATGGGCGAACCCCATCGACGGAAAGCGACGGCGCGAAATCGGCCGAAGACAGCGGCAGCTGGCCAAGGAGTCAGACGCAGAGGTGACCCTGGTGGACCGAAGCTCTGATCCCTCTGCCTGTGAGGATTTCTTGAAGATGGAGATCGGCGGATGGAAAGGAGGCGAGCGGGGCCAAGCCTTCGCCCGCTATCCGGACATCGCGGCGTGGTTCCGGGAGTGGCACGGTCGCGCCCTCGCGGCCGGGCAGTTGACCCTGCTTTCGCTCGACGTGGGCTCCACCCCGGTCGCCATGCACTACTTCGTCAGGTCGGGAGGGGGCATCTTCTGCTTCAGAGTGGCCTTCGACGAGGCGTACGCCCGCTACAGCCCCGGGACCCTGCTGCTCACGTCGGCGATGACGTTCCTGTACGAGAAGACCGATGCGGCTTGGGTGGATTCCGCCACCAACAAGGACAATTCGTTCTTCCTCGGCATGATGCCCGAACGCCGGGCCTTGGCCCGGCTCATGATCGGAACGGGCGGACCCGTCGACAGAGCGGTGGTGTCGGCGTTGCCCCTCCTGGCGAAGGTCGGTGCCGCCGCCGACAAGGTCCAGCACGGCGTCGCATCGGCGCGCGTCCGCAGCCGGGGCCGACGTCGACACCCCTCGCCGGGGTGAGCCGATCTCAGGTCGAGAGGTAGCGGCCGAGGAAGTCCCAGATCATGCTCCAGCCGGCCAGTGCGGCCTCGGGGCGGTAGTTGGGGCGGTTGGTGGCGAAGAAGGCGTGCCCGGCCCCCTCGAACGTGTGGAACTCGAAGGTCTTGTTGTGCTCGGTGAGGATCGCTTCGAGTTCGGCGGTCTCCTGGGGAGAAGGGTTCTGGTCGTCGGCCCCGAACAGCCCGAGGAGAGGACACGAGAGGTTCCCGGCCAGGTGCGCCACGGGGCCGATCTTGAGTGGCAGCTCGGGCGGTGGGGCCACCACGACGAAGGCGCCGTAGCAGTCGATCGCGGCGTCGAGGGTGAGACTGCAGGCGGCCAGGAAGGACTGGCGACCCCCCGAGCAGTAGCCGATCGTCGCCACCTTGCCGTTGGAGGTCGCCATCGCCTTCAGGTACGTCGCCGCGCCGGCGACGTCTCCCACGAGCTGGTCGTCGGGCACTCCCCCCGCACCGCGCACCACCGCGGCGGCGTCTTCGGGGCTGGCGCCCGGCGCCTGGCGCCAGTAGAGGTTCGGGCACACGGCCAGATAGCCGTGGGCGGCGAACCGCCGGGCGATCTCTTTGGTCTCCTCGTCGTAGCCGGGCATGTGGTGGATGATCACCACGGCCCCCAAGCGCCCGTCGGACAGCGGTTGGGCCAGGTAGGCCTCGATCTCGTCTCCCCTGTGCCCGGTGATCCGGACGGTCTCGGCCTGCAGCGCATCGGTCACGGGAGTCCCCCTCGAGCATTCTTCACGGAATCGCAACCCCGCTCTGATCCTTTTGACAGGTTAAACAGGCACGATGGGTGACGTGGAGACACTTGTCCTCGAGTCGTGCAGCAGCACCTGGCACTTCGACACCGAGCGGATGCGGTTCCGGCGCGTCCTGAAGGGGGTCGACGTGGGCCGTCATCCCGCGGTCACGGACTGGCGCCCCTACTTCGGGCTCGACATCGACCCTCGCTCGGAGTCGTTCGTGGTCATGCTCAACGCCGACGGGACCCGGCTCCTGCGCTCGTGGCGCCACACCGAGCAGTGCACGCAGTGCGGCGCGCGGGCGACCGCCGAGCTCTCCCTCGACGAGGTGCGGGCCGCCACCGCCTGACCGACGCCGGTCGACGGTCCCGAATCAGGGGTCGTCGCGCCGTTACATCACGGTATCGAGGGCACGGCCCAGGTCGTCGACGAGATCGTCGACTGCTTCGATCCCGACGCTCAGGCGCACCAGGTCGCCGGGGACCTCGTTGGTCGAGCCCGCCGCGCTGGCGTGGGTCATTCGACCGGGGTGCTCGATCAGGCTCTCCACGCCACCGAGGCTCTCGGCCAGGGTGAAGATGCGGGTCCGGGCGCACACGTCGAGGGCGGCCTGCTCCCCTCCGTGCAGCGTGAAGCCGACCATGCCCCCGAAGGCTCGCATCTGCCGGCGCGCCACGTCGTGACGGGGATGGTCGGCGAGCGAGGGATGGAGCACGCCCTTGACGGCCTCGTGACGGCGCAGCAGGTCGACGACGGCGAGTGCGTTGGCACAGTGGCGTTCCATCCGAATGGGCAGGGTCATCACGCCCCGCTGGACCAAGAAGCAGTCCAGGGGCCCCGGGACCGCACCGGCCGCGTTCTGGAGGAAAGCCAGGCGCTGCGCGCAGTCGGGGTCGTTGGTCGCCGCGAACCCTCCGATGACATCGGAATGCCCACCCAGGTACTTCGTGGTCGAGTGCACGACGATGTCGGCACCGAGGACGAGGGGGCGCTGGATCCACGGGGTGGCGAAGGTGTTGTCGACGACGACGATGGCACCCTGGCCATGGGCCACCTCGGCGACCGCGGCGATGTCGACGATGTCGAGGAGCGGGTTCGTGGGCGTCTCGACCCAGACCATGCGTGTCTCGGGCCGCAACACCTCTCGGAGGGCGGAAAGGTGGGCGGTGTCGACGGCGAGGCCGGCGCGCCGGTGGACCTGGGTCGCCAGTCGGTACGTCCCCCCGTAGCTGTCGGTGGGCATGACGAGATGGTCACCGGGATCGAGCAGGCGCATGATGGCGTCCTCGGCCGCCATCCCGCTGGCGAAGGCGAACCCGAAGTCGGCCTCCTCGAGAAGGGCCAGGTGGGCCTCGAGGCTGGCCCGGCTCGGATTGCCCGAACGCGCGTACTCGTAGCCGCGGTCCACGCCCACCGCGTCCTGGGCGAAGGTCGACGAAAGGTAGACCGGGGTGTTGACGGCTCCCGTGGCGGGGTCGGGGCCGCCCCCGCCGTGCACGGCGCGGCGTCTCGAATCCGGTCCCGGTCAGGTCGCGGCGGTCGGGCATCGTCTCAGCGCGGTCCCGCCGCCAGGGTGGCGAGGACGTCCGAGCGCGTGATCACGCCGACGGGATGGCCGCGGTCGAGGACGACCAGCGCCGGGGCGCCCTCGAGGCGCCGCACCGCCACGTGGACCTGTTCCCCCGCACCGATGGTCGGGAGTGGTTCGCTCATAACGTCGCGCACGGGACGATCGAGCATCGCCGCGTCGGTGAACACGCTGTCCATGAGATCGCGTTCACTGACCCCGCCCACCACCTCGGCCAGCACCACGGGGGGCTCGTGCTTGACCACGGGCATCTGGCTGACGCCGTACTCGCGCAAGATGGCGATGGCCTGGCGCACCGTCTCGTCGGGGTGGGTGTGCACCAGGGTGGGGAGGGTGGGGTCACGCGCCGCGAGGAGGTCGCCGACCGTTGTCCCCGCCGCTTGGAGGAAGCCGTAGTCGGCCATCCACGCATCGTTGTAGATCTTCGAGAGATAGCCGCGCCCGGAGTCGGGGATGTGTACCACGATCACGGCGTCGGGCGGGAGATCTCGCCCGACCACCAGGGCCGCCGCGATGGCGGTACCGCCCGACCCTCCGAGAAGCAACCCCTCCTCGCGCGTCACCCGCCGGGCGGTGGCGAAGCTCTGGGCGTCGGAGACGGCGATCACCCGGTCGACCACGGACGGGTCGTAGGTCGAGGGCCAGAAATCCTCACCGATGCCCTCCACCAGATAGGGCCGTCCCGACCCGCCCGAATACACCGAGCCGTCAGGGTCGGCCCCGATGATCTGCACGGCGGGATTGCGCTCCTTGAGGTACCGGCCGATGCCGGTAACGGTGCCCCCCGTACCGATGCCGGCCACGAAATGCGTGACCCGACCGCGTGTCTGCTCCCAGATCTCCGCGCCGGTCTCGTACTGCGCTTGGGGATTGTTGGGGTTGTGGTACTGGTCGGGCTTCCAGGCGTTGGGCACCTCGCGGGCCAACCGGTCCGACACCGAGTAGTAGGACTCGGGGTGCTCGGGTGAAACCGACGTGGGACAGACGACCACCTCGGCGCCGTAGGCGCGCAGGAGGGCGATCTTCTCGGGGCCCACTTTGTCGGGGCACACGAATATGCAGTTGTAGCCACGACGGGCCGCCACGATGGCGAGACCCACGCCGGTGTTCCCGCTCGTGGGCTCCACGATGGTGCCGCCCGGCCGGAGCCGCCCGTCTCGCTCGGCCCCCTGGATCATGGCCGAGCGCGATGCGGTCCTTCGACGATCCCCCCGGGTTGAAGAGCTCGAGCTTGGCGACGAGCGTGCACTCGAGGTCCCGGGCGGTGCGGTCCAAGCGGACCATGGGCGTGTTGCCGATCAGGTCGACGAGGGACTCGGCGACGTCCATGGCCGGTCCTGGGTCGGTGATGCGGCGTATCTCGACGCCGGTCAGCGCCTTGGCGCTGTCGCCGATGATGGCGTCATCGGTGAACAGCTCGGTGGGCAGACCGGCCCGACGCAGCCCGACCGCCACAGCCGTCGCTTCTTCGACCGGCCCCCACACGCCGACCCGGCGGGGGATACGGGCCCGTAGCGCACCGACGAGGGTGGCCAACGGTTCGTCCCCCTCGAAACGGTGCACGTGCAGTGCCCTGTCGGTGAGTCGGGCGGGTGCCGGTTCACTGCCGACGACGACGAGCACGTCCATATGACCTCTTTTACTCTAAGGGCGTAGAGAGCGTCGTCCCGACTGGTAGCTTCGACTTCGCGCCGTGGGAGAGGTGCGAGAGCGGCCGAATCGGACTCACTGCTAATGAGTTGACCTGGGAAACTGGGTCCGAGGGTTCAAATCCCTCCCTCTCCGCTCATGGTTCGGTGGCGCGCCCGCGCCGACGTGGCACGCCGGGTGGTCGACTGCCACCCCGGTAGATTGTCCTGGTGGCCGAGCGATACTGGTTGGAGACCCTGGGCTGTCCGAAGAACCAGGTGGACTCGGACAAGCTCGTCGGCACGCTGCGGCGCGACGGCTACGAGCCGGCGGCGACACCCGATGACGCCGATCTGGTCGTCGTCAACACCTGTGCCTTCATCGAGGCGGCGCGCCAGGAATCGATCGACACCATTCTCGAGCTGTCGGCGGCCCGCCACGAGGGGGCCCGCCTGGTGGTGACGGGATGCCTGGCCGAGCGCCACGGTGACCAGCTGCGCGCGGCGCTCCCCGAGGTCGACCTGGTGGTGGGCTTCGGTGTGCCCGTCACCCTCGGTGCACCGGCGCGCCGGCACCTTCACCGACGTTCCCCTGACCGACGAGGCCCTCCCGTCGTTCGACCTCTTGAACCTGCCCCGTCCCGCCGCCCACGCCCCGTGGGCCTATGTGAAGGTGGCCGAGGGATGTGACCGGCGCTGTGGCTTCTGCGCCATCCCGTCGTTCCGGGGCGTCCAGCGGTCACGTCCCGAAGACGTGGTGCTGGCCGAGGTGGACGAGCTCGGCGACGGCGTGCGCGAGGTGGTCCTCGTGGCCCAGGACCTGGCGTCGTGGGGACTCGATCGCGCCGCCCCCGAGCGTGTGGCGCGCCCGGCGGGGTCGCCGCGACCCATCGTGGGCCTCGTGCGCCGCCTGTCGGAGCGCGTCGAGCGCGTCCGGCTGCTCTATCTCTACCCCTCGTCACTCGACGACGCGCTCATCGAGGCCGTGGTGTCGACCGGCGTGCCCTATTTCGACCTGTCGCTGCAGCACGTGTCGCGCCCGCTCGTGTCGCGCATGCGGCGCTGGGGTGACGCCGAGCGCTTCCTGGAACGCATCGACACCATCCGCGCCGCCGCCCCCGATGCCGCCCTGCGGTCGTCGTTCATCCTGGGCTACCCCGGTGAGACCGAGGACGACCACGACCTCCTCCTGTCGTTCCTGGCCGAGGCGCGCCTCGACTGGGCGGGCTTCTTCACCTTCTCGGAGGAGCCCGGCACCTTCGCCGAGGGGCTCGGCGACTCGGTGCCGGCCGACCTCGCCCTGGAGCGGCTGCGCGAATGCTCGGAGCTCCAAGACGCCGTCACCGCCGAGCGCCGCGCCGCCCTGGTGGGCGAGCGCCTGGAGGTGCTCGTCGACGAGCCCGGCGTGGCCCGCTCGTTCCGGGAGGCGCCCGACATCGACGGCGTCGTCCATGTCGAGGACACCCTGGCGGTGGGTGCATTCCACAAGGTGGTGGTGACGGGCGCGGCCGGGCCGGACCTGTGGGCCGAGCCATGACGCTGTGGGCCGAGCGATGACCCTGTGGGCCCAGCCATGACCGAGCCCCTGCGCGAGCGCGTGCGGGTCTCGACCTTCGGGCCCTCGGCGCTCAAGACGCCGGCCAACGCCATCACGGTGGGCCGTCTGCTCGCCACCCCGGTCCTGGTGGGGATGATCGTGGTCCACGGCGCGGGGTGGGCCCCCTTCGGCGTGGCGCTGGCCATCGGGCTCACCGACGGCGTCGACGGATGGCTGGCCCGTCGCCAGGGCACGACGCGTTCGGGCGCGTTCCTCGACCCGCTGGCGGACAAGGCCGCCGTGGTGGGTGCCCTGTGCGCGCTGGCCGTCAAAGGGGAGCTGTCGTGGCTCCCGGTGGCCATCGTCGCGGCCCGCGAGGTGTGGATGAGCCTGTACCGCATCGCCGTGGGCCGCCACGGCATCTCGATCCCGGCCCGCTCGAGCGCCAAGCTCAAGACCCTCGTCCAGGGGGTGGCCATCCTGTTGTGCCTGGCGCCGTCGGTGGCGCCCCATCACCGCGTCCTCGACGTGGCCATCTGGGTGGCCGTCGCCTTCACGGTGGTCACGGGGGCGCAGTACCTCCTCGACGGCCGCCGGGCCGCCCAGGAGCTGCACCGGTGAGGGTCGAGGTCCTCGCTGTCGGCACCGAGCTCCTCCTGGGGCAGATCGTCGACACCAATTCGGCGTGGCTGGGCGAGCAGCTGGCGCTGGCCGGCATCGACTCGCACTTCCACCAGGTGGTGGGGGACAACCAGGCCCGCATCGTCCTCGCCCTGCGCAGCGCGCTGGCCCGCAGCGACGGCGTGGTGGTGTGCGGGGGACTGGGGCCCACCCACGACGACATCACCCGTGACGCCATCGCCGAGGTGATGGCCGTCCCTCTCCTGCGTGACGACGACATCGTGACGCGCATCGCCGAGATGTTCCGCTCGCGCGGTCGGCCATGCCCGACAGCAACGGCCGCCAGGCCGACGTCCCCGTGGGCGCCACCCCGATCCCCCAGCAGCTCGGCACCGCCCCCGGGCTCATCTGCCCCGTCGGCCACAAGGTGATCTACGCGCTGCCCGGCGTCCCCTACGAGCTGGTGGAGATGTTCACCCGGGCCGTGCTCCCCGACCTGCGGGGCCGGGCCGACCTGGCCGGCGAGGCGGCGGTGATCATGAGCCGCGTCGTCCGGACGTGGGGGATGAGCGAGTCCGGCCTCGCCGAGCTCCTGGCGCCGCGGATCGAGGTCTCCGACGCCTCGCCGGGGAGCCCCACCATCGCCTTCCTGGCGAGCGGGATCGAGGGGATCAAGGTCCGCATCACCGCCAAGGCGCCCGACGCGGCGGCGGCGATCTCCCTTCTCGACGCCGAGGAGGCCGAGGTGCGGGCGCTCGTGGGTGAGGTCGTCTTCGGGGTCGACGACACCACCATGGAGGCGGGCGTGGCCGAGCTCCTCGTGGACCACGGCCTCACCCTGGGATTGGCGGAATCGCTCACCGGCGGTCTCGTGGCGTCGCGCCTGGTGGGGGTGGCCGGGGCCAGCGACTGGTTCCGGGGATCGGTGGTGAGCTACGCGCCCGAGGTCAAGTACTCGGTGCTCGGCGTGCCGCCGGGGCCCGTGGTCACCGAAGCGGCGGCGCGCGCCATGGCGACGGGGGCCCGGCGCGTCCTGGGTGCCGACGTCGGCCTGGCCCTCACCGGCGTGGCCGGTCCCGACGAGACCGAGGGGGTGGCCCCGGGGACCGTCGTGGTGGGACTGGCGTTCGGTGACGCCGAGCCCGAGTCGCTCGTCTTCCATCTTCCCGGCGACCGCGAGCGTGTCCGCCAGTACGCGGCGATCTCCGCCCTCGACCTGCTGCGCCGTCGCCTCCTGGCCGAGGTGCCGGCGACGCCTTAGTCAGAACAAACGACCGTCAGAGCAAACGACCGAGTCCGAGCAACGACCGGTAGAGGTCGTAGGTGGCGCGGTCGAAGGCCACCAGGCGAACCAGCTCGACCTTCGTCCCGCCGCCGGTGACCGTCGCGACCGCCACCCCGGCAGCCAGGTCGGGCGGGTACCCGTACACGCCGGTTGAGATGGCGGGGAACGCCACCGACCGGGCCCCGAGGCCGTCGGCCACCTCGAGCGAGCGCCGGTAGCACGAGGCCAGGACCTCGGCCTCGCGGCCCGCGCCGCCGCCCCACACCGGGCCGACGGTGTGGATGATCCAGCGGGCCGCCAGCGCGAACCCGGCCGTGGCCTTGGCGTCGCCGGGCTTGCACCCGCCCAGCGCCGCGCACGCCGCGTGCAGCTCGGCCGGCCCGGCGGCGCGGTGGATGGCGCCGTCGACGCCTCCGCCCCCGGCGAGCTGTCGGTTGGCGGCGTTCACCACGGCGTCGGTGTCCTGGACAGTGATGTCACCGTGCACCGCTTCGACGCGGGGGACGGCCATGGCCGCGATCCTGGCCCATGCACGGCACCGGGTCCACCGCGTCGGGTCCACCGCCCGAGCGACCACCCCGGACGCGGGCACACTGGACACCGTGCGCCTCTTCGTCGCGGTGTGGCCCCCCGAGAGCGTGCTCGAGCTGTTGCTCGGCCTGACCGCCCCGACGTGAAGGGTACGCGCTGGACGTCGGAGCCCCAGTGGCACGTGACGCTGCGCTTCCTGGGTGAGGTCGAACACCCGGGCCCTGTCACCGACGCGTTGCGGGCCGTCCCCGCGAACCTGCGCGCCGCCGGCGAGGCCGAGGTCCGAGCCGCCCTCGGGCCCACCACGGCCTGGTTCCCCGGACGCCAGGTGCTCCAGGTCCCGGTAACCGGGCTCGACGCCTTGGCGGGGGAAGTGGCGGTGGTCACCACGGCGTGGGGCGAGCCCGACGATCGGCGCTTCTCCGGGCATCTCACCCTGGCCCGGGCGAGCCGGCGGGAGCCGGGCCCGGCCAGTCTGGCGGGGGTGTCGCTGGCGGCGACGTGGCGCGTCCGGGCGTTCGAATTGGTGTCCTCGGTGCTCGGGGCGGGCGGATCGCGCTACGAGACGCTCTCCACCGTCGCCCTCGACGACGCCACGACGCCGTCACCCTGACGGCGGCGAGCCAGGGATCAGTGTGCCCCGGGATCAGGGGGCCGCGACGGCGAAGCTCCGACGACGAGGTGGGGTGATCTCGACCCTTCGGGTGGACCGCCCGGGCACCGCCGCGGCCCGGTGGCG
>CAWCEP010000002.1:0-30580 GCA_963794615.1 uncultured Acidimicrobiales bacterium | reverse complement strand
CTCATTGAAGGGTTCCTGGTTGATGACTTCCAGTCAGGCTTGTGCCTATGTGTCGCCCCTTCTCATCGGCGCGGGCGGGCGCATGATGACGGAAGCTAGGCCCCGACGTTCGGTACCGGGCAAGGCCCGCTCCATCGCCATTGGCGTGATGACCCTGGCCACGTTGGCCGCGGTCGTTCGTCGTCGACGCTCCCTCCGCCTCGGCGGCGGGACCCGCCTTCGTGCAGTCGACCTCAGGCACGGGCAGCAATGGCACCACCGGGAGCTCGGTGGCCATCACCGCCACGCTTTCGAAAGCCTGCAGTGCCGGGGACACGTTGGTGGCGTTCGTGACCGTCGCCCAGCAGGTGGGCGACGCCGGCGCCGTGGCCATCTCCCCCCCCGGCTGGACACGGCTCTACGAACACTCGCCCTCGGACCACGTGGCCGCCTTCCATGCGTGGTTCGCGTTGTCGGCGTGCTCCGGCGTCAGCGCCGCCACCTTCACGGTCACCGCCCCGGGCAATCCCAACGGGACCACCGGGAGCGTGGTCCTCACTGAGTACTCCGGGCTGCCGTCGTCGCTCGTGCTCGAGTACGGGACGAACGCCGGTGGTGGAGGGGGAGCCTCGAGCGGGTCCCTTGCCTCCGGCGTCTCGGCCCCGTCGGGCACCGTGGTGTTGACCGCCCTGTCGATCTATTCCCCGTCGGCGGTGACCTCCACCCCGTCGGGGTGGTCTTCCTCCGGATCGGCGGGCGGGTCCCTGCCCGTCTCGGCGTGGTGGCAGACCGGTGCGGGGCAGACGCCGACCGCCTCGTTCTCGTGGTCACCGTCCTCGGCGGCGTGGGAGCTTTCCATGGTGATCCTCGCCGCCGGGCCCACCGGCGGTCCGCCCAACGTCGTCCAAGAGGCCTCGAAGGCCGGGTCTTCGACCTCGTGGTCGGTGAGCTTGCCCCAGGGCGTGAGCGCGGGTACGGGTTGGTGGCCACCCTCATGAGCAGTGCGGCTCGAAGCGGCGCCGGCTTCGAGGCCACGACCGTCACGGGCGGGGGCGTCACCTGGCAGTCGGTCGCGGGTTTCGGCACATCGGGGGGCGGCACGGCCGAGATCTGGGCCGGGTTCGCCTCGTCGGGGACGTCGGGATCCACCACCGTCACCGCCACCCTCGGCGCCAGTGCCACCGGGCAGATGATGGTCTCCGAGGTGTCGGGGATCGCTGGCATCGACACCACCTCCACGGCCTCGGGGAGCAGCTCAGACCCCACCGCCGCCTCACTCACCCCGAAGGCGGGCGACTTCCTCGTCGCCGCCATGGCGGCCCCGGGATCGGTCCTGACGATCCACCCGGGCCCGATCTGGTCCACGTACTCGATCTCGACTACCCCCGCCTACGAAGCGGAATGGCAGTCCGACGTCCCGGCGGTTTCGACCGCCCCGCAGTGGACCGATTCCAGCTCTGCCTCCTGGGCGGCCGTGGACGCGGCCTTCACGACCACACCCGTCGCCCCAGGGTCCCCCACCGTCACCGGCGTGAGCCCGGCCTCGGGGCCGACGGTCGGGGGCACCTCGGTCACCATCACCGGCACCAACCTCTCGACTGTGACCGCGGTCCGGTTCGGCTCGACGACCGCCAGCTTCACCCTCGGGTCGGCCACCTCCATGACGGCGACGGCTCCCGCCGGCGTGGCGGGAACGGTGGACGTACGGGTCACGAACTCCGCCGGCACGTCGGCGATCAGTGCGGCGGACCAGTTCAGTTACGCAAACCCAGGTGCGATCACCGCCGTGGGCAGCCTCGTCTCGGCCCATGGGGTGGCTCTCACCACCCTGGCGGTGTCGCCCAAGACCGTCGGGGACGTGATGGTGGTGGGGATCATGGGCCAGACCCTGTCGGTGTCGTCGATCTCGGGCGGGGGCGTCACGACGTGGAAGAAGGCGGCGCAGTTCCAAGGGGCCGAGGGCAACGACGTCGAGCTCTGGTATGGGACGGTCACCTCCACGGGGGCTAGCACCATCACCTTCTCGTGGTCGGGGACCCTGGCCGGCGGGATCGAGTACTCCGCCCAGGAGTACACCGCCGGGCTGGGCTCGGCCACGGTGTGGGCGGCGGACAAGACCGGGACCGTCAACGGCGCCTCGTCGACGAGCGTGCCCTTCCCGAGCCTCACCGCCACCGGCTCGGGTGAGCTCTACGTGGGCTTCTCGGTGGTGGCCAACACCGCCGGCACGGGGAGCACCACAGGCTTCACCTACGACGTCACCTCCGACGGCAACGCCCTCACCTACGACACCAACGTGTCGGGGACCGTGGCCCCGACCGCCACCCAGTCACCGGCGGGCACGTCCTCGGCGGTGGGGCTGCTGCTCACCGCCTCGAACGGTGCTCCCCCGCCCGCACCCACCGTCACCGGCCTGAGCGTCACCTCGGGGTCGACGGCCGGGGGCACGAGCGTCACCATCACCGGGACCGGCTTCAGCGGGGTCACCGGGGTGAAGTTCGGCACCGTGGCCGGCACCGGCGTCGTCGTGAACTCGACCACCTCGATCACCGTGACCTCGCCGGCGGAGTCGGCGGGCACCGTCGACGTGACGGTCAGCGCGGCGGGGGGCACCAGTGCGACCAACCCGCCCAACGACCAGTTCACCTTCACCGCCCCGCCCGCCCCCACCGTCACCGGCCTGAGCGTCACCTCGGGGTCGACGGCGGGGGGCACGAGCGTCACCATCACCGGGACCGGCTTCAGCGGGGTCACCGGGGTGAAGTTCGGCACCGTGGCCGGCACCGGCGTCGTCGTGAACTCGACCACCTCGATCACCGTGACCTCGCCGGCGGAGTCGGCGGGCACCGTCGACGTGACGGTCAGCGCGGCGGGGGGCACCAGCGCCACCAACCCGCCCAACGACCAGTTCACCTTCACCGCCCCGCCCGCCCCCACCGTCACCGGCCTGAGCGTCACCTCGGGGTCGACGGCCGGGGGCACGAGCGTCACCATCACCGGGACCGGCTTCAGCGGGGTCACCGGGGTGAAGTTCGGCACCGTGGCCGGCACCGGCGTCGTCGTGAACTCGACCACCTCGATCACCGTGACCTCGCCGGCGGAGTCGGCGGGCACCGTCGACGTGACGGTCAGCGCGGCGGGGGGCACCAGTGCGACCAACCCGCCCAACGACCAGTTCACCTTCACCGCCCCGCCCGCCCCCACCGTCACCGGCCTGAGCGTCACCTCGGGGTCCACGGCGCGGGGGCACGAGCGTCACCATCACCGGGACCGGCTTCAGCGGGGTCACCGGGGTGAAGTTCGGCACCGTGGCCGGCACCGGCGTCGTCGTGAACTCGACCACCTCGATCACCGTGACCTCGCCGGCGGAGTCGGCGGGCACCGTCGACGTGACGGTCAGCGCGGCGGGGGGCACCAGTGCGACCAACCCGCCCAACGACCAGTTCACCTTCAAGACCCCGACGGCCTCCATCACCGCCGTGGGCAGCCTCGTCTCGGCCCACGGGGTGGCTCTCACCACCCTGGCGGTGTCGCCCAAGACCGTCGGGGACGTGATGGTGGTGGGGATCATGGGCCAGACCCTGTCGGTGTCGTCGATCTCGGGCGGGGGCGTGACGACGTGGAAGAAGGCGGCGCAGTTCCAAGGGGCCGAGGGCAACGACGTCGAGCTCTGGTATGGGACGGTCACCTCCACGGGGGCTAGCACCATCACCTTCTCGTGGTCGGGGACCCTGGCCGGCGGGATCGAGTACTCCGCCCAGGAGTACACCGCCGGGCTGGGCTCGGCCACGGTGTGGGCGGCGGACAAGACCGGGACCGTCAACGGGGCCTCGTCGACGAGCGTGCCCTTCCCGAGCCTCACCGCCACCGGCTCGGGTGAGCTCTACGTGGGCTTCTCGGTGGTGGCCAACACCGCCGGCACGGGGAGCACCACAGGCTTCACCTACGACGTCACCTCCGACGGCAACGCCCTCACCTACGACACCAACGTGTCGGGGACCGTGGCCCCGACCGCCACCCAGTCACCGGCGGGCACGTCCTCGGCGGTGGGGCTGCTGCTCACCGCCTCGAACGGTGCTCCCCCGCCCGCACCCACCGTCACCGGCCTGAGCGTCACCTCGGGGTCGACGGCCGGGGGCACGAGCGTCACCATCACCGGGACCGGCTTCAGCGGGGTCACCGGGGTGAAGTTCGGCACCGTGGCCGGCACCGGCGTCGTCGTGAACTCGACCACCTCGATCACCGTGACCTCGCCGGCGGAGTCGGCGGGCACCGTCGACGTGACGGTCAGCGCGGCGGGGGGCACCAGTGCCGACCAACCCGCCCAACGACCAGTTCACCTTCACCGCCCCGCCCGCCCCCACCGTCACCGGCCTGAGCGTCACCTCGGGGTCGACGGCGGGGGGCACGAGCGTCACCATCACCGGGACCGGCTTCAGCGGGGTCACCGGGGTGAAGTTCGGCACCGTGGCCGGCACCGGCGTCGTCGTGAACTCGACCACCTCGATCACCGTGACCTCGCCGGCGGAGTCGGCGGGCACCGTCGACGTGACGGTCAGCGCGGCGGGGGGCACCAGCGCCACCAACCCGCCCAACGACCAGTTCACCTTCACCGCCCCGCCCGCCCCCACCGTCACCGGCCTGAGCGTCACCTCGGGGTCGACGGCCGGGGGCACGAGCGTCACCATCACCGGGACCGGCTTCAGCGGGGTCACCGGGGTGAAGTTCGGCACCGTGGCCGGCACCGGCGTCGTCGTGAACTCGACCACCTCGATCACCGTGACCTCGCCGGCGGAGTCGGCGGGCACCGTCGACGTGACGGTCAGCGCGGCGGGGGGCACCAGTGCGACCAACCCGCCCAACGACCAGTTCACCTTCAAGACCCCGACGGCCTCCATCACCGCCGTGGGCAGCCTCGTCTCGGCCCACGGGGTGGCTCTCACCACCCTGGCGGTGTCGCCCAAGACCGTCGGGGACGTGATGGTGGTGGGGATCATGGGCCAGACCCTGTCGGTGTCGTCGATCTCGGGCGGGGGCGTGACGACGTGGAAGAAGGCGGCGCAGTTCCAAGGGGCCGAGGGCAACGACGTCGAGCTCTGGTACGGGACGGTCACCTCCACGGGGGCGAGCACCATCACCTTCTCGTGGTCGGGGACCCTGAGCAACGGCATCGAGTACTGCGCCCAGGAGTACACCGCCGGGCTGGGCTCGGCCACGGTGTGGGCGGCGGACAAGACCGGGACCGTCAACGGCGCCTCGTCGACGAGCGTGCCCTTCCCGAGCCTCACCGCCACCGGCTCGGGTGAGCTCTACGTGGGCTTCTCGGTGGTGGCCAACACCGCCGGCGACGGGGAGCACCACAGGCTTCACCTACGACGTCACCTCCGACGGCAACGCCCTCACCTACGACACCAACGTGTCGGGGACCGTGGCCCCGACCGCCACCCAGTCACCGGCGGGCACCTCGTCGGCGGTGGGGCTGCTGCTCAGCGCAAGCTAAGTCAGCGCCCCTGGCTCGCGACGTAGCCGGGCCGACGGGCTGCGTTGTCATCATCACGGTGTTGTAAGGCCTGCCGCTACGATCCGCGGTGATGTACACCCGGCTTGTCAAGGTCAGAGATATGTCCACCGAAGACGAACGACGGTGGCGGGCGCTCGTCCCCAGAGCTCTTGAGCCAAATCCGTTTTTCGAGCCCGACTTCTTCATGCTGTCGGCTCGGCACTTCGAGGGCTACCGGGACACCACGCTCGTGGTGGCCCAGGAAGGTGACGAGTTTGCCGGTGTGCTTCCGATTGTGCGCTTCGACAGGCCCGCGTATCCCACCGCGTCCCGTTGCTACGTTCGTCGGTAAGCCGACGGCAGTCCGCGCGTTGGGTACCCCACTTGTCGATGCGAGCTGTCCCGACGCGGCCACGCTCGGCCTCCTTGACGCGTTGCACGTTGCGGCGAAGGAGAACGATT
Organism: uncultured Acidimicrobiales bacterium; assembly: GCA_963794615.1. Lineage (GTDB taxonomy): Bacteria > Actinomycetota > Acidimicrobiia > Acidimicrobiales > UBA8190 > Chersky-840. The sequence goes on along the minus strand of CAWCEP010000002.1, from coordinate 24,639 downwards.
GGCCTGGAATCGTGTTGTTGGATAAGGCGGGCAATGACGGTCCCGTCATGGACTCCCTCCGTCGCATGTGCGACTCACGTGGGCTTCCTGTCTTTACAAAAGACACATGGGAGCGGGGCGTCGTACGGAGGGGAGGGACCTGGGAGAATCCTTTGATCAAGAGGCGTTCGCGCCAGGTTGCCCAGACGCGTAGAGCGCTCAGCCGGGACACAGGCAAGGAAGTGAGGCTGGTAGATCGAACGCGCGATCCATCTGTCGTCGAGGACTTTCTGGTCATGGAAATGTCAGGATGGAAGGGGAGAGAGGGCGGCCTCGCCTTCGCCAAGGATGAACACGCGGTTGCGTGGCTCCACGAGTGGCATCAACGTTGGTCGCCCACGGGGCGACTGACGGTGCTGAGCTTGCAGATCGAAGAGGTCCCCGTCGCCATCGAGTTCTTCGTCCGTGCCGGCGACGGCATATTTTGCTTTCGAGGCGCCTTTGACGATGCGTACGCGAAGTACGGCCCCGGAAGGATGGTTTTCGTCGATTGCATGGCGTACCTTCTGGAGCACACCGATGCCGACTGGATGGACTCATCGACCGACAAGGACAACGCGTTCTTGCTGGAGATGATGCCCGAGCGTCGCACGCTGTCGATGCTTTACATCGGTGTCGGAGGTCCTCTGGACAAGAGCATCGTGAGGGCTCTTCCGGGCATGGTTCGACTTGTCGACAGCCAGCGTCGACTCCGGGAACGATGGACTCGGTCTCCTTCGATGGCCACCACGCCCGAGAGCTGAAGAACGTGGCTCTCGGGTCGTAGCCCGGGAACCGAGAACCTAGACGGCCAGTCCGAGCTCGGAGCGCAGAACGGACAGGTCGTCGTGGGCCATGGTCTCGAGCGGATAGCCGGTGTGGAACAACAGCTGGGCCTCATAGGTGAGACAGGGAATCTGGCGGTCGTTCAACTTCCCCACGGTGAGCACCTTACGCGCCAGGTCCTCGGACGACGGGCCCTTGTTCGATGATGTCGAGGATTGCTCCGCCAGGATGAAGATGCCTTGCAGGTGCGCCCAGTCGATGCCGAGCAATTCGATGCGATGGCCGGCGCGATCCTCGAAGTTGGATCGCCACGGCATCCAGACGCCGCCCTGGTCCATCGTGATGTGGTGGAAGCCGAGGGCCAAGAAGGCTTGACGTACCTCGGGTTCGTTGCGTTCGAAGTCATCGATGATGATGTCGATGTCCTTGTGGCGACGTGTCTGCCTCTGCACCAGCGCATCCACTCCCCAGCCGCCGGCCAACCAGTACGAGAGACCCTGGGACTCGAGGCTCTCGACGACCAGGACGAGCTCAGCCCACCCCGTCTCCCTGATCATCCGGCGTTTCACCGATTGCAGGATCGGTCCCACGGGGCCCGGCACCGAGTCAACGGCGCGCCAGAACCTTTCGGCTCCCGTCATCAACGTGTTGTGGCGCTTGATGAATTGTCGAGCTCGCTCCGCCGCCACCGCAGTGGCCCTGAGCGCGACCATCGGGCCGGTAGCAGTCTCCGGCGGTCCCTCCGCTGTCTCGGTCGAGGGCAATCGTCCATCGACCAAATGAGCCATCGAGTCAGCGTCACGTCCCGATGGCGGTCCGGCTGTCGCGTGATCAGCGAGCATGTCGGCCCTCCCTACCCCACCAGCATTATACGAGACCCCATTTCGTTATCGCGTTGATATTCGACGACGCGCCCGAGAAGGGAGGCGAAGCCGAGAGAGGTGAGGGGTAAGAGCACAGAGGGACGGGTGGGCGGCCCGAAAGCCCGGCGGCCAAAGGGGCGCGTGTGGCTCCGGAGTGCAGCCCGGCGAAAGGACTACAGGAGCTCACCCCGAACCATGCGCAGGACGCCGGCGCGGTCTTTGGCCTGGAGCTTTCGGATAATGGCGGCGAGGTGGGAGCGGACGGTCACGTCGGCGACGAAGAGCTCCCTTGCGATCTCGGCCGTTCCGAGCCCATCGTTCAAGAGCTCGAGCACCTCCCACTCTTTGGGTGTGAGCCGGGCTCCGCGGGGAAGACGTGCCCGCATGCGCTGCCGGGCGTCTCGATCCCGGTACTCCTGGACGAGCCGTTTGACGAGTGGGCGCGACAACGCTGCCTCTCCCGACAGCACCATGCTGAGAGCCTCGGGAATCGTGGCCGGATCTTGGCCTTTGAGCAGGTAACCCGATGCGCCCGCGGCCAGGGCCGAGAACAGGTCGCTGTCGTCGTCGGAGATCGTGAGCATGACGATGGGGAGGTCGGGTTGCTCGGTCCCGATCACGTCGGCGGCGTGTATCCCACCGCCGGGCATGCGAACGTCGAGGAGGACGACATCGGGTCTCGTCTCACGGGCGGCACGAATCGCCCCGGCGGCGTCACGGACATCGGCGCACACGTGAAAGCCCCCGTCTTCGACGGCACGACGCATCATCGCCCGCGTCGGGGCGTGGTCGTCGGCGATGAGCACGCGTCGCCCCTGATCTACGGCCACCGGACCTCCACGGTGGTTCCCTGTCCGGGTGCGGATTGCACGGCCAACGATGCTCCGAGGGCCTCGGCCCGCTCACGCATGCTCACGAGGCCGAACCGACCGGAAGGGGCGGCCTCGGTAGGGACGAATCCGACACCGTCGTCGAACACCCGCAGCGCGGGCGACCCGTTCGTCTCGAAAAGGATGTCGATATGGCTCGCGCCCCCGTGGCGGACGGCGTTTGTCACCGCCTCTCGTACGATCCTCACGATCGACTCTCGCTGCAAGGGGTCCGTTGCCTCGGCCGCGACACCGGGGTCTACGGCGACTCGAACATGGACTCCTGTCCCGGAAATCGACTCGGCCGTCTGCTCGAGATCTGTTTCAATGGGCACGAGTTCGTCCGCCGCCAACGAGGTAATGGCACGACGTGCTTCCGCCAGCGCTCGTTCGGCGGTCATCTGCAACTGCTCGTGCCACTGTGGCTGGGCCCGCGCCTGCGTGGGCGCGTAGGTGTACGTCGTGAGCAGGGCCAGCTCCTGAGCGAGGCCGTCGTGGAGGTCGAGGGCGACGGCGCGCCGAGCCTCTCGTCGCGCCGAGTCGGCGATCTTGGACCAGTAGGCGCGGATCTCGGAGACCGCGCCCATGGCCCACGTCCCCACCGCCGCAGCGCGGAGGAGGTCGCCCGGACGCAACCAGTCCGAGCCCCTGGCGGGAAGCAGGGCGTAGCTGAGGGCCGCAAATCCGCCGAAGACGCACCCGGCGGCAATCCATCCCAGGAACGGGTCCGACCGGGCCGACGCTCGCCTCGACAGTGCCAGGAACGCCGCGAAGTAGAGCACGGCACCCAGGATCTGCAGCACCGAAGAGAGCGAAGGGGGCCACGTCCCGTGCCCGACCAGCCCGCCGCGACCGATCGGCGCGAACAAGCCGAGCACCACGATGGCGAGAGCGCAGACGCCGGCCGGTGCCAGGAAGGCGGCGTAGGGGAATCGGGCCGCGGGCCGACGCGTGCTGTCGAGGCGGTGGGTGACGACGGCGGCTACCAGATAGCCGGCCGCCAACGTCCTTACCATGATTGTTCCCCACAACTCGAACCGTTCGCTGATCCCGTTGCCCACCGAGTAGGGGGAGATCAGGTCAGGGACCGTGCCGAACAGCGTGTGGACCGATGCCAGCAAGGCCACGGCGCACACGATCGAAAGGTCGACGATGCTCCGTGACCGGCGAAACCGACCGAAGGCGAGGACAGCGACGAGCGTTCCGACGAGAGCGACCGCCGTCTCGAGAACAGCGCGTGACACCGGGGCGCGATGGTCGAACACTGCCGACGGCGCCGCCGCCGCTGCGACGGTCACCCCGAGGCCGATGGCGCTGGCCAATGAGCTTCGCACTGTCGAGGCGGTCATCACCGAATCTTAGGAGTCCTACGAGATTTGGGCGTTGAGAGAAATCAACGCCTTCCAGATAGACACGATTCGCCCCTCTCCGTAACGTGCTGGCGCCACACCAACATGGCCAGCTGGGCACCGAGTGCAACCGAATTATCGGGTCGCGGGCACGAAAATCGGTCTGGCCAACGCGGGAGGGCAACCACCGGGGGGCGTGCGGTGTCGTGTTGACGAGAGTCGTGGACGACGTGGGGGCGCTCGAGGAGTTCGCTCCCGGGTGGGACGCGCTCGCTGTCGCCTGTCGACGTCCGCGGTCGACTCCCGCATTCACCTTGGCGTGGTATCGCCATGCTCTGCCGCCGGATGCACGGATCCGGGCAATCGTGGTCACCGACGGTGATGACGTCGTCGGTACGGCGCCGTTCTATGTGGTCCGCACGAAATTCGGCCTCTGCCGCTACGAATTGGCCACACCTGTGCTTTTCGGCGTCGAGCCGCTGGTCGCACCCGGTCGCGAAGAGGAAGTCGCCGCCACCATTGGATCGACCCTGGCTCGCGTCGAGCCCGTGCCCGACATCGTGTCTGTCGACTCGCTGCCCGTGGGGTCCCCGTTGGCAGGGCTCGTGCGCGCCGGCTGGCCCCGTCCTCGACCGACACTCGCCGAGCGACATTCGTTCCCGGTCCCGCACATTCTCCTTGGTGAGAAAGGGTTCGATGCATGGTTCGAAGGCCGGTCCAAGGCGTTCAGAAAGAACTTCCGTTCCGACAACCGGAAGCTCCTCGCCGCCGGCTTTGCGTACCGGTCATCGATCGACGCCAAGGACATCGTCGGACGCCTCCCCGACTTCCGACGTCTCTACGAGAGCCGCCGAGCGAGCCGAGGTGGCGCGGGGCCCGCTTTCGACGACCCTTTCATGGCTGTGGTGGTGGAAGCGGCCGAACGGCTTTCCGGCACGGGGCGACTCAGGCTCGCCACGATCGAGCGGCCCGGCGAGGTCATCGCCGCCGACCTCATCGTGGGCGCCGGGGGACAGGCGAGCGCGTGGTTCGGGGGATTCGACGAGACGTGGTCGCAGCTGTCCCCGAGCTTCGAGTGCATCGTCTTGTCCGTGCAACACGCCGCTGAGGTCGGCGACACCGTGTACGACCTCGGCGCCGGTGGCGAGTCCTACAAGTACCAATTCACCCGTGACGAGGCGATGTTCAAAAGCACCGTCTTCGCCCGCCGAGGGTTGTCCCCGTTTCACTCACCAGCACAGCTCTTTCCCTACCGCGCTCGGCAACAGGTGGCCCGCGTCCTGGGTCGATTGGGGAGGTCGGCGGCGCCGGGCTAAGCGGACCGACCCAACGCGAACCGCCGTTCGACACTCCAGCGCCCCGAGGAATCGGGCACCATAAGACAGACTTCGGTGGCTGAGGCGCTGATGGGAAGATGTTGCTCCAGGCGCCGTGCCGCGCGTCGCATCCGAGACGGTCGGACGCCTTCGCCGACGGACAGATGAGGGACGACGTCGCGGTAGGCGCCTCCATACGGGGGGTACTGGGGGAAGTCCGCCGCGATCGTGTTGGTCAGCTCGACGAAGGGCTGCCGGGGGTTCGGGGCGAGATACATCACCCGCTGTTCGAACCATCCGATCTCGGCCAACAGGAATTCGAAGGGCTCGCACCCGCGTAGAAGCTCATCCAGTTGGGCCAGAAGATCCGCGGACATCGCATCCGGGGCGGCAAACGGATAGAGGACGGTGATGTGGAGGGGTACGGACCACGCCGCCGCTCGATCGAGCTTCCGGCGCAACTTGCCCACGGTGGCCTCGGCCGATGGCACCAGGATGACGAGGGTGCTCTCTCGGGCCGAGCTCATTCCTCGGGTCGAGGGCCGTCGGGCACCGACGCCCCGAGCTCTTCGCGCAGCAGGGTGACATCGTGCTGGTGAGGAACGTTCAGATCGAAGAGGGTGTGGTAGAGGAGTTGGACATCCGCCGACAGGCAAGGGACCCGCTTCCCGGCCACGGTGCCCTCGGTGAAGACGCGATGCTCGAATGAGTCGCGACCCGACGCGTCGGTCCCGGGAGGCCCGAACTCTCGGGCCAGGATCTGCCAGTTGAGACTGTCGAGGTCCACGCGGCGGCCGGCACCGTCCTCCAACACCGTGTTCTTCGGCATCCACGCCCTGCGTTCATACGAAGCCACGAGCTCGAATCCCATGGACGTCAAGGCGTCCACGGCCCTCGGGAGGTCTTGGTCGTAGTCGTCGATCACGACGTCGAGGTCGTCGTGGGAGCGGGACTGTCTTCCCACGAGGGCGTCGACGCCCCAGCCCCCCGCCAGGTAGAAGGGCACTCCCGCCGATTCGAGCGCGTCCAGCACCGTCAGGACGTCTTCGCTCGCCATCGCGCCCCGCAGTCCGTCTCGGAGAGGTCCCAGCACGGACCGTATCGGTGAGGTCTCCGGTGCCGACGCCACCAGCCGGCTCATCCAACCGGCCGGGACCCAAAGGATCCGATGGCTCTTCACGAACCGGTGAATGGCCTGGGCGGCCCGGTGTGTGCCGTTCCGACTGCTCACGAGACCGCGGGTTCCGACGACTTCACCCACACCAGAATCACGTCGAACATCAGCAACACGATACAGCCTGCCTCGTGGTCCGTGAGCGAGCAACCATGTGATGAATCTCGGCCGTAAAAGGCAAGACCTCCACCCTAAGGAACCGACCTTACGGCGGCGTGAAGCCGGCCACGGGGCCCGCATCGCGGCAAGTGCTCACGCTGGAGTCGTCGACGATCCCGACCGATGTGGCCACCACGGGGCGGGGACGCCACCGGGCCGGCAAGGGACGAGTGACGAAGGCGAGCCCACGCTGCCGCTCACCGGGGGAGGCTCCCGTCGTGAAGAACAGCACCAGGTAGGTGGCACACGCCGCCCCGGCCTCGCAGAACAACCAGATCACCGAATGCAGCGGCACGCAGGCCGCAGGCCGAGCAGCACAGCCGTGCACCCCACGGCGGGAAGGATGTTGGGCACGCACGGCCCGCCAGATGAAGGTGGAAACCCGCAACCCGGTGGCCCGGCAACCGGCCACGAGGTAGCCAGGGAGGCGGACCAGGAGAATCCCCCCCAGCGTGCCCGACGGCCACTCCGACGGGGCCCATGACGAGGGCCAAGCTGATCGACAAAGCCAGATTGACCGCCACTTCGACGCTTCTGATGGCACAGACGGTGGGGAGCTTTCCCGAGCCGATCAGGATGTTGCCGAGGGCCCGACCGGCGAGGCCAAGGCCGTCGCCACCGCCAGCACCACAAGGACCTGGGCCGATGTGTCGTAGCCGGGCCCGACCCAGGCGCGGATGCCCGGGGAGGCCAGCACGATGAACACGAGCGAGGCCATCAGCCCGGCCGCCAAGGTGACGCGACTCCCGTCGATGGCGATCTCCGGCCAGTGCGCCCGGCTCCCGGTTGCGTGCCGCCGACGACGCATAGGGGAAGAACACCTGGGCCATGGAGTCCAGACCGTTGATGGCCGCAGACGCCAATTTCGATCCCACCGCGTAGATGGCCGCGTCACGCAGGCCGAGGACGATGCCCGACGATCATGACGTCGCCGGTGGCGTAGACGGCCGCCAGGACCGCTTGGAGCAGGAACCATCCCGACAGGTGCAGGGCGTGGCGCCGCTGCTGTCTTGTCGACCAGATGAGGGCTGATGCGCGTGCCCGGCATGATCCGGCTGACCATCGACAGGCGCACCAGATGGAAGAGGATCGAGATGGCGGTGGTGGCCACGGCCAGCATGACGATCCCTCCCCCGGTCACGACCACGGCGATGCTGACCGCGGCGATGGCCACGGTCATCGAGGCGTTGGAGGCCGCCAGCAGGTCGTAGCGCTGATGGCCGACCAGGGCGCCGCCGAAGGTGTCTCCCGGTATCGACACGGCCAGGCCCAGGGCCAGCACCACCACGACCACGACGACCGCCGTCGCGTCGAGCCGTCGGCACGTGGACGAGGTGGGGCAGGGCGAAGGACAGACCCACCCCGACGACCAAAGCGATGACCCCCAGCGGGACGAGCACGAAGAAGGTGGTGTTGAGGGTCCGCAGGGCCTGCTCGGGTCGGACCGAGGCGTCCTCGGAGATGAGCTTGGTCGTGGCCCCCCCGAACCCCAGCTCGAACAGCTCCAGGTAGGCCACCGCGCCGCTGGCCACGACCCACAGCCCGTAGGTGGTCTTGCCCAGGTGGTGGAGGAGGATGGGGGTGAGCACGACAGCGGACAGGGCCGTCAGTCCCTGGGCGGCGTAGTTCATGAAGACGTTCTTGCCGAACCGGGCCGGGAGCGCGCCTTCGAGCGGAGGGAGAGCGTGGGTGATCTCGGGTGGCTGGGCCGCCCCGCCAGGTATCTGCTCCGTCGTCATGGCGCGTCCCGCGCGTCTGACGCCCGAGCGCGCATGGACCACCACTCTACGTGCTGGCTAGGCATTAGTGACGGAACGGTGAGGCCCGACGGATCTGATGCGGCGGCCCAGCGAGCTCTTGAACGTCGATCGCTTCAGGCCGACTCCGGCCCGGACGGCGACGGTGGGCAGGTGCGATGCCAGCGACAGCTGACGCAGACCGGGCAGCTCACGGCGATGGAGGGCCGACGCCCGGGCCACGGCGTTGGCTTGGGCGACCGCCTCCGCGCCTCGGCGGCGCGACCGGCCAGCAGGAGCGCCCGCGCCCGCCGGAGGTGCCAGCGCGCCCTCTGGCGGCTGGCGAGAGCGACCTGGGCGTCGGGGCGACCCTCCAGCCAGCCCTCCCAGAAGGCGAGCACGTCGTCGGCCACCCCCAGGCCGTGGTCCGATCCGCGCCACGCTCCGGACTGCCCGCTGTGCTGGACCCAGTGGGCGAGCGGTTCGGGGAGGTAGTACAGCGCCCAGCCGGCGTCGGCGACGGACAGGAAGAGTTGCAGGTCGGCGCAGCACAGCTCGGGCCATTGACGGGCCGGGCCGGCCCACAGCTCCCCGCGCCACATCGTCGAGATCGGCAGGAGGAACCATTCCTCGCGCAACAGGACGTCGACGACGTTGTCGTGGCGCCCGGCGTCGAGCGGCACGGGCCACGGCGCAGGTGGCCCGTGACCGTAGTCGAGCACCGTGGCGCAACATGCCATGCCGAGCGTCGGGGTCGGCGTCCAGCACGGCGACGAGAGACGACAGGTACGACGGTTCCCACCAGTCGTCGTCGTGCAGCACGGCCATGTAGCGGCCTGTGGCCCGGTCGAGGAGGGCGCCGTGGTTCTTCGTGAACCCCAGCCGGTGGGGGTTGCGCTGGTAGTGGACGACGGGGGTCGCCGAGCTCGGCCACGACGGGTCCTGCCGCAGCCCGTCTCGTCGCCGATCAGGACCTCGAAGTCGTCGAGGTCCTGGGACAACGACGCTGTCGAGGGCCCGGCGGACCGACGGTGGCGTCGCGAGACACGGGCATGCACACCGACACCGTCGGCACCGAGTCATGCCGGGATGCACCTCCGATCCGGGTCATGTTTCGCCACACGCCGTATCGGCCCGGAGGCAATCCGGGGCACTGCGATCTGCCGGGAACGCCCCGATCGTCGCCTGGCCCGCGAAGTGCCAGGTAGCCTGCCTCTTCGTGCCGAGTGACCACGACGCGACCGAAGAGCGCCGTCGACCGATCCCGCCCTCTTCGTCTGGCGTGCTACTTCGACGCCACTCCCAGGGAGGCTCGTCGGCCAGCCTCGCCGTCCTGCTCGGGCGCTCGACCCGCCGTTCGACGTCACCGTGATGGGCACCTCCGAGCCGATGGTCCGCTGGGTCGCCGGCGGCCCGCCCCGGAGCCGACGACGCAGGTGCTGTCACCGGTGCGGAGCAAATTCGACGTCCGCGCCATCAGCGAGCACGTCCGGGTCGTTGCGCGAGCTCCGTCCCGACATCCTCCACGTCAACCTCGACAATCCGTGGACGTCGCAATACGGCTTGCTCGCCGGGGTTCTCACCCGCACCCCCATGGTCGTCGTGTTCCACGGCCCCACACCGCCCTGGAGGCGGCGCCAACAGTGGCTGGTGCGTCCCATCGCCCGTCGGGTCAAGGCCTATGTCTGTGTGTCGCACGACTCGGCGCGGTTCGCCGAGTCCATGCTCGGATTGAAGCCGGGATCGGCCCGCGTCATCCACAACGGCATGCCGGTCCCGACCGTCCTGGCTCCACCGGCCCCCGAGAGCCCTCCGGGCGACGCTGCGCATCGGGGCCGTCGGCCGCCTGGACCCGCAGAAGGGCCTCGACGTCCTCGATCGAGGCGATGCAGCGGCGCTGCCGGATTGCCGGCTGGTGCTCGTGGGCGACGGCCCCGAGCGCGCCGAGCTCGAGGAGATGGTCCGGGCGTCGATCGCTGGGCGACAGGGTCGAGTTCGCAGGATGGGTCGACCCTCCGTGGACGGCGACGTGGGCATTCGACGTGGTCGCCATGCCCTCGTTCAACGAGGGCTTCCCCCTCGTCATCGTGGAGGCGATGTTGGCGGGCATCCCGGTGGTGGCGTCCGACGGTCGGTGGGATCCCCGAGATCGTCGTCCCTGGCTCCACCGGCCTGCTCGTGCCCCCCCGGGACCGCCGACGCGCTGGCCGAGGCGCTGCGCACCGTGGCCGCCGACCCGACGCTGTCGCCGGGCCATGGCGGCACGTGCCGGCCGGTGGCCTCGAGCAATTCACCGACAAGGCGATGGCGGCCCGCTTCGAAGCGCTCTACCGCGAGGTGCGAGCTCGTAGCGATGCAACAGGCTGAGCGCGCCTGTTCGCCGAACATGTGATCGTCCAGGGCATCGAGCACGGCGGCTGTCCATGTCGATGTCGAACTTCCTGGCGAAGTACCGCCCCGACCCGACGAGCTCGCCCAGCGTCATCGAGGCCGAAGACATCGGGGTGCCCATCGTTGGCAGCTGAAACGGACGTAGTGGAGGTGCCCGTTGTGCACCCGCAGATCCGGGTCGTTGCACACGATCGTGGCCGTGGCCGACTCGTCGGGGATCACCGTCCGTGGGTAGTGGCGGACATAGTCTGCCCGTTCGCCGACGAAGGTCCACGGTCTGCGGCGGCGCGCCGGGACAGGGCCATCCACTGGGATCCGTACCAGCAGGGGAACGCCGGTGAGAACGGCGACCGTGCCGGCCGGACACCCAGTCGCATGGGCAGAGGGTCCGGGTACCGGTACACGGTGACCTTTCGCTGCAGCTTGTAAGGACGAAGTTGGCGTAGTTGGCTGCATCGGCGACCAGTCGCCGTACCCGGGACGGAAGCCGCGCCATCGATCCCAGGGCGGGGCAGCGCCATGTACTGGTAGTTGTATCGGCGGTCGCAGTCCATGCGCAGGTCGGCGTCCTCGATGCGATCGATCGGCTTGGCCTCGATGAAGGCGTCGACGCCGGATGTGGCCAATGCCGCCTCGAGCTTGTCGAGAGGGGCGATGGGGTAGTCCTGTTCCGAGAGGAAGACCACCCAGTCGAAGTCCCGGTGTTCCACCATCCACGACAGGCTCTTCCAGGTCACGTCGACGATGGAGAAGTCGCCCCACGACACGGGCGCCGCGCTCGTCAGGACGTCGACCCCTCCGATGGCGGCGACCAGACCGGCGTCCCAGGACGATCGGAAGCGATCGTGGTGGACCACGATCGGTGACTCGGGTTGGGCGCGCCGCAGCGTGCCGAGGAGCCGGAGCAGCTGACGGGGCGGCCGGTACGAGGTGATCAAGTACGCAACCCGCACCGATGCATCGTAGCTAGCGGGTCGATGTGGCCGAGGAGGTTCCCGACTCCAGGATCGCGTCGCGACGCCTCTCCGCCGCTGGAGCCCGGGCTTCCTTCCGGGAGCGGCGCAGCGAGTCCGCCGTCAAGAAGCCTTCCGAGAGCCAGTAGCGCAAGCCGAGCCACCCCAAATAGGGAGGCGAGTCGCGTACGAACGCCAACACGGTACGCGGGATGCTCCCGGTGTCGATCGCGTCCTCCAGGCATGTCGGGAACACCCGGATGCGGACGCCGACGACCGGAGCTGGTGCGCTTGGGCGGGTTGGTCCGAAGCCCGATGGCCCGGAGATACCCTTCGCTGGTGTCGATGCCGGCGGCCAGGAAGCTGCCCGAGCCGCCGAAGGCGCGAGCGTTGAAGTCGATGAGCCAGTCGACTCCCTCGTCGTCGCGTATGACGTCCATGTTCACCAGGCCCGTGCATCCCACCACGTCGAGGGCTCGGCGTCCGAACGCCACCAGCTGAGCGTCGTCGATGGTCTCGACCTCACTGGCCCGCCCCACCGGCTGGCGCCACCGGGTCACCTGGTAGGCGAGCTCCTGCTCGATGCCGGTCGAACTGACGACGGCGGCGTAGTCGAGCTTGGTGCCGTCGACGTACTGCTCGTAGAAGAGGTCCCCGGTGCTGCCGTCGTTCCCCGACGTCGCCGCCGCGAGGCTCTCGAGATCCCGGATGATGCTGACGCGCTCCCCCCCGTACCCGATTCTCTCCTTCACGACGATCGGGAAGCCGAACCGCGCCGCGATCTCAGCCGGCGTGGCATCTGCCACCGGCACCACTTCGGGGGTGCGCACGCCCGCGGCCGAGAACAGTCCGGCCGCGACGAATTTGTCGACGACGCTGATGCGTCGCCCCACTTGCTCCGCCACGTCGGGGTGCAAGAGGTCGGCGTTCTTGGCGACGAGATCCCCGAGTGACTCGGCGAATTGAATGTCGACGACGTTCTCTCCGGCCATGATGTCCCGAAGCGCACCGACGTCGGACCCGTCGGCAAGGATCGCGTACCTGTCGAACAGCAGCCTCGAGGCGATCCGCGTCTTGCGGCGGCCTTCGGTGCTCACCCGGATCGTCCGGACGCCGGCGCGCCGCAGCCGGGGCGCCAATTGATGAAAAGCATTCCACCGACAGTCGTCGAGGAAGACAACGCTCGGAGTTCCCAGGGGACGACGACGGCTGTCCTTGCCCGGTCGCCGTGCGCGCTTGGTCATGGTCGTGGTCCCCGGGGTCCTGTCGGTTTCGCGAGGTCGTGGCCGTTCCGCTACGACGTCAGCTTAGGCGTCGAACGGTCCTCTTGGACGTCTATGGGACTGATTCCCAGCCGGTGTCGCGAGGCAAATGATGCCCAGATGTCGGGATATGTGACAGTTGCGTGTCACACTGGTCGGCAGCGTGGCAGGAGCCGCCCGGCGGAGCTGGCGTGGTCGAGGAACAACGCATCCACAATAATTTGGTGTTGGGCCGAACGGCCCGAGAGGGGTTCCCACGTCCATACGAGCCGACGTCGTCACCGACCTTGCAACCTTGGAGGAGTCCGCTCCGGGATGGGACGCGCTGGCCGTCGCGTGCCGACGGCCGCGGTCGGCTCCCGCGTGGACCATGGCATGGTTCCGCCATGCCATGCCACCGAGCGCGACGATCCGGACCGTGGTCGTCGGGGACGGTGATGATGTCGTCGGCATCGCCCCTTTCTATGTCATGCGCTCTCGATTCGGCTTCTACCGCTATCTCCTGGCCGCACCGATGCTGCACGGGGTCGAACCCTTGTGTGTGCCGGGCAGAGAAGAGGAGGTAGGAGAAGCGATCAGCCGGGCCCTGGCCTGCGCTCAGCCCGCGCCGGACACGGTCACGTTGGGTTGGATGTCGGCCGTCTCGCCTTTGCCGCCTGCGATCTCGAAAGGGTGGCCCCGACCGGGGTGCGTGATGGTCGGCGAGCATGTGTTCCCGGCGCCACGCGTCCTTCTCGCCGGCAGCGACTTCGAGAATTGGCTCGCGCAACGCTCCAAGAAGTTTCGCAAGATGTTTCGCTACGACGACAGGAGACTCGTTGCCGAGGGGTTCGAGCACAGGGTCTCGTCGGAGACTGCGGACATCGTTGAGCGCCTCCCCGACCTGCAACGGCTGTACGAGCATCGCCGAGCGGCCCGCGGCGGGGCGGGCCCGGAGATCGACGGTCCTTTCATGACGATGATGTCGGAGGCGGTCGCCCGATCCGACGTGGGGCGTGTGAGCATCTCGACCATCGAACGACCCCGAGAGATCATCGCCATCGACCTGATCCTCAGCGGGGGAGGTGAGTCGAGCGTCTGGCTCAGCGGCTTCGAAGAGGCTTGGGCCCCGATGGGACCGAACCGAGTGAACATGGCCTTGTGCATCAAGGACGCCTTCGACGCCGGCGACGCTGTTTTCGACCTGGGTCCGGGTGCGGAGTCCTACAAGTACCGCTTCACCGAGGATGAGGCGAGCCTGCAGGGCCACGTCCTCTCCCGCCGGGGGCTCCGTCCCTTCCACACCCCGGCCCAGCTCCTGCCCTACGCGGCCCGCAAGACGGCCGCCCGGGTGGTGGGTCGTCTCCGCGGGCTGATCTAGGAGGTCCGACCCGCCACCCGCACCCCGGGAAACGAGCCGGGGATCCCCCGTTTAACGATCCGGACGTGGGTATGTTCGGTGGTATGGGCCGGGTGGTGGCGCGGGTCTTGTGGCCGCGCAAAGCACATGACGACGTGATCCGAGGGGCGGGCGGGATCCTGTTGCGGGGGGGACCGGGGCAGCCGATCGAGGTCGCTCTCGTCCACCGCCCCGGACGGGACTGGTCGCTGCCGAAGGGGAAGGTCGACCCCGGGGAGTCCTACGAGGAATGCGCCCTGCGCGAGGTCCTCGAGGAGACGGGCTATCTCTGCGCTCTGAAGGATTTCGTGGGCTTCACCGAGTACCGCGACCGCCGGGGTCGGCCCAAGGTGGTCGGGTACTGGGTGATGGAAGTGCTCGATGGCGAATTCGCCGTGAGCGACGAGGTCGACGCTCTTCGATGGCTCGAGCTCGATCACGCGGCCGAGATCCTGACGTACGAACGCGACAGGGAGCTCCTGGCTGCACTCGACACCGTTGGTCTGGCCCGCTCGGGCTGACGGCGACCCACCGGGCATTCGGCTCCATGGAGACCCGGCTGGTGAGGGTGACCGACGTTTCCCCGGTTGACGAGGATGCCTGGCGCCGTCTGGCCGAGCGCACCTTGGAGCCCAATCCTTTCGCCGAGCCCGACTTCTTCATGCTCTGTGCGCGGCATTTCGAGAGCTATGCGAACGCCCGGCTGGTCATCGCGCACGACGGGACCGAGTTTCTGGGCGTCCTCCCAATCGCCGGTTTCGATACGCCCCGCATTCCTCCTCGACGAGTGGCGACCACACGTGCCAACCCGACGCAGATCACGGGTCTCCACACTCCGCTGGTCGATCGAACCGAGCCCCATGCGGTTGTCGACGCGCTCATGGGGGCCCTGCATCGAGCATCGAGATCCGAGGGGTGGCCGGGCCTGCTGTTGCTCGACGAGATCGGCAGCGACGGGCCTGTGGCCGAGTCCCTGTTGAAGGTGTGCGGGGAGCGTGGCTACCCGGTTTACGTCAAGGACTCCTGGGAGCGAGGGACCGTCAGTCGTGCCGGGCAGTGGACGAATCCCGTCGACGGGAAGCGGCGTCGAGAGATTCGCCGACGACAGAGGTTGCTCGCCCAGGAGGCCGGTGCCGAGGTCGTCATGGTCGACCGGAGCCTGGAACCCACGGCGTGTGACGACTTTCTTGCCATGGAGAGCGCTGGTTGGAAGGGCCGCGAGGGAGGGCACACGTTCGCCCGCTACCCGAATATGGCCGAATGGTTCAGGGATTGGCATCGTTGCTTGGTCGTAGCGGGTCGAGTGGCGCTCCTCTCGCTCAATGTGGGCTCCCGGCCGATCGCCATGGCGTATGTCGTCCGGGCGCAAGAGGGCCTCTTCTGCTTCAGGGTCGCGTTCGACGAAGCGTTCGCAAAGTACGGACCCGGCCCGATGCTGCTGTCGTCGGCGTTGACCTTTCTCCGCGACACGACCGACGCGGCATGGTTCGACTCCATGACCGGCAAGGACGACCGCGTTCTTCTTGGGCCTGCTCCCCGAACGGCGGAGGTTGTCGAGGCTCTTCATCGGTACGGGTGCGACGTTGGACAGGGCCATCGTGCGGGCGCTCCCCGCGATGACGAAGCTCGCGGCCGTGAGGCACCAGATGCAAAAACGTCCCGTGCCTACCCCAAAAATGGGGCGGGGGCCCGGCCGCGAGGCTTCTCAGGCCGAGAGGTAGCGGCCGAGGAAGTCCCAGATCATGCCCCAACCGGCCAATGCGGCCTCGGGGCGATAGTTGGGTCGGTTGGTGGCGAAGAAGGCGTGACCAGCCCCCTCGAAGGTGTGGAACTCGAAGGTCTTGTGGTGCTCGGTGAGGATCGCTTCGAGCTCGGCGGTCTCCTGGGGAGAAGGGTTGTGGTCCTCGGCTCCGAACAGCCCGAGCAGAGGACACGACAGGTTCCCGGCCAGGTGCGCCACGGGGCCGATCTTGAGTGGCAGCTCGGGCGGTGGGGCCACCACGACGAAGGCGCCATAGCAGTCGATCGCGGCGTCGAGGGTGAGACTGCAGGCGGCCACGAAGGACTGGCGACCCCCCGAGCAGTAGCCGATCGTCGCCACCTTGCCGTTGGAGCCCGCCATCGCCTTCAGGTATGCCACCGCGCCCGCCACGTCTCCCACCAGCTGGTCGTCGGGCACTCCCCCTGCACCCCGCACCACCGCGGCGGCGTCTTCGGGGCTGGCGCCGGGCGCCTGGCGCCAGTAGAGGTTGGGGCACAGCGCCAGATAGCCGTGGGCGGCGAACCGCCGGGCGATCTCCTTGGTCTCCTCGTCGTAGCCGGGCATGTGGTGGATGACCACCACCGCCCCGAAGCGCCCGTCGGACAGCGGTTGGGCCAGGTAGGCCTCGATCTCGTCCCCCCCGTGCCCGGTGATCCGGACGGTCTCGGCTCGCAGCGCATCGGTCATGGGACTCCTCCTCGAGCATTCTTCACGGAATCGCAACCCCGCTCTGATCTTTTTGACAGGTTAAGCAGGCACGATGGGTGACGTGGAGACAGTTGTCCTCGAGTCGTGCAGCAGCACCTGGCACTTCGACACCGAGCGGATGCGGTTCCGGCGCGTCCTGAAGGGGATCGACGTGGGCCGTCATCCCGCGGTCACGGACTGGCGCCCCTACTTCGGGCTCGACATCGACCCTCGCTCGGAGTCGTTCGTGGTCATGCTCAACGCCGACGGAACCCGGCTCCTGCGCTCGTGGCGCCACACCGACCAGTGCACGCAGTGCGGGGCACGGGCGACCGCCGAGCTCTCCCTCGACGAGGTCCGGGCCGCCACCGCCTGACGCCGCGGGGGCGCCCCTATCGGGCGCCGTTCTCAGAGCAGGGTGTCGAGGGCACGCTCGAGGTCGGCGACGAGATCGTCGACCGCTTCGATCCCGACGCTCAGGCGCACCAGGTCGCCGGGGACCTCGTTGGTCGAGCCCGCCGCGCTGGCATGGGTCATGCGACCGGGGTGCTCGATCAGGCTCTCCACGCCACCGAGGCTCTCGGCCAGGGTGAAGATGCGGGTGCGGGTGCACACCGCTAGGGCGGCCTGCTCCCCTCCGTGCAGCGTGAAGCTGACCATGCCCCCGAAAGCGCCCATTTGCCGGCGCGCCACGTCGTGCCGGGGATGGTCGGCGAGCGAGGGATGGAGCACGCCCTTCACGGCCTCGTGCCGGCGCAGGAGGTCGACGACGGCGAGTGCGTTGGCACAGTGGCGTTCCATCCGGATGGGCAGGGTCATGACGCCCCGCTGGACCAAGAAGCAGTCCAGGGGCCCCGGGACGGCACCGGCCGCGTTCTGGAGGAAGGCCAGGCGTTGCGCGCAGGCGGGGTCGTTGGTCGCCGCGAACCCCCCGATGACATCGGAATGCCCACCCAGGTACTTCGTCGTCGAGTGCACGACGATGTCGGCACCGAGGGTGAGGGGGCGCTGGATCCACGGGGTGGCAAAGGTGTTGTCGACGACGACGACGGCTCCCTGTGCATGGGCCACCTCGGCGACCGCGGCGATGTCGACGATGTCGAGGAGCGGGTTCGTGGGCGTCTCGACCCACACCATGCGTGTCTCGGGCCGCAACGCCTCTCGGAGGGCGGAAAGGTGGGCGGTGTCGACGGCGAGGCCGGCCCGCCGGTGGACCTGGGTTGCCAGTCGGTACGTCCCCCCGTAGCTGTCGGTGGGCATGACGAGATGGTCACCGGGATCGAGCAGGCGCATGATGGCGTCCTCGGCCGCCATCCCGCTGGCGAAGGCGAACCCGAAGTCGGCCTCCTCCAGAAGGGCCAGGTGGGCCTCGAGGCTGGCCCGGCTCGGATTGCCCGAACGCGCGTATTCGTAGCCGCGGTCCACCCCCACCCCGTCCTGGGCGAAGGTCGACGAAAGGTAGACCGGGGTGTTGACGGCTCCCGTGGCGGGGTCGGGGCCGCCCCCGCCGTGCACGGCGCGCGTCTCGAATCCGGTCCCGGTCAGGTCGCGGCGGTCGGGCATCGTCAGCGCGGGCCCGCCGCCAGGGTGGCGAGGACGTCCGAGCGCGTGATCACGCCGACGGGATGGCCGCGGTCGAGGACGACCAGCGCCGGGGCGCCCTCGAGGCGCCGCACCGCCACGTGGACCTGTTCCCCCGCACCGATGGTCGGGAGTGGGTTGCCCATGACGTCGCTCACGGGACGGTCGAGCATCGCCGCGTCGGTGAACACGCTGTCCATGAGATCGCGTTCACTGACCCCGCCCACCACCTCGGCCAGCACCACGGGGGGCTCGTGCTTGACCACGGGCATCTGGCTGACGCCGTACTCGCGCAAGATGGCGATGGCCTGGCGCACCGTCTCGTCGGGGTGGGTGTGCACCAGGGTGGGGAGGGTGGGGTCACGCGCCGCGAGGAGGTCGCCGACCGTTGTCCCCGCCGCTTGGAGGAAGCCGTAGTCGGCCATCCACGCATCGTTGTAGATCTTCGAGAGATAGCCGCGCCCGGAGTCGGGGATGTGTACCACGATCACGGCGTCGGGCGGGAGATCTCGCCCGACCACCAGGGCCGCCGCGATGGCGGTACCGCCCGACCCTCCGAGAAGCAACCCCTCCTCGCGCGTCACCCGCCGGGCGGTGGCGAAGCTCTGGGCGTCGGAGACGGCGATCACCCGGTCGACCACGGACGGGTCGTAGGTCGAGGGCCAGAAATCCTCACCGATGCCCTCCACCAGATAGGGCCGTCCCGACCCGCCCGAATACACCGAGCCGTCAGGGTCGGCCCCGATGATCTGCACGGCGGGATTGCGCTCCTTGAGGTACCGGCCGATGCCGGTAACGGTGCCCCCCGTACCGATGCCGGCCACGAAATGCGTGACCCGCCCGCGTGTCTGCTCCCAGATCTCCGCGCCGGTCTCGTACTGCGCTTGGGGATTGTTGGGGTTGTGGTACTGGTCGGGCTTCCAGGCGTTGGGCACCTCGCGGGCCAACCGGTCCGACACCGAGTAGTAGGACTCGGGGTGCTCGGGTGAAACCGACGTGGGACAGACGACCACCTCGGCGCCGTAGGCGCGCAGGAGGGCGATCTTCTCGGGGCCCACTTTGTCGGGGCACACGAATATGCAGTTGTAGCCACGACGGGCCGCCACGATGGCGAGACCCACGCCGGTGTTCCCGCTCGTGGGCTCCACGATGGTGCCGCCCGGCCGGAGCCGCCCGTCTCGCTCGGCCCCCTGGATCATGGCCAGCGCGATGCGGTCCTTCGACGATCCCCCCGGGTTGAAGAGCTCGAGCTTGGCGACGAGCGTGCACTCGAGGTCCCGGGCGGTGCGGTCCAAGCGGACCATGGGCGTGTTGCCGATCAGGTCGACGAGGGACTCGGCGACGTCCATGGCCGGTCCTGGGTCGGTGATGCGGCGTATCTCGACGCCGGTCAGCGCCTTGGCGCTGTCGCCGATGATGGCGTCATCGGTGAACAGCTCGGTGGGCAGACCGGCCCGACGCAGCCCGACCGCCACCGCCGTCGCTTCTTCGACCGGCCCCCACACGCCGACCCGGCGGGGGATACGGGCCCGTAGCGCACCGACGAGGGTGGCCAACGGTTCGTCCCCCTCGAAACGGTGCACGTGCAGTGCCCTGTCGGTGAGTCGGGCGGGTGCCGGTTCACTGCCGACGACGACGAGCACGTCCATATGACCTCTTTTACTCTAAGGGCGTAGAGAGCGTCGTCCCGACTGGTAGCTTCGACTTCGCGCCGTGGGAGAGGTGCGAGAGCGGCCGAATCGGACTCACTGCTAATGAGTTGACCTGGGAAACTGGGTCCGAGGGTTCAAATCCCTCCCTCTCCGCTCATGGTTCGGTGGCACGCCCGCGCCGACGTGGCACGCCGGGTGGTCGACTGCCACCCCGGTAGATTGTCCTGGTGGCCGAGCGATACTGGTTGGAGACCCTGGGCTGTCCGAAGAACCAGGTGGACTCGGACAAGCTCGCCGGCACGCTGCGGCGCGACGGCTACGAGCCGGCGGCGACACCCGATGACGCCGATCTGGTCGTCGTCAACACCTGTGCCTTCATCGAGGCGGCCCGCCAGGAGTCGATCGACACCATTCTCGAGCTGTCGGCGGCCCGCCACGAGGGGGCCCGCCTGGTGGTGACGGGATGCCTGGCCGAGCGCCACGGTGACCAGCTCGCCGCGGCGCTCCCCGAGGTCGACCTGGTGGTGGGCTTCGGTGTGCCCGTCACCCTCGGTGCACCGGCGCGCCGGCACCTTCACCGACGTTCCCCTGACCGACGAGGCCCTCCCGTCGTTCGACCTCTTGAACCTGCCCCGTCCCGCCGCCCACGCCCCGTGGGCCTATGTGAAGGTGGCCGAGGGATGTGACCGGCGCTGTGGCTTCTGCGCCATCCCGTCGTTCCGGGGCGTCCAGCGGTCGCGTCCCGAAGACGTGGTGCTGGCCGAGGTGGACGAGCTCGGCGACGGCGTGCGCGAGGTGGTCCTCGTGGCCCAGGACCTGGCGTCGTGGGGACTCGATCGCGCCGCCCCCGAGCACGTGGCGCGCCCGGCGGGGTCGCCGCGACCCATCGTGGGCCTCGTGCGCCGCCTGTCGGAGCGCGTCGAGCGCGTCCGGCTGCTCTATCTCTACCCCTCGTCACTCGACGACGCGCTCATCGAGGCCATGGTGTCGACCGGCGTGCCCTATTTCGACCTGTCGCTCCAGCACGTGTCGCGCCCCTCGTGTCGCGCATGCGGCGCTGGGGTGACGGCGAGCGCTTCCTGGAACGCATCGACACCATCCGCGCCGCCGCCCCCGATGCCGCCCTGCGGTCGTCGTTCATCCTGGGCTATCCCGGTGAGACCGAGGACGACCACGACCTCCTCCTGTCGTTCCTGGCCGAGGCGCGCCTCGACTGGGCGGGCTTCTTCACCTTCTCGGAGGAGCCCGGCACCTTCGCCGAGGGGCTCGGCGACTCGGTGCCGGCCGACCTCGCCCTGGAGCGGCTGCGCGAATGCTCGGAGCTCCAAGACGCCGTCACCGCCGAGCGCCGCGCCGCCCTCGTGGGCGAGCGCCTGGAGGTGCTCGTCGACGAGCCCGGCGTGGCCCGCTCGTACCGGGAGGCGCCCGACATCGACGGCGTCGTCCATGTCGAGGACACCCTGGCGGTGGGTGCATTCCACAAGGTGGTGGTGACGGGCGCGGCCGGGCCGGACCTGTGGGCCGAGCCATGACGCTGTGGGCCGAGCGATGACCCTGTGGGCCCAGCCATGACCGAGCCCCTGCGCGAGCGCGTGCGGGTCTCGACCTTCGGGCCCTCGGCGCTCAAGACGCCGGCCAACGCCATCACGGTGGGCCGTCTGCTCGCCACCCCGGTCCTGGTGGGGATGATCGTGGTCCACGGCGCGGGGTGGGCCCCCTTCGGCGTGGCGCTGGCCATCGGGCTCACCGACGGCGTCGACGGATGGCTGGCCCGTCGCCAGGGCACGACGCGTTCGGGCGCGTTCCTCGACCCGCTGGCGGACAAGGCCGCCGTGGTGGGTGCCCTGTGCGCGCTGGCCGTCAAAGGGGAGCTGTCGTGGCTCCCGGTGGCCATCGTCGCGGCCCGCGAGGTGTGGATGAGCCTGTACCGCATCGCCGTGGGCCGCCACGGCATCTCGATCCCGGCCCGCTCGAGCGCCAAGCTCAAGACCCTCGTCCAGGGGGTGGCCATCCTGTTGTGCCTGGCGCCGTCGGTGGCGCCCCATCACCGCGTCCTCGACGTGGCCATCTGGGTGGCCGTCGCCTTCACGGTGGTCACGGGGGCGCAGTACCTCCTCGACGGCCGCCGGGCCGCCCAGGCGCTGCACCGGTGAGGGTCGAGGTCCTCGCTGTCGGCACCGAGCTCCTCCTGGGGCAGATCGTCGACACCAATTCGGCGTGGCTGGGCGAGCAGCTGGCGCTGGCCGGCATCGACTCGCACTTCCACCAGGTGGTGGGGGACAACCAGGCCCGCATCGTCCTCGCCCTGCGCAGCGCGCTGGCCCGCAGCGACGGCGTGGTGGTGTGCGGGGGACTGGGGCCCACCCACGACGACATCACCCGTGACGCCATCGCCGAGGTCATGGCCGTCCCTCTCCTGCGTGACGACGACATCGTGACGCGCATCGCGGAGATGTTCCGCTCGCGCGGGTCGCGCCATGCCCGACAGCAACGGCCGCCAGGCCGACGTCCCCGTGGGCGCCACCCCGATCCCCCAGCAGCTGGGCACCGCCCCCGGGCTCATCTGCCCCGTCGGCCACAAGGTGATCTACGCGCTACCCGGCGTCCCTTACGAGCTGGTGGAGATGTTCACCCGGGCCGTGCTCCCCGACCTGCGGGGCCGGGCCGACCTGGCCGGCGAGGCGGCGGTGATCATGAGCCGCGTCGTCCGGACGTGGGGGATGAGCGAGTCCGGCCTCGCCGAGCTCCTGGCGCCGCGCATCGAGGTCTCCGACGCCTCGCCGGGGAGCCCCACCATCGCCTTCCTGGCGAGCGGGATCGAGGGGATCAAGGTCCGCATCACCGCCAAGGCGCCCGACGCGGCGGCGGCGAACTCCCTTCTCGACGCCGAGGAGGCCGAGGTGCGGGCGCTCGTGGGTGAGGCCGTCTTCGGGGTCGACGACACCACGATGGAGGCGGGCGTGGCCGAGCTCCTCGTGGACCACGGCCTCACCCTGGGATTGGCGGAATCGCTCACCGGCGGTCTGGTGGCGTCGCGCCTGGTGGGGGTGGCCGGGGCCAGCGAGTGGTTCCGGGGATCGGTGGTGAGCTACGCGCCCGAGGTCAAGTACTCGGTGCTCGGCGTGCCGGCGGGGCCCGTGGTCACCGAAGCGGCGGCGCGCGCCATGGCGACGGGGGCCCGGCGGGTCCTGGGTGCCGACGTCGGCCTGGCCCTCACCGGCGTGGCCGGTCCCGACGAGACGAGGGGGTGGCCCCGGGGACCGTCGTGGTGGGACTGGCGTTCGGTGACGCCGAGCCCGAGTCGCTCGTCTTCCATCTTCCCGGCGACCGCGGGCGCGTCCGCCAGTACGCGGCGATCTCCGCCCTCGACCTGCTGCGCCGTCGCCTCCTGGCCGAGGTGCCGGCGACGCCTTAGTCAGAACAAACGACCCTCAGAGCAAACGTCCGAGTCCGAGCAACGACCGGTAGAGGTCGTAGGTGGCGCGGTCGAAGGCCACCAGGCGAACCAGCTCGACCTTCGTCCCGCGCCGGTGACCGTAGCGACCGCCACCCCGGCAGCCAGGTCGGGCGGGTACCCGTACACGCCGGTTGAGATGGCGGGGAACGCCACCGACGGCCCCGAGGCCGTCGGCCACCTCGAGCGAGCGCCGGTAGCACGAGGCCAGGACCTCGGCCTCGCGGCCCGCGCCGCCGCCCCACACCGGGCCGACGGTGTGGATGATCAAGCGGGCCGCCGGCGCGAACCCGGCCGTGGCCTTGGCGTCGCCGGGCTTGCACCCGCCCAGCGCCACGCACGCCGCGTGCAGCTCGGCCGGCCCGGCGGCGCGGTGGATGGCGCCGTCGACGCCTCCGCCCCCGGCGAGCTGTCGGTTGGCGGCGTTCACCACGGCGTCGGTGTCCTGGACAGTGATGTCACCGTGCACCGCTTCGACGCGGGGGACGGCCATGGCCGCGATCCTGGCCCATGCACGGCACCGGGTCCACCGCGTCGGGTCCACCGCCCGAGCGACCACCCCGGACACGGGCGCGCTGGACACCGTGCGCCTCTTCGTCGCGGTGTGGCCCCCCGAGAGCGTCTCGAGCTGTTGCTCGGCCTGGACCGCCCCGACGTGAAGGGTACGCGCTGGACGTCGGAGCCCCAGTGGCACGTGACGCTGCGCTTCCTGGGTGAGGTCGAACACCCGGGCCCTGTCACGGACGCGTTGCGGGCCGTCCCCACGAACCTTCCCGCCGCCGGCGAGGCCGAGGTCCGAGCCGCCCTCGGGCCCACCACGGCCTGGTTCCCCGGACGCCAGGTGCTCCAGGTCCCGGTAACCGGGCTCGACGCCTTGGCGGGGGAAGTGGCGGTGGTCACCACGGCGTGGGGCAAGCCCGACGATCGGCGCTTCTCCGGGCATCTGGCCCTGGCCCGGGCGAGCCGGCGGGAGCCGGGCCCGGCCAGTCTGGCGGGGGTGTCGCTGGCGGCGACGTGGCACGTCCGGGCGTTCGAATTGGTGTCCTCGGTGCTCGGGGCGGGCGGATCGCGCCACGAGACGCTCTCCACCGTCGCCCTCGACGACGCCACGACGCCGTCACCCTGACGGCGGCGAGCCGAGGGATCAGTGTGCCCCGGGATCCCGGGGCCGCGACGGCGAAGCTCCGACGACGAGGTGGGGTGATCTCGACCCTTCGGGTGGACCGCCCGGGCACCGCCGCGGCCCGGT
>CAWCEP010000001.1:0-67451 GCA_963794615.1 uncultured Acidimicrobiales bacterium | reverse complement strand
CGGGCAGGCCGACCTCAGTTGGTACCTGGCCTATGCCTCGGTGTTCAACACCTTGCAGACCGATATCGAAAAGCTGGACCGGGCCTTGGCCTCGACGAGCCCGGGTCTGTTCGCCGATGTCGATCCCTACTGGCAGGAGTTGTCGATCGACGCCAAGTACGCCGGCTCGGAGCCCCCCGTCCCCGACGCCGGCGCCCAGTCCACGTGGGCCAGCGCGCTGGCCGATTTCGGTCAAGGCGCCACCGATGCGATCTGGGGCTCCGCCGCCGCCGCCGACGGCGCCGGGTCCCTGCCACCGATCTTCAATCAGGGCTCGGCGTTGATCACGACGGGGACGACGCAGTTGGACGAGGCCATGAGCTCGGTGGAGAGTCAGGCCGCGGCGACATCGGTGGCGTCTCGTGCCCAGATGCGGGCCTGGGACCAGGCCCACGGTGCGGTGGTCACCACGCTGCAGGCCGACCTCAGCAGGTTGAGTGCGGCGTTCATGTCGAGCGGGCCGTCGGACTACACGTCGGTGGAGCCCTCGTGGCAGCAGGTCCTGAGCGATGCCCAGAGCGCCATGAACGTGGCGCCCGTCCCGGACCGCCTGGTTCAGAGTTACTGGGCCACCGCCCTCAACGATCTCATCCAGGGATCGACCGACTGCCTCGGCTCGTCGGAGGCCCTGCCCCCCAATCTCTTCGACCAGGGGGTGGCGTCGATCGACTCCGGCTCCGGCTACCTCGCCACCGCGACGGGAGCGATCCAGAGCCTGGTCGGCTGAGGACGCGGGGCCGGGGCCTGGCGGTCAGCCCACTCTCTGGCTGTGCTGGCCGCGCTTGAGCGGAAGCCGGCTTACGACGGCGGTCTTGGCCATCGTCCATCTCGACCCCTCGCGAGGCCCACCTCCGGCCGCTCGCCTCGGCGAGGGTTCCGGGGCAGCGACCCACGGGGGGTCGTTGAACAGGTCGACCCGCTGGGTGTCGGCGAAGACCTGCGAAGGATCGAACCAGGACACGGACCCGTTCGAGGACATGCGTTGCCTGCTCATGCCCGAAAATGTAACGCCGCCGAGATTCGCGGTCGGGGATGGGCCCCCGGCGTTGGATCAGCTCGAGGGTGGGGCGGGGACGGCACCGCCGTCGCCCACCGTGAATGCGTCGTTCACGCTGTTGGCGTTGGACGGTGTGGCCAAGGCCGTGCCGTTGCTCGCCACCATCACGATGTCGTAGAGGGTCGCTCTGCTCGCCGGGGCCAGGAGGGGCCGGTACGCGGGGGCGACGCTCGGTGCGGAGGACGAGAAGAAGGCGGGATCGAAGCTCTCGTTGGAGGTCTTGGCCAGCGTGGCGAGATGCGTGGAACAGGGCGACCCGATGCACGGCCTCTCGTGGATCGCCTCCACGCTCGTGCCCGTGGCCTTGTACCGCACGGTTCTGGTCGCGCTGCCCCCTCTCGTGACGTCGGCGACGGTCATCGACCACCGCTTGTCCCTGTTGTGCTTGTTGGCGGTCTCCCTGACGGTGACGATGACCTTGTCTCCGGGGGAGATGGGCAGCGACAGCGGGTTCTCGGTCTGCGGAAGGATCTCGGTCCAGGCCTGATAGACGGCCCGGCCCTGAAAGTTGTCCTCCTCGATCCCGGCCTGGACGAGCTTGGCATCGTTGAGCCCGCCGATGCCGACCCAGTCAGACGAAAACTGGTCGCCGGCCACGCTCGTGTTGACGGTGGTGACGGTGAATTCGGCGGTCACGGCGGTAAAGGTGTTGGCGGGCGCGCTCTGCGCGTAGCCCGACCAGTTGTAGGAAGAAGAGCTGGTGCCGGTGTTCCGTCGATTCCCACCGGGCCGGGTCGGTGCCACCAGGTCCTGTCCTGCATGGGCCATGGTGCGTAGGGCGTCGGCATGGATCGCCCCGGTGGCGCCCCCGCCGATCGACGCTGTGGCCATGCCCAACGTCGCCGCACCCAGCGCACAAGACGCCACGGCACAAGACAAGAATCGACTCACCGTTCCCCCGACCCGTCGCGGCCTCCGCACCCCCAGGTGCCGATGCGTCAGCCTAACCGGGGACGGAATCCTGCGCCTTGGCGGTAAACCCGCCGCTCGGGGACGAGGCTCGTGGGACATCGGTGGCGGCGCCATGGCGAACCCCAACCCGAGGTGAGACCCTATTGGTCGTGTTCGAGCGGTTCACCGACCGGGCCCGAAGGGTGTTGGTGCTCGCCCAGGAGGAGGCGCGCCTGCTCAACCACGGCTTCATCGGCACCGAGCACATTCTCCTCGGCCTCCTCGGGGAACGAGACGGCGTCGCCGCCCGTGCCCTGGCTACGCTGGAGATCTCGCCCGAAGGCGTCCTGGCGATGGTCACGGAGATCGTCGGGAGCGCCGCGACCGCGCCCATGGGGTCGCCCCCGTTCACCCCGAGGGCGAAAAGGGTCCTTGAGCTGGCGCTGCGCGAGGCACTACAGCTCGGTCACAACTACATCGGCACCGAGCACATGCTCCTCGGGGTCGTCCGAGAAGGTGAAGGGGTCGCCGCCCAGGTCCTGGTGCACTTCGTCGACGACCTGGGTCGGGTGAGACACGCGGTCATGGGGCTGCTCGTGGGCCGGGCCGGGCCCGAGGGGGCCGGGCCCGTCGGGCAGGTGGGGGCGCGCACCCGGGGGTCCACGGCGCGATTGTCCGGCCTGACCAGAGCCCGGATCGTCAGATGCTCGTTCTGTGGTCGACGCCCGCCCGACGCCGGACAACTCGTGTCCAGTGCCGATGCCTTCATCTGTGAACACTGCATCCGGCACTGGGCCGTCGCCCTGCCGGCCGCCGGGGATTCGTCCGAGCCCATCGAGGCTCATCACGTCCTTTCGTCGAGCGAGGTGCTGGGCCCCCCACCCGACGACGAGGGCGCGGCCCGCGTCGAGATCACCGCTGCCTACGCCGCGTGCGGGACCGCCAGCGAAGACGGGCGGTCGGTGCCCTCGGTCGAGCGCGGTGACGACCTGGGCCCGACCCTGCAGCGTGCCCAGGGGCGGGGCCCGGCGCAGATGGCGACGCGAGCCGCTATCGAGGTGAACGACATCGCCTTCGTGGATCATGCGCACGCCGCGGTGTCGTTCACGATCACGATCGACGGGAATCCCGCCTTCTCGAAATGGCGAGGAGAGGCAGTGGCGGTCGACGGGATCTGGAAGATGGCGCGCGCTACCTTCTGCGAGCTGATGAGGGTGGCGGGCATCGACTGCCCGCCCGAGGCCCGCCCCTGACCTCAGCGTGGCGTCGACCCGTCACCTGATCTCGGCGACGACGGCTTCCCACCCCGCGACCGACAGCGCATGCTCGAAACGCTCATCGTTACGTCCTCGGTCGGTGGCGATGCGGATCCGCCCCGACGCC
The DNA here is from genome assembly GCA_963794615.1 of uncultured Acidimicrobiales bacterium. Taxonomy (GTDB): domain Bacteria; phylum Actinomycetota; class Acidimicrobiia; order Acidimicrobiales; family UBA8190; genus Chersky-840. The sequence goes on along the minus strand of CAWCEP010000001.1, from coordinate 64,081 downwards.
CCCCCGAGCGTGACATCGTCGTCGCTCAGGTTGAGTACCACCATCGTGTGGTCGCCTCGGCGCCACGCCCACACGCCCGCCGGTGCCGCCACCGTCTCGTAGCGACCCGTCTGCAGGTCGGGCGTCTCCCGACGGAGGGCGATGAGGTCGCGGGCCAGGGTGAGCATGGAGGTCGGGTCGCGGCGCTGTTGCTCCACGTTGCACGGCGCGGTCGGGCCCAGAGGGAGCCACGGTCGTGCCCCCGGAGCGGTGAAGCCACCGCCCGGGGCGTCACGCCACGGCATGGGGGTCCGCATGGCGTCGCGTCCCGCGTAGGCGGGCCAGTAGGCCACGCCGAGAGGGTCGCGCATGTCCTCGTGGGCAACGGCCACGTCCTCGAGCCCGATCTCGTCGCCCTGGTACAGCACGGGCGTGCCCCGCAGGCTCAACACCATGACGAGGGCGGTCCGGGCCTTGCGCGCGTCTCCGCCCGCCCACCGGGTCGCGAACCGGGACATGTCGTGGTTCGAACCGGTCCAGGCCGGCCAGGCACCGCTGGGGAGGAGCGACTCGGCGTCCTCGACGATTCGCCGCATGGCGGAGGCGTCGAAGGGGGCGGTGATGAACGGGAAGTTGAAGGCGAGATGGAGCTCGTCGCTGCCGTCCCCGTAGTACCTCGCCAATTCCTCGACCTTCACCGGGGTCTCGCCGATGAGCGTCCGAGGTGGGTCGCAGGCGTCGGCGAGCTTCCTCCACCGGCGGATCACGTCGTGGACCTCGGGTCGGTTGCCGTTGTACACGGGTCGCTGGCCGAAGAGCTGGGCCTCGAAGTCGTCGTCCTCGGTGGCGGGGGGGTTGTCCCGAAGCAGGGCGTCTTTGATGATGATGTTGCACACGTCGATTCGGAACCCGGCCACCCCCCGCTCGAACCAGAAGCCGAAGATGGCGTCGAATGCGTCTCGGACCTCCTCGTTCCACCAGTTGAGGTCGGGTTGCTCGGAAAGATGGTTGTGCAGGTAGCACTGCCCCGTCGTCGGGTCGAGCGTCCAGGCGGGGCCCCCGAAGCTGCTCACCCAATTGTTGGGAGCGGCCCCGTCGGGCCCGGGATCGGCCCACACGTACCAGTCGCGGTGGGCCGATGTGCGTGACGAGCGCGAGTCGACGAACCACGGATGGTGCTCGCTCGTGTGATTGGGGACGATGTCGAGCAGCACCCGTATGTGGCGAGCTCGGGCTTCCGCCACCAGGCGGTCGAACGTCTCCATCGTTCCCAGGTCCGGTTGCACGGCGCAGTAGTCGGCCACGTCGTAGCCCCAGTCGGCGTTGGGCGACAGCGTGATCGGGCTCAACCAGATCCCGTCGATCCCGAGCCACTGGAGGTAGTCGAGACGCTCGATGATCCCCGGGAGGTCACCGGTGCCGTCGCCGTCCGAATCGGCGAACGATCTCGGATAGATCTGGTAGAGCACGGCGGATCTCCACCACTGGTCGTGTCGACCACTCGCCATGTCCGCCGCCGCCGTCATCCCGTGCTCGGCAACGGTTGCCAGTCGTTGACCACCACCCAGCACACCCCCTGGGGGATGTGGTCCAACGGGAATTTGCACTGGCTCGACGGGGGCGAGTTGGTGTGCAGGCGCACCACCCGGTACTGCGTCGGGCCGTAGAACTTGCCGGGCCCGTAGCTCAAGATGGGTGAATACCCCCCGGGGAAGTTGGAGATCTTGGCCATGGCGGTGTCGAACGTCCTTCGGTCCAGATGCGGGCCGGCCGCCGTCGCCGCGGCCGCGAAGAGACGGATCTCCTGGCACCATCCCTGGACCGGTCCCTGTTCCTCGAGGTAGAAGTTCTGGTTGCCCTTGGGAATCTGGGGATAGGCCTTGTGCCACGCGGTGAAGCAGCTGCGCACACCGGGGTCGTAGCCCCCCTCGGCCTCAGGCCGGGTGTCATCGATGCCCCCGAGAGTCTCGGTCGTGAGCCCCTCCTGGCCGTCGAGCGCCTTCTCGTAGGGGAACGGCAACAGGCCCAACGCCGACTGGATGGAGTCCTCGTAGTCCGACAGCAGGAGTCGGGGGAAGTACTGCTGTTGCGTCTCCGCCGCCAGCACGGGGAAGAAGACGTTGAACGGCATGAGAGGGATCACCGAGGTGATGCCGGCCGATCGCAACTGTTGCACCACCAGGGGGGCCTGGGCATCGGTGGAGGCGGTGTCGGACGGGTCCGCCGCAATCGTCTTGATGATCGGCGTGATACCCGCCTTCCTGAGGTCGGGCAACAGGTACTGGTTGAGGGCCAGTTGGTCGCTCGCCCTGTTGCCGGCGACGACGCCGACCTTGATGCCGGTCCCGAGCAGGCCCGTACTGGTTCCCCAGTCCACCGTGGCCTGGAGGATCGCCGCGTCGTCGGGACCCGTCCACCACAGGTAGGGAGAGCCTTCGTGTGTCCAGTTGGTGACCGTCGTCCACTGGCCGAGCATCGGCGTGTGGCCTTCCTGGGTGATGCACAGCTCGTTGTCGCCCGTCCACGTCCCCACTCCGTCGAGGACGGCGAAGGCGGGAGCGCTGCCGTCGGTCCAGTCCTTGCACAACGACCGCATCTCGGCCTCGTTGGTGGGGTCGAAGTTGACGATGCTGGCGTCGATCTTGCGGCCGTGGATCCCACCGGCGCCGTTGATGAGCTTCACGAAGAGCTTGATGGCCTTGGTCTGTTCGCTGTACTCGATATCGCCGGCGAAGCCGAACGTCGAGGCCAGGCCGGACAGGTTCGAGACGGGGAACACGACTCTGATGCTGGTGGCGGTGACCCCGGCGGTACTGGCACTGGCCTGCACCGGGGTGGCAGCGGTGTCGGTGGTGGTGTTGCCGTGGGTGGGCGAGGAGCCCGTTCCCGCTACCAGCGCAACCGCCACGACGAGGGCGACCACCACGATCACCGAGACGAACTGCACGGCGGCGGGCCGCCGGCGGAACCGACGCCACGAACGTCCCACACGCCCACCGCCCGGGCCGGCCATCGCCCCTCCTTGCGTCGCTGCTGTCCGGGTGACTCTGGCCAGTGGCCCGTGCTCAGGTCAACCTAGGCGCAGACGATAACCGCGCCGCCACCACGGTCCGGGTCTAGGACCGGCTGGGATCGGACCGCAGCGCGTGAAGGTCGCCCCCCACGGCGACGAGGGCGACGACGGAGGCGGCGACGGAATTCACCGGACCGATGGTGGGCATGCTCACCACGCTGACCACCACGTCGAGTGCGTCACTGGCCAAGGTCGCCGTCGTCCAACGCCGGCGTTCGCTCGACGCCCCCGATCGATCGGCCGCCACCGTCCCCAGTCCGAGCACCAGGTCCCTGATGCCGATGGTCCGCAACAACAAGATCGACGCGCCGGTGGGCACTTCACGACGCGACAGACGCAGGACCGAGCCGGGGGCGGCGATCAGTCCGAGGCCGACAGCGGCGCGCAGCCATCCCATCCTTGCGACCACGGTCCGCGTCACGGGCGCAGCGTATCCCCGCGCGGGACCTCGATTCTTCCTGCTCAGGCGGTAGCGACACGCAGCGCGCCGGAGGGGTGCTGGCACGCTCGGATCGCACATACTGGCCACCTTGGCGTGGGACGTCCGCCGGGTAACACTGACGCCAAGGATACAGATCGGGAGGCACCTTGGAGGCCATCAGGCTCGCGTTTCGCGCCGAATTGCGCCGACGGTGGCGATCCTGGCTGGCCATTGCGATCCTGATCAGCATCGTGGGCGGCCTCGTGCTGGCCTCGGCGGCGGCGGGCCGTCGCACCGAGGCCGCCTTTCCGCGTTTCGTCACCGACCACGGCTTCGACGCTGTCGTCTACACCAACCAACCGGCACCGAAGGTCGCCGCTCTTCCGGGCGTCGTCTCCGTCACCTCGCTCGTCTACCCCTTCAACGGAGAGCCGAGGTGCTCCTGCACCCATCCCATCAACCCCTCGTATTTCAACATTGCCGTCGTATCGTCGAAGCGGACATCCGTTTTCAATCTCGTCTCGGGCCACGTACCAAATCCGTCGTCCACCGATCAGGTGCTGGCGTCGTTCGACCTACAACAGGATTTCGGCGTGCAGGTCGGGAGCGTGATCCGCGTCCCGCTCTACGCTTCCTCGCAGGCCTCGGCGATCATCAACGCCACCGGTGCCGGACCGAACCCAAAGGGACCGACGGTCGCGCTCCACGTGGTCGGGATCGAGGCCACCGAGGACGAGTTCCCCACCGGGGCGAGCCCGATCTACGACCTGTACGCCACTCCGGCCTTCGCCCGCACCGTGCTGCCTCGGACGGCGCTCTACTTCGAATACTTCGTCCGTTTGCGTCACGGTGTGGCCGACATTCCCAATCTCGACGCCGCCTTCAACACCCTGAACCTGGGTCAAGGCCCGGGGGTGGGCGTTTCGAATGAAGACCAGCAAGCGTCTGCCATCGAATCCTCGATTCATCCGCAAGCCATCGGTTGGTGGATCCTTGCCGCGCTCGCCGCCCTCGTCGGGCTGGCCGTTGTCGGCCAGGCCCTGGCCCGCCAGAGCAACGTCGAAAGCGAGGACTATCCGACCCTGGCCGCGCTCGGCGTGGATCGGCGACAGCTGGTCACGCTCGGCATGGCCAGGAACCTGGTGGTGGGGTTCGCCGGGGCACTCGGGGCCGTGGCGATCGCCACCGCATTGTCACCCCTCGCACCGCTCGGTGAGGCGCGCCTCGCCGAGACCTCGACCGGCGTCTCCTTCGACACCCTCGTCTTCCCCCTCGGGGCGATCGCCGTGATGGTGCTCGTTCTGGTGCTCGGCACCGGGCCGGCACTTCGGGCCGCCCATGCCGGCCGCGTCGAGGACCAGCCCGTCGCCTCGAACCCCTCCACCACAGTTGCGCACCTGGCCGGCATCGGGGTTCCCCCGAGCGTGCTGATCGGTGTTCGCAACGCCGTGCAGCGAAGGAGCGGCGGGACCACGGTGCCCGTGGGAAGCGCCCTTCTCGGGACGGTCCTGGCGGTGACCGCCCTGTGCGGGACGGCGGTCTTCGGTGCCGGCCTCGCCCATCTCACGGCCACGCCCACGTTGTACGGCGACCCGTTCCAGCTCGATTTTCAGCCCGGGTCGATCACCCCTGCCCTCGTCGCCGATCTGAAGCACGACAACGCCGTGACGGGAATCACCGAATACGCCGGCGGGGGAGAGTTATCGGTCGACAACGTTCCGGTGGGTTCCATCCCGGCGACGGCAATCCGCGGACCCCTTCTCTTCTCCACCGTCGACGGGCATCCCCCGAGCGCAGTCGGTCAGATCGGCCTCGGTGCCACGACGATGCGCCGGGTGGGCGCGCATCTGGGCTCGATCGTCATCGTCAGGATCAGAGACCAAACCGCGCCGTTCCGGGTGGTCGCCGATGTTTCCTTCCCCGTGATCGCGGGCGGCATCGTGAGCCTCGGCACCGGTGCGTTGATCACGATCCCTGCCCTGTATGCCACGTTGTGCCCTCCGGGCCCCCGCCAGGCGCAATGCCGTCAACAGACGCAGGCCCACGGCAACAGTGGGATTCTGGCCAGCGTGGTGTCGGGTCCACGGGGGCAGGCAGCTATCAATCACTATCTCGATGTGTACGCATCAGGCGCCACTCTCCGCATGACTCCGATATCGCTCGTCAACTTCGGCGAGGCCGTCAACTTCCCGCTGATCTTCGGGGTGATGTTGGCCGCGTTCGGAGCGGCGACACTCGCTCATCTCCTCTTGGTGAGTGTCTCTCGCCGCCGACGCGAGATCGGGCTGCTGAAGGTGTTTGGCTTCGTGAACGGTCAGGTTGCCTCTGTGGTGGCTTGGCAATCCACCACCGTGGCCGTGATCGGGATGGTCATCGGGGTTCCGTTGGGGATCGTGGTGGGTCGGGCGATATGGGGGAGCTTCGCCCGCAATTTGGGGGCCGTGCCGGTCTCGCAGGTGCCGATCTTGCTCCTCGTGGCACTGGCGGCCGGTGTCCTGGCTGTCGCCAACCTCATCGCCATCGCCCCCGCGCTGGCTGCCACCCGGTCACGGCCCACGGATCTCCTGCGGACCTCGTGAAAGTGGCCATCGGCCGTCGTCACGCCTGAGGAACCACCTCATCGATCGCTGTCTTCTGTCCGTCGGGGGGGCCGACACCGTGCGCCCGAAGGGTGGGCGCCCGGCCTGATCGTTGGATGACGCCCACGTCGCCGCCGAGATAGGAGGCGACGACTTTTGGATCGGACAGGACGACCGACGGCGATCCCCTGGTGACGACCCGACCGAGGTCGAGGGCGATGATCTCGTCGGACACGGCACTGATGAGCGGCATGTCGTGCTCGATGATCACGATGGAGCACTGGGTGGCACGCTGCATGTCCTTCAACAGCGGGCCCAAGGCCTCGGTCTCTCGCTGGGCGACACCCGATGACGGCTCGTCGAGCAGCAGCACCGTCGGGTTGTGGGCGATGGCCATCGTCAGGTCGACGATGCGCCGCACCCCAGTGGAGAGCTCGGAGACGAACTTGTCCCGGTAGGACTGGAGGTTCATCAGCTCGATGAGCTCCGAGACCCGGGTGGTGACCTCCCGCTCGGACTGCCGGATCGCCGGGAGGTCGAGCAGCGCGGCGAGATGGTCCCGCGTGGCGACATGCCGTTCGAGACCCATGGCGATGTTCTCCGAGACGGTGAGGGACGAGAAGATGCGAGCGTCCTGGAAGGACCGCCCCAGGCCGGCCACCGACCGTCGGCTCGCCGACCAGGTGCCGATGTCGATGCCGCCCAGCTCGATCCGGCCACCGTCGACGGGGAGCACCCCGGAGATGAGGTCCAAGACGGTCGTCTTGCCCGCCCCGTTGGGGCCGATCAGCCCCAACGTCTCACCGCGACGCAGCTCGAGCGTCACGTCGTCGACGGCGACGATCCCGCCGAAGCGTTTGGTGAGCTCGTGGGTGGCGAGGACGACCGGCTGCGACGCCAGGGGATCGGCTTCGCCGTCCGCTGCCATGGGCGCGCTCGACCCGCGCCGGGGGGGCGGTGGAGCCGTTGCTCATCGCTCCCTCGAGGAACACCGATCGCAGGAGGTCACCCCGAGCCAGGAGCTCGGGGGCAGCCCCCTCGAACCGGATCTCGCCCTTCTCCATGAAGTAAGCGCGCTGGGCGATGGTCAGCGCCACGTTGACCGACTGTTCCACCAGAATGACCGGGCATCCCTCGGCGTGGATGGCGCGGACGATGTCCAGGAGCTGCTCGACGATGGCCGGGGCCAGGCCCAGGGACAGCTCGTCGATGATCAGCAGGCGGGGCTTGGCCACGAATGCCATGCCCAGGCCGAGCTGCTGCTGTTCGCCGCCGGAGAGGTTCCCGGCCATCTGGTGCCAACGCTCCTTCAGGCGCGGGAACAACGCCAGGACCCGATCCGTGCGGGCCCGGACCTCGGTGGCGTCTTCCTTGGCGAACAACCATGCCGCCGCCTTGAAGTGCTCGGCCACGGTCAGCGTGGGGAACACGGCGCGGCCCCCCGGCACCTGCACGATGCCCAACCGGGCCCGTTCGACCGGATCGACGTGGGTGATGTCCCGACCGTCGAAGACGATCGAGCCGTCGACGGGCTCAACCAGACCGGAGATGGCCTTCAACAGCGTGGACTTCCCGGCCCCGTTCGTGCCCAAGAGGGCGACGATCTCACCGTCGCGGATCTCCATGTCGACCCCGAACAGCACGCGCACCTTGTCGTAGGCGACGTGCACGCCCCGGCACACGAGGAGCGGGTCTCCTCTCGGCGCCCGCGGGGCCGACGGCACCGCCCCCGCCACGGTGACCGGCTGCGGAGGGACGACGTTGACGAAGAGTCCCGGCGACGCGACATCGACGGGCGCCGGCGGTGCAGGCGGTCTCGGGGCCACCGCCGGGGCCGAGGCGACGGCGACCACCGGCGCCGGGTCGGGGGTGGCGGACACCGGGCGCCATGGGGGCGGCGCCTGGGCGGGGGCCGGCCCCGGGGCGGGGTCGTCGTGTCTCGAGGCGAGCCAATTGCGGACGTCGAACACGAGCCCGAACACCACCCCCACCACGACGAGGGAGACGGCCAGGGCCGTCATCACGGCACCGCCGCCCCGGTGGGGGAGGGCGGATGCGGCGCCGGGCCCGGGTCGGCCGTCGACGCGGCGCCGGCGAAGGCGGCGTCGGGGAGGGCGGTGCCGGCCAACGGCGGCGGGGCGAGCGTGGAGGGCACGGGGACCGGCTCTGCGTTCGTGGCCGGATCTGCCGCCAGCGCCGACACCGTGATCCCGCGCCGGTTGGCGACGCGCCGCAGCCAGTCGTCGCGCTTCTGCATGCCCAGCTCGGCCGACCCACCCGGGTTGAAGTAGGCGTTGATGAGCAGGACGGGCCCCGTCAGCAGGAGCGGCAGCGTGGTCTCGATCGTGGTCGAGTGGAACAGGTCGTAGACCCGGGGGCCGAACACGACGGCCACCTCGATGCCCATGGCCCCCACCACGGCCCAGGGCACGGAGCTGACCCCGGCGATGGCGACGGCGAGGAAGATGGTGAGGCTGGCCTGCGGCTGGTAGGTCCCGGGCACGACGTTCTGCTGGGCGTAGGCGAAGAGCACCCCGGCCAGGCCGGCGATGCCGCCCGAGATGGCGAACGCGGCCAGGCGGGCACGCGCCGGGTTGACGGCGAAGGCCGCCGCGGCGCGCTCGTTGTCGCGCAGCGCGATCAACACCCGGCCGGACCGGTTCCGGCGGAAGGCGAGGGCCGCCACCATGGCCAGGGCCAGGAACACGAGGCAGACGTAGTAGAAGGCCCGATCGCTCGACAGATCGATCCGGCCGTACAGGACGGGACGGCTGAGGTGCGCGGCCAGCCCGGACGGAAGGATGTGCGCGCCGATCCAGTAGTGCCCGTTGAGGAGGTAGTTGGGCACGGCATAGCCGAAGGCAAGGGTCGTGACGGCGAGGTAGAGACCCTGGATGCGCAGCGACGGCAGGCCGACGATCACCGCGGCGACGACCCCGGTGAGGATGCCGACGCCCAAGGCGGCGAAGAAGTCGATGTTGTGGTTGGCGACGAGACCCCCGGCCACCCCCGCCGACGCGCCCACGAGGCCGAACTGCCCGAGGCTGATCTGCCCCGCCCACCCCGTGAGCACGACGAGGGACACCGCCACGATCCCGTAGAGGGGGAGCAGAACCAGATACGAGACGTTGTCGACACCGAGGATGTAGGGCAGCGCGATCATCAGGCCACCCCCGACGACGACGGTGCCCCACCGGGCCGCGGCGACCTCGGGGAGCTTGCGCAGCTCGGCGGCGATCGGTCGATACTGCTTGACCGTCTGCCACCGGCCCTCGCCGGCGTCCAGAGCGCGTGCCGTCCGGCGGGGCTGGGTGAGCAGCGCGGCGAGGATGACGAGCACCATGATCGACGAGGAGATGCTGTTGTCCCCGGAGCTGATGATTGTGCCCGTGATGAGCACACCGATGCCCATCCCGGCCGCCAGCGCCACCCCGAACCGTTCCATGCGCGACACCACCGCGGCGGCAAGGGCGTAGAGCAGGGTGTCGAGGCCCAACGTGGCGTCGTTCGGTGTCCCGATGAGCGGCGCCTGGACGTAGATCGCCAGCGCGGCCAGCAGGCCCGCCAGCGCCCACGCCGCGGCGCTGACCCGACGGACCGGGATACCCAAAAGGAGCGCCCGGTCGGCGTTCTCGGCCGAGGCCCGCAGCGCGATCCCCAGTCGCGTGAAGCGGAGGAAGGCGGCCAGACCCGCGGTGACCACGGCAACGGTGAGGAACGCGGCGATCTCGTTCCCGGTGAGCAGGGGCTGACCGCGGTTGGTGTGCCACACCAGGTGCTGCCACGGGGTCGTGACCGTGGTCCCCTGGTTGGTGGCCTTCTGGCCGAGCCACACGGGAATGAAGAACCCGAGCACAGCCAAGCTCTGTGCCACGGCGATGGTCATCACCGTGGCGATGAGCCGGGGCACGGCGTCGAACCGGCGCATGACGAGGTCGGTGAGCAACCCCAGGACCGGTCCCCCCACCAACACGATCGGAAGGACCTCGAGGTAGTTGGCGCCGTACTCGAGCACGAGCACCAGCGCGATCACCGCAGGGACGGCGCCTACTGCGCCGGCCGCGAAATTGATGACGCGCGTCGTCCGGTAGATCAGCACGATCCCCACGCCAATGATCCCGTACAACGAGCCCAGCGCCAGCCCGGAGATGAAGTCGGGGCCCGAGAGTCCGAAGGCGAGCTCGATGACGGCGATGAAGATGGCGACGGCTGCCAGCCAGCGGCCGGCCCGAGCCGGCCAGCTCGGTCCTCGGGCCGCCTCGACCACGGGGATGAGCGGCCTGGGCAGCAACGCCGGCCTCACGAGGATCGGGTCTTCGGGATCGGCGGCTCAGACAGCTTGGGGAACTTGTCGGGGAGGAACCGCGTCCCCTCGATGCTTACGAACGTGCCCGGTTTGTCGTTGTAGGGAGAGGGCGTGCTCTTGGCCCAATAGTCCACGGCCGAGTCGATGGTCCAGTTGTAGCTCCCTTTGGAGAACCCGACCTCGAAGTGGCCGGTGGTGCCTCCGCCGATCGTGCCCATGGTGGGTGCGGCCGCCGCCATTCTCGCCGGCGTCAGATCGGGGCCGGTGTTCTCGATGAGGCTGGCCAGCATATTCCACAGTTCCCAGGCGCCGCTGGCCACGTACGGCTTCATGGGCAGATTCGTCCCTCCGCCGAGCTTGAACGTCATCGGGCCCGGCTCCTTGGCGGGCGGGGGAAGCGTGGCCGCGGATGTGATGCCGAAGGCGTCGTCGAATTCACAACCCGCCTGGTACTGGGGACAGGCGAGCGATTGCTGTGCTGCTGTGGACTCGAAGTTCTGCGCCACGGGGTCGATGCCCATGCCCTGGACGTCGGCGAGGATGTTCTCGGGGTAGTAGTTGTGCTGCTGCTCTCCCGAGTACAGGAGCTCGGGGGCGACGGGGTCACAAAGACAGACGACGTCGGTGGCAGGATCGGTGGGCGAATCCATGGCGGAGACCCCAGCGTTGATCTGTTGGGCGGCGGTGCTGATGTCCTGGGAATAGAAGTAATGGTGCTGGGCGACGCTCCCCCCGTCACCACAGTCGCGGTTGAGTGCGGGGACGAGGACGTTGGTGACGGTGTCCTCGTTGTCGGGGTCGTTGGTCGAGATCACCCCGAGGACGCGCTTCTTGCCGTTGAAGTCCTGGGCTGAGTTCTTGTCCTCGGCGAAGCTCACTACCCGGTCGGAGTTCTTGCTGGTCAGCTGATTGCACCAGAACCGGGCGAAACCCTTCTCGATGTTCGTCGAGCTCTCCCCCGATGACCAGAAATACGGAGCGTTTGCCTGGGCAAAAGCGTCGCTGAATCCCACGCCGCCGAGAGCGATCGTATGGTCCTGCGCCAGCCGGGCGAAACACACCGAGCAGAGCGTGGTTCCCCAGGCGACGGCATAGGGATGGTAGGTCTGGACGAGCGTGTCCATCTCGGCCAACAGGCAACCGGTGTCGGGTGGCACGGTCTGACACGTGCTGTTGTAGGTATCGATCTTGAGCTTGCGTCCCCACAGCACGTAGTGGGCGTTGACGAAGTTCTCAAACGCCTGGTTCACCTGCTTGGTCTGGGCGTAGTCGACGTAGAGCCCTTCCCCCTTGAGGATGGTGTCCACGATCCCACCCGCGTCTGCGTAGAAGTCGACCACGGTGATGGTGTTGCCCGTCACCCCTTGGGACGTGGCGCCGCCGTTGTGGTAGCTGCCGCCGATCGTCCCGGGCGTACACGGAGGGGCGTAGAAGTCGATCGACGTCGGGAACTCCCGGCCGCCGCTGCAGTGGGTCCGGCTCCCGGCTCCCCCCGACGTGCCCGAGAAGCCGACCGCAGTGCTCCCCCCGGTGGAGCTCGCCGCCGTGGACCCTTGCGCCGGGGAGGTCGAGGGGAAGAGCACGATGATGAGCACCTGCGCCACGATGAGGACGGCCAAAGGCAGGTAGCTCCGGACGAGGCGGCCGATCCTCATCTGCCTCGCCGTTGGTCCGCGCCGGGCCGGAGCGGGCGCGGGGGACCGACAGAGCCACGTGATCTCGCCACGACGGCATGGTCGATGAGCCGGCCAACCCCCATACGTCCACACTCCCCCTTGGCTCGAATGTACAGCTGTCCATGTGTGGAGGGGCTTTCGCGCCGCTGGGGCCCGATTCCCTTGCGGATGCAAGGATCTGGATGAGACTCCCAAGCCCGGGGGATCCACCGCCTGACGACGCCGAAACCGGTCGATAGGGGATCAGTTGCTCGCTCCGAGAATCCATCGCTTCACGTGGTAGCGCTGGTCTGATCGTTTCCATTTTGACAGCGAACAAGCCCACCGTCTCAATCGCCCACGTGGTTTCCGAGTCGCAAGGCACGGGTCGCGATTCCCTTGGAGCGAGCCCGAGAGGCAACCCAGTACCCAACGACGGCGCTACTACTGGTCCAGTCAAAGGGGCGGAGGCCCAATGCACCGAGAAACTGACTGTCGTCTTGCGCCGTCACCGCCCACTCGGCGCCCTCTCCCGGCTCTCGCATCTGGTCATGGCTTCCGATCTAAGAGCGGGCATGCCCCTCGTTGTATGGTCACGGAATGGTCGGGGTCCATCGAGAAACCCCAGGGTCCTGGCATGCGGCAGTATCGGCTGGGACATCGTCGAGTGTGAACGCTCGCAGCGTCACGACTCCGTCGGTCAAGGGCTCCTGGGGCGGGATCAGACGGAGCATCGGTCAAATCCTAAGGGAGCGAATGCGGGGCCGGACGCTCAGGTTGCATCGTGATTGTCGTGCTGCCCGTCTGGCGTTGGAGGTCGCTGGGGCTGATCAGGGATCGGGTGGATCGACAAGACGCGTCCAGTGGACGTGCGTCTCGAATTGGAGGCAATACGTGTCGGCGGTGAGCCGCAACCTCACCTCGTCGAGCAAGGTCAGGAGTTCTTGGTCGGGAAGATCGGCGATCCAACCCATTGAACCGAAGAAGGCCACCAGCCCATCCCGGTCAACCGTCTGTGGGTTCGCGAAATGCAACTCTTCGAGGGGTTCGAACGCCGATTCTGCGAAGGCGCGTGGCCAGTCGCGGGCATGTGGCAACCGATTGGGGTTGAGATCCAGCGGCATCTCTAGCGTGATTTGTCGTTGTAGAAGATCGAGGAGTGAGCGCGCCGAGCGCAAGTTTGTCCATCGATGGGGGATCGGTTGTTCTGGTGGCGCGCCGGGGGGAACAATGCGAGTTTTACCACTACCTGAGTGCCTGGGGACCGTAGTCATCCACCGGGGTGACGCTGTTACTTGTACGAGGGATACCTGCCGCAGAGACCTGTCCCTAGAGTCGTGGTTTGGTCAGCACGCGTCGTTCATCACATGTAATAGTGATGTCTGTCCGAACTGCAGATTCAACGACCCGGTGCAGGTCCCGCGAAGAGACCGCGATTCAGCATCGAGCGCAGTCCGTCGTCGTCGGGGCCGCCTGCTGGAACCCGTTTTTCGTCGCCACCTGCAAGCGTTACAAGACCCAGGCCGTCACGCGTCACGCAGAAGAGCCGCACGCCGCGCTCAAGGGGATTTTGGGACCCGGAGTCACCTATACCTGCGGATGCGGTACGTCTTTGAGACTCGCACGACGGTCACACAACACTGATGCCGGGTCCTTGTATCGTGACCTGGTCACCCTCCCCAGGGTGACCAGGGGTATCGAGGCGGCCCGATACCCACCTCTGGCGGGAGGTGAGTCTGTGGCGGTTGAAGTCAAGAGGATCGACGGGCACCTACCAACGGCCGGGGACGGGATGGCGTCGTTCGTTGTCACCTTCTCCGACGGCAGCCAGGAGAACCGAGAGGCGACGCTCCTCGAAGTCGGCAGGATTGCGATGGCGGCTGGTCTCCACCTCGCTCATTCTGAGGACCTCGGGTCCTTCCGGTGGGCCAAGGATTCTGAGTCCTGGAAACACCGACCGCCGTAGCGGTGGCTCAGACGAAAGGAATGTTCTCGTCATCCGCATCGTAGGCTCACCGCGCAAGGTCCTCATTGACTAGGCGCGACCGCTACTCATCAATGGCCGCCATCACACATGCCTTAGAGCCCAGGCACGATCCTAAACTCGGCTACAGCCTGGGCGTAGAAGTCTCGCCACCTCGACCTGTCGCGACACGCCATCCAAGCCTTGGCTGGGGCGCGCTTCCGCAACAGGTCTTCTGGGAAACAGATCGCTCGGATGTCCCTGCAGATCGTCGCCCGGCTTACTCCGACGTCACGTGCTAGGCGTGCTTGTACCCCGTGCTTGTACCCCGTGCTGCACACCGACGCCGTATGTCACCAACAGGCGCGTGACCTCAAGACGCCGCATCGGGACCGCCCACTCATATAGAGCGTTGCGCGTTAGCGGTCCATCTCGACGACAGACAGATCGAGGTTGGTGACGAAGGCGTGGTAACGCCAGTTCGGCCACAAGGCGAGCTGGCGCGGATCGGTGAGCCGACTGCGGCGCACGACCAGGCGAACCCGACGCTCCTTGTCCTTGGTGGCCCCGCCGCCGGTCACGTAGGTGGTCTCGGCCACCTGGGCCTCGCCGGCTTCGGGGTAATCGATGGGGACCCAGGCGTCCTCGTCGATGACGGCGATGGGCGCTTTCACCTGGGATTACCGATGACGGTGACCGACCAGACAACGCCGAGGCGCCAGAAGGTGTCGATGAGCGCCCACGAGAAGAACCCGGAGTCGGCCCGCACGACGAACTTCCCCGGCTCCGGCACGACGCACCCGGGCCACGAGCTCCTCGCAAAAGCGCTTGGCCCTGCGCTGGGAAGACCCCTTGCGCAGTCGGGCGTGCAGCACCTCGCCGGTGGCCGCCCACGGCGCCAGGCAGCGGGTGGTAGCCGAGGACCCTCGTGTAGCCGTAGGCCGCACCCTGCTTCTTCTTGCCGTGGACTTCACAGATGGTGGAGTCGAGGTCGATCACCACCTGCTCGCCCCTCGGCCCGGCCCCGAGCGACCATGCTCGGCGGCTGACCTCGGGGATGACGGCATCGAGTTGACGGACGTGGCCGAAGGTGAAGCCCCGCAGGAAGGTGCCGAGTGTCGAGGGCGTCATCACCCGAAAGGGCAGGATCTTCTGCGTCGCCCCGGCTCGCAGCCGATCGGCGTGGTCGATATGGGCGGCGCCAGCCAGGATGGCGGTGACAAGGGTGAGCACCTTGCGCCCCGGCCGGGAGCCTCCGACCCGTCCGGCGAGCCCGCACCAGCCGGTTGACCAGCTCCTCGAGGCCAAGTCGCATCATGAGCGTCACCGGCATCACCAACCCCGCATCGGCCACGAGCGTCGGGTCGTCGAAGGTCACTGCCACGCGGTCGATAGTGCGCGATGATGAGCTCACTGGAAGTGCCTCCTTGTAGGGAAGGTGACCTTGAGAACCACCATTTTCCCTTAGGTAGGTGATGCGCTACTTGCCGTCGGTCGGTTAGTCGTGGGCCACGCGGTATCGCTTAGCGGCAACACGGCGATCGCGAGTGGGTCGCCGTGTCGCTGTCCCATCGAATCCGGTGCAACCGACGCCGTGTCCCCACTCACGATCCGGCATCCAATGGTTGGGTTCGCCACGTCCGAGGGACACTAAATGAACTTCGTGCTTGCAACGTCGACCCCCCCGGAGATCGGCCCCGAATGGGCACTGTCGCGATGGCGCGGTGGTTGCCTAGGCGCTTCCGGGTGCCGACGGACTGAGGGCAACCAGTCGTCGATGTGCAGGTTGCGATCGGGCGTGACATCCACAAGGAATCCGTGGTTCGCTTCCGTTCCTACCTTCGATCGCGTAATCCGCTCCATCAAGAAATGGTCAGCTTTGCCGGAGACGCCCGAACTGCTAGCAGAACTCACGGACATCGAAGGCATGGAGTTCAAGACGGGAAAACGCGAGATCCGGACGGCCATTGCTGAAGCGCGGGTTCAATTCGGATGCTCGCTGTCCGAAGCAGAGTCACGACTGAAACAGGTGATCGGGGGTGGACGAGCCCGGAGATCTTGGATCGATCCTGTGGCGCGCAGGGTCGGCCTAGGGACATGACGCGGCCGACACGCCGGCAAGGGCCACCGCGATCCTGGGGCACCTCGGAATTGTTCCGACCCCATGCCGCGCATGGCCCATGTTCAGCGAACCGTGATCACCTCGGTGGCGGTATTGGTGGCGTCTTGTAGTCCGTTGACGTCGGTGACCGTGAGCTTGACAGTGTAGGAGCCGGGTGCGTTGTAGGTATGCCTCACGAGGGTTCCCGAACCTGAGAAGCCGTCGCCGAAGATCCACGCGTAAGAGGCGACGACACCCTTGGACTTGCGAGCGTTGAAGGTGGCCTGGTGGCCCACGAACGGGGACTTCGGGCGGGCGGTGAACGAGGCGAGGGGAAGGTCGACCCGTTGGATGCACGAGTGTCCCCGTTGGTAGCGGTAGTTCTCGTTGCTGAATTCTTCCTGAAGGAAGTAGTGGGCACCATTGATCGTCTGGTTGTACAGCCCTCCTGGCGTCGTCCCGCCCAACACGTTGCCGTAGAAGAACCGGCAGTCGTCGTTGATCTCTTTTCCCTTCCTGTCGTACCAGGCCGTGCCCTCTGGATCGGTGATCGACCCGTTCATCTCCCCGCTTACCCAGGACAATTCGACGTCGGCGTTGAGCTCCCCGTTGGGGGACTCGTTCCCAGGTCCGGCTTGCGGACTGCAGGCCTTGTGCGTTTCCGAGTTGTAGATGGGGAACGGCATGTCTACATAGATGAGCGGGCCCGACGATATGTGGCTGTGATACCCGCAAAAGGTCGATTGACCGGCGTCATTCTCCGTGCACAAACCGAGTTGGGCCCCATCTTGCGATGTCATGCAGGACTCCACGCCTTCGGGCAGGAAGACGACGTACAGATCCGCCAAGTCGGCGGGGAGGCTGTCCGCAGCTTGGACAGTTGCCAATTCTGATTGGATCTGCGCGTCCGTCAGACAGCTCGTGTAGCTCGACGTGTCGGAATAGATGGCGCCCGTGTCAGGAGTGCACCCGCTCGCCGGGAAGGCGTCACTGTCGACGATGGGCGTACCCGCTTGGACGTCGTAGTGGATGCCGTATTGCAGGTCAGTGGAGAAGACGTTGGTCGTCTTCCCGCTGTCGGCGGCGACATTGGTGAAGAACCCGTTGATCACGGACTTGTAGCTCGTACTGAACGTGTTGCCAGGATCCCAGTAGATGGGAGTGACCGTCACTCCCCCCGGGGTGGTGTTCGTGCCCATCACGGGACCGCCGTGGTCGGACAGCGGCGGGCGTCCCAGGTAGCCGCTGTTGGCGTTAGCCGCCGTCATGGAACCCACCACGGCGAAGACCGAGAGCAACAAAGTGGACACACACAGTGCTCTCAGTGACGGCGAAGGAACCTTCCGCATCGAACGGACCTCCCCACAGGCGTTCTCGGCCGGTGGCTGAGCCTACCAGCCGTTTTCCGCATTGGCCCCGCCGCCTGCGACCCGCCGAGACGATAGCGCTCCAGGATGGGCCCCGTCCTCACGGCCTCTGTGGATGCTGGCTCCCCGCCCCTGCGGCCCACGCCGATCGAACATGTCCGGCGTCCCGGCCCAGCTCGAGTCGGGTAGAGACGCCGGGTGGGATGGTTGAGGGGTGCCACGCGTACGAGTTCATGAGAAAGGCGACGTCGAATCTCGGCCCCTTGTCGTCGCCGGTCCGACCCAGATCCGGGTCGAGGACTGTCGTCACGAAATCGTGATGGACAGTGCGGCGGTTGCCGTGTTTTGCGTCGCGGGATGATGCTTCACCTTGAACCTCTTGTCGACAACCGTCACGGTGAACGTGTACGTCCCACGGTCGCGCTTGCTGGGCTTCCCCGAGATCGCCCCGGTCGACTTTTTGAGGTGGAGACCACTCGGCAAATGACCCGATGACACCGACCACTTGTACGGTGCGTTTCCTCCGATGGCGGTGAGCCGGGACGAATAGGCCTGCATCACGGTCGCGGCGGAAAGGGATGCTGCTCCGGAATAGATGACGGCGTTTCCGTTGTAGTCGCCAGCGCCGCAGAAGCTCGCCGCTTCAGTAATCGTCAATGTGTTCTGTGCGCCCGCACAGGACACCCATGCCAGGGAGTTTGAGGAGTCGACGTCGGTAAGGGCGGACCAGCTGGTGCCATCGTACATTACGGTGTTGCCCCCCCCGTCGATTGCGACACAGAAACGCGCTGTTGCACATGACACGGAGTCCAAACCGTTGGAATCGACACCGGGAGTGAGAAGCCAAGCGCCGCCCGCGTAATTGCAGCGCATTCCCCTCGAAGTCCACGGCGGCACAGGAGTTCGTCGCGACGCAGGACACCGATGCCAAACCTCCGGGCATTGGGTCCACCCGGGTCGGGGTTGACCAGCGCGTGCCGTTGTAGGTCAGTGCATTCCCATTGTAGTCGACAGCCACACAGAAATTGGCAGCCGGACAGGACACGGCCGAAGGGGTGTTGAAGGCGTCGAAACTGGTGGGAGCAGACCAGTTGAAGCCATCGGGGTTAAAGACGCCATCGTAGGTAAAAGCGTTTCCGTTAGCGTCAATTGCCACGCAGAAGTTCGTGGTAGCGCATGACACCGACTCCAGGGCGCTTTGGGTCTGATCAATAAGGACGGGAGTTGACCAGCGCGTGCCGTTGTAGGTCAGAGCGTTGCCCTGGTAGTCGACGGCCGCGCAGAATTGCGCCGTCGCACACGACAAGGAGGAAAAGCCGCCGCCGCCTGAGTCAACCAGGGTCGGGGTTGACCAGCTCGTGCCGTTGTAGGTCAGAGCGTTCCCGTTGAGGTCGACAGCCATACAAAAGTGGACAGTCGGACACGACACCCACAAAGGATTCCCTCCGTTGCCGGGGTCGACGCTCGCAGGGGTAGACCAGCTGGGCTGGCCCGAGGCCGAACCGGCAAAGGGCACCGAGGCGATGGTCGCTCCGGCCACAAGGGCGATCCCGAGTACTACGCGAGCTTTGCCACCCAGCCGTGATGACGTGAGGCGCAAACCCCTTGGGTCGGAGTCCGCCGAGTACCCACCTCGCCGTTGGGCTTCGGACCGAAAGCAACGGAAACCACCGAACATTGCGACACCCCCGGATCCCCTAGCCGCGTAAAGCCAACCAGCAGAATACATATGCTCCGATCTTGACGCCCAGAAAAACCCGCAGCGTCGGTTTGGTGGCCCTGCCTTGCCAGCCGGCTCCGGGGCAGCCCGGTCATTCAGGAGAATGGGAGCCTGAAGCGATGAGGTCCGATGAAACCCATCCGGTGCCGGGAACTGCCTGGTTGCCGTACGAAGCCGCCAACCGTCCGGAATCGCTCACTCCGCCAAAAGTTCTCGGCCACTCAGGCTCCATTCCCGACCCGCCGACCACCCGCCGACCCGCCGACCCGCCGACCCGCCGACCCGCCGACCCGCGTACCGGGGGGAGGGTGACGGCGGGCTCGAGACGCGCTCGAGGCGCCCGCACCGCTCACCCACGTCCACCCTCGCCGCGCTCGAGGACGAGATCGTGCTTCTGCGCAAGCACCTCCATGATGAGGGCCTCGACGCCGGCGCGCAGACCATCCGGGTGCACCTCGAGCGTCGTCACGGGACCGCTCCGTCGGTGAGCACCATCATGCGCGTCCTGCGCCGGCGCGGCATGGTCGTCTACAAGCCGAGGAAGAGACCGAAGTCCTCTTGTGTGCGCTTCGAGGCCCCACTCCCGAACGGGTGTCGGCAGACCGACATGACCCACTGGGCGCTTCGAAGTTGGCGCAAAGTAGAGATCCTCAACTTCATCGACGACCACAGCCGCTTGTGCATCGCGTCCGTGGCGCTTGCGGTCACGAAGACGACCGACGTGGTGCGGGTATTCAACGAGGCCAGGGATATCTACGGCACCCCGGCCAGTGTGCTCAGTGACAACGGCGCCATCTATCCCGGGAAATACCGCCTGGGGCGCGTGCTCCTCGAGTAAGAGCTCGAGCGATTGCACGTGACCTTCAGGCAAAGCAAGCCGAACCATCCCCAGACCTGCGGCAAGGCCGAGCGATTCCACCAGACCGAGAAGAAGTTCCTCGCCCGCCAGGATCCGGCCCGCACCCTGGCCCAGCTCCAGACCCAGCTCGACCGCTTCGTCACTTACTACAACATCGTGCGACCGCATCGGTCCCTCGGGCGGAAGACGCCCCTGGAGGTCTATGAGGCCAAGGTGAAGGCGCACCCGATCTCGGCTGGAAACGACACCCACTGCCGCATCCGCCACGACCGAGTCGACTGGTGCGACAAGCTCACCATCTGTTACGAGGGCAAGCTCCGCCACATCGGCATGGGAGCGCCGCTCAAGGGCCTGCGGGTCGTGATGCTGGTGGCAGATGCCGAGGTCCGGGTCCTCTCAACCGGCGGTGACCTGCTCCGCACCGTGACGGTGGACCCGAACCTCGACTACCACCCGCAGACGCTCGGGTGGGCTCCTACGATGTCTCGACACATCATTCGCTGATGTCCCGACACATCAGGGGCTCTTCGGATCCATCCGGAGAGCCACACATCACAAGAGTGGAGGCGAAGGGACTCGAACCCTCGAACCTCTTGACTGCCAGTCAAGCGCTCTACCAACTGAGCTACGCCCCCGGGACGAGCCGCCACGTTATCAGCCTGTCCTGGCCCGACCAGAGGGTCTGCGCTTCTCGCGGGGCTCGTCCCCACCGCGAATGACCCCGGCTTCGGCGTCGGGTGAGGCGCGAGAGTTGTCCGGGCGCCACGCCCGGTTCCCTAGAATCGGGTAATGGCGCGGCCCTACGACGTGCAAGAAGTCGAGATCAAGTGGCAACAGCGCTGGGCTGACAGCCACCTGTACGAGGTCGACGCCGACGACCCGCGTCCCTCGCAGTACGTGCTGTGCATGTACCCCTATCCCAGCGGGCCCGCCCACCAGGGCCATATCCGGAACTACACCTTGGGCGACCTGCTCGTGAGGCACCGGACCATGCAGGGATCCGCCGTCCTCTCTCCGTTCGGCTTCGACTCCTTCGGCCTTCCCGCCGAGAACGCCGCCATCAGGACCGGCGAACATCCACGGACGTTCACCGAGGCCCGCATCGCCGAGCTCAAGGCGAGTGTGATCCGCTTGGGGGCGGTCTACGACTGGCGACGCGAGATCCGGAGCCACGACCCGTCGTACATCCGTTGGAACCAGGTCATCTTCCTGAGGTTCCTCGAGGCCGGTCTGGCCTATCGCGCCCTGGCCCCGGTCAACTGGTGCCCCGGCTGCCAGACGGTCTTGGCCAACGAGCAGGTCCTCGTGGACGGGACCTGCGAGCGCTCCGGCGACCTCGTGATCCAGCTCGAGCTCGACCAGTGGTTCTTCCGTACCACCGCCTATGTCGACGAGCTGCTCGACGCGCTCGATGACCTGGACTGGCCAGAACGCGTCAAGACCATGCAGCGCAATTGGATCGGGCGATCCGAGGGGGTGGAGTTCGACCTGCCGCTGGCAGGCAAAGGGCACGAGAACCTCGCGCTCCGGGTCTTCACGACTCGGCCGGACACGAGCTTCGGGATGACCTATGCCGTCGTGGCACCCGAACATCCCCTCGTCGACGTCCTCACGACCGAGTCCCAGCGAGCCGAGGTCGAAGCCCTGTGCTTTTCAGCCGCGGGTCGGAGCGAGCTCGACCGCACCTCGGAGCACGGCTCCGACGTCCTCGCCAAGCGAGGGGCCTTCACGGGCGGTCACGTCGTGAACCCCTTCACGGGCCAGCCGATACCGGTGTACGTGGCCGACTACGTGCTCATGCGCTACGGCACGGGGGCGATCATGGCCGTCCCCGCCGAGGACGACCGGGACTGGGACTTCGCCGCCGCCCAAGGCCTCCCCGTCGTCCGCACGACGCAACCCCCCGAGGGCTTCGAGGGCGGGGCGTGGACCGGTGACGGCGTCAAGATCAATTCGGACTTCCTCGACGGACTCGACATCGCCGCCGCCAAGGAGCGTGCCGTGGCGTGGATCGAGGAGCGCGGGATCGGGACCCGAACCGTGAACTACCGCTTGCGGGACTGGCTGTTGTCGCGTCAGCGCTACTGGGGTTGCCCGATCCCCGTGGTCTTCTGTCCCGTGGACGGGATCGTCGGGGTTCCCGAGGACGAGCTGCCGGTTCTCGCCCCCGACGACGTCGAGTTCCTCCCTACCGGTGAATCCCCCTTGAAGCGCCATCCCACCTTTCGCCACACCACCTGCCCCAAGTGCGGAGGACCGGCCGAGCGCGAGACCGACACCATGGACACCTTCGTCGACTCGTCGTGGTACTTCTTGCGCTTCTGCGATCCGTGGTCCGAGGACGCACCCTTCGATGCCGCCAAAGCCCGGCATTTCATGCCCGTGGACCAGTACATCGGTGGCATCGAGCACGCCATCCTGCACCTTCTCTATGCCCGCTTCTACACCCGCGCCCTGATCGACGTCGGACTGGCGCCCGGGCTGGCTCGGGAGCCCTTCAGCCGGCTCTTCACGCAGGGCATGATCCGGATGGACGGCAAGAAGATGTCGAAGTCCCGGGGAAACCTGGTGACACCATCACGGTATTTCGACACCGTGGGCGCCGACGCGCTGCGCCTCTTCCACCTCTTCGCGGGGCCTCCGGGCGACAACATGGACTGGACGGATCAGACCGAGAACGTCATCGAGGGATGTGGCCGGTTCCTCGATCGCGTGTGGCGCCTCACCGTGGAGGGACCGAGCACGTGGCGCCAGGATGGCCCCTCGGCCCCGGACGTCGAGATCGGACGAGCGACCCACCAACTGATCGCCAAGGTGAGCGACGACATCGAACGGTGGTCGTTCAACACCTCGATCTCGGCGTGCATGGAATTCTCCCACGCACTCCAGCGATATCAACGAGACGCGCCCGGGGGGCCGCATCAGGCGACGAACGACGCCGCCGCCGATGCCCTGTTGCTCCTGCTCGCCCCCATGGTCCCGCACATGGCCGCCGAGGCGTGGGAGCGCCGGCACGGGGAGGGGGCGATGGTGCACGCCGAGGCGTGGCCGTCGTTCGATCCCGAGCTGGCCCGCTCGGAGCAGGTGACGATGGTGGTCCAGGTGAACGGCAAGGTACGCGACCGGATCGAAGTCTCACCCGACATCTCCGAAGACGAAGCCGTGCGCCTGGCGGCGGCATCGGAGCGGGTGGTGGGAGCGCTGGGCGGGACCGAGCCGGCCCGGGTGGTGGCCCGGCCGCCCCGGCTCGTCAACTTCGTCACCTGAGGCCCGTCGCCCGTCGCCCGAGCCCGTCGCCTGAGTCCCGTCGGTTCGGACGGGCGCGGGTCAGGTGGTCACGACGCCCGGAATCCCGCCAACAGCTCCTGGATGCTGTGGCGGTCCATGCGGTACGGCGCGTAGAAGCTCACTCGCGTCACCATCCCCCCGTACCGCTCGACCACCTTGGCGGGGATCTCGGCGATCTCCCCCGTCACCGCGAAGGCGTCGAGCATGTCGGCCGGGATGAGATCCGCCATCTGGACCCACTCGCCGCGTTTCGACAGGGCGTTGAGCTCGCTGAAGAGATCACCCCAGCCGTGGAGGTCGAGGACGGGCTTGTAGGCAGGTGTCGACGCATAGAACGCCAGCTGCGCCTTGACGGCCTGGGTGGCGGCCTGGATCTCGGCCTCGTTGGTCCCGGTGATCATCATGGCCGGGTAGGAGATCTCGTAGTCCGCCCTGGTCCGTCCGGACCGGGCAAGCCCACGGTCGAGGGCCGGCAATGTCACTTCGCGCATGTACCGGGCCGTGGTGAAGCCGTGCGCCAGGAGGCCGTCGGCCACCTCGCCCGCCACCTCGGTCATGAGCTCGCCGACGCCGGCCAGAAAGACCTTGGGGACGCCGTAGGGATTGGGCCCCGGATTGAAGAAGGGCGTCATCAAGGTGTGCTTGTAGAAGTCCCCCCGGAAGGCGAGCTTGGTGCCGTTGTGCCACGCCGACCAGATCGCCCGCATGGCCGTGATGAACTCGCGCATGCGCGGTGCGGGATGTGACCAGGGCATCGAGTACCGCTTCTCGATGTGCGGCTTGATCTGGGAGCCCAGCCCCAGGAGGAATCGGCCTTTCGAGAAGGCCTGCAGATCGTTGGCCAGGACCGCCGTGCTCATGGGGTTGCGGGCGAACGCCACCGCGATACCGGTGCCGAGCTCGATCCTTTCGGTGTGCTCCGCGGCCAGGAGGAGCGGGAGGAACGGGTCGTGCCCCGTCTCTGCACACCACAGGCCGTCGAAGCCGTCGTCTTCGGCTCGTCGCGCCGTCTCGACCGCGTCACCCGGATCGAATCCGATACCCCCGTCGACTTGCATCGGCGCACCCTATCCGAAGGCCATCGGGCCGCCAGGGTGACGATCGCCGCCGGGAGGCCTGCCCGTGCGCGTGAGCACCGGGAAAGTCCCCGAAAAGCGTTTGAGTTCCCGTCCCGGCCTGTCGACAATTTTGAGATGGGCCCCGAGGGATCCTCGATCCAGGATGAGCCAGCGGAGCGAGCCTCGGGCGGGGAGTCGGACGAAGGCCTCGCCCGGCGCGAGCCCTACTTGCGCCTGGTCCTGGCCGCATTCGAGGCGGGACACCTCGAGGCCTACGACTACACGCGCCGGGTGCTCGCCATCAACGCCGCGACGTCGACCGATCAGATGCAGGCCATCGTCGACGAGAGCTCCAGCCTCCGGGTCGGCGAAGGCGGTTCGGCGGGGCCGCGGGGCTTCGATGCGGTCGACCTGGCCCGCCTCCACTCGGCCCAGCGGGCGGGGTCTCGTACTCCCACGACGCGCTACGTGACGTTGGCGGTCGTGTTCGTCTTGTTCGCCGTGCTCATCGGCATCGGCATGTGGCTCGCGACCCATGTCCACGGGACCGCGTTGTCGGGGGGTGCGACGAGCGGCGTCGCGATCGCGTTCGTGACGCCGGGGTGGCGCTGAGCCCGCACGCCCACCCGGGTCTGTTTCAGATCCCGCCGGGCGGTTCGAGCCAGGTCCGGTCGAGGTCTGACACCGACCGGCAACCCAGGAGGCTCATGGTGCGCACCATCTCGGTGCGAAGAATCTCGAGGACCCGTCTTACGCCGGCCTCCCCGCACGCGGCCAGCCCGTAGAGATAGGCACGCCCGATCATCACCGCGTCGGCGCCGGCCGCCAGCGCCTTGACGACATCACCGCCGCGCCGGACACCACTGTCGAGCACCACCGTGGCCGATCCCCCGAGCGCGTCGACGATGCCGGGGAGGACCCGGAGGGTGGGCGGAGCGCCGTCGAGCTGGCGGCCACCGTGGTTCGACACGATGACGACGTCACTGCCCGCCTCGACGGCGCGACAGGCGTCGTCGGGCGACAGCACGCCCTTGACGGCGAGCGGTCCGGTCCACTGGGCGCGGATGGCGCGCACGTCGTCCCACGTGAACGGCGACGCCCCCATGGCCACGAGTCGTGCCGTCGGGGCCTCGACGGCGGGATCGACCCCGGCCCTGGCCCCGGGGGCGGGGCGGGCACCGGTCGAAGCGGCGCGGGCCCGGAGCTCGGCACGCGCCATGCCGGCGAGCCAGCGGGGCCGGAGCGCGACCTGGGCGGCGAGGCGGCCCGCGCGGGCGGGCGTGAACTGGAAGGGCTGGGTCACCCCGTGGCGGACGTCGCGCTCGCGATGGCCGAGGGCGGGGGTGTCGAGGGTGATGACGAGCCCGGTGTAGCCGGCGTGCTGGGCCCGGGCCACGAGCCCGTCGGCCTGGTCGCGACCACCCGGTGAGTACAGCTGGAACCACTTGGGACCCGGCGCCGACGCGGCGAACTCCTCGAGCGACGACCCGGCGACGGTGCTGAGCACCGGGACAGTCCCGATGGCCGCGGCCGCCCGGGCCACGGCGGCGGCGCCCTCGGGGTGCATGAAGCGCACCAGGCCGCACGGAGCCAGGAGCACGGGGATCGACAGGGGAGTGCCGAACAACGAGGTGGAGACCAGCGGTTCTCCCGGCTCGAGAGCCAGGCGGGGACGAAACGTGGTCTCCCGGAAGGCCCCGATGTTGCCATGCATCGTGACCTCGTCTTCGGCGCCACCGTCGATGTAGTCGAAGAGGGCCCGGGGGACGGCCCGAGCGGCACGACGCCGGGCGTCCTCCACGCTGTAGATCCGAGCCGCGTCCACCCACCACCCCCAGTACGGGGCCGGAGCGCCACCAGGTGCAACCACGGCCCCGAGCCCGGTCGATAGTCTGCCCGCCGTGCGCCGCTTCCCTGTCCTCGTGGTCTTCGTTCCCGTGGCGGTCGTGGCCGCCCTCGTGCTGGGCGGGTGCGGGTCGAGCACGCCGGCGGCATCGTCCACGTCGGCGACGTCGGGCAGCCCGACCGCGTCCGGGGGTGGCAGCAGCCCGACGACCTCGGCCCCCGCGGCGAGCTCGGCCCCGGCCGCGAACCCACCGGCGGTGTCGGGTGCCACCGACCTGAAGACCGAGCCGGTCATCGGCCCCGGCACCGCGCCCGCCCCCACCAGCCTCGAGACGAAGGACCTCGTGCTGGGTACCGGGAAGACCGCAGCGGCGTCGGACACCGTCCAGGTGCAGTACGTGGGGGCCGACTACATCAACGGCAAGGACTTCGACTCGAGCTGGTCCCGGGGGCAGCCGTCTTCGTTCCCACTCAACGGTGTGGTGCCCGGATTCGCCCAGGGCATCGTGGGCATGAAGGTGGGGGGCCGGCGTGAGATCGTGATCCCGCCCGCGCTGGGCTACGGCGCCACGGGCCAGGCCCCCGCCGTCTCACCCGACGAGACGCTCGTGTTCGTCGTCGACCTCCTGGCCATTCAATAGCGCCGGCAATCCTGTAGCGCCGCCGGTCAGAGTTCGTCGTTCGGACCGCCGTCACTGCGCTCGTCGCGGAGGTACCGTTCGAGCTCGGCGGCGAGCTCGTCACCGGTCGGCAGGGTGCCCACGTCGAGCGGATTGCCCTCGGCGGCATCCACGCTCCGTTCGAGCTGACGCACCATCGCCGTGTGCTCGTCGCTCTTGGCGATGAGGTCGTCGACCTGCTGGAGCGACGCATCGGCCGCGGTGTGCAGGTCCGTCGCGTCCACCGACAGATCGCTCACCACGGCCAGGCCGTCGAGCAGGGCCGCGCTCGCCGACGGGAAGGCCATCCCCGACACGTAGTGCGGGACGCGGGCCCACAACCCGACGGTCGGGATCCCCGCCTCGCCGAAGGCGAGCTCGAGAGCGCCCCAGATGCCCGACGGCACGTCGATCTCTCCTTGCACGATCCCGACGCGCGCCACCAATTCGGCGGATTCGCGAGGTGCGGTGGCGGCCAGCCGAACCGGCCTGGTGTGGGGGGCGGGAGCTGGGAACGCACCCAGGCCGACGACCAAGCGGACGCCGAGCTGGGTCGCCAGCGTCACCACCGAGGCCACGAACGATGGCCATCGGAAGTCCGGTTCCGGTCCGACGAGGTAACAGACGTCGGCGCCGGCACGATCGGTGCCCACCCGCAGCTGGATGACGGGCCAGGTGAGCCCCTCGTTGACACCGTGGGCGATGTGCACCACCGGTCGACGGGCGCGTTGGTCGATGAGCTCCTCGCCGTTGAAGGTGGCCACGAGCTCGGTGGCGTCGGCGGACAACAGCGCCGTGATGGCCCCGTCGGCGCCCAGCCCGGCGTCGACCCAGCCGTCGAGCGCCACCACCAGGACCGGACGGTCGAGGGTGCGGTCTCCGTGTCGCTCGTAGAGCGTCACGGGGCGCCACCGTCGCTCACGAGGCGTCCAGGGCAGTCAACGCCATCTCCGCCAACCGCACCACGCTGCGGCCGAAGTCGTCGACGCTGGACCTGTCGCCGGCGGCGGCGCCACCGACGTAGCGCGCGTAGACGCCCTGGATGATGCAGGCCAGCTTCCAGTAGCCGAAGGCCACGTAGAAGTCGAGGTCGCCGAGGTCACGGCCCGAGGTGGCCGCGTAGCGCTCCCGCATCTCGGCTCGGCTCGGAAATCCCGGCACCGTCGTGGGCGTGACGCCGAGCAGGGCCGCCTCGTCACCGGGGTCGGTCCAGTACACCATCAGGAGCCCGACATCGGCGAGGGGATCGCCCAACGTACAGATCTCCCAATCGAGGACGGCGCGCACCGAGCCGTCGGGGCCGAGCACGGTGTTGTCGAGTCGATAGTCGCCGTGGACGATCGACGTCCCCACTTGGACCGGGACCCGGGCCGACAGCCGGTCGTGCACCGCACCCACGACGGTCGCCGTGTCGAGGCCTTCGACCTGGGAGTTGCGGAACTGTTGGTACCACCGTCGCAACTGCCGCTCGATATAGCCGTCGCGCTTGGCGAAGTCCCCGAGCCCGACGGCGTCGACGTCCACCGCGTGCAGCGCCGCCAGCGTGTCGGCCAGCGACTCACCGGCTCGGCGCCGTCCCGCTTCGTCGAGGTCGTGTTCCGCCGCTCGGGCGTCTCTGATGATGTGACCGTCCACGAATTCCATGACATAGAAAGGCTGGCCGTTCACCCCCGGGTCTTCGCACAGCCCGAAGGTTTCGGGAACGGGGACCGCCGTCGGCCCGACCGCGGTGATGACGCGGTACTCGCGGGCCATGTCGTGCGCGGTGGGGAGGACGTGGCTCAGCGGCGGGCGGCGCAGGGCATAGCGATGCCCCGACGAGTCGGCGACCCGGTAGGTGAGGTTGGAGCGGCCGCCGGCGATGAGCTCGAACGACAAGGGGGGCACGCTGCCCGCAACGTGGGACGAGAACCACGACGTCACGGCGGTGGCGTCGACGCCTTCGACGCCGTCGACGGTGTCGGCAGTCGCCATGGTAGGAACGCTACCCCGCACGCCCGAGGCGGCCTGCCGTGCGATCGTCTCCCGGTATCGTCCTGGGCGTGATCGATGCCACCGATGCCACCTTCGAGCAGGACGTTCTCGCACGCTCCGAGCAGGTTCCCGTTGTCGTGGACCTGTGGGCCCCGTGGTGCGGCCCCTGTCGCACCCTGGGCCCCATGCTGGAGAAGGCGGTCGAGGCCAAGGACGGGTCGGTAGAGCTGGTGAAGGTCAATGTGGACGAGAACCCGCGGATCTCCGCTTCCTTCCAGGTGCAGTCGATCCCGGCCGTGTTCGCCCTGAAGGACCGCCAGGTCGTCGACGGGTTCATCGGGGCGGTCCCCGAGCCTCAGGTCACCGAATTCGTGGAGCGCCTCGCACCCCTGCCGTCCGAGGCCGACACGCTGGTCGCGGCCGGGGACGAGGCGTCGCTGCGGCGGGCCCTCGAGCTCGAGCCGGATCATCCCGGCGCCGTGGTCGGCCTGGCTCGGCTCCTCGTCGAACGGGGCGCCCCCGACGAGGCGCTCCCGCTGCTGGCCCGTATCCCCGAGACGCCCGAGTCGCGCCAGGTTGCCGCCGAGGCCCGGTTGGCCGCTCAGCAGGTGGAGGTCCCCGCCGACGGCGTCGACGTCTTGCTCGACGCGCTGCTGCCCAAGGTGAAGGACGACGAGCAGGCCCGCCAGGAGTTTCTCGACCTCCTCGAGACACTCGGCCCCGACGACCCCCGCACCACGACCTACCGCAGAGCCCTGGCCACGCGCTTGTTCTGAGCATCGGAGTAGGTTCACGTGGTGCACCTCCGCCTCGGTGACCGGAGATTCGATCTGGCCACGCGGAGTCTGGTCATGGGCATTCTGAACCGGACGCCGGACTCGTTCTACGACAAGGGCGCCACCTTCTCTCTCGACGCGCTGGTGGAGCGCGCCGACCAACTGGTGACCGAGGGTGCCGACATCCTCGACGTGGGAGGGGTGAAGGCGGGCCCGGGCCCCGACGTCAGCGAGGCCGAGGAGCTCGACCGTGTCATCACCGCCATCGAGGCCCTGCGCGGGCGCGTCGACGTGCCCCTGTCGGTCGACACCTGGCGGGCGTCGGTCGCCGCCGCCGCCTACGAGGCGGGGGCCGTCCTCGGCAACGACATCAGCGGGTTCGCCGATCCCGACTACCTGCCGGTGGCCGCCGCCGCGGGGGCAACGGTGGTGGCCACGCACATCCGGATCGGGCCCCGCATCCCCGATCCCGAACCCGAGTACGACGACGTGGTGGCGTCGGTGCGCGACTTCCTCGTCGAGCGGGCCGCCCGGGCCCGCGCCGCCGGTCTGGACGGCGATCAGATCGTGCTCGACGCCGGGCTCGACCTCGGCAAGACCCCGGCCCAGTCACTCGACCTGCTGCGCGCCTCGGCGGCGCTCGCCGAGCTGGGATACCCCCTGCTCCTGTCGGCGTCGAACAAGCCCTTCCTCGGCGCCCTGCTCGACCTCGACATCGACCGTCGCCACGACGCGTCGCTGGCGGCGGCCGCCGTCGGCGTCGCCCTCGGATGCCGCATCGTCCGGGTCCACGACGTCGTCGGGACCCGAAGGGTTTGCGACGCCATGGCGGCCGTGCTCGAGGCGGCATGAGCCCGCCCCGGTCCACCGGCGCCTCAGCCCCGCCGGCGCCGCCGGCCGGTGCCACCCCGAAGCCCGCCTACCTCGTGCGCGGCGACGATGCCTCGCTCGTCGGCCAGCGCCTCCACGACCTGCTCGGCGACCTCGTCGGTGCGAACGACGTCGCCATGGTCGTCGAGGAGCTCGGTGGTGCTGCCGCCGAGGAGCTCGATGTCGGCACCGTCGTCGACGCCCTCACGACACCCCCGTTTCTCACCGATCGCCGGATCGTGGTGGTGCGCGACGCGGGACGCCTGGTAGCAGCCGACGCGGCGCGCCTCGTGGCCTGTCTCGACGACTCCCTGGCCGGCGTGACGTTGGTCCTCGGGGCGGGAAGCGGCACGATCCCCGCCGCCCTCGTCAAGGCGGTCGAACGACACGGCCTGATCGTCGACACCTCGGTCGGGACCGGTCGGGCCCGCACGCAGTGGCTCGTCGACCGGTTGCACGATGGCCCGGTCAAGCTCGACGCCCGGGCCGGGGCCAAACTCGGCGAGCACCTCGGTGGCGACGTGAGCCGCCTGCGGGGACTCCTCGACGCGCTGGCGGCCGCCTATGGCGAGGGCGCGTCCATCGACATCGAGAAGCTCGAGCCCTTCCTGGGCGAAGCCGGCTCGGTGGCGCCGTGGGATCTCACCGACGCCATCGACAACGGCGACACCGCCGCCGCCCTCGGAGCGCTGCAACGCCTCTTCGGGGCGGGTGGCTTTCACCCTCTGCAGGTGTTGGCGATCATCCATCGCCACTACCAGGCCATGCTCCGTCTCGACGGGTCGGGCGTCACCACGCCCGATGAAGCCGCGGCGCGCCTCGGGATGCGCAGCGCCTTCCCGGCCCGAAAGGCGCTCGAACAGGGTCGTCGGTTGGGCCCGGCCGGGATCAGTAGGGCCGTGACGCTGCTGGCCGAGGCCGATCTCGATGTCCGGGGGCGCAGCGCGCTGCCGTCGGAGACGGTGCTCGAGGTGCTCGTCGGTCGGCTCAGCCGGCTGGGTGCGACCAGAGAGTCGACGCGTCGTCCCGCCGCGACCGGGTCGCGACGAAGGTCGTGATGCTCAGGCCTCGTCCGCCGCGTTGGCCCGGCGCATGAGACGGGACTTGCGGTTGGCCGCCTGGTTCTTGTGGATCACACCCTGCGCGGCGGCTTTGTCGATGCGCCGCACGGCGGCACGAAGGGCGTCGGGCGACGTCGTCGGCTCCGGTGTCGAGGGCCGTCACGGCGGTCTTGGTCCGCGTGCGGATCTCCGAGCGCACCGACTTGTTGCTCAGCCGGCGCCGCTCGTTCTGGCGGTTGCGCTTGATCTGGCTTCGGATGTTGGCCATGGGGTTCTTCGCTGCTCCGGGACGTGCGCCGCTGGGAGGCGGCCCGACGACGATCGAGGTGATGGGAGGTGCTCCCGGCCGGGCGAGAAATCCGGTCCGGACCGGCGGGGCCCACCAGGCACCACCAGAGGCCGCGAGCCTAGCAGGAGCGCGGCCGCGGCTTCCCCGGAGACCGGAGCCCGACCCCTGCGCCGGTACGCTCGCCATGTCGTGCTCAGTCCTGACCTCATCCGCAATTTCTCGATCATCAGCCATGTCGACCACGGGAAGTCGACGTTGTCGGACCGCATCCTCGAGCTGACCCACGCCGTCGACCCACGCCTCATGCGGGAGCAGTACCTCGACTCCATGGACCTCGAGCGGGAGCGGGGGATCACCATCAAGGCCCAGAACGTGCGGGTCCGCTTCAAGGACCACGTCCTGCATCTCATCGACACCCCCGGCCACGTGGACTTCGGCTACGAGGTGAGCCGGTCGCTCGCCGCCTGCGAAGGGGCCGTGCTGCTCGTCGACGCGTCGCAGGGCATCCAGGCCCAGACCTTGGCCACCTGTTACCAGGCCCTCGAGCACGACCTCGAGATCGTCGCCGCCCTCAACAAGATCGACCTGCCGGCCGCCGAGCCCGAGAAGTACGCGGCCGAGATCGAGCGGGTCCTCGGCATT
Source organism: uncultured Acidimicrobiales bacterium (assembly GCA_963794615.1). Taxonomy (GTDB): domain Bacteria; phylum Actinomycetota; class Acidimicrobiia; order Acidimicrobiales; family UBA8190; genus Chersky-840. Next base: position 31,596 of record CAWCEP010000001.1, on the reverse strand, counting down.
CCCGCCGAGTCGATCCTGCGGATCTCGGCGAAGACGGGGGAAGGGGTCGAGCAGCTCCTCGACGCCGTGGTGGAGCGGGTGCCCTCTCCGTCGGGCGATCCGGACGTGGCGCTGCGAGCACTGATCTTCGACTCGGCCTACGACCAGTACCGGGGCGTCGTGAGCTCGATCCGTGTCATGGAGGGCGTGCTCCGGAGCGCCACCAAGGTTCGGTACATGCAGGCCGGGTTCTCCGAGGAGGTGGAGGAGATCGGCGTGCGCATGCCGGTCCCCACCGCTGTCGACGAGCTCGGCCCGGGCGAGGTCGGCTATCTCATCGCCGGGATCAAGGACGTCGGCCAGGCCCGATCGGGAGAGACCGTCACCGATGCGGTGCACCCCGCCCCCGAGCCGCTGGCCGGCTATCGCGACCCCAAGCCCATGGTGTTCTGCGGGTTGTACCCCATCGACGGCGACGAGCTCACGGCGCTGCGCGAAGCGCTCGAGAAGCTGCAGGCTGAACGACTCGAGCTTCACCTTCGAGCCCGAGTCCTCGGGCGCGCTCGGGTTCGGCTTCCGGTGCGGATTCCTCGGGCTCTTGCACATGGAGATCGTGCGGGAGCGCCTCGAGCGGGAGTTCGACCTGTCGCTCATCGCCACGGCACCTTCGGTCGCCTATGTGGCGCATCTGACCGACGGCGGCGACATGCGCTTCGAGAACCCGAGCGAGATGCCCGACGCCAGCCGGCTCGACCACATCGACGAGCCCATGTTGCGGGCGACGGTCATCGTGCCCTCGGAGTACATCGGGACGGTGATGGAGCTCTGTCAGTCCCGGCGCGGCGATCTCGACCACATGGAGTACCTGTCGCCCGAACGCCTCGAGCTCATCTACCGCATCCCCCTGGCCGAGGTTGTGGTCGACTTCTTCGACCAGCTGAAGAGCCGGACCAAGGGGTACGCCAGCCTCGACTACGAAGCCGACGGTTACCAGAGCGCCAACTTGGTGAAGGTCGACCTTCTCATCAACCACGTGCCCGTGGACGCGTTCTCCACCGTCGTGCACCGTTCGCAAGCCGACGCCTACGGCCGGCGGATGACCGACAAGCTGCGCGAGCTGATCCCGCGCCAGCTCTTCGACGTCCCCATCCAGGCCGCGGTGGGAGGCCGGGTCATCGCGCGCGAGACCGTCAAGGCCAAGCGCAAGGACGTGCTCGCCAAGTGCTACGGCGGCGACATCAGCCGCAAGCGCAAGCTCCTCGAGCAACAGAAGAAGGGCAAGAAGAAGATGAAGTCGATCGGGCGCGTCGAAGTCCCCCAGGAGGCCTTCATCTCGGCGTTGCGCCTCGAGGACTGACCGACACCTTCGAGGGCCGGGCGACACCACGCACCGCCCCGGCACCGGCCCCGCCCCCCCGGCCTCGGAGCCGCCCCCCGGCCCCGGGGCCCCGACCCCGATGGGGACGGTCACCCCAAAGGGCACGGATCCGGCCGGGGAGCCGGTGGCATCGAGGTAGCACTCGGTAGACTCGACTGCCAGGACCATGAAGGCCAACCGGACCAAGCCCGCCGAGCGCGATCCCGACACGACGCGCCCCTCGAGGCACGCGGCGAAACCCACCACGGCACGGGGCGCCGCCTCCGGCAAGCGCAGCGCCCGCCCGGCGCCCCGGTCGGGACGCGACGCCTCATCGTCGGGCGCCCCCGAGGGCGGGCCCCCCGAGGGCGAGGCCGACACCGGGCTCGATCACCGCAAGGCGGCCATCTTGAACGCGGTGGTGGCCGAGTACATCGAGACGGCCCAGCCCGTCGGCTCCGCCCACATCACCGGCAATCCCGGCGTCGAGGTGTCGTCGGCCACGGTGCGCAGCGAGATGGCGGCGCTCGAGCGCGACGGGTACCTGGCGCAACCGCACACCAGTGCGGGACGGATCCCCACCGACAAGGGATACCGGTTCTTCGTCGACCACCTCGGACGTCCCGGCACCCTGGGCCCCCACGAGCGTCACGAGGTGCGCAAGTTCTTCGCCCACGTGCACGGTGAGGTCGAAGACCTCTTGGGGCGGACGAGCGGACTACTGGCCGGCCTCACCGACTACGCCGCGGTCATCGTCGGCCCCCGCCACGAGTCGGCGACCATCCGGTCGGTGCAGCTGGTGGGGCTGTCGCCGCGCCTGGCGCTCCTCGTCGTCGTGCTGTCGGACGGGGCCGTCGAGAAACGCACCATCGACCTGCCGTCCGACACCGGCGACGAACTGCTCGCCGACGCCGCCAGTCACGTGAACGCCAGCACGAGAGGTGGGACGCTGGCGAACCCCGGTCCGGTGCCCGAGGCCGGCGACGCCCCGGCGCTCAATGCCGTCGTCGCCTGCGCCGTCGACGCGCTGAGCCAGCTCGGCGCGACGGGCGAGCCCGACCACGTCTTCGTCGGGGGCTCGTCGCGCATGGCGTCGGCCTTCGACGCCGTCGAGACGGTCCGGTCCGTGCTGTCGATCCTGGAGCAGCAGCTGGTCGTGGTGGAGCTCATCGAGGACATCCTGGACCGGGGCCTGTCGGTGGCCATCGGGGCCGAGCACGGCTTCGAGCCCCTCGCCGCGTGTGCGCTGGTGTTGGCCCCCGTCGCCATCGAGGGCGAGGTGGCCGGCACCATCGGCGTGGTCGGTCCGACCCGGATGCACTATCCGCGCGCCCTGGCCGCGGTGGAGCTCGTGGGCGAGCAGCTCGGTGAGCATCTCGGCGCCAGCACCTCGACGGGACGGGCCGGCACAGGGCGGTCCGAAGGCCGCCGGCGCCGCCCGGCGACGGGGGGACCCCGACGATGCCGACTGACTACTACGAGCTCCTCGGCGTCACCCCGCAGGCTTCTGACGCCGAGATCAAACGGGCCTATCGGCGCATGGCGCGCGAGCTGCACCCCGACAGCACGGGTGGTGACGCCGCCGCCGAGGCCCGCTTCAAGGACGTGTCGCGCGCCTACGAGGTCCTGCGTGATCCCGAGCGCCGGGCCCGCTACGACCGCTTCGGGCCCGAGGGCGTCGACGGCGCCGATACCGGGACCGGGCGATCTGTTCGGGGGCGGCCTCGGCGACCTCTTCGACGCGTTCTTCAGTGGTTCGGGCGCCGGAGCCAGACGGCGCGGCGGGCCCGGTGCGCGGTGACGACACCGAGATCGTCATCGAGCTGGACTTCCGAGAAGCCGTCTTCGGGTCGTCGCGCCAGGTGTCTCTGGACACGCTGGTGGGCTGCGCCACGTGTGAGGGGACGGGCGCCCGGGCCGGGACCACCGCCATGCGGTGCCCGGAGTGCCAGGGTGCCGGCGAGTTGCACCGGGTCCGCCAGTCGATCCTGGGCCAGGTCGTGACGGCCGTGCCGTGCCGGCAGTGTGGCGGCCGCGGCGAGGTCATCTCGAGCCCGTGCCCGGATTGCCGCGGGGACGGGCGTGTTTCCGAGGCCCGCTCCTTCACCGTCGACGTGCCCGCCGGCGTCGACCACGCCTCCACCCTGCGCCTGTCGGGCCGGGGGCCAGCCGGGCCTCGGGGTGGTCCGGCCGGTGACCTCTACGTGCACCTGGCGGTCCGACCCGATGACGTCTTCGTGCGATCCGGTGACGACGCTGCACGCCGACCTGCACGTGTCGATCGCCCAGGCCGCCTTGGGAGCCACGCCCGCGTTCGAGACGCTCGACGGCAGCCGAGACCCTCGCCGTGCCCCCCGGCACCCAGACCGGTCACCTCATCCGCATGCGCGGGCGCGGCGTGCCCCATGTCAGGGGGCGGGGACGCGGTGACCTCGTCGTGCAGGTCGTGGTGGACACGCCGACGCAGCTGTCGAAGGTGCAAGAGGACCTCCTCCGACAGTTCGCGGCCGAGAGCGGGGAGGAAGTCGGTCCCCCCGACGAGGGCCTCATGTCCCGCCTGCGTTCCGCCTTCGGCTGATCACGGGCGCCGTGGGCTCCTCCGACGGCCCCGCCGACCGTCGCTCGGGTGACGACCCCGTGTCGCCCGCCGCGCTCGGTGCTGTCGCGCAGGTCTTCGTGGTCGATCTCGACACCCTGGCGGTGACTCCCGACGACGCGCATCACCTCGCCCAGGTGTTGCGGCTGCGGTCCGGCGAGATCGTGGTGGCGTCGGACGGTGCCGGTCGGTTCCGAGCGTGCCGGTTCACCGTCGGCGCCGCGCGGGCCGACCCGGGCGCGCCGATGCTCGAGGCGGACGGGCCCGTGGTGGTGACGAGGCGTCGCCCACCCGAGGTGACCGTGGCGTTCGTGCCGGTGAAGGGGGATCGGCCCGAGTGGGTCGTCCAGAAGCTCACCGAGGTGGGGGTGGACCGCATCGTGGTCCTCGAGTCCCGGCGCGCCGTCGTGCGTTGGGAGGGGCCGCGGCGGGCCCGGGCCATCGAACGGCTACGCCGGGTGGCGCGCGACGCCGCCGCCCAGAGCCGCCGACCCTGGCTCCCCGACGTCGTCGACGTGGCCGGGCTCGATGACCTGTCGGCCCAGTTGGCTCCCGTGCCCCTGGCCCTGGCCCAGTGGGGCGGCCCGCCACCCCGGCTCGAGGCGCCCGCCGTGGCGGTGGGGCCCGAGGGAGGGTGGGACCCCACCGAGGCCCGGGGTCGGTCTCTGGTGGGCCTCGGACCTCAGGTGCTACGGGCCGAGACGGCGGCGGTGGCCACGGGCCTGCTCCTTTGTGCGCTGCGCCAGGGCGTGGTGGAGCCGGCTCCGGGCCCCGACGGCACGCCGCCAGGCACGAACCACCGTCCCCCGGCTCCCGACTGACGAGTCAAGGGCGGGTCCGCGCCGGCCTCGGCGCCGGAGTCACCGGGCCCGACAGGGCGCCGTCGTGGGGGCCGGAGCGGCCCCCGTGGGGGGAACCGGTTCTTGCAATCACCACGCTGAGTGAGGGACACTGGAAGGGATTATCCGCGCATGTGCCCGACGGTGGGGATCAGGCACGGTTTGTCATGCTCTCGCGGGGTTCGAACGGGGGCCGTCGGCAGGTACGGGGACGAGCGCAGCGAGGATCAGGAAATGTCATGGTGAACACGGTGTTGCCCGAAGAGGACGAGCAGGAAGAGTCCGCCCGGGCGGCATATGCCCGAGCGGTGGGGTCTCGGCTGCGCGCCGTGCGCAAGCAGATGCGGCTCTCGCTCCAGGCCGTGGAGGCCATGTCGGACCAGGAGTTCAAGGCGTCGGTGCTGGGCGCGTACGAACGTGGCGAGCGCGCCATCTCCGTGCCGAGGCTGCAGCGTCTGGCCAAGCTCTACGACGTCCCCGTCGACCAGCTCCTGCCCCAGGACGACGACGCCACCCGCTGGGGGCCCAACGGCGAAGGAAACGGCAACGGGGGCGAGAGCCCGGGCCGGGCCCGGCGCCAGCTCCGTCCCTGGGATGGCCACGACAAGGTCACCATCGACCTGACCAAGCTCAACTCGGTGAGCGGTCCCGAACGCGACCTGCTGCGTCGGTTCCTCTCGATGATCCAGGTCCAGCGCCAGGACTTCAACGGGCGGATGATCACCATCCGCGCCGAGGACCTGCGCGCCATCGCGTGTCTCTTCGGGGTCACCCCCGACGCCATGAGCCGGCGCCTCGACGAGCTGGGCCTGCGCGTCATCGCCTGACGTCGGCAGGGGCCCGCACACCTGCACCTCCCGGGCCAGCGCGGCGCGGCCGCGGTCGCGGTCGCGGTCGAACCGCCAGGAGCACCGGATAGCATGACGATGCACGGTGCGACACGGAGCGCCGGGCTCGGGAGACGCGGTGAGCGAGCAGATCCGGTGGATGAGCACGAAAGAGGCGGCCGAACATCTCGGCGTGACCCTGCGCAGCCTCTACCGCTTCATCGACGAGGGAGCCCTGGCCGCGTTCAAGTTCGGACGGGTCATCCGGCTCAAGGCCGACGACGTGGACGCCTTCATCGAGCACTGTCGCATCTCCCCGGGCAGCCTCGAGCACCTCTATCCCGAAGTGAAGGGCGCCGGGGCGGTGCGGGGACGCCCCGAGACCCCGTAGCAGGCGGGCACGGGGCCGGTGGTCGACACCGCGGACTGTCTGTTCTGCCGCATCGTCGCCGGGGAGGTCCCCGCCGAGATCGTGCACAGCTCCGAGCTCGCCGTGGCGTTTCGCGACCTCAATCCCCAAGCCCCCATGCACGTGCTCGTGGTCCCTCGACGCCACATCGACAATGCCGGCGAGCTCGAGCCCGGTGACGCCGACGCGCTCGGTGGCGTGTTCGCGGCGGCCCGGCACGTGGCCGAAGAGGCGGGGCTGGCCGAGCGCGGCTACCGGCTCGTGTTCAACGTGGGCGAGGACGCGTCGAATTCCGTTCCCCACCTCCATCTCCACGTGCTCGGTGGACGGCGCCTGGCGTGGCCGCCGGGGTGAGGCGACCCCTCGCTTTGGGCGTCTCGCCACCGGGGTGACGCGCTCGGCCCGCGGCGTTCACCCGACCTGCTGGTAGCCTCGGGATCGAGAGCCAGTGTCGTCCACCCAGGTCAAGATCCTCGTTCCCGGGAACCACCTCATGGTGGGCCTTCTCGGGCAGAGAGACGAACTGCTCCGACTGATCCAAGACGCGTTCGACGGCACGCGCATCGTCGTGCGGGGCAACGAGATCACCATCGACGGCGAAGACGCGGAACGGGTGGGTCGGTTGTTCGACGAGCTCGTGACGCTGCTCGAACAAGGCCAAGGCCTCGACGCCGGTGACATCGGCCGGACCATCACCATGGTCAAGGACGACGTGAGCCCGGCGGAGGTCCTCACCACCGAGCTGCTGCGCTCGGCGCGGGGTCGGACCGTCCGGCCCAAGACGGCGGGGCAGAAGCGCTACACCGACGCCATCGCCACCAACGTGGTGACGTTCGGGATCGGCCCCGCCGGCACCGGCAAGTCGTACCTGGCCGTGGCGCTGGCGGTGCAGGCGCTCCAGGCGCGCGACGCCGATCGCATCATCCTCACCCGGCCCGCGGTGGAGGCAGGAGAGCGCCTCGGGTTCCTCCCCGGCGACATCATGGCGAAGGTCGACCCCTATCTCCGCCCGCTCTACGACGCGCTCTACGACCTGCTCGGCCCCGAAGGCGCCCAGCGCCTCCTTGAACGCGGCACCATCGAGGTCGCCCCGTTGGCGTTCATGCGCGGTCGCACCCTGAACCGGAGCTTCATCATCCTCGACGAGGCCCAGAACACGACGCCCGAGCAGATGAAGATGTTCCTCACCCGCATCGGGTTCGGCTCCAAAGTGGTCGTCACCGGCGACGTCACCCAGATCGACGTGCCCGGGGGGCGCTCGGGACTCCCCGGCCTCGAGGCGGTGCTCGGCACCGTGCCCGGTCTGGCCTTCGTCCACCTGACCCAGCGAGACGTGGTGCGGGCCCGCATCGTGGCCGACATCGTCTCCGCCTACGAGCGCGCCGACGAGGCCAACGGCTCGGGGCCCGGCACCGCCGGTCGCACCAAGCGCGGCGGGAGTCGTCCGTCGCATTCGGCGCGATCGGAGAAGACGGGGCAGCCCGGTGGCGGTTGACGTCTTCGCCGCCGACGAGCAGTCCGAACGCGACATCGACATCGTGCGGTGGGTGCAACTCGCGCGCGACGTCCTCGACGCTCAGGGCGTCAAAGAGGACGTCGAGGTGTCGCTGCTCTTCGTCGACGAGCCCACCATCGCCGAGCTCCGAGAGCGGTTCCTCGGCGAGCCCGGGCCCACCGACGTCCTCGCCTTCCCCATCGACGAAGAGCCCGAGCTCGGCGGTCGCTCACCCGACGAAGGCGGGACGGGGCCGGGCGGCGGCCTGCCCAGTGACGAGTTCGACGTGCCGACCTTGCTCGGTGACGTGTTGGTGTGCCCCTCGGTGGCGGCCCGCAACGCCCTCGAGCACGGCGTGAGCTTCGAGGACGAGGTAGCCCTGTTGGTGGTCCACGGGTTGTTGCACCTGCTCGGGATGGATCACGGCGAGGACGAAGAAGCCGAGACCATGGAACGCCGGGAGCGGGAGTTGCTGGCCCGCTTCTTTCGAGCCTCCTCGTAGCGGCGATGGGGCCCTGGGCCGTGTTCGCCACCGGGCACTTCGGGACGACCGACGTCATCCTCGTGGTGGTGGTCGTCGTGTTGCTGGTGGGGTCGGCCCTGTTGGCGCTGGCCGAGACGGCGCTGTCGCGCACCAGCAAGGCCAAGGCGCTGTCGCTGCGCGACGAGCACCGCCGGGGATCGGGCCGGCTCGTGCGGCTGGTGGAGAACCCCCAGGCCTTCTTGAACCCGATCCTCCTGCTCGTGCTCATCTGCCAGCTGGTCACCGCCACCCTGGTGGGCATCCTGGCCGAGCGGTTCTTCGGCGCCCTGGGGGTGCTGGCGGCCACCTTCTTCGAGGTCGTGGTCATCTTCGTCCTGGCCGAGGCCCTCCCCAAGAATTGGGCCGTCTACAACCCCGAGCGCTCCGCCCTCTTCGTGTCGCCCATCGTCTCGGCGTTGGTGGCCTTCCCGCCCGTGCGCATGCTCTCCACCGGGCTCAACGGCCTGGCCAACCTCCTCATGCGCCCCCGCAACCGCGAGTCGCGGGGGATGCGCGAGTCGGAGCTGCTGGCCATGGCCGACGTGGCCGCGGAGGAGGAGGTCATCGAGACCCACGAGCGCGAGCTCATCCATTCCATCATCGGCTTCGGCGACACGATCGTGCGCGAGGTGATGGTCCCGCGCCCCGACATGCGGACGATCGAGGCCGACGTGGCGGTGTCCCAGAGCCTCGACGTGGCCATCGAGGCAGGCTTCTCGCGCCTCCCGGTCTACGAGGGCAACCTCGACGACGTCGTGGGGATCGCCTTTGCCAAGGACCTCATCCGGGCCGAGCGCGACGGCAACGGGGCGCGACCCGTCCGGGACTTCGTGCGCCCCGCCCACTTCGTCGCCCGAGACCAAACGCGTGTCGCGGCTCATGCGCGAGATGCAAGAGCAGAAATTCCACTTGACGATCGCCGTCGACGAGTACGGCGGAACGGCCGGTCTGGTCACCCTCGAGGACCTCATCGAGGAGTTGGTGGGGGAGATCGTCGACGAATACGACGTCGAGGAGGCGCCCGTGCAGACCCTCGCCGACGGCGAGGTGTCGGTGACGGCTCGGTTCCCTGTGGACGAGCTCAACGAGTTGATCGACGCCGAGCTCCCCGAAGGAGACTGGGATACGGTGGGGGGCCTACTGTTCAACGTGTTGGGCCGCGTCCCCGTCGAGGGTGAGTCCGTCGAGGTCGACGGCGTACGTCTCGTCGCTGAGCGCGTCGAGGGCCATCGCATCGGCCGCATCCGCATCACGCCGCTGCGGGCCCCGGGCCACGGTTCGGACCACACCGCGCCGCGCGCCTGAGCGGACGTGGGCGACGGCGATCTGATCCGGAGGGGGGAGACGGGGCTGGCGCGCTGCGTTCCGGCTTCGTGACGGTGGTGGGCCGGCCCAACGTCGGCAAGTCGACGCTCGTGAACCGGATCCTCGGCACCAAGGTGACGATCACCTCACCGCGACCCAATACGACGCGCCGGGCCGTGCGCGGCGTGCTGCACCGCCCCGGCGTCCAGGCAGTGTTCGTGGACACGCCGGGTCTGCACCGGCCCCGCACCGCCCTCGGGACGAGGCTCAACGAGCAGGTCGCCGAGGCGCTCGACGACATCGACGTCGTCGTGCCGGTGCTCGATGCCACCGGCCCCATCGGGCCCGGGGACCGGTTCGTCCTCGAGCGCGCCGCGACGACGTGCCGGGGCCAGCCTGCTGCCGGTGCCACCGGGGCGATGTCGCGCCTCCTCGTCGTGGTCAACAAGGTGGACCGCGCCACCAAGGCGCAGATCCTCGAGCACCTCGACGGAGCGCATCGCATCCTCGAAGGCGAGGGCGCGGAGGCCGGGGTGGAGTACTTCCCGGTGTCCGCCGTCTCGGGCCAGGGCATCGACGCCCTTGTCGACGCCGTGGTCACCCGCCTCCCCGAAGGCCCGCCCTACTTCCCCGACGGGATGGTCACCGACGTGCCCGAGGCGTTCTGGGTCGCCGAACTCGTGCGCGAGCAGCTCCTGGCCCACGTGCGCGAGGAGCTGCCCCACTCGATCGCCTGTCGCGTGACGGAGTGGGAATGGCCGCGGGTGCGCATCGAGATCATCGTCGAGCGCGAGTCACAGAAGGGCATGGTCATCGGCAAGGGCGGGGCGATGCTCAAGGAGGTCGGCACCGCCGTGCGGGCCCAGCTGCCTCCCGGCGCCTTCGTCGAGCTCCGGGTGCGGGTCGAGAAGCACTGGCAGCAACGCCCCGACATGATCGAACGGCTCGGCTACTGACCGTCGCCGAAGAAGTCGCCGCCTAGGAAGTCGGGGCCTAGGAAGTCGGGGCCTAGGAAGTCGGGGCCTGGGTAGTCGGGGCGGGCTCGGCGCCGAGTCCCTCGTCGGCGTGTCGGGCGATCGCCTCGAGAAAGGCGACGACCTCGTCGTGGTCGATCGTCCGCTTCATCGGCGGCAGACCGGCCAACAGGTCCCGGCGGTAGTTGGCGGTGGCGAGGCGCGAGTCGAGGACCGCCACCACCCCCTTGTCGGTGGAGGACCGGATAAGCCGTCCCGCCCCCTGGGCCAGCAGCGTGGCGGCGCGGGGGAGGTCGACGGTGCGGAACGCCGCCGAGCCGGCGCGGTCGCGCCGCGCTTGGAGGAGCGGGTCGTCGGGCCGTGAGAACGGGAGCCGGTCGAGGGCGACGAGCGACAGGGTCGGACCCGGCACGTCCACCCCCTGCCAGAACGACATGGTGGCGAAGAGGCAGGCGGCGTGGTCCGACGAAAAAGCGTCGAGGAGCTTCGCCTTGGGCTTGTCGCCCTGGGCCAGAACCTCGAAGGGAAGGGTGGGGCGAAGGGCGTCGGCCGCCTCGTGCATGGCGCGCCAGCTCGTGAACAGCGCCAGGGTGCGCCCTCCCGCCGCCGCGATGAGTGAGCCCAGCTCCTCGTGGAGGGCCTCGCGGGCCCCGGGCCGGCGGGGGTCGGGAAGGTGCTTGGCGCAGTACAGCAGCGCGCAGGTCTCGAAGGGGAACGGGCTCCCCACCTCCAGATGGTCGGTGGTCGGGGCGGGCAGACCCAGCCGGCTCTCGAGCTGCGGTGGCACCGTGGCCGACGTCAGGACGGCGGTGACGTTGGGCCACAGGCGCTGGGCGAGCAGCGGTCCCACGTCGATGGGCGCGACGCGCAGCGTCGGCGTCCGCCCCGTCGGGCCCGACGCCTCGACCCAGGCCACCTGCTCCTCGCCGGTGCCGATCACCCGGGACAGCTCCTCGCCCAGATGACCGACGGCGAGCAGGGCGCGGTTGCGCCTGGCCCCTTCGTCGTCGCCGGCTCCGGCGAACGCGCCGGCCCCGGCCCGTCCCGGGGCGTCGCCGGCGACGAGCCCGCCCGTCTCCGCGTTGGCCCGGCGCAGCGCGCCGTTGAGCGCGCCGAGGCGACCCCCCACGAGCTCGAGGACCGCGGCCAGCTCCTGGGTGTCGGGATCGGGCTCATCGGCGCCGGCGGTGAGCACGCGTCGTCCTGTGAGGGGGAGCAGGACGGCGTCGAGCCGGTCCGCCCCTTCGGCCACCGCGTCGACCACCGGCGCGTCGTCGGTGCCGACGAGCCCGCGCGTCGCCTGGGCCACGGCCCGCACGCGTCCGGCCGTGATCTCCACGCCCAGGGCCTCGGTCATCACGTCCTCGACGGCATGCGCCTCGTCGAGCACCACGATGTCGTGCTCGGGCAGCACGGCCCCGTCGCTGGCGACGTGGGTGGCGTAGAGATGGGTGTTCACCACGACCACGTCGGCGGCCGCGGCGCGCTCGCGCGCCTTCTCGGCGAAGCAGATGGTGCCCGACGGACACCGGTAGGCGCCGGGACACTCTCGCGCCGACACCGACAACGCCGCCCAGGCCCGGGGATTGGGCTCGAAGTCGAGCTCGGCCCGGTCGCCCGTCGGCGAGGTCTCGGCCCAGGCGATGAGGCGGCGCAGCTGGCCCCCGAGCCGACCGAGGTCGACCGTGTCGGGCGCCGCCCGCGGGCCGTTCGCGACGGCGCCCCCGGCGTCGTCGTCGAACAACGCCATGCCCGACAACCCCGCCTCCTCGGCCCCGCCCACCTCGGTGGCACGCTGACGGCACAGGTAGTTGGACCGACCTTTCAGCACCGCGAACTGGACGGTCCGCTCCGCCCCGAGGGCGCGGGCCACCAGGGGCAGGTCCTTGGTGGCGAGCTGGTCCTGGAGGGCCCGGGTGGCGGTCGCCACCACGACGGAGCGCCCCGCCAGCACGGCCGGGACGAGATAGGCGAAGGACTTCCCGGTGCCCGTGCCCGCGCCCACCACCAGGTGGCGGCGCTCGGCGATGGCGCGTCCGACCGCGGCGGCCATGGCTCTCTGGCCGGGGCGTTCCTCCCCGCCGTCGGGCAGGGAGGCCGTCACCGTGGCCAGCACCTCGGCGACGTCGACAGGGCCCGGCACCAAGTTGACGGTAGTGGAGCGGAGGTGTGAAAAACGCGTGAACGACCCTCGAATGTGCACCCGACCCTGGCGCCGGTCGGTACCATGGGCGCACCAGAGAAAGGAGGTGGTCCAACTGAGTGGATATCAACTAGGGACCCTGGAGGTGGCTGGCCGCTGAGGCGGCTCGCTGGACCACCTGGCGAATTCCAGCCAGTTACCCGCTGAGCACTCCGGTCGGGAAGTCGTCCCACCCGACGAGGTACGGGGTCTCGGTGCCTTTCCAGCAACAACTCGATCGAGGGGCGTCCGCAAGGGCGCCCCTCGATCATTTCCGGGGGCTGGCGCGGCGCGCCGCCCGCCTCGGGTCGCCTCCGGGCCCGGGCCGGTGCGGTTGTGACCGGGCCCCCCAGCAGCCCCGATACTCGACGCCCGGTTGGGGAGGGGGCTACCATCTTCCGAGCGTTCGGTGGATCACGCAGGCCGTGCGTCGTTGTCGGTTGACGTTCGTGTCTCCCGCAAGTGTTCGTGCGTGGAGAAGCGAGGTACGGCAATGGCCGAGGGCACGGTGAAGTGGTTCAACGCAACGAAGGGGTACGGGTTCGTCACGCCTGACGACGGTTCGCCCGACGTCTTCGTCCACTTCTCGGCGATCGATGGCACCGGCTACCGCGAGCTCATCGAAGGTGAGCGCGTGGAGTTCGAGCAGACCCAGGGCCAGAAGGGCCCGCAAGCCACCAAGGTCCGCAAGCTCTAAGGATGCCTGAGCCAACGCGGGGCAGCCGTCGGCTGCCCCGCGTTGTCGCGTCCGGAGCCGGAGCCGCGACCGGAACCGGAACCGCTCCCGGCGCCCCCGAGGCAGGGGCCCGAGCGCCAGCAAGTAGGTTCGGTGCGTGGTGTCGCCTCCCAACGGACCAGTGCCGGAGGGCATCGACCCCTCCGACATCCCGGCCCACGTGGCCTGTGTCATGGACGGCAACGGCCGCTGGGCGAGCCAGCGCGGCCTGCCCCGCACCGAGGGTCACGCCGCGGGGGAAGAGGCGCTGCTCGACACCGTGAACGGTGCCCTCGACCTCGGGATCCGGTGGCTGACGATGTTCGCCTTCTCGACCGAGAACTGGCGCCGTCCCCGTGACGAGGTGCGCTACCTGATGGGGTTCAACGAGTCGCTCCTCATGCGGCGACGCGACGAGCTCAACGAGAAGGGTGTCCAGATCCTCTTCGCGGGCCGGCGGGACTGGCGCGTCCCACGCCGGGTCCTGCGGCGCATGGACGAGTCCGTGGCGCTGACCGAGGGTAACCGGCGCATGACGCTCACCATGGCCTTCAACTACGGGGGCCGGGCCGAGATCGTGGACGCGGTGCGGGCGCTCGTGGCCGAGGGCACGGTGGCGGCCAAGATCGACGAGCGGGCCATCCGCTCGCACCTGTACTACCCCGACCAGCCCGATCCCGACCTCGTGATCCGCACGTCGGGTGAGTACCGGATCTCCAACTTCTTGTTGTGGCAGCTCGCCTATTCCGAGCTGGTGTTCACCGACGTGTTGTGGCCCGACTTCCGGCGTGAGCAGCTCTTCGACGCCGTGGCCCAGTACCAGCGGCGCGAGCGTCGGTTCGGCCGGGTGAAGACGTGAGGATCGCGGCGGGCATCTTCGGCCTCGCCCTCTTCGGGGGGTTGATCGTGCTGGCCGTGGCGGGCGTGACGGGTGCCACCGCCATCCTCGTCACGGCCGGAGCCGTGGTGGCCATGATCGGGCTCGGCAATGCCGTGGGGGGACGCCACACGCCGAACCGCGCCCCGTACCAGCCCGGGACCGACGGCGTCGACGGGCCCGAGGATGCCGAGCATCCCGAGGACGCCGAGCGTCCCGACGACGTGGGGCATCCCGAGGACGCCGAGCATTGAGCCTGTATCGCGACGAGGGCGTCGTCCTGCGCACGATCCGCCTCGGGGAGGCCGATCGCATCGTCACGATGATCACCAAGGGCCACGGCAAGGTGCGCGCCGTCGCCAAGGGGGTCCGACGGACCCGGTCGAAGTTCGGCGCCCGCCTCGAGCCGCTCAGTCACGTCACGATGTTGTGCTGGCAGGGGCGCGAGCTCGACATCGTGAACCAGGCCGAGGTCACCGACACCTTCCGGGTCGTGCGCGAGGACCTCGGTCGGGTGGCCAAGGCGTACACCGTGCTCGAGGTCGCCGACCAACTCTCCCAGGAGCGTCACGCCAACGGCCGCCTCTACGACATGGTGGTGGGGGCCCTGCGCGCCCTCGACGCCCACGACGCGCCGCTCCTGGTCCCCGCCTTCTGTCTCAAGGTCCTGGCCCTCGAGGGGTCGTCACCGGTCGTCGACCAGTGCGCGTCGTGCGGAGAGCGCGACGGGCTCGTCGCCTTCGACATCGTCGAGGGCGGTGTGCTGTGCCGGTCGTGCCGGCGGGGCCGGTCCATCTCCCCCGAGGCGCTGGAGTTGGTACGGCGCATCCTCGGTGGGGGCCTCGCCTCGGCGCTGGCCGAGCCGGACGGGCCCCTCGCCGGGGAGGTCACCGATGTCGCTACCGAGGCCATGGAGTCGCATCTGGACCGGCGGTTGCGCAGCCTCCGGTCGAGCCCGACGGCGTAGATGGCAGCGCCCTTCGGCGTCTACGTGCACGTCCCGTTCTGCGCGTCGCGCTGCGACTACTGCGCCTTCGCCACGTGGACCGACCGCGACGAGCTCATGGGCGCCTATGCGGATGCCTGCATCGAAGAGATCGGCCGGGCCGGACGCGACGAAGACCTGGCCCCGGCCACGAGCGTCTACGTCGGCGGGGGCACGCCGTCGCGGCTTCCCCCCGACCTCCTGGCGCGCATCCTGGGGGCGGTGCCCGTCGAGGACGGCGCCGAGGTCACCGCCGAGTGCAATCCCGAGGACGCCAGCGCGGCGCGCTTCGCCTCGTGGCGGGCCGCCGGGGTCACCCGGGTGTCGTTCGGCGTGCAGTCCATGGTGCCCCACGTGCTCGAGAGCCTGGGCCGGCGCCACGGCACGACCCAGGTGGCGCGGGCCGTCGCCCTCGCCGGCGACGCCGGCTTCGCGTCGGTGAGCGTGGACCTCATCCTCGGTGCGGTCTCCGAGTCCGACGCCGACCTCGCCGCCACGGTCGAGGCCGTCCTCGCCCTCGAGCCCCGTCCCTCCCACGTGAGCGCCTACGCCCTGACCGTCGAGCCCGGGACCCCGCTGGCGCGCCACCCCGGGCGCCATCCCGACGACGACGTCACAGCGCGGCGCTACTCGTCGGTCGACGCCGCGCTGGGGGCGGCCGGGTACCGCTGGTACGAGGTGTCGAACTGGGCCGTGCCCGGCCACGAGTGCGGGCACAACCGCCTGTACTGGGCCCAGGGCGACTACCGCGGCATCGGCTGCGCGGCCCACTCGCACCGGGGCCGGCGCCGGTGGTGGAACATCCGCACCCCCGAGCGCTACATCGAGGCGGTGCGAGCCGGGCGACCCGCCACCGCGGCCGACGAGGTCCTCACCGACGAAGAGCTGGCATTCGAGGGCCTCGCCCTGGCCTTGCGCACGTCGGTGGGAGTGCCCGCATCGGTGGTGCCCGACGACCCCGATCTCGACGGGCTCGTGGAGCGGCGCGGCGACCGGGCCGTGCTCACGGTGCGGGGAAGGCTGCTCGCCAACGAGGTCACGGTGCGCCTGCACGTGCCCGAGACGCTCGGGGCCGCCGCGCCTGGCCGATAACCTCGTCGTATGACCGAGCCGAGCGGGAACGACGCCGCGCCCGAGGGCCTGCGCTACCCCGACCTCGTGGAACGGATCGTCAACCTCGCCAAGCGCCGCGGCTTCATCTTCCCCTCGGCCGAGATCTACGGGGGGTTCCGGTCCACCTACGACTACGGGCCCCTCGGTGTCCTCATGCTGCGCAACGTCAAAGAGGCGTGGTGGCGGTCGATGGTCCAGCTGCGCGACGACGTGGTCGGCATCGACGCGGCCATCCTGTCGTCCCCGAAGATCTGGGAGGCCTCGGGCCATCTCGACAACTTCACCGACCCCCTCGTCGACTGCCGAAACTGCCACGAGCGGTGGCGTGCCGACAAGATCGACGGGACCTGCCCCAACTGCGGCTCGACCGACCTCACCGAGCCGCGCGCCTTCAACCTCATGTTCAAGACGTTCGCGGGGCCGGTCGAAGAGGACGCCACTGTCGCCTACCTCCGCCCCGAGACGGCGCAGGGGATGTTCGTGAACTTCCTGAACGTGGTCACCACCACGCGCAAGAAGCCCCCCTTCGGTATCGCCCAGGTGGGAAAGTCGTTCCGCAACGAGATCACCCCGCAGAACTTCGTCTTCCGGACCCGCGAGTTCGAGCAGATGGAGATGGAGTACTTCGTCCCCCCCGACGAGGCCGACAAGTGGTTCCACTACTGGCTCGACGAGCGCATGCGCTGGTATCTCGACCTCGGCATCCCGGCCGGCCAGCTCCGCCTGCGCCATCACGAGGCCGACGAGCTCTCGCACTATTCGACCGCCACCGCCGATGTGGAGTTCCTCTTCCCGTGGGGTTGGGACGAGCTCGAGGGCATCGCCAACCGGACCGACTTCGACCTGAAGGCCCACGCCGCGCATTCGGGGGAGAAGCTCGAGTACTTCGACCAGTCCACCGGTGAGCGGTACGTGCCCTACGTCATCGAGCCGGCCGCCGGCGCCACCCGCACCATGATGGCCTTCCTCCTGTCGGCCTACGACGAGGACGAGGTGGGTGGGGAGCGCCGGGCCGTGCTCCACCTCGACCCCCGGCTGGCGCCGTACCAAGTGGCGGTGCTGCCCTTGTCGAAGAAGGACGAGCTCATGCCGCTGGCGCGCCAGGTGCTGGGCCTGCTCCAGCCCGTGGCGGTGTGCGACTTCGACACCACCCAGTCCATCGGCCGTCGCTACCGACGCCAGGACGAGGTCGGCACGCCCTACTGCGTGACCGTGGACTTCGACTCCCTCGAAGACGGTGCCGTCACCGTGCGCGATCGCGACACGACCGAGCAGGTGAGGGTGCCGATCGACCGCATCGCCGAGGAGATCGCCGGGCGTCTGCGCCGCTGAGCATCCCCGCATCGGCCGGTAGTGTCGGGGGGTCCTCGAATCGCCACACGTGTCCCGTGGGACACGGCCAGGAGCCCCCCATGCCGTTCGTCTACGACTTCGACCATTCCCATCGTCGGCCCCCCATGGAGCTGAAGGACCTCCTCGGCGGCAAGGGGGCCAACCTGGCGGAGATGACGTCGGTCCTGCGCCTCCCGGTGCCGCACGGCTTCACCATCAGCACCGACGCGTGCCGGGCCTACATGGACGGCGGATGGCCCGAGGGCCTGTCGGCCGAGGTCAAGCGGGCCCGGACCCGGCTCGAGCGAAAGATGGGCAAGGCCGTGGGGGACCCCGTCGACCCGTTGCTCGTGAGCGTCCGGTCGGGGGCGAAGTTCTCCATGCCGGGGATGATGGACACCGTCCTCAACCTCGGGCTCAACGACGAGTCGGTGCTCGGCCTCGCCAAGCAGACCGACGACGAGCGCTTCGCCTACGACTCGTACCGGCGGTTCGTGGCGATGTACGGGCGCATCGTGCTCGGCCTCCCCGGTGAGCCCTTCGACACGCTCCTCGACGAGGCCAAGGAGCGCTCGGGCGCCGCTTCCGACGCCGACGTGCCGGTGTCGCAGCTCCACGGTCTGGTCTTCGCCTACAAGCAGATCATCAGGGACCACACCGGTGCCGACTTCCCCCAGAGTCCCGATTCCCAGCTGCGCGGCGCCATCGAAGCGGTGTTCGGCTCGTGGAACGGGCCCCGCGCCATCGCCTACCGCGACCACGAGGGCATCTCCCACGATCTCGGCACGGCCGTGAACGTCCAGGCCATGGTGTTCGGCAACCGCGACGAGCAGTCGGGCACCGGCGTCGGCTTCACCCGTGACCCGGCCACGGGCGCCAAGGGCGAGTACGGCGACTTCCTCGTGAACGCCCAAGGCGAGGACGTCGTGGCCGGCATCCGCAACACCGAGCCCCTCTCCGCGCTGAAGGAGAAGTTCCCCAAGATCCACGCCGAGCTCCTCGCCATCTTCGGGCGTCTCGAGCGCCACTACCGCGACATGTGCGACACCGAGTTCACCATCGAGCACGGCAAGCTCTGGATGTTGCAGACCCGGGTGGGCAAGCGGACGGGCCGGGCCGCCCTGCGCATGGCGGTGGAGATGACCACCGACCCCGGCATTCGCCTGACCCGCGCCGAGGCGGTGGGGCGGGTCACCGCCGAGCACCTCGACCAGGTCCTCCATCCCCAGTTCGCGGGCCCGGGCCACACCGTGCTCACCAAGGGCCTGGGCGCGTCACCGGGTGCGGCGGTGGGTCGGGTCTATCTGACCGCCGACGACGCCGCCGCCGCGGCCGAACGGGGCGAGCGGGTCATCCTGGTGCGCAGCGAGACCTCGCCCGAGGACGTCCACGGCATGCTCGCCGCCGAGGGCATCCTCACCGCCCGGGGCGGCCTCGTGTCGCACGCCGCGGTCGTGGCCCGGGGCTGGGGCAAGCCGGCCGTGGTGGGGGCGGAGAAGGTCCGCATCGCGGGCCGGTCGTTCAGCGTGGGCGCCACCGTCGTCAACGAGGGGGACTGGATCTCCATCGACGGAGCCGCCGGAGAGGTCGCGCTGGGCCAGGTGGAGCTGGCCGAGGCCAAGGCGTCCGATGAATTCGAGACCCTGCTGGGGTGGGCCGACGCCATCCGCAAGGGACATCTCAAGGTGCGCGCCAACGCCGACAACGGTCCTGACGCCGCCAACGGTCGGCGCATGGGCGCCGAGGGCATCGGGTTGTGCCGGACCGAGCACATGTTCATCGCCGAAGACCGCCTGCCCATCGTGCGCCGCATGATCCTCGCCGAGGACGCCGTCGCCGAGGACGCCGCGCTCGAAGAGCTCCGCGTGGCGCAACGCGCCGACTTCATCGAGATCCTCGAAGCGATGGACGGGCTGCCGGTGACGGTGCGATTGCTCGACCCGCCCCTGCACGAATTCCTCCCCGACACCGGCGAGCTGGCCATCAAGGAGGCGACCGTCGGCCTCGACGCCGAGGAACAGGCGCTGTTCGAAGCGGCCAAGCAGTGGCACGAGTACAACCCCATGCTGGGCACGAGAGGGGTGCGCCTCGGTGTCATCAAGCCCGGCCTCTACTCGATGCAGGTGCGGGCCCTCATGGAGGCGGCGGTCCAGAGGGTCTCCGACGGGGGCAAACCCGTCATCGAGATCATGATCCCGCTCACGGTCACGCGCGAGGAGCTCGCCTTGGCGAGGGGATGGGTCGAGGAGGCGGTGGCGGCCACGCTGGCCTCGGCGAATCGTTCGACCCGGCGCCGGCTCGAGGTCCTCATCGGCACCATGATCGAGACGCCGCGCGCCGCCCTGCGCGCCGGCGAGATCGCCGAGGTGGCCGACTTCTTCTCGTTCGGGACCAACGACCTCACCCAGATGACGTTCGGGTTCAGCCGCGACGACGTCGAGGGCCGGATGATGTCCGCCTACCTGGAGAAGGGCCTCCTCAAGCACAATCCGTTCGAGACCGTGGACGCCGACGGTGTGGGCGAGCTCGTGCGGTTCGGAGTGGCCCGGGGCCGGGCCACCCGGCCGTCGCTCAAGATCGGCGTGTGCGGCGAGCACGGCGGTGATCCCGAGTCCATCACCGTCTTCGCCGAGGCGGGCTGCGACTACGTGAGCTGCTCGCCGTTCCGGGTCCCCATCGCCCGACTCTCGGCTGCCCAGGTGGTGCTGGCGCGACGCGGCACCGAGCGCCGCCGACGGCGAAGAAGCGCGCGCCCGGCTCGCAAGGCCGTGAAGCGCGCCCCGGCCCGCAAGACCGCGGCCCGCAAGGCCGCGGCGGCGAAGAAGCGCGCCCCGGCGCGCCAGACGGCCGCTCGAAAGACCACGGCTCGGAAGGCGGCGGCCCGAAAGGCGCCGGCGGCGACGAAGCGCGCGCCGTCGAGGGCCACCCCGCGCCCCGCCGCCACCAAGCGCAGGTCGTCCTCGAGGCCGGCGGCGCGATCGAGGGCCAGGTAGCGGACCCGGTCGCGTTCCCGGTCCACGCCGACACTCCCGGCGGGTACCGTCCGACCGTGGCCATCCCTGACGAGGACGTCGTCCGTGTGCGCTCCGCCACCGACATCGTGGCGCTCATCAGCGAACACGCCGCGCTCAAGAAGCAGGGCACGCGCTGGGTGGGACTGTGCCCGTTCCACCAGGAGAAGACGCCTTCGTTCAGCGTCAACGCCGAGATGGGCGTGTTCCACTGCTTCGGGTGCCAGCAGTCGGGTGACGCCATCACCTTCGTACGCGAGATCGAGCACGTGGACTTCGTCGAGGCCGTGCGGCGCCTCGCTGAGCGAAGCGGGGTCACCATCACCGAGGATCCCTCCGCCACCGCCGACCGCCAGCGCCGAGCCCCGCTGCACGAGGCCATGGCCAAGGCGGTCGACTTCTACCACGAGCGGCTCCTTTCGGCCGCCGACGCCGGTCCGGCGCGCGACTACTTGCGGTCGCGCGGCTACGACGGCGAGACGGTGCGAATGTTCCGTCTCGGATGGGCGCCCGACGACTGGGACGCGCTGGCGAAGCACCTGAAAGTGTCCCCCAAGGTGCTCACCGACGCCGGCCTCGGATTCGTCAACCGACGGGGCCGCCCCCAAGACGCCTTCCGGGCGCGCGTCGTCTTCCCGATCTTCGACACGTCGGGAAAGCCGATCGCCCTGGGGGGTCGCATCCTGCCCGCGCCGGCCGGTGACGCCCCGGTCCCCTCGGCCCCGGTCGGCCCCAAGTACAAGAACTCGCAGGACGGCCCGATCTACTCCAAGCGTCGCACCCTGTACGGCCTCAACTGGGCCAAGCACGATGTCATCGAGAACGGCGAGGTCATCGTGTGCGAGGGGTACACCGACGTCATCGCCTTCTTCCAGGCCGGCATGCCGCGGGCCGTGGCCACCTGTGGCACCGCGCTCGGAGAGGACCACTTCCGCCTGCTTCGCAACTTCGCCCGCCGGGTAGTCCTCGCCTACGACGCCGACGCGGCCGGCCAGGAGGGCGCCGGCCGTGTCTACGAATGGGAGCGCCATCACGAGGTCGACGTGGCCGTGGCCGCCCTGCCCTCCGGCGCCGACCCCGCTGATCTGGCCCGGGACGACCCCGACGCTTTGCGCGCCGCCATCGCCGAGGCCCAACCGTTCTTGGCCTTCCGGGTGGACCGGGTCCTGCAGTCGGCCGACCTGCGGTCGGCCGAAGGGCGGGCCAAGGCGGCCGAGGCGGCCATGGTGGTCATCGGCGAGCATCCCAACGAGCTCGTCCGTGACCAGTACCTGATGACTCGTGGCCGACCGGTGCCGTCTCGAGCCCGCTGCCCTCCGGGCGCTGGCCGGGCGGGTCGCCCAGCGGCCCCGGACCGCAGCCGGCGAAAGCAACGGATCGCGACCGGGACGGTCCGACATCCCGCCACCGGGGCAGGATATCGACGGGCGTGCGCCCGGGCCCGGGCGGGGCCGAGGGACCGTCGCCGACATCTCGCGCCCCGGCCTCGAAGCGCTGCGCCTGGCCGTGCACCGGCCCGAGCGTGTGGCAGACCGGTTGGAAGCGGCCCTGTTCCCCGACGAGCTCCAGCGTGCCGCCTTCGAGGCCCTCACCGGGTCCGAGGACCTCCACGAAGCCGTCGAGGCCGCCGAGGACCACGATCCTCGGGTGGCGAGCCTGCTCAGGCGTCTGGCAGTTGAGGAACCGGCCACCGATGCCGATGACGTAGTAGTGACCCTCGTGCGCAACGCCTCGCGGCGGGCCCTCGCCGTCGCCGAGGCCCAGGCCCGTCTGTCTCCCAACACGGTAGGCGAGATCGCGCCGGTGATCGCACGCGTGCGCCATGACCTCGATGAACTCGACGACGGCGATCGTTGCCTCGCAGCCGCAGACCGGTTGCTAGCCTGGCTCATCGGAAGGGACGACACGAATGAGTGAGGTTCACCAACCGGCCGGATCCGTCCGTCCACCTCCCGAAGGTGTGGCGGTCGAAGGGTTCGAGACGTTGCTCTCCGTCGGTCGTCGGCGCGGCTACCTCACCCAGGACGACCTCATCCTGGTGCTCCAAGCGGTGGAGCTCACCCACGACGTCATCGAAGACGTCGTGCTGCGCGTGCGCGAAGAGGGCATCGAATACGTGGAGCAGACGCGCAACGGCGCGGCACCGGTCGTGCTCGAAGAAGCAGTGGCCGAGGCAGTCGCCGAAGTGGTGGCCGAAGAAGTTGTCGAAGGACTTCCGGCCACGCTCGCCGTGGTCAAGCCCGCCCCCGAGTCGGCCGACGATGACGGCAGCGGTGACGAAAGTGACGGTCCGCTGCAGCGGCTGAAACGACGCGCCTTCAAGCGTGAGCCCGTCGACGAGGTCATGGACCGCCAGACGCCGCGCCCCGGTCGGGGCCGCATCGCCTCGTACTCGTCGCCCGACCACGGTGGCGGCACCGCGGCGGACCCCGTCCACACGTATCTCAAGGAGATCGGCAAGGTCCCGCTGCTCACCGGCGAGCTCGAGGTCGAGCTGGCCAAGCGGATCGAGGCCGGCAACGACGCCGCCGAGGAGATCGGCGCGCCACGAGGCGGCCGGCACCCGCAAGCTGCCTTCCGAGGAGCGCACCCGGCTCCGCATGCAGGTCCGCCGGGGTCAGCAGGCCAAGGAGGCGCTCATCGAGGCCAACCTCCGGCTCGTGGTGTCGATCGCCAAGCGCTACCGGAACCGGGGCCTCGCCTTCCTCGACCTCATCCAGGAGGGGAACCTCGGCCTCATGCGGGCCGTCGAGAAGTTCGACTACACGAAGGGCTTCAAGTTCTCGACCTACGCCACCTGGTGGATCCGCCAGGCCATCACCCGGGCACTGGCCGACCAGGGTCGCACCATCCGCATCCCGGTCCACATGGTCGAGACCATCAACAAGGTGGTGCGTGTGCAGCGCCAGCTCCTCCAAGAGCTCGGTCGCGAGCCCACGGTGGAGGAGATCGCCAGTCGCGTGGAGTTCCCCATCGAGCGCGTGCGCGAGATCCAGCGCATCAACCAGGACACCGTGTCGCTCGAGCAACCCATGGGCGACGAAGAGGACTTCAGCCTCTCGGACCTCATCGAGGACCAGGGTGCCGAGGTCCCCGACGACGCGGCGACGCGGTCGATGCTGCACGAGGCCGTGCGCGACGCGTTGGCAACCCTGCCCAAGCGCGAACGCGAGGTCATGGAGCTGCGCTTCGGCCTCGAGGACGGTCGGGTGCGCACCCTCGAGGAGGTCGGCAAGGCGTTCGGGGTCACCCGAGAGCGGATCCGCCAGATCGAGGCCAAGACGCTCGCCAAGCTCCGCCACCCCAACGCGGCCCAGCCGTTGCGAGATTTCCTCGACGAGGTCTGAGAAGGCTCGCTGCTATCGTTGGCCGGCCGGCGCCGGACTGTCGGTCCAGAATCTCTGTGGTCCCGACGGTGGTGCCATTCCGGGGTAGCTCAACTGGCAGAGCAAGCGGCTGTTAACCGCTAGGTTGAGAGTTCGAGTCTCTCCCCCGGAGCTCGATGCGGGCGGCGGTCCGGCCCGCCCCCGTTGCTGCCTTCGACGGGCGCTCCCCGCTACGCTGATCGCTCCGACCGGGCCGGTGCGCGTCAGGCGGAGAGACAGGTGAGGGGCCGTAGCTCAGTGGTCAGAGCAGGGGACTCATAATCCCTGGGTCGGAGGTTCGATCCCTCCCGGCCCCACGCTGATCGTGTCGTCCGGAGCCGGTGGAGGTGACAGAGCCCGACGAGGTGTCGACACCGACGGGAGGGTCATGAACATCGAGGAGTTCTACGAAGCCGACGAGCGCCGGCGTCGTTCCGAGGAGATCGAGCTCGGCACGGAGTGGCACGACCGTGACGACGTGCGTCACGAGGTGTCGTGGGTGGCCGACACCGGCGAGCTCTACGTCATGCGCGAGCCGGCCCCGCGGATCGCCGAGGACCTGTTCGGCGACGAGTTCTCGGGGTCACTTCCCCTCGATGCCGTCACGGTGGCGGTGGTGGGGTGGATCCCGGGCCGCGACCGCATGGAGGAGGTGCTCGCCGGATGGGAGGACGCCATGCCCGAACCCGAGAGCCTGTCGTGGTTGGCGAAGCGCCTGACGCGACCAAGGGGTGCCGAAGGCACCGCCGGCCCACTGACGGCGAGGATCGACGACATGCGACAGTCAGTCGCGGGCGTTGCCGTTCGTCCTTCTCGCCGTGTTCGGTGCTCTTTCGGTCGGTGCCATCGCGCTGTCGTTGTCGAGTGCGCCGCATCTGGCCCAGCAGCAGCTCCGGGGCGCGGCCCAAGAGACCATGACGGCATCGGGGTTCGTCCTCAGGGACGACAACTCGGTCGTCGTGGTGTCGCCGTCGGGCAAGCCCGGCTCGACCCCGCTGCGTCAACGGGTGGCGTTCGAGGTCGTGTACCAGGCACCCGACGCCGTTCAGGAGACCGAGGTGGACCAGAACGGAGGCAACGCCGAAGTCATCGCCGTCGGCGACCGCGCCTTTCGCCGGACCGGTTCGACGTGGACCGAGGTTGCGTCGAGCCAGAGCCTCGGGGCGCGTTCGGCGGCCACGATCCTGTCCCCGTTGCAGGGCGCGGCAGGCGCCACCGCCGTCACCGAGCACGGCGATCGCTACAGCTTCGAACCGGCCCATCTGCACCAGCTCCTGTCCACGGTCCTGGGGGCACCCCCGTCCGAGGTGTCGTCGCCGCGCCTGACGGCGGTGGTGCACGACCGTCACCTCACCGAGGAGACCATCACGGCCGGGTCGGAGACCAGCGTCTGGAGGTGGACCTGGCCTTTTCCTCCATCGGCTCGGCGCCCCCGGTCACAGGCACCCCAGTCCTTCGCCGGTGCCGGGGCGTCGGGTGAGCCCGGTCTCACCGACGGGCCCGGGGCGCTCTCGGACCGGCTGTCGGAGCTCGGGGCGGATCGATAGCATCAGGGAAACGGGTTTCACTTTTGAGGAGGGGAACGTGAAGGCCTACGACCGGCTGTTCATCGGTGGGGAATGGGTGAGCCCTTCGGGCACCGGCACCATCGACGTGATCAACCCGACGACCGAACAGGTCGTCGGTCGTGTCCCGGACGCCACCGAAGCCGATGTCGACAAGGCGGTGGCGCTGGCGCGCGACGCCTTCGACAACGGGCCCTGGCCCCGCATGACGCCGGTCGAGCGGGCCGAGATCCTCACCAAGGTGTCCCAGGCCATCCAGGCCGACATGCAGGCGTTCGCCGAGCTCATCACCACCGAGATGGGATCTCCCGTGTCGTGGGCGACGATGGCGCAGGTCTTCGCACCCACCATGATCCTCGACTACTACGCCGGGCTCGCCTCGACGTTCCAGTTCGACGAGGTCCGCCAGGGGCTCATGGGCGAGGTGCTCGTGGCCAAGGAGCCCGTCGGCGTGGTGGGGGCCATCAGCCCGTGGAACGTGCCGATGTTCATCGCCGCGGCCAAGCTCGCGCCCGGCACTGGTGGCCGGGTGCACGGTGGTGTTCAAGCCGGCGCCCGAGACCCCTCTCGACGCCTTCCGTCTGGCCGAGGTGTTCGAGCAGGTGGGCCTGCCCAAGGGCGTGTTGAGCGTGCTCCCAGCCGGGCGAGAGGTCGGTGAGCACCTGGTGCGACACCCCGGGATCAACAAGGTCTCGTTCACCGGGTCGACCGTGGCGGGCAAGAAGATCGGCGGCATCTGCGGCGAGCAGCTCAAGCGGTTCAGCCTCGAGCTGGGCGGGAAGTCGGCGGCGGTCCTCCTCGACGACGTCAACCTCGCCGAGGCCATGCCGATGCTGCTGCCCAACGCCATCATGAACAACGGCGAGGCGTGCATCGCCCAGACTCGGATCCTCGCCCCTCGCGACCGGTACCAGGAGGTCGTCGACGCGCATCGTCGAGTCGGTGTCGGCCATGAAGGTCGGCGATCCGCTCGATCCCACCGTCGAGGTGGGCCCCCTCGTGGCCGAGCGCCAGCGCGACCGGGTCGAGGGCTACATCAAGCTCGGGCAGGAAGAAGGGGCCAAGGTGGCGGTGGGCGGAGGCCGTCCGGCCAACATGGACAAGGGCTGGTTCGTCGAGCCCACCGTCTTCGTGAACGTCGACAACTCCATGCGCATCGCCCAGGAGGAGATCTTCGGTCCCGTGCTCGCCGTCATCCCCTACGACGGCGGGGACGCCGAGGCCGTGTCCATCGCCAACGACTCGAGCTACGGGCTGTGCGGTTCGGTCTGGACCAACGACCCCGAGCGTGGCCTCAAGGTGGCCCGCGGCGTGCGGACCGGGACGTACATGCTCAACAGCGCCATCCCGATCGACTTCTCCACCCCCTTCGGTGGATACAAGGAGTCGGGCATGGGACGCGAGTTCGGCCCCGACGGGCTCGAGCTGTTCCTGGAGAAGAAGTCCATCAACCTGCCGGCGGGGTTCAGCCCCACGGTGTGAGCGATGCCCGGGGGCGGCCTGTCCGCCCGGGGTGACCGAGTGTGGTGGTGCCGGGGCCTTCGGGCCCCGGTGCCGCGTCGGTGGGGACGTGGGTGCACACCCGCACCACCCCGGGGGGCCGGGCCCGGGGGCTAGAGCCCGGTCGGCGGAGGCCGGGTGGCGGGTGTCTCGGCCGTGGGCGGTGGGGTGGAGGACACGCCGCCGGCCTCCGCCGCGCGCACTGGGCGCGCAAGGCGTGGACCAGCAGCGACTCGGGCAGGTGGTCGCTCTCGGCCAGGGTGGCCATGAGGGCCTGGTACTGGCCGGCCTCACCGGCCGCGGTCGAGGCGATGGGCAGGGCGTCGCGCAGCTGGGTGACGGCCTGGGCCTGCTGGGCCGTCGCCAGCGCCGGGCTGGTGGCGTGCAGCGAGGACTCGGTACAGGGTAAGCGACCGCTCGACGTGGCCACAGGCCTGGCGGGCCAGGTCGGTGCCGTTGTGGCTGGCGCACCCGCTCAGGCCACTCGCCACCACCGCCACCGTGCACATCGCCACCGAGGCTCGACCGACGGGGGGGCGCCGAGGTCCGTCCCTGCGGTGGGCTCCCCGCCGGGAACGGCGACACGTCATCCGTCGAGCCACCCCGGGGCGGCGTCGAGCAGGTACCGGCTGACCGCCAGGCAGCGGTCGAAGACCTCGCACAGGAGCTCCTCGCCCCCGAGGACCCGGGCCAGCGACACCGGGTACCGGGCCACGATCGACAGCCGGCGCTCGGGGGCGTCGGTGGCCGAGGCGAAGGAGTCGATGGCCGACACCTCGAGGGGGAGGTCGATCCCACCCACCCCGGCGAGGTCGATGGCCAGGCGCAGGAGGTCGGGACCGTGGGGCAGGGGCGGGAGCCCCCACGTGAAGGTCAGAGGGAAGTGGTACTCGTCGGGTGGCTCGGCGTCCTCGGGGAGGTCGACGACGGCATCCTCGAACGACAGCAGGGTTCTCGGGTCGACCTCGAGCGCCAGGTGCAGGTCGAGGGGCCCGCCGCATCCCTCCTCGGGGTGCAGGTCGACCTCCCAGGTCTGGCGCAACGAGTACGTCTCGACGAAATGGCGCTCGTCGTGGACGTGGAAGCCGTGGTGGTCCGAATGGTCCTTCAGGTCCGCGACATACCCCGCGACGTCGATGACGGCCACGGGGACGAGGCTACCGGGTCGGCCGCGGCGCCCCGTCGGGGCGGGCGGATGTCACGGTAGGGTCCGGTCGATGGACGACGACGCGCTCCTGGCGCTGTGTCACCGGGCGGTCGACGCCGTGCCCGTCGCCCTCGCGCCCGTCGAGGACTGGCGGCCGCGCGGGCGAACGACCCGGGCAGTACGCCATCGACCTGACCGCCGACCGGGCCGTCCTCGAGGTGCTCGACGAGTCCGGCATCGGGGTGGTGTCCGAGGAGAGCGGCGTGCACCGCCCCGGTTCGCGCGCTGGTGGCGGTGGTCGATCCCGTCGACGGCTCCACCAACGCGTCGCGGGGCATCCCGTGGTACGCCTCGAGCATCTGCATGCTCGACGCCGACGGGCCCCGGGTGTCGGTGGTGGCCAACCTCGCCAACGGGGTGCGGTACCACGCCGTGCGCGGGCGGCGGCGCCTGGCGGGGGACGACCCGGGTCGTGCCTTCGGGCTGCCAGGCGCTCCGTGAGGCGGTCGTGGCGATCTCCGGCATGCCGAGCCGCCATCTGGGGTGGGCCCAGTTCCGGGCCTTCGGGGCCGCCGCGCTCGAGCTGTGCGCGGTGGCCGACGGCACCCTCGACGCCTTCGTGGTGGGCACGCACGCCTCGTTGGCCCCCTGGGACTACCTCGGCGCCATGCTCGTGTGCCAGGAAGCCGGCGCCGTCATCGGCGAGCTCCAAGGTCGCGACCTCGTGACCAAGGACCCCGGCGTCCGCCGGGCCGTGGTGGCGGCGGCCACGACGCCGTTGCTCGGACCAGCTCGACGCGCCGCCGCCGCCGCCCGAACCTCGCGGCTGCCCCGGGGGGACGCTCCGGCCCCCGTGCCGCCGACGCCGGCCTGATGGCGGCCCGTCGACGCATCCCGCCGGCGCCGCTCCACGCCCGGCTCCGATCTGCCGCACCACCGTGCCGACGGCCAGCCCAAGACCCGCTTCCGGTCCGAGCAGGAGGCCAACCGTGCCGCCTTCAGCTCCCGCCTCGACCACGGCGCCGAGCTCGTCGCCTACCAGTGCGACCAGTGCGGCGGTTGGCACCTGGGCAACAGCCCCGAGGACTGAGCCTCGCCGGCTACGTCGTGCGACTGCGGTGTCGCGTGCCACCAGGGCCCACACACGGTGCGGGACCGCCAGCGGCTCGCCCGGGAAGTCTCGTGCAAGAGGGCCGGCGAGCTCGCCGTCGAAGGCGGCCACGGCGTCGGGGGGCAGCGACGCGGCGACGCCGGCGCTGGCACGGATCCGACCGCGCCAGGCCTCGTGGCTGTAGGGGACGTCCACGTCGAAGGAGAACGTCTCGAGCCCAGTGAACCCGGCCTCGGCCACGTCGAGGGTCCACAGCGGGTACATGCCCAGTCCCCCGCGAGAGCGGCCACTCGGGGTTGTGCTCGCAGGATGAGTGCCTCGGTGGCGGCGACGACGTTCCCGGGCATGGGCAGCCAGTCGAAGTAGCAGATGGCCAGTGCCCCGCCGGGGACCAGCACCCGCATGCACTCGGCGGCGGCGGCGGGACGGTCGAACCAGTGCCAGCACTGACCGGCGGTGACCACGTCGAAGGCGCCGTCGGGTGCGTCGATGTCCTCGGCCCGGCCCACCCGGTAGTCGACCTGGACCCCCTCGTCCCTCGCCATGCGCCGGGCCTCGACGAGCATCGGCTCGGACGGGTCGATACCGACGACCGAGGCACCACGTCGAGCGAATCCGCGCGCCAGCGTCCCGGTGCCGGTGCCCAGATCGAGGAGGCGCTGGCCCGAGCGGCCGATGCCCATCGCCGCCAGCCGGTCGAAGAGCTCCTTGGGGAACCCGGCACGGTGCGCGGCGTAGTCCCGCGCCGTCTTGCCGAAGTCGACCCCCACGCCCCGGAGTCTCGCGTGGATCGACCCCGGTGCCGCGCCCCGACGTCGAGTGTCCAACGGTGGGGTGCGGACGAGACGCAGGACGAGGTCGACGCCATGATGGGTCATCGTGGACATCGGGAACGGCACAGGAGGAAGTGGGATGACCGAGCCAACGGCGAGTCGTCCGTACATGCCCGGCTACGGGATCGCCGGACCACTCGAAGGACGCGGGCTGCTGCCCTGGGGGTGGGCCGAGGAGCGTCTCGTCCAGTCACATGACTACTGGGTGGCCACGGTGCGGCCCGACGGCCGTCCCCACGTCATGCCCGTTTGGGGGGTGTGAAGCGAGGGCGCGGCGTGGTTCAGTTCGAGCCCGCAGTCTCGTAAGACCAGAAACATCGCCGCTGATCCCCATGCCGTCATCACCACCGACAACCCCCTGCAGCCGGTGATCGTCGAAGGAGTGGTCGGACGTCGTGGTGGAGAACGAGGCGATCGAGCGCTTCACGGCGCAGGTCAACGCCAAGTACCGAACCGACATCGCCGTGGAATTCTTCTCCGACAACGCCTGCTTCCGGCTCGAGCCCCACCGGGTCTTCGGCCTCGACGAAGCCGATTTCACCGGTACGCCCACTCGGTGGGCCTTCGGAGACGAGTCATGACCGTGGAGATCGCGCCGGGTTCCCTCAGTACGTCTTGGCGATGATCACGTTGCAGGGTGAGCGGTGCGCCACGGTGTTGGGGACCGAGCCGATGAGACGGCGCGCCCCCTTCATCCCCTTGGAGCCGACGACGATGACATCAGCGCCGACCGACTCCGCCACGCTGATCAACACGTCGGCCGGAGGTCCCGCCACGGCGTGGGTTTGGACCGGGACCCCCTCGGTGTCCTTGACCACCTCGGCCAGCATCTCCTCGCTGGAGCGCTTCAGCTCGGAAGCCGTGAGGGTGGTGTCGGGAACCGCAACCGCTCCGGCGTGGGCCACGGTGATCGACGTCACGGGGTCCTTGTAGGCCGAGACGACGTGGAGCGTCGCCCCGCTCTGGCGGGCGAGGTCGACCGCCAGGGCCACGGCGCCGGCCGCGGTATCGGACCCGTCGGTACCGACGACGATCTTGGAGAACATCGACCACTCCTCTCGAGGCCACTCGACGGGGGCCATCATGACACCGGAGGTCGATGTGATGTCGGGCTGATGTCGGCCGAGGGTCATGGCGCGGAGATCCGGCCTCGGACGGCCCGCTTGCACCCCGATGTCTCGGGACCGGGTCCGATGGGTGCCCCCAGGTAGATTGGCGGTGCGGGCGCTTAGCTCAGCTGGTTAGAGCAGCTGGCTTACAACCAGCAGGTCGGGGGTTCGAGTCCCTCAGCGCCCACGCTTCAGGGATCGGTCACCGCCAACGCCCGATGTGGTCGAGATCAAGGCTGGGTTAAATCCGTCTGCTCCGTCGAAATGCAGAGGGGCCATTCGCAGTTGTCTGATTTCCTTCCGTTCATCGTCATAGGCATCGCCACCGGAGCGGTCTACGGCCTGGCGGGCGTGGGCCTGGTGTTGACCTACAAGACGTCGGGGATTTTCAACTTCGCCTACGGTGCCGTCGCCGCCCTAGCGGTGTTCGTCTTCTACTGGTTGCAC